>NZ_CP029843.1:0-3385000 GCF_003233695.1 Marilutibacter maris | reverse complement strand
CCTGATGGTGGCTCATGCGAGCTATAGCTGTCGGGGGCCGCAGTGACCAGGCCGCTGCGACTGTTTATCAAAAACACAGCACTCTGCAAACACGAAAGTGGACGTATAGGGTGTGACGCCTGCCCGGTGCCGGAAGGTTAATTGATGGGGTCAGCCGCAAGGCGAAGCTCTTGATCGAAGCCCCGGTAAACGGCGGCCGTAACTATAACGGTCCTAAGGTAGCGAAATTCCTTGTCGGGTAAGTTCCGACCTGCACGAATGGCGTAACGACAGCGGCGCTGTCTCCACCCGAGACTCAGTGAAATTGAAATCGCTGTGAAGATGCAGCGTTCCCGTGGCAAGACGGAAAGACCCCGTGAACCTTTACTATAGCTTTACACTGAACGTTGAGTTCGTCTGTGTAGGATAGGTGGGAGGCTTTGAAACCAGGACGCCAGTTCTGGTGGAGCCATCCTTGAAATACCACCCTGTCGTGCTTGACGTTCTAACCTAGGCCCGTAATCCGGGTCGGGGACCGTGTATGGTGGGTAGTTTGACTGGGGCGGTCTCCTCCCAAAGAGTAACGGAGGAGCACGAAGGTACGCTCAGCGCGGTCGGACATCGCGCACTGTGTGCAAAGGCATAAGCGTGCTTGACTGCAAGATCGACGGATCAAGCAGGTACGAAAGTAGGTCTTAGTGATCCGGTGGTTCTGTATGGAAGGGCCATCGCTCAACGGATAAAAGGTACTCCGGGGATAACAGGCTGATACCGCCCAAGAGTTCATATCGACGGCGGTGTTTGGCACCTCGATGTCGGCTCATCACATCCTGGGGCTGTAGTCGGTCCCAAGGGTATGGCTGTTCGCCATTTAAAGTGGTACGCGAGCTGGGTTCAGAACGTCGTGAGACAGTTCGGTCCCTATCTGCCATGGGCGTTGGAGATTTGAGAGGGGCTGCTCCTAGTACGAGAGGACCGGAGTGGACGAACCTCTGGTGTTCCGGTTGTCACGCCAGTGGCACTGCCGGGTAGCTATGTTCGGAAGCGATAACCGCTGAAAGCATCTAAGCGGGAAGCGCGCCTCAAGATGAGATCTCCCGGGACACAAGTCCCCTAAAGGAACCATGAAGACTACGTGGTTGATAGGCTGGGTGTGTAAGTGCAGCAATGCATTGAGCTAACCAGTACTAATGATCCGTGAGGCTTGACCATATAACCTCAAGTGGCCTTGGACTCGACGATACGTCGACGACATTCGCCTCATTCGCTACTTCCCAACCCATGCAAGCTGGCTGCAGGATTGATCAATCATCCCGCGCTGCTTCACCAGCTTGTTCAGCGACCATAGCGCTGTGGTACCACCCGATCCCATTCCGAACTCGGAAGTGAAACGCAGCTGCGCCGATGGTAGTGTGGCTCAAGCCATGTGAGAGTAGGTCATCGCTGAACATTTACACCGAAGGCCGGACCCCGAAAGGGTCCGGCCTTCTTCTTTTGCGCAAGACAAAGACTGACGACCGCCCGCAACGGACCCACGCATACCGGCCTACCGGGCCTGCGCCAGAACCACCGCTGCAGCGGCGCTAGCCGCGATACCCTGCCGGTTCAGTCGCCGGCGATGAAGTAATCCAGCATCCATCGGCCGCTGCCCGCCTCGACCGACATCATCAGACGATAGTCGATCGGGCTGCGCACCCAGGGCGAGGCGATGAAACCGGTCGTCCCCGAGGCCTGCCGCACCCGGGTCCATTCCGGAGGCGTGGTCCCGTCATCCCGAGGGTCATCCGGGGCCCGTTGCAGCACCGCATGGCTGACCCGCGTCAGTACCTGCCCGTCGCGCGAGGGGCGGTCGCGGATCGCGACCCGGGTCCCGGTCACGACCAGGGCCTCGTAAGGATCGATGCCGCCGGGCGTTGGCAGACAGAACACATAGGGCGCGCAGTATTGCGGCGCATCCCGAGTGCCCTGGACCACGCCGGGGAGGGCGAGGATCGCGTCCAGCTCCCGCCACAGGTCCTGCTGGTCGTGCATGCCGCTGCCCCAGATCCTGCGGAAGTCCTCGGCCCCATGGTCGCCGCCGAAGCTCAGCTTCGTATCCGGGCCGACATGGGCCAGCAGGGCATCGAGGTCGCGCCGGGCGACGATGTCGGCGAGCTCACGCCTGGCCTGCCCCAGCAAGGGAGGCAGCGCTTCGCTCGGCGGCGCCAGCACCGGATCGGTTCCGGCCGCCCGTGAGAGCGGCGTGGACAACGCCATCGCCATCGCCACCACAAGCGCATATCGCATTGAAGGCACTGGCGAACTCCTCCCTGGATGACGCCGGAGGCCGTGTCCGGCGGATGGCTTCAGAGTACCTGCGGCGGCTCTGCGCCGACGATCACCACGTCGGCGGGACGGCGTGCGAACAGGCCGACGCAGACCACACCGGGAATCGGGTTGAGGGCCTGCTCGAGGCCAACCGGATCGGTGATCGAGAGATTGTGGATGTCCAGCACCCAGTTGCCGTTGTCGGTGACCACCGGCGCGCCGTCGGCGCCCTGGCGCCAGACTGGCTGGCCGCCGGTCAGCGCGAGGATCTCGCGCGCGACCAGGCTGCGGGCCATCGGGATCACCTCGATCGGCAACGGGAACCGACCCAGCACGTCGACGCGCTTGCTCGGATCGACGATGCAGACGAACTTCTCGCTGGCCTCGGCGATGATCTTCTCGCGGGTCAGGGCGGCGCCGCCGCCCTTGATCAGGCGCTTGTGCGGGTCGCATTCGTCGGCGCCGTCGATGTACAGCGACAGCGGTCCGGTGGCATTGAGGTCGAGCACCTCGATGCCGCGTCCGCGCAGCCGCTCGGTGCTCTGCTCGGAGCTGGACACCGCGCCCTTGATGCGGTCGCCGATACGGCCGAGCGCGTCGATGAAATAGGCGACGGTCGAGCCGGTGCCGACACCTACGATCATGCCGTCTTCGACGTATTCGATGGCTTTTTCGGCGGCCAGGCGCTTGGATTCGGACATGGGCTGGGTACTGGAATGGAGGAAGAGGATGTCAGGTGGAAGCGGCAGCCGTGGCGCCGGGCCGCGGCCGCGAATCATTCGAGCGACAGCAGGTACTTCCATTGCGAAGCGGTGACCGGGAACACCGACAAACGGTTGCCGCGGCGGATCAGGGCGAAGTCCTCGCCCAGGCGCTCGCCATGCTGCTTGATCTCGTCGAGCGCGATCGTGCGCGACAGCTTGCGCTCGAAGGCGATGTCGACCAGTTGCCAGCGCGGCTCTTCGCGGCTGCTCTTGGGATCGTAATAGTCGGACTTGGGGTCGAACTGGGTCTCGTCCGGATAGGCGTCGCTGGCGACGGTGGCGGTGCCGACGATGCCGGGTGTCGAACAGTTGGAGTGGTAGAACAGGACGCCGTCGCCGACCTTCATGCCGTCGCGCATGAAGTTGCGCGCCTGGTAGTTGCGCACACCGTTCCAGGGCTCGGTGCCGACGCGCTCGAGGTCGTCGATCGAGAAGGCGTCGGGTTCGGATTTCATCAACCAGTAGCGGCGTCGTGCGGTCATTCGGCAGGTGTCGTCTCGGAGGAGGGCGGGCGGTGGCGCGAGTGGAAATCGTGGCTTGCGGCCTCGGTGCAGGCCGCATCCAGCGGCACGTCCCAGGGCTCGGCACGCAGGGTATCGAGTCGTTGCAGTTCGAAAGCGGCGCCGACCAGCCATGGCGGCGCGGGGCGATCGCGCCGGAACGCGAGATTGCGATCGTACCAGCCGCCGCCCATGCCCAGGCGTTGCCCTTGGGGGCCGAAGCCGACCACGGGCAGCACCATCAGCGTCATCGCCTCCGCCGGCAGCAGGGCCGAGGCGGGGACGTCGGGTTCGGGAATGCCGAAACGGTTCTCGACCACGGCGTCGCCCGGACGCCAGGGCGCGAAATGCAGGCGGAAACCCTTGCCCAGTACCGGCAGACAATAACTGCAGCCCGCCGGCAGCCGTTGCCGCCAGGGTTCCAGGTCGATCTCGCCATCGCTGGCCCAGTAGCCGGCCACATGCCCGGTGCGCGGCGCGCAAGGCAGCGCCAGCAGGTGGCGGGCGACCCGCTCGGCCGCCGCCGCGCGTTCGGCCGCGGGCAGGGTGCGCCGGCGTCGGCGCAGGTCTTCGCGGAGCTGGCGGCGCGGGTCGGGCTCTGGGCTCATCCGGTCCGGTGGCGGTTCGCGGCAGCCGGGCGGCGCCGGGTAGGCGGGCGACGGATTCGGACCGCCGTCCCCAGACATGCGAACAGCGCCACGGAGGCGCTGTGCGCGGGTATGAAAAGTCCTCCACCAATGGCGATGCGCGCGAAACGACCTTGAACCCGGGGTTCAAGTGGGGATGCTTGGAGGCCGTCGGGCTTCCCGCTACAAGGCGGACCTGCACTCCGGGCCTTCGTCGCACCCCCGCGGTCGCAATTAAGGGACAAGGCGAATGTTTGCGCGCGCCGTCATCCACAGCAGAGGACGTGGGCGAAGTATAGCGTGGTCGATGCCGGTGTCGCGCCCGTTTGTCGGTGCGGACCGGTACCCGGTTCACGTTCGCCGATGCGGCCGCGTGGCTTCAGCTCGCCGGAGTGTCGAGCAGACCGTCGAGCTTGCGGTTCAGGTCTTCCAGGGTGCGCGTCAGCTCGCGCTCGTGGCGGCCGGACTCGGTACGCAGTTGCTGAAGCTCGTGGGCGAAGTTGAGCGCCGCCAGCACCGCGACGCGATCCAGCGCGACCATCCGGTTGCTGCCGCGGATCTCGCGCATCTTGCCGTCGAGCAGCTTGGCGGCGTCGAGCAGGTCGTCGCGCTCCTCGGGCTCGCAACCGACGGTGTACTCGCGATCGAGCACGCGGATGCTGACCGGTGTGCTGGTGTGCGCCTTGGTGTTCACGTGTGCTGCTCCAGCGACTTCAGGCGCGCGATCATGGCTTCGACCCGGACCCGGGCCTGCTCGTTCTTGGCCAGCAGCGCGGAACGCTCGCCGACGAGCTGTTCCTGTTGCTGCCGCAGACTGCGGTTCTCCTCGCCGAGCCGGCGCGCGCGATCGGCCAGCTGCTCGACGCGGGCGGCCAGGGCTTGCAGTTGCGCGAGCAGTTCGGCGTGATCCATGTCGGCATGATGGGCAGCGGCCCGACCCGGGTCAAGCTGCCGCGGTCACGATGTCAATGGCCAGGCCCCGTGGGCGCGGATGGGCCGCCGCCGTTGGCCGCCGCGGTGGCTGGCGCGGTCGGCGGATCGGGCCGCCATCCGGTCAGGAAGGCGGCGCAGGAGGACGCGTCCAGCGGCCGCGAGAGCCAGTAGCCCTGGACCTCGTCGCAGCCGTTGGCGAGAAGGAACTGCAGCTGGCTTTCCTCCTCCACTCCCTCGGCGATCACGTTCAGGCCGAGCGAGTGCGCCATGGTGATGACCGTGCTGGTGATCGCGGCATCGTCGGAGTCGCCGCCGAGGTCGTCGATGAACTCCTTGTCGATCTTCAGCGAGGTGATCGGCAGCCGCTTCAGGTAGGCCAGCGACGAGTAGCCGGTGCCGAAATCGTCGACCGCCAGTCCCACGCCCAGCTTGCGCAGCGCACCGAGGGTCGCCGCGCCCTGCTCGGCATTGGCCATGATCACGCTCTCGGTCAGCTCCAGTTCGAGCCGCTCGGGCGGAATGCCGGTGTCCTCCAGCGCCCGCGCGACCACCTGCGGCAGGTTGCCGCGCAGCAACTGCAGGGCCGAGATGTTGACCGCCATGGTCAGGTCCGCGTGCCCCTGGTGCCGCCACTGCATCAGGCGCATGCAGGCCTCGCGCAGCGCCCATTCGCCGATTTCGAGGATCAGGCCGGTCTCTTCCGCCAGCGGAATGAACTGGGCCGGCGGGATCATGCCGTGCTCGTCGCTGTGCCAGCGCAGCAGCGCCTCGACGCCGGTGATGCGCTGATCGCGCAACGAGAGCTGCGGCTGATACACCAGTTGCAGCTCGCCGCGATCGAGGACCTTGCGCAGCGCGGCGGTGATGGTCGCGCGGCGACGGATCTCCACGTCCATCGCCTCGTGGTAGCGCATCCAGGTGCGGCGACCGGCGGCCTTGGCCTGGTACATCGCGGTATCGGCATGCTTGAGCAGGTCGGTCGGGACCTGGGCATGGTCGGGATAGACGCTGATGCCGATCGAGGGCGAGATCGAAACGTCGTGGCGCTCGTCGAAGTCCAGTGCGGTCTCGAACGCCTCCAGCAGCTCGCGCGCGACCTGCTCGGCCTGCTCGATGCTCTCCAGGTCCTCCAGCACCACGGTGAACTCGTCGCCGCCGAGGCGGGCGACGGTGTGGTCGGGCCCCACCGTCTGCTGCAGCCGGTTGGCGGCGGCGCGCAGGATGCGGTCGCCGGCGGCGTGGCCGAGCGAGTCGTTGATGTCCTTGAAGCGGTCGAGGTCGAGGAACAGCAGGGCGATCTTGCGGTTGTTGCGGCGAGCACGCACGATCGCCCGCGACAGGCGTTCCGACAGCAACGCGCGATTGGGCAGGCTGGTCAGGGTGTCGTAGTTGGCGAGGTAGCGCAGTTCCTGCTCCGCGCGCTTCTGGTCGGTGATGTCGGTCAGCACCGCGACGTAGTGGCCGACCTCGCCGCCGGCCTCGTGCACCGCGGTGCTCTGCAGCGCGCACAGGAACTCGTTGCCGTCCTTGCGCCGCTGCCAGACTTCGCCGGCGTTGCGTCCGTGACGTTCCAGCTCCTCGTGCAGTTGCTGGTAGACCCCGGGCTGATGCTGCTGGCTGTCGAGAATGCTGGTCGGGCGACCGATCACCTCGCTGGCCTGGTAGCCGGTCATGCGCTCGAACGCCGGATTGACGGAAACGAAGTTGAAGTCGCGGTCGAACACGGCCACCGCTTCGACCATGCTGTGCAGCACCGCGCTGGCGATCCTGCGCTCACGCTCGGCGCTGCGGCTGCGGGTGATGTCGCGGGCGGTACCGGCCACCCGTACCGCCCGGCCCTGGGCATCGCGCTCGACCACGCGACCGCGCGCGCGCACCCAGGCCCAGTCGCCGCCGGGCGTGCGCGAGCGGTGCTCGGAGAGGAACAGCGCGGTGTCTCCGCGCAGGTGCCGGCGCAGTTGCTCGGCCACTCGCGGCAGGTCGTCGGCATGCACCTCGTGGGTGGTGTTGACCTGGGTCTGGGTGGTGATTTGCGGGGTGGTGCCGTCGGGGTCGTGGACGCGCATCCAGTGGAGCTTCTTCTGGCTCAGGTCGTAGTCCCAGAACTGGTCGCCGGAGGCCCACAGCGCCAGCTTCAGGCGCTCCTCGCGCTCGCGGATCTGCTGGAACCAGCCCTGTTCGCGCAGGTGATTGCGGCGCCAGCGCCAGCCGGCCACCAGCGCGCCCACCAGCGCGGCCAGCGCCACCAGCGCCACGGTCAGCGGGTGACGCCACAGCGGCGGCGCGACGTGGACCGGCACCTGCAGCTCGGACGTGTTCCAGACGCCGTCGCGATTGGTCGATTGCGCGCGGAACATGTAGTGGCCCGGTGGCAGTCGGGTATAGGTGATGTCCGGCTGGTCGCCGTTGTCGATCCAGTTGCGGTCGAAGCCGTCCATCCGGTAGCGGTAACGCAGCGAGGCGGTCGACGCGTAGTCCAGCGCGCCGATGCGCAGGCGCAGCATGTCGGTGCCGCCGGGGATGTCGAGCATGCGCGGCTGCCACAGGGTCGCGCCATCGGTCGGCGACTGGGTGCCGATGCGCGCCGACAGCAGCCGCAGCGGTGGCACGTAGGCCGAATCGCGGATCCGGTCGGGAGCGAACAGGTTCAGTCCGCGCACGCCGCCGAACAGCAACCGACCATCGCGCAGCCGGGTCGAGGCGCCGCCGTTGAACTCCAGATCCTGCAGACCGTCGGCCAGGCCGTAGTGGCGGATGTCGCCGCTGGCCGGATCGAAGCGCAGCATGCCGGTGTCGGTGCCCATCCACAGCTGGCCGTCGCGACCCTCTTCGATCGAGAACACCATCGGCACCGGCCGACCGCCGAGGCTGGCGGCGAGCGGGTGGTCGAAGCGGATGCCGCCCTCGTCGTCCTCCAGCACCCGGCTCAGCCCCGAGCGGGTGCCGACCCAGACGGTGCCGGCGTGATCCATCCGCAATGCCCGCACCAGGTTGCCCGACAGGCTGTCGGGGGCGTCGGCGCCGTGATGGAAGCGGTGCAGACGCCCGCTGTCGGGATCCAGCATCCCCAGGCCGTCGCCGGCGCCGAACCAGATCCGTCCGTCGCGGTCCTCGAGCAGCGCGTGCACGGCGCCGCCGGGCAGTGGTCGCGGATCGTCTTCGCGATTGCCGTAGTGGACGATGCGGCCGCCATCGCGGGGCACGTGGAGGGCGCCGATGGTGGTGGTGCCCAGCCACAGGTCGCCGCGCCGGTCGGTCAGCACGCTGCGCAGGGAGACGCCGTCGTACTCGCCGAGGGGATGGACCTCGGCGGTGCCGGTGTCGGGTTCGAAGCGGACCAGGCCGCGATCGGTCGCCAGCCACATCCGCCCATGACCGGCATCGATGATGGAAACCACCCGCACGTTTCCGGCGTCGTCGGCGAATGCACGGGCCAGTTGCGCGGTCCATTCCTCGAAACGGTCGGCGCCGGGGTCGTAGTGCCAGAAACGGCTGTCGTCGGTGGCGATCCAGTAGCCGCCGTTCCTGCCCTCCAGGATCGCGCGGACACTGTTGCTGGAGATGATGCTGTAGCGGTCGAGATGGTCCAGATTGAAGATGTAGCGGAAGCGGGTGCCGCGCGGATCGGTGACCGCGGCGCCGCGGAACGAACCGCCCGCCCACAGCATGCCGCCGCGATCGACCAGCAGGGCATTGATGCTGCTTTCCGGCAGGCTGGCACGGACCAGCGGATCCTCCTGGATCCTTTGCGTGTGGCCGCTGTCGGGGTCGAGCCTGACCAGCCCCTCGCCGCTGATCGACAGCCACAGATGCCGGTCGGGGGCTTCGGCGATCGCCTGCACCCGCGCGGTCCGGTCGAGCGCGTCGGCGTCGGCGGGCCACAGGCGCTGGAGCGTGTCGCCGTCGTCGCCGAGCCGGTAGAGCCCGTCGGATCGCCCGACCAGCACGCGGCCGGCGTGGTCGACCGCCAGCGCCAGTGCCGGTTGCGCGGTACCCACCCGTTGCGCGGAACCGCCGGGCGGGATCCGGAACAGGCCGATCGGGGTGGCGTACCAGACGCTGCCGCTGAGGTCGGAAACCAGCGCCTGGCGGCCGTTCTGTCCCAGTGCGCCGGGATCGAACATCAGTACCGGGGTGCGCTTTCCGGTCGTCGGCTCCAGCCGTTCGAGACCGGCTCCGGTGCCGATCCACAACTGGCCGGAGCGGGGCAGCAGCGCCCGTACCTGGCGATGGGCCCGCGTCGCCTCGGGCGCGGGCCGGAAACGCTGCACCTGGCCGCTGGTCAGATCGAGCCGCGCCACGTATTCGGAGTTGGAGCCGATCCACAGGCTGTGCATGTCGGCGACCGCGAGGGCGGTGACGCTGCTGTCGGGCAGGCTGGCTGGGTCGCGGGGGTCGTGGCGGAACAACTGGTAGCGGTTGCCGTCGTAGCGGTGCAGGCCGCCCTGGGTGCCGACCCAGATGAAGCCCTGCGGGTCCTCGGCCAGCGCCTGCACCGTGGCCTGGGCGAGACCCTGCTCGCTGCCGAGCTGGGTGAAGTAGTAGTCGCGGACGGTGGCATCGGCGCTGTCGGGCAGCAACCACGGCAATCCGGCCAGCACCGCCCACAGCAGGCCCACAGCGGCACGCGGCAGCCGACGGGCCAGACGGGCGGCTGTCGGTCGTGCATGGGCTGGGAACGGCCGTGGAGGCATCGGCACGGGAATCCTGCTGGAGTCAAGGCAGTGTAGGCAGGCTGTGACGGGCGTGCCAATCCGATGGTGCGAGCGGGCACGCGCCGTCTATCGCCCGGCACGGGCGCCGCCGCATCCATTTGCGGTTGTTACACTCTTGCTCATCCAGGTTTCAGCCATGAGTTGCCCGTGTCGGTCGCCCCTCACGAATTGCCCGCATTGAACGATGTCGATGCCCAGATCCGCCGCCAGTCGCTGGCGCTTTCCGCGTCGGAGCTGCATGGCAGCCTGTGCGGCTGGCTGGCCGGGGGCTCGACGCTGAAGCCGGACTGGCTGTCGCGGCTGTTGCTGGACGACAGCCTGCCCGCGCCCGACCCTGGCTCGCCGTTCGACCGTCTGGCCCGCGGCACCGCGGCGCAGATCGGCGACCGGGATTTCGCCTTCGAATTGTTGCTGCCCGAATCCGATGCCAGCCTGGCCGAGCGCAGCGGCGCGCTGTTCGACTGGTGCCGCGGCTTCGTCGGTGCGTTCGGACTGGCCGCCGGCGCGCAGCCGCCGCTGTCGGAGGAGGGCCAGGAAGCCCTGGCCGACCTGGCCCGGCTGGCGGCGGCGCAGGCCCAGGACGAGGGCGACGACTCCGACGAGGAGGCGCTGGTCGAGATCGAGGAATTCGTACGCGTCGCCGCGCTGCTGCTGCACGGCGACTGCGCGCTGGCCGCGCGCGACCGCCAGCGCCTGAACTGAGCGGGTGTCCGAGCCCCGTTCCCGGACTCGCTCCCAGCCCCCAAGCCCGTCTCCAAGGCCCGTGCACAAGCCGCTCTCGATTCCGAATCGCAATCACGTCCGTCGTCGTCGCCAGCTGATGCGCATGGTCGGCGGCGACGCGATCCTGGTCCTGCCGGCCGCGGAAGAACGCATCCGCAGTCGCGATACCCATTATCCGTACCGGCAGGATTCCGATTTCTGGTACCTGAGCGGTTTCGAGGAGCCCGAGGCGGTCCTGGTGCTGGTACCCGGCCGCCGCCACGGCGAGACCCTGTTGTTCTGCCGCGAGCGCGATCCCGAGCGCGAGGGCTGGGACGGCCCGCGTCATGGGCCGGAGGGCGCGGTGGAGGCGTTCGGCTTCGACGATGCCTATCCGATCGGCGATCTCGACGACATCCTGCCCGGTCTGCTGGAAGGCCGCACCCGGGTCTACTACCACTTCGGTCGCGACCAGGAGTTCGATCTCAAGCTGATCGGCTGGGTTAATCGGGTGCGCGCCCAGGTCCGTCATGGCGCGCAACCGCCGCACGAGTTCCTCGAGCTGGGCCACCTGCTCGATGAAATGCGTCTGTTCAAGGATCGCGATGAGCTGCGGTTGATGCAGCGCGCCGCCGACATCAGCATGCGCGCCCATGCCGAGGCGATGCGGGTCGTGCGCCCGGGCATGCACGAGTACGAGCTGCAGGCCGAACTGGAGCGGGTGTTCCGCGCCAGCGACGCGGTGCCGGCCTACGGCAGCATCGTCGGCGCCGGTGCCAATGCCTGCGTGTTGCACTACGTCGCCAACAGCGGCCGGATCCGCGACGGCGACCTGGTGCTGGTCGACGCCGGCGCCGAGTATCGCGGCTACGCTTCCGACATCACCCGCACCTTTCCCGCCAACGGCCGCTTCAGCAAGGAGCAGCGCCTGCTGCACGACTTGGTGGGCCAGGCGCAGGCGGCGGCGCTGGCGCAGGCGCGCCCGGGGGTGCCCTACGAAGCCGGCCACGATGCCGCGGTCGCCACCCTGACCGAGGGCCTGCTCCGCCTGGGGCTGCTCAAGGGCCGCCTGGAGAAGAACATCGCCGACGGCAGCTACCGGCGCTACTACCGGCACAAGACCGGCCATTGGATCGGCCTGGACGTGCACGATGTCGGCGAGTACCGCATCGACGGCGAATCGCGTCTGCTCGAGCCAGGCATGGTGTTCACCATCGAACCCGGCCTTTACATCGGCGCCGACGACACCCGGGTGGCGGCGAAATGGCGCGGCATCGGAATCCGCACCGAGGACGATGTACTGGTCACCAGCGATGGCCACAAGGTGCTGACCGAGGGACTGGCACGCAGCGCCGACGAGATCGAGGCGCTGATGGGCGAGCAGGCGCGCTGAGCCGTCGCGTCGCCGATTCGGCCTGCCTTCCCATGAACGCCCCATCGCGGCTCACGCCGCTCCTACGGTATCAAACCAGCCCCTGAGTCAGGGGGCGATTCGCATGGCAGATGCGAATGGGGGTGTGGAAGCGCAACGGCGGGGCCCAAGGCTTGCGCAGCAGACTTTGGGAGATATCCGGGCGCGGCCGGATATCGTTCCCCTCGTGGGAGCGGCGTAAACCTCGATCCTCGGGCTTTCCCATGAAAGCCCGATCGCGGCCCTCGCCGCTCCCGCGGAGGAAGGGAAGGGTCAGGCCGCCGCGAACGCGTCGCGGGTCAGGTTCTCCGGTGCCGCGTCGGTGCAGACCACATCGTCCTCGATGCGGATGCCGCCGTAGGGCTTGAAGGCCTCGACCCGGTCCCAGTCGACGGCATCGCCGTAGCCGTTCTTCTTCACCTCTTCCAGCAGCATGTCGATGAAGTAGATGCCCGGCTCGATGGTGACGACCATGCCCGGTTCCAGCACCCGGGTCAGGCGCAGATACGGGTGCCCGGTCGGCTTGTCGATGCTGCCGCCGCTGTCGCTGGCGGCGAAGCCGGCGACGTCGTGCACCTGCAGACCGATGCCGTGACCGATGCCGTGCGGGAAGAACGCACTGCTGATGCCGCGTTCCAGCGCCGCCTCCGGCGAGACCTTCAGCACGCCGAACTCCCGGAGTATTCCGGCCAGGGCGAGGTGGGCGTCGATGTGGATCTGCTTGTAGTCGGTGCCGGCGCGGACCTGGTCGCACATCCCCAGCTGGGCGGCGTCCACCGCCTGGACCATCGCCTGGAACTCGCCGGCACTGTCGGCGGCATGGGTCCGGGTGATGTCGCAGGCGTAGCCGGCGTGGCTGGCGCCGGCGTCGATCAGGAAGCTGCGCGGGTCCTTCGGCGGCAGCCGCCCCAGCTCTGTGTAATGCAGCACGGCGGCATGCTCGTTGAGCGCGACGATGTTGTTGTACGGCAGCTCGTTCGCGTCCTGGCGCACCGCCTGGCAATAGGCCAGATGGATGCCGAACTCGCTGGCGCCGGCGCGGAACGCGCGCTCGGCGGCGAGATGGCCGCGCACGCCCGACGCGCTCGCCGCGCGCATCATCGCGAGCTCATAGGGCGTCTTGTAGGCGCGGTGGTAGTGCAGATAGTCGATCACCGCCTGCGGATTGTTGGGCACGTGCTCGCCCAGCGCGCTCTGCGGCTCGCCGATGATCGCGCAGCGCGAGGGAGGCGGCAGGTGTTGCGCGGCCTCGTCGGCGGTGCGGATGATCCTGATGTCGAAATGCTCGACCCAGTAGCCGCTAGGCGCCTGCGGGACCACGTGCCAATAGTCGAACGGCTGCAGGTAGATCAGGGTCGGGCGCTTGCCTGGCGTGAACACCAGCCAGCTGCCGGGATTGCGGGTCAGCGGAGCCCAGGCCTTGAAGTGGGGATTGACCGCGTAGGGGTAGTCGCGATCGTCGAAGACCTGGTAGTGCAGCGTGCCACTGGGAACAACCAGATGCTCAAATCCACCACGCTCGAGCGCGACGCTTGCACGCTGCTCGAGTACGTCGAGGTGTTGTCGGTATAAGATCGCCAGGGCAGTCGCGGACATCGGGAGATACTCTTGGGAACGTCAAAGGAGTTTGACGGATTCTCATCGATTTCGCAGGGGCCACCGGGTGAAAAGCCGCGGTGGCGGGCCAGTGTCTGGCTGCTGGGTCTGATCGTGCTGCTGCTGTGCCTGCTGCCGACCCTGTGGATGACCCGCCTGCAGCAACAGAGGCTGCAGGCTGAACAGGACGAAGCCTTCGGCAAGATCATCGAACGTAGCCATGCCGCCCTGTTGTCGCAGCTGGACACCTGCGACCTGCTGGTGCGCTCCGTGCAGACCCTGTTCCTGACCTCTGACATGGTGACCGAGACCGAGCTCGATCATCTCTACGCCAATCTGCAGCCGCGACGGCATCTGCCGAGCCTGCAGGCGCTGGCCTACTCCGAGCTGGAGGCCGGCGGGGATGGCGATCGCTTCATCACCACCTGGGTGGTGCCCCGGGAAGGCAACCAGCGCCTGATCGGTCTCGACATTTCCACGCAGCCGGCCAACCTGCGTGCCGCCGAGCTGTCGCGCGACACCGACGAGGCGGTGATGTCGGCGCCGTTCCGCCTTGCCCAGCTCGATCACACCGGGGAATCCGCCGAAGGCGTCACCCTGCGCCTGCCGATCTACACCGCGGGAGCGCCGCCGGTGGACATCCGCGAACGCCGCCGGCGCATCGTCGGCTCGCTGGCGGTATCGCTGCAGGTCAGCAGCCTGATCGAATGGGCGTTGCCCGCCGACGCCCGCGACGGGCTGCACGTGATGGTCCGGGACGTGACGGGTGCGGCACCGGCGATGCTGTACGACTCGCACCCGCAGCTGAGCTTTCCGGCGCCGGAGGAGACCGTGGCCGGGCATACCCGCGACGGCCGTGCGGTGCGCAGCGTCGACGTGGTCCACGGCGGTCGCGCATGGCGGATGCGCGTCGCCCAGCTGACGCCGCCGCGGGCGGTGTCGGCCTGGCGCGACACCGTCCTGATCCCGGGCATTGTGATCAGCCTGTTGCTGTCGCTGCTGGTCGGCTCGCTGGCCAGCACCCGCCGGCGAGCGCTGGACCTGGGCTGGCAGCTGAGCCAGCGCCATCGCGAGAGCGAGGAGCGTTTCCGCGCGCTCACCGAGCTGTTGCCGGCGCTGGTGGTGCTGTCCGACGCCAACAGCGGGCGGATCCACTACGCCAACCAGGCGGCGCGAGACCGGCTTGGCGGCAACGTCGGCGAACGCACCCTGCAGGACCTGATCGAGGACCACGAGCTGCGGGCCCGATTGAGCATGCCGGATTCATCCGGGTGCCAGGGCGTGGAGGCGCAGCTGCGGACCGGCGAGAAGCGCAGCTTCTGGGCCAGCGTGTCGATCACGCTGGTGGAACTGGACGGTCGCCGCATGTGGCTGATGGTGGCCAACGACATCTCCGAGCAGCGCCAGCTGACCGAGCTGCTGTCCTACCAGGCCAGTCACGACACCCTCACCGAGCTGTTCAACCGCCGCGAGTTCGAGCGCCGGCTCGACCGGGTACGCGCGGAGGTCGCCAGCGGCGGCCCGGTCGGTGCGTTGTTCTACATCGATCTCGACCAGTTCAAGCTGATCAACGATACCTCCGGCCATATCGCCGGCGACCAGTTGCTGGCGCAGCTGGCGATGGTGATGCGCGAGCAGCTGCGTGGCGAGGACGTGCTGGCGCGCCTGGGCGGCGACGAATTCGGTGTCCTGGTCTCGGACGTGCACAACCGGGCCGGCGCCGAAGAGGTCGGCGAGCGCCTGCGTCGCCACATCGACGGCTACGTCTTCGTCTGGGAGCAGCGTTCGTTCACCATCACCGCGAGCATCGGCGTGGTGATGATCGAGCATGCCGACACCTCGCTCGACGACCTGCTGACCCAGGCCGATACCGCCTGCTACATCGCCAAGGAGAGCGGACGCAACCGGGTGCACTTCTATTCGGCGATGGACGACGACGCGACCCGTCGGCAGAGCGAGATGGAGTGGGCCAACCGGCTGCGCTGGGCGGTCGACGAACACCTGCTGTTGCTGAAGTACCAGGAGGTCTGGCCGCTGGCGGCGCCACGCGACGGCGGGCCCCGGATCGAGGTGCTGCTGCGCTTCCGCGGCGACAACGGTCGACAGGTGGTGCCGGGCGCGTTCCTGCCGGCGGCCGAGCGCTACGGGTTGATGCCGATGATCGATCGCTGGGTGATCGAGACGGTGATCGCCAACTTCGATCGCCTGCATCCGAGCGGGACCGGTCTGAAGATGGCGACCATCAACCTGTCGGGAGCCAGCATCGAGGACAATGCGCTGGCCGACCACATCCTGGCCCTGATCGACCGCCACCGGGTCGATCCCTCGCGGATCTGCTTCGAGATCACCGAGACGGTGGCGGTGCGCAACCTGTCGCACGTGGTGCGGTTGATCGAACGCCTGCGCGCAATCGGCTGCAGTTTCGCACTCGACGACTTTGGTGCCGGGATGTCCTCGTTCGGCTATCTCAAGAATCTGCCGGTGGACATCATCAAGATCGACGGCAGCTTCATCCGCGACATGCTGATCGACCCGATGAGCGAGGCGATCGTGCGCGCGGTCTGCGACATCGGCCACCAGCGTGGGTTGAAGGTGGTGGCCGAGTGGGTCAACGACCCGCAGGTCGCCGAGGCCCTGGTCGAGCTGGGCGTCGACTACGGACAGGGATTCGCGCTGCACGAGCCGGAGTACGTGACCTTCCACGGCGACGCGGCCTGATCGCGTCGCCGGGAGGGGTCCGCCCGGCTCAGCCGGGGCGGCGCGGGTTGTGGCTGGCCAGCCAGTCGCGAAGCTGGTGCAACTGGCTGTCGAGCAGGGTGATGAAGCGGAACCCGGCCCAGATCTGCCCGGGTGCGCTGGCGCGGTCCTGCCACAACAGGTGTACGCCGGCCTCGATCGTGGCGGTCGCGCCCTGGCCGAGGCTGAAGCGGAACTGGTACAGCGCGTCGTCGACCAGGGCGGTATGGGCGATCAGCAGCATGCCGGTCTCCGACAGGTTGCCGATCCGGCCGACATCGCGATCGGTCATGCTGTCGGTCACCATCACGTTGGCCTGCACGCTCTGGCGCCGTGCGCGACGGAACTCCCTGTGTGTACCGATGGCGGTCAAGGTGCGGCTCCCTGCAGTTGGTCCGGCATGCCGGCGAAGTTGCGCAATGCGCCGAGCGCCGCCTGCCAGGCGCGGTCGACCAGGCGTCCGCGGTCGGCGGAGACGACCCGGACCTGGTCCTGCGCCATCAGCCGCGAGACGTGATCCAGCGACTGTTCGTCGATGCGCTGGCCGCGCTGGTTGACGAACAGCACACGGTCGGTGACGGTGCTGAACCATGCGATGCGGCGACGCACGACGTCGCCCTGCTGGTTCAGCACGAACTCCATCCAGGTTCCGAACGGAAGCGTGCGCAGGTGCTCGTAGCAGGCCTGCTCGCGCGGGTTGCGCGGGGCCAGCGGCTTCGCCTTCGGGGGCTCGGCATCGTCGCCCAGCCGTGCGCGCGCCTTGAGCTTCATCGTCAGCTCGGTGCGCGAGGCCGGGTCGCCGTCGCCGCTCTCGTCGCGGCCGGTGGTCAGGTGGCGGGCGATCTGGGCCGCTTCGTCCTCGTGGTAACCGACCTGGGACAGCGCCTGTTCGACCTGGCGGTCGAGGCCCTCGGGCGGCTTCTGGCTGCCGATGCCGGTGGCCGCCAGCAGCGAGGTCATGCCGGCGTACTGTTGCCACTCCTGCGAGTCCTCGCCATGCCGGAGCAGGGTCAGGGTCAGCACGTCCGCCCATGCCTGGTCGAGCAGTTTGCGCAGGAAGCGCGGCAGCTCGCGACCGGCCAGCGCCTGTTCGATCGCCTCGCCGGAGCGGCGCTTGGCCATCACCAGCTTTTCCTTGCCGCGCGCCGCCTCGACGTGGCGGCGTTCGCTCAATTCGGCCTTGCGGGCCATCAGTTGCAGATGGTTCTGCAACGGCTGGTTGGCCGCCTCGAACACTTCCGCATCGCCCTGGAAGTTCTGGACCACGTGGTCGACCGCCTCGCGCAACTGGCGTTCCAGGCGCGGGTCGCTGCCGTCCTCGTCCATCCACTTGGCGCCGGCCTCGGCGACCGCGCTGAGCAGTTGCCGGGCCGGGTGCTGGGAACGGATGAAGAACGCCCGGTCGAGCAGGGCCAGGCGCAGCAGCGGCACCTGCAGGCGTTCGAGCAGGTTGCTGCTGAGCGTGCCCTCGCGCAGCTCGCGGCCGATCCCGGTGTACAGCAGGCCGAGCAGCTCGAAGGTGTCCTCGTCCTCGCTGGACAGGCGCATGGCCTGGCCATGCTGCTGCCGGCTCTGGGCCAGCAATGCCTGCTTGAGGTCGGCGATGGTGCGCGGGCGCTGCACATCGCCCGACTCCATCTGTTGCTGGGAGCCCAGCGCGGCGACCACGTCGGGCGTCTTCAGCGGGGCCTGGTTGCCGCCACCGGGGTCCTTGCGCAGCGAGCCCAGCGCCTTGCGGCGGCTGGAGAGCAGCTCCTGCAACATCGACAGCGCCGCCTTTTCCTCCTCGGCGGAGCCGCTGCCGTTGCCGTTCTCGCCCCACCAGCGGGTATGCGGACGCTCAGAGGCGGGCGCCGCCTCGTCCGCGCGGCCGGGCGGGGACGAGGGTGCGTTGCGGGGCCGCTCCCCGGCGTCGGAAGCCTGCGGTTGTTCCTGCGCCGCCGGCTGCGGCGCTGCGTCCTGGGCGGTCGGGCGCGTGCGCAGCGGCACGTAGGACAGCCCCGGCAGGATGTTCTCGCGGGCCAGCATCGCGTTCATCGCCTCGACCAGCTGCGCGTAGCCGGTCATCGCGTGGCTGTTGAAGCACTGGAACAGCAGCAGCCGTGCCTCCTGCTCCAGTTGCAGCACCTCGCCGGCCTCGGAAAGCAGCAGGCACAGGCGGTGCGGTCCGACCGGGAGCCGTTCGGCATCGAAGGCGGGCGCCCCGGCCAGGACCCCGAAGCGCTGTCCCAGCAGCAGCAAGGGCAGGCCCGCCCGCGACTCGTGCCGGGACGCGATCCCGGCCAGCACGGTCGCCTCGCTGACCTCGGCGTCGTCGACCAGGCGCAGGTCGTCGAAGTCGCCGTGGTCGGAGGCCTCGGTGGCGTCCTCGGCCGCCGGTTCGCGGATCGTGGCCAGCGCGGTTTCCAGTCCGGCCATGAACCGGGGCGCCAGTTGCGCGCGGTGCAGGCGGACCTTGCGCAGGGTCTCGAAGTAACCGGCCTGCAGCGCCGGATTGCGTGCCTGGTCGGCGAGCTTGAACAGCTGCTGCTCGAACTCCGTCAGCATGCCCTCGAGCTGGCGGCCGAAACTGTCCGAGGCCAGCGCGTACAGGCGCTCGAGTGCCGCCCGGACGCGACGCGGCAGCTCGGCCGAGGCCAGGTTCCTGTGGGGGTGCGGGATGGTGTTGGGATCCAATCTTGCGGACATGCCCTGATAGCCCTGGCCAAAGGGATGATGTGGAGCAGGACGGCGCCGACAGCGCGTGGATCGGCCAGACCCCCGGC
Source organism: Marilutibacter maris (assembly GCF_003233695.1). NCBI lineage: Bacteria > Pseudomonadati > Pseudomonadota > Gammaproteobacteria > Lysobacterales > Lysobacteraceae > Marilutibacter > Marilutibacter maris. The sequence continues at coordinate 3,365,966 of NZ_CP029843.1, read as the reverse complement.
CCGGGCAAACGAATGCGCCTGACCTGAACGAATCAACGTCAGATGGAAGCACGCTCGGCCAGGATTGGCAAAGGCCCGCGGCCGGCACGGCGCGCCGGCCGTGCCGGATCAAGCGCTTGCGGCGCTGCCGGGCACGCGCGAGGGGCACGGGTTGTGCGGTGCAAGGTCGGTGCCCGCGGGAGGCGCATGGAGGCGCGTTACAGGAACAGCGCGACCACGTCGTTGGTGAAACGCCGTCCCAGCTCGGTCGGACGCAGCAGCGGGCCGTCCTGGGTCAGCCAGCCGCGGGCCAGTGCCGTGTCCAGTTGTGGACGGATGTCGTCGGGGGACAGGCCGGTGCGGGCGATGAACTCGCCGAGCCGGAAGCCATCGACCAGGCGCAACGCGTTGAGCATGTACTCGAACGCCCGGCGCTCGGGCGCGACCCGGTCGTCGCCGCCGATCGCCGCGTCGGTGCCGGCGTCGGCGATGTAGCGGGCGGGGTGCTTTTGTTTCCACCGCCGCAGGATCTCCTGGTTGTGGCCGGAGGTGATCTTGCCGTGGGCGCCGGCGCCGATGCCCAGATAGTCGCCGTAGTGCCAGTAATTCAGGTTGTGCGCGCATTGGCGGCCGTCGCGGGCGTACGCGCTGACCTCGTACTGCGCGTAGCCGGCGTCGGCGAGCAGGGCCTGGCAGTGTTCCTGCATGTCCCAGCTGTGGTCCTCGTCGGGAATGCCCGACGGCGGCCGCGCCGCGAACACCGTGTTCGGTTCCAGGGTCAGCTGGTAGTGGCTGACATGCGCCGGCTGCAGGGCGAAGGCGCGTTCCAGGTCGCGCTCGGCCATCGCCAGGGTCTGTTCCGGCAGCGCGTACATCAGGTCGAGGTTGAGGTTGTCGAAGCCCGCGTCCTGGGCCAGCTTCACCGCCGCCTCGGCCTCGCCGCTGTCGTGGATGCGGCCCAGCCGTTTGAGACTGCCGTCGTCGAAGCTCTGGATACCGAAACTCAGCCGGTTGACCCCGGCCTCGCGGTACAGCTCGAAGCGGCCGTGCTCGGCGGTGCCGGGGTTGGTCTCCAGGGTCACCTCGCAGCCGGGGACGAAGCGCAGCCGCGCGCTGGCCTCCTGCAGGAAGCGGTCGATCGCGTCGGGCGGGAACAGGCTGGGGGTGCCGCCGCCGAAGAACACGCTGTGCACGGTGCGGCCCCAGACCAGCGGCAGGTCGTGGTCCAGATCGCGGATCAGCGCGTCGACGTAGTCCGCGAACGGCAGCGGGCCGCGCCCTTCGTGCGAGTTGAAATCGCAGTACGGGCACTTGCGCACGCACCAGGGCAGATGGACGTACAGCGACAGCGGCGGCGGCGACAGGTGCGGCATGTGCCTATTGTAGGAGCGGCGTAAGCCGCGAGGGCTTTTCCAGGAACGCCTCATCGCGGCTCACGCCGCGCCTACGGGTTCGCGTACAGGTTCGTGAGCTGCCGCTTCAGCGAGGCCAGCGCCAGGCCGCGATGGCTGATGCGGTTCTTCACCAGCGGGTCAAGCTGGGCGGCGCTGCAATCGTGGCCGTCGGGTCGGAATACCGGGTCGTAGCCGAAACCGCCGTCGCCGTGAGCTGTGGACAGGATGCGCCCGGGCCAGACGCCCTGCGCGATCAGCGGCTGCGGGTCCTCGGCGTGCTGCAGCAGCACGATCACGGCGATGAAATGCGCGCGACGGGCGGTCTCGGGCACCTCGGCAAGGGCGGTCAGCAGCTTGTCGATATTGGCCGCGGCATTGCCATGGCCGCCGGCATAGCGGGCCGAATACAGCCCCGGCGCGCCCCCGAGCGCGTCCACGCACAGGCCCGAATCGTCGCCCAGGGCCGGCAGGCCGGTCGCGCGGGCGGCGTGGCGGGCCTTGAGCAGGGCGTTCTCGACGAAGCTCAGGCCGGTCTCCTCGGCATCGTCGACGCCCAGTTCGCCCTGGGTCACGAACTCGACGCCGCCGTCGCCACCGAGCAGCTCGCGGAATTCGCGCAGCTTGCCGGCGTTGCTGCTGGCGATCACCCAGCGGGAGCGGGTCGAAACGGGGCCGGTGGCGGTGGATGCCGTCGAGGTCATGGCTGCCTGGGCTCCAGCAGATCCCAGCGGTTGCCGTACAGGTCCTCGAACACCGCGACCGTGCCGTAGGGCTCCTCGCGCGGCGTCTCCTGGAAGCGCACGCCCTTCGCGGTCATCACCGCGAAATCGCGCTGGAAGTCGTCGGTGTGAAGGAAGAAGCCGACGCGGCCGCCGTGCTGGTCGCCGACGGCGGCCTGCTGGCGCGGGTTGTCGGCGCGCGCCAGCAGCAGGCTGAACTGCCGGTCGCCGCCGGGCGCCATGCGCACCCAGCGCCTGCCGCCGCCCTGGTCCAGGTCCTCGAGCAGGGCGAAACCCAGCGCGTCGCGGTACCAGGCGATCGCCTCGTCGTAGTCGCGCACCAGCAGCGCGATCAGCGCGATATGCGGCTTCATCCGGCCAGCGCCTCGCGCTGCAATTCGATCAGGCGTTCGATGCCGGACTGCGCCAGCGTGGTCATCGCATCGAGCTCGTCGCGGCGGAACGCGTGCCCCTCGGCGGTGCCCTGCAGTTCGATGAAACCGCCGCCGTCGTTCATCACCACGTTCATGTCGGTGTCGCAGTCGCTGTCCTCGGCGTAGTCGAGATCGAGCACCGGCACCCCGCGATAGATGCCGACCGAGACCGCGGCGATCGCGCCGAACACCGGAGTGCGGCCGCAGGACGGCAACTTGATCGCGCCGCTGGCGACCAGGCCGTTGATCGCGTCGACCAGGGCGACATAGGCGCCGGTGATCGCCGCGGTGCGGGTGCCGCCGTCGGCCTGCAGCACGTCGCAGTCGAGGGTGATCGTGCGCTCGCCCAGCAGTCCGCGGTCGACGCAGGCGCGCAGCGAACGACCGATCAGGCGCTGGATCTCCAGCGTGCGCCCGCCCTGCTTGCCGCGCGCGGCCTCGCGGTCGCTGCGGGTATGGGTCGAGCGCGGCAACATGCCGTACTCGGCGGTGATCCAGCCCTCGCCCTTGCCGCGCAGGAACCCCGGCACCTTGTTGTCGACGCTGGCGGTGCACAGCACCCGGGTGTCGCCGAAGCTGATCAGCACCGAGCCCTCGGCGTGACGGGTGAAGCCGCGTTCGATGCGGATCTCGCGCAGTTGGTCGGGCGCGCGGCCACTGGGGCGCGCGATGGCGGGGGAACTCGCGGTCGGATCGGTCATCGGGCACGTCTATGCTGGATCGGGACGCAATTCTATCCGCTCGGGGGCCGGCCCTCGGCCTGCCGGCATCGCCGATCGCCCGATCCACGGCATGTTGCAGACGGCCGCAGGGCCGCCCCGGCGCCCGAAGTGGCATACTTCACGGCCGCATCGCAGCGCCCGGACGGCAGGACCACCCCATGATCCGCAGCATGACCGCCTACGCCAGTGGCGAGCGGGCGACGCCCTGGGGCTCGCTGACCTGCGAGCTGCGCTCGGTCAATCACCGCTTCCTGGAAGTCGGCACCCGCCTGCACGACGACCTGCGCTCGCTGGAGCCGGCGCTGCGCGAACGGATCAACGCGCGGCTGTCGCGCGGCAAGGTCGACCTGGTCCTGCGCATGCGCGCGCCGGAGGGCGAGGGCGCGCTGAAGGTCGATCCGACCCGCCTGCGCGAGCTGAGCGAACTGGCGATCGACCTGTCCTCGCGTTTCCCCGGCCTGCATACCGAGTTCGCCCAGCTGCTGCAGCTGCCGGGCGTGATGCAGGCGCCCGCGGCCGATGCCGCCGCGCTGCAGACCGAGGCACTGGCGCTGCTGGATGAGGTGCTGGACGAATTCGTCGCCGCGCGCGAGCGCGAGGGCGCCAAGCTGGCCGCGTTCATCGGCGAGCGGCTGGACGGGATCCAGGCCCATGTGGCGACCCTGCGCGAGCTGATGCCGGCGATCCGCGAGGCCCAGCGGCTGAAACTGCAGACCCGCCTGGGCGACCTGGCGCAGCCGGTCGAGCCCGGCCGGCTGGAGCAGGAGCTGGTGATCTGGCTGCAGAAGCTCGATGTCGACGAGGAGCTCGACCGTCTCAGCGCCCACATCGGCGAGGCGCGGCGGGTGCTGAAGCTGCGCGAAGCGGTCGGCCGGCGCCTGGATTTCCTGCTGCAGGAGTTCAACCGCGAGGCCAACACCCTGGGTTCCAAGTCGGTGGACGCGCGCAGTTCGGCCGCGGCGGTCGAGCTGAAGGTGCTGATCGACCAGGTCCGCGAGCAGATCCAGAACATCGAGTAATGAGGGGCGAGCAGTGAGGAGTGAGAGGAAGGCACCCGCGGATTTCCGCTCTCCTGACCGGGCGCGGGAATGGCGCCGGTCCGCTTCCCCTCACTCCTCACTCCTCTTCACTCACTTCTAATCCAAGTCCTATGCGTGGAACCCTGTTCATCGTCGCCGCCCCGTCCGGTGCCGGAAAATCCAGCATCGTCAACGCGGTGCTCGCGCGCGACCCGAACATCTGCCTGTCGATCTCGTTCACCTCACGCAAGCCGCGTCCGGGCGAGCGTCACGCCGAGCACTACCACTTCGTCGACGAGGCCGAATTCGAGCGCATGGTCGAGGCCGGCGACTTCTTCGAGCACGCGCGCGTGCACGGCGACTGGAAGGGCACCGCGCGGCAATCGGTGGAGCCGCAGCTGGCGGCCGGTCGCGACGTGCTGCTGGAGATCGACTGGCAGGGTGCGCGCCAGGTCCGCAAGCAGGTCCCCGGCGCGATCAGCGTGTTCATCCTGCCGCCGTCGCGCGCGGCGCTGGAGCAGCGCATGCGCAATCGCGGCCAGGACAGCGAGGAGGTGATCGCGCAGCGGCTGGCGGCCGCGCGCGAGGAAATGTCGCACTACGGCGAGTTCGACTACGTGATCGTCAACGAGCACTTCGCGATGGCGGTGGACGAGATGTGCGCGGTGTTCACCGCCAGCCGGCTGCGCAGGGAGATGCAGGTGGCCCGTCACGGCCGCCTGATCGGCGCGCTGCTGGCCGGGCCGGGTGGCGACGGGAGCGGGGACTGAGGGACGCCCCGACAGCGGGCATGCGGATCGCGGGTGGCCGCAGGATCAAGTACTTGCGCGCTTCGCCACGCCGCAATGGCACCGCGGTGGCGGCGGTCGCGTCGACCGGCGGGCGGGCCGGGAATTCCTAACTGACTGATTTCCAAGGGGCGGGCTTGCTTCGGCATGGCCGCAGGGGATAGACTGGCCGGCCCTCAAAGCCAGCATGACGGCCCAGCGCCGCCAGGAGCCCCATGGCACGCATCACCGTAGAAGATTGCCTGGAAGTGGTCGATAACCGCTTCGAACTGGTCATGATGGCCGCCAAGCGCGCGCGCCAGCTGGCCAACAACGTCGAGCCGATGATCGACAACAGCGAGTCCAACGACAAGCCGACCGTGCTGGCGCTGCGCGAGATCGCCTCCCGCGAGGTCGACGCCGAGTATATCGAGGCGGTCGAGAAGGCCGAGCGCGAGCGCAAGGAGCGCGAGGCGCTGGAGTGGGCCGCCGCCGAGGTGGTCGCCGACGAGGACATGTCCAAGAACGACGACTGAGCGCCGGCGCCGGCCGCGCGCCGGACGCCCTTCCAGTCGCCGCCTGGGCCGCAAGGCCGGACAGGTGTCAGCGGCCCCGCCCAGGCGGGGCCGTTGCGTTTTTGCGAGGTCCCGGTGCCGTGCGGACGTCGACCCGCAGCGGGACCTCCGCGGTGCTCGCCGGGGCCCGCCGCGCCGCGGCGAGTCGCGCGACGCACGGGATGTGCGTTCTCCCGCCACCCTGCTAGATTGCCCGTATGTCCGCACGTCCCGCCATGCCCGGCTCCAACCGCACCACGACGCAGTCCAGCGCCGACGCCGCGGTATTGCCGGACTATGTGCAGGACCTGGAGCGCGCCGCCGACTATCTGGACGACGCCCAGCGGCAGCGGCTGCGCCGGGCCTGGGCGGTCGGCGCGTCGGCGCATGCGGGACAGAACCGCAAGTCCGGCGAGCCGTACATCACCCATCCGGTCGCGGTCGCCCAGGTGCTGGCCGAGCAGGGCCTGGATGTCGAGACCCTGATCGCGGCGATCCTGCACGACACCATCGAGGACACGCCGGTCACCCGCGAGTGCCTGGCCGAGGAGTTCGGCGAGACCGTCGCCGAGCTGGTCGACGGCGTCACCAAGCTGGACAAGCTGCAGTTCCGCGACCGCGCCGAGGCGACCGCGGAGAGCTTCCGCAAGATGCTGCTGGCGATGTCGCGCGACCTGCGGGTGATCCTGATCAAGCTCGCCGACCGCCTGCACAACATGCGCACGCTCGGCGCGCAGGGCGCCGAGGCGCGCCAGCGCATCGCCCGCGAGACGCTGGAGATCTACGCGCCGATCGCCCAGCGCCTGGGCATGAACCTGATCAAGGCCGAACTGCAGGACCTGGGCTTCCGCGCCCTGCATCCGTGGCGCCACGCGGTGATCGAGAAGCGCATCCGCACCCAGCCGGTGGTGCGGCGCGAGGCATTGGTGCAGATCGAGGCCAACCTCGCCCAGCGCCTGGCCAAGGAGAAGCTGCAGCACCGTCTGATCAGCCGGGTGAAGTCGCCGTGGAGCATCTACACCAAGATGCGCGCCGAGCATAAGAGCTTCACCCAGGTGATGGACGTGTTCGGGTTCCGCATCGTGGTGCGCTCGGTGCCCGACTGCTATCACGCGCTGGGCGTCGTCCATGCCACCTACAAGCCGCTGGACGCGCGCTTCCGCGACTTCATCGCGATCCCGAAGGCGAACGGCTACCAGTCGCTGCACACCGTGCTGTTCGGTCCCTACGGCTCCCCGGTCGAGGTGCAGATCCGCACCGAGGAGATGGACCTGATCGCCGAGAAGGGCATCGCCGCGCACTGGTCCTACAAGGACGGCGGCGAGGGCCCGAACAGTGCCCAGAGCCGCGCCCACAGCTGGATCACCGGCCTGGTCGAGTCGCAGCACGCGACCGGCTCGTCGCTGGAGTTCCTGGAGAACGTCAAGGTCGACCTGTTCCCGGACGAGGTCTACCTGTTCACCCCCAAGGGCGACATCATGTCGCTGCCGCGCAATTCGACCGCGCTGGACTTCGCCTACGCGGTGCATACCGACGTCGGCAACCAGGCGGTGGCCGCGCGCGTGGACGGCAAGCTGTCGCCGCTGCGCACCCGCCTGACCAGCGGCCAGCGTGTCGAAGTGATCACCGCGCGGTCGTCGATTCCCAAGCCGCAGTGGCTGGAGTTCGTTGTTTCCGGCAAGGCCCGCACCGCAATCCGCCAGCAGCTCAAGCAGATCGGCCACGAGGATGCGGTGCAACTGGGTCACCGCATGCTCGATCGCGCGCTGGAGGGCCTGGATACCTCGCTGGACCGGGTGCCGCAGGTGCGCATCGACGCCTATCTGGCCGAGCACCGCTTCCCGCGCCTGGAGGCACTGCTGGCCGAGATCGCGCTGGGCAACCGCATGCCCAGCCAGGTCGCGCAGTCGCTGGCGCGGGAGACTCCGGGCGCGCCGGAACGGCGCAAGTCGGTGCGCGGGCCGCGGCCGGAGGACCGCATCCTGATCACCGGCGCCGAGCGCGGGGTGATCAGCTTCGCCCAGTGCTGTCTGCCGATTCCCGGCGACGAGATCATGGGCTATCACACCGCCGGCAGGGGCGTGGTCGTGCATCGCATGGACTGCCCGAATGTCGCCGAGTACCGCAAGTCGCCGGACCGCTGGGTGTCGATCGGATGGGACCGCGAGGTCTCCGGCGACTTCGCCGCCGCGCTCAAGATCGAGGTCGACAACCGTCCCGGCGCACTCGCCCAGGTGGCGGCCGCGGTCGCCGACGCGGAGTCGAACATCGACCGAGTCGAGTACCTGGAGCGCGACACCCATGTCGCGGTGATGAAATTCTCGATCGAGGTCGCCGACCGCCGCCATCTGGCCGACGTGATCCGGCGCGTGCGACGCCTGCAGGTGGTGCTGGGCGTGCAGCGGATCTGACCCGCGATCCCCGGGCTGCGCCCGGGAACCCGCAAAGTTTGCTGCGCAAACCTTGGGCCCCACCGTTGCGCTTCCACACCCCCATTCGCGCCGATGGCGCGAATCGCCTGACTCAGGGGGTTGGGTCACCTGTCCCTCTCTCGTAGGAGCGGCGTGAGCCGCGAGGGCCTTCCCATGAATGCTTCATCGCGGCCTACGCCGCTCCTACGGGAGCCCATGCGAGACCGGGGCGCGTCGGTTTGAATGGCGCGGGCTTCGGCGACGGTCGCCGGCCATCCGGCTCGACTAGACTTGCAGACCCGTCCAAGGAGTCGACGCATGAGTCGCCAGATCATCCACACCGACAACGCCCCGGCCGCGATCGGTCCGTACTCGCAGGCGGTCCGCGCCGGCAACACCGTTTACCTGTCGGGCCAGATCCCGCTGGATCCGGCCACCGGCGAGATCGTTTCCGGCGACATCAGCGCACAGGCGCGGCGTTCGTTCGAGAACCTCAAGGCGGTCTGCGAAGCCGCGGGCGGATCGTTGGCGCAGGTGGTGCGGCTCGGCCTCTACGTCATCGATCTGGGCGACTTCGCGGCGGTGAACGCGGTGATGGGCGAGTACTTCCAGGCCCCGTATCCGGCCCGCTCGACGATCGAGGTCGCCGGCCTGCCCAAGGGCGCGGCGTTCGAGGTCGACGCGATCCTGGTGCTGTAGGAGCCCACGCAGGAACGGCCATAGCCGCGATGGAGCCTTAACGGGAAACTCCCGGTCGCAGCTTACGCAGCTCCTACGAAACCCGTTCTGGAGCGCACGGACACTCCGTCAGCCTCTCTGGTCGGCGCGGCGGCTCAGTTCGCGCGCTGACGCATCTCGCGCGGGGCCATCCCGGTCCAGCGCTTGAACGCGCGGCGGAACTCGCGCGCGTCGCGGAAGCCGACCGCGGCGCCGACCTCGGCGATGCGCGCGTCGGGACGGCGCAGCAGCGCTTCGGCGGCCTCGCGCCGGACCCGGTCGTGGATCGCCTTGTAGCTGGTGCCGGCATCGCACAGGTGGCGGCGCAGGGTGCGTTCGGTCAGATGCAGCTCGGCGGCGATGTCGATCAGCCTGGGGGCGTCGGCCAATTGCAACAGCAGCAGACGCTCGACCGCGCCGACGATCTCGTTGACCGGGCGCTCGGACGGCATCTGCTCGCGGCACAACGCCAGCACGTGGGCGGCACTGGCCGGGTTGTGGGCCGGCATCGCGACCTGCAGCCAGCGTCGCTCGATCACGACCCGGTTGCAGCCCGCATCGAAGTCGACCGCGCAGCCGAACACCCGCGCATAGTCGGCGGCATGCGCCGGCGCCGGGTAGGCGAGTTCGGCGGCCAGCGGGCTGAAGCCTGGGCCGAGCAGGCCGCGGCACAGCATCAGGCAGCTGGCGAACAGCTCCTCGCACAGGAACGGCTCGATCTCCGCCTCGCGCGTGCGCATCCGTGCCGACACCGCGACGCAGTCGCGGCCATCGCCGCCGCGGCAGGGCTCCAGTTGCAGCTCCATCATCGCGCCGGTGATCGGTGCGTAGTGGATGCCGATCCGCAGCGCCTCGCCGAAATCCTCGGCGGTCAGCATCGCCAGCCCGAGCAGGCCGAAGTGGCCGACATCCTGACGTTGCCCGATCACCAGGCCATGAGCCTGGCCGGGCAGGCTGCGCAGGGCGCGGCGGACGATCTCGCAGGCCTGGCGATAGGACAGGTAGACCGGCGGGTCGGCCTCGAACTGCGCGCGCTGCAGACGCAGGCCGGTGAACCAGCCTTCGCACGCCACACCGAGCTCGTCGGCCCGCGCGATCAGCCCGGCGACGATGCCGCTCTTGATGTTGACGACATGGAGCTCGGCGGGGTCCGGGAGGTCGTTCGCTGACATACGCTGGCGTAGCTTGTCCGGTTTGCCCCCCATTCTATGCCGGCCTGGCCCTCACGCCCGTGCCACTGGTCATTGGAGACTTCGATGACAGCCGGATGACGGCGGCATCGACAGAGGCAGCGATGAGGGGCATCACGATGGCGGGCATCTCGAAGATGGATGGGGGCGGGCGGCCGCCGCGCGCGCGCCCGATCCGGCGCGTGGTGCTGGCGGCGGTCGCGGCGGCGGTGCTGGGCGCCTGCGGCGATGGCGGTTCGGATTACGTGCCCAGCGCCAGTGTGGCCGAGGGTGACGCCGCGTTCGCCCAGGTCCTGCGCGAGAAGCTGCTCGACGCCAGGCCCGGCGACGTGATCGAGGTGCCGCCGGGTCGCTACAGCTTCGATCGCGGCCTGAGCCTGCGGGTGGACAACGTGACCCTGCGCGGCGCCGGCCAGGACAAGAGCGTGCTCAGCTTCAAGGGCCAGAAGGCGGGTGCCGAGGGCCTGCTGGTCAATGCCAGCCACTTCACCATCGAGAACCTGGCGATCGAGGACGCCAAGGGCGACGGCCTGAAGGTCAACGAGGGCGAGCACATCACCATCCGCGGGGTGCGGGTGGAGTGGACCGGCGGCCCGGACACCGGCAACGGCGGCTATGGTCTGTATCCGGTGAAGACCCGCAACGTGCTGATCGAGGATTCGATCGCGATCGGCGCGTCCGACGCCGGCATCTATGTCGGCCAGTCGCGCGAGGTGATCGTGCGCAACAACCGCGCCGAGTACAACGTCGCCGGCATCGAGATCGAGAACACCGTCAACGCCGACGTGCACGGCAATCTTGCGACAAACAACACCGGCGGCATCCTGGTGTTCAACATGCCGGCGCTGGAGCAGCCCGGCGGCAACATCCGGGTGTTCGGGAACCGGGTCGTGGCCAACAACACCGCCAACTTCGGCGCCAAGGGCACACCGGTGGCGAGCGTGCCGGCCGGCAGCGGCGTGGTGATCAATTCCAACGACGATGTCGAGATCTTCGACAACGACATCCAGGACAACAAGACCGCCAACATCATCGTCTCCAGCGTCTATTCGACCGGTTACAAGGACGACAGCCGCTCGGACAGCTTCGACCCGTATCCGGAGCGGATCTCGGTGCACGGCAACCGCCTGTCCGGCGGCGGCGACGCGCCCGACGGGCTCGACCTGAAGGCGCTGAAGGTCTCGGTGTACGGCCTGCGCGGCCGCTTTCCCGACGTGCTGTGGGACGGCTACCTCAACACCGACCTGGAGGGCGGCCCGCAGATCTGCCTGCGCGACGTGTCGGGGGTGATCAATGCCGATGGCCCCGGCGGCTACAAGAACCCCAGTCAGGACCTCGCCGGCCACGACTGCCGGCTGCCGCAACTGCCGACGGTGGACCTGCGGCGTGGCTGAGGCGCTGTGGAGGCACGACGCCCCGGCGGCACTGTCGGGGTGGCGTGCCGCGGCGCTGGCGGTCCTGATGGTCGCACTGGTCGCCTGCAAGCCGGTTTCCGGGCCGGTGCGCTTCCATGCCGAGGGCCAGCCGGCGACGCTGTCGGAATGGAACCTGTTCGTGCGCGAGGACGGGGTGATGGCGCCCAGCGCCGGCGTCGTCCCCTACGACCTCAACACGCCGCTGTTCTCCGATTACGCGCACAAGCTGCGCACGGTGTGGATGCCCGAGGGCAAGGCGGCCGTCTACGACGGCGAGGCGACGTTCGATTTCCCGGTCGGCACCATCATCAGCAAGACCTTCTATTACCCGCGCGTGGCCGGCGAGGCGGCTGACAGCGACGCGGTGCTGCGCAGCCAGGGCGGCGAGGGCGCGCTGGCCGGCGGCCGCCTGCAGCTGGACAAGGTGCGCCTGATCGAGACCCGTCTGCTGGTGCGGCGCGAGGCAGGCTGGGTCGCGCTGCCCTACGTGTGGAACCGCGAGCAGACCGAGGCGCGGCTGATGCGCAGCGGCGAGCTGGTACCGCTGACCCTGGTCGAAGGCGACGACGGCGCGGGCGGCCGCGAGTCGGCGTTGTACCAGGTCCCCGACCAGAACCAGTGCGCGGGTTGCCACGGCACCGAAATCCGCAGCCGCGCGCTGGAGCCGATCGGCCCGAAGGCGCGGCATCTGAATCGCGACTTCGATTATGTCGATGCCGATGGCAGCCCGGTGCGCGAGAACCAGTTGCGGCATTGGCGTGCGCAGGGCTATCTGCGGGACCTGCCGGCCGATGGTGCGATGCCGCGGGTCGCCGACTGGCGCGATGGAACGCAGACCGTCGAGGCGCGCGCGCGCGCCTATCTGGACGTCAACTGCGCGCATTGCCACAGCCCCGGGGGCCCCGGCAACACCTCCGGCCTGTGGCTGGGCAGCGCGGTCGATCAGCCGCTCAGGCTGGGCCGATGCAAGCTGCCGATCGCGGCCGGGCACGGCACCGGCGACCGCCGTTTCGGCATCGTGCCGGGCCATCCGGAACGTTCGATCCTGAGCTATCGCATGATCAGCACCGATCCGGGCGTGATGATGCCCGAGCTGGGGCGCAGCGTCGTCCATCGCGAGGGCGTGGCCCTGATCGAAGCCTGGATCGCGGCCCAGACCGGCGAGTGCGGAGACGCCGGATGAGCGCATCGCCGGGCCGCTGTGCAACCGAGTGCGACCCCGGCGGAAAACGCCCGGCATCCGCCTGGAGTGGGGGCTTCAGCGGATGTCGGGCCCGCGGGGGCGGCGACGGCCCGGGATCGCCGGGCCGTGTACATGCGCGTCGATATGGCGTATTGCTGCCGCACATCCATCCGCAATCCGGATCATCCACGACAGACGCTTCAGCCAACGACACGTTCACCGCAATCATGGAGTAGGGGAGTACTCAATGACGGTTCGCAAGCATCCCTTGAGCCTGCGCGTACGCCAGGTCCTGTTCGGCGGCCTCGCCGCCGGAGTCGCGTCCATCGCCTTTGCCGCGCCGCAGGAAGACGGCGCCGATGGCCCCGACGCGACCACCCTCGACGCGATCACGGTCACCGCGCAGAGCCGCGAACAGGAGCTGCAGGACGTGCCGATCGCCCTGCAGGTGGTCAACGAGCAATTGCTCGACGACGTCGCCGCCGAGGACCTGGGCGACATCGACTCGTTCGTGCCCGGCCTGGTGATCGACAGCCAGCAGCCGACCCAGCCCAGCTTCCAGCTGCGCGGCATCAGCACCGACGATTTCGGCATCGGCACCGATCCGGCGGTCGGCGTCTACGTTGACGGTGTCTATGCCGGGCGTGGCGGCGGCGTGCTGTTGCCGTTCACCGACGTCGAGCGGATCGAGGTGCTGAAGGGCCCGCAGGGCACCCTGTTCGGCCGCAACACCGCCGCCGGCGCGATCTCGATCATCACCCACCGTCCGGGCCCGGAGCTCCAGGCGCGGGCCAAGCTGCGCCTGGCCGAGGACGGCAAGCAGTACCTGGAGGGCATGGCCAACATCCCGGTCGGCGAGGTATCGGCGTTCCGCTTCAATGGGCTGTTCAACCATGCCGATGGCTGGTTGCAGGACGCGGCCACCGGCGAGGATCTGTCGCCGGAGAACAATTGGGCGACGCGGGCGGCGTTCAGCACCCGCTTCGGCGACAACACCACCGCATGGATCACCTGGGACCACGAGAGCCTCGACCAGCTCGGCCAGGCCACGATCGGCATCGTGCCGTTGCCGCCGGCGCCGGGACTGATTCCGTTGCCGATCGACGAGACCGCCTACCTGGATCCACGCAGGGTCCCGGCGATGACCGACGCCGACGGCAACGAGGAGTCGCGACGCTTCGACGGCGCGACCCTGATCGTCGATCACGCCTTCGAGTGGGGCAATCTCACCTCGACCACGGCCTGGCACGACTACGACTCGGTCAACCGGGTCGAGGAGGACGGCACCAACCGCCGTTATCTGTACGTCGATTCGACCAACACCGAGAGCAACAGCAACCTCTACCAGGAGTTCCGCTTCAGCGGCACCACCGGCGCGCTGGACTGGGTGGCGGGCGCCAGCTACTTCAAGGAGAGCGCCGACCAGACCAGCGAGGTCAACGCCTATACCGATTCGGTCGACACCATCGTGCGCAACCTCGGCATGGCGCCGACGCCGGACGGCACCCTGTACGGCTTCGTCACCCAGGTGATGCAGGCCAACGGCATTCCGCTGAGCCTGCTCGGCCACCAGTGGAACGAGAAGTTCGTCAACGACCTCGACACCAAGGCCTATGCGCTGTACGGCGACGTGATCTGGCATGTCAACGATCGCCTGAACCTGACCGTCGGCCTGCGCTACACCCGCGACGAGAAGACCTTCAGCTGGTTCAATGATCTGCGCGATGCGCCGACCCTGGACGCGACCCTGGACCAGATGGAGGCACTGGGCATCTTCACCCTTCTCGGCCTGCCGCGCGATGCCTTCGTCTTCGACATCGCCTTCATCGATCCGCCGGCGCTGATGAACAAGGGCATCACCAACCGCGCGTCGCAATCCTGGGACGACCTCAGCCCGCGCTTCGTCGTCGATTACCACTTCAGCGACGACCTGATGGGCTTCGCCTCGCTGGCCAAGGGCTACAAGGCCGGCGGCTACAACGCGCTGCAGATCGGCAGCGAGTTCGACAACGAGGACGTGTGGAACTTCGAGGCCGGCATCAAGCACGCGCTGCCGGAGCATCGCCTGCAGTACAACCTGTCGGCGTACTACTACGTCTACGACAACCGCCAGGCGGTGCGTCTGGACAGCACCACCACGATCCCGCGCTTCGTCGTCGACACCTCCGACCTGGAAGCCTGGGGGCTGGACTTCGACGCCCGCTGGCAGCCGACCGATGCACTGACCCTGGACCTCAATGCCGCCTTCATCGATTCCACCTACAAGGACTACGTGACCCCGGAGGGCATCGACGTCAGCGGCCAGGCCACCGGCACGCCGCACTGGTCGGTGGCCGGCGGCGCCAGCTACGTGTGGCGGATGGACGATGCCGGCGACCTGCGGCTGTCGCTGCGTCATGCCTACCGCGGCAAGACCCGTTGCAGCGACGAGTCGCAGTCGCAGGGCACCTGTGGGGTCAGCAGCGCGCTGCGACTGGGCGAGGCGCAGGAGCGCACCGACGTGCGCCTGGGCTGGACCTCGGCCAGCGGTCGACTCGGCCTGGCGGTCTATGGCACCAACGTCTTCGACAACCAGTACATCAATGCGCTGGGCACCTACGGCAAGACCGTGCTCGGCACGGTCGGCGCCCGCGTCAGCCAGCCGCGCAGCTGGGGGGTGGAGTTCAGCGCCAACTACTGAACATCGCGGCGGCACTGGCGCCGCACCCGTTGGAATGCCGGCCGATCCGTTCCGTCCGGCCCGAAAAGTTGCTCCTTGCCCCGGCCTCCGTGCCGGGGTTTTTGTTTGCGCGCGATCCCGGCATGCTTGCGCGATGCCGAAACGTCGCGATGCCGTCGCCATCGACGCCCAACCGTCCGCCTTGACCGTCCTGCCCGGGGTCGGTGCCAAGGTGGCCGAAAAGCTGGCGGCGCGCGGCATCGAGAGCCTGCAGGACCTGTGGTTGCACCTGCCGCGCCAGTACGAGGACCGGACCACGATCACGGCGATCGGCGCGCTGGTGCCCGGTGTCGCCGCCCAGGTCGAGGGCCGGGTCGAGGCGGTCGAACGCGGCTTCCGCTATCGCCCGGTGTTGCGGGTGGCGATCGGCGACGACTTCCACCAGACCCTGGTGCTGCGCTTCTTCCACTTCCGGGCCGCCCAGGTCGCGCAGTTCCGGCCCGGGGCGCGGGTGCGCTGCTACGGCACGCCGCGACCGGGACAGAACGGGCTGGAGATCGTCCATCCCAGCTACCGGGTGCTTTCCGATCACGACGACGACGCCCTGGGCGAGCGGCTGGACCCGGTCTATCCGGCGATCGAGGGGGTCGGCCCGGCGACGCTGCGGCGGCTGATCGGGCTGGCGCTGGACCGCCTGCCCGACGAGGCCAGCCTGGAACTGTTGCCGGCGGGCTTGCGCGAGGCGCTGCGGCTGCCGTCGCTGCGCGAGGCCCTGCTGACCGTGCACCGGCCACCGGCGGATGCCGACATCGAGGCGCTGCTCGCCGGTACCCACCCGGCGCAGCGGCGGCTGGTGCTGGAGGAACTGCTCGCCCACCATCTCAGCCTGCGCCGGCAAAGGCTCGCGCAACAAGCGCATGCGGCGGCGGTGCTGAAGAAGACCGCGCTCGCCCGGCGGCTGCAGGCGGGGCTGCCGTTCCGCCTCACCGGCGCCCAGGAGCGCGTGTTCGGACAGATCCGCCGCGACCTGGCGCAGCCGCGGCCGATGCTGCGCCTGGTCCAGGGCGATGTCGGTTCGGGCAAGACCGTGGTCGCGGCGTTGGCGGCGATGCTCGCGGTCGAGGCCGGCAAGCAGGCCGCGCTGATGGCGCCGACCGAGCTGCTCGCCGAGCAGCACCTCAACAATCTGCGCGCCTGGCTCGAACCGCTGGATGTCCGGGTCGCCTGGCTGGCCGGCAAGGTCACCGGTCGCGCCCGCACCCAGGTGCTCGCCGAGGTCGCCAGCGGCGACGCGCAGGTGGTGGTCGGCACCCATGCGCTGATGCAGCAGGGCGTCGCGTTCCACGACCTGGCACTGGCGATCGTCGACGAGCAGCACCGCTTCGGTGTCCACCAGCGCCTGGCCCTGCGCGACAAGGGGGCGGGCGGCAGCGACGGCGGCGATACGCCCGCGTTCGTGCCGCACCAGCTGGTGATGACGGCCACGCCGATTCCGCGCACCCTGGCGATGGCCGCCTATGCCGATCTCGATGTCTCGGCGATCGACGAACTGCCGCCCGGACGCACACCGGTGCAGACGGTGGCGCTGAGCGCGGGGCGGAGGCCGGAACTGGTCGAACGGATCCGCGCGGCCTGCGCCGAGGGCCGTCAGGCCTACTGGGTCTGCACCCTGATCGACGACAGCGACGAAGTGGTCGCGCAGGCCGCGCAGACCACGTTCGAAGGACTGTCGGCGCAGTTGTCGGAACTGCGGGTCGGGCTGGTGCACGGGCGGATGAAGGCGACGGAAAAGCAGGCCGCGATGCGCGCGTTCAAGGACGGTGAGACCGACCTGCTGGTCGCGACCACGGTGATCGAGGTCGGTGTCGACGTGCCGAACGCCTCGCTGATGATCATCGAGAACGCCGAGCGGCTGGGCCTGGCCCAGTTGCACCAGTTGCGCGGCCGGGTCGGTCGCGGCAGCGCGGCGTCCAACTGCGTGTTGCTGTACCAACCGCCGCTGTCGGCATTGGCGAAGCAGCGACTGGAAACGATGCGGCAGACCCAGGACGGTTTCGTGATCGCCGAGAAGGACCTGGAACTGCGCGGCCCCGGCGAGCTGCTGGGCACCCGCCAGACCGGGATCGCAGGATTCCGGGTCGCCGACCTGGTCCGCGACGCCGATCTGCTGCCGCGGGTCCACGAAGTCGGCGAACGGTTGATGGAACAGTCGCCGCAGCTGGCCGACCGGATCGTCGCGCGCTGGGTCGGCGGCGCCGCTCGCTACGCCTCGGCGTGATCCCCGGGCTGCGCCCGGGAATCCCCAAAGTTTGCTGCGCAAACCTTGGGCCCCGCCGTTGCGCTTCCACACCCCCATTCGCATCTGTGATGCGAATCGCCCCCTGACTCAGGGGGCTTGGTCCGTGCTGTATCGCATCCTGTAGGAGCGGCGTAAGCCGCGATTTTTTAGAGCTCCCGAAGAAGGCCCATCGAGGCTTACGCCGCTCCTACGAAGAGCGTTCGTCCGCCCCATGAATCCAGCCTCCTGAGGCTGGGGGACGATCTCCGGCTACGCCCGGATATCTCCCAAAATTTGCTTCGCAAACCTTGGGCCCCGCCGTTGCGCTTCCACACCCCCATTCGCATCTACGATGCGAATCGCCCCCTCACTCAGGGGGGAACGATATCCGGCTGCGCGCGGATATCTCCCAAAGTTTGCTGCGCAAACCTTGGGCCCCGCCGTTGCGCTTCCACACCCCCATTCGCATCTACGATGCGAATCGCCCCCTCACTCAGGGGGCTGGGTCCGTGCTTGCTTTATCGCATCCGGTAGGAGCGGCGTAAGCCGCGATTTTTTTGGAGCTCCCGAAGAAGGCCCATCGCGGCTTACGCCGCTCCAGCGGGGACGGGTGATTTAATTTGGATCGATAAAATGGCAGGCTGGAGGGCCTGTCTTCCAGAGGACGCCCTGCCCATGACCAGTCGTCGCCGATTCCTGCAGGCCGCCGCGCTCGGCGCCGGCGCTGCCGCGCTTCCGTCGGTCGCGCTGCGCGCCACCGAAGCCGGCGCAGGCGCGGCCCGCGTGGTCTCGACCTGGGACTTCGGGGTCGGTGCCAATGCCGCCGCCTGGGGCGTGCTCGGCGCGGGCGGCACCGCTCTGGAGGCGGTCGAGGCCGGCGCGCGCTGGGCCGAGGCCGATCTGTGCAACCCGACCGTCGGTCGCTGCGGCAATCCCGACCGCGACGGTGTGCTGACCCTGGACGCGAGCATCATGGACGGCGACGGCCGTTGCGGTGCGGTCGCGGCGCTGGAGGACATCGCCCATCCGGTCTCGGTCGCGCGCGCGGTGATGGAGAAGACCCCGCACGTGATGCTGGTCGGCGACGGCGCCCAGCAGTTCGCGCTCGAACAGGGCTTCGAGAAGACGCCGCTGCTCACCGACGGCGCCCGCGAGGCCTGGCACGAGTGGCGCCGGGAGTCGCGTTACGAACCGAAGATCAATGTCGAGCGCGACCGCATCCAGCGGTCGCGGCCCGGCGACAGCCACGACCACGACACCCTCGGCATCCTCGCGCTTGATGCGCAGGGGCGGCTGGCCGGCGCCTGCACCACCAGCGGCATGGCCTGGAAGCTGCACGGGCGGGTCGGCGACAGTCCGATCGTCGGCGCCGGCCTGTATGTCGACAACGAAGTCGGCGCGGCGACCGCGTCCGGCGTCGGCGAGGAGATGATCCGCAACGCCGCCAGCTTCCTGGTGGTCGAGCTGATGCGCCAGGGCCGTTCGCCGATGGACGCCTGCCGCGAGGCGATCGACCGGGTGGTGCGCAAGCGTCCCGAGGCCAGTCGCCGGTTGCAGGTGTGTTTCCTGGCCTTGAACCGCGATGGCGAGGTCGGTGCCTTCGCCCTGCACGAGGGCTTCGTCTACGCCCTGCATGACGGCGGCGCCGGGCCGCACGAGCGTCTGCATGACGCCGGCGCGATCTACTCCGAAGGCGTGCGCTGAACATGTCCGCCGGCGCGCCGCTGCTGGAGATCGCGGCCAACTCGCTGGCTTCGGCGCTGGCCGCGCAGGCCGGCGGCGCCGACCGCGTCGAGTTGTGCGAGAACCTCGGCGAGGGCGGCTGCACGCCGTCCTGGGGCACCATCGCGGCGGCGCGCGAGCGCCTGGGCATTCCGCTGTACGTGCTGGTGCGCCCGCGCGCCGGCGACTTTCTCTACGACGAGGATGAGCGCGAGGCGATGCGCCGCGACATCGAAGCCTGCGTGCGCATCGGCTGCGACGGCGTGGTGATCGGCGCGCTCGACGCCGATGGCGATGTCGACATGGCGACATGCCGCGAGCTGGTGGCCGCGGCCGGCCCGCTGGGGGTGACCTTCCATCGCGCGCTGGATGCCTCGCGCGACCCGGTCGCGGCGCTGGAGGCGGCGATCGCGCTCGGCTGCGAGCGTGTGCTGACCTCCGGGGCACAGGCCAACGCACTGGACGGCGCGGCGACGATCGCCACCCTGGTCGAGCGGGCCGCGGGGCGGATCAGGGTGATGGCCGGGGCCGGGGTCGAGGCGGCGACGCTGCCGTTGCTGCGCCAGCGCAGTGGTGCCGACGAGTTCCATGCCTCGGCGCGGGCGCGCCTGGCCTCGCCGATGCGTCATCGCGTGCCAGGCCTGCCCGGACTGGAGCCGGAACGCTGGCAGACCGACCCGGCACGGGTCGCGGCGCTGTGCGCGGCCCTGCGCGATGATTGATCCGGTCCAAGACCGCTGGAGCGGCCTCGGCCGCGAGGCCTGAACGAAACTCTCCCCCTCAGTCAGGGGGGATTCGCCCCGCAGGCGCGAATGGGGCGGAGGCGCAATGGCGGGTGCGCAGCAAACCTTCGGAATTCCGGGGTGCAGTCCAGGGATCGCGGCTTACGCGGTTCCCACAAAAGGCTTGGCGGTGCCGGTGAGGGGATCGGCCCACGACTTCCTGCGAGCAATCAATGCCTCATCCACCGTAGCAGCGGCGTAAGCCGCGATGGGTTCATGGGAAGGCCCTCGCGGCTTACGCCGCTGCTACGGGACAGCCTCCCGAGTCAGGGCGATTCGCGCGCAGCGCGAATGTGGGCTGGAGACGCATCGACGGGGCCCGGCAGGTGCTGGGGTTTACCGAGTGGAGCTTCGTCAACGTCGCAATGCGTCGGCCAGCGAGCGTACCGCCAGTGCCGTGCGCAATTCGTCCAGGCCGGCGTCGGAGCGCAGTCTGACGACAGCGGTCTCGCCCGGCAGCAGGGTCAGCGCGTTGTCCGACAACTCGGCATCGATGTCGCCGAAGTCGATCCATACCGCGCGTGCGATCCGTTCGCTGCGCAGCTCCAGCGCATAGCCGTCACCGTCGCGGTCCAGGGTCGCCTGCAGCTCGGGGACGCCCCAGTCGATCCCGCTGGCCGGCCCGAACCAGACCACCCGACGCGAGGGCGGTTCGCCCTCGACGCTCAGCTCGAACACCGCCGCGGTCGCGGCCGGGTCGGCGTCGCCGAGCAGTTGCGCGTCGGTGTACTGCGCGAGTTCGGTCGAGGACAACGCGGGCAGGACCACGGTCTGGCGTTCATCGCGCAGCACCTCGCCGCCCAGGCCCATCACCCGCAGCCGCAGCTCGCCGCGCAGCTCGCGAGTGCGGTCGGAGAGCAGGTGCACCCGGGTCCGGCCGTCCTTGCGCAGGGCCGATACCGCGACCGGGGCGAAGAAACGGCGGGCATGGAACTGCAGTGCCTTCCAGCGTCCGAACCAGTCGATGCCCGACCACGAGGCGCCCGGCCAGACGTCGTTGAGTTGCCAGTACAGCGTGCCCATGGTGTGCGGACGGCTGGCACGGTGGTGCAGGGCGGCCAGCTCGATGCCCTCGGCCTGGGCGACCTGGCTGAGGTAGATGAAGTCGGAGAAGCGGGTCGGCTCGCCGAACTCCATGCGCACGTAGTGCATCAGCCGTTCGTTGCCCTTGCCGGCGAGGAATTTCTGGTGGGCTTCGATCACCGGCGTGTCGATGCCCTGTTCGCCGGGCGCCGCGAAATGGTCGACCGTGCGTTGCACCGGCCAGGCCTGCAGGCCGTACTCGGACATGAAGCGCGGGGTGATGTCGAGGTACTTGAGTGGCGGGTGCGCGGGATTGCCCCACACCTCCCAGTAGTGCATGTCGCCAGCGTCCTCGGTGTTGGCGACCTCGGCCAGATCGTTGCTCGGCGAGCTGGCCCAGTAGGCGATGCCGCCGCCTTCCTCGGCGACGACTTCGCGCAGGTCGTGGCCGAACAGCTGCACGTAGCCGTCCCACACCTTGTCGGCGAACACCGGGTCGGCCTGTTTCAGGTCGCGGCCGTGGCCCCAGTATTTCCAGGCGATTTCCTCTTCGTTGTTGCCGCACCACAGGACGATGCTGGGATGGTCGCGCAGGCGGCGCACGTTGTCGCGCGCCTCGGCGACGACGTTGGCGCGGAAGGCGTCGTCGTAGGCCGGCTGCATGCCGCCGCCGAACATGAAGTCCTGCCACACCATCAGGCCCAGTTCGTCGGCGATGTCGTAGAAGGTGTCGCTCTCGTAGTAGCCGCCGCCCCAGCCGCGGATCATGTTCATGTTGGCGTCCACCGCGGACTGCAGCACCCGCCGCAGCTGCGCCTCGCTCACGCGCGGCTGGAACATGTCGAAGGGGATGAAGTTGGCGCCCTTGGCGAACACCGGGATGCCGTTGATCTCGAACTGGAAACGGTTGCCGGGCGCGTCCGGCTCCCGGTTCAGCACCACGCTGCGCAGGCCGGTGCGCCGTTGCGCGCGGGACACCCGCTTGCGGCCGTCCAGCAGTTCCGCCTCGAAACGATAGAGCGGTTGCGCGCCATAGCCGACGGGGAACCAGCGCTGTGGGTTGTCGATCCGCAGCGGCACGGTGATGGTGCTGTCGCCCTGGTCGACATCGATGCGCTGGCGGGCGACGCGCGTGCGCCTGCCGTCCGGCGCGGTCTGCCACAGGCGCAGCTCGTACTCGCCGGCGCGGGCGGCATCGATGCCGACGCGCACGCTGAGCTCGGCGCGCTCGGCGCCGACGCGCTCCTGGCGCACGTGCAGGTCGTCGATGCGGACCGTGTCCCAGCTGCGCAGCTTCACCGGACGCCAGACGCCGGCGGTGACGTAGCGCGGGCCCCAGTCCCAACCGTAGTGGTAGCCGGGCTTGCGCACGAAGTTCGCGGTCATCGCGTCGCGCGGCTCGTCGCCATGGGGCGAAGGGTAGTTGCCGGCGATCTTGTGCGGCATCGCCTGCACCTGCGGCAGCATGCGGTTGATCGGCGAGTGCAGCACCACGCGCAACCGGTTGCCGCCGTCCTTCAGCCTTCCCTGCACCGGTACCCGCCAGGTGCGGAAGAAGTTGTCGGCGTCGAGGATCTTCTCGCCGTTGAGATACACCTCGGCGAAGGTGTCCAGCCCCTCGAACACCAGCTCGCTGCGCGCGGCATCGCGCGCGCCGGCGGGGGCGTCGAATTCGACCCGGTATTCCCAGTCGGCCAGGCCGATCCATTGCAGCCCGGCCTCGGGCGCGCCGACGTAGGGGTCGGGGATCAGGCCGTGGGCGAGCAGGTCGGTATGGACCGTGCCCGGCACGCTTGCGCTGCGCCATGGCGCGGCTTCCGGATGCGCCCGGGCCTGCGGGCTGGCGGGCAGCTGGCGGAACTGCCAGTCGCCATCGAGGACGATCTCGCCCGCGCTACCCGCGAGGGCGGCACTGGCGGCGAGGGCGAGTGGAACGCCGGCGAGCAGGCGCAGGAGTGGGCGCAAGAGCGGGCGGATGCGGCGGCGGGCGTCGGTCGGGGCCGTGTGTGTCATGGGCTGGGCGCCTTGCAGTACTGGTCGATGAAGTCCTGGTGCCGGGGCATCGCGCCGACGCAGTTGGCGATCACCCGTCGTACCCGCTCGACGTGTTCGACCAGGTCGTCCTCGGGCATCTCGTCGACGATCGGGTGGTAGCCGCGCGGCATGATGCGCTGGCCAAGCATCACCTGGATCCAGCTCGGCAACGCGAAGAAGTCCTCGCCGTTGCGGAAGTAGCGGCCGTCGGCGCGGAACAGCTCGATCGCCTCGCGCAGGGTGTCGGGGATCGACATCGTGCGGCAGTAGTCCCAGAACGGCGTGTCGTCGCGCTCGGTCGCGTTGTAGTGCAGGATCAGGAAGTCGCGGGTGCGCTCGTACTCGAACGCGGATTCGCGATTGAAGCGATCGACCAGCAGCGGATCGAAGTCGCGGCCCGGGAACAGCCCGAGCAGGCGCTGGATGCCGGACTGGACCAGGTAGATGCTGGTCGACTCCAACGGCTCCAGGAAGCCGCTGGCCAGGCCCAGCGCGACCACGTTGCGGTTCCAGAATTTGCGCCGCATGCCGGTGGTGAAGCGCAGCGGACGCGGGTCGGCGAGCGCGCGGCCGTCGAGATTGGCCAGCAGGGTCGCGGCCGCCTCGTCGTCGCCGAGATGGCCGCTGGAATAGACGTAGCCGTTGCCGACGCGGTGCTGCAGCGGAATGCGCCACTGCCAGCCGGCCTTGAGCGCGGTCGAGCGTGTGTAGGGCGTCGGCGCGCCGACGATCTCGCAGGGCACGGCCATCGCCCGGTCGCAGGGCAGCCAGTGGCTCCAGTCGACATAGCCGGTCTTCAGGGTCTGCTCGATCAGCAGCCCGCGGAAGCCGGAGCAGTCGATGAACAGCTCGCCTTCGATGCGCTCGCCGCTTTCCATCACCAGCGCTTCGATGAAGCCGTCGTCGGCGCGCTGGACGACGTCGACGACCTTGCCTTCGGTGCGCTTCACCCCGCGGCGCTCGGACAGTTCGCGCAGGAAGCGGGCGTACAGGCCGGCGTCGAAGTGGTAGGCGTAGGCGATGTCGGACAACGGCGATCCGACCGGGGCGTTGTCGGGGCTGACCATGAACCGGCCCTGCGTCGCCGCCGCGGTCTGCAGCGAATAGGCGCCGATGTCGGCCGCGCGCCCGGCCAGGAACAGCTTCAGCCAGAACTGGTGGAACGGCAGCGGCCCCAGGCCCTGGCCGATCCTGCCGAAGCCGTGGACATAGCTGTCGCCGAGGCGGCCCCAGTCCCTGAATTCGATGCCGAGCTTGAAGGTGCCCTGGGTGCGGGTGACGAAGTCGACCTCCCTGATCCCCAGCATCTCGCTGTTGAAGGTCTTCATGTGCGGGACGCTGGCTTCGCCCACGCCGACGATGCCGATCTGCTCGGATTCGACCAGGCGGATGCTGGCGCCCTTGCCGAGGTAGGTGGCCAATGCCGCCGCGGCCATCCAGCCGGCGCTGCCGCCACCGACGACGACGACGTTCCTGATGCGGTTGTCGCTATTCACGGCGTACCCCAGAGAAAAAGACCGGCAGGAGCCGGTCGAAGGTACCCCCTCGTGCCGTCGGGCACGAGGGGGCGGGGGGTCAGAACTTGTAGGTCAGGCCGAGGTAGGCGACGCGGCCCGCGTAGCCGTTGGAGTAGAAGCGGGCCTTGGTGTCGCTGCCCAGGTGGGAGCGCGTCTCCTCCTTGGTCAGGTTCAGGATCGACGCACTCAGGCTCAGCGCCGGGGTGAAGTTGTACGCGGCGTTCAGGTCGATCTGCTGGTACGGCTCCTGGTAGACGTTCAGGCCATTCACCAGGCCTTGCACCACCTCGCCGCGACGGTTGTACGAGGCTCGCAGCAGAAGCTTCTCGTTCTCGTAGAACACGGTGAAGTTGGTCTGGTTCTTCGCGCTGCCGACCAGCGGGGACTCGCCGAGCCGGGTGCCGTCCTCGAGCACGATGGCCGCTTCGTTGGTGTCGTTGTAGGTGTAGTTGAACTGGAAGCCCAGGCCGAGGTCCAGCGTGTGCTGGGCATACAGTTCGACGCCCTGGGAAACACCGTCGCGGCCACCGGCGTCGGTCCGGTAGTTCTGCACCGTCACGGTCTGGCCGTTGACGACCATGTCCACGTCGTTCACCACCGGCACCGCGAAGTTGCTGACGTTCTTGCGGAACAGGCCCAGGCCCAGGACCGAGCCGGGATGGAAGTACCATTCCACGCCCAGGTCGTACTGTTCGGCCTTGTACGGCTCCAGCTTCTTGTTGCTGCCGCTGCCATACCAACCCTGTTCGCTAGCGCCACCGGTCAGGCGGCGGTCGTTGACGTATTCGGGGCTGAAGTACTCCAGGCTGCCGGGACTGGCGATGGCACCGTAACTCGGTCGCGAGATCACCTTGGAGGCGGCCGCGCGCAGCACCAGGTCGTAGGTCAGCTCGTAGGCCAGGTTGAAGCTCGGCAGCACGTCGGTGTAGGTGCGGTCGAGCGAGGCGACCTCGTAGGTTTCGGTCCGCGCCAGGCTGTCGGAGAGCCTCCAGTACCCTTCGCTGCCGCAGTAGGTGTCGGCGGGTGCGCCGCCCGGCACGGGGGCGCCCTGTTGGCAGGCCAGCGGATTGCCGTCGACACCGTCGAAGAAGTAGTCGTTGTAGGAGGTGACCTTGTCGGTCGAGTCGGCATGCTGCTCGGTCTTGGCGAAGCGCAGGCCGATGTTGCCGCG
Source organism: Marilutibacter maris (assembly GCF_003233695.1). Lineage (NCBI taxonomy): Bacteria > Pseudomonadati > Pseudomonadota > Gammaproteobacteria > Lysobacterales > Lysobacteraceae > Marilutibacter > Marilutibacter maris. Next base: position 3,340,276 of record NZ_CP029843.1, on the reverse strand, counting down.
CAGCCGCTCGGTGCGGAAGTTGGCCTGCAGGTAGGCGGAGTAGATCTTTTCGTCGACGTTGTAGACGAAGTTCGGCTCCTCGCGGGTCTGCTGTGCGCCGTAGGTGCTGTTCAGATAGGCGATGTAGGCCGGGAAGTTGATCGCCGGATAGGCGCTGGCATCGATGCCGCCGGCCAGGTTGTCCAGCGAATACAGGAAGTCCGGCGAGAACTGGGTGGCCAGGTCGTTGCAGCGGCCGTTCCAGTAGCGGTTGTCGTAGTCGCTCGGATCGGTGCCCGGACACACCCAGTAGCTGTTGCCGGTGCTGCGGTGGATGCCGCCGTCGCGGCCCTTGATGCCGAACTGGATCGAATCCAGGAAGTCGCCACCGAAGCGCCAGGTGGTGTCGACCTGGGCATACTTCTGCTCGTCGCTGTTGCGGGTCCAGGACGAACCGGTCGAGCCGAGGTCGACCTGCAGGATGCCGTTGCGCAGGTTCTGCATCAGTTCCGGCGAGAAGGTCATCGACGGGGTGCCGGTCAGGTCCCACGAACTGGCGTAGTTGCCGTTGGTCCAGCTACCGTCCGCGTTCTGGCGGCGCGGCTTGATCGGCAGCGAGAACTGGAGCTCCGGGCCGCCCTTGGCCCAGGTGCGGCCGACCTTGAAGGAGACGTCGACATTCTCGCCGCGCCACTCGCCGCCGAAATCGACGGTTTGCGACAGCGACTTCTCGATGTTGTAGCTGCCGGTGATCTGCGGGGTCGGCACGGTGCAGTCGTCCGGCCCCCAGCCGCCCGGGGCCATGCCGCCCGCGGCGGCCTCGTCCTCGCTGCAGTAGTACGTCTTGCCCGGATGCAGGCTGTAGTCCGCGCCGGTGACGATGGTGCCGCTGGGGTCGAAGGTCAGGCCGTCGAGCAGGCGGCCGCCGGGCCAGTTGCCGTCGCCATGGTAGCGGGCGATGTTCCACTCCGGGACCTTCAGCGTGTTGGTGCTGGAATTCTGCGACAGGTCGAAGCGGAAGTAGTTCGCGGTCAGGGTCAGGTTGTCGGTCGGCCTGAACTGCAATGTCAGCTGGCCGCCCTCGCGTTCGCGCTCTTCCTCGGTCACACCCAGGTTGACCGACGTCGGCATCATGAAGCCGGTGTAGTAGTTGCCGTTCTGGTCGTGGAAGCCGGTGCCGCCCCACCAGTTGGAATTGAAGTCGGAGGGCCGGCCGTTGACGTCGACCGCGGTGCCGCCTTCGTCGCGGCCGTACCACTGCCAGTTCTCGGTGCTGGCGCCCATGGTGCGCGTGGTGCGCTTCTGCCGGGTATAGCCGACGAAGACGCCGAAGCGGTCGTTCGCGTCGTGCCAGGAATACGAGCCCGAGAACTGACCGTCGGTCTCCTTGGTGGTGTCGGCCCAGGTGCCCTCGACGGAAACGAAGCCGGTATTCGATTCCATGTCCAGCGGGCGGCGGGTGTGCAGGATCACGGTGCCGCCGACGCCGCCCTCGTCGATGCGCGCTTCCGGCGTCTTGAACAGCTCGGCGCCGGACAACATGTTCGAAGGCAGCAGCATGTAGTTGAACGAACGGGTCGGGTCGCCGTTGGACTCGGCCGTGGCGATGTAGTTGCCGTTCAACTGGGTCAGAGTCAGATCCGGGCGCAGGCCGCGGACGCTGACGCTCTTGCCTTCGCCGCCGTCGCGGCTGACGATCACGCCCGGCACGCGCTGCAGCGCGTCGGCGACGTTCTTGTCGGGGAACTTGCCCACGTCCTCGGCGGTGATGACCTCGACGATCGCGTTGGCGTTGCGCTTCTGCTCCAGGCTTTCCTCGATCGCATAGCGATAGCCGGTGACGACGATCGCGTCCAGATCGGTGGCCTCGTCGGACGACGCGGTTTCCGCGGCCTCCTGGGCGAAGGCAACGGCTGGAACCGCCGTGGCCGCGGTCAGCGCGATGGCGATGGCCGCGGACAGCGAGTTCCGGAAATACGTATGTGACATCTCAATCTCCCTCTCCAGGTTGAGTGGCCTCGAACGAGCGATTTACATCGATCCAAAACGAGGGCGGCGTCGATCCCCATCAGGCACCCCCTGTGTCTGCCGGCTTGCGCTGTCCGTCTTGCGGACATTCGGCCTGCCCCCCTCTCCCGGGGGTGGCGGGTTAGATCGATCCAATGCGTCGCGGGCCTAGATTTATCACAGGGCGCGGCGACATGCATGCTGCTTTGCAATATGAGGCGGGCGGTTCGACCCGCTCGGGCGCTTGCGGCCAGGGAGTACGCAGGCGCCTGTCGGCGGTCGGGTTTGGCGCTCGTGCGAGAGCGGGCGTATAAGGCCTTTGGATCGATCCATCTTCGTCATGAATTTAGATCGATTCAAATAGCTTGTCCGTGTTGCCGGGCAGGACGGGCAGGCCCTTCGAACAGCCTGACAAGGAGGCACCTATGTTTGACCGTAACCCGTTGTTGCGTGGCGCATGGTTGGTCGCGGCGTCGTTTGGTCTGGGGCTCGTTTCGCCATCCGCATCCGCCGATTCGGCAGTCTATGGCGGCGGTCCGTTCTACAACGGCGGCCAGGCGGTGATGGACGATCTGCGCGGATCGGGCTTCACCACGGTGATCCTGTTCGGCGTGCACGTGCACGCCAATGGCGACCTGCACTACAACAACGATCCGATCATCACCGACGGCACCTATATCGGCGATCCGGGCTGGCCTTCGCGCCTGGCCACGCTGAAGCAGGCGCCGACCTCGGTCACCCGCATCGAGGCCTCGGTCGGCGGCTGGGGCACCGGCGACTTCCAGAACATCAAGGACCTGATCGCCGCCCAGGGCACCGGGCCGGACAGCGTGCTGTACCGGAATTTCCAGACCCTGAAGCAGATCACCGGCGCCGACGCGATCGACTTCGACGACGAGAGCACCTACGACCTCGCCTCGTCGACCCAGTTCGGCAACATGCTGTGGGAGCTGGGCTACTCGATCACCCTGGCGCCGTACACCAACATGGGCTACTGGCAGAGCCTGGCGAGCAATCTGTCGGGCAAGGTCGACGGCATCCATCTGCAGGCCTACGACGGCGGTGCCGGCAACAACCCGTCGACCTGGTCGAATGCGCTGGGCATGACCGTCGATCCGGGGCTGTGGTCGCGCCACGGCAGCGGCTGCGCCTCCGGCGACAGCCCGGCCACGGTGCAGAGCAAGATGGCCAACTGGAAGAACTCCGCCGGGATCGTCGGCGGCTTCATCTGGCTGTACGACGACATCCAGGCCTGCTGGGCGCAGGGCACCAGCGCCGATTACGCCAACGCGATCAATGTCGCGGTCGGCGCCAACGCGCCGCCGCAGGTGAGTTTCCAGGCCAGCGTCAACGGATTGAGCGTCGACTTCAGCGATACCTCCAGCGACAGCGACGGCAGCATCGTCTCGCGCCATTGGACGTTCGGCGACGGCGGCACCTCGACGTCGGCGACGCCCAGCCATGCCTATGCCAGCGCCGACAGCTACACGGTGACGCTGACGGTGACCGACGACGACGGCGCCAGCGCTTCGCGCACCGACACCCTCGTGGTCGGCGCGGCCAATCTGGCGTTGAACCGGCCGACCACCGGCTCGGCCTCCTGCAACTCAAGCGAGAGCCCGGACAAGGCGGTCAACGGCAGCGTCTCCGGCGGCAACGGCGACAAGTTCTGCAGCCTGGCCGGGTCGAAGTGGTTGCGGGTGGACCTGGGGGTCTCGCAGAGCGTCGGCCAGTTCGTGGTCAAGCACGCCGGCGCCGGTGGCGAATCGACGGCCTGGAATACCCGCGGCTACGACATCCAGGTGTCCGGCAACGGTTCGAAGTGGACCACGGTGGTCTCGGTGGGCGACAACACCGCCAGCGTCGCCAGCCATCCGATCCAGCCGGTCACCGCCCGCTACGTCAGGCTCAACATCGCAACGCCGACCCAGAACGGCGATCCGGCCGCGCGGATCTACGAGTTCGAGGTCTACTGATCCGGGCCCGGGGACGGGCGATCCGCGGGGCGGGTCGCCCATCCGGCTGCCCTGGGAGAGGGACGGGAGGTGTCGGTGTGACCCGGTCGATGTTGCGGTGCACGATGCATGGCCGGGCCGATTGTGGTTGATTTAGATCGATCCAGTTGAGCCGGGGCATGGGTAGGTGCCCCTCGCTTGAGCCGGAATTTAGATCGTGACAAATCCGTTTTCCCCCTCCCTCGGGTTGGAGCCCGGTTACGACCGGGCTCGTTTTTCTCCCAGGCGGGGCGCTGCAGGCGCAGCGGGCGGGTGACTCCCGATCGAGCCGGTCCGGTCCAGTTCGACCTGCTTGTCGCAGAACTTTGTCGCAGAACCACGCGGTTGCCGGTTGGCCGCCGCTCAGACCCAGAGGTGAGCCGTGCCCCGAAGCCCGTCGCCAGACCGTCCGAACCGTCGCCCGCCGCTGCGAGCGCTCATGCTCGCGGCCGTGCTGGCACTGCCGTCAGTGGTGTCGGCGACGCCGCCGGCGGCGGATCTCGCCGCGACGGTCAACACCTTCATCGGCAGCAAGGACGACGGCAACACCTTCCCCGGTGCGTCGGCGCCGTTTGGCCTGATCCAGGTGTCGCCGATCGGCGAGCACTACTCGGGCTGGCGCTACGACGACCCGAAGATCCACGGCTTCGGACATTCCTTCATTTCCGGCGCCGGCTGCTGGGAGCAGGGCGGCCAGGTGTCGGTGCTGCCGGTCACCGGCACGATCGGCCCGGGCGGCGACTTCGATACCGCCGACGCCGCCAGCTTCGACCACACCCGCTACGGCTCGAAGTATGCCCATGACGGCGAGATCGGCCAGGCCGGCTACTACAAGGTGCGCCTGACCGACCGCGGCGGCATCGACGCCGAGGCCACCGCGCTGACCCGCGCCGCCGCCGAGCGCTACACCTTCGCGCCGGGCAGCGACAGCGGCCACGTACTGGTCAACATCGGCCAGGCCAACGCCAAGCACGAGGTCGTCGGCAGCGTCGTCCATGTCGTCGGCGATCGTGCGGTGGAAGGCAAGCTGGTCACCAAGAGCTTCTGCGGCGGGCGCCAGTACACGACCTGGTTCCGGCTCGAGTTCGATCGCCCGTTCAAGGCCTTCGGCACCTGGGACAAGGACGGCGGCGTCCCCGGCTCGCGCCACAGCATGGGCGCGCAGTGGGAGGTGCCCAACGGCGCCTGGCTGAGCTTCGACCTGGGTCCGTCGCGCAGCGTCACCGCGATCAGCGCGATCTCCCACGTCGACGCCGAAGGCGCGCGTCGCAACCTGGAGGCTGAGGGCAAGCGCGACGGCCGTCTGCTCGGCTTCGATGAGATGCGCGAACAGGCACAGGACGCCTGGCGTCGCGAGCTGGCCACGGTGCGGATCGCCGGCGGCGGCGACGACGACCGCACGGTGTTCTACACCGCGCTCTATCACGCCCTGTTGCAACCGTTGACCGGCAACGATGCCGACGGCCGCTACCGCGGCTACGACGACGAGATCCACGTCGCCGACGGCTGGACCTACTACGAGTACTTCTCGCTGTGGGATACCTACCGCTCGCAGAACCAGCTGCTGGCGATGCTGCGTCCACAGCGCTCGCGCGACATCGCCCGTTCGGTGCTGAAGATCCACGAGCAGATGGGCTGGCTGCCGCGCTGGGGCTACGCCAACTTCGAGACCAACATCATGACCGGCGATCCGGTCACGCCGTTCCTGGTCGATCTGTGGAAGTTCGGTGCGCTCGACGGCCGCGAGGAACAGGCCTGGCAGGCGCTGTGGCAGAACGCCAGCGGGCGTCCGCCGGCGATGTCGCGTGCGCAGGGCCGTGCCGGCAACGACAACTACCTGGCCCACGGCTTCGTCACCTACGACCGCGCGTTCCCGTCCAAGGGCATGGATGTCGACCCGCATCACGGCGGTTCGGCCACGCTGGAGTACGCGCTGGCCGACTGCTCGCTGTCGCAGATGGCGCAGGCGCTGGGCGAGGGCGAAGCGGCCGCGACCCTGCGCGCGCGCGGCGGCAACTGGCGCAGCATCTGGGACGCCTCGGTCGTCGATGACGACACCGGCTTCCGCGGCTTCCCGCGGCCGCGCACCGAGGACGGCGGCTGGTACACGCCGCCGCATGCCGGCTACGACCCGCGCTCCAACCACGGTTTCCACGAAGGCACCGCCTGGCAGTACCAGTGGCTGGTGCAGCAGGATGTCCCGGGTCTGGCGGCGGCGATGGGCGGCGAGGTGGCGGCGTTGAAGCGCCTGGACACCTTCTTCGCCTACGACGCACTGCTCGCCGACCCGGCGCATGCCGCGCGCAAGCAATGGGTGGTCGGGCCGTACAGCTACTACAACCAGTACCGCTACAACCCCAACAACGAGCCCGACCTGCACGCGCCGTGGCTGTACACCCTGCTCGGCGAGCCGTGGAAGACTTCGGCGGTGCTGCACGCGGCGCAGACGCTGTTCACCAATGCGCCCAACGGGGTGACCGGCAACGACGACCTCGGCACGATGTCGGCCTGGTATCTGTTCAGCGCGGTCGGTCTGTACCCGCTGATGCCGGGCAGCGGCGAGCTGGTGCTGCATGCGCCGCGCTTCGAGCGGATCGAGCTCGACCTGGGCAACGGCCGCACCCTGAGCGTGCGTGCGCCGGGCGCGGGCGGCGAGGGGCCGCGCTATCCGCAACAGGTGCGCTTCAACGGCGAGCCGGTCGAACGGGTCTGGCTGGACTGGTCGCGGCTGCGCGCGGGCGGCGAGCTGGAGATCGAGCTGGGCGCCGAGCCGTCGGACTGGGGCGTTGCCGCGTCCAGCCGTCCGGCGGCCGTGTGCGCGACCAACGGCGCCGGCAGCTGAGGGCGCGACGGGCGATGCCGGTCATGGGCTTCCAACGCGATGTCGCAGCGGCACCGACGCCGCTGCGCGGGCGCGCGGGACGGCCTGCGGCAGCGGCGGGGCGGAGGATCCGTGGCGGTCGCCTTGAATCGATCTACTTCGGCAATAATCGGATGCATCCAGGGATACGCATCAAGGAGCCTCCGATGACCGCAAGCAAGTCCAGGCGCAAGGCCGTCACCGTCACCGACATCGCCAAGGGCTGCGGCGTCTCGCGCGCGACCGTGTCGCTGGTGCTGCGCGGCAGCCCGCTGGTCCACGCCGACACCCGTGCCCGGGTCGAAGCCGAGCTCAAGCGCCAGCGCTACGTCTACAACCGCGCCGCCGCCAACCTGAGGCGGCAGACCTCCTCGTCGGTGGCGCTGGTGATCAACGATCTGTCCAACCCGTTCTTCGCCGAGTTCGCCGCCGGTGTCGACGAGGCGCTGGGCGAGGGCCGCTACGTGACCCTGCTCGGCAGCACCGCCGAGTCGCCCGAACGGCAGGAGGCGGTGCTGGCCTCGCTGGTCGAGCACGCGCCGGCCGGGATCATCCTGTCGCCGGCCGAGCACAGCGACGGTGCGGTGCTGCTGCGCCTGATCGGTGCGCGCACCCCGGTGTTGGTGTTCAACCGCGAACTGGCCGGTCACGACTGGGACTTCCTCGCCCTCGACAACGAGCGCGGCGCGTGCCTGGCCACCGAGCACCTGATCGGGCTGGGGCATCGGCGGATCGCGTTCTTCGGCGGCCATGCGGACTCCAGTTCGTGCCGGCAGCGCCGCGAGGGCTATCTGGCGGCAATGCGCGAAGCCGGCATCGAGCCGGAGGCCGGTTGGCTGGTCGAATCCAGCCCGACCCGCGTCGACGCCGCCGCGCGCACCGCCGAACTGTTCGAGCGCGCGCCCGATGCGAGCGCGGCGGTCTGCTACAACGACAACGTCGCCTTCGGTCTGATGCTCGGCCTGCGCGCGCGCGGCGTGCGCCCCGGGACCGAGTTCGCCGTCACCGGCTTCGACGACATCAGCGAGGCCGCCCTGTCCACCCCGCCGTTGACCACCTTGAGCGTGCAGCCGCGCGCCTGCGGCCGCAGGGCCGCGGAAATGCTGCTCGAACGCGTGCACGACCCCGACGCGCCGCCACGCAGGACCGTCGCCCCGGTCAGTCTGGTGGTGCGCGGCAGCTGCGGGGAGCCGCAGCCATGAAGCCTTTGTCATGACCCCACCCGGTGCCGTCGCGACGGCATCGACCAGGAGAGCACCGCCCCATATGAGCACGCCGAGCACGCCCGCCCGCCTCGAGAATCCGCCCGCCGGCATGAGCAGTACCGCCTCCGGGACCCGCATGGCCCTGATCGCAATGACCGCGATCTTCTTCATGTGGGGCTTCATCACCGAGCTCAACGGGGTACTGATTCCGCACCTGCAGTCGGTATTCGAGCTGACCCATGCGCGCTCGATGCTGCTGGACTCGGCGTTCTTCGGCGCCTACTTCGTGATGGCGCTGCCGGCCGGGCGGGTGGTGGCCCGGGTCGGCTACAAGCTCGGCATCGTGATCGGCCTGCTGATCGCCGGCGCCGGCGCGCTGCTGGTGCTGCCGGCGGCGCAGATGGCCTCCTTCAACCTGTTCCTGCCGGCCTTGTTCATCCTCGCCACCGGCGTGGTGGTGCTGCAGGTCGCGGCCAATCCCTACGTCAGCCTGCTCGGTACGCCGCAACGCGCCGCCAGTCGACTCAACTTCGCCCAGGCGGTGAACTCGCTCGGCCACACCATCGGCCCCTATGTCGCCGGTCTGCTGATCTTCAGCGCGACCCTGCTCAGCGCCGAGCAACTGGCGGCGCTGCCGGCGGCCGAGCGGGTGCAGACCGTGCAGCCGCTCTACATCGGCGTGGCGGTGGCCCTGCTGGTGCTGGCGGCGGCGGTGTACTTCTTCCGCCTGCCGGCGCTGTTCGAGGCCACCGAGCAGGCCGACAGCCGTCCGCACGGCTTCGCCGAGGTGTTGCGGCTGCCGCACGTGCGCTGGGGCGTGCTGGCGATCTTCTTCTACGTCGGCGTCGAGGTCACCGTCGCCCACTTCATGGTCAAGTACGTCTCGCAGCCGACCATCGGCGGGATGAGCGAGCGCGACGCCTCGTTGTACCTGTCCTACTACCACGCCGCGGCGATGGTCGGCCGCTTCGTCGGTGCCGCGCTGCTGATGCGCGCCAATCCGCGCCGGATGCTGCCGTTGTACGCGGCGCTGAACATCCTCCTGCTGCTGGTGACGATGACGACCCTGGGCGGGGTCGCGATGTGGAGCGTGGTCGCGGTCGGACTGTTCAACTCGATCATGTTCCCGACCATCTTCACCCTGGCGATCGAGCGCCTGGGGCCGATGACCGAGAAGGCCTCCAGCCTGCTGGTGATGGCGATCGTCGGCGGCGCGGTGATCCCGCCGTTGCAGGGCCTGTTCGTCGACCTGTTCAACGCGCGCCTGGGCGACGAGACCCGGGCCCTGCAGTACGCGTTCTTCGTTTCGATCCTGTGCTACGCCTACATCCTCTGGTACGGCTGGCGCGGCTCGCGCCTGAGTGGAGCGGGCCTGCCCGGAGCGGGTCCGAGCGGGGCGGGCGTCGCGGCGGCGAAGGACTGAGGCCGACATGCGCAAGATCGTCTGCTTCGGAGAAGCCCTGATCGACTTCCTCGCCCAGCCTTCGGCCACGCCGGGGGCGGAGCGGGCCTTCATCCAGCACGCCGGCGGCGCGCCGGCCAACGTTGCCGTCGCCGCCGCGCGCCTGGGCGCGCCGACCCAGTTCGTCGGCATGCTCGGCCGCGACATGTTCGGCGACTTCCTGCTCGAAAGCCTGGAAGGCGCCGGCGTCGGCACCGCGCATATCGTGCGCACCGACGAGGCCAAGACCGCGCTGGCCTTCGTCGCGCTCGACCATGAAGGCGAACGCAGCTTCAGCTTCTACCGGCCGCCGGCCGCCGACCTGCTGTTCCGCGCCGAGCACTTCGAGCCGGACTGCTTCACCGGTGCCGCCGCGTTCCACGTGTGTTCCAACAGCCTGACCGAAGCGGCGATCGCCGATGCCACGCTGGCCGGCATGCGGATCGCGCGCGACGCCGGCACCCTGGTCAGCATGGATCTGAATCTGAGACCGGTGCTGTGGCCGGACGGTGTCGATCCGCGACCGCGGCTGTGGAACGCGCTGCAGACGGCCGACGTGGTCAAGCTCGCGCGCAACGAACTGGAGTTCCTGGCCGCGGGCTTCGGCGGCGGCGAGGACGGCGAACGCGCGGTTCGCGAGAAGATTCTCGAAGGCGCGACCCGCTGGCTCGTGGTCACCGACGGCGCCGCGCCGCTGCACTGGTACGGCCGCGATGTCGGCGGCGTCGTCGGCAGCGGTTCGCTCGAGGGTTTCCGGGTGCGCGCGCTCGACACCACCGCGGCCGGCGACGCCTTCGTCGGCGGCCTGCTGTTCCACCTGGCCGGCGCCGGTGTCGATGCGACGGGGCTGCCCGCTTTCGTCGGCGATCGCGTCGCGGTCGAGGAGGCGCTGCGTTTCGCCGCCGCGGTCGGCGCGCTGGCGGTCACCCGTCATGGCGCGTTCGCGGCGATGCCGACCCACGCACAAGTACAGCAACTGCTCAAGGAACAGTACGACGATGTCGCCTGAAAACTCCGCGTCACCGGCGTTGCCGGACTTCCACTCGCCGCAGTTGCTGCGCGCGCACATCGCGCAGACGATGGCGTTCTATCACCCGCGCTGCATCGATCCGGATGGCGGGTTCTTCCACTACTTCAAGGACGATGGCCGCGTCTACGATCGCGGCCACCGCCACCTGGTCAGCAGCACCCGTTTCGTCTTCAACTATGCGATGGCGGCGCGCGAGTTCGCCGACGATGCCGCGCTGGCCGGTCAGTACCTCGACGCCGTGCAGCATGGCTTGCGCTACCTGCGCGAGGTCCACCGCGACCCGCGGACCGGCGGCTACGCCTGGACCCTGCGCGACGGCCAGGTCGAGGATGCGACCAACCACTGCTATGGCGTGGCCTTCGTGCTGCTGGCGTACTCGTGCGGGCTCAAGGTCGGCATCGAGCAGGCGCGCGAGTGGATGGACGAGACCTGGCAGTTGCTGGAGTCGCGTTTCTGGGAACCGGGCCCGGGCCTGTACCGCGACGAGGCCGACGCCGACTGGAACTTCAGCGGCTACCGCGGCCAGAACGCCAACATGCACATGTGCGAGGCGATGCTGGCGGCCTACGAGGCCAGCGGCGAGCGCCGCTATCTCGACCGCGCGCTGACCCTTGCCGATCACATGACCCGGCGCCAGGCCGCGCAGGCCGGCGGCCTGGTCTGGGAGCACTACGACGCCGACTGGAACGTCGACTGGACCTACCATCTCGACGACCCCAAACACCTGTTCCGTCCGTGGGGCTTCCAGCCCGGCCACCAGACCGAGTGGGCCAAGCTGCTGCTAATCCTCGACCGCCATCTCGCCGGCGTCGGCATCGAGGCCGACTGGCTGGTGCCGACCGCGCGCCGGCTGTTCGACACCGCCCTCGAGCACTCCTGGGACGAGGCGCGTGGCGGCATGGTGTACGGCTTCGCGTTCGAGGGCCTGCGCGACGCCGCCGGCGGCAACGCCAGGGTCGAGGGCGCGGCCTATCCCTGCGACGAGGACAAGTATTTCTGGGTCCAGGCCGAGTCGCTGGCCGCCGCCGCCCTGCTGGCGAAGCGCACCGGCGAGGCCGGGTACCGCGACTGGTACCAGCGGCTGTGGACCTATGCGTGGACGCACATGGTCGATCACCGGCACGGTGCCTGGTATCGCATCCTCGACGCCGACAACCGCAAGTACGACGACGACAAGAGTCCGGCCGGCAAGACCGACTACCACACCATGGGCGCCTGCCACGAGGTGCTGGGCGTGCTGCGCGGATGAGGGCCGCCGGCGCCGTCCTGATCGCCGTCTGGCTGGCACGCTGCCTGGTGTCGGAACCGGCATCGGCGGCAGCGTCCGCCGGGCCTGCGCCTGAGCGTTTCGGCTCCTCGTTCGAGGACGGCGATCCGCAGCCTATAGCGGGCAGGGGCGAGGAGGCGCGGGGCGCGACCCTGACGCTGCGCCGCGCCGGCGGCCCCGACGCGGCGTACACCGCGCGCACCGGGGTCGGTTTCACCGGTGTGCGCTCGCTGGAATACGCCGGCCGGATCGACGCGGAGGGCGGCGGCGCGGCGCGCGCGGCGGTGTTCGACGTCTCGATTCCGGTGACCGCCGCGACCGAGCTGTCGTACCGGATCTTCCCGCGCTTCATCGACGACGATCTGCGCTATCCCAGCACCTGGGCCGCGGTCGATCTGGAGTTCAGCGACGGCTTCCGGCTGTCCGACCTGGGTGCCCTGGACCAGCACGGCTTCGGGCTGTCGCCGCGCGGGCAGGGCGGGTCGAAGTCGCTGTATACCGACCAGTGGAACCACAAGCAGTCGCGCATCGGCGAGGTCGCCGCGGGCAGGACCATCGCCCGCATCCTGGTCGCCGTGCAGGCGCCGTTCGGCCCCGCCGACTTCCGCGGCTGGATCGACGACATCGCGGTGACGGACCGGCCGATTGCGGACGCGGCCGCATCGGCGGCTCCCGCCGACCACGTGCTGACCACCCGCGGCACCCATTCCTCCGGCGCGTTCTCGCGCGGCAACAACATTCCCGCGACCGCGCTGCCGCACGGCTTCAATTTCTGGGCGCCGGTCACCGATGCCGGCTCGCTGAGCTGGTTCTACGAGTACGCCCGCCGCAACGACGCGCGCAACCGGCCGCGTCTGCAAGCGCTGACGCTGAGCCACGAGACCAGCCCGTGGATGGGCGACCGCCAGACCTTCCAGGTGATGCCGTCGATCGCCGCTGGCGTGCCCGACCCCCGCCGCGATGCGCGCGCGGTGACGTTCCGGCACGAGAACGAGGTCGCCAGGCCCCACCACTACCGGGTCGAACTCGACAACGGCATCGTCGCCGAGATCGCCCCGACCGACCATGCGGCGATGTTCCGGTTCCATTTTCCGGGCGACGACGCCAGCCTGATCTTCGACAACGTCGACGACCGCGGCGGCCTGTCGTTGTCGTCGGAGCGCGGCGAACTGAGCGGCTACACCGACACCCGCAGCGGGCTGTCCAACGGCGCCGGGCGCATGTACGTGTACGCGAAGTTCGATCGCCCGGTCGTCGCCGGCGGCAAGCTGGTCGTCGAGGGCGACGCCAGGCAGGGCAGGCGGGCCAAGGTGCCCGGCTACTTCCGTTTCGATGCCGGCAGCGAGCGCACCGTCACCATGCGCATCGCGACCTCGCTGATCAGCCTCGAACAGGCCCGCCACAATCTGGCGCTGGAGATCGGCGAGCGCGACGGTTTCGAGGATGTCCGCGAGCGCGCGCGCCAGGCCTGGAACGCACGGCTCGGGGTGATCGAGGTCGAGGGCGCCACGCCCGACCAGCTGACCACCCTGTACTCCAACCTGTACCGCCTGTTCCTGTATCCGAACTCGGCGCACGAGAACGTCGGCAGCCACGAGGCCCCGGTGTGGCGTCATGCGGTGCAGGCTTCCGCCGGCACCGACATCGCCGAGGGCACCACCGACACCCGCACCGGCGCCGCGGTCGTCGACGGCAAGGCCTACGTCAACAACGGCTTCTGGGACACCTATCGCACCACCTGGGCGGCCTACTCGTTGCTGGCGCCCGGGCAGGCCGCGGAGATGGTCAACGGTTTCCTGCAGCACTACCGCGATGGCGGCTGGGTGCCGCGCTGGTCCTCGCCCGGCTACGCCAACCTGATGACCGGCACCAGTTCGGACGTGGCCTTCGCCGATGCCTACGTGAAGGGCGTGCAGGGCATCGACGCGGCCGCCGCCTACGCCGCGGCGATCCGCAATGCCGCTGTCGCGCCGCCGAACGACAACGTCGGCCGCAAGGGCATGGACGTGTCCCCGTTCGTCGGCTATGTGCCGAGCACGGTAGGCGAGGGCCTGTCCTGGGCGCTGGAGGGCTACATCAACGACTACGGCATCGCCAACATGCTGGCGGCGATGGCGAAGGCGCCGTCGCCCCCGGTCGCGCGCGAGCGCCTGCGGGCGGAAAGCGCCTACTACCGCAACCGCGCGCTCAACTACGTGCATATGTTCGATCCGGCGATCGGCTTCTTCCAGGGGCGCTCGGCGGATGGCCGCTGGAAGTCGACGGCCGAGCGCTACGACCCCGAGGTCTGGGGACACGACCACGACTACACCGAGACCAATGGCTGGGGCTTCGCCTTCCTGGTGCCGCACGACGGCCAGGGCCTGGCCAATCTGTACGGCGGCCGCGACGGGCTCGCGCGCAAGCTGGACGAGTACTTCGCCACCCCCGAGACCGCGCGCTTCCCCGGCTCCTACGGCGGGGTGATCCACGAGATGGTCGAAGCGCGCGACGTGCGCATGGGGCAGTGGGGGTTCTCCAACCAGGTCGCCCACCACGTGCCGTGGATGTACCTGTACGCCGGCCAGCCGTGGCGGACCCAGGAGATCGTCCGCGAGACGCTGGCGCGGATGTACGTCGGTTCGGAAATCGGACAGGGCTATCCCGGCGATGAGGACAACGGCGAATCGTCGGCATGGTGGCTGTTCGCCGCGCTGGGCTTCTATCCGCTGCAGATGGGCAGCGAGGAGCTGGTGATCGGCTCGCCGCTGTTCACCCGCGCCACCGTGCATCTGGACAATGGCCGGGAGCTGGTGATCAGCGCACCGGACAACGGCCGCGACAACGTCTATGTCGCCGGCGTCACCGTCAACGGCAGGCCCTGGCACCGTACCGCCATCCCGCACCGGCTGCTGGCCGAGGGCGGGCGGATCGAGTTCCGGATGGCGTCCAGGCCCACGGAGTGGGGGAGTGAGACGTCGGCGCTGCCGTCATCGCTGACCGCGCCCGGAGCCGCACCGAGGCCGATCGCCGACCTCACCGGTAGCGGCCGCGGCAGCGCATCCAGCGATCGCTCCGGTATCCGCGCTGACGACCTGTTCGACAACGACTCGCGCACCGAAGCGGTGTTCCCGGGGGAGTCGCCGGTGTCGGTGACCTGGACTTCCGCGCGGTCCCCGGCCCCGGTGAGCTTCTACACGCTGACCTCCGGCGCCAGCGCCGGCCACCCGACCGACTGGGTGCTGGAAGGTTCCGACGACGGCGGCACCTGGCAGGTGCTGGATCGCCGCCGCGGCGAGGCCTTCGAGTGGGCGCGCCACACCCGGCCGTTCCAACTGGCCGCGCCGGCGGCGTACAAGCGGTACCGGCTGGTCGTCGAGGCGAGCAGCGAGCCCGGATCGTTCGCGCTTGCCGAGATCGAGCTGCTGGGCGAGGCCGATCCCCAACGCAGGGCGGATACGCAGTGAGCCGGCGGCTGCGCCGCTCGCTGCTGCCGATGTTGGCAGTACTGGCGACACTGGCGCTGCTGCTGGCCGCCTGCGCCCACCGCCCGGTTCCGGACGCCCGCACGGCATTGAACCCGCGCGCGATCGTCTTCTACTACAACTGGTACGGCAGCCCGGAGATCGACGGAGAACGCCTGCACTGGTCGCATCCGGTGCTCAAGTTCAACCCGGACGATCCGGACCGGCCGCCGATACCCGGGGGCGGCGACATCGCCGCCGACTTCTATCCGGCGCTGGGCGAGTACTCCAGCGCCGATCCGGATATCGTCGAGCTGCACATGGCGATGATCGCGCGGGCCGGCATCGGCATCGTCGCGGTCACCTGGCTGGGCGAGGACGATCCGAGCGCGCGCAGCCTGCCGTTGTTGTTCGAGGCCGCGGCCCGCCATGGTTTGCGGCTGTGCTTCCAGATCGAGCCCGCCGCGCGCCCGGACATCGGCGCCGCGCGCGAGGCGATGGTGCGGATCGTCGAGCGTTTCGGATCGCATCCGGCGCTGTTCCGCGATCCCGACAGCGGGCGTCCGCTGTTCTTCGTCTACGATTCCTACCAGATCCCCGCCGTCGACTGGGCGCGAGTGCTGACGGCCGACGGCGACCTGAGCCTGCGCGGGACGCGGTTCGACGCCGACGTGATCGGCCTGTGGGTCGGGGCCGACGAGCACGCGTTCTTCCGCGACGGCGGCTTCGACGGTTTCTACACCTACTTCGCCAGCCGCGGTTTCAGCTACGGCTCCACCCCGGCGCACTGGCCGTCGCTGCAGCGCTGGGCGCAGGACAACGGCATGCGCTTCATTCCGTCGGTCGGCCCCGGCTACCTCGACGCGCGGGTGCGGCCGTGGAACCGGGCCAATGCGCACGATCGCGACGGCGGTCGCTACTACGACGACATGTTCGCCGCCGCGATCGCGAGCGGCGCGACCCATGTCGCGATCACCTCGTTCAACGAATGGCACGAGGGCACCCAGATCGAGCCGGCGGTGCCGCATACGTACCCGGGTCGCCACTATCTGGACTACGCGCCATTGCCGCCGGATCACTATCTGCGGCGCACGCGATACTGGTTGTCGAAGCACCCGCCGGGCCTGCAGCCGCCGCCGTCGCGGTGACGAAACGCCGGGCCGCGCTTACCCGTGTCGTGCGAATCTGCGCATAATCGGGCGATGAACAAGACAAAGATCCCACTGCTGATAGATACCGATCCGGGCGTCGACGATGCGCTCGCCCTGTTGATGGCGTTCAACGATCCGCGTTACGACGTGGTCGGCCTCACCATCGCCGCCGGCAATGTCGGCCTCGAACACACCGTGCGCAACGCGCTGAAGGTTTGCGAAGTCGCCGGCTGCGACGTGCCGGTGTTCGCCGGCTGCGAGACCCCGCTGCTGCACCCGGCGCCGGATGCCGCCGACGTGCACGGCAAGGACGGCCTCGGCGACATCGGCTACACCCCGGCCGCGCGCAGCGCCGAGGCCGAGCACGCGGCGCTGGCGATCATCCGCCTCTCGCACGAACATGCCGGCCGCCTGGTGCTGGTCGCGCTCGGCCCGCTGACCAATGTCGCGCTGGCGCTGAAGCTGGACCCGAGCCTGCCGCAGCGGATCGCCCGCTTCGTGGTGATGGGCGGCGCGGTCACCGCGCAGGGCAACATCACCGCGGCGGCCGAGTTCAACATCCATTTCGATCCCGAGGCCGCACACATCGTGTTCGACGCCTTCCCGACGACAGACCTGGCCGACTGGGAGGCCACCGTCGCGCACAGTCTCGATCACGCCGAGCTGCGCGGCTGGTTGTCGGCGCCGAACGATCGCGCCCGCTTTTACGAGGCGATCTCCAGGCAGACCCGGGAGTGGTCGGAGAACCGTCGCGGCAGCCGCTGGTTCTGCGCCGACGCGCTGGCGATGGCCTGGGTGCTGGAGCCCGACGGCGGCGAGCGGGTCGAGGCGCGGCCGATGGCGGTGGCGCTGGAGGGCCGCCACAGCCGTGGCGCGACCGTGGTCGACTGGCGCCGCCAGGGCGGCCGTCCGGACAACGTGCGGATCCTGCTCAAGTACGATCAGGCGCGGTTCGAGGCGATGATCCGCGGCGCGATCGGGGCCGAGACCGAGGCGCAGGCCGCGGCCGGCTGAACGCGGAAGCCGGCGGTCACGGCCGGGCTTGTGCCGGTGGGGGAGTGTCGCTATACTGCGCCGCTTCCCTCCGATTACTTTGGTGAGTGCCATGAAGGCCGGCATCCATCCCGAATACCGCGAAGTCGTGTTCCAGGACGTGACCAGCGACTTCCAGTTTCTGACCCGTTCGACCCTCGACAGCAAGGAATCCGTAAAGCTCGAGGACGGCAACGAGTATCCGCTGATCAAGGTCGACATCTCGTCGGCTTCGCACCCGTTCTACACGGGCAAGCACAAGATCATGGATACCAGCGGCCGCGTGGACAAGTTCCGCAAGCGCTACGCCAAGAAGTAAGCAGCCGCGCGCTGCGTCGCGCGTTTTCGCGCGCGATCGAGACAGTATCCGGACGACGGCTGCCTGAGGGTGGCCGTCGTCTTTTGCGCGCGCGCGCGACGATCGCCGGCCGTGCCGTCATATACGCGTGGCAGGCTGGATGCCCGGGTCGGAGCGAGGCGCGTGCGCGGGCCTGGATCCGGCGCCCGTCCCCGGGTCCGAGCTTCGACTCTGAACGCTTGTGCGATAATTCCCCGGTTACGGCTCGCTCGGGTTAAAACCCGGCCGGCTGGCCGTGATCCTGTCCCCCATCCGTGTCCGGGCCTTCGCCCGCACGTCGACATGAGGAGTCTTCCGTGTCCGATTCGACCAAGTCCGGTCTTGCCGAGGTCACCCTGACCGCCGGCGACAAGAACGTCGTCCTTCCCGTGCAGCACCCGACCCTGGGCGCACCGTGCATCGACGTCGCCCGTCTGCCCAAGGAGACCGGCTGCTTCACCTACGACCCCGGCTTCACCGCCACCGCCAGCTGCAAGTCGGCCATCACCTACATCGATGGCGATCAGGGCGTGCTGTTGTACCGCGGCTACCCGATCGAGCAGCTGGCCGAGAAGTCCAGCTTCCTCGAGGTCGCCTACCTGCTGATGAACGGCGAGCTGCCGAACAAGGAAGAGTTCGCCGGGTTCGAGCACGAGGTCACGCATCACACGATGATGCATGAGCGGCTGAAGAACTTCTTCCACGGCTTCCAGTACGACGCCCACCCGATGGCGATGCTGGCCGCGACCGTGGCTTCGCTGTCGGCGTTCTATCACGACACCCTCGACCTCGAGGACCCGGAGCAGCGTCGTCTCGCCGCGATCCGCCTGCTGGCGAAGATGCCGACCCTGGCCGCCGCCGCGTACCGCTATTCGATCGGCTGGCCGATCCGTTTCCCGCGCAACAACCTCGACTACGTCAACCGCTTCCTGCACATGATGTTCGAGGTCCCGAGCGAGCCGCTGGAGATGAACCCGGTGGTCGCCAAGGCGCTGGACCTGTTGTTCATCCTGCACGCCGACCACGAGCAGAATGCGTCGACCTCGACCGTGCGTCTGGTCGGCTCGACCGGCGCCAATCCGTATGCCTCGGTCGCCGCCGGCATCACCGCGCTGTGGGGCCCGGCGCACGGTGGCGCCAACGAAGCGGTGCTGAAGATGCTGGCCGAGATCGGCACCCCGGACAAGGTCGACGCCGCCGTCGCCCGCGCCAAGGACAAGAACGACAGCTTCCGCCTGATGGGATTCGGCCATCGCGTCTACAAGAACTTCGACCCGCGCGCGAAGATCATCCGCGAGATGACCCACAAGGTGCTCGGCGAGCTGGGTGTCAACGATCCGCTGCTGGAAGTGGCGATGAAGCTGGAAGAGGCGGCGCTGAAGGACGAGTACTTCGTCCAGCGCAGGCTGTACCCGAACGTCGACTTCTACAGCGGCATCATCTACAAGGCGCTGAAGATTCCGACCGAGATGTTCACCGTGATGTTCGCGATCGGCCGCACCGCCGGCTGGGTCGCGCACTGGCTGGAGCAGCAGGTCGATCCGGAAAACAAGATCGGCCGTCCGCGCCAGATCTACACCGGCTCGGCCACGCGCGATTATGTCGCCATCGACAAGCGCTGAGCGCGCGGCGGCCGTCCCGTCGCACCGGCAACACCGACGCCCCGCATCGCGGGGCGTTTTTTTGTCCGCGACATCGGCGTTCGTGACCGGGTTCGCGGACGCGCGCCCGTGGACGGTCGCGGCGGTCCGTGGTCGGGAAGGCGGTGCTATGATCCGCTGCGCGACGGGTGGCCAGGGGCCGCCGTCGCGTACAGGGATGTGCATCGGTGCGCGGCGAGATGCGCGCGTCGCCGGCCTCCCTGGACGGCGGGCCGCCGCGGCCGGACCTCACCATGGACAGGAGACGAATGATGAGAACCTTGATCAGCAGCCTCGGCGTGGCCCTGTGCCTGTTGCTGGCCTCGACCGCTGCCTGGGCGCAGGAGATGTCCTTCCGCAGCGGCGTGATCACCGACATCGAGACCATCCAGGTCGAAGCGGCCCGGCCGCAGGAGACGACCCGGGCGCAGTCGGCGGGCGCGCGGGCGGTGGGACGCACGGTCAAGCGCGCGTTGTGGCGCGCGGCGCTGAATTCCAGCAGCGACCATGCCTACGACACCTATGACGTGGCCTCCGGTGCGGTCGACGACACCGCCGAGGTGGTCGCCGAGAACCGTGCCGAGGCGCGGAACACGGCGTATCTGGTGATGATCCGCTTCGACGACGGCAGCCAGTCCGCGATCCAGGCCGGCGAGGTCGAAAAGCTGCAGGTCGGTGCCCGCGTGCGGGTGCTGGGTTCCGGCGATTCGGCCCGGATCATGCCCGAGTAAGCGTCGCGGCCCGGAAACCGCGCCAGGGCCGCCGCCGTGCGGCCCGGGTGTCCCTCCGGTACGAGGCCCGCGCCGGTCCGCCATCGCGGTGCCGGTGGCGGGCCTTGCGTCGTGTCGGCCGGCGATCGCCGCCGCCGGCCGCCAGGACGAGGGCGTAGCCGCGTCGCGTCAGCGCCCCAGACCGGCCTCGTAGCTCGAGATCTCCTCATTGGCCAGCAGCTGCTGCAGCTGGGTTGCCGAGGCGCGCTTCATCGGTCGACCGTCGACATTCGACAAGGGGGCCTGGCGCAGGGCGTCCAGCGGCAGCACGGTCACGTCGAAGCTCAGATCCTCGGCGCCGAACACCCAGACCGGAAGATCGGCCGAGCGCTCGGGATCCAGGCGCAGGCGGCGCATCCGCGATTCCGCCGGAATCCCGTGCTCGTCGAGAAAGCGCATCACCGCTTCGGCATCGTCGCTGTAGGCGTGCAACTGGACCGCCGAGTTGGCGTCGGCGGTGCCCTCCAGTACCGGGCCGACCAGGCGCGGCGAGAACGGCTCCAGGAACCCGAGCGCGCGCAGTGCCGCTTCGCGGCGGACCCTCAGCGCCTCGCCGTGGTTCGCTCCCGAGAACAGCCGCTGGTACTCGCGCAGGGCCTCCTCGATCTCGCGATTCCGCGGTAGCGAGGCATCGTCGAAGATGCCCAGGCGCTGCGCCGCCTTGAGCTTGGCCTGGTGGTAGTCGCGCATCCCGCCCTCGGCCATCAACCGGGCCGCCTCGTGGGCGAGCCGGCGCCGGCGTTCGCGGGTGCGGGTCTGTGCGTGGACGTGGGCGTGCTGACGGGCGTGGGGCATGGCAACCTCCGCGGCTGGCACGACAACGGCGACCTGATCGCCGTGGCCGGTCCGAGCGGCCGGCAGGGCAACGCTAGCACGTCATCGGCGACAGCGTGAACCGGGGCCGGGAGCGGCCGCGATGGTGGTTCAGGCAGGGCCCGGCGGACAGGTCCCGGCGCCGGTTGCGGGCGCCGGGACGGCAAGCCGCCATCGGTCAGAAGATGTCGAAGGACTCCTCGGCCGGCTCCTCGTCGGCGCCGTAGTCGACGAAGGTCTGCATCCGGTCCAGGTCCTCGGCCTTGATCCACTCGGTCAGTCCGCCGCTGCCGTCGGGCAGCAGTTGTCCGGTCGCCGAGACCGACACCCTGATCATGCCGTCGGGCGGGGTGTTCTGCGCGATCGGCTGACCCTCCAGGGCGACCCGCATGTAGTCGATCCAGATCGGCAGGGCCGCCTTGCCGCCGTACTCGCGGCGCCCCAGGGACTGGAAGTTGTCGCGGCCGACCCAGACCGTGGTCACGTACGGGCCGCCGACGCCTGAGAACCAGGCGTCGCGGTGGTCGTTGGTCGATCCGGTCTTGCCGCCGACATCCTCGCGACCGAGCACCCGGGCCGCGGTGCCGGTGCCGCGGCGGACCACGTCGCGCAGCATCGAGATGATCTGGTAGGCGACGCGGTTGTCGATCGCCCGTGGCGCCCGCGGTGCGTCGGGGTCGACGTCGGCGGTGTCGTCGTCGGCCGGTGTGGCCTCGGGTTTCGGTGCCGACGGTGTCGCCGGGCCGAGATTGAAGCCGTCGACCACCTGGCTGACCGACGCCGCGTTGCCGCCGATGCCGCAGCTGGGGCAGGCGCGGGCGGGCTGCTCCTTGAACACCACCGCGTCGTTGCGGTCGCGGATCTCGTCGATGAACCACGGCGTGATGCGGTAGCCGCCATTGGCGAACACCGCGTAGCCGCGGGCGACCGACAGTGGGGTCAGCGAGGCGCTGCCCAGCGACATCGACAGGTTGGGCGGCAGCTGCGACTCCTCGAAGCCGAAGTTGGAGATGTAGCGGCGCGCATAGTCGACGCCGATCGCGTCCAGCAGGCGCACCGACACCAGGTTGCGCGATTGCACGATCGCCTCGCGCAGGCGCATCGGGCCGGCGAAGTTGCCGGAGTCGTTCTGCGGGCGCCAGACCTTGCCGTTGCGCTGCTTGAACACCACCGGGGCGTCGAGCACGATCGAGGCGGGGTTGAAGCCCTTGTCCATGGCCGCCGCGTAGACGAACGGCTTGAAGCTGGAGCCGGGCTGGCGGCGGGCCTGGGTGGCGCGGTTGAACTCGTTGCCGGCGAAGCTGAAGCCGCCCGACAGTGCCCGAAGGGCGCCGTCGATCGGTTCCAGCGAGACCAGGGCGGCCTGGGCGCGCGGCAGCTGGTCGAGCGCGTAGGTGTAGCTCGGCGGCGGTTGCGGCAGGCCCTCGGGGACCTCGGCGGGCTCGGTCTCGACCGGCGTCTGCCGGACCCGGACCAGATCGCCGCGCTTGAGCAGGCTGCCCGGATCGCTCTTGCCGTAGGTGTTCTGGGCGGTGATTTCGACCACCTCGCCACTGCGCAGGGCCAGGGTCGCCCGGCCCGCGCCGGCACTCAGTACCACCGCCGGCAGCAGATCGGCCTGGGCCGGAACGCTGCGCAGGCGCTTGCCGGCGGCCTTCGCGTCCTCGTCCGCGGCCAGCTCGAAGTGCTGTTCGACCCCATGCCAGCCATGGCGGCGGTCATAGGTGGAGAGCCCGTCGCGGATCGCCTTGTCGGCCGCCGCCTGCAGGACCGGATCGATGGTGGTGGTGACCTTGTAGCCCTGGGTCAGCGCTTCGGCGCCGTAGCGGGCGACCATTTCCTGGCGGACCATCTCGGCCACGTAGGGCACGTACACCTCGATCGGCGGCTCGTGCGCCGCCGCGTGCATCGGCACCGCACGGGCGGCGGCGGCCTCGGCCGCGGACACGAACCCGAGTTCCTCCATCCGCTGCAGGATGTAGTCGCGGCGCTCGCGGGCGCGCTCGGGGTTGCTCAGCGGGTTGCCGCTGGACGGGAACTTCGGAATCCCGGCCAGCGAGGCCATCTCGTCCAGGTCCAGCTGGTCCAGGGGCTTGCCGTAGTAGAACTGCGCGGCCGCGCCGATCCCGTAGGAGCGGTGGCCGAAGAAGCTCTTGTTCAGGTACAGCTCGAGGATTTCGTCCTTGCTCAGCTCGCGCTCCATCCGCATCGCCAGCAACATCTCGCGCAGCTTGCGCATGTAGCTGTACTCGGAGTCGAGGAAGAACTGGCGGGCGACCTGCTGGGTGATGGTCGAGCCGCCCGGTACGCGCTTGTCGCTGGTGGTCGCCAGCAGCCAGACCGCGCGCGCCACGCCCTTGTAGTCGACGCCGTGGTGCTCGTAGAAGCGGGCGTCCTCGATCGCGATGAAGGACTGCTTCAGGCGCTCGGGCACCTCATCGATCTTGACCGGGTAGCGGCGCATCTCGCCGAACTGTGCGATCAGCCGCCCGTCTCGGGCATAGACATGCATCGGTTCCTGCAGCTCGACCGTGCGCAGGGTCTCCACGTCCGGGAGATTGGGGACAATTACGTAGTACAAGGTGCCGATCGCGATTGCGCCCAGCACCGCTACGCCGACCAGGGCCAGAAGCGCCCATCGCAGCAAGCGTCGAAGTCGTGGCATCGGGGTCCGTTTCCGAGTTGCGGATGTAATGGCCGGGCAGTATAGAGGAGTCGCCCGGGGGTTCCCCGGGCCGGAAGGGGGATGGGACGGGTTGGCGGTTCAGCTGGTCGATGAGGGGTTTAAAGTGACGAAGGGGGGCAATTTGTGCACGAAGTGGTTGCCAGCTCCTGAAAAGTCCGTTATCTAAGACGGGGCCACACGAAGTGCGCGTAAGCGCTTGTGGCATGGGGAGAAGATCGTGGGAGTCATCACAAAAAGCCAGCCGGCGCTCGTCGGCGTGGACATCAGTTCGACTGCCGTCAAGCTGCTGCAGCTGTCGCGGTCGGGTAATCGCTATCGGGTCGACCACTATGCGGTCGAGCCGTTGCCGCCGAATGCGGTGATCGAGAAGAACCTTGTCGAGGTCGAGGCCGTCGGCGAGGCGATCAAACGCGCGGTGTCCAGATCCGGGACCCGGGCCCGTCATGCCGCCGCCGCGGTCGCGGGCTCGTCGGTGATCACCAAGGTGATCCCGATGCAGTCCGACCTGGACGACGACGAGATGGAGTCGGCCATCGAGCTGGAGGCGGTCAACTACGTGCCGTATCCGATCGAGGAGGTGAACCTCGACTTCGAGGTCCTCGGGCCGGTGCCGGGCAACAACGAGACCGTGCAGGTGCTGCTGGCGGCGTCGCGTGCCGAGAACGTCGAGGTCCGCGCGTCCGCGCTGGAGCTGGGCGGGCTGATTCCGAAGGTCATGGACGTGGAGGCGTTCGCGGTCGAGAACGCGTTCGCCCTGATCGCCGAGCAGCTCAGCGGGCCGCGCGACGGCCTGGTGGCGCTGATCGACGCCGGCGCGACCATGACCACGCTCAACGTGCTGCGCAACGGACGCAGCATCTACAACCGCGAGCAGGTGTTCGGCGGCAAGCAGCTGACCGACGAGGTCATGCGCCGCTACGGCCTGAGCTACGAGGAGGCCGGCCTGGCCAAGCGCCAGGGCGGGCTGCCGGAGAGCTACGAGGTCGAGGTCCTTGAGCCGTTCAAGGAGGCGATGGCCCAGCAGGTCAGCCGTCTGCTGCAGTTCTTCTATGCCGGCAGCGAGTTCAACCGCGTCGACCAGATCGTGCTGGCCGGCGGCTGCGCGTCGATCCAGGGCATCGCCCAGATGGTCGAAGAGCAGCTGGGTGTGCCGACGATGGTCGCCAACCCGCTCGCGAACATGACCCTCGGCCAACGTGTCCAGGCCCACGCTCTGGCGCAGGACGCGCCGGCGCTGATGATCGCCTGCGGCCTCGCACTGAGGAGCTTCGACTGATGGCAAGAATCAATCTGCTCCCGTGGCGCGCCGAGCGGCGCAAGCAGCGTCAGAAGGAATTCGGCGTGATGGTCGCGCTGTCGGCGCTGGCCGCGATCGCGCTGTCTTTCTTGATCGTCAGCTACTACAACAGCCAGATCAGCGGCCAGAATCTCCGCAACAAGTATCTCCAGGACCGGATCGCCGAGGTCAAGAAGATCAACGAGGAGATCGACGTGCTGGAGGCCACCAAGGCCAAGCTGCTGGCGCGAAAGGAAGCCATCGAGGGCCTGCAGGCCAACCGCTCGCAGATGGTCCACCTGTTCGACTCGCTGGTGAGGACCATTCCCGACGGCGTGATCCTGACCTCGATCAAGCAGGACGACAAGACGCTGAGCCTGACTGGCCGCTCGCAGTCCAATTCCCGCGTCAGTACCTATATGCGCAACCTGGAAGGCTCCGGCTGGATGACCAAGCCCGACCTGTCGATCATCGAGGCCAAGGGTGAGGACAAGGGGTTGCCGTACGAGTTCAGCCTGAGCGTGACCCTGGACAACCCGAACGCGCCCAAGGACGAGGACGGCGACGGCATTCCGGACGCACCGATCGAGCAGCCGGCGATGGCGGCGGAAGGCGAGGCGGAAGCCGCGCCGGCGGCCGATGCCGCGGCCGAGCCCGCCGGCGCTGCCGAGTCTGCCGAGCCCGCCGCCGAAGCGCCGGCCGAGGAGTCCGCTCCGGCGGCTGAGCCGGAAGCCGCGCCCGCCGCCTCTGAGCCCGCAACCGGAGCCGCGTCATGAGCCAGAAGAAGATGTCCCTGCGGGAGCTCGACTTCAACAACATGGGGTCCTGGCCGCAGCAGGCCAAGATCGGCTTCTGCGTGCTGCTGGGCCTGATCATCGTCGGCCTGACCTGGTACCTGGTCGTCACCGACAAGCGCGAGCAGCTGCAGCGGCTGGAGAAGACCGAGTCCGAACTGCGCGACGAGTTCGTCGACGAGCAGGGCAAGGCCGCCAACCTCGAGCCGCTGAAGCAGCAGCTCGTGCAAATGGAGCAGCAGTTGCAGCAGATGCTGCGCCAGCTGCCGAGCAAGACCGAGATGCCGGACCTGATCGTCGACATCTCGCAGACCGCGCTGGCGACCGGCATCAGCAACGAGCTGTTCGAGCCGCGGCCGGAAGAAATCAAGGAGATCTACGCCGAGAAGCCGATCGCACTGCGCATGGTGGGCAGCTACCACCAGTTCGGCGCGTTTGTCAGCGGCGTGGCTTCGCTGCCGCGCGTGGTCATCATGACCATGCATGACATCTCGTTGCAGCCGGCCGGCAAGGACAAGGGTGCCGTGATCGGGCCCAACAGCCCGCTGGAGCTGGTCGGTACGGTCAAGACCTACCGTTACCTGGACGAGGGCGAGGCCAGCGAGAGCGGCGATACACCCGCGGCGGAGGGCGGCAAGAAATGAATGGGGAAAGCCTGAACATGCCCGGTTCCCGTATCCAGGCCACGCGGACGATGCCACGGCTGCTACTGGCCGCCTGCGTCGCCCTGGCGCTGGCCGGCTGCGGCCGGGGCATCACCAGCACGCCGGGCGAGGCGCCGAATCTCGAGAAGTGGATCGCCGAAGTGAAGGCGCGACCGGCGCCGCCGTTGCCGCCGCTGCCGGTGATGCAGCAGTTCGAGAGTTTCGAGTACGCGGCTCATGCCCTGCGTGATCCGTTCAGTCGTGCATTCCGCGACCAGGGCGGCAGTGGCCCGCGTCCGGATTCGACCCGTCGCAAGCAGACGCTCGAGCAGTTCCCGCTCGACAGTCTGGACATGGTGGGCACCCTCGGGGCCGGCAGCGGCATCGTGGCGCTGGTGATGGCGCCCGACAGGGTGACGTATCGGGTACGGCCCGGCGCGTACATGGGACAGAGCGACGGTCGCGTGACCGCTGTCCATGAAGATCGCATCGAGCTGGTGGAACTGGTGCCGGATGGCGCGGGGGGCTGGCTGGAACGCCCGGCGTCCGTCGCGTTGGAAGATCAATGAGTTTGGGGGATAGCACGATGACCGTATTCAACGCCAAAAGCCTGCGGCCGGCCCGGCGCTCAACGCTGATGCGCAGTGCCGGCCTTGGCATCGCCGTAGGCGCGTTTGCGGCGTTCAGCGCCGCCCATGCACAGCACACCGACACCGTCGCGGTCGCGCCACTGGCGGCCGGTCAGACCGCGCCGGCGACCAGTGCCGACCCGTCCAAGCGGCTGCCCGGGGCGATCGAGGTCTCCAAGATCGACTTCAAGCGCGGCGATGGCGGCGCGGGGCGCCTGATCCTGGGCTTCAGTGGCGAGGGCGCGGCCCCCGACCTGCGCACGGTCGGTTCGACGGTGACGATCAACGTCGCCAACGCTGAACTGCCGGCCAGCCTGCAGCGTCCGCTGAACGTCACCGACTTCGCGACCCCGGTCCAGCGCATCGAGGCCCGCAGCTCCGGCGGCGGCGCGACGCTGACCCTGAGCACCCGGGGCAACTACGAGTCGATGGCCTACCAGACCGGCGCCGAGTACATCGTCGAGATCGTGCCGCGCGCGGCCGATCCGGCCGCACGCTCGGCCAGTGCCGGCACCGCGGTCGGCGCGACCCGCTCGGCCAGCAGCTCGCGTGCCTACTCCGGACGCCCGGTCACCTTCAACTTCCAGGACGTGCCGGTGCGCACCGTGCTGCAGTTGATCGCCGAGGAATCGGGACTCAACGTGGTCGCCGCGGACACCGTGCAGGGCAATGTGACCCTGCGCCTGGTGAACGTGCCGTGGGACCAGGCGCTGGACATCGTGCTGCAGGCCAAGGGCCTGGACAAGCGTCGCAACGGCAACGTGGTCTGGGTCGCTCCGCAGGCGGAGATCGCCAAGTACGAGCAGGACAAGGAAGACGCGCGCATCGCGCTCGACAACCGCGTCGATCTGATCACCGAGTACATCCAGATCAACTACCACAACGCCGCTCAGATCTTCAAGGCGCTGACCGAGGCCAAGGGCATCGGTGGGCAGAGTGGTGGCCAGGGCGGTCAGGGGGGTAACCAGGGCGACAACGGCTTCCTGTCGCCACGCGGCCGCCTGGTCGCCGACGAGCGCACCAATACGTTGATGATCAGCGATATCCCGAAGAAGGTCGCGCAGATGCGCGAGCTGATCCGGGTGATCGACCGCCCGGTCGACCAGGTCCTGATCGAGGCGCGGGTGGTGATCGCCACCGACACCTTCGCCCGCGAGCTGGGCGCCCGCTTCGGCATTGCCGGCCACAAGGACGGCAAGTACTTCTTCAACGACACGATCGATAACAATGACGCTACGCGTGGGTCTTTTGTCGAAGCGCTCGCTTCCGGAGACTCGACTTATGAGCTGACCAAGGGGCCGATGAGCAATCTGGGCGTGCTCGAGCCGGCCGGATCGCTGGCCCTGCAGATCCTCAATGCCGGCTACGCGCTCGACATCGAGCTGTCGGCGATGCAGGAAGAGGGGCGTGGCGAGGTGATCTCCAACCCGCGCGTGGTCACCAGCAACCAGCGCGAAGCGGTGATCCGCCAGGGCCAGGAGGTCGGCTACGTGACGATCTCGCCGCAGCAGGGCGGCAACAACATTCCGATCCCGAACGTCCAGTTCAAGGATGTCCTGCTCGAGCTCAAGGTGACCCCGACGATCACCCACGACGGCCGCGTGTTCCTGAACATGAACGTGAAGAAGGACGAGATCGAAGGCTTCATCGATTCGGGTATCGGCCGGGTGCCGCAGATCGCCAAGCGCGAGGTCAACACCGCGGTGCTGATCGAGGACGGCCAGACCGTGGTGGTCGGCGGCGTCTACGAGTTCTCCGATCGCGAGGACATCAGCAAGGTGCCGTTCCTGGGCGACATCCCGTTCCTGGGCAACCTGTTCAAGAAAAAGGGTCGCAGCAAGGACAAGGCCGAGCTGCTGATCATGGTCACGCCGAAGGTGATGCGCGTCGAACAGCGCGGCTGACGGCGAAAAAAGTCCGACCGCCGAAAAAAGGGCCTGCGGGCCCTTTTTTCGTGGCCCTCGCGTTGGCGGGCTTGAATCGAAGATGAAGCCCGCGGAACCCGCGCGGCAAAATGGAGTCAAACTGGGACTCTCCCGCGTCCCAGGTAAAGCACGGAATGGACAGCATGGCGATCCCGGCCCCCCCGGTTTCCGAAGAATCGAACCGACTGCACGACACCTTCAAGTCGCTGCGCGAGGGACTGGCGGCGGAGATCGTCGGCCAGGCGCAGCTGATCGAGCGGCTGCTGATCGCGCTGCTGGCCGATGGCCACCTGCTGGTCGAGGGGGCCCCCGGACTGGCCAAGACCACCGCGATCCGCGCGCTGTCCTCGCGCCTGGAGGCGGACTTCGCCCGCGTCCAGTTCACCCCCGACCTGCTGCCGGCGGATCTGACCGGTACCGAGGTCTGGCGGCCGCAGGAGGGACGCTTCGAGTTCCAGGCCGGTCCGATCTTCCACCCGGTGCTGCTCGCCGACGAGATCAACCGGGCGCCGGCCAAGGTGCAATCGGCCCTGCTGGAGGCGATGGGCGAGCGCCAGGTGACCGTGGGCCGGGCGACCTATCCGCTGCCCAAGTTGTTCCTGGTGATGGCGACCCAGAACCCGATCGAACAGGAAGGGACCTTCCCGCTGCCGGAAGCGCAGCTCGACCGTTTCCTGATGCACGTCCACATCGGCTATCCCGAGGCCGAGGCCGAAGCCGAGATCCTGCGGCTGGCGCGGGAACGGGCGCGCGAGGCGATGACGGCGCCGGCCGCGGCGCCGGCGCGGATCCCGCTCGAGGACGTGTTCGCCGCGCGCGCGGCGGTGCTCGAACTGCATGTCGCGCCGGCGGTGGAGCGCTATCTGATCGAGCTGGTGCTGGCTTCGCGCAATGCCGGCCGTTACGACGCGGACCTGGGCCGGCGGATTGCCTGGGGCGCCAGTCCCCGCGGCTCGATTGCGCTGGAGCGATGCGCGAGGGCGCACGCCTGGCTGGCGGGGCGCGATTACGTGACGCCGGACGACGTGCGCGCGGTGGCCCCGGACGTATTGCGGCATCGGGTGCTGCCCAGCTACGAGGCCACTGCCGAAGGCTGGGACGGCGGCCGCCTGGTCGAGGCGCTGCTGCAACAGGTGCCGTTGCCCTGATCGCGCGGCGCCGATGAGTGACAAGGTCGCAACCGAGGGGGCATCGGGCATCGTCCCGTCGCTGGAGGAACTGGTCGCCCTGCGCCGGCTGGCGGGGGCGCGGCGGCCGCCACGCAAGGGCCGCTACGGCGTCAGCGGGCCCGCACTGTCGCCGCTGCGCGGGCGTGGCATGGACTACGCGGAGTCGCGCGAGTACGTGGCCGGCGACGATGCGCGCCATATCGACTGGCGGCTCACCGCGCGGACAGGGCGCGCGCATACCAAGTTGTTCCAGGCCGAGCGCGAGCGCTTGACCCTGATCGTCGGCGACACCGCGCCGTCGCTGTACTTCGGCACCCGGACCCGATTCAAGTCGGTGCAGGCGGCGCGCGCGGGCGCGATCGCGGCCTGGGTCGCCGCGCGCGACGGCGATCGCATCGCGGCGTTGCGCGGCAGCAACAGCGAGCCGCCGGTGGCACCCGCGGCTGGCACCCGCGGGGTGCTGCGGGTGCTCGACGGCCTGGTGCGCTGGTACCGGCAGCCGCCGTCGGACGATCTTGGCCTGGCCATCGCGCTCGAACATGCGGGACGCCTGCTGCGGCCGGGCTCGCGACTGGTGGTGCTGGCCGATGCCGCCAGCGTCGCGGAGGTTCCGCAACGACGCTGGCCGGTGCTGGCCCAGCACCACGAGGTCATCGTGCTGATGCTCACCGACCCCTTCGAAGCGGCGCCGCCGAAGGCCCGGTTGTCGTTGCGGGCGGGACCGGACGGCGACCGTGTCGAACTCGACCTGGCGAGCGCCCCCCAACGCGCGCGCTGGCGTTCGGCGTTCGTCCAACCGGTCGAGGCGGCATTGGCGAACCTGCCGGTGCGCGGGGTGCGCGCGACGGCGTTGTCGACCGACGATCCCAGCGATGCGTGGTTACCGCTGCTGGGACGCGCGCGGCCGTTGGTGGCATGAGCATGCCGGTCGCCATCGTCCTGCGTGACATCCATGAGCCCGCGGCGCCCTCGTGGTGGCCGCCGGCGCCGGGCTGGTGGCTGCTGGTCGCGGTGGTCCTGGCGATCGTTGCTGCCGTCCTGTGGTGGCGACGACGACGTCGCCGCCGGCGCGCGCGCATCCAGGCGCTGTTCGACGACGCGTTGGCCACCGCGACATCGCCGGCGGCGGAGGTGGCGGCGATGTCCGAGCTGCTGCGCCGCGCCGCGCGACGGCGCGATCCGGGCGCGGATCGACTGCAAGGCGTCGCCTGGCGGGCGTTTCTGGACCAAGGCGAGACGCCGCTGTTCGCCGACGAGGTCGGCGAACTGCTGATCGAGGGCGGTTACCGGCGCGAGGTCGATGCCGGACAGGTGGCGAAGTTGCGGCCCCTGGCGCGCGCGCGCTTCCTGCAATGGATGGGCGCGCGATGAGCCTGGCGGCGGCGATGCCCTGGGAGACCTGGCCGGAACTGCAACTGGTCTGGCCGTGGTGGTTGCTGGCCCTGCCGCTGCCATTGCTGGCGCTGTGGCTGCTGCCGGCCGTCCGCAGCCATGCGGCGGCACTGCGGTTCCCGCACGCGGCCCGCTTGAGCGAGGTCGCCAAGCTCGGCGGGCGGGGGCGTCCGGGCCGTGGTCCCGGCCTGTTGCTGTGGCTGGCCTGGGCCCTGCTGTGCGTGGCGGCGGCGCGGCCGCAGCAGTTGGGCGAACCGGTGCAGCCGCCGCAGGCCGGGCGCGACCTGATGCTCGCGCTGGACCTGTCGGGCAGCATGCAGGAACCGGACATGAGCCTGGGCGGGCGTCCGGTCGACCGCCTGACCGCTGCCAAGGCGGTGCTCGCGGACTTCCTCGACCGCCGTGCCGGCGACCGGGTCGGCCTGCTGGTGTTCGGCCGGCGGGCCTATGCGCTGGCGCCGCTGACCCTGGACCGCGAATCGGTACGCCAGCAACTGCAGGACAGCGTGGTCGGCCTGGCGGGTCAGGAAACCGCGATCGGCGATGCGATCGGGCTGGCGGTCAAGCGCCTGCGCGAACGTTCCGATGGCGCGGGAGCGCCGCAGGACAGGGTCTTGATCCTGTTGACCGACGGCGTCAACACCGCCGGCCTGCTGGATCCGCGCAAGGCCGCCGAACTGGCCCGCGACAGCGACGTGCGCGTGCATACCGTCGCCTTCGGCGGCGATGGCGTGATGTCGGTGTTCGGCTTCAAGTTGCCGATGCCGGGCGGCGGCGACGAGATCGACGAGGCGACGTTGCGCGCGATTTCGGAGGCGACCGGCGGACGCTTCTTCCGCGCCCGGGATACCGAACAACTGGCGGGGATCTACGACGAGATCGACCGGCTCGAACCGGTCGAGCGACCGGGGCCGACCCTGCGTCCGCGCATCGAGCGGTACGCGTGGCCGTTGGCGGCCGCGCTGGTGCTGGCGGTGCTGTCGCTGCTGTTGGCGGGCTGGAGGCGACAATGACCCTGCCCGATCTATCCTCCCTGCATCTGCTGCGTCCCGACTGGCTCTGGGCGCTGTCATTGTTGCCGGTGCTGGCGGCGGTGTGGGCGCTGCGACGCCGTCGAGACGGTGTCTGGCGCGAGGCGGTCGATGCGCACCTGCTGCCGCACCTGCTCGATCGCGGGGACCGTCCCCGTCGCCGCTGGGTGCGCGGCCTCGGCGCGCTGGCAGGCATGCTGGCCTATGCGCTCGCGGTGCTGGCCATGACCGGCCCCAGTTGGCGCCAGGTCGAACAGCCGCTGTGGCAGGGCAAGTTGCCGCTGGTGATGGCGCTGGATCTTTCCAGTGCCGGCATGGCGGCCGACCCGCCACCGTCGAGGGTGGCGCAGGCGCGGGCCAAGCTGGGCGCGCTGTTGGCCGCACGCGACGGTCCGGTCGGCCTGTTGGTCTATGCCGACGATGCCTTTACCGTTGCCCCGATCACCGACGATGCCGCCAATGTCGCGCTGTTCCTCGACGCCCTGTCGCCGGACATCATGCCGGTCGACGGCCAGCGGGCCGACCGCGCGCTGGCGGCGGCGGTACGGCTGATGCAGCAGGCCGGCTTCGAGAAGGGCCGGATCCTGCTGCTCGCCGGTGAGGCCGACGAACGCGCCGTCGAGGCGGCCGGCGCCGCCCGCGCGGCCGGTTTCGACGTCGCCGTGCTCGGGCTGGGGCGCCGCGGCGGGATCATGTATCGCGACGTCGCCGGACGCACCGCGGTCGCCGGGTTCGACGAAGCGTCGCTGCGACGGGTCGCCGGCGCCGGAGGCGGTCGCTACGCGCGGCTGTCGTCCGACGCCTCCGATCTGCGGGCCCTGGCGGTGCTCGACGGCGGCGGTGTCGAGGCTTCGCCGGTGGCCGCACGCGGTGGCAGCACCTGGCTCGACGAGGGTTTCTGGCTGATACCGCCGGTGATGTTGCTGGTGTTGCTGGCGTTCCGCCGCGGCGCGGTGCTGGCGATGCTGCTGGTCGGGCTGTGGCTGCCGCTGACTCCGGCCCATGCCGCCGACTGGTGGCGCCGCGCGGACCAGCTCGAACACCGTCGCCTGAGCGAAGCCGGCGATGCCTACCGCAAGGGCGACTTCGCCGCGGCGGCGGAGGGGTACCAGCAGGTCGACAGCGCCGACGGCCACTACAACCGAGGCAACGCGCTTGCCAAGGCCGGCCGCTACCCGGAGGCGGTTGAGGCCTACGATCGCGCGCTGCAGCTGCAGCCGGGGATGGAGGACGCGATCGCCAACCGCGAGGCGGTCCAGGCGGCGATGCAGCAGCAACAGCAACCTCAGTCCGACGGCGAGGACCAGGACTCCGGCGACTCTGGCGACGACGACGGCTCCGGGTCCGACGGCGGCGAGCGCCCCGACCAGGGCCCTGCCGACCCGAGCCGGCAACCTGGAGGGGACAGCGGCGACGGCCAGACGGACGCGTCGCCTGAAAGCGGGGAAAACCCGGGTTCCGACGCCGGAGAGGGGCAGGAGGGGGCCGGGCCCGAGACGGGCGAGGATGCCTCGCCTGCGCCCTCGCCGCAGGACAGCCAGACGCAGGAGGCGGCCGACGAGGCGCAGCGCCGCCGCATGCAGCAGGCCCTGGAGCAGGAGGCTCGCCAGGAGGATGGCGACGCGCAGGACCGGCAGTCGCCCGCTCCGGCGCCGGGCGAGGAGACCGCCGAGCAGCGCGAGCGCCGGATCGCCAACGAAGCCTGGCTGCGACGGGTGCCCGACGATCCGGGCGGCCTGCTGCGCGAGAAGTTCCGAATCGAACATGAGCGCCGCCAGCGCGACGGCGGCGCCGGAGGTCCCAAGCCTTGACCCCTCAGACACCATCGCCGGCAACGCCGCTCATCGGTCGGGTGACGGCAAGTCATCTGCTGTCATGGTTGCTGTGCTTCGCTCTGCTGGCGACCGCCTTCGGCGCCCCGGCGACGACGCGCGCCTGGCTCGACCGCGACAAGATCGAGCAGGGCGAGACCGTGACCCTGAACATCGAGACCGATGCGCTGACCGCGACCCCGGACTACGCGCCGCTGGCGGCGGACTTCGACCTCAGCGGGCACAGCAGCCGGCGCGGTATGGCCCTGGGCAACGGCGGTGGCCGCCGCAGCCTGTTCGCGGTGGCGCTGCGGCCGCGCCGCGATGGCGTGCTGACCGTGCCGTCGCTGCGGGTGGGCAAGGACAGTACCGCGCCGCTGTCGTTGCTGGTGGCGCCGGCGGTGCGGCGAGCGCCGGCCGGTGCCGGCGAGGACGTGTTCATCGAGAGCGGGCCGGACCACGATCAGCCCTATGTGCAGCAATCGGTGGGCTGGGTGGTGAGGCTGTACGCGGCGGTCCCGATCGTGACCGGCACCCTCGACCAGCCGGCGCCGCAACGGGCGGCGTTCCAGCGCGTCGGCGACGATGCCCAGTACTCGCGGACGGTTGCCGGACGCCATTACCAGGTCATCGAACGCCGCTTCCTGCTGGTGCCCGAGCGCAGTGGCGACCTGCAGGTGCCGGCGGCGACCTTCCAGGGCCGCAGCGCGGCCGGGTTCTTCGACGACATGTTCGGTGGCCGCGGTGCCAGCCTGCAGGCCCGCGCCGCGCCACGGACGCTGACGGTACGGCCGATTCCGGACGACGCGCCGCAGCCGTGGTTGCCGCTGCACGACCTGCAGCTGCGCTATCGCGCCAACCCGTCGGACCTGCGGCGGGGCCTTGCCGCGACCCTGACCATCGAGGCGGTCGCCGACGGCGCCACCGCGTCGCAGATGCCGGAGCTGGAACTGCCGCCGATCGAGGGCGTGCAGGTGTTCCCGGAACGGCCGCAGGTCGACGAGACCTTCGTCGATGGCCGGCCCAGGGTGAAGTGGACCCGCAGCTTCTCGCTGGTCCCCGACCGCGCCGGCGAGACCCGTCTGTCGGGAGTGAAGCTGGACTGGTGGGACGTGGAAGCCGGCCAGGCGCGCTCGGCGACCCTGCCGCCGCTGGCATGGACGGTGACGGCAGGTATCGACAGGGGGGCCCCGTCCCCCGCGCCCGCGGTGACGGACCTGCCCGCCGATGCGGATACCCCGGCGACGGACCCGTTGGCGGTCTCCACGGTATCCGATGGCGGCAGCCGCTACTGGGCGCTGGCGACGGCGCTGTTCGCGGCGCTGTGGTTGCTGACCCTGCTGTGGGCGCTTGGCCGCCGCGGCCCGGCGCGGGACGCCGCGGCCGGGGCGCGGACGGATGCGGGGCCGGCCGCGGCGACACTGCGGCCGTCGGCCGATGCGCTGCGGCGGGCGCTGGATACCGGCGGTTTCGACGATGTCGCGCGCATCCTCTGCGCGTTGGCGACACCGCCGGTCAACACTCTGGACGATCTGGCGGCGCGCCTGGACGACCCGGCCCAGCGCGCCGCGCTGGACGCGATGCAGCGTGCGCGCTGGGCCGATGGCGACGGCCGCGAGGCGCGCGCGCGCCTGCGCGAGGCATTTGCCGACGGCCCGCGCTGGGCAGCGATCGCCGCGCCGGCCGACGCCACCCTGCCACCGCTGTATCCGGACGATCGGCGCGCCTGAGCCACGGGCGTACCCGAATCGCCCCGCCAATCGAACTGGCCAGCAGGAGCGGCGTCCGTCGCGGTGCCGTCCGGCCCCGTCGCGCACACCCCCGCGCGGCGGGAACCGCCCGGGCGTTTCCCGGCCACGCCGGGAGCTGGCGGCTTCCCTGACCGTGCCGCCGCTCGCGACCGGCGTCGCTCCTCCCACACCCTCCCGGCGGGCCGCTGAGCCGGTTTGCTAAGCTCGCCGGGTTCCGACGGAAGCGAGCCCATGACCGAAAACAGCAACACGTCCGGCCTGTCGCTGCACACCCGCATGCTGATCGGCTTCATCGTCGGCGCCGGCGCCGGCATCGCCGCCAATGTCTTCGTCGGTCAGGCCGGTTGGCTCGACGGCCTGATCCACTACGTCACCGACCCGGTCGGTCAGCTGTTCCTGCGCCTGCTGTTCATGCTGGTGATGCCGCTGGTGTTCTCGGCGCTGGTGCTGGGCGTGGTCGAGATCGGCGACGCCAAGTCGCTGGGCCGCATCGGCGGCAAGACGCTGTTGTGGATCCTGGTGGTGACCGCGATCGCGGTCACCATCGGCCTGGTCTGCGTGAACGTGCTCGAGCCCGGCCGAGGACTGCCGCAGGAAGTCGGTCAGGAGCTGCTGGCCGCCGCCTCCGACCGCGCCACCGAGGTCGCCAGCAAGCGCGAGGGCGTGTCCGGGCTGCAGATCCTGCTCAACATCGTGCCGCGCAACCCGGTCGCCGCTGCCGCCAATGGCGACCTGATCGCGGTGATGTTCTTCGCCCTGATGTTCGGCATCGCCGCGACCGTGATCCAGAGCGAGGGCACCCGCAGCTTCGTCTCCACCGTGCAGGGCGTGTACGACATCTGCCTGAAGCTGATCGGCTGGGTGATCGAACTGGCCCCGTACGCGGTCGCCGCGCTGCTGTTCTCGATCACCGCCAAGCTCGGCTTCGACGTGCTGGTGCAGCTCGCACGCTACGTCGGCACCGTGGTGCTGGCGCTGGCGATCCATTTCTTCGTGGTGTTCCCGCTGCTGCTGCGGACCTTCGGCCGGATGTCGCCGCTGGCGTTCTTCCGCGGCGCCGAGCCGGCGCTGTTGACCGCGTTCTCGACCTCCTCCTCCAGCGCGACCCTGCCGACCACGCTCAAGGTCACCGAAGAGAGCCTGGGCGTGCCGCGGCGGGTGGTGCGCTTCGTCTGCACCCTCGGCGCCACCGCCAACATGAACGGCACCGCCCTGTTCGAGGGCATCACCGTGTTGTTCCTGGCCCAGTTCTTCGGCGTCGAGCTGACCCTGGTCCAGCAGGTGATGGTGCTGGTGCTGTGCATCCTCGGCTCGGTCGGCGCGGCCGGCGTCCCCGGCGGTTCGCTGCCGGTGATCGCGATGATCCTGGTGATGTTCAAGATCCCGCCCGAGGGCATCGGCCTGATCCTCGGCGTCGACCGCTTCCTCGACATGTGCCGGACCGTGGTCAACGTCGGCGGCGACATGGCCGGCTCGGTGGTGATCGGCCGCAGCGAGGCGGCTGCCGAGGCCCGCGAAGCCGCTCGCCAGGCGGGCTGAACGCGGCGGGGCGGGGCTTCCCGGGCGATGTCCCCGGGTTCCGGTCCCGCTGGCGGCGTCCCGGGGCGACATCGGCGCCGCCGGATGGGACAATAGCGCGCCCGCCGCCCCCTGGCCCGGCCCCGGACGCCCGTGTCCAGGCCGCCGGCCCGCGTCGCGGGCGCCTCCGCCCGCCCGCTTCCCAATACTGCCCCGAACCCATGACGACGCCCAGCCGCCGCGATCTCGCGAACGCCATCCGATTCCTTGCCATCGACGCGGTCCAGGCCGCCAACTCCGGCCACCCCGGCATGCCGATGGGCATGGCCGATATCGCCGAGGTGCTGTGGAACGACTTCTACAGCCACAACCCCGGCAATCCGAAGTGGTCCAACCGCGACCGCTTCGTGCTCTCCAACGGCCATGGCTCGATGCTGCAGTACGCGCTGCTGCACCTGGCCGGTTACGACCTGCCGATCGAGGAGCTGAAGAACTTCCGCCAGCTCGGCAGCCGCACTCCGGGCCATCCGGAGAACTTCGTCACCGAGGGCATCGAGACCACCACCGGTCCGCTCGGCCAGGGCATCGCCAACGCGGTCGGCATGGCGCTGGCCGAGAAGCTGCTGGCGCAGCGCTTCAACCGCCCCGGTTTCGACGTCGTCGACCACCGCACCTGGGTGTTCCTCGGCGACGGCTGCCTGATGGAAGGCATCAGCCACGAGGTTGCCTCGCTGGCCGGCACCTGGGGGCTGAACAAGCTGGTCGCGTTCTGGGACGACAACCACATCAGCATCGACGGCAATACCGACGGCTGGTTCACCGACGACACCCCGGCGCGTTTCGAGGCCTACGGCTGGAACGTGATCCGCGGCGTCGACGGCCACGATGCCGCCGCGATCAAGGCGGCGATCGAGGCGGCGCTGGCCTCGACCGGCAAGCCGACCCTGATCTGCTGCCGCACCACGATCGGCTTCGGTTCGCCGAACAAGGCCGGCAAGGAGTCCAGCCATGGCGCCGCGCTCGGCGTCGACGAGGTCCAGGCGACCCGCGAGGCGCTGGGCTGGAACCACGATGCCTTCGCGATTCCGCAGGCGATCGGCCAGGCCTGGAATGCGCATGCGGCCGGCCAGGCCCGCGAGAACGACTGGAACGCGCTGTTCGCCGCCTATGCCGAGGCGCATCCGCAAGCCGCCGCCGAGTTCCAGCGCCGCATGCGCGCCGAACTGCCGTCCGACTTCCTCGCCCAGGCCGACGCCTGGATCGCGAAGCTGCAGGCCGAGGGCCCGGTGGTCGCCTCGCGCAAGGCTTCGCAGATGGCGATCGAGGCGTTCGCGCCGCTGCTGCCGGAGCTGGTCGGCGGCTCGGCCGACCTGGCCCATTCCAACCTGACCCTGTGGAAGGGCAGCAAGTCGGTCGCCAGCGATGACGCCGACGCCAACTACGTGTACTACGGCGTGCGCGAGTTCGGCATGACCGCGATCAGCAACGGTCTGAATCTGCACGGTGGCTTCATTCCCTACGACGCCACCTTCCTGGTGTTCAGCGACTACGCCCGCAACGCGGTGCGGATGAGCGCGCTGATGGGCGCGCACGCGATCCACGTCTACACCCATGATTCGATCGGTCTGGGCGAGGACGGCCCGACCCACCAGCCGGTCGAGCACCTGGCCTCGCTGCGCTACATCCCCGACAACGACGTCTGGCGCCCGTGCGACGCGGTCGAGTCGGCGGTTTCGTGGAAGGCGGCGATCGTCCGCACCGATGGCCCGAGCTGCCTGGTGTTCTCGCGCCAGAACCTCGACCACCAGCCGCGCAGCGATGCGCAGTTGGCCGACATCGCGCGCGGCGGTTACGTACTGAAGGAAGCGACACTGAAGGACCCCGCCGGCGCGCCGCAGCTGATCCTGATCGCGACCGGCTCCGAGGTCGGCCTGGCGATGCAGGCGGCCGAGCGGCTCGGCGACGGCGTGCGCGTGGTGTCGATGCCCTCGACCGACGTGTTCGAGCGCCAGGATGCGGCCTACAAGGAGACGGTGCTGCCGAAGGCCTGCCGCAAGCGGGTCGCGATCGAGGCCGGGGTGTCCGACTTCTGGCGCAAGTACGTCGGCCTGGACGGTGCCGTGGTCGGTATCGACACCTTTGGCGCGTCGGCGCCGATCAAGCCGCTGATGCAGCAGTTCGGCTTCACCGTCGACAACGTGGTCGAGGTCGCGAAGTCGCTGGGCTGAGTCGCCCTGTCATCGCTCCGGAAAGATGGCGCCTTCGGGCGCCATCTTCGTTTCCATCCCTGCCGTCGCCGCCGCTCACCCCCGGTGGCCAAGCTACCTGGAAGGGGCGGATTCGCGCGCGCCTGAACTTCCTGCGACGTTCGCGGTCCCTTCAGCATCATTGTCATGGAGCCTGGCGGGCCGGTTCATGCCGGGGCCGTTCATGCCCTTCTGGGCCCGGCGCGGTTCCGGCCGTAGCATGGGCCTTGGCGGCGCGCGCTGTAGCGACCGCGCGTGGCAGTGGTCAGGAACAAGGAGAGGAAGGGAAGACAAGATGGGGCCGTTTCCGCCAATACCCGCTGATCCGTTTCGGTGCGCCGCATCGCGCTGCGTGCTTCCTGGCTGCCGGGGAGACGGCGCTTGATCGAGCTGTCCGGAATCCATCGCCGCTACGACATGAACGGCCAATCGGTGCACGCGCTGGCGGGTATCGACCTGACCATTGGTGCGGGTGCCTACGTGGCCCTGACCGGTCCGTCGGGCTCGGGCAAGTCCAGCCTGCTCAATATTCTGGGCTGCCTCGACCGGCCCGACGCCGGTTGCTACCGCATCGACGGCCAGGACGTCGCCGGGCTGGACGACGAGGCCACCAGCGACATCCGCAATCGCCGCATCGGCTTCGTGTTCCAGAGTTTCCACCTGCTGCCGCGATTGACCGTGCTGGAGAACGTGCTGTTGCCGCTGCGGTTCTGCCGGGTGCCGCCGGAGCGGTCGCAGGAGCATGCGCTGCACCTGCTCGAGCGGGTCGGGTTGGCCGGCCGCCGCGACCATCGGCCCAATGAGCTGTCGGGCGGGCAGATGCAGCGCGCCGCGATCGCCCGCGCGCTGTTGATGCGGCCGACCGTGCTGCTGGCCGACGAGCCGACCGGCAATCTGGACTCCAGGTCCGCCGCGGACGTGCTCGCGCTGATCGACGAGGTCCATGGCGACGGGCAGACCGTGGTGATGGTGACCCACGACAACGACATTGCCGCGCGCGCGCCGCGCGAAGTCCGTCTGCGCGACGGCCTGATCGAGTACGACCATGCGCGCTGACATCCGCCTCCGCATCGTGACGCTGCTGGCGGTGGTGCTGTGCTGCCCATGGCCCGCGGCCGCGGTGGTGCTGACCGGCGAGGTCCAGGCCGTCGATGCGCAGGGGGTGTTCACGCCGCCGTCGAACAGCTCGCCGGTGGTGCTGCGCTACTACGCGCCGGAAGGCGCCCGGGTCGAGAAGGGACAGGTGGTGCTGCGCATCGATGCGGGGCAGTCCGCGACCCAGGTGCGCGATCTGAGCGCGCAGATCCAGCAGGCCGAGGCCAAGGTCGCCAAGGAGATCGCCGAACTGGAGGTCAAGCGCGTCGACGCCGAGCTCGCCCTGGTCGCCGCCGAGGCGGCGCTGGAAAAGGCGCGCATCGACGCGAAGCTGCCGCGCGAGCTGATCTCCGGGCTGGATCACGACCGCTACCAGGGCGAGTTGAAGCGCGCCTCGCGGGAAACCGCGCTCAAGCGCGAGGAACTGGAGGAGGCGCGCGCAGCGGTGACCCGCCGTCGCGAGGACGGCACGTTGGAAATCCGGCAACTGGCGATGCGGCGTGACTACCATGCCGGCCAGGTCGCCACCGCCGAGGTGCGGGCCGACCGCGACGGTGTGCTGGTCCACGGCTTCGACCCGCGCAGCGGAACCCGTTTCGACGAGGGCTCGACGTCCTGGCCCGGCAACAAGGTCGGCGAGATCGTCAGCGACGGCGGGCG
This sequence comes from Marilutibacter maris, assembly GCF_003233695.1. Taxonomy (NCBI): domain Bacteria; kingdom Pseudomonadati; phylum Pseudomonadota; class Gammaproteobacteria; order Lysobacterales; family Lysobacteraceae; genus Marilutibacter; species Marilutibacter maris. Next base: position 3,298,680 of record NZ_CP029843.1, on the reverse strand, counting down.
CCAGAGGGTGCGCGCCTGGGCGCTGGAGCCGGACCGGGTCGGGCTGGCGGTCGGCCAGTCGGTGGACCTGCGTTTCGACGCGTTGCCCGAGCAGGCCGGCGAAGGCCGGATCGCGCATATTTCCGGCGTGCCCGAGGCCAGGCAGGAGTGGGGAGAGGGCCGCTACTTCGCCATCGATATCGATTTCGCCGAGGCCGCGCCGGTCGACGCGCTGCTGCCGGGCATGAGCGTCCGGGTGGTGCCGCGGGACGGCGGGGAATCGTCCGGAGGTGGCCGATGACACGGACCGGCATGCTCCCGGTGTCGGCCGCGCTGGTCCTGGCGGCCCTGTTCTGCGTGGCCGCTCCGGCGGATCTGGTCGCCGCCCCGATCCGCATGGACGGGGAGGTCTACGCGCGCAGCACCACGCCGTTGATGCCGCCGTCGGTGGACAACATGTGGCAGTACAACATCACCCAACTGGCGCCGGACGGCACGCGGGTGACGCAGGGCCAACCGGTGCTGGCCTTCGACGGTGCCGAGCTGAGCAAGCGGCTGGTCTCGAAGCAGAGCGAACTCAACGAGAAGCAGACCCGTCTCGACACCCTGGTGCTCGATCACGCCGAGCGCCAGCGCAACCAGCAGGTGAGCACGGCCGAAGCGCGCGCGAACCGGGAGAAGGCGCAGCGCAAGACCGAGCAACCAGAGGCGCTCATCGCCGGGGTCCAGTACCGCAAGTTGGTGATCGAGCGCGAGGCGGCGGAGCGCAAGGAGGCCCTGGCGCGCGAACGCGAGCGGCTGGCGGCGGAACAGCGGCACCAGGAGATGCGTGTGCTGACCGCCGAGGTCGAGCGTCTGCAGGCGGAGATCGCGCAGCTGCGGCAGGACATCGGGTCGCTGCAACTGGTCGCCCCGCGCGATGGCCTGATGATGCACAGGAGCAGCTGGAACGGCGAGAAATTCGATGTCGGCTCGCAGGTCTGGCGCGGCCAGGCCGTGGCCGAGATCCCGGATGGCAACACCCTGGCGGTCCGGGCGACGCTGCCCGAGCGCGACCTCCTGCACGTCGCCAATGGCACGCGCGTGCGGGTGATGATCGAAGGCGGCGCCGGCAGCACCCTGGGCGGCCGGGTGGTCGGCGTCGGCCGAGCGGTGCGCAGCAAGTCGCGCCTGCAGCCGGTACCGGTGATCGATCTGGACATCACCCTCGACACCGTGCCCGCGGGTCTCAAGCCCGGTCAGGTGGTGCGGGTCGAGCTGGCGACGGACGCCGGCGGGCGGGGGCGCGTCGCCCAGGAGGCCGGCTCATGAGACCGGTATCCATTGTCGCGCCCCTGCTGCTGTCGACCGCGCTGGTCCTGTCCGCCTGTACCGGCGATGCGCAGGGGCCGGTCGTCGAACGCGTGCAGGCCGGTCCGTTGCGGTTGCAGGTGGAGGTCGAGGGCGAGCTGAAGGCCCGCGAGGCCACGCCGTTGCTGGTGCCGGGGGCGCAATGGTCGCAACGGCAGCTGGCGTGGATGGTGGCCGACGGCAGTCACGTCGACAAGGGCGAACTGGTCGCCCGCTTCACCGCGCCCTCCGCCGAGCTGGATCTGGAACAGGCGCGCGTCGACCTGCAACGCAACGCGCTGGCGCGCATGGCCAAGCAGGCCGAGCTGGAGGCGGCGCAGGGCCGGGTGGGCGTGGACCTCTCGCAGGTCCGTACCGATCTGGGCATCGCCGAACGCTATGCCAGCGCCGATCTGTCGACGCTCTCGCGCAACGAGCTGCTGGATGCGGTCCAGGACACCGAGTTCCTGGGGGTGAAGCAGGGCGTGCTCGAATGGAAGCAGGGTCAGTCCGAGCAGCGCGGCAGTGCCGAGCTGGCGGTCCTGGACGCCCAGCGTGCGACCCATGCGCTGAACGAGAAGAACCGCCAGGGCGACCTGGATGCGCTGGAACTGCGTGCGCCGCACGCGGGAGTGTTCATGCTCACCGCCAACTGGACCGGCGAGAAGCCGGCGATCGGCAGCGCGATGTGGGCGGGCAACGAGTTCGGCAGCCTGCCCGATACCGCCGCGCTGGAGGTGGAGCTGAGCCTGCCGCAGTTGCTGGCGCAGGGACTGGCGGCCGGGCAGGCGGTCGTCGTGCACCCGCTGGGCCGGCCCGACCAGGAGGTCGTCACCGCCCTGTCCTGGGTCGCCAGCAGCGCCAAGACGGTGTCGCGCAACAACCCGGTCAAGTACGTGTCGATGAAGGCGCCGCTGGACGCGGCGTCGGTGCGTCGTTTCGGATGGGTCCCGGGGCAGCGGATGCAGGCGAGGGTGGTGATGCTGGAGGCGGAGGAGGCGATCAGCGTGCCGAACGTCGCGTTGTCCAGCCAGGATGGCCGCAGTCGCGTCGCGGTCATGGACGGCGGCGGCATCGTCCAGCGCACGGTGACGCTCGGGGTCCGCGGGCCGGCGCGGTCGCAGGTGATCGAGGGTCTGGAGGACGGTGATCGGGTGGTGCTCGCCGATACGGCCGTCGGCGGCGAGCCCGCCATCGCCGAAGACGCGCCCGCGTCGACGCCCCCGGATCCTGCCGGTGACGATGCCGGGGAGGCCTCGTGAACGCTTTGCTGCAGCGCTTGCCGTTGATCTGGCGCGAGGCCGTCGAGGAGCTGTGGCGGCGACGCCTGCGCACCCTGTTGACCCTGCTCGGACTGATCTTCGGCGTCGGTGCGATCGTCGCGATGCAGGCGGTCGGCGAGGGCAGCCGCCGCGAGGCATTGCGGATGGTCGAGAGCCTGGGGCTGCACAACCTGATCGTGGAGGCGGTGGCCCAGGACGAGCAGGCGCTGAAGGAAACCCGGGCGCGCAGCCTGGGCCTGAGCGTCGACGACGCGCGTGCCGCATTGCGGGTGGTGCCCGGCGCCGAGCGCTTCGCCGCGGAGAAGGCGGTGCGCACGCACGCGGTGTTCAGCGACGACGGCCAGAGCGACGCCCAGGCCAGCGGCGTCAGTGCCGATTATTTCTCGCTGTCGTCCTTGGAAGTGGAGCAGGGGCGCTTGTTCGACGCCGCCGACGAGGCGCGCCTGGCTGCGGTCGCGGTGCTGGGACGCCAGGCCGCGCAGGCGCTGTTCCCGGAGGGGGATGCGGTGGGTCGCCACCTGAAGGTCAACCATGTGTGGCTGGAGGTGGTCGGCGTGCTGGCCGAGCGCGACCTGGGCGAGGACCGGTTCGAAGGGGTCCAGCTCGGTCTGGAGGGCAATCGGGTCTTCATTCCGCTGCGCAGCGCGCGGGAGCGTTTCAAGTTCCAGGTCGGCGAGGACGAGATCGACCGCTTCCTGCTGCGGCTCGGCGATCCCTCGCAATTGATCGGCGGCGCCAAGGTGCTGTCGGGCGTGCTGGACCAGCGCCACGCGGGCATGCCCGACTATCGCCTGGTGGTGCCGCAGAAGCTGTTCCAGCAGCACCAGAAGACCCAGCGCATCTTCCGGGTGGTGATGGGCGCGATCGCCGGCGTCAGCCTGCTTGTCGGCGGCATCGGCATCATGAACATCATGCTGGCCAACGTGCTGGAGCGGCGCCGCGAGATCGGCCTGCTGCGCGCGTTGGGCGCGCGCCGCGGCGATGTCGTCGCCCAGTTCCTGCGCGAAGCGACGGTCATCTGCATCGCCGGGGCGCTGCTGGGCTTGTTGTTCGGTACCGGGCTGGCCTACGCGATCGCCCTGTTCGCCGGTTGGCAGGTGGCGTGGGCGCCGCTGCCGATCCTGGTCTCGGTGGCGTTCTGCGCGCTGGTGGGCCTGGGCTTTGGCGTATACCCGGCGCGTCAGGCGGCGCAACTGGATCCGATTGCCGCGTTGCGCCACGATTGACCGGTTCCCGCGGTACCGGCTCCGGATCAGCGCCCGCTGCGTCGCAGCGCCAGCGCCAGCAGCCGCGCCTGCAGCCACTGGGACAGGCCGCGCGGCCGCTCCAGTCCCATCCGTTGCAGCGGTCCGGCGGCATCCGCGGGTGCAGTGCCCGAGATCGCGCCGGAGATCGCGGCGAGCACGGTGCGCAGCTTGCCGGTGGTGCCGTCGGTGGCGGCCTTCAGCCAGGCCAGCGCGCGCACCAGACGCTGTTCGACCTCGGTGAAATCGCTGCCCAGCGGGAAGTCGGGCAGGGTGCCGTCGCGGCGCAGCGTCGCCAGCCGCTCGCGCAGCCGTTCGGGGGTGTTGTCGCGCGCATGCGCGGGCAATGCGAAATCCGCGGACAGCTTGCCGGCATCGCGCGCGCTGTCCAGCAAGGCCTGCTGGAATCGCGCATCGGCGATCGCGGCCATCGCGGCGACGCAGTCCTCGTCGGTCGCACCGCGGATGTCGGCGATGCCGTACTCGGTGATGTAGACGTCGCGCAGGTGCCGCGGGATGGTGGTGTGGCCGTAGTTCCAGACCACGTTCGAGGTCGCCCGGCGGCCGCCACGGGCCGCGCGGAACATCAGCACCGAGCGCGCGTCCGGCAGCGCGTGCGCCATCGCGACGAAGTTGTACTGGCCGCCGACGCCGGAGACCACGCGGCCGTCCTCCAGCGCGTCGGACACCGCCGCGCCCAGCGCGGTCGCCATCATGCAGCTGTTGAAGAAGCGCGCATCGCGACGCTGCAGCCGCTCCAGGGTCTCGTTGCCGCCGTACAGCTCGTTGACCGCGCTGACCGGGCGCATGCCGATGCCGCGCCGCGCATCGTCGTCCAGCTCCCGCAGCCACCGGTAGAAATCCGGCGAGCCAAGATAGAACGCTCCGTGCAGGTATTCGCCGTCGTGCCGCAGGCGTTGGCGATCGGCGTCGGACAGCCGGTCTTCGGCATCGCGCCGCATCAGTTCGACATCGTCGACGACCCGGCGCCGGATCACCCCGACCTCGACCAGGCGGCGGAAGCCTTCGTTGATCATTTCGCTGCAGCCGTACAGACCCTGCGCGAACGGCCCCAGCGCCGGGTCGTCGGCCGCGGCCGAGCCGAGCGCGCGCAGGACCCGCCGGTAGCCGGCGTTGTCGGTGTGGCGCAGCGCCAGCGCATGGCACAGCGCGTCGGCAAGCGCACCGATGCCGATCTGCAGGGTGCCGCCGTCGACGACCAGGGTGCTGGCGTGGAAACCGATCGCGTAGTCGACCTCGCCGACCGGCTGGCGCGGCAGTCCGAACAGTTTCGGATGCGGCCCCGGCGGTTCGGCGACGATGTCGAAGAAGTCGGCATCGACCGCCGCGCCGCCGCCCAGCCATGGCAGCTCCGGATCGACCTCGGCGACCAGCAGCGGGCGCGGCAGGTCGCGCGCCCGGATCGCGGCGAGGGTATCGAAGGTCAGATCGGTGTTGCACGACAGCGAGAGTCGGCTGCCGCCCGGTTCGCGCGCGACCTTCTGCACGACCACGTTGATCGCGCGGTCGGCGAGCGCGCGGGCGACGTGGGTGTAGTTGAGGCTGGCGTAGCGGCGCTGCGCCTGGCGCGCGCCCAGCATCGCGCCGGACTGCATGTAGAACTCCTCGACCTCGATGTGCGCCGGCAGCGCGTTGCGCTTGAGCGCCTGCACGTAGGCCAGGCGCGGGAAGTCCTCGCCGAAGTGGCGCTTCACGAACGGTCCGAGGAAGCGCCCTTCCAGCCCTTCGCCGCCGGCCGGCGGCGGCTCCAGCGACAGTGCGGTGTACAGATGCAGCGGCCGCTCGGGAGTGCGCTGCACGCGTGCGTACAGCGCATTGAGCAGGCGATGGGGCTTGCCCAGGCCCAGCGGCGCGCCGACCCGCAGCGGGCCTTCGGTGCGCTCCAGGATCAGCGCGGCGACGGCGTCGAGGTCGGAAAGTTCGAGTGGCGCGGAACGTGCGTCGTGGGTCGTCATCGGCCAAGCCTAGCGCCTGCGTCGGTGGCGAGGGGTGATGATGCCGCCATCGCCCCGCTCACTCCAGCACGTGCACCTCGTCGGCCAGCCGCTCGACCTCGTCGCGCTGGTGGCTGACATAGACGATCGGCAGGCGGACCTCGTCGCGCACCCGTTGCAGGTAGGGAATCAGTTCGCCGCGGCGGGCCTCGTCGAGCGCGGCCAGCGGTTCGTCCATCAGCAGCAGGTCCGGTTGCGACAGCAGCGCGCGACCCAGCGCCACGCGCTGCGCCTCGCCACCGGACAGGTTGCGGGTGCGGCGGTCGAGCAGATGGCCGATGCCTAGCAGGGCGGTGATCGCATCGAAGCCGAAGCGCGCATCGCCGTCGCGGCCATGACGGCCGTAGCGCAGGTTGTGGCGCACGTCGAGGTGCGGGAACAGGCGCGCGTCCTGGAACACATAGCCGATCCGGCGCAGGTGCGGCGGCAGGTCGATGCGCGCGGCATCGTCGAACAACACCCGTCCCTCGACCTGGATGCGACCGCGCACGGGGCGGACCAGCCCGGCGATCGCATTGAGCAGGGTGGTCTTGCCGGCGCCGGACGGCCCGAGCAGGGCGGTCACCCGCGCCTCGGATTCGATCCGTATCCGGCGCTGGAACCCGCCCCGGCGCAGCGCGACGTCGATCCGCAGGCTCATGCCTCGTCGCCTCCCTGCTGGCGGCGCACCAGCCATTCCGAGGCCAGCAGCGCGGCCAGCGAGATCGCGATCGCGACCGCCGCCAGGCGCCAGATGCCGGCCTCGCCGCCGGGGACCTGCAGCAGGCCGTAGATCGCCGAGGAGATCGTCTGGGTCTCGCCGGGAATGTTGGAAACGAAGGTGATGGTGGCGCCGAACTCGCCCAGGGCCTTGGCGAAGGCCAGCACCGCGCCGGCGACGATGCCCGGCCAGGCCAGCGGCAGGGTGATGCCGAGGAACACCCGCCACGGCGTCGCGCCCAGGGTCGCGGCGGCCTGTTCCAGGCGCCGGTCGGTGGCTTCGATCGACAACCGTATCGAGCGCACCATCAGCGGGAAGCCCATCACCGCGCAGGCCAGTGCGGCGCCGGTCCAGCGGAACGCCAAAGTCACGCCCAGGTACTCGTGCAGCCAGCCGCCGATCGCCCCGCGGGTGCCGAAGCCGACCAGCAGCGCGTAGCCGAGCACCACCGGCGGCAGCACCAGCGGCAGGTGTACCAGCGCATCGAGCAGGGCCTTGCCGGGAAAGCGCTTGCGCGCCAACAACCAGCCGATCGCGATGCCGGGCGGCAGGCTGCACAGCGCCGCCGCGGTGGCGACCTTCAGGCTCAGCGCGATCGCGGTCAGCTCCTCGGGAGTGAAGGCGATGGTGGCGGTCGCGGTCATCCGTCAGTCCCGCGCGCGCAGCTCGAAGCCATGGCGCCGGAAGATCGCCGCGGCCGCCGGCGAGGCCAGCCAGTCGACGAAGGCGCGGCCGTCCTCGCGGCGCGGCCCGTCGAGGGCCGCGGCCGGGTAGACGATCGGCGGGTGACTGCCGGCGGGGAAGGCCGCGACCACCCGTACCCGCGGCTCGGCGATCGCGTCGGTGCGATAGACGATGCCCAATGGCGTTTCGCCGCGGGCGACCAGCATCAGTGCCGCGCGCACATTGTCGGACTCGGCCAGGCGCGGGGCCAGCGACGACCACGCCCCGAGGTGTTCGAGCGCGGCGCGTGCGTACTTGCCGGCCGGCACGCTGCGGGTCTGGCCGATCGCCAGCCGGCCGTTGCCGAGTGCCCGTTCCAGAGTGCCGGGTACGGCGAGGTCGACCGTCGCGGTCGCCGGACCCGCCGGCGCGACCAGCACCAGGCGGTTGCCGAGCAGTTCGTCGCGATCGCTCGCTCGAACCCGCCCGCGCGACTGCAGGTAGTCCATCCAGTCCAGGTCGGCGGACACGAACACGTGGGCCGGTGCGCCGTTGTCGATCTGGCGGGCCAGTGCCGAGCTGGCCGCATACGACACCCGCACCGGCACGCCGCGCTCGCTTGAGTAGGTGGCGGCGGCTTCGTCCATCGCCTCCTTGAGGCTGGCGGCGGCGAACACCGTCAGCGGCGGCGCCGCGCGCGCCAGGGTGGCGCTCAACAGCGGCGCGGTCAGCAGGAGCATGGCCAGCGCGACGGTGGCGAGCGCGACCGGGAAGCGTCGCATCGCGGTGGCGGGCGACGGCAGAACGGGATTCGGTCCGGTTTCGATCAAGTCCGCGATGCCAGGAGGCGGGCCAGCTGCGAGCCTGCCAGCATTGCGGCCACGAGCACAACCGCCGCGATGAGCTCGCGTGCCGGATCAGTCCAGTGAAGCCGGGATATCGCCCTGCACCGGCGTGCAGAGGTAGCGCCGACCGTTGGGCCGGCTGGGCGGCAGCCGGCCGCCGCGGATGTTCACCTGCAGCGAGGGATACAGCAGGACAGGGGCGGGCAGCTGCGCATCGCGCGCGTGGCGGCGTTGCACGAACTCCTCGCGAGTGGTGTCGCCACTCAGCATCACGTTGTCGCGCTTGCTTTCGGACACGGTCACGCTGCAGCGGCGCTCACGTCCGGCCGGTGGGTAATCGTGGCAGAGCCACAGCACGGTCTCGTCAGCTAGCGCGTACAGGCGCTGGATGCTGGCGTACAAGGTGTCGGCATCGCCGCCGGGGAAGTCGCAGCGGGCTGCGCCCACGTCGGGCGCGAACAGGGTGTCTCCGATGAAGACATGGCCTTCGATGGCGTAGCTGAGGCTGTCCGAGGTATGTCCCGGCGTCGCCATCGCCTCGAAGCGCAGCGTACCCGCATCGATGATGTCGCCATCCCGGAAGGTGGCGTCGAAGGCGTCGGCAAGCATGGGGTCGCCGGGGGGGATGTCGAACACGTCGGCGAAGTGCGCCTGTACCTTGCCGATGCCCGCGCCGATGCCGACCACGGCGCCGGTCGCCGCGCGCAATACCCGTGCCGAGGTCAGGTGGTCGGCGTGCGCATGGGTCTCCAGGATGCGATGCACCGTCAGTCCCGTGCCGGCGATGTAGTCCTGAACCGCTTGCAGGCTTTCGGTGCCGACCCGCCCGGACTTGGGGTCGTAGTCCAGTACCGGGTCGATCACCGCCGCATCGGTGCCGCGATGGACCACGTAGGTCCAGGTGCCGGTGCCGGCGTGGAAGAAGGGCTCGATGTGCAGGGTCGGCGCGGGCATGGTCTCACTCGCACGGCGGCTCGGCGCCGCAATAGATGCTGTGCAGGGTTCCGATGATGCGTTCGGCGGGGCCTGGCGCCAGCATGTAATAGATGGTCTGCGCTTCGCGCCGGGTGGCGACCAGTCCGTCCTCGCGCAGCACCGCCAGGTGTTGCGACAAGGCCGACTGGCTCAGCGCGACGTGTGCGTTGAGCTCGCTCACCGAACGCTCGCCTTCCACCAGCAGGCACAGCAGCATCAGCCGCTTCTCGTTGGCCAGCGCCTTCAGCAGCCGCGCCGCGTCATGGGCGTGCGCGCGCATTGCCTGCGGGTCGATGCTGGAAAGAGGTGGAGCGGAACGGGTCGCGGGCATGGGCTTACCGTACCACCAGCGGCAGTCCGGCCTCGCTCCAGGCGACGACGCCGCCGGCAATGGAGCGCACATCGGCGAATCCCAGCCGCTGCAGGTTGACGGCCGACAGCGCGGCCCGCCCTCCCGTCCTGCAGACCACGACCACCGGCCGTTGCTTGTGCGACAGGGCGGGGTCGCTGACGTTGGCCACCGCCGGATGGGCGTCGACCTGGAACTCCAGCACGCCACGCGGGATGTTGATCGCGCCGGGGATGTGGCCGGTCTCGAATTCGGCCGGCTCACGGACGTCGATCAGGACCTCATCGCCACGGTCGGCGGCGAACGCCGACGGCGCCACCTCGCGGATCCTGGCGCGCGCCTCGCCGACCAGTTCGGAGGCGGTGATGTACGTGCTCATGCTGTGTCCTCAAATATCAGTTGACACTAATATAAGAGATATCTAATATTAAGTCCAGCGTCCGCCCCCGCGTGCGGGCGGGATGGGTGAAGCGATGTCCAGGATTGTGGTGATGGGTGCGGGTCTGGGTGGAATGAGCGCCGCCTATGAGCTGCGTGAGACGCTTGGCAAGGGACACCAGATCACGCTGGTGGGACAGGGCGAACTGTTCGGCTTCACCCCGTCCAATCCGTGGCTGGCCGTGGGCTGGCGCAAGCCCGAGGACATCACCCTGAAGGTGGCCGACCATGTCGGCAGGCACGGGGTGGTTTTCGACGGCAACGGCGTGGAGCGCATCGACGCCGAAGGCGACGCCGTGATCACGGGCGCCGGCGAGCGTATCCCCTACGACTACCTGATAGTCTGCACCGGCCCGAAACTGGCCTTCGACGAAGTCCTGGGCACCGGCCCCGACGCGGGCCATACGCAGTCGGTGTGCACCACCGCGCACGCACAGCATGCGTGGCAGGCCTACCAGGCGTTCCTGGAAAACCCCGGTCCGGTGGTGATCGGTGCGGTGCAGGGCGCCAGTTGCTTCGGCCCGGCCTACGAATTCGCGATGATCGTCGATGCCGACCTGCGCAAGCGCAAGCTGCGCGACAAGGTGCCGATGACCTTCGTATCCAGCGAACCCTACGTCGGCCACATGGGCCTGGGCGGCGTTGGCGATTCCAAGGGGTTGATGGAGTCGGAGCTGCGTCAGCGCCACATCAAATGGCTGGTCAACAGCAAGGTGGCCGAGGTGCGCGACGGGGAAATGACGGTGGTCGAGCACGACGCCGGCGGCCAACCCGGCGAAGCGCATGCACTGCCGTTCAGGTTCGCGATGCTGCTGCCGGCGTTCAAGGGCGTGGACGCGGTTGCCGCGGTCGAAGGGCTGTGCAATCCGCGCGGCTTCGTGATTGTCGACAGTCACCAGCGCAGCCCGAAGTACCCGAAGATCTTCTCGGCCGGGGTGTGCGTGGCGATCCCGCCGGTGGAAGTCACGCCGGTGCCGACCGGCGCGCCGAAGACCGGCTTCATGATCGAGTCGATGGTCACCACCATCGTGCGCAACATCCATGCCGAACTGAACGGCCAGACGCCGGACTACGAAGGCACCTGGAATGCGGTCTGTCTGGCCGACATGGGCGACACCGGCGCGGCCTTCGTTGCGCTGCCGCAGATTCCGCCGCGCAACGTGACCTGGACCAAGGTCGGCAAGTGGGTGCACCTGGCCAAGATCGGTTTCGAGAAGTACTTCCTGCACAAGATGCGCAACGGCACCTCCGAGCCGATCTACGAGAAATACATTCTCGGCGCGCTCGGCATCGAGCGGTTGAAGGACGTCAAGCGCAAACCGTCGGCATGAGCCGGCTCAACAAGATTCCCCTTCCGGAGACAATGCGATGAACCTCGATCGTGCCGTGATCGCCTTCGCTGGCGTGATGATCCTGATCAGTGTGCTGTTGGTGCACTTCGTCTCGCCATGGTGGCTGCTGTTCACTGCCTTCATTGGACTGAACCTGTTGCAGGCCAGCTTCAGCGGCTTCTGTCCTGCTGCGCTGGTATTCAGGGCACTGGGCGTCAAGGGAGGCGGCTGTGCGTTCAAGTAAGGCCCTGCTGCCATCGCTGTTGGCGTTGGCGTTGGCCGCCTGCGGTGGCCAACAGACGGCGGACTTGCCGCCGCTGGCCGACGTGCCGACCTTCGAGGTCGTTGCGGGCACCGGCCTGTCCGGCCACGGCTGGGACGGCGTGGTCGAGGCGGTGCGTCGTGCCGACCTGAGCGCGCAGACCGCAGGCCGGGTGGCGGAGATGCGGGTCGACGTAAACGACCGGGTGCGGCAGGGCGACGTGCTGCTGCGCATCACCGCGGTCGAACAGGACGCCGGCGCGAGCGCCGCCCGGGCACAGCTGCGTGCGACCGAGGCCGCGGCGGCCGAAGCCGAACAGACCTGGCGCCGCTATGCCGCGCTGGCCGACGGACAATATGTGTCGAAGCTGCAGCTCGACCAGGCGCGTTCCGCTCGCGACGCGGCGGTCGCCGCCCGGGATGCCGCCCGTGCCAACCTGGCACAGGCCGCGCAACAGGCCGGCTACACCGTGGTGCGCGCGCCCTTTGCCGGGGTGGTCGCCACGCGCGACGTGGAGCCGGGCGAAACCGTCGTCCCGGGGCAGCCGCTGGTCAGCGTGTACGAGCCGCGCGAACTGAGGATCGAGGTCGCGGTACCGCAGACCCGCGCCGATGCGATCCGTCGCGACCCGCAGGCTACGGTCGTGCTGCCCGGCGGACGCGAGGTGGAGCCGGCCGAGGTGATCGTGTTCCCGGCCGCGGACTCGACCAGCCATAGTGTCAACGTGCGTGTACGCCTGCCCGATCTCGATCCTGCGCCCGCGCCGGGCAGCACCGCGAAAGTGCGGTTCGACGCGGATACGGAAGCGGGCGACGGGGCCGCGCCGCTGCGCATTCCCGTCTCGGCGGTGGCGCAACGCGGCGAACTGAGCGGCGCGTACGTGAAGCAGGGCGATCGCTTGTTGCTGCGCCAGTTGCGGCTGGGCGCGCGCATCGGCGACCAGGTCGAGGTGATCAGCGGCTTGCAGGCCGGCGACAGGGTCGCCCGCGATCCGGTGGCGGCGATGCAGGCGCTGGCGGCGCAGCGCAGGGCGACGGAAGCTACACATGAGTGAGTCTAGGCAATCCGCGCGGCTCGGTGTATCCGGGCGGCTGGCGGCCGCGTTCCAGCAGAACCCCATGACCCCGGTCCTGGCGGTGATGGGCCTGCTGTTGGGCTTGCTGGCGGTGATGATCACCCCGCGCGAGGAAGAACCGCAGATCGACGTGACCATGGCCAACGTCTTCGTCCCGTTCGATGGCGCCGGCGCGCGTGACGTCGAACAGATGGTCGCCACGCCGCTGGAGCAGAAGCTCTCCGAGATCGAAGGCATCAAGCATGTGTACTCGATCAGCCGGCCGGGCCTGGCCGTGCTGACGGTGGAATACGAGGTCGGCGTGCAGCGCCAGCCGGCGCTGGTGCGCCTGTACAACCAGGTGTTCTCCAACCAGGACTGGCTGCCGCAGGGCGTCGGCGTGGGCGTGCCGGTGGTCAAGCCCAAGGGCATCGACGACGTTCCGGTGATGGCGGTGACCCTGTGGAGCGACGATCCCGATGTCGATGCGACGCGGCTGGCGGAGGTCGCGCACACGCTGGAGAGCGATCTCAAGCGCATCTCCGGGACTCGTGACATCTACACCATAGGCGCTCCCGAGCGCGCCGTGCTGGTGACCCTCGACGCCACGAAGCTGGCCGCCTACGATCTTTCGCCCGGCGAGCTGGCGCAGGCGCTGCAGGCGGCGAACGTGGTGCGCCAGGCCGGCGAGCGCGTGGCCGCCGACGCTGCGGTACCGGTGACCGCCGGACGGTTCCTGGCATCGGCCGAGGAGGTGGCCTCGCTGGTGATCGGCAGCAATGGCGGCAAGCCGCTGCTGCTGTCCGATGTGGCCACGGTGCAGTCGCGTGGCGATCTGGCCAGCCGCTACGCCTGGTTCGGTGCGCCGGCCGGCCGCGGTTCCGGCCCGGAGGCCGGAATCGCGCCAGCGGTGACGATCGCCATCGCCAAGAAGCCTGGCAGCAATGCCTCGGACATCACCCGCGCGGTCGCGCTGCGCCTCGACCAGCTCAGGGGCGAGCTCATCCCCGACGGCATCCACGCCACGGTCACCCGCGACTACGGCAGTACCGCCGCCGACAAGGCGCTGAAGTTGATCCAGAAGCTGGTGTTCGCCACCGCATCGGTGGTGTTGCTGGTGCTGTTCGCGCTGGGATGGCGCGAGGCCATCGTGGTCGGCAGTGCGGTGGTGCTGACCCTGGCGGTCACCCTGTTCGCCTCGCATGTGATGGGCTTCACCCTCAACCGCGTATCGCTGTTCGCGCTGATCTTCTCGATCGGCATCCTGGTTGACGACGCCATCGTGGTGGTCGAGAACATCCACCGCCACCTGGCGATTCCGGGCGCGGACGGCCGCAAGCGCACGCTGCGCGAGGTGATCCCGCCGGCGGTGGACGAAGTGGGCGGCCCGACCATCCTGGCCACCTTCACCGTGATCGCGGCGCTGATGCCGATGGCCTTCGTGTCCGGGCTGATGGGTCCGTACATGCGGCCGATCCCGATCAATGCCTCGGTCGGCATGCTGCTGTCGCTACTGATCGCGCTGATCGTCACCCCGTGGCTGTCGCTGAAGCTGCTTGGCCGCCACGGCCATTCCGTGGAAAGCGACCATGCGCACGAGGAACGCCAGCAGGGTTGGCTGCATCGCCTGTTCCACAAGGTGATGTCGCCGTTCCTGCTGGGCGCGCGGGCCGGGCGCAGGCGCGGCCTGTTGTTCGCCTCGATGGTGGGCCTGGTACTGCTGGCCGCGTCCCTGGCGGCGTTCGAGCTGGTGGTGCTGAAGATGCTGCCCTTCGACAACAAGTCGGAGGTGCAGATCGTGGTGGACATGCCAGAAGGCAGCACGCTGGAACAGACCAACGCGCTGCTGGGCGAGCTGGCTGCCGAGGTGGATCGGGTGCCGGAGGTACTGGACTACCAGGGCTACGCCGGCACCGCCGCACCGATCAACTTCAACGGCCTGGTGCGGCAGTATTTCCTGCGCAGCGGCAGCAATGTGGGCGACCTGCAGGTCAACCTGGTCGACAAGCACCACCGCGACCGCCAGAGCCACGAGATCGCGCGGGCGATGCGGCCGGTGCTGGCCGCGATCGGACGGCGCCATGGCGCCTCGGTGAAAGTGGTGGAAGTGCCGCCGGGCCCACCGGTGCTGGCCCCCCTGGTGGCCGAGGTCTATGGCCCGGAGTACGCGGGACAGCGCCGGATCGCGCGCGCGCTGGCCGAAGACGCGTTTGCGAAGACCGAGGGCATCGTCGACATCGATACCAGCGTGGAGGCCGACGCCCCCCGCGAAACCCTGGTGCTGGACCGCACGCGCGCCGCTCGCCTGGGCGTGGCCCAGGCAACGGTATCGGAAGCCATTGCGATTGCGGTCTCCGGCCGCGATGCCACCTACGTGCAGGACGCCAGATCGAAGTACCCGCGGCCGGTGCGACTGCGGTTGCCGGCGCGGGACCAGGCCTGGTTGCAGTCGCTGCTGGCGGTCAGGGTGCGCAGTGCGCAGGGCACGCTGGTGCCGCTGTCCGAGCTGGTGACCGTGGAGCGCGAGGATTGGGACGGCGCCATCCACCACAAGGACGGCCTGCCGGTGGCCTACGTGATGGCTGACGAGGCCGGCGCGCTCGACAGTCCGCTGTACGGCATGTTTTCCATCGTTGGCAAGCTCGGCGACGCCCGGCCCGCCGGCCAGGCGCTGGACCAGAGCTTCATCGCCCAGCCCGCCGATACCAGCGGCTATGCGATCAAGTGGGACGGCGAGTGGCAGATCACCTACGAAACCTTTCGCGACATGGGCATCGCCTATGCCGCCGGCATGGTGTTGATCTACTTGCTGGTGGTGGCGCAGTTCCGCAGCTACCTGGTGCCGCTGGTGATCATGGCGCCGATCCCGCTGACCGTGATCGGCGTCATGCCGGGCCATGCGCTGCTGCACGCGCAGTTCACCGCCACCAGCATGATTGGAATGATCGCCCTGGCCGGCATCATCGTGCGCAACTCGATCCTGCTGGTGGATTTCATCAATCAGGAGAGCGGGCGTGGGGTGCCGCTGGCCAAGGCGGTGATCGACGCCTGCGCGGTGCGCGCCAAGCCGATCGCGCTGACCGGAGTGGCGGCGATGCTGGGTGCGTTCTTCATCCTCGACGACCCGATCTTCAACGGTCTGGCGATCTCGTTGATCTTCGGCATCTTCGTCAGCACCATTCTCACGCTGGTCGTGATTCCCTTGTTGTATTACACGTTGCTGGCCCACAGGACCGACCGGGAGGCGGACGCGGCATGAGCGGAGAAGAGACCATCCGGCTGAGGCTGGAACAGGACACGCCCTATGGCTTCCGCGTCCACTTCCAGGGCGCCGGCATCCCCGAGCTGATGACCGATGAGCCGGCGCCGCTGGGCGAGGGGCGGGGGCCCAACCCCGCCGCGCTGCTGCTGGCCTCGGTGGCCAACTGCCTGGGCGCCAGCCTGCTGTTCGCATTGCGCAAGTTCAAGAACGCGCCCGGCCCGGTCGAGGTGGAAATCGAGGCGGACAAGACGCGCAACGAGGCCGGCCGCTGGCGCATCCCCAAGGCACGGGTGCGCATCCTGCTGTCCGACCGCGCCGAGTCGCTGGAACACTTCGAGCGCACCCTGGCCCAGTTCGAGCAATTCTGCCTCGTCACCCAGAGCGTACGCGATGGGGTCGAGGTCGATGTGGAGGTGGTCGATGCCGCGGGCGCGCGCTTCGTCCCCGGTCGGGCCGCCGCATGAGCGGGGGGATCATCGTTGCCTGCCCACGTTGCAACGCGCGCAATCGCGTGCCGGCCGCGCGCCTGGGCGAAGCGCCCGGTTGCGGCAAGTGCGGCGCGCCGCTGTTCGACGGTCGTCCGCTGGCGCTGGACGAAGCCGGGTTCGACGCGCACGTGCTGCGCGGCGAGCTGCCGGTGCTGGTGGATTTCTGGGCGCCCTGGTGCGGGCCGTGCCGGGCGATGGCGCCGCAGTTCGAAGCCGCCGCGGCGCAGCTGGAGCCGCAGCTGAGGCTGGCCAAGGTCGATACCCAGGCACAGCCCGGACTGGGCGGTCGCTTCGGCATCCGTAGCATCCCCACCCTGGTGCTGTTCGTCGGCGGCCGCGAGCGCGCGCGTCAGGCCGGCGCGATGGGCGCCGCCGACATCGTTCGCTGGGCCCGCCAGCACCTGCCGCAGTGAGGACGCCACGATGAAACGATTCCTGCTGGTGTCCGCCGCGCTTTGTGCCCTCGGCCTGCTGTCGGGCTGCCGGACGCAGCCGCAGATCGCCAGGCTGCCGGTGCAACCGGCGGGGCCTGTGTCCGGCGTCGACCTGCATGCGCCGCGGCCGGGCCTGTACACCGCCGGCCAGCCCGCCGAAAGCGACTGGAGGGCGATTGCCGCGCGCGGTGTGACCACAGTGATCAACCTGCGCACGCCCGCGGAGATGGACGGGCGCGACGAGGCCGCCGAGGTCGCCGCCGCCGGCATGGACTATCACGCGATCCCGGTGGCCGGCGCAGCCGGCATCGACGCGGACAATGCGGCGGCGTTGGCTGCGCTGCTGCAACGGGTCGACGGCACGGTGCTGGTGCACTGCGCGTCCGGCAACCGGGCCGGTGGGCTGGTCGCGCTGGCCGCGGCCGCAGACGGGCAGCCGGCCGAGCAGGCGCTGCGACTGGGCAGGGCGGCCGGATTGAGCGGCGCCGAGGCGCAGGTGCGCGATCAGCTCGGATTGTCGGCCGAGTAGACGGGTTCAGCCGCCCAGCGCGGCGTTGAGCACCCCGGCCAGGTGGCGTCCGCCCAGCCGCAGCTGCCGTTCGACCACCGGCAGCCAGCGTTCGCCGTAGGCCGGGTCCAGGGTGCCCTTGGGCGGATAGAAGCCGGGGCTGTTGAGGATCCTGCAGGAGGCTTCGGCCCAGGCGGCCGGGCTGCCGGGCCGGGCCGGTGCGTCCGCGGCGATCGTCGACTGGCGCAGGCGTGCGAGCCAGCCGGCCTCGCCCAGACCGGCGCTGCCGAGCAGGCCGCTGTCCCACAACGCGTGCAGGTTGCTGCCGCGGCCGTCGATGTTGATCTGGTGGGTGTTGCCGCCGCGGTCGTCGGCGCGTCCGGCGTGCAATGGCTGGTGGATGTCGCCGACGAAGTGGACGACGAACTTCAGCGCCTGCCGGCGCTTGGCGCGTGGCTGGCCGGGGTCGGCGAGGATCGCGACCTGCGCGTCGATCGCGGCGACCACGCAGTCGTCGCCGGGGCAATCGCGGGCGGTGTCGTAGTGGCAGCCGTCCTCGGCGATGTTGACGTAGTGCCAGCGCGCGCTGCGACGGCCCAGGTCGGGGTCGTTGGCGCGCAGCTCGTCGGCCCAGCTGGCGATGCCGGCCAGGCTCGGATCCGCTTCGCCGGCCAGCAGGTCCAGCGCCGCGGCGCGCGCCTGCGGGGTCATGCCGTCCCAGGCCAGGTCGGCGACCAGGCGATGGCCGAGCGGGCCCCAGGCCCGGGCGGAGGGTGACAGGGTGAGGGTGGCGGCCAGTGCGGCGGCGGTCAGGGCGGTTCGCAGGGTCATGCGCCCACTCTAGCCGACGCCGTACTTTCACCGGGTGACAGGATCTGCCGGGTGACAGGATCCGGCGTCAGGCGGTCCCGGTCAGAAGCGGACCACGTAGGCGACGCCGTAGATGAACGGATCGATGTCGACCGTGCCCAGCTCGGCGCCGTCGAGCCTGACGTCGGTGTCGATGTCGATCCAGCGCGCGTCGACGCGGATCGCGCTGCGCTCGCTGATGTCGAAGTCGATGCCGGCGTGGGCGGCCAGGCCCCAGGAATCGTCGAGCTTGAGGTCGCTGCCCGACAGCGCGCCGCGGGTGTCCTCGCTGAAGAAGGTCGTGTAGTTCACGCCCGCGCCGAGGAACGGACGGACCTTGCCGCCGCCGTTGAAGTGGTACTGCAGCGAGACCGTCGGCGGCAGGTGGCGGGTGCTGCCGACCGTGCCCAGCCCGTCGATCGCGATGTCGTGCTGGAACGGCAGCGAGGCCAGCACTTCGATGCCGAGGTTGTCGCGCAGGAAGTACTCGAAGGTGATGGTCGGGCGGACGTTGTCGTCGACCTCGACGTCGAGGGTGCCGCCGGCGAGGCTGCCGTTGTCGGACTTGGGATCGACCACGTGGGCGCCGAAGCCGAGGGTCCATTCGCCCTGGGACTGGGCCAGGGCCGGGCTGGCGAATGCGGCCAGGGCGAGGGCGAGGGTGCTGACGATCAGTGGGTTGCGCATGGGTAAGACTCCTTGTCTCGTTGTAGCCAGTGGATGGATCCAATATCCGGCTTCGGGAGTGTCGCGACTTGACCATGCTCAAATCCGTGAACGGCGATGGAAAAGCGTTCAGTCGGCGGGTCCGGCGCGCGGTCGGGGCCGACGAACGGGCGCCGGAGCCGCCGCCACGGGCGTCCCGTGGGGCCGTCGCGCGGGCTGCCGGGTCGGAGGCCGGCCCCCGGGCGCCCCACTGGGCGGGCCTGCCAGGGCGGGCCTGTTGGAGCGCGCCTGCTAGAATATGCGCCCCCGTCCACCCATCCGCCGCGCGCCGACGCGGCCGTAGGAGCACCCAGCAATGACCATCAAGGTAGGCATCAACGGCTTTGGCCGCATCGGACGCAATGTGCTGCGTTCGGCCGTGCAGAACTTCGCCGGCGAGATCGAGATCGTCGCGATCAACGACCTGCTCGAGCCCGACTACCTGGCCTACATGCTGAGCTACGACTCCGTGCACGGCCGCTTCCAGGGCGAGGTCTCGGTCGATGGCAGCGACCTGATCGTCAACGGCAGGAAGATCCGCCTGAGCGCCGAGCGCGACCCGTCCAACCTGAAGTGGGACGAGGTCGGCGCCGACGTCGTCATCGAGTCGACCGGGCTGTTCCTGACCAAGGAAACCGCGCAGAAGCATCTCGACGCGGGCGCGAAGAAGGTGATCATGTCGGCCCCGTCGAAGGACGATACGCCGATGTTCGTCTACGGCGTCAACCACGCGACCTACAAGGGCGAGGCGATCATCTCCAACGCTTCGTGCACGACCAACTGCCTGGCGCCGCTGGCCAAGGTGCTGAACGACAAGTGGGGCATCAAGCGTGGCCTGATGACCACCGTGCATGCCGCCACCGCGACCCAGAAGACCGTCGACGGCCCGTCCAACAAGGACTGGCGCGGCGGCCGCGGCATCCTCGAGAACATCATCCCGTCCTCGACCGGCGCGGCCAAGGCGGTCGGCGTGGTGATCCCCGAGCTCAACAAGAAGCTCACCGGCATGTCGTTCCGCATTCCGACCTCGGACGTGTCGGTGGTCGATTTGACCGTCGAGCTCGACAAGGACGCCAGCTACGCCGAGATCTGCGCCGAGATGAAGGCGCAGTCCGAGGGCGCGCTGAAGGGCATCCTCGGCTACACCGAGGACAAGGTCGTGGCGACCGACTTCCGTGGCGATGCCCGCACCTCGATCTTCGACGCCGAAGCCGGCATCGCGCTCGACGGCACCTTCGTCAAGCTGGTCAGCTGGTACGACAACGAGTGGGGCTATTCCAACAAGTGCCTGGAAATGGTCAAGGTGATCGCGGGCTGATCCACCGCACCTGATCGCACCGCGGGCGCGGCCCGGTCGGACTAGAGTCCGGCCCGGTCGCGCCCGTTGCGTTTGGCGCGGTACAGCGCCTCGTCGGCCTGCGACAACAGCCGGTCCATGAACTGCGGCGACGGCTGGATGGCGACACCGACGCTGATCGTCACCACCCCGTCGATGCCGTCGGCATGCGGGATCGCGGTGTCGCGCACGGTCGCGCACAGCCGCTGCGCGACCTCGATCGCGACCTCCTCGTTGGCGTCGCGCAGCAGGACCGCGAACTCCTCGCCGCCGACCCGGGCCAACACGTCCCCGGGGCCGCGCAGCAGGCTCAGCATGACCCCGACCACCCGCTTGAGCACGGTGTCGCCGGCCGGGTGGCCGTAGCGGTCGTTGTAGGCCTTGAAATAGTCGACGTCGACGATCAGCGCGCCCATCGGGGTGTCGTCGTACTCCGGCTGCTCGACCAGCTCGTTGACCGCGCGACGGAAGCCGCGCACGTTCAGCGCTCCGGTCAGCGCGTCGATGCTGGCGATCCGCTCCAGTTCCTCGACCGCGCTGCGCAGGTCGGCGGTGCGTTCGGCGATTTCCTGGTCGCGCTCTTCGACCACCTTCTGCAGCGACCCGGCCAGTCTGCGTTGTTCGTCAAGCACCGCGTTGAGTTCGCCATAGGCCTGGCTCAGGCGTTCGGACAGGTCGCCGACCGCGGCGGCGACGGGTCGCAGTTCCATCGGCATGCGGCGGGTGGTTTCGGGATCGACCGGGGCGCCGACCGCGAAGTTGCGCAGGGCGTCGAGCAGTCGGCCGGTGCCTTTGGCCAGTCCACGCAACTGCGCCCAGGTCGCGGCCAGCACGCCGAGGATGATCAGGATCAGCAGGGCGAGCAGGGCGATGGTGCTGCGGCCGATCGTTTCCATCAGCCGCCGGTCCGGCGCGAGCAGGACCAGGGTCCAGCCGCTGCGCATCCGCGAGCGCGAGACGAAGGCGTTGCCGTCGCCGAGGATGCCGTGCTCGAAGCGGGTCTGGGCCATGTGCAGCGGCACGTCGCCGGACAGGGTCAGCCGGGAGTCGGTCACGGTGTCGAGAAAGCCGTGCGGCACGCCCTCGGTGGCGTGGATCACCCGGTTGCGCCGGTCCAGCAGCAGCATTTCGTAGCCGCGCGAGCGGAACGCCTCGCCGCGCTGATTGACGAAGGTCTCGACGTGGATCGAGGCTTCGACGATGCCGCCGAAGCCGTCGGCACCGACAATCGGCGCGGACACCGCGACCAGGGGGTCGTCGCCCAGCGCCCGGCCCCGGAACGCGTTGGAGACGTACGGGCGCAGGTGACGTTCGGGATTCCGGAAGTAGTCGCGATCGGCGACGCTGGGCAGGTCGTCGTCGGGCGTGGCCACCGCCCGGGTCGGTGCGTAGGCGGTGATGCGCCCGTCGGCATCGGTCACCACCGCGCTGATCAGCCCGGGGTAGGCATCGAGCAGTCGCTCCAGGTCATCGGTCCAGCCCGCGTCGCCCGGCGCCCGGGCCTGCGCGAGCAGGGCGACGCCGGCAAGACGGCTGTGGACGAAGTCGTCGATCGAGGACGCGGTCAGGCTGGCCGACAGGCCGGTGCGCTCGCCCAGCGAGACGTGCTCGGCGCGGTACTGCTGCCACAGCAGCACGCCACTGAACAGCATCGCCGGTACCAGCGCAGCGAACAGCAGCAGTTGCGTGAACCGCCGGCGCAGGGACCACGATTGTCCGGTAGAAACCAAGGCTGCGGACGCACTCGGAATGTCGATGACGTAACGCTACCGTGCGGGCCTGGGCCGGGCAATTACCGGCGTCGCGGTGCTTCCCTCGCGCCTGCGCGATCGACGGGGCATTGTGACGGGGGTCGCGGATTGTCCGGCCGGGGTCGCTACGCCGGGTTCGCTCAGGGTCCGGGGGCCGGCGCCGGATCGTCCAGCGGCCTGATCGGCGTCGGCTGTCCATGCGAGTCCAGCGCGACCATGGTGAAGCCGCCGCGGGTCGCCAGGCGGTGGTCGCCGGTCAGCAGGTCCTCGGTATGCATCTCGACCTCGACCTGCATCGAGCTGCGGCCGGTGGCGGTGATGCGCGCGAGCAGTTCGACCAGGGCGCCCTGCGGCACCGCGACGTGGAAGTCGATCCGTTCCGAACGCGCGGTGACGACAGTGCGGCGGGCGTAGCGCGAGGCGACGATGAACGCGGCCTTGTCCATCCAGGCCAATGCTTGCCCGCCGAACAGGGTGCCGAGATGGTTGGTGTGGTCGGGAAACACGATTTCGACCATGCGCGCTTCGACCGGGCGCGCGCTGTCGCTGGAAAGAACATTGGGCATGAGGCGTCTCGTCCTGCCGCGGTCGGGCAGGGCTCCGGGGCGGGGTTTGGGGGGTGTCGTGGGGAAGGCGCGCTCGCGCAGTGGCGGCGTCCGTGCCGCCGGATTACCGCTTTGGACATGGGCAGGCATCCGCCCGCCCCGCATCCCTGCCCGGCGTCCGTGCCGATGCTTCCGTGCCGGCGATGGTTCCGTCCATCGCGTGAGTGCTTCCTGGCAAAGAAAGGAAAGGCCGCCAGTGCCGCCGCGCTCAGAAGGCGGCGTCGAACGCCACTTCGCCACTGACGCCGACCTGGTACGCGGACACGCGCCGTTCGAAGAAGTTGGTGACCTCCTGGACGTCCTGCAGGTCCATGAAGCCGAACGGATTGCTGGCGCCGAACCGCTTCGGCAGCCCGAGCTGCCCCAGTCGCTGGTCGGCGCAGTACTCCAGGTACTGGCGCATGTCCTTGAGCGACAGGCCGACCACGCCGCCCGACAGCACGTCCTGGGCGAACTGCATCTCGCAGTCCACCGCCTCCTCCAGCATGGTAACCACGCGCTGTTTCAGTTCTTCGTCGAACAGCCCGGGCTCTTCCTTGCGCACCGTGTCGATGACCTCGAATGCGAACGCCATGTGACAGCTTTCGTCGCGGAACACCCAGTTGGTGCCCGAGGCCAGGCCGTGCAGCAGGCCGCGCGAGCGCAGGTAGTAGACGTAGGCGAAGGCGGCGAAGAAGAACAGGCCCTCGATGCAGCAGGCGAAGCAGATCAGATTGAGCAGGAATTCGCGGCGCTGCTCGACCGTCTCGATCCGATGCAGGCCCTGGATCGAGTCCATCCACTTGAAGCAGAACTCGGCCTTGGCGCGGATCGAGGGGATGTTCTCGACCGCGGCGAAGGCTTTGGCCCGCGCGCCGGGGTCCGGCAGGTAGGTGTCGAGCAGGGTCAGGTAGAACTGCACGTGCAGTGCTTCCTCGTACAGCTGGCGCGACAGGTACATGCGCGCTTCGGGCGCGTTGATGTGCTGGTACAGGTTCAGCACCAGGTTGTTGGCGACGATCGAATCGCCGGTGGCGAAGAAGGCCACCAGGCGCTCGATCAGGTGCCGTTCGGCAGGTCCGAATTTGTTGCGCAGGTCGTTCACGTCGAGCGAGAAATCGACTTCCTCGACCGTCCACGTGTTGCGGATCGCGTCGCGGTACATCTCGTAGAAGCGCGGGTAGCGCATCGGTCGCAGGGTCAGGTCGAAGCCCGGATCGAGAAGGTGGTTGTCGGTGCTCATTGGCAGGCCTCGCAGGATTGGGGATTCTCGAGTGAACAGGCGACCGCGGCGGCCGGAGCGACCGCGCTCACCGTCGACTTGGCGATCCGGGTCGCCGGGCGCGAACGCAGGTAGTAGGTGGTCTTCAGGCCCTTCTTCCACGCGTACATGTACATCGACGACAGCTGGCCGATGTTCGGGCTCTCGATGAACAGGTTCAGCGACTGGCTCTGGTCGATGAAGGCGCCGCGGTCGGCGGCCATGTCGATCAGCGAACGCATCGGCAGTTCCCAGGCGGTGCGGTAGACCTGCCGCAGCGATTCGGGGATCGCCTCGACGCCCTGGATCGAGCCCTCGGCCATCTTGATCCGGTCGCGCAGCTCCGGGGTCCACTGGCCGAGCTGCTTGAGCTCCTCGACCAGGTAGCGGTTGACCACGATGAAGTCGCCCGACAGGGTCTCGCGCTTGAACAGGTTGGATACCTGCGGCTCGATGCACTCGTAGCAGCCGGCGATCGAGGCGATGGTCGCGGTCGGCGCGATCGCGATCATCAGCGAGTTGCGCAGACCGCCCTCGGCGATGCGCGCGCGCAGCGCGTCCCAGCCCAGCGTATCGGAGGGTTCCACGCCCCAGGCATCGAACTGCAGCTCGCCGCGCGAGGCTCGGGTGTCC
Source organism: Marilutibacter maris (assembly GCF_003233695.1). Taxonomy (NCBI): domain Bacteria; kingdom Pseudomonadati; phylum Pseudomonadota; class Gammaproteobacteria; order Lysobacterales; family Lysobacteraceae; genus Marilutibacter; species Marilutibacter maris. Next base: position 3,274,402 of record NZ_CP029843.1, on the reverse strand, counting down.
TCGAAGCCTGGGTGGCGGCCGCGCTCCATCGCCAACTCGTTGGAGGCCGACAGCGCGTGGAAGTAGATGTGCTCGGCGATCTGCCGCGACAATGCGCGCGCCGGTTCGGAGTCGAACGGCAGCCGCAGTTTGAAGAACACGTCCTGCAGGCCCATCGTGCCCAGCCCGACCGGGCGCCACTTCAGATTGGCGCGGCGGGCGGTCTCGATCGGATAGAAGTTCAGGTCGATCACCCGGTCGAGCTGGCGAATCGCCAGGCGTACGGTCTCGCCGAGCCGCTCGAAGTCGAAGCGTCCGGCCTGGCCGTGCACCGGGCCCTCCTCGAACAGTTCGACGTGGTGCGACAGGTTGATCGAGCCCAGGTTGCAGACCGCGGTCTCGTCCTGCGAGGTGACCTCGAGGATCTCGGTGCACAGGTTCGACAAGTGCACCACGTTGCCCTCGCGCAGGGTCTGGTTGCAGGCGCGGTTGGACTTGTCCTTGAAGTTCATCCAGCCGTTGCCGGTCTGGGCCAGGGTGCGCATCATCCGCGCGTACAGTTCACGCGCCCTGACCGTCTTCCTCGCCAGTCCTGCGGCCTCGGCGGCGCGATAGGCGGTGTCGAAGGCCTCGCCCCACAGGTCGGTCAGCTGCGGCACCCGGGCCGGGTCGAACAGCGACCATTCGCCGTCGGCCTCGACCCGGCGCATGAACTCGTCGGGGATCCAGTTGGCGAGGTTGAGGTTGTGGGTGCGGCGGGCCTCGTCGCCGGTGTTGTCGCGCAGCTCCAGGAACTCCTCGACATCGGCGTGCCAGGGCTCCAGGTAGACGCAGGCCGCGCCCTTGCGCTTGCCGCCCTGGTTGACCGCCGCGACCGAGGCGTCGAGCGTCTTCAGCCAGGGCACGATGCCGTTGCTCAGGCCATTGGTGCTGCGGATCAGCGAGCCGTGCGAGCGGATCCGGGTGTAGCTCAGGCCGATGCCGCCGCTGAACTTGCTCAGCTTGGCCACGTCCATGTAGCGCTTGTAGATGCTCTCCAGCGAGTCCTCCGGCGAGTCGAGCAGGAAGCAGCTCGACAGCTGTTCGTGGGTGGTGCCGGCGTTGAACAGGGTCGGCGACGACGGCACGTAATCCAGCTGCGCCATCCGCCGGTACAGCGCCAGTGCGTCGCCGACGTCCTCGCTGAGCGCGCAGGCGATGCGCAGGAAGAACTGCTGCGGGGTCTCGATCACCGTGCGCGCGGTCGGATGGCGCAGCAGGTAGCGGTCGTACAGCGTGCGCAGTCCGAAGTAGTCGAAGCGGTGGTTCAGCGTGTTGTCGATCGCATCGTTGAGCTTGCGCGCATTGGCCTGCACGAAGCCGAGCAGGCGGTCGTTGATCACGCCCAGCTCGTGGCCGCGCTGGACAGACTGCGAGAACGCGTTGATGTCGATCGCGGCGACCTCCTTCTCGATCACCCCGGCCAGCAGTCGCGCGGCGAGGCGGCCGTACTCGGGTTCCTCGGCGGTCAGCAGGGCGGCGGTGCGGATCGACAGCTCATCCAGTTCGCGCGTGGTCGCGCCGTCGTAGAGCCCGGAGATGGTGCGGGTCGCGACCCGCATCGGGTCGATCGAATACAGGTCCTCGCTGCAGCGGGTCACCGCGCGCACGATCTTGTTGAGGTCGACCGGTTCGCGACCGCCGTTGCGCTTGGTCACGGTCATGGTCAGGTTCGCGGCCGGCGGGGTCAGCGCGAAGCCATCGCCGCCACGGGGGGCGGCGGGCGGGGAGGCAGGCGCTGCGGGGGCGGCGGCGTCGGCCGTTGCGGTGGGGCGGTCGGTGGTGGGAGCGACGGACATCGCGGTACTCCTGTGCAGGCGCACGGGTCGCCACCCTTCCCTCGAGGGCGACGCACGGTGGCACGGTGGATGGCGCCCGCGACAGGGGATGGCGCCGATCCAGCCGTGCCCCCGCGGGCGCGGAATCTGCAGGATGGAGACGGGGTGTCGCAGCGCCCGAGACGGACGCACGCCGGCGGAGGATCCGGCGTTCGCGGCAGCCAGGCGGCCACCGCCACGACACCGACCGTCTCCCCCCGGAGACTCCCTGGCCGGTCACCGCGCGGTGTGCTTCGCGCGGCTGTCGGCAGGTCTTCGGGCTCTGGACGCGGGGCTGGTCGTTCCGTTGCAGACCTGCGGCAGGAGCGGCGTAGGAGCGGCGTAAGCCGCGATGAAGCTTCCTTGGAAGACCCGATCGCGGCTTACGCCGCTCCTACCATCGCTCGTGCAACGACATCTGCGGACCAGCTTCCACCTACCGCCTGCCGCTTCCCGGGGACGGGCCCCAGTGCCATGGCAGGTTTCGTTTCCACTACCGCTGCGGGGCAGCGCCGGCCTTGGCGCGCCTGTTGGCGACACCGCACCGGACTTCCCTTTTAAGCCGTCGTCCGATTGGGGCGACAGCACCGACGGGCACAACATAATGGGGGCGACTGGTTCCGTCAATCCGATATCTTGTGATTTGCGTGAAGGCCGTCGATGGCGTGCGGGTGCAGCCGCGGGGGGCCGTCTGGTGTAGCCTCGCCTGCAGCTGAATGCGAGGCGGAATCAATGGAAGGTCTGCTTGTACTGCTGGGGCTGGCCGTACTTTCGGTGCCGGTGCTACTGATAGTGGCGTTGGTGATGATCGGAGGCTTGCGCTCCAGGGTGAGTGCGCTGGAGGGCGAACTGGCTCGCTTGCGTGCTTCCGCCGGGGCCGAGGCCGGACCGGAGCCGTCGTCCGCGGCCGTGCGCCCGCCGCCTGCGGCACCCGCGCCCGCGCCGACACCCACTCCGGCACCGGTCGAGGCCAGGCCGCGCCCGCAACCCGCTGCGGCACCGCCGGTGGTGGCGGCCGCGCCTGACCCGGTCCGGTCGCCGCCGCCTCTGCCGCGCACGCCGCCGGCCCGCAGCGGTCCGGACCCGGTGACCCGCGCCGCGCGCGTGATCAAGCGCTGGTTCACCGAGGGCAACGTGCCGGTCAAGGTCGGCATGCTGGTGCTGTTCGCCGGTGTCGCCGCGCTGCTCAAGTACGCCAGCGACCAGGGCTGGGTGGCGGTGCCGGTCGAGTTCCGCTACGCCGGCGTCGCCGCCGCCGCGTTGGCCGGGCTGGTGTTCGGCTGGCGTCAGCGCGAGCGCCGGCGCGTGTTCGCGCTGTCGTTGCAGGGCGGCGCGATCGGTGTGCTGCTGCTGGTGGCGTTCGCCGCGTTCAAGGTCCATCCGCTGCTGCCGGCGGGGGCCGCCTTCGCGCTGAGCGTGGTGCTGGTCGCCGGTGCCGGTGTGCTGGCGGTGATGCAGCGGGCGATCGCCTTGGCGGTACTGGGCATCCTCGCCGGCTTCCTCGCGCCGATCTGGTTGTCCACCGGCACCGGCAGCCATGTCGCGCTGTTCGCGTACTACGCGGTGCTCAACGCGGCGATCCTGGCGATTGCCTGGTGGCGCCCGTGGCGGGTGCTGAACCTGATGGGCTTCGTGTTCACCTTCGGCATCGGCACCCTCTGGGGCGTGCTGCAGTACCGGCCCGATCACTTCCAGACCACCGAGCCGTTCCTGTTGCTGTTCTTCGCCTTCTACCTGGCGATCCCGATCCTGTATGCGCGCCGGCGCGCCGCGGGCGGGCAGCGGATCGTCGACGCCTGCCTGGTGTTCGGCACGCCGCTGGTGGCGTTCTCGTTGCAGGCCGCGCTGCTGGAGGGCGCGCGCATGCCGCTGGCGTTCTGCGCGCTGGCCCTGGCCCTGGTGTACCTGGTGTTGGCGTGGATGCTGCGCATGCGCGAGCGCTACCAGCCGCTGGTCGCGCCCTACGCGGTGCTCGCGGTCGGCTTCGCGACCCTGGCGGTCCCGCTGGCGCTGTCCGCACAGGCGACCGCCAGCGTGTTCGCGCTGGAGGGCGCGGCGGCGGTGTGGCTGGGCCTGCGCCAGCAGCGGCGGTTGCCGCAGATCGCCGGCCTGTTGCTGCAACTGGCCGCGGCGGGAAGCTTCCTGATCGGGCTCGAAGCCGGATCGCCGGCGCAGGCGCTGGCCAACCCGCGCTTCACCGGCGGCCTGCTGATCGCGATCGCCGGTTTCGCCAGCGCCTGGAGCTACCGGCGCTCGGCGAAGTCGGGCCCGGCCGCGCCCTATTACCTGTGGGGCCTGGTGTGGTGGATCGGGACGGCCTTGGCCGAGATAGACCGCTTCGCCCCGCCGGCGACGGACGCCGACCTGATCCTGGTGCTCGCGACGCTGACCGCGCTGCTGGCCGGCGTGGCCCGGCGATGGATCGACGCGGCGGCACTGGACGTGACCGTGGCGGCGGCGCTGGCGGCGGCGGTACCGCTGGCGTTCGCCCAGGCCGACGCGCATGCGCAACCGTTTGCCGGCCTCGGCCTGCTGGCGTGGGTCCTGTACGCCGGATGCGGCATCTACACGCTGTCCGGCCTGCGCCGCGTGGACGGTCGCGCGCGTGGCTTCGCCCATGCCGGCTGGGTCGCGGCCTGGACAGTGGCGCTCGGCCTCGGCCTGCTCGAACTGGCGAAACGGCTCGGCCTCGGCGACGGTTGGTGGGTGGCGCTGGCCGCCGCGCCGCTGCTGGCGGTTGCCGCGGCGACCCTGTGGCGGCCGGGCTGGATCGGCTGGCCGCTGGCCACCGCGTTCCAGGCATGGAGGCCGGCGCTGCGCAACGGTCTGTTGCTGGTGCTGGCGCTGGCCTTCGTCAATGCCCTGACCTGGTCCGGCGACGCCGCGCCGCTGCCGTGGATCGCACTGCTCAACCCGCTGGACCTGTTCCAGGCCGGTGCGTTGCTGGTGCTTGCCAACGGCTTGCGGTCGATGCCGCAGCGCTCGCGCCTGCGGGCGCAGCATCCGATGCTGCTGGCCGTCGCCGGCTTTGCGCTGATCAGCGTGATCACCCTGCGCGCGACCCATCACTGGGGCGGCGTGGACTGGCGTCCGTCGATGCTGCAGACAAGCCTGGTGCAGACCGCGCTGACCGTGGTCTGGAGCATGCTCGGCGTGGTCGGCTGGGTGGTCGGTTCCCGTCGCGGCCGGCGCACGCTGTGGCTGGCCGGCGCGGTGCTGATGGCGGTGGTGCTGGCCAAGCTGGTGCTGGTCGACCGCCAGCATCTGGGCAACCTGCTGGGGATCGCCTCGTTCATCGCCTACGGCCTGCTGTGCACCGCGGTCGGCTATTTCGCACCGGCGCCGCCGAAGACCTCGGCGCCCCGGGACTCTTCGGGAGAAACCGCATGAGGCGGCAGGTTCGGAGCGTATGTCGGGTGGCCGCCGTTCTGGCGCTGCTGCCATGCCTTGCCGCGTTGGCGGCCGGGCGTCAGGACTACGGCTGGGAATGGCCGCTGACGCTGTCGCAGGACGATGCCGGCGCCTACCGGGTGACCCTGGACGAATTCGTCTACCGGCGCCTGCAGGATCCGCAGCTGCGCGATCTGGTGGTGTTCGACGGGGCCGGGGGGGCGGTGCCGACCGCAGTGCTGGCGCCCGAGCAGCCGCTGGCGCGGACCGCGCCCAGGCTGGCGCTGCCGTGGTTCGCGCTGCCGATGTCGAAGACACCGTCGGCGAGGCGCTGGGAACTGCTCAGCGAGTCCGACGCCGACGGCCGGCTGCGGCGGGTCGAGGTGAGCGGCGGCGCGCCCGCCGAGCGTGCCCAGGCCGATGTCCTGATCGTCGATCTGAGCCGGGTGCGCGAAGCGGTCGCCGCGCTGGAGCTGGAGTGGAAGCCGGTCGAGGCGCTCGACCTCGGCTACCGGGTCGAGGCCAGCGACGACCTCGATCACTGGCAGCCGTTGGCGACCCGCGGACGCCTGGTCGACCTGCAGCGCGAAGGGCGGCGTCTGCTGCACCGGCGCATCGACCTGTTCGGACTGCTGCCGCATCACCAACGTGCCCGCTACCTGCGCCTGACGCCCGACCGTGGCGACCAGGCGCTGGCGATCGCGTCGGTCGAGGCGGTGTTCGCGCCGCGCGCGACGGCCGCGCCACTGAGCTGGATCGAGCTGTCGCCGAGCCGCAGCTCCGACGATCGCCAGATGTACGAATTCCGGATCGACGGCCGCTTCCCGGTCGAGCAGGCCGATGTCGCGCTCGACGGCAATCACGCGGTCGAGTGGCGGCTGGAGAGCCGCGACGACGCGGATGCGCAATGGCGTTCGCGCGGCGCGCCGTGGATGGGCTACCAGGTGGGCGCGGAAGGCGGACGCTCGCGTCCCAACGCGTTGGCAACGAGCGTTCGCGATCGCCAGTGGCGGCTGCGGGCGAGCACGGCGGTCGCGAACGCCCCGGTTCTGCGCCTGGGCTATCGTCCCGAGGTCGCGGTATTCGTGGCCCAGGGCGCGCCGCCGTACGCGCTGGCGGCCGGCAGTGCCCGCGCGCTGCCGGAGCCTTCGCCGGTGCCGCGACTGGTCGAGGCGTTGCGCGAGCGTCACGGCCGCGACTGGCAGCCGGCGACCGCGTACCTGGGCAGTGCCCGGGTACTGGCCGGCGAGGCGGCGCTGCGTCCGGACTGGAACTGGCGCAAGGGCCTGCTTTGGGGCGTGTTGCTGATCGGCGCGCTGGTGGTGGCCGGACTGGCCCTGAGCCTGCTGCGCTCGAGCCGCGCCACGGCGGCCGCTGAAGCGGTGCCGGAGACGGCCGGGGATGTCGAGCCCGCGCCCGCCGACCCGGACAAACCCGAGGCGGAGTGAGTCCCGTCGCGGTGCCTCAGGGGACCGTTCGGTTTCATTCGCGGCAGCGGGCCGCGACAATGGAGGGCCATGCATGCCGTGCGGGCCGCCCTGGCTGCAGGCCGCGCCGGCGAGCGCCCGGCCATGGAGGGCCGGGCCGGACGGACCGAAGACGGTCCGCTGCGCCAGGGAAGGCATGTTTCCTCCACTTCCAATTGAACAGTTCCAGCGAGCGACCACGATGACCATCCAGCGAATGACCGACCTCGATCTCACCGGCAAGCGGGTGCTGATACGGGAGGGCGAGCCGGGCTGACGCGGGCTGCCCTATCGGCAGGCCGCGCCGGCGAGCGCCCGGCCATGGAGGGCCGGGCCGGACGGACCGAAGACGGTCCGCTGCGCCAGGGAAGGCATGTTTCCTCCACTTCCAATTGAACAGTTCCAGCGAGCGACCACGATGACCATCCAGCGAATGACCGACCTCGATCTCACCGGCAAGCGGGTGCTGATACGGGAGGGCGAGCCGGGCTGACGCGGGCTGCCCTATCGGCAGGCCGCGCCGGCGAGCGCCCGGCCATGGAGGGCCGGGCCGGACGGACCGAAGACGGTCCGCTGCGCCAGGGAAGGCATGTTTCCTCCACTTCCAATTGAACAGTTCCAGCGAGCGACCACGATGACCATCCAGCGAATGACCGACCTCGATCTCACCGGCAAGCGGGTGCTGATACGGGAGGGCGAGCCGGGCTGACGCGGGCTGCCCTATCGGCAGGCCGCGCCGGCGAGCGCCCGGCCATGGAGGGCCGGGCCGGACGGACCGAAGACGGTCCGTTGCGCCAGGGAAGGCATGTTTCCTCCACTTCCAATTGAACAGTTCCAGCGAGCGACCACGATGACCATCCAGCGAATGACCGACCTCGATCTCACCGGCAAGCGGGTGCTGATACGGGAGGGCGAGCCGGGCTGACGCGGGCTGCCCTATCGGCAGGCCGCGCCGGCGAGCGCCCGGCCATGGAGGGCCGGGCCGGACGGACCGAAGACGGTCCGCTGCGCCAGGGAAGGCATGTTTCCTCCACTTCCAATTGAACAGTTCCAGCGAGCGACCACGATGACCATCCAGCGAATGACCGACCTCGATCTCACCGGCAAGCGGGTGCTGATACGGGAGGGCGAGCCGGGCTGACGCGGGCTGCCCTATCGGCAGGCCGCGCCGGCGAGCGCCCGGCCATGGAGGGCCGGGCCGGACGGACCGAAGACGGTCCGCTGCGCCAGGGAAGGCATGTTTCCTCCACTTCCAATTGAACAGTTCCAGCGAGCGACCACGATGACCATCCAGCGAATGACCGACCTCGATCTCACCGGCAAGCGGGTGCTGATACGGGAGGACCTGAACGTGCCGATCAGCGAGGGCCGGATCAGCTCCGAGCAGCGCATCCTCGCCGCGCTGCCGACGATGAAGCTGGCGCTGGAGAAGGGCGCGGCGGTGATGGTGACCTCGCACCTGGGCCGTCCGAAGGAGGGCCAGTGGAGCGAGGCCGACTCGCTGGCGCCGGTCGCCGCGCGCCTGTCCGAGCTGCTGGGCATCGACGTGCCGCTGGTGCGCGACTGGGTCGGCGGCGTGGAGGTGAAGCCCGGCCAGCTGGTCCTGCTCGAGAACTGCCGCATGAACGTCGGCGAGAAGGCCGACGACGAGGCGCTGTCGAAGCAGTACGCGGCGCTGTGCGACGTGTTCGTGATGGACGCCTTCGGTACCGCCCACCGCGCCCAGGCCTCCACCCACGGTGTGATCCGCGCGGCCACGGTCGCCGCCGGCGGTCCGCTGCTGATGGCCGAGCTGGATGCGCTGGCCAAGGCGCTCGACAACCCGGCGCGGCCGCTGCTGGCGATCGTTGCCGGCTCCAAGGTCAGCACCAAGCTGGAACTGCTGTCGTCCCTGGTCGGCAAGGTCGACCAGCTGATCGTCGGCGGCGGCATCGCCAACACCTTCATCGCCGCGATGGGGCACGGCGTCGGCAAGTCCCTGGTCGAGATGGATCTGGTCGACACCGCGAAGAAGATCATCGCCGACGCGCAGGCCCGTGGCGCCAGCATCCCGCTGCCGACCGACGTGGTGGTCGCGCCGGCGTTCGCCGCCGATGCGCCGGCGACGGTCAAGCCGGTCGATGCGGTCGGCGCCGACGACATGATCCTGGACATCGGCCCCGAGACCGCGCAGGCCTATGCGGCGCTGATCGGCAAGGCCGGCACCGTGGTCTGGAACGGCCCGGTCGGCGTGTTCGAATTCGACGCCTTCGGCAAGGGCACCGAGGCGATGGCGCGCGCGATCGCCTCCAGTCCGGCGTTCTCGATCGCGGGCGGCGGCGATACCCTCGCCGCGGTCGACAAGTACGGGATCGCCGCCGATGTCGGCTACATCTCCACCGGCGGCGGCGCCTTCCTCGAATTCCTGGAAGGCAAGGAGCTGCCGGCGGTCGCGGCGCTGAAGGCGCGCGCGGCCTGATGGCCACGGCCCGGGCGACGCTGTTCTTCGACCTGGACGGAACGCTCATAGATTCGGCCACCGGCATCACCCGCTGCGTGGCCCATGCGCTGACCGCGATGGGACGCCCGGTGCCGCCGGATGCGGAACTGCGCGGCTGGATCGGCCCGTCGCTGCGCACCAGCTTCGGGCCGCTGTTCGACGACCCGACCGGGGTCGAGTCGGCGGTCGAGCACTATCGCCAGCGTTTCGATTCGATCGGTTGGCGCGAGCACGAGGTCTACGCCGGCATTGGCGAGACGGTCGAGGCCCTGGGTGCGCGCGGCCATCGCTTGGCGGTGGTCACCGCCAAGAACGAACCGCATGCACGGAGGATCGTCGCCCACCTGCCGTTCGGCGGCTGCTTCGCCGAGGTGATCGGTGCGACCCCGTGCGGCCGCCGCAGCGACAAGCCCGAGCTGATCGCCGAAGCGCTGGCGCGGCTCGGGCTGGATGCCGGCGATTGCTGGATGATCGGCGACCGGCGCATGGATATCGAGGGCGCGCATCACCACCGCATGCGCCACATCGGCGTGTTGTGGGGCTTCGGCGGCAGGGACGAGCTGGGTGCGGCCGGTGCCGAACACCTTGCCGCCGCGCCGCACGAACTGCTCGATCTGTTGGCCTGAAGCGGCCGGCTCGGGCTTGCGCGCAGCCCCGTAGGAGCGGCGTGAGCCGCGATGGGGAACGATATCCGGCTGCGCCCGGATATCTCCCAAGGTTTGCCGTGCAAACCTTGGGCCCCGCCGTTGCGCCTCCACACCCCCATTCGCATCTGCGATGCGAATCGCCCCCTGACTCAGGGGGCTGGGTTCATGGGGTAGGTGGCCGCTTTTCGTAGGAGCGGCGTCAGCCGCGATGAGGCTTTCATGGGAAGGCCTTCGCGGCTGACGCCGCTCCTACAGGGGAACAATATCCGGCTGCGCGCGGATATCTCCCAAGGTTCGCTGCGCAAACCTTGGGCCCCGCCGTTGCGCTTCCACACCCCCATTCGCATCTGCGATGCGAATCGCCCCCTGACTCAGGGGGCTGGAGAGTCATGAATCCCCGACCGTTTGTCGTAGGAGTGTCTTTTCCGGCGTGGGGGTGTCAGCGTCGCGCTGCGTCCAGTCGCTTGCCAGCAGTCCGTAGAACGCGGTGTCGCTGATCTCGCCGGCCACCTGCCAGCGTTCGCGCAGCAGGCCTTCGCGGACGAAGCCCAGCCGTTCGGCGAGGCGGCAGGAGGCGAGGTTGCGCGGGTCGATGTCGGCCTCGATCCGGCGCAGGCCCAGGTCACCGAAGGCGTGGTCCAGCGCCAGGACGCCGGCCTCGCGCGCGAACCCGCGGCCCCATGAGCCACGCTCCAGCATGTAGCCGAACTCGGCTACTCCTTGCTCGGCGCTGATCCGGAACAGGGTGACGCCGCCGATCATGCGGCCGTCGTCGAGTGCGGCGATCGCCCAGCACAGCTGGCTGTCGGGGGCGTTGCCGTTGAGGCTGGAATCGAACTTCGAGTGCGCCTGCTCGATCCGCGTCCACGGCGGATGGCTCCAGTAGCGCATCGCTTCGGGATCGGAGTGCAGTGCGAAGAAAGCGGCGAGGTCGTCCGGGCGATAGGGGCGCAGTCGGATCCGCGCGCCGGTGATGACCGGCGGTCGATAGGGCGGGGGAGTGTCGGTCACGCGTGCTCCGTCGTTTCGTCGTCACAGCCACAGCAGCGCCGCGCCGATCACGACGCCGGTCACCAGCAGCTGGATCAGGCAGAAACCCATGATATCGCGGGCCTTCAGTCCGGCCAGCGCCAGCGCCGGCAGCGCCCAGAACGGCTGGATCAGGTTGGTCCAGGCATCGCCCCAGGCCACGCCCATCGCGACCTTGGCCACGTCCGCACCCAGGGCCTCGGCCGCCGGCACCATGATCGGCGCCTGCACCGCCCACTGGCCGCCGCCGGAGGGCACGAACACGTTCAGCACGCCGCCGGCGATGAAGCTCCAGAACGGCAGGGTGTCGGCATCGGCGATCGCGACGAAGGCCTGCGACAGCGTCGCCGCCAGCCCCGACTCGACCATGATCGCCATGATGCCGGCATAGAACGGAAACTGGATGACGATGCCGGCGCCGCCGCGGATCGCCTGGGCGAGGCTGGCCAGCAGCCGGCGCGGCGTACCGTGCAGCACGATCGCCAGCATCAGGAAGGCGAAGTTGACGATGTTGAGGTTGAGTCCGCCGCCGCCGAGGAAGTGATCGACGAGGAAGCCGATGCCGGCCAGGCCGACCAGGGCCGCCAGCAGGCGGCTGTCCTCGAGCCGGTCGGCCGGCTGTGGCGCGCAGGAAGCCATCGGCGCCGCCGGCTCCGGTGCGGGGCGACGGACCACCGCCTCGTTGTCGGACGGCAGCATCCAGCGGTTGACAAGCGGCACCAGCACGAACAGCGCGGCGAGGATCGCCAGGTTGTAGCCGGCGAAGATCGTCCGCGAGGTCGGCACCACGCCCATGGCGTCGACGAGGAAGTGGCCCTCGGTGGCGATGGTCAACGGGATCGAGCCGGCGAGGCCGCCGTGCCAGACCACGAAGCCGGAATATGCGCTGGCGACCAGCAGCCGGTAGTCGACCCGGACCTGGCCGGCCAGCTCGCGCGCGAACAGCGCGCCGACCACCAGGCCGAAACCCCAGTTGACCCAGCTCGCGGTCAGCGACACCAGGCTGACCAGGACGATCGCCATGCCGGGTGTGCGCGCCAGCGCGGCCAGCCGCGCCAGCAGGGCCTTCACCGGTGGCGTGCTGGCGAGCATGAAGCCGGTGACCAGCACCAACAGCATCTGCATCGAGAAGCCCAGCAGCGCCCAGAACCCGCCGCCCCACATCCGCAGCACCGCCAGCGGCGCCTGCCGCTCGACCGTCATCGCGGCGATCGCCGCGACCAGGCTCAGCAACAGCACCAGCACATAGGCATCGGGCAGATAGCGTTCGACCAGGCGCACGGCCGGTCGCGACAGGCGGTTGAGCATCGGCTTTCCGGTTCGGCACCGGCATCGGCCGGCACCGGAAAACTAACCGAAAACCGCGCCGGGTTCCGCGCGCAGCGTTGCGCACCTGCAGCAAATCCGCGATCGCTGGTCTGCTTTGGCGGTGGCGGTTCGATACCAGCGGCGGGGCCTTGCCGATGCGCAATCGATTTCCGCATGGATCGAGCAACAGCTGTGCTAGCGTCGGCAGGATCGCCCCAGCACCGTTCGCCGATGACCGCACAGCAGCGCCGTACCAAGATCCTTGCCACCCTCGGGCCCGCCACCGATCCGCCGGGCGTGCTGGAGCAGCTGCTGAAGGCCGGTGTCGACGTGGTGCGGCTGAACTTCTCGCACGGCGACCCGTCCTCGCAACTGGCGCGGGCCGAGGCGGTGCGCGCCGCCGGCAGGAAGGTCGGTGTCGAGGTCGGCATCCTCGCCGACCTGCCCGGTCCGAAGATCCGCATCGAACGCTTCGCCGACGGCAAGGTCGAGCTGAAGACCGGCGACGCCTTCGACCTGGTCGCCAGCGAGGATGCGCCGGCGGGCACCCGCCGCGAGGTCGGGGTCAGCTATCTCGGCCTGCCCGGTGATGTCGCTCCCGGCGACACCCTGCTGCTCGACGACGGCCTGATGCAGCTGCGGGTCGAGCGGGTCGAGGGCGCACGCATCCACTGCACCGTGCTCAACGACGGTGTGTTGTCCGATCGCAAGGGGCTCAACAAGCTCGGCGGAGGACTCTCGCTGGGGGCGTTGACCGAGCGCGACCGCGAGCTGATCAAGGTCGCCGCCGATGCCGGCGCGGACTTCATCGCGGTGTCGTTCTGCCGCAACGCCGAGGACATGGAGGAGGCGCGCCGCGCGGCCCGCGAGGCCGGCTGCGAGGCGGCCCTGGTCGCCAAGGTCGAACGCGCCGAGGCGATCGAGAACCTGGTCGAGATCGTCGACGCCAGCGACGTGGTGATGGTCGCGCGCGGCGATCTGGGCGTGGAGATCGGCGATGCCGAGCTGCCGGGCCTGCAGAAGAAGATCATCAAGGTCGCGCTGGAGCGCAACAAGGTGGTGATCACCGCGACCCAGATGCTGCAGTCGATGGTGGAAAGCCCGATCCCGACCCGCGCCGAGGTGCTCGATGTCGCCAATGCGGTGATCGACGGCACCGACGCGGTGATGCTGTCGGCCGAGTCGGCCGCCGGCCGCTACCCGGTTCGCGCGGTCGAGGCGATGGCGCGGATCTGCCTCGGCGCCGAGCGCCAGTTCGCCCACGACACCGATTTCGAGGCGGCCCCGCGCAACCTGCAGCGGGTCGACCAGGCGATCGCGATGGCGACGATGTTCCTCAGCGAGCACATCGGTCTGCGCGCGGTGGTCGCGATGACCGAGTCCGGCGGTACCGCGCGCTTCCTGTCGCGATTCCGTTCCGGCGTGCCGATCTACGCGTTCTCGCGCCATGCCGGCGCGCGGCGGCGGATGGCGATGATGCGCGACGTGTTCCCGATCGACTACGACAGCCGCGGCCAGACCCCAGGCGAGGCCGGACGCGGCGCGATCCAGCGCCTGGTCCAGGCCGGCCTGCTGGGGGGCGGCGAACGGGTGGTGTTCACCAGCGGCGAGCGCATGGAGCACCGCGGTTCCACCAATACGCTGCGCCTGCTGGAGGTCGGTCCCGACGGCCAGGCGGTGGGGCTGGGCGAGCTGTAGCGGCGCCCGAGGGGCGGGCAGCGGCAGCGGTCGTCTACCGGTATCGTGAACTGGTATTGAAATCCGGGGTGTGTGGTCTGCAAGTTGTTGATTGTTGGTCGCCGTGGGGAGGCGGAGCCGCCCGCTCGCGGCTATAATGCCGGGCTTCCCACCCGTTCCCTGCAGGATCCCCATGAGCATCGAACAGCTTGCCGAAACCGCCCTGGCCATGGTCGCCCCGGGCAAGGGCATCATCGCGATCGACGAGTCGACCGGCACCATCGCCAAGCGCTTCGCCGGCGTCGGCGTCGAGAACACCGAAGAGAACCGCCGCGCCTACCGCGAGCTGCTGCTGACCACGCCCAAGCTGAGCGATTACATCTCCGGCGCGATCCTGTACGACGAGACCCTGCGCCAGTCGACCAAGGACGGCGTGCCGTTCGCCAAGGTCATGACCGACGCCGGCATGATCCCGGGCATCAAGGTCGACAAGGGCACCCACGCCCTGGCCGGTTTCCCGGGCGAGGTGGTCACCGAGGGCCTGGACGGCCTGCGTGCACGCCTGGAGGAGTACTACAAGCTCGGCGCGCGTTTCGCCAAGTGGCGCGCGGTGATCAACATCGGCGACGACATCCCGTCGGGCACCTGCATCGACGCCAACGCGCATGCGCTGGCCCGCTACGCCGCGCTGTGCCAGGAGCAGGGCCTGGTGCCGATGGTGGAGCCGGAGGTGATCATGGACGGCAGCCACGACATCGACACCTGCTACGAGGTGACCGAGGTGACCCTGCGTTCGCTGTTCGCCTCGCTGTACGAGCAGAACGTGATGCTGGAGGGCACCATCCTGAAGGCCTCGATGGTGCTGCCGGGCACCACCAGCGGCGACAAGGCCAGCGTCGAGGAAGTCGCCGCGGCGACCCTGCAGTGCCTGAAGTCGACCGTGCCGGCGACCCTGCCGGGCATCGTGTTCCTGTCCGGCGGCCAGGGCGATGAGGACGCGACTGCGCATCTGGACGCGATGAATCGCATGGGGCCGAACCCGTGGCCGCTGTCGTTCTCCTACGGCCGTGCGATGCAGCAGGCCGCGCTGAAGCTGTGGGGACAGGACATCGTCAACAACGTCGCCGCCGCGCAGAAGACCGTCTACGAGCGCGCCCGCGACAACGGCCTGGCCGCGCTGGGCGAGTGGAGCAAGGCCGCGTAAGCGAAGCCGCCACTGTCGTACCGAGAACGCCGGCCCCGTGCCGGCGTTTTCTTTGGCCCGGGAGCCGACGGCTCTTGCGCCCCGGAGGGAGCGGCGGTACCGCGAT
This sequence comes from Marilutibacter maris, assembly GCF_003233695.1. Taxonomy (NCBI): domain Bacteria; kingdom Pseudomonadati; phylum Pseudomonadota; class Gammaproteobacteria; order Lysobacterales; family Lysobacteraceae; genus Marilutibacter; species Marilutibacter maris. Next base: position 3,259,261 of record NZ_CP029843.1, on the reverse strand, counting down.
CGGAGTTCGGAGGAAGGCCTCATCGCGGCTTACGCCGCTCCTACATCAGGTACTCACGGACCCAATCCCCCAGTAGGAGCGGCGTAAGCCGCGATCCCCGGACTGCGCCCGGGAATCCCAAAAGCTTGCTTCGCAAACCTCGGACCCCGCCGTTGCGTCTCCACACCCCCATTCGTGCCGCCGGCACGAATCCCGCCTGAACCAGGGGGGGCTATCCACGCTGTAGGAGCGGCGTAAGCCGCGATGCGCCCTGGAATCCCCAAAGTTTGCTGCGCAAACCTTGGGCCCCGCCGTTGCGCTGCCACACCCCCATTCGTGCCTGCGGCACGAATCGCCCCCTGACTCAGGGGGGAACGATATCCGGTCTGGCCCGGGAATCCCAAAAGCTTGCTTCGCAAACCTTGGGCCCCGCCGTTGCGTCTCCACACCCCCATTCGTGCCGCCGGCACGAATCCCCCCTGACTCAGGGGGGAACGATATCCGGTCTGGCCCGGATATCTCCCAAAGTTTGCTTCGCAAACCTTGGGCCCCGCCGTTGCGCTTCCACACCCCCATTCGTGCCTGCGGCACGAATCGCCCCCTGACTCAGGGGCGGGGCCCACGACTTCGCTCACGACTCTACGCCGCTCTTGCGCGGAGTGGTTTCGGGGAGGGGGCACTTTGCCGATCCGGCCTGCCGGCGGCGGCTGTCAACCTATGGCCCACGCGGGCGTTTACCACTGCTGGCTAGACTTGCTGGCTGCACTGTTCCCTCGATCGAGATTGGCATGCTTTCTTCTCCCCCGGATTCCCGTCGTCGCCTGCCGGCGCTGTTGGCCGTGATCATGATCGCGGGGCTGGCCGCCTGCAGTCGCGGCACCCCTGGAGCGGGGGGCGGCGAAGCGCCGGCGATTCCGGTGACGACCCTGCAGCTGCAGATGCAGCCCTGGAGCGATACCGTGCAGGCGCTGGGCACGGTCAAGGCGCGCGAGTCGATCACGGTCACCGCCAAGGTCAGCGAGACCGTGCAGGAGGTGCATTTCGACAGCGGCGACGAGGTCGCGGTCGGCGCGCCGCTGGTCACCCTCAGCGGCCAGCAGCAGCGTGCCGCGCTGAACGAGGCGCTGGCGGCGGCGGAAGAGGCCGAGCGCCTGTACAAGCGCCAGGGCGAGCTGGTCCAGCAGCAGCTGATCGCCAGTTCCCAGTTCGACGCCCAGCGTGCGACCCGCGACGCCGCCCGCGCCCGGGTCGCGCAGATCCGCGCCCAGCTCGGCGACCGGGTGATCACCGCGCCGTTCTCCGGTGTGCTCGGCATCCGCCAGGTCAGTCCCGGCGCCCTGGTCACGCCCGGCACGCCGATCGCGACGCTGGACGACACCCACCGCGTCTACGTCGACTTTCCGGTGCCGGAGTCGCAACTGGCGCACCTGGCGGTCGGCCAGCGCCTGAGCGGTCACAGCGAGGCCTGGCCGGATCGCGACTTCGCCGGCGAGGTCAGCACCATCGATGCCCGCATCGACGCGGCGACGCGCGCGGTCACCGTGCGCGGCGACTTCCCCAACTCCGACCGCGCGCTGCGCCCGGGCATGCTGCTGCAGGTCACCCTGAGCCGTCCCGAACGGCAGGCGCTGCTGGTGCCGGAGATCTCGATCATCCAGGTCGGCACCAGCGCCTACGTGTACCGGGTCGGCGCCGACGACACCGTCCAGCGGGTCGAGGTCGGCGTCGGTGCGCGCAGCGCCGGGCTGGCCGAGGTCGTCGCCGGACTGTCGGTCGGCGACCGCATCGTCGTCGACGGCACCGGCAAGCTGCGGCCGGGCAGCAGGATTCGTGAGGGCGAGGTCCGCGACGGCGGCGCGCCGGCAGCGGAGAGCGAAGGCGCCGCGGCCGACGACGATGCCGGAACCGCGCCGTCCAACGGAGGCTGAGCCATGAACTTCTCCGAGCTGTCGATCCGCCGGCCGGTGTTCGCGACCGTGATGAGCCTGATGCTGATCGTGCTCGGCATCATGGCGTTCTCGCGGCTGACCCTGCGCGAATTGCCGGCGATCGATCCGCCGATCGTCTCCGTCGACGTCACCTACCCCGGCGCCTCGGCGGCGGTGGTCGAGACCCGGGTGACCCAGGTGCTGGAGGACGCGCTGTCGGGCATCGAGGGGGTGGAGACGATCCAGTCGCGCAGCGTCAACGGGCGCTCCTCGGTGACCATCGAGTTCACCCTCGAGCGCGATATCGAGGCCGCCGCCAACGATGTGCGCGACGCCATCAGCGGGGTCGCCGACCGCATGCCCGAGGAGGCCGATCCGCCCGAGGTCGAGAAGGCCGACAGCGACTCGGACACGGTGATCTGGCTCAACATGAGCAGCACCACGATGGACACGCTGCAGCTGAGCGACTACGCCGAGCGCTACGTGGTCGACCGCCTGTCCAGCCTCGACGGCGTGTCGACGGTCAGGGTCGGCGGACAGCAGCGCTATGCGATGCGGATCTGGCTCGACAGCGACGCGCTGGCCGCGCGCGGGATCACCGCCAACGACGTCGAGGACGCGCTGCGCGCGGAGAACGTCGAACTGCCGGCCGGGCGCATCGAGTCCGACAACCGCGACTTCACCCTGCGCCTGGCGCGCAGCTACCAGGCGCCTGAGGACTTCGCGCGGATCCCGCTGCGCAAGGGCGAGGACGGTTACGTGGTGCGGCTGGGCGACGTCGCCCGGGTCGAGCTGGCCTCGGCCGAGCGCCGCGCCTACTACCGCAGCAACGGCGAGCCGAACATCGGCCTGGGCATCAACAAGACCTCGACCGCGAACGCGCTGGAGGTCGCGCGCGCGGCGCGCGCCGAGGCCGAGCGGATCCAGCCGACCCTGCCCGAGGGCACCCGCATCTTCGTCGCCTTCGACAGCACGCTGTTCATCGAGGCCGCGATCGAGCGCGTCTACCACACCCTGGCCGAGGCGATCGTGCTGGTGTTGCTGGTGATCTGGCTGTTCCTGGGCAGCTTCCGCGCCGCGTTGATTCCCGCGGTCACGGTGCCGGTGTGCCTGGTCGCCGCGTTCATTCCGCTGTACCTGTTCGGCTTCTCGATCAACCTGCTGACCCTGCTCGCGCTGGTGCTGTGCATCGGTCTGGTCGTCGACGATGCGATCGTGGTGCTGGAGAACATCCAGCGCCGCACCGACCTGGGCGAACCGCGCCTGGTCGCGGCCAAGCGCGGTACCCGCCAGGTCGCGTTCGCGGTGATCGCGACCACCGCGGTGCTGGTCGCGGTGTTCCTGCCGGTCGGCTTCATGGAGGGCAACACCGGCCGCCTGTTCCGCGAGTTGTCGGTGGCGCTGGCCAGCGCGGTCGCGATCTCGGCCTTCGTCGCGCTGACCCTGAGCCCGATGATGGCGTCCAAGCTGATCCGCCCGCACAGCGAGGAGAAGTCCAATCCGGCGCACCGCTGGATCACCCGCCGGCTCGACAGCGTCGGCGCGCGCTATCGGCGCTTCCTCGACCACAGCGTCGAGCGGCCGTGGCTGTTCGGCGGGCTGATGGTGGTCGCCCTGGTCGCGATCGCGGGCTTGTTCAAGTGGATGCCGACCGAGCTGGCGCCGCCGGAGGACCGCGGTGCGTTCTTCATCTCGGTCGAGGGCCCGGAAGGCGCCGGCTTCGACTACACGGTCGACCAGATCAAGCAGGTCGAGGCGGTGATGGCCGAGCAGATCGCCGGCGGCGCCGATGGCAACGGCAGCCGTCCGGTCCAGCGCGCCAACACCCGCGTGCCCGGCGGCTGGGGCGCGAGCGAGGAGATGCATACCGGCAACGTGATCGTGTTTCTGGCCGACTGGGACAAGCGCGAGGCGAGCACCGCGGAGGTGGTCGACCAGTTGCGCGGCGAACTCGGCCAGTTGACCGGCGTGCGCGCGACCCCGCGCGTGCGCACCGGCCTGGTGCGCAGCGGCGGCCAGCCGCTGCAGGTGGTGATCGGCGGCCCCGACTACGCCGAGCTGGCCCAGTGGCGTGACCGCATCATCCAGCGCATGGACGGGAACCCCGGCCTGTACGGCGCCGACTCCGACTACAAGGAAACCCGCCCGCAGATGCGCGTGCAGATCAACCGCCAGCGCGCCGCCGATCTGGGTGTCAGCGTGTCGGCGATCGGCCGCGCGCTGGAAACGATGATGGGCAGCCGCCGTGTCACCACCTTCGTGCAGGACGGCGAGGAATACGACGTGATCGTGCAGGCCGACAAGCCGGCGCGGGCGACCCCGGCCGATCTGGCCAGGATCCAGGTGCGGGCCCGTGGCGGCGAGCTGGTGCCGTTGTCGAACCTGGTGACCCTGAGCGAGCTGGCCGAGGCCGGCAGCCTGAACCGGTTCAATCGACTGCGCGCGATCACCATCAGCGCCGGCCTGGCCAACGGCTACCGGCTCGGCGATGCGATCGAGTGGATGAACCAGGTCGTCCGCGAAGAGCTGCCCGAGCACGCCCAGATCGACTGGAAGGGCGAGTCGCGCGAACACCAGAAGGCCGGCAGCGCGGTGCTGCTGACCTTCGCGCTGGCGCTGCTGATCGTCTACCTGGTGCTGGCGGCGCAGTTCGAGAGCTTCATCCACCCGTTCGTGATCATGCTGACGGTGCCGCTGGGCGTGCTCGGCGCGCTGCTGGGCCTGCTGCTGACCGGCGGCACCCTCAATCTCTTCAGCCAGATCGGCATCGTGATGCTGGTCGGCCTGGCGGCGAAGAACGGCATCCTGATCGTCGAGTTCGCCAACCAGCTGCGCGACGCCGGGCGCAGCATCCACGAGGCGATCGTCGAGGCTTCGGCGGTGCGCCTGCGGCCGATCCTGATGACCTCGATCGCGACCGTCGCCGGCGCGCTGCCGCTGGTGATCGCCGGCGGACCGGGCTCGGCCAGCCGCGCGACGATCGGCGTGGTGGTGATCTTCGGGGTCTCGTTCTCGACCCTGCTGTCGTTGTTCGTGATCCCGGTGTTCTACGTGTTGCTGGCCCGCTACACGCGCTCGCCGGACGCGGTCAAGAACGAGCTGGAGAAGCTGGAATCCAGCACCCCGGAGGCGGGCGGGCTGGCCTGAGCCGACCCGTCGCCGCGCCGCTTGCCGGCCGCCGTCGCAGACCGGAGACTGGCGATCGGCAATCGTTTGGAGCAATGGCATGGAACAGGCGCGCTTCGGCGTGGCGATCGAGGGCGACGGCTTCGTGCTGCGCCCATGGCGGGTGCAGGACCTGGAATCGCTGATCCGGCACGCCAACGACGAGCAGGTGTCGCGCGCGGTCAGCGACCGGTTTCCGTACCCGTATACGCGCGAGGACGGGCAGGCCTTCCTGTCCGGCAAGGTCGAAGACCTGTCGTCGCAGCCGGTGTTCGCGATCGAGATCGACGGCGAGGCCTGCGGCGGCATCCGCGCGCGGCCGGGCGCCGGCGAGCGCGCCTGCGGCGCCGAGTTCGGTTACTGGCTCGGCCGTGACCATTGGGGCCGTGGAGTGATGACCCGGGTGGTGGCGCGCTTCGCGCCCTGGGCGATGCGGACGCTGTCCCTGCATCGCCTGTACGCGACCGTGCTGGACAACAATCCGGCCTCGGCGGCGGTGTTGCTGCGCAACGGCTTCGTCGAGGAGGGCACCCAGCGCTGCGCGGTGATCAAGCGCGGCCGGCTGTACGACCTGCGGGTGTTCGCGCGGACGCGGCAGGCTCTGGATCTCGACCCGTGACGAAAGTCATGAAGGCCGGAATCGCCGCCGCTGGCACGACCTCGGCGGCGATTCCGGGTATCGTGGGCCCCTGATTCGCGGGGTGGAGTGCGGGATGCCACCGCCCCTGCTTCGCCGCCATGCGGCCTTGTTCCCGGGGAGAGAGATACGTGGAATCACTGGTCAAAGCACTCAACGACATCATCTGGAGCCCGCCGCTGGTGTACCTGTGCCTCGGCGCCGGCCTGTACTTCTCGATCAGGTCGCGCTTCATGCAGGTGCGCGGCATCAAGGAGATGGTCCGGCTGTTGTTCAGCGGGCAGTCCTCCCAGGCCGGTGTGTCCTCGTTCCAGGCGTTGGCGATGTCGCTGTCGGGCCGTGTCGGCACCGGCAACATCGCCGGCGTCGCCACCGCCATCGCGTTCGGCGGCCCCGGTGCGGTGTTCTGGATGTGGGTGGTGGCCTTCCTAGGCGCTTCGACCGCCTACGTCGAGTCGGCCCTTGGCCAGATATACAAGGAGAAGGACGACAACGGCCAGTACCGCGGCGGCCCGGCCTATTACATCGAGAAGGGGCTCGGGGTGAAGTGGTACGCGTGGCTGTTCGCCCTGGTCACGGTGATCGCGACCGGCTTCCTGCTGCCGGGCGTGCAGGCCAACGGCATCGCCGCGGGACTCAACAACGCCTTCGGCATCCCGTCCGCGGTGACCGCGGCCGGTGTGGTGGTGCTGCTGGGTTTCATCATCTTCGGCGGCGTCAAGCGCATCGCGCACTTCGCCCAGGTGGTGGTGCCGTTCATGGCGCTGGCCTACATCCTGGTCGCGCTGGTGATCGTGTTCCTCAAGATCGACCAGGTGCCGGAAGTGCTTTCGCTGATCGTACGCAGCGCGTTCGGCATGGAAGCCGGGTTCGGCGCGGTCGTCGGCCTGGCGGTGCAGTGGGGGGTCAAGCGCGGGATCTACTCGAACGAGGCCGGGCAGGGCACCGGTCCGCACGCCGCCGCCGCCGCCGAGGTTTCGCACCCGGCCAAGCAGGGCTACGTGCAGGCGTTCTCGGTCTACGTCGATACCCTGCTGGTGTGCTCGGCCACCGCGTTCCTGATCCTGTCGACCGGCATGTACAACGTGTACGACCCGGCCGGCGGCGCGATGCTTGTCGAGCAGTTGCCCGGCGTACCCGAAGGGCCCGGCTTTGCCCAGGCTGCCGTCGAATCGGTGCTGCCGGGCTTCGGTCAGGCGTTCGTGGCGCTGGCGCTGCTGTTCTTCGCCTTCACCACCATCGTCGCCTACTACTACATGGCCGAGACCAACATCGCTTACATCAACCGCCGGGTGCACCGGCCGTGGATGGTGTTCGCGCTGCGGATCGGCATGATGGCGGTGGTGACCTATGCCTCGATCGGCAGCGTCGGAACCGCCTGGGGCCTGGGCGACATCGGCGTCGGTCTGATGGCGTGGCTGAACATCATCGCGATCCTGATCCTGCAGAAGCCGGCCTTCCTGGCCCTGCGCGACTACGAGCGGCAGAAGAAGGCCGGGCTCGATCCGGTATTCGATCCGGAGGCGCTGGGCATCCGCAATGCCGCCTTCTGGCAGCGCCGGCTCGACGACAAGTAAGCCAGGCCCCTGCCGTTACCGACCGCTCAAGCAGATCGCCCTAGACGATGACCGCGAGAAAGTCCCCGTGGGGTGGCGCCGGCCGTGGCGGCCGCGATGCGCCGGAGCGTGCCGCGCCGCGCCGCCGTGAGCCGGCGCGCGAACCGGTCGTGCGCGGGGAAGGGCGCGGTGGCGCCGACGATGCGGGCGAGTCGCGCGAGCTGCGCCTGTACGGTTTGAACGCGGTGCGGGCGACGTTCGCACGTCGCCCGCAGGCGCTGCGCAAGCTGTACCTGTCCGAATCGCGGATCCCGGCGCTGCAGCCGCTGTTGAAATGGTGCGTGGCGAACCGGATCGGCTATCGCGTCGTCGAAGAGGACGACCTGCGCCGGCTTGCCGCCAGTCAGCACCATGAAGGCGTGGTCGCCGATGTGCTGCGCGAGCCGCCGTTGCCGCTGTCGAACTGGCTGGACGGCCTGTCGCAGGGGCCGCAACTGGCGCTCTGGCTCGATGGCGTCGGCAACCCGCACAATCTCGGCGCGATCCTGCGTTCGGCGGCGCACTTCGGCGTTGCCGCGATCCTGGTGCCCCGGCATGCGCAACTGGCGTTGTCCGGCGCCGCCGCGCGGGTCGCCGAGGGCGGCGCCGAGGCGGTGCCGCTGGTGCGCCTGGGACGTCCGGAAAACGCGGTCGCGCAACTGCGTGCCGCCGGCTTCCTGCTGGCCGCGACCGTGGTCGAGGGCGGCGACGACCTGTTCGCCGCGGCCCTGCCCGAACGGCTGGTCTACGTGCTTGGCGCCGAGGGCGAGGGCATGGACCGCGGGTTCGCGCAGGCCTGCGATCTGAGACTGTCGATACCGGGCACCGGTGCGGTGGAGAGCCTGAACGTTGCCGCCGCCGCCGCGGTGATGCTGGCGAGCTGGCAGGCGCGACGTTGACCGTGGCAACGGGTGTTGCGGCGAATTGCTGGGCGACGCTGGACGCCTGGAGTGTGGATGCGGTGCGCGTGCTTTCCGCCGAGGCGGCGGCCATTGCGGCGGCCGAGACGGTGTCGCTGCTGCCCGGTCGCTGCGGCTTGTGCGGCGCCTCGGGCGGTTTCGCGTCCGGCCCGGCGCAGAGCCTGCGCGAAGGCCTGGCCTGCCGCGGCTGCGGCTGCAATGCGCGCCAGCGCGCCGCCGCCGGCGTGCTGCTGGGCAGTCTCGCGTTGCCGCCTCGACGGGCCGTCGTGACGATCACCGAGCAGGCCAGTCGACTGTTTCTGGCGCTGCGTCGCCGGGTCGGTCGCCTGCATGGGAGCGAGTACCTGAACTCGTGGTCGCTGCGGCTGCGGATGAGCCTGTGGCTGTGGCGCCACGGCGTCGTCGACATCGCCCGCCATGGCGATGTGACCGCGCTGGAGACCGGCGATGGGCGAGTGGACGCCATTGTCAGCCTGGACGTGCTCGAACACGTTCCGGACTACCGCGCGGCCCTGCGCGAGTTCGCCCGGGTGTTGAAGTCCGACGGCGTACTGGTGTTGACCGTGCCGTTCCACCAGAACCAGGCCGACAACCGCCGGATCGCGGAACTGGACGCCGCCGGTGGGGTGCGTTTCCTGGGCGAGCCGGAGTACCACGGCGACCCTCTCAGCGGCGGGGTCGCCTGCTTCCATCACTTCGGGTGGCAGCTGTTGCAGGAGTTGCGCCGGTCGGGATTCGCGACCGCCGAGGCGCGGCGGATCCAGGATCCCGACGCGGGCCTGCCGCAGGGGCAGTGGGTGATCGTCGCCCGCCGCTAGCGGCGGGCACGACGGCGTCCGTATCCGACCGGCCTGCGGCCCCGCTCAGGTCAGGCCGCGGATCTGGTTCAACACCTTGGCATACGCGTCGGCCTTGTCGGGCTCGGCGAGCATCGCGCGCAGGCACACCGCGGTCGCGGCCAGTTGCAGCGTGTGCATGCAGTTGCGATAGCTGGCGGCGTTGATGTCGTCGAGCGAGGCCTGCATCGCTTCGGCCGTGCTGCGGACCCCGAAGGAAAAGTCGCCGGCATTGTCGAGCACGCTGCGCAGGTTGAACTTCACCGCCTCGACGACCTGCGAATTGATGGCGGCGATGTTCGCGGCCTTCTTGAGCTCGGCGAGATTCTCGGCAACCTGCTCCGGCGAGAGTCCGGTGTCGGGGCTGGCGGTGGTGTCCAACGAATAGATCTGCATCACGCCCTGGATCAGTGCGGCCTGCCTCTCGGCTTCCTGCTGCTGCTGCGCGGCGACCGCGTTCTCGTACAGGATGGCGGTCGCGTGGGCCATGGCCTGGTAGATCGTGCTCATCGCAATCGCCGGGCCCTCGGCGACGGGCTTGACGTTGGCCTGGGTGACGGAATCGGTGATCTGATCGTTGACCGAGGTCGGGGATGCCATGGTTGCGCTCCTTGCTGTGCGGGTGGGCTTTCGTGTTGCAGTCTACGCCGCCGCAGGTCGTGCCGGCAGCCGCGCGCTCGACGCCGGCGCACGCTCAATCGGCGGGAAGGAACCGGCTGCGCGGCGAGTACGGGGTCGGTCGCAGGGTCCGGTCCTCGATGCCGTCGACGAAGCGGCCGTGCCGCTGCCCGGTCTCGCGCTTGATCGCGGCCCACTCCTCGTCGGCCATGAAGTCGGCCCAGCGCGCCTGCATGGTTTCGGTATCCGGCCACTCGAGGAGATAGGCGAACTCGGTGAGTCCCTCGGATTCGGTTTCCCAGGTGGCCAGCACATCGAAGCCGTGCCGCGCCATGATCCGCAGCGCATGGTCGCGGAACCGGTCGTGGAAGGCCTGCTCGTTGCCGGGATGGACCCGGTAGATGCGCAACTGCTGGATCGATGCGGAGCGGGTGCCGTCGTCGTGCTCGGCGACCTCGGGTGCGGGCGTGGCCGCCGTCGCGTTGGCCAGCGTCGTCACCAGGACCAGCGCCGCGAAGGCGGCGCCGTGAAGCCAACGATGATCGAGGGTCATGCGACCTCCTGGGTGGATTGGAGCACCTTGCTGCCCCGACGCGGATGGCTACTTGCCGATGGTGGACGTGTCCTCGGCCTTCGGCGCGCTGCCGAAACCGAAGCCCTGCGCGTTCTCGATCGAGGCGGCGAGGTAGGCGAACACCGCGTAGGCGGCCACGTTCTGCGCCAGCGCCTGCGGATCGATCTTGTCGAGGGTGTCGTCCGGGGTGTGGTGCAGGTCGAAGTAGTCGGTGCCGTCCTGGGCCAGGCGCGCCCAGGCCGCGCCCTTGGCGGCGATCGGGCCGATGTCGGGCCCCGGGCCGCCCTGGCCGGGCATGTGCTCGATGCCCAGCGGCGCCAGCGCCTCGGCGATGGCGCGGTCGGCGGCCTCGGCATAGGCCGGGGCGGAGCTGGAATAGCCATAGATGCGGCCGGCGCCGAAGTCGCTCTCGGCACCGATCACGTGCCGGTGGACCTGGTCCTTGTGCGCCTCGGCATAGGCCTTGCCGCCGTGCAGGCCCTGCTCCTCGTTGGCGAAGGCGACCACGCGGATGCTGCGCGCCGGCCGCTGCGGCAGGCGGCCGATCAGCGCGCCGGCGGCCATGGTGATGCCGACGCCGGCGCCGTCGTCGACCGCGCCGGTGCCCAGATCCCAGGAATCGAGGTGGCCGCCGATCAGCACGACCTCCTCGGGATGCGCGCTGCCGTCGATCTGGCCGATCACGTTCTGCGAGGTGTATTCGCCATCCCAGCCGCAGTCCAGGGCCAGTCGCAGGCGCACCGGGCCGAGCGCGAGCAGGCGCGCGAGCTGGTCGGCGTCGGGCACCGACAGCGCCGCCGACGGGACCGGGGTCAGGTCGTCGTCGAAGCGGGTGATGCCGGTGTGCGGATTGCGGTGCGAGTCGGTACCGGCCGATCGCATCACGAAGGCGGCGGCGCCGGCGCGGATCGCCGCCGACGGGCCACCGCTGCGCACGCGGCTGCCGGGGCCGTAGCCGCGGCCGTCGCGGGCACGCTCCATCCTGTAGTCGATGAAGGCGATCTTGCCGGCGAGCGAACCTACCGGTGCGGCCTCGAGCGCGGCCAGGTCGGCGAAGCGCACGACCTCGGCCTCGACCGTGCCGGCCGGGCTGCCGCCCAGCGCGGTGACCGTCAGCGGCTGTGCGTTGGCGCCGACGATGCGGGCGCTTTCGCTGCGGCGCTCCCATTTCGGGAAGGTCACCGGCTCGGTCCAGACCTTGTCGTAGCCCAATGCCTTGAACTTGGCCACCGCCCAGGCGACCGCGCGAGCGTCGGCCTCGCTGCCGGCCAGGCGCGGGCCGACCTCGGTGGTCAGCGATTCGGTGATCCGGTAGCCGAGGTCGCTGGCCAGCGCCTGTTCGCGCAACCCGGCGACCGAGTCCAGCGCCGGCGCCGGAATCGTGCTCTCGGCCTCGCCGGCGTTGGCGGTGCCGATGACGACGGGTGCGGCGACCACGAGGGCGGCGGCCAGGGCGAGGGCGAGGGTGGCGGTCCGACCCAGCGGGGATACGCGCATTCGAGGCTCCGGGAACAGGTGAAGAGGGGGTGAAAACGGACGAAGCCGCGAGCTTAGCAACTCGCGGCTTCGTGCCGGGGTGTCGCAAGTCATGCGCGACTTGAGGGTTTTTGGCCGCTGCCTTGAGCGAGGTGAGCGGCTCGCCACGAGGGGCGACGCACGTGCCGGCGTGCGGCAGCCTCATGACGTCTCAATCGCGGCTCACGCCGCTGCTACCAAAGTCGGAGTGGTGGCGTGTCGTGGCTGTCCCGTCCGCCGGTCGGCAAACCCGTCGATGCGCCGTGCGAGCGGTTGCCGGATGTCCGTAGGAGCGGCGCGAGCCGCGATCGGGGCCGTCGGGAAGGCTTCAATCGCGGCTTACGCCGCTCTTACGAAACCCGGACCGGGTGTCGCATGGTCGTTCCGTCCGTTCCCACCGAATCTTCCGCTACCTCGATGTAAGCCATCGCGGACGCTCCCGTAGGAGCGGCGTAAGCCGCGATGAGGCCTTCATGGGAAGCTGGTCGCGGCTTTGCGGTGGCGGGATCAGCCGCGCTTGAGCGAATCGCGGATCTCGCGCAGCAGCAGCACGTCCTCGCTGGGCTCGGCGGGCGCGGCGGCTTCGGCCTCGGCCTCGGCCGACTTCTTCAGCCGGTTGTAGCCCTTGATGAAGAGGAAGATCACGAAGGCGATCAGCACGAAGTCGACGAGGGTCTGGATGAAGGCGCCATAGCGGATCGCGACTTCGGCGATCTCGGCGCCGGCGGCATCGACCGAGGCCGGGCTGAGCACGTACTTCCAGTCGCTGACGTCGACGCCGCCGGTCAGGTGGCCGACCGCGGGCATGACGATGCCATCGACCAGGGCGGTGACGATCTTGCCGAACGCCGCGCCGATCACCACGCCGACGGCGAGGTCGATGACGTTGCCGCGGGCGATGAATTCCTTGAACTCGCTGACCATGCCCATCTGCCGTGCTCCGTGTATGAACGTGGCCGACAGGCTACCGCAAAGCCCGCGCCCGCAGGCGATGCGCGGGCGCTCAGGCCAGCGCGGGCAGGATCCGTCCGGACAGCGGCGGCAGCCCGTCGAGGGTCGCCTGGAAGCTGTCGCCGGGGCGCAGCGGACCGACCCCGGCCGGCGTGCCCATGAACACCAGGTCGCCGGCGCGCAGCGCGTACAGCTTCGACAGCTCGTGGAGGATCTCCGGAACGCTCCAGATCAGGTCATCGAGCGAGGCATGCTGGCGGATCTCGCCGTTGACCGCGAGCGCGATCGAACGCCCGGCAAGATCGCCCAGCGCGGCGGCCGGCACCAGTGCACCTACCGGCGCGGCGAAGTCGAACGACTTGCCGGTATCCCACGGCAGGCCCTTGGCCTTGGCCGCGGCCTGCAGGTCGCGACGGGTCAGGTCCAGGCCCAGCGCGTAGCCGTAGACCAACGCCCCGGCCCGTTCCGGCGCCAGTTCGCCGGGCGGGGCGTCGGCGCCGAGCGCGACCACCAGCTCGACCTCGTGATGCAGTTCGGTGGTGCCGGGCGGGTAGGGCACCTGGCCGTCGACGACGATGGTGTCGGCGGGCTTGAGGAAGAACGTTGGCAGGCCCCGGTCGGCCTTGCCCGCGGGCGCCGCCGCGCCCATCTCGCGCGCGTGATCGGCGAAGTTGCGGCCGACGCAGTAGATCCGGCGGACCGGGAACCGGCGCGCCGCCGCCTCGTCGTTGTCGATGATCGGGATGCGAGGCGCTTCCGGCGCCGGGATGACGTCGCCCATGTTCTGAGTCCCGTGGGTTGCGGCCGCTCGGCGCGGCGGAGGAGGCGCTGGCGGCTCAGCCGGCCGGCGGGATGGTGCGGTCTTCCAGGCGCGCCTTCTCGACGACACGGAACTCACCGTCGACGACCTGGCCGTCGTGCCGGCGGTGTTTACCGGCGATCGGGCGCCCGCGCTGCTGCCACCACCGCAGCAGCAGGCCGGCGGCGATCATCGCCGCGCCGACCACCACCGAGAACATCACCAGCACCGCCAGGATCGCCAGCCCGAGCACGCCCAGCGCGATACGCAGCCAGCGCTGGCGCGGCTTGCGCGGCGAGGCGGCGGAACGGATGCGTTCGTGCAGGCGGAAGGGGTCGAAACGGAAGGTGTGGGCGAACATGGGCTCGGTTGTCTGGGGCGGTCGTGACACAATCCGGCAACATTGCCGAGGCGCGAGTATCGGGCCCCGCGCATATGACCGTGTAATGGATTCGTTAAAAGAGCGTGAGCGACCGTTGGTCGTGCCGGCACGCCCCACCCGGACCTTCGCCGATGAGCACCGAGCCGCTGTTGAAACTGGAGCAGTTCCCCGACGATGGCCTGGCCGAGGTCGAAGCGGTGGTCGACGGCGATGCCGAGTCGCTGGTGTTGTTCCGCGACGGCGACCGGGTGCGCGCCTGGTTCAACATCTGCCCGCATGCCGGCAGGCGCCTGGACTGGTCGCCAGGGCGATTCCTGCGCAGCAAGGACGGATTGCTGGTGTGCGCCGCCCACGGTGCCAGCTTCGAGTTGGCCGGCGGCGCGTGCGTGGCCGGTCCGTGTCGCGGCGAGGCCCTGCGCGAGGTCGCGGTCGAGGTCCGCGACGGCGCGGTCTGGCTGGGCGCCGACGACTAGGACAGGTCCGCTCCGGACGCGGCCGTCGCCTGCTCGGGTGGGCTCTTGCGACGCAGCGGTGCGACCGACGCTTCGCCCAACACGCGCCTGAGCGTGCGCATCATGTGGCTGTGGTGGGCGAAGCCCGCTTCCAACGCGATCTGGCTGGCCGGCATGTCGCGCCTGAGCAGCAGCTCGCGAGCAGGCGACAGCGGCATCGACGACGGGATCCCGCGCTTCATGGCCGACCTGTTCCAGCGCGCCGCCGATGCCGGCCATGCCGGCGAGGAGGCCGCGGCCTTGATCAAGGTGTGCTGCGTTCGCCGGCCTGAGCGTCGTCCTGGGATCCCCGGGCCGCGCCCGGGAATCCCCAAGGTTTGCTTCGCAAACCTTGGCCCCACCGTTGCGCTGCCACACCCCCATTTGCATCTGCGATGCGAATCGTCCCCTGACTCAGGGGGATGGGGTCATGTGGCAGGCAATCGCTCTTCGCAGGCACGGCGTGAGCCGCGATGGAGCTTTCACGGGATTGCCCGGTCGCAGCTTGCGCAGCTCCTACAAAAGCCCATGAGTGGCGAGCACCTGCCGTCCTTCGATCCGAATCGGAACGACAGGCTTCAGGACAGTCGTGGTCAGAACAGCAGGTTCACCATCAGCACCGCGATCGCGGTGTAGACCAGCGACAGCGGCGCGCCGATCTTCCACAGCTCCTTGGCGCTGTAGCCGGCCGGACCGGTGATCATCGAGATCACCGGGTTGGAGGCGGTCATGAAGTTGTTCGACGCCGACAGCGCGACGATCAGCGCGAACGCGGTCGGGTTGCCGCCCGCTGCCAGCGCGATGTTGATCGCCAGCGGAACCACCACGATCGTCGCGCCGACATGGCTGATGACCAGCGAGAACGCCGTCGTCAGCAGGCCCAGCAGCAACTGCATGATCCATACCGGGGTGCCGTCGGGGAGCTGCTCGATGCTGTGGCCGGCGACCCAGGCCGCGGCGCCGCTGGAGTCCATCGCCCAGCCCAGTGGGATCAGGCAGGCCATCATGAAGACGGTCTTCCAGTTGATCGCCGAGTAGGCCTCGTCGATGTGGATCACGCCGGCGATCAACATGCCGGCCACGCCGGTCATCAGCGCCAGCGACACCGGCAGCCGCGAGGACAGGGCCAGCAGCATCGCCACCGCGAAGATGCCCATCGCGATCTTGAACTTGTGCGGGCGCTGCTCGCCCTTGGGGTAGTCGGTGACCACCACCAGGTCCTTGCCGGCGGCGGCCTTGGCCAGGTCGGTCCAGATGCTGTGCAGCACCAGCATGTCGCCGGCGCGCAGCGGCTGGTTGCGCACGTCGTCGCGCAGCACGGTCTTGTCGCGGTTGATCGCCAGCAGGCTGATGCCGCGCTGCTTGCGCAGTTCCAGCTCGCGCCCGGTCTTGCCGATGAAGCCGGAGGTCGGCGGGATCACCGCCTCGGAGATGCCGGCGCGGCTGGGGTTGAACAGGTCGCCGAAGTTGCGCAGCCGCGAACTCAGGCGCAGGAAGTTGTTCTGCGCGAAGTCGGCGACCTGCTGCTTGGGGCCCATCGCGCCGAGCACGCTGCCGACCCAGATGCGGGTATCGGCCGGCGGCGCCAGCCGCTCCTCGCTGTTGCTCTTCAGCGCCAGCAGCAGCGGCACCCCGTGCAGGGTTTCCGCCTCGCCCAGCGACATGCCGACCAGCGGGCTCTCGGCGGTGACGGTCAGTTCGTAGACGTCGCCCTCGATGCCGTAGGCCTTGGCGAAGTAGCTCTGGGTGCGGGCCGGGGTCACGCCCTTGCCGACCTCGTCGCGCTCGAGCTTGTGGCCGAAGAAGTGGAAGTAGGCCAGCGCCGCCGCCAGCAGGGTCAGGCCGATCGGCAGCGGCGCGAACATCTTCAGCGGTTCCAGCGTGGCCGCGCCGGAGGGCAGGTTGCTGTTGGCGGCGACCAGCAGGTCGTTGAGCAGGATCAGCGGCGAATTGCCGACCATGGTCAGCGCGCTGCCCATGATGATCGCCGCGGCGATCGGCAGCAGCAGCCGCGGCAGCGACAGGCCGGTGCGCGAGGACAGCCGCGAGGCGACCGGCAGGTACAGGGCCATCACCGCCGGGTTCTGCATGAACGAGGAGTTGATGCCGGCGATCGCGCCGGTCAGCAGCATCAGCCGCTGCTCGATGCCGTGGGCGCGCCGCAGCAGCCAGGCGGCGAGCCGGTTCAGCGCGCCGGTGCGGTCGAGGCCGGCGCCGAGGATCATCGTCGCGATCACGCTGATCACCGCCTGGCCGGAGAAGCCATTGAACAGCTCGTCCGGCGCGACCAGTCCGGACAGGCCCAGCATCACCAGCACGCACAGGGCGACGACGTCGGCGCGGATCCGCTCGAACAGGAACATCACCATCGTGAAGCCCACCAGCCCGAGAACGAGCTTCATGTCGGTGGTGAGCGTCAGCGCGGTGTCCATTTGGCTAGTAGTGAGCGAAGAGGAGTGAGGAACGGGAGAAGGGCGAGGTCGCGTCTTCCTCGGGCGGTGGGGGTGGAACTCTCACTGCTCACTCCTCTCCACTCAGGTCTCGCTCTTGTCGTAGAGCAGGTCCCAGACACCGTGCCCGAGCCGTTGGCCACGGGTCTCGAAATGGGTCTGCGGACGCCATGGCGGCCGGGCCACCGAGCCGCGCGCTCCGGCGCGGTTGGTCAGCCCTTCGGTGGCGTCGAGCACGTCCCACATATGCTCCGCATACTCCTGCCAATCGGTGGCCAGGTGCAAGCGTCCGTCGGCGGCCAGCTTGCGCATCAGCAGCGCGGCGAAGGCCGGCTGCACCAGCCGCCGCTTGTGGTGGCGCTTCTTGTGCCAGGGGTCGGGAAAGTAGATGCGGACCTCGTCGAGGCTGCCGTCGGCGATCTCGTTCTCCAGCACCTCGACCGCGTCGTGGTGGTAGAGGCGGACGTTGTCGACGTCGTCCTCGGCCAGTGCGTTGAGCAGGCGGCCGACGCCGGGGGCGTGGACCTCGATGCCGATGTAGTCGCGCCCGGGGTCCTGGCTGGCGGCGAAGCGCAGCGCCTCGCCGTTGCCGAAGCCGATTTCCAGCACCCGCCTGCGGGCGCGGCCGAACACCGCGTCGAAGTCGCGCGGAGAGGCCTGGTAGTCGAGGCCGAAACGCGGCCACTGCGCGTCGAACGCGCGCTGCTGCGCCGGCGTGAAGCGGCCCTGGCGCAGCACGAAGCTGCGGATCTGGCGCTGCCCTTCGTGGACGGTGAACGGCTTCGGCGGGGCCTTGCCGGCAGCGGACCGGGGCGTGCTGTCGCCGGACGCAGGGTCGGGCGATGCGTCTGAGGGCTTGTCGGCGCCGTTGCCCATCACCCGATCAGCCCGTCCACGGGACTGGAGGCGGAGGCGTAGCGCTTGCGCGGGATGCGGCCGGCCTTGAACGCGGCGCGGCCGGCCTCGACCGCCAGCTTCATCGCGTGGCCCATCAGCACCGGGTCCTTCGCGCCGGCGATCGCGGTGTTCATCAGCACGCCGTCGCAGCCCAGCTCCATCGCGATCGAGGCGTCGGAGGCGGTGCCGACGCCGGCGTCGACGATGATCGGCACCTTCGCGTTCTCGACGATCTCCAGCAGGTTGTAGCGGTTCTGCACGCCCAGGCCCGAGCCGATCGGCGCGGCCAGCGGCATCACCGCGACGCAGCCGATCTCTTCCAGGCGCTTGGCCAGGATCGGGTCGTCGGAGGTGTAGACCATCACCTCGAAGCCATCGCCGACCAGGGTCTCGGCGGCGGCGAGGGTGGCGACCACGTCGGGAAACAGGGTCTTCTGGTCGCCGAGCACTTCCAGCTTGACCAGGTTGTGGCCGTCGAGCAGCTCGCGCGCCAGCCGGCAGGTGCGCACCGCGTCATCGGCGGTGTAGCAGCCGGCGGTATTGGGCAGGATGGTGAAGCGGTCCGGCGGCAGCACGTCGAGCAGGTTCGGCTCGCCCGGGTTCTGGCCGATGTTGCTGCGGCGGATCGCGACGGTGACGATCTCGGCGCCGGCGGCCTCGGTGGCCAGGCGGGTTTCCTCGAGATCCTTGAACTTTCCGGTGCCGGTGAGCAGGCGCGAGGCGTAGGTCTTGCCCGCGATGACGAGCGGGTCGGTGCGGTGGGGGGCGTTCATCCACCTATTATTGCATCGACTACCTATTGCATCGACTGCTGCCCAGGCGGCATGGCTTGCGCCGTCGATGCCACCGCGATGCCGGCGCCGCGGCGCCCGGGGGCCCGCCTCAGCCGCCGCCGAGCGCGTGGACGATCTCGACGCGGTCGCCGTCGGCCAGGGCGTGCTCGGCATGGCGGCCGCGCGGCACGATCTCGCCGTTGACCTCGACCGCGACCCGGCGCTGGCCGAGGCCCTCGTTCTCGATCAGGGCGGCGATGGTGGTGGCGTCGGTGCGGCGCGGTTCGCCGTTGAGGGTGATGTCCATACCGGTATTGTCCCGCCGCCGGTCGCGGCTGTGAAGCCGGCGGCGGACGCCGCCCGTGCGCGGACGGGTCCGATGGCGGTCGCCGGATGGCGCGATCCATGACAGATTAATGACGCACTGCGGCGTGAATCGCGGTCGCCTGCGCGGTATTGCTGTATCCATCCGCAGGCGTATGCCCGCGGCCGCGCCCAGCGTCCCGATACGACGACCGGCGCCGCCAGCCCCTGGCGATCGCGTCGGCGCGGCCGTATCGATCGACCCGCACACCTTGGCTTGATCCACCGAATTGGGAACCTCATGAAGACACCCGTACGCACCCTGCTTGCCAGCGCACTGGCGCTGGCCGCCGCGCCGGCGATGGCGCAGACCTATTCGCAGACCATCTTCTTCGGCGACAGCCTGACCGACTCCGGTCACTTCCGTCCGGCGCTGGTCCAACAGGCGGGGCCGTCCGCCGCGATCCTCGGCCGCTTCACCACCAATCCGGGCCTGGTGTGGTCCGAGTACCTGGCCGATTTCTACGGCGCCGAGGCCTGGAGCGACAACCAGGGCGGCACCAACTACGCGGTCGGCGGCGCCCGCGTCGGTACCGACGGCAGCGGCGCGCTGGGACCGATCCCGTCGCTGGCGACCCAGGTGTCGAGCTATCTGGCCAGCACCGGCGGCCGCGCCGATCCGAACGCCCTGTACACCGTGTGGGGCGGCGCCAACGACATCTTCGCGGTGACCGCGGGCGCGCCGCCGGAGCAGACCATCGGTGCGGCGGTGACCACCCAGATCGGCCTGGTCGGCAGCCTGCAGGCGGCCGGCGCGCGCTACGTGCTGGTGCCGACCCTGCCCGACATCGGCAGCACCCCGGGCTTCCTCGCGCAGGGGGCGCAGGCCTCGGCGATCGGCACCCAGCTGTCGATGACCTACAACGATGCGTTGTTCAGCGGCCTCGCCGGCGCCGGCCTGCGGGTGATCCCGATGGATACCTTCCACCTGCTGCAGGAGATCGTCGCCAACCCGGCGCCGTACGGCTTCAGCAACGTCACCGGCACCGCCTGCCAGCCGCAGATCACCGCGCAGTCGCTGACCTGCAACCCGGGCACCTATGTGACTCCGGACGCGGCCGACACCCATGCCTTCGCCGACGGCGTGCACCCCTCCTCGAAGGCGCACGGGATTCTCGCCGACTACGCGGCCTCGGTCCTCGAGGCGCCGCGCCACGCCAGCCTGATGTCGCATGCGCAGAGCCTGACCGGTCGCAATCGCGCCGAGCGCCTCTCCGCCCAGTTGGGCGGCCGCGAGCAGGGCGACGGCATGCGCGGCTGGGCCGATCTGCGCGGCGACTACCAGCGCTACGACGAGGATGCCGGCCTGATGGTCGATGCCGAGGGCATGGGCCCGGGGCTGATGGCGGGCGTCGACTGGCGCAGCGGCCAGCTGGTCTATGGCGGCTACCTCGGCTTCGGTCGCCAGACCCTGGACTTCGGCCGTCAGCACGGCGAGTTCTCCTACGACGACGCCAGCCTCGGCGGCTATCTGGGCTGGCGCGGCGAGCGCGCCTGGGTGACCGGCCAGGTCGGCTACACCTGGTCCAACTACGACTTCGACCGCAAGGTCGTGCTCGGCGCGGTGACCCGCGCGCACAACGGTTCGGCCGACGGCAACAACCTGAGCATCGGCGTCGATGCCGGCTACGAGTTCGTCCACGGCGGCCTGCGTCACGGCCCGGTGGTCTCGCTGCTGTCGCAGAACATCGAGATCGACGAGCTGGCCGAGAACCAGCCGGGCCTGTCGACCTCGCTGGCCTACGCCGAACAGGACATCGACTCGCTGATCGGCAGCATCGGCTGGCGCTTCGAGTTCCAGGCCGGCGAGCATCTGCGCCCGTACGCGCGGGTCGCCTGGGAACACGAGTTCGAGGACCGCGACGACGAGGCGTTCGCGCGCCTGCAGTCGCTGCCGGCCGCCGCGCCCTACGCGGTGCCCGGACTGCGTTACGACGACAGCTACGGCACGGTGATGTTCGGTGCCCGCAGCCAGGTGTTCGGCCTGGATGCCGATGTCGGCCTGTCCGGCATGGTCGCCCGCGAGGGTGCCGACAATGTCTCGCTGTTCCTGAGCCTGGGCCGGGGGTTCTGAACCGCGACCGGCGCCCGTTGCGGCGGGCGCCGGCGACGCGTTGCCTAGCGGCACATGCGCGTCGTAGACTCTGCCGCATGCGGGTGTAGTTCAATGGTAGAACCTCAGCTTCCCAAGCTGATGGCGTGGGTTCGATTCCCATCACCCGCTCCAGTTGCCGGCGGCGGCCCCGATTCCTGACGGACGGGGCCGCCGTCTTTCGTTCAGGCCCCGCGAGCCGCGCCCGGATGGCGGCGGCGTCCAGCGTCCGCAGGAGATTCGATGTCGAACGTGATGCCTTCGGCGGAACGCATCGTGCTGGGTTGGCGCGAGTGGGTCGCATTGCCGGCGCTCGGCCTGGCGGCGGTGCGTGCCAAGGTCGACAGCGGTGCGCGCACTTCGGCCCTGCACGTCGACCGGCAGTGGCGCTTCATCGAGGGCGGTGCGCCATGGGTCGGGTTCTCGCTGACCCCGGGCGCGGGCGAGGACGCCGGCGGCGACACCGTCGTCGGGACCGTCGAGGCGGCCGCGCCGGTGATCGACGAGCGCGAGGTGACCGATTCCGGCGGCCATACCACCCGCCGGGTGTTCCTGCGCACCACGATGCGCCTGGCCGGCATCGAACGCGAGATTGAAATCAATCTGTCGGACCGGCGCGGCATGCTGTTTCCGATGCTGCTGGGACGCACCGCCATCGCCACGGCGTTCACGATCGATCCGGCACGCTCCTTCCTGCATGGCCGGCCGCCCGCGGGCACCGTGCCGCTCCTCCACCGCCGTTCTCCCACGCCCTGACGCCGACGCCATGAAGTTCGCGATCCTGTCGCGCAATACCAAGCTGTATTCGACCCGGCGCCTGGCCGAAGCCGCGCGCGAACAGGGCCATTCCGTGCGCGTGCTCGATCCGCTGCGCTGCTACATGCGGATCGCCACCGACGGTTTCCAGATGCACTACAAGGGCCGCGAGATGAGCGGCTACCACGTGGTGATTCCGCGCATCGGGGCGTCGGTGACCCGTTACGGCAGCGCGGTGCTGCGCCAGTTCGAGTTGATGGACACCTTCACCCCGAACCCGTCCGACGCGATCCTGCGCGCGCGCGACAAGCTGCGCAGCCACCAGATGCTGGCCGCGCAGGGCATCGGCCTGCCGGCGACGGTGTTCGGCGACAATCCAGACGACACCAACGACCTGCTGTCGATGCTCGGCCCGCCGCCGCACGTGATCAAGCTCAACGAGGGCACCCAGGGCGCGGGGGTGATGTTGACCGAGAAGCTGTCCGCCTCGCGCGGGGTGATCGAGGCCCTGCGTGGCCTGTACGCGCAGTTCCTGGTCCAGGAGTTCGTCGCCGAGGCCAAGGGCGCGGACCTGCGCTGCTTCGTGGTCGGCGGCAAGGTGGTGGCGGCGATGAAGCGGCAGGCGCCGAAGGGCGACTTCCGCTCCAACCTGCACCGTGGCGGACGCGCGCGCGGGGTCAAGGCGACCCTCACCGAGCAGGACGTGGCGATCCGCGCCGCGCGCGTGCTCGGCCTGGGCGTGGCCGGTGTCGACCTGATCCGTTCCGGGCGCGGCCCGCTGGTGCTGGAGGTCAACGCGTCGCCGGGGCTGGAAGGCATCGAGGAGGCGACCGGCGTCGACATCGCCGCCGAGATCGTCCGCTACTCGGCCGAGCGCCACAAGCGTCGCGCGGCCAAGCGCGCGGCCGCGCGACGGGGCTGAGGCCCATCCTCTCCCGCTGTTTGCGGACTCTGGCGACTTCTCGCGTGGCGGTCGTCCGCGGTCCGGGCTGGAGTAGCGTCGAACCGGGAGCGCCTGCCAAGGGGGCGGCGCCATACCATCCAAGATGGGGAGGTTTCGATGAAGTCGCGCTTTTGGGGTTCCAGGATCGGTTCTTTTCTGATGCCGGCGGTGCTGGTCTCGCTGGTGGGTGCCGCAGGTTCCGCTTCGGCCATGCAGATGAACCTGCGCGATGGCGGCGCGTTCGCCTCGCAGCGAGCGGTCATCGAACGGGATCTGGCCGGTGGCGAGAAGTATTCGGAGCTGGGCCGGGAGGACCGGGCCCAGGTCCAGGCATCGCTGGACAGGATGCAGCAGCTGATCGAGGCGTCCGGCTCGGTGATGCTGATGCAGCCGACCGATCAGGTCGAGTTGTTCAACCAGCAGGAGACCGTCAACCAGATCCTCACCGCGGCCGCGCGGGACAGCCGACTGGTGTGCCAGCGCGAGCGCCGGACCGGTAGCAAGTTCATGATCAGCTCGTGCATGACGGTCGGCGAGCGTCGCCGCCAGCGCGAGTCCAGCATCGAAGCGCTGCCCTCGGGCAACCAGACGCCGGAGTCGGTCCTGAGGGACCTGTGAGCTCTTTCAGGATGATTCTCTCTTTAGTGTGAGATTCGTTTTTATCGTAATTTGCCGCCTGAATCGCCGATTTTGACCGAAGTTGTTGCTGGCATGACGGATGGCTCCCCGGCTTTAACGACGACTTAATCGGAGCCGGGGTAGTCTTTCCGGACCGCAGCTCTGCCGGTTCCAAGTCAGTCGGCTGGATACAGCGGGTTACGGTATCGGGGCAGTACCCTTGGTTTTATTGGCCCAGGCGCGGCGATCCCGCCCCTGGGCCTTTTCTTGCCCGGTCGGCGTCCGGGTCGGATTCGATACCTGCGTCGGCGCGGCGGCGGTCGGCTCTGGCAGAATCGATGCTGAGCGGTCGACATCAGGCGCGGAACCCGACGACAACCGTCCGGTCCAATGCCCGCTGCCACCGATACCCCACATTGAAGGAAGGCGTGATGCGCATACTTGTGATCGAGGACAACCAGGACATCGCCGCCAACCTGGGCGACTTCCTGGAGGATCGCGGCCACACCGTCGACTTTGCCGCGGACGGCATCACCGGGCTGCACCTGGCCGTGGTCCACGACTTCGACGCGATCGTGCTCGACCTGAACCTGCCCGGGATGGACGGCCTGGAGGTCTGCCGCAAGCTGCGCAACGAAGCGCGCAAGCAGACCCCGGTGCTGATGCTGACCGCGCGCGACAGCCTCGACAACAAGCTGGCCGGCTTCGACTCCGGCGCCGACGACTACCTGATCAAGCCGTTCGCGCTGCAGGAGGTCGAGGTCCGCCTCAACGCGTTGGCGCGGCGCGGCCGCGGCGTGCAGACCCGGGTGCTCAACGTCGCCGACCTGGAATACAACCTCGATACCCTGGAGGTGCGCCGCCAGGGCAAGCTGCTGCAGCTCAATCCGACCGCGCTGAAGATCCTGCAGGCGCTGATGGAGGCGTCGCCGGCGGTGGTGACCCGACAGGAACTGGAAACCCGGGTCTGGGGCGAGGAGCTGCCGGACTCCGACAGCCTGCGCGTGCACATCCATGGCCTGCGCGCGGTCGCCGACAAGCCGTTCGAGGTGGCCCTGATCCAGACCCGTCATGGCATCGGCTACCGCATCGCTCCGCCCGATGAGCGAGATTGAGGCATCACCCAGGCGCCTGCGCCGCCGTCGGCGGTTCCGGCGCCAGCTCCGCAGCCGCATCATCCTGGCCTTCGTCCTGCTCGGATTCGGGCTGACCGCGCTGTTCGCGTGGGCGACCAACTACACCCGCACCCGGGTCGAGAACCAGTTGGTCGAGGACGTGATGAACAGCAACATCGACGCCTACGCGGACAGCTATTACTCCGCGCCCGGGCAGACCCCCGGCATCGATTTCCAGCAGATGGTCGGGCGGGTGGTCAAGAAGGAAAACTTCGAGACCCTGCGCTTCGAGCAACCCGACTGGTACGAACTCGGCGACGGTATCCACAACGTGTCGGGCGCCAACCCCGACGGCTCGCCGTTCGCCTACAAGCTGGCGGTGCGCAAGACGCCCAACGAATGGTTCTTCCTCGCCTACGACATGACCCAGTCGGTCCGCGGCGAGAAGCAGTTCAACCGGGCGATCTACGGCTCGGTGCTGGTGTTCACCCTGTTGTCGCTGCTGGTCGGCTGGTGGTCGGCGTCGCGGGTGATGAGCCCGGTGTCGGAGCTGGCGACGCGGCTGAAGGAGTCCGGCAGCAGCTCGCAGCCCGACCAGCTCGCCAGCCACTTCCCGGACGATGAGGTCGGCCAGCTCGCCGAGGCGCTGGACGACTATTCCGCGCGCCTGACCGAAGTGGTCCAGCGCGACCGCGAGTTCAACGCCGACGTCAGCCACGAGTTGCGCACGCCGCTGGCAGTGATCAAGGGCGCGGTCGAACTGCTGCTGTCGGCGCCGGACGTCGACGACAAGACCCGCAACCGGCTGTTGCGGATCCAGCGCGCCGAGGCGCAGTGCACCGACCTGATCAGCGCCCTGCTGCTGCTGTCGCGCAACGAGCGCGGCCATGGCGCCACCGACGTCGGGAAGCTTGCCGAGCAGATGCTCGACGCCCATCGCGCGCAGATCGCCGGCAAGCCGCTGGAGCTGCGGATCGAGGGCCATTCGGAACTGGTGATCGATGCGCCGGAGGCGGCGGTCTCGGTCGCGCTGGGCAACCTGATCGGCAATGCGGTCAAGTACACCAAGCGCGGCGCAGTGATCGTGCGCCTGCTGCCGGACTCGGTCGAGGTGATCGATTCCGGCCCCGGCCTCAGCGCCGAGGACGCGGCCAAGCTGTTCGAGCGCGGCTATCGCGGCACCCACGCCGGCCATTCGCAGGGCGGCGGCATCGGCCTGTCGATCGTGCGGCGGTTGTGCGACCTGTACGAGTGGAGCGTGCGGGTCAGCCCGGGCGAGACCGAGGGCGTGGTCGCGACGCTGAGCTTCCGCGCCAGCTAGCTCCCATGGGAGCGGCGGCAGGAACGGCACAAGCCGCGCTCGGCTGTCATGGGACGGGCCGGTCGCGGCTCACGCCGTTCCTGGCGGAGGCGAGGTCCCGACGAGTACGGCCCCGACAGTTTCACGGTCTGCTCCGCCAGCACAGACCAAGGGCCGCGAGGCCGACAGCCGCGTTCCTGTAGGAGCGGCGTAAGCCGCGATGAGGCTTTCATGGGAAGCCCCGGTCGCGGCTCGTGCCAGTCCTGCCAAGAGGGTGTCCGGGGCCTACAGCGCCTCCAGCCAGCCGTGGCGGTCCGGGGTGCGGCCGTCGAACAGTCCGAAGAACAGCTCCTGCAGGCGGCGGGTCACCGGACCGGGCTTGCCGGCACCCACCTGGCGGCCGTCGACCGAGCGGATCGGGGTGATCTCGGCGGCGGTGCCGCACATGAACAGCTCGTCGCACAGGTACAGGTATTCGCGCGGCAGGTCGCGCTCGATCACCTCGATGCCGTTGTCGCGGGCCAGGGTGATCAGGCTGTTGCGGGTGATGCCGTTGAGCAGGGCGGCGCTGACCGGGGTGGTGTGCAGGGCGCCGTCGAAGACCAGGAACAGGTTCTCGCCGGCGCCTTCGCTGAGCAGGCCGGTCGAGGCCAGGGCGATGCCCTCGCCGAAGCCCAGGCGGCGCGCCTCGCGGGCGATCAACTGGCCGGACAGGTAGTTGCCGCCGGCCTTGGCGCCGGCCGGGATGGTATTGGGCGCGAACCGTTGCCAGCTCGACACGCAGGCGTCGATGCCGGTGTCCAGCGCCTCCTCGCCCAGGTACGGGCCCATGAACCAGGTCGCCACCGCCATGTCGATCGGGGTGTCGGCCGACAGGCCGAAGCCGCCCAGGCCGCGCCAGGCGAACGGACGCAGGTAGGCGCGGGTCAGCTCGTTGCGCCGGATCACCTCGCGGCAGGCCGCATTGAGGGTGTCCAGGTCGTACGGCAACGCCATGTCGTAGATCCGGGCCGATGCGTACAGGCGCTTGTTGTGGTCGGTCAGGCGGAAGATCGCCGGGCCGTTGGGGGTCTCGTAGCAGCGGATGCCCTCGAACACCGAGGAGCCGTAATGCAGGCCGTGGGCCATGATGTGGGTGGTCGCGTCCTGCCAGCGCTTGATGTCGCCGTTGTGCCAGATCCAGTCGGGGTACTGCATTGCGGGCATCCGAGAAGGGGAAAAGTCCCCCATTCTGCCGTGCCGCGCGCGTGCCCCCAAGTCCGTGGCGGGATCGGTGAAGGCGGATGGCCGGGTGACCCGATCGAGGTGGCCGCGATCGCCGGCCCGGAGCCGGATGCCGATGCCGACACCGGCCGCACGGGGCTGCCCGCACGGCCGGTGTCGGGGAGCGGAACCTCCGGCCAGGCCGAAGCTTCCTTTTGCCAGTACTCGGGCGAACGCGTGCTTAGCGGAAGCCGCCGACGCTGACCCTGGTTTCCTCCAGCACCCGCTGGTTGTGGCTGGTGCTGGTGGTGCCCATCGGCGCGCCGTTGTAGTTCACCGCCGGGTTCGACCAGTAGTTCAGGCGCGGGCAGCCCTTGCCGCGGCAGTTGTAGGCCATGATCGTGCGCCACTTGCGGTTCGGATCCTGGTAGCCGTGGCCATAGGCGTACGGGGTGCTGCTGCGGTCGTTGGCCGGGTCGTGGCGGGCCGACTGCAGATGGCCGATCTCGTGCCCGAAGCTGTAGTAGCCGGTCGCGCAGTCCCAGTACACCGAGGCGAACGCGGTGCTGGCGTTCGAGCCGAT
The DNA here is from genome assembly GCF_003233695.1 of Marilutibacter maris. Lineage (NCBI taxonomy): Bacteria > Pseudomonadati > Pseudomonadota > Gammaproteobacteria > Lysobacterales > Lysobacteraceae > Marilutibacter > Marilutibacter maris. Next base: position 3,231,778 of record NZ_CP029843.1, on the reverse strand, counting down.
GCCCGAGGCGAGGCCGCAGGAGCCGCTGTTGTCCAGCACGATCATGCCGACGTCGGCATTGCTGGCATCGCGCAGGGCATGGATATCGTCCATGTAACCGTCGCCGGTGCCGCGGAAGCGGGCCAGATCGGTGCTGAAGCTGCCGCTCTCGCTGTAGCTGGTGGTCGAGTAGCTGGCCAGCTCCAGGCTGATGTCGACGTTGCTGTTGGCATAGCCCTGGTTGGTCTCGGCCACCGCCAGTTCGATCAGCGCTTCCATGTCGCCGCCGTAGCTGCTGACCGCCTCGTCGGTCGCCACGACCATGACCCGGATCGTCTGGCTGCCGGCCAGCGCGCTGGCGGTCTCGGTGGTGCCGGCGGTGGTGGTGCGCTGGCGGTCGGCGCGCGACAACAGCTGCTCATAGGGCTCGACCTCGTGATCGGCCGGCATCCGCGATTCGTCGACCTCGATCACCGCGGTGGAACCGTCCGGCAGCGGACGGATCCGGTACAGCTGGCCGTCGATGCGGATGTTGCCGGTGATGCGGTCGTCGCGGTTGACCAGGACCGCCTCGTTGAGCGGGCCGCCGCGGGCGCCGGCGACGTGGCCGACCCAGACCTGGCTGCCGCGGTCGGTGAAGCGGGTGTGGTCGCGCTGGAGTTCGAACGGACGGTTGCCCAGCATCACCTCGATGGCGTCGCCATCGCTGGCACTGGCGTCGACGTCGACGATCCTGACGCCGCGGGTGCTCGGGTTGGAAAGCAGGGTTTCCAGTGCGCGTTCGTTGCGCGGATCGGCCTTGCCGGCATGGTCGGCGAACAGCGGTTTTCCGGCCACCGCGCCACCGGCGGCGAGCAGGCCGGCGACACCGACGGCGAAGGGAAGCATCAACTTCTGCATGTGAGTAAGCCCCTATAAAAAACACCCAAAAAGGAAATGGCCGGCAAAGACGGCCGGTAACGACCGCTCCCCCTCGCGGCCGGGGCTCACTATTCGATGTTTTGCTCAATCTGGCACGTTGCTTTGCAGCATCGGTCATCAACAGAAGTGACGATCAGTCGCGGATCCACCAGCAGCCGAAGTGGCGGGTCAGGCCGAACACCGTGCTCGAAGGCGTGCTGCCGTTGGACAGGGTCTGCTCGACCCGCAGCGCCACCGGGCGTCGCGGCGGCGCGGCGGCGACGGCGCTGGCGGGCGGTGGCTCGGCGGCGGCGCTGGGGGATGGCGTCGGCGATCGGGCATCCGTCCGGGCGGGTGGGGTCGGCTCGGGGGTGGGTGGCAGCGGCCGTCCCCAGTCGCTCCAGTCGCCGGAAGCCGGCAGTGCCGCGGGTGCGGCGGCGTCGCCCGTCTCCGTGGCGGGCAGCGATGTGGGCGTCGGTTCGGGGGTGATCGGTTCCGGCATCACCGGCACGATCCCGACCAGCGGCCGGTGGACCAGACGGTCGAGCCGCTCGGCCACCGCGTAGCCGCTGCTGGAGGACATGCCGGTCCAGTGGTAGAGCCCGGCCAGGCGGTTGGCGTCCTGGTTGTCGAAGGCCAGGCCCATCTCGAACACCAGCTCGTCGACGCTGCGCATGCAGCGGGGCCGGTAGGAGGCCGGTCGTCCGAGACCGGCAGCGGCGGTGTGCGGACGCCTGGAGACGCTGCCCAGGTCCTCGCAGCGGCGGTCGGTGAACACGCTGGTGCCGTCGGCCGCGGTGCAGCGTCGGATCTGCGCGTGGGCGGGCTCCGGAGTCAGCAGTGGCGCGCCGCCAAGCAGCAGCGCGGCCAGTATCCGCAACACCGCCGAGGGCGGATGGCGCAGGACGGGCGGGCGGAGCGAGGGCATCCGCGCAGCCTAACCCCGGCGGGAAGGCGCGGACAGTGCACCGGTCGGATCGCTGCCGGCCCGCTGGGCCGCGGTTCAGGCCAGTCGATCGATCACGCTCTGGGTCGGCTTGGCGAGGTTGAGGGTGTAGAAGTGCAGCGACGGCGCGCCGCCGTCGATCAGGCGCTGGCACAGCTGCGCGACCACGTCCGCGCCGAATGCGCGCACGCTGGCGGCGTCGTCGCCGTAGGCCAGCATCCGCTGCGCGATCCAGCGCGGAATCTCGGCGCCGCACATGTCGGAGAAGCGGCGGATCTGGCTGAAGTTGGAGATCGGCATGATGCCCGGCACGATCGGGATGTCGATGCCCGCCGCGCGGGCGTCGTCGACGAAGCGGAAGTAGGCGTCGGCGTTGTAGAAGTACTGGGTGATCGCGCCGTCGGCGCCGGCCTCGACCTTGCGCTTGAAGTGGCCCAGGTCGGCATGGGCGTCGCGTGCCTGCGGGTGCATCTCGGGATAGGCGGCGACCTCGATATGGAAATGGTCGCCGGTCTCGGCGCGGATGAACTCGACCAGCTCGTTGGCGTAGCGCAGGTCGCCGGGACTGACCATGCCCGAGGGCAGGTCGCCGCGCAGGGTGACCAGGCGGCGCGCGCCCATCGCCTTGTACAGCTTCAGCAGGCCGCGGATCTCCTGGCGCGAGCCGCCCATGCAGGTGATGTGCGGCGCGGCGCTGTAGCCATGCTCACCGGCCAGGCGCTGGATCGCTTCCGGGGTATGGCTGAGGGTGGAGCCGCCGGCGCCGAAGGTCACGCTGACGTATTCGGGCGCATGCGCCTTGAGCCTGGCCGCGGTGCGGTCGAGCTGGCTGCGCTGCTCGTCGGTCTTGGGCGGATAGAACTCGAAGCTGATCGGCGTCATCGCGGTGTCTTGGGCCTGGTCGGCGGGCATCATATCGCTTTATCGCGATGAAAGGAATTATGACGCGTGCAAGGGGCCGGGCCGGTCCGGGCGGAGGGTGTCGCCGCGATCGCGGACAATGGGGCCCGCTTCCAACACCGACCGGCCCGCCGCATGTCCATCGTTCTCACCCCCTTCGCCACCGCCCGGCTGTTTCCGAAGGAGCGCCGGCGCAACACCATCCGCGACTGCACGCCGGAGCAGTTCGAACGGCATCTCAACGCCCACGCGCCGCTGAAGGTGCTCGACGGCTATGCGCCGTTCTGCAAGCTGCACGTGCACCGCAACTGGACTTCGACCCGTTGCCTGACCGTGCCGATCAGCGACGACAACCGCCACCTGCTGCGCAGCGCCTACGAGGCGCGCACCCGGGACGAGCTGCCGGTGCTGGTGCGCTGGTTCGAAGGCATCGAGGCGCCGGTCGCGGACTACCTGGTGGTGATCCTCTACAGCGCAGCGCAACTGCAGAAGGAGGGCGCGCCGATCGACGGCGAGTGGGGCGTGGTCGGCTGCCTGTACACCGCCGAGCCGGAAGAGATCCCGATGGCGCCGATCACGATGATGCGCAACGCGCTGGGGGTGGAGGAAGGCGGCTCGGGGGTGCCGCTGGACCGCGACGCCTACCGCCGCGCGGTCGAGTTCTGGGACAACAATGCGAACTGGCGGCCGTAGCCGCGGCCGGTCAGGCGGAGGAGAACGGCATGTTTTCACGACTCATCGGCTGGTTGTTCAGTCGCGAGCGCGGGCACTACGACGGCGATGACGGCGGGGCGGGTGTCGAAGTCGGAGACGCCGATCCCGCGCTGTCGGCCGACCCCGCGTTCCGGCCGGCCAGGGGCTGGATACGGGTCGGAAACGGCGGCATCGGCGATATCGAAGCCGCGATCGTCGACTACGGCGGCCTCACCCGGGCTGCCCGCCCCGGCATCTTCAGCGTCGAACTGCATCCCCAGGGCGATGGCGCCGTGGCGGTGCTGTTTCCGGACGGCTTCCCGGCCTACGACCTGGCCAACATGACCGGCTGGCTCGGCGCGCCTCCGCAGCAGCCGGAGGTCCACGATGCGGTCTGCTGGCTGGAGTCTCCCGGCGATGGCGTCCGCTATCGCCTGGAGCCGGAACTGGACAACGATCGCGGCGACACTCTGGTCGGCGCCAGCGCCGACGGGCGCTCGGTCCGGGTCTATCTTCCCGAGACCGGCGTCGGCGAGATATCGCAGCGCCGCGAATACGTGCAGGAGCCCGAACTGGAGCTCTCGCCGCGGCCGGTGACGATCGGACTCGTGCTCGACACCGATACCGGCTTCGGCAATCCGGACTTCCTGGTCGACAGTCCGCTGGACCAGGACTGGGGCGAGTGACCGCGCTCAGCCCTCGCCCGTGCCGGCCCCCTTCACTAGCGCCATCCCAAGGCTGTCCGGCGCGGTCAGTGCGAAGCCGAACTGCCGGTAGAGCCGGAACGCCTGGCCGTCGGCGAGCAGGCTGACGTAGGCCGATTCGGGCACCTCGCGCTCGATGTATCCGGCGATCTCGCGCATCACCGCCTTGCCCAGGCCGCGGCCCTGGTGCTCGGGCAGCACCGCGATATCGACGACCTGGTAGAAGCAGCCGCCGTCGCCGATCACCCGGCCCATCGCCACGGTCCGGCCATCGCACAGCACCTGCACCGCGAACAGCGAGTTGGGGAGGCCGGCCTCGGCGGCGGCATGGGTCTTCGGGCCGATCCCGGTCGCCTGTCGCAGGTGCCGGTAGGTGTCGATCGCGGGGGTCTCGTGGACGACGGTGTACGGTGTTGCGGTCACGGGTTTCGGGCTCCGGAGCGCCCGCATCGGCAGATGCGGGCAAGGACGAGGGATGTCCGGATGGTTGTCGCCATCGCCGCCGGCGTCAATGCCGTGCCGCCCATGTCGCCCACCTGCCGGTGCGATCGGGTACGGCGACACGGGGCGGCGGGCACGCCGCGGTCAATACTCGAAGTCGAGCTTGAGCCAGGCGGTGCGCCCGGGCTCGTTGATGCGGACCGGGTCGGCCGGAAAGCCGAAGTCGGCACTGCCGGCGAGGTTGAGGTGCTCGCTGTAGGCACGGTCGAACAGGTTGTCGACACCGGCGGTGAGGCGCAGGCGCTCGCCGAAGCGGTAGCCACCGTTGACCGCCAGGGTGGCGAAGCCGGCGCTGGGGCCGAGGTCGCGTCCGACCACGTTGCCCTGGTTCCCGGCGACGCGATCCTGTCCGGCCACCGCGCGCAGCAGCAGTCCGAGGTTCCAGCGCCGGTTGTCGTAGCCGGCGCTCAGGCGCGCGTCCAGCGGCGGCATCTGCGGCAGCGCCTGTCCGCTGCTGCGGTTCTCGCCCCAGGCATGGGCGAGGGTGGCGCCGAGCTTCCAGTGCGGGTCCGCCCGGAACTCGATGCCGGCCTCGGCGCCGCGTATCCGCGCATCGACGTTGGACACCGAGGACGTCGTGCCCATCATGCCGCCGCTGCGATAGGTGAACAGGATGTAGTCGTCGATGCGGCCGGCGTAGGCGGATACCCAGGCGTCGATGCGTTGGCTGTGGAACCTGGCGCCGATATCGACCTGGGTGGTGCGCTCGGGCTCGATCCCGGCGAAGGCGTTGGCCGCGCCCGTCGGGCCCATGTCGGCGGAGAACAGCTCCCAGTAGTCGGGCATGCGCCGGGTATGGCCGATGCCGGCGTACCAGCTCAACGGCGTCGTCGTCGCCGCCTGCTCGAAGCGCAGGAAGCCCGACGGCAAGGTTTCCCTGCGGATGCGATCGGCGGTGGGGTTGGGCATCCCCATCATCCCGGTGGTGGCGCGCTTGTCGGTCGTCCCGGCGCGGTCGACGCGCGCGCCGGCGATCCACTTGCCGCCCCCGCGGCCCTCGCGGGACAGCTCGCCGAACACGCCGAGATTGGAGGTCGTGGCGTCGGTCGTCCACGGCAATGCGCGATAGGCGCCGCGGCCCATCGCGCTGCGTTCGCGGTGGCGGCTGTCCTGCGCGTCCATGCCGGCGTCCAGCGACCACTGCGACCATCGCCAGTCGAACGCGACCCGGCCGCCGTAGGTGCGGCGGTCGACGTTCGACGCCATGGGCATCGGCATCGGTCCGGCCGGGTTGGGGTCGCGCAGGCTGTAGTTGTCCATCACGTGATCGGCCCGGTTGTGGAATACCGTCGCCTCCATCGACTTCAACACGCCTTCCAGTCCGCCCCGCTCAAAGCGCAGCGCATGGCTCTCGCGCCTGAACCGCGATCCGTCCATGCCGCGGCCGGCATAGCGGGCCTCGCCGTCGCCGCGGCCGGCGGACAGCTCCAGCCGGGTGTGCGCGTCGGGCGTCCATCCCAGCGCGACATCCAGGTTCCACTTCTTCCACGAGGACGGCACCGTGTTGCCGTCGCCATCCTCGTAGTCGTCGGATTCGGAGCGGTTGCCGTTGATCCGCGCATAGCCCGTCGGGTTGCCTGCCTCCAGATCGACGACCTGGTCGTTGCGCCCGAACGCGCCGCCAAGCAGGCGGCCGCTGGCGCGCACGCCGGGCGCGCCGAAGCGCTCGACGCTGCGCTCGAAACGCACCGTGCCGGCCGAGGCGCCGGGCCCCCACAGCACCGTTTGCGGCCCCTTGACCACGATCAGGCGGTCGTAGGTTTCCGGCGAGACGTAGGACAGCGGGTTGTCCATGCGGGCCGGGCAGGCGCCGGGCATGCTGCCGTCGTTGGTCAGCAGGTTCAGGCGCGATCCGAACATGCCGCGCAGGACCGGGTCTCCATTGCTGCCGCCGTTGCGCAGCGCGGTGAAGCCGGGAATGGTCTTGAGGTAATCGGCACCGTCGCTGGCGGGCACAGGTTGGCGCGGAATCTTCGGATCGGTGCTCCAGGTCAACGGCGAGTCGGGCGCCTCGGCGGTGACGACGATCGCGTCCAGCGTCGACGGGGAATCGGCGTCGCCGTCAGGCGTGGCGGCGACAGCGGAAGGGGACAGGCACAGCGCGGCCGAAACGGCCACGGACAGGCGCGACGAACGCATCGCCGCGCGGAGGGAGATCGACATGTGGGCTCCAAGGCACAAGCGCGCGGCACCGAGACCGCGCAGGAAAAGATGGCTTGTGGATCAGAGCGTCAGTGGCGGTGCCTGGGCGCCGAGGCCGCGCATGTTGCGCAGCGCTCGCGGCAACGACCGGTAGTGTCGTCGCAACAGAGGCGGCGGCGGGCAGTACGCCAGCAGGCAGAACAGCAACAGGAGCAGGGGCAGCGGCGTGCCCAGCGTGCAGTAGCCGCAGGCGTCGCCGATCCCGCCGTCGTGGTTACCGCTGTCGTGATCCCCGGCGTTGCGGTCGTCCTGTCCGGTGCGCGCGTCAGCGACCATGGACGAGATGTCGACCCACCGAAGACCGCCGCTGGTGCACATCTCGACCAGTGTCGGCATCCCGGATGCTGCGTTGCCGGCGACCGCCAGGACCCGGCTGACCGTCGGCATCAGCGACATCAGCAGCACCGCCGCCAGGGCGAGCCAGCTCACGCGTCTGAAGAGGGCCGGAGATCGGATCACCGCGCAATTCTAGCCATGTCGCGCCATGCGTCCGGCGGCCCAGAAGGGGCTTGAGCGCACAAGCGACCGATTGTCGCAGTCAGGGTACCGATGCCGAACTCGGTGCAGGCATTGGATGGACGGCGAGTCCGTGCCCGATCGCGGGCGTGGCGTCTGATGCGCGGAGCGGGTCGCCTCAGGTGTCGGGCAGGGAAGGCGTCCGGGTGGTGCGGTTGGCGATGAGAACGACCCGGCAACCGTCAGGCCATTCGACGTGATAGCGGACTTCTGTCGTTGGATCGCGGTGGTCATATCGGTGGCAGGTTGCGCCATCGCTGAAGTCCCGGAACCAGCACAGATAGTCCACCAGATAGAAGCCGAGTCTGGAGCGGGCGTCGATGCCGAGAAAGCCTTCCACGAAGGCGCAGAACTCGCGGCTCCAGTTCTCTACGGGAACGCGCTGGTGCTTGTCCGTCATCCGGTCGCCGTCGCAGGCGACCGCGTCCGCAAAGGTGACGCTCAGGCCGACCAGTTCGGTGTCGGTGGTCAGTGTGCGTGCGACCGCGTCGAGATATCCGCCAAGGAAGTCGCTGTGGCGTGGGATGGAGAACGCTTCGGTCATGTTCGATGGTGCTGATGCGGCCGGGCTGTGGCTAGAGGTTGATGGCTGGCGGGTGTTCGCTGGGTTCCAGAGGACGGTAAAAGAAGCGTCGGCTTGAACGAATTGTTGGAACTGCAGTCGATGACTACTTCTTACGTCTGATTTCTTCAATGATGACACCTGCTAAAGCTCCGCCAGCGCCAAACACGACGAACAACGGAACTCCAATGGCGCCGCCAAGTGCAGCGATGCCAGCGCCTTGACCAGATAGCGTTAGTGCAGCGGCAGCGGCGCTCATAGCCATCTTGGCAGGAAGGCTTCTCTCTTCCCAGCCGACGCGCTTCATCTCTCGCCACACAACGTTGAGGATTGGCGCAAGTACCTTCTTGTCGATGGATGCGGCGATTGCGCGCTTGGATTTCTCAAACGCAGAAAAATTGCTTGCTCTTATATCCAGCATCTTCTGTGCCCAGAATCGAAGGGCATCAAGATCCTCAGGCTTCGTTGCTGTGACGATAGCCCTTCCGATGTCTTTGACATGGCTACGCTTTTCGGTCATGAGCATGCCCCTGATGCCTAATGCAGTTCTAACGCCTCAGTTGAGCCGCGCCGCGAAGCGGCTTCGGCTTAAATGAATTGTTTGCGCGCATCAGTAGTCATCTCCAGAACAAAGCGCCGCTCGAAGTACTACGCGCGGAGGCGCTTGGGGTCACCACAATCTCTACCTCCTTGTCGGCACTGAACAATGGTAGGCCTGCCATGGCTGGCAAGTTGTATATCAGGATTTCGCCCTTTTGGCCGGAGAGGGGAAGGACGTGCTTGGGCTGCCCCATGACGGCAATGGTCTGCTCATATGACTGACCTAGATGGAGAGTCTCACAGAGTTCTCTATCCAGGTTGCCTGCCGAATACCGACTGCAGCCGGTGAGCATGGCGGCGATGGCTGTAATTGCGGCAACTAACTGAAAGTTGGTCATACGCCTTAATGCCAAGCAAACCCCAGAAATGGGGTGATATCGAATATTCAGTCAGGTGGTTGACCGTCGTCAACTGCTCTCGTTACGTTGCAGCGCCATGTCTTGCGCTGGATATAGATGACGCATTTGCTGATGAAGCGGGCGGAAATTGCCGCGAATGTGGGGCGATATCTGGATGGGCCCCGGAGATGATTTGATATCGCTTGTCAGGGAAAGCCAATGGCTTTCCCGGCCCCGATACGACCTCAGGCGCCCGGCCGGCACGGTTTCATTTGGAATCGCGGCGATGGGTTGCGGGGACGGCAGGTTCATCGGTCCCCAAAAACAAAACGGGCGCCCCGAGGCGCCCGTTTCGCGTACAGCCCTGTCGGCGAGGCCGATCAGTAGCGGTAGTGCTCCGGCTTGAACGGGCCGTCGACCGGCACGCCGAGGTACTCGGCCTGGTCCTTGCTGAGCCGGGTCAGCTTGACGCCGATCTTCTCCAGGTGCAGACGGGCGACCTCTTCGTCGAGCTTCTTCGGCAGCAGGTAGACCTTGTTGTCGTAGAAGTCCTTGTTCGCCCACAGGTCGATCTGGGCCAGGGTCTGGTTGGCGAAGGAGTTGCTCATCACGAAGCTGGGGTGGCCGGTGGCGCAACCCAGGTTCACCAGCCGGCCCTCGGCCAGCAGGAAGATGCTGTTGCCACCGTCGAAGGTGAACTTGTCGACCTGCGGCTTGATGTTGGTCTTGACCGCGCCGGAAGCGTACAGCGCATCGACCTGGATCTCGTTGTCGAAGTGGCCGATGTTGCAGACGATCGCCTGGTCCTTCATCGCCCGCATGTGCTCCAGGCGGATGATGTCCTTGTTGCCGGTGGTGGTGACATAGATGTCGCCGGTGCCGAGGGTGTCCTCGACGGTCTTGACCTCGAAGCCCTCCATCGCCGCCTGCAGCGCGCAGATCGGGTCGATCTCGGTGACGACCACGCGGGCGCCGTAGGCGCGCAGCGAGTGCGCGCAGCCCTTGCCGACGTCGCCGTAGCCGCAGACCACCGCGACCTTGCCGGCCAGCATCACGTCCATCGCGCGCTTGAGGCCGTCGGCCAGCGACTCGCGGCAGCCGTACAGGTTGTCGAACTTGCTCTTGGTGACCGAGTCGTTGACGTTGATCGCCGGCACCAGCAGCTTGCCGTCCTGGGCCAGCTGGTAGAGGCGGTGGACGCCGGTGGTGGTCTCCTCGGAGACGCCCTTCCAGCCCTCGACCACGGTGGTCCAGAAGCCCGGGCGCTCCTTGGCGACGCGCTTGAGCAGGTCCTTGATCACCTTCTCTTCGTGGCTGCCGGCGGGCGCGTTCACCCAGCTCTCGTCGCCCTGTTCCAGCTCGTAGCCCTTGTGGATCAGCAGGGTCACGTCGCCGCCGTCGTCGACGACCAACTGCGGGCCGAGGAAGCCACCCTTGCCGTCGGGGAAGCTCAGCGCCGACAGGGTGCAGTCCCAGTACTCCTCCAGGGTCTCGCCCTTCCACGCGAACACCGGGGTGCCGCTGGCGGCGATCGCGGCGGCGGCGTGATCCTGGGTGCTGAAGATGTTGCACGAGGCCCAGCGCACGTCGCCGCCGATGTCCTTCAGCGTTTCGATCAGCACCGCGGTCTGGATTGTCATGTGCAGCGAGCCGGTCACGCGCACGCCCTTGAGCGGCGCCTCGGCGGCGTACTTGCGGCGGATCGACATCAGGCCCGGCATCTCGTGCTCGGCGATGTCGATTTCCTTGCGGCCCCAGTCGGCCAGCGAGATGTCGGCGATCTTGTAGTCGCCATCCTGGGAGAAGGTCTTGGGTACAGCGTTCATGATGGACTCCGGTTCTGTGCGCCCCCGGCGGTCGCGTGGACCTTCGCGGGACGCGGGTTCTCAGACCGGGCGCCGTTGTTGCATGGGCTGCCTCGCCGAGCCTGGCCGTGCCCGCATCGCGCGGCAATGCGCTTGGGGACGGTCGCAGCGCCCCTCGGCGGGAGCGGAGGCAGATTCTAACGCCTTTCCCGCCGCATCATGGCAACCGGAGGTTGCTACAATTCAGCAATTGTGGACGCGGCCGCACCCGTTCAGGCGCGGCGGTGTCGACCGGACGAAATGGAATGAAGGGGAACCTCATGGAACGAAACAGCGATACCGGCAGCCTCGCAAACCAGGCCCAGACCCATGTCATCGGCGAGGGCGATGCGCTGGCCGACCTCGCCGAACGCTACGGCGTGACCATCCAGATGCTCGATGCCGCCAACCCGGAGCAGCAGCTTTCGGTGCGCCGGCTGGTGGAAGGGCAGGAGCTGCAGATCCCGGCGTCGCCGATGAGCGTGACCGCTGCAATCGGCGAGCAGGAACTGAAGCAGGGCTCGGGCAGCAGTGTGTCGGTCGAGGCCAAGAACGGCGGCACCGCGGCATCGCTGGAGTGGAAGCCGGGCGATGGCAGCGTCAAGGGCGCGGTGCAGAATTCGGTGTCCGACCCGTTGTTGGGCACGCTGGGCGCCGGCGGCAGCCTGGAGACCAACGTCAAGCGCGTCGAGGGCGAGCCGCCCGCCGCCGGTCCGGTCAGAGGGGTCAGCAGCGACAACGGCACGACCACCGTGAGCGTCGAACACGAACTCACCGCGCTGTCGGTCAAGCGCGAAGTGGAGAGCGGTGCGGTTGCGGTGGAAGTGGCGGGCAGCGTCGGACAGACGCTCAAGTACGAGGTGACCCTGCCCGGTGCGGACGCCGACCCCGCCGCCGCCGCCCGGATCAATCCGTTCGATCCGACGACGCTTCCGAACGGGGCCTCGGTCACGCTTAACCAGGCGGACTTCGCCCAGCACTCCATGGAGGCGTCGTTCCGGCATATCGCCGCAATCAGCCAGGTGAAGGAGAGCGAGGGCGCCAGCTATTCGATCACCCGCGAAGGCGATACGGTGAACGTGGTGATGGGCCCGAGCGAGGCGGTGGAGGCGTTCAACGCGATCGGCCTGAAGACCGACATCGCGACCGCGATGCTGGGGCGCAAGGACGCGCTGGAGTCGGCCACCCTGCAGACCGCGCGCTTCGACCTGGCCTCGCCCGACGGCCAGGCGGCGTTCGCGCACTTCGTCGGCACCGGCGAGGTCGCCTCGCAGACACCGGGCGTCAGCGAGGTCGCCACGATCGAGCGTACCGATTTCAACTCGCAGACCCGCCTGCAGCTGGGACTGGGACCGGAGCAGGCGCGCGTGCAGGCCGATCTGGCCGGACCGGAAAACAGCGGTCAGTTCGTCACCACTACCTATGCCGATGGCTCCTTCGCCCGCACCAGCGCACTGCAGTACAGCGACAACGTACCGCTGCAGGTGGTGCAGCGCTTCGATGCCGACGGCAACGAGCTCGGCGGGATGCGCGCCTACCGCTTCACGATCGATACCGACCGCCCCGAGTACGGCATGTTCGACCGGTTCATGGGGCACAACGAGCAGGCCGAAGAGCGCAACATGGCCGGCAACCTGAACGTCGCGATCACCGGCGAGCAGAGTGGCGAAGGGCCGGTCAAGCCCGGCGACAAGGTCGTCATCGAGTTCAACGAGGCGCAGATGCAGGCCTTCATGGGCCAGGTGCGCGCGGCCTCGCCGGACGACCGCCGCTGGATGGAACAGCGCGAGGCGGACGGGCAGGCGGTCGGCAGCATGGAGTTCGCGATATCGATGGCCCGGCATGTCGGCAGCGGCTCGTACGCGTTCACGGAGAACCTCCACCGCTACGCTCAGGGCGCCGATGGCGATATCGCCAACGATCGCGTCGACCGGATCGATGCGACGGTGAGTAAGGCCTCGGGCGAGGTGCTGTCGGGCACGCAGTGGCAGCGCGCCGGACAGCAGCCGCCGGAACTGGGCACGTTGCCGCGCGACGCCGGCAGCGACCGGATGTTCGATCACCTGTACCAGGGATTGCAGCGTGGCGATGCGGCGGCCGACATGGCGATCCGCGACGTCGGCGCTTCCGATCATGCGCGGGCGATGTTCACCCAGGCCGGCATGCAGGTGGAGGCGCAACTGCGGGCGGCGACCGAGCAGCAGCACAACGAACAGCAGGAACGGCAACGCAACGAACAGCAAGGCCAGCAACAGGAGGCCCTGCAGCGCTAGGGTCGGCGGGAGCCGTGCGTCGATGGTCGTGGCGACGGGTACAGCGTCGCCGCGGCTCGCGCGTCGTGCTCCGGCCCGGCCCGCCGCGGGACGGAGAATGATGTGTGAATGATGCGAATCTGAAGGAAACCGTGGTCCGCGCCGCCGAGCTGCTGGACCTGTTCAAGCGCCAGAGCGAAGAAGCCGGTCGCGCCAACCGCGACAATGCCGCGCGCCTGCAACGCACGGTCGAGGAGGCGCCGCAGCAGATCCGCAAGGCCGCCGACGAGGCACTCGCCCGTGTCCCGGGCGAGGTCGCGCAGGCGGTGCGTGGCGGGGTCGGCGGCTCCCTGGCCGAACTCGAGCGGGCGGCCGCGGCGAGCGGCAAGCGCATCGATGCGGCGGGGCAGGGGATCGCCCGGCTGGCGAATCAGGCGGCGACGGTGGAGAAGCGTCTGCTGACGATCACGGTCGCGGTGGGGCTGGTGCTGTTGCTGGCGGCCGCGGTCGCCGCCGGCGGGCTGTGGTATCTGCAGCGCGAGATCTCGCGCAACCAGGTCGAGCTGGAGCTGCTGCGCGCCTACAACCGAGCCGATGTCGTCCTCTGCCAGGACGGCCGCCTGTGCGCGCGACTGGAGCAGGATGGCACGGGCGGAGACGGCGAGTACCGCGTCGTCGCGCCCCGCCGCTGACGGGAGGTTGCGAAGCCGCTGGCGCGGCACGCTCCGCCTGCCGGTTTCGTATGCGTGTCGCCGCCGTGCGTCGTTGCCGGAGACGGGGACGACCCGGCCCGATGCCGGGTTCGCGGGTTTGCGGATCCGCGGCCCGGAATGACGACGGGCCGCGCGAGGGCGGCCCGTCGGTATGCCTGGAACAGGCGCCGGATTACAGCTTGGCGGCCTTGCGCAGCTCCTCGGCCTTGTCGGTCTTCTCCCAGGAGAAGGCGGTCGCGGTGTGCTTGTTGCCGTCGATGTCGAGGTAGCTGACTTCCTTGGGCTTGCGGCCGAAGTGGCCGTAGGCGGCGGTCTGCTGGTAGATCGGGTGGATCAGGTCGAGCATCTTGACGATGCCGTACGGGCGCAGGTCGAAGTGCTTGCGGATCAGCTTCTCGATCTTGTCGTCGCTGATGCGGCCGGTACCGAAGGTGGTGACCGAGATCGAGGTCGGCTCGGCCACGCCGATCGCGTAGCTGACCTGCACTTCGCACTTGTCGGCCAGGCCGGCGGCGACCACGTTCTTGGCGACGTAGCGCGCGGCATAGGCGGCCGAGCGGTCGACCTTGGACGGGTCCTTGCCGGAGAACGCGCCGCCGCCGTGGCGGGCCATGCCGCCGTAGGTGTCGACGATGATCTTGCGGCCGGTCAGGCCGCAGTCGCCGACCGGGCCGCCGATCACGAAGATGCCGGTCGGGTTGATGTGGATCTTGTTCTTGGGCAGCGACTCGAACCACTTCTTCGGCAGCACCGGCTTGAGGATGTGCTCGCGCACCGCCTCGACCAGGTCCTTCTGCTTGATGCCCGGGTCGTGCTGGGTCGACAGCACCACCGCGTCGAGGCCGACGATCTCGTTGTTGTTGTCGTAGCGCAGGGTGACCTGGCTCTTGGCGTCCGGGCGCAGCCACGGCAGCTTGCCGTTCTTGCGCACCTTGGACTGCTGCTCGACCAGGCGATGGCTGTAGTAGATCGGCGCGGGCATGAATTCCGGCGCCTCGTTGCAGGCGTAGCCGAACATCAGACCCTGGTCGCCGGCGCCCTGTTCCTCGGGCTTCTTGGCCTTCCTGCGGGTGCCGTCGACGCCGGCGGCGATGTCGGGCGACTGCTTGCCGAGCATGTTGATGATCGCGCAGGTGTGGCCATCGAAGCCGACGTTGGAGTTGTCGTAGCCGATCTTGTTGATGACCTTGCGGGTCAGCTCCTCGATGTCCACCCACGCGGTGGTGGTGACCTCGCCGGCGACGATCGCCGCACCGGTCTTCACCAGCGTCTCGCAGGCGACGCGGGCGCGCTTGTCCTGCGCCAGGATCGCGTCGAGGACGGCGTCGGAGATCTGGTCGGCGATCTTGTCCGGATGGCCCTCGGACACGGATTCGGAGGTGAACAGGTAGCTGGACATCGAGGCAATATCCTTTGATTCGAATGAAAGGATGGCCGCGCATCATACAGAACTGCGGGCCATGCTGCATTGTGCACTTTCGAGGTGTTGCCCGGGGTTAAGCGGCGTGACCGCGGTCGATCCGGCGCCATGCCGGGGAGCGGGGCCGGCCCGGGCGGGAGCGTGTCACCGCTCTGTCTTGCCGCCGACATGCGACTGTCGCCGCCGGGCGTCAATCTTCGCGCCGACAGTCATCGGCTGCCGCCGCCAACGCGCCAACGCATGGGCAAGATCGAACAGCGCCTGCAACAACGCTTCCCGCACTGGTTCAACGGGCGTCGCGCCCGTCTCTCCCGCCCGCTGCTGCGCACCCTCGGTCGCTGGTCGCGGTTGCACGAGGTCGACCGGTTCCTGGAGGCCAACGCCCACCTGCGCGGGTTCGGCTTCGTGTCGGCGGCGCTGGACTACCTGGGGACCCGCTACGGCGTCGATCCGGCCGAGCGTGCGCGGATCCCGGCCCGCGGCCGGCTGCTGGTGGTCGCCAATCATCCCTCCGGCGCGCTCGACGCGCTGGCGTTGCTGGACCTGGTCGGCAGCGTGCGCAAGGACGTGCGGATCGTCGCCAACGACCTGCTGTCGGTGATCGACGGCCTCGGCGAACTGCTGCTGCCGGTGCGCATCCTCGGCGGCCGCCCGAGCGTGGAGAGCCTGCACGCGATCGAGGCCGCGCTGGAGGCCGAACAGTGCGTGATCGTGTTCCCGGCCGGCGAGGTCGCCCGGCTGGGCCTGCGCGGGGTCACCGACGGACGCTGGCGCCGCGGCTTCCTGCGCTTCGCCCGCGCCACCGAGGCGCCGGTGCTGCCGATCCGGGTCGAGGCGCGCAACTCGGCGTTCTTCTACGGCGCCTCGGCGCTGTTCAAGCCGGTCGGGACGGCCCTGCTCGCGCGCGAGATGTTCGCCCGCCGCGCGCGCCGGGTGGTGCTGCGGGTGGGGCGCCTGCTGGACCTGCCGGACGACGCCGAACCCAGCGTGCTGCTGCGCCAGGTGCGCCGCGAGCTGCATGCGATCGGTACCCGTCGCGAATCCTACGACCCGCTGCCGGCGGATGCCGCGATACCCTTGATCCGGCCGATCGCGGCGGCCCAGGTCGCCGCCGGCATCGCCGGGATGCGGCTGCTGGGAATGACCACCGACGACAAGGAAATCCGGGTCGGCCGGTTGCCGACCGGAGCGCCGCTGCTGCGCGAGATCGGCCGCCTGCGCGAGATGACCTTCCGCGCGGTCGGCGAGGGCACCGGGCGCCGGCTCGATGTCGACGAGTACGACGGCTGGTACGAGCACATCGTGCTGTGGGACGCGGCGGCGGAGAAGATCGCCGGCGCCTACCGGATCGCCCGCGGCTCGGCGGTCCTGCCCGAGCGCGGCACCGCCGGCCTGTATACCGCGTCGCTGTTCCAGTACGCCGGGGAGACCCTGCCGCGCCTGCACGAGGGGATGGAGCTGGGGCGCAGCTTCGTGGTGCCCGAATACTGGGGCAGTCGCAGCATCGACTACCTGTGGCAGGGCATCGGTGCATACCTCGCCTGCCACCCGCGGGTGCGCTACCTGTTCGGGCCGGTCTCGATCAGCGCCGCGCTGCCGGTCGAGGCGCGCGAGCAGATCGTCGCCTACTACGCCCGCTACTACGGCGGCGAGGCCGGGCAGGCGGTGTCCAACCGTCCGTTCGCCTACCGCGCCGCACCGCCGGACTTCGATCCGACCCTGGACGCGGCGACCGCGTTCCGGGTGCTGCGCGACAACCTCGACGCGCTCGGGGCCGCGCTGCCGATGCTCTACAAGCAGTACACCGACCTGTGCGAGCCGGGCGGGGCCCGCTTTCTCGCTTTCGGCGTCGACCCGGACTTCAGCGACTCGGTCGACGGCCTGATCGAGGTCGACCTGCAGATGCTGCGCCCGAAGAAGCGGGCGCGATACCTGGGCTGCGCCATCGGCGAGGCGCGAGCCGGGGCAAGCGATCATCCGCGAGAGAGGGGGGGCTGCGCATGAGCACTCCGGCAACTGCTTCGACGACCACCACCGTGACGCAGTTGCCGCAGAGGCGACGCGCCGTCTTCATCTCCGACGTCCACCTGGGCTCCAAGCACTGCCACGCGAACCAGCTGGCGGACTTCCTGCAGGCGCTGCGCTGCGATCGCCTGTACCTGGTCGGCGACATCGTCGACCTGTGGTGGATGGCGCAGCGGCGCGCGCGCTGGGGCAATGCGCACAATCGGGTGATCGAGGCGCTGCACGCGCTGCGTCGCGACGGCACCGAGCTGATCTACGTGCCCGGCAACCACGACCGCCCGATCCGGCGTTTCTGCGGACTGGCGCTGCCGCGCATGCAGGTGCGCCGGCGCACCATCCACACCACCGCCGACGGCCGCCGCCTGCTGGTCACCCACGGCGACGACTACGACGCGCAGACCCACTTCGGCAGCCTGCAGGAGAAGCTCGGCGACTGGCTGTACTACCGCATCCTCAGCGGCAACCAGTTGTTCAACCACCTGCGCCGCGCGTTGGGGATGCGCTACTGGTCGTTGTCGGAGTTCCTCAAGCGCCAGAGCGGTGCGGCCGAACGCTACATCGCCCGCTTCGTCCAGGCCGGCCTCGACGACGCCTCGCGCCGCGGCCTGGACGGCATCGTCTGCGGCCATATCCACCGTGCCGCACTGTTCGAACGCGACGGCCGCGTCTACGCCAACGACGGCGACTGGGTCGAGAGCCTGAGCGCGCTGGCCGAGGACCCGGACGGCAGCCTGCGCCTGCTGTCGCACAACGGCGAAACCCTGGCGTTGTTGCCGGCACGCACGCCGCATTCCTCGTTGCCGCAGACGCTGCCCGACGCCGCCTGAGCGGCGCGGGCTTCAGGCGTCGTCGCGGTACAGCGCTCCGAGCTCGCGCAGCAGCAGCGCGTACTCCGCCTCCAGTCCGGCGCTGTCGCATACGGTCTGCGACAGTTCGGCGAGGATCAGCTCGCGCAGGCGCCGGTGCATCCGCGCCAGCTGCGTTGCGACGCCGTCCACGTCGGTGCCGAGCCGGGCCGCGGCGACCAGACGGTGGGCGAGTGCGTCCGCGACCGGCTCGCCGCCGTTGCCGTAGACCGGGACCAGCAGGCCGATCAGGGTTTCATGGAGCCTCTCGCGCCCCTCGGCGCGGTACTCGCGCTCCAGCGCACGCCCGGCATTGCGCAGCACGGCCAGCGCCCACGCGTGGTCGAACGCAGCGGTCGGGGAGGCGCGGGTGCTCGGGGCGGCGCCGCGATCGTCCAGGAACCGCGCCAGCGCGTCCCGCAGGAACGGGCGGAAGCGATCGGGTGCGCAGGCCGCGACGCCGGCCGCGCCCGGAGCGAGCAGCCAGGCGAAGAAGTCCCGGGCCAGATCCCCGGCCTCGTCGTCGCCGCAACCCAGCCCGCGCAGATGGCCCAGCACCGTGCAGCGGTAGTCCTGGCAGATCGCGACCAGGGCGGTGCGCGCCTGGCGGGGATGGCCGCCGCCGTTGACGACCAGGCTCCAGCGGCTGCTTGCGAATCCGGACACACGGGTCTCCACGGTCGGGCGCCGCCGGCCGCCGCGTGCGCGGTGATCGGAGAGCATGCGGTGAAGGCCCCCTGTACCTGATGCAGAACGCATCGAGGGGCCGGTTGGCGGCCATCGACGCGGCCGCAACGGCACACGGGTATCGGCAGGCATCGCGGCGAGGCCGCGCGGACGGCCGACAACCGGTAGCATCCCCGCATGGATTCACTCACCCAGATCGTTCTCGGCGGCGCGCTGGCGGCCGCGATCGCGCCGGCGGGCCACCGCCGCGCGGCACTGCTGGCCGGGGCCGCGCTCGGCACCCTGCCCGACCTTGACGTGTTGCCGATCAACCTGCTGACCGACGACCCGGTGCAGCGGATGACCTGGCACCGGGGCATCAGCCATTCCCTGCTGGTGCTGCCGTTCGTCGCCTGGATGATCTGGGAAGGGTGCCGGCGCCGCGGTGGCCGGGTCGCCGCCGCGCCGCGGCGCTGGTTCTGGGCGATCCAGCTGGCCTTGTGCACGCATCCGCTGCTGGACGCGTTCACCGTTTACGGCACCCAACTGCTGTGGCCGCTGCCGGTGCGGCCGGCGATGTGGTCGAGCGTGTTCATCATCGACCCGCTCTATACGGTGTGGCTGCTGCTGGCCTGCGCGATCGCCTGGTTCGCGCGCGAACGCCGCCTCGGCGGACGGGCGCTGGTGCTCGGTCTGGCGCTGAGCACGTCGTACCTGGCCGCCTCGCTGGGGGCGAAGGCGATGGTCGAGCGCGAGGCCGGACGGGCGCTGGCCGATGCCGGCCTGGCCGGGGCGCCGCGCTTCTCGGTGCCGATGCCGTTCAACATCCTGCTGTGGCGGGTGGTCGCGATCACGCCCGATGGCTTCGTCGAAGGCGAGCGCTCGCTGGTCGCCGATCGCGGTCCGATGCAGTTCCGCCGCTATCGGTCGGACATGCGTGCGTGGATGCAGGTGGCCGACTACCCGAGCGTGCGCCGGCTGGACTGGTTCAACCGCGGCTTCATGAAGGCCGAGCAGCGCGACGGGGAACTGGTGCTGTCGGACCTGCGCATGGGCGCCGAGCCCGATTACAGCTTCCGCTTCGCGGTGGCCGAGCGCGACGGTGCGCAGTGGCGGGAAATTCCGCCGCGGCAGTTGGAGTGGCCGTGGCAGGCCAGCCGCCGCCTGGCGGGACTCTGGCAACGGATATGGCATTCGCCGGAGCCTACGGCCGAGCCGGTGGCGGCCGGCGTGTCGGCGACCGCGACGCCGGGCGGCTGAGCGCGCGACGGGTGGCGAATGCGAGCCGGGCACGGCGTGCCGTGCCCGGGGGCTGTTGACGGACGCCGGCTCCCCCCTCCCGGCGTGGTGGCGGTTACAGCGCGGCGGAGGGGACGTCGCGGTGGATCTGGATGACCACCTCGCGCCCTTGCGCGTCGCGCAGGGCGACTTCCTCGCCGTTGAGCAGACGATGGAAGTTCTCCTCGCCGACGGCGCGGGTGAACGCCTTGACGCTGCGGTCGTAGGTGTAGCGATACTCGGCATAGGCGGTGCGGTTGCCGAGCACCATCTGCACCTTGCGTTCGCTCAGGCCGGTGATGCCTGACAGTTCGGTGATGGGGTCGTTGCCTGCCCAGGCGGGTAGTGCGGCTGCCGTGGCGAGCACGAGTGTTGCGATCTGCACTTTCATGGGGGGCCTCCTGACCGGACCAGGTCCGACCGGGACGCGGCAACGGGATGTTGCCGGTAGGGGCGTCCCGGCGACTTCATTGAACACCCCGCCGCGTCCGCGCACATCGGCCATACGCCCCCCTGACTTCAGTCACGCGGATCGCGAAGCAGTTTTCGAATCGTGTCGGCTTTGGCCGACGGGCGGTTGCAACCCGACCGCCGCGGCGGCGATTCAGGCCGCGACGGGCAGGCGCGGCGGCACCCCGGCGACCAGCGCGTCGAAGTAGTCGCGGGTCAGGCTCAGCTGCGCCTCGGCGCTCTCGGCGCGGTTGACCACCGCGCGGAATCCGGCCCGCTGCTCGTCGGTGTGTTCGGGCCGGTCCTTCGCGTACCAGCCCAGGTGCTTGCGGGCGATGCGCACGCCGGAGGTCTCGCCGTAGAACGCGTGCAGGGCGCGCAGGTGGTCGAGCAGGATGTCGCGCACCTCGGCCAGCGACGGCGGCGCGAGCCGTTCGCCGGTCGCGAGGTAGTGGGCGATCTCGCGGAAGATCCACGGCCGGCCCTGGGCCGCACGGCCGACCAGCACCGCGTCGCAACCGGTGTGGCGCAGCACCTGCGCGGCCTTGTGCGGCGAATCGATGTCGCCGTTGGCGAACACCGGAATCGACAGCGCCGCCTTGACCTCGGCGATGGTGTCGTACTCGGCGACGCCGGTGTACTGCTGGTCGCGGGTGCGCCCGTGCACCGCCAGCGCGGCGATGCCGCAGTCCTGCGCGATGCGCGCGATCGCCAGCGCGTTCTTCTGGTCGGCGGCCCAGCCGGTGCGGATCTTCAGCGTGACCGGCACCTCGACCGCGGCGACCACCGCGGCGAGGATGCGCGCGACCAGCGTCTCGTCGCGCATCAGCGCCGAGCCGGCCCAGGCATTGCAGACCTTCTTCGCCGGGCAGCCCATGTTGATGTCGATGATCTGGGCGCCATGATCGACGTTGTGGCGCGCGGCCTCGGCCATCACCTCCGGCACGGTGCCGGCGATCTGCACGCTGATCGGGTCCGGCTCGCCGTCGTGGTCCATCCGGTGGCGCGATTTGGCGGTGTTCCAGAAGCGCGGATCGGAGGTGGTCATCTCCGACACGCACAGCCCGGCGCCCAGGCGCTTGCACAGCACCCGGAACGGCTTGTCGGTGACGCCGGCCATCGGCGCGAGGATGACCCGCGGGGCGATGACGTGGCGGCCGATCTGGAAGCTTCCGGTCGACATGGCGGGCATTCTACCCGCGATGCCGGCCCGCCCTGGTGCGGCATCGCGGCTCACGCCGCTCCTGCGGCAGGGTGCTGGATCACCGTAGGCGCGGCGTAAGCCGCGATCCCCGGGCTGCGCCCGGGAATCGCCAAAGTTTGCTTCGCAAACCTTGGGCCCCGCCGTTGCGCTTCCACACCCCCATTCGCGCCTGCGGCGCGAATCGCCCCCTCACTCAGGGGGGACGATATCCGGCTGCGCTCGGATATCTCCCAAAGTTTGCTTCGCAAACCTTGGGCCCCACCGTTGCGTCTCCACACCCCCATTCGCGCCTGCGGCGCGAATCGCCCCCTGACTCAGGGGGGGACGATATCCGGCTGCGCTCGGATATCTCCCAAAGTTTGCTTCGCAAACCTTGGGCCCCACCGTTGCGTCTCCACACCCCCATTCGTGCCTACGGCACGAATCGCCCCCTGACTCAGGGGGCTGGGCGATGCCTCCATACCATAGGCGCGGCGTAAGCCGCGATGGGGGCGTCCCGTGAAAGCCCTCGCGGCTTGCGCCGCTCCTACGAGCGCCGGGCGCGCGCCCTCAGCCGCGCTTGCGCGCGCGCCAGAGCAGGAAGCCGGTGACCAGCAGGAAGGCCGGCATCAGACCGGCCAGCGCGGTCAGCCAGCGCATCGCGGTGCCGCCGACCGCGCCGATGTGCAGCGGGTAGATGGCCTGGTGGATACGGGTGCCGGCGGGGTCGGCACTGGCGTCGACGACCTGCAGGACCGCGCCGTCGCCGGCGAGGTGAATGGTGCTGCGTCCGACCGGGTGCCACTCGCCGGCGGCACGGGCACGGAATGCGACCGGGCCGCCTTCCCTGGGCACCGATACCCGGTTGACCCGCGCGCCCGGCAGCGCGGTGAGCGCCTGCGACAGCACCGCTTGCCACTGCGGAGGCGAGGTGGCCGGGTCGGTCGTGGGCGCGGTGTGGGTGGCGCCGCCGAACAGCGCGGTCAGCGCCGTCCGGAAGCCGTTGGAGTAGATCATCCCGACTCCGGTCAGGGTGACCAGCAGCACCAGCGGCAGGATGATCGCGCCGCTGCTGCGGTGCCAGCTCAGCCAGCGCCGGGTCGGTGGGCCGGCGTGGAAGCGCAGGTGCGCGCGCCACTGGCTGCGCCTGGGCCACCACAGGTACAGGCCGCTGAGCAGCAGCCCGAGCGCGACCCAGCCGACGATGCCGAGCACCTCCTTGCCGACCTTGCCGGCGAGCAGTTCGACGTGCAGCTCGTGCAGCCACAGCAACCAGTCGTCTCGATGGCTGCGGGTCAGCAGCAGGCTGCCGTCGGTCGGCGAGAAGTAGCCGCGACGACCGTCGGCGAAGTAGCCCTGCCAGACCGGCAACGCCTCGCGCGGCAGGTCCAGCGAACGCAGGCCCCGCGGCCCCCATTGGTCGACGATCCGTTCCAGCACCGGTGCCCGCGCGACCGCTTCGTGGCGGGTCAGGTGCGGGTACTGCAGGCGCAGCAGTTCGACATGGAACACCAGTACCGTCCCGGCCAGCGCGACCACGGCGAACACACCGCCCAGCACCAGCCCGAACCACAGGTGCAGCCAGGCCAGCGCCGCCCGCAGGCGGCGTGGACGGGAGGTGCGGGGGCGGTTCATCCGCCGATCATCGCAGTGCCGGGACGCCAGCGCCGAGCGTGCGCGCTCAGAACCGGTGCGACCAGCCCACCGTGAGCACCCGGCCGCGACCGGCGACGTAGCCGTCATCGCGCGGCGGGCGGACCTGCGAGTAGTAGGTCATGTACTGCTCGCCGAGCAGGTTCTCGATGCCGATGTTGAGCGTGCCGGTCGGCAGGCCGACGCGGCCGATCAGATCGACCGTGGTGTAGCCCTCGAAGTCCTCGCCGGAACCGTCGAAGTCGCGATCGAAGGCATGGCTGGCCTGCAGACGGGTATCGAAGCGCGGCAGCCAGCGCTGGGTCCAGAAGGCGGTGACCCGGTCCGGGCTGATGTTGACGCCCGGGATGTCGCTGTCGACACGGTCGTCGCCGTCGCTGTCGTAGCGGCCCTCGGTGCGGGCATAGGCGAGGCCGATGCGGCCGGCCTCGGAGAAGCGGAACGCGACATTGCCCTCGATGCCACGGATCTCGGTGCGCTCGCGGGCGACGTTGTAGGCGCCGGTCGCAGGGTCGAAGTCCAGCCGCGAGCCGAGGTCGGAATCGGACCAGTACCCGGCCAGGTGCGCGACCCAGCGGCCGTCGTCGTAGTCCAGGCCGATCTCGCGATTGTCGGAAACCACCGGCTGCAGGTCGACCAGATTGTCGACGCGCTGGCCGGGCAGGTCGATCGCGCGCAGCACCCGGCCGATGTCGGCGACGGTGTAGCCTTCGGAGTAGGACGCGTACAGCTTCAACGCACCGGTGGCCTCCCACACCACACCGAAGTTGGGCAGGGTCTCGCTGGTCTTCGGCGAGCCGCCCACGACGCGCTGGCTGCCATAGCGCGGCAGGGTGGTGAAGTCGTCGACCTCGAGCCGACCGCGCTCATGGCGCAGGCCGCCGCTCAGCAGGACGGAGCCGATCCGGTACTCGGCCTGCAGCAGAGGCGAGATCGCGGAGTATTCGGTTTCAGGCACCCAGTACCAGCGGCTGCCGTCCTCGCCATGGAGTCGCTGCGAGGTCGTGTCGCGCGAAGCGTCCAGGCCCAGGGTCAGGCGCAGCGGCAGGTCGCCGATGTTGTCGCGCGACCAGGTGAGCTTGCTGCCGATCTTCTTCGACACGTTCTCCGACTGGGTGGTCAGGTCGTCGCTGCCCGGTCCCAGGAAGTTGCGCCACAGCGACGAGCCGTAGCGTCCGGCGAAGTCGGCCCAGTAGAACTGGGCCTGGAAATGGCCGCCGGCGAGGTAGCGGTCGGTGTAGTCCAGGGAGGCCTGGGTCATCAGGTTGCGCGGCGCCCGCATCGGCGGGTGGCCCCGGGTCGAGGTCGCCGGAATGCCGGCGGCGACGTCGCCGGGCACGGTCAGGTAGTCGCCATCGCCCTCGATCTCGAAACGGTTGATGCTCAGTTGCAGGCGTCGCTCCGGGTCGATGCTCCAGCCGCCCTTGGCGAACAGGTTCAGGCTCTGGGAGTCCATCAGGTCGCCCTGCACCGCGTCGACCGCCAGCGCGTCGCCGTCGCCGTCGTAGTACAGGCCCTCGCGGGCATGGGAAGCGCCGCCGACGAAGTCGAACGCACCCTTGCGGGTGCCGAACAGGTAGGACGCGCGGTAGCCGGTGCTGTCGCTCTCGTGCGGCAGCGCGCTGCTGGCGGCGACGGCGACATCGTGGAAGCTCGCGCCGTCCTCGCGCGGCGCGCGCTTGGTGATGATGTTGATGATGCCGCCGGAGGCGCCCAGGCCCTGCAGTGCGTTGGCGCCGTGGATGACCTCGATGCGCTCGATCATCGCCGCGTCGATGGTGTGGCCGTCGCGGCCGCCGGCACGCAGCGGCGTGGACTGCGGCACGCCGTCGACCAGGTACAGCGGCTTGCGCCCGCGCAGCGACTCGCCGGCATTGGTCATCTTCTGCCGTGCCGGGGTGAACGACGGCACCAGGCTGGCCAGCACCTGGGTGATGTCCTGGGTGATCGCCAACTGCTGCTGCAGTTGTTCGCGATCGATGATGGTGATGGTGTTCGGCAGCGCCGCTTCAGAGTCCGGGATGCGGCTGGTGCTGGCGGACACGGTAATCCGGTCCAACTCGGTCGCGCTTCCGGCGCTTTCGTAATCGCCGCCGTCCTGGGCGAACGCATGGGAAACCGGGAGGGCGGCCAACAGGGCGCAGGCCAGGACGGAGGGGCGGTGCATCGGCACATCCAATACGCGAATGGGGTGCGTATGGTAGTGCGAACGATTCTCAATTTAAACGGCGACCGGGGCCTGCCTGCATGGGATCGGGCCGTCGCAATGAAGGCGCCCGGGGTTCGCCTGGCATGCTTCGGGGACTCCCGGGCGCGGCCCGGGGATCGCGGCTCACGCCGCTCCTACGGCATGAACGCATGGACCCAACCCCCTGAGTCAGGGGGCGATTCGCGCCATCGGCGCGAATGGGGGTGTGGCAACGCAACGGCGGGGCCCAGGGTTTGCGCAGCAAACTTTGGGGACTCCCGGGTGCAGCCCGGGAATCGCAGGCTTACGACGCTCCTACGAAAACCGGACAGCCCTCGGTGCTCAAGAGAGCGTCTTGTCGACCACCCGCGCGCTGGGCGCGTTGACCATCACCGCATCGATGCCGTTGTTGCGCGCGGTCGGGCTGCTGTAGGGCTGGCTGTGCCCGATCACCTCGCCGTTGCCGGCCCTGAGGTTGAAGTAGGGTCGGCCGTCGCTGGTGGTCAGGCGCTCGAAGAACTCGTCGTGCTCGCTGTAGCGCTTGACCAAGTCGATGCCGTTCCGGCACGCCGCCTTGGCGGTGTAACCCTCGCTGCTGAGGATCACCTGTCCATTGCCCGCGAGCAGGTTGAACTGGAACTCGCCAGTGCTGCGGGTCGTGATCTCGAATCGACCGGCCATGCCTGCGCTCCAAATTTGTGATGCAAGTCTCAAATTTGAGATTTGCACCCGGAGGCTAGGGCAGGACTTGTTATCGCGGCGTCATGGCCGCGATAAGCCGGTGTCGACGGCTGTTCAGGATGCGCCGGTATCGAAGCGTGCGGCGACATCCGCGGCCCGCGGCATCGCCAGCGCCGCGCCGCGGCGTTCGGTCGACAGCGCTGCGTAGCGGACCGCATGCGCGATGTGTTCGGCGAACGGCTTCTCGCCGGCCCGGGCCAGCGACGCGGCCAGGGCGCCGTTGAAGGCGTCGCCGGCGCCGATGGTGTCGATCGCCTCGACCCGGGGTGCCGGCTGGCGATAGCAGGCCGCGCCGTCTCCGCGCAGGTGTCCGGAGGCGTGCGAGACGAAGCAGCCGGCCGCGCCGAGGGTGATCACGACGGTGCCGTGCGGCAGCAGGCGCCGGCACAGCGCGTGCAGGTCGTCGTCGGCGAGGCCGGCGAGGGTGTCGGGATCGGCATCGTGGCCAAGCCGTTGCAACTGGGTGCAGAACTCGGTCTCGTTGGGCGTGGTCAGGTCGGTCAACGCCCACAGCCCGGGCGTCACCTCGGCGTCGGCCGGGGCCGGGTTGAGCAGGGTGGCGACACCGTGCTCGCGGGCCAGCGCGAACGCGGTGGCGATGGCCTCGGCCGGCGTTTCCAGCTGCGCCAGCACCACGCCGGTCCCCGCATCGGCCAGGTCCGCCCCGAGCTCGCGCACATGGTCGGCCGACAGCGCCGCATTGGCGCCGGGACCGATCACGATCGAGTTGCGGCCGTCGCGGTCGACGTAGATGCCGGCGGTACCGGTAGGCGCATCGCTGGCCAGGACGTGCAGGGCGATGCCGTCGTCCGCGGCCAGGGCGCGCGCCAGCTGCCCGCCGGCGTCGTCGCCCAGCGCACAGGCAAAGCGCACCGCGGCACCGGAGCGGGCCGCGGCGACGGCCTGGTTGAAGCCCTTGCCGCCCGGTCCGCTGCCGTATTCGCCGGCGAGGGTCTCGCCCGGCCGCGGCAGGCGGGCCACCGACCACACGTGGTCGACATTGAAGGAACCGACCACGATCACGCGCTTCGCCATCATGCTCACCTCAGGCGAAATGGGTCAGCACGCCGGCGATGGTCGCGGTCATCAGGGTGGCGATCGAGCCACCCAGCACCGCGCGCAGACCGAACCGGGCCAGGTCGTGGCGACGTTCCGGGGCGATCCCGCCGATGCCGCCGATCTGGATCGCGATCGAGCTGAAGTTGGCGAAGCCGCACAGCGCGTAGGTCGCGATCAGCCGGCCCTGATCGGTCAGGGTCACGCCCTCGACGTTGCCGCGCACGATCTCGCCCAGTTGCACGTAGGCGACGAATTCATTGAGCACGACCTTGGTGCCGATCAGGCCGCCGATGGTCGGGGCGTCCTGCCACGGCACGCCGATCGCCCAGGCCAGCGGCGACAGCACATAGCCGAGCAGGGTCGCCAGGTCGGTCGGGCGGCCCAGCCAGTCCTGCAGACCGGTGACCTCGCCCAGCCACTGCAGCGGGGCGTTGAGCAGGGCGATCAGGGCGATGAAGGCCAGCAGCATCGCGCCGACGTTCAGCGCCAGCTTGAGGCCGTCGGAAGCGCCGGCGGCGGCGGCGTCGATCACGTTGGTGGTGGTCTTCTCGACGCCTATCTGCACCGTGCCCAGGGTCAGCGGGGTCGCGGTCTCGGGCACCAGCATCTTGGAGATCACCAGGGTCGCCGGCGCGGCCATGATGCTGGCGGTGATCAGGTGCTTGGCATAGAACGCCTGCAGGGTGGCGTCGCCGCCGCCCAGCAGCATCACGTAGGCGCCGAGCACGCCGCCGGCGATCGTCGCCATGCCGCCGACCATCAGGGTCAGCAGCTCGGATTCGGTCATCTTCGAGATGTAGGGCTTGACCACCAGCGGCGACTCGGTCTGGCCGATGAAGGCGTTGGCGCAGACCGACAGGGTTTCCGCGCCGGAGACCGGCATCATCTTGGTGATCACCCAGGCCATGCCCTGCACGATCTTCTGCATGACCCCCAGGTGGTAGAGCACGCTCATGAAGCTGGCGAAGAAGATGATCGTCGGCAGCACCTGGAACGCGAACACGAAGCCGAACTTATCCGGATCGGTGAAGTCGCCGAAGATGAAGCGGGCGCCCTCGGTGGTGAACCCCAGCAGTCTGACGAAGCCGCTGGACAGCGCGTCGAACACGCTCGCGCCCCACGGCGTCAGCAATACGAACCCGGCGATCAGTAGCTGCAATCCCAGGCCCAGTCCGATCAGCCGCCAGTTGATCGCCTTGCGGTTGGTCGAGAATATCCAGGCAATGGCGAGCAACACGGCCAGGCCGAACAGGCCGAACCCGATCCGGGTCAATATTTCCACTCGATTCTCCCCTGCGGCCACCCATGGCCTGTCCAAACGAGGATGCAGACTAGCAGGTTGCAGGGGCTCGAAGAACGCGCCCGGCGGGCGGTCGCAGGGGCGGTGGGCGAGGCCGGGGCCGGGCCCGGAGCTCTCACTCCTCGCGCAGCACGACCCGGTTGCGGCCGCTGCGCTTGGCCACCTGCAGGCGGCGGTCGGCGCGGCGCAGCAGGGCCGACAGGCTGCGGCCGTCGTTGGGGTAGCAGGCCAGGCCGGCGCTGAAGTACATGCGTATCGGCTCGCTGCTGCGGTCGGGCTCGAAGCTGTGATCGGCGACGATCCGGCGCAGCGCGTCGACCCGTTCCCAGGCGGTGCCGATCGGCTTGCGCAGGATCAGCACGAACTCGTCGCCACGGACCCGCGCCAGCCATTCGCCGGAATCGACCAGCCCGTTGAGCAGCCCGACCAGGTCCTGCAGCGCGCGGTCGGCGCCGCCGTGGCCCATCTCGTCGTTGAGCCGGCGGAAGTGGTCGAGGTTGATCAGCGCCACGGTCAGGCTGCTGCTGTCGATGTCGGCGGCCTCGAACAGTCGCGGCATCCGGTGGATCAGCCAGGTGCGGTTGGGCAGGCCGGTCAGGCCGTCGGTGCCGGACATCTGCACCAGCTGCTGCATCCGGTAGACCACCATCGTGGTGATCAGGGTGGCGATCGCCAGCAGGATCAGCCGCTGCCACTGGCTGGCGCTGGTGACCGTGCCGTAGTCGGTGGAAATCAGCTCCTCCGGCGACTGGGCGATCGAGAACACCGCCAGGATCAGCAGCCCGTACTGGGCCAGCGCCATGGCGCCGGCAAGCAGGGTGACCCGGCCGTCGCTGCGCAGCGCGGTCAGCAGGATCGCCAGCAGGTAGCCGCACCAGACGATCAGGCTGTTGAGTGCCGCCGGCAGGTGGTAGGAGGCCAGCAGCACCAGCACCAGGGTGGTCAGGCTGACATCGAATACCGTGGTCACGAACGGCAGCCAGCGGAAATGGCGGCGCCGGCGCGCCAGCGCCAGCCAGACCTGGGAGATGACGTTGACGATGACCGCGCCGGCGAGGCCGATCAGGTTCTCGTCGATGCTGCCGCCGCCCAGCATGTTGGTCAGCGGCAGCAACAGCAGGATGCCGGCGATCACCGCGCGCAGTCGCGCCACCGCCAGCTCGCCGCTGGCGCCGATCTCGAGCATGATCTCGTCCGGCCGCGACAGCAGCGACGAGACGATGGCCTTCAACCCATTGTCCGTTGCGAGCACGCCTGCTCCCCGCTGACCCGTTCCAGGCCGACCGGCGCAGGATAGCGCGGCGGCGCGTTCAGGGTGTCGGCGCCGACAGCGCGCTCCACAACGCCCATGCCGCCAGCGCCATGAACACCGTCGCCGCGGTCAGCCGGGCCGCCCTCAGCGGCAGACGCGCGGCGAAGCGGCTGCCCAGCACGACCACCGGCACGTTGGCCGCCAGCATGCCCAGGGTGGTGCCCAGCACCACCTCCCACAGCGGCGAGTAGCGGGCGGCGAGCAGCACGGTGGCGAGCTGGGTCTTGTCGCCGATCTCGGCGATGAAGAAGGCGATCGTGGTGGCGATGAAGGCGCCGCGCGCGGGCAGGGCCTCGCCGTCGTCGAGCTTGTCCGGCTTGAGCGTCCACAGCGCGACCGCGAAGAAGCTGGCGGCGACGATCCACTGCAGGACGTCCGGACGCAACCAGGACGCGGCAAGGGTGCCGATCCAGCCGGCCAGGGCATGGTTGAGCAGGGTCGCGACCAGGATGCCGGCGACGATCGGCCACGGCCGCCGGAAGCGCGCGGCCAGCATCAACGCCAGCAACTGGGTCTTGTCGCCGATCTCGGCGAGCGCGACCGTGCCGGTCGACAGCAGGGTGGTGGAACCTGGGGATGAAAGAAAGGGCATTGCGTCCATTTCGACTCCGGGGCCGGGCATTCGCAAGGCGCGAAGGCCGACGCCACGCGGCCCGGCCCGGGTACGCGCAACGCCTGCCTTCGGTCTTGCCCGGTCGTCGCGGCGCAGGGCCACGGGACTGCATGCGCCATGGCCTGCCGGCCAAGTGTGTTGACGCGATGCCCCGGCGACCTCGCGG
This sequence comes from Marilutibacter maris, assembly GCF_003233695.1. Classification (NCBI taxonomy): domain Bacteria; kingdom Pseudomonadati; phylum Pseudomonadota; class Gammaproteobacteria; order Lysobacterales; family Lysobacteraceae; genus Marilutibacter; species Marilutibacter maris. The sequence goes on along the minus strand of NZ_CP029843.1, from coordinate 3,201,229 downwards.
TGCCGGTGGGCTACTCCCCGGAGGAAGAGCGCGGGGATTGTAACCGAGTCCGCCGGGAGCGTCGGCCCGATACACTGGGGCATAGCCGGACCCGTTCAGTGTCGGCGCGCACCGCCGGTGGCGTCGTCCTCGTCCGCCACCCTGCCGCCATGGGAGCTCTCAATGCAGTACCGCCGCCTCGGATCCTCGGGCCTTCAGCTGTCCGCGCTGTCGTTCGGCGCCTGGGTCACCTTCGGCGCACAGATCGGGCGCTCGCAGGCACGCAACCTGGTCGCCTGCGCCTGGGACCATGGGGTCAACTTCTTCGACAACGCCGAGAACTACGCGCACGGCGAGGCCGAACGGGTGATGGGCGACGTGATCGCCGACCTGCGCCTGCCGCGCGATGGCTATTGCGTGTCGAGCAAGGCCTTCTTCGGCAGCGTCTCCGACCCGGCGCCGACCCAGCGCGGGTTGTCGCGCAAGCATCTGAACGACGCCTGCAACGCCGCGCTGAAGCGTCTGCGGGTCGACTACCTCGACCTGTTCTTCTGCCATCGTCCCGATCCGGACACGCCGATCCTGGAAACCGTGCAGGCAATGGACGCGCTGGTCCGCCAGGGCAAGGTGATGTACTGGGGCACCTCGGAATGGTCGGCCGCGCAGATCCGCGAGGCGCACAAGCACGCACGCGCGAATCACCTGCAGGCGCCGGCGATGGAGCAGCCGCAGTACAACCTGCTGCACCGCGAGCGGGTCGAGCTCGAATACGCGCCGCTGTACGCCGAGTACGGGATGGGGACCACGGTGTGGTCGCCGCTGGCGTCGGGCCTGCTGACCGGCAAGTACAACCAGGGCGTACCCGAGGACACCCGGCTCGGCCACGACACGATGGGTTGGCTGCGCGAGCACCTGCTGGGCGACAGCGGCGAGGCGCGTCTGCAACGGGTGCGCCGCTTCACCCGCGTCGCCACCGAACTCGACGAGGCGCCGGCCGCGCTGGCGATCGCCTGGTGCCTGCGCAACCCGCACGTCTCCAGCGTGATCCTCGGCGCCTCGCACGTCGAGCAGCTGCAACAGAACCTGCAGGCGCTGGAGGTGCTGGAGCGGATCGGCGAGGCCGGCTGGCAGCGGGTCAAGGCGGCGGTGGCGTAACGCCGGGGGCCTCTCGCCCCGGGACCTGTTCGCGTAGGAGCGGCGTGAGCCGCGATTCCCGGGCTGCGCCCGGAAATCCCCAAAGTTTGCTGCGCAAACCTTGGGCCCCGCCGTTGCGCTTCCACACCCCCATTCGTGCCTGCGGCACGAATCGCCCCCTGACTCAGGGGGGAACGATATCCGGCTGCGCCCGGATATCTCCCAAGGTTTGCTACGCAAACCATGGGCCCCGCCGTTGCGCTTCCACACCCCCATTCGCGCCGATGGCACGAATCGCCCCCTGACTCAGGGGGGAACGATATCCGGCTGCGCCCGGATATCTCCCAAGGTTTGCTACGCAAACCACGGGCCCCGCCGTTGCGCTGCCACACCCCCATTCGCGCCGATGGCACGAATCGCCCCCTGACTCAGGGGGGAACGATATCCGGCTGCGCCCGGATATCTCCCAAGGTTTGCTACGCAAACCCTGGGCCCCGCCGTTGCGCTTCCACACCCCCATTCGCGCCGATGGCACGAATCGCCCCCTGACTCAGGGGGCTGGGTCCATGCATTCATGCCGTAGGAGCGGCGTGAGCCGCGATGGAGCTTTCATGGGAAGGCCCGGCGGCAGCTTACGCAGCTCCTACAGGAGTGATGGGCCTTCTTGTCGGAGCGGCGTGAGCCGCGATGAGGCTTTCCTGGGAGGGTTCTCGCGGCTTGCGCCGCTCCTGCGGGGCAGGGGAGGGGCACAGGTCCTTGACTCGCTAATGAGAATTATTATCATTCGTGTCTCACCCCGAACGAGCCACGACCATGTCCCTGCGCCAGTCGATCGCCGTCCCGTCCGCCGCTGTAGCTCCGTTCCCGACCCGTCCCGTCGAGCGTGCACTCGAGCGCTCGCTGCCGCCCGTGCCTCCGCGCGGCGCCCTGCTCGACAGCGATGCTCTGTTGCGCGGTACCCGTGAAGTGCTGATCCGTCACGGCGACGAGGTCTACCGTCTGCGCCACACCCGCAACGACAAGCTGATCCTGACCAAGTAGCGCCCGCCCGCGCCCCTGTTCGTCACCGGCGGGTTCTCTCTCCCCCGACGCCGGTGGCCGGTCGCCATGGACGGCGACATCCGCTTTCGCCGATGCGATCGCGGCCCCTTCCTCCGCATGCGAAGGCCCTGTCGCCGTCGCATGCGTTTCCATTCCGCCAGGTCGCCAGCCCGCTGTTGATGCAGCTGCCAGCCCGCCTCGGTCCCATCACGAGTCGCCAGCATGCCGCAGCCGTACCGAAATTCCGTCCCCAGATCCCTCGTTTCCCGCCTCGCACCGCCAAGCGTGCTGGCGTTGGCGGTCCTGGCCGCACTGCCGGCCTTCGCCGGGGCGCCCGCCGGCGGCGACGACACGCTCGTCACCGCAGCCGCGTCCTCGGCGGCCGAGATGGATCGTGTCGTCGTCACCGCGACCCGTACCGAACGCGCGATCGCCGACGTGCCGGCGACGGTGTCGGCGATCTCGCGCGAGGAGATGGACGCGACCATCACCCGCGACCTCAAGGACCTGTTCCGCTACGAGCCCGGGGTCACCGTCACCTCCGATCCGGTCCGCTTCGGCATCGGCGACATCCGCATCCGCGGCCTGGGCGGCAATCGGGTGCGCCTGGTCACCGACGGCATTTCGGTGTCGGACGCGTTCTCGATCGGCAGCTACTCCAATGCCAATCGCAACTTCGTCGACCTCGACACCCTGAAGGCGGTCGAGGTCGTGCGCGGCCCCTCCAGTGCGCTGTACGGCTCGGATGCGCTCGGCGGCGTGGTCGCCTTCATCACCAAGGACCCGGAGGACTACCTGGATGCCGGCAAGGACAGCCATCTGGGCATCAAGCTCGGTTACGACGGCGACTGGCAGGGCCTGTTCGGTGGCGTCACCAGCGCGTTCGCGGGCGAACGCTGGAGCGGCCTGGTCGCGGTCGGTCACCACCAGGGTCGGGAAACCGACAACAAGGGCGAGGACCGCAGCGACGGCAGCGCCCGCACCGCGCCGAACCCGCAGGAGCGCGACGGCCGCAGTCTGCTGGCCAAGCTGCTGTACGCGACCGGCACCGACAGCCGCCTGCGCCTGACCGTGGAGGGCAACGAGGACAGCACCGGGACCGACGTGCGTTCCGCGCTCGGCTTCCAGCCCTTCACCGGCGCGACCACCACCGCGATGGACGGCGACGATCATCAGACCCGTGCGCGGATATCGCTGGCATGGGAGGCGGATGCGCTCGATCGCGCGTTCGCCGACAGCCTGCACGTGCAGGTCTATCGTCAGGACAGCGAAACCATCCAGGACACCCGCGAGGCGCGCGTCACCGCCAGCGCCGGCGCGCACGTGCGTGAGCGTTCGTTCAACTTCGATCAGCGCGAGTACGGACTGCAGGCGAACCTGCGCAAGGACTTCGCCACCGGTCGCGTCGATCACACCTTGACCTACGGCCTGGAGCTGTCGCGCGACCGCGTGCGCCAGAAGCGCGATGGCCGGGTGTTGTACGCGGACGGATCGAGTTCGCCGGCAATGCCGCCGGATGTGTTCCCGGTGCGCGATTTCCCCAACAGCGAGACCACCACCGCGGCGTTGTACGTGCAGGACGAGATGCGCTTCGCCGATGGCCGGGTCAGCCTGGTGCCGGGCCTTCGCATCGACCACTACCGGCTGCAGCCGGAGGTGGATTCGATCTTCGCCGAGGACAACCCGGGCGTCGCGGTCAGCGATCTGAACGAGACCAGCGTGTCGCCGAAGCTGGGCGTGGTGTGGCGCTTCGCCGAGGACTGGTCGCTGTTCGCCGGCTACGCGCACGGGTTCCGCGCGCCGCCGTACAACGACGTCAATCTCGGCTTCACCAACCTGCAGTTCGGCTACACCGCGATCCCGAACCCCGACCTGAAGCCGGAGACCAGCGACGGCGTCGAGACCGGTCTGCGCTTCATGGGCGATAAGGGTTACGCCAGCCTGTCGGCCTACTACAACCGCTACGACGACTTCATCGAATCGCTGGGCTTCATCGGCTTCAACCAACAGGGACTGATGGTGTTCCAGTCGCGCAACGTCGCCGACGCCGAGATCTATGGCGTCGAGTTCAGCGGCGGGATGGAGTTCGGCGGCTTCAGTCCGGCCCTGGAGGGCTGGTCGCTGCGCGGCGCGGCCTCCTGGTCGCAGGGCGAGGATCGCGCCGATGGCACCTCGTTGGCCGGCATCGACCCGCTGCGCGCGACCCTCGGCCTGGCCTACGACCAGGAAAACTGGGGCGTCGAACTGGCCGGCCGCTTCGCCGCGCGCAAGCGCGATCTTCCGCAGGACACCCAGTTCGCGACGCCGGGCCATGGCGTGCTCGACCTGCTCGCGCACTGGAACTTCGCGCCGGGGACGACCGTCAACGCCGGCGTGTTCAATCTGGCCGATCGCACGTACTGGGCCAGCGGCGACCTGCCGGTCGGTGTGCTGGCCAGCAGCGACACGCTCGACCGCTATACCGCGCCCGGCCGCAACGTCGGCGTCAGCCTGTCGGTGAACTGGTGATGCACGCCGATCGCAGCCGACGCTTCCCGCACTTCAAGCACGCTCCAGCCAGCCAGGGGAATCCATCATGAATCCGCATATCCGATCCTCCGCGACGACCGCCGTGGCCTTCGCCGGCCTTGCGCTCGCCTGTGTGCTGTCTGCCGGCGCCGCCCGTGCCGGCGACCGCTCCGCCGATGACCTCGCCCGCGATCGCGCCGCGATCCTGGCGATGCGGGGCGAATACATCGTCGACTTCGCCTTCGACGAGACCGTGCGTCTGCAGCCCGGCTACGAGCGCAAGCCGGCGATGCGCAGCGGCGCCGACGAGACCGTGATCGTGGTCGAGGACAGCCCCGGTCGCATCGTCCTGCAGCACATCCTGGTCGACGCCAAGAGCCAGCACGTGACCAAGCACTGGCGCCAGGACTGGGTCTACCAGGCGTCCAACCGGTTCGAGTTCAGCGCCGACCAGACCTGGACCGTGCACCCGGTCGCGCCGACGCTCAACCAGGGCGCGTGGACGCAGTGCGTCTACGAGGTCAGCGACGCGCCGCGCTACTGCGGCACCGGCCGCTGGGAACACAAGGACGGCGTCTCGACCTGGACCAGCGATCCGAGCTGGCGGCCGTTGCCGCGCCGCGAGTACACCAAGCGCGAGGACTACAACGCGCTGTCGGTGGTCAACCGCCACACCGTAACCGCGAACGGCTGGACCCATGAGCAGTTCAATACCAAGGTGCTGCGCAAGCCCGACGGCAGCCAGGTCGAACTGGTCCGCGAGTTCGGCTTCAACGACTACCAGAGGGCCGAGGACATCGACTTCGGCGCCGCCTACAGGTACTGGGACGCGACCCGGGACTTCTGGGCGAAGGTGCGCGCGCGCTGGGACGCCTATCTGACCCGTGCGCCGGGCGCGCACCTGAAGACCGAGATCGACGGCATGGCGATGATCATTCCGCTGTTCGAGCAGGCCGGCACGCTGGAGGAGGGCGGTACGGTCGGCGATGACCAAATCGATGCGGTGTTCGCCAAGTGGGTCGAGCCGGCGACGTCACCGGCGACGTCACCGGGGGCGTCGCCAGCGCGCTGACCGCGTGCCAGCCCCTGCGTCCTGCCCCCGCATGCCGCAGACAGAAGAACCCCGGCGCCTGCGACGCGCCGGGGCCGGGGATGAACGGGCACCACTGGAGGTGCCTCGATCAGACGAAGGCGAGGCCGGCGGACGGTGCCGATGGCGGTGACGGCGGCGCCGGTGCGGCAGGTGCCGACGGCGCAGGCGGCGCGGGCGGGCGCGGCACGGCGGGCGGCCTGGGCGGACGCGGCGCGGCGGGCGGCGCCGGTGGTGCCGGTGGCGGTGGCAGGTTCAACACCCGCGGCTCGGGCACGGTGACCTGGGCGGTCGCGGCGCGGCGATCGCGCAGGTACTCGACCGCGACCCGTTCGCCGGAGGCCTTGCCGCGCAATGCCGCCATCGCTTCGCGCGGTGTGGTCACGGCGTTGCCGTCGACCTTGCGGATCACGTCGCCGGCCTGCAGCCCGGCCAGTTCGGGACCGGTGCTCAGCACCAGCACGCCGGTGTCGGTGCCGAAGTAGCGGCCCAGGTCCTTGTCCACCGACGCCAGGTTCAGGCCGTTCCAGCGGAACGCCTCCAGCAGCGCGGGGGCGGCGCAGTGCCCATCCTTGCAGGCCTCGCGGCCGAGCCGGATCACCTGGGTCCGGACCTGGGGCGCGATCGCCATGTCCTCGACCCGGTCGATGTCGAAGTCGAGGGCCTCGTCGTCGAGTTCGATCACGGCCCCGTCGTGGCCGCGCAGCACGCGGTGGCCGATGCCCGGCCGCAGGTGCTCGATGCCGTCGGCCTCGATCGTCACCAGGCCGTCCCCGTCCCGCAGCATCCGCACCCCGCCCCGCGCCAGCCGGGTGCCGTCGTCCAGGCTCCGGAACACCATCACCCGTTCGTTCACCTGTGGCGTGACTTTCGCTTCGGCACGCTTGCCGTCGCGCATGTAGCCGATCGTCACCGCGGTGTCGGTGGACAGGTCCGACAACAACTCGCGTGCGCTGGCAAGGCGGTCCTCGCCGTCGGTGCCGGCGATCGCGGCGCCATCGACACTGATCAACCGGTCGCCGCCGCGCAGCCCCGCGCTGGAGGCGGCGCTGCCGGGGGTGACCGCGGCGATGCGGGTGCCGCGGTCCGGGTCCGCGGCCAGCACCACGCCCAGCACCGGGCGACGGGCGATACGTTGTTCGATCATCCGCGACGCCGCATGCGGGCGGCCCAATTCGCGGGAAAGCTCGGCCACCCGGCGCGCGGCACGGTCGAGTTCGGCACGCGCGGCGTCGAGTTCGCGAGCCTTGGCGGCGTCGCCATCGGCCGCCAGAACCGGACCCAGGCCGACCACCAGGGCCGCGGCGCAGGCCAGCGCGAGTACTCGGGGGGAAATGGCTTTCATGGCGTCCTCTTCATCGTTGGAATGCTGTTGCAGGGGGAGGGGAGGGGGTCAGTCGACCTGGACCAGGGCGGCGTCCCAGGATTCGCCGCGCGCCGACAGCCAGCGCTGGGTGGTTTCGACCCCGGCCAGTTCGTGCAGGGCATCGACACGGGAGCGCCAGAGCCGCAGCCGGCTGTCGCGATCCAGTCCGGGTTGCGAGAGGGCGCCGTCGATCCGGCCGATGCGCTCATCGAGCGAGGCGGTCAGCACAGTCGCCGCCGCGCTGCCGACGTTGTCGTCGCGGGCGATCGCGATCAGCGCTTCCAGGCGCGCGGATTCCGCCTCCAGGCGCGCGACATCGTCGTCGGCGTCCATGTCGGTGGCGCTGGGTGCGGCCGTTGTTGCGGTCGCGGTTGCAGCGTCGGAGAGCGGGCGTCGGTCGGCGACCGCGACCCGGGTGCCGTCGGGTTGCGGGGCCGGAGCGATCGTCGGGGCGCGATCGGGGGCCGTCGGCATCGGCGTCGATGCCGTCGAGGTCGGGGCGGCGGCATCGGTGTCGCCGGGGCGCCTGTCGGCGGTCCGTGCGTCGTCGGTGGCGGACGGGTCGGTGGCGGCAACCGCCGGTGTCGTCGCGGCGGCCGTCGCGGCCTGCGCGTGCCGCGGACCGGTCACCGGTTCGTCCGCCATCGCGGATGCCGACGTCGGATCGGCAGCCACGCTGCCGGTGTGCGGTGGTGGCGTCCGCACCGGGTCGGGTGCCGAGGGGCCGGTTCGCAGCAGCGGCATCGCCACGACCGCGGCGAGCACCGCGGCCGCGGCGAGCCCGGCCACGCGGCGACGGTGCTGGCGCGCTCTGGTGTGGGGACCTGGGCCGGGTGCCGATCGTGGCGCCGGGGGCGCGGTGTCCGCGCCGGCGACCGGCAGGCAGGCGGCCAGTCGCGCCCAGCCGTCCGAATCCGGCGTATCGAGCGGCAGCGACGACAGCGCCTGGCTCCAGTCGGGCGGGGGGCGGCGGCCGTTGTCGCGGTCGCGCGGCAGGCCGTGGTGCGGGAATCCCATGTCAGGCATGGCGGGTCTCCTGAAGCGTCTCGCGCCCGGCCTCCGCTGACGGACCGGTTTCGAGCAGTTGCCGCAGGCGCCGGCTGCCGCGCGCGACCTGCGATTTGGAGAAGCTGGCGGTGCGCTGCATCAGTGCGGCGATCTCCTCGTGGGTGTAGCCCTCGGCGTGGTACAGCCACAGCACGCTGCGGGTCAGCGCCGGCAGCGCGGCCAGCGCCCGTTGCAGCTGCGCGGCATCGGCCGCCGCCGCCGGCAGCGGGCCGTCGTCCTGAAGCCAGTCGTCGTCCTCCAGGGCGACGTCATGGGCGAAGCGACGCTGCTGGCGCAACCGCATCAGCGCCTGGTTGACCGCGACCTGGCGCAACCAGCCCCAGAACGGGCTGCCGTTGTCGCCGCGGAACTCGGCGATCCGACCCAGCACCTTCAGCATGGTGTCCTGCAGGACCTCGGCCGCCTCTTCGCGGTCGCCGCAGATCCGCAGGGCGAGGGTGAACACCGGCCGCTCGAACCGGCGGTACAGCTGCTCGAACGCGGCGCGCTCGCCGGCACGCGCACGGGCGAGCAGGCTGTCGGGTACGTCGATCGCGAAGGACGAGGTGGTCGGCATTCGTAGGTCAAGGATGCACCCGGCGGACAAACCGTCGCAGCCGTCCGTCGCCTGCGTCCGTCGCGTGGACGGCGGACGCCCCGCCGCCGGCGCGACGCGGCCCCGGGGGCGGGGTGGAGCCGCCTTCACCGGCGCGCCCTATACTCGATATCCGCCGATACGGGAGGGGAACCATGGAACTTGGCTCGCTGGTTTCGCTGGTGCTGTTGTTCGCCGGCGTGGTGATTATGTTCAAGACCGTGCGGATGGTGCCGCAGGGCTTCGAATGGACGGTCGAACGTTTCGGCAAGTACACCCACACGATGACCCCCGGCCTGCACTTCCTGATTCCGGTGGTCTATGGCGTCGGCCGCAAGATCAACATGATGGAGCAGGTCCTCGACGTTCCCTCGCAGGACGTGATCACCAAGGACAACGCGGTGGTCAAGGTCGACGGCGTGGTGTTCTTCCAGGTGCTCGACGCCGCCAAGGCCGCCTACGAGGTCGCCAACCTGGAGGTCGCGATGATCGCCCTGGTGCAGACCAACATCCGCACCGTGATCGGCTCGATGGACCTGGACGAGTCGCTGAGCCAGCGCGAGGCGATCAACGCCCAACTGCTGAGCGTGGTCGACCAGGCCACCAACCCGTGGGGGGTCAAGGTCACCCGCATCGAGATCCGCGACATCCAGCCGCCCAAGGACCTGGTCGATGCGATGGCCCGGCAGATGAAGGCCGAGCGCGAGAAGCGCGCGAACATCCTCGAGGCCGAGGGTTTCCGGCAGGCGGCGATCCTCAAGGCCGAAGGCGAGAAGCAGTCGACGATCCTCGACGCCGAGGGCGACCGCGAGGCCGCGTTCCGCGAGGCGGAGGCCCGCGAGCGCCTGGCCGAGGCCGAGGCCAAGGCGACCCAGATGGTGTCCGACGCGATCGCGCGCGGCAACGTGCAGGCGATCAACTATTTCGTGGCGCAGAAGTACGTCGAGGCGTTCAAGGCGCTGGCCGAGGCGCCCAACCAGAAGTTCATCCTGATGCCGATGGAGTCCGCCGGCGTGATCGGCTCGCTGGGCGGTATCGCCGAACTGGCCAGGACCGCGCTGGCCGACCAGGAGCCGGCGGTGCGCACACCGCCGCGGATCGGAGGCTGAGCCGGTGGAATGGAACTGGACGATGACCACCTGGGCCGCGGCGGCGTTGCTGCTGTTCGCGGCCGAGGCGCTGGCGCCGGGCGCGTTCATGCTGTGGCTGGGCTTCGCCGCGGCGGCGGTGTTCGTGCTGGTGTGGTTGTTCGAGCCGACGGTGCTGGTGCAGGCGGCGGCGTTCGTGGTGCTGAGCTTCGTATCGATCCAGATCTACCGGACCTGGTTCCGCGGGCACGAGCGCCAGAGCGACCGTCCGGCGCTGAACCGCCGCGCCGAGGCCCTGGTCGGACGGGTGGTGCCGTTGGAGCGCGCCATCGTCGACGGTCGCGGCCGGGTGCAGATCGCCGATGCCTACTGGGACGTCAGCGGTCCGGAACTGGAAGCGGGTACCGCGGTGCGCGTGGTCGCGGTCGACGGCATGACCCTGCAGGTCGAGAAGGTGGCCAGGAACGGCTGAGGCGGAGAGGGGCCGACGCGGCCGTCGGGCGGAACCGCTAGGCGATCCTTTGGGCAATCCTTCGGAACCAGGGAGACGGTATCGATGCAGACAATTACACGATGGCTCGCGGCGGGAATGGTGGCCTGGCTGGTGGCGGCCGGCGCGACGGGACAGGAACGCTCCGGCGACGCCGCGATGGACAGCGTCGCCACCGAAAGCCTGGTCGGCCGAGAAGTGCCGCCGTATCCAGCGGGGCTCGACGAACTGGGCGGCACCTGTTTTTCCGCGCCCGGCTCCGGTCCCGACAGCCGTGTCTGCGCCTATTCGATCTCGATACACGGAAAGGACATGGCGCACGTGACCCACGCGCTGGTGCTCAGGCAGGTCGGTCGCGACGGCAACCACGCGGTATGGCGCGTGCTCGAGGCGGTCGAGCGGCCGGCGATCGAGGGCGCCGCCTTCGTCCACCTGGGTTGCGAGCCGCTGGACGACGGCCGCGCGGTGGTCCTCGCGCTCGCCCGGACCGAGGCCGCCGGGGAGTGGTACGAGCCGGTCCACCAGGCCTGGGCATTCGACTTCGAGGCCGAGCGCCTGGATGAGGTCGATGCCACCGGAGTTCGCTGCCCCAACGAGGGCTACGGCTACGAGGGCTGACATCTGGGATAATCGCCGGCTCCCCCCACTTCCCCGAAGCGATCCACGGCGATGACCCAGAAGACCGTTCTCAACGACACCCACCGTTCCCTCGGCGCCAAGATGGTCGACTTCGGCGGCTGGGACATGCCGATCCACTACGGTTCGCAGATCGAGGAACACCATCAGGTCCGCGGCGACGCCGGCATGTTCGACGTCAGCCACATGACCGTGGTCGACCTGCGCGGCGAACGCGTGCGCGAGTTCCTGCGCCACCTGCTGGCCAACTCGGTCGACAAGCTCAAGAAGCCGGGCAAGGCGCTGTACACCTGCATGCTCAATGCCGACGGCGGCGTCATCGACGACCTGATCGTCTACTACCTGTCCGACGTGTTCTTCCGTCTGGTGGTCAACGCCGCGACCCGCGAGAAGGACCTGGCATGGATCAATGCGCAGGCCGCGGCCTTCGCCGTCGAGGTCGTCGAGCGCGACGACTACGCGATGATCGCCGTTCAGGGCCCGAACGCGCGCGAGAAGGCGATCGGACTGCTGCGCGAGGAGGACCGCGAGCGCGTCGGCAAGCTGACCCGCTTCTCCGCCGGCAGCGCCGAACTGGCCGACGGCGGCGTCGAGTTGTTCGTCGCGCGCACCGGCTACACCGGCGAGGACGGTTTCGAGATAGTGGTGCCGCAGGACAACGCGGTGGCGTTGTGGAACGCGCTGCTGGAAGCGGGGGTCAAGCCGGCCGGTCTGGGGGCCCGCGACACCCTGCGACTGGAAGCGGGCATGAATCTCTATGGCCAGGACATGGACGAGGCGGTGTCGCCGTACGAGGCCGCGCTGGCCTGGACCGTGGCGCTCGACGAGGGCCGCGCCTTCATCGGCCGCGACGTGCTGGAGCGGCAGAAGGCCGAAGGCGCGCCGCGGCAGATGATCGGCCTGGTGATGGACGAGAAGGGCGTGCTGCGCCACGGGCAGAAGGTGCTGACCGCGCACGGCGACGGCGAGATCCTGTCGGGCACCTTCTCGCCGACGCTCGGCAAGGCGATCGCGTTCGCGCGCGTCCCCGCGGGCGACATCGCGCTGGGCGCCGACGGTGGCGTGCGCGTCGACATCCGCGGCCGCGAAGTGCCGGTGCGGGTGGTGAAGTTCCCGTTCGTGCGCGAGGGCGAGAGCCTGGTGCCGGCGGTTTAGCGCCAACGCGACTTCGCACGCGTTTCTTCGTCCCGGGCAGGATGCGCAGCGGGGCCGGGGCCGCCAGCGGGGCAGGGATGCCCGAGCTGGAACCGGCGCCTCACAGGTGGCCGGCCCGACCTCCCATACGAACCCGGAGCACGAGATGGCGTCGATCGACTACTACTTCACCGTGATTTCGCCGTATGCCTACCTCGGGCATGCGGCGCTGCTGCAATCGGCGCGCGAGACCGGCGCGCGGCTGCATTACCGTCCGGTGCGCATCTTCGAACTGTTCGAAGCCAATGGCGGCCTGCCGCTGGGACAGCGCGCCCCCGCGCGCCAGCGCTATCGCCTGGTCGAACTGCAGCGCTGGCGCGAGGCGAGGGCGGTGCCGTTGAACCTGCAGCCGCGTCACTTCCCGGCCGATCCGTCCCTGGCCGATCGCTGCGCGATCGTCCTCGCCGAGAGCGGACGCGACCCGGGCGACTACGTGTCGGCGGCGTTCCGTACGGTCTGGGCCGACGACCGCGACATCGCCGACCGCGACCAGGTCGCGGCACTGCTGACCACGAACGGTTTCGATGCCGGGGCGGTGATCGAGGCGGCCGAAGGCGAGGCGGTACAGGCCACCTACGCCGCCAACACCGCCGCGGCGATCGCCGCCGACCTGCCGGGGCTGCCGGGCTACGTGCTCAACGGCGAGCCGTTCTGGGGGCAGGATCGCGTCGAAGCGCTGCGCGCGGCGTTGGACAGCGGGCGCGCACCCTTCGCGCGCTGCTAGTCCCGCCGGGCGACATGCCGGCGCCGCGTACCCTGTCGCGGTCACAGGCGGGCCGTTACACTAGGCGCCCAGCTTCACAGCATCCCCCCAGCCGCCCCAGCCGAGATACAGAGGCCAGCCATGAGTGAAATCCCCGGCGATCTGAAGTTCATGAAGTCCCACGAGTGGGCCCGCGTCGAAGGTGACGGAAAGGTCACTGTCGGCATTTCCGATCACGCCCAGGGCCTGCTGGGCGACCTGGTCTATGTCGAGCTGCCGAACGTCGGCGATCGCGTCGAGGCCGGCAATCCCTGCGCGGTGGTCGAGTCGGTCAAGGCGGCTTCGGACGTCTATGCGCCGGTGACCGGCACGGTCGTCGAGGTCAATGCGGCCCTGGGCGACAAGCCCGAGACCATCAACGAGGACGCCTACGGCGAGGGCTGGCTGTACACCCTCGAGATCGAGGAGCCGGAGCAGCTCAACGAACTGCTCGGTCCGGACGACTACGCCGAGCTGCTCGAGAACGACGACCACTGACCGAGTCGTCCGCCGCGGGCACGGCAGCCGCCGGAGCCCGGGCCGGGAACAACGCGCCGGACATCGAAAGATGTCCGGCTTTTTTTTTGCGCGGTTTCCAGCGAGGCGGTGGTCATGGATGGCGGCGAACATCCGCAGTCGCAGTGCGATCGGATCGTCGTCGCGGACATCGCGCGGTTGCGCGTTCGCGATGCGACGCGCGGCGACGCGGGTTGCCGACGAGGACGATGGACGCGTCGCTGACGCCGCCGATCGCGTCGCGCACTTTCGCGCATTTCGGGTTGTGCGATGCCGAAAACGAGGCGCCGATCCGGATCGCGGTGAAAGTTTTTTCACACGATCGGGGTGGCCAAATTTTCACCAGTGCCGTTCCGGCGGGATAGATGTCGCGATCGATGCGCGTCGATCGCGCATTGCATTTTTTGCCTTGAAACATGCTGTTTTTCGCAACGCCTTGCGCGCGGTGCAACGATTGTCGCGCACGCGACGCGCGCGCAGTGCGTTCGTGCCGGCATGCGCACCGCGGCATGCGGTCGCGTCGATACCGGAAAAACTGGTGTCGGAGTTGTTGACACCTGCAAAAACCGTGATTACGTTTCGCCCAGCAGACGGTTCCTGCGAACACGAGTGAGAAAAACGATCGCGACAACGCGCCGTGCACAACCCAACTCCGCCAGCTCGATCATCAGGGTGGATGTCGGGTTTGTGTCCCCTGAAGGATTGCAAAGATTCGCGCTCGACTCGGCCCGCCACACCGCGGAGATTCTTCCGGCACCGTCAAATCCCATCCTTTTCCAGGCTGCCCGATCCCGGTCGCGCGGGACGGCCGCATGCCTGTCGCGAATCCGTCCGGCACGCGTGGCGCGCCGGCGGTTTGTCGCCGGCGCTGTCGCCGCGACGCTGGTTCGTACTGGGCAATACCCCCGATCGACTGACGATCGGTCAATGTTCGACCACTGACGAGGAGCCATACCATGGCCACTAAGAAAGCTGCGAAGAAGAAACCTGCCGCGAAGAAGGCCGCCAAGAAGGTCGCCAAGAAGTCGGCAGCGCGCAAGACCGTGAAGAAGGCCGCCAAGAAGGCTGCCAAGAAGACCGTGCGCAAGGCCGCCGCCAAGAAGACGGTGCGCAAGGCCGCGAAGAAGACGGTGAAGAAGGCCGCGGCGAAGAAGACCGCCAAGAAGGCTGCCAAGAAGACCGCGAAGAAGGCCGCCAAGAAGACCGTGCGCAAGGCCGCCGCCAAGAAGACCGCGAAGAAGGCGGCCAAGAAGACGGTGAAGAAGGCCGCCAAGAAGACCGTGCGCAAGGCCGCCGCCAAGAAGACCGCGAAGAAGGCGGCCAAGAAGACGGTGAAGAAGGCCGCCAAGAAGACGGCCCGCAAGGCCGCCACCAAGAAGACCGCGAAGAAGGCGGCCAAGAAGACGGTGAAGAAGGCCGCCAAGAAGACGGTCAAGAAGGCCGCCAAGAAGGCCACCAAGAAGAGCGCCAAGAAGCCGGCACGCAAGACCGCCAAGCGCGCCGCCAAGAAGGCGGCACCGGCCGCCATGCCGGCCACCCCGGCGCCGATGATCTAAGCAGTCCCGATACCGCAGTACGCTGTCATCCGACTCTCTCCCCGCAGCCCAGGCGGGGAGAGAGTTTTTTCATTGGAACGTGCGCAAGGCGTTTGCGGTCACGCGACGACCTTTACGCCATGCCGAGAGGCGCCGCCGCGCGAATCGGGATGGCGCGATCGCGCCAGGGGCTCAGTGCGTTGCCGCCGCGTGAGCGTCGCCCTTGCCCGAGTACGCGGTCTCGTCGATGTCGATGTCGAGCCAGCGGTGCGGTGGCAGCCCCAGCGCGCTGTCGATGATGGTCGGCATCAGTCCCGAGGGCAGGCCGCTTTCCGAGTTCCACATCACCACCACGCCCAGATCGCGCTGCGGCAACAGCGCGATCATGCCGCGGTATCCCTGCACCGCGCCGCCGTGGTAGATCATCCGCTGCCCGGCATAGTCGTACACGCGCCAGCCCAGCGCATAGCCCGCAGACGACAGGCGTTCCCGGCGCCATGAGCTGCGCATCTCGCCGGGGGTGTCGACCAACGGCTCGTGCAGGGTCGCCAGCAGCGGCGCCGAGATCACGTCCGGCCGGTGTCCGGTCTGGGCGATCAGCCACTGCGCCATGTCGCTGGCGCTGGCGTTGACGCCGGCGGCGGGCGGGAGCTGGTAGTAGGTCGGCTTCGGCGAAACCGAAACCCAGCCGCCACGGGTACGCACGTGCGGGCGCGCCCAGCTCGGACTGCCCTCGATGCCTTCCAGGCCGAGGCTGGCGTCGTTCATGCCCAGCGGCTTGAACAGGCGTCGCTGTACCTCCTGGCTGTAGAACTTGCCGGTCGCGGCGAACACGACATCGCCGATCAGGCTGAAGGCGACGTTCTGGTATGCGTAGCAGGTGCCGGGCTCGCACTTGAGCGGGGCATCGGAGAGCCGTCGCGCCAGGGTCCGGTAGTCGACGTAGCGTTCCAGGTCGCGGTCGTAGGTGTTGTACGGCAGGCCGAGACGATGGCTGAGCAGATCGGCCACGGTCACCTGCCCGGTCGCGTTGGCGTCCTTGAGCTGGAAGTCGGGCAGGTACTGGTTGACCTTGCTGTCCCAGCGCAGGGTGCCGTCGTTGATCAGCAGCCCGGCCATCGTCGAGGCGAAACCCTTCGACAGCGATGCCAGCCTGAACACGGTGTGGCCGTCGACCGGCGCCGCGTTCTGCATGTCGGTGACGCCGTAGCCGCGCGCGCTGAGCACCCTGCCGTCGTGGACGATCGCCACCGCAAGGGCGGGCACGCGGTTGTCGGCGGCCAGGTGCTGGGCCATCGCCTCGAAGCGGGCGACATCGAAGCCGGGTGGAAGCGGCGTGGCAGTGGTCGTCGAGACGGTGTTGCCGGCGGCGGGCTGGCCCGGATCCAGGGGCGGGGGTGTCTGGGCGGTGGAGCCGAGGGCGAGGGGCAGCAGGACGGCCAGTGCCGCCAAACGCCCGGGAGTGCGGGACCGGATGGTCGCCTTGTCTTTCATCGTGCGCAGCGCCTGCGTATGCTGGGTCGCATTCGATTCTAGCGCCGACCCCATGCGGGGGTTCAAGCACCAAGGGGAGACACGATCATGCTGGGTTTATTGATAGTGCTGGGCCTGGTGGTCCTGTTCGCGCTGTGGGCGGTGGGCATCTACAACGGGCTGGTGATGGCCCGCAACGCCTACAAGAACGCGTTCGCCCAGATCGATGTCCAGTTGCAGCGCCGCTTCGACCTGATTCCGAACCTGGTGGAGACCGCCAAGGCCTACCTGGCCCATGAGCGAGGAACCCTGGAAGCGGTGACCGCGGCCCGCAACGCCGCGCAATCGGGCCTGGCCGCGGCCAAGGCGGCACCGGGCGATCCGGCCGCGATGGCCGAGCTGGCGCGTACCCAGGGCGCGCTCGACGGCGCGCTCAGCCGGCTGCTGGTCACCGTGGAAGCCTATCCCGAGCTCAAGGCCAGCCAGAACATGATGCAGCTGACCGAGGAGCTGACCAGCACCGAGAACAAGGTCGCGTTCGCGCGTCAGGCCTACAACGACAGCGTGATGGCCTACAACAACAAGCGCGAGGTGTTCCCGTCGAGCGTGGTCGCGGGGATGTTCAATTTCGCTCCGGCCGCGTTGCTCGACATCCCGGCGGACCGCGCGGAGGTGCGCGAGGCGCCGAAGGTGCAGTTCTGATCGCAGGACCGAGCGCACGAAGCGCGCGGCCGGGGGGCGGAACGGCCGCGCCCCGGGCCGAAGCCCCCGCTCCCGGTTCTCGGCCCGGCGGCCTTCACCCATGAATTTCTTCGAGTGAACTTCTTCGAGTGAATTTCTTCGAGTGAATTTCTTTGAACACCAGGCGGCGGCGCGCCGCCATTCGTTCCGCCTGATCGTGCTGTTCGGCCTGGCCGTGCTCGGCATCGTGCTCGCCGTCGACCTGGCGGTCGCCGTGGTCGCCGGCCCCGATCCGGGGCCGATCCTGCTCGCGTCGGTGGCGACCCTGGCGGTGATCGGCCTCGGTTCGCTGTTCCGGATCGCCAGCCTCGGCGGCGGTGGCGAGCCGGTCGCGCAGCAATTGGGTGGCGTGCCGGTGCCGGAAGATACCCAGGATCTGAACCTGCGGCGCCTGCGCAACGTGGTCGAGGAGATCGCGATCGCGTCCGGCGTGCCGGTGCCGAAGATCTACGTGCTCGAGCACGAAGCGGCGATCAACGCGTTCGCGGCCGGCTACACCACTTCCGACGCGGTGATCGCGGTGACCCGAGGCGCCCTGGAGCGGCTCAATCGCGACGAACTCCAGGGCGTGATCGCGCATGAGTTCAGCCACATCCTCAACGGCGACATGCGTCTGAACATCCGCCTGATCGGCGTGCTGTTCGGGATCATGATGATCTCGTTGATCGGTCGCAAGGTGCTCACCCACGGACACTATGCCGGGCGCCGCGGTGCCGTGGCGGTGATCGCGGCGGCGCTGGTGGCGATGGCGATCGGTGGCATCGGCCTGTTCTTCGGCAGGATGATCAAGGCCGGGGTCAGTCGCAGCCGCGAGCGTCTGGCCGACGCCTCGGCCGTCCAGTTCACCCGCCAGACCACGGGCCTGGCCGGCGCGCTGAAGAAGATCGGCGGCCTGCACGACGGTTCGCGGCTGGCCGCGCGCGGCGAGGCGGAGGAGGTCAGCCACATGCTGTTCGGCGACGGCGTCGGCCTGAGCGGCTGGTTCGCGACCCACCCGTCGCTGGTCGAGCGGATCCAGGCGCTGGAACCGGACTTTCGTCCGGAACAGCTGGAAGCCTTGTCGCAGCGTTGGGTGGTGGCGCCGCCCAACGGGCTGGAGGAGGACGTGCAGATGGGCCTGGCGCCGGCGGGACCGCCGCCGCTGCCGGGGGCCGGCGGCGAGCAGCGGATCGCGCCGCGGGAGGTGGTCGATCAGGTCGCTCATCCGGGTGCCGACGACTATCTGCGTGCCGATGCGATCGTCGCGGCGATGCCGGAGGCCTTGCGCGAGATCGCGCGCCAGCGCGACAGGGTGGTCCCGCTGCTGCTGGGCCTGTTGATGGACACCCGCCCGGAGATCGCCGGAAAGCAGGTCGAGGAGATCTCGACGCGGCTCGGCCGGGTGATCGCCGAGCAGGCCCGTCACCTTCGCCAGACCGTGCTGCACGACCTGCATCCGATGCTGAGACTGCCGTTGGCGGCGATGGCGTTCCCGGTACTGCGGCTGCGCCCGCGGCCCGAGCTGGATGGGTTCCTGGATGCGGCCAATGCGATGGTCTACGCCGACGGCCAGGTCAGCCTGTTCGAGTACTGCCTGGCGCGCCTGCTCGCGGTGCAGGTGCGCGAGTCGCTGGACCCATCGCGCTATCTGCGGATGGGGCGGCGCAAGGCGACCGGCGTGCGCTATGAGTTCGCGACCCTGCTCGCGGTGGTCGCGCAGGCCGGCCACGCCGACGGGGCGGCCGCGAAACGCGCCTACCTCGCCGGGCTGAACCGGGTGCTGCCGCGCGATCACCTGCCGTATGCGCCGCCGGCTTCCGGCGTGGTCGCGCTGGACGAGGTATGGGAGCCGCTCGATGCCCTGGACCCGTTGGCCAAGCAGGTGCTGATCGAGGCGATCACCGACGCGATCGGCCACGATGGCCGGGTCAGCGTCGCCGAGGCGGAGCTGCTGCGGACCATCTGCGGCGTGTTGCACTGTCCGCTGCCGCCGATGCTCGGCCAGCATTGAAACCAGGGGCGCCGCACTTCCCATAGGGACAGGGCCTTCCCGTGAAGGCCTTGTCGCGGCTCACGCCGCTGCTAGGCCAGGGAACGAATCGCGCGGCAGGGGTGCGGGGACATCCCGGCCTACACCGCTCCCACGGCGTCGACGCGCGGATCACGGACTTCGTTGCGTTTGCGTCCGGCGATCAGGTCGGCGGCGCGCTCGGCGATCATGATCGTCGGCGCGTTGGTGTTGCCGCCGGGCAGGCGCGGCATCACCGAAGCATCGATCACCCGCAGGCCGTCGACGCCGCGCACGCGCAAATCCGGGTCGACCACCGCGTCGGCGTCGCGGCCCATCCGGCAGGTGCCGATCGGGTGATAGATGCTCTCGGCCTTGGCGCGGACGAAGGCCGCAAGGCCGGCGTCGTCGAGGTCGTCGCGGTCCGGGAAGATCGGGGCGCCGCGGTAGCGGTCGAACGCGGGCTGGGCGAGCACGTCGCGCGACAGCCGCGCGCATTCGACCATCATCCGCATGTCGAAGCCGTCGGCGTCGCCGAGATAGTTCGCCTCGATTCGCACCTTGTCGGCGGCACGGTCGCTGACCAGGCTCAGGCGTCCGCGACTGCGCGGGCGCAGGAAGCAGGCGTGCACGGTGAAACCGTCGCCGGGCAGGCGGTTGCGGCCGTGATCGTCGAGCAGGGCGGGGACGAAGTGAAGCTGGACATCGGCGCGCGCATCCGGCGCCAGCGGCGAACGGACGAAGGCGCCGGCCTCGGCGACATTGCTGCTGCCGACGCCGCTGTGGCCACGCAGGTAGTAGTCGAAGGCGATGCGCAGGTCGCTGACGCGATCGTAGGTGATCGGCTGCGTGCACTGCCGCAGGGTGCAGATGTCGAGGTGGTCCTGCAGATTCTCGCCGACCTGCGCTGCGTCGACGAGCACCTCGATGCCATGCCGGCGCAGCTGCGCGGCCGGACCGATGCCCGACAGCATCAGCGTCTGTGGCGAGTTCAGCGCGCCGCCGCACAGCAGCACCTCGCCCGAGCAGGGCTGGTGGAAGGCGCGGCCGCCGACGTTGTAGGTCACTCCGTTGGCGCGCGGCGTGCCGCCGCGGCCGGGCTCGAAGGTGATCCGGGACACCATCGCGCCGGTCACGATCTCCAGGTTGTCGCGCGGCCTCGCCGGATCCAGATAGGCGACCGCGCTGGAGCAGCGGGCGCCCTGCTTCTGGGTGACCTGGTAGAGGCCGAAGCCTTCCTGGGTCGGGCCGCTGAAGTCGTCGTTGCGCGGGTAGCCGGCCTGCGTTCCGGCTTCGATGAAGGCATGCGAGAGCGGATTGCTGTGGCGCAGCTCGGACACGTGCAGCGGGCCGGCGTCGCCGTGCAGGGCGTCGCCGCCGCGCTGGTTGTGTTCGGCGCGGCGGAAGTAGGGCAGCACGTTGTCCCAGTGCCAGCCGTCGGCGCCGAGCGCCGCCCACTCGTCGTAGTCGCCGGGGACGCCGCGGGTGTAGCACATCGCATTGATCGAGCTGGAACCGCCCAGTACCTTGCCGCGTGGCCACCACAGCGTGCGACCGTCGAGCTGCGGTTCCGGCGCGGTGTAGTAATCCCAGTTCAGGCGCTTGATCCCGACCAGCTTGGCGATGCCGGCCGGCATGTGGATGAAGGGATGGCGGTCGCGCGGTCCGGCTTCCAGCAGCAGCACGCGCACGTCCGGGTCCTCCGACAACCGGTTGGCGAGTACGCAGCCGGCCGAACCGGCACCGATGATGATGTAGTCGTACACAGGCGGACCCACGGAATGACCCTTCGACCGTAAGCAGGCCGATTAGAGCAAATGCTCGTGGCGGGGCGTATTGGAATGCCGACGACGGTACGCATTCCGGGGCGGCGGCGTCGATACCGGACACGCGAGGCTGATAGCATCGGCCCGCCGCCCGTGCGGTCCGCCCCATCCATGTCAGCAGGCACCCGATGACCGAAGCCGTCCCGTCAGGGCATCGCACACGCAATGACGCGGCGAAGGGCTGGCGCCGTTTCCGCGCGGAGCTGGCGGAGTCGCCGCCGCTGTGGTGGGCGATGCTGTATTTCTTCAGCCTGCTGTGCGGCTACTACGTGCTGCGGCCGATGCGCGATGCGATGGGGGCTTCCGGCGACGCGATGGCGGTGTTCCCGCCCGCCCTGCTGGCCTGGGCGGCCGGCCATGGCATCGACCTGCAGGACTACACCCTGCAGACCCTGTTCACCGGCACCTTCGTGGTCATGGTGCTGCTGCAGCCGATCTACGGCGCCCTGGTGGCGCACTTCCCGCGGCGGGTGTTCCTGCCGGTGGTCTATCTGTTCTTCATCGCCTGCCTGCTGGGCTTCTACTGGATCTTCCATCACACGGTGCCCGGTCGTGGCGGCCTGTTCTTCATCTGGGTCGCGGTGTTCAACATGTTCGCGGTCACCGTGTTCTGGAGCTTCATGGCCGATGTGTTCGACAACGACCATGCCAAGCGCTTCTACGGCTACATCGGCGCCGGCGGCACCCTCGGCGCGCTGGCGGGACCCGCGCTGACCACCGCCCTGGTCGGCCGGTTGGGCGTGGCCAACCTGCTGCTGGTGTCGGCCGGCTTCCTGGCCCTGTGCCTGCTGTGCATCCTGAGGCTGCGACCGTGGGCGATCCGGCGCGAGCGTATGCATCACGACGCCAGTGGCGAGCGGGCGATGGGCGGATCGATCATCGCCGGCCTGCGCCTGGTCTGGTCGCGTCCACTGTTGCGGGCGCTGGCGCTGCTGCTGTTCTTCGGTGTCGGTGTCGGCACCCTGCTGTACAACGAGCAGGCGGCGATCGTGAAGGCGTTCTATCCGGATCCGCGCGATGCGACCCGCTACTATTCGCTGATCGACGGCTCGGTGAACGCGCTGACCCTGCTGATCCAGCTGCTGCTGACACGCTGGCTGTTGCGGCGCTACGGGGTGGCCCCGGCGCTGCTGATTCCGGCCTTTGCGATCCTCGCCGGCTACGCCCTGCTGGCGATGTCGCCGCTGCCGCTGCTGGTGGCGGTGACCCAGGTCGCGACCCGCGCCGGCGAGTTCTCGCTGGGCAAGCCCGGTCGCGAGACCCTCTATACCCGGGTCGACCGCGAGTCGCGCTACAAGGCCAAGGCGGTGATCGATACCGTGGTCTATCGGGGCGCCGACCTGACCTTCGTCTGGGTGCACAAGGCGCTGGCCGTGTTCGGCAGCCGGGTGGTGTTCGTGGCCGGCATCGGCGTGGCCGCCGGCCTGGCGATGGCGGCGTGGCGGGTGGTCCGCGCGCAGCGCGGCCTGCCCGAGGACGGGCTGGCCGACGCCGGAGGCAGCGGCAACCGCGAAGCCGGATGACCAATGGCCGATGGCCGCGCCCGCCCATGCGGTCACAGTCTGGGACGGAAACGGTACATGGCAGGGAGATGGGCGATGTCGATCGGAAGACGTGAAGTGTTGCTGGGAGGGTTGGGCGCCGCGATAGCGATGGCCCTGCCGGGTTGCGGCGCGATGATGCGCGGAGCGGCCGCCGAGGCCGAGGCGGCGCCGCGCGAAGACGCCGGTGGCGGCCTGCGCATCCTGGTGATGGGCGGTACCGGCTTTCTCGGTCCGCATTTCGTCGAGGCGGCACGGGCCCGCGGTCACCGGCTGACCCTGTTCAATCGCGGCAAGACCAACCCCGAACGCTTCAGCGGGGCGGAGTACGCCGACGTCGAGCAGCTCCACGGCGACCGCAAGAGCGATCTGTCGGCGCTCGACGCCGGCCAGCGCTGGGACGTGGTGCTCGACACCTCGGCCTATGTCCCGGCCGATGTGACCCGTTCCACGCGGCTGCTTGCGCCGCGGATCGGCCAGTATCTGGTGGTGTCGACGGTGTCGGTGTATGCGCGCAACGACCTGCCCGGCATGGACGAGGACGGCGCCCTGATCGAGCTGCCGGACCCGACCGTCACCGAGGTCAACGGCGAGACCTACGGCGGGCTCAAGGCCCTGTGCGAGCGCGCGGCCGAGGCTGAGATGCCGGAGCGGACCACGATCGTGCGTCCGGGCCTGATCGTCGGTCCGGGCGATACCACCGACCGTTTCACCTACTGGCCGGCGCGGGCCGACCGCGGCGGCGAGATTCTCGCCCCCGGCCGCCCCGACGGGCCGACCCAGTTCATCGACGTGCGCGACCTGGCCGCATTCCTCCTGCACCTTCTGGAGCAGCGCACGGTCGGCACCTTCAACGCCGACGCTCCGGCCGGTGCGCTGACGATGGGCCGGTTGCTGGAGACCTGCCAGCAGGTCGCGCGGCGGATGAACGTGATGAACTGCATCACCACGCCGTGTCCGCAGCCGCCCGGGGCCAGCTCGACGCTGACTTGGGTGCCGGCCGACTTCCTCGAACGGCACGAGGTCCAGCCCTGGCGCGACATGCCGGCCTGGATCCCGGCCGAAGGCGAGTACGCCGGGTTCGGGCATACCTCCAGCGCACGCGCGCAGGCGGCCGGGCTTGGCTATCGCCCGCTCGAGGACACCGTGCGCGACACCCTCGCCTGGTGGCGCGAGCAGCCCGCCGAGCGGCGCGCCAAGCCGCGTGCCGGACTCGATGCCGCGCGGGAGCGGGAGGTGCTTGTGGCATGGCATCGGGAACGGATTGGATAGCGCGCGCGCCGGCGCGGACATCGGCGGTCGCGTTTGCGATCGCCGCGGCCGCGCTCGCTGCCGCCATGGCGGCGCAGGCCTCGCCACGGGTGGAGCGGCGTGTCAGCCATTATCCGGTCGACGGCCAGTCGCGCGCCGCCTGGGTGGCGCAGATGCGCGCGAAAGGGCCGGTGGATCCGGTCAGCGGGCGACGCTACAGCGGCTATACGGAATGGCAGGTCACCTGGTCGTGGCAGAGCTGGCCACTCGGGGATGGGCAGTGCCAGATCGCCTACTGGGATGTGGCGGTGGACATCACGATCACCCTGCCGGAATGGCGCGGGCGCGTCGGTGCCGGTTCCATGCTGGTATCGCAATGGGACCGGTTCCTGGCCGATCTGAACGTGCACGAGGCGGTGCACGCGGGCCACGGCGAGCAGGCTGCGGCGGAGATCGAGCGCATGTTCCAGGCGCTGCCACAACGGCTGCCCTGCAATGGGTCGCGCAGGGACATCGATCGCGCCGCGCGCGAGATCATCGCCGACTTCAGGCGCCGCGACCGCGAGTTCGACCGCCGCACCCGCCACGGCATCCTGCCCTGACCCGGCGGCCGCCGGCTATGCCTTCGCCGGCTTCGGCGACACCCACATTGTGATTCGGGCGCTGAACACCGCCTCGCCGGCGTCGTTGCCGACCTCGACCACGACCGGCAGTTCGTAGCCGGCGTCGGCGGCTTCGATCGGACGCTCCGGTGTCGCCACCGCATGCATGCGGCCGCGCGCCCTCGCCAGGTAGGCGACGCTCATGCCCTTTGGGATCCAGCGCATGCCGCGCGGCAGACTGGCATCGAGCATCACCCCGCCGGCCAGCTCGGCCAGGTTGCACAATGCGATCGCGTGGACGGTGCCGATGTGGTTGTGGACCGCGCGGCGGTCGCGCATCCGCACCTCGCAGCGTCCGGGCTCCAGCACCTGGAACCGCGGGGCGATCGTCGAGAAGTAGGGTGCCTTGAGGCAGACCGCGCGCGAGAACAGCCAGCGCCCCGCGGGCCAGCGGGTCATGCGGCGCCAGGTGGCTAGCAGCGGCGCGACGTATCCGGTATCGCTCATGCATGTCTCCCGCGGATGCGAAGACGGCGGGTTGCCCCGCCGTCTTCCTGGTCCCGTCGTTCGCCGTCAGGCGGCGTCGCGCCGGGCGGCTTCGATGCGGTCGCTGTAGTAGCCCGCCGAGCGCAGCTCCCAGGCCTCGAAGTCGTCGACCGAGATCGCGTCGATGGTCATCTCGCGCAGGGCCTCGAGCTGCTTGCGCTCCTCGGCGGTGATCCAGCCTTCGCGGACCCCCTCGTCGAGCTGGGCGGCGAAGTCCAGCGCCTCGATGTCGCTGTTCTTCAGTGCCTTCAGGAACTTGCGCTCGACCGGTTCGGCCAGCACCACCTGCGGCAGGTAGCTGGCGATGCGACCGGCCGGGTTGTTCGCGCAGGGGGTCAGGAAGATGCCGCGGGCAAGGCGGTCGCGGGCATCGTTGGGCGACATCAGCAGGGCCGCGGTCTTGTGGCCGAGGCGGTCGCTCGGCGCCTGCGCGCGGCGGCCCCACGGGAACACCAGCATCCACAGCAGCCAGCCGACCGGACGGATCGGGAAGTTGCGCAGCGCCGACGACAGCGCGATCTCCATCTTGTGCACGCTGTTGTGGAACGACCAGGCCAGCAGCGGCTGGTCGGACGCCGGGCGGCCTTCGTCCTCGTAGCGCTTGAGCATCGCGCTGGCAATGTACAGGTGGCTGAGCACGTCGCCGAGGCGGCCGGACAGCGATTCCTTGAACTTCAGCTTGCCGCCCAGCAGCAGCATCGAGGTGTCGGCCATCAGCGCCAGCGCCGCCGAGTAGCGGTTGAGCTTGCGGTAGTAGCGGCGGGTGTAGGTATCGCCCGGGGCGCTGCCGATGCGTGCGCCGGTCAGGCCGAACCACCAACTGCGAACCGCGTTGGAGATCGCGAAGCCGATGTGGCCGAACAGGTTGCGGTCGAACTCGCGCAGGCGCTCGCCCGGATCGGGCAGGGTTGCGGCCTTCATTTCCTTCAGCACCCACGGGTGGCAGAGGATCGCGCCCTGGCCGAAGATCATCAGCGAGCGGGTCATGATGTTCGCGCCTTCCACGGTGATCGCGATCGGCGAGGCCTGCCAGCCGCGGCCGAGGTAGTTCTTCGGTCCGAGGATGATGCCCTTGCCGCCGTGGATGTCCATCGCATCCTTGGCCGCCTCGCGGCCCATCTCGGTGCAGTGGTATTTGGAGATCGTCGACGGCACCGCCGGCAGCTCGCCGCGCGCGACCGCCGCCGCCGAGGCCTCCGACAAGGCGCTGGCGGCGTAGGCGTTGCCGGCGATCCGCGCCAGCGCCTCCTCGACGCCCTCGAAGCGGCCGATCGACAGGCCGAACTGCTTGCGGATGCGGGCGTAGGCGCCGGTCACCACCGCCGCCATCTTGGCACCGCCGCTGGCGGTCGAGGGCAGGGTGATCGAGCGGCCGATCGACAGGCATTCCACCAGCATCTGCCAGCCCTTGCCGGCGTAGGCCTCGCCACCGATCAGCTGGCTCAGCGGGATGAAGACCTCCTTGCCGTGGATCGGGCCGTTCTGGAACGGCGAGTTCAGCGGGAAGTGGCGGCGGCCGATCTCGACCCCGTCGGTGTCGCGCGGCACCAGCGCCAGGGTGATGCCGATGTCGCGCTTGTCGCCGATCAGGCCGTCCGGGTCGTACATGCGGAAGGCCAGGCCGATCAGGCTGGCGACCGGCGCCAGGGTGATGTAGCGCTTGTCGAAGGTCAGTTTCACGCCGACCACGCGGGCGCCGTTCCAGTCGCCCATGCAGACGATGCCGTAGTCGGGGATCGAGGTCGCGTCCGAGCCGGCCCAGGGGCCGGTCAGGCCGAAGCAGGGCACCTCGCGGCCGTCGGCCAGGCGCGGCAGGTAATAGTCTTTCTGCTCCTGGGTGCCGTAGTGCATCAGCAGCTCGGCCGGGCCCAGCGAGTTGGGCACGCCCACCGTCGAGCTGACCACGCTGGACACCGCGGCCAGCTTCTGGATCACCTTGTGGTTGGCCAGCGCGGTGAGGCCCAGGCCGCCGTATTCCTTCGGCACGATCATGCCGAAGAACTTGTTCTTCTTGATGAAGTCCCACAGTTCCGGCGGCAGGTCGGCGCGGACGTGGGTGATCTCCCAGTCGTTGACCATCGCGCACAGTTCCTCGACCGGGCCGTCGAGGAAGGCCTGCTCGTCCTCGCGCAGGGTCGGCTTGGGCTGGCTCAGCAGCGCGTTCCAGTCGGGCTTGCCGGAGAACAGTTCGCCCTCGAAGCCGACCGTGCCGGCCTCCAGCGCGACCCGCTCGGTCTCCGACAGCGGCGGCAGGATCCTGGTGTAGAACTTCAGCAACGGCGCGGTGATCAGCGGCAGGCGGATCGCCGGAAGCAGCAGCGGGATCGCGGCCAATGCCAGCAGCGCGCCGGCGACGATGCTGGCGACCGTGCTGGCGCCCAGCAGCCAGGCGGCGACCAGGGCGGTCGCGCCGATCGCGACCCATACCGCCAGCCGCAGCCGGTGATAGGCCGCTGCCAGACTGACGACCAGCAGGACAAGGAAGGGGATCGCGATGCTCATGGCGACACTCCGGAAAACGTGTGCGACAACGACGGAAGGACGGACCGCGCGCTTCCTGTCGGGACGGCCGGAAGGCCGTTTCCGGCCATCCTGCCGGTTTCGCTGCGAAGGTACGGTGACCTGGCAGGAACGACGCCGGCTGCATCAGGCCAGGCATGCCGGATGCGGACGCTGGAGTCGCGCGGTGTTAACATACGCTTGAGTATGGTTTGCGTCTCCGGCGCCTGTCAAGGCGCCTGTCAACCAGCGCCGCTTGTCCGCATACTGTCCCCCACCCATCCGTATGGTTACACTTGTCACCATGACCGCCACCCGGATCGATCCCGTCCCATCGAAGCCCGAGCGGAGTGGGCGCCTGAGCGCCGACGACTGGGCCCAGGCCGCGCTCGACCTGATCGCCGAGCAGGGCGTGGCCGCGGTCGCGGTCGAGCCGCTCGCGCGCCGCCTCGGCGTGACCAAGGGCAGCTTCTACTGGCACTTTCCCTCGCGCGACGCGCTGCTGGTCGCGGCGCTGGAGCGCTGGGAGAAGTTCGAGCAGGAAGAAGTGTTCGGCCAGCTCGAGCCGATCCCCGACCCGCGCCAGCGCCTGCGCGCGCTGTTCAGCGTGGTCGCGCACGAGGTCAAATCGCACATCGTCTATTCCGAGCTGCTCAAGGCGCTGGACCACCCGGCCGTGCAGCCGGTGATCGGCCGTGTGTCCGACCGTCGCCTGGAGTACCTGACCGCGTCGTTCCGCCAGGTCGGGCTCAGTCGCACCGATGCGCGATACCGCGCGCAACTGCTGTACGCCGCCTATGTCGGATTCCTGCAGCTGAACCTGCAGCTGCACCAGACCCGGATGCAGCACGAGGAGTTCGAGGCCTACGTCGAACACATGATGGACACGTTGATTCCCTCGGCCTGATTGTTGCGACCGGTTTCCGCGGCCCGATCGCCCCGCGCATCGTCGCCGTTCGTCCGCGCGACCGTCCAGGCCGGCCGCATCGCCTTTTCCAATCCGTCTCACCCAGATGTACGTCCCGGAGCAATGCCGTGAATGCCCTTTCCTCTGACGCGTCGAAATCCGCCATCCACCCGTCCGCTGAAGGCAGCTCGCTGGCCGCGCTGAACCAATGGGTGGCCGAGGTCGCCGCGCTGACCCGCCCCGATGCGATCCACTGGTGCGACGGCAGCGACGAGGAGAGCGAGGCGCTGATCGCGCAGATGCAGGCGGATGGCACCCTGCTGCCGCTGAACGCGGAGACCAACCCCGGTAGCTGGCTGCACCGCTCGCATCCCGACGACGTCGCCCGCGTCGAGCACCTGACCTTCGTCTGCACCCGCGAGCAGGCCGACGCCGGTCCGAACAATCACTGGATGGCCCCGGACGAGGCGCACGCCAAGGTCGATGCGCTGTTCGACGGTTGCATGCGTGGCCGCACCCTGTACGTGATCCCGTACTGCATGGGCCCGATCGACTCGCCGCTGTCGCGTTGCGGCGTGGAGATCACCGACAGTCCCTACGTGGTCGCCAACATGCGGCTGATGACCCGGATGGGCGCCGATGCGCTGGCCCGCATCGAGCGCGAGGGGGCGTTCGTCAAGGGACTGCACTCGATCGGCGAACTCGACCCCGAGCGTCGCTTCATCATGCACTTCCCCGAGGAGCTGACGATCAAGTCGTACGGTTCCGGCTACGGCGGCAACGCGCTGCTGGGCAAGAAGTGCCATGCGCTGCGCATCGCCTCCTTCCAGGCCCGCAACGAGGGTTGGCTGGCCGAGCACATGCTGATCGTCGGCATCGAGAATCCGCAGGGCGAGACCCATTACGTCGCCGCCGCGTTTCCGTCGGCCTGCGGCAAGACCAACCTGGCGATGCTGATCCCGCCGGAAGGCTACCGCCGCGACGGCTGGAAGGTGTGGACGGTCGGCGACGACATCTGCTGGATGCGCCCGGGCGCCGACGGCCGTCTCTACGCGATCAATCCGGAAGCCGGCTACTTCGGCGTCGCGCCGGGCACCTCGGCGAAGTCCAACCCGAACGCGCTGGAGACCATCCGCAAGAACACCATCTTCACCAATGTCGGCCTGACCGCCGACGAGCAGCCGTGGTGGGAGGGCCTGGACAACGGCCAGCAGCCGGCCACCGACTGGCGCGGCAACGCCTACGATCCGGACCAGGGACCGGCCGCGCATCCGAACGCGCGTTTCACCGTCAGCGCGAAGCAGTGCCCGAGCTGGTCGCCGATGGCCGAGGACCCGCAGGGCGTGCCGATCAGTGCGATCGTGTTCGGCGGGCGCCGCGCCTCGCTGGTGCCGCTGGTGTTCGAGGCCCGCGACTGGACCCACGGTGTGCTGGTCGGCGCCGCGATGGGCTCGGAAACCACCGCCGCCGCCACCGGCGCGGTCGGGGTGATGCGCCGCGACCCGATGGCGATGAAGCCGTTCTGCGGCTACAACTTCGCCGACTACTTCGGCCACTGGCTGTCGTTCGACAAGACCGGCGCGAAGCTGCCGAAGGTCTTCCACGTCAACTGGTTCCGCAAGGGCGACGACGGCAAGTTCCTGTGGCCGGGCTTCGGCGACAACCTGCGGGTGCTGGAGTGGATGATCGGCCGCGTCAAGGGCGAGGCCGGCGGCGTCGAGACGCCGATCGGCCATCTGCCGACCGCCGACGCGCTCAACCTCGACGGGGTCACCCTGTCCGAGGAAGCGAAGGCCAAGCTGTTCGGCTTCGAGCGGACCGGCTGGAAGGCCGAGTTCGACAGCATCGGCGAGTACCTGGATGGCTACGGTCCGCGCATGCCGCAGGCGTTGAGGGACGAGCAGCAGCGTATCGCCGGCCTGCTGGCCGACTGAATGCGGGGGGCGGCGCGCCGGGGCGGGGCGGACATCCGGTCCGTCGGGCGATGACGGCGGCCGTTCCCGGCGACGCGCCATGACGGCGGCCGCGCCCATCGACGTCAACGGCTACGGTCTGCGTCCGGAGCACGCTCCAGGCTGGCAGGCGGCGGCCGCGCTGGCCCGTCGCGGCGACATGGTCGCGGCGGCCGAGGCGATGCTGGCGATCGCCGAGGCGCAACCGGAGTTCCTGCCGGCGCGGGTGCAGGCGGCCTGGTTCCTGCTCACTGCTGGCCGCTACCGGCGGGCCGCGGCGCTGGCGCGGGAATCGGCCAGGCAGCGGCCGCGCTCGTTCGAGGTCGGCCTGCACCTGGTGCGCCTGCTGCGCCGTTTCGAGGCGCATGCGCTGATCCAGTCACTGGTCGGACAGTTGGAGGTGTCGGCATGCGACGACGCCTCGCTGCTGCTGCAACTGGCGGCCGAGCTGGGTCCGGTCGGTCTGTACGACGAGGTCGAGGCGGTGCTGGCACGGGCCGCGGCGATCGCGCCCGCCGCGCCGCAGATCGATGCCCTGCGCGGCACCCTGGACATGACGGCGGGACGCCACGAGGCCGCACAGACCGCGCTGCGGGGAGCGATTGCCCGTTCGCGCACCGAACTGCCGCATGCGCGCTGGCTGCTGACCCTGCAGCCACGGCCGGAGACGCTGGACGCCGATATCGATGGGATCCGCGCGGCGCTGGGCCGGGTCCGTCCGGGCAGCGAGGGCGAGGCCTATCTGCAACACGGCCTGCACAATCTGTTGCATGCGGCGAAGGATATCGAGGGCGCATGGCGCGCGCTGGAGCGCGGCTGTGCGGTCAAGCGCGCGCTGGAACCCTACGACCGCGACCGTAGCGCGCGCCTGTTCGAGGCGTTGACCGCGCTGCCCGCGGCCGCCGGTCCCGCCGCGCCGGTCGGCGACGACGGCACGCCGCGACTGATCTTCATCGTCGGCATGTACCGTTCCGGCACCAGCGTGGTCGAACGCGTGCTCGGCGGGCACCCGCAGGTCGCCGACGGCGGCGAGAGCTATGTGTTCCCGGCCGTCCTGCGCGAGGTCGCCGACTGCAACCGGCCGGCGCTGTTGGACGTGGAACTGGTCGAGCGACTGGCCGGGCGCGACCTGGGCGAGGCGGGGCGGTCGTTCCGCGCGCATGCGCGCTGGCGTGCCGGCGACCGCGGCGTGTTCACCGAGAAGCTGCCGTCGAACTTCCTCAACATCGGCTTCATCCTGCAGGCGCTGCCGGACGCGCGGATCGTGCACATGTGCCGCGACCCGCTCGACACCTGCTTCTCCAATCTGCGCACCTACTTCGGTCACGACGCGCCGTATGCCTGCGACCAGTCCGATCTGGCCGACTACTACCGGCGCTACCGCGCGTTGATGGCGCACTGGCACCAGCGCCATCCCGGGCGCATCCTCGATGTCGATTACCAGGCCTTCGTCGACGCGCCGGCGGAGCAGGCGGCGCGGCTGATGGCGTTCTGCGGGCTCGATTTCGAGCCGGGAATGCTCGACGTGGGCCGCGAGGGCGGGCATACCGCGACCGCCAGCATCGGCAGCGTGCGCCAGGGCATCCAGCGCAACCGCGGCGGCGCCTGGCGCGCGTATCGCGAGCATCTGGGGCCGTTGATCGAAGCCCTGGGGGCGCTGGCTGGGCCGGACTCGCCGGTGGCCTGAACGGCGGCGATTGACGCGCTGTCGCGGCCTCAGCCGTTCTTCATCCCGAACCAGCAGTTGAACGCGATCGTGATTCGTTCGTCGCGGCCGTAGAACGGCAGCACTTCGTGCTGCACCCAGGACGGGAACAGGACCAGCTGCCCGGCCTTGAAGCGGATGCTCCAGGTGCCGTGATGGTAGGGCGGCCGCAGCCGCGAGTTGCCGGCGTCGGTGAAGTAGGAGCTGTAGTGGTGCGGGCTGTGGAAACGCAGGATGCCCGATTCGGGCCGGTCCTCGGGGGTTTCGCCCGGATCGACGCAGTAGACCCCGGACCACGAGGCCATCGGATGGGTATGCATGATCGTGAAGCCGCCGTGGCGGGTCACGTGGAACCAGGTGTGCGAGAAGATCTGCACCTGCTGCATCTGCTCGGCGCTGTACTGGTTGAGGTCCTGGACCAGACGGCCGAGCGCGGTCCAGCAGAACAGCCGCAGTTGCTGGATGCACGGGTCGGGCCAGGCGAACAGGTTGAAGTCGCTCTCGAACACGCCCGGATGCTGCCGCAGCGACGGATTCGGGTTGGCATAGCGCTCGCCCTCGGCCTCGCGTGCCAGCAACAGCGACTTGATCTGGGCGTTGAGCCGATCCGCATCCGGGTGCGTGTCCTGCGCCATCGGAACGGCGAACATCGGGCTGATCTCAAGGGCCATGGCGCGGGCTCCGGGTGGCGGCGCAGGAGCGCCGATGACGACGGCAGACAGAACTACGGCCCCTTTCGGGGCCGTAGCAAGGTAACGCAGGATCGGGTCGATCAGAACTTCTGGGTGTAGCGCATGTAGAAGAAGCGACCCGGGACTTCGTACTGCGGATCGAAGCTGTTCGCGAACGTGGTCGCCGAGAACGGCGGATCCTTGTCGAAGACGTTGTTCACGCCGATCGCGATCTTCGCGTTCCACGGAGCGTTCCAGTAAGCGCTCAGATCGTGGTAGGTCACGCTCGGGATGTGGTTCTCCGCGCGTGCGCCAAGCGCCGTGCGACGGGTCGGATCCGAGCAGATGATCGGGATCTGGGACGCGGAAACGACACCGGTGCACAGCTCGTCCTGACCGGAGTAGTAGCGGGCGTTCCAGGTCGCACCCCAATCGCCCATCTCCCAGCGCGCCGCCAGGTTGGAGCGGATGCGCCAGTTGTTGTTGCGATCGGTGTACTCGCCGACCTGGTTGCCGCCCTCGCCGACCAGCGGGTCGTCCGTCACCACGCCGTCGCCGTCAAGATCCTGCTCGAAGTTGGCCAGGTAGGTGGTGTCCCAGACGAACGAGAACTTGCCCCACGCGGTCTCCGGCAGGCGATAGCCGACGGTCATGTCGTAGCCTTCGACATCGACGCTGCCGATGTTCAGGCCGGCCGACAGCAGGTCGGTGATGAAGCCGCCGCCGCCACGGGTGACCAGGCTGCAGGCCTGGGCGTTGCCCTCACGGTAGCAGTCGTTGAGGATCTGCTGGCCCGAGAAGTTGCTGATGGTGTCGCTCAGCTCGATCTTCCACCAGTCCAGCGAGATGTCGAAGCCTTCCAGCCAGCTCGGGTTGTAGACGAAGCCGAAGGTGTAGTTCTCCGCCTTCTCCGGCAGCAGGTTCGGATTGCCACCGACGCTGATGCGGATCTGGGTGTTGATCTGGCCATAACCGCCGGCCGGCACGCCCGCGGCGGTACAACGGGCCTGGGCAGCGGGGCTCAGACCACCGAAGTTGGCCGAGTTACACGGATCGTCGATGTTCGGGAAGCTGTCGCCCACACCGGTGAACAGCTCGCTGATCGACGGCGCGCGGAAGCCCTCGGCGTAGTTGCCGCGGATCAGCAGGTCGTCGATCGGCTTCCAGCGGAAACCGAACTTGCTGTTCAGGGTGTCGCCGAAGTTGCTGTAGTCCGAGTAGCGGGTGGCGATGCTGAAGTCCAGCAGGCGGGCGCCCGGGACGTCGCTCAGCACCGGGATCGCCAGCTCGAGGTAGGCCTCGTCGAGCTTGTAGCTGCCCTGGGTGGCGGTACGCGAGTTGCCGGTGGTGTCGCCGGCGTTGATCAGCGCGTCCGGACGGTCGAAGCCCGACTCTTCGCGGTGCTCCAGGCCGAACGAGAAGGCCAGCGGGCCGCCCGGCAGGTCGAACAGGTCGCCGCCGATGCTGGCGTAGTAGCTCTTCTGCTTGTACTGGAACTGATCGTGCGCCTCGAAGGTGAGGTACTGCAGCATTTCCGGGGTCAGCGAACCGGCGCCGCCCAGGAAGTTGGCCGGCACGCAGCCATTGATCACGGTCGACGCGTCGCCCGGGGTGGTGACGCAGATCGGGTTGCCGCTGCCGTCGATCATCGACGGGCCAAGCGCGTTGCGGATGGCGGTGTAGGTCAGCAGGCCGTTGGTGGAGTTGTTCGCACGGTTCTCACCGTAGAACATGCCCGCTTCCCAGTCGTACGGCTTGTCGGCGATGTCGAAGGTGCCTTCGAACGCGCCGTTGAAGGCGAAGGTGTCGATGTTCTGCTTGAACGAACGACCGCCGGTCTCGACCGCGCGACGCTGGATCCAGTTGATGTCCTGGCCGAACGGGTTGTAGATGCTGTCCTGGCTGATGACGATGTCGGCCGCCTGCGGAGCACCCGGGAAGCCGACGACCACCGGCATGGCGGCCAGCAGCTGCTCGGACTTGCGCTGGTTGTAGGTGACCGTGGTCTTGAAGCGCAGGTTGTCGCTGATGTCCAGCGAGCCGTTGGCGAAGACCGAGATGCGCTCCTGCGGGGTCAGCAGGTAGTTCAGCGGCGCGAAGTTGAAGTTGTCCGAGGTGCCGGCCCACGGCGTGTAGCCGTTCGGGCTGCTCGGATCGACCTTCCACAGGCCATAGCTGCCATCGGGCTGTGCGCAGGCGAAGGTGGTCATGTCGAGGATGCAGTAACGGCCATCCGGGGTGGTCGAGCTGCCGCCGAAGCCCGGGCTGGAGCCGAACACCGGCACCGCCGAGATCTCGCGGTCGCCGGCCCAGACCGGCTCCTGCTTGACGTAACCGACACCCAGCATGGCCGACCAGCGGTCGCCGACGCTGCCGATGGTGAAGTCGTAGGCCTGGGTCTCGCCGTCGCCCTTGTCGAACTGGCCGAGGTAGGCGTTGGCTTCGGCGCCGTCGAAGTTCTGGCGCAGGATCACGTTGACCACGCCGGCGATGGCGTCGGAGCCGTAGATCGAGGACGCGCCGTCCTTCAGGACTTCGATGCGCTCGACCGCGGCGGTCGGGATGGTGTTCAGGTCGACCGCGCCGCCGAGGCCGGTACCGCCCACCCAGCGACGGCCGTTGACCAGCACCAGGGTGCGGTTGGAGCCGAGGTTGCGCAGGCTGACGCGGGTTTCGCCGTTACCACCGTTGTTCATGGTGGTGTTGAGGGTCGAACCGTTGGCGCTGATGTTCTGGATCACATCGCCGACCGAGGTCAGACCCTGGGCTGCGATGTCCTCGCGCGACAGCGAGAAGATCGGCTGCGAGGTCTCGATGTCGGTGCGCTTGATTCGCGAACCGGTCACCTCGATGCGGTCGAGGGTGGTGGCTTCCTGGTCGCCTTCCTGGGCGAAGGCAACGCCCGTTCCGGCGGCGGCAGTGGCGCCCACGGCGAGCGCGAAGGTAATCGCGTCGCGGAGCTGGGTGGTCTTAAGGGTCATCTCTCTCTCCAAGTCAGTCTTGGTTTCCCATGGGAACCTGCCGGTGAAGTCAAGAAAGACGCCAAAACCGGCAAGGTCGGCCGATAGTAGCCCCCTTCGCCAAAAAATTAAAGTGTCGTTAACGAACAAAAAAAGCCGCCCTGCTTGGGGCGGCTTTCTCTTTTTGAATCAGCTGTTTAGATCGAAAAAATAGTTCGGGGCGTGTGAAGATGGCGCCTAGAGGTCCTGTTCATAGCGGACATAGGGCACGGTTCCTTCCTTGTCGCCGGCATCCGGAGCGAACGGATTCTTGCCGCGGGTGACGACATTCTCGGCGCCGACGCTGAGCTGGCCGCTCCAGGGGGTGCGCCAGGTGATGCCCACGCCCAGGCCCTCCCAGTGGCCGGGCTGGCCGGGCACGTCGACCACGCGGCCGACGATGTTGGCGCCGAAATTGCCGACCTCGGCGCCCAGGGTCAGGCTGGTGGTGTTCCAGCGCTCGCTGAAGCCGGCCGGCAGGTCGGCGGCCGGAATCAGGCGCGCGCGCGCCCAGGTGCCGCCGATGGAGACGGTCGCCTCGCGGCCGATGTTCTTCTCGCCGTACAGGGTCAGCGTGTTCTGGTCGAAGCGGCTGTTGCGGCCGTTCGGGCTCATCCACCCGGGCAGGGTGTCGCGGCCTTCGCCGACCAGCACGCCGACGCGGCCGGCATCGTTGCCGACCGAAACCCCGGCATTGACCTCGCGGCTGCCGCCGCGGTTGTCCTGGTCCAGGGCCGCCAGCAGGCAGTGGTTGGCGAGATTGCCGATCGCCGAGGCGAGACCGGTCTTGCGGTTGCAGACCAGGCCGAGGGTATTGCCGGAAGACAGCCCGAAGCTGGTATCCAGGGTGTTGTTGGCGCCAAAGCGCCAGCGGGTGCCGGCCAGCTGGGTGCCGGTGGGCTCCAGCAGCAGCACCGCCTCGAGCTTGCCGCTGGCGTTGTTCCAGACCGGCAGCACGGTGGAATCGGACGGGGCCGCCGCGGGCGCGGTGCTCTGTGCATGCGCAGCCGTCGCCGTGCCCAGGGCGAGCAGCAGGGTCAGCGGCAATTGGAGCAGTCGCGTGCGCATTGGTCCTTACTTCGACCGGCGCGATGGCCGGTCAGTTCCCCTTTCCAGAGGGCTTGACTATAGGTCTTTAATGTTCATTTAACAATCGTCGCGGGCCGCCTTTGGTCGGCGACGGTCACAAATCGACCCATTCAGTCAGTCATCGGGAATTTCGTCTCATTGCGGCCTTGAGGGACCTTCCAGTTCGACCGCATGGGCCTTGAACAGTTCCCCGATCCTGGCCTGGTCGAACCGGTATTCCCGCCCACAGAACTCACAACGGACATGGGCCTGGCCATCGGCCGCGTCGGCGGCGGCGCGGGCTTCTTCCTCGCCCAGCGAGACCAGCATCGCGGCGACCCGGTCCTCGGAGCAGGAGCAGGCGAATGTCAGCGGCTTGCCGGCGACCTGCTCGACGCCATCCTCGTGGAACAGCCGGTTCAGCAGTTCGCCGGCGGGAAGCGCCAGCAGTTCGTCGCTGCCGAGGGTGTCGAACAGCGCGCCGACGCGGTGCCAGCCGTCCTCGTCGCCTTCGTCGCCGGGAAGCTTCTGCAGCATCAGTCCGGCCGCATGGCGTTCGCCGGCGGCCAGCAACAGGCGCGTGGGCAGTTGCTCGGACTGGACGAAATAGCCTTCGAAGGCATCGGCGAGGTTGTCGGCGTCGAGCGCGACCATGCCCTGGTAGCGCACCGGCTCGCGGCTGCCGACGGCGGGATTCTCGATCGTGATCGCGAGCAGGGCGTCGTCGCCGAGCTGGCGCAGGTCCCGCGACGGGGTGGCGCCGTCCTCCAGGCGCGCGATCCCGCGCAAGGTGCCGGCCGCCGTGCACTCGGCGAACAGGGTGCGCAGCGTGCCGCTGCTGCGCAACTGGATCGAGAGCCGGCCGTCGACCTTGGTGTGGCCGGTGAACAGC
This sequence comes from Marilutibacter maris, assembly GCF_003233695.1. NCBI lineage: Bacteria > Pseudomonadati > Pseudomonadota > Gammaproteobacteria > Lysobacterales > Lysobacteraceae > Marilutibacter > Marilutibacter maris. Next base: position 3,163,608 of record NZ_CP029843.1, on the reverse strand, counting down.
GCCGCGGCGGTGCAGGCTTCGCCGAGCAGCTCGGCGGCGGCCTCCGGATAGTCGCCATGTCCACGGATCTGCCGCCAGCTGTCGTCGAGGCGTACGTGCACGCCGCGCACGCCGGCGCGGCCGATCAGGAAGCGGGTGAGCTGGTCGTGGCCGTTGTCGTCGGATGGGCTCATCGGTCGGGAGTCGGAAAAGTCGGAACGGGGCGGGTGTGCGACCCGGCGCCCGATGCGGATAATGCGGACATCGGGCGGATCGCAACGTGGTGTCGCATGAGAATGAGGGCGGGGTGAGGCGGTCACAAGAGCGCGCGACGGGCATGCGGCCCCGGCGCCGGTTGCGACGCCTGCTGCGCTGGATGCTGGCCTTGCCGTTGCTGGCGCTGCTGGCCAGCGTGTTGCAGGTGGGCCTGTTGCGCTTCGTCGACCCGCCGTTCTCGGCATTCATGATGGCCCGCCAGTTCGAGGCCTGGGGCGCGGGCGACGGGACGTTCCGCATCGCCTACGACTGGCGCGACCTGGACCAGGTGTCGGCGCAGCTGCCGCTGGCGGTGATCGCCTCCGAGGACCAGCGCTTTCTCCAGCACCGCGGGTTCGACCTGAAGGCGATCGAAAAGGCGATCCAGAGCAACGAGCGCGGCGGCCGGGTGCGCGGCGGCAGCACGATCAGCCAGCAGACCGCGAAGAACCTGTTCCTGTGGAGCGGCCGTAGCTGGCTGCGCAAGGGCATCGAGGCCTGGTACACGGTGCTGATCGAGACGATGTGGCCCAAGCGCCGGATCATCGAGGTCTACGTGAACGTGGCCGAGTTCGGCGACGGCGTGTACGGAGCGCAGGCGGCGGCCAGGACCTATTTCGGCGTCGACGCCTCGCAGTTGGGTCCGGCCCAGGCGGCGCGGCTGGCGGCGGTGCTGCCCAGTCCGCGTCGCTACAGCGTGGCCCGGCCCGGGCCCTACGTGCAGCGACGCACCCACGCGATCCAGCGCCAGATGCGCAATCTGGGCGGCACCGCCTATCTGGACGGGCTCGAGGACTGACGCCGGCCCCGGCCGGGGCCACAGGGTCGGCGGACGGGTGCCGGCCGAGCGGGGCGAACCGCTACCATGACGGGATGAACCCGGACTCATCCCCCGACGGCCTCCCCGGCAACGCGCCCCGCGACCTGCTGACCGTGGTGGTGGCCGCCTTCAACGAGGCCGACAGCCTGCCGCTGCTGCATCCGCGGGTGGCGGCCGTGCTCGACGCGCTGGCCGCCGACGGCGTCGGCGGTCGCGTGCTGTACGTCGACGACGGCAGCCGCGACGGCACCTGGGAGGTGCTGCAGGCGTTGGCGGCCGGCGATCCGCGGGTGGCGCTGCTGCGACTGTCGCGCAATTTCGGCAAGGAAGCGGCGCTGACCGCGGGCCTGGACCGGATCGAGACCGGTGCCGCGCTGATCCTCGACGCCGACGGGCAGGACCCGCCGGAGCTGATACCGCAGTTCGTCGCCAAATGGCGCGAGGGCTTCGACGACGTCCACGGCACCCGCATCGAGCGCGATGGCGAAGGCTGGATCAAGCGAGCGACCGCGCACGCCTTCTATCGGGTGATCGGGCGACTGTCGAAGACCCCGATCCCGCGCGATACCGGCGACTTCCGGCTGTTGTCGCCGCGCGCGCTGGCGGCGCTGCGGCAGCTGCGCGAGCGCCATCGCTTCATGAAGGGGTTGTTCGGCTGGGTCGGTTTCAACCGGATCTCGGTGCCCTACCAGCGCGACGCGCGCGTGGCCGGCCGCAGCAAGTTCAACCTGTGGCGGCTGTGGAACTTCGCGCTGGAGGGCATCACCAGCTTCTCGACCGCGCCGTTGCGGCTGGCGACCTATCTGGGCCTGCTGACGGCGGCGGTGGCGTTCGCCTACGGCGTCTTGATCATCGTCAAGGCGCTGGTGTGGAGCGATCCGGTGGCCGGCTGGCCGACGATGATGGCGGTGATCCTGTTCCTCGGCGGCGTGCAGCTGATCGCGCTTGGCCTGATCGGCGAATACCTCGGCCGGTTGTACGAGGAGGTCAAACAGCGGCCGCTGTACCTGGTCGAGTCCTGGCGGCCGGCGAGCGGGGCCGCGGATGCCGTGGTCGCGCCGGTCGTGACGGATCGCGTCGGTATCGACTGAGCGGACCGCGCCCGCTCCCGCGGGCGTTGCGTATTCACATGCGCGCGAACGCGGCCGGAGTATGCTCCTCGCAGGCCCCGGCTGGAGGAGTGTGCAGATGCGTACGGTTCGGCAGCTGCTCGAGGCGAAGTCCCCCGACATCCATTCGGTCCGTCCGGACGCGCCGGTGATCGACGCGATCCGCCTGATGGCCGAGAAGGGCATAGGTGCGGTCCTGGTGATGGACGGCGCGCGTCTGGCGGGCATCGTTTCCGAGCGCGACTACGCGCGCAAGGTGGTCCTGCAGGGGCGGGCGTCCGCGGATACGCCGGTCAGCGCGATCATGACCGCCGAGCTGATCACCGTCGATCTCGACGACACCGTCGACCGCTGCATGATGACCGTCACCGACCGCCGCATCCGCCACCTGCCGGTGGTGCGCGACGGCCACGTCGAGGGCGTGGTCTCGATCGGCGACCTGGTCAAGGCGGTGATCGAGGATCAGCAGCTGGAACTGGATCAGCTGCAGCGCTACATCGCCAGTTGAGGCGGCGCGGCGCGGCGCGCGCGTTCATTCATTCGATGGCCGCAGGAGCGGCGTGAGCCGCGATTCCCGGACTGCGCCCGGGAATTCCAGGAGCTTGCTGTGCGAACCTCGGGCCCGCAGTCGCCCCTCCCCCTATACGCGCCTGTGGCGCCGGGGGCTGGGCTCATGAGGCAGATACCGTCTTCGTAGGAGCGGCGTGAGCCGCGATGGGCTTTCCCGGGTGGCTGGGATCGCGGCCTATGCCGCGCCTACCCTCGCTCCGATGAGGGGCGCTCCCGGGGTGCCTGCGGGTCAGTGGTTCGGGGCCAGCACCTGCGCGGTCACCGCGACGAAGTGGCAGACGCTGCCGGCGACCACGAACAGGTGCCAGATCGCGTGCGAATAGCGCAGGCCCGGGCGGTGGTAGAACACCGTGCCCAGGGTGTAGCAGACACCGCCGGCCAGCAGCCAGCCGAAGGTCCAGTCGTCCAGGGCGACCAGCAGCGGCTTGATCGCGACGATCACCAGCCAGCCCATCGCGACGTAGATCGCGGTCGACAACAGTTTGAAGCGCCCGGTGAACAGCAGCTTGAAGACGACCCCGGCCAGGGCCAGGCTCCAGATCGCGATGAACAGGCCCCAGCCCCATGGACCGCGCAGTCCGATCAGGGTGAACGGGGTGTAGGTGCCGGCGATCAGCAGGTAGATCGCGCAGTGGTCGACGACCTTCAGCCGGGCCTTGGCGGCCGGATGCGGGATCGCGTGGTACAGGGTCGAGGCGAGGTAGAGCAACAGCAGGCAGATGCCGAACACGATCGCGCCGGCCAGTTGCCAGCCATCGCCGTAGACCGCGGCCAGGGTGATCAGCACCGATCCTCCGGCCAGCGCGGCGACCGCGCCCAGTCCGTGGGTCAGTGCATTGGCCAGCTCCTCGCGGAAGTGATGCGGGTGCGTGGCGGTGGAGGGGATCGCTGGGTGGGGGGCGTCCATGCCTGCATCCTACCGTGCGCCGGCGGATGGCGGTGCAACCCTCTATGATGGCGGCCCGCGCGGGGGTGACGGTCGCATTCCCGGAGCCCACCCCGTCCCAGTCCAGTCGCATCGTCCGATGATCGTTTCCCATCAGCACCGCTTCGTGTTCGCCGCGATCCCCAAGACCGGCACCCATTCCGTGCGCGAGGTCCTGCGCGAGCGGATGGGGCCGGGGGACCTGGAGCAGGTCGGCCTGTTCGTCAACAAGCGCTTCCCGTTTCCGGAGCTGGCGGCGATTCCACACGGCCACATCGGCCTGTCGCAGATCCGGCCGCATATCGGCGAGCAGGCGTTCGCGGACTATTTCAAGTTCGCGTTCGTGCGCAATCCGTTCGACCGTTTCGTCTCCTACTGCGCGTTCATGACCCGCGCCGGCGGCGAGTTCCAGCGCGAACCGCAGGCGGTGATGCGGCACGTGCTGTTCCGGCTGCGGCCGATGCACCATGTGTTGTTCCAGCCGCAATACAGCTTCCTGATCGGCGAGGACGGCGGGCTGCTCGCCGACCGGGTCGGCCGGGTCGAGGACATGCAGGCCTCGTTCGACGGGATCTGCGAACGCATCGGCATCGCGTCGGCGCCGTTGGGGCAGGTCAACAGCTCGCAGCGCGGCAGCTACCGGGACTACTATGACCAGGCCCTGATCGACGGCGTGTCGGAGCTGTACCGGCGCGACCTCGAACTGTTCGACTACGCGTTCTGACCCGCGATCCGGAGTACTTGCCGTGAATGCCCAGGCTCCGCCCAGCGTCCATCCCAATCCGCGCAAGACGAGCTCGATCCGGCGCCTGGGCCAGGTCGACATCGCCGCGCTGCGCGAGGCGGTGCTGGCGATCCCCGAGGCGGTCTGGGACGCGGAGAACGCCGGCAAACCGAACCGCTTCGACGCGCTCGACAGCACCCGCCACATCGTGTTCCGCTTCGTCGACGGCTTCCGCGACTGGCGCGGTTCGCACGACCGCCCGCTGTGGGCGGACTGGCGCCACCTGCTGGAACCGGTGCTGGCGCAGGCGGTCGCGCCCTACGGCTATGCCCGCGCCGACTTCCCGCGGGTGATGCTGGCGCGGATGGCGCCCGGCGGGGTGATCAAGCCGCACCGCGACGCCAACCCGGCGGCGAAGTGGCCGCACAAGATCCACGTGCCGCTGCTGACCCACGAGCGGGTGGTGTTCTACGTCGACGGTATCGGCTACCACTTCGCCGAGGGCGAGGCGGTCGAGGTCAACAACATGGGCGTGCATGCGGTGCAGAACGCCGGCGACGGCGACCGCATCCACCTGATTTTCGAGTACTACGACCTCGACCAGCCCGATCCCGACTGGGTCCACCTGATCGAATCGCCGGGCGCCTGAGGCCCGGCGATCCGGGGGGCTCAGTCCACCGCGACCGCGTGGGCGTGCTCGCGGGTGGCGAGGAACCCGACTTCCGGCGCGCGCTCCTGCGCCAGCTGCAGGTTGACCCGGGTCGGGGCCAGGTAGACCAGCTCGCCGGCGGCGTCGAGCGAGAGGTTCATCGCGTTCTTGTCGCGGAACTGCTCCAGGGTCTTTTCGTCGTCACAGCGGATCCAGCGCGCGGTGGCGACATTGACCGGCTCGAAGGTGGCCTCGACGCCGTACTCGTCCTTCAGCCGGTAGGCGACCACGTCGAACTGCAGCACGCCGACCGCGCCGAGGATCAGGTCGTTGCTCATCAGCGGCTTGAAGAACTGGGTCGCGCCCTCCTCCGACAGCTGCGCCAGCCCTTTCTGCAGCTGCTTGAGCTTGAGCGGGTCGCGCAGGCGCGCGCGGCGGAACAGTTCCGGGGCGAAGTTCGGGATGCCGGTGAAGGAGATCTTCTCGCCCTCGGTGAAGGTGTCGCCGATCGAGATCGTGCCGTGGTTGTGGATGCCGATCACGTCGCCCGGCCAGGCGTCCTCGGCGATTTCGCGGTCGCTGGCCATGAAGGTCAGCGCATTGGCCAGCTTCATGTCCTTGCCGCTGCGCACGTGGAAAGCCTTCATTCCGGCGCTGAAGCGGCCCGAACAGATCCGCATGAAGGCGACCCGGTCGCGGTGCTGCGGGTCCATGTTGGCCTGGATCTTGAACACGAAGCCCGACAGCTTGGTCTCGGTCGCGCCGACCTCGCGGGTGGTGGTCTCGCGAGGCTTCGGCGCCGGCGCGTGGTCGACGAAGAAGTCCAGCAGCAGCTGGACCCCGAAGTTGTTGACCGCTGAGCCGAAGAACACCGGGGTCAGCTCGCCGGCCAGGTACTTGCCGAGGTCGAACGGGTGCGAGGCGCCCTCGACCAGCTCCAGCTCGTCCTTCAGCTCGGCCAGCATCTGGCCGCCGATCCGCGCCTCCAGCGCCGGGTCGTCGACCGAGGCGAAGATGGTCGAGTCCTGGCGGGTGAAGTTGCGGCCCTGTTCGTACAGGTGCACCTCGCCGGTGACCAGGTGGACCACGCCCTTCAGGCGCTTGCCCATGCCGATCGGCCAGGTGATCGGCGCGCACTGGATGCCGAGCACGGTCTCGACCTCGTCGAGCAGCTCGATCGGGTCCTTGCCCTCGCGGTCGAGCTTGTTGATGAAGGTCATGATCGGCGTGTCGCGCAGCCGGCAGACCTCCATCAGCTTGATCGTGCGCTCCTCCACACCCTTGGCCACGTCGATCACCATCAGCGCCGAGTCGACCGCGGTCAGCACCCGGTAGGTGTCCTCGCCGAAGTCGGCGTGGCCGGGGGTGTCGAGCAGGTTGACGATGCGGCCCTCGTAGGGGAACTGCATCACCGAGCTGGTCACCGAGATGCCGCGCTCCTTCTCCAGCGCCATCCAGTCGGAGGTCGCGTGGCGGGCGGCCTTGCGGCCCTTGACCGAGCCGGCCATCTGGATCGCGCCGCCGAACAACAGCAGCTTTTCGGTCAGGGTGGTCTTGCCGGCATCGGGGTGCGAGATGATCGCGAAGGTGCGGCGCCGGGCGGCTTGCAGGGAAACGTCGGACATGCGGGCCGGGCGCGCGGGCGCCCTCGGGATGGAGACGGGGGCGGCAATTATAGACAACCCGGGGCGGGTCATCGCCGGGCGTGGAGGGGCGGGGCGGTTCTGGCCGTGGCGGCACGCGGCGCGATCCCCTGGCCTCGCCCCGGGGGAGCGTCAGGGCTTGCGCGGGCGGACTTCGGAGGATATCCGGTCGCGGCCGCATATCGCGCCCCGACTCAAGGGGCTGGGCCTCATGGCGCGGGAGCGGTGCAGGCCGAGATCCCGGGCTTTCCTGGCGGGCCGGCGGCGGCCCGGCCCGGGCTCAGTCGATCCCGAGCTTCTTGAGCTTGTAGCGCAACGCGCGGAAGGTGATCCCGAGCGCCTGCGCGGTACGGGTCTTGTTGTAGCGGTTTTCCTGCAGCGCGTGCTGGATCGCGGCGCGTTCGATCTCCTCGATGTACGAGGGCAGGGCGCTGGTGGCGGTGTCGCGCGGGTCGAGGCTGCGCGGGTCGACGCCGGCGGCGCGATTGTCGTCCTCCCGGCGCGGCAGGTGCAGATCGTCGGCGGTCAGCAGGTCGCCGTCGGCGAGCGCCAGGGCGCGTTCGAGGATGTTCTCCAGTTCGCGCACGTTGCCGGGGAACGGGTACTCGCGCAGCGCCTCGACCGCGTCGTCGTCCAGCATCGGCACCGGGCGGCCCTGGGCCTCGGACAGGCGTCCGAGGATCTTGGCCGACAGGCCGGGCAGGTCGTCGAGCCGCTCGCGCAGCGGCGGCACGCGCAGTTCGATCACGTTGATGCGGTAGTACAGGTCCTGGCGGAAGCGGCCTTCGGCGACCAGCTTGGACAGGTCCTTGTGGGTCGCCGAAAGAATGCGCACGTCGACCGGATTCTCGCTGTTGGCGCCGACCGCGCGCACCGATTTCTCCTGGATCGCACGCAGCAGCTTGACCTGCATCGGCAGCGGCAACTCGGCGACCTCGTCGAGGAACAGGGTGCCGCCGTCGGCGCTCTGGAACAGGCCGGGCTTGTCGGCGTGGGCGCCGGTGAAGCTGCCCTTCTTGTGGCCGAAGAACTCGCTCTCCATCAGCTCGCTGGGGATCGCGCCGCAGTTGACCGGCACGAACGGCCCCGATGCGCGGGCGCCCTCGGCGTGAATGGTGCGGGCGACCAGTTCCTTGCCGACGCCGGATTCGCCGGCGATGTAGACCGGCGCCTGGCTGCGGGCGACCTTGGCGATGGTCTGGCGCAGCGAGGCCATCGCCGGCGACTCGCCATACAGCCGCGAGGCGACCGCATCGGCGTCGGCCTTGCGCGCCTCCTGCAGATCCAGCGCGTGGCGGACCAGGTCGCGCAGCACGTTGAGGTCGACCGGCTTGGCGACGAAGTCGAACGCGCCGGCCTTCAGCGCCTCGACCGCGGCCTCGACGTTGCCGAACGCGGTGATCATCGCGACCGGGGTTTCCGGGTACTTCTGGCTGATGTCGCTGACGATCTCGATGCCGGAGCCGTCCGGCAGCCGCATGTCGGTCAGGCACAGGTCGTAGCGGTTGCGCTGCAGCTGGCTGCGCGCCTCGCCGACGCTGGCCGCGGTGTCGCAGCGCAGCCCCATCCGGCCCAGGGTCATCACCAGGAGCTCGCGGATGTCGCGTTCGTCGTCGACTATGAGTGCACTACGGGTTTCAGCCATCCTCTCCTCCGCCCGTCACGATAGCCGATGGGTGGGCGATGGGCCAAGCACCATCGCCCATGCAAACGCGTGTCACCCACGTAACGAGAACCCGGTGCGGCGCGCATGGGAACCGTGGCGGGACGGTAGCCGGCTGCCGGTCCAGTCCCCGTGAATGTCGATAGCCGAGGCCGGCGGGGAGTGCCGGCCTCGCGCCGGATGCTCAGCCGGCCGCGCCCGCACCCACAGCCGACCCCGAGGACCGGGTCTGCTCGCCCACGCCGGGCGTGAAGCGGATGCGGAAGCAGCTGCCCACGCCCGGCGTCGGCACGTACTCGAGGGTGGCCTGGTTGGCCCGGCACAGTTCGCGGGCGATATACAGCCCCAGGCCGGTGCCGTGCGGGGAGGTGGTGAAGAACGGGCGGAACAGCTGCAGGGCGACCCGCTCGGGAATGCCCGGGCCGCGGTCGATCACGTCGATCCGGTGACGGCCGCCGTTCTCGGCGGCGACATGGACGGTGACCCGCGCCGGCTCGCCGGGCTTGCGGCCGTACAGCAGGGCGTTGTGGACCAGCACGGTCAGCACCTGGTGGAGCTGGCGCGGGTCGACCAGCACGGTCGGTTGGGATTGGCTGGAGGTCGCGGTGAGGGTGTCGTTCTCGATCGGGTGGCCGGCCTGGTAATCCTCGATGAACTGGCGGGTCAGCGCGGCCAGGTCGACGTGCTCGGGCTTGGCGGGCTCGCGCCGGGCCAGTCCGAGGACGTTGTCGACGATGCCGTTCATGCGCATGCTCTGCTGGCGCACGATCTCCAGCAGGCGCCGGTCGGCCGGCCGGATGTCGTCGGACTCCTCCAGCAGTTGGACCGCATAGTTGATCGCGGCCAGCGGATTGCGGATCTCGTGGGCGAGGCTGGCGGAGAAGCGGCCCAGGGTCGCCAGGGTGATCGACTCGGCCCGCCGCGACACCAGCGAGGTGTCGTCCAGAAAGACCAGGGTCTGCTCGCTGCCGGCCAGCAGGCGGGTGAAGCGGGGCACCACCTCGGGCAGGTCCGGGCCCAGTTGCAGCGGGGTCTCGTCCTGCGCGGCGCCCTTGCGCCACGCGCCCAGGCGGCGGGCGAGCTCGGGCATCACGATGTCCAGGGCGACCTCGTCGCCCGGGCTGTGGCCGCCGAGCAGGCTGCTGGCCGCCTCGTTGGCCAGGCCGATCCGGTTGTGGCCGTTGACCAGCAGCACGCCGGTGCGCAGGCGGCGGATGATCAGCTCGTTGACCTCGACCAGGTGCGCGGTTTCCTCGCCCCGGCGCTCGGCCAGCTCCTGGCTGGCGCGCATCTGCCGGCCCAGCACGCTGGTCAGGGTGGCCATTGCCATGTAGCCGACGGCGAACATCAGCGGCTCCACCAGCGAGCCGTGCGAGGACTGCTCCTCGATCACCCCGGTCCACAGGTGCTCGGCGATCAGTCCCGCCACCGCCACCAGCGCGACCCCGATGCCGTAGCGGGTCGGCAACAGCAGGGCCGCGGCGCCGATGTTGAAGATCAGCATCAGCGCGATGCCGGTGCCGGCGACCGGGACCGCATGGATCGCGAGCAGGCCGAAGAACAGGTCGGCGCTGATCCCGGCCAGGGTGCTGATGCGCAGGTCGCCCTTGCGGCCGAACACGAACAGCAGGGCGGCGACGAAGCCATAGGCGATCGCCAGCGCGCGCGCGAACAGCTCGTGGCGAGGCGCCGGCAGCTGGTCGGCGATGGGGCCGAACAGCACCAGCAGCAGCATCGCCGCCTCAAGCAGGCGGTACAGCGTATAGAAATGGAGTTCGCGGCGAAGTGCCTTGTCGGCATCGGCGACTTGCAAAGCGGCAATTCGAAGCGGCAAAGGCAGCGTCCCCGGTGCGTGTCCCGCCACGAGTATAGGCACCGGGCGCCTGGCGGTGTGTGACGGCGGCGGCCCCGGAGACGGCGCGCCGGCGGGCGCCGGGGGCGGCGGACGGGCCGGGTTTTGCCCGACACGCCGCGATCGGCGACAATGGCGGGCCCCCTCGCGCCCGCACCGCCTTGTCGGCCGCCGCCGCGTGGGACGTCTGTTCAACTCCCCTCGGTGACGCATGAACTTTCACGAATACCAGGCAAAGCAGCTCTTTGCCGACTACGGCATCGCAGTGCCGACCGGGCGCGTAGCCCGCACCCCGGACGAGGCCGTCGCGGCCGCCAAGGAAATCCCGGGCGACTTGTGGGTGGTCAAGGCGCAGATCCACGCCGGTGGCCGCGGCAAGGCCGGCGGCGTCAAGCTGGCCAAGAACTTCGACGAGGTCCGCGAGTACGCCAAGGCGATGCTCGGCACCAAGATGGCGACCTACCAGACCGCCGGCGTCGAACTGCCGATCGACACGGTGCTGATCTCCGAAGGCACCGACATCGCCAACGAGCTGTACCTGTCGGTGCTGGTCGACCGCGACACCCAGTCGATCACCTTCATCGCGTCCGCCGAGGGCGGCATGGACATCGAGCAGGTCGCGGCCGAGAAGCCCGAGGCCATCCACACGCTCAATGTGAACTACGTCGAGGGCCTGCAGCCGTACCAGTGCCGCGAGCTGGGCTTCGCGATGGGCCTGAACGCCAAGCAGGTCGGCCAGCTGAGCAAGATCATGCTGGGCCTGTACCGGCTGTTCAACGAGAAGGACCTGGCCCTGGTCGAACTGAACCCGCTGGCCATCCTCACCAACGGCGATCTGGCCGTGCTCGACGGCAAGATCAACAGCGACGACAACGCGACCTTCCGCCACAAGGACCTGGCCGCGATGCGCGACATCCGCCAGGAGGACGAGACCGAGGTGCTGGCCAGCCAGCACGACCTCAACTACGTCACCATGGACGGCAACATCGGCTGCATGGTCAACGGCGCCGGCCTGGCGATGGCGACCATGGACGTGATCAAGCTCAACGGCGGCGAGCCGGCGAACTTCCTCGACGTCGGCGGCGGCGCCACCAAGGAGCGCGTGACCGAGGCGTTCAAGCTGATCCTGTCCAGCGACAAGGTCAAGGCGATCTTCGTCAACATCTTCGGCGGCATCGTCCGCTGCGACATGATCGCCGAGGGCATCATCGCCGCGGTCAAGGAAGTCGACGTCAAGGTCCCGGTGATCGTGCGCCTGGAAGGCACCAACGTCGAGGCCGGCAAGGACCTGCTGAAGAACTCCGGCCTGGCGATCACTCCCGCCGACGACATCAACGACGGCGCCAAGAAGGCCGTCGCCGCCGTCGCCGCCTGAGGATCGCTGCGGGCGCCAAGCGGTTCCTCCAGCCCCCTTGAATCAAGGGGGCGACCCCGCGCAGGGCGCGGGGTTGGGGGATCCGGAGGCCGCTCCGGAGGACATCGGCAAGCCGATGTCCGAAGCATCCGAAGCCAGTCAACAACAAGTTTCCAGGGACTACCAGAATGTCCGTACTTATCAATCGCAACACCAAGGTGATCGTGCAGGGCTTCACCGGCTCGCAGGGCACCTTCCACGCCCAGCAGATGCTCGACTACGGCACCCAGGTCGTCGGCGGCGTCACTCCGGGCAAGGGCGGCACCGAGCACCTCGGCCTGCCGGTCTTCAACACCGTCGCCGAGTCGGTCAAGGCCACCGGCGCCAACGCCTCGGTCATCTACGTGCCGCCGCCGTTCGCGGCCGACGCGATCCTCGAGGCCGCTGCGGCCGGCATCAAGGTGATCGTCTGCATCACCGAGGGCATCCCGGTGCTCGACATGCTGCGGGTCAAGAACGTGCTCAAGGGCCACGACGACGTCGTCCTGGTCGGCCCGAACTGCCCCGGCGTGATCACCCCGGGCGAGTGCAAGATCGGCATCATGCCGGGCCACATCCATCAGCCGGGCAAGATCGGCATCGTCTCGCGTTCGGGCACGCTGACCTACGAAGCGGTCAAGCAGACCACCGACGTCGGCCTCGGCCAGTCGACCTGCATCGGCATCGGCGGCGACCCGATCAACGGCACCAACTTCATCGACGCGCTGAAGCTGTTCCAGGACGACCCGCAGACCGAGGGCATCATCATGGTCGGCGAGATCGGCGGTTCGGCCGAGGAAGAAGCGGCCGAGTACATCGCCAAGCACGTGACCAAGCCGGTGGTCGGTTTCATCGCCGGCGCCAGCGCCCCGAAGGGCAAGCGCATGGGTCACGCCGGCGCGATCGCCTCGGGCGGTTCGGGCACCGCCGAGGGCAAGTTCGCGGCGATGGAGAAGGCCGGCGTCACCACGGTGAAGTCGCCGGGCGATCTCGGCGCGGCGATCGCCAAGCGCCTGGCGAAGTAAGCCTGTCGCCAATTGCAGTTCCGACAAGGGCCGCCCGCGAGGCGGCCCTTGTTTTTTGCGGCATTGCCGGAGGCGTCATAGATTCGCCACGCCGCCATCCACCTGCAGTTCGCTGCCGACGACGAAGGCGGACTCGTCCGAAGCCAGGAACACCGCGGCCTGGGCCAGCTCCGTCGGCGTACCGAGCCTGCCGAGCGGGACCAGTTGCTCGATCCGCGCGACCATCGCTTCTCGCTCGGCCCCCGACAGACCGAGGCGATCGAACGCGGAAGTCGCCGTCGGCCCCGGGCTGAGGCCGTTGACGCGGATGCCGCGACCGATCCACTCGCCCGATAGCGTGCGGGCCAGCGACAACAGCGCCGCCTTGCTCGCCGCATACGCATTGCTCTGCGGCAGGCCGATGTGGGCGCTGACCGAGCCGCACAGGATCACCGAGGCCGGATCGGCCAGCAGTGGCGACAGCGCCTGCAGCAGGAAGAAGGGGCCTTTCAGGTTGATCGCCATCAGGCGCTCGTAGGCGGCCTCGTCCCAGTCCTCGATTCGCCGATGGGTGACGTCGGCCGCGTTCACGAACACCACGTCCAGTCGGCCCCAGTGCTGCGCCAGTTGCCGCGCCAGTTCGCGCTGATCGTCGATCGCACCCGCATCGCAGCCGATCGCGATCGCCTGCGGGCCGAGGGCCAGGCGCGCGGCCTCCAGCGCCTGCGGTTGCCGGCCGGTGATCGCCACCCGCGCGCCTTCGGCGACGAACCGCCGAGCCGTTTCCAGTCCGATGCCGGCGCTGGCGCCGGTGATCAATGCATGTTTGCCTTCGAGTCTGCCCATGGCCTGCTCCTGTGGTGGGGAGCGGCATCGTCGGCGTACTGGTATCCAAAGTATAGTAGGCACCAATTTGATACCAGGTAGGCGAAAGCCGCGCCATGAACCCACGCAAGACTTCCGCGTCCGCGTCCGCTCCGGACCTCGCCGCCGTCCCTGTGCCGGATTGCCCGATGTTGCGCTTCGTCGACCTGGTATCCGGCAAGTGGGCGATCCCGATCCTGTATCGCTTGATCGTCAGCGGCGGCCCGATCCGGTTCAGCGAGCTGCAACGTGCGGTCGCACCGATCACCCAGAAGGAGCTGACCCGCCACCTGCGCGCCTTCGAGCGCAAGGGGCTGGTTGAACGCACGGTGCATGCCGAGGTTCCGGTGCGGGTCGAGTACCGCGTCACCGGACTGGGCCTGACGTTGGAGCAGCCGCTGGCCGCGCTGGCCGACTGGGCGGATGCCCACTCGGCACGCCTCGGCGGCGGCCATTGATATCATCGTCGCTCTATCAAGCTGCAGGCATGGCTCCACGATGGCTTCGCTTCGAATTGCGATGGCCCAGTTCGACTTCCCGGTCGGCGCGGTCCGCGACAACGCCACCCGCATCCTGGCGATGATCAACGAGGCGCGCGACGAGTACGGCGCCCAGGTGGTGCTGTTTCCCGAGCTGGCGCTGAGCGGCTATCCGCCGGAAGACCTGCTGATGCGACCGGGATTCCTGGTCGATTGCCACGACGCGCTGGAGTCGATCGCCGCCCAGGTCAGCGGCATCACCGCGGTGGTGGGCTGGCCGCAGGCCGCCGGCAGCGTGGTCTACAACGCCGCCAGCGTGCTGTGCGACGGTCGCGTCACCCACACCTACCGCAAGCGCGAGCTGCCCAACTACGCGGTATTCGACGAGCGCCGCTACTTCACCGTCGATCCCGACGGCGAGGCCTGCGTGTTCGAGGTCGAAGGCGTGCGGGTCGGGGTGGTGATCTGCGAGGACCTGTGGTTCGCCGAGCCGGTCGCCGAGGCCGTCGCCGCCGGCGCCGAGCTGATGCTGGTGCCCAATGCCTCGCCGTTCGAGCGCGACAAGCACGCCGATCGCGACGCTCTGATCGGCCGCCGCATCCGCGAGAGCCGCGCGCACGGTCCCGGCGTCGGCGTGGCCTACCTCAACGTGGTCGGCGGCCAGGACGCGCTGATGTTCGACGGCGCCTCGGTGGTCGCCGATGCCGACGGCAGCGTGCACCCGGCGGCGGCGGCGTTCACCGACCAGTGGCTGGTGGTCGACTTCGACCGCGAGCAGCGCAGCTTCATGCCGGTGCAGTGGATGGACGACGGCGACGAGAGTCGCGACGCGCTGGCCTGGCGCGCGGTGGTACGGGGGGTGCAGGACTACTGCCGCAAGAATGGTTTCGGCAAGGTCTGGCTGGGGCTGTCCGGCGGCATCGACTCGTCGATCGTGCTGGCGATCGCGGTCGACGCGCTGGGGGCCGGGAACGTCACCGCGGTGCGGATGCCCTCGCGCTACACCGCCGACCTGTCCAACGACCTGGCCCAGGTGCAGTGCGCCTCGCTCGGGGTGAAGCTGATGACGCTGCCGATCGAGAAGCCGTTCCAGGGCTTTCTGGACGCGCTGGCGGAGACGTTCGAAGGGGTGGCGGTCGACACCACCGAGGAGAACCTGCAGTCGCGCACCCGTGGCGCGCTGCTGATGGCGCTAAGCAACAAGTTCGGCGGGCTGTTGCTGACCACCGGCAACAAGAGCGAGTACGCGGTCGGCTACGCGACCATCTATGGCGACATGTGCGGCGGCTACGCGCCGATCAAGGACCTCTACAAGACCGAGGTCTACGCGTTGGCGCGCTGGCGCAACACCGTCGGCGGCAGTGCGCCGCATGGTGGCATGGTGATTCCGCAGGAGGTGATCGACCGGCCGCCGTCGGCCGAGCTGCGCGCCGACCAGAAGGACCAGGATTCGCTGCCGCCGTACGACGTGCTGGACGCGATCCTGCTGCGCTATGTCGACCAGGAGCAGTCGCGCGACGACATCGTCTCGGCCGGCTACGACGCGGCGACCGTCGACAAGGTGCTGCGGCTGGTGCGGATCAGCGAGTGGAAGCGGCATCAGTCCGCGCCCGGACCGAAGGTCTCGCGGCGCGCGTTCAGCCGCGAGCGCCGCTACCCGATCACCAACGGCTACAAGGCCTAGGCGCCCGCTGGCCGCGGACGAACCGTTCGAGGCCGGCGGTCACCGCAGACTCGCCATCGCGGCGCCGGCCGCCGGAGCGATGGCGCCGCGGAGTGACGGCCTCAGTCGGCGAGGCGCACGGCGCCGCCGCTGACGCTGATCGGACCGGTGGCCGGGATGTCCACGTTCAGCAGGCTGGGGCGGCCCATGTCCACGCCCTGGTGGATCACGACGCGGATCGGTGCCGTCACCAGCGCGAGGTCGCGCAGATAGGCGCCGAAGGCCGCCGCGGCGGCGCCGGTAGCCGGGTCCTCGACCACGCCGCCGACCGGGAACGGGTTGCGGGCGTGGAATACCGTGTCCGACTCCCGCCAGACCAGGTCGACCGTGGTCAGGTCCGCGGCCAGCATGCAGTCCTTGAGCGCCTGGAAGTCGTAGTCCAGCGCGGCCAGGCGCTCGCGCGAGCCGGCCGCCAGGATCAGATGGCGCGCGCCGGCGAAGGCCACCCGTGGCGGCAGCGCCGGGTCCAGGTCCCGTTGCGACCAGCCCAGCGCCGTCAGCGCACCGTCCAGCAGCGCGTCCGGGGCGTCGTACAGATGCGGCGGCACGCTGGTCAGTGTGGCCTGGATGCCGGCGGCCTCGCGCCGGGTCGTCACCGGCACCGTGCCGGCCCGGGTCTGGAACACGAAGTCGCGCGGCCCGACCCGCTCGGCGAGCGCGACCGCCGCGGCGATGGTGGCGTGGCCGCAGAACGGCACTTCGGCCAGCGGACTGAAGTAGCGGACCGCGTAGCGGTCGGGTTCCGTGGCGGGATGCAGGAAGGCGGCTTCCGAGTATCCCAGTTCGGCGGCGATGGACTGCATCAGGGGCTCGTCCAGGACCACGTCGGTGACGACGACGCCGGCCGGGTTGCCGCCGTCGCGGGTGTCGGTGAAGGCGGTGTAGCGCAGTGGGATGGGTGCTCTCATCGAGGGGCTCGTGGGTGCGGGGTCATCCTTGACTTGCCGCCGCCGCGGGGACGGAACAACGACAGGTCTGGATCACTGCGTGCCACGGATACTGCGAATCGGCGTTCGCCGCCCGCGCCCCGAGCCAGGCCCGCGCCAACGAAAACGCCGCCCCGGAGGGCGGCGCTGTCGTCGATCGAGGCGCGGCGCCCCGACTCAGTCCATGTTGTCCAGGGCCGACTTCTCGCCCGCGAACGGGTTCAGCTTGCGCCAGTCGCCCGGGTAGTCCGGCCAATCGCCCTTGAGGTAGGGGTGGTCGGGCGCCTGCTGCTGCAGGGTCGCGCGCGCGCTGGCGGCCAGCGCCTCGTTGCCCAGGCCCTCGTAGGCGGCGGCGAGGGTGGCGACCGCGTCGTTCTGGTACTTGCTGTCCGGGTAGGTCTCCATCAGCGTGGTGGCCCGGCTGGCGGCGGCGACGTAGGCGGTGCGGCGCAGGTAGTACAGCGCCACGTCCATCTCGTGGCGGGCGAAGATGTCGCGCAGGTCGTTCATCCGCGACCGCGCGTCGGCGGCGTAGCGGCTGTTCGGGTAGCGGTCGACCACCAGCTTGAAGTCGTTGTAGGCCTGGCGCGGGGTGTCCAGGTCGCGGCGGCTGGCGTCCAGGCGCCAGACCCGCTGCAGGAACACCGCGTCGCGGCTGGAGTTGGCCAGGCCGCGCAGGTAGTACATGTAGGCGGCGTTGCGGTGGGTCGGATAGGTGCGCAGGAAGCGGTCGATGCTGCTGACCGCGTCGTCGTGCTTGCCGGCCTTGTACTGGGCGTAGGCGGTCTCGACCAGGGCCTGCTCGGTGTACTGGCCGTACGGATACTGCGCGACCAGCCGCTTGAACGTGATCTCGGCCGAGGCCCAGTTGCCGTTGCGCATCGATTTCTGGGCCTTCTCGTAGAGGGCCTCGACCGGCTGGCCTTCGTCGCTGTCCTTGTCCTTGTCGCGGGAGCAGCCGGTTGCCAGCAGGGTGGCGATCACCAGTGCCGCGGCCAGGCGGGGCAGGGGGCGGACGAGGATGGAACCGGAGGTGGAGCTTGGAGTCATGGCAGGCTTGGACGGGCGCCGGAGGCACGAACTGCCGATAATAGCAGTCCGGGCCAACCTGGCCTTAATCGAAGCCGAGGCCCCTGACCGCATGAGCGATGCAACCCCCGCATTGACCGCCACCGTCCCCGACAGCGCTTCCGGGCGCCGCTTCGACGCGGTGCTGGCCGAGCTGTTCCCGGACTACTCGCGCTCGCGGCTGGCGGCCTGGATCAAGTCCGGCGACGCCCGTCTCGACGGTCGCCAGGTCCGTCCGCGCGACCCGGTGCGTGGCGGCGAGACGGTCACCGTGAAGGTGATCGAGGAGGTCCAGACCCACTCGCAGCCGGAGGACATCCCGCTGGAGGTGCTGTACGAGGACGAGCACGTCATCGTGATCGACAAGCCGCCGGGCCTGGTCGTCCACCCCGGCGCCGGCAACCCCGCCGGCACCCTGGTCAATGCCCTGCTGCACCGCGATCCGGCGCTGGACAAGCTGCCGCGCGCCGGCATCGTCCATCGCCTCGACAAGGACACCTCGGGGGTGATGGTGGTCGCCCGCACCCTGGTCGCGCATACCGCGCTGGTCGAGCAGCTGTCGGCGCGCGAAGTGCACCGCCAGTACCTGGCGGTGGTGGTCGGTGCGATGGTTGCCGGCGGCACCGCCGACGCTCCGATCGACCGCCATCCGCGCGATCGCATCCGCATGGCGGTGCGCGAGGACGGCCGCGAGGCGGTGACCCACTACCGCCTGCGCGAGCGTTTTCGCGCCCACACCCTGGTCGAGTGCCGGCTGGAAACCGGCCGCACCCACCAGATCCGCGTGCACATGGCCCACATCAAGTACCCGATCGTCGGCGATCCGATGTACGGCGGTCCGCTGAAGTTGCCCAGGGGCGCCACCGCGGAGCTGGTCGAGGCCCTGCGCGGGTTCCGTCGCCAGGCCCTGCACGCCCAGACGCTGGAGTTCGCCCATCCGGTCAGCGGCGAGGCGGTGCGCTGCAGCGCGCCGATGCCCGCGGACATGCGGGCGCTGGTGAAGGCGCTGCAGGACGACAGCCGCGCCGCCGCCGAGGCCGGACGCTGACGTGGCCGCGGCAAGGTCCTGGCCGCGGCCATGGCTGGAGGCCGACTGGCCGGCGCCGGCGGGCGTGCGCGCCTTGACCACCCTGCGCCATGGTGCCGGCGGCTCGGCGCCGCCGTTCGACAGCTTCAACCTCGGTCTGCGCTGCGGCGACGACTCCGCCAGCGCGATCGCCAACCGCCGGGTCCTGGGCGAGTTGGCCGGGTTGCCGTCGTCGCCGTGCTGGTTGCGCCAGGTCCATGGGACCCGGGTCGAGCGGCTCGACGCCGGGCCGGCCGGCGCCGATGAGCCGGAGGCGGACGCGGCGGTGACCGCGACCGTCGGGACCGTGGTGGCGATCCAGACCGCCGACTGCCTGCCGGTGTTGTTCTGCGCCGACGACGGCGGCGAGGTCGCCGGCGCCCACGCCGGCTGGCGCGGTCTGGCTGCCGGTGTGCTGGAGGCCACGGTCGCGGCGATGCGCACGCCGCCGGCGCGGCTGCTGGCCTGGCTGGGGCCGGCGGCGGGGCCGCAGGCCTATGAGATCGGCGCCGAGGTTCGCGACGTCTTCGTCGGCGCCGATGCGCAGGCTGCCGAGGCCTTCACTCCGACCCGCGCGAGGCACTGGCGGGTCGATCTGTACGCACTCGCGCGGCGGCGCCTGTGCGCGGCGGGGTTGGACGCCGGACGCATCCATGGCGGCGGCCTGTGCACGATCTCCGATCCGCAACGGTTCTTCTCGCACCGCCGCGATGGCCGCAGTGGCCGCATGGCCTCGCTGGTGTGGATCGCACCGGTTGCCGGCGCGGATGCATGAGCCGTCGGCGGTGCTGGTCTATGCTGCCCGACCGCCGTCCCACCGGCAGCCCGCAGTCCCGGGAGTCGCAATGAGCATCCCCCACGAACGGCGCCGGTCCGCACGGTCTGGACCCCACCGCCCTCACGGAGCACGTCGATGAGCACGTCCGCCGCGCGCCCACGCTGGTTCGTCGCCGGCGACCTCAACGGCTTCTTCGGCCTGGTCGTCGACAACCTGTCGATCCTGGGCTTCATCGCCGCCGCCCTGGTCGGGATCTTCGGGTTCCCGGCCGAGGTGGTGTTCACGCGGATGTTCCCCGGCACCGCGTTCGGGGTGCTGGTCGGCAACCTGATCTACACCGCGATGGCGCGCCGGCTGGCCCTGCGCAGCGGCCGCGACGACGTCACCGCGATGCCGCTGGGCCTGGACGCGCCGACCAGCATCGGCATGGCCCTGCTGGTGCTCGGTCCGGCCTTTGCCGGCTTCAAGGCCCAGGGCATGGACGAGGCCGTCGCGGCGACCGCGACCTGGCAGCTGGGCATGGCCTCGCTGATGGTGATGGGCACGCTGAAGCTGGTGCTGTCCTTCGCCGGCGACGCGATCACCCGGCTGGTGCCGCGCGCGGCCCTGCTCGGATCGATCGGCGGCGCCGCGCTGATGTTGCTGGGTTTCCTGCCGCTGATCGAGACCCTGCGCTCGCCGGTGGTCGGCTTCGCCACCTTCGGCCTGCTGCTGTACGTGCTGGTCGCGCGCGGGCCGTTGCCGGTGCGGATCCCGGGCGTGCTGCTGGCCTTCATCGTCGGCACCGCGCTGTACTACGGGCTCGGCCTGGCCGGGCTGGGCGCGCCCGGGTTCCGGGTGCCGGACGCGCTGCCGCTGGCGTTGACCCCGCCGTGGCCGGGCCTGGGCTTCGTCGACGGTCTGCCGTACACCGTGCCCTACCTGTCGCTGCTGCTGCCGTTCGGCCTGCTGATGGTGGTCGGCGGCATCAACGTCGCCGAGAGCGCGCGCGCCGCCGGCGACGACTACCGCACCCGCGACGTGCTGCTGGCCGAGGCGGTCTCGACCCTGGTCGCCGGTCTCTGCGGCGGTGTCGCCCAGACCACGCCGTATATCGGTCAGCCGGCCTACAAGCACATGGGCGCGCGCGTCGGCTACACCCTGCTGACCGGCCTGTTCGTCGGCATCGGCGGCATGCTCGGCATCGTTTCCGGACTGGTGCAGTGGCTGCCGCTGGCGGTGCTGGCGCCGATCATCGTCTACGTCGGCCTCGACATCACCGTGCAGGCCTTCCACAGCACCCGCCGCGAGCACGCGCTGGCGGTGGCGCTGGCGTTCCTGCCGGCGATCGCCTACCTGCTGGTGATCAAGCTCGGCAATCCGGCCTTGATCGAGCCGGCCCGCTTCGCCGAGCTGTACGCGCACGGCGAGGGCAGCGGCCTGCCGGAACTGGCGACGATCGTGGTGCTGGGCAACGGTTTCATCATCACCGCGATGCTGTGGGCCTCGGCCCTGGTCGCGATGGTCGAGCAGCGGATGCGCCTGGCCGCCGCCTGGTGGCTGCTGGCCGCGGTGCTGACCCTGTTCGGCGTCATCCATTCGGTGCATCCGCAGGGCGGTGTCTACCTGCCGGGCGCGTTGGAGGGGCTGGCGCGCACGATCGCCTGGCAGTTCGCCGCCGGCTACGCCGCGCTGGCGCTGCTGCTGGGGTTGTTGTCGTTGCAGAAGCACAAACCGGGCGCCTGATCCGTTCCCGATGGAGGGGCGCCGGCCATGCTTCGCGCGGCGGGCGAGAGTGAAACAGGCGTGACCAGGGGGAGTATCCGGATGCATCCAACCGTGTTCCAGCAGGTGCTGCGCGCACCTTTCTTCAATCTGCCCGAGTCGCTGCGCGCGCTGCATGGGATTCGTGGCGATGGCGTCTGGGTGGGCCGGGCCACGGTCGAGCGCGGTCGCAATCCGTTGGCGTGGCTGTGCGCGGTCGCGACCCGTCTGCCGCCGTCGATGACCGATGTGCGGACCCGGGTCGAGTTCAGCGCCGACGGCGATCGCGAGATATGGCGTCGCGATTTCGGCGGCCGCAAGATGGTGTCCACGCTCTACTGCCGCGACGGCCTGTTGTGCGAAAGACTGGGGCTGGTGCAGTTCCGGTTCGCCCTGCATGCGTGGGACGGCACGATCTTCTGGAACGTCGACGGCGTGCGGCTGCTCGGCCTGCTGCCGCTGCCGGCCGGGCTGTTCTCGGGCGTGCAATGCCGCGAGCGCGAACGCGAAGGCCGCTATGAATTCGAGGTCGAGGCGAAACTGCCGCTGATCGGGCGGCTGATCCGCTATCAGGGTTGGCTTGAACCCGGGGGTTGCCTCGAACCCGGTTGATATCCGGACCGCCGATGCTCGAGTTCCCTGGTCCGCGTCTCGACCGCGAAACCGTCGAGTGCCGACAGGTATTCGTCCAGAGTGAACAGATCCAGGCAGGGGCCGGCGCCCGCGCCGGCCAGCTCGCCCCGCGCCAGCTTCCGTGCCAGTACGATGGCCGCGGTGCACGGGACCTGCGGACCGTCGCCGTCGCGCAGGATCATCTGCCAGCGCAGCGACAGTGCATCGCCGCTCTCGCCGATCCCGTGCATGTCCACATGCATCAGGCCGGTGTCGGAGCCGGTATCGAGCCAGCGCTCGCTCAGTCGCAGCAGCGGGCCGGCCCACGGCTGCAGGCCGGGCAGCAACCGCGCGCGCACGGCCCAACTGCCCAGCCAGAGACCGAAGTGCATCCGCCGCAATTCCAGTCCGGCACGGAAGTCGCAGTGTCCCAGCGACGGATAGCGGGCCGGCAACACATCCAGGTCGGGTACCTCGCAGCGGGCCAGCCAGCGCGTGCCGACGCCGGGCAGCCCCAGCCTGCGCAGCGATTGCCAGCCGTGGACCGTGCGACGCCTGCCATGCAGCAGGGCCGGGTAGGGGCGGCCGACGTAGCCGAGGATCGCGCGCGTGGTCGCCAACCCGCGCGGCGTGCGGTTGCCGGGGGATATCCCGGCCTCGACCGCGTCGAGGCGGGTGAAGCGGTGCAGGTGGGCCTCGATCACCGCCGCGCTGAGGCCGGGCACGCTGCTGGCGCCGCTGACGGCGCGAAGACCGGCGGCCTTCGCCTCATCCTCCAGCGCGGCGAATCCGGCGACGAAGGCGCGTGCATCGGCCAGGTCGATGTAGTGCGCGCCGGCCCGCAACGCCGCGCGGGCGACCGCATAATCCTGTCCCTGGAACGGGCCGGCGGTATGGATGACCAGGCCGGGCCGCCGTTGTTCGAATGACTGCGCGACCGCCGCATCGTCGCTGGCGTCGAGCCGCAGTGGACGCATGGTCCGGCCGCAGGCGCCGCTGGCGTCGATGAAGCGGCGGGCACGGTCGCCATCGCGCCCGGCGACGAGGATCTCGAAGCCGGCATCCGCGGCCAGTGTGCGGCTGATGCGGCCGCCGAACTGCCCGTAGCCGCCGAGGATCAGGATGCGCATGCGGCCATGGTAGGGGAGAACCGGGCGATATCCCCGCGGCGGCGTCCGGGCCCGGCGGCCGCGGTCCGGTTGCCGCGGGGTATCACGATCCCTGAACGGCCGCTGCCGCATCCTTGAACCTCGCTTGAATCGCCCGCCGCGCGACCGCATTTCGATGCCATCGCGGCGTTGGCGCCGCCCACGATTCCAAGGGGTTTGCAGATGCGGATGGACAAGCTGACATCGCGCTTCCAGCAGGCGATCGCCGATGCGCAATCGCTGGCGGTCGGGCGCGACAACAACGTGATCGAAGCGGTGCACCTGCTGGCGGCGCTGATCGACCAGCAGGGCGGCGGTACCCGACCGCTGCTGGCGCAGGCCGGCGTCAACGTGCCGCTGCTGCGCGAGCGGCTCGGCGAGGCGCTGGACAAGCTGCCGAAGGTCTCCGGCCAGGACGGCAACGTCTCCGTCGGCAACGACCTGGCGCGCCTGCTCAATGTCACCGACAAGCTCGCCCAGCAGCGGGGCGATGCCTTCATCGCCTCCGAACTGTTCCTGCTCGCCGCGCTGGACAGCGGCACCGAGGCCGGCAAGCTGCTCAAGGCGGTCGGCGCCGACAAGGCACGGCTGGAGGCGGCGATCGACAAGGCCCGCGGCGGCGAATCGGTGCAGTCGGAGAATGCCGAGGACCAGCGCCAGGCGCTGGAGAAGTACTGCGTCGACCTGACCGCGCGCGCCGAGTCCGGCAAGCTCGATCCGGTGATCGGTCGCGACGAGGAGATCCGTCGCACCGTGCAGGTGCTGCAGCGCCGGACCAAGAACAACCCGGTGCTGATCGGCGAGCCCGGCGTGGGCAAGACCGCGATCGTCGAGGGCCTGGCCCAGCGCATCGTCAACGGCGAGGTCCCCGAGGGCCTGCGCGGCAAGCGCGTGCTGGCGTTGGACATGGGCGCGCTGATCGCCGGCGCCAAGTTCCGCGGCGAATTCGAGGAGCGGCTGAAGGGCGTGCTCAACGACCTGGCCAAGAACGAGGGCCAGGTGATCCTGTTCATCGACGAGCTGCACACCATGGTCGGCGCCGGCAAGGCCGACGGCGCGATGGACGCCGGCAACATGCTCAAGCCGGCGCTGGCGCGCGGTGAGCTGCACTGCATCGGCGCGACCACGCTGGACGAGTACCGCAAGTACGTCGAGAAGGACGCCGCGCTGGAGCGTCGCTTCCAGAAGGTCTTCGTCGGCGAGCCCTCGGTGGAGGACACCATCGCGATCCTGCGCGGACTGAAGGAGAAGTACGCGGTCCACCATGGCGTCGAGATCACCGATCCGGCGATCGTCGCCGCGGCGACCCTGAGCAACCGCTACATCGCCGACCGCCAGCTGCCCGACAAGGCGATCGACCTGATGGACGAGGCCGCCAGCCGCATCCGCATGGAGATCGACTCCAAGCCCGAGGAGCTGGACCGCAAGGAACGCCGGCTGATCCAGCTGAAGATCCAGCGCGAGGCGCTGAAGAAGGAGAAGGACGACGCATCGAAGCAGCGCCTGGCCGATCTGGAGTCCGAGATCGCCACGCTGGAGCGCGAGTTCAACGATCTGGAGGAGGTCTGGAAGGCCGAGAAGGCGACCCTGCAGGGCGCGACCCGGGTCAAGGAGCAGATCGAGCAGGCCAAGCTCGAGCTGGAGGCGGCGCAACGTGCGCAGGACTTCGCGAAGATGAGCGAGATCCAGTACGGCGCGCTGCCGGAGCTGGAGAAGCAGCTCAAGGCCGCGCAGGAGGCCGAGAAGACCGGCTTCACCCTGCTGCAGGACAAGGTCACCGCCGAGGAGATCGCCGAGGTGGTCGCGCGCTGGACCGGCATCCCGGTGTCGAAGATGCTGGAGGGCGAGCGCGAGAAGCTGCTGCAGATGGAGGATCACCTGCATGCGCGCGTGGTCGGCCAGGACGAGGCGATCCGGGTCGTCTCCGATGCGGTGCGCCGTTCGCGCGCCGGCCTGAGCGATCCCAACCGCCCGAGCGGTTCGTTCCTGTTCCTCGGGCCGACCGGCGTCGGCAAGACCGAGCTGTGCAAGGCGCTGGCCGAGTTCCTGTTCGACTCGCCGGACGCGATGGTCCGCATCGACATGAGCGAGTTCATGGAGAAGCACGCGGTCAGTCGCCTGGTCGGCGCGCCTCCGGGCTACGTCGGCTACGAGGAGGGCGGCTACCTGACCGAGGCGGTGCGCCGGCGCCCGTACAGCGTGATCCTGCTCGACGAGGTCGAGAAGGCGCATCCGGACGTGTTCAACATCCTGCTGCAGGTGCTCGACGACGGACGCCTGACCGACGGCCAGGGGCGCACGGTCGACTTCCGCAACACCGTGATCGTGATGACCTCCAACCTCGGCAGCCAGATGATCCAGGAGTTGTCCGAGGACGATTCCGCGGAGGGCTACACCAAGATGAAGGCGGCGGTGATGGGGGTGGTGCAGAACCACTTCCGTCCGGAGTTCATCAACCGGCTCGACGACATCGTGGTGTTCCATCCGCTGGGCAAGGCGCAGATCCGCGAGATCGCGAAGATCCAGCTCGCCGGACTCGACAAGCGCCTGGCCGAGCGCGGCCTGCAGCTGGAGCTGACCGACGATGCGATCGCGCTGCTCGGCAATGTCGGCTTCGACCCGGTCTACGGTGCGCGTCCGCTCAAGCGCGCGATCCAGCAGCAGTTGGAGAACCCGTTGGCGCAGCGGATCCTGGCCGGCGAGTTCGTGGCCGGCGACACCATCGTCGCCGATGCCGAGGGCGGCCAGCTGGTATTCCGCAAGGCCTGATCCCGACGCCATCGGGGGATGTCCGCGACGGCCCGGTTTCCCGGGCCGTTCGCATGTCCGGGGGCGGGCTCCGGGCTCATGCCGAAGGCTTGTTCCGCCATGCGCCATCGCATGGTGGGAGGGGCCCGGCTTGCTGCTAGACTGGCGCCCGCCTGAGGTGACCGTCGCCCCGACCGGGACGGCGGTTGAAACGGGAATCCGGTGCGCCGGACCGCCTTCCACGCCCGTGGACGCGCGGCCGGCAATTCCGGAGCTGCCCCCGCAACGGTAGGCGAGGCAAGGTCCGCATACGGCCACTGTGCTTGACGCATGGGAAGGCGCGGACCGGGAGCCGGCGACGACAGTCCGCCCGCTCCACTCGCGAGCCCGGAGACCGGCCCCGGGCATGACCCGACATGCGGTGGGCGATGTCACGGGCTGCGCACTTGCCGCGCGCCGACTCGAACACGCCTCCCGTCCGTCGACGATGTCCCATGCCATCCGCGCGGGCAGGCGCGGTGAAGGAGTCCGTGTGCGTTGTTGCAATACCGTCGTGTTCCGTCGTCGCGCGCTCGCCGCGGCCTGTGCCCTGGTGTTCCCGGGCGCCCTGCTGGTTTCAGCCCCGGCCCTGGCCGAAGGCGCCGCCACCGATCTGGATGGGGTCGTCGTCACCGCCACCCGCACCGCGCAGACCCAGGACCAGACCCTGGCCGCGGTGACGGTGATCGACCGCGAGCAGATCGAGCGTCTGCAGCCGCCGTCGCTGCCGGACTTGCTGCGCGGCCGTGCCGGCATCTCGCTGGCCAACAACGGCGGCCCCGGCAAATCGACCTCGCTGTTCCTGCGCGGGACCGAGTCCGATCACGTGCTGGTGCTGGTCGACGGTGTGCGCATCGGTTCGGCCACCAGCGGCAGTGCCGCCTTGCAGGACATCCCGGTCGAGCAGATCGAGCGCATCGAGATCGTGCGCGGCCCGTTCTCCAGTCTGTACGGCTCGGAGGCGCTGGGCGGCGTGGTGCAGATCTTCACCCGGCGTCCGCGCGGTCCGTTCGAGCCCAGCGCGATGCTGGCGGTCGGTAGTCAGGACAGCCACCGCGCCTCGGCGGGCGTGGCCGGCAAGGGCGGCGACGGCTGGTACTCGGTGCAGGCCGCGCACGAGACCACCGAAGGCATCAACGCCTACCGCGGCACCCGCAACTTCGACCCGGACCGCGACGGCTACCGCAACAGTTCGCTGAGCGTGCAGGGCGGCTACCGTTTCGGCGAGCGCTGGGACGGCGACCTGCGGGTGTTCCGCGCCGAGGGCCGCAACGAGTACGACGGCGGACCGGCGAGCGAGGCCGATACCGTCCAGCAGGCGGTCGGCGGCCGCCTGAGCTACAGCACAGGGCCGGGCTTCAAGCTCACCGCCAGCGCCGCTACCAGCGCCGACCTGAGCGACAACTATTTCGACGGCGCGTTCTCATCGCGCTTCGACACCCGCCGTCAGCTGGCCGGACTGCAGGCCGACATCGGCGCCGGCGGCGGACTGCTGACGCTGGGATTCGACTGGCAGCGCGACGAGGTCGAGGGCACCACCGACTACGCGACCGACGTGCGGATCAATCGCGGCGCATTCGCGCAGTGGCAACAGACGTTCGGTACGCAATCGCTGCAGGCCAGCGTGCGCCGCGACGACAACGCGCAGTTCGGCGGCAAGACCACCGGCAGCGTGTTGTGGGGCTGGGACATCACCAACGCGCTGCGCCTGACCGCCAGCGCCGGCACCGCGTTCAAGGCGCCGACCTTCAACGAGCTCTACTTCCCCGGCTACGGCAATCCGGCGCTGGGGCCGGAGTCCTCGCGCAGCGTCGAGATCGGCCTGCGCGGCGAACACGGCTGGGGTCGCTGGTCGCTCAACGCCTACCAGACCCGCATCGACGACATGATCGCCTACGACGCCGACCTCGGTCAGTTCGGCGGTCCCAACAACATCGACCGTGCCCGCATCCGTGGCCTGGAGGGCGTGCTGGGGACCACCGTGGCCGGCTGGGAGCTGGCCGCGACCGCGACCCTGCTCGACCCGGAGAACGACGCCGACGTGTCCGGCTACCGCGGCAACGTACTGCCGCGACGGGCCAGGCGCAGCGGCCGCATCGATCTGGACCGCGGTTTCGGGGCGCTCAGCGTCGGCGCCTCGGTCACTGGCGCGGGCGCGCGCTACGACAATCTCGCCAACACCCGCCGGATGGGCGGCTACGGCCTGACCGACCTGCGCGTGGGCTACGCGCTGTCGCCGGCCTGGCAGCTGCGGCTGTCGCTCGACAACGTGTTCGACAAGCGGTACGAGACCGCGACCTTCTACAACCAGCCCGGCCGCCAATGGCTGCTGAGCCTGCGCTGGCGCCCGAACGACTGAGCGCCCCGCATCACGGCCATGGAACGGCCTTCCACCCACCTCGACGAGGCCCGCCATGAAGCCGTTTTCCAGACCGATGAACCTCGCCCTGTTGTCCGCGTTCGCCGCGCTGATGGTGGCGACGCGTTTCAACCATTTCGGCGACGCACTGCACCTGCCCGACGCCTCGATGGCGCTGTTCTTCCTCGGCGGCCTGTACCTGCGCCGGCACTGGCAGTTCGTCGCCCTGCTGGCGCTGGCGGTCGCGGTCGACTGGGTATCGATCGAGTACGCCGGGGTCAGCGACTTCTGCGTCACACCCTCGTATGCGTTCCTGCTGCCGGCCTACGCGGTGCTGTGGTACGGCGGCCGTCTGTACACGCCGAGGCTCGACGGACGAATCGGTCCGCTGCTGGGCGCGGCCGGCGTCGGCCTGGTCGCCGCCAGCGTGTCGTTCCTGATCTCCAACGGCGCGTTCTACTGGCTCGGCGGGCGCTACGAGAACCCGCACTTCGCCGAGTACCTCGCCCGCGCCTGGCAGTGGGGGCCGCTGTTCGTGCGCACCACGATGATGTACGTCGCCGTGGCGCTGGCGGTGCACGGCATCGTCGCCTTCGCCCAGCGCGGTCGTGCCGCGCATGCGGTCGACTCGCACTGAGGCCGCGATCATGAATGGCAAATCGAATGGCACCCTTGCGTCGGCTTCGGCGCGCGACCAGTGGGCGATCGGGCTGGCACTGGCGGCGCTGATGGTCGCCACCCGTGGCCAGCACTTCGCCAGCGTCGACGCGCTGCCGAGCGCATCGTGGGCGGTGTTCTTCCTCGCCGGCGCGCTGCTGCGGCCGATGTGGGCGCTGCCGGTGCTGTTCGTGCTGGCGACCGCGCTCGACCTGGGCAGCTACGCGGCCGGGACGATCACCGACTGGTGCCTGTCGCCGGCCTACTGGGCGCTGGCCTTCGCCTACGCGTCGCTGTGGCTGGGCGGGCATGTCTACCGCGGCCTGCACGTGGACGCCTGGCGGACGTTGCCGCGACTGGCACTGGTGCTGATCGCCACCGCCAGCGTTGCCTACCTGCTGTCCAAGGGCGGTTACTGGTTCTTCTCCGGCCGTTATCCGGACCCGACCCTGGAGGGCTTCATCGCCCGCATTCCGACCTACTATCCGCGGGCGCTGGGGACGCTGGCCGGCTACGTCGGCGCCGCGTTCGCCTTGCGCGCGCTGTGGCGCGGCGCGACCCTTGGGACTCGTCGGACCGAGGAGGTGGCGCCGTGAGTCGCGGTTCCGAGCGCCTGGGGCGCAGCGAGGAAGAGCACTACCGGGAGCGTGCGCAACGCAAGAAGGAACTGGTCGATCGCCGGATCGCGCGGGCGACGATCGATCGTGGCGTGCTGGTGGTCAATACCGGCAACGGCAAGGGCAAGAGCTCGTCCGGCTTCGGCATGCTCGCGCGCTCGCTGGGGCACGGATTCCGCTGCGGGGTGGTGCAGTTCATCAAGGGCAGCTTCAGCACCGGCGAGGACCTGTTCTTCCGCGGCATGGGCGATGCCTTCGGCGAGCGCCTCGAGTACCACGTGATGGGCGAGGGCTTCACCTGGGAGACCCAGGACCGCGCCCGCGACATCGCCGCCGCGACCCGGGCCTGGGAGGTGGCGACGCGGATGCTGTCCGATCCGGAGGTCGACTTCGTGCTGCTGGACGAGCTCAATATCGCGCTGAACAAGGACTACATTCCGCTGGACGCGGTGCTCGCCGCGCTGGCCGCGCGCCCGCCGCGCCAGCACGTGGTGGTGACCGGACGCGGTGCGCCCGACGCGCTGGTCGAGGCCGCCGACACGGTGACCGAGATGCGCCTGGTCAAGCACGCGTTCCGCGCCGGGATCAAGGCCCAGCACGGAATCGAACTGTGATGGAAGCGGCCCGCTGCCCGGCATTGCTGGTATCCGCGCCCGCATCGGGGCAGGGCAAGACCAGCGTGACCGCCGCGCTGGCGCGCTGGCATCGCCGCAACGGACGGCGGGTGCGGGTGTTCAAGACCGGTCCGGACTTCCTCGATCCAATGATCCTCGAGCGCGCCAGCGGTGCGCCGGTGCAGCAGTTGGACCTGTGGATGTGCGGCGAGGCGGACGTGCGGGCGCGCCTGCACGCGGCCGCGCGCGAGGCCGACCTGATCCTGGTCGAAGGGGTGATGGGGCTGTTCGATGGCGCGCCTTCCAGTGCCGACCTCGCGCTCGCACTCGGCCTGCCGGTACTGGCGGTGATCGACGGCGCGGCGATGGCGCAGACCTTCGGCGCGCTGGCGACCGGCCTGGCGAAGTACCGCGAGGGCCTGCGGGTGCACGGGATCGCGGCGAACCGGATCGGCAGCGCGCATCACGCCAGACTGTTGCGCGACAGCCTGCCGGCGGAGATCGCCTGGATGGGCGCGTTGCCGCGCAGCCCGGAGCTGGCGCTGCCGGAGCGCCATCTGGGCCTGGTCGCCGCCGCCGAACTCGCCGATCTGGACGCGCGCCTGGACGCGCTGGCCGATGCCTGGGGCGAGCATGCGACGACCGCGCTGCCGCCGCCGATCGGGTTCGCGGATGTCGAGCCGTTGCCGGTGCCGCGTCGGCTCGAAGGCTGGCGCATCGCGGTCGCCCGCGATGCCGCGTTCTGCTTCCTGTACCCGGCCAACCTCGCCCTGCTGCGCGAAGCCGGTGCCGAATTGAGCTTCTTCTCGCCGGTGGCCGGCGACGCATTGCCCGAATGCGATGCGGCGTGGCTGCCGGGCGGGTATCCGGAGCTGCATCTGGACGCCTTGGCCGCCAATACAGGCCTGCATGCGGCACTGCGCGCGCATCGCGATGCCGGCAAACCGTTGCTGGCCGAGTGCGGCGGTCTGTTGTTCGCGCTGCGGAGCCTGGTCGACCGCGATGGTCGCGGCGCGTCGATGGCCGGCCTGATCGCGGGCGAGGCGCGGATGCAGCCGCGCTTCGCCGCGTTGGGCATGCAGGAGGTGGAGCTGCCCGAGGGCACCTTGCGCGGGCACAGCTTCCACTACGCGCGCGCCGACATCGAAGCCACGCCGCTGACGCTCGCCCGCAATCCCAACGGTGGCCCGACCGCGGAAGCGGTCTACCGCGATCGCGGCATGACCGCCAGCTTCGTGCACCTGTACTTCGCCTCCAACCCGGAGGCGGCGGTACGGCTGTTGCGGCCGTGATCGCGGCGGCCGTCGCGATCGCCGCGGTCCTGCTCGACGCGATCTTCGGCGAGCCGCGACGCGCGCATCCGCTGGTCGCGTTCGGACGCTGGGCGGGGTGGATCGAGCGCGGCCTGCATGCCGACAGCCGCAGTCGCGGCCTGATTGCCTGGTCGCTGGCGGTGCTGCCCTGGGTCGGCCTCGCCTGGTTGCTGGACGGTCTCGCGGCGCAGGTCTCGGGCTGGCTGTCGGCGGTCTTCTCCGCATCGCTGTTGTACGCGGCGATCGGCCTGCGCAGCCTTGGCGACCACGCGCGTCCGGTGGCCGCGGCGCTCGACACCGGCGACATCGAGGGCGCGCGCGCCGCGGTCGGCCGCATCGTCAGTCGCGACACCGCGGCGCTGTCGAGCGAGCGTGTCGCCGCCGCCGCGACCGAATCGGTGCTTGAGAACGGCAACGACGCGGTGTTCGGCGCGCTGTTATGGTTCCTGTTGCTGGGCGCGCCGGGGGTGGTGCTGTACCGGCTCGCGAACACGCTCGATGCGATGTGGGGCTATCGGACGCCGCGCCTGCACCGCTTCGGCTGTGCCGCGGCGCGTATCGACGACGCGCTGAACCTGTTGCCGGCCCGATTGACCGCGGCGACCTATGCCTTGTGCGGCCATGGCGCCTCGGCCTGGCGCTGCTGGCGCCGCCAGGCGCCGGCCTGGGACAGTCCGAACGCGGGGCCGGTGATGGCGGCGGGCGCCGGCGCGCTGCGGGTCCGCCTCGGCGGCGCGGCGCCCTATCACGGGCGCTGGGAAGAGCGTCCGCTCCTGGGCGAGGGCGCGGCGGCGGATGCCGGTTCGATCCGGCGCGCGCTGGCCCTGGTCCGCAATGGCGTGGCGGTGTGGCTGGTCGCCTCGCTGCTGCTGGCATTCGTGTCGGAGGCCGCGCGTCATGCTTGAACACGGCGGACGCCTGCGGCGCGCGGCCGAGCGCTACCGGATCCCGCTGGCGGACTGGCTCGACCTGTCGACCGGCATCAGCCCGTTCGGATGGCCGCCGCCGGCGCTGCCGGCCGAGGTCTGGCAGCGCCTGCCGGAGGACGACGACGGCCTGGTCGAGGTCGCGCGCGACTACTACGGCGCACCGCACCTGCTGCCGGTCGCCGGTTCGCAGGCGGCGATCCAGGCACTGCCGCGGCTGCGCGCTCCGGGCCGGGTCGGGGTGATCGCACCCGGCTACGCCGAGCATGCGCAGGCCTGGCGCCGCGCCGGGCACGAGGTCGAGCGCCTGCCGGCGGCGCAGCTGTTCGAGACGGCCGAGCGTCTGGATGTGGTGGTGCTGATCCATCCCAACAACCCGGGCGCGGAGCGGTTCCAGCGCGGGGACCTGCTCGGGCTGCATGCGCGGTTGGCGTCGCGTGGCGGCTGGCTGGTGGTCGATGAGGCCTTCATCGACGCGACCCCCGAGCGCAGCCTGTGCGGGGACAGCGACCGCGAGGGACTGGTCGTGTTGCGCTCGATCGGCAAGTTCTTCGGCCTGGCCGGTGCGCGCGCCGGTTTCGCCTGCGCCAGCGCGGGCCTGCTCGACGCGCTGCGCGAGCGGCTGGGGCCGTGGGCGCTGTCGGGGCCGACCCGGCACGTGCTGATGCAGGCCCTGGCCGACCGCGACTGGCAGGCCGCCGCACGTACGCGACTGATCTGGGCAGGAACGCAACTGGGCGAATCGCTGGACCGCTGCGGTTTGAGCGAGGGCGCCGGTTGCGCGTATTTCCAATGGCGTCGGCATCCGCAGGCGACGCGGCTGCATGATGCGCTGGCGCGGCGCGGCATCCTGGTGCGTTGCTTCGACAGCGACGAGGCGACGCCGCCGAGCCTGCGTTTCGGGCTGCCGGCCGATGCCGCTGCCCGGCAACGACTCGAGCGCGGTCTGCATGAGGCGCTGAGCGAGATGAGCGGACGCGAGGTGGCCGGATGAGTGCGCGGGTGCTGATGGTGCAGGGCTGTACCTCCGACGCCGGCAAGAGCACCGTGGTCGCCGCGCTGTGCCGCTGGCTGCGCCGGCGCGGTGTGCGGGTCGCGCCGTTCAAGCCGCAGAACATGGCCCTGAACGCGGCGGTGACCGCCGACGGCGGCGAAATCGGGCGCGCGCAGGCGGTGCAGGCGCAGGCCTGCGGGCTGGTCCCGCACACCGACTTCAATCCGGTCCTGCTCAAGCCCAGCAGCGACAAGGGCGCCCAGGTGATCGTGCACGGTCGCGCGATCGGACAGATGGACGCGGTCGGCTATCACGACTACAAGCGCGTCGCCTTCGACGCGGTGCTGGCCTCGCACCGGCGACTGGCGGCGGGGTTCGACGCGGTGGTGGTCGAGGGGGCCGGCAGCCCGGCCGAGATCAATCTGCGCGCGAACGACATCGCCAACATGGGCTATGCCGAGGCGGTCGACTGTCCGGTGATCCTGGTCGCCGACATCGACCGCGGCGGGGTGTTCGCGCATCTGGTCGGCACCCTGGCGTTGCTGTCGGACAGCGAGCGCGCGCGTGTCGCCGGCTTCGTGATCAACCGCTTCCGCGGCGACATCGTGCTGCTGCAGTCGGGCCTGGACTGGCTGGAGCGCGAAACCGGCAAGCCGGTGCTCGGGGTGCTGCCGTATCTGCATGGGCTGCACCTGGAGGCCGAGGACGCGTTGCCCACCGACGCGCCGGCCAAGCCCGAGGCGACGCTGCGGGTCGCGGTGCCGGTGTTGCCCCGGATCAGCAACCACACCGATTTCGATCCGTTGCGCGCGCATCCACAGGTCGATCTGCGCTTCGTCGGTCCCGGCGAGCCGGTGCCGCCTTGCGATCTGATCGTGCTGCCCGGCAGCAAGGCCACCCGGGCCGACCTGGCGTGGTTGCGCGCGCACGGCTGGGATCATGGCATCGCCCGCCACCTGCGTTACGGCGGTCGCCTGCTCGGGATCTGCGGTGGCCTGCAGATGCTCGGTCGCGCGGTCCACGACCCGCTCGCGATCGAGGGCGAGGCCGGTTCCAGCGAAGGACTGGGCTGGCTGGAGCTGGAGACGACCCTGCGGGCGGACAAGCAACTGCGCGCCGTGAGCGGACGGCTCGCCGACGATTCGGCGGCGGTGCGCGGCTACGAGATCCATTGCGGGGTCAGCGAAGGGCCGGCGCTGACGCAGCCGTTCGCGCGGCTGGACGACGGCCGCGACGACGGCGCGGTGTCCGCCGACGGCCAGGTGATCGGCAGCTATCTGCACGGTCTGTTCGACCACCCCGAGGCGCTGGCGGCGATGCTGCGCTGGGCCGGTCTGGCGACCGCGCAGCCGCTGGACATGGCAGCGCTGCGCGAAGCGGCGATCGAGCGTCTGGCCGACGCGGTCGAGGCCCATCTGGACACCGCGCGGCTGGTCGCGCTGCTGGAGCCGGTCCGATGACGGCCGCCGGCATGCGCCACACCCTGATTCTCGGCGGTGCCCGCTCCGGCAAGAGCGCGCTGGCGGAACGGCTCGCCGACGACTGCGGTCTGGCGGTGACCTATGTCGCGACCGCGCAGGCCGGCGACGGCGAGATGGCGGCGCGCATCGTCCACCACCGCGCGCGGCGACCGCCGCACTGGGCCTGCATCGAGGAGCCGTTGGCGCTGGTCGAGGTGCTGCGCGAACACGCCGCCGCCGAGCGCTGCCTGCTGGTCGACTGCCTGACCCTGTGGCTGAGCAACCTGCTCGCCGATCCCGATCCGCGCCGACAGCAACGCGAGTGCGAGGCCTTGTCGGCGCTGCTGCCCTCATTGCCGGGCCGCGTGCTGCTGGTCGGCAACGAGGTCGGACTCGGGGTGGTGCCGATGGGCGAACTCAGCCGCCGCTTCGTCGACGAGGCCGGCCGCCTGCACCAGGCGCTTGCCGCGCGTTGCGACCAGGTACTGTTCGTTGCCGCCGGACTGCCGATGGCCTTGAAGGGCACATGTCCGTGAGCGGCGCGCGGACGGATGCGGCAACACAGTGGAGCGCATCGGCAAACGGCTCCGGGATGGCGACCAGAACGGGAGGAACAGGCATGGATTTCGACGTATACGGCCCGTGCAGGCTGCCGGACGCCGGCGCCCGCGAAGCGGCGCGGGCGCACCAACTGTTGCTGACCAAGCCGCCGGGGGCGTTGGGGGCACTGGAGGATGCCGCGGTCGCGCTGGCCGCCTTGCAGGGCCGTCAGCGGCCCAGGCTGGACCGGATCTGGATCAGCGTGTTCGCCGCCGATCACGGGGTCGCGGCCGAGGCGGTGTCCGCGTTCCCGCAGGCAGTGACCGGCGAGATGGTGCGCAACTTCGCGAACGGCGGCGCCGCGATCAGCGTGCTCGCGCGCCGCCTCGGCGCGACCCTCGAGGTCGTGCAACTGGGTACGGTCAACGATCCCGGCCCCTTGCCCGGCGTGATCCGGGCGTGGATCGCCGAGCAGACCGCGAACTTCTGCCAGGCGCCGGCAATGGACGCCGCGCAGTTGCGACGCGCCCTGCATGCCGGCGCCGAGAGCCTCGCGCGTGCGCACGCCGGCGACGCGCACGCCTTCGTCGGCGGCGAAATGGGCATCGCCAACACCACCGCGGCCACAGCGTTGGCCTGCGCGTTGCTGGATGAGTCGCCCGAGTCGCTGGCCGGTGCCGGCACCGGCCTGGATGCCGCCGGCATCGCGCGCAAGCAGGCGGTGGTCGTGCGCGCATTGCAACGCCATGCCGATGCCACCGATGCGCTGGATGTCCTGGGCCGGCTCGGCGGCTTCGAGATCGCCGCGCTGGCCGGGGCCTACATCGCCGCCGCGCAGCGCGGACTGCCGGTGATCGTCGACGGCTTCATCGCCACCGCGGCGGCGCTGGCAGCGGTGCGGATCAATCCCGGAGTGCGCCCGTGGCTGCTGTTCTCGCACTGTTCGCACGAGCGCGGTCATAGGCGCCTGCTCGAGGCGCTGGACGCGCGTGCGCTGCTCGAACTCGGCCTGCGCCTGGGCGAGGGCAGCGGTGCGGCGGTGGCGGTGCCGCTGTTGCGGCTGGCCTGCGATCTGCACGCGGACATGGCGACCTTCGAGCAGGCCGGGGTGTCCACCGCATGAGGGGCGATGGCGGAACCGGGACCGTGGCCGACCGGGTCGCGGACGACGCTGCCGACGATGCGCCGGACACGGCCGTGCGACGGAACTGCATCGAGCTGCTGCGCCATGGCGACACCGGTCACCGCGGCTTTCGCGGACAGCTCGACGACCTCCCGACCGAGCAGGGCCTGGCGCAGATGCGCGCGGCGGTCGCGGGCCGGAGCTGGGACGTGCTGGTGAGTTCGCCGCTGCGCCGCTGCGCACTGTTCGCCCGCGAGTTCGCGACCGCGCTGGGGGTGCCGCTGCGCTTGGAGCCGCGCCTGGCGGAGTATCGCTTCGGCCGCTGGCAGGGCGTGCCGATGGAGCTACTGGCGGAGAAGCAGGGCGCGGCGTTGGCGCGGTTCTGGGCCGATCCGGCGGCGCATCCGCCGCCGGGCGCGGAGACCATCGCGCAGTTCGACGCGCGGGTGCGCGCGGCACTGGCCGATGTCGCGAACGCCTTCGACGGCCGTCGCGTGCTGGTCGTCACCCACGGCGGGGTGATCCGCTTGCTGACGTGCCGGGCGCTGGGGCTGCCCTGGTCGCGGATGGCATCGCTGGAGGTGCCGCACGCATCCCTGCATCGCCTGCGCGACGGGAGGCTGTCGCCGGCGGACGATGGGATCGGCGCGCGATGAGCGGGCTGCTGGTTGCGATCGGTTTCCTGACCCGGA
The DNA here is from genome assembly GCF_003233695.1 of Marilutibacter maris. Taxonomy (NCBI): domain Bacteria; kingdom Pseudomonadati; phylum Pseudomonadota; class Gammaproteobacteria; order Lysobacterales; family Lysobacteraceae; genus Marilutibacter; species Marilutibacter maris. The sequence goes on along the minus strand of NZ_CP029843.1, from coordinate 3,126,533 downwards.
TCCCGGTGCCGGTCGCCGCGTTCGAACGCGCCGGCGCGCAGGCGCGCTCGCTGCCCTGGTACCCGTTGGCCGGTGCGCTGATCGCCGCGTTGCTGGCGGTACTGGCCGCGCTGGTGCCGGCGAAGTCGCCGGTGCTGGCGGCGGCGCTGGTGCTGGCCGCGTGGGTGTTGCTGACCGGCGCCCTGCATCTGGACGGCCTGGCCGACAGCGCCGACGCCTGGATCGGCGGACTTGGCGACCGCGACCGCACCCTGGCGATCATGAAGGACCCGCGTTGCGGGCCGGCCGGGGTCACCGCGCTGGCGCTGGCGCTGCTGCTGAAGTTCGCGGCATTGGCGACGCTGCTGGCGGGCGGCGACCGCGCCTGGCTGCTGGCTCCGGTGCTGGCGCGGGCGGTGCTGGCGCTGGCCTTCGTCGGCACGCCCTATGTCCGCGCCAACGGCATGGGCTCGGCGCTGGTGGAGGCGGCGCGCATTCCGGTTGCGATCGCGCTGCTGCTGACCCTGGCCTCCGCCGCCGCGTTCGCCGTGGCCGGCGGCATCGCGGTGCTGGCCGCGGCGCTGGTGTTCCTGCTGTGGCGCCGCGCCTGCCTGCGCCGGCTCGGCGGCATGACCGGCGACACCTGCGGAGCGCTGGCGGAGCTGACCGAGACCGCGGTCCTGGTCGCGCTGGCCTGGTCGGCGGCGGCGATGCCCTGAGCCGGGTCGGTCGCGGGGCTTCTTCCGGGCGTGTCGTTGCGCGGTCGATCAGGCCGAGGCCGGCGGCAGATGGCGGTCGCCGCGGAAGGCCGGGGTCGCCATCACCATCTCGGCGAGGCTGTGGGCCAGTTCGCGCTCGGCCATCACCGCGCCGTCGGCGCCGTGTTCGAGCAGGTGCTTGACCTCGTTGTCGCTGTGGGCGCGGGCGACGATGGTCAGTCCGGGGTTGATCCCGCGCAGGTGGGCGATGATCTCGCCGGCCTCCAGCACGTTGGGGATCGCCAGCATCACCGTGTTGGCGCTCTGCGGGCGCGCTTCGGCCAGCACCCGCTCGTTGGCGGCATTGCCGCGGATCGATGGCAGCCCGGCGGCGCGCGCGTGTTCGACCAGGTCGTCCTCGCCGTCGATCACCACCAGCGGCACCTTCTGCGCCTGCAGCAGGCGGCCGAGCTCGCTGCCGACCCGCCCGAAGCCGATCAGGATCACGTGGCCGCTGAGGTCCTCGGGAATCGGCGGGCTGACCTGGGGCGGCGCGACCTGGACCCGCTCCTCGCTGGCGCGGCGCTCGCGACGGAGCATCCAACCGAACAGTACCGGATTGATCACGATCGAGATCAATGCGCCGGCCAGGATCAGGTCCTGGCCTTCCTCGGGCAGCAGCTCCAGCTGCAGGCCGAGGCCGGCGAGGATGAACGAGAATTCGCCGATCTGGGCCAGGCTGGCGGTGATCGTCAGCGCGGTCGTGTTGGGCTTGCCCATCGCGCGCACGATCGCCCACACCGCCACCGACTTGCCGACCACGATCACCAGCACGGTCGCCAGCACCTGCAAGGGGCGTTCGGTGATGATCCACGGGTCGAACAGCATGCCGACCGAGACGAAGAACAGCACCGCGAAGGCGTCGCGCAGGGGCAGGGTCTCGTTGGCCGCCTTGTGGCTGAACTCCGACTCGTTCAGCAGCATGCCGGCGAAGAACGCGCCCAGCGCGAACGAGACGCCGAACATCTCCGCCGATCCGAACGCCACGCCCAGCGCGATCGCCAGCACGCACAGGGTGAACAGCTCGCGCGAACCGGTGCCGGCGACGCGCTCGAGGATCCACGGGATCACCCGCCGGCCGATCAGCAGCATGAAGGCGAGGAAGGCGCCGACCTTGAGGAAGGTCGAGGTCAGCACGTAGACCACCGACGGCGATTCGCCGCCCTCGGCGCCGCGCAGCACGTCGGCGAAGGCCGGCAGCAGCACCAGGGCCAGCACCATCGCCACGTCCTCGACGATGACCCAGCCGATCGCGATGCGGCCCTTCTCGCTCTCGATCAGGCGCCAGTCCTCCAGGGTGCGCAGCAGCACCACGGTACTGGCGACCGACAGCGACAGACCGAACACGATGCCGGCGCCGTGCGACCACCCCAGCACCTGGCCGAAGCCCCAGCCCAGCACGGTGGTGAAGGCGATCCGCAGCAGCGCGCCCGGCACCGCGATCGCCTTGACCTCGAGCAGGTCGCGCAGCGAGAAGTGCAGGCCGACACCGAACATCAGCAGGATCACGCCGATCTCGGCCAACTGCGGGGCCAGGGTCTGGTCGCCGACGAAGCCGGGGGTGAACGGCCCCACGACCACGCCGGCCAGCAGGTAGCCGACCAGCGGCGACAGCCGCAGGCGGTGCGCGATCGCGCCGAGGGCGAAGGCCAGCACGAAGGCTCCGACGAGCAGGGCGATCAGCGAGGTGTGGTGCATCGAATCTCCAGTCGGGGCGTGCGGCGGGGTACGGCAAGGGCGCCGGCGCCAGGCCGGGCCCGCATGGCCGCGGCGATGAGGCCGGCGGACAGGATAAGCCGGCCGTTGTCACGGAATGGTGGCGATGGCCGCGGCCGGCATGTTCGCCGGCCGCACGGAAAGACGCCCCGCGATGCGGGGCGTCCAGGTCAGGCCGTGGCGACGGTGGACGGCGTTCGCCGCCGCGGCCGATGCCCGCGCAGCGGGCTCACCACTTGTAGCCGACCCGCGCGTAGGCGAAGGCGCCGTTGAAGCCGAACGGCGAGGATCCGCTGTACGGCAGCTGGCCGGAGGTGGAATTGGGGTAGATCACCTCGTCCGGATACTCGTTGAGCACGTTGTCGCCGCCGAGGGTGAACTCCCAGCGGTCGAGCCGGTAGGTCGCCGACAGGTCCAGCGTCCACTCCGGATCGAAGGTCTGGTCGCGGGCGGGATCGGAGTTGCGCACGGTGAACTCGCCGTAGCGGGTCAGGTTGGCGCCGAAGCTGAACGAAGCGACGTTCCAGACCCCGCCGAGGAAGAACTTGTCGCGCGGCGCGCCGACCTCGAACCGGCCCAGCTCGACCCGGCCGAAGCGCACCGCGTCCGGGTCGATCGCCTCCAGCGCGGCGGGGTTGGCCGCGACCTTGTCGATGCGGGTCTTGTTGTAGTTCAGGCCCGCGGTCAGGTCGAGGCTGCTGGACGGCAACGCCCAGGCATAGGTCGCGACCACGTCGACGCCGTCGGTGGTGGTGTCGATGGCGTTGGTGAAGTAGCGACCGCCGGCGATCGCCGGGAAGCCGTTGGCGTTGAGGTAGTCGCGCACCGGCGTGCTGATCAGGTTCTCCGACAGCGTGATGCGGTCGTCGACCTCGATCCGGTAGGCGTCGATGGTGACGTACAGACCGTCGGCCGGCTGCAGCACCAGGCCCAGGCTGTAGTTGGTCGACTCCTCGGCCTTCAGCGGCTCGGCGCCGAGCGCGATCGCCGCCGGGTGGTTGGTGCGGAAGGTGGCGATGTCGAACGGCACGCCGCCGATGAAGTTGGTCGAGGTGGTCTGGTAGAACTGCTGCTGCAGCGACGGCGCGTGGAAGCCGGTGGACACCGTGCCGCGCAGCGCGACCGTGTCGGTGAACGCGTAGCGCGCGGTGACCTTGCCGGTGGTGGTGTCGCCGAAGTCGCTGTAGTCCTCGTAGCGCGCGGCCACGCCCATCGACAGCCTGTCGGTCAGGTCGCCCTCCAGGCCCGCGTAGAACGACAGGTTGTGGCGATCGAAGCTGCCGCTGTCGCCGGGACGGAAGCCCGGGAACACCTGCGACCCCGAAGGCGCGGGCGCGCCGCTGGGCAGCAGTTCGCCGCCGTTGATGTAGGACGCCGGCTCGCCCGGCGACTGGGTGAATTCCTCGCCGCGCCACTCGGCGCCGTAGGACAGGGTCAGCGGGTAGGCCAGGCCCCAGTCGAGCAGCTTGTTGAAGTCCAGGTTCAGCACGTGCTGGGTCAGCTCCAGTTCGCCGGCGTGGAAGTTCGTCTGCGAGCTCGGGCCGATGCTGCGGTTGAGCGAGTTGCGCACGTCGAAGCTGAGGTCGTTGCTGCCGTAGGCATAGCTGAAGTCGACATCGGTGCCGCCGGCGGTGGTGGCCTCCAGGCCGGCGACGAACTGGGTGTCCTCGGACTCGTTGTAGATCTGCGGCAGGAAGCCGTTGGGGTAGATCTCGGGGATGTTGCGCGAGTCGCCGGCGGGGCGGAAGTAGCCGTTCGACAGCACCTCGCGTTTGGTGAAGATGCCGTAGGAATAGAACTCCAGCGCGTCGGCGATGCGGTAGCCGCCGTTGTAGGAGAACGCGCCGTCGTCGATCTCCGGATCGCCGTAGCGCTGCACGACCTTGCCCAGCGGTGCCGAGCTCGGGCTCGGCGTGCCGATGTAGGGGCGCGCCCGGTCGGTCTGGTCCTGGTGTCCGCCCTGGGCGGCGAAGTGGACGAAGCCGTCGGCGCCCAGGCCGAAGCCGGCATCGCCCGCGAGCTGGTACTGCTGGCCGTCGCCGGCGCTGTACTGGCCGACGGTGGCGACGATGCCGCCGCCGCTGTCGCTGCTCTTGAGGACGACGTTGACCACGCCGGCGATCGCATCCGAACCGTATTGGGCGGAGGCGCCGTCGCGCAGCACTTCGACCCGCGCGATCGCCGAGATCGGAATCGAGTTGAGGTCGGCGGGGGACGAGCCGCGGCCCTGCGAACCGTTGACGTTGACCAGGGCGCCGGGGTGATAGCGCTTGCCGTTCACCAGCACCAGCACGTGATCGGGCGAGAGGCCGCGCAGCTGCGCCGGGCGCACCGCGTCGGTGCCGTCGGTGATCGCCGGGCGCGGGAAGTTCAGCGAAGGGACGGCACGCGAGAGTGCGGTCGCCAGCTCGACGGTGCCGGTGGCTTCCAGCACCTCGGGGGTGATGATGTCGATCGGCGCGGTCGACTCGGCGACGGTGCGGTCGGCGACCCGGGTACCGGTGACGATCAGGGTGTCGAGGGTGGTGCGGGCATCGCCTTCGGCATCCTGCGCGAACGCGGCCGGGGCGGCGAGGGCAAGCGCGAGGGCCAGTGCGAGGTGCGACGGGGAGGGGAGCGGGGGAGACAGCGGTCGATTCATGACAACTCCAGGCAGGATCCGTTTGACTGAGTGTGGCGTGTTGCTTTGCAGCAATATCCGATTACAGTGGCGTGACAGCGATGTCAACATTTTTTTAACAAGCGTTCTGCGACACCCTGCCGATAAACTGCCCGTCCCTGCATTCGGCTACGCCCGGTCTCCTTGTGATTGCTTTTCGAAATTTCGCCCTGCGGCGCGGCGAACGCCTGCTTCTGTCCAATGTCGACCTGGCCCTGCACGCGGGCTGGCGGGTCGGTGTGATCGGCCGCAACGGCACCGGCAAGTCCTCGCTGTTCGCGGCGATCCGCGGCGAGGTCGAGGCCGATGCCGGCGACATCGACGTGCCCAACCGGGTCCGCATCGCCAGCGTCGCCCAGGAAACCCCGGCGCTGGACGACACCGCGCTGGACTTCGTGTTGTCCGGCGACGCCGAGGTGCACGCGGCGATCCAGGCCGAGGCCAATGCCTTCGCCAACGAGGACTGGGAGGCGGTCGCCGAGGCGCACCAGCGCCTGGAAGCGCTCAACGGCTACGACGCCAGCGCCCGCGCCGGCAAGCTGCTGCACGGCCTGGGCTTCTCCGCCGACACCCACGACCGCCCGGTCAAGGCGTTCTCCGGTGGCTGGCGGGTGCGCCTGAACCTGGCGCGCGCGCTGATGACGCCCAGCGACCTGCTGCTGCTCGACGAGCCGACCAACCACCTCGACCTCGACGCGGTGCTGTGGCTGGAGCAGTGGCTGTTGAAGTATCCCGGTACCCTGTTGCTGATCAGCCACGACCGCGAATTCCTCGACGGCCTGTCGACCCATACCCTACACCTGCACGACGGCAAGGCCCGGCTGTATACCGGCGACTACACCGCGTTCGAGCGCCAGCGCGCCGAACACCTGCGCCAGCAGCAGATCGCGTTCGAGAAGGAACAGGCCGAGCGCGAACACCTGCAGAGCTTCATCGACCGGTTCAAGGCCAAGGCCAGCAAGGCCAAGCAGGCGCAGAGCCGGGTCAAGCGCCTGGCCAAGCTGGCCGGCACCGAGGCGGTGCGGGTCGAGCGCGCGCTGCGGATCGATCTTCCGGCGCCGGACAAGCTGCCGCATGCGTTGCTGCGGCTGACCGATGCCGACTGCGGCTACGCGCTGGCCGACGGCGGCCATGCGCAGATCCTCGACCAGGTGGGCTTCATCCTCGAAGCCGGCGACCGGGTCGCGCTGCTGGGCCCGAACGGCGCCGGCAAGTCGACCCTGGTCAAGTCGCTGGTCGGCGAGCTGCCGTTGCTGGCCGGAGAGCGCAGCGGCCACCCGGACCTGCGGATCGGCTACTTCGCCCAGCACACGGTCGAGTCGCTGCACGAGGGCCGCAGCCCGATCGATCATCTCGGCGACATCGCGCCGGGCGTGGCGACCCAGCAGTTGCGCGACTTCCTCGGCAAGTGGAACTTCCCCGGCAACCGCGCGTTCGAGCCGGTCGACGGCTTCTCCGGCGGCGAGCGCGCGCGGCTGGCGCTGGCCCTGATCGCCTGGCGCAAGCCCAACGTCATGCTGCTCGATGAGCCGACCAACCACCTCGACCTGGACATGCGCGAGGCGCTGGCCGAGGCGCTGGCCGACTTCGATGGCGCGATCGTGCTGGTCAGCCACGACCGGCACCTGATCGGCCTGGTCTGCGACAGCTTCTGGCGCGTCGCCGACGGCCAGGCGCAACCGTTCGACGGCGACCTCGACGAGTACGCGGCGTGGCTGCGCAGCCGCGATGCCTCCGAGGACGGCAAGGGCGGCCGCCGCAAGACCGGCCAGGCGCAGGCGCCGGCGCCGGAACCGGCGGCGAAGCCGCGCAAGGCCAATCCGGTCAAGCTGGCCCAGGCCGAGGCGCGGGTGGCGGAGCTGGAGCAGAAGCTGAAGCAGATCGACGCCGATCTGGCCAACCCGGACAACTACGGCGACGGCAGTGGACGCGCCGCCGAGCTGAGCCGCGATCGCGAAACGCTGGCGGCGCAGCTGGCGGAGGCCGAGGCGGCGTGGTTGTCGCTCTACGATGCCGCCTGAGTCCGGCCGGGTGGGCGCGGCCTCCGCGCCCTGGATGCGGTGTTGATCCGGTCGCGGCTATAGTGCCGCGCCTTGTGATCGCGATCACGTCCGGCGGCGATGCCGCGGGAAGCCGCCGTCCCCACGCAAGCCAATCGAGGTCTCGATGCGAAACGAACTGATCTACCTGGTATTGATCTTCGGCCTGCTGGTGGTGCCGCGCGCGCTGCAGCGGTTCAAGATCCCGGCGCCGCTGACCTGCCTGCTGTTCGGCGTCGTCGCGATGCTGGCCTGGGGCGATCAGTCGCACGACCCGCTGGTGGGCTGGCTGGCGACGCTGGGCATCTCCTCGCTGTTCCTGTTCGCCGGCCTGGAGGTCGATCCCGGCGCGCTGCGCAAGGGCCTGCGGCCGTTGCTGGCGCACCTGGCGATCCGCACCCTGGCGCTGTGCGGCGTGACCTGGCTGGCGTGGCGCTACTTCGAGCTGGACTGGCGCCCGGCGACCCTGCTGGCGCTGGCGCTGATGACGCCGTCGACCGGCTTCATCCTCGACACCCTGGAGCGGCTGGGCCTGGACGAGGGCGAGCGCTTCTGGGTGACCAGCAAGGCGATCGCCGGTGAGCTGTTCGCGCTGGTGGTGCTGTTCGTCGTGCTGCAGGCCAACGATCCGGTCCACCTCGGGCTGTCGTCGCTGGCGCTGGTGGCGATGCTGATCGGCCTGCCGCTGCTGTTCATCGCCTTCGGCCGCTGGGTGGTGCCGCATGCGCCGGGCTCGGAATTCTCGCTGCTGGTGATGGTCGGCCTGGTCGCCGCGTTCGCCACCGCCAAGCTTGGCGTCTACTACCTGGTCGGCGCGTTCGTGGCCGGCCTGATCGCGCGCCTGCTGCGGATCCGCATGCCGCGCCTGGCGTCGAGCCAGAACCTGCACGCGGTGCGCCTGTTCGCGACCTTCTTCGTGCCGTTCTACTTCTTCAACGCCGGCACCAAGGTGCCCGAGGGGGCCCTGAGCTGGCAGGCGTTGGGGCTGGGACTGGCATTGACCGCGGTGGTGCTGCCGTTCCGGATCGGCACGGTGTGGACGCAGCGCCGTTTCATCTTCGGCGAGGACAACCGCAGCAGCCTGCGGGTGTCGATCTCGCTGGCGCCGACGCTGATCTTCACCCTGGTGCTGGCCGGCATCCTCCGCGATCGCTTCGCCCTGGCCGACGAGTTGTTCGGCGCGCTGCTGCTGTACGCGACCCTGACCACGATCCTGCCGTCGCTGGTGCTGCGCGCGCCGTTCGACGTCGATCCGCTGGACCAGCGCAAGCCGCCGGTGCATCCGGAGGACGCGATCGCCGGCGAGCGTCGCGCCAGTCCGCCCAGGCGGCCGGAGATCACCGGCTGACGGTCGCGCGCGCTGTCGTGCCGGACCGCCGTATCCGGCGTCCGCGGTTTGACGAACCGCATCGCGCCGTGTTTCGGTAAAAGGCGGTTCGTGCACGGAAGGTGGGATGGGAGCGCTGCACACGCTCGATTACGTCGTGTTGGCGGCGTACGTGGTGGTTGTCATCGTGGTCTGCGCGCGGGTGTCGCGACGCAGTCCTGATTCGGACGAATTGTTCCTCGCCGGACGCACCCTCGGCGCCGGGGTGGTCGGCCTGTCGCTGTTCGCCTCGAACATCTCCTCGACGACCCTGATCGGTCTGCCCGGCGCGGCCTGGTCGTCCGGCATCGCGGTCGCCAACTACGAGTGGATGGCGGCGCTGGTGCTGCTGTTCTCGGCCCTGTTCGTGGTGCCGGTGCTGCTGGGCAACCGCTTGACCACGATCCCCGAGCTGCTGGAACGGCGCTTCGACGCGCGCCTGCGCAAGTACCTGTCGGCGGTCAGCGTGTTCCTGTCGATCGTGCTCGATACCGCCGGCAGCCTGTACGCGGGCGCGGTGGTGCTGAAGGTGTTCTTCCCGGCGCTGCCGCTGGTCGAGACGATCGTCGCGATCGCGCTGTTCGCCGGCCTCTACACCGCCGCCGGCGGCCTGCGCGCGGTGGTCTATACCGACGTGCTGCAGTCGGTCGTGCTGCTGCTGGGATCGGCGGTGCTGACGGTGCTGGTGTTCGCCGAGTTCGACTATTCCTGGGCGAAGGTGGTCGCGGCGGTACCGGCCGACCACATGTCGCTGATCCGGCCGCTCGACGATCCCGACCTGCCGTGGCTGGGCACCCTGATCGGGTTGCCGATCCTGGGCTTCTACTACTGGACGATGAACCAGTACGTCAGCCAGCGGCTGCTGGGGGCGCGCAGCGTCGACGCCGCCGGCAGGGGCGCGATCCTGGCCGCCCTGCTCAAACTGCTGCCGCTGTTCCTGATGGTGCTGCCCGGCGCGATGGCGATCGCGCTGCTGCCGGATCTGCAGCGCGGCGACGAGGTGTTCGCGCGGCTGCTGGCCGAGTACGCGCCGGTGGGGCTGGCGGGCCTGGTCCTGGCCGGCCTGCTGGCGGCGATCATGTCCTCGGTCGACTCGGCGTTGAACTCGGCCTCGACCCTGATCACCCTCGACTTCATCGAACCCCGCCGGCCCGGCCTGGACACCCGCGCGCTGGCCCGGATCGGCCGCACCACGACCCTGCTGCTGATGGCGCTGGCCGCCGCCTGGGCGCCGATGATCGACAACTTCCCGGGCCTGTTCGCCTATCTGCAGCAGACCTTCGCCTACGTGACCCCGCCGCTGGTCGCGGTGTTCGTGCTGGGGCTGTGGTGGAAACGGTTGGCGGCGGGACCGGCGCTGCGCGCGTTGGTCAGCGGGCACGCGCTCAGCGCGGCCTGGTTCGTCGCCACCCAGCTGGGCTGGCTGGACATCCATTTCACCATCGTCGCCGGTGCGTTGCTGGCGGCGACCGTGCTGGCGGCATGGCTGTGGCAGGCGTCCAGCACCCAGCGGCCGGCACCGGATCATCTGGCTGCGGTCGATGCCGGCGCCGCACCGCGGGTCCGCGCGGGCGTGCGCTGGGGCGCGGCGGTCGTGACCGCGCTGACCGCCGCGCTGGTGCTGGCGTTCTGGTGACCGGCGCGCGTCGGTGCGCGCCGGTCGTCCGTCTCAGTCCCGTTCCAGTTCGTAGACGTGCGAACGCTGGCCGCTGCCGGCGGCCTCGACCGCTTCGAGGAACTCGCGGCCCCAGCGCTCGACGTCGTAGCGGCTGACGATGTCGAACAACTGGCGCTGCCGCGATTCGGCCTCGTCGGCCGGCATCGCCAGGGCGTGTTCCAGTCCCAGCATCAGGTCGGCGGTGTCGTGGGGGTTGGTCAGTACCGCGCCCTTGAGTTCGGCGGCGGCGCCGGCGAATTCCGACAGCACCAGCACGCCGGCGCTGTCCTCGACCCCGTGGGCGGCGATGAACTCCTTCGACACCAGGTTGAGGCCGTCGCGCAGCGGGGTGATCCACATCACGTCGGCGGCGGCGTAGTGGGCGACGACCTCGTCGAAGGGCAGGCCACGGGCGAAGAAGCGCACCGGGGTCCAGTCCAGCTGCGCATGGCGGCCGTTGATGCGGCCGACCGCCTGCTCGATCTGGGTCTGCAGCTGGCGGTAGACGGTCATCTCCTGCGCCGCAGGCACGCACACCATCAGCAGGGTGACGGTGCCGCGCAGTTCGGGGCGCTGTTCGAGGATCTTCTCGAACGCCAGCAGCTTCTCCAGCGTGCCCTTGGTGTAGTCCAGTCGTTCGATCGACAGCACCAGCTTGCGGCCGCCGAACTCCTCGCGGATCCGCCCGATGCGGTCGCGCACGTCCTCGCGCGCCAGCATCCCGCGGATGCGGCCCATGTCGGTGCCGACCGGATGCGCGCCGAGCGCGACCTGGCGGTCGCCGACACGGATCGCGGTGGTCATTCGGTCCAGCCCGACCGCGCAGCCGTAGGTCAGGAAGCGCGGCGCGCAGCTCTCGCGCGACACGGTCTCGAACGGCATCGCACCGCGGACCACGTCGACGAAGTTCTCGACCTGGCGCGGGATGTGGAAGCCGATGTAGTCGCACTGCAGCAGGCTGCCGAGGATGTCGCGGCGCCACGGCACCACGTTGAAGACGTCGGCGGACGGGAAGTAGGTGTGATGGAAGAAGGCGATCTTCAGGTCCGGCCGCAGTTCGCGCAGGAAGGCCGGCACCATCCACAGGTTGTAGTCGTGCAGCCACACCGTCGCGCCGTGCGCGGACTCGGCGGCGGCGGCCTCGGCGAACTTGCGGTTGACCTTGAGGAAGGTCCGCCAGTCCTCCTCGCGGAAGCGCGCGCGCTCCCAGAAGGTGTGCAGCATCGGCCAGAACGCTTCCTTGGAGAAGCGCTTGTAGAACGCATCGACCTCGGACTTGCTCAGCTTGACGCGGGCGGCGGTCAGGTTCGGATAGAGCTCGGTATCGACCGTGGTGTGGCTCTGGAACGGCCGCCCCGACTTAGGGTCGTCGATGCTCCAGGCGACCCACGAGCCCTTGCGGCCGCCGCTGAAGAAGCCCAGCAGGCTGGGGATGATGCCGTTGGGCGAGCGCGGCTGGCGGCGTTTGACCTGGCCGTCCTCGAGGTATTCCTCGTACGGCAGCCGGTGGTAGACCATCACCAGCTCGGATTTGCCGAACTTCAGCGAGGCCGGGGTGCTGAGCTGGAGCTCTTCCTCCGGCAGCAGCTTGAACTGGCGGATCGCCTCGAGAATGCCGCCGCAGCCGGGCGCCTTGGCGTGCATCACGTTGGCGAGCTGGCGGGTGGCGCGGGTCAGCGCCTTCTCCGACTCGCCGACCGCCACGCCCTGGAAGCCGGCGGTGAACATCGACAGGTCGTTGAGGGTGTCGCCGGCGACCAGCACCCGCGCGCCCGGGATCCCGAGCTGGTCGGCCAGCGCGGCCAGGGTGCGTCCCTTGTCGGTATCCGGCGGCAGGATGTCGAGATAGCGGTCGGCCGAGTACAGCACCGAGCAGCCGAGCGTGGCGGCGGCGGCCTCGACATCGTCGCGGACCTTCGCCAGCGCCCTGGGCTCGCAGAAGTACGAGCAGCGGCGCTCCTGGGGCACGTCCTGGCGGACCAGGCCGGGAAAGTCGTCGATCAGGTCGGCGACCACGTGTTCGCCCGGCCAGCGTGCGTCGATGGACGCCTGCAGCGGCTGCACCGGTTGCAGGCTGTGGCCATCGACCACGGTCGCGCCGACGTCGCAGATCACGTAGTCGGGGCGGGGCAGGGTCGGGTCCGACAGCAGCGGCATCACCGCCTCCAGGCCGCGGCCGGTGACGAACACCAGGCGGATCTCGGGGTGGCGGTCGACCAGGCGATACAGGTGCTGGCGGTGCTCGGCGCTGCCGGCCAGGAAGGTGCCGTCCAGGTCGGTGGCCAGCATCAGCTTGGGCAGGCGGCCGGCGGCCGGCGTGCCCGTGGGCGGGGTTGGGGAAAGTGTCTGGGGGTCTTTCTGGGTCAATGGATTTCCTTGGTGGGGGCGATGTCTTGGGGCGAGGACGAAGGTCCGTCCCCGGCAGGGTCGTCGTCGCTGTCGGACTGGGCGTCCGGCAACAGCTCAAACGCGGTCGGTGTGGTCCGCAGCATGGCCTGGAACGCGACCGGGTGTTCGAGATCGCGGCGGCGCAGCAGGCGCCGGCCGCCGGCGATCAGCGCGGTGGCGCCCAGCGTCGCGGCGAAGAAGCCCGGCAGCGCGTCGGGTCCGATGCGGGTCATCGCCACGCCGGCCAGGGCCGGTCCGATTGCCGAGCCGATGCCGTTGAGCAGCAACAGGCTGCTGCCGGCCGACAGGGTGTCCTCGGGCGGCAGGTGGTCGAGCAGGTGAGCCATGCAGATCGGGTAGATCGCGAAGGCGAGGCCGCCGAAGGCAAAGAACAGCGCGTACAGGACCGGGCCGGAGCGCCCGGCCGGCAGCATCATCACGACCGCCGCGGCGGCGGCCAGCAGGCAGACCAGGGCGAGGGTGGTGCGGCGGTCGCCGCCGTCCGACAGCCGTCCGATCGGCCACTGCAGCGCCGCGCCGCCGACGATGGTCATGCTCATCAGCAGGGCCACGCCCTGGACATCGAGTCCGATCCGGGTCGCGTACACCGCCGCCAGGCCCCAGAAGCCGCCCAACGCCAGGCCGGCCAGCAGCGCGCCCAGCGCGGCGGCCGGCGCCGCGTGGTACAGCGCCTTCAGCGCCAGCCGCGGCATCGGCGGCAGCTCGGGCTGGGTCATCCGGCTCGCGGTCACCGGCAGCGCCGCCAGGCACACCAGCACCGCGACCAGGCTGAACAGCACGAAGCCGGCGGGAGCCGACACTCCGATCAGCCATTGGCCGGCGGCCAGGGCGAACAGGTTGACCGCCATGTAGACCGCGAACACCTGGCTGCGCTGCGCCGGCGGCGCCTGCACGTTCAGCCAGCTTTCGATCACCGTGTACAGGCCGACCAGGGCGATGCCGGTCAGCAGGCGCAGCACGCTCCAGGCCCAGGGCGAGACGAAGATCGCGTGCAACAGCACGGTCGCCGCGCACAGTGCGGCGTAGAACGCGAACGCGCGGATGTGGCCGATCCGCTGGATCAGGCCCGGCGCGGCGTAGGTGCCGAGGAAGAAACCGACGAAGTAGGCCGACATCACCAGGCCCAGGGTCTGGTCGTCGAAGCCCTCGATCCGCCCACGCACCGCCAGCAGCGTGCCGAGCAGGCCGCTGCCCATCAGCAGAAGCGCCACGCCGACGAGCAGCGCGGCCAGGGGGCGTACGATCGCGATCATGGCCGGTGATTCCGATCCAATAGCTCTGATCCGGCTCTTTGCGGGCAAGCCCCGTATCCTAACAAATTGAAAAATCAGGAATATTGCCGCCATTCAGGGCGGCCGGAGCGGTTGCCGGACGGGCCCGGGCGGCGGGCGCGGACGCCGGCGCGAGCGCCGTCCGGGCTTGAAACCGCGGCGCCTGGCCCCAGAATGCGCAGGCAGCGTGTTCCGGGCCCCGCGCTGCGCCGTAGCCGCCGCCCGTTACCTGCCGTCCGATCCGCCATGCCGATCTATGCCTTCGAGTGCGCCGCCTGCGGCCACAGTTTCGACCGCCTGCAGAAGCTCTCCGATGCCGATCCCAGCCAGTGCCCGGCCTGCGGCGCGGGCGAGGTCCGGCGCCAGCTGACCGCGCCGCAGTTCCGCCTCGCCGGCGGGGGCTGGTACGAGACCGATTTCAAGAAGGACGGCGACAAGAAGCGCAACCTGGCCGGCGACGCCGGCAAGTCCGGAGCCGGCAAGAGCGATGGGGGCAAGGGCGACTCGGGCAAGAGCGATACCGCCAAGACCCCGGCGCCGGCCAAGTCCGGGACCACGACGGCCGGCTGAGCGCGGTATCCGCCCGCCGGGCGACTGTAGGAGCGGCGCAAGCCGCGATGCAGCCGGCACGAGAAGGCCCGATCGCGGCTTGCGCCGCTCCTGCGGCACTGTTGGCGGCGACCGCGGGCGGAAAGCCGGCCGATCAGCCGTTAAACTATCCGGCTTTCCGCGTTCCATCCGCGGCCCATGTCCGGAGCCCCCATGCGTACCCATTACTGCGGCCTCATCGACGAGGCCCTGATCGGCCAGACCGTCACCCTGTGCGGCTGGGCCGACGTCGCCCGCGATCTCGGCGGCCTGTGCTTCATCGATCTGCGCGACCACGAAGGCATCGTCCAGGTCGTCGCCGAGCCGGAACAGGGCGTCGACGGCAATGCCGAGGTGATCGCGACCGCGGCGAAGGTCGGCTACGAGGACTGCCTGCGGATCACCGGCGAGGTGCGCCGTCGCGAGTCGCCGAACGCGAAGATCGCGACCGGCCAGGTCGAGGTCGTCGCCCGCCGCATCGAAGTGCTGAACAAGGCCGAGCCGCTGCCGTTCCACGCCCACGAGAACCCGGGCGAGGACATCCGCCTGCAGTACCGCTATCTGGACCTGCGCACCCCCGAGATGCAGCGCAAGATGCGCACCCGCACGAAGCTGGTGCAGGCGCTGCGCCGCTGGCTGGACGGGCGCGGCTTCCAGGACATCGAGACTCCGATCCTGACCAAGGCCACGCCGGAGGGCGCGCGCGACTTCCTGGTGCCGGCGCGGATGCATCCGGGCGAGTTCTACGCGCTGCCGCAGTCGCCGCAGCTGTTCAAGCAGATCCTGATGGTGGCCGGCTTCGACCGCTACTACCAGATCGCGCGCTGCTTCCGCGACGAGGCCCTGCGCGCCGACCGCCAGCTGGAGTTCACCCAGCTCGACATGGAGTTCGCCTGGGTGTCCGAGCGCGACGTCCAGGACGCCACCGAAACCATGATCCGCGACGTGTTCCGCGAGGTCGTCGAGGTCGAGCTGGGCCAGTTCCCGCGCATGACCTGGGCCGAGGCGATGCGTCGCTACGGTTCCGACAAGCCGGACCTGCGCATCGCCCTGGAGCTGGTCGATGTCGACGTCCAGGTGAAGGACTCGCAGTTCAAGGTGTTCACCGACTGGGCCGGGGTCGACGGCGGCCGCGTCTGCGCGCTGCGCATCCCCGGCGGCGCTTCGCTCAGCCGCAAGCAGATCGACGAGTACGCCGCGCACGCGGCCAAGTACGGCGCGCGCGGGCTGGCCTACATCAAGCTGTCGGACAGCGGCGAGGTGTCCTCGCCGATCGCCAAGTTCTTCGACGAGGCGCAGTTCTCCGCCCTGCTGGCCGAGGTCGGCGCCGGCAACGGCGACATCGTGTTCTTCGGCGCCGGCCAGTACGGCACGGTCAGCGACTTCATGGGCGCGCTGCGGCTCAAGGCCGGTCGTGACTTCGGCCTGGTCGAGGCCGGCTGGCGCCCGCTGTGGGTCACCGACTTCCCGATGTTCGAATGGGACGCCGAGGCCGGGCGCCACGTCGCCCTGCACCATCCGTTCACCGCGCCGGCGGTGGACGATGTCGAGGACCTGCGCGCGAACGCCAAGACCGCGGTCAGCCGCGGCTACGACATGGTCCTCAACGGCAACGAGATCGGCGGCGGCTCGATCCGTATCCACCGCCCGGCGATGCAGTCGGCGGTGTTCGAGCTGCTGGGCATCGGCAAGGAGGAGGCGGAGGCCAAGTTCGGTTTCCTGCTCGATGCGCTGCGCTACGGTGCGCCGCCGCACGGCGGCATCGCCTTCGGCATCGATCGCATCGCCGCGCTGATGGCCGGCACCGAGTCGATCCGCGACGTGATCGCATTCCCCAAGACCACCACCGCGCAATGCCTGATGACCGGCGCGCCGTCGCCGATCGCGGACGCGCAGCTGGCCGAGGTGCACGTCGCGGTGAGGCCGAAGGCGGAAGGCTGAGTCGGTTCTTCACGCCTGAGGCCCGGCACGGGCACGGTGGCGATAGTGTGACCGTCATCGCGTTATGCGCGGCCGCGGGCGCTGCGCTAGGGTGGGCGCGCAGGCATGGCCTGCACATCAACCCTTCGATTCGAAAGGAGTTCGGAACGATGAAAGCGATGAAGAAGACCCTCTCCGTACGCAGGATCGTGCTGGCCGCGGCGCTGTTCGCCGTGACCATCGCCCTGGCCGGCAACGCGCTGGCGCGTTATCCGGCGCTGGGCGTGGAGTGGGGCGAGGTGACTTACTACGACGGCAACGGCAACCCGATCGGCGGCATGCGGATCGAGTGCGACGGCTACGTGGCGACCTGGGGATCGACCGACGGCAACCGCGGGCCGATGATGATCTACCCCTGCCATTGATCCCGGGTGGATCGCAGTTGTGCGAACGGGCGGCCCAATGGCCGCCCGTTCTTCGTTGAACCGCGTGCCGGAATGGTCCCGGCGGCGCAGGCGCGGCGTTTCCGCGGCATTCGGACGGGGCGCGACGTTTCCGCGACATTCAGACGGGGCGCGACGTTTCCGCCCCGGTCGCACGTATATGCACAATGAGCGGGCACGAACCGCGCCATCGATCCATGCATACCGATTCCGGAGCCATCGAGATGAACGTCCGTAGCGTTTTTCGAACAACCGCGCTGGCGATCCTGCTGCTCGCGGGCACGCAGGCCGCGGCGCGCACCGTGACCGACCCCGAACGTCCGCGCCAACTGGAAGGCGAGGACCCGGTCAGCGTGAGCTGGGACGACCCGGCCGGCTTCAGCGAGATCCGCTACAGCGGCAATCGCTGGGAGGCCGAGCAGGGCAACTGGGTCGAGGAACTGGCCCGCTACATCCGCGAGCGCGCCGGCAGGGCGCTGCCGGCAGGCCAGCGCATCGACATCCGCATCACCGACATCGACCGTGCCGGCGACTACGAGCCCGGGCGCGGGGTGGACGGCGACCGTATCCGGGTGGTTCGCGATATCTACCCGCCGCGCCTGTCGTTGAGCTTCACCCGCTACGACGCCAGCGGCCAGGTGATCGCGCAGGGCGAACGGCGGCTGACCGACCTGGGCTACCTGCATCGCGCGAGCCGCCGCTTCGGCAACGACCCGTTGGGCCATGAGAAGCGCCTGGTCGACGACTGGGTCAACGCCGAACTGAGGGTGCCGGGCGCCTGAGGCCGGCCCGGCGTCCGCATCCTTCGCGGGCAAGGCCGCGCAAGCCGCGGGAGCGGGGCGTTGTCGCCCGCGGTGGCTTTGCCCGACACTGCCGGGCATGAGTGATGACGCCGCCTCCACCGAACGCCTGTTGCTGCTGCACGGTATCTGGAACGCCAGATCCTGGATGACCCCGCTGGCGCGACGCATGCGCGGGCACGGCTTCCGGGTCGAGATATTCGGGTATCCGAGCATCTTCGGCGGCCCCGAGCCGGCCGTCGACGCCCTGATCGAGCGTCTGCGCGAAGGCCCGCCCGTGCATCTGGTCGGCCACAGCCTCGGCGGCATGGTCGGCATGGAGGCGCTGCGACGCGTGCCTGAGCTGCCGGTCGCGCGGATGGTCTGTCTGGGGTCGCCGCTGTGCGGCAGCGCGACCGCCCGCAGCCTGGGGCGGCGGGCATGGACCGGACTGGTGCTGGGCCGCAGCGGCCCGCTGCTGCAGCGTGGTTGCGAGCCCTGGCGGGGCCATCCGCCGGTGGGCATGGTCGCCGGCAACATCGCGCGCGGCCTGGGGCGGCTGGTGACCCGGTTCGACGGCGAGTCCGATGGCACCGTGGCCCTGGCCGAGACCCGCCTGCCGGGCCTGGCCGACCACTGCGTGGTGCCGGCCAGCCATACCGGTCTGGCGTTCTCGGCCGATGCCGCCGCCCAGGCCGCCCACTTCCTGCGCAACGGGCGGTTCCTGCACGAGGCCTGAGGCTTGCCTATAATTGCGCGCCGCAGCATGGCCCGACCCGGGCCGGCCCATCCGGGCCGACTCCGGTACGGCGATTCCCGAAACCAGGCAAGCGATCCAGGACACCATGGCCGGTCATTCCAAGTGGGCCAACATCCAGCACCGCAAGGGCGCACAGGACGCCAAGCGCGGCAAGATGTTCACCAAGATCATCCGCGAGATCTCCGTCGCCGCGCGAGCCGGCGGGGGCGATCCCGCCAACAACCCGCGTCTGCGCACCGCGATCGACAAGGCGCTGGGCGCGAACATGAGCAAGGACGTGGTCGAGCGCGCGGTCAAGAAGGCGACCGGCGAGCTGGAGGGCGTCAGCTACGAGGAGATCCGCTACGAGGGCTACGCGCCGGGCGGGGTCGCGGTGATCGTCGACTGCCTGACCGACAACAAGGTCCGCACCGTCGCCGACGTGCGCCACGCGTTCGGCAAGTTCGGCGGCAATCTCGGCACCGACGGCTCGGTCGCCTTCATGTTCCGCAAGCTCGGCGTGCTCAGCTTCGCGCCGGGAGCGGACGAGGACGCGATCACCGAGGCGGCGATCGAGGCCGGTGCCGAAGACGTGGTGGCCTATCCGGAGGACGGATCGATCGACGTACTGACCTCGCCGGAGGGATTCGAGGCGGTGCGCGAGGCGATGACCGCCGCCGGCATCGAGGTTGCCCAGGCCGAGATCACCTACCGCGCCGACAACGACGTCGCGGTCGAGGGCGAGACCGCGCAGCAGGTCGCCAAGCTGCTGGACTGGCTGGAGGACCTGGACGACGTGCAGAACGTCTACTCCAATGCCGAACTGGGTGAGGACGCCTACGCGTAATCCGCGTAGGCTCGACGTCGTGACCTGGTTTCATCCAAGGCAGGAGGCGGTCGGGATGCCGTCCACGAGGACGACGACCCATTGCCGCGACGGGTCGTGCCGCGAGGTGCATGCACGGATGCGCCCGGCGATCCGCATCCCCGCGGCCCCTCGGCTCCGGGCGCTTTGTGCCCCGCATTCCCGGCGATCGGTCCAATGACCCGCATCCTCGGCATCGACCCCGGCTCGCAGCGCACCGGCATCGGTGTGATCGACGTCGCCGCCGACGGCCGCTGCCGCTACGTGCATGCCGATGTGCTCAAGCTGCTGTCCGCCGAGGACTTCCCGTCCCGGCTCGGGTTGCTGTGCGAGGGCCTGGAGGCGGCGCTGGAGCAGTGGCGCCCCGACCAGGTCGCGATCGAGACGGTATTCATGGACAAATCGGCGACTTCGGCGCTGAAGCTGGGCCATGCCCGCGGCGCGGCGCTGGCGACGGTGGTGAGGCGGCGTCTGCCGATCAGCGAATACGCGCCGCGGGTGATCAAGCAGTCGCTGGTCGGTCGCGGCGCGGCCGACAAGGACCAGGTCCAGCACATGGTGCGGCTGCTGTTGAACCTCGGCGATGCCAAGTTGCAGGCCGATGCCGGCGATGCGCTGGCGATCGCGCTGACCCATGCGCACATGAGCGCGACCGCCGGCCGCACCGGCATCGCGGTCAATCAGTTGCGGAGGCGGAGGTGAGCACTTTCGTGTCGCGATCCATCGTGCCCGCGGCGGGCACGATGCCATCAACCATGCGGGAGACTGCCGCATGGCAATCCATCCGCGCCCGCGTCTGGGGGGACAGGCAATGATCGGTCGTCTGAAAGGCATCCTGGTGCACAAACAGCCGCCGTGGCTGGTGATCGACGTCAACGGCGTCGGCTACGAGCTGGAGGCGCCGATGAGCACCTTCTACGACCTGCCCGAGCTGGGCCGCGAGGTCGCGCTGTTCACCCATTACGCGCAGAAGGAGGACAGCGTTTCGCTGTACGGCTTCATGCGCGAATCCGAGCGACGCCTGTTCCGTGACGTGCAGAAAGTGTCCGGGATCGGCGCCAGGATCGCCCTGGCGGTGCTGTCGGGCGTCAGCGTCGACGAGTTCGCGCGGCTGGTGCAGGCCGGCGACGTGACCGCGCTGACCCGGATTCCCGGCATCGGCAAGAAGACCGCCGAGCGCATCGTGGTCGAGCTGCGCGACCGCGCCGCCGACCTGGCCGGTGGCGGCGTGGCGGCGAGCGGCGGGATTCCCGCCGATGCCCAGAGCGAGGCGGTCATCGCGCTGCAGCAACTGGGCTACAAGCCGGCCGAGGCCGCACGCATGGCCAAGGCCGCCTTCGAGAACGGCGACGACGCCGCCACCATCATCCGCAAGGCCCTGAAGTCCGCGCTGCGCTGACCGACAGGCGCGCATCACGTCCCCGATTGCTGACCCCATGAACGCTTCCACGACTCCAGCACCGTCCCGGCAGGGTGAACACGACACCAGTCTGCGGGGCCTGATGGTCGGCGCGATGGCCGTCGTCTTCGGCGACATCGGCACCAGCCCGCTGTACACCCTGAAGGAAGCCTTCTCGCCGCACTACGGCCTGCAGCCCAACCACGACAACGTGCTCGGCCTGCTGTCGCTGGTGTTCTGGTCGCTGATGCTGGTGGTCGCGCTCAAGTACGTGACCGTGATCCTGCGCGCCGACAACGAGGGCGAGGGCGGCATCATGGCGCTGATGGCGCTGGCCCAGCGCAGCCTGTCCAAGGGCTCGCGTTCGGTCTACGTGATCGGCCTGGTAGGCATCTTCGGCGCGGCGCTGTTCTTCAGCGATGGCGTGATCACCCCGGCGATCTCGGTGCTGGCGGCGGTGGAGGGCCTGGAGGTGGTGTCGCCGGAGCTGGAAGTGATCGTGATACCGGTCACCCTGGTGGTCCTGATCGCCTTGTTCGCGCTGCAGCGCCACGACACCGCGCGGGTCGCCCGGCTGGTGTTCGGGCCGATCGCCGGGATCTGGTTCCTGACCCTGGCGGTGCTGGGCATCGCCGACATCCTGCACGCGCCGGAGGTGCTGAAGGCGGTCAATCCGCTGTGGGCGGCGCGTTTCTTCGCCGATCACGCCTGGGGCGGCATCTTCATCCTCGGCGCGGTGATCCTGGCGGTCACCGGCGGCGAGGCGATCTACACCGATCTGGGCCGCTTCGGTGCCCGCCCGATCCGTCGCGCCTGG
Source organism: Marilutibacter maris (assembly GCF_003233695.1). Lineage (NCBI taxonomy): Bacteria > Pseudomonadati > Pseudomonadota > Gammaproteobacteria > Lysobacterales > Lysobacteraceae > Marilutibacter > Marilutibacter maris. Next base: position 3,105,129 of record NZ_CP029843.1, on the reverse strand, counting down.
TACTTCTTCGTGCTGCCGTCGCTGATGCTCAACTACCTGGGGCAGGGCGCGCTGGTGCTGGAGAACCCGATCGCCGCGCGCAACCCGTTCTACATGGGCGTGCCGGAGTGGGGTCTGATCCCGTTGATCGTGCTGTCGACCGCGGCCACGGTGATGGCCTCGCAGGCGGTGATCACCGGCGGCTTCTCGGTCGCCCAGCAGGCGATGCAGCTGGGCTACATCCCGCGCATGACCGTGCGCCACACCTCCAGCCACAACATCAGCCAGATCTACATCCCCGGCATCAACTGGACGATGATGGTGATCGTGGTCGGGCTGGTGATCGGTTTCGGCAGCTCGTCGGCGCTGGCCAATGCCTACGGCGTGTCGATGTCGATGACGATGCTGATCGACACCGTGCTGCTGGCAGTGGTCGCGCGTGCGCTGTGGCCGCGCTGGCGGGTCTGGGTGCTGCCGTTCTGCCTGGCCCTGCTGTGCATCGACCTGGCGTTCTTCGTCGCCAATTTCGTCAAGATTCCGCAGGGCGGCTGGTTCCCGTTCGCACTGGGCATCGTGCTGTTCACGATGCTGCGGACCTGGCGCCGCGGCCGCAAGCTGCTGCGCGCCGAGATCCAGAAGGAGGGCATCGATCTGCGCACCTTCCTGCCCAGCCTGATGCTGGCGCCGCCGGTGCGGGTGCCGGGGACGGCGGTGTTCCTGACCGCCGACAAGAACGTGGTGCCGCATGCGTTCCTGCACAACCTCAAGCACAACAAGGTGCTGCACGAGCAGAACGTGTTCCTGACCGTGGCCACCCTCAACGTGCCGTATTCGCACAAGCGGGTGATCGTCGAGAAGATCGGCGACGGATTCTACAAGGTGCTGCTGCGGTTCGGTTTCATGGAGACGCCGGACGTGCCGCTGGCGCTGATGCAGACCTGCGACGTCTGCGACCTGACCATGGACCCGATGGACACCACCTACTTCCTCAGCCGCGAGAGCATCGTCGCCTGCGCCCGCCGCGACGGCATGCCGATCTGGCGCGACAAGCTGTTCGCCACCATGCATCGCAACGCGGCGCCGGTCGCCGGCTACTTCCACATCCCCGGCAACCGCCTGGTCGAGCTCGGCACCCAGGTCGAGATCTAGCGTCGGAACAGGCCTTGGGGTCGGCGCAAGCCGCGATCGACCTTCCGGGGAAAGCATCGCGGCTTGCGCCGCTCCCACGCGTCTGCGGACGCCGTGCCGCGGCTCACTCCAGCGCGGCGAACTTCTCGATCAGGTTGGTCGGGCCGGAGATCACCAGGATATCGCCGGGTTCGACATAGGTGTCGGCCTGGGCGTAGATGAAATCGGCGTGGCGGCGCTTGATCCCGACCACGGTGATGCCGTGCTTCTGGCGCAGGTTGGACTCGCTCAGGGTCTTTTCGAGCGATTCGTCCGGGGCGCGGGTCTTGGCGATCGCGAAGCCGTCCTCGAACTCGAGGAAGTCCATCATCTTGCCGGTGACCAGGTGGGCGACGCGTTCGCCCATCGCCGCCTCCGGATGGACCACGTGGTGGGCGCCGGTGCGCTCCAGGATCAGGCCGTGGCGGGTGCCGGTGGCCTTGGCCCAGATGTCGCGCAGGCCCAGCTCCTCAAGCGCCAGCACGGTCAGCACGCTGGCCTCGATGTCGCTGCCGATCGCGACCACCGCGTGCTGGATATGGTTCATGCCCAGCTGGCGCAGCACCTCGGCGTCGGTGGCGTCGGCCTGGACCACGTGGGTCAGGCGATCGGCCCACTTCTGCACCAGTTCGGCGTTGGAGTCGATGCCCAGGACCTCGTGGCCCATGCGCATCAGGGATTCGGCCACCGCGCCGCCGAAGCGGCCCAGGCCGATGACCGCGACGCTGTCGCTCTGGATGGGGGGTTTGGGGCCAGTCTTCATGCTCGGTCCGGTCCGCGCCGGGACACGTGCGCCCGGGATGCAGGAAACAGTGGGGGAGTGTATGCCAATACGCGTGCGGGCTCAGCCAACGATCGGGCGCTCCTCCGGATAGCGGTACAGGCGCCGTCGCGCGCGCAGCGCCAGGCCGGTGGCCAGGGTCACCGAGCCGACACGGCCGATGAACATCATGGCGATCACGATGCACTGCCCGGCCGGCGGCAACTGGCCGGTGATGCCGGTCGACAGGCCGACGGTGGACACCGCCGACACCGACTCGAAGATCACGTCGTGCAGCGGCAGGTCGGTCACGCTCAGCAGCGCCAGGGTGCCGAACGACAGCACCGCCATCGCCATCAGCACCACGGTCAGCGCCAGCCGCAGGGTTTCGTTGGGGATGCGGCGGCCGAAGGCGATGGTGTCGGTCTCGTTGCGGATCTCCGACCACACCGCGAAGCCCAGCAGGAAGAAGGTGGTCAGTTTGATGCCGCCGGCGGTACTGGCGCTGCCGCCGCCGATGAACATCAACGCCCAGGTCGCGGCCTGGCTTTCGATCGTCATCGCGCCGGTGTCGATCGAGTTGAAGCCGGCGGTGCGCGCGGTGATCGAGCCGAACAGCACGCTCAGCAGCTTGCCCTCCAGTCCCATCGGGGCGAGGGTCGCGGGGTTGTTCCATTCGTAGAGCGCCAGCACCAGCGCGCCGCACAGCGCCAGGATGCCGGTGCCGAGCACGGTGATCTTGCTGTGCACCGACCAGCGCCGGTAGTCGAACATCTTGTGCCGCAGCTCGTACAGCACCGGGAAGCCGACCCCGCCCAGCAGCACCGCCAGGCTGACCGGGATCATCACCCAGGCGTCGCTGGCGAAATCCATCAGGCTGCTCGACCACAGCGCGAAGCCGGCGTTGTTGAATGCCGATATCGCGTGGAACACGCCCTCCCAGGCGGCCAGCCCGAAGCTGTAGTCGTAGCCGAAGTACAGGCGCAGGGTCAGCACCACGGCGGCGCTGGCCTCGACCAGGAAGGTGGTCAGCAGCACGATCCGGACCACGCCGCCGACATTGCCCAGGCCCAGCCGGGTCTCGGCCTGGGCGGCGACGCGGGTGCCCAGGTTGAGGCGCCCGGCGACCAGCATGCCCATCAGGGTGGCGCCGGCCATGATGCCGAAGCCGCCGATCTGGAACAGGCTCATGATCACCACGTGACCGAACGTCGACCAGTAGTGCGGGGTGTCGACCACCACCAGTCCGGTCACGCAGACCGCCGAGGTCGAGGTGAACAGCGCGGTCAGCAGCGGGGTCGCGGTCCCGTCGGCACGCGCCGCCGGCAGCATCAGCAGTCCGGTGCCGACCAGGATGATGACGAGGAAGGCCAGCGGGATCAGGCGGGCTGGATGTCGTAGGCCATGTCGCTGCACGGTGGGTATCCGGGCCGGCGCCTTGGCGGCGCCGCGTGGCGCGCATTCTGCCACAGCCGCCGCCGGCCCGGCCCGGGCGCCAAGCCGCGGCGGCGGCCGGGCCCGGACAGGCTGTCTCCGGATGCGCTCTCATGCGACCATGCGCGGATGAGTGAGGAACGCATCATCGCCGCCGACGCCACCCGCGAGGACGACGCCGTCGAGGCCTCGATCCGCCCCAAGCGGCTGGACGAGTATCTCGGCCAGGCGCCGGTGCGCGAGCAGATGAAGATCTACATCGAGGCCGCCAGGGGCCGCGGCGAGGCGCTCGACCACGTGCTGATCTTCGGGCCTCCGGGGCTGGGCAAGACCACCCTCAGCCACGTGATCGCCAACGAACTGGGGGTCAACCTGCGGGTGACCTCGGGCCCGGTGATCGAGAAGGCCGGCGACCTGGCCGCGCTGCTGACCAACCTGCAGCCGCACGACGTGCTGTTCGTCGACGAGATCCACCGCCTGTCGCCGGTGGTCGAGGAAGTGCTGTACCCGGCGATGGAGGACTTCCAGATCGACATCATGATCGGCGAGGGCCCGGCCGCGCGTTCGATCAAGCTCGACCTGCCGCCGTTCACCCTGATCGGGGCGACCACCCGCGCCGGCCTGCTGACCGCGCCGCTGCGCGATCGCTTCGGCATCGTCCAGCGGCTGGAGTTCTACAACGCCGAGGAGCTGACGAGGATTGTGCGGCGATCGGCGCAGATCCTCGGTATCGACTGCGCCGCCGAGGGCGCCGCCGAGATCGCCAACCGTTCGCGCGGCACTCCGCGCATCGCCAACCGCCTGCTGCGGCGGGTACGCGACTACGCCCAGGTCCGTGCCGGCGGTTCGATCACCCGCGAGGTCGCCGACGCCGCCACCGCGATGCTGAAGGTCGACGCGCAGGGCTTCGACGAGCTCGACCGGCGCCTGCTGCTGACCATCATCGAGAACTTCGACGGCGGTCCGGTCGGGGTCGAGTCGCTGGCCGCGGCGCTCAGCGAGGAGCGCGGCACGCTGGAGGACGTGATCGAGCCCTACCTGATCCAGCAGGGCTTCCTGGTGCGCACCGCGCGCGGCCGCATGGCGACGGCGCGGGCCTACCGGCATGTCGGGCTGAAGCCGCGCGGCGACCGCCAGGACCTGTTCGAGGCCGGCGGATGACCGTGTTCCCCGTTCCGGATTTCTTCTCCCGTGCTTAAAGCAATGTTCAGCCATCCTGTCAGGGTTTACTGGGAAGATACCGACGCCGGGGGCGTGGTCTACCACGCCCAGTACGTGGCGTTCCTGGAACGCGCACGGACCGAATGGATGCGGGCGCACGGTCACGGCCAGGAACGCCTGCGCAGCGAGCACGACCTGGTGTTCGCGGTGCGGGCGATGGCGGTGGACTTCCTGCGGCCGGCGCGGCTGGACGATGCGCTGCAGGTGTCGGCGGGGCTGGCCCAGTGCCGCCGCGCCAGCCTGGTGTTCGCACAGGAGGTGCGCCGCGACGGCGAGTTGCTGCTGACCGCGCAGGTGCGCGTCGCGGCGCTGGAGGCGGGCAGTTTCCGCCCGCGGCCGATCCCCGGGCCGCTGTACGGGCTGCTGAAGGCGCTGGAACTGGCGCCGGAGGCGGACACAACCGGTGCGTGACCCCACGCGCCGACCCCACAACGACTGATAGCAAGCCCTGCGGGGCGCGGAGAAACCAAGCATGACCCCATTGCCGAGCGCGCTGTTGGCCACCGTCGTGGAGCCGCTGCCCGAAGAGGCGGTCGATGCCGCCGGTCAGGTCGCCTCGCAGGCCGCCGCCGCGACCGGAGGCGATCTCAACATCCTGCAGCTGATCCTGCACGCCAGCCTGCCGGTGCAGGCGGTGATGCTGCTGCTGGTGTTCGCCTCGATCGCGTCGTGGATCATCATCTTCCGCAAGAAGCGGGTGCTCGACCGCGCCGAGCGCGAGGCCGACCAGTTCGAGGAGCGGTTCTGGTCCGGCGCCGAGCTGAGCAAGCTGTACTCCGGCACCACCGAGCGTCATCGCGACATCGCCGGCCTGGAGGCGATCTTCGAGGCCGGCTTCCGCGAGTTCGGCCGTCAGCGCCAGCGCCGCGGCATCGACAGCAAGACCCAGCTTGAAGGCGCCCAGCGCGGCATGCGGGTGGCGGCCTCGCGCGAGCTGGACGGGCTGGAGCACAACCTGGAGTTCCTCGCCAACGTCGGTTCGATCTCGCCGTACATCGGCCTGTTCGGCACCGTGTGGGGGATCATGATTTCCTTCCACGGCCTGGCCAACATGAAGGAAGCGACGATCGCCACGGTCGCGCCGGGCATCTCCGAGGCGCTGGTCGCCACCGCGATGGGCCTGTTCGCGGCGATCCCGGCGGTCTGGGCCTACAACCGCTTCGCGACCAAGGTCGAGCGCATCGGCGGCCGTTACGACGCCTTCGCCGACGAGTTCTCCTCGATCCTCGAACGTCAGTCCCAGGACTGACCCCAAAGGCGGCATCGAGCCGTTCCGCTTCCCGAATACGAGAGGATCCCCATGTCCGGCATCGCCGCGCGCCGCAGGCGCAAGCGCAAACTCAAGGCCGAGATCAACGTCGTCCCCTACATCGACGTGATGCTGGTGCTGTTGATCATCTTCATGGTCACCGCGCCGCTGCTCAACCTGGGCGTCGACATCGAGCTGCCCAAGTCCAACGCCAAGTCGATGCAGGAGAAGAAGGACCCGATCGTGGTCAGCGTCGACATCGACGGCAATTACTTCCTGACCGTGGAGGCCGGCAGCAACGAGGCGCTGACCGCGACCGAGCTGCAGGCCAAGATGGCCGCCATCGTCGGCCAGAATCCCAGCGTGCCGGTGTTCGTCGCCGGTGACGGCAAGGCCAACTACCAGAAGGTCATGGACGCGATGGTCCTGCTGCAGGAAGCGGGGGTCGAGCGCGTCGGCCTGATGAGCCAGCCGCAGGATCGCCGCTGATGCGCGAAACGCGCGCCGACACCACGCTGGCCGTCGTTCTGGCGATCGGACTGCACCTGCTGTTGCTGGTGCTGTTGCTGCTGGGCGTGTTCTGGCAGCGCAACAACCCGCAGGTGCAGGCGATGGGCTCGCCGATCTCGGCCGAACTGGTCGATGCCAACGCGCTGTCGCAGGCGATGCAGCGCACCCTGAGCGAGCGCCCCGAGCCGGCCCCGCCGGAGGTCGAGCCGCCGCCGCCGGCCGAGGAGGAGACCGCGCCGCCGCCGCAGCCGCTGCCGACGCCGCTGGTCGAGGACGCGCCGACCCCGCCGCAGCCGGAGGCGCAGGAGTTCATCCCCGAGCCGGACGCCGTCGACCAGGACGAGGTCACCGACCAGCCGACCCCGACCCCGACCGACGAGACCCAGGTCCAGGAGGCCAAGCAGCGCCAGGACCAGATCGACCTGACCGAGCGCAAGCGCCAGGAGGAGGCCGAGCGCAAGCGCCGCCTCGCCGAGCAGGCCGAGGCCGAGCGCCAGGCCAAGCTGGCCGAGATCCGCCGCCAGCGCGAGGCGCTCCAGCGCGAGGCGCGGCTGGCCGAGCAGAAACTCAAGCAGATCGCAGACGCCCAGGCCCGCACCGCCTCCGACACCGCCGCCGCCGCGGCGCCGGCCGGCCAGGGCGGCCAGGACACCGATCTGCTGGCCCGCTACCAGGCCGCGCTGACCCAGGCGATCCTGGCCAAGTGGACCCGTCCGGAGACCGTGCCGCTGGGCGCGCGCTGCCGGCTGGTGATCCGCCAGCTGCCCGGTGGCGAGGTGATGAGCGCCGAGGTGTCATCGCCGTGCGCCTACGATGAGCAGGGCCGCCGGTCGATCGAGGCGGCGGTGCTGAAGGCCCAGCCGTTGCCGTTCGCCGGCTTCGAGCCGGTGTTCCAGCGCACCCTGATCCTGAACTTCGAGGCCCGCGACCGCTGACAGGCCGCTCTTCTGCCCATTCAGCTTTGAGCCAGCGTTCACGTCGAAGCTGTTAACACTCCACGTTCAATTCCGGGAATACCGATGAAACGACTCCTGAGCCGGGCCCATCCAGCACGCGTCCTGCCCATGCTCGCGGTGCTGCTGGCACTGCTGCCGTTCGCCGCCTCCGCCCAGCAGGGCCTGGAGCTGGACATCGTCGGCGGCAATGCGGCGGCACTGCCGGTGGCGGTGGTGCCGATGCCGTACCAGGGCAGCGCGGCCGCGCCGGAGACCGATGTCGCCGCGGTGATCGCCGCCGATCTCAACCGTTCCGGCCAGTTCCGCAGCCTCGCCGCCGACCGGGTGATCGAACGCCCGACCCGCGGCAGCGAGGTCAACTATCCGACCTGGCGCGCGCTCAACCAGGACTATCTGGTGGTCGGCCGGGTGGTCGACGGCAGCGGCGGCAGCTACCGGATCGAGTACGAGCTGTTCGACGTCGCCAGCCAGGAGCGGCTGCTCGGCTTCGCGATGACCGCGCGTCCGGCGGCGATGCGCGATGCCGCCCACCAGATCGCCGACGCGATCTACGAGAAGGTCCTGGGCGTGCGCGGCGCGTTCTTCACCCGCATCGCCTATGTGACCGCGACCGGCACCGGCCGCAGCACCAAGTACGCGCTGGTGGTCGCCGATTCGGATGGCTACAACCCGCAGACGGTGGTGAACTCCTCCGAACCGCTGCTGTCGCTGTCGTGGAGCCCGGACGGCAACCGCCTGGCCTATGTCAGCTTCGAGGGCGGCAATTCCTCGATCTACATCCAGAACATCGGCAGCGGCGGCCGCGAGCTGGTCGCCAAGTTCCGCGGCATCAACGGTGCCCCGGCGTTCTCGCCGGACGGCAACCGGCTGGCCCTGACCCTGTCCAAGTCCGGCAACCCGGAGATCTATGTGATGGACCTGGGCAGCCGCGCGCTGACCCAGCTGACCAACCACTTCAGCATCGACACCGAGCCGACCTGGAGCGCCGACGGCAGCACCGTCTATTTCACCTCCGACCGTGGCGGCCGCCCGCAGATCTACCAGGTCGCGGCGACCGGCGGCAGCGCCAGCCGGGTCACCTTCCAGGGCAATTACAACGCCAGCGCCGACGTCTCCTTCGACGGCAAGAAGATGGTCACCGCCCAGGGCAGCGGCAACACCTACCGGATCGCGATGATGGACAGCAGCCTCGGCTCGCCGCGCTGGAGCACGCTGTCGCCGGGTTCGCTGGATGAGTCGCCGAGCTTTGCCCCCAATGGCGCGATGATCATTTATGCTGCGCGCGAGGGCCGCAGGGGGGTGCTGTACGCCGTCTCAGCCGATGCCCGGGTGCGCCAGCGCCTGGTGTTGGCCGACGGTGACGTCCGTGAACCGGCCTGGGGGCCGTACCGACTGAAACGTTGAAGCCAATGTGCTTTCCCCGACGTGCACGGGGTCCGATGCATGAACTGAAGGAAACAACCGCCAGGTCGGTACGACCCGGTCCAAGAGACCAGAGCCAACCCGTTCAAGAACGCAGTCCCATTCCGCGAATCAATCTGTCCCACGCAACGACGAGGAACAACCATGAACAGCATCACCCCGGCCACCATCGGCAAGACCGTTCTCGCCGCCGTCCTGTGCACGGCCGCCGTGGCCTGCTCCAAGAAGGTCAAGGAAGTGCCACCGACCGACACCACCCCGACCACTCCGGTGCAGCCGACCCAGCCGGTCGCTTCCGGCGCCTACGGTCCTGAAGACCTGGACACCGACGCCTGCCTGCGCCAGCGCGTGGTCTACTTCGACTTCGACCAGGATTCGCTGCGTCCGGAGTTCCAGGCCATCGTCGCCTGCCACGCCAAGTACCTGCGTGACCGTCCGACCTCGCGCATGACCCTGGAAGGCAACGCCGACGAGCGCGGCAGCCGCGACTACAACGTCGGCCTCGGCGAGCGCCGCGGCAACGCGGTGTCCTCGGCGATCCAGGCCAACGGTGGCTCGGGCAGCCAGCAGACCGTGGTCAGCTACGGCGAGGAGCGTCCGGTCTGCACCGAGTCCAACGAGGACTGCTGGGCCCGCAACCGCCGCGTCGAGATCGTCTACACCGCCAAGTAAGGCGGCAGGATGTCGATGATGTCGATGCGTCACCTGCTCGCAACGTCGATGCTCGCGGCGGCCCTCGTGGCCGCCGCACCGGCGTCGGCGCAGCGCATGAGCCTGGCCGACCGGGTCGCGCAGCTGGAACAGCGCGCCGCCGACAACCAGGCCAACGTCGATCTGCTCAACCAGGTCAACCAGCTCAAGACCGAGGTGCAGGCGCTGCGCTCGCAGGTCGAGGAGCTGAACCACCAGTTGAAGCAGCAGCAGGACAGCGGCAAGGCCCAGTACCTGGACCTGGATGGACGCCTGAACCGCCTGGAAGGCGGGCAGGGCGCTCCGGTCGCGCCGGCGGACAGCGGCGACACCCCGGCACCGTCGCCTTCGGCGGCGGTCCGGGACACGCCGCCCTCGGTCTATGGCGATCCCGGCACCCTGGCCCAGGGCGCCGACGAGCGCAGCGCCTACGACGCCGCGTTCGATGCCCTGAAGACCGGCGAGTACGCGCAGTCGGCCAACCTGTTCCAGGCCTTCCTGCAGCAGTATCCGAACGGCGCCTATGCGCCGAACGCGCTGTACTGGCTCGGCGAGAGCTACTACGTCACCGGCAACTATCCGTTGGCGATGGGCCAGTTCCAGGCCCTGCTGGAGCGCTTTCCGACCCACGACAAGGCCCCCGGCGCCCTGCTCAAGCTGGGGTTGTCGCAGTACGGCATGGAGCGGGTCGACGAGGCCGAGCGCACCCTGTCGAGTGTGACCGAGCGCTATCCGGGCACCGATGCGGCACGCACCGCGGCCGACCGCCTCAGCGCGATCCAGCTGAACCGTCTGCGCTGAACACCGTGCCCGGCGCGCCCCGGGCGGCGGTGTCCGCTAGAATTTCCCGATGAGTACCGTGACCGCCGATGCGGCCGCCGCGTCGCCGGACCGGCTGCGCATCACCGAAATATTCCTGTCCCTGCAGGGCGAGTCGCGCAGCATCGGCTGGCCGACCGTGTTCGTGCGCCTGACCGGCTGCCCGCTGCGCTGCCAGTACTGTGACACCGCCTACGCCTTCCATGGCGGCGAATGGCGGACGATCGACGCGATCCTCGACGAGGTCGCCGGCCACGGCGCCCGCCACGTCTGCGTGACCGGCGGCGAGCCGCTGGCGCAGAAGCGCTGCATCGGTCTGCTGGAGCGGCTGTGCGACGCCGGTTACGAAGTGTCGCTGGAGACCTCCGGCGCGCTGGACATCGGCGCGGTCGACCCGCGCGTGTCGCGGGTGCTCGACATCAAGACCCCCGGTTCGGCCGAGGTCGGGCGCAACCTGTGGTCGAACCTAGCCCTGCTGACCGCCCACGACCAGGTCAAGTTCGTGATCTGCTCGCGCGAGGACTACGACTGGGCGCGCGGCATCGTCGCCGAGCACGACCTGAGTGCCCGTTGCGACGTGCTGTTCTCGCCGAGCTTCAGCCAGGTCGATGCCAGTGCGCTGGCCGACTGGATCGTCGCCGACCGTCTGCCGGTGCGCTTCCAGCTGCAACTGCACAAGCTGCTCTGGAACGACGAGCCGGGCCGCTAGCCGCGCGCGGTCGCGGCGCCGTCGTGCGGTGGCCGCAACGTCCAGACGGGCGCGGACGGCCTTTACTCCGTATTCCCCTTTGCCTCACTCTTCTCCAATGAAAAAAGCCGTTGTCCTGGTATCGGGCGGGATGGATTCCGCCGTCGTCATCGCCATCGCCCGCGAGCAGGGCTATGCCGTGCATGCGCTCAGCGTGCGCTACGGCCAGCGCCACACCTCCGAGCTCGACGCCGCCGACCGGGTCGCGCGAAGCCTCGGCGCGGTCGCGCACAAGACCGTCGACGTCGACCTGCGCAGCATCGGCGGCTCGGCGCTGACCGACGACATCGAGGTGCCGACAGACGCCGACGGCCACCCGGTCGGCGAGGCCGCCCAGGCCGACCCGGCGTACCGGGACCTGATTCCGGTCACCTACGTGCCGGCGCGCAATACGATCATGCTGTCGATGGCGCTGGGCTGGGCCGAGGTGCTCGGAGCGGCGGATATCTTCTGCGGCGTCAATGCCGTCGATTACTCCGGCTACCCGGACTGCCGGCCGGAGTTCATCGAAGCCTTCCAGGCCCTGGCCAACCTGGCGACCCGGGCCGGGGTCGAGGGCGCCGGCATCCGCGTGCACGCGCCGCTGCAGCATCTGAGCAAGGCCGACATCGTCCGCGAAGGGCTGCGCCTGGGGGTGGACTTCTCGCAGACGGTGTCCTGCTACCAGGCCGATGCCGAGGGCCGCGCCTGCGGCCATTGCGATGCCTGCCGCTTGCGCGCCGAGGGCTTCGCCGCGGCCGGCGCCGCCGATACCACCCGCTACCGGGACTGAGGCCCGCGTCAGCGGGGGCAAGCGCGCCCGTGCAATGCGGGCGCGATGCGTGGGCCGGTCGGGACGGGCCGGATCCACGTGGCCGCCGTGGGCGGCGCGGCCCACGTCGCTTCGACGAAACCCTCACCTATCATGACGCAAAACGTCAAAATGTGACGTAAATCAAAACTTTTTCACAAAGTTTTGACAGTTCTCGCGTGTACATCCCGGCAACATGAGATCTGTCTCGCACATTAAATGTGATGCAGTTATCAGTTAAATGTGACATGTGGCACGCTTTTTGCTGCCCGGTGGGTAGTTGTTGTGGCCGCGCCTGCTCTGGGGCAGGTGGGGCCTTCATCTATCTACAGGGAACCAGGGAATGCGGAGCTACCGGGATGTCCTCGGTCGGGGGAGTGCGCGCGTGGATGGGGTCGGCCGTGGGGACGGTCGGATTCCGCAGTCCGTAGCCGATTTCCGACCCGTCTCCGAGCCCCCGCGTCGCCCATCGGCGGACGCCGGCATCCCCCACCCGATGGCGACCTTCGCCGCCACGGCCCGTACCGCCCCGTCCGCGCGACGGCCCGGCGGAGTGCGGCCGTGTCCCCGAACCGAATCCAGATCCGCAACGGCCGCCGCGGCCGGAGAGTCCATGATGCGTAGAAAGCTCCGTCTTCGTGCCGCCGGTACGCGCTGGTTGCGCGCCGCCCTGCCTGCCGCCTTCCTCGGGCTGATGCTGGCATCGGGCGCGGTGCTGGCGTCCGGTGCCAACTCGCAGCGCGAGATCAACGCCGCCGGCGGCACCCAGGCCGACGGTTCCGATGGCCTGCATCTGTGGTGGGGCAGCAACAGCCAGTTCCAGGTGGTCCTGGGCAACAAGGGACAGGTCTACTCGCCCGGTGGGCGCCCGACGGCCGGCGCCCTGTTCAACAGCGTCTACCTGCGTGTGGACCGCGGCCACGACAACACGAACCGGATCTACCACAACTCGAATACCAACTCGAACGTGGGCGGTTACGCGGAGCTCGACCAGATCAGCCAGAGCGCGGTCAGTGGCAGCGGCACCGCGCTGTCGCCGTGGCAGGTGACCACGGTGTTGCGGCCGAGCATCAGAGTCGACGACGGGATCACGGTGACCATCGTCGACCGCTATGTCTATCCGCAATCCTGGTTCACCCGCCGGGTGACCTTGAGCGGAATGCCGACCAGCGGTGCGGCGATCAAGTTCTACCAGAACATCGACACCTATCTGGATGGCGGCGACCAGGGGCCGGGCTTCACCCGGACCTCGCCATGGAACCTCAGCGGCACCCCGGACGTGGTCGGGGTGCAGAAAGACGCACAGATCGAGGCGCTGTGGCACGAGCCCTCGTCGGGCACGCCGATCTGGGACCGCTATTTCTCCGGCACCTACCTGTATCCCGGGCGGCTGATCTGCAACGGCACCACCGGCACCGGCGGTTGCACCACCGGCACCGGCGATCTGAACAACGCCATCGACACCAATTCCAGCACCGACAACGGCATCGCCGCGCAGTGGAACGTGCCTGCCGGCGCCAGCAGCCATACCGTCGAGTACCGGGTCACCTTCGCGATGGGCGCGGTCGACCTGACCAAGGCATTCGCGCCGGCGACGATCAATGCCGGCGAGGTGTCGACGCTGAGCTTCACCCTGACCAATCGCACCTTCAACTCGGTCGCCAGCATCAACCTGACCGACACCCTGCCGGCCGGTGTGGTGGTGGCGCCGACGCCGAACGTCCGCACCAGTTGCCCCAGCGGAGCGGCGTTGACCACGGTGGTCCCGCCGGGCATGAGCGTGTCCGCGGCAGTCGGCGCCGGCAGCATCCAGGTCAGCGGCGCCAGCATCGTCGGCGCCCCGTCGGGGAGCCAGATCAGCTGCCGGATCTCGGTCGACGTGACCTCCAGCGTGGTCGGCCAGCACACCAACAGCAGCAGCAACATCAGCGGCACCAACAACCTGGTCAACCTGGTCGGCAACGAGGTGCTGACCGTGGTGCAGCCGCAGCTGACCGCCAGCAAGTCGGTCGGCGGCACCCTGCTGGCCGGGCAGACCGGAGCCGCGGCCGACGGCCATTACCTGATCGGCCTGGCCAACACCGGCACCGGCCCGACCACGGCCGCGATCGACATCAGCGACACCCTGCCGGCCGGCTTCAGCGCGGTCGCGGTGTCCAGCCCGGACGGCAGCGTCAGCTGCGGCGGCCTGCCGGCGACCGGCACCTTGAACTGCAGCTTCACCCCGGCGGCGCCGATCGCCGCGGGCGCGAATGCGAGCATCCGCGTCAACGTCGCCATCGACGCCTCGGCCACCGGCGACGTCACCAACGTGGTCGCGGTCGCCGGCGGCGGCGATCCCGATCCGTTGCCGACCTGCCCGGCCGCGGGCAACCCGCAGTGCGCCCAGGTCACTTCGACCCTGGACACCTCGGCCGATGTGTCGGTGACCAAGAGCAATGGCGCCAGCACCTATGTGCCGGGCGCCAGCACGGTCTACACCGTGGTCGTCGCCAATGCCGGGCCGTCGGCCGCGAGCAACGTGCAGGTGCAGGACACCGCACCGGCGGGCACCACGCTGACCGGCTGGACCTGCACCGGCGCCGCCTGCCCGGTGGCGAGCGGCAGCGGCAATCTCAACCACACGCTGCCGGTGCTGGCCGCCGGCGCCAGCGTCAGCTACGCGCTGACCGTGCAGATCGATTCCGATACCAGCGGTTCGATCACCAACACCGCCACCGCCACTTCGACGACGCCGGATCCGAATGCGGCCAACAACAGCGCTTCGGACACCGATACCGCCGCCCCCAGTGCCGATGTCGCGATCAGCAAGTCGCTGGCCAGCCCGAACCCGGCGGTTCCGGGGCAGACGCTGACCTGGACCCTGACCGCGACCAACAACGGTCCGTCCGATGCGCCGATGACCACCGCCGACGCGGTGCCGGCGACGGTCACCGGGCTGTCGGTCGGCGGTGCCGACGGCGGCGCCTGCAGCGTGGCCGGCCAGAATGTCGACTGCGATTTCGGCACCGTGCCCAGCGGGCAGTCGCGCAGCTACACGATCAGCGGCACGCTGGCCGCGGGCGCGACCGGATCGCTCGCCAATACCGCGACCGTGTCGACCACGGCGACCGACCCAACCCCGGGCAACAACAGCGCGACCTCGACCACGCCGGTGCAGGCCACCGCCGACATCGCGGTCAGCAAGACCCTGACCACCGCCGGTCCGTATGTGATCGGCCAGGCGGTGGCCTTCGACATCGTGGTCAGCAATGCCGGCCCGTCGGAAGCGACCGGCGTGCAGGTGACCGATACCCCGTCGAACCTCACCCTGACCTCGGTCAGCGGCGCCTGCACCGCGCTGCCGTGCACGATCGCGTCGATCGCCTCGGGTTCGAGCGCGACGATCACGGTCCAGGGCACGATCGACGCCGAGGGCGCGTTCAACAACAGCGCGACCGCGACGCCGACCGAGACCGATCCGGACGGTAGCAACAACACCGGCACCGACGGCGACGACACCACGCCGACCGCCGACATCGCGGTCAGCAAGACCCTGACCACCGCCGGTCCGTACGTGATCGGCCAGACGGTGGCCTTCGACATCGTGGTCAGCAATGCCGGCCCGTCGGAAGCGACCGGCGTGCAGGTGACCGATACCCCGAGCAATCTGACCCTGACCTCGGTCAGCGGCGCTTGTGCGGCCCTGCCGTGCACGATCGCGTCGATCGCCTCCGGCGGCACCGCAACGATCACCGTCCAGGGCACGATCGACGCCGAGGGCGCGTTCAACAACAGCGCGACCGCGACCCCGACCGAGACCGATCCGGACGGCGGCAACAACACCGGCACCGACGGCGACGACACCACGCCGACCGCCGACGTGTCGGTCAGCAAGACCCTGACCACCGCCGGTCCGTACGTGATCGGCCAGACGGTGGCCTTCGACATCGTGGTCAGCAATGCCGGCCCGTCGGAAGCGACCGGCGTGCAGGTGACCGATACCCCGTCGAACCTCACCCTGACCTCGGTCAGCGGCGCCTGCACCGCGCTGCCGTGCACGATCGCGTCGATCGCCTCCGGCGGCAGCGCAACGATCACCGTCCAGGGCACGATCGACGCCGAGGGCGCGTTCGGCAACAGCGCGACCGCGACCCCGACCGAGAGCGATCCCAACGGCGGCAACAACACCGGCACCGACGGCGACGACACCACGCCGACCGCCGACATCGCGGTCAGCAAGACCCTGACCACCGCCGGTCCGTATGTGATCGGCCAGACGGTGGCCTTCGACATCGTGGTCAGCAATGCCGGCCCGTCGGAAGCGACCGGCGTGCAGGTGACCGACACCCCGAACAATCTGACCCTGACCTCGGTCAGCGGCGCTTGTGCGGCCCTGCCGTGCACGATCGCGTCGATCGCCTCGGGTTCGAGCGCGACGATCACGGTCCAGGGCACGATCGACGCCGAGGGCGCGTTCGGCAACAGCGCGACCGCGACCCCGACCGAGAGCGATCCCAACGGCGGCAACAACACCGGCACCGACGGCGACGACACCACGCCGACCGCCGACATCGCGGTCAGCAAGACCCTGACCACCGCCGGTCCGTATGTGATCGGCCAGACGGTGGCCTTCGACATCGTGGTCAGCAATGCCGGCCCGTCGGAAGCGACCGGCGTGCAGGTGACCGACACCCCGAGCAATCTGACCCTGACCTCGGTCAGCGGCGCTTGTGCGGCCCTGCCGTGCACGATCGCGTCGATCGCCTCGGGTTCGAGCGCGACGATCACCGTCCAGGGCACGGTCGACGCCGAGGGCGCGTTCAATAACAGCGCGACCGCGACTCCGACCGAGACCGATCCGGACGGTAGCAACAACACCGGCACCGACGGCGACGACACCACGCCGACCGCGGACGTGTCGGTCAGCAAGACCTTGACCACGGTCGGTCCGTACGTGATCGGCCAGACGGTGGCCTTCGACATCGTGGTCAGCAATGCCGGCCCGTCCGAGGCGACCGGCGTGCAGGTGACCGATACCCCGAGCAATCTGACCCTGACGTCGGTCAGCGGCGCCTGTTCGGCCCTGCCGTGCACGATCGCGTCGATCGCCTCCGGCGGCAGCACGACGATCACCGTCCAGGGCACGATCGATGCCGAGGGCGCGTTCGGCAACAGCGCGACCGCGACCCCGACCGAGACCGACCCCGATGGCGGCAACAACACCGGCACCGACGGCGACGACACCACGCCGACCGCCGACGTGTCGGTCAGCAAGACCCTGACCACGGCCGGTCCGTATGTGATCGGCCAGACGGTGGCCTTCGACATCGTGGTCAGCAATGCCGGCCCGTCGGAAGCGACCGGTGTGCAGGTGACCGATACGCCGAGCAATCTGACCCTGACCTCGGTCAGCGGCGCTTGTGCGGCGCTGCCGTGCACGATCGCGTCGATCGCTTCCGGCGGCAGCGCAACGATCACGGTCCAGGGCACGATCGACGCCGAGGGCGCGTTCAACAACAGCGCGACCGCGACCCCGACCGAGACCGATCCCAACGGCGGCAACAACACCGGCACCGACGGCGACGACACCACGCCGACCGCCGACATCGCGGTCAGCAAGACCCTGACCACGGTCGGTCCGTACGTGATCGGCCAGACGGTGGCCTTCGACATCGTGGTCAGCAATGCCGGTCCGTCGGAAGCGACCGGCGTGCAGGTGACCGATACCCCGAGCAACCTCACCCTGACCTCGGTCAGCGGCGCCTGCACCGCGCTGCCGTGCACGATCGCGTCGATCGCCTCCGGCGGCAGCGCAATGATCACCGTCCAGGGCACGATCGACGCCGAGGGCGCGTTCGGCAACAGCGCGACCGCGACCCCGGCCGAGACCGATCCGGACGGTAGCAACAACACCGGCACCGACGGCGACAGTGCCACGGCGGCGCCGGCCTGGACGCTGGACAAGAACACCGCCTCCACGCCGACCGAAGCCGACGACACCGTCACCTATACCTTCACCCTCACCAATACCGGCGGCGTCGACATCAACGCCATCTCGGTCAGCGACCCGATGCTGCCGGGCCTGTCGTGCACCATCGTCAGCCTGGCGCCGGGCGCCAATGAGACCTGCACGGCGACCGGCAATGTCTACACGGTGACCCAGGGCGATGTGGATGCGGGGCAAGTGGTCAATACCGCGACTGCGAGCGGTACGCCGGCCGCCGGCAGCCTCGCCGATGCCGTCGATACGCACACGCTGGACATCGCGGCCGACCCCGAGCTGAGCCTGACCAAGGCGCTGACCAACGCCCCGAGCCCGATCGTGCTGGGCAGCGTGCTGGAGTACACCGTCACCGCGAGCAACAGCGGCAACGTGACCCTGCACAACGTGGTGGTCGGCGACAGCCTGATCATCCCGAACAGCCAGACCTGCGCCACCCTGGCGCCCGGTGCGGACTGCGTGCTGGTGGGCACCTACACGGTGACCCAGGCCGACGTCGATGCCGGCGAGGTGGTCAACACCGGTACCGGCACCTCGGACGAGACCCCGCCGCAGACCACGCCGCCGGTGACCACGCCGATCGATCAGGATCCGGCCCTGAGCCTGACCAAGGCGCTGACCAATGCGCCGAGTCCGATCGTGCTGGGCAGCGTGCTGGAGTACACCGTCACCGCGAGCAACAGCGGCAACGTGACCCTACACAACGTGGTGGTCGGCGACAGCCTGATCATCCCGAACAGCCAGACCTGCGCCACCCTGGCGCCCGGTGCGGACTGCGTGCTGGTGGGCACCTACACGGTGACCCAGGCCGACGTCGATGCCGGCGAGGTGGTGAACACCGGCACCGGCGAGTCCGACGAGACCCCGCCGCAGACGACGCCGCCGGTGACCACGCCGATCGACCAGGATCCGGCCCTGAGCCTGACCAAGGCGCTGACCAATGCGCCGAGTCCGATCGTGCTGGGCAGCGTGCTGGAGTACACCGTCACCGCGAGCAACAGCGGCAACGTGACCCTGCACAACGTGGTGGTCGGCGACAGCCTGATCATCCCGAACAGCCAGACCTGCGCCACCCTGGCGCCCGGTGCGGACTGCGTGCTGGTGGGCACCTACACGGTGACCCAGGCCGACGTCGATGCCGGCGAGGTGGTCAACACCGGCACCGGCGAGTCGGACGAGACCCCGCCGCAGACGACGCCGCCGGTGACCACGCCGATCGACCAGGACCCCGAGCTGACCCTGACCAAGGCGCTGACCAACGCCCCGAGCCCGATCGTGCTGGGCAGCGTGCTGGAGTACACCGTCACCGCCAGCAACAGCGGCAACGTGACCCTGCACAACGTGGTGGTGGGCGACGACCTGATCACCCCGAACAGCCAGACCTGCGCGACGCTGGCCCCGGGTGCGGACTGCGTGCTGGTGGGCACCTACACGGTGACCCAGGCCGACGTCGATGCCGGCGAGGTGGTCAACACCGGCACCGGCGAGTCGGACGAAACCCCGCCGCAGACGACGCCGCCGGTGACCACGCCGATCGACCAGGACCCCGAGCTGAGCCTGACCAAGGCGCTGACCAACGCCCCGAGCCCGATCGTGCTGGGCAGCGTGCTGGAGTACACCGTCACCGCGAGCAACAGCGGCAACGTGACCCTGCACAACGTGGTGGTCGGCGACGACCTGATCACCCCGAACAGCCAGACCTGCGCGACGCTGGCCCCGGGTGCGGACTGCGTGCTGGTGGGCACCTACACGGTGACCCAGGCCGACGTCGATGCCGGCGAGGTGGTCAACACCGGCACCGGCGAGTCGGACGAAACCCCGCCGCAGACGACGCCGCCGGTGACCACGCCGATCGACCAGGACCCCGAGCTGACCCTGACCAAGGCGCTGACCAACGCCCCGAGCCCGATCGTGCTGGGCAGCGTGCTGGAGTACACCGTCACCGCGAGCAACAGCGGCAACGTGACCCTGCACAACGTGGTGGTCGGCGACGACCTGATCACCCCGAACAGCATCAGTTGCGCGACGCTGGCGCCGGGCGCGGACTGCGTGCTGGTGGGCACCTACACGGTGACCCAGGCCGACGTCGATGCCGGTGAGGTGGTCAACACCGGCACCGGCGAGTCCGACGAGACCCCGCCGCAGACGACCCCGCCGGTGACCACGCCGATCGATCAGGATCCGGCCCTGAGCCTGACCAAGGCGCTGACCAACGCCCCGAGCCCGGTCGTGCTGGGCAGCGTGCTGGAGTACACCGTCACCGCGAGCAACAGCGGCAACGTGACCCTGCACAACGTGGTGGTGGGCGACGACCTGATCACCCCGAACAGCCAGACCTGCGCGACGCTGGCGCCCGGTGCGGACTGCGTGCTGGTGGGCACCTACACGGTGACCCAGGCCGACGTCGATGCCGGCGAGGTGGTGAACACCGGTACCGGCGAGTCGGACGAGACCCCGCCGCAGACCACGCCGCCGGTGACCACGCCGATCGATCAGAACCCGGCGATCGAGACCACGAAGACCGCGGCCCTGATCGTCGACAACGGCACTCCGGGCGTGGGCAATGCCGGCGACGTGATCGCCTACGCGGTGACCGCGACCAATACCGGCAACGTGACCCTGGCCAACCTGACCGTGATGGACAGCCTGGAAGGCGGTGCCCCGGTCGCCCTGACCTGCGCACCGGCCACCCTGGCCCCGGGCGAGACCGCCACCTGCGAAAGCTACGAGCACACCATCACCCAGGCCGAGGCCGGCGCCGCCAAGCGCACCATCGACAACAACGTGGTGACCAGCGCCCAGACCACGCGCGGCGCCACCCCGGTGTCGGTCGAGGCGACCAGCCAGGCGGTGGTCGAGGTCGAGGCCGATCCGGTGACGGTGCGGGCGATCAAGACCGCCAGCCCGCGCGACGTGCGTCCGGGCGACCTGGTCCGCTACAGCGTGGTGCTGGAGAACACCGGCGACATCGACGTGATCGACGCGGTCCTGATCGACACGCCGCCGGCCGGCTTCAACTTCGTCGAAGGCACCTTGACGGTGACCGATCGCGACGGTGCCGGGCGACTGGTTGGCACGCGTCCGATCCGGGTCGACCAGATCGACATCGCGGTCGGCGACCGGGCCACCGTCAGCTACCTGCTGCGGGTCGGCGCCGGCGTCGGACCGGGCGTGCACACCAACAGCGCCTACCTGGAGGACCGCGGCGAGACGGTGTCCAACGTCGCCACCGCCGACGTGCAGATCGTGTCCGACCCGTTGATGGACGACTCGCTGATCCTCGGCACGGTGTTCGACGACCGCGACGGCGACGGCTGGCAGGACAGTGCCGCCCTGACCGGTGTGCGGGTGCGCGGCGGATTCGCCGCCGATGCCTATGTCGCGGGTTCGACCACGATCGATCGCGGGCAGGGCGCGCAGCCGCTGGCCGATGCCAGCGCACCGCTGCTGCACGGTGTCGAGGTCGGTGCGATCGACGGCCGCCAGTCGGAGGCCGATCCGGCGTCCGCACGCACGGTGACGATCAGCCAGACCCTCAGCGACCTGCGTTTCAGCGACGACTTCGAGCTGAGCTCGGCGCAGGGCGTCGTCCTGCAGATGGACGCCGCCGGCAATACCCGTCTCGTCAGCGACGGCGGCGAGGCCGGGCGCGGACAGAGCGCGGCGGTGCCGACGGTCGAGCGCCGGGTCAGCCGGGTCGAGGGCGGCTACCGGGTCGACTACGTGATCGGCAACGCCGGTATCGAGGAGCGCGGCATCCCCGGCGTGCGCATCGCCACCGTCGAAGGCCTGCTGGTGGAAACCGACCCCTACGGCCGCTTCCACCTGGTCGGGATCGACGGCGGACGCCAGGAGCGCGGTCGCAACTTCACCATGAAGATCGATCCGGCCACGCTGCCGCCGGGCACCGCCTTCACCACCGACAACCCGCAGGTCCGTCGTATCACGCCGGGCGTGCCGGTGCGCTTCGACTTCGGCGTCAAGCTGCCGTCCGGGCGGGTCGGCGGCGGCGAGGAGACCGTCGAGATGGAACTGGGCGAGGTGCTGTTCGAGCCCGGCAGTGCCGATATCCGCGACGGCCACCAGGCGGTGCTGGAGGCGATGGCGGCCCAGGTCCGTGCGCGCCAGGGCGGACAGGTGGTGATCGCCGCCGATGGCGACAGCCAGGCCCTGGCCTACGCCCGCGCCCGTGCCGTGCAGGACGCGCTGCTGGCGCTGCTGACCCCGGAGCAGGCGACCGCCCTGAGCATCAGCCTGCGCACCGATGTCGACGACGCCGGCAGCCGGCTGCTGACGCTGGCGCCGTCGCCGGTGCTGGGCAGCGTGCTGTTCGACACCGACTCGGCACGGGTCCGCGACGAGTTCGCGCCGCTGCTGGAGCGCATCGCCGGCGACATCGAGGCGATGGGAGGCGGCGCGATCGCGATCGTCGGCCACGCCGACAGGCGTGGCGTGCAGGCCTACAACGACGCGCTCGGCCTGCGCCGCGCCAAGGCGGTGTTCGATGCCATCGCCGCCCGACTCAGCCCGCCGGTACGCGCGAGGTTGCGGGTGGAAATCAGTGACGACCCGACGCGCCCCGTCGGCTTCCGTGGCCAATAAGGGGTGCCGGACATGAAGATGAAACTGCTCGACTACACCCTGATCTGCATCCTGGCCGGCGCCTGCGCACCGGCGCTGGCACAGAAGGGCGTCTCCGACCTGGTCAACACCGGCGACGACGCCGGTCGCGCGCCCACGGCAGCGCCGACCGCGCTTGCCCCGGCGGCGCCCGCGGCCACCGACGATGCACCGTCGGCGGTGTCCTGCGAGGGCGGGGACTGCCGCTCCGATGCCGGCGTGGTGATGCGCATCCGCACCCGCGGCGAGCGCGAGCCGACCACTCCGGCCGGCGCAAGCGACGGCCAGGCGCTGGCGCCGGACCGGCGGGTGACCATCGAGGCCGACGGCCCCGGCGCGGCGCCCGGCAAGGCGGTCGCGGTCGGCAAGTGGTCGATCCAACTGCCCGGCGGTGGCGTGATCTGGGCGACCGAGGACCCGAACCTCGGCCAGCCCTCGTTCAACGTCAGCGCCTCGTCGCTGGTCGCGTTCGAGGACGGCCGCATCGTCCGGCCGGTGCGCTTCCACGCCTACAGCAACTATTCGGCCTTCATCGAGCGTGCCGAGGTGCTGGTGTTCCGCGCCAGCGACGCCGATCTGGTGTCGCCGCTGGCGACGGTGCCGATGCCGGTGGCCGCGGTCGCCGATACCGAATGGGACGGTGCGCTGCCGGCGGGCTTCCAGGCCCGCGCCGGCGACGAGCTGGTCTACATCGTCCGTGTCCACGGCGCCGACGGCAGCTTCGACGAGACCTATCCGCGACGCCTGCAGCTGGTCAAGCCCGAGGAGGTCGATCGCGGCCTGCGCCAGCTGCGCGATTCGGTCGAGAAACAGTACGGCACCGCGTTCACCGACGATCAGGCGCAGACCCAGAGCCTGATCGACGAGGTGTTCGGCGAGAACAGCCTGCGCCGGCAGAACATTCCGATCTACGGTTCGCGCATCCGCATCCAGGGTCGCAGCATCCCCGAGGCCTACAGCGTCACCATCAACGGCCAGAGCCACCCGGTGGACCTGGAGCGCAAGATGGTCGCCGAATACCTGGTGCCGGTCGGACAGCATCGCTTCGAGGTCGCGCTGTCGGCGAACGGGCGCGCACCGCTGGTGCAGACCCTCGATATCGACGTCAGCGGCCGCTACATGTTCGCGGTCGCGCTGGCCGATCTGACCGTGTCCGGCAACAAGGCGTCCGGCTCGATCGAACCGCTGGGCGAGGACGACCGCTACGACGACGACCTGCTGGTCGAAGGGCGGCTGGCGTTCTATCTGAAGGGCAAGATCAAGGGCAAGTACCTGATCACCGCCCAGGCCGACACCCGGGAACGCGAGATCAGCGAGCTGTTCAGCGGCTTCTGGGATGCCGACCCGCAGGACATCTTCCGCCGCCTGGATCCGGACGATTACTACCCGGTGTACGGCGACGACTCGACCACCTACCGCGACGTCGACACCCAGGGCCGGCTGTACGTGCGGGTCGACTGGGACAAGAACCAGGCGCTGTGGGGCAACTTCAATACCGGCGTGACCGGTACCGAGTACGGCCAGTATTCGCGTTCGCTGTACGGCGCGGCGCTGAACTGGCGCAGCGCCCGCAACACCGAACTGGGCGAGGCCACCACCCAGGTGCGCGCGTTCGGTTCCGAGGCCCAGACCGTGCCCGGCCACAGCGAGTTCCTCGGCACCGGCGGCAGTCTGTTCTACCTGCGTCACGGCGATGTGCTGCCGGGTTCGGACAAGGTCGTGCTCGAGGTCCGCGACGGCACCACCGGCCGGGTCGAGAAGCGCGTCGAGCTGCTGCGCGGCGTCGACTACGAGATCGACGAGTTCCAGGGCCGGTTGCTGCTGACCCGGCCGCTGTCGCAGGTGACCCGCGAGAACGTGCCCAGCCTGACCCGCGACACCCCGCTGGAAGGCTTCTCGCAGATCCTGCTGGTCGACTACGAATACCTGCCCAGCGGTTTCAGCGCCGACGAGGTCACCGCCGGCTTCCGCGGCAAGCACTGGTTCGGCGAGCACGTCGCGGTCGGCGCGACCTGGATCGACGAGAACCGCGCCGGCGAGGACTATGCGATCAAGGGCGCCGACCTGACCCTGCAGGCCGGGCGCGGCACCTACCTGAAGCTCGAGCACACCCGCACCGAGGCGACCAGCGCCCCGGTCTGGTACTCCAGCGACGGCGGCCTGAGCTTCACCCAGCTCAACTCCGGACTGGGCGCGCGCGAGGGCGACGCCAGCGCGGTGGAAGCGCGGGTCAACTTCAAGGAACTGGGCTGGACCGAGCTGGACTGGTCGGCCGGGGCCTGGTGGCGCGACGTCGACGCCGGATTCTCGGTGACCCGCTTCGACACCGGTGCGGCGATCGAGGAGCACGGCGCCGAGGTGCTCGGCCAGTTCTCGCCGTCGTTCAACCTCTATGCCCGCCACAGCGTCGCCGAGCGCGACAGCGAATCGCTGACCCAGAGCCAGCTGACCGCCGAATGGCGGATCAACGAGGTCGCCACCCTGGCCGCGGAGCTGCGCCGCGTCGACGAGGAGCGCAACAGCGGCGACGCCTCCGGCACCCTGGCCGCGCTGCAGTACAAGCAACGCTTCGGCAACACCCTGGACCTGTTCGCCACTGCCCAGCTGACCGTCGACGACGACAGCGGCCGCTACGCTGACAACGACGCCTTCACCGTCGGCGGCAAGTACCTGTTCGGCGAGCTGTCCTCGGTCGGTGCCGAGATCACCACCGGCGACCGCGGCGATGCGGCCCAGGTCAACGCCGAGTACCGGCTGACCCGCGACCACACCCTGTACGGCGCCTACACCTACTCGACCGATCGCAGCAGCTACGACCCGCTGTTCAACGACCGCCTCAGCACCGGCTGGACCCTCGGCCAGCGCTGGCGCCTGTCCAGCCAGGTCGGCATCTTCAACGAGAGCCAGTTCCTCAAGGACCCGCAGGGCGACGGCCTGGCGCATACCTTCGGCATGGACTTCTATCCGGGCGTGGGCTGGAACCTCGGCTTCACCCTGCAGAGCGCCGAGCTGGAGAACGCCGTCGGCGTGACCGACCGCCGCGCGATCAGCGTCAGCGGCGGCCGCACTTCGGCCGATACCCAGTGGCAGAGCAAGCTGGAATGGCGCGAGGACACCGGTGCGGAACGACGCGAGCAGTGGGTCACCACCAACCGCCTGCAGCACAAGCTCAATGAAAGCTTCCGCATCGCGTTGCGGCTGAACTACTCGGAGACCGACGACGAGATCGATCCGCTGGCCGGTGCCAAGTTCGTCGAGGCCAATGCCGGTTTCGCCTGGCGTCCGTGGAACAGCACCCGCTACGCGCTGTTCGGCAAGTACACCTATCTGTACGACGTCTCCTCGCTCGGCCAGGTCGGCGACAACCTGGCCGACTACGACCAGCGCAACCAGATCCTGTCGGTCGAGGGCGTCTACCACCCCGACACCCGCTGGGAGTTCGCCGGCAAGCTGATGCGTCGCGAAGGCGAGGTCCGCCTGGGCCGGCTGAGCGGCGACTGGGCCGACTCGGCCGCGACCTTCGCCGCCGCCCAGGTCCGCTACGGCTTCGCCGACAACTGGCACAGCCTGCTGGAATACCGTTGGCTGGGGGTCAAGGACGGCGGCGACCGGCAGGGCCTGCTGCTCGGCGTCGACCGCGACATCGGCCGCAACTTCCGGGTCGGCGTCGGTTACAACTTCACCGAGTTCAGCGACGACCTGACCGATTTCGACTACGACCACCGCGGCTGGTTCCTGAACATGGTCGGCCGCTACTGAGTCCGCGCGTCCGCAGCCGGCGGCGTCGCCACGACCGCCGGCCGCGGAGCCGGTCCGCCGCCGGCGGGCCGGGCTTCCGGTTCATCCGGAGGCTGCGCCGGGCGCGCCGGTTGCGCTAGAATGTCGCCCCTCCGAGAGGGAGCGGGCCGCGACGCCGCCCGTCTCCGGCGCGAAGGCCCCCGCCATCGCCGCCAAGCCCGGGTCGTTAGCTCAGTCGGTAGAGCATCGGACTTTTAATCCGCTGGTCGTTGGTTCGAATCCAACACGACCCACCATTGCATCGACGGCTTGAACGCCGACGGGGTTGCCGGGAACGCTGCTTTCCGCAGTCGCGCTTGTAGGGCGGGCGCCCGGCCGTGGAGCGCGCAAAGCGCAGTACCCGACCAGACCGATGATCTGTGCCTCAGTTTGGGGCGGTCAGGCCCCGCGGCCATCGGGCGGCGTTGCTGTGCCGGCGTTCCAGACGATCTGGTGGCCCGGATACGTGTACGGTAAGATGCCGTACAAGGAGGCCCGACATGACCGCAACCGCCGACCGCCTCGACCTGCGCCTGAGCGTCGAGGACAAGAACCGCCTGCGCCGTGCCGCCGAGCTGAAGGGCATGGCGGTGGCCGCCTTCGTGCGCGAAGCGGCCCTGCATGAGGCGGAAACCACCATCGCCCGACCGCCCAAGGCGCGGCGGGGCAGTCTGGCCGCGCGCCTGCGTGGCCGCGCCACGGCACGCATGAGTACCGACGAGATCATGCGGCTCACCCGCGGCGCATGAGGCACGCGCCGTGAGCCCGGCCGCGATCAAGCGCGTCCTGGTGGACGCCAACGTGCTGCTGGACGTGCTGACCGACGACCCGCAGTGGTACGAGTGGTCGGCCGCCCGGCTCGATGCCTGCGCGACCGAGGCCGAGCTGTGCATCAACACCATCGTGTACGCCGAGGTCTCGGTCGGCTTCGAGCGCATCGAGGACCTGGACGACGCGCTGCCGCCGGATACCTTCAGTCGGCTGGAGCTGCCGTGGGAGGCCGGCTTCCTCGCTGGCAAGGCCTTCCTGCAATACCGTCGCGCCAAGGGCGCCCGCACCTCGCCGCTGCCGGACTTCTACATTGGCGCCCATGCCGCCATCGAGGGCATGGCGCTGCTGACGCGGGACGCGAAACGGTATCGCACCTACTATCCGACGCTGGAATTGATCTGCCCATGAGTCAATTGCAAATGGGGGCTGCTTGGTTTGATTGCAGGTTGATGGCGTTCAGGCGGAGCGCGACCGTTCGGGTTGACGCCTGATTGTCTCTCGGCCCAACGCGTCGCTATCGGTTCATCGTTGGTTCGAATCCAACACGACCCTCCATCTTCATTAGATGCTTACATTGCATTGGGATTTGAGCTTTCACGGGACGCCTCCTTTGGAGTCGATAACGGAGGGCGTGCCAAGTCCGGACAGGCGTAGGCTAACCGCGGGCTGCCCGGCGCCTACCACTGGATCGAGTCGAAAGATGCCGCCTACCTACGCTTCAACTGCCGGGGGGGGGCTCGGTCGTCCGCAATGGCGACCGCTACCGAGTCAGCATCCTGGCGGAACTGCGAGGTCTTGGGGGCGCGCGGCCTCGCTCGAGCAGGATAGCTTCCGGAACTTCGTGTATTCGGCGTGGACCTGGGCTGAGTAGCACATGGAACAGAAGCCTTTTCTATCGAGCGTGGAGTGACGAGCCGGCGGATATCCTGCCTCGCCTACCCGCGGCAAGGCGTGACGATGGAATGCGCCTTGCGTCACATTATGTTGCGGTCGCGCTTGGTGTCAGCTATACCGTCGCGAGGGCGAGAAATGGAGTCAAGGGATGGCACTCAGTCGCGGGGAGCGGCACGACACCGATCCGGATGACGGGCTTCGCAGGGATGTCGTTGGGGAATGGCACAGCGAGAAGCACCGCCGCCTGGAGCAGTACGTCGATATCACCAAGGCGACCAGGAAGAAGTTCGCGGGCAACGCCCCGAGCTACGTCGATCTCTACTGTGCGACCGGTCGGTCGATCACCCGGGACACCCGGGAGGTTGTCGACGGCAGCCCTCTCGTCGCTGCCCGGGCCGCAGCAGAATCGGTGCCGTTTCGTGAGATCCACATCGGGGACATGGATGCGGCGAACGTGCAGGCTTGCGAGAGCCGCTTGGCCGCGGCCGACCTCGGCCAGGTGGTGCCCTACGTCGGCCTCGCGGAGGCCACAGCGCGCCAGGTGGTGAAGCGCCTTAATCCTTACGGGCTCCACTTGGCGCTGCTCGACCCCTACAGCCTGAAGGCGCTCCCGTTCGAAGTCGTCCAGATCCTTTCAGGCGTGAAGCGCATGGACCTGATCGTCCACATCAGCGAGATGGACCTGCAGCGCAATGTCCTGGGGAAAGGCGACTTCACGGGGCTCGACACCTTTGCGCCCGGCTGGCGAGATGTCGTCGACCTCAACCAGAACAGCGTCTCCGTCAAACGTCAGGTTCTCGACTACTGGATGACGATCGTGGGTAAGCTCGGCT
Source organism: Marilutibacter maris (assembly GCF_003233695.1). NCBI lineage: Bacteria > Pseudomonadati > Pseudomonadota > Gammaproteobacteria > Lysobacterales > Lysobacteraceae > Marilutibacter > Marilutibacter maris. The sequence continues at coordinate 3,076,506 of NZ_CP029843.1, read as the reverse complement.
ACCACGTCAGTGATAACATTGTCCGCGTCACAGGTGCCCGAAATCAGCCGCTCTACTGGCTCGCCCTGGCTTCCCGCCATGCGTTGGCGGATCGGTTCTGGGGAGAGATTCGGGGAGCCAGCCCGCAATCCAGGTTCACCTTCTGAGGCTGTCATGACAACACGCTCGCGGATTGAATGGACCGAGAGCACCTGGAACCCGGTCGTCGGGTGCACGAAGCTCTCTGCCGGTTGCAAGCACTGCTACGCGGAAGTGATGGCGCGCCGCCTGCAGGCGATCGGCGTGCCGGGCTATGAGCACGGCTTCAAGAAGGTTCGCGTGTTGCCGATGAGGCTCGATGAACCGCTGCGTCGCAAGCAGCCCACGGTCTACTTCGTGAACTCGATGAGCGACCTTTTCCACACCGACGTACCCGACGGCTTCATCGACCAGGTCTTCGACGTCATGGAAAGGGCGTCGCAGCACACCTTCCAGGTGCTGACGAAGCGTGCCGAGCGGGTGGCCGTCTATACGCAGGGGCGCGAGGTCCCCCCGAACGTGTGGATCGGCGTGTCCGTCGAGAACAAGCGCCACGGCGTTCCTCGGATCGAGCATCTTAGGGCGGTGCCTGCCGCGGTTCGGTTCCTGAGCGTGGAGCCGTTGCTCGAGGATGTCGGCGAGCTAGACCTCGCCGGCATCCACTGGGTCATCGTCGGAGGCGAGTCCGGCCATGGCGCTCGCCCGATGAAGGCTGCCTGGGTTCGCTCGGTCCGCCGCCAATGCCGTGCGCAGGGCGTGCGCTTCTTCTTCAAACAGTGGGGCGCCTTCGGGGCTGACGGGGTCAAGCGCTCCAAGAAGGAGAACGGGCGACTGTTGGATGGCCGGACCTACGACGCCATGCCTGCGCTGGCCTAGCTGTCAGCGCGTCCGAGGCTCCGTAGTTCCGGGAGCCGGGCCCTTGCGGCGCAGCGGTTCCACGCCTCCGGTCCGTAATTCAGCTGCAGCCAACGCCCTGATCGCAGGGCAAACTGCTGTTGCCTTTTAATCCGCTGGTCGTTGGTTCGAATCCAACACGACCCACCATCACCGTGGAATCCACAGGCTTGGGGTTCAATGGCTGCCGGGATTCCCGGGAATCCTGCCCGGAATCCGCTTCCCATCTCCGTGCGCGGGGCGAAGAATGTCTCGACGTGGCGCGTACTCGCGACAGATGGATCGCTTCCGCCTGCACGGTATCAAGCGCAGCGACGGTTGGCCGGACGTCGACCCAAGGGCTCGACCGCGAGGGCTGAGCGGGCATGTTCATGCAGGTTCATCCGGGACTCCCGGGGTGCTGGCCGATTCGCACCTCCAGTCTTCCGGTGGACCACTCCGGATGAACAACTTGCCGAGAGATCACTGCCAGGTCGCAATCGAGCCATCCGCCCACACGGCCTGTCCGGGATGATGTTCCCGGATGGTAGCGAGCGCTTCTGCCATTTCGTCCGCATCGTCTGGATCGACGGAATGGGTGAAATCCGTGACGGTCATGCCCATCGCACGCAATGCGGCGAGCTCGGAGGGCGCCAGGACGCCGAGCGACACCCACAGGGTGGCGGGCGGCCAAACGGCAGATGCGGCCAGTCGATCGTAGCTCTCTCGTGAGGTTGCGAAGTAGATCATCTGTGACCCAACGCCGGAACCAAGCAAGCCGGGCATCGGCTTGAATGGCCTGTCAGGCGGCACTGTCGATGATCACCAGCGTGCCGTGGCTGCCTTCCGAGACCGCATGCGGGGTTCCGGCGGGAACGATGACGACCTCTCCGGAGCGCACCTGCACGATGTCTCCGTCGAGCTCCAGGTTGATCTGCCCTTCGATGACAAGCAGGGCTTCGTTGAACGGGTGCTGCTCGTTCGGGTAGGCATTGCCGTCCATGCGAACGACCTTGAAGTTGGCGCCAGCGGCTTCGCCGACGATGTGCGAGCGCCAGGCTTGAGGCAGTGAAGACGCCAGCTCGATGAGGTTGGTGCGATTGGACATCGTAGGTGACCGCCTTGTGGCGCATGACAGCCTGATGACCGGATGTCAGACTCCGCTGGTACGACTGAAAAACGGCGCATCGATCGGTGCGCCATCCCCTTGCTGCCGCGCGATCTTAGGGCTGCAGGGGCAGGCTTACAAGTGGGACATGGTCGACTCCGGCCGCATCGTCGGGGTGGGTGGCCTCCTGGCGTTTGTCCGCTGTTTTTGTCTGCTGTTTGAGCAGCCCTCACGGGGTCGACTCACGCATGCGATCCGCGGCATTGACGCCCCCCGGCCGCCGCGGGCGATACTCGCCGCATGAGTCGAGGCCTCTTCTGGTTCCGGCGCGATCTGCGCCTGGCCGACAATCCGGCGCTGGAGCGCGCCTGCCGCTCGCACGATGCGCTGCTGCTGGTCTACGTCGACGAGGCCGCCGACGCCGGGTTCGACGCCAGTCGCGCCTGGCTGCGGCGTTCGCTGGACGCGCTGGCGGTGGATGTCGCGCGCATCGGCGGGCGCCTGCACGTGCTGGCCGGCGACGCCGAACAGGTGATCCCGGCGCTGGCCGCGGCGACCGGCGCGGAGGCGGTGCATGTCTCGGCGCTGCACGAACCCGATGCCGATGCCCGCGATGCGCGTCTGGCCAGGGCGCTCGCGCGCGGCGGCGTCGTGTTGCGGCGCTCGGCCGGACGGCTGATGACCGATCCGGAGATGGTGCTGAGCAAGGTGTCGACGCCGTACCGGGTGTTCACGCCGTTCCTGAAGGCGGCGCGGCCGGGCTGGCGATACCGTCCGCGCGCGGCGCCGCGGCGGCTGGCCTGCTTCGGGCTTCCGGAGGGAATGCAGCGGTTGCAGGCGACCCTCGCCGCGCCCGCGCCGGACTGGGATCGCGGCTTCTGGGAGACCTGGACACCCGGCGAGCGGGCCGCGCAGCAGCGCCTGGAGCGCTTCCTCGAACACCTCGACGACTACCCCGGGCAGCGCGACCGTCCGGCCATCGATGCCACCTCGCGGCTGTCGCCGCACCTGCACTTCGGCGAGATCAGCCCGGCCCGCGCCCTCGACGCGGCGCTGCGCCGTGGCGGCCCCGGCACCGACAAGTTCGTCGCCGAGCTGGGCTGGCGCGAGTTCGGCTACTACGTGCTCAACCACTGGCCGCACAGCACCACCGACAACTTCAACCCGCGCTTCGACGGCATCGCCTGGCGACGCGACGAGGCCGCACTGGAGGCGTGGCGGCGCGGTCGCACCGGGGTGCCGCTGGTCGATGCCGGCATGCGCCAGCTATGGCACGAAGGCTGGATGCACAACCGGGTGCGGATGGTGGTCGCCTCCTATCTGAGCAAGCACATCGGCATCCACTGGGCGAGCGGGGCGGCCTGGTTCATGCACACCCTGGTCGACGCCGACCTGGCCAACAACACCCTGGGCTGGCAGTGGGTGGCGGGCAGCGGCGTGGACGCGGCGCCGTATCACCGGGTCTTCAACCCGGTCACCCAGTCGCGGCGCTTCGATCCCGAAGGCGTTTACTTGCGGCGCTGGCTGCCGGAACTGCGGCGGCTGGACGACGACCGGATCCATGCGCCATGGGAGAAGGGCGGGGCGCCGCGCGGCTATCCGTCGCGGCCGATCGTCGATCTGGCGGAGGGTCGCGCCGAAGCGCTGCAACGCCTGGCCCGGGCCAGCGACTGAGCGCGGACGCAGTGCCGGACGCCTGATCGGAAACGAATGGCTACCCGTGGGCAGCCATTCGGGGCGCGCGATCTGCAGTGGCCCGTTCGGGCCGAGTCCCGGCGCTTCGGGTCGCCGCGAGACTCAGTCCAGATGCAGGTTCGCGTCGCCGGAGAACGTCTCGATCGACACGTCGCCGTCGCCATTGCCGTAGCGGTGCTCGAAGCTGGCGCCGGGGCCGTGGCGGGGGCGGTCGATGGTTGCGCCAGGCGCGCGCAGGCTGCCGCTGAAGCTCTCGCCGTGGACGTTGGCGGAGAGGTCGCGCGGCAGGTACAGATCGACATCACCGCTGACCGTTTCCATCTTGATCCGGCCATTGCCGGCCAGGCCGGTGCGCAGGCTGAGGTCGCCGGACACGCTGGCGCCAGAGTAGCGGCGCAGGCTGGATTCGAGCACGCGCACGTGGGCATCGCCGGACACGGTCTCCACCGACACCTCGTCGGTCAGCCGGCCCTGCAGGTCGATCTCGCCGCTGACCGTCTCGGCGTCGACGTTGCGGCTGTTGACCACCAGTTTGAGGTCGCCGCTGACCGCATCGACCTCGATCTCGTCCGGGGCGCCGGCGACATCGACATCGCCGCTGACGGTGTTGATCGACAGTTCCGACGGCGCGACACCGACGACCTTGATGCGGGCCGACACCGAGTCGATGTCGAGATCGGCCCGCAGCGGCACCATCAGCACCAGCTCGGTCGGCTCGGTGCGGTCGCTGACGGTGAAGAAGCCCAGACCGCTGCCACGGTTGGGGTACTTCACCTTGACGCTGAGGCTGCTGCGGTCGCCGCTGATCTCCAGCTTCTCGACGCCGTCGCCGAGGTTGCCGGTGATCCTGACCTCGGGCCGGTCCCAGGCGCGCACGTCGATGCTGCCCTTGAGGTTGTCGATCTCCAGCCGGCCGCGCGGGTCCAGTGGGCGGCCCACGTCGATCGGGGTCGCCGCCTGCAACGGCAGGGCGAGGGCGGCGAGCAGGCCGATGGCGAGCGCGGGGGCCGCGATCCGGGCCGGACGCGCGGGATTGCGACGGAGCGTGGGGTGAGCGGACATGGGGCCTCCGGAAAGGTCGCGTGAAACGTCGAAACGTGGAATGTCGGAACGTGGAATGTCGAAACCAGGGACGCGGGAGCTGGATCGGGCGGAATCGGTCGATGGCGGGGTTCGGGTCATGGCGGCGCACTCACGAATGGACCAGGCGCTGGCTGAGCGCGAGGCGGCGGGCGTAGGTGCGGTGCAGGCGTTCGAGCAGCAGCCGCGAGTCGGGTTGTTCGGACAGGGCCTGCAGGATCAGCTCGGCATTGCGGTCGAGCTCGGCCAGCGCCGGGTGCAGGCTGCTGTCGGCCGGCACCGCGCCGAGCTGGTCGAACGCGGCCTGGTACTGCCGCGCCATGCCGGCGGTCTCCAGGGCCAGCTTCGACGGTGCCTGCACCGTGGCCGGTTCGATCGCCGGCGCCGGCCCGGTCGCGGCCAGCGGCGGCGGGCTGCCGGCCGGCCTCAGCGTGCCGTTCCAGCCCAGCACCCCGACCACCAGCAACAGGCTGGCTGCCATCGCCACCGGCGCCAGCCAGCGTGCCGGACGGCGCGACGGCGCGACCGCATCGCGTGGCGGCAGCCGCGCGGCGATGTCCGGCCACAGGTCGCGCGCGGGCGGCTGGTCGCGGCGCATCGCGCGCAACTGCCAGCGCAGGCTGTCGGGCAGCGGCGCGTGCTTGCCGTCGCCGTGCCGCAGGTCGTCGTTGTCGGACGGGTCGTTCATCGTGAGTCTCCCGGCCCGGCGGCAAGCCAGGCCTGTTCGCCCAGGCGCTCGCGCAACAGCATGCGGGCGCGATGCAACTGGGCCTTGGAACTGCCGACCGCCATCCCGAGTTGGGCGGCGATCTCCTCGTGTTTCCAGCCTTCCACGTCGTACAGCACCAGCACCATCCGGGCCCGCGGCGGCAGGCTGGCGACCGCGCGTTCCAGGTCCATCGACAGCGCCGTCGAGTGCCCGGCCGAATCGGCTTGCCCGAGCATGTCGAGGGCGTCGTCGTCGCCTTCGTGCTGCGGCCGGCTGCGCTGGCTGCGCAGGTCCATCAGCGCGGTATTGACCGCCAGCCGGTGCAGCCAGGTCGAGAAGGCGGACTCGAACCGGAACGCCGGCAGCGCCTGCCAGGCCCGCACGAAGGCCTCCTGGGTGAGGTCCTCGGCACGGGTGCCGTGGTGGCCGACCAGGCGGCCGATGACGCCGTGGACCCGGCCGGCATGGCGCTGGTAGAGCCTGCCGAACGCGCCGGTATCGCCACGCGCGGCCGCCTGCACCCAGGCGGCTTCCTGCTCGCCCTCGGCGCCGCGGGGCGCGCCGTCGGGCTCGGCGATGTCGGGTTGTTCGGCCACGGCGTTCAGCATACTCACTCGGATGCCGGCTGCCGGCCGGGGGTTTAAAGCGCCGGCGACGGAGCGCCGGGCCGGCCGTTCAGGCGGCGGAGCCGGGCGCGGAGCGGGCCAGGTGGTCGAGCAGGTCGTCGCCGTAGCGCTCGAGCTTGCGTTCGCCGATCCCGGGGATTCCGGCCAGGTCGCGGGCGTCGCTCGGGTCGGCCTCGGCGATCGCGCGCAGGGTGCTGTCGTGGAAGATCACGTAGGCGGGCACGCTCTGCTCGCGAGCCAGCTCCGAGCGCCATTCCCGCAATGCCCGGAAGCGGGCCAGCGCATCGCTGTCGAGTTCGGCCTCCAGCATCGACGAGCTGCCGCGCCGGCCGCGACGGGAGCGCGGCTCGGGCTCGCGCCGGAACGACAGCGACTGCTCGCCGCGCAGCACCGGTCCGGCCGTCGCGGTCAGCCGCAACGCGTTGTAGCGCTCGGCGTCGGCCTCCAGCAGGCCGGCGGCGAGCAGCTGGCGGAATACCCCGCGCCATTGGCGGGCGTCGAGATCGCTGCCGATCGCCCAGGTACTGAGCCGGTCGTGGCCGTACTGGCTCACCTTGTCGGTGGTCTTGCCGGTGAGTATGTCGATCACGTGGCCGGCGCCGAAGCGCTGACCGCTGCGGTAGACCGCCGACAGCGCCTTGCGCGCGGCGACGGTGCCGTCCCAGGTCTCCGGCGGCTCCAGGCAGTTGTCGCAGCCGCCACAGCCGGCCTTGCCGACCTCGTAGTGCTCGCCGAACCAGGCCAGCAGGTTGCGGCGGCGGCACTGGGTGGTCTCGCAATAGCCGAGCAGGGCGTCGAGCTTGCCGCGTTCGAGCTGCTTGCGCTCGTCGCTGGCCTCGCCCTGGTCGATCAAGGCGCGCAGGTTGACCACATCGCCGAGCCCGTAGCTCATCCAGGCCTCGGCGGCGGCGCCGTCGCGGCCGGCGCGACCGGTCTCCTGGTAGTAGCCCTCGATCGACTTGGGCAGGTCGATGTGGGCGACGAAGCGCACGTCGGGCTTGTCGATGCCCATGCCGAAGGCGATCGTCGCCACCATCACCACGCCGTCGGCCTGCAGGAAATGGCGCTGGTTGGCGGCGCGGGTCTCCGCCGGCAGGCCGGCGTGGTAGGGCAGGGCGTGGATGCCGGCCTCGACCAGTTGTTCGGCCACGGTCTCGACGCGGCGGCGCGAGAACGCGTAGACGATGCCGCTCTCGCCGTCGTGGCGGCGCAGGAAGTCCAGCAGCTGGCGGATGCCGCCGCCGTCCTTGTGGACGACGGTGTAGCGGATGTTGGGACGGTCGAACGAGCTGACGAACTGGCGGGCGTCGTCCAGCGCCAGCCGTTCGACGATCTCGCGCCGGGTCGGTGCGTCGGCGGTCGCGGTCAGCGCGATCCGCGGCACGTCGGGCCAGCGCTCGTGCAGCACGGTCAGCTGGCGGTACTCGGGGCGGAAGTCGTGGCCCCACTGCGATACGCAATGGGCCTCGTCGATCGCGAACAGGGCGACCTGGCCGCGCGCGTGGGCGCGCTCGATCAGCCCCAGCATGCGTCCGCCGAGCAGGCGCTCGGGGGCGACGTAGAGCAGGTCGAGGTCGCCGTCGAGCCATTCGCGCTCGATCTTCGCCGCGGTTTCGGCGTCCAGGGTCGAGTTCAGGCAGGCCGCGCGCACCCCTTGCTGGTGCAGGGCCTCGACCTGGTCCTGCATCAGCGCGATCAGCGGCGAGACCACGATCGCGCAGCCGTCGCGCAGCATCGCCGGCAATTGGTAGCACAGCGACTTTCCGCCACCGGTCGGCATCAGCACCAGCGCATCGCCGCCGTCGGCGACGTGCTCGACGATCTCGGCCTGCTCGCCACGGAAGTCGGCGTGTCCAAAAACGGTGCGAAGCAGGTCGAGCGCGGCATTCTCCATGCGCATAGGTTAACCCCACCGCGGGCAACCGGCCGTTGTATCGTTGCCGCCATCGTGCTTGTAAGGGAGTCGAGCCGTGATTCGCAGAACCTTGATCTGCTGGTTTCTCGTCGCGTTGTCGTTGTCGTGCGCGCTGACCGCCCACGCCCGGCAGACGGAGGTGCCGGCGCCGCTGGAGCCGTGGCGCGAATGGGTGCTGCACGATGCGCCCGGGGTCGACTGTCCGCTGCTGACGGGTGCCGGCAGCGCCGGCGGCCAGCGCATCTGTGTCTGGCCAGGAGTGCTGCGTGTGCAGGCCGACGCCACGGGCGCCACGTTCGCGTTGCGCTACACGGTCCACCAGCGCGGTTGGACCGGGCTTCCGGGAGATGCCCAGCACTGGCCGCAGCAGGTGAGCGCCAACGGCAATGCGGTGCCGGTGGTCAGGCAAGCGGGTCGGCCGGGCGTGTGGCTGGACCCCGGTCGTTACGAGCTGCGCGGGCGCATTCCGTGGTCGCGGCGGCCGCAGGCACTGGCGCTGCCGGCCGCGGTCAGCCTGGTCGAGCTGCAGGTGGATGGGCAGTCGGTCCGGCCCCTGCAACGCGACGGCGACCATCTGGTGCTGGGACGTGGCGAGGCCACCGCGCCGGAAGCCGATGCGCTGGACGTGCGTGTCTACCGCAGGCTCGGCGACGGTCTGCCCGCGGAACTGGAAACGCGGATATTCCTGGCCGGTGCGGGGCAGGCGCGGGAAGAATTGATCGGGCCGGTGCTGCCGGCCGGGTTCGCGCCGCTGACGCTGGACGGCGACTGGCCGGCGCGACTGGAGTCCGATGGCCGTCTACGCGTGCAGGTGCAGCCCGAACACGCCGAGCTGGTGCTGCGCGCCCGGGCGCTGCAGCCGTTGCAATCGGCGGCGCCAGCCGCGGCCGGAGCGCCATGGCCGAGCCAGGAAGTCTGGAGCTACGAGGCGGCACCGGCACTGCGCTCGACCAGTGCCAGCGGTCCGGTGCAGGTCGATCCCGACAGCGCCGGCGTCCCGGACGACTGGCGCGCACTGCCGGCGTTCGCGCTGGAGCCGTCGCAGACGCTCACCGTGGAAGAGCGCGCTCGCGGCATCGCCGCCAACGAGGGCAACCGTCTGAACCTGCGGCGCGAGGCCTGGCTGGACTTTGCGGGGGGCGGCTGGACCCTGCGCGATCGCATCGAAGGCGAGATGCGCCGCGACTGGCGGCTGGAGGCGGCCGCGCCCTATACCCTGGAGCGCGCGCAGTCGCTGGTCGAGCAGGCGCCGCTGCTGGTGACCCGCCTGGACGAGGCGCTCGCGGGCGGTGTCGAGTGGCGGACGCCGAGGGTGGATCTCGATGCCGGCCTGCGTCTGCAGCCGGGCGGCGGGGAACGGCCGGTCAGCGGTTGGCGACAGAATTTCGATGCGGTCGACAGTACCGTGCATCTGCCCTACGGCTATCGCCTGTTCGCCGCTCCCGGCGCGGACCGTGCCGACGGCAGCTGGATGTCGCGCTGGACCTTGCTGGACGTGTTCGTCGCCGCGGTGATCGCGTTGCTGTCCTGGCGCTCGTTCGGCTGGACCGGCGCGGGGTTGGCGGTGGTCTACCTGCTGCTGGCGTATCACGAGCGCGGCGCGCCGATCCTGAGCCTTGGGCTGGTGCTGGCGCTGGGCCTGGTGGTGCGGGCGCTGCCGGCCGGACGCCTGCACAAGCTCGGGGAATGGACGCGGCGCGCGGCGCTGGTGGTGCTGGTGATGTTTGCGCTGCCGTTCGTGTCGGCGCAACTGCGCATGGCCCTGCACCCGCAGCTGGAAGGCGCGGCGTCGATGTCGGGGCTGGGCGGCGGGTTGGGCAAGACCGTGGCGCTGCAGGCGACCGATGCCGAGGGGTACGCGGAAGCGGCCGATGCCGCGGTACTGGCGGAGGCGCCCGCGCACATGGAGCTTCCGCCACCGCCGGCGGTACCGGCAGTGGTGCTCGACGACCCGTCGCCGGTCGACATGCAGGCAAGGAGTTCCTCCGTGCAGGGGGCCGGGCTCGACAAGGTCATGGTCACCGGCAGCCGCATCAAGCGTGCCGATGTGCTCGACCGCTACACCCAGGGCACCGTGGTCCAGACCGGCCGCGGCCTGCCCAGTTGGCAGGGGGGCCACAGCTATCAGTTGCACTGGAGCGGTCCGATCACCGAGGACCAGACCGTGCGCCTGTTGATCTCGCCGCCGTGGCTGACCCGCCTGCTGCGCGTGCTGGCGGTTGCGTTGCTGGCCCTGCTGGCCCTGCGCGCGCTCGGCATCCGCCTGCGCTGGCCGCCGCTGCGGCCGGCGGCGGCCGCGCTTGCGGCGCTGGCGCTGACCGGCCCCATGCTGTCCGCGCCGGCCCACGCGCAGGCATCGATGCCATCGACGGAACTGCTCGGCGAGCTGAAGAACCGCCTGACCCGCCTGCCGGACTGTGCGCCGGACTGCGCCACGATCGCGGCGGTGAACGTGCGCGCCGACCGCGACGACGTGCGCATCGCCCTCGACGTGCACGCGGCCACCCGAGTGTTCGTGCCGCTGCCCGCGGACGACGCCGGCCTGTCTCCGCTGGACCTGCGCGTGGACGGCGTCGAGGCCGACGGCGTGCTGCAGGCGCAGGGGCGACGTTGGGTCGTGCTGGAACGTGGCGTGCACCGGGTCGGGATCGAGGCCCGCGCGGTGGCCGACAAGGTCGTGCTCGCGTTCCCGCTGCCGCCGGCGCGTATCGAGTTCGAGGGCATCGGCTGGCAGGCCGGTGGCATCAGCGAAAACCGCCTTCCCGCCGGCAGCCTGACGCTGACCCGCAGCCGCGAGGCGGGGCCGGAGGCGGGCGACGGGCCCGGGCGTCCGGGGGCGCAGGACTTCCCGCCGTACGTGCGTCTGACCCGCCATCTCGACCTGGGGCTGGACTGGCAACTGCGCTCGGTCGCGGAGCGGCTTGCCCCGCAGGCCGGCGGCTTCACCGTGAAGCTGCCATTGCTGGAGGGCGAGAAGGTCGGCACCGCCGGGCTGCAGGTGCGCGCCGGCCAGGTCGAATTGCCGGTCCCCGACGGCGCCGGTAGCGCCCAGTGGCAGGGCAGCCTGGACAAGGCCGATGTGTTCACCCTGACCGCTCCGGCATTGAGCGATCACGCCGAGGTCTGGGAGATCACCGCAAGCCCGCTGTGGCACCTGGATTTCGAAGGCGTGCCCGAAAGCGCCCCCCGGTCCGGGGACGCCGACGACGACTGGCAGGTGTTCCGCTTCCATCCGTTGCCGGGAGAAACGCTGAAGGTCGCGGTGTCCCGCCCGACCGCCGCCGCCGGCGCCACTCGCGCCATCGACGCACTGCGACTGCAGAGCAGGTTCGGCCAGCGGGCCGGCGAACACGCGCTGGACCTGACCGTGCGCGCCAGCCAGGGCGGCGATCACACCGTCGTTCTGCCGGCCAGCGCCGAGGTGCTGTCGGTCACGCGCGACGGCGAAAGCCTCAATCTGCGTCCGCAGGACGGTCGCCTGAGCCTGCCCCTGCGGCCGGGCGTGCAGCGGTTCGATATCCGCTTCCGCGACGGCGATGGCGTGGCCATGCGCAACACGACACCCGCGATCGACCTGGGCCTGCCCGCCGCCAACATCAATCTCCAGCTGAACCTGCCGGAGGACCGTTGGGTGCTGCTGACCCGTGGCCCGCGCCAGGGGCCGGCGGTGCTGTACTGGGGCGAGCTGCTGGTGCTCGTGCTGGTGGCCTTTGCCCTGAGCCGCCTGCGCTGGGCGCCGTTGAAGCTGCACGAATGGCTGCTGCTGGGAATCGGCTTCTCCACCTTCTCCTGGCTCGCATTGTTCGTGGTCGTGGCCTGGCTGTTCGCGGTGGCCTGGCGCGACCGCAATACGGCCTCGCTCGGTAGCGTGGGCTTCAACCTGGTACAGATCGGCCTGGTGGCGCTGACCGTCGCCGCCGTGCTGGCCCTGGTGGCGGCGATTCCCTACGGCCTGCTCGGTACGCCGGACATGCACATCCGCGGCAGCGGTTCGAGTGCCCATGTTCTGCGCTGGTTTGCCGACCAGAGCAGCGACGTCCTGCCGCAGGGCTCGGCGATAACCGTTCCGTTGTGGCTGTACCGCGCCGCGATGCTGGCCTGGGCGTTGTGGCTGGCCGTTGCGGTGCTGCGCTGGGCCACTTGGGGCTTCAAGGCCTGGACCCGGGATGGCCATTGGCGCTCACGTCCGAAGACCGCCAGCGCCCCGCCCGCGTTGCCCGATGAAGAGGGCTGAGGGGCGACCTCCGGGATGGGATGAGTCGCGAGGCTCTCCCATTCCGCAGGCTGGAACGCCTGTTGAGGAAAGCCCCCGCGCACCGAAGGCGGGGGGCATCGGAGGGCGCATCGCGCAGTGCACGGGTTTCGCGACGCGAAACCCGTGGTCGCCAGACGCGCCGAGTGGCGACTTCATAGCGAGATCTGAGGGACTGGGTGACTCGCTACGCTCACCCTGTTCAACAGGCGTGAGCGCGTCTGGAGGAAAGCCCCCTTGGTAAGGGGGCGCGCCAAAGGCGCGGGGATTGGAAGCGCATCGCGCAGTGCACGGGTTTCGCGCTGCGAAACCCGTGGTCGCCAGACGCGCCGCGTGGCGACGTCACTGCAGTTGAGAGCGAGGGCCGCAAGACGAGATGACTCGCTATGCTCACCCTGTTCAACAGGCGTGAGCGCGTCTGGAGGAAAGCCCCCTTGGTAAGGGGGCGCGCCAAAGGCGCGGGGATCGGAAGCGCAACGTGCAGTGCACGGGTTTCGCGACGTGAAACCCGTGGTCGCCAGACGCGCAGCGCGGCGACGTCACTGCCAAGGGGGCGCGCCAAAGGCGCGGGGATTGGAAGCGCATCGTGCAGTGCACGGGTTTCGCGCTGCGAAACCCGTGGTCGCCAGACGCGCAGCGTGGCGACGTCACTGCAGCAGCGAGCGCAGCATCCAGGCGGTCTTCTCGTGGACCTGCAGGCGCTGGGTCATCAGGTCGACGGTCGGGTCGTCGCCGGCGTTGTCGGCGATCTTCAGGGTCTTGCGCGCGGTGCGGCAGACCGCCTCGTTGCCGACGGTCAGCTGACGGACCATCTCGCGCCAGTCGGCGGCGTCGCTCAGGCCCGGCTCCTCCGGAATCGACGACAGCCGGGTGAACTCGGCATAGGATCCCGGGGCGTTGAAGCCCAGGGCGCGGATCCGCTCGGCGACCTCGTCCAGCGCGGCCCACTGCTCGGTGTACTGGCCCTCGAACATCACGTGCAGCGAGTTGAACATTGGACCGGTGATGTTCCAGTGGAAGTTGTGGGTCTTCAGGTACAGGGTGTAGGCGTCGGCGAGGAAGTGCGACAGGCCGTCGGCGATCTTCTTGCGCTCGCCGCTGCCGATGCCGATGTCGATCGCCGGCGCCGCGGAGCCGGGGGCGGGCGATGCGGCCGGCTTGGCGGTCTTGCTGGAGGGCTTCTTGGCGGACTTGGACTTGGCCATGCGGTTTCTCCTGGGAGGCGTTGCGGCGACAATGGTCGCCCCGATTCGTGACTGGAAAAGCGTCGACGCGTTACCAACCACATGGAGTCTATCGACCCGAATGCAAATGCCGCGTCACGACGCGCGCGCGACAACGACACATCCGGCAAGGCGTTGCAGGACGCCCGCCGCGCGATCGACCGTGCGCTGAGCCGCGATCGCGGCCGCCTGCACGGGCTGTGGTCGCGCTGGAAGGGCAAGCCCGCCGACGCCAAGGCCGAGGCCGCGTTCGCCGAGGCATTGAAGGCGTCTATCGAACACCGCGAGAAGCGTGAATCGTCGTTGCCGCGGGCGCCGGTCGAAGCGTCGCTGCCGATCGCCGGCGAGGCCGAGCGTATCGTCGAGTTGATCCGCAGGCACCCGGTGGTGGTGATCGCCGGCGAGACCGGCTCGGGCAAGACCACCCAGCTGCCGAAGCTGTGCCTGGCGGCCGGGCGCGGCGGCGCCGGGATGATCGGCTGCACCCAGCCGCGCCGGATCGCCGCGCGCGCGGTCGCCCGGCGCGTGGCCGAGGAGTTGAACGTCCCGCTCGGCGGCGCGGTCGGTTACCAGGTCCGCTTCAACGAGAACGTCGGCGAGCAGACCGCGATCAAGTTCATGACCGACGGCATCCTGCTGGCCGAGATCCAGTCCGACCGCTGGCTGTCGCGCTACGACACCATCCTGATCGACGAGGCCCACGAGCGCAGCCTCAACATCGATTTCCTGCTCGGCTATCTGAAACAGCTGCTGAAGAAGCGTCGCGACCTCAAGGTCATCGTGACCTCGGCGACCATCGACACCGCGCGTTTCGCCGCCCATTTTGACGATGCGCCGGTGGTCGACGTCGAGGGGCGCACCTACCCGGTCGAGGTGCGCTACCGGCCGCTGGAAGGCGAGGGCGATGCCGAGGACGGCCGTCGTGGCGAGCGCAGCGTGACCGACGGGATCGTCGCCGCCTGCGACGAGATCACCCGCCAGGACCCGCGCGGCGACGTGCTGGTGTTCCTGCCCGGCGAGCGCGAGATCCGCGACGTCCACCACGCGCTGGAGCGCCGCAAGTACCGCGACACCGAGGTCCTGCCGCTGTACGCGCGGTTGTCGGTGCGCGACCAGGACCGGGTGTTCAATCCCGGCGTGCAGCGGCGCATCGTGCTGGCGACCAATGTCGCCGAGACCTCGCTGACGGTGCCGCGGATCCGTTACGTGATCGATCCGGGCCTGGCCCGGGTCAAGCGCTACAGCCAGCGCGGCAAGCTCGACCGCCTGCATATCGAACCGATCAGCCAGGCCAGCGCCAACCAGCGCAAGGGCCGCTGCGGACGCATCGCAGAGGGCACCTGCTACCGGCTGTATTCGGAGGCCGATTTCCAGTCGCGGCCGCTGTATACCGACCCGGAGATCCTGCGCGCGGCGCTGGCCGGCGTGATCCTGCGGATGCTGGCACTGGGATTGGGCGATGTCGACGGTGCAGGCCCGGGATCGCGCAAGCGCGCATCCAGGCGCGAATCGGGGATCGCACGGACCATCGAGGATTTCCCGTTCCTGGAGCCGCCCGAGCCGCGCGCGATCGCCGACGGTTGGCAGCAGCTGAACGAACTGGGCGCGGTCGACGAGGCGCGCCGGCTGACCGCGACCGGGCGCCTGATGTCGCGGCTGCCGGTCGACGTGAAGCTGGCGCGGATGCTGGTCGCCGCCCAGGCCCACGGCTGTCTGCGCGAGATGCTGGCGATCGCCTCCTTCCTCGGCATCCAGGACCCGCGTGAGCGGCCGGCCGACCAGCGCGGGGCCGCCGATGCCGCGCATGCGCAGTTTGCCGATCCGAAGTCGGAGTTCGTCGGCATCCTCAAGCTGTGGGCCGCCTACGAGGACGCGCACCAGGAGCTGACCCAGTCGCGGCTGCGCAAGTGGTGCGAGAAGCACTTCCTCGGCTTCCTGCGCATGCGCGAGTGGCGCGAGCTGCACCGCCAGCTGAAGCTGATGGCGGCGGACATGGGCTGGGCGAGCGATAGCGCTCGCGAGCCACGGGTGGCCGGGCGCGGCGACCCGGAGCCTGCCCAGCCGCGCGATGACGGGCCGCGGGATGCCTGGGGTGAGATCGACACGGCCACCTATGCGACCCTGCATCGGGCGATCCTCGCCGGTTTGCCGACCCAGGTCGCGCATCGTGGCGATCGCGGCCTGTTCGAGGGGCCGCGCGGACGCCGTTTCCAGTTGTTTCCCGGCTCGCCGCTGTCGCGCAAGCCGCCGCCGTGGGTGCTGTCGGCGACCCTGCTCGATACCGAGCGGGTCTGGGGCCTGACCAATGCGGCGATCGAGCCGGACTGGGTCATCGCCGAGTTGCCGCACCTGCTGGCCCGGCGCCAGCACGACCCGCGCTGGGCGCGCTCGCAGGGCCGCGTCGTCGGCAGCGAGCAGATCAGCCTGTTCGGACTGGTGCTGGCGCCGAAGCGGCCGATCCACTACGGCGCGCTGTTCCCCGAGGAGAGCCGCGCGATCTTCGCCCGCGATGCCCTGGTCAGCGGCGAGATCAACACCCGGTCGGCGTTCCTGGCCCGCAATCTCGCGACCCTGGCGAAGGCGCGCGAGGAGGAGGCCAAGCAGCGTCGCGTCGGCCTGGTCGTCGACGAGGACTGGATGACCCGCTGGTACCTCGACCGGCTGCCGGCGGACGTGCACAACGCGCAGGCGCTGGATGCCTGGTATCGCAAGCTGTCGCCCGTGGACAAGGCCGGGCTGGAATGGTCGCTGGACGATCTGATGGTCGTCGACGAAAGCGACGCGGCGCGGTTCCCGCCGTACATCTCGCTGGGCGATGCGCGATTGGCGGTCAAATACCGCTTCGAGCCGGGCGCGGTCGACGACGGCATGACTGTGGCGGTGCCGTTGCACCTGCTCAACGCACTCGACCCGGTAAGGCTGGGATGGCTGGCGCCGGGATTCGTCGAGGACAAGGCGACCGCGCTGATCAAGTCGCTGCCGAAGGCGCAACGGCGCAATTTCGTGCCGGCGCCCGACTTCGCCCGCGCGTTCCACGAGGCCCATCCCGACGGCGATGTCGCCGACAGCCTGGGCGGCGCGCTGGCGCGGTTCCTGCACAAGCTCACCGGCGCCGAGGTCGCCGCCACGGACTTCGACGAGGCCGCGCTGGAGCCGCATCTGCGGATGAACCTGCGGCTGCTCGACAAGGACGGCCGCAAGGTGTTGGCGGAGTCGCGCGATCTGGACGATCTGAAGCGGCGCTTCGGCGAGCGCGCCGCGCGTGCCTTCGCCGCACGCGCGGCCGACGGCCTGGCCCGCGACGGTCTGACCGCGTTCCCGGACCAGTCGATTCCGGCGTCGGTGCCCGGCGCCGGTGGGGTGCCGGCCTGGCCGGCGCTGCACGACGACGGCGACAGCGTGTCCTTGCGCGTGCATGCCGAGCGCGAGGTCGCCGAGGCCGCGCACCCGGCGGGCGTGCGGCGGCTGCTGGCGCTGGCGTTGGCGGACCGGATGCGGCAGGCCCGCCGCCAGTTGCCGGTGTCGCCGAAGACAGGGCTGTTGTACGCGGCGATCGAATCGCAGGCGCCGCGCAGCGACGGTCTCAAGGACGGCGATCGCCTGCGCGCGGACCTGGTCGATGGCGCGTTCGCGGCGCTGTCGTCCGATGGACTGGGGACGATCCGCGATCCGCAGGCGTTCGCCGAGCGTCTGGACGCCGTCGGCAAGGGCCTGTTCCCGGAGGCGGTCGAACGCCTGAAGCGCGCCGAGGGCATCCTCGCCGCGGTCGCCGAGGTCCGCGCCGGGCTGGAGTCGCCGTTGATGGGCTGGGCCAGCGGCAATCTCGACGACATGCGCGCGCACCTGGCCGCGTTGGCGCCACCGGGCTTCCTGCGCGATGTGCCGGCCGAGTCGTTGCGCGAGTACCCGCGTTATCTGAAGGCGCTGACACTGCGCGGCGAGCGCGCCCTGCGCGATCCCGCCCGCGACCAGGCGCGGATGCTGGAGCTCAAGCCGTTCGTCGATGCACTGGACGCCGCGCGCACGCAGGGCCGTGCCGACGATCCGGCCTGGCGGGCCTTCGCCCACGATCTGGAGGAATTGCGGGTATCGCTGTTCGCGCAGGAATTGGGCACCCGCGGCGGCGTATCGCCGAAGAAGCTGGCGCAACGCTTGCAGTCACTCGACCGCTCCTAACGGTATACCTCCCAACGGTACGCCCCAGCCCCCTGAGTCAGGGGGCGATTCGTGCCGCAGGCACGAATGGGGGTGTGGAAGCGCAACGGCGGGGCCCAAGGTTTGCGCAGCAAACTTTGGGAGATATCCGGGCGCAGCCGGATATCGTTCCCCCCTGAGTCAGGGGGCGATTCGCGCCGAAGGCGCGAATGGGGGTGTGGAAGCGCAACGGCGGGGCCCAAGGTTTGCGCAGCAAACTTTGGGAGATATCCGGGCGCAGCCGGATATCGTTCCCCCTGAGTCAGGGGGCGATTCGCGCCGAAGGCGCGAATGGGGGTGTGGAAGCGCAACGGCGG
Organism: Marilutibacter maris; assembly: GCF_003233695.1. Classification (NCBI taxonomy): domain Bacteria; kingdom Pseudomonadati; phylum Pseudomonadota; class Gammaproteobacteria; order Lysobacterales; family Lysobacteraceae; genus Marilutibacter; species Marilutibacter maris. Next base: position 3,058,496 of record NZ_CP029843.1, on the reverse strand, counting down.
GGCCCAAGGTTTGCGCAGCAAACTTTGGGAGATATCCGGGCGCAGCCGGATATCGTTCCCCCCTGAGTCAGGGGGCGATTCGTGCCGCAGGCACGAATGGGGGTGTGGAAGCGCAACGGTGGGGCCCAAGGTTTGCGAAGCAAACTTTGGGAGATATCCGGGCGCAGCCGGATATCGTTCCCCCCTGAGTCAGGGGGCGATTCGTGCCGCAGGCACGAATGGGGGGTGTGGAAGCGTAACGGCGGGGCCCAAGGTTTGCGCAGCAAACTTTGGGAGATATCCGGGCGCAGCCGGATATCGTTCCCCCCTGAGTCAGGGGGCGATTCGCGCCGCAGGCGCGAATGGCGGTGTGGAAGCGCGCCGGCGCGGCCCAAGGTTTGCGAAGCAAACTTTGGGAGACATCCGGGCGCAGCCGGATATCGTTCCCCCTGTAGGAGCGGCGTAAGCCGCGAGGGCCTTCCCATGAAAGCTCCATCGCGGCTTACGCCGCTCCTACGAGATGCGATATGGCACGGCCCCGGCCCCCTGCAGAGAGGGGGCGATTCGAATCGCAGATGCGAATGGGGGTGTGGAAGCGCGCCGGCGCGGCCCGGAGCCTCCCGGAGCCGTCACTCCACCCGCTTGACCTTGGCGCGGGTGTTGTAGCCCTCCACCGACATGTACCAGGCGGTTCCGACCACGCTGGGGCGGATCGTCACCTGTGGGTTGCGATTGCGCACGCCGACCAGGGAGGCGCTGTCGACCTGCTCCCAGACCTGGCCGTTGTCGAGGGTGTAGCGGCGGCCCTTGCCGAAGCCGCGGAACTCGCTGGTCACGGTGCCGACCACCGGCTCCTCGGAGCCGAAGCTCAGGAAGCCGCGGTTCTCGTCCTCGACCTTCTTCTTGGCCGCGGCGGCGGCCAGCGCGGTCTCGGCCTCGATCTTGCGGCCGAGCCAGCGGTTCAGACTGGCCAGCTCCTCGGCGTCGAGCTTGTCCAGGCCGGCGGCACGGAATTCCTCGGCGCTCATCTGTTGCTGGATCGGCTGGTCGCTCGTCGCCTGCTGCTGCGCCAACGCCAGCGGACTCAGGGCCAGGCAGCCGAACAGGGCAAGTGTGCGAAAGGACAGGGGGCGCATCATGGTGTTCCTCCAGGCAGTTGGCGCTAGTGTAGTCGTCACGAATGCCGCCATCACGTCCGCGCTCCCCACGCCACTCCCCCCGATCCTCTTGAACGCGTCCCCTCCAACGCCCGCCGACGACCTGGCCCGGCTGCTCGATGCGCCGGCGCTGGAGGCCGTCGACGCCGGCGATCGTGAATCGCTGCGCGACGCGCTGGCCGCGCCCGAGGGTGGCGCGGACGCGCGCGACCCGCTGCCGGTGGTGCTGGACATGCTCGACTCGCTGAGTCGGCTGGGGGCCGATGGCGACACCGTAATGGCGACCCTGCTGCGCCAGTATCCGGCCCTGCCCGGGAGGCTCGGCAAGGCGTTCGAGCAGCGCCATCCGGCGGTGTTCGGGCTGCTGGAGGGGCAGCAGGCGGCGACCCAGGTACGCGCGCTGCATGCCGAACAGGCCGGTCACGGCAGCGCCGAGGGCCTGCGCCGGCTGTTGCTGGCGATCGTGCGCGACCTGCGGGTGGTGTCGATCCTGCTGGCGCGCCAACTCGCGCGGATGCGGCACGCCTCCGAGCTGGACCCGGAACAGCGGCGTCAACTGGCCCGCCTCACCCGCGACATCCATGCGCCGCTGGCCAACCGGCTCGGCATCTGGCAGTTGAAGTGGGAACTGGAAGACCTTTCGTTCCGTTACCTGGAGCCGGACACCTACAAACAGATCGCGCGCCTGCTGGATGAGAAGCGCGGGGATCGTGAGCGCTACATCGAGGGCGTCAAGCAGACCCTGCGCGAGGCGATGGCCGCGCAGGGCATCCGTGCCGAAATCGCCGGCCGGCCCAAGCACATCTACAGCATCTGGAAGAAGATGCAGCGCAAGGACGTGCCGATCGGCGAGCTCTACGACCTGCGCGCGGTGCGGGTGATGGTCGACGACGTCGCCGCCTGCTACGCCGCGCTGGGCGCGGTGCACGCGCAGTGGGCGCCGGTCCCGGCCGAGTTCGACGACTACATCGCCCGGCCCAAGCGCAACGACTACCGCTCGCTGCACACCGCGGTGATCGGACCGGAAGGCAAGACCCTTGAGGTGCAGATCCGCACCCACGAGATGCACCGCCAGGCCGAGCTGGGCGTGGCCGCGCACTGGAAGTACAAGGAGTCCGGCAGCCAGGCCGCCGACGCCGCGTTCGACCGCAAGATCGCGTGGATGCGCAAGCTGCTGGAGGGCCGCGACGACGAGGCGATCCTGGCCGGCGAGCTCGACAGCGAGCTGATCGAGGACCGGGTCTACGTGCTCACGCCCAAGGGCGAGGTGGTCGATCTGCCGGCCGGGGCGACGCCGCTGGATTTCGCCTATCACGTGCATACCGAGGTCGGGCACCGTTGCCGCGGGGCCAAGATCGACGGCCGGATCGTGCCGCTGGATCACAAGCTCAGCAGCGGCGACCGGGTCGAGATCATGACCGCGAAGACCGGCGAGCCCCGCCGCGACTGGCTGATCGAGTCCAACGGCTTCCTCGCCAGCAGCCGCTCGCGGCAGAAGGTCCGCACCTGGTTCCACAAGCTCGACCGCGCCCGCAACGAGCAGGCCGGCAAGGAACTGCTGGACAAGGAGCTGCGCCGGCTCGGCCTGCTCGGGGCCGACCTGGCGCCGGCGCGCGAGCGCTTCAGCGTCGCCCACGACAGCGACCTCTACATCCTGGTCGCGCTGGGCGATCTGGGTCCGCACCAGATCGGCCGGGTGCTGCTGGAACACGAGCGCGCGCAGGAGGCTCCCAGGGCCTCGGCGCCGCCCGCGGTCGCGAGCGCGCCCGCGCCCGCGCCGCAGCGGCAGCCGGCGCGGTCCAGCGAGTTCACCGTCGAGGGCGTCGGCAACGTGTTGACCCAGCTGGCACGCTGCTGCCAGCCGCTGCCGGGCGAGGCGATCGTCGGCTATCTGACCCGCGGTCGCGGCGTCAGCGTGCATCGCCCCGGCTGCGCGACCTTCCTGCGCCTGTCCGCGCAGCAGCCGCAGCGGGTGCTGCCGGTGGAATGGGGACGGGCCGGCAGCAGCCACGAGATCGACGCCGAATTGCGTGCGATCGATCGCAAGTGGCTGCTCAAGGACATCACCAACCTGGTCGCGCAGGACAATGTGCACGTGACCAACATGCGCAGCGACTTCGAGCGCGATCGCGCCCACGTGCGCATCCGCCTGCGCCTGCGGGTCGCCGACTTCGGCCAGTTGTCGAGCGTGCTGGGCAAGCTGGCGTCGCTGCCGGGCGTGGAGTACGCGCGCCGGGTCTAGGTCCGGCTTCGTCCAGGCCCGGCTCACGCGGCATGCAACGGCAAGCGATTATGCTGGGGCGCACATGGACAGGAACCGCAACGCGCGCAGGGGCCCGGGACGCCGCCGGATCGAGCCGACGCTGGCCCCGGATCGGGCCGATGTCGCCGCGACCGGCGATGATTGGCGCCCGCTCCGGCAACGGCAATCCTCGCCGGCGTGGCGTTGGTGGGGCGCGCTGGCCTGCATCGCGCTGGCGATCGTCGCGCTGATGGTGTTCAGGCAGCCGCTGGCCGATCGCCTGTGGCCCGAAACCCGCGCCCAGCAGCTGCGCACCGATGCCGAGCAGGCCTTGTCCGAGGGGCGGCTGACCGCGACCGACGGCAGCGGCGCGCGCGAGTTGTACGAAGCCGCGCTGGCACTGGAGCCCGATCGCATCGAGGCCCGCGCCGGCCTGTCCCGGGTCGCGCGGCAGGCGCTGGCGCAGGCGCGGATGGCGATGGATACCGGGCGCTACGATGATGCCTATCGCATGTTGACGCTGGCCCGTGAGCTGGGGGTGCCGCGGGCCGACGCCGATGCGTTGGCCGCTCAGCTGCGCGCCCGCGAAACGGCGCGGGCCGACGTCGATCAATGGCTGGTGTCGGCGGCCTCGGCGCTGAAGGCGGGCGATCTCAGCGGCAACGACCATGCGGCGTTGCCGCTGTACCGACGGGTGTTGGCGGTGCAGCCCAACCGTACCGAGGCGCTGGAGGGGCGCGAGGATGCGATCAGCGCGATGCTGCAGCGCGCCTGGGACCGCATGCGGGCCGACGAGCTCGCCGCCGCCGGGGCGCTGATTGCGCAAGCACGCGGCTTCGACGCCGGTCACGCCGAGTTGCCGGACGCGACCGCCGAACTTGCCCGGCTGCTGGAGCGCCGCCGCGAGCGTGCCCGGGCGGCGCTGGGCCGGGGCCGCCTGGAGCAGGCGCGTACGCTGTGGCGGAGCGTGCTGGCGGTGGAGCGCTACGACATGGAAGCGCACCAGGGCTTGCTGGCGGTGGCGCGCGCCCAGGCCGCGCAGGCGACCCGGGAGGCGCGCGATTTCCGTTTCGACGCGGCCGAGGCGGCGCTGGCCGAGGCCCGCGACACCGCCGCCGATGCACCGGATGCGGCCCCGGCGATCGCCGAAGCGGAGCGTTCGCTGCAGCAGGCGCGGCAGTCCCGGCAGCGTCTGCAGGCGGTGGACGGTTCGATGACGCCGGCCGAGCGCGAACAGCGGGTGAGCCGGTTGCTGCGCTCGGCGCTGGCCGCCGAGGAGCGCGGCGACCTGCTGCTGCCGCCGGGCGAGAGCGCCTTCGATGCCTTGCGTGCGGCGCGCGCGCTGGCGCCGGACGACGCGCGTATCGCGCGGGCCACGGCGCGGCTGCTGCCGGCTTCGCAGCAGTGCTATCGCGACGCCCTGCGCGGCAACCGCCTGCAGCGCGCCGGCCGCTGCCTGCAGGCCGGCGAAGTGCTGGGCGCCGATCCGGACACGCTGCGCGATCAGCGGCGGCGATTGGCCCAACGCTGGATCGCGGTCGGCGACGAGCGCCTGGGGGCGGGCGAGCTGGGCGCGGCGCGGGCGGCGCTGGAGGCGGCCCGCACGCTGGATCCGTCGGTGGCGGGGCTGAATGCGTTCGCCAGGCGGGTGGAGGCGGCGACCGCGGCCAACTAGTCCGCGCCCGGGGCGGTTCCGTCGCGGCCCAGCAATACCCGGCGCACCACCTCGCGGCCGGCATCGAAGGAGAAGTGGCGCTGGACGTTGTCGCGGGCGTTGGCGGCCAGGCGTCGCCACAGGCCGGCGTCGCGATAGGCGCGCACGATCGCGTCGGCGAAGGCGTCCGGGGTGTCGGCGACCAGGACATCGACGCCGTCGCGAAGATGCATGCCCTCCACCGCGCACGAGGTAGCGACCACCGGCTGGCCGTGCGCCATGCTCTGGTTGACCTTGCCCTTGACCCCGGCGCCGAACCGCAGCGGGGCGATCGCCAGCCGCGCGCCGTCCAGGTACGGGGACAGGTCCGGCACGTGGCCGTGGATGTGGATGCCGTCGTGGCCATGCCGGGTCGCGATCGGGTCCGGCACGTCGGCGCCGATGCAGTGGAAGCGCAGCTCCGGCAGGCTGGCGCGGACCTTCGGCCAGACCTCGTCGAGGAACCAGCGCACCGCATCGACATTGGGCGGATGGCGGAAGCCGCCGACGAACATCAGGTCCTGGCGCGCTTCGTAGTCCGGACCCGCCGCGGCCAGCCGGTGCAGGTTGGAGAGGATGTCGACCCGGGCGTCGGGCGCGTCGCTCGCCAGCAATCGCCGCTCCACGTCGCTGACCACCAGGGTGGCGTCGCTGCGCGCGATCACATCCAGTTCGAGGGCGCGGGTCCGCTCGGCGCTGCGTGCCAGTGCCGGGTCGGCGGCCAGTTCGGCGCCGCGCCGTTCGCGCAGATAGTGCAGATCGACGCTGTCGAACACCACGCGCGCCCGTGGCGCGTGCAGTCGCAGCAGCGGCAGCATCTCGCGCATCACGTAATGGCGGCAGACGACGGCGGCGTCGAAGCGCGGTCCATGCTCGCGCAGCCAGGTCGGCCAGCTGCCCGAATGCGGCGCGTACCAGACCTCCACCCCCAGTTGCTGGAGCTCGACGGTGGCGGCGCCGGCATGCTGCTGGTCGGCGGCCATGAAGACGACATGGGCGCCTTCCTCGCGCAGCAGTCGCATCAGGTTGACCAGTCGCAGCGAGCCCGAGTCGCGGTCCGGCTGCGGGGTCAGCGCGTCGACGACGAGCACGTTGCGGCGCCGGCGGGGGCGCGCCGCCTGGTCCGGATCCGTGCCGGGAACCGACTGAGCGGCCAGTTCATCGCGCCATTTGTCGGCGAAGATGCCGCGGTTGCGGACCTGGTAGGCCTTCGGTCCCTGGCTGGTGTCGGTGCCGGAGGTCGTGCCCTCATCGTGGACCACCCGGGCGGCCGGCTGATAGATGGACTTCAGGCCGTGGCGGCGGACCGCGAAGGCCAGGTCGGTGTCCTCGTAGTAGGCGGGCGCATAGCGCGGGTCGAAGCCGCCGAGCTGGATGAACAGCGTGCGCGGCAACGCCACCGCGGCCCCGGACATGTAGTCGGCCTCGCGCAGGAAGGCGTAGCGCGGGTCCAGTGCGGACTCGAAGCGACCGTAGTTCCAGCCGCTGCCGTCGGCAAACACGATCCCACCCGCCTCCTGTAGACGTCCATCCGGATACAGCAGCTGCGCGCCGACCAGGCCGGTGCCGGGGTGGGCGTCGAAGGTCTCCAGCAGCGCGTCCAGCCAGCCCGGCTGGGGCACGGTGTCGTTGTTGAGGAACACCAGGTAGTCGCCAGTCGCCAGTGCGGCGCCATCGTTGCAGGCGGCGATGAAGCCGCCGTTGGCGGCGCGGCGGTGGTAGCGCAGACCCTCGACCTGGGTCAGCGCCGCTTCGGTCTCGTCGCTGGAGCCGTCGTCGACGACGATCACCTCGACCGGGGCGGTCGGCGGATGCGCCGCGATCGCGCGCAGGCAGCCCAGGGTGTGGGCGAACTGGTTGTAGACCGGGATCACGATGCTGGCCCGCGGCTGCACCGACGCCGGCACCGCGAACGGTTGCCACGGGGTCGCCTCCGGCAGGAACAGCGCCGGGCGCTGGTGCGCGGGGACCCGATGGAACTGCTTGAGCACCCGCTGCCAGGAGGCGCGCCATCCGCGGGTACGCAGGCTGGACAGGCCGCGCCAGGCCAGCCCGGTGGCCCGGTCGATCAGGAACCGGAGGTGGGCGAGACTCATGCGGCTACGGTGTCTGGCATTGCTGAAGGAACTCCATCGGGCGGTCGGCACCGGCGCTGGGACGCGGTCGGGCTGCGCTAGACTCGGACGATTCAGGGGCGCAGCCCCGCCATTGTCCCACGCCGTGGCCCGGAACCCGCACAAGAAAGCCAAGTACGACGAAGACGACAACGACGACGCGCCGCGCCCGCAGTGGCGCCGCCGGCTGGTCACGGCGGTGCTGGCGCTGGCGGCGCTGGGCCTGGGCTTCCTGATCCCGTACACGGTCTACCTCAATCACGAGGTGAGCGAACGCTTCGGCCAGTTGCAGTGGCAGATCCCGACCCGCGTGTATGCGCGGCCGCTGGTGCTCGAACCGGGGTTGGCGCTGGATGCGGCGACCCTGAAGACCGAGCTCGATGCCGCCGCCTACCACGAGGGCGACGGCCTGGCGCCGGGCACCTACCGGCGCGACGGCAGCCGCTGGAAGGTATCCAGCCGCGGCTTCAACGATGTCGACGGCGCGGTGCCGGCGCGGCGGCTGGAGCTGACCCTGGCGAGCGGCCGGGTGTCGCGGCTGCACGAGGTCGGAGTCGATGGCGAAACCGGCAAGGCGACCAGGCGCGCGCGCCTGGATCCGGCCCGGATCGCGACCCTGTACGGGCAGAAGCAGGAAGAGCGGCGACTGGTCCGGATCCGCGACGTGCCCGAGTTGCTGGTGACCGGTCTGCAGGCGGTCGAGGACCGCGACTTCGCCCATCACCACGGCATCGATGTCGGCGGCATGCTGCGTGCGGCCTGGGTCAATCTGCGATCGGGCCGGGCCCGCCAGGGCGCGAGCACGCTGACCCAGCAGCTGGCGCGCAGCGGCCTGCTCGGGATCGGCCGCGAACAGACCTTCACCCGCAAGGGCAAGGAGATCCTCTACGCGCTGTTGATCGAGGCCCGCTACGAGAAGGGCACGATCCTGGAGGCCTACCTGAACCAGGTCTACCTCGGCCAGCGCGGGGCACAGGCGGTGCACGGCGTCGCCGCCGGCGCCGAGTTCTGGTTCGGGCGCGACCTCAAGAGCCTGAGCACCGAGCAGATCGCGCTGCTGGTCGGCATCGTCAAGGGACCGTCGGCCTACGATCCGCGCCGGCACCCGCAGTCGGCCCTGCAGCGGCGCAACTTCGTGCTGGGCGAGATGCACGAGACCGGCCTGATCGACGACACCGAGTACAAGCGCGCGCTGGACGCACCGCTGGGAATCAGCGACAGCCCCGGCAGCCTGTCGGCCAACCGTTTTCCGGCCTATGTCGACCTGATCCGGCGACAGCTGGCGCGCGACTATCCGGCCGATGCGCTGTCCGGCGCCGGCCTGAGCGTGATGAGCGGCATGTCGCCGTCGGCCCAGGCTTACGCCGAGGCCGCGGTGACCCGCACCCTGAAGTCGCTGGACAACGAGCGCCGGCCGCCGCTGGAGGCGGGCCTGGTGCTCACCGACGTCCACAACGGCGACGTGGTCGCCCTGGTCGGCAGCCGCGAGTTCACCGCCCATGGCTTCAATCGCGCGATCGAGGCGCAGCGTCCGGTCGGCTCGCTGATCAAGCCCTTCGTCAACCTGCTGGCGCTGGCGCAACCGGGGCGCTGGTCGCTGGCGAGCTGGGTGGACGACTCGCCGGTCACGGTCACCCTCGGCCGCGGCAAGACCTGGTCGCCCGGCAACTCCGATGGCCGCAGCCACGGCAGCGTGCGCCTGATCGACGCGCTGGCGCATTCCTACAACCAGGCCACGGTGCGGATCGGCATGGACGTGGCGCCCGAGCGGATCGCGGCCCTGCTCAAGACCCTGGCCGGGATCGAGGCGGAACCGAATCCGGCGCTGATCCTGGGGTCGCTCGACCAGAGTCCGTATGCGATGGCGCAGGCCTACCAGTTCCTGGCCTCCGGCGGCGAGATCCAGCCGTTGCACGCGGTGCGCGGCGTGCTCGATGCCGGCGGCAAGGCCCTCAACCGCTACGACGAGGCGCCGGCGCCGGCGCAGGAGGGCGATGCGATCGCCGCGCGCCTGATCACCATCGCGCTGCAGCGTGCGGTCAGTGGCGGCACCGGCCGGCGCCTGGTCGCCGACGGTCTCGGCCACCTGTCCCCGGCCGGCAAGACCGGCACCAGCAACGACGGCCGCGACAGCTGGTTCGCCGGCTGGACCGGCGATCATCTGGCGGTGGTCTGGGTCGGCAACGACCAGAACAAGGCGACCGGCCTGTACGGCGCGACCGGTGCGATGCGGGTGTGGTCGAACATCTTCCTCAACCTGCCCACGGCGACCCTGACCGTCGGCAACGAGGGTCTGGACTGGCAGTGGGTGGTCGGCTCCAACAGCACCGATGCCGGCTGCCCGGAGGCGCGCCGGTTCGCCTTCGTCGCCGGCTACGCCCCCGAGTACGCGTCGTGCACGCTGCCCGAGCCGGAACCGGAGGAGCGAGACGAGGGCCGCCGGAGTTGGCGCGACTGGTTCGGCTTCGGACGCGACCGCGACGAAGAGCAGGCGTCCTCGCAGCCCTCGCCGCAGGAGACGCCCGCGCAATGAAACGCTTCCGAAATCGCCGCGCCCGGCTCCTGCCGATGGCGCTCTGCTCACTGCTGCTGGGCGCCTGCGCGAGCCGTGCGCCCGAGCGGGCGCCGCCGCCGGACTTCGATGCCGCGGCCGCGGTCGCCGCGATCCGTGCCGCCGGCACCGCCAGCGGCGGCGAGCTGGACGTGCAGCCGTTGCGCGACCCGCAGGTCAGCGACCTCAGCGAGGAGGCCACGCGGCTGGAGGCCGGCCGCCTGTACCAGGCCGCCGCCGATCGCCTCGACCAGGCCCTGGAGATTTCGGCGCAGGATCCGAACCTGTTGCAGCAACGCGCCGAGATCGCGCTGTTGCTGGGCCAGACCGACTTGGCCGAGCGCCTGGCGCTGCAGGCGCGCGCGGCCGGCACCGATGTCGGCCCGCTGTGCCGGCGCAACTGGGAAACGGTGGTGCGCGCCCGCGCGGGTGGTTCGCGTCCGCCCGATACCGCCGGCCTGCCCAGGGTCTCGGTCGAAGAGGCCGGACGGCGACGCGATGCCTGCACGGTCGCACCGCCGCCGCGTTACTGATTGCGGGACGAGGCGATGGCAGAACAGGACTCCCGGCTCGCTCGGGCGGCGCGGGAAGCGCTGGAGGAGGGCGGCGCGCTGGCCCGCAACCTGGAGGCGTTCGCGCCGCGTCCGGCCCAGCAGGCGCTGTCGGTGGCGATCGCGACCGCGTTCGAATCGCGCGGCACGCCGCTGGGCACCCTGATCGCCGAGGCCGGCACCGGTACCGGCAAGACCTTCGCCTACCTGGTGCCGGCGTTGCTGTCGGGGGTCAAGACCATTGTTTCCACCGGCACGCGCGCGCTGCAGGACCAGCTCTATCACCGCGACCTGCCGCGCGTGCGCGACGCCCTCGGCGTCGGCCTGAAGACCGCGCTGTTGAAGGGGCGCGCGAACTACCTCTGCCACTACCGGATGCATCAGGCCAAGGGCGAGCCGCGTTTCGCCAGTCGCGAGATCGCCGCCCAGTTCCAGCGCATCGTCGCCTGGGCCGGACGCACGCGGATGGGCGATCTGGCCGAGGTCGAGGGCCTGGGCGAGGATTCGCCGCTGATCCCGGTGGTGACCTCGACGGTCGACAATTGCCTGGGCAGCGAGTGCCCGTTCTTTTCCGACTGCTTCGTCGTCCAGGCCCGCCAGCGGGCGCAATCGGCCGACCTGGTGGTGGTCAATCATCATCTGCTGCTGGCCGACCTGGCGCTCAAGCAGGAGGGCTTCGGCGAGATCCTGCCCGGTGCCCAGGCCTTCGTCGTCGACGAGGCCCATCAGTTGCCCGACCTGGCCTCGCAGTTCTTCGGCGAGGCCCTGAGCGCGCGGCCGCTGGTGGAGCTGGCGCGCGACGCCCTGGCCGAGTGCAAGGAGGTGCCCGGCGCGCTGGCGGCGGTGCAGGAACCGGCGCGTGCGCTGGAGCAGGCGACCCGCGCACTGCGCGCGGCGATGGACGACCTGCCGGTGCGCGGCACCCGCGCGCGCGCCGCCGAGCTGGCCGCTGCCGAGGACGCGCTGGAGGCGCTGGCGCAGGCGCTGGCCGCGCTGGCGGCGGTGCTGGAACCGTTGCGCGGCGCCTCGCCGGGCTTCGAGGCCTGCACCTTCCGCGCCGGCGACTACGCGGCACGGTTGCGGCGCTGGCGCGACATCGCCGCCGACGAGGCGCCAGCGCAGCCGCCGGCGGACCCCGACGACCGGATGCCGCCGCAGGTGCCGGACGACGCCGACAGCGTGCGCTGGTACGAGCTGACCGCGCGCGGTTTCCGTCTCAGTCGCACGCCGCTCGATGTCGCCGGGCCATTGGCCGAGCACCGCGAGCGTTCGAAGGCGGCGTGGGTGTTCACCTCGGCCACGCTCGCGATCGGCGGCCAGTTCGGGCACTACGCCGACAAGCTCGGCCTGGCCGAACCGCAGACCCTGCTGGCGCCCAGCCCGTTCGACTGGCAGACCCAGGCGCTGTGCTACCTGCCGCGGCGGATGCCCGATCCGGGGTCGCGCGACTACGGCACGGCCCTGGTCGATGCGGTGCGGCCGGTGCTGGAGGCTTCCGGCGGACGCGCCTTCCTGTTGTTCGCCTCGCACCGGGCGTTGCGCGAGGTGGCCGCGCTGCTGCGAGGTTCCGAGTGCCCGTGGCCGCTGTTCGTCCAGGGCGAGGCGCCGCGTGGCTTGTTGTTGGAGCGCTTCCGCGCCTCCGGCAACGGGGTGCTGCTGGGGGCGGCCAGTTTCCGCGAGGGCGTCGACGTCGCCGGCGATGCGCTGAGCGTGGTGGTGATCGACAAGCTGCCGTTCGCCGCCCCCGACGACCCGGTATTCGAGGCGCGGCTGGAGGCGATCCGCCGCAACGGCGGCAATCCGTTCCGCGACGAGCAGTTGCCGCAGGCGGTGATCGCGCTCAAGCAGGGCGCCGGCCGTCTGATCCGCAGCGAGCGCGATCGCGGGGTGCTGGTGTTGTGCGACCCGCGCCTGCTCGGGCGCAGCTACGGCAAGGTGTTTCTCGAGTCGCTGCCGCCACTGCCGCGCAGCCGCGACGTCGACGACGTGCGCACCTTCTTTGGGCGAGAATGTGGGTTCGAGGCACCCGCGCCGCGCGGTGCCGACCTGTTCTGAGGAGAGCTTCGATGGCTGACGACAATGCCCGCGACAAGCCCCGCGTTCACGGCCTGGGCGGCGTGTTCTTCAAGGCCGAGGATCCCGGCGCGCTGGCCGCCTGGTACGCCGAGCACCTCGGTGTCGGCGTGCAGGACTGGGGCGGAGCGGTGTTCCCGTGGCGCCGCGAGGACACCGGCGGCAGCGCCTACACGGTGTGGTCGCCGTTCAAGTCCAGCAGTGAGTACTTCAAGCCCAGCGACAAGCCGTTCATGCTCAACTTCCGCGTCGACGACCTCGACGCGATGCTGGAGGCGCTGCGCGCGGCCGGTTGCAACGTGCTCGACCGCAGCGAGGACGGCGAGCAGGGCCGGTTCGGCTACGTCGTGGACCCGGAGGGGCACCTGGTCGAGCTGTGGCAGCCGGCCGTGGAAGAGAGCGGCGAGTGAAGCTGCTGGCGCTCGAGACCGCGACCGAGGCCTGTTCGGTCGCGCTCTGGCTCGATGGCGAGGTCGTCGAGCGTTTCCAGGTCGCGCCGCGCCGTCATGCCGAGCTGACCCTGCCGTGGGCCGGGCAGCTGCTGGCCGACGCCGGCGTCGCCCGCGGCCAGCTCGATGCGATCGCGGTCGGGCGCGGTCCGGGGGCGTTCACCGGCGTGCGCCTGGCGATCGCGCTGGCACAGGGCATGGCGCTGGCGCTGGACCGGCCGTTGTTGCCTGTGTCGACCCTGGAGGCGTTGGCGATGCGCTCCAGCGGCGGGCAGGTGCTTGCCGCGATAGACGCGCGCATGGGCGAGGTCTACGTGGCCGCCTATCGGCGCCGCCAGGACGGTCAGGCGCTGGCGCGCCAGGGCGAGGAGGCGGTGTTGCCGCCGATCGAGGTGAGGCTTCCGGAAGGCGCGGAGGCCTGGCACGGCGTGGGCACCGGGTTCGACGCGGTCGAGGGCGCGCTTCGCCAGCAACTGGGCGGCCGTCTGGCATCGGTCGCCGCCCAGGAACTGCCGCACGCCGCCGATGTCGCCCGTCTCGCCGCGGCGGCGTTCGCCCGCGGCGAGTCGGTCGCGCCGGAGCGGGTCGAACCGGCCTACCTGCGCAACAACGTTGCGCTTACCCTCGCCGAGCAGCAGGCCCTGCGCGAATCGCGCGCCGAGTGAACGGGACCTGGCCGCTGGCCGCGACCGGGCTTTCCCGTGAGGACCATCGCGGCTTACGCCGCTCCTACGAAGAGCGGGCCGGTCCCCGGTCTGGGCCACATCCTGCCTTGCCTCGTGCTGGCGATGGCCGGCATCGGCGATGCATTGCAGACATCCGACGGCTCCGGTAGGAGCGGCGTGAGCCGCGATTCTCGTGCGGTGCCGCAGCGGTGAGCGCGGCGTCAGTCGTCGATCAGTTCGCCGCCGGGCAGGAAGTTCCAGGTACGGGTCACGTGGAGAATGTCGGGATTCTCCTCGGTCCTGGGCAGCGGCGGATACGGCTCGGCGAGGCGGGCGATGCGCAGTGCCGAGGAGTCCAGCAGCGGGGTGCCGCTGCTCTTGACGATGTCCGAGCGCTCGACCGATCCGTCGCGACGGATCGCCACGCTGATCACGACCTGGCCGCCGAGCCGGCGCCGGCGCGCTTCGTCGGGATAGTTCAGATTGCCGATCCGCTCGACCCGGTCGACCCATTCGCGCAGATAGCTCGCCCAGGCGTATTCCTGGGTGCTGGCGGAGACGAACTTGCGCTTCGGGCGCTTGGCATAGCGTTCCGAGCGCAGGTGGATCTCGGCCGCCAGCCGCGCCATCGCCATGTCGCGCTCGATCTTCTCCTCGCCCGGCGGCAGCGGCAGGGTGTCGGGATCGGGGGTGTCGCGCTCGCGCGCGACGGTGGTGTCGCCGCGTGCGCTGCTGATGACACGTGCGACCGGCTCCGGCTGCGCCTGCGGCGACTGCGCGCGCAGCGGGCGCGGCGCCACTCCGGGCTGCTCCTGCGGCGCCGGACCGGTCTGGTTGTCGCGCGGGCGGGTGCTTTTGTCGTGCTCGCCGCCGCCCTGGTTGCTGGCCTGGGCGAGGAAGTCGGCCTGGGCCTGGGTCAGCGGGCTGCGGGTCTGGGTCAGGATCACGTCCAGGGTCGGCACCACCGGCGCGGCCCGCTCCAGCGCGAAGCCCACGCCCAGCAACAGCACGCCGTGGACCAGCAGCGACAGCACCAGGGTCGCGGTCAGGCGGCCGTCTTCGGAGGCTGGCGTGGAGGCGGCGAGGGAGGACATCTGCGGGGCGGCGGGACGGATTGGAAGCTCGATTGCGACAGGATAGTGCAGTGGCGGATGCCGGGGAGCGTCCGCGCGGCCCCCTAGGCGGAGGCTTGCGCGGCGGCCCTGGCTTCGATCGCGTCGAACAGCTGGCCGGCGATGTTGGTGCCGAAGGCGGCGTCGATCTCGCGGATGCAGGTCGGACTGGTGACGTTGACCTCGGTCAGGTAGTCGCCGATCACGTCCAGGCCGACGAACAGCATGCCGCGGCGCTTCATCTCCGGGCCGACCCGGGCGGCGATCCAGCGGTCGCGTTCGCTCAACGGGCGGGCCTCGCCGCGACCACCGGCGGCGAGATTGCCGCGGAACTCGTCGCCCTGCGGGATCCGGGCCAGACAGTAGTCGACCGGCTCGCCGTCGATCAGCAGGATGCGCTTGTCGCCGTCGGCGATCTCCGGCAGGTAGCGCTGGGCCATCGCCAGCCGCCTGCCTCCCTCGGTCAGGGTCTCCAGGATCACGTTGAGGTTGGGCTCGCCGGCGCGGGCGCGGAAGATCGAGCGCCCGCCCATGCCATCCAGAGGCTTGAGCACCGCCTCGCCATGCTCGGCGACGAAGGCCTTCAGGATCGCGTTGTCGCGGGTGACCACGGTCGCCGGGCAGCATTCGGGGAACAGCAGCGCGGCCAGCTTCTCGTTGTAGTCGCGCAGGCCCTGGGGGTCGTTGACGATCAGCGCGCCGGCCAGCTGGGCGATGCCGAGGATCTGGGTGTCGTGGATGTACTCGGCGTCGACCGGCGGGTCCTTGCGCATCAGCACGACCTGGCCGTGGCCGAGCTCAATATGTGATGCCTGTTCCAGTTCGAACCAGCTCGTCGCGTCCTCGCGCACGCTCAGTCCGGCCACCTGCGCGATCGGCCGGCCGTCCCGCATCGACAGTCCTCCCGGCGGTACGTACAGCAGGCGATGTCCGCGCCGCTGCGCTTCCAGCAACATGGCGAAGGTAGAGTCCTTGGCGATCTTGATGGAGCCGATGGGGTCCATCACGACGACGATGTCGAGCGGCATGGCGAGCGCTATCGTGGGGGCGTCGAAGGGATGGCGATAGTAGCAGGGGTCGGCAGCGCGGGCGCGTGCCCGAGGCGACGGCCTCACCCGCCGGCGCGACGGCAACCGACGGAAGGGTGCCGTGCGTCGAAAGTTCGCGTGAAACCAGCCTGTTTAGCATTTTCGTCGTGAACTTTGTGCTTGACAGTGGCTGTCAGGCTTGGAATAAAGGCGGGTATCGCGAGGCACCGCGAGACGCGACATAACTATCAGGTGCCCGCACATGGGGAAACCCCGGGGAAGCAGGAATGTTTGACGAGGGCCGTACCGGCAGTCTCGATGGTTTGAGGGTCATGGTGATCGACGACTCCAAGACCATCAGACGCACCGCAGAGACGTTGCTGAAACGTGAGGGCTGTGACGTGGTCACCGCCATCGATGGATTCGAAGCACTGGCGAAGATCGCCGACCAGCAGCCGCATATCATCTTCGTGGATATCATGATGCCGCGACTGGATGGGTATCAGACCTGCGCGTTGATCAAGAGCAACCAGCTGTTCAAGGGCACCCCCGTGATCATGCTGTCATCCAAGGACGGGTTGTTCGACAAGGCGCGCGGCAGGATCGTCGGTTCCGAGCAGTACCTGACCAAGCCATTCACGCGCGAGGAGCTGCTCGGCGCGATCCGCACACACGTTCACACAGAAGCACACAACGCCTGACCGGGGGGTAGGGCAACGATGGCACGCATTCTCTTGATCGAGGACTCGCCGACCGATACGGCGGTCCTGACCCAGTTGCTCGAGCGCAACGGCCACCAGGTGCTGGCATCCGACAGCGCCGAAGACGGTATCGATGTCTGCCGCCGCGAGCGCCCCGACCTGGTGCTGATGGATGTCGTGCTTCCCGGGATGAACGGTTTCCAGGCGACGCGTGCGTTGTCGCGCGACGCCGACACCAAGCACATCCCGGTGCTGATCGTCAGCACCAAGGGCATGGATACGGACAAGGCCTGGGGCCTGCGTCAGGGCGCGAAGGACTACATCGTCAAGCCGCCGCGCGAGGACGAGCTGGTCGCGCGCATCAACGACCTGCTGGGCGATTGAGGCGACAGTGACGACAGCGATGACCCCGTTCGACGTGCTGGCCGACTACGAGCGCCGCAGCCTTGCGCACGTGGTCGGCCTGCCGGAGCAGATCGACGCGCCGGGCATGTGGCGCGGCGTCGGCTACCGCATCGGCAGCCACCGTCTTGCCTCGGATTTCGACGAGGTGGTCGAGATCCTGACCCTGCCGCAGGTGACGCCCGTCCCTGGCGCGCAGCCGTGGCTGCTCGGCCTGGCCAACGTGCGCGGCAACCTGTTGCCGGTGGTCGATCTGAAACAGTTCCTGCAGGGCGAGCGGACGGTGCTGCACGAGGGGCACCGGATCCTGCTGGTCCGACAGCCCGGCGGCAACGTCGCGGTGTTGATCGACGAGTTGTATGGTCAGCGCAGCTTCGTCGAGGAGAACACGGTCGAGGCCGGAGAGGCCGAGGGCGGCGCGGAGAACGTCGCCATCGCCGGCCGCTACCAGCACTTCGTCGATCGCGCCTATCGGCTCGACGGCGTCACCTGGGGCATCTTCAGCCTCGACAGACTCACCCGCACCCCCGAATTCAGGCAGGCCGCGTCGGACATGCCGCGCGCCGAACATCTTGCCGGACCAGGCAATCGCAACGCACTTGAGGTCGAATCATGAGCAGTGACATGAATAACGCTGTAGGCAAGGTCCGCCAGTACGGCGTCAATACCTGGCTTACGGTGCTGGGTTTCGCCCTGCTGGTGTTCGGCCTCAATACCGGCTACTCGATCTACAAGGCCTCGCGCCTGGGTGGCGCCAGCACCTCGGCCTCGGACTTGCGCGTGCTCTCGCAGCAGTTGGCGGTGCAGGGACGAGCGGCGGTCGGCGGTGACCAGGCCGCGTTCGACGCGTTCAAGACCACCAAGTCGGAGATCGACGCCGACGTGTCGGAGCTGAATGCGAACTTCGGCAGCACCGACGGCGTTTCCGGGCCGATCCGCAGCGTGTCCGAGACCTGGGCGCCGCTGGGCAAGAGCGCCGACCAGCTGATCGCCAGCGAGCAGGCGGTGCTGGGCTTCGCCGGCAACGCCAACAACTTCAGCGCCAAGGTGCCGCAGCTGCAGGCCAACCTCGACGAGCTGGTCCGCGCGATGTCGTCCAGCGGCTCGCCGTCCTCGCAGGTCTACTACGCCCTGCGCCAGGTGGTGCTGTCGGGCACCATCGCCCGCCGCATCACCGAAATCCAGGCCGGCGGCAGCGGCGCGTCGATGGCCGGCGAGGCGCTGGCCCGCGACGTGCTGGTGTTCGACAACGTCCTGGCCGGTCTGCGCAACGGTGCCGAGAACCCGAACATCACCGCGCTGAGCAACTCCGGTGCGGTCGCCGCGCTCGGTCAGGTCGAGGCGCTGTGGGCGGAGATGAAGAAGGATGCCGACGCGATCCTGGCCGCCTCGCCCGACCTGTTCCAGGCCCAGACTTCGGTGACCACGATCACCGAGGGCGCCGACACCCTGCTGGAAGGCAGCGATCGCCTGTTCCAGGCGTTCACCGCGTTCGGTTCGCTGAAGGACACCAGCCTGCTCGGCAACATCTGGATCAGCATCGTCTCCGGTGCGATCGCGCTGCTGGCAATCGTCCTGCTGGTGGTCTCGCTGAACACCGCGCAGAAGCAGCGCTACCTGACCACCAAGGAACTCAACGACCGCAACCAGGAGGCGATCATGCGCCTGCTGGACGAAATGGGTTCGCTCGCGGAAGGCGATCTGACCGTGAAGGCGACCGTGACCGAGGACATGACCGGCGCGATCGCCGACTCGATCAACTTCGCGGTCGAGCAGCTGCGCAGCCTGGTGCAGACGATTACCGACACCTCGGTGCAGGTGGCCTCCAGCGCCCAGGAGACCCAGGCCACCGCGATGCACCTGGCCGAGGCCGCCGAGCACCAGGCCCAGGAGATCAACTCCGCGTCCAGCCGCATCAGCGAAATCGCGCAGAGCATCAACCAGGTCTCGCGCAACTCCGCCGAGTCCGCGGACGTGGCGCAGCGTTCGGTGCAGATCGCGACCAAGGGCGCGGGCGTGGTGCGCCAGACGATCGCCGGCATGGACAACATCCGCGACCAGATCCAGGAGACCTCGAAGCGCATCAAGCGGCTGGGCGAAAGCTCGCAGGAGATCGGCTCGATCGTTGAACTGATCAACGACATCTCCGAGCAGACCAACATCCTGGCGCTGAACGCGGCGATCCAGGCGGCGTCGGCCGGTGAGGCGGGCCGCGGCTTCGCGGTGGTGGCCGACGAAGTGCAGCGACTCGCGGAACGCGCGTCCAACGCAACCAAGCGAATCGAGACGCTGGTCCAGACAATTCAGTCCGATACCAACGAAGCTGTCAGCTCGATGGAGCAGACGACGTCCGAAGTGGTCGCGGGTGCGCGACTGGCCGAGGACGCGGGTACCGCGCTGGGCGAGATCGAAAAGGTGTCGTCGGACCTGTCCGGGCTGATCCAGGGTATCTCCAACGCGGCGCAGCAGCAGACCAGCGCGGCGTCGAACATCACCGAAACCATGAACACCATCCAGTCGATCACCGCACAGACCTCGCAGGGCGCCAGCCAGACGGCCCAGTCGATCGGAAACCTGGCCCAGCTGGCCGCCGATCTGCGTCGTTCGGTTGCAGACTTCAAGCTCCCGGCCTGACCCGGGACCGGCAGTAGGATGAGCGAGCCGAGCATGTTCGATTCACGGACGCAGACATTGCAGAGGTTGCGCCCCCGCGCAGGAGCGGAGGGGCGGGCATGACCGTGATGAGCGATGCGATCGATACCACCACGCTTGGTTGGATCAAGCCCGAGCTCGACCAGACCCTGAGTCAGGCGCGCGAGGAGATCGAGGCCTTTGCCGAGAACCAGGCCGACACCTCGCGGATGCGCAGCTGCGCCGCCCACCTGCATCAGGTGCACGGCACCCTGAGGATGGTCGAGCTGTACGCCCCGGCGATGGTCGCCGAGGAGATGGAGCGCCTGTCCCTGGCGCTGCTGCACGGCGAGATCGACAACCGCGACGAGGCCTGCGCCGTGCTGATGCGCGGCGCCGTGCAGCTGCCGGATTATCTGGAGCGCCTGCAGGGCGGCCATCGCGACATTCCGATCGTGCTGCTGCCGCTGCTCAACGAGCTGCGTGCGACCCGCGGCGAGGTGGGCTTGAACGAGAGCGTGCTGTTCGCGCCCAATCTCGACCGGCCGCTGCCCGACAGCCTGCCGATGCCGGTGTCCGGTACGGTCAGCGAGGCCGAATCGGCGTCGCACCTGGGCGCATTCCGCCAGGTGCTGTCCAACTGGCCGGAGAATGGCAGTCCCGCCGATCCGGCGGCCCTGGTCGCGGCGATCGACGGACTGTTGTCCGACGTCACCGTCGAACGCCTGCGGCGGATGCTGTGGGTCGCCCATTCGGTGGCCTGCGCGATCCGCGACGGCGCCCAGGAACCGACCCGCGCCCTGCGCCAGGCCTTTGGCGGCGTCGAGCGCGAAGCCCGGCAGATGCTCGAGGGCGACGATTTCAGCGGTCCCCGCAGCACGCCCGCGGCGGAACCGACCCGGCAGCTGCTCTACCACGTCGCCCACAGTTCGGCGGTTCATCCCGGACTGGACGGGCTGCGCAAGACCTTCGACCTCGACGCCCAGCTGCCCAGCGAATCGGAGCTCGAACATGCCCGCGGCAGCCTGAGCGGACGCAATCGCGAGCTGCTCGATACCGTGTCGGCGGCGATCAAGGAGGACCTGCTGCGGGTCAAGGACGCGCTCGACCTGTACCTGCGCACCAACCAGAACGACGTGTCCGACCTCGCTCCGCAGGTCGACGTGCTGACCAGCGTCGCCGATACCCTCGGCATGATGGGGCTGGGGATGGCGCGCAACGTCGTGGTCCAGCACCGCGACACGCTGCGCCAGGTCGTTGCCGGCGAGCGCGCGGCCGACGAGGGCGTGCTGCTCGACGTCGCCGGCGCGCTGCTGTACGTGGACGCGACCCTCGACGACCAGGTCTCGCGGTTGGGCCACGTCGACGAGAAGGTCGCCGAGGACAGCCTGCTCGCCAGCGAGTCGCGACGCGTGCTCGACGTGGTCGTGCGCGAGGCGATCGCCAATTTCAGCGACGCCAGGCAGTCGTTCGTCGCCTTCGTGGAGACCAACTGGAGCCACGACGAGCTGGTCGAAGTACCGCGCCTGCTGGATGAGGTCAGCGGCGCGATGCGGATGCTGGAACTGCCGCTGCCCAGCGAATACCTGATCGGGCTGCGGCGCTACACCGAGGCCGAGCTGCTCGGCAAGCGGCGGGTCCCCAGCGGTCCGCAGCTCGACACCATGGCCGACACCCTGGCCAGCCTGGAGTACTACCTGGAGGCGGTGCGCGAGCAACGCCCCAACCGCGACCGGATACTCGACATCGCCCGCCAGAGCCTGGAGGCGCTGGGCTACTGGCCGGTTCCGGACGGTGCCGACCATGTCGCCGCCGGCGACGTGCCCGGTGCCGTCGGCATCGACGAGGAGACCCGCCAGGCGGTGTCGCAGGCGCTGGCCGGGGTCATGTCGCAGGACATCGTCTCCGGACCGGCGGCGACGCCGAAGCCGGTGGCCACGTCGTCGTTGGCGACGCCCGAGCCGACCGCCAGCACCGCACCGGCGGCGCAGGGGCCGATCAGCGGCGCCGAGGGCGGCTTCGAGCAGAACGAGGACATCGACGACGAGATTCGCGAGGTCTTCCTCGAAGAGCTGGTCGAGGAGATGGCGAATCTCGGTGCGCTGCTGCCGGTCTGGCAGGAAGAGCCCGACAACATGGAGCGCCTGCGCCCGATCCGGCGCGTGTTCCATACCCTCAAGGGCAGCGGACGACTGGTCGGCGCGCGCGCGCTGGGCGAGTTCAGCTGGAAGATCGAGAGCATGCTCAACCGCGTGCTCGACGCCGATCATGGCCGCAAGGCGAGCCCGGCGGTGGTGGCGATCGTCCAGCAGGCATTCGAGACGCTGCCGCAGTTGCGGGCGGCGCTGGAGGGCTCGGCCGGCGTCACCGCCGATCTCGACGCCATGGCCGAGGTCGCCGACCGCATTGCCGCGGGCGAGGAAGCGTTCTATACCGCGCCGGTGGTGGCCGATGTCCAGCAGCCGGAGGCCGAGGCGCCTCCGGCAGCCGAGTCTGCGGGCGATTCGTCCACGGTCGACGAGCCCGTCGTCGACGAGCCCGTGGCGCAGGATCAGGCCAGCAGCGGGGAGGCCGATGCCGACGTGCCGGCGCAGGCGCCGCCCGAGGGCGTGCCGGCCTCGGTCGACGCGGTGTTGCTGGAGATCCTCGATGCCGAGGTCACCGGCCACCTGTCGACCATCGAAACCTGGATCGAGAGCGCGCAGGCCGCGCCGCAGCCGGCCAACGATGCCCTGCAACGCGCGATCCACACGCTCAACGGCGCGTTCGCGATGACCGAAGTGCCGGTGATCACCGAGATCACCGGTCCCGCCGAAGGTTATGTCAAGCGCCTGCTCGCGCAGGGCGGGGGTGTCGGCGCCGAGGGCGTCGCGGCGCTCTCGGCGGTTGCCGACGCGATCCGCAGCACCCTGGCCGCGTTGAAGACGCCTTCGCCGCGCGTGCCGGTGTTCGAGGGGCTGTCGGCTCGCGTCGCCGCGTTGCGCGACGCGCTTCCGAATGTCCAGGCCGCACCGCCGGAGCTGGTCGAGCCGGGTCCCGCCGCCGGTACAACCGGTACCGCGAACGAGGTCGAGCTGGACTCGCTGGACCTCAGCGGGTTCGCCGATCGCGCCGAGGATGCGATTCCGCAGAACCTGCTGCGGCCGAGCGCGGCCGTGGAGCAGGAGCTGGCCGAGGCCGCCCGTATCGAAGCCGAGCGGCAGGAAACCGAGCGGCAGTCGGCCGAGCGCCTGGAGATCGAGCGTCTGCGGGCCGAGCGCGCGACCATCGAGCAGGCCGAGGCCGAACGCGTCGAAGCCGAACGTCGGGCTGCCGAGCGTGTCGAGTCCGAGCGGCTCGAAGCCGAGCGCCTTGAGGCAGAGCGCCTCGAAGTCGAGCGCGCTGAAACCGAGCGAGCCGAAGCCGAACGCGCCGAGGCGGCCCGTATCGAGGCCGAGCGCATCGAAGCCGAGCGTGCCGAGGCGGCCCGTCTCGAAGCCGAGCGCGCCGAAGCGGCCCGTCTCGAAGCCGAGCGTGCCGAAGCCGAGCGCGCCGAAGCGGCCCGTCTCGAAGCCGAGCGTGCCGAAGCCGAGCGCGCCGAAGCGGCCCGTCTCGAAGCCGAGCGCGCGGAAGCCGAGCGTGCCGAAGCGGCCCGTGTCGAAGCCGAGCGCATCGAAGCCGAACGTGTTGAGGCGGCCCGTCTCGAGGCAGAGCGTCTCGAAGCCGAGCGCGCGGAAGCCAGGCGCCGCGAGGCCGAGGAGGCCGCCGAGTACGCGCGCCTGGAAGCCGAGTATGCCGAGCAGGCCCGGCAGGCGGTCGCGGCGGCAAGCGTCCCCGAGCCTGCGCCGGCGGCGACCCACGCGATGCTGGCCGCATTGGCGGTGGAGTCGGATCCGGACCAGCCGCTCGATGTCAGCGAGCTGGACATCGAGCTCGTCGACATCTTCGTCGAGGAAGGCGGCGATCTGCTCGATCACTCCGATGGTCTGCTCGCGCGCCTGCGCGAGGCGACCGACGATCGCGATGCGCTGATCGGCCTGCAGCGCGACCTGCACACGCTCAAGGGCGGTGCGCGCATGGCCGGCATCATGGCCGTGGGCGAACTGGGCCACGTGATGGAGTCGCTGCTGGAGGCGGTGGCCGAACAGCGGCAGGCGCTGGGTCGCGATGGCGTGCCGCTGCTGGAGCAGGGCTTCGACCGTCTGCACGCGATGATTACCCGGGTCGGCGAACGCCAGTCGATCGCGATGCCGGAGGCGATGATCGCCGAGTTCGAGGCGCGCGCCCGCGGCACCACCACCCTGGTCGCGACCGATGCGGAGCCGATCGCGACCGAAGCCGGAGCCGAGAGTTCGACCGTTGCCGCGAGCGAGCCGGCGCAGCCGCTGCGTCCGCTGTCGGCTCCGATCAGCGAGGATGTGCTCGGCGACGACGACGAGATCACTGCCCGCGCTCCGCAGGAGCAGGTCCGGATCCGTGCCGACCTGCTCGATCGCCTGGTCAACTACGCCGGCGAGGTCGCGATCTACCGTGCCCGTCTGGAACAGCAGCTGGGCGCGTTCCGCGGCGCGATTGCCGAAATGGCGCAGACCAACACCCGTATGCGCGATCAGTTGCGCCGCCTCGAGATCGAGACCGAGGCGCAGATCGTCGCGCGCTACCAGCGCGAGGCGGACAGCGCCGAGCAGGCATTCGATCCGCTCGAGCTGGACCGCTTCTCGACCCTCCAGCAGCTGTCGCGCGCGTTGTCCGAGTCGGCCAACGACCAGGGCAGCCTGCAGCAGACCCTGGACGATCTGACCCGCCAGTACGAGACCCTGCTGCTGCAACAGTCGCGGGTCAGCTCGGAACTGCAGGAAGGCCTCATGCGCACGCGCATGGTGCCGATCGACTCGATGCTGCCGCGCCTGCGCCGGGTGGTCCGTCAGGCCTCCGGCGAGCTGGGCAAGCAGGTCCAGTTGAAGCTGGAAGGCTCGCAGGGCGAACTCGATCGCAACGTGCTCGAACGCATGACCGCGCCGCTGGAGCACATGCTCCGCAACGCGGTCGCGCATGGCCTGGAGGCTCCGGCCGAGCGCAAGCAGGCCGGCAAGTCCGAGGAAGGCAGCATCCGTATCGCGGTGCGCCGCGAGGGCTCGGAAGTCGTGCTGGTGGTCGGCGACGACGGCCGCGGCCTGGATCGCGATGCGATCCGCAAGCGCGGCGTCGAGCGCGGCCTGGTCGGCGAGAACGCCGTGCTCGCCGACAGCGAGCTGGACATGCTGATCCTCGAGCCGGGCTTCTCGACCGCCAACGAGGTCAGCCGCCTGGCCGGCCGCGGCGTCGGCATGGACGTGGTCGCCAGCGAGGTCCATCAGCTCGGCGGCAGCCTCGACATCCATTCGGTGCCGGGCAAGGGCGTCACCTTCACCCTGCGCCTGCCGCAGACGCTGGCGGTCACCCAGGCGGTGTTCGTCAAGGTCGGCGAGACCTCGTTCGCGGTGCCGATCGCTTCGGTGCAGGGCGTGGGTCGCGTTGCCCGCGATGTGCTGGAAAGCGAGTCGCCGAGCTACGAGTACGGCGGCGAGGACTACGCCGTGCACGACCTCGGCGAGCTGATCGGACACGGTCCGGCCAAGGCCGAGGGCCACCTGCAGATGCCGGTGTTGCTGATCCGTTCCGGCGACCTGCGCGCGGCGGTCTGCGTCGACCAGGTCATCGGCAACCGCGAGATCGTGGTGAAGACGGTCGGTCCGCAGGTCGCCTCGGTGCCCGGCATCTTCGGCGCGACCATCATGGGCGACGGCCGCGTGGTGGTGATCCTCGACGTGGCGCCGCTGGTGCGTCGCCGCAACGCCTTGCCGCGCGATGTCGCGATCGAACCGCCGCAGGTGGCGGAGACGCGGCGGGTGCCGCTGGTGATGGTGGTCGACGATTCGGTCACCATGCGCAAGGTCACCGGTCGCGTGCTCGAGCGCCAGGGCTTCGAGGTCGCCACCGCCAAGGACGGTGTCGACGCGCTGGAGCGGATGGCCGAGATGGTGCCGGACCTGATGCTGCTCGACATCGAGATGCCGCGCATGGACGGCTATGAGCTGGCCACGCAGATGAAGGGCGAAGCGCGCCTGCGCGACGTGCCGATCGTGATGATCACCTCGCGTACCGGCGAGAAGCACCGCCAGCGCGCGATGGAGATCGGCGTCAACCGCTACCTGGGCAAGCCCTATCAGGAGGCGGAGCTGTTGCGGAACGTATACGAACTGCTGGGCATCGAGCAGAAGAATGACTGAGCCCGTACGCCGCGTAGCCCTGCTCGTGCGCCACCCCGCAGCCGGCGAACGGCTGCGGAGCCTGCTGGCCGAGGCCGGCATCGAGAGCGTGTTGCAGGGCGATCCGACCCAGATCGCGGTCGAGTCGCTGACCCAGGCCAGTCCGGAAGTGGTGCTCGTCGCACTGGACCCGGACATCGAGGACGCGCTGGAGCGTTTCGAATCGGTGCTCGGCAATCCGGGTATCGACGTCATCTACGAAGAGGCCGAGCTTGCCGCCGCGCGTGAGGGCTGGGAGGCGGCGCGCTGGAAGCGCCATCTGCTGGCCAAGTTGCAGGGCCACGATCGGGTGCTGCCGCCGCGCCCCGACGGCGCCCACGACGAGCCCGCGTTGCGCCTGAGCAGCGTGCCGGAGGTCAGCGACGAGGATTACGCGGCGTTCGATCCCGTCGCCGGTGCCGTCGACGGTTTCGACGTGCCGGAACCGGAGCGTTCGTCGCCGGCGCCCGTAGGTGCCGCCGACCCGGCCGCTCCCGCGATTGAAGCCGGCCCGGTCGAAAGCAGCACGCTTGAAACCACCAAGGTCGAAACCACCGCATTCAACGTCGAAACCACCGCATTCGAGGCGGCTCCGTTCGAAACCGCCGCGTCGCCTGAAGTGCCGCCGCCGCCGCCGATCGAAGCGGCCGCGGACGAGGCCGGCCCGGCGCGTCCGCAGGCCGGCTA
Organism: Marilutibacter maris; assembly: GCF_003233695.1. Taxonomy (NCBI): domain Bacteria; kingdom Pseudomonadati; phylum Pseudomonadota; class Gammaproteobacteria; order Lysobacterales; family Lysobacteraceae; genus Marilutibacter; species Marilutibacter maris. The sequence continues at coordinate 3,032,195 of NZ_CP029843.1, read as the reverse complement.
CGCTTTCGACCCGGTGAACGCCGAGGATGCCGCCGATGCGGGCAGCCCGGACGAAGCGACGTCGGGCTTCGAGATCAGCTTCGATGCCAGCGCCGTCGAGTCCGACGACAACGGCGATCTGGAGTTCAGCGAAAACGACAGTGAAAGCGGTGGCTTCGATATCGTCTTCGATGACGGTGCGCAGAGCGGAACGGCGCCGAAGGCGCCCGCTGAGCCGAGCTTCGGCCTCGACGAGCATCTGCGCAGTCTGTCGCTGGAACCGCAGCAGGAAAGCGACGCGGCGGCGGGCAGCGAGACCATCGACACGACGGCAGCTGCGGCGGAACAATCCGCCGCGGAGGCGCCTGCCGCTGCCGTTCCGGTGTCCGCTTCGACCTTCGGCGAGCTGACCCTCGACGACGGCAACGGCAGTTACGCCCCGGCCGATGCGCGCGCCGACGACGAGCGCTTCGGCCGCGATCTCGCGGACCTGGACCAGCGCATCGCGTCGCTGGAGCTGGTCGAGGACCATGTCGACGCGCGCCTGCCCGGTGCGGTGCTGGTGCTGGCCGGAATCGGCGGCCCGGACGCGGTGCGTCAGTTGCTTGGTGCGCTGCCGGTCGATTTCCCGCGCCCGGTGCTGGTGCAGCAGCGGCTCGACGGCGGCCGTTACGATCGTCTGGTCGCGCAGATGCAGCGGGCGACGACCCTGCCGGTGCACCTGGCCGAGCCGGGACGCATGGCGATGGCCGGCTTCGTCTACGTGCTGCCCGCGGGGCTCGGCATCGAGACCGCCGCCGACGGAATGCGCTTCGTCGGCGAAGGCCAGATTCTGCCGGCGCTGCCGTCGGCAGACAGCGCCGTGCTGCTGCTCAGTGGCAGCGATCCGGCCGATGTCGACGCCGTGCTCAAGCACCGAGTGGGAGGGGCGCTGGTGGCCGGACAATCGGCCGAGGGCTGTTACGACCCGGCCGCGCCCGAGCAGCTGGCCGCCCGCGGAGGCGACCTCGCGGCGCCGACCGACCTTGCACAACGCCTGGCCGAGCGCTGGCCCGGTTAAGACCGTATCGCCGAGGAAGCAGTAATGTCCGATTCCCGTTCCAACCCGGTCGCGGCGCCGGCCAATGACATTCGCGGCGTGCTGATCCAGGTGGCCCGGGCGAGGTTGTTGCTGCCCAACGCGACCATCGCCGAGGTGCTGTCCTATGCGCCGCCGGAGCCGTTGGCCGACGCGCCGGACTGGTTGCTCGGACGCATCCGCTGGCATGGCTGGAAGGTGCCGCTGGTGGGGTTCTCGGCCCTGGCCGGCATCGCCGGCGAGCAGCCGGGCCTGGGCAGCAAGGTGGTGGTACTGAAGGCGCTGGGCGGCAATCCGCGCGCGCCGTACTTCGCGATCGTGGCGCAGGGCTTCCCGCGTCTGGTGACGGTCAGCCGCGCCGGCCTGGGTGTCGAGGCCGACCAGGAAGGCCTGCCCGACGGCGTCCAGGCACGCGTGCTGCACAACGACGAGCCGGCCCTGCTGCCGGACCTGGCCTTCGTCGAGGCGCGGATCGTCGAGGCGCTGTCCCGCCAGGCCGCCTGAGCCGGCGGCAACGGGCACCTGGCCGCGTTGGCGACCGCTCCGCCCGCGCCGATGCCGCGACTGGCTTCGGTCGACGCGCTGCGCGGGCTCACCGTCGCGGCGATGCTGCTGGTCAACAATCCCGGTGACTGGGGCCATGTCTACGCGCCGTTGCTGCATGCCCACTGGCACGGCTTCACCGCGACCGACCTGATCTTTCCGCTGTTCCTGTTCATCGTCGGTGTCTCGTTGAGCCTGGCGCTCGGGCGCCAGCTGGACAAGGGTGTCGCGTCCGCCGACCTGTTGCCGCCGGTGGCGGCGCGCGCCGCGCGCATCGTCGGGCTGGGCCTGTTGCTGCATCTATGCGCGTGGTGGGCGTTCGACCTCGAGCACTACCGGGTGATGGGCGTGCTGCAACGGATCGGCCTGTGCTACCTGGCGGCGGCCGCGGTCGCGCTGTGGTTGCCGGCGCGATCGCAGTGGGTCTTGCTGCTGGCGCTGCTGGCCGGCTACGCCGGACTGCTGGGGTGGGGCGGCTCGCTGGCGCCGCTGGACAACATCGCCAGCCGCATCGACACCGCCGTGCTGGGCGTGCACCTCTACGAGTACGAGGCAATCGGCGGCCGCGGCCACGATCCCGAGGGTCTGGTCAGCACGCTGGGAGCGTTGGCGACGACCCTGCTGGGCCTGCGCGCCGGCGACTGGCTGCGGCTCGGTCATGCGAAGCGGCTGCCGCTTGCGGCGATCGTATTGCTGGCGGCGGGCGCGGCCTGGGCCACGTGGCTGCCGTTGAACAAGAACCTGTGGACGCCGTCCTACGTGTTGTGGTCCGGAGGGCTGGCCTGCGCGTTGCTGGCGTTGTGCCACTGGCGGGTCGATGTGCGCGGCGGCCCGCCGCTGGGCCGCGCGTTCGGCGTCAACGCGATCGCCGCCTATGCCGGTTCGGCGTTCATGCTGTACGGACTGGTCGCGGCAGGCTGGCTGGAACCGCTGTACCGGCACGGCTTCGCCGACTGGATGACGCCACGCTTCGGACCGTACCTGCCATCGCTGGCCTACGCGCTGGTCTTCGTCGCGTTGTGGTGGGGCGTGGTGCGCTGGCTGGATGCCCGTCGGATCTACTTCAAGGTCTGAGCGGGCAAGGTCTGAGCGGGCAAGGTCTGAGCGGGCAAGGTCTGAGCGGGCAAGGTCTGGCAGGGCAAGGTCTGGCAGGGCGAGGTCTGGCGGGGCAAGGTCAGCGCGGAGCGCTCAGCGGAAGTCGCCGAAGCGCGCCTGCAGCGCGGCGATCGCGGCCAGGCCGGCGGTCTCGGTGCGCAGGATCCGCGGGCCCAGTCGCAGGCCGTCGAAGCCGGCCGCCTGCAACTGCTCGCGGTCGCGTGGCGACCAGCCGCCCTCCGGACCGACCGCCAGCACCACGGTCGACGCCGCCGGCGGCGCGAGCCTGGGCAGGGCGGCGTCGCCTTCGGGGTCGAGGGTCAGCCGCAGGCCGCCGTCGGGCAACGCCGCCAACGCCTGATCCAGGGGCGCGGCCACCGCGACCGGCGGTACCCGTGTCCGACCGCTCTGCTCGCAGGCCGAGGCGACCACGCTGCGCCAGTGGGCCAAGCGCTTCTCGGCGCGCGCGCCGTCGAGCCTGACCTCGCTGCGCTGCGACCACAGCGGCACCACCGCGGCGACGCCGAGTTCGGTCGCCTTCTGCAGGATCAGGTCCATCTTCTCGCCGCGGGCGACGCCCTGCAGCAGCACGATCGACAACGGCGACTCGCGGTCGACCGCGGTGGCGGCTCCGACCGCGACCCGCAGCTCGCGCTTGCCGGCGGCGACGATTCGGGCGTCGTAGTCGTTGCCGTCGCCGTTGAACAGCACGCAGGCATCGCCGACGCCGAGCCGCAGCACCCGCACCAGGTGCGCCGCCGCGCCTTCCGGCAGCGCCAGTTCCTGCCCCGGCGCGAGCGCGGCGTCGACATGGACGCGGGTCAGCCTCATTGTCCGGCCCCGTCGATGGCGGCGTCGATCGCGGCGACGGTGGTGGCGGCGAGCAGCTCCAGCGCCTCCTCGTCGATGCAGTAAGGCGGCATCCAGTACAGCACGTCGCCAAGCGGGCGCAGCAGCACGCCGTCGCTGGCGCCGCCGTTGGCCAGGGCCGCGCGGTAGGCGTGCAGGCCGATCCGCCGCGCCGGCTCGAACGGCGTGGCCTTGTCGCCGTTGCGGGTCAGCTCGAACGCGACCACCATTCCGGCCTGGCGCACGTCGGCGACGTGGCGGTGCTCGCGCAGCGGCGCCGCCAGCGCGGCCATGCGCTCGGCGGTCGCGCGGTTGCGGACAATCACCCGGTCCTGCTCGAAGATCGACAGGGTCGCCAGCGCGGCGGCGCAGGCCAGCGGGTTGCCGGTGTAGCTGTGCGAGTGCAGGAAGGCCTTTTCGCGGGATTCGTCGAGGAAGCCCTCGTAGACGGAGTCGGTGGTCAGTACTGCCGCCAGCGGCAGCGAGCCGCCGGTCAGGCCCTTGGACAGGCACAGGAAGTCCGGCGCGATCCCGGCCTGCTCGCAGGCGAACATGGTGCCGGTGCGGCCGAAGCCCGCCGCGATCTCGTCGGCGATCAGGAACACGCCGTGAGCGTCGCACAGCTCGCGCGCCAGCTTCAGATACAAGGGGTCGTGCATGCGCATGCCGCCGGCGCATTGCAGACGCGGTTCCAGGATCAGCGCGCAGACCTCGCCGGCATGGCGCTCGAGCAGTTCGCGCAGTGCATCGGCGGCACGGCGGGCGCGGTCGGCGGCGGTCTCGCCCGGTTCGCACAGGTAGGCGTCGGGGGAGGGCGCGAACAGCGCCTCGGCCAGCAGCGGTGCGTACACCCGGCGGTACAGCGGGATGTCGCCGACCGCCAGCGCGCCCAGGGTCTCGCCGTGATAGCCGCCCTCCAGCGCGATGAACCGGGTCCTGCCCTCGATGCCGCGGTTGCGGAACCAGTGGAAGGCCATCTTCAGCGCCACCTCGACCCCGGCCGAGCCGTTGTCGGCGTAGAACACCTTCGACAGCGGCGCGCGCTTGCCCTCGCGCGGCGCGATCGCCAGCAGCCGCTCGGCCAGCTCGACCGCCGGTGCGTGCGAGCAGCCGGCCAGGATCACGTGTTCCAGCGTCGACGCCTGCTCGGCGATGGCGGCGGCGATGCGCGGCTCGGCATGTCCGAAGATGTTGGTCCACCAACTGCTGATCGCGTCCAGGTAACGGCGGCCATCGCGCCCGATCAGCCAGGGGCCCTGCCCGCGCGCGATCGGCAGCAGCGGCATCAGGCCGTCCTCGCCGGTGTCGTTGCCGCCGTGCAGGTGCTCGCGCATCTGCGTGCAGGGGTGCCAGAGCACGGCGAGGTCGCGCTGGCGCCATCGACGGGCGGTTTCGACGCCGGCCTCTGCTAGCATCGCGGAATCGTGATCGTTCTTGTCCATTCCGCCATTATCGTGCCTGTCGCCCCGTTTTCCCGAATCGCGCCCGACCGTCGCGGCCGCACCGCCGGTGCGACGCCGTGAGCCGCCGTCTGCCGACCATCCATGGCATCACCGAGCACGATGCCGGTCCGTACCGTCTCGAACGGCTGGACCTGGAGTTCAGCAACGGCGAGCGGCGCCGCTACGAACGCCTGCACGGGCGCGGCCATGGCGCGGTGGTGGTGGTGCCGATGCTGGACGCGGAGACCGTGCTGCTGGTCCGCGAGTACGCCGCCGGCGTCCACCGCTACGAGCTGGGCCTGGTCAAGGGCCGCATCGACGCCGGCGAGACGCCGTTGCAGGCGGCCGACCGCGAGCTGAAGGAAGAGGCCGGCTACGGTGCCCGTTCGCTGACCGTGCTGAGGGCGTTGACCCTGGCGCCGACCTACATGAGCCATGAGGCGCATCTGGTGGTCGCCCGCGACCTGTACCCCGAGCGCCTGCCCGGCGACGAGCCGGAGGAGCTGGAGGTGGTGCCGTGGAAGCTCGATGCGCTGCACGAGCTGATCCTGCGCGAGGACTTCTCGGAAGGACGCTCGATCGCGGCGCTGTTCATCGCCCGCGAGTGGCTGCGGATGCAGGCGGCATGACGCCGCACTCGACGCCCCGGTCCACGTCAACACCCGACATCTGGAAGGAGATCCGAGTCCGATGATTCCCAATGAGCTGCGCGAGCAGGTGATCCGGCTGGCCTATCGCGCCGCCGAGGCGATCCTGGAGGTCTACGACAGCGAATTCGCGGTCCAGCACAAGGACGACCGTTCGCCGCTGACCGCCGCCGACCTGGCCGCGCACCGCTGCATCGTCGCCGGCCTGGCCGAGCTGACCCCGGATATCCCGGTGTTGTCGGAAGAGTCCGCCGATGAAGTGCCGCTGGAGCGCCGGCGCGGCTGGCCGCGACTGTGGGTGGTGGACCCGCTCGACGGTACCCGCGAGTTCGTCAAGCGCAATGGCGAGTTCACCGTCAACATCGCCCTGGTCGAGGATGGCGTTCCGGTGTTCGGAGTGGTGCAGGCACCGGTGACCGCGGTGGCCTGGCACGGCGGCCTCGAGCTGGGCGCGTTCCGCCGCGAGCACGGCGCCGATGTCGCGCTGCAGACGCGTCGGCCGGCCTCGCCGCCGCTCAAGGTCGCCGCCAGCCGCTCCCATCGCGACGAACACACCGAGGCCTTCATTGCGCGGATGGGCGAGGTCGAGCCGATCGGGCTGGGGTCCTCGCTGAAGTTCTGCCGGATCGCCGAGGGCGGCATGGACGTCTATCCCCGCTTCGGACCGACCAGCGAATGGGATACCGCGGCCGGCCAGTGCGTGCTGGAGGGCGCCGGCGGCGTCGTGCTCGATCCGCAGGGGCGGCCGTTCCGCTACAACCAGCGCGACACCCTGCTCAACGGCCGCTTCATCGCCCTGGGCGATCCGCGGCTGCCCTGGCGCGATTGGGCCGGCGAGGGCGCCTAGCGCGCCGGCCGGCATCCGCCGTCCGCGCACGCATCGCCATCGACGGCGGACGCGCTCCCGGAGTGAAACATGGCTGAAGCGAGACATGACTGAGGAAAGCCACGACATCGACCGCCTGCTCGAGATCATGGCGCGCCTGCGCGACCCGCAACGCGGTTGCCCATGGGACGTCGAGCAGGACTTCGCCAGCATCGCGCCGTACACGATCGAGGAGGCCTACGAGGTCGCCGATGCGATCGACCGCGGCGATATGGCCGATCTGAAGGACGAACTCGGCGACCTGCTGCTGCAGGTGGTGTTCCACGCGCGCATGGCCGAAGAGCAGGGCGCGTTTGCCTTCGCCGATGTCGTCGCCGCGATCAACGACAAGATGGTGCGTCGCCACCCGCATGTGTTCGGGGACGCCTCGGTCGAGGATGCGCGGGCGCAGACCGAGGCCTGGGAAGCGCAGAAGCGGCGCGAACGCGAGCGCAACGGCGACACCGACGGCTCGGCCCTGGCCGGCATCGCGCGCGGTCTGCCCGAGTGGCAGCGGGCGGTGAAGCTGCAGAAGCGCGCGGCCCGGGTCGGCTTCGACTGGCCCGGCATCGACCCGGTCCTGGCCAAGCTGGAAGAGGAGGTCGGCGAGGTCCGCGCCGAGTTCGACGCGGACGGCAAGCCACCCGCCGACACCGCCGCGCAGGCACGGCTGGAGGAGGAGATCGGCGACCTGCTGTTCGTCGCCGCCAATGTCGCCCGTCACGGCGGAGTCGACGTCGGCAGCGCGTTGCGCCGTGCCAATCTCAAGTTCGAGCGCAGGTTCCGGGCGATGGAGGCGATGGCCGCCGCCGACGGCACCCCTCTTGAGAAGCTGGGCCTGGACGCGCAGGATGGTTACTGGGAGCGGGCCAAGGCGGGCGAATGAGGCCGCCGTCCCGCTGCCGGGACAATCCAATCACTGAGCATCATGGCGGGGGGCTTATGAGCTGGTGGTCGAAACTGTTCGGCAGGCGCAGACAGGCCGCGGGCGAACACGCGGTGATCGTCTCCTTCGATTACGGGTCGCGGGATCTGACACCGCTGCTGACCCTGGGCGAGAGCCTGCGCGAGGCGGTGCGCAAGGCCGGGACCGGCGAGTACGACGGTCACGAGGTGGCCGAGAACGGCAGCGACGGCGCCTTCTTCCTGTACGGCCCCGACGCCGACCGTCTGCTGGAGAGCGTGCGCCCGATGCTGCTGTCCAGCGGGCTGCTCAAGCACCCCAGCGTCCGCCTGCGCTATGGTGAGGCCGGCCGCAACGCGCCTGAAACCGTGCTTGAGATAGGCTGATGGCGAGACGTTTCAACAGCTTCCGCGAGTTCTATCCGTTCTATCTGGACGAACATCGCGACCGCACCAGCCGCCGGTTGCACTTCGTCGGCAGCTGCGGGGTGCTGGCGCTGGTCGCCGTCGCGATCGTCCAGGCCAACGCCTGGTGGCTGCTGGCGGCGCTGTTGTGCGGGTACGGATGCGCCTGGGTCGGTCATTTCTTCTTCGAGAAGAACCGTCCGGCGACCTTCAGTCACCCGTTCTATTCGTTCGCCGGCGACTGGGTGATGTTCAGGGACATCCTGACCGGGAAAATCCGGTTCTGAGAGCCGTGTCACACGCGGGTGGTCGCTGCCCGCGGTGATGGAGGTTCACGGTCGCGGCGTTCAGCCTGGAGTGGGGGATTTGACCGAATCTGGCGGCTGCTTTCACAGGGCATCGACCTTGTCGAAGGCAGCCTTCACGAAACTGAAGACGCAGGAGCTGGTATGCAAGGCACACGCGAGGGCGGGTTGGTCCTGATCGTCGAGGACAATCGCAACATCTCCGAGATGGTCGGCGAATACCTCGAGGGGCGCGGATTCGAGGTCGATTACGCCGCCGATGGTGTGGACGCCTACCGTCTGGCGACCGACAACAACTACGACGTGATCGTGCTCGACCTGATGCTGCCGCGGATGGACGGCATCGAGGTCTGCAAGCGTCTGCGCGAGGAAGCCCGCAAGTCGACCCCGGTGCTGATGCTGACCGCGCGCGACACCCTCGACGAAAAGCTCAGCGGGCTGTCGGTGGGGGCCGACGATTACCTGACCAAGCCGTTCGCGATCCAGGAACTGGAGGCCCGCCTGCGCGCGCTGATCCGCCGCGAGCGCCGCCAGGTCGGCGGCGAGGTGCTGAAGGTCGCCGACCTGGTACTGGACCCGGCCAGCCTGCGGGTGACCCGCGGCGGCAACGAGCTGCAGCTGTCGCCGATCGGCCTGCGCCTGCTGACGATCCTGATGCGCGAGTCGCCGCGGGTGGTCAGCCGGCAGGAGATCGAACGCGAGATCTGGGGCAATGGCCTGCCCGATTCCGACACCCTGCGCAGCCATCTGTACAACCTGCGCAAGACCATCGACAAGCCGTTCGACAAGCAGCTGCTGCATACCGTGCAGAGTGCGGGCTATCGGATCGCGGACATCTCGCAGTCGCCGGACTGACGGCGCCTCCGGTCACCCGCCACCATGTCGCACGGCCTGCCGCGCCAGATCAAACTGGTGTTCGTCCTCCAGGCGCTGATCAGCAGTCTGCTGATCGCGATGGGCATCGTGCTGCTGGGCATGGCGGTGCGCCACGGCATCCTGCATCACCGGATGCAGGCCGAGGCCGAGGCCTACTGGTCGCAGCGGGAGCGGGATCCGGCGCATCCGCTGCCGATGACCTCGAACATGGAAAGCTTCCTCGATCTGGGCGATGCGTCCAGACCCGAGCACACGCTGCCCGAGGGATTCCAGGCCCTGTCCGAAGGGCTGCACTGGCTGCCGTCGCGGCGGCTGAGCGTGTACGTGGACCGGCGCTCCGAGGGCACGCTGTACCTGCAACTGGCGGCCGGCGACATCGAGCTGGCGATCCTGCTGACCGGCCTGTCCAGCCTGTTGCTGGCGATGCTGACGATCGCGGTGATCTCGTGGCTGAGTTACCGCACCTCCAAACGCCTGGTATCGCCGGTCAGCTGGCTGGCCAACATCGTCTCGCGCTGGGATCCGCGCTCGCCCGATACCGAGGCGATCGCCAGCGACGAACTGCCGGTCGACGCCGGTCGCGAAGTGCGTTCCCTGGCGCGCGCGCTGCGTGGCCTGGCCGGTCGGGTCGAGGAGTTCGTCACCCGCGAGCGCGACTTCACCCGCGATGCCAGTCACGAGCTGCGCACGCCGCTGACCGTGATCCGGGTCGCCGCCGACCTGATGCTGGCCGATCCGGAGGCCAGCGTGCAGACGCGGCGCTCGCTGAGCCGGATCCAGCGCGCCGGACGCGACATGGAGTCGGTCATCGAGGCCTTCCTGATCCTCGCGCGCGAGGCCGAGATCGCCCCCCAGAGCGAGGAGTTCGAGGTCATCGACGTGGTCCGCCACGAGGTCGATCGGGTGCTGCCGTTGCTGGAGGGGCGTCCGGTCGAGCTGACCGTCGACGACCGCGGCGCGCCGCGCCTGTACGCGCCGCCCAACGTCCTCAACGTGATGCTCGGCAACCTGCTCAGCAATGCGGTCCGCTTCACCGAGAGCGGGCGGATCGACGTGCAGGTCCACCCCGACCGCATCGAGGTGCGAGATACCGGGATCGGCATGAGCCGCGAGGCGCTGGCGCGGGTGTTCGACCCGTTCTACCGGGTCGACCCCGAGCGCGACGGCCGCGGCATGGGGCTGTCGATCGTGCGCCGGCTCGGCGACCGCTTCGGCTGGCCGGTCGCGTTGCACAGCGCGCCGGGCGAAGGCACCGTGGCCACGATCCACTTCGAGCTGTAGGCGTTCCGGTGCCCGTGCCGGACCGGACGACGGGCATCCACGGCTGTCCCCGGGCTGAATCCGCGGCGCGGCGCGGACCGGGCCTGTCAACGCTCCCGCCGGGCGGGCGTTGAAGCCGATACCTTTCCCGCATCGATCCGGTCCGGCCGCCTGATGAGCGCTTCCTCCCGTTCCCCCGTCACCTCCCGCCGTCGTTCCTGGGGCCGCCTCGGCACGATCGCCGTCGTCGTCGCCGCGCTGGCCGCGGGCGGTTACTACCTGAGGCAGCGCAGCGCGGAAGCGTCGTCCTCGGCCTATCGCAGCGCGCAGGTGGAGCAGGGCAGCATCCGGGTCGGGATATCGGCGACCGGCAGCCTGTCGGCGATATCCACGGTCGATGTCGGCAGCCAGATTTCCGGCCAGGTCACCGAGGTGCTGGCCGACTACAACGATCATGTCGACAAGGGCCAGGTGATCGCGCGCATCGATCCGAGCACCTATCAGGCGCAGATCGCCCAGGGCGACGCCTCGGTCGCCAGCGCCCGCGCCAGCCTCGCCACCGCGCAGGCGGCCCTGGCCAACGCCGAGGCCGACTACCGGCGCAAGAGCGCGCTGGTCGGCCGCCAGTTGGTCGCGCGCAGCGATGCCGACCTCGCCCTGGCCGCCCGCGATCAGGCGCTGGCCCAGGTCGCCTCGGCGCGCGCGCAGATCGATCAGCAGATCGCCTCGACCCGGACCGCGCGGCTCAACCTCGATCGCACGGTGATCCGCTCGCCGGTCGACGGCGTGGTGCTGACCCGTTCGATCGAACCGGGCCAGACCGTCGCCGCCAGCCTGCAGGCACCGGTGCTGTTCCAGATCGCCGAGGACCTGTCGAAGATGGAGATCGTGCTCGCCATCGACGAGGCCGACATCGGCCAGGTCAAGCCCGGGCAGGCGGTGGCCTTCACCGTCGACGCGTTTCCGGATCGCCGCTTCCGCGGCGAAGTGCAGCAGGTGCGGCTGTCGGCGACCAACACCAGCAACGTGATCACCTATCCGGTCGTGGTCTCGGTCGACAACCGCGAGCAGTTGTTGCTGCCGGGCATGACCGCCAATGCCGAGATCGAGGTGGAGAGCCGCGACGACGTGCTGCGGGTGCCGAACGCGGCGCTGCGCTACCGCCCCGACGACGGCGAGTTGGCGACGCCGGCGGCGCCGTCGCGGCGCTCCGGCATGCAGGACGAGTTGCCGCGGATCGCGGCGGCACTCGATCTCGAGGCCGGACAGAAAGGTCTTTTCGATACCGCGCTGGCGGCGATGCGCGAGCGTGCGCAGGCCCGGCGCGAGGCCGCGGCGGCGGGCGATCAGGGCGGCGGCAGCGTGCTGTTCGGCGGCGGTCGTGGCCGTGGCGGTCCGGGGGGCGGCGGTTCGGCCGGCAGCGGCGGGATGGATGGCGCGCTGCGCCAGCGCATGGTCGAGCGCTTCAACCAGCAGTTCGAGGCGTTCCGCGCATCGCTCGACGAGGGTCAGCGGGCGCGGTGGGATGCCGAGCTGACGGCCCTGGTCGGCGCGCGCCGCGCGCCGTTGTACCGGTTGCGCGACGGCCGGATCGAAGCGGTGGCGGTGCGCGTCGGCGCCAGCGACGGCAGCTGGACCGAGGTGTCCGGCGACATCGCCGACGGCGATGCGGTGGTCACCGGCCGCGAGCGCGGCGCCCAATGAATGCGGTGACGGATACCCGGGAGGATGCTCCGGCCGTGATCCAGACCATCGGCCTGGGCAAGGTCTACGCGGCCGGCACCCCGGCCGAGGTGATCGCGCTGCGCGATGTCGACATGCGCATCGGGTCCGGCGAACTGGTGTCGATCATGGGACCGTCGGGCTCGGGCAAGTCGACCCTGATGAACCTGATCGGTTGTCTGGATACGCCCAGCAGCGGCCAGTACCTGTGCGGTGGCACCGATGTCGCCAGCCTCGATGCCGAGCAACGCGCGCAACTGCGGCTGGAGCGGATCGGCTTCGTGTTCCAGGGCTTCAACCTGCTGGGCCGGATGAGTGCGCTGGAGAACGTGGCGATGCCGATGGGCTATGCCGGCATCCCACGCCCGCAGCGCCTGCAGCGTGCGCAGGAAGCGCTGGCCGCGGTCGGCCTGGCCGAGCGTGCCGGGCACCGGCCCAGCGAGCTGTCCGGCGGCCAGCAGCAACGTGTCGCGATCGCCCGCGCGCTGGTCAACCGGCCTTCGATCCTGCTGGCCGACGAGCCCACCGGCGCGCTCGACAGCCGTACCGGCGAGGAGATCCTGGCCTTGTTCAAGCGCCTGCAGGACGACGGCCAGACGGTGGTCCTGATCACCCACGACCCCGGGGTCGCGGCGCACTGCGACCGGGTGATGGAGATGCATGATGGGCGAATCACCGCGTGAGGCCGTGCCCCGTCGGCACCGGCTGCGGTGATGAGCGCCCGGCCATGGGCTGCTTGCATCGCAAGCGGCGGGCGCACATGGAGGTGCGCCCCGGACTTGTCTCGCGAAGCAGGATGCGAAGCCGAGCAAGGCCGGGCCGGTGGTTGGAGTACAGGGGTGTCGCGCCAGGGACGGCATCCGAGGCTGAGGTATCTGGAGATATGTACGCATGAACCTGCTCGAAGTCCTGCGCACCGCCGCCTTCGCCCTGCGCGGCAACTGGCTGCGCAGCGCGCTGACCTCGCTGGGCGTGATCATCGGCATCGCCGCGGTGATCGTGATGGTCTCGGTCGGCCAGGGCACCCAGGCCGAGATCGACAAGCTGGTGTCAGGGCTGGGTTCGAACCGCCTCGACATCAGCCCCGGCGCGGGCCGGCCGATGGGGGGCGTGCGGATGAGTTCGAGCAGCTTCTTCACCATCAACGAGGGCGATGCCGACGCGATCCGCCGCGACATTCCCGAGGTCGAGTACGTCGCCGCGTCGCTGCGCGGCGGTACCCAGGTCGTGTTCGCCGAGAACAACTGGTCGACCCAGTGGCAGGGCGTGCAGCCGGACTTCTTCTCGATCGAGAGCTGGGAGATCGCCAGCGGCGCCGCGTTCGAAGCGCGCGACTATTCCAGCGCGGCCAAGTCGGTGATCATCGGCGAAACCCTGCGCCGCGAGCTGTTCGGCGACAGCGACCCGATCGGTCAGACCCTGCGCGTCGGCCGGGTGCCGTTCACCGTGATCGCCACGCTCAAGCCCAAGGGGCAGGGGGGGTGGGGTCAGGATCAGGACGACATCCTGCTGGTGCCGCTGGAGACCGCGCGCCGGCGGCTGATGGGCGCGATGGCGCTGCCGCCGGGCGCGGTCCAGCAGATCGCGCTCGGGGTCGCCGACGCCGACGACCTGTCCTACGTGCAGGGCGAGGTCGAGGCGCTGTTGCGCCAGCGCCATCGCATCCAGCCCGGTGCCGAGGACGACTTCCGGGTCCGCAACATCGCCGAGATCATCGAGACCCGTACCGCGACCACGCGGCTGATGTCGCTGCTGCTGGGCGCGGTGGCGACGATCTCGCTGGTGGTCGGCGGCATCGGCATCATGAACATCATGCTGGTGTCGGTGACCGAGCGGATCCGCGAGATCGGCCTGCGCATGGCGGTCGGTGCCGGCCCCTCCGACGTGCGCCGGCAGTTCCTCGCCGAGGCGATGCTGATCTCGCTGATCGGCGGCGTGCTCGGCATCGCGATCGGCGTGGTCGGGGCGCTGGTGGTCGGCCGTATCGGCTCGTTGCCGGTGGCGCTCAACGGCCAGGTGATCGGGCTGGCGGCCGGCTTCTCGATCTGCACCGGCCTGTTCTTCGGCTACTACCCGGCGCGCAAGGCCTCGCAGCTGGATCCGATCGAGGCGTTGCGGCAGCAGTAGGCGCGGCGCTCAGGGCGCGACCGGGCGGGCGAGGATGCCGTAGGCGCGGCTCGAGCCCAGCGTCAGGCCGCGGCCGTCCGGCGCCGGCGAGATCGAGAAGCTCTTGCCGACGTAGCGGCCGTCCTCCTCGCGCTCGAACGCCATCGTCACCGGCGCCGTCCCGGCATGGTCGGAGTGGATGCGCAGGATCAGGCGTTCGCCCTCGAAGCCGACCTCGTAGGAAGCCTCAAGCTCGTCCGCGCGATAGCGGCCGGGATGGATCGTTGTGGCGTCCGCGGCCGACTCCGTGTTTCCAAGTGCCACCCCGTACAGGGCGAGCGCCTGTTCGCCCAGGGCCTGGGCGTTGCGGTCGCCGCGGTTGCACAGCACCGCGACGCCGATGCCGGCGTCGGGCAGGTGGGCGAAGGCGCTGCGGAAGGCCTCGGCCGATCCGCCGTGCTGGATCACCCGCTGGCCGCCGCGTTCTCCGACCAGCAGACCGCCGGCATAGGCCAGCTGCTGCTTCGGATGCAGGGCGACGCTGCCGTCGAGCAGGGTGCCGGGCTTCAGCAGGATGCGGCGGATCTCGGCGGTCCAGACGACATGCCCGCTGGCGAGATCGGCCTGGTAGCGGGCGAGGTCGTTGATCGAGGTCATCAAGCCGCCGGACCCGCCGAAGCGCGGGTAGGTGTCGCGGACGACGAACGCCCCCGCCTGGTCGATGTAGCCATGGGCAACGTTGCCGCCCTCGGCGTCGCCCTGCAGGATGTGGCTTCGCCGCATGCCCAGCGGATCGAGCACGTGGCGCTTGAGATAGTCGGGGAAGGACTCGCCGCTGACCCGCGCGACCACTTCGGCCAGCAGCAGGTAGCCGCCGTTGGAGTACAGGTACTGCGTGCCTGGAGCGAAGTTGGTGGTCTGCTGGCGGTACAGCAGTTCCAGCGCCGTCTCGCGGGTGTTGCCGGAGGCGCTGCCCAGTCCGGCCATGCGGATCAGCGACAGGAAGTCGCGGACGCCTGAGGTGTGGTGCAGCAGCATCGACAGGGTGACCGGAGCGCTGTACCGCGGCAGCTCCGGGATGAACTCGCGGACGTCGTCGTCCAGCGACAGCTTGCCGTCGGCCACCAGTTGCGCGACCGCCAGCGCGGTGAACTGCTTCGACACCGACGCCGCGTAGAACAGGGTGTCGCCGTCGATCGGCCGGCCGGCGTCGACATCGGCGAGTCCGGCGAAGGCCATCCGATCGGCCTGGCCGTCCCGGAACAGTCCGACCGCGCAGCCCGGCGCGCCCGCTTCGCTGGTGCCGGCGACCAGCGATTGCAAGGACGGTTTGCCGGCCTCCGATGCCCAGACCGGCGCGCAGGCGGCGGCCAGCAACACAACAGCGACGCGCTTCATGACTCCAACCTCCAGCAGGCCCGGACGGACCGCGCGGTCCGTCCGGGTGACGGGCGTCCGATGCTCAGAAATCGAACCTGACGCCGACATTGTAGGTGCGGCCGATCACATCGTAGAGCGAGCGCACGGTGGGGAAGCCGCCGGTACCGGTGATCGGCGGGTCCTTGTCGAACACGTTGCGGACCGATGCGAACAGGCTGATGTTGCCGTTGGCGCCGGTGTGGAAGTCGTAGGAGCCGCCGAGGTCGAAGTAGGTGCGCCCGGAATGGGTGAGGATGTTCATGTCCTTGGCGGTGTACTCGTTCTTGATCCGCCCGCCGCCGACGTGGCGCACGCCGGCATTGAAGGCGAGGTCGCCGATCCGGTAGTTGGCGTACAGGTTGCCGCGCCAGCGCGGCGACCCGCCGATGCTGGCGATGGTCGGCTGGTCGGTGCTGCCGGCCATGTCGATCACGTTCTGGCCGTCGTCCAGGCGCAGGGTGTCGACGTAGGACAACAGGCTGCGCAGGCCCAGTTGTCCGTTGCCGACCGGCAGGCTGTAGGACAGCTCGAAGTCGGCGCCGCTGACCCGCATCGTCTGCAGGTTCTGCGGGGACACGTTGACGTGGTCGATCTCGCCGCTGACCGGATCGCGCACGATCAGGTCGCAGACCGCGGCCTGGCCGTCGTAGCAGCGTTCGACGATCGAGCGGGCCTGGAAGGTGGTGATCGCCTTGTCGACGTCGATCCGGTAATAGTCCAGAGACATCACCAGGTCGGGCAGCGGATTGAGCACGATGCCGGCGGTGGTGGTGTCCGCCTCCTCGGGCTCGAGCTCGGCGTTTCCGGAGGTGATCGACTGCACCGAGTAGGTGCTGCCCAGCTCCGGGTCGAACACGTTGAAGATCGCCGTGGTCGAACCGCCGAACAGCTCGGCCAGCGACGGCGCGCGGATGTCGCGCGACTGGGTGGCGCGGAACCGGATCAGGTCGTTGACCTGCCAGGAGCTGCCGAGCTTCCAGGACACGACTGTGCCCGAGGTGCTGTAGTCGGTCATGCGCGCGGCGAGGTTGAGGTCGAGCGAATCCGCCCAGGCGGTGTCGACGGCCAGCGGAACGACCAGTTCGCCGAAGGCTTCCTTCACCGTCACCGAGCCGCTCCAGGGCACGGTGTTGCCGGTGTTGAACGCGCCCGCCATCGACAGCGGATCGGAGGTGACCACCGCCTTCTCGCGGCGCCATTCCAGGCCGGTCGCCATCGACACCGGGCCGGCCCAGGTCTCGAAGGGCTCGCCGCGCAGGGTGGCGCTGGCCGCATCCTGGGTGATCCTCGACATCGTGTGCGAGGTGCCAAGGACGTAGTCGCGCGCTTGCTGCGAAGGCGCGCCCTCGCCGAACAGGTTGATCGGCTGGCAACCTTCGGCGCGGGCGGCGGCGTCGCGGCAGACGGCGGCGCCGGTGACCGGGTCGATGATCGAGTCCAGCGCGTACTCGAAGGTGGAGGTGATGCGCTTCTTCGACGAATGCAGGTTGGTCTCGCTCTCGCCGTGGGTGACGTAGGCGTCCCAGCTCCAGTAGTTGTCGAGATAGCCCTCCAGGCCGGCGACGAAGCGCGCGGTCTCGCTCGATTTGTCGTTGAAGGCGCGGGCGTAGTCGCGGTTGTAGCGGCCTATGGTGAAGCTGGTCAGGCCCAGATCGTCCATCGACTGGGCGATGCTGTCGGGAAGGAAGGCGTTGTCGCGCTTGATCGTCAGGCTGGAGTCGTTGCGGGTCAGGCTGTCGTAGCGGGTCTTGGATTTGGCCCAGGACGCCTCGACGAAGCCGGTGATCGCCGGCGAGAACTCATAGGAAACGCGCCCGTAGGTGCTCTGGCGCTCCAGCGGCGCCTCCAGCACGAACGCCGCCGAACCGTCGGCGCCGTCGCCGCCGACCATGCTCGACTTGGTGACCAGGTCGCCGTACTCGAACGGGATCGGGTTGCCGTCGGCATCGAACTGGATGCCCTTGAGCGGGCCGCTGTTGATGACGCCGCCGTAGGACCTGTTGGCGTCGCGGGTGTTGCGCACCAGCAACAGACGCGGCTCGTCGTTGTCGGGGGTGTAGGCCGGATTGGCGATCTTGCCCCAGCCGGCCGCGCCCCAGTCGCGGCTGTCGAGCCGTTCGATGCCGTCGCTGCTGGCGCTCTCGGCGGCCAGCAGCAGGTGGCCGCGACCGTCGGCGAAGGCGTGGCCGAAGGCGATCGAGCCGAGGTTGTTGTCGCGATCGCCGTGGCTGGTGGTGCCGGCCTGGAGCAGGCCCTTGAAGCCTTCCAGGCCGCGATCGAAACGGAAATTGACCACGCCCGCGACCGCGTCCGAGCCCCAGGCCGCGGAGGCGCCGCCGGTGACGATGTCGACGCTGCTGATCAGCGCCTGCGGCACCGAGTTGATGTCGACCGGCCCCTGGATCTGGGTCGGCACCACGCGCTTGCCGTCGACCAGGACCAGGGTGCGGTTGAAGCCAAGGCCGCGCAGGTCGAGGTAGTAGCCGCCGGCGTACTGCGAATTGTTGGTGGTGCTGACCGGAGTCAGCGACGGGCGCACCGACGGCATCTGGTTGACGACCTCGGCGACGTTGGTGGCCGCGGTGGCATTGATCTCGTCGGTGGTGATGCTGGTGGTCGGGGTGGGGGCGCTGAAGCCGCCACGCATCACCCGCGACGCGGTCACCGTGACCTGGTCCAGGTCGGTGGCGGACGCCTGTGCGGCGGGCTCGGCTGGCGCCTGCGCCTCTGCAGTGGATTCCTGAGCGAGCGCGCCGCCGGCGCATGCCCAGACCGCCAGTACCGACGCGCAGGCATGCACCAGCCTGTGCCTGCGAACCGGGGCGTGTCGCTGCGGATGGTCCGCGAACGGGCGGGAAGGGTGTGGGGCCGAGCTGGCTGACATTTTCTTGGCGCGCACTTTCTCTCTCCGGTGATGCGGTTGATGTCGCGTGTTCGCGGGGTTGTCCGATCGTGGTGCGTGGGCGCCTGGTATCCGTGTCCGCTGTCGTCGTCCGGCCCCGCCCTCCGCGGTCGATCGCCATTGCCCGGGCGCGGGTCCCTGCCGCGCCGACGCAAAGGCGCCCCTGGTCCAAAGGCCGCGTTTTCGGTGGGCGTGTATTGCAGCGACGTGAAACGGGCCTTTCAATGCACCTTAGCCAGCGGGTTCGACGTCAACCAATGAAAAGGCACGGCGCGGGGATAACTTGAGGTTATCCATGGACGCAGGCTGGGAAGGGAGCTGCGTGGATGCGTCGGACACCCGTCGCGTTGGTGTCGGCGGGCAGGGCTTTACCCGATCAGTTCGTCGAGCAGTCGCGTCTTGACCAGCTTCAGGAACCGCTTCTGGATCGTGCTCAGGCTCTCGCCCTCGCGGCAGGTGGCATACAGCGGCACGTCCAGGCGCGGCTCCAGGATCCGGGCCTGGATGCCGTCGGTGTCGGCATCCATCGCCGTGAACGGATCGACCAGGGCCATGCCATGGCCGTCGGCGACCAGCGAGCGGGCCAACTGGTAGGTCTGTACCCAGATCGAGACCTCGGGCGCGGGATCGATGTGCTCGATGTGGGTTCGCAGCATCCGCCCCAGGCCGTCGTTGGCAGCGATGCCGATCATCGGGCGCCCGGCCAGCGCGTCGACAGGGATCGGGGCGCCGGTGTCGTCCCACCAGCCGGCCGGCGCGATGACCCTCACCGGCGCGCTGCACAGCGGTTCCTGGTGGATGCCCGGGTGGTGGATCTCCTGCAGGGTCAGGCCGATGTCGCTTTCGCGCACCAGCAGCGACCGGAGCATCTCGCGCGAGTGTTCGGTGACCAGCTCGATCGAGGCGTCGGCGAATTCCTGGCGGATCCGGGTGATCGCGGCCGGGACCAGGCGGGTGGCCAGGGTCGGGATGCTGACCACCCTCAGCGGGTGGTGTCCGGACTGGCGGATGCTGCCGCACAGGCGCTCGAGTTCGCGCAGCTCGTCGAACACGCGTTCGACCCGATCCTGCAACAGGCGTCCCTCGCGGGTGATCCGCAAGCGTCCGCGCACGCGGTTGAACAGTTTGAAGCCCAGTTGCAGTTCCGCGTGCTGCAGCAGCTTGGTCGCGGCCGGCTGGGTGATGTTGAGTATCCGGGCCGCCCCGGTCAGCGTTCCCGCCTGCAGCGTTGCCTGGAATATCTCGATGTGGCGCAGGCGCATGTCGGTCCCGGTCGCACTGTGGATACGTCGTCGAACGGGGATTATCGGGTCTTCGCCGGGGCGGCCGGAACCTCCATCGGTCATGGCTTCCAGAAATTCAGGAAGCCGGTGATCACCAGCGCGTTGGCGAAATCGATGAAGAACGCGCCGACCAGCGGCGCGACCAGGAAGGCGCGTGGTGCCATGCCGTAGCGCTGCACCAGGGTCTGCATCACCGCCATCGCGTTGGCGGTGGTGCCGAGCATGAAGCCGACGAAGCCGCCGCCCATCACCGCCGCGTCATAGTCGCGCCCCATCACCCGGTAGACCAGGCCGGCCGCGAACAAGGTCACCAGCAGGGCCTGGGCGACGAGGATCGCCAGCAACGGCAGGGCCAGCCCGGCCAGTTCCCACAGTTTGAGGTTCATCAGCGCCAGGGCCAGGAACATCGCCAGGCAGACGTTGCCGATCACCTCGATCGTCGGCGCCGACAGCTTCAGCCATCCGGTGCGGTCGTCGACATTGCGCATCAGCGCGCCGACCAGCATCGCACCGACATAGGCCGGCAGGGTCAGCCCGATCGCGCCGAAGCCCTTGCTGATCCACGCACCCAGCCACATCGCAAGCAGGATCCACACGACGCTGCGCAGCGCATGCGCTTCGCGCATCTGCGCGGACGCGGCCCCGACGGCGGTGTCGTGCGACGGGGCGCTCGCCGGCGCGCCGGTCGCACCGGACCCATCGCCTCCCGGCGCATGCAGGCCGTGGCGACGCATCAGCAGGGTCGCCACCGGCCCGCCGAGCAGGCCGCCGCAGATGATCCCGGCCATTGCCGCGGTGATCGCGACCGACTGCGCGCCGGCCACGCCGGCTTCCTGGAACAGCGGCGCGAACGCCAGCCCGGTGGCCGGCCCGCCGGCCATCGTGGTCGAGCCGGCCAGCACGCCGAACAGCGGCGACAATCCGAACAGGCTGGCGATGGCGATGCCGGTCAGGTTCTGGATCACGGTGAATGCGCCTGCCAGCGCGAGGAAGATCATCACCTGCCGCCCGCTGACGCGCAGCAGCGACAGGCTGGCATGGGTGCCGATCGCGGTGAAGAACGCCACCATCAGTGGCGTCTGCAGGCTGGTGTCGAGCGAGAACAGGGTGACATCCATGCCGTGGGCGAACAGCGAGGCCAGCGCCAGCAGCAGGCCGCCGACCACCGGGGCCGGGATGTTGTAGTGCGCCAGCACCGGGATGCGTCGGCACAGGGCGTGGCCGACGAACAGGCTCAGCCCCGCCAGTGCCAGGGTCTGGGTCGCGTCCAGTTCAAGCATCGGGCCTCCCGTTGCGGAGCGTGCGCGGAGCGCGCCGGCGGGTGCCTGCCACCGCCGTCACCGGCAACCGCCCGCGGTCGATGTGTGGGCGAGCAGGCGGCCGGCGAGGACATCGCCGAGCTCGCCGTCGGCGATCGCGGGCTGGCCGTTGACCAGCAGATGGACCACGCCGCGCGACGGTTCCCGCGGGCGCAGGTAGTCGGCGCGCGGTGCGTAGGTGTCCGGGTCGAACACCACCACGTCGGCGAAATGGCCCGGGCGCAGCACGCCGCGTTGTTCCAGTCCCAGCGTCCGCGCGCTCAATCCGGTCGAGCGGTGGATGAACTCGCCCAGGGTGAGCACCTTCTGTTGTCTGACGTAGGTGTCGTACTTCTTCGGGAAGGTCGCGTACTGGCGCGGATGGCCGTCGGATCCGTCGGAACTGGTGATCACCCAGGGCTGTCGCATCAGCAGGCGGATGTCGTCCTCGTCCATGTTGAACGAGGCCACCGATCCGGCCGAGCGCACGCCCGGTGGGCGCTCGTCGCCTTCGACGATACGCAGCGCCGCCGCGATCGGATCGATCCCCCAGCCGCGCGCGACCGCGTCCAGCCGCTGGCCCGTCCACGGGTGCCCGGCGGCGGTCAGCAGCAGCGAGCCGGCACCGCCGCGGCGACGCAGGTTGTCCGCCATCTCCGCGACGATCCTCGCCCTCAGGGCCGGGTCGCGCAGGCGCGCGAGCATCGCCGGACGGCCGCCGTCGAGGGCCCAGCGCGGCAGCAGCGCCGATTTCAGATTGGTGCCCGAGGCCAGCCAGGGGTACTGGTCGGCAGTGACCCGGATGCCCTCGGCGCGCGCGGACTCGACGATCGAGACCAGCTCGGCTGCCTCGCCGTGGACGTCCACGCCCAGCGCCTTGATGTGGGCGATGTGCACGGGCAGCCCGGCGCGGCGCCCGATCTCGATCGCCTCGCGGGTGGAGTCGAGCAGGCCCAGCGAATACGAGGATTCGTCGCGCTGGTGGGTGTCGTAGATGCCGCCGTGGCGACCCGCCTCGCGCGCGAGCGCGACGACCTCCGCGGTGCGGGAGAAGCTCTGCGGCGCGTAGAACAGTCCGGTCGAGAAGCCGAAAGCGCCCTCGCACATGGCCTTGTCCACCAGGGCGCGCATCGCCTCCAGCTCGGCGGCATCGGGTGCGCGGTCGGCCTCGCCGAGCACCGACCGCCGCACCGGGCCGAAGCCGACATAGGGGGCGAGGTTGGTGCCGACGCCGTGGCGGGCGAACCATTCGCGCTCGGCCTGGACGTCCGGGCTGCCGCCGCCGTCCACGCCGATCATCAGGGTCGTCACGCCCTGGTACAGCCACGGCGCGTTGCGACGCGTGCCGGGATCGTCGGCGCGCACGTAGGTCGCCGGGTGCGCATGCGCGTCGATGAAGCCCGGCGCGACCACCTGTCCGTCCGCATCGATCCTGCGGGTGGCGCGGTAGCGCCGTTCCAGCGCCGGTCCGACCGCGACGATCCGATCGCCGCGGATCGCCACATCGAGCCGTTGCGGTTCGACGCTTTCACCGTCGTACACCGTGCCGCCGACGATCAGCAGGTCGACGTTCCGTCGCGCGGGAGCGGTGGTGGCGCATGCGCTCAACGCGATCAGGAGGCAGCCGGCCTGCAGGGAACGACGGAGCGTGCGGTGGGGACGGGTGCGATGGGTCAAGAGCGGGAATCCATTGGGAGAGGGCGGAGACGGCTATCCCCAGAAGCCGGGCGACGGAGGCAGCAGGAGGCCGTGCCGGAAGCGCGCGCCGTCGGGATCGTCCTCGCGCAGCCACCAGGGGCCGTCGAGGTCGATGAAGTCGGCGCGCGGCGCCAGTCGCAGCGCCGGTGCGATGCCGAGAGAGGAGCACACCATGCAGCCGACCATGATCTGGAAGCCGGCCGCGCGGGCGGCATCGAGCAGCTCCAGCGCCTCGGTCAGACCGCCGGTCTTGTCGAGCTTGATGTTGACCGCCTGGTAGCGCGTGGCGAGCCGCGGCAGGTCGGCGGCGACGTGGCAGGACTCGTCCGCGCAGATCGGGCGCGATGGCGAGAAACCCTCCAGCACGTAGTCCATGTCGGCCGGCAAGGGCTGTTCGAGCAGGGCGACGTCGGCCCGTTCGAGCAGCGGCTGCATCCGGCACAGCAGCTTGTAGTCCCAGCTCTCGTTGGGGTCGACGATCAGTCGCGCGTCCGGCGCCCCGGCGCGGACCGCGGCGATCTGCGCATCGGGCGCGGTGGCGTCGACCTTGACCTTAATCAGCGGCGCGTGGGCGACCGCCTCGGCGGCGGCGCGCATCCTCGCGGGGCTGTCGATGCCGACCGTGATCGCGGTGACCAGATCGCGCGGCGGCTCGATCGCGTTGCCGCCACCGCGTCCGGCCTCCAGGTCCCACAGCGCCGCGTCGAGCGCATTGCGGGCGGCGCCGGGGGGCAGCAGGGCGCGCAGCTGTCCACGGTCGGCACCGGCTTCGAGTTGCGGCCTGGCCCGTTCGATCTGTTCGAGCACCGAGTCGATGGTTTCGCCGTAGCGCGCGTAGGGCACCGATTCGCCGCGTCCGCAGCCATCGCCGTCGTGCAGTCGCACCTCGATCACCTCGGCCGAGGTCTTGACCCCGCGGGAGATCCGGAACGGTGCCGCCAGCGGCCGGCTGCGATGCGCGGCGCTCAGTCGCCGAAGCATGACTGCACCCGGTCGACGATTCGGGAAACGCCCATCGAGACGGGATCCTGGCATGGCAGGTCGAAGGCGACTTCGATCGCCCGGCACACGTCGCGGGCGTCGTCGGCGCCGAGTCGCGACGTGTTGAGGGCGACGCCGACGACCTGCACGGCGGGGTTGGTCAGGCGTGCGGCCGCCAGATTGGCTTCCAGGCAGGCGCGCAGGTCCGGCAACGGCTGTCCCGGCAGTCCGCGCATGTGCGCGCGGTTGGGCTCGTGGCACAGCACCAGGGCGTCGGGCTGGCTGCCGTGCAGCAGGCCGAGCGAGACGCCGGCATAGGAGGGATGGAACAACGAGCCCTGGCCCTCGATCAGGTCCCAGCCGTCGTCCTCGCGCGGTGGCGAGATCCACTCGGCGGCGCCGGAGATGAAATCGGCGACCACCGCGTCGATGGGGACGCCGCCGCCGGCGATGAAGATGCCGGTCTGGCCGGTGGCGCGGAAATCGGCGGCCAGGCCGCGACGACGGAACTCCTGCTCCAGGGCGAGGGTCGCGTACATCTTGCCGACCGAGCAGTCGCTGCCCACGGTCAGCAGGCGACGCCCGGCGCGGGGACGGCCGCTGCCCACCTGCAGCAGCGGGGGATGGCGCGCATCGAACAACTGCAGGCCATTGCGGTTCGCGGCGGCGACGATCGGCGCGCAGCTGGACAGGCGCTGGTGCAGCCCGGAAGCGACGTGCATGCCGTTGTCCAGCGCGGCAACGATGTCGTCGACGGTGTCCGCGTCCATCAGCCCGCCGGCGTTGGCGACGCCGACGATCATGGTGTTCGCGCCGTTGGCGCGGGCCTGGGCGAAGTCCATGTCCGCAAGCCCCACCGTGGTCCGGCATCCGGACCGGCGGTGCTGGCCGATGCACCATTGCGGCCGCCAGTGCGCCAGGCCGCGCGCGGTCTTGGCCGCCAGCTCATCGTGGGCATTGCCCAGATAGAGCAGATAGGGCGGTCCCCAACCGTTCGGAGGGTGTTGGACCGGTGGGTGTGCGGAGCTCGACGTGGCGGCCTCGGAGGAGGTGGCGGACATGACGTTGGCGGAAGTGTCCATTCGCGTGTGCGGAGTGTGGAGAGGCCGCGGCAGGGCGCTGTCGGGCATGCCGCGGGCGTGCGATTCACCTTAGGTAGCGGTCGCCGCCGGCACCAATGAAAAGGCACCGCCCACGCATAACGGCGGGTTATGCGTGGGCGCTGCGGTCCGGGACCGCGCCGGCGGCGGGCCCGCGGCGGTTGGCGGTATGCTCGGGGGCGTGTGGATCACGCCGGTACCGGAGGTTGCAATGCGCCGTATGCTCGTCACGTTGTCCCTGCTCTCATCCATGGTGATCGCGATGAACGTCCAGGCCGAGGAGGCGACGACCGCCAGGACCGCCCTGGTCATCCACGGCGGCGCCGGGTTCGTGCCGAAGGACGCGCTCAGCGAGGAGGACCGGCGCGAGGTGCATGCGACGCTGAACCGCGCACTGGATGCCGGCAATGCGGTATTGGCGGGCGGTGGCGCCGCGCTGGATGCGGTCGAGGCGGCGATCCTGGTGCTGGAGGAGTCGCCGCGCTTCAACGCCGGCAAGGGGGCGGTGTTCAATGCCGTTGGCGGTCACGAACTCGACGCTTCGGTGATGGAGGGCCACACGCGCCGCGCCGGCGCGGTCGCCGGCGTGAGCACCGTGCGCAACCCGATCCGGCTGGCCCGCGCGGTGATGGAGCACAGCCCGCACGTGATGATGGCCGGCGCCGGCGCCGAAGCCTTCGCCGATTCGCGGCCGGAGATCGAGCGGGTCGAGAACGCCTGGTTCGATACCGAGCACCGCCGTCGCGCGCTGGAGAAGGCGCAGGAGAGGGAAGCGCGCGACCGCAATGCGGGAATCGACGACGGCGACGAGGGGCCGGCCTATTTCGGCACCGTCGGCGCGGTCGCGCTGGACGCGCACGGCCATATCGCCGCCGGCACCAGCACCGGGGGCATGACCAACAAGCGCTTCGGCCGGGTCGGCGACTCGCCGGTGATCGGCGCCGGCACCTGGGCCGACGACCGCTGCGGCGTCTCAGGCACCGGCTGGGGCGAGTTCTACATCCGCAATGCGGTCGCCCACGATATCTGCGCGCGGGTCGCCTATCGCGGCGACAGCCTGGCCGAAGCCGCCGACGAGGTGGTCAACCGGATCGTTCCCGCGGCGGGCGGCGACGGCGGCGCGATCGCGCTGGACCGCGACGGCAACATCGCGATGCCGTTCAACAGCGGCAGCATGTTCCGCGGCTGGATCGGGCCGGACGGCACCCGCGGTACCGCGATCCACGAGGCCGACGACGACCGCTGAGCGCCGCGCCGGCCCGGAGGGGCGGGCCGGGAGCGGCGGGTGTGCCGGCCGAGCGGGCGGGCGTTCGGCCCCGGTAATGTCCGGCTGTGGCAAAATCGTGCGCTGTGCCGGATTCCGGGCGCGGCCATCGTGCCGGTTCCGGTCCGGCGCCGGCATCCCGCGGCCATGACCCGGCCGGAGGCCTGATCCAGCGCTTCCGGCCGACTTCGCACGCGTCGCGGTCGCGCCGGTCCACGGCTTCCTCCATCCAGCGAGACCCACGATCCATGGCCGATGAATTCGGACACCTGCCGCGGCGCCCCAGCCGCATCTTCAAGGCCACGATCTGGTCGATGCAGGGGCTCAAGGCGGCCTGGCTGCACGAATCCTCGTTCAGGCTCGAGGTCTATCTGTTCGTGGTCCTCGCACCGCTGGGCTGGTGGCTTGGTCACGGCCCGCTCGAGCGGGCGCTGATGATCGGTTCGATGATGCTGGTGCTCAGCGTCGAGCTGCTCAACTCCTCGATCGAGGCGGTGATCGAACGCTTCGGCGACGAGCACCACGAGCTGGCCGGGCGCGCCAAGGACATGGGCTCGGCGGCGGTGTTCGTGGTGATGATGAACGTGCTGCTGGTCTGGGGCGCGATCCTGGCGCCGCGGCTGTTCTGAGCCGCCCCCATTCCGACCGGCCGCCGGCGGCCGTAACCCGACAGACGCAGGAACCTTGCGGTGATTGAACTACTGACCGATCCGAACGCCTGGATCACCCTCCTGACCCTGAGCGCGATCGAGATCGTGCTGGGCATCGACAACCTGGTGTTCATCTCGATCGCGGTCAGCAAGCTGCCCACGCACCGGCGCGAGGTCGCGCGCAAGTTCGGCATCGCGGTCGCCTGCGTCACCCGCATCTGTCTGCTGCTGACCCTGGCCTGGCTGGCGGGGCTGACCCACGATCTGTTCAGCGTGTTCGGCCAGGGCATCTCGGTGCGCGACCTGGTGCTGATCGTCGGTGGCGGCTTCCTGCTGGTGAAGGGCACGATGGAGATCCGCGACCTGATCGCCGGCGAACCCGAGTCCGACGACGTCCATACCCGTCCGGCGGCCTCGTTCTGGATGGTGATCGCGCAGATCGCGGTCATCGACATCGTGTTCTCGCTCGACTCGGTGATCGCCGCGGTCGGCCTGGCCGACCAGCGCGTGATCATGGTGTTCGCGATCCTGCTGGCGGTCGGCGTGATGCTGCTGGCGGCGCGTCCGCTGGGCCAGTTCATCGACAACAATCCGACCATCAAGATGCTGGCCCTGGCCTTCATCGTCCTGGTCGGCGTGTACCTGATCGCCGACGGCCTGGAGATGCATATCCCGCGCGGTTATATCTATGGCGCGATGGGCTTCTCGGCCCTAGTCGAGTGCCTGAACCTGTGGGCCAGGCGTGGCAGCGAGCGCCGTGTCCTGAGCGATTGAGCCGTAGGCTCCGGTCGGCTCGGGCCGGCCCCGTTGGCAGGCCGTTGCGGGTGGCGTCCGCCGCCGCCGTTGCGCCGCGGGCGCCACGGTGGTGCAATCGGCGCACCGTCGTGCTTCGAGGAACCGTCATGGAACTGTCGCGCTCCCGCCCTTCGTTTCGGGGCCTGCCGCTGAAGTGCCTGCTGTTGGCGCTGCTCGCCTCGTTGCTCAGCGGCTGTGGCTACAACACCATCCAGGAGAAGGACGAAGCGGTGACCGCGGCCTGGTCGCAGGTGCTCAACGTCTACCAGCGGCGCGCCGACCTGGTGCCGAACCTGGTCGCGACGGTGAAGGGCTACGCCGCCCATGAGGAGCAGGTGTTCACCCAGGTCACCGAGGCGCGCGCCAAGGTCGGCAGCATCAACATCGACGCCGCCGACCCGGCCTCGATCGAACAGTTCCAGCAGGCCCAGGGCCAGTTGCAGAACGCGATCGGCCGGCTGTTGCTGGTCAGCGAGAACTACCCGCAGCTGAAGGCCGACCAGAGCTTCCTGCAACTGCAGGCGCAGCTGGAGGGCGCGGAGAACCGGATCAGCGTCGAGCGCCAGCGCTACATCCAGGCGGTGCAGGACTACAACACCTACATCCGCCGGTTTCCGGTCAACCTGACCGCGATGATGTTCGGCTACGAGCCCAAGCCCAATTTCAGCGTCGAGAACGAGGCCCGGATCCAGCAGGCGCCGACGGTCGACTTCGGCGACGGCAGCGGCGGCTGATCGCCGGTGACGGGGCTGCGCGCATGGTTGGGAGCCTGGCTGCTGGCGGCCGTCGCGCTGCTGTGGACGGTACCGGGCCTGGCCCAGGCGCTGGCGCCGATTCCGCCGCTGGATTCGCCGGTGGTCGACACCACCGGCACCCTCGATGCGGCGGCCCGCCAGTCGCTGGAGGCCCGGGCGCTGGCGCTGCAGCAACGCAAGGGCAGCCAGTTGCAGGTGCTGATGGTGCCGACCACGCAGCCGGAGGACATCGCCCAGTACGCGGTGCGGGTGTTCGAGACCTGGAAGCTGGGACGCAAGGGCGTCGATGACGGCGTGCTGCTGGTGGTCGCCAGGGACGACCGGCGGGTGCATATCGAGGTCGGCTATGGACTGGAGGGAGCGATCCCGGACGCGACCGCGCACCGGGTGATCCAGGAATACCTGGTGCCGCGCTTCCGCGCCGGCGACTTCGCCGGCGGCGTCGGCGAGGCCAGCGCCGCACTGGCCGGCCTGATCGACGGCGAGCCGCTGCCGGCGCCGATGGCGGACGCCCGGCCGCGCGCGGACAGCGACGGCGACAACGACTACTGGGCGATCGCCTTGTTTGTCTCGCTGTTCGTGGCCCAGTTCGCGCGCGGCCTGTTCGGTCGCCTGCCGGGGCTGGCGCGCGGGGTGATCGGCGGCGGACTGTCCGGCCTGGTGGCCTGGATGTTCTCCTCGATGCTGCTGATCGGCGCAATTGGCGGCCTGATCGGATTCTTCATCGGGCTGCTCCCCAAGGGTGGTGGTCGCGGCGGCCGGTTTGCCCGCGACAGCGGTTGGGGCGGCTTCGGTGGCGGCGGTGGAAGCTGGGGCGGCGGCTCTTCGGGCGGTTCCGGCGGCGGTTGGTCCGGTGGCGGCGGCATGAGCGGAGGCGGCGGCGCCTCCGGGAGCTGGTGAACCATGGCCCGTCTGCAACGCCTGCTCCGTCACCTGTTCGCGCCGTCCTCGCGGCGTCGGTTCCCGGCCGACGCCCTGCAGCGGATCACCCGGGCGATCGTCGACGGCGAGCGCCGCCACCGCGGCGAGGTCTGTTTC
Source organism: Marilutibacter maris (assembly GCF_003233695.1). NCBI lineage: Bacteria > Pseudomonadati > Pseudomonadota > Gammaproteobacteria > Lysobacterales > Lysobacteraceae > Marilutibacter > Marilutibacter maris. Next base: position 3,002,937 of record NZ_CP029843.1, on the reverse strand, counting down.
GCGGTCGAGGCCGGGCTGCCGGCGGCCATGGTCTGGCGCGGTGTCGACGCCCGCGACCACGCCGCCGACGTGTTCGCACGGCTGCGGGTCTGGGACACCGAGGCCAACAACGGGGTCCTGCTGTACCTGCTGCTGGCCGATCATCGCATCGAGATCGTCGCCGACCGCGGTTTCGACGGCCGGGTCAGCGATGCGCAGTGGCGCGGTGTCTGCCAGCTGATCGAGACCCGGCTGAAGGCCGGCGAGCACGAGGCGGCGGTGGTGGCCGGCATCGAGGCGCTGTCGGAACTGGTCGCCCGGCATTTCCCGCGCGCGGAGGGCGATGCCGATGTCAACGAGCTGCCGGACGACCCGCACCTGCTGTAGGCGCCGTCGCGGCGCTCCCGCGTGAACGGCGCGCGGGCGGGTGTTCCCGATCCACGTCCACGGTCGGGCACAATAGGGGCCCCGCCGCCGACCGGAGTCCGCCGTCCGCATGATCGTCCTGCACCAGATCGATCCGATCGCCTTCGGGCTGGGTCCGCTCAAGGTCCACTGGTACGGCATCATGTACCTGCTCGGCTTCCTGACCGCGTGGTGGCTCGGACGCCTGCGCATCCGCGCCGGCCGCCTGCCGGGGGTCGATGAGCAGGGCTTCAGCGACCTGCTGTTCTACGCGATGATCGGCGTGGTGCTGGGTGGGCGCCTGGGCTATGTGTTCTTCTACGGGTTCTCCGAGCTCCTGCAAGACCCGTTGATGCTGTTCCGCATCTGGGAAGGCGGGATGAGCTTCCACGGCGGCCTGGTCGGGGTGATGGCGGCGGCGCTGTGGTGGGCGCGCCGCAACGGCCTGCATTTCTTCGACGTGATGGATTTCGTCGCCCCGCTGGTGCCGCCGGGCCTGGGGTTCGGACGGCTGGGCAACTACATCGGCGGCGAGCTCTGGGGCAAGCCGACCGGCGCCGACTGGGGCGTGGTGTTCCCGCACGCGCTGCCGGAGCAGTACGCCAACCTGCCGCTGGAGCAGCTGCGCGCGCTGCACGCGAACGGCGCCCTCGACGCCTTTGCCCGCCATCCCTCGCAGCTCTACCAGGCCAGTCTGGAAGGGCTGGCGATGTTCCTGCTGCTGTGGTGGTTCTCGCGCCGTCCGCGGCCGCGCTACGCGGTGGCCGGCATGTTCGCGCTGCTGTACGGCTGCTTCCGCTTCCTGGTCGAATTCGTGCGCGTGCCGGACGTGCAGCTGGGATACCTGGCCTTCGACTGGCTGACGATGGGGCAGGTGCTCAGCACCCCGCTGATCGCGCTCGGCCTGTTCTGGCTGTGGCTGTCGCGACGCTCGCCGACCCTGCAGCCGGTCCCGCCGACGACCAAGGAGTAGTTCCGATGCGCGCCTATCTCGACCTGCTGCGTCACGTCCTCGAACACGGCACCGACAAGGGCGACCGCACCGGCACCGGTACCCGCAGCGTGTTCGGTTGGCAGATGCGTTTCGACCTGTCGCAGGGCTTTCCGCTGGTCACGACCAAGAAGCTGCACCTGCGCTCGATTGTCCATGAGCTGCTGTGGTTCCTGCGCGGCGACACCAACATCGCCTACCTGAAGGACAACAAGGTCTCGATCTGGGACGAATGGGCGGATGCCGACGGCGAACTCGGTCCGGTCTACGGCCACCAGTGGCGGCACTGGGGCGGCGACAAGGAGGGCGGCATCGACCAGATCCGCTGGGTGGTCGAGGAGATCAAGCGCAATCCCGATTCGCGCCGGCTGATCGTCAGTGCCTGGAACGTCGCCGACCTGCCGCGGATGGCGCTGATGCCGTGCCACACGATGTTCCAGTTCTACGTGGTCGACGGCAGGCTCAGCTGCCAGCTCTACCAGCGCAGCGGCGACATCTTCCTCGGCGTGCCGTTCAACATCGCCAGTTACGCGCTGCTGACCCACATGGTCGCGCAGGTCTGCGAGCTGGAGGTCGGCGATTTCGTGCACACGCTCGGGGATGCGCACCTGTACTCGAACCACTTCGAGCAGGCCCGCGAACAGCTCGCGCGCGCGCCGCGCGCGCTGCCTCGGCTGGCCTTGAATCCGCAGGTCCGCGACATCTTCGGGTTCGACTACGACGACATCGCGATCGAGGGCTACGACCCGCATCCGGCGATCAAGGCGCCGGTCGCGGTCTGACATCCGCGGGTACCGGTGGCGTCCGCCTACCGATACCGGCATCCATCGCCACAGGGGAGGCGAACATGCGCACCACACCCGGAAACGACTTCCTGCGGCGGACCGCCGCACTGCTGTTGTCGGTCGCGGCGGCGGCGCCGGCGCTGGCCGGCAATCGCGCCTACGAGGCATCGCTCGACCGCTATTTCGAGCTGACCTATGGCACTCGGCTCGCGGCGGTCGACGTCGACCGGCTGGTCGAGGACTTCCGCGCCAAGATGGCCGGGAAGCCGCAGACGCAGAGTTGTCCCGCGCTGAAGCGTGCGATGGACGACTTCGCCGACAACGAGTTCCGCGACGCCGTGCAGGGCTACTTCGGTTCCGGTGAGCTGGAAGCGCAGATCAAGGACGTGCTGCGCCGGCGCTTGTCCCACGAGGACCTGGAGGCCTTCATCGCCTTTGCAGACAGTCCGGCGGGTGCGGCCTATCTCCGCAACAGCCAGGCCGCCGACAGCGACGTCCAGGCCACCCTGAAGGCTTCGCATGAGCAATTGATGAGCTCGCCGGCGATGAAGAAGCTGGTGTCGGACATGGGGGCCAAGGTGTTGCCGGTCATGCTCGAATGCCAGAACTGAGATCGCACCGGGTGGAGCGCGGGCGATGACCGGGCTGGTCCTGGTCGCCGCGCTCGACCGCAATCATGTCATCGGTCGCGGCAACGAGTTGCCGTGGCGGTTGCCGGCCGACCTGAAGCGGTTCAAGGCGCTGACCCTGGGCAAGCCATTGTTGATGGGACGCAAGACCGCCGAGTCGCTCGGACGTGCGCTGCCGGGACGACGCAACCTGGTGCTGACCCGCGGCGGCCGGGTGCCGTTCGAGGGTATGCAGGCGGTCGCCAGCGTCGAGGAGGCGCGTCGCCTGGCCGAGGCCGATGGCGCCGACGCGTTGTGCGTGATCGGCGGCGGCGAGGTCTATGCGTTGTGCCTGCCGATGGCGGAGCGGATGTGCCTGACCCACGTGGATGCGGCGGTCGAGGGGGGCGATGCGTTCTTCCCGCGGTTCGATCCGCTGGCGTGGCGGGTGCTGGCGCGCGAGGCGCACCCGGCCGATGCGCGGCATGCGCACGCCTTCGAGTTCGTCGACTACGTACGGATCTGAGCGTGCGGGGCTGAGCATTCGGTTCCGAGCGCGCTGACCCTGGCGTCCGGCGTCAATGCGGCGGCGGACGATAGTGGCCGTTCAAGGTATACGCGAACAGCACGTTTTCCTCGCGGGTGCCGTGGCCGACGTTGTGGATGATCAGCGGCACGCCGTCGCTGCCGCGCCGGTCCGAAACGATGCCGATGTGCGGCAGGCCGCTTCCGGGCAGGCGCCAGCTGACCAGGTCGCCGGGCCGATAGTCCCCGGCACGCGCCCGCAGCGGCAGCGACCAGCCCTGGCGTTCGAACCAGCGCTCCAGGTTGGGCACCCGGCGGTGGTCGATGCTGCGGTCCGGGCGCCGCAGCCCCCAGCGTTGCGGATAGGCGTCGAAGTGCGCGCGCATGTCCTCGTGGACCGCCTGTTGCAGGTCCAGGCCCTCGGCGCGCAAGGCCCGCACGACGACGTCGCTGCAGACGCCCCGGTCCTCGGCGACATCGCCACCGGGGTAGTCGAGGGCGACATAGGCGGGATCGTAGAGACGGGTGCGACCGATCCGCGCCCGCGCGGCCCGCACCCTGGGCGGGGCCTGGGCTTCGGAACGCGCCGGGTCGCTGGCGGGCGGTTGGCGGGCTTCGCCGACGGTGGCCGTCGCGGGTGCGACCTCGGGCACCGGGTCGACCGGTGCCGCGCCGAATGGCGGCAGCCGGATCGCGATCAGCAGTGCGGCGAGCGTGATCATCGCGCCGATGGCCGGCCACACCCATCGCCGGGGTGCCGCGTGCCGACCGGAGCCGCGCGCGGGCACCCGCTCAGCGCCGCTGGCCGTTGCGCGGCTTGGACTTGTGCCGCTGCCTGGGCGGGGCCGCAGGCTGGTCGCGGCCGGGCACCTGGACCAGGTTCAGGCCTTCGCAGTCGAGCTGCAGCGCGGTCAGCTTGCCGCCCCAGACCGCACCGGTGTCGATCGCGTGCACGCCATAGCCGATGAACAGGCCCAGCGTCGACCAGTGTCCGCAGACGATCCTGAGATCGCGCTCGGCGCGACCCGGCACCTCGTACCAGGGATAGAGACCGGCCTGCTGGGTGCCCGGGACGCCCTTGTCCTCGAACGAGATCCGTCCGCGCGGCGTGCAGTAGCGCAGGCGGGTCATCACATTGATGATCGCGCGCAGCCGGTCGTTGCCGGCCAGGCGCGGGTTCCAGGCCGGGCCGTCGCCGTACATCGACCTCAGCAGCCGGCCGTACTGGTCGCCGTGCAGCTTGTGCTCGACTTCGCGGGCGTGGCGCTCGGCCATCGAAACCGTCCACTTCGGCGCAAGCCCCGCGTGCACCATCATCCAGCCCAGCTCCCGGTCGACGTGGCAGAGCTTCTGCATGCGCAGCCACCCGAGCAGGGCGTCGCGGTCCTCGGCCAGCACGATCCTCTGCAGGTCGGGGTTGACCTTGCGTTGCTCCTCCTCGCTGCGCTGGCCGATCGCCAGCAACGACAGGTCGTGGTTGCCGAGCACGACGACGGCGTGTTCGCGCAGGGAGTGGACCAGCCGCAGGGTTTCCAGCGACTGTCCGCCGCGGTTGACCAGGTCGCCGCAGAACCACAGACGGTCGCGGGCGGGGTCGAAGGCGATCTTATCCAGCAGCCGCTGGGTCGCGTCGTAGCAGCCCTGCAGGTCGCCGATGGCCCAGATACTCATCGCAACATGGCCCCGGTCAGTGCAGCGTGCGCGGCACGGTCAGGGTAAAGGGCGGAATCGGCGCGTCGAACTGGGTGCCGTCGTCGGCGAGCATGCGGTAGTGGCCCTGCATCGTGCCCAGATCGGTTTCCAGCATCGCGCCGGAGGTGTATTCGAAGTCCTCGCCGGGACGCAGCCAGGGCTGCTCGCCGACCACGCCGTCGCCCTCGACCTCCTGGACCTTGCCGTTGGCATCGGTGATGACCCAGTGCCGGGCAAGCAGGCGCGCGGGCACCGTGCCGCGATTGCGGATGTGGATGGTGTAGGCGAAGACGTAGCGATCCTGTTCGGGCTCGGACTGGTCGTCCAGATAGCGGGTCGCGACTTCGATGTCGAGGGCGTATTCGGCGGGGCGATTCATGCGGACAGTGTACCCGGCACGGGCCGGGCGGGCGGGTCTTGCGGGCGGTGGGAATCAGGAGGCCAGGGCGTTGGCGAGACGCACGAAGTCGGCGACCTCGAGCTGTTCGGCGCGCAGGTCCGGACGGATGCCGGCGGCCTCTATCCGTTCGCTGTCGCATTGCTGCGAAAGCGCGTTGCGCAGGGTCTTGCGGCGCTGGCCGAAGGCGTCGCGCACGACCGCCGCGAACCGGGCCGGGTCGTCGATCCCGATCGTCTCGGGGGCGCGTGGCAGCAGCCGCACCACCGCCGAATCGACTTTCGGCGGCGGACGGAACGCCCCGGGAGGGACGCTGAACAACGGCGTCACCTCGCAGTAGGCCTGCAGCATCACGCTGAGCCGTCCGTAGGTCTTGCTGCCGGGGCCGGCGGCCATGCGGTCGACCACCTCCTTCTGCAGCATGAAGGTCATGTCGCGGATCACCGCGGCGTGCTCCAGGGCGTGGAACAGGATCGGAGAGGACAGGTTGTAGGGCAGGTTGCCAACCAGGCGCAGCGGGCCCTCCTCGCCGGCCAGCGCGGTGAAGTCGACCTCCAGCACGTTGCGGTGGATCACCCGCAGGGTGCCGTGCTCGCGCGCGGCCTCGGTCAACGGAAAGATCAGGTCGCGATCGAACTCGATCACGGTCAGCCGGCCGTGCGCGTCGAGCAGCGGAAAGGTGATCGCGCCCTGGCCGGGGCCGATCTCGACCAGGCGGTCGTCGGGCTTCGGATTCACCGCCCTGACGATGCGATCGATGATCCCGCGCTCGTGCAGGAAGTGCTGGCCCAGCGACTTCTTGGCCTCGGCGGAAAAGCCCTTCGATGGCGCCCTTGCGGGATCGGTGGAGTGGCGTCGGCTCATCGGTTCGGGACTCGGGACAGGGGCGTGCGCGGCATCGTGCGGCGACGGGCGATCCGCGCGCAGGCATCGGCGGCGGCGAACAGGCTGGAAGGATCGGCGCGGCCGCTGCCGGCCAGGTCGAGCGCGGTGCCGTGGTCGACCGCGACGCGCGGGTAGGGCAGGCCGAGGGTGATGTTGACCGCCTGCTCGAAGCCGCTGTACTTGAGCACCGGCAGGCCCTGGTCGTGGTACATCGCCAGCACCGCGTCGTAGCCACGCAGCTTGCCGGGCAGGAATGCGGTATCGGCCGGCAGCGGACCGATCAGTCGCATGCCCTCCTCGCGCAGGGCCGCCAGCAGCGGTTCGATCACCTCGATTTCCTCGGCGCCGAGATGACCGGACTCGCCGGCGTGCGGATTGAGGCCGAGCACGGCGACGACCGGGTCGGCCAGGCCGAAGTCGTCGTGGAGGGCGCGGTGGACGATCCGCAGGCTGCGTTCGAGCGCGGCCGCGGTGATCGCATCGGGAACCTCGCGCAGCGGCAGGTGGGTGGTCGCCAGCGCGACCCGGACGATGTCGTTGGCCAGCATCATCACCACTTCGCAGCCGGCCTGCGCGGCCAGCAGCTCGGTGGTGCCGGTGTAGGCGATGCCGCCCTCGTTGATCACCGCCTTGTGCACCGGCCCGGTGACCAGGCCGTCGTGGTCGCCGGCCAGGCAACTGGCGGCGGCGCGCTCCAGTGCGCCGATCACCGCCGCCGCGTTGCGGGCGTCGGGGGCGCCGGGCGTGGCCGGCACCGCATTGGGAACCTCGACGATCGCCAGCTCGCCCGGGGTCGCCGGACCTTCGCCGGGGGCGGTCAGAGTCAGCGGCAGTTCCAGTCGCGCGGCCGCCTCCCGCAGGCTGCGGGCGTCGGCGAAGGCGGTCAGTCGATAGTCGCGCGGGCGCTGGGCGAGGCGGACGCACAGTTCCGGCCCGACGCCGGCCGGCTCGCCCGGCACCAGCGCGAGCCGGGGCAGGGCCATGTCAGCCGCCGCTGGCGGCGTCGGCCGTCTGCGGGCCGACCCGCAGGTCGACGAAGGCCTCGCCGCGCAATTCGCGCAGGAAGCGGTTCCACTCGTCTTCCAGCTTGCGCCGGCCGATGGTCTCGGCGACCTGGTTGCGGCGGTTCTGGTCGGTGACGTTGGTCTGGCGGCTGCCGGTGCGCTCGACGATATGCCAGCCGGTCGAGGTACGGAACGGCGCCGATACCTGGCCGTCGGCGAGACGGGTGACCTGGCCGCCGAATTCGAGGCCGAAGGCGTCGGCGCTGAACCAGCCCAGATCGCCGCCGCGGGCCTTGCTGTTGAGATCCTGCGACTGCTCGCGGGCGAGGGTGTCGAAGTCGGCGCCGCCGGCCAGGCGCGCGGCGAGGGTGTCGATCTCGGCCTTGGCCTCGGCGTCGCTGTTGTTCTCGTCGACGCGGATCAGGATGTGGCGCGCCTTGTACTGGGTGACCATCTGGTCCGGAACCGCGCTGGCGTCGCGGGTTTCGACCATCTGCAGCAACTGGAATCCGCTGGGGCCGCGCAGCGGTTGGCTGACCGCGCCCGGCGACATGTCGCGGACCATCTGCATGAACGCGTTCGGGATCTCGTCCAGGCTGCGCCATCCCAGATCGCCGCCTTCCAGCGCGTTGGGGCTGTCGGAATAGCGCACCGCGGCGGCGGCGAAGTCCATCTCGCCACGGTCGAGCAGGGCCTTGATGCCCTCGATCTTGCGTTGCGCGGTCTCGATCTGCTCGGGGGTCGCGCCGTCGGGCAGGGCGACCAGGATGTGGGCGAGGTGGTACTGGGCGCCGCCGGACTGCTGGGCCTCCATCGCCGCCTCGATCTCGGCGTCGCTGACCGAGACCCGCGACTGCGCGTAACGCTGGCGCAGCTTCTGGATCATCAGTTCTTCGCGGACCGATTGCCGGAACTCCTCATAGGAGGTGCCGTCGCGGGCCAGCTGCTGGCTCAGCTGGTCGATGCTGATGCCGTTCTGGCCGGCGATGTTGGCGATCGCGGCGTCGACTTCCTGGTTGTTGGCCCGGACTCCGGTGCCCTCGGCGCGCGCGACCTGGAGCTTGACCAGGACCAGACGCTCGAGCACCTGCCGTTCCAGCACCTCACGCGGCGGCAACTGGCCTTCGCGGCCGCCGTACTGGGCGAGGATGTTGGCGATCGCGCGCTCGAGCTCGCTGCGCAGGATCACGTCCTCGTCGACGATGGCGGCGATGCCGTCGATCGTCTGTCCCTGTATCGGCGCCTGGGGCGTCTGCTGGGCCTGGACGGACGAGGTGAACATGGCCGCGGCAAGGGCACAGGCAAGGTATTTCTTCATAGGATCGGATCGGGCGAGGAGTCGACGTTGTCGTCGGTGATGAGGGACGGAGGGACCAGGTACAGGTCGTCTCGGTCGTAGCCGAGAATAGCACGGCGCAGTTCGCGCTCGGTTTTCTGGCCGGCCGAGCCCAGGCCCTTGAGCTCGAACTCAAGGCGCAGCGAATCGTCGAGGTCGCCGTCGCGGTTGCGGACGTAGCGGCGGGCGACCAGGCGCACCGCCAGGCAGCAGCTTTCCCACTGCACGCCGGCGATCGACTCCAGCAGTTTGTCGTCGAGCAGCGAGTAGTAGTAGCGGCCGACCACGCTCCAGTTGTGGTCGATCGGATACAGGAACGAGAAGTCGACCTGCTCCAGCAGGTCCTCGCGGGTGGTCGGGTTGCGCCGGTAGCGGTAGCCGAGGTTGACCACCCCGGCCTCGCCGATCAGGTAGCGCAGGCGCAGGCTGGCCAGATCCTCGCCGCGGAACTTCGGGTCCCACTGGTAGCCGACGTTGATGTTCCAGCGGTCGCTGGGCGAGACGCTGACGTCCGCGATCCAGGCCGACTTGCCCTGTTCGATCGGGCGCTCGCCGCCGAGGGTGGTGCGGACATCGTCGAAGTACTGGATCTGGCCGATGCTGGCCGACAGCCGCTCGCGACCGTCGTCCTCGCTGATCAGGCGGGTGGTCAGCGCGGTGGTCAGCTGGTTGGCGTCGGTCTGGCGGTCGGCGCCGGTGTAGCGGTTGTCGCGGAACAACTGGCCCCAGCTGTAGGTCATCGCGGTGGTGTCGAACCGGGGCAGGTCGGACTGGTCGCGGTACGGCGCGTTGAGGTAGTAGATCCGCGGTTCCAGCGTGTGCAGATAGCGCTCGCCGCGGATCGTGGTGCTGCGGTCGAAGTAGACCCCGGCATCGAGCGAGGCGATCGGCAGGCTGCGACTCGGGGAGTCGTTGCGGAATCGCGCGATCAGGTCCGGAGTCACCGTCCCGCCGGTTTCGTCGGCGAAGGCTTTTGCACGATCGGTGGCGATGCTGTCGGCGAGGTTGGCGTCGAGGCCGTACGAGGTGTAGCGCCAGGCCAGGGTCGGGCGCAGGAACCAGCTGGCGCCTTCCAGCGGCATGCTGATGTAGGGCTTGAAGTCCAGGCGGCTGCCTTCGTCGCGCACATCGTGGCGGAACTGCACCGCCTCGGCGGACAGTCCGGCCTCGAACCAGTTGCCGAACGGCTGCGACCAGTTGAAGTTGGCACGCGGCAGGCGGTCGTAGCGCAGATTGCGCTCCGGAACGGTGTAGTCGGTCAGTTGCTGGTGATCGGCCATCAGGCCGGCATCCCAGTAGCGGCCACGTCCGTACAGGCCGATGGTGCTGGTCATCTGATAGGACGAGCGGCCGAACAGGCTGTTGCTGAAGTCGTCCAGATAGTGGGTGTCGCTGACCCAGCCGAGGTTGGCGCGAGCCTGCCAGCGGCCGCCGAACCAATCGCCGAGGTTGTGGTTGGCCTTCAGCCGGAGCAGGCCGCGGTCGTCCTCGGGCAGGGTCGCGCCGGCGATCGGATTGCCGTTGTCGTCGCGCAGGTAGCGGTCCGGCTCGCTGCCGGGCAGCTTGTCGTGCGGCATCCATTCGCCATAGAACTCGCCGCGGCCGCCCGGGTACAGCCAGCGGAACTCGGTGCCGATCATCGCGCCGCGCTCGGACATGATCCGCGGCGTCAGGGTGGCGTCGTAGTTGGGCGCGAGGTTGAGGTAGATCGGCTGCTTCCAGTCAAGCCCGTTGCGCCCGGACATCGAGATCGACGGGTACAGCAGGCCGGTGCGGCGGCGGTCGTCGATCGGGAACATGAACCACGGGACGTACAGGATCGGCACGTCGTGGATCTTCACCACCGCATTGCGCGCCACCGCCATGCCTTCCTCGGTGTCGATGTCGATGCGCTGGGCCTTCAGCTGCCATTGCTGGTCGTCGGGATCGCAGGTGGTGTAGGTCGAGCCGACCAGCGAGCCCTGCGCGCCGTGCAGGTCGATCCGCTCGGCGCCGCCGTTGCCGCGTCGTTCGGTCAGCTGGTACTGCAGGTCCTGGATGCTGTGGCGGTCGGCGTTCTGGTCGCCTTCGGCACGCTCGGCGAGGATCCGCATCCCCGAGTCCTGGTAGCGCACCCCGCCTTCGGCGACGTACTGGCCGCTCTCTTCGTTGTAGCTGAGCACGTCGGTGTGCAGGAACTGGTCGCCGCGGCTGAGTCGGACGTTGTCCTGGACGACGATGTTCTCGCCATCGCTCTCGCGCGACAGGCTGCCGCCCTCGATGTCGGTCGGCGCGTTCGGCCGGTCGGCCGCGGTCGCGTCGGTCGCGGGCGCATCCTCGAACGGCGGCACGGCGTCGCCGACCGGACACAGGCTCCAGTCTTCCTGTTCCTCGGCCGCCATCGCCGGCAGGGCGAGGGCGATGCACAACGAAAGCGGGAGCAGCTGGAGGGTCTTGCGCACGCGGCCTTCCATATTCAGAGACGAAAGCGGTCGCTAGCTTGCCGCATCGGCGATGCCGGCGGCAACGCGGGAGCGGTCCGGGGGCGGTTCGTGTTCATTTTGGTCGCCTCGGCGTCGATGCCCTTGTTCAGGTTCGCGGATCAGCCGCCATGGCCGATCAACTCGCGGACATGGGCGACGCTGCACTCGCGCAGCGCGTCCAGATCGTAGCCGCCCTCCAGCATCGACACGATCCTGCCGTCGGCGTGACGGTCGGCGACCGCGCCCAGCTCGGCGGTCAGCCAGGCGAAGTCGTCGGCCTCCAGCTCCAGCTGCGCCAGCGGGTCGAGACGGTGGCCGTCGAAGCCGGCCGACACCAGCACCAGTTGCGGCCGGAAGCCGGCCAGTGCCGGCAACAGGCGTTCGCGCCAGACGCTGCGGAAGGCCTCGCTGCCGCTGCCGGGCTGCAGCGGGGCGTTGAGGACATTGCCGATGCCGCGTTCGTGGACGCGGCCGGTGTCGGGGTAGAGCGGCATCTGGTGCGAGCTCAGATACATCACCCGCGGGTCGCTTTCGAAGATCGCCTGGGTGCCGTTGCCGTGATGGACATCGAAGTCGACCACCGCGACCCGGGCCAGACCGTGGCGTTCGCAGGCGTGCGCGGCGGCCACGGCGATGTTGTTGAACAGGCAGAAGCCCATCGCGACCGAGCCGGTGGCATGGTGGCCGGGCGGACGTATCGCGCAGAAGGCGCGCCGGGTCGACCCGCCCATCACCGCGTCGACCGCGGCGATGCCCGCGCCCGCGGCATGCAGGGCCGCTTCGGCCGAGTCGGGTCCGAGCAGGGTGTCGGGGTCGAGCGGGGTCGGTTCGGTCACCGGGGTGTCGAGCACCAGGGCCAGCAGGGCGTCGTCGTGGACCCGCAGCAGCTGGCCGCGGCTGGCGCGCGGCGCCTCTTCCCAGGGCAGTTGCGGGAACGCCCCGCGCAGCGCGTCGGTCACCGCGCTCAGCCGGGACGGCCGTTCGGCATGGCTGGCGCCGGGATCGTGGCGGAGGCAGGCGGGGTGGGTGTACAGGCGCATCGGCTCAGCGCGGGGCGCGTGGGCGCCAGGCCATGTTCATGTACGCGTCGCCGCGGCGCAGTTCGTCGAGCATCTGTTGCAGGCGCCTGCTGCGGGTGTCCTCGCGCCGGGTGCGGGCGATCCAGCCGAGACAGTCGTTGCGCTGGCAGGCGGGGCGTGCGCGATGGGCGTCGAGCAGGCCCCTCTCCCGCAGCGCCGCGAGCACTTCGGCGGGCATCGGGTCGAGTTCGCGCTTGAGGCCGCCGGCGGTCGCCATGCCGATCCTCAGACCCGGCGCCGCTCGTGCTTCCACAGCACCTCGCCGTGGCCATCGGCGCGGGCCAGCACCCGCGCCAGCACGAACAGCAGGTCGGACAGCCGGTTGAGGTAGCGGATCGCCTCGGGACGGACGTCCTCGACGCGCGCCAGCGCCACCGCCTCGCGCTCGGCGCGGCGGACCACGGTGCGGGCGACATGGCAGCGCGCCGCCGCCTCGCCGCCGCCGGGCAGGATGAAGTCCTTCAGCGGCGGCAGGGCATCGTTGAACCGGTCCAGGTGCGTTTCCAGGCGCTCGACGTCCTCGCCGCCGATCGCGGCGTGGCCCGGTATGCACAGCTCGCCGCCGAGGTCGAACATCTGGTGTTGTACGCCGGTCAGCAGGGTGCGGACATCGTCGTCGATATGGTCGCAGGCGAGGACCAGGCCGATGCAGGAATTGGCCTCGTCGACGGTGCCATAGGCGGCGACCCGGGCCGAGTCCTTGCCGGTGCGGCTGCCGTCGCCCAGGCCGGTGCTGCCATCGTCGCCGGTGCGGGTGTAAATCTTGGAGAGACGGTTACCCATGATCGGGGGGCGGGGGACGTCACTGCCGGAGCCGCGGCCCGACAGCCCGGTCCCTTATGCCGTCTGCGCCCGCAGCGCCGGAACGCGGCTGCGCAGCAGGGCGAAGCCGCCGAACAGCAGCGCCGAGTAGAACAGGGTGCCGAGCACGGTCCACTGGAAGAACGGGATCGCCGCGGTATAGGCCATGCCCAGGCCGCCGACGCTCTTCGGGTACTCCGGCATCATCAGCCAGGCGCCGAAGTTGCTGGCCACGAAGAACAGCACCGACGCGGCCAGGCCGAAGCCCAGCACCCGGCCGCCGCCGACGCGGCCACGCAGGCCGAAGCCCAGGGCCGTGGTCAGCGCCACGCAGGCATAGCCCAGCCAGATGCCGACGCCGCTGAACCAACTGGCGTAGATGCCGCCGTTGATCGAGGCCAGCGCCAGGTCGGAGATCAGCATCGCGACCAGCGGCACGATGAAGGCCCACTGCCGGGAGGCGAAGTAGGCGCCGCCGAACAACGCGATCGCGGCGACCGGCGAGAAGTTCGGCGGGTGCGGCAGCAGGCGGGTCAGCGCCGCGGCCAGGATCAGGCCGGCGAGCACCATCGGGCCGGCGGCGAAGGTGCCGACGGAGGGGCCGGTGGGAGCGGACGGGGAGGCGGTGGCGGCGGGCTTCATCGGACAGGGGAACCGGTACGGACGGAAGGTGTCTAGCATACCCCACCGGCCCGCCCGGACCGCGGCGGGCCCGCCCCCTGCGTTCCCCGGGGGCAGGCGCCGAGGCGCCATGCCGGTAAACTGATGGGCATGCCGAATGCCGCCTCCGCTTCCACGACATCCGCTTCGGGCTCCGACGCATCGGGCCCGGACCCCGCCACTACGACCTGCCACGACGTCCTGATCGTCGGCGGTGGCCTGGTCGGCGCCAGCCTGGCGATCGCGCTCGATCGGATCGGGCTCGACGTCGGCCTGATCGAGGCCGCGCCGCCGGGCTCGTTGCCGGCGGTGTTCGACGAGCGCAACCTCAGCTTCGCCGAAGCCACGGTCAATGCGCTGGAGGCGCTCGGGGTGATGCAGAAACTGCATGCGCCGACCGGGGCGATCCGTCGCATCCACATCAGCCGGCGCGGCGACTTCGGCCGCGCGGTGCTGGAGGCGCGCGACCACGGTCGCGAGGCGTTCGGCCAGGTGGTGATCGCCCGCGACTTCGGCGATGCGCTGGAGGCGCGGTTGGCCGAGCTGCCGCGATTGATGCGCTATCGCCCGGTGCTTTTCGTGGGACTGGAGCCGGGCCCGGTCGACGGCGTGCGCGCGGTGCGGGTTTCGGACGGTGGCGGCGAGCGGGTCCTGCGCACCCGCCTGCTGGTGGCCGCCGACGGCACCCGCAGCCAGGTGCGCGAGGCCCTGGGCATCGCCTGCGATTCGCATGATTACGGGCAGACCCTGTTCGTCACCCGCCTGCGTAGCGAGCGGGCGCCCGACGGCACCGCCTACGAGCGTCTTGGCGACCATGGTCCGACCGCGCTGCTGCCGCGCGGCGACCGTCACTTCGGGCTGGTCCACGGGGTCGCCCGCGACGAGGCCGACGCGGTCGCCGCGCTGGACGAGGCCGCGTTCCTGGAACGGGCGCAGCAGGCGTTCGGATGGCGGGTCGGCCGCTTCCTGGCCTGTGGCCGGCCCAGCACCTATCCGGCGATCCGGACCGTCGCCGGCCGTCTGACCGCGCCGCGCGCAGTGCTGGTCGGCAACGCCGCGCAGACCGTGCATCCGATCGGCGCGCAGGGCTTCAACCTCGGCCTGCGCGATGCGCTGACCCTGGCTGAACTGATCGAGGCCGCGCGCGCGGCCGACCCGGCCGCCGATTGCGGCGACGCCGGGCTGTTGGCCCGCTACGTGCGCCGGCGCGGGGACGATCGCGAGCAGACCCTGGCCTTCTCCGACGGTCTGGCGCGGGTGACCGCGAACGATGCCTCGCTGCTGCGCCCGTTGCGCAGTGCCGGGCTGTTCGCGCTGGACCGGCTGCCGTCGGTGCAGGCGGCGATCGTCGGCGGCGCGCTGGGCTACCGTGGCCGGGTGCCGGCGCTGTGCCGGGCCGGGAGCGGCGCATGAGCCGGCGCGACCGTTACGACATCGTGGTCGTCGGTGCCGGCGTGGTCGGCGCGGCGGCGGCGCTGGCCTGCGCCCGCGATGGTCTGCGCGTGGCCCTGGTCGAGGCGCGTGCGCCGGCGCAGTGGCGCGCCGACGCGCCGGATCTGCGGGTGTACGCGTTCGCGCCCGACAACGCGGCGCTGCTGGAGGACCTGGGTGTCTGGGCCGCGGTGGCCTCGGCACGGCTGCAGCCGTACCGGGCGATGCGGGTCTGGGACGCCGGCGGCGGCGATCCGATCGTGTTCGAGGCCGATGCCTTTGCGCGCACCGAGCTGGGCTGGATCGTCGAGCATGGCCTGCTGGTCGACCGGCTGTGGTCGGCGCTGCCGGCGGCGGGGGTCGAACTGCACTGCCCGGACCGGGTTTCCGGCCTGGAACAGGACGAGGACAGCGCGACGGTGCTGCTGGAGTCCGGACTGCGTCTGCGCGCGCGACTGGTGCTGGCGGCGGACGGCGGCGACTCGCAACTGCGGGCGATGGCCGGCATCGACACCGTCACCCGCGACCGCGGCCAGAGCGGCCTGGTCGCCTTCATCGATCATGCCAACCCGCACCAGGCGACCTGCTGGCAGCGGTTCCTGCCGACCGGGCCGCTGGCCTTCCTGCCGTTCGCCGGCAGTGATGGCGGCGAAGGGCGGCGCAGCTCGATCGTCTGGACCCTGCCCGAGGCCGAGGCGCTGCGTCTGCGCGACTGCGACGAGGCGAGCTTCCTGGTCGAACTCGATCGCGCCTTCGACGGTCCGCTGGGGCCGATGCGGGCGGTGTCGAAGCGGGTCGCGTTTCCACTCAAGCGGCAGTTGGCCGAGTCCGTCGTCGCCGGCCGGGTCGCCCTGATCGGCGACGCCGCCCATGTGGTCCATCCGTTGGCGGGGCAGGGGGTGAACCTGGGCCTGCGCGATGTCGCCGCGCTGAGGGCGACCCTGCGCGAGGCGGCCGCCGGTGGTGGCGACATCGCCGCGCCGTCGCGGCTGACACGCTGGGCGCGCACGCGCAGGAGCGAGAACACGGTCGCCGCGCACGCCTTCGACGGTCTCAACCGGCTGTTCTCCAACGATGCCCTGGTGCCGACCCTGCTGCGCGGCCCGCTGATGGGCCTGGTCGGCAAAATGCCGCCGCTGACCCACGCGTTCTGGCGACGCGCGGCCGGGCTGTAGGGCGACGGGGCGGTCGCCGCTCAGCGCGGCCTTGCGAACACGGTGATCTCTTCGCGGTCGTGGTAGAGCTGGCGGGCGCGGATCGTCAGCGGCCTGCCGGCCTGGGCTTCGAGCAGGTCCAGGCACAGCCGGGTCTCGTCCCAGCGCTTCTTCATCGGCAGCTTGAGGTTGAAGATCGTCTGCCGGCACCAGCCCTCGCGCAGCCAGGCCGCCATCCGTACGGCGACCCGTCGCGGCTGCTCGACCATGTCGCAGACCATCCAGTCCAGCGGCTGGGCCGGTTGCCAGCGGAAGCCATCGGCGCGCAGGTGTTCGAGCCGGCCGGTCTCGAACAGGTGCGGTCGCAGTGGCCCGTTGTCGATCGCGGTCATGTGCAGGCCGTGGCCAAGCATCACCCAGGTCCAGCCACCGGGCGCGGCACCCAGGTCGGCGCCGGTCAGACCGTCGCGCAGCAACGCGGCGCGTTCGTCGCGGTCGAGCAGGACGAGCAATGCCTCCTCCAGCTTCAGCGCCGAGCGGCTGGGCGCCTGTGCATGCATGCGCAGGCGCGGGATGCCCTGCGGCCACGGCGCGCTGTCGCCGGGATGGCTGCGACCGAGCAACAGATGATCGCCGTCCAGCAGCACCACGTGCAGACGCGGCAGTCGCGGCTGTTCGCGGGCGCTGAGCCAGCCGGCCTTGCGCAGGGCCGGCCGCAAGGCGTTGCCGAAGCTGCGGGCGAGTCCGGACAGCGGGCGGCCGGCATCGGAGTCCGGGTGCTCGACCCACAGCTCGCCGAATGCCGCACCGTCGCGGTCGTGGCTGCAGATCGTGTCGAGCGTGGCCAGGACCGGGCCGATCCGGTCGCGCGGATCGATGCCGCGCAGTTCGGCCAGGCGCAGCAGCTTCTGGCGGGCGAAGATCAGCGCCGCGAACGGCAGTTGCCGGGCCAGTTGCGCGGCGTCGTCGCAGAGGTATTCGACAAAGCCGCTGCCGCGCTGGGTCCGCGGGTAGCCGGCATGGCCCAGCGCGGCGGCGCGCTCGGCCAGCTCGGCGGCCAGTTCGGGTTCAAAGCCCGGCCGGCAGTGGCAGAACAGGGCGTCGCCGCTCACGCGCGGCTCCCGCGGTCTGCCTGAACCTCGAGGTCGAGGGTCATGAAGGCGCTGTAGGGGTCATCGGCATAGTCGGCGAACGGTTCGCACGGCCGGAAGCCCGAACGCGCGTACAGCGCGTGCGCCGGGGCGAACACGGCCATCGAACCGGTCTCCAGGCTGAGCCGGCGCCAGCCACGTCGGCGCGCCTCGCCGATCAGGTGATCGAGCATCGCGGCAGCGACGCCCTGGCGCAGATGCGCCCGTGCGGTGCGCATCGACTTGATCTCGCCGTGACCATCGCCGAGCACTTTCAGTGCGCCGCAGCCGAGCAGATCCTGGTCGCGCCATGCGGTCCAGAAGCTGATTCCGGGGGCGCGCAGGGCGTCCAGGTCCAGCGCATGGATGCTTTCTGGCGGCGAGTGCAGGGCCATGTCCTGCAGATGCTCGCGCAGCAGCGCATGGACGCGCGGATCGCTGAGGTCGTCGGGGCGGATGTCCATGCGCGGCGCCGATCAGTAACGCGGACCGCCGCGTTCGCCGTAGTCGCGCAGCACTTCGCGCGCGGCATCGCGCTGCAGGTCGCGGACCACGGCGATGCCGCGACGCTCCAGCTCGCCGACCCAGTCGGCCGGCAGCGGGCCCTCGTCGAACTCGGTCAGCGACTCCACGTCCTCGGCGCGCGCGCCGATCAGCAGCCGGTCGACGCCGGCCCACACGGTCGCGCCGTAGCACTGGCAGCACGGTTGCGACGAGGTGGCCAGGGTGATCGGTCCGCACGGACGGTCGTCGGCGTCGCGGTTCAGGCGCAGGCGCTGGGTGCGCTGCTGGGCCAGCATGTAGGCCATGTTCTCGGCGTGCGCCAGCGAGCAGCTGTGCGGCACCACCCGGTTCACGCCGATCGCGATGATGCGGTCGTCGGGCCCGAACACCACCGCGCCGAACGGTCCACCGGTGTCGGCCTCGACGTTGCGCCGCGACAGTTCGACCGCGAGCGCGACCTTGTCGGCGTCGTCGGTGTAGGTACGGGCGGTGTCGACCGTCTCGTGCACCCACGCCGGCAGGGTCAGGTGGACCTGGGCATACAGCATCTTTCAAACTCCTTGTTGAACGGTGTCCTTACTGGATCGCGGGCAGGGCGGCGCTCTGCGCCTGGCAGCTGCCTTCGACGCACTGGCAGCCCTCGATGGCCGGAAAACCGCAGACGCTCATCATTCCCGATTCGGCGCAGGCGGCCTTGACCCCTTCCGGGTCGGTCGGGCTGTTCACGTTGACGCAGGCCGGGTAGTAGCCGCAGCAGTTGCCGACGTTCTTGACCGTGCAGTCGGCGTCGGTCTTGCAGCTCTTGTCGATGCGGACCGCGCCGGTCGGGCCGGCGTCCGGCGTCCGGGCGCGATCGTCGGTGGACTGCGGCGGCTCGGCGGCGACCGCCGAACCGGTGGTCGACGGCGCGACGCAGGCGCCGAGCAACAGCACGGCGGCGAGCAGGGCGATGAGCGCGGGGGCGGACGGGCGGACCCGGCCGCGGGCGATGAGCGTGTCGAACATGCGAACCTCCTTGGACGGTGCCTGCCAGGCACGGTGGCGACAGTGCGGCCGGACGCGCGAGGCGGCCGGCCGAGGCAGGGTAGGGCAAGCGCCCTGCACGCGGCCACAACCGCGATGCGGGCGCCCGCCGCGGATCGCTCAGGCCTTGCCGGCCCAGGTGTCGCGCAGGGTCACGGCGCGGTTGAACACCGGCTTCTCGGGCGAGTGGTCGTAACGGTCGGCGACGAAGTAGCCGCTGCGCTCGAACTGGAACGCCTGCTCCGGCGCCGCGACCGCGGCGGCCGGCTCGACATAGCCGGTCACGACCCGCCGCGAGCCCGGGTTGAGGTGGTCCTGATAGGTCCTGACCACGCCGTTCTCGTCCGGGGTGTCGTCGTCCGGGTCGGCCACGTCGAACAGACGATCGTACAGGCGCACCTCGGCCGCGACCGCGTGGGCGGCGCTGACCCAGTGGATGGTGCCCTTGATCTTGCGGTTGGCGCCCTCCATGCCCGGACGCGACTCGGGGTCGAGGCTGCCGCGCAGTTCGACGATCTCGCCGGCGTCGTTCTTCACCACCTCGTCGCAGCGGACGATGCCGGCGCCGCGCAGGCGCACCTCGCCCCCCGGAACCAGGCGCTTGAAGCCCTTCGGCGGCACCTCGGCGAAGTCCTCGCGTTCGATCCACAGCGCATTGGAGAACGGCATCCGGCGGCTGCCGAAGCTCTCGTCCTTGGGGTGGTTGGGGAAGCTCAGCGATTCCTCGTGGCCTTCCGGCAGGTTGGTGATCGTCAGCTTCAGCGGCTCGATCACCGCCATCCGTCGCGGCGCGATCGCGTCCAGGTCCTCGCGCAGGCAGCCTTCCAGCACCGAGTAGTCGATCAGCGAGTTCTGCTTGCTGATGCCCAGCCGCTCGGCGAACAGACGCAGCGACGCAGGCGTGTAGCCGCGGCGGCGGATGCCCTGCAGCGTCGGCATGCGCGGGTCGTCCCAGCCGTCGACCAGTCCGGCCTGCACCAGCGCCATCAGCTTGCGCTTGCTCATCACCGTGTAATTGATGTTCGCGCGCGAGAACTCGATCTGGCGGGGCTTGGCCGCCTCCAGCGGCAGGCCCTTGTCGGTCAGCGGCTTCAGCAGCGCGGGGTCGCCGGCGAGGTCGACCTTCTCCACGCACCAGTCGTACAGCGGGCGGTGGTCCTCGAACTCCAGCGTGCACAACGAGTGGGTGATGCCCTCGATCGCGTCGCCCAGCGAGTGGGCATAGTCGTACATCGGGTAGATGCACCAGCCGGCGCCGGCGATCGGGTGCGGCACGTGCTTGATCCGGTACAGCGCCGGATCGCGCAGGTTCATGTTGCCGCTGGCCATGTCGATCTTCGCCCGCAGGGTGCGGGCGCCGTCCGGGAACTCGCCGGCGCGCATGCGGCGGAACAGGTCGAGGTTCTCCTCGGCGCCGCGGTCGCGGTACGGCGAGTCGCGGCCGGGCTCGGTCAGGGTGCCGCGGTACTCGCGCACCTGCTCGGCGCTCAGATCGCAGACGAAGGCGTCGCCCTGGCGGATCAGCTTCTCGGCGGCGAGGTAGTAGACCTCGAAGTAGTCCGAGGAGTGCCGCAGCGCATTCCATTCGAAGCCCAGCCAGCGCACGTCCTCCTGGATCGCGCGCACGTACTCGGGGTCTTCCTTCACCGGGTTGGTGTCGTCGAAGCGCAGGTTGCAGGTGCCGCCGAACTCGCGGGCAATGCCGAAGTCCAGGCAGATCGCCTTGGCATGGCCGATATGCAGATAGCCGTTGGGCTCGGGCGGGAAGCGGGTACGGATCGCCTCGTGCCGGCCGCTGGCGAGGTCGTCGCGGACGATCTGCCTGATGAAATCCTTCTTCTCGGCGGCAGGCGCCTGCGCCGCCGTATCTCCGGCGGCGGTGGAGGGGGCAGGGCGTTCGGGGGTTGCGGACATGCGGCACGGTGTCGACGGGGGTGGAACCGTGCAGTTTAGCGGTTCGGGATCGCGGAAACCTCCACCGGCGCCTACCACGGCGGCGTTGGCAACGCTTCCTTGACGCCGGGGCCTTGACGGCAGGCGTATGCTCACAGGCAGGCCACCGAAGAAGGTCCCGCCGATGAAGGTCGTCTACGAAGCCGACACCCTGATCGATGCCCACCTGGTCAAGCACGCGCTGGAGGACGCCGGGATTCCGGTGTTCCTGCGCGGCGAGGCCCTGGTCGGCGGCATGGGCGAGCTGCCGCTGTTCGGCGTGGTCGCGGTCTGCGTGCCCGACAGCGCCTGGCCCGAGGCCAGCGAACTGGTCGCCGGCCTGCCGCTGTCCGAACCGCCGCCGGCCGCGCAGGAAGACGACGATGGCATCGGCGCCGGCGACTGGGTCCCGGCCTGAGCCGGCGGACCGCCCCCTACATGGAACCCCCGCGATGCCCCCTGCCGACGATGCAGGCCGTCCCGCATCCACCCCGGTAGCGGCACCGGTCGACGAACTGGACGTCGACGCGTTGCGCGCCTGGATCCTCGACGTTCCCAACTTCCCGTCCGCGGGCGTGCTGTTCCGCGACGTGACCCCGATGCTGGCCGACGCCGAGGCGTTCGGTCGCTGCATCGATGCGCTGGCGGCGCCGTGGCAGGACGCCGGGGTCGAGGCGGTATGCGGGATCGAGTCGCGCGGCTTCATCTTCGGCGCGGCGCTGGCGCGGCGGCTGGAAGTGGGCTTCGTGCCGCTGCGCAAGCCAGGCAAGCTGCCGCCGCCGCTGGTCGAGGTCGAGTACGCGCTGGAATACGGCCGCGATCGCCTGCAGGCCCGGAGCGGCATCCTCGACGGTGGGCTGCGGACCCTGATCGTCGACGACGTGCTCGCCACCGGCGGCACCCTCGCGGCCGCGCACGAACTGGTCACCCGGCTCGGCGGCTTGACCGTCGGTGCCGGGGTGGTGATCGAGCTGTCCGCCCTCGGCGGCCGTGCGCGCTGGCCGCGCGAGCTGCCGTTGCGCGCGCTGCTGGATTATTGATCGACGGGAGTATCCCGTAGAGGCGGCTTCGTACCGTAGGAGCGGCGTAGGCCGCGATGAAGCTTTCACGGGAATGCCCGATCGCGGCTCACGCCGCTGCTGCGTGTCCCCACGCACCGACCCTGGAGTTCCGACATGCTCGGTATAGGAGCTTTCAAACAACGCCTGCCCGCGCCCGGCGACGCACTGCCCGGACGCCCGACCGCGCTGCCGCTGCGCAATGCCCACCACGTGCATGGCCGGCCGCTGCGCGACGCCTTCGCCGGCATGGCCCGCCTGCAGTTCGGGATGGGCTGCTTCTGGGGCGCCGAACGGATGTTCTGGTCGATCCCCGGTGTGTTCTCCACCGCGGTCGGCTATTCCGGCGGCTATACGCCGAACCCGACCTACCGCGAGGTCTGCAGCGGCATGACCGGTCATGCCGAGACCGTGCTGGTGGTCTACGCGCCGTCCGAGGTCTCGGCCGAGGCCCTGTTGAAGGCGTTCTGGGAGGGGCACGACCCGACCCAGGGCATGCGCCAGGGCAACGACGTCGGCAGCCAGTACCGCTCGGTGATCTTCTGCGAGGACGAAGTCCAGTACGCGGCGGCGACCGCCAGTCGCGACGCGTTCCAGCAGCGGCTCGGCGCGGCCGGGCTGGGCGCGATCACCACCGAGATCGGCTGTCCGGCGCCACCGTTCTACTATGCCGAGGACGAGCATCAGCAGTATCTGTCCAAGCATCCGGACGGCTACTGCGGACTCGGCGGCACCGGCGTCAGTTGTCCGATCGGTACCGGTGCCTAGGGCCGGTGGAAACCATCGACAGCGGCCGCGCCGGGATTGCCGCCATCGTCACGCGGTTCCGGCCAAGCTCGGCCCCGATGCGGGTCCGGCGGCTGCGATGAAAGGCCGCACCGCATCGCCGTCCTGTTGGAGCTCCCCTTGAAGATCGCCCCCACTGCCGTGTCGACCCTGCCGCGCGTCCCGCTCGCGCGCGCCATCCAGGCGATGCCCGCGTTGGGCATTGTCGTCCTGCTTGCCGCCTGTCAGCCGCCGTCGCCCACCGATCGCGGCGCCGTAGCGACCGATGTCGCGGTGCCCATGCAGGCGCCGCCGCAACGGCCCGCCGACGGGCCGTCGTTCGACTGCCGCGAGGTGGTCGGAGAGGACGAGCGGTTGATCTGCGACGACCCCGGACTCGCCGCGCTCGACCGGCGCCTCGATGCCGCCTACCGCGAGGCGCTGGAGGCGGCCGGCGACGGACGCGACACCCTGAAGGCGACCCAGATCGGATGGCTCAAGGGCCGCGGCGACTGCTGGAAGGCCGAGGACAAGGTCAACTGCGTGCGCGAGGCCTATCTGACCCGCCTGGTCGACCTCCAGATCAACAGCGGCGCGGTCGTGGTGCCGACCCCGGTCGAGTACCGCTGCGACGACGACGGCAAGCCGTTCACGGCGACCTTCTACAACGACCTCGATCCGCGCGCGGCGGTGCTGACCTGGGGCAACGACCAGGCGATCGTGTTCGCCCGGCCCGCCGCCAGCGGCACCCGTTACGGGCGCGAGGGCCTGGACTTCCGCGAGCACCAGGGCGAGGTGCGGGTCGATTTCCACGGCAACGCCCTGGTCTGCAGGCCGGCCGACTGAGCGAGTCTGCGCCGGCCCGGGCCTCGCGCGTTCAGGCGTCGCCGTTGGCGAGCGCGTCGGCGGCCAACCGCAAAGCGTAGTCGCGCAGGTCGCGCGGCCAGTTTCCGGTGTGACGGGCGAAGCCGGCCCCGTCGCCGGCGAACAGCGCGCGGTTGGCTTCCTCGTAGCCGGGCAGGTCGCCGGCCAGAGTGGTCATGAAGCGATAGGCCGCCTCCTGGCTGCGGCGCCTGCCGTCGCGGTCGGCATTGGCGTGGCGGGCGCTTTCGACCAGCCGGCGCAGCGCGGCGGAGGCGCCGCCCGGCTGTTCGGCGAGCCATTCCCAGTGCCTTGGCAGCAGGGTGACCTCGCGTGCGACCACGCCGAGCTTCGGCCGTCCGCGCGGGCGCGGCGTGTCGGCCGTTTCGTCGGCCCGGCCGCGTGGCGGGATGCCGATCCTGCGAAGGGCCTCGCGGCGGTTGCCGGGCGCGGCCGGCGGTGACGCCGACGCTGGAGTCGCGGCCAGCCGTTGCCGGATCTCGTCGGCACTGCCGCGCAGGTCGAGGTCGACCACCCGTCCGCTGTCGTCGGCGAATACCAGTACCGGGTCATGGCCGTCGTCGCCGTGGGCGGCAGCCGCGCAGGCGACCTCGTCCAGCGGCCCGTGGGCCAGGAGCGTCTGGCCGGCGAAGGCGGTGTAGCGGGAGGGTGAGGCGTTCATGGGCGGGTCCGTAGGGGTGTCGTGGTTGGAGATTTTGCCCGGGTAAATTACGGGATGTCAATATTGCCCGGGTAATAAATTGCGCTTGACTGCGGATTTTATTTCGATAATTCTGGAAATATGGAAACATTAGATGCCCTGAGCGCACTGCGCGCCCTCGGTCACGAGAATCGGCTGGCGGCTTTCCGCGCCCTGGTCCAGGCCGGTCTGCAGGGGCTGGCGGTCGGCGAGCTGCGCGAGCGGCTGGGGCTGCCGGCGGCGACCCTCAGCGCACATCTCAACGTGCTGCGCGCGGCCGGTCTGGTGCAGGACGCGCGCGAGGGACGGGTGATCCGGGTCAGCGCCGACTACGCGCGCATGAACGCATTGCTCGCCTACCTGACCGAAAACTGCTGTGCCGGCGCCGGCGAATGCGCACCGGCTTCCAACGTCTGTTCGCCCCCATCCCGAGGAGATCGTGCATGAACCGGTTCCACGTGCATCTGAACGTCGCCGACCTGTCGGCCAGCATCCGTTTCTACACCGCCTTGTTCGCCAGCGAACCGGCCGTGCTCAAGGACGACTACGCGAAGTGGATGCTGGAGGATCCGAGAGTGAACTTCGCGATCTCCAGCCGCGATCGCGCGTCGGGCGTCGACCACCTCGGTTTCCAGGTCGAGTCGGAGTCGATGCTGGCCGCGCTCGGCGAGCGCCTGGACGCGGCCGGTGTCGCCAGCCAGCCGGAGACCGGCGCGATCTGCTGCTATGCGCGTTCGGACAAGGTCTGGGTCGAGGACCCGCAGGGTGTGAAGTGGGAGAGTTTCCGCACCCTCGGCGAGGCGACGACCTACAACGGCGGTGCGCGCGCCTGCGCCACCGACGGCAGCAGCTGCTCGCCGGACATGCCGGCCGAACGGCGCGCGGTCGAGCCGCCGGCCAGTTGCTGCGCGCCCGACTCCAACTGCTGCTGAGACCATCGCCATGACCGGCTCCCGTGCCCGCGTTCTGTTCGTCTGTGTCGAGAATTCCAACCGCAGCCAGATGGCCGAGGCCTTCGCCCACATCCACGGCGGCGAGACCGTCGAAGCGCTCAGCGCGGGTTCGGCGCCGTCGGGGCGGATCAACCCGAAGGCGGTGCGCTTCATGGCCGAGCTCGGCTATGACCTGTCCGGCCATGCATCCAAGTCGCTGGAGCAGATCGGCGGCGAGTTCGACGCGGTGATCACGATGGGATGCGGCGACAACTGTCCGTGGGTGCCGGCGAAGCGGCGCGAGGACTGGGGCCTGCCCGACCCGCGCGACATGGACGACGACGGCTATCGCGCAGTGCGCGACGAGATCGGCGAGCGAGTGCGGGCGCTGCTGGAGTCCTTGCGGTGAGCGCAGCGGGACCTGCGCGTCGACCGCTGGGCGGGCGCCTGCTGGCCGAGTTCATCGGCACCGCGCTGCTGCTGGCGACCGTGGTCGGCTCCGGAATCATGGGCGTGAACCTGGCCGCGGGCAACGACGCACTGGCCCTATTGGCCAATGCGATGGCCACCGCCGGCGTCCTGTACGTGCTGATCGTGCTGTTCGGGCCGCTGTCGGGGGCGCACTTCAATCCGGCGGTGACGGTGGCGATGCGGGTGCGTGGTGAGCTCGACAATCGCGAGGCCGGCGCCTATGTACTGGTCCAGGTGGCCGGGGCGGTCGTCGGCGTGATACTCGCCCACGCGATGTTCGACCAGGCCCTGCTGCAGCCGGGCGTGCGCGTGCGCAGCGGCGCCTCGCAGTGGCTGAGCGAGGCGATCGCGACCTTCGGTCTGCTGTTGACGATCCTGCTCGGCCTGCGCCATCGCCCGGCGGCGGTGCCGGTGCTGGTCGCGGCCTGGATCTTCGCCGCGTACTGGTTCACCGCCAGTACCTCGTTCGCCAATCCGGCGGTCACCATCGCGCGCGCGCTGACCCGCAGCTTCGCCGGCATCCGTCCCGACGACGTCGCCGGATTCGTCGCCGCCCAGTTGGCCGGCGCCGTCGTCGCATTGTGGGTGGCGCGTTGGCTGCCGTCGCCGCGGCCGCGGGGCGATCGGGTATCTGAGGGGGTATCTGCGGGCGGCGGCGATACGGTCGCTGACGACGCCGCGGTCTCCTGATCGGCAGCGGTCTCGATCATCGATAGAATCCGGCAGGTATTCGCGCACCGCTGGACAGGCCGCATGAAGGGCAACACCAAGACCCGCAACACCCTTCTCTGGCTGACGCTCGCCGCGACCGTGGCGGCACTGGCGGCGACCTTCCTGATCGGGCGGACGCCGCCGTTGCCGGCGTTCGAGGAAGCCGGGCCGCCACCGACACGGCTGGGCTGGCGGGGGCGGGTCGGGCTGGTGGCCGGCGACGGCGTCGGCGGCGCCACCGACGGTCCGGCCGCACGATCCCGTTTCGCCGACCCCTGGGGGCTGGCGCTGTGGGAGCCGCCGGTGCGTGCGCAGACGGACGACGCGCGGGAAGAGGGCGCCGTCGCCGTGGCCGACGAAGCCCGGTTGTACGCGACCGACGCCGGCGACAACAACCGCATCCGGGTGATCCATGCCGACGGTCGGGTGACGACCCTGGCCGGTGGCGGCGAGGGTTTCGTCGACGGTCCGGCGGCGGTCGCCCGCTTTCACACCCCGTCCGGCCTGGCGCTGGACCTGGCCGGCAACCTCTACGTCGCCGACACCGGCAACCACGCGATCCGCAAGGTCACTCCTCGGGGCGTGGTCAGCACCCTGGCGGGCACCGGTACGCCCGGTTTCCGCGACGGGCCCGGTGCGCAGGCACAGTTCAACGGCCCGATCGGGATCGCGGTCGATGTCGGCGGTCGCGTCCATGTCGCCGACACCTACAACGACCGCATCCGCATCATCGAGCCCGACGGCCGTGTCCATACCCTGGCCGGCGACGGCCTGCCCGGCGATCGCGACGGTGCCGGCGTCCAGGCCCGCTTCGATACTCCGACCGGACTGGCGGTGAACGCGCGCGGCGACGTATGGGTCGCCGATGCCGGCAATCGCAGCATCCGTCACGTGTCGTCGCGCGGCGAGGTCGCCACCGTGCTGCGCGATGCGCCGACCACGCCGGTCGGCCTGGCCCGCAGTCACGATGGCGTGCTCTACGCCGCCGGCATCTGGCCGGCGATGGTGTTGCAGGTCGCCGGAGGCGGCCGCCATCACGATATCGGCGCGGCCATCGATGGCCGCTTCTCGCGCCCGGCCGGCATCGCGCTCGACGCCGGTGGCCGGCTCTACCTCAGCGATGCCGGTGCCCATCGCCTTCACCGCATCGAGAACGCCGACCGCGCCGGCGCGGAGGCGGCCGCGATCGCCACGGTGGCCGCGGCGCCGGGCGACGGCACCGGCGTGCTGGGGCCTTCGCCGCTGGATCCGCTGCCCGACAACCGCGGCCGTTGGCCGCTGCGCCCGCAACTGGGCTGGCACGAGGTCGTCGGCACCCTCGGCGAGGTCCGTGGCGACTATCAGGGCGAGAGTCGCCATCACCTGCATGGTGGGCTCGACATCCGCGGTGACGTCGGCCAGGACGTGCTGGCGATCGCCGACGCCAAGATCGCCAGCCCGTTGCCGGCGTGGGGCATGGGACGCCTTGGCGAGGGCATGGCGCTGGACACCGTGCAATACATCCACATGCGGGTCGGTCGCCGTCCGAACGGTGAGCTGATCGATACGGCACGCTTCGCGCGGGTCGATGACGAGGACGGCACGCTGCGCAGGATCCGCGTGCGGCGCGGCACCCGCTTCGCCGCCGGCGACGTGCTGGGCACGATCAATCCGATGGCGCATGTGCACCTGCAGGTCGGCGCCAGCGGCTACGAGGTCAACGCCGCCGCGCTGGCGTTCGCCAACTATGCCGACAGCCAGCCGCCCCGGATCGAGGGCATCGCCCTGCTCGACAGCGCCGATCGCGCGTTGCCGCGGGACGCGGGGCGGGTGCAGGTTCCGGCCGACGCGCGCGATCTGCGGATCGTGGTCGATGCCTGGGATCAGGTCGACCGCAACCTGGCGCGGCGCCGGCTGGGGTTGTACGCGATGGGCTACCAGTGGCTCGATGCGTCCGGGCGGCCATTGCCGGGCTACGAATCGCCACGGTTGAACATCGAGTTCAACCGCATGCCGGTCGACAGGGAGGCGGTCAAGGTCGCCTATGCGCCGGGCAGCGGGATCACCGTGCACGGCAGCGCGGTCACCCGCTTCCGCTACGAGCTGACCAACACCCTGCGCGACGGCAATCTCGCGACCGGTTACTGGCAACCGTCCGAGCTGGCGCCGGGCGACTATCTGCTGCGGATCACCGCGCGCGACTGGAGCGGCAACGAGGCCGCGACCGGTCGCGACCTGCCGGTGACCGTGCTGGCGCCGACGGTGGCGCCGCCTCCGTCCGGATAGGGCGGAGACGATACCTCGCAGAACGAGTCGGTCACGGCGGCGCACGGCCGCAGCCGCCGAAACCACCCCGCTCAGGCAAGCGGTTCGCGCATGTCCCGCCGTGGCCGCAGCTGGTGCGCGCCGGCATTGCCGTGCTCCAGTGGCCTCCTGTCGCCGCTGAGTGCGCAATGCACTCCAGATCCTCATCAGGATCCCAGTGTCATCGCCACTGGTTTCTGCTGGAGCATCCCGCCATGTCTCGCCGCCGATACGCGAGCGGTGACGGGTGTGCGGTGGTGCTTACGAACTTGAGGGGGCCATTGGTCGCCGCGGTCCCGCGGCGACTGATGGAAGCCGGGTGATATCCGTCCGACGTCGAGGTGCCGTGTCCCGGCAGGGCCGGTGCACGGGAGCGCTCAGTCACCGGGGCGTTCCCGAAATCGTCACAGACGCAATCCTGCGTCGCCACTCAGAAGAGGAGATGTCCATGTCACGCATTCTTGAGCTGCAGAAGATGACAGCGACGAGCGTTGACTCGGTCGAAGAAGGACAGACGACCAGCAGCAACAACAGCTGCGACTGTTCGGCAACCAGCGTCAACTCCTGCCTCATCGACGGCGGCTTCATAGCCGTATGAGCGAGCAGAGCTGAGCCCGGAAGCCAGGCGCCTCCGGGATCTTGATCGTATGTCCTGCGTTTGAAACGGCTGGATGCATTGGGTTCCAGCCGCATCCGGGTCCATGCCGATGAGATCGATGACGGGTTTCGTTCGCCGGATTCGAACTTGATATCAGCTGGATGGAAATCGCACAGGCGATTGCTTCAATGGATGGAAGGGACCCTTCTCGGGTCAGGACTTGGATCCCGATGCCGGAAGCATGACTTCGGCAGGCGAACGAGTCCTTCGGCGGTCCGCCAGTAGAGAGGTCGGCATGAATCAGTCGGCAGATGGATGAAGGGTTTTGGCGGACGAATACGAAATAGAAACAGGTAGGACGAAGAAGAACGCGATTCAACTGCTTCAACTCCGCTTTCCAGGGAGTCTGGATCCGCAGAAGCGGATGCCGGCAAGGAACGCTGGGGGCGGAACCCGATACGTCCACCGGATCAGGTCCGGGGGCACTGCCAGGCGATCGCCGCCTGGCGCCGAGATGTCATTCCCGAGCGTGGGAATTGGCGTGTCCCGGCAGTCTCATGACGAGGCGGCCAGGGTGTAGGAACGACGCATCCGCGTCATCAATCAACCTAAAGGAGATGTATATGTCCCGCATTCTCGAACTGCAGAAGATGACCTCCATCAACTCGCTCCCGGACCGGGACCTCGACGACAGCACCAGCAGCAACAACGGCTGTGCCTGTTCGACCGAGAGCGCCGCGGTGTGCTTCATGGGCGACGAGTTCATCGCCGTCTGATCGTGTCGTACGGAAGACTTGGGGGCACGCGTGCCTCCAAGTCTTCTGATCCGATCCGGCGCGATCTCCGGATCGGACTCGGCACCAGCCAAGCTCAGCACGATCCCGAATCCAACAAATCACCAAGCTCTCGCGAGGCCGGACATGCAAGAACTCATCATCCAGGACAAGTTGAACTACCTGTTGGCGGACAGGCAGTTCTACGAGCCACTGTCACGATATCCGGCCCAGCAGAAGGACCTACATGAACCCTTGCGCCGGATCCTGCCGAGTGGGTGGACGCTGAAGCAACGCAACCTGTGGTCCGACGTTTCGCCGCCGAGCCTGAAGTTGCCAACGCATGGCTGGAAGATCCATCTCTCGGCCACGCCGGCCCATGCGCCCGCGATCCTGATGTCCGCCGCGCGGGTCCTGTTCGAGGCCGGAGTGTCGTTCAAGTTCGTATCCGACCGCATATTGTTGTCGATCGTGAACGGCAAGCGTTGGAACCGCGGCGGTGCCGGCAAGTTCATCACTGCGTATCCCAGGGATGCGGAAGAGTGCGGCGAGTTGCTGGAGGCCCTGCACAAGGCCACGATCGGATACTGGGGACCCTACATTCTTTCCGATCGTCGCTACAAGGACAGCCGGGTAGTGCACTACCGATACGGTGGCATCCTGCCTATCCGTCGCGCCGACACCGACGGAAAGTCCGTCCTGATCATCCGCAACGACGATGGCGAGTTCGTCGACGACGAGCGTACGCCGTACTTCAACCTTCCCAAGGGCGTGAAGGATCCGTTCGTGGGGGAGGAGCCGGAGGTGGACGAGGGCGACCCCGGACTGCTGAAAGCCGGACGCTACCGGATCGAGTCGCCGCTGGCATTCAGCAACTCCGGGGGCGTGTACCTGGCTGAGGACACCGAGACCTCGGCCACTGTTCTGATCAAGGAGGCGCGCCCGTACACGAACGTTTCCAGTCGTGGTCTGGACGCGGTGCAATTGCTGAAGAAGGAACACCGTCTGCTCGAGGTCGTTGCCGATCTCGGTATCGCTCCGAAGCCCTACGACTTCTTCATGGACTGGGAGCATGCCTACCTGGTCGAGGAGTACTTCGACGGCTACGCGACTCTGCGGTCGTATCTGTCCAAGAACTCCCTGTCGCTGCGAACCCGGCCCGACACCGAGGTCAGCCGTAACTTCTATCGAAAGTACCGCGAGCTTTTCACGAAGCTGGCCGCCATCGTCCAGAGCCTGCACGACCGCAATATCGTCTTCAGCGACCTGTCCATGGCCAACGTGATGGTCAAGGAAGGCGAAGATGGCGGGATCGACGTGAAGCTGATCGATTTCGAGGGCGGCTACGAGGAAGGCGTCGACGTGCCGACGCACCTGTTCACGCCGGGCTTCTCGACCGACGAGATGGAAATGCGCGGCATGGCGACGCGTGCCGACGACTGCTACGCACTGGGTAGCCTGATGATGGCCGGGTTGTTCCCGATGAACGCCATGCTGGCCCTCAATCGCGCCGCTCACGAGACCTATCTGCAGTCCTTCCAGCGCGACTTCGGGTTGCCGGATTCCATCGCGGATCTGATCCGCCGTTTGATGTCCGTAGACGCAGGCAAGCGTCCCAACCCGGCCGACATCATCGCTGTGCTGAGTGTCGAGTTCAGTCCGGCCGAGCCGCGGATCGGAACCACCGAGGTCGACGATATCGACCTGGCCGGGACCACGTCCCGGATACTGGACTACGTTGACTCGGTGGCAAGCTTCGATCGCGCCGATCGCCTGTATCCGGCCGATCCGGCCGTGTTCGAGACCAATCCACTCAGTATCGCCCACGGTGCCTGCGGTGTGGCCCATGTCATGCATCGCATACGCGGGCAGGTTGATGGCCGGGTCATCGATTGGATTCGCAGCCGCGATGTCGTGCGCGAGAGCTACTCGCCGGGGTTGTTCATGGGCCTCTCGGGGATCGCCTGGTCGCTGCTGGAAATGGGGTGCACGGAGGATGCGCGCCGGATGCTCGACATGACCCGCGACCATCATCTGCTGTGGCGGTCCCCCGAGCTCTTCAACGGCATGGCAGGTTGGGGCATGGCCCAGCTGCGCTTCTTTGCCTCGCTGGGGGACGAAGCGTTCCTCCAGAGCGCGATCCAGGCCGGCGATCGTCTGCTGGACAGCCGCAAGTTCGAGCAGGACGAAGCGAAGGGCTGCTACTGGGAGAACGGTATCGGAATGTCCGACAGCCTCGGCCATGGCGGCGCCGGCGTCGCGCTGTACTTGTTGTACCTGGCGCAGGCAAGTGGAGAGCGCAAGTACCTGGAAGCAGGCCGTCAGGCACTGGAGTGGGTGCTGGGCAACAGCCTGGTGAACGCTGACGGTGGCATGAGCTGGATCGCTCGCGACAGCAACCGCTCCTACACCCCCTACTGGCGTTGGGGCAGTTCGGGTATCGGCAGGACGCTGCTGCGCTACTGGCATGCGACCGGCGACGAGCGCTACGCCAGTGCCCTGGATCAGGTGCAGATCGATTGCGACCGCAAATACACGATTTTCCCGGGCTATTTCTTCGGAATTTCGGGCATCTGCGAGATGTTCCTGGACATGGCGCGGTTCCCGCGCTGGGAGGCCCAGGCGCAGAACAGTGTCCGCCGATTGCTGGCCGGGTGCATGCTGTTCCCGTTCGAGCGTGATGGCGGGCTGGCCTTCCCGGGCGAGTCGCTCAACCGGATCAGCTGCGACTTCGGCACCGGCGGCGCGGGTATCGCCCTGGTCATGAACCGCTATCTCAAGCGCGACGGCGCCTCCTTCATGCTGGATGAGCTGTTGTCGGGCTGGCATGCGGAGGATCGCTGCGCGCGGCTCGATCTGGCAGTCGGCGCGAACTGAGGGTGGACCCGGTGCACCCTTCGTCGTCCGCGCACGGCTCGCAGATATGGCGGATGCTCTCGATGGCGCGACCCCACTTGCCGGGGGTCGCGCTATGCCTGGTCCTGATCCTGGTCGCGATGGCCATCCAGTTGAGTCTGCCGCTGGGCGTGCAGGCGATATTCGACCGGGTCCTGTCCAGCGGAGACAAGCGGCAGGTACACATCGTCGCCGGCGGGCTGCTGCTGTTCTTCGTGGTCCGGTCGTTGCTGAGCTTCTGGGGGCAGTTCCTGCTGCAGCGCATCGGCGACACCATCGTTGTCGATCTGCGCAAGCAGCTGTTCAGGCACTACCACGATCTCGGGCTTCTCTATCATCACAAGCAGAACGTCGGTGATCTGCTGTCGCGCCTGGGCAGCGATGTGGCCGCGTTGCGCAACGCGGTCTCCAATCTTCTCGTCGCATTCCTGACCAACTTCTTCCAGCTCGCCGGTGCGACGGTGATCATGATGCTGATGAACTGGAAGCTGGGACTGATGGTTCTGGCGGTCAGTCCGCTGGTGTCGGTCCTGACCCGTGTATGCGCGCCGGTGTTCCGACGCTTGTCGGCAACGATACAGGACAGGCTCGCCAGCTCGACGACGATTGCCCAGGAGTCGCTTGCGGGTATCGAGATCACCAAGACGTTCGGGCGTGAAGCGTACGAATCAGGACGGTACGGGGACTCCATGACAAGGTTCCTGGAGTCGGCGATACGGGCGCGCAGGATCGATGCCGCGTTCAACGCGACCATTGCGTTCCTGACGTCGTTCTCGACCATCGCCATATTCTGGTACGGCGGTATCGAGGTGGCCGATGGGGGGCTGAGCGCGGGCACCCTGGTCGCGTTCCTGCTGTACTCGCAGAACGTCACCCAGGGCATTGCCGGAATCGCCCAGCACTACTCGTCGTTCAGCGCCGCCGCCGGGGCGACTCGCAGGGTGTTCGAGATCCTGGACACCCCGGTTGAGGTGCGAGACGCGGAGGACGCGATCCCGTTCGAAGGGCCTGGGGCGGCGATCAGGTTCGATGACGTAGGATTCCAGTACCGCAGCGGCGTCAGGGTTCTGCAGGACATCAGCTTCGATGTCGGTGCGGGCCAGACCGTCGCGCTGGTCGGGGCAAGCGGCGCGGGCAAGTCCACCCTGGTGAAGCTGATCTCCCGCCTGTTCGACCCCACCGAGGGCAGCATCAGGCTCAACGGCAGGGATCTGCGCGACTACTCGCTGCAGTCCGTACGAAATGCGGTCGCGGTGGTTTCCCAGGATGTGTTCCTGTTTGGTTCGAGCATCATGGAGAACATCCGCTACGGTCGCCTGGATGCCAGCGATGCCGAGGTCGAGGCGGCGGCGCGCGCGGCCAACGCCCACGAGTTCATCGAGCGATTGTCCGACGGCTACATGACCCAGGTCGGCGAGCGCGGAGTCCAGCTCAGCGGCGGACAACGGCAGCGGATATCGATCGCGCGCGCACTGCTCAGAAATGCGCCGATCCTGATTCTCGACGAGGCGACTTCCGCGATAGACGGTCGCTCCGAGGCGCTCATACAGGACGCGATCGACCGCATGAGGTCGTCCAGGACCACCTTCATGATCGCGCATCGCCATGAAACCCTGCGCAATGCCGACAGGATCCTGGTCCTGTCGGGCGGCAGGATCATCGGCAGCCCGGACTATCAGCAATTGATCGGCGAGGATGACGGTGGAGGTCGCAGATGGCTGAAGGAAGCCTAGATATTGCCGTGACCGTGCCGTGCCGGCCGGGCGCGGACCCGGTTCTCCGTCGCGGAGGAGCCCACCGGCAATCTGCTCGCAGCGGGCGCGACGCTCCAATGAGCGGGGTCATCATGCCCGTCTTTTCCGGTCTCGATCGGCAGTCGTGTTGTGTATGCTTGGATGCTGACTTCGGAAGCCAGGGAGAGGTTATGAACGAAGTGTGTAATAGCGACGCCGGAGACGTGACGATTCTGCTCGGCGCCTGGCGCCAGGGCGATACCAAGGCTTCGGATGCGCTGTTCAACCTGGTCTATCCGGAGCTGCGCGGCATTGCCGGACGACGGCTGGCCCGGTTGGGCGTGCCCGTCCTCGACCCGACCGAGCTCGTCAACGAGGCGATGCTGCGTCTTCTGGGCGACCGGGTGGATGCGCAGAACCGCAAGGACTTCTTCGGTATCGCCGCTACCGTGATTCGTTGCGTGCTGGTCGACATCATCCGTCGGCAGCAGGCCGACAAGCGCGGCGGCGGTGCGATCGAGATCACTCTGTCCGGCGCCTCCCATGTATCGGCTGCCGGCGAAAGCTGGCTGGAAGTGGAAGAGGCGCTGGGGGTGCTCGAGAAGCGCGATCCACGCAAGTGCCGGGTCATCGAGTTGTCATTCATCATGGGCCTGAACCAGCAACAGATCGCGGAAGAACTCGATGTCTCGCTGGCGACCGTCGAGCGCGACCTGCGCTATGCGAAGGCCTGGTTGCGCGATCACCTTTCATGACGAAGGAGAGAGAGGACAGGGTCGAGTTCCTGTTTCATGAGGCGCTCGACCGGCCCCGGGAGGAGCGCGACCTCTACCTGGAGACCGAGGAGTCCGATCCGGAGATCGTCGCCACGGTCAAGCGCCTGATCGAGTACGACGACGATACGGAAGCCGATCCGATCTCGGAGCGACTGGCCAGTGTGGCCCAGTGCTCCACCGCGCGGGTGATAGGCCGCTACCGGTTGCTGCAGGAGCTCGGCGTCGGCGGGATGGGGACCGTGTTCCTCGCCGAACGCGATATCGAGGGACGTCCCCAGCAGGTGGCGCTGAAAGTGCTCAGGGGGGTACCCAACGCCACCGGCAAGCGCCGGATGGCACGCGAGCGGTCGATTCTCGCCGGTCTCAACCACCCGAACATCGCCCGCCACATCGACGGAGGCGAGAGCGCCGAGGGCCAACCCTACCTGGTGATGGATTATGTCGACGGGTTGCCACTTCCCAGCTACCTGAAGACAACCAGGCCGTCGCTGACGCGCAGGCTCGAACTGTTCCTGCACCTATGCGACGCGGTCCAGCATGCCCATCAGCGCCTGGTCCTGCACCGGGACATCAAGCCATCCAACGTGGTGGTACGCGACGATGGCACCCCGGTCCTGCTGGACTTCGGTGTCGGCGCCCTGCTCGAGGAAGGCGGGGAAAGCGGCACGGTGACGCGAGCGTTCACGCCCGGTTACAGCGCGCCGGAGCAGCGAAGCGGTCAGGCCGAGACCACGGTCACCGACGTATTCGGGCTGGGAGCCCTGCTGTTCGACCTGTTGACCGACAAGCGTCATCCCGAGTTCTGCAAGGAAGGCGCCGCGATGCCCGCGCCTTCCCGGGTATCGACGCTCGAGGAACGGCGCCGGCTGCATGGCGATCTAGACTACGTGGTCGCCAAGGCGACCCACATCGAACCGGAGCGTCGCTACAGCACCGTGGCCGAGCTGTCCGAGGACGTGCGTCGCTACCTGGGCGGCTTCCCGGTCACAGCCGGCCCGGATAGCGCGCTGTATCGGCTCACCAAGTTCGTCCTCAGGCACAGGACGGTCGCCATCGCCAGCGTCGCCATGCTGACGCTCGGTGCGGTGTCGGTCTGGAAGCTCGATATCGAGCGCGCGCGGGCGCTGGAGGCCGAGCGGACATCCCAGCGGGAGGCCGTCAACGCGAAGGCATCCCGGGACTTCCTGGTGTCGGTACTGGCGGAAGCGTCTCCGGAGGCGGTGCGAGGACAGACCGTCGCAGTCTCCACCCTGCTGTCGAACGCGGCCGCCAAGCTCAGGCAGGGGCACATCCAGGACCCGCGCGCCCGGGCCATGGCGTGGATGACCGTGGCCGAGGTCTATGCCGACATCAACGATCCCAAGTCCGCCCTGGCCGCCGCCGAGACCGCGTTCGGGCTGGTCGAGAAGCTGGACGGAGGCGATCTGGATATCGAGGCCCGCGCCTCCCATGTGCGCGGCCTGGCCCTTATCCAGCTCGAGCGTGCGCCCGAGGCCCGGGACGCCCTGAACCATGCGATCGATCTGAGCAGGCAACTGGGCAAGAGCGCGCCGGTCATGGCCCGTATGCGCAGCGACTATGGCACCGCGTTGTTGTACGGCGGCGCGTTCGAGCCGTCCGAACAGGAGCACCGCAAGGCGCTGGAGCTGCTCGACGCGCATCCGAGCCGCGACCCGTTGCTGCGCACCCGGATACTGCTTGGTCTGGCCAGGACGCTGTACCACAAGGGCGACATCGGTTCCGCTGCGCGGTTCATCGATCAGGCCAGGGCCGAGGGGCGCAGGACACTGGCCGATGACGGGTTCCAGTCCTATCAGCTGCACCGTGTCGCGATGATGGTCCGCCACGCCGAACAGCGCTACGACGAGGCGCTGGAACATGCCGAGCAGGCGCTGAGCCAGGCGTATCGGGTGTACGGCGAGAAGAGTCGCTTCACCGCCGACATGGAGCTGTATCTGGGCGCGCTGCTCGACGATCTTGGGCGGTCGAGGACGGCACTTTCGCACTATCACCGCTCGCAACAGATAGCGAAGGAACTCAACCTGAGCGATGCGATCCAGGCGCGCGATGCAGTCCGTCTGGCGATGGCCCACTCCAACCTGTCCGATCACGACACGGTGATCGCGTTGACCAGCGACGCGCTGCGGCGGATGCCGGACGATCCGGTATACGCGCCCTGGCGCATACGGGCCCGCTATACGCGGGCCTTGTCGTTGGGGACGCTCGGGCGCTACGACGAAGCGGACGAGGATCTGAGGGAGGCGGTCGTGCTCTCGGCCGGTCAGGGCGACGCCAGCTTCACCAGCCTCCCGTTCGTGAAGCTGCGTTCGGCCGAGGCGCTGATGGCAATGGAGCGCTATGAGGAAGCCGGCTCCGCGCTGGCGGAGGCCGCGCCGGTGGAGCATGCCGCCGGTTCCGACCCCAAGGCCGTGCTGGCGCTGATGCACCTCCAGGCCAGGCTGGATGCGCAGCGGGGCGACATGGATGCCGCCCGTCGTCACGGCGAGCAGGCGCTGGCCCTGGCTCGAAAACACTATCTGCCCGATACCCTGCCGATTGCGAGGATCGAGCTGGACACGGCGCGGATCGCGATACGACAGGACGACCAGGTCCGGGGGCGTGAGCTGCTCGACCTTGCCCTGCCGGTACTGAGGCGGGAGCTGGATCCGCGGGCCGCCGAACTGGTCGAAGTGGCCCGCCTGGTGGGTGGAGCGACGCATAGCCGCTAGCAGGGCGGCTCTATAGCGCCGTCAGCGGAGTCCCGTCGGCGGCGGCATTGGCACGTCTGCCTTCCGGCGATGGCCCGCCATCGGCGGCGGCCGCGGAGTGGCTTCTGCGGCAGTCACGCCGTACTGGCCGGGGGCGGATGCGACCGTATTTCCGAGGTGAGGATGAGGCCGCGTCAGTCGGCCGTCGCGGAAGCGCGCCTGTTCCGGGAACGTTCCTGTCGGTCCACTCGAACGGATGGAGCGGCTTCGCGCGGCGGGCACGTGCGGTAGCGATGCCGTGCCAAGAAAGAAAGTTTTCATGAAAACGCTCCATTCGATGACGGGTTCCATCGTCCGCCTACGAACTCTTAGGTAACCGCGCGCTTATCTGTCCAGGCAAGCGAGGCGGGATTGACCGACAAGAGTCTGGGCGAACCATATTCAACGAGGGATTTCACATGCGACTGGGAACGTGTTTGTTCGCTTTTCTGCTTTTCTTGGGTGCTGCAGGTCATTCGGTTGCATTCGCACAGGACGAGTTGGTGGAGGATCCGGGCACCTGCGGAATGCCGCCCTTCGATGGTCCCCCGTACTGCGATCCCGACATCGCGGTGATGGGGCCGATCGAAGGCGACCGCGACGCAGCCCGCCAGGCCCGGCACGACGAAGGACAGACGTCGGAGCAGACGGGGAAGGCCCGACGCCTCCCGATCTGGAACTACTCGATCACCGGACAGTCGTTCTGAAGGGTGGAGCGATGGCGGTGGCCCGGCGCAGATCAGGAGGCCTTCCCGATCTGTGCCGGGACGCAATGAGGGAGTCGAGGGCGTTGGTGGTGGCGGTGTCCTGGCGCGATCGTCGCGCCATGGGTGCCGGCTTGCCAAGGCGATGATATCGGCGCGGTGCAGGGAGTCGTTTCATGCTCGCATACTCGGTGCAGGTCGCGATACGCAACCTGATGCGAAACAGGATGATATCGGTGCTGATGGTCATGGCGCTGGCGATCGGTATCGGCGCGGCAATGACGACGCTGACGCTGTCGCGGGCATTGTCCGCCGACCCTTTGCCGGGGCGCAGTCACGACATCTTTCGTGTGCAACTGGATGCCGAACCGATGACAGGCTATGCACCGGGCAGCGAGCCGACGAAATACCTGACCCGTCGCGACGCCGAGCAGCTGCTGGCCGACCGCCACGCGGACGCGCAGACGGTAATGGCGGCCGGCGTCGTCAGCATCGAACACGAACGAATCGAGACGGGGGCATGGATGAGCGCCGCCCGATACGCCAGTTCCGAAATGTTCGGCATGTTCGTGCCGCCGTTCCTGTATGGCGGCGGTTGGGGAAGGCAAGAGGACGAGACGCGCTCGCGTGTCATCGCGATTTCCAGGAAGCTCAACGACAAGGTATTCGCCGGAGCGGACAGCGTCGGAGAGACGCTGAGCCTGGACGGGCACAGCTTCCGCGTGATCGGGGTGTTCGACGACTGGCGACCGGTGCCGAGGTTCTACGACCTCAGTGGCGATCCGTTCGCCGAGCCCGAGGATGTCTTCATGCCGTATGCCACGGCTGTCGACCTGGAACTGAGCACCAACGGAAGTACGGTCTGCTGGGGGGATGTCGATGCCCGGGCGGGTGGGGTGATCGCGCCGAACGCGCCTTGTGCGTGGCTTCAGTACTGGGTGCGGCTGCAGCCTTCGCAACAGGGATCGTATCGGCGGTACCTGGAGCGATACTCGGACCAGCAGCGGTCGGACGGACGCTTCCGGCGTCCCCCCAACGTGCGGCTGCGGAACGTCAACGAATGGATTGCGTTCAACGAGGTCGTTCCGAACGAGGTGCGGATGCAGACCTGGATAGCGCTTGGGTTCCTGGCCGTGTGCCTGGCCAACTCGATCAGTCTGCTTCTGGCCAAGTCCCTGCAGCAAAGCGGCGAGGTTGGGCTGCGTCGGGCGCTGGGCGCGACGCGGCGACAGATCCTGATGCATTCGATGGTCGAGGTCGGAATGATCGGCGCATGCGGCGGACTTCTGGGGTTGTTGCTTACGCTGATCGGGTTGTGGGTCGTCCGCCAGCAGCCCGATCGCTACGCGCAGCTTGCCCAGTTGGACGGGGGAATGTTCGCGGCCACGTTCGCGCTGGCGCTGCTGGCCAGTGCCGCGGTCGGCCTGCTGCCTGCATGGCGGGCGATGCGGATCGAGCCCGCGCTCAGGATCAGATCGTCATGAGGGCGGGAACGAGTCTTCCCTCCGCCGGCAACAACGGAGACGTGTCATGGACGTGATGCCGATACTGTCGAGTCTGAAGAAGAGAAAAGTCGCAACGGTCCTGGTGGTCGCGCAGATCGCATTGTGCTGCGCGGTGTTGTGCAATCTCATGTCCATGATCGGCGAGCGCGTCGGGCGTCTGCAGCGGGACAGTGGACTGGATGAGGCGCATGTCGTGGTGGTGCAGGTCATGGGTGGCTCCGTCGCCGACGACGGCGCCGCGATCGCCCGCAGCGATCTGGCTGCGATACAGGCGCTGCCAGGGGTGGCCGCGGCAAGCACCGCCAGCCTGGTTCCATTCGCCAATGGTGCCTGGAACAACGCCGTCAGCCTCCAGGCCGGGCAACAGCACCCCAACCTCAGCGCATCGACCTACATGGGGAGCGAACAGTTGATCAGCGCGATGGGGCTGGAGCTGGTCGCCGGACGGGAGTTCCTGCCCAGCGAGTTCGTCGACTGGGGAGCGCGCGACGCCGATGGCATGGTCACGCCCGTGCCGGCGGTTATCGTTACCCGCGCGGTCGCCGAGGATCTGTTTCCGGACGCAAGCGCGGTCGGTGAGGTGATCTACAGCTTCGGCGACACCCCATTGCGGGTGGTTGGCGTGGTCGAGCGATTGGTCCGCGCCCGCGATGGCGGCAGTTCGGCGAACTACGAACATTCGATCCTGCTGCCGGCGCGGCTACCGTACTCCGGGTTCGCGCGCTACGTGGTCCGGGTAAATTCTCCCGGTGACCGGCAACGCGTACTCAAGGCGGCCGGCAGGGCCATTGTGCAGAACCACCCGGGTCGCATTCTCATCGAGGCCTATACCGGAACTCTGGAGGCCTTGCGGGAGAACTACTACCGCAAGGACCGCGCCATGGTCCTGTTGCTGGTCACCTTCTGCATCGCCCTGTTGACGGTGGCGGCGCTGGGCATTGTCGGCCTGGCCAGTTTCTGGGTGACCCAGCGTACCCGGCAGATCGGCGTCAGGCGGGCGCTGGGCGCGACCCGTACCGACATCGTCCGCTACTTCCAGACCGAGAACTTCCTGCTGTCCAGTGCCGGCATCGTGATGGGCATGTTGTTCGCGTATGCGATCAACCGCTGGCTGATGGACGCGTACGAGATGTCGCGATTGTCGTTGGCCTACCTGCCGGCCGGTGCGCTGGTCATCTGGCTGCTGGGACAGGTCGCCGTGCTGTTGCCGGCCCGGCGCGCCGCGGCGGTGCCGCCGGCGATGGCGACCCGCAACGCGTTGTAGTCTTCGGCGGCCCGTTGCGGAGTTGGTTCATCGCCGGGTCCGGGACAGCGCCGCGCCAGGCATGACGAAGGAGGGTCCCGCGTCGGCGGGACCCTCCGCTGATGCCGGCGCCGGACGCCGGCAGGGGGCGCGGGCCGTGCCCGCGCCGCGCGGGTCAGCGATTGCCGGCGGACGACACGCTCAGGCCGCTGGCGTCGACATCGACGACGCCCTCGGTGTTGCGGGCGATCGAGACCGCCTCGTCGATCTCGGCCTGGCTGGCGAGGGCGCCGGACAGATGGACCACGCCCTCCAGCGTGTCGACGTCGATCTCGCTGCCTTCGACGTCGTCGTCGGCCAGCAACTGGGCCTTGACCTTGGTGGTGATCCAGCTGTCGCCGACCGGCTGGGTCGATTCGGCCTCGTTCACCGTTTCCCCGCGCGCCCCGGCCTGCATCGGCGCGCTGGCGACCGCGTAGGCGGTGCCGGTCATCAGCAACGCCGCCAGCGCGGCGCGCGCGCCCAGTTGCGACAGGCGTCCGAACCGGGTCTGGTCGCGGACCGAGACCAGGTTCGGGGTGTCGGTATCGATGTGCGTGTGATTGTGGGTCATATGACCTCCTTCGTGCTCGCCATCCGGGTTGGGGGAGGGGGTGGATGGCTCGGGTCCGACGCTATCGGGGAGTGGGTGAACCGCGCACGAGCCGGATGTTCGTGTTGTGTTCGCGGCGCGTGAAATCCGCGTTCGATCGTGTGCCCGGTCACGGTCCGCGATCACCGCCGGCTGAACGCCGTGGATCCGGGGATCCGGCGTTCAGCCGGCGTCGGGCGTGGGGGCGCCCGCAGGCGCTCAGCCCTCGAACGTCACCTCGACCGAGGCCGCGCTGCGCTTGGCCGGGCCATGATGGACCGCCTCGATGTTGTTGCCGTCCGGGTCGAGCACGAACGCGCCGTAGTAGCCGGGGTGGTAGGGACGCAGGCCGGGCGCGCCGTTGTCGCGGCCGCCGGCGGCCAGCGCGGCGCGGTGGAAGGCTTCGACCATGGCCTCGTCGCGGGCCTGGAACGCCAGGTGCACGCGCCCGGTCAGGGTGCCCTGCGCGGCCGGACTCTCGGCGCTGGATACGAACAGTTCGTCGGCCCAGAAGAAGCCGTCGCCGTCGCCGCCGATCGGCACCTCCAGCGCGTCGAGCACCGCCTGGTAGAAGCGGCGGCTGGCGTCCAGGTCCCTGACGACCAGGTGGATGTGGTCGACCAGGCGGCCACGGTGCAGTTGCATGGTTTCCATACGGGCTCCTCGGGTTGGGATGCCGCAGATAGGGCCACACTGGCGCCGGATTGTCGTTGATCGTGCTTGCGCACAACGAAGGACGCCGCGCGGGCAGGACATGTGAGGGCACGGCGATCGCGCGCGTGCGAAATCGAGATGCTTGCCTGCGGCCCCCCGGCTCCATACGCTAGTCAACGGTCCGTCGGGAGAGGGGAAGCTCCCGTTGCCGCAGCTGGCGGGCCGCTCAGGGGCGATCCATCGCGCCGTCAGCATACCTATCACTCAGGGGGACATATGTTCAATCATGCGAAGGCCATGATGGCCTTGGCCGTGCTCGTGATCGCGGGCGCCGTTTTCCCGGCACATGGCCAGGAGTCCGAGGCCCAGGCCAATCCGGTCGACGAACTGCCGTGGCAGACCGGACCGACCCAGGGCCGGATCGGCGGCAACGCCGAGATCGAGGTGCCGGAGGGTTACGCGTTCCTCGACGCCAAGGCGACACGCACGCTCAACGAGCTGTACGAGAATCCGGACAGCGGTCGTGACGAGTACACCTTCGCGCCGGCCGGCCGCGACTGGATCGCGTTCTTCAGCTTCGACGACATCGGCTACGTCAAGGACGACGAGTCCATAGACGCCGATGAGATCCTGGAGTCGATCCGCGAGGGCACCGAGTTCTCCAACGAGGAGCGGCGCCAGCGCGGCTGGGAGGAGATCCATGTGACCGGCTGGACCTTCAAGCCGCAGTACGACAAGGAGCTCAATGCGCTGGCCTGGGCGATCGAGGCGGAAGCCGGCGACTCCGGACGCAAGATCGTCAACTTCAACACCCGCCTGCTCGGCCGCAAGGGCGTGATGGAGGTGACCCTGGTCGCCTCGCCCGAGGACCTGCAGCCGGCGATCGGCCAGTTCAAGGCCCTGATGCCGGGGTACGCCTTCAACGACGGTGAGCGCTACGCGGACTATCGCGAGGGCGACCACATCGCCGAGTACGGGCTTGCCGCGCTGATCACCGGCGGCGCCGCCGCGGTGGCCACCAAGAAGGGCTTCTTCGCCGCGATCGGCGTATTCCTGGCCAAGGCCTGGAAGCTGATCCTGATCGGGCTGGTCGCCGTTGGCGCCGGTATCCGCAAGCTGTTCGGCGGCAAGCAGGAGTCGAACGAGGAATGAACCTGCCGATGGAGCTCCTGCTGGTGATCGGCGTGATCGCCTTCTACCTGCAGGACTCCATGCTGTGGCTGCACTACGACGAGGTCGCCCTGGTGCGCACGCGCCGCGGCTGGGCGGCCTCGGTCGGTGCGCGGGCGCAGTTGCGTGGCCGCCACCCGTACCTGCCCAATCCGTTGATGCCTGGCCGGCCGCTGTTCCGGAGCGGTTGGCTGTCCGGAGCGGGGGATGGCGGCGGCGTCCGGGAAAACTGGCAGGCCTTCGTCGACGTTCTGGACCGTTTCCGCGGCGGCTGCAGGGTGCTTTGGCTGTTGCTGCTGTTCGCGCTGCCGGTGCTGCTGTTCGTCTACCCGCATCCCCTGGCCCTGCTGACCCTGTTGGGGCTGGTCTATGCCGGCATCGCCTCGCTGGTGCTGGGGCTGTGGCGTCACCGCGATGCGCTGGGACTGTCGCGGCGCGCGGCGGCCTCGATCGGGTTCGAACTGTTCTGTTGCCCGCCCTACGCGATCAACCTGGTCCGTCGTCTGAGCCTGCGTCGCGGCCTGGACGTCGACGCGATTGCCGCCGCTCGCCATCTG
This sequence comes from Marilutibacter maris, assembly GCF_003233695.1. Lineage (NCBI taxonomy): Bacteria > Pseudomonadati > Pseudomonadota > Gammaproteobacteria > Lysobacterales > Lysobacteraceae > Marilutibacter > Marilutibacter maris. Next base: position 2,958,387 of record NZ_CP029843.1, on the reverse strand, counting down.
CTCGATGACGATGGCTGGCGCGGATTGCGCAAGGGGATCGATGCGCGCATCGCCACCGCTCTGGCCTTCCACGAGTCCGTCGGGGAGGGCGAGCGCGAGACGGGCGGGCGCGACGGGACCGCAACGAGACTGCGGCGCGCGCGTGCGCGCCTGGAGGAACTGCAATGCGTGTGAGCGAATGGATCGTGATCGTCGGCGGCGGCGTGCTGGGCTACTGGGCGGTTGCGGTGTTGTGGCCGCTGCTGCGCGGCCCGCGCGAACACCGGCCGGCGCCATCGGCGACGGATGCGCCGCAGGCACCGGCGGAGTCCTGGCACCAGGTCCTCGGGGTGCCGGCCGATGCCGATCGCGAAACCGTCGACGCGGCCTACCGGGCGAAAATCTCCGAGTACGCCCCCGAGCGCATCGCCGGGCTTGCGAACGAGGCGCAGGCCGCCGCCCGCGAGCGGCGACAGCAGTTGGAGCTGGCTTACGACGCCGCCCTGCGCGATCTGGAGTGGCTGCGTCCGCGTTCGCGCGACGTGCCGATGTAGTCGCGCGGTGCGGCATGCCGCCGCCATGAGGTGTATCGTCCGCGCATGGTCGGCATCCGCCCCGGGGATACGCTGCAACCCTTCGTTCAGGCCCTGTGGGTCGCCGACGCGGTTGCCGCGCCCGCCGCCCGCGAGCATTCGCTGCCCGCGGGCGCGATGCACCTGGCGATACGCCTGGATGCGCCGTTGCGCCTGCATTCCGACGCCGGTGACGCGGTCGGTCGGGCGATCGGCCAGGCGGTGATCGCCGGAGCGCGGGCCGGCTATTGCATCAAGGACACCTCGGTGCCGTCCCGTTCGGTGGGCGCGGTGCTGCGACCGGGCGCGGCACGGGCCTTGTTCGGCTGCAGCGCGCTGGAGCTGGCGGATCGGCACGTGCCGCTGGAGCAGGTGTGGGGCGCGGATGCCGGGCGCCTGCTCGAATGGCTGCAGGCGCAGGCCGATCCGCAGCGGCGACTGGAGGACTTCGCCGCCGCGTTGCGGGCACGCCTGCGCCCGACCGGTGGCCTGCATCCGCCGGTCGCCGCCGCCCTGCAGGCGCTGGCGAGGGGCGCCACGGTCGCCGAGGCCGCGGCCACCTCGGGCCACAGTCACCGCCATTTCATCGCCCGATTCTCCGAGGCGGTCGGACTGGCGCCCAAGCGCTATGCGCGGGTGCGGCGTTTCCAGCACGCCCTGCATCGCCTCGCCGGCGGGGAGTCGCTGGCCGCGATCGCGCAGGCCGTCGGCTACAGCGACCAGGCCCACTTCCAGCGCGAGTTCCACGCCTTGGCCGGAGTGACGCCCCGGACGTTCCGCGCGGCGCGGCCGGTCCGTCCCCAGCACCTGCCGGTGAATGTTCCGCGTTCGGATCTTCCGCGTTGAGCCGGCGGGTCAATTTCCTTCAATACCCGGGCCCGATGCCGGCGGATGCTGGCAACCCGCATCCGACAGGAGTTCCGCCATGGCCGTACACGAACTGTTCGCCTACCTCTGTGTCGACGACGCCGAACGGGCGATCGCCTTCTATCGCGACGCCTTCGGCGCGACCGAGCTGTTCCGCCTGACCGAACCCGGCGGCCGCATCGGCCATGCCGAGGTCTCGCTGGGCGGCAACACCCTGATGCTGAGCGAGGAGTATCCGGAGTACGGCATCCGCCGCCCGGACCCGGACGCGGCGACCAGCGTGACCCTGCACATCCACGTGGACGATGCCGACGCGGTGGTCGAACGCGCGCTCGCCCACGGCGCCCATCTGGTGATGGCGCCCAAGGACATGTTCTACGGCGAGCGTTCCGGCGTCGTCCGCGACCCGTTCGGGCATCGCTGGAATATCGGCCACAGCATCGAGGAGGTCGCTCCGGAGGAGATGCAGCGGCGCTTCGAGCGGATCGGCGATCCCTGCTGAGCGGGGCTGGCGGCGCGAGTCGTCGCCTTGTCGCCCAGCGGGAGGGCCGCTCAGGGCAGGGTGGTGTCCGGCCCCGCCGGCGGCGGCTGCAGCAGCGCCGGCGGCAGCTGGCGGAACTCCTCGGCAAGCTTGCCGAGGAAGCCGCCCATCGCCGAGCTCTTGCGCCAGACCATCGCGATCCGCCGGTGCGGCGGATCGCTGTCGAACCGCAGCAGGCGGATGTCGGGCGAGGGCGGTACCGGCGGCTGCACCGCCAGCACCGGCAGCAGGGTGATGCCGACCCCGGAGGCGACCATCTGACGCAGGGTTTCCAGACTGGTCGCGCGGAAACCGTCGCGCTCGTCGGCGCCGGCCATGCGGCACACGTCCAGCGCCTGGTCGCGCAGGCAGTGGCCCTCTTCGAGCAACAGCAGGTGCAGCTCGTCGAGGTCGTGCAGGGCGAGCCGGCTGCGCGTCGCCATCGGGTGCTGGCGCGGCACCGCGAGCAGGAAGGGTTCGTCGAACAGCGGCTCGACGTGCAGTTGCTCGTCGTGGATCGGCAGCGCGAGCAGGCCGGCATCGAGACGACCATCGCGCAGGCGGGCGAGGATCTGGTCGGTCTTCTCCTCGACCAGCAGCAGTTCCAGCCGCGGGAAACGCTCGCGCAGGTGCGGCACCACGTGCGGCAGCAGGTAGGGGCCGAGGGTCGGGAACATGCCCAGCCGTACCGAGCCGGCCTCGGGGTCCTGGCTGCGCCGCGCGATCTCGGACATCTGCTCGACCTCGGCGATCACCTTGCGGGCGCGCTCGGCGATCTCCAGCCCGATCGGGGTCAGCATGACCCGACGCGGCGCCCGCTCGACCAGGGCCACACCGAGCTCGTCCTCCAGCTTCTTGATCTGGGTCGACAGCGTCGGCTGGCTGACGAAGCTGGCGGCGGCGGCGCGACCGAAGTGCTTGTGCTCGGCCAGCGCCACCAGGTACTTGAGGTCACGCAGGTTCACGGCGGTCTTCCTCCCGGGCGCGCGCGGTGCGAGCCCTTCTCGACAATGACGGGGTCCGTCCGGGAGAGCGGACCCCGCGGGTCATGCAACGGCGGCTTCGGTCAGCGCCTGCGTCGCCGCGGATTCGACCGGCGCCGAGCTGCGGATCAGGTGGTCGAAGGCGCTCAGCGCCGCGGTCGAGCCGGCGCCCATCGCGATCACGATCTGCTTGTACGGCACCGTGGTGGCATCGCCGGCGGCGAACACGCCCGGGACGCTGGTCTGGCCGCGTTCGTCGATCACGATCTCGCCGCGCGGCGACAGTTCCAGCGTGCCCTTCAGCCACTCGGTGTTGGGCAGCAGGCCGATCTGCACGAACACGCCTTCCAGCTCCAGCCGGTTCAGGTCGCCGCTGTCGCGGTCCTTGTAGCTCAGGCCGGATACCTTCTGGCCGTCGCCGAGGACCTCGGTGGTCTGCGCGCTGACGATCACCTCGACGTTCGGCAGGCTGCGCAGCTTGCGCTGCAGGACCTCGTCGGCGCGCAGCTTCGCGTCGAACTCGATCAGGGTGACATGGGCGACGATGCCGGCGAGGTCGATCGCGGCCTCGACGCCGGAATTGCCGCCGCCGATCACCGCGACCCGCTTGCCCTTGAACAGGGGGCCGTCGCAGTGCGGGCAGTACGCCACGCCCTTGTTGCGGTACTGGTCCTCGCCGGGCACGCCCATCTGCCGCCAGCGCGCGCCGGTGGACAGGACCACCGAGCGCGACTTCAGCGACGGGCCCGGTTCGCCATCGGCGCCGGCCAGTCGCACTTCGATCAGGCCGCCCGGTTCCGTCGCCGGCACCAGCGCGGTCGCGCGCTGCAGGTTCATCACATCGACATCGTACTCGCGCACGTGCTGCTCCAGCGCGGCGGCGAGCTTGGGACCCTCGGTGTACGGCACCGAGATGAAGTTCTCGATCGCCATCGTGTCCAGCACCTGGCCGCCGAAGCGCTCGGCGGCGACGCCGGTGCGGATGCCCTTGCGGGCGGCGTAGACCGCGGCCGCGGCGCCTGCGGGGCCGCCACCGATCACCAGCACGTCGAAGGCGTCCTTGGCCTTGATCTGCTCGGCGGCGCGGGCGGCGGCGCCGGTGTCGATCTTCGCGAGGATCTGCTCGACCGTCATCCGGCCCTGGTCGAAGGGCTCGCCGTTGAGCAGCACGGTCGGCACCGACATGATCTGGCGGGCCTCGACCTCGTCCTGGAACAGCGCACCGTCGATCGAGACGTGCCGGATCCTGGGGTTGATCACGCTGATCGCGTTCAGCGCCTGAACGGTGTCCGGGCAGTTCTGGCAGGACAGCGAGAAATAGGTCTCGAACTGGAACTCTCCCTCGATCGCGCGGATCTGCGCGACGATCTCGTCCGACAGCTTCGGCGGATGGCCGCCAACCTGCAGCAGCGCCAGCACCAGCGAGGTGAACTCGTGGCCCATCGGCAGGCCGGCGAAGCGGACTTCGATGTCGGTGCCGGCGCGGCGGATCGCGAACGAGGGGCGGCGTGCGTCGTCGTCGGCGCGCGAGCAGGTGACCTTGTCAGACAGTCCGGCGATGTCGCGCAGCAGCGCGTCGAGTTCCTGCGATTTGGCGCCGTCGTCGAGCGAGGCGACCAGCTCGATCGGGTGGGTGACCTTCTCGAGGTAAGCCTTCAACTGGGTCTTGAGTGCGGCGTCGAGCATGACAACGGCTCCGGGAGCAGAGGGGGGAGGGGGAATGGCGCGCGTCCGGGAGGAAGAGAGAGGGGGATCGCCCGGACGCGGCGGACATTCGTCGAACGTGGACGCCGCCGAACCGCTGGCGTCCGGGTGGGCGGCCCGGCGGGGGGAGTGCCGGGCCGCGCCGTGCGGCACTTCGGGTTGCCGCGTCGCCCGAGGGCGAGAAGACGGGCGGCGCGATCGCGTCGCCGCCCGGGTACTGCGTGGATCTACTGCGGTATTGCGATCGCGTCGCGAACGACGCGGTGAACCGGCGCGGGTCCGATCAGATCTTGCCGACCAAGTCCAGCGACGGCGCCAGCGTCTTCTCGCCTTCCTTCCACTTGGCCGGGCAGACCTCGTTCGGGTTGGCGGCGACGTACTGGGCGGCCTTCAGCTTGCGCAGGGTCTCGGAGATGTCGCGGGCGATCGCGTTGTCGTGGATCTCCAGGGTCTTGATCACGCCTTCCGGGTTGACGATGAAGGTGCCGCGCAGGGCCAGGCCTTCCTCTTCGATGTGCACGCCGAAGGCGCGGGTCAGCTGGTGGGTCGGGTCGCCGACCAGCGGGAACTGGGCCTTGCCGACCGCCGGCGAGGTTTCGTGCCAGACCTTGTGCGAGAAGTGGGTGTCGGTGGTGACGATGTAGACCTCGGCACCGGCCTTCTGGAACTCGGCGTAGTTCTCGGCGGCGTCCTCGACCTCGGTCGGGCAGTTGAAGGTGAAGGCGGCCGGCATGAAGATCAGGACCGACCACTTGCCCTTGAGGCTGGCGTCGGTGACTTCGACGAACTCGCCGGCCTGGAACGCGGTGGCCTTGAACGGCTGGATTTCAGTGTTGATAAGCGACATCAGGATCAATCCTCATGGTCTGTGGGGTGGGTCGTGTGCGACCGGCGGGGCCGGATCGCGATAGGGAGAGCTTAGGGATCGGCTATTAATCAATCAAGTTGATTGATCGAATTGAATCAATAGCTATCATCTATTAATCCGATTCGCAGGCCGATGCGGCAGCGCCGCCGCCCTCATCCTCCCTGCTCCAGGTGAAGCGTCTGCGTCACCGCAGCCGGCCCCGGGCGGGCGGTAGGATGTGCGCCCGATCCGATTCGATCCGCGAACACGCCCCGCATGCCCCGTATCGACGAACTGCTGCGCGCCGCCCGCGCCGACACCGAGCCCGGCGACGCCGAGGCGTTGATGGCGCATGCGCTCGGGCGTCCGGCCAGCTGGTTGTACGCGCATGGCGACGACGAGCCGGCGGCCGAGGCGCAGGCGGCGTTCGAGGCCCTGCTCGCGCGCCGCCGGGCCGGCGCGCCGGTGGCCTACCTGACCGGACGGCGCGGGTTCTGGCGCTTCGAGCTGCGGGTCACCGCGGACACCCTGATCCCGCGTCCGGAAACCGAACGGCTGGTCGAACTGGCGCTGGAACGGCTGCCGGCCGACGCCGATCTGGCGGTGGCCGACCTGGGCACCGGCAGCGGCGCGATCGCGCTGGCGCTGGCGCTGGAGCGGCCACGGGCGCGGGTCGACGCGGTCGACGCCAGCGCCGCCGCGCTGGCGGTGGCCCGAGACAATGCCGCCGAGCTGGCCGTGGGCAACGTGCGTTTCCATCACGGCAGCTGGTTCGCGCCGCTGGCGGGCCGTCGCTACGATCTGATCGCGAGCAACCCGCCATATATCGCCGACCACGACCCGCACCTGCGCCGTGGCGATCTTCGCGCCGAACCGCTGACCGCGCTGGCGTCCGGCCCCGACGGTCTGGACGCGATCCGCGAGATCGCCGCCGGCGCAGGCGCCTGCCTCGAACCCGGCGGCTGGCTGCTGATCGAACACGGCTGGGAGCAGGGCGAGGCGGTGCGCGCAATCCTCTCCGCCGTCGGCCTGGTCGAGGTCGCGACCGCGCAGGATCTGGAGCAACGCGACCGGGTCACGCTCGGCCGCCGCGCGAACGGTGAAGACGTCCTTTAACCTGCAGCCGCTACACTTGCGCGACCTGCAAAGCGAGACCCTGCATGCGCAAGCTCTACCCCGAGATCGAGCCCTTCAACTCCGGCAAGCTCGAAGTCGACGACCGCCATACGCTCTACTTCGAGGAGTGCGGCAATCCCGACGGCAAGCCCGTCGTCATTCTCCACGGCGGCCCGGGCGGCGGCTGCAGCGCCAAGATGCGCCGCTTCCACGACCCGTCCAAGTACCGCATCGTGCTGTTCGACCAGCGCGGCTCCGGCCGCTCGACACCGCATGCGGACCTGGTCGACAACACCACCTGGGAACTGGTCGAGGACATCGAGAAGCTGCGCAGCCGGCTCGGCATCGACCGCTGGCAGGTGTTCGGCGGATCCTGGGGCTCGACCCTGGCCCTGGCCTACGCCGAGAAGCATCCCAAGCGCGTCACCGAGCTGGTGCTGCGCGGCATCTTCATGCTGCGTCGCTGGGAGCTGGAATGGTTCTACCAGGAAGGCGCGTCGCGGCTGTTCCCGGAAGCCTGGGATCGCTACGTCGCGGCGATCCCGACGGTCGAGCGCCACGACCTGATCTCGGCGTTCCATCGCCGCCTGACCTCCGAGGACGAGGCGACGCGCCTGGCCGCGGCCAAGGCCTGGAGCGTGTGGGAAGGCGCGACCAGCTTCCTGCACGTCGACGACGACTTCGCCTCCAGCCACGAGGATCCGCACTTCGCGCTGGCGTTCGCGCGGATCGAGAACCACTACTTCGTCAACAGCGGCTTCTTCGAGGTCGACGACCAGTTGCTGCGCGACGCCGGAAAGATCGCCGACATTCCCGGCGTGATCGTCCACGGCCGCTACGACGTGGTCTGTCCGGTCCAGAACGCCTGGGACCTGCACAAGGCCTGGCCCAAGGCCGAGCTGGTGATCACCCCGGCCTCGGGCCACTCGGCGTTCGAGGAAGAGAACATCGACGCCCTGGTCGCGGCGACCGATCGCTTCGCCTGAGGCGCGCGAAGCGTCCGATGAAAGAGCCCGGCCCTGGCCGGGCTCTGTCGTTTCCGTGCCCGACGTCAGTAGCGGGCGCGGATGGTCACCCGCGCGACCGGGTTGCGCCAGTCGCGTTCGGCGGCATCGAAGTCGCCGATGCCGTGGATACCGTTGTGGATGTGCACGAAACCCTCGGCACCGGCCTCCGGCGCGCCGCTGCCGCCCGGTCCGTTGCACTCGGGATACTCCGGTCCCGGAATCGAGGCGCAGGACTCGTCGTTGGGCTCGCTGCCGGCGTCGTAGGCGTACAGGGTGTAGCTGACCGAACGCCCGGGCGCGGGCAGACGCGCCGCGTCCAGTCCCACGAAGCCGTCGTTGGTCGGGATCATCATCGCGGCCAGGCTGATCCGGTAGCCGGGCGTCGGCGCGTCGATCGCGATCGCGGTTTTCTGCCCGGGCGCGGTCAGGCCATCGCCGCGCGCGGTCGCGCTCACCCCCCGGGTGGCGTCGAGCCGGTCGGACAGCGGCACCGGGTTGCCGGTTTCGGCCAGCGTCGCCAGTTCGGGCAGGGCCGGGGCGCCGGGCTCGAATACATCGACCGACGGATGATGGATCGCCACCAGCAGCGGCGTGAACTGTTGCGCGCGGGTCAGGTTCACGACCTCGACCTGGTAGTGGATGCCGCCGTGGTGACGGCCGTGCTGGGGACCGCGCGAAGCTGCCGGCAGGCTGGTGGCCAGTGCGACCGCGGCGATGCCGATGGCCGCGATCCTGCAGTGGAACGTGTTGCGGAACTTGCTCATGAAGGGTTCCTCCGTCCGGATGGGAACGGCCGGCGTCGGCGCCGGCCGGACGCGCGCGGCTCGTGGGGGACGGGGGAACCGCGGGCGCCACTGGCCCGCTACGCAGGACGGTGGCGAAGGTTACGTCCGGCTGTCGCCATTACCGGCGTGTCGTTTGCATGCCTGCATGTGGGCACGGAGCGAACCCTCCCGCAAGAGTCCTTTGGCGATCTTTGTTTCGAGAGTCTGTCAGGAAGCCCCTCCAGTGGAGCGGCCATCGCCGTCGCTTGTCCGCCTCTGTCCGGGCGATACGAAGTTGAAGTTAAGGAATGAGTGCCCGGAGATCTCAATCCATGAGAGTGGGGTACGGCATTCTCGGTCTATTGCCAGCGGGCTCTCCAGGGCGGTCGGTGCTTGCGGTTCAGCGCGTGTCTTGCGTTGGCATCAGGTCGTGCAAGAGGTTCCATGGCTTGCATGGCTGCGAAGCCGGTGATATGACTCGCGTCACGCTTCGAGTTTGAAGTTGGAGTGTGTCAGGAAGCGGGATTCTAGGGAATGCGGCCGGTCGTGGCTGCAACGGAAGGAATAGAGCCGAATGAAAATCAGGCAATGGACCTTGGCCGCCATGCTGTTGACGGTCGCGGGAGCGGGCTCCGCGCAGGAACAGGGCAAGGCGCTCTGGGAGGAGTACGACAAGCTGATCGACAAGCGCTCGGCGATCACCGCGCTGGGCCCGGACCTGTTCGGCGACAACGTCGACCTCTACACCGGTAACTTGTCGTTCTCGGCCACCGACGTCAGCGTGCCTGGTAACAATGCGCTGCCGGTTGCGGTGGGGCGCCGCTACGGCATCGACAATCACAGCGTCGGCCATCCGGGTGTCGACGGTTACGACCTGGCGTTCGCGGACTGGGACCTGGACGTGCCGAAGATCAGCGGCGTGTTCGCGACCACCTGGCACGACCAGCGTTGCAGTGGCGCTGCGCAGCCGCCAGCGGTACAGGTCAGCGACAAGTACTTCCAGCCCAACGACTATTGGCAAGGCCACAACGCCAGCCTGCCCGGGGGCGGCGAAATGCTGATCGGCAGCGCTTCGACCACCCGCCCGGCGAACGGCGGTCCCTGGCGCTGGACCACCGATGGCCAGACCTGGTTCAGCTGCTTGGCGACGATCAAGAACGGTAGCGGCGAGGGCTTCCTCGCGACCACCGCGGACGGCACCCGCTACTGGTTCGACTGGATGGCACAACATGCCGAAACCCCGCTGAGGGACAAGAACAACAGCGGGTTGACGATCTACCTGCCGCGGCGCAGGAACGTGCTGTATGCGACCCGGGTCGAGGACCGCTTCGGCAACTGGGTCACCTACACCTACACCAATGCCTACAACGCGCGGACGCGCCTGACCGCGATCAATGCCAGCGACGGCCGCGCGATTACCCTGGGCTACAACGGCGATGGCCATATCGCCAGCATCAACGATGGCTCCAGGACCTGGCGGTACGAGTATGCCTACGTCGGTAGCGGCCAGTTGAAGAGCACGCTCACCGCCGTGGTACTGCCCGACGACAGCCGCTGGGCAATCGACTTCGTCGATTTCAGCGAAGCCGGCTTCGGCTACCACAAGAGCCGGGAGCCCGGAGATTTCTATCGCAGTTGCTTCGATCCCGGCGATGCGGTGAATGCGACCCCTATTGTCGGCAGTATCACCCATCCGGCCGGCGCCACTGGCGTCTTTACCATGTCGGTCCTCCGGCATGGCCGCTCCAACGTGCCAGCACTGTGCGGCGGTTACTCCCTGCCGGACAACAACCCCAACGACGATGTCGCCTACTACCCGATCAACTGGGATGCCTACACGCTGAGCCGCAAGCAGGTCAGTGGGCCGGGATTGGGCACCGATGCCTGGACCTACGCCTACTTCAGCGATATCTCATGGTTCTATCCGCCCAGCGGTGGCGGACTGCCGGTCTGCCAGGACTCGAATGGCTGCCAAGCGCCGGGATGCACGGACGACAACTGCGCCGGCAACGCGGTCACCACGGTCGCCGCGCCGGATGGCAGCTGGACCCGTTACACCTTCGGCAACAGCTACCGCTACAACGAAGGCAAGCTGTTGAAGACGCAAAAGGGGACCGGCACCACCCCGCTGCAGACCGAGCGGATACAGTATGAGCTGGCGCAGTCCGGGCAGCCGTACCCGACCCCGATCGGCATTAGCCCGCAGGCCCGCGGCAACGCCTTCACCAGCGAGTACCTGCGCCCGCAGAAGCGCCGCGAGACCGTCCGCGAGGGGTCGCGCTACATCAACGAGGTCGAGCAGTTCGATCAGTTCGCGCGCCCGTTGCGGGTGCGCAGGCGCAGCTTCGCGACCGGCGGCTTCCACGTCGATCCGCCGGCCGCGGCACCGGCCCTGACCGCGCCGGCGAGCAGCACCACCGGCACCTACGGACTGAGCTGGACCAGCGTTGGCGAGGCGACCCGCTATCCGCTGGAAATGCGGGTGGGCGCCGGCAGCTGGAGCACGGTGCAGGACAGCTCGGCCACGACTTGGTCGGCCTCCGGCCAGGGCAGCGGCAGCTATGCCTACCGCGTCCGCGCCTGCAACGAGGCCGGCTGCAGCGCCTACAGCGCGACGAAGACCACCCAGGTCACCCTGCCGCCGGCTTCGCCGCCGGTGGTGACCGCGCCGGCCAGCGACAACAACGGCGCCTACACCGTGAGCTGGACCAGCGTGGCCGAGACCACCGAGTACCGTCTGGACCAGCGCAAGGACGGCGGCAGCTGGAGCCAGGTCCATCTAGGCCCCGCGACCAGCAAGGCCGTGTCCGGCCTCGGCGACGGTACCTACGACTATCGTGTCCGCGCCTGCAACACGGCCGGCTGCACCGGCTACTCGGCGACCGATACCACGGTGGTGACCCATCCGCCGGCCAGCACGCCGGTAGTGACCGCGCCGGCCAGCGACGGCGATGGCGCCTACACCGTGACCTGGACCAGTGTGACCTCGACCACCCAGTACCGCCTGGACCAGCGCAAGGACGGCGGCAGCTGGAGCCAGGTCCACCTCGGCCCCGCGACCAGCAAGGCGGTGTCGGGGCTGTCCAACGGCAGTTACGACTACCGCGTCCGCGCCTGCAACGTCGGTGGCTGCAGCGCGTATTCGGCGATCGACACCACCGTGGTGCTGCTGCCGCCGGCCGGCACCCCTACGGTGACCGCGCCGAGCAGCGACAACAATGGCGCCTTTACCGTCAGCTGGACCAGCGTGAGCACCGCTGCCGACTATCGTCTGGAGCAGCGCAAGGACAGCGGCAGCTGGTCCCAGATCTACAGCGGCACCGCGACCAGCAAGGCGGTGTCCGGCCTGGCCAACGGGACCTACGACTACCGGGTGCGCGCCTGCAACAGCGGCGGCTGCGGCAGCTATTCCTCGACCGATTCGACGGTCGTGCTGCTGCCGCCGGCCTCCGCGCCGACGGTGACCGCGCCGTCCAGCGACAACAACGGTGCCTACACCGTGACCTGGACCGGTGTGAGCACCGCCAACGAGTATCGCCTGGAGCAGCGCAAGGACGGCGGCAGCTGGAGCCAGATCCATGCCGGCACCGGTACCAGCAAGGCGGTCTCGGGCCTGACCAACGGCAGCTACGGCTACCGGGCGCGCGCCTGCAACGCCAGCGGTTGCAGCGGCTATTCGGCGATCAAGACCACGGTGGTCACCCATCCGCCGGGCTCTGCTCCGACCTTGTATGCGCCCTCGAGCGCGAATACGAATCAGGACTTCACCGTCAGCTGGACTGCGGTCAGTACCGCGACCAGCTATGAGCTGCAGCATGATGCCAGTACGGGATCCTGGACGGTGATCTATAGCGGTACCGGGACCTACAAGGTCGAGAACTACCGTTTTGAGCGCGAGCACACCTACCGCGTCCGTGCCTGCAATGCCGGCGGTTGCGGTCTCTTCTCGACAATCAAGGCGGTTTACGTGATCGACACGGGTGGCGGCAACTGCGGTGGCGGCCCCTGTCCGGAGCCGCTCGGCATCGATCCGGTGTCGTCGCAGTTGCTTCAGACTCCACCGAGCGAAGGAGAGGGCCAATGAGCGCGCGCATGGACGGGCTGCGGCCGGCGATTCTCTCGGCACTGCTGGCGATGGGGGCCGTCCTGGTCCCCTGTTCGGCAATGGCCGAGGACTACGACAAGACCGAGGTGATCGTCTATCACGACGACGCCAGCGCCTGGGTGATGGGCCAGGTCGAGACGGTGACCGATGTCGAGACCGGCCGGGTGATATCGCAGACCGAATACGGTTGGAACCACCTGCCGGTGAAGCAGTACAGCTTCGGGCGGCTGGTGCAGGAAATCGGCTACAACACCGCCGATGGCACCGTTGCCCATGTCAAGGACGGTGCCGGCCACACCACGACCGTCGGCGGCTGGAAGCGCGGCATTCCGCAGAGCATCACCTATGCCGACAGCACGAGCCAGAGTGCGGTGGTCAGCAACGACGGCACCCTCGCCTCGGTCACGGACGCCAACGGCAACAAGACCTGCTACGCCTACGATGCGATGGGCCGCCTGAGCCAGGTGACGTACACCTCGGAGAGCGCGGCGGGCGTCTGCGATACATCGGCATGGGCGCCCACGACCCAGGTGTTCGAGCAGATCGATGTGAGCGAGGGCGGAATACCTGCCGGGCACTGGCGCCAGATCGTCAAGACAGGAAGCGGCCAGAAGACCACGTACTACGACGGCCTGTGGCGGCCGTTGCTGGTGCAGGAGCACCATCTGGGCAATTACGATGCGACCAAGCGCTTCACCCGCTTCGCCTACGACCATGACGGTCGAACCGTATTCGCCTCGTATCCCAGCTCGGCCTACAACACCGCGGTCGGTACCTACACCGAATACGACGTGCTGGGGCGCCCGCTACGGATCGAGCAGGACTCGGAGCTGGGGGCGCCGTTGGTCACCACCACCTGGTACGGCAACAATGCCGATGGCGACTACAGCAAGGTCACCAACCCGCGTGGCCAGATCACCCGGACCTGGCATCAGAACTTCGACCAGCCCGGCATGGACGCGCCAACCACGATCTGGCATCCGGAAGGGGCATTCACCCATATTCCTCGCGACGACTTCGGCAAGCCGACCCGGATCCGTCGCAGCAACAGTGCCAGCCTGACCGGCGGCACTGTCGCCATCGACCGCGAGTACTTCTACAACGCCCAGCAACAGTTGTGTCGGGTAAAGGAGCCGGAGACCGGCGACACCTTCATGGGCTACGACGCGGCCGGCAACCTGGCGTGGTCGGCGGCGGGCTACCGCTCGGCCGCGGCGGCATGCGTGGAAGCCACCGCGGTGGCGGCGCGCCGGGCCGATCGCGGCTACGACCTGCGCAACCGGATCGTGTCGCTGAGCTTCCCCGACGGCCGCGGCAACACTACCCACACCTACACCGCGGACGGCCTGCCGGAGACCATCACCGTCAACAACGACGGCGGCACCGGCCAGATCGTCACCACCAGTTATGCCTACAACAGGCGTCGCCTGCCGGTACAGGAGCGGATGCAGTGGGGCAGCGTCGATTGGACCCTGGGCTACGGCTACAACGCCAACGGCCACCTGGCCAGCCAGGTGTACCCGGACGGCACCAGCGTCGACTATGCGCCCAATGCGCTGGGCCAGCCGACGCAGGCCGGCAGCTACGCCAGTAACGTCAGCTACTTCCCCAACGGCGCGATCAAGCAGTTCACCTACGGCAACGGCATCGTCCACACCCTGACCCAGAACGCGCGTGGCCTGCCGGACATCAGCACCGATGCCTATAGCGGCACCGCGTTCCTGGCCGACAGCTACGACTACGACGCCAACGGCAATGTCGCCGCGATCACCGACGGCGCGACCGGTACCGGCCAGCGCGGCAATCGCGACATGGTCTACGACGGCCTGGACCGCTTGACCGGCACGACCTCGCCGATGTTCGGCACTGCGACCTATGCCTACGACGTGTTGGACAACCTGACCCGGCTCAGTGTGAGTGGCGGTACCGCCGCGCGCGACCACTATTATTGCTACGACGCGAACTGGCAGCTGACCAACATCAAGACCGGCAGTTGCAGCGGTACGACCGTGGTTGGCCTGGGGTACGACGCGCAGGGCAACCTGGCCAACAAGAGCGGCGCCAACTTCGACTTCGACTACGGCAACCGCCTGCGCGGCGCCAGCGGCATCGGCGTGACCGCCAGCGGCTATGTCTATGATGGTCTGGGCCGGCGCGTGCGCGACGTCACCAGCGGCAGCAAGTACAGCCTGTATAGCCAGTCGGGGCAGTTGGCCTTCGCCAGCGACCTGCGCAAGGGCACGCAGCACGTGTACATCTACCTGGGCGGCAGCCTGGTGGGGGTGCGCGACAAGGTCACCGCCACCGGCGCGGTATCGGTCAAATACCAGCACACCGATGCGCTGGGCAGCCCGGTGGTGATCACCGACGCCAATCGCACCGAGCTGGAACGCCGCGAGTACGAACCCTACGGCAAGCAACTGACCCCGACTCCGCAGGACGGCCCCGGCTACACCGGCCACGTGTTCGACGCCGCCACCGGCCTGGTCTACGCCCAGCAGCGCTACTATGACGACGATATCGGGCGGTTCCTGTCAGCGGACCCGGTGACGGTGGACGGCGATACGGGTGGGAATTTCAATCGATATCAGTATGTGAGGAATGATCCATACTCTAGAGTTGACCCTGATGGTGAGCGAGATATATATATTGGAGGTGCGTCTGATAAAGATGGGAGTAAAATTGTTGAGAATTTTGCTGATGCACGGAAGGGGAAGCCCCCTGGGCGAGATGTTCAATACTTCGGCTGGCATCAGCGTAAAGAAATCCAGGCTGCGATCGCTGCACCCCTTTCGGAGGGCGAGCCTTTGAATATTATCGGGCACAGCCTTGGTGGGCGCGAAGCGATTTGGCAGGCAAATAATACCTCGGCTTTAATAAGTAATATGGTGACGGTTGATCCGGTTGGCGCTTCTGGTGATGGCTCTAAGCCATTGAATGTATCCTCTTGGACTAATGTTATTGCAAAGGCAGGTCGAATTCATAGGTCGGATTTAGTTGCATATGCTGGGCGAAGACTTGAAGGGGTTACGAATACTTCGGGGGCCGATAATTTAGTGGTATCCTCTGCGAGTCACGGTGATTTTTCAAAGATGATGCAGGATGCTGCAGTTATTCAAGTTATCAATGCTTCGTACATTGATACTGCGGCTAGTGCGGCAGGTCCTGGCGGAAATGCTTCCAGTCTTGATTTCGATCCTTAGGAAGCACTTTTTCTGTTCGTGGATTTCAGCCTCAATTTTGCAGGAAATTTCATGGCGAGTTGGGGGTTTGATTTTATTATTTGTGTTCATGGGTCTCATGCCAATAGGTGCGGGGGCTGTGTATGAAGGCAATGGATTCGATAAAAAGTGTGCGTATTCTTGCCGTGGCTTTCGTTGCATTTTTAATGGTTGGGTGTGAGCTTGATGTGCCAATAATTTCAGCTAGTGCTCGACAAGTAGGTGATGATGAGGTGATAGAGGTAGATATTTCGTCAAGATATGCGAGCCGCATAAAGTCTCGGCAGTATTATTTTTATGTCTTGGTTGTTGATTGCAAGGAGGGTGGAGAAGTTTTTGCCATGGATCCTTATGTCGGAGGAAAGAGGGCGGTTGAGTTTGATTACGATATTGATGGCGAGGTGACAAAGATAGTTGGAGCCATGCCCGCTGAAGTTTTTGCCGCCTACTCTGATCCGTGTGCTGCTATCGAAGGCGGGGGGTATTTTAGTGGAAGGTTGAGGTCGACTCGTTTTCCGCTGCGTACTGCAGTTGGAGATAAGAAAAATTAATTCTTGGCGTTTTAGGGTTGGAGTAGGCCCATCAGGGTGGGGCTGCTTCTGCTTGTCGCCAGTAACGCCTGATACTTCCCAAATAGAGCGATCGAATAGTTCACCTACGGCAACGGCATCGTCCACACCCTGACCCAGAACGCGCGGGGCCTGCCGGACATCAGCACCGATGCCTATGGCGGCACCGCGTTCCTGGCCGACAGCTACGATTACGACGCCAACGGCAATGTCGCCGCGATCACCGACGGCGCGACCGGCACCAACCAGAAGGGCAATCGCGACATGGTCTACGACGGCCTGGACCGCCTGACCGGCGCGACCTCGCCGATGTTCGGCACCGCGACCTACGCCTACGACGTGCTGGACAACCTGACCCGGCTCAGCGTGAGCGGCGGCGCCGCCGCGCGAGATCATTACTACTGCTACTGACCTGCCCCCACTGAGCCATACCAGTCGAATCTGAGTAAAGTCCGTCAACCCGAGAGGATGGACATGCGCAAGAGTCGATTCACCACCCAGCAGATCATTGGGTTCCTGAAGCAGGTCGAGGCCGGCATGGCGGTCGCCGAGCTGGCCCGCCAGCACGGCCAGCTTCTACCAGTGGCGGGCCAAGTACGGCGGGATGGAAGCCGAAGATGCCAAGCGACTGAAGGAGCTGGAGGCTGAGAACAACCGGCTGAAGCGGTTGCTGGCCGAGGCCCACCTGGACATCGAGGCGCTGAAGGTCGGCTTCGGGGTAAAACGCTAGCCCCGCAACGCAAGCGCGAGGCGGTCCGGCGCATGCTTGAACACACGAAATTGAGCGAGCGCCGGGCCTGCCGCCTTGCGGGGCTATCCCGCGATGCCTTCCGCAACGAGCCGGTCCCAACACCTGCCACACAGACGCTGTCGGCCCGGATCATCGAACTGGCTCAGCTGCGCCGGCGCTTCGGCTATCGCCGCCTGCACGACTTGCTGCGCCCGGAGTTCCCGAACGTGAACCACAAGAAGGTCTATCGCCTGTACCGCGAGGCGAACTTGGCCGTGTGTCGTCGCCGGAAGGCCAAGCGGCCGGTTGTAGAACGCCAGCCCTTGTTGCAGGCGAACCAGCCTAACGCGGTCTGGAGCATGGATTTCGTGAGCGACGCCCTGGCCAATGGCCGCCGGTTGAAGTGCCTGACCGTCGCCGACGACTTCAGCCACGAGTGCGTCGACATCGTGGTCGACCATGGCATCAGCGGCGCCTACGTCGTGCGCATGTTGGATCAGGCGGCCTGCTTCCGCGGCCATCCCCGTGCCGTGCGCACCGACAACGGCCCGGAGTTCACCAGCCGCGCCTTCATCGCCTGGACGCAGCAGCACGGCATCGAACACCTGCTGATCGAACCCGGCCGGCCGATGCAGAACGGCTACATCGAGAGCTTCAACGGCAAGTTCCGCGACGAATGCCTGAACGAGCATTGGTTCACGTCACTCGCCCAAGCCCGTGACGTCATCGCCGACTGGAGACGTGATTACAACGAGGTTCGACCGCACAGCAGCTGCGGCCGCATCCCGCCATCGCAGTTCGCTGCCAACCACCGAGCACAACAAGCCAACAACGCAGTAACCTTCAATCCCGGGCTTTGTCAGGAATGACTGGTACGGCTATCGGGGGCAGGTCAACTCTCGAACCGGTGGCGGTGGGCGCACTGTTCCTTAAGCGTCCGGATCACCCGTTCCACAATGCCGTTCCGCTGCGGACAGTGCGGGGTGATGAACTCCTGCTTCAGCCCATAGCTGCGCACCAGCCGGGTGTACTTGCGGCTGGTGAAGACCAGACCATTGTCCGAGCGCAGCAGAAAGGGCTCTTCCACCCGTCCCAACGTCCCGAACCGGGTAATCTGCGCCTGCTCCAGGGCCGCGACGGCCGTGCCGGCCACCGTCCGATACCCGAACGAGGGCTCGGCCTCGATCAACACGCGGATCGGCTCGGCCAGTTCCGGCTTGACCTTCGGCGGCGCCTTGCTCGGCCGGTAGTACACGCTGCGGCGGGCCACACCGAACCAGCGGCACAGCTTCGCCATCGACACCTCAAACCCGTCAGCCATCAAGCCCTGCTGGATCGCGACCATCAGGCCTCGTCCTTGCCCAGCAGGGCCGCCAGCTTTTTTCGCGCGCGCAGTTCAAGCATCGCCTCTCCGTACGCCTCCTGCAGGTCCTTGAGCTGGCGCTCGTACTGCTCGCGCACGTCTTCGGGCTTGGCCCGCAAAGCGTTCTCCATCCCGCGCTTGCCTTCCTCCACCCAGCCTTCGATCTCCGCAGGTGTCAGGTCGAACTGCCGGCTCGCCTGTGCCACGGTCTTCTTGCCCTGGATGATCTCCAGCACCAGCGCAGACTTGCGCCGGGCTGTCCAACGCTTGATCTCTTCTTCCATCACTTCGCTCATCGGTGTCTCCTTCCTCGGAAAGCAACACCTGAGCAGAAATTCAGTGGGTCATTACAGCCAGGCTAAACATCATCAGACAGGCGGAGCGCGACGCTCTTCATTTGTCCGCCGGGCTGCCGTCCGGGTTGCGGTCGATCATCCACAAGCCCGCCCAGAGCTTGAGGTCGAGTTCGTAGCCTTCCGCCTGCCGGGCCATCAGCCATGCCGGCGCCTGCTCGCGCGCGACTTCGTGGACGATGATCGCCTCGTCGTCGACGCCGCCACCGGCGCCGACCCGGGTCAGGCCGGTCGCGCGGACGAAGGCGATCCGCTCGTTGCTCATCCCCGAGGAGGTCGGGCCGACCAGCAGCACGTCGACGCGGGCCGGCTCCCAGCCGGTCTCCTCGATCAGTTCGCGGTGGGCGGCCGAGGCCAGCGTGTCGTCGGCATGGTCGTCGCCGACCAGGCCGGCCGGCATCTCGATCGTGCGGGCGCCGAGCGGGGCGCGGAACTGCTCGACGAACACCACCTTGTCGTCGGGGGTGACCGCGATGATGATCACCGCCATGCCCTTGCCGTGGGTGCGCTCGGCGAACTCCCAGCGGCCGCGCCGGCTCAGCCGCAGCCACTGGCCCTCGTACAGGGTCTCGGTCGGGGTCTGGGTCGATTCGATTTCGGAGTCGTCGCTGGCGGTGTCCATGCCCCGATCCTAGCGCGTCTGCATGACGCCCCGCGAACATTTCCGTGCGCGCGGAGCGCGCCGCCTCATGCTCAGCCGGCGGTGTAGTCCAGACCGGCGGCCTCGTGCAGCCGGCGTCGGGTCAGCGGACCGAATCGCAGGGACTCGCACAGTGCCAGCAGGGTGGCGGCGTCGCCGCTGCCGCGCGCGAACTGGGGGCGGGCGCCGTCCAGCGGTGCGTCCAGCGCGATCGTGGTCAGTTGGCGGCATAGCAGTGCCTGTTCGCGGTGTTCGCGCAGTTTCTTCGCGGTGCTGGCGGCGCCACGGATGCGCAGGAACGGCACTTCGTCGATGCGCTCGAGCAGGGCGTCGAGGGTGTCGAAGTGACCCAGCAGGGCGGCGGCGGTCTTGGCGCCGATGCCGGGCACGCCGGGAATGTTGTCGATGCTGTCGCCGGTCAGCGCCAGGTAGTCGGCGATCTGGCGCGCCTCGACCCCGTGGCGGGCGGGCACGCCGGCGGCGCCCCAGCGTTGGTTGCGCGCGTAGTCCCACTGCTCGTCGCCGTCGCCGAGCAACTGCGAGAGGTCCTTGTCGGCGGAGACGATCACCGCGCGGAAGCCGTCCGCGCGGGCGGCATGGGCGGCGCTGCCGATCAGGTCGTCGGCCTCGTACTGATCGTGAGAGAGCACGTCCAGGCCGAGCGCGCCGCACAGCGTCCGGCAATGCGCGAACTGGCGCTTCAGCGTTTCCGGCGCCGGCTCGCGGTTGGCCTTGTAGGCCGGATAGATCCGGTTGCGGAAACAGGAGTCCAGCGCCTCGTCGAAGGCGATCGCGATGTGCGCCGGACGGGTGCGCTCGAGCAGTTCGGCGAGGAAGCGGGCGAAGCCGTGCACCGCGTTGGTCGGCCAGCCCTCGCTGTCGCTGAATTCGTCCGGCATCGAGTGCCAGGCGCGGAATACGTACAGGCTGGCGTCGACCAGGTAGAGCTTGTTCATCGGAGCCAGTGTGCCCGAATGCCGGTTCCGGCGTCACCGGCCCGGTGCGTGCGGGAAGCGCCGCTCATGCCGCCGGTGCGCTCCATTCTTCCAGCAGGGTCGCCGGGTCGGGGCGTTCGCGCTCGGGCGCGTCCAGTCGCGGCGTGCCGATATGGATGAAGCCGGCGACGCGCTCGTCCGCGGCCAGTCCCAGCCAGCCATGCACGGTCGCGTCGTAGGCCGGCCAACCGGTCAGCCAGGTGGCGCCGTAGCCCAGCGCCTGCGCGGCCTGCAGCAGGGCGAAACAGACGCAGCCGGCGGTCAGCAGGCGCTCCTGCTCGGGAATCTTCTCATCCGGTCCGAGGCGGGCGATCACCGTCACCACCAGCGGCGCATGCGAGAAGCGCTGGCGGTCCTTCTCGATCGCGGCCTCGCCGGCGCCGGCGTCGCGCTCGCGGGTCAGCGCGGCCAGGCGTTCGCCCAGCGCGTGACGGGCCTCGCCGCGGATCGCGAGGTAGCGCCACGGCACCCGCCTGCCGTGATCGGGCACGCGGCTGGCCGAGCGCAGCATCCGCAACAGGGTGGCATCGTCGGGGGCCGGCTCGTCCAGTTGCCGGGCCGGTACCGAGCGGCGGCTGTCGAGGGCGTGGAGGGCTTGGTCGGTGCCGGATCCGGCAGCGGGTCGAGGATCAATAGGCGACATCAGTCACAGTTCTGGAAGGTCGGACAGGGGGCCAATACGAAGTGACTCATATTGCCACTATGCTGCGGTCTACGCCGGAAACCGGCGTTGTGCGTCACCGGTCGGCACCAGGGGGTGTCGACGGGGTGGCGGTCGAATAGGGGATCTGGGGATGAGTGTACCCACTCCAACGCATGCGACGCGTGGCGAACCGCTGCGCGTCCTTGAGGAGATCAAGCGGCAGGCGGTCGAGCAGCTCGGCAGCATCCCCGATGCGCTGTACCCCGGAATCGAACAGGCGTTGTCGGTGGCGTTGCAGTCCGGCGATGTCGGCCCCGGCCATTTCGAGGACCTGACCTCGCTGAGGATGTTGCGGCAGCAGGCGGCGACCTTGCTGATGCGCTATCGCCAGCAGTTGGCCAAGGGCTTCGACGACTTCCGTGGCCTGCGCGTACGCTCGCGCGGCGACCTGCCGCTGGGCCTGATCGAGGACTCCCACCTGGCGTTCCACCTCGATGGCCAGCGGGTGATCGAGGCGCTCGATGGCCGCTTCGCCGAGCCATTGCAGGTCATGCGGCAGCGGCTGCATGCGATGGCCGAGGCGCTGGGGATGCCGGAGGTGGCGAATCCGATCGGACCGGAGCGGCTGATCGGGGCGTTCGTCGAGTCGTTCCGGGAAACCGAACCGACTCCGCACGTGCGCGAGCTGCTGTTCCGCCAGTACGAGGGCGAGCTGACGCGTCGGCTCGGCGATTTCTACGGCAGGGCCAATGCCCTGCTCGCGGCAACGGGATACGGACGCTCGGCTCCGTCGTCCCACACTTCGACGCAGCACGGCTATCGGCACGAGACGGTCGAGTCCGTGCCCTACCGGGGACAGGTGGCGATGACAGGCATGGAGGCGATGCACGGCGCAATGGGAAGGATGGAAGGGTACGGCGACGGCCACGGCGGCTCGGCGGGCGGCTACGGCGGCATGTCGGTGCCCGGCGAGGACATCGCCGATCTGCGCACGATGCTGCGGATGTGGCGCGACGGCACGTTGCAGACGCCGCAGTCGGGCGCCGGCGGTGCCGATGCCCAGTCCCGGTCCCAAGCGTCGCGACAGGAGCACGGCATGGGCGCGCGGCGCGAGCTGCGCGTGGACGAGATGCTGAGCGTGGTGAGCATGCTGCAGTCCGAGCCGCCGGACGCGTTCGCGCGTGCGCTGGCCGGCCCCGGCCGCCTCGGCGCGGCGATCCGCGACCATCTCAGCGACGGTGCGCGGCGGATCGGCGTCGATCCCGACCAGACCCGCTTCAGCGCCGACGAAGAAGACGCGATCGATCTGGTCGCGTTGTTGTTCGACTCGCTGTTCCGCACCAATTCCCTGCAGGACCGTGCCCGTCGCCTGTACGGCCGGCTGGTGCTGCCCTACGTCAAGGTCGCGCTGACCGACGACGGCCTGTTCGTGCAGCGCGAGCATCCGGCGCGCAAGCTGCTGGACTCGATCACCGAGGCCTGCGAGGGCAACCAGGCGAACACGCCGCAGGAGCGCGAATTGCTCGACCGCGCCGCCGCCGCCTCGCAGCGGGTGGTCGCCGAGTACAACGAGGACGTCGCGGTGTTCGAGCTGGCGCATGCCGAGCTGGATTCGCTGCTCGGCCAGCATCGCCGCCGCAGTGCGCTGCAGGAAGAGCGGCTGGTCAAGGCGACGCTGGGCCGCGAGCGTCTGGACCAGGCGCGCGAGACCGCCGACGACGCGCTGATGAAGCGCCTGCGCACCACCCGTCTGACCCCGGCGGTCGCCGACTTCCTGGCGATGCCGTGGCGCCATCACATCGTCCAGACCCTGCTGCGCGACGAGGATCCGCAGCGTCGCGACGAAGCGATCGCACTGGGCGACGCGCTGCTGCTGGCCGACCGCCTGGCGGCCGAGAACCGCGGCCGCGAACTGGCCGATCACCTGCTGTCGATCGAACCGCTGGTGTTGCGCTGCCTGGCCAGCTCCGGGCTCGACGACAGCGCCGCCCAGCACGGTCTTGCCGGGCTGGTGCGGGCCCTGGCCTCGCCCGACGGTCCGCGTCGTGCGCAGACCGCCAAGCCGCTGGCCGGCGGCGAGACCGTCGAGTCCGGCGAGGAGCGACGGCTGTGGTTGGCCGGTGGCACGGCCACTGTCGGCCATGCCCCCGAAGTCGCCGCGCGGATGCGCGAGCTGGCGATCGGTGACTGGGTCCGGCTCACCGACGTGCACGGCGAGATCGTCGCTGCGAAGATCGCATGGGTCAGTCCGATGACCTCGCGTTTCCTGCTGGTCAACCGGCGCGGCCTGCGGGTGCTGGTCGCCTCGGCCGAGGAGCTGGCGGTGATGCACGAGGATGGCCGTCTGGTGATCGGTTCCGAGCGCTCGGCCTTCGACGAGGCGATGCGCCGCGTCCGCGAGCGCCTGGACAACACCGCCGCCGCCGACTGAGCCGGGTTGCGGACGGCGGGCCGCCGCCCGGGCGTCGCGCCTGGGCGACGCTTTCGCTAGGATCGCCCAGATCGGGGTCATGACGCCCCTTCGCGGAGTCCAGGCATGGCGGCAGAGACGGCAGGCAATCCGGAACAGGGTTCGACGGGCACCGCGATGGTGGCGACGGTCGCCGCCGCGCGCGAACGCGCACAGGGTGAGCGCCGGGTCGCGATCACTCCCGAGACCTGCCGCAAGTTCGTCGCCGCCGGCGCGAAGGTGGTGATCGAGCGCGGTGCCGGCAATGGCGCCGCCGTCACCGACGAGGCCTATGAACAGGCCGGTGCGACCCTGCTCGACGACGCCGGCGCGGTGTATGCGGCCGCCGATGTGCTGTTGTGCGTGCAGGCGCCTGAGGCCGGATCCATCGCATGCCTGCGCGAGGGCGCGGCCCTGGTCGGCCTGCTCGCGCCGCAGGCCGACCCGGCCCGGGCGCAGGCGATCCAGGCGCGCGGAATCGTCGCGTTTCCGCTGGAGCGGCTGCCGCGCACGACCCGCGCCCAGGCCATGGATGTGCTCAGCTCGCAAGCCGGCATGGCCGGCTACAAGGCGGTGCTGATCGCCGCCCAGCTGGCGCCGCGCTTCTTTCCGATGCTGACCACGGCCGCCGGCACGATCCGGCCGTCGAAGGTGCTGGTGGTCGGTGCCGGCGTGGCCGGTCTGCAGGCGATCGCGACGGCCAAGCGGCTCGGCGCCCAGGTCGAGGGTTTCGACGTGCGCCCGGAGACCCGCGAGCAGATCGAATCGCTGGGAGGGCGTTTTCTCGACCTGGGGGTCAGCGCTGCCGGCGAGGGCGGCTACGCGCGTCAGCTCACCGACGAGGAGCGCGCCGAGCAGCAAAGGCGCCTGGCCGAGCATCTCAAGGGCATCGACGTGGTCGTGTGCACCGCCGCGGTGCCGGGACGGCCGGCGCCGAAGATCGTCACCTCGGCGATGGTGGCCGGCATGCGCCCCGGCAGCGTAATCGTCGATCTTGCCGCCGAGACCGGCGGCAACTGCGAGTTGACCCGGCCCGGCGAGACCGTCGAGGCCGGTGGCGTCGCCGTGTCCGGTCCGCTGAACCTGGCCAGCAGCGGTGCGGTCCATGCCAGCGAGATGTACGCGCGCAATCTCTACAACTTCGCGCTCCTGTTCCTGGCCGATGGACGCCTGGTCGATGGACGGATCGGCTTCGATTGGGACGACGAGTTGTTGGCGAAGACGGTCTGGCCCGAACGCAACGGAGACGGTACGGCGGCCGGCTGAAGCCTGCGCGGCGCGTCTGCGCCGCTCCCGGTGAGTGGCTGGCGGACGGCTTGCGCCGCGATCCCGCATGGGCGCAGGCATCACCGGCGCCGGGCGACCTCGCCGGGGTGCCGTTCGCGGCGAGCCGGTGGAGCCTTGAACGTCTTTACTCTTCCCCGCGCTGCCGCTCGACCCACTCGCGTCGCTGCTCGGGGGTCATCTGTCGCCATTGCGCCTTCAGGGCGCTGCGCTGCTCGGGTGTCATTTCGCGCATCGCCTTGAACAGCACCCGGGTCTGCGCGCGCTGCTCGGGGTTCATGTGCTCCCAGCGATTGCGGCCGTGGCGCGCGCGGCGGCGCTGCTCGGGCGTGAGCTCCTGCCAGCGACGGGCGTGGTCGAGCATGTTCTGGCGCCGCTCCGGTTCGCTGTTCCAGCGGTCGCGGATCGGTGCGATCAGCAGCTCGCGCTGTGCCGCGGTCAACTGCTCCCAGGCGGGAGGCGGCGGGCCGTGCGCGGGAGGCGGTGGCGGCGGGTCGCCGGCCACGGCGGCCGGTACCAGCAGGCAGCCCAGCACCAGCGCCAGCAAGGCGCGGAGGCGGGGCGTGCGACGGACGGGGAATGCGGTGCGGGACATCGTCAGCGCTCCATCAACGGGGGCAGGGCGTCGTCGTTGGCGGCCAGCCACAGGTACAGGTCGGGGTCTTCGTCGAGTGGCGCCATCACCGCCTCGACCTCGGCGGCCAGCAGCGCATCGCCGGCGTCGGTCGCGGTGGCGGTCCGGGCCAGCGTCGGCGGCGCCGGGTCGGCGGCGGGCGGGTCGGAGCGCAGCCAGGATACGCCGATCGCGAACGCGCACACCGCGGCGGCGGCGCTGGCCAGGCCCCAGCCGAACGGGCGCGCGCGGCGGGAAGCCGCCAACGCGTCGCCGCGGGCCGCGCGCAGGCGGGCCAGGGTCGCCGGCGACAGCCGTTCCAGCGATTCGGCGTGGCGTTGTCGCATCGTCCGGTCGAAGCCGGCCTCATGCGCGTGCCCGAGGGGCTCGGGTCCGCTTGGGTTGTCGTGCGTGGCGGTCATCGCCAGTCCTCCAGTTTCCGTTGCAGGGCCTCGCGGGCCCGCGACAGGTGTGTCTTCACCGCGCCTTCGCTACAGCCCATCGCCCGCGCGGTCGTGGCGACGTCGAGTTCCTCCAGCACGCGCAGGGAGAACGCTTCGCGCTGGCGGGCCGGCAACGTCGCCAGTGCCGCCGACAGCTGCGCGTAGCCCTCGCTGCCGTCGTGGGCGCGCGACGGGTCCGGACCGTCGTCGGCCCAGTCGACCGCGCTGCCGTCCTCGTGGCGCGGCTCCGGCGACAGCCAGCCGAGCCGGAAACGCCGACGCCGCTGGATGTCGATGATCCGCCGCCGCAGGATGCTCCAGAACAGCGGCGTCCATTCCCCGGCCGGGCGATCCTGGTAGCCCAGCATCTTCATCATCGCGTCCTGCACCGCGTCCAGCGCGTCCTCGCGCTGGCGCAGGCCCGCCTCGGCGAAGCGGAACGCACGGGTGCCGATGCCGGCCAGGAACTGCTCCAGCGACGCCGGTCGTTCCGGGACGGCCGGTTCGGCGGCGGGGCGCTCCGGGTCTGCGCTGGCGTCGGGTTCGGTAGCCACGCGTTGCAGCATACGGCGTCGGCTCAGCAGCGGCGGTCCCAGCGGCGGTCACCGTGGCGATCGAGGCGGCGTTCGACACGGTCGCCGGCCTGCGCGCCGGCGCCAGCCAGCAGCAGCGCACCCGGCAGGACGATGGACAGCAGCTGCTTCATCACGGTTTCCTCGCTTGGCAGGTCGGCCCTGCGCGGAATACAACGCCCGCGGCGGGCTCCGGTTGACAGCCTCCGGGAGCCACTGGACGGGGCCGGTTCATCGGCGGTTATGATGCCGGTGTCGATGACCGACCTTGGCGTGGGGGATGGACGATGGGTGACGGGTTCGTGGCGCTCTACATCTTCATGTTGGCGGCGATTGCCGGCCACGTGATCATCTCGCGGGTGCCGGTGATCCTGCACACGCCGTTGATGTCCGGTTCCAATTTCATCCACGGCATCGTGCTGATCGGCGCGATGGTCGTGCTCGGCCATGCCGATACCACCCTGGAGAAGGCGATCGGCTTCGTCGCGGTGCTGCTGGGCGCCGGCAACGCCGCCGGTGGCTACGTGGTGACCGAGCGGATGCTGGAGATGTTCAAGAGCAGCCGCAAGCCCGGCGGTGGCCAGGGCGGAGGCAAGGCATGAGCGCGCAGGTGCTGCTGGCGTCGGCCAGCTATTTCGTCGCCGCGACCCTGTTCCTGCTCGGCCTGCAGCGCATGGCCTCGCCGATGACCGCGCGCAGCGGCATCCGCTGGGCCGGCTGGGGCATGATCATCGCCACCGCGGCGACCTTCCTGCTGCCGGACCTGCACAACCTCGGCCTGATCGTGACCGCGCTGGTGCTGGGCACGGTGCTGGCCTGGGTCTCGGGCAAGAAGGTGGCGATCACCGACATGCCGCAGATGGTCGCGCTGTACAACGGCATGGGCGGAGGCTCGGCGGCGGCGATCGGCGCGGTGGAGCTGCTCAAGTACAGCGGGATGGCGGCGGCGCTCGGCGTCGCATCGGCATCGGCGGTCGGGGTCTCGAAGGTGACCCTGACCCTGGCGGTGCTCGGCTCGGCGATCGGCGCGGTGTCGCTGTCGGGCTCGGTGATCGCCTGGGCCAAGCTCGACGGTCGGCTCGACAAGCGGGTGATGTTCCCGGGCCAGCAGGCGTTCAACCTGCTGGTCGCGGCGGCGCTGGTGGTGCTCGGCGTGCTCGCCGCGACCACGCTGTCGACCCCCTGGATCGTCGCCTTCTTCGGGGTCGCGCTGGCGCTGGGCATCCTGATGACCCTGCCGATCGGCGGCGCCGACATGCCGGTGGTGATCTCGCTGTACAACGCCTTCACCGGTCTGGCGGTGTCGTTCGAGGGCTATGTGCTCGGCAACGAGGCCCTGATCATCGCCGGCATGATGGTCGGCGCGGCCGGCATGCTGCTGACCCGGCTGATGGCCAAGGCGATGAACCGGCCGATCCGCAACGTGCTGTTCGGCAGTTTCGGCGCCGGCGGCCCGGCGCAGGAGATCAGCGGCTCGCAGAAGCCGATCGAGGCCGGCGACGTCGCCGCGATGATGGCCTTCGCCGAGCGGGTGGTGATCGTGCCCGGCTACGGCATGGCCGTGGCCCAGGCCCAGCACAAGATCTGGGAGCTGACCCAGAAGCTGACCGAACGCGGGGTCAAGGTGAAGTTCGCGATCCACCCGGTCGCCGGACGCATGCCCGGGCACATGAACGTGCTGTTGGCCGAGGCCGGGGTGCCGTACGACCTGATCGCCGACATGGACGACATCAATCCCGAATTCCCCAACACCGACGTCTCGCTGGTGATCGGCGCCAACGACGTGGTCAACCCGGTCGCCAAGACCGATCCGGCCAGTCCGATCTACGGCATGCCGATCCTCGACGTCGCCGCGTCGCGGAACACCATCGTGATCAAGCGCGGCAAGGGTACCGGCTTCGCCGGCATCGAGAACGCGCTGTTCTACGCCGACAACACCCGCATGCTGTACGGCGACGGCGCCGAGATGGCCAGTGCCCTGGTCAGCGAGCTGAAGGCGCTGGACGGCGGCGGTCACTAGCGGCGTCCATGGCCGCCCGTGTGGCGGTCATTCGCGCGCGGGCGCCAGGCACAACTCGCCGCTGAGCTCGGTGGTCACCTCGCCGGCCGGGGTCTTGCTGCCGCTGACGAAAAAGTGCCCGCCAGGCGCCCTGGAAGCGGCCGCTGCCGCTTTCGACCCGCTGGTAGGCGGTGACCACGGCCGGGTCGGTGACCCCGATTTCGCGCATGTACAGGGTGCCGTCGGCGGTGTGGTACTCGAACGCGCCGCTGTAGGAGATGAACCCCGGCGCCGCCGATGGGCCCGGTGCCCAGCCGTCGGAGGCGAAGTGGGTGCTGCCGTTGAGTCCGTGGTTGCCGTCGACCTCGCCGAGGAAGCACGAGTCCAGACCAGCGTTGCAGCCTTCGTTGCTGCGGAATTCGGACAGTTCGGCATGGATGCGCTTGCAGGCGCCGTTCGCGGGGGCCGCGACCGCCACCGCGGAGACGGCCAGGGCGACGGCGGGCAGGGCAAGCCGTAAAAGAGGGTGCGGCACTCGCGCATGGGCGGGCTGTGCTGCCTGCATCGGAAGCTTCCTGGATCGGGGTGTGATGGTGCGGACCGGCAGTGGGGGAGGGGCGGGTTCGTGGTCAGGCTGGGGCCTGGCATTGGTTCCATCAAGGGCCCAAGCCTGATATTTTCAAGGTGCCAATTATCGCGCCCGCCACGTTGCCCGCCGAGGCGCGCGACCTGCCGACCGATCAAGGAGTCGCCCTTGCTTTTGCATCTGCAGATGGATGGACGAGGCCCCCTGCACGCGCAGCTGACCCGTGCGTTGAAGGCGGTCATGCTCGATGGCCGCATGGGCGCCGGCGAGCGGCTGCCGCCGACCCGGTTGTTGGCGCGGGAGTTGGAGGTGTCCCGCAACACCGTGCTCGCCGCCTACGAACAATTGCAGGCCGAGGGCTTCCTGCATGGACGGGTGGGGTCCGGCAGCTTCGTCGCCCCCGGCCTGCAGGTACGGCCGGAGGCGGGCGACGGTGGTGCGGCCGGCGAGCGCGTCGCCGTCGTCGATGCGCTGCCGCCGCAGTCGGCCTATGCCGGGCGCGCGCGCCGCTTCCACGACCATGCCCGCATCCCGGGGCGCACCGTGCCCGGCACCCGCTACGCGTTCCAGTACGGAGTGCCGATGACCAATCCGGCGCTGACCAGTGCCTGGGCGCGGGAGCTGTCGCGGGCCGCCAGCTACACCCGGCCCCACTATCCGCCGACCCAGGGGCTGCCGGAGCTGCGTGAGGCGGTCGCCGGCTATCTGGCGCGCCGTCGCGGTGTGCAGGTGTCGGCCAGGGACGTATTGATCGTCAACGGCACCCAGCAGGCGATCGCGTTGACCGCGCGGGTCCTGCTCGACCCGGGGGCCGCGGCGGCGATCGAGGAGCCGCAGTACTTCGCGATCCGGGAGGTGTTGCAGATCCATGGCGCGCGCCTGCAGCCGGTGCCGGTCGACGGCGAGGGGCTGCGCGTGGACGCCCTGCCGGTGCCGGCGCCGCGGCTGGTTTGCGTGACGCCTTCGCACCAGTTCCCGACCGGGGCGGTGCTGTCGCTGGCGCGGCGGCAGGCGCTGCTCGACTATGTCCACGCCCACGACAGCTGGATCTTCGAGGACGATTACGACGGCGAGTTCCGTTACGACGCGCGTCCGCTGTCGGCGCTGCGCTCGCTGGACCGCCATGGGCGCGTGGTCTACGTCGGCAGCTTCTCCAAGGTGATGTTCCCGGCGCTGCGACTGGGCTACCTGGTGATGCCGCCGGGGCTGCGCCGGGACTTCATCAATGCCAAGTGGGCCGAGGATTTCGGCTCATCGGCGGTCGAGCAGGCGGCCCTGGCCCGTTTCATCGAGGACGGCGGGTTCGAGCGTCACCTGCGGCGCACCGGCAAGGCGCTGAGGGAGCGCCGGGCGGCGTTGTTGCGGGGGCTGCGCGAACGGCTGGGCGAGCGCATCGAGATCGCCGATTCCAATGCCGGCATGCACCTGCTCGCCTGGCTGCGCGGCGCCAGCCTGGAGCAGGGCGAGCGGCTGATCGAGGTCGCCGCCAGCCGCGGCCTGGGCCTGCATCCGATCGCGCCGTTCTACCTGGAGCCGCCGCGACGGCCGGGCCTGCTGATGGGCTATGCCGGCATGCCGCTGGCCGACATCGATCCGGCGTTGCGACTGTTCGGCGAGTGCATGGACGCGGTGATTCCGGCCCGCTGAGCCGCGGTTGCCCGCTGTTTACGGGGACGGCCCTTACGGGGACGGCTCAGCGCGAGGCGAGCAGTGCGATCGCGGCGGCGAGCGCCAGACAGGCCAGGTCCCAGGGGCCGTTGGAGAGCGTGGCCAGGGTCCAGGCGTGGTGGACGCCGAGCCGGACCGCGGCCTCGAACGACGACATTCCGAGCTGGCTGCCGATCGACGAGGAGAACGTGAGCCACTGCACCGCGATCGCCACCAGCGCGGTCGCGCCCAGCCCGAGCAGGGCGCGGAAAATACCGGGCCGCCAGCCGCCGAAGCGCAGCATCCACGCCACATCGAGCGCCACCACCACGGCCATCCAGCCGTGCAGGCTCTCGGTGTACAGGTTCACCTTCACCCAGGCCATCGTCAGCGCGACCATGCTCAGCAACAGCAGGGGGCCGCCGTGCAGCCGCAGGAACGGGGGGCGGCGGTCCGTCGTAGGGGACGCGCCCGCGCCCGCGCGCTCGGAAGGCTTCTCAGACGGCATCGTATCGGTGCTGGCGGACATGGAACGGGCAGGGGCACATAAGCCTCACAGCATACCGGAGGACGGCCCGCGCCCCGACCCTTGCCGCCCGCATCCGCCGCGAAGCGGACGCGGGGCGCTCCGCCCCGGTAAAATGAACACCCTTGCCTCCCGTACCGGCACCCCAATCTTTCCGGCATGTATTCCCGAAGCAGCGAACCCGTGCGCCTGGAGCGCGACTGCGCCGCCGTCCTGGTCCCCCAGGGCGAGCACGTCAACCTGCCCGCGGGCAGCATCGGCTATATCACCCAGGCGCTTGGAGGCAGTTACACGGTCTTCATCGAGGGCAATCTGTTCCGCATCGCCGGCAAGGACGCGGACGCGCTGGGCAAGGAACCGCCGCCGCCGCTGGAGCTGCCGGACGATGCCGACGACGAAGCGGTGGAGCGTCTGGTGTGGCAGCAGTTGCGCACCTGCTTCGATCCCGAGATTCCGATCAACGTGGTCGACCTGGGCCTGATCTACGAGGCGAGCGTGAAGCCGCACGATGAGGACGGGGGGCAGCGACGGATCGAGGTCCGGATGACCCTGACCGCGCCGGCCTGCGGCATGGGCGACATCCTGGTCGACGATGTGCGCAGCAAGCTGGAGATGATCCCGACCGTCGCCGAGGCCGACGTCGAACTGGTGTTCGACCCGCCGTGGAGCCGCAACATGATGTCGGAGGCCGCCCGGCTCGAGACCGGGATGCTTTGACGCCCCGCCGCGGCTGCCGCCTCCCGGACCTGTCGCCGGCGTGTCGGCGATCCCCGCGTCCGCCGCGGGGCTGATCGCGCACGCGTGACGCGGCAGCGGCGGCGTCCCGCTCCTTGTCTCGACTTCCTCTTGGCTGGCTGTTGCCGGTCCCGTCCGCGCGCCTGTCGTGGGGGGCGGTCGCGGTCGTGAGGGGCCGTGTGCGCCCGTCGGGCGCTGTCATGGCGCGGCTCCGGTTGCGGGTGCGGCGCGCCGGCGATTCAGCCTAGGATCTTCGAACCATCTCGTCGGGATCTTCAGGTTTTTCTCCTCTCTTTTTCAGATTGGCGACAGATCACGGGCCGATCATCCCTGGGTCAACATAAATTTGTGACTTGAATCACATATCTACAATCTCTTCCCGATCGAGGTAGGGGGGCGTTGCTTTGCCGACGTTGGCGATTCTGGGTCGTGTGAATCCGGCCTGACTCGCGGCGGTGCCGGCTGCCCGGGTGTGTTGTAACGACATCCGTTCGTCCAGGCCGTTCCGGGCGTCAGCGCCCGCAGACGGACATCGAAGCCCCCGGGTGTCGCCCGCCGCGCATTGCGCGGTCCGGCAGTTGTTTCCATCCGTTGTCCGGCAGGCGCCGGCGGCGCACACAACAACGCTACTTTTTTTGGGGGTTACACCAACATGCCACGCAAAGATCGGTCCATCCGCCTGAATGCCATTGCGGCAGCCACGGTGATCGCACTGTCCTCGTCGTTCGCCGTTTCGGCTGCCGAGCGGGTCAACATCGCCACCGTGCAATCGGATGGCCCGAACAACCGCTTCATCGTCAAGTACCGCGATGGCGCCACCGCGCCGGAAGCGACCGTGCAGAGCGCGCTCAACCGCGCCGCGTCCGCGTCCGGCCTGCGTGGCCAGGGCAAGGGCCTGGGTCTGCAGCGCCTGCGCCGGATGTCGATGGGCGCCGACGTGGTCAGTGCCGACCGTCGCCTGGATCGTGCCGAGGCCGAGACCCTGATGCGCCAGATCGCCGCCGATCCGAACGTCGAGTACGTCGAGGTCGACCAGATCATGCGTCCGCTGATGACGCCGAACGACACCCACTACGCGACCTACCTGTGGGGCATGCAGGACGGCACCGGCGGCATGAGGGTCAACCAGGCCTGGGACAGCGCCGACGGCGAGGGCGTGGTGGTGGCGGTGATCGACACCGGTATCGCCAGCCACAGCGACCTCAACGCCAACATCCTGCCCGGCTACGACTTCATCAGCGATTCGTCGATGGCGCGCGACGGCAACGGCCGTGACAGCAACCCCAACGACGAGGGCGACTGGTACGGCGCCAACGAGTGCGGCGGCAGCCATCCGGCCTCCGACTCCAGCTGGCACGGCACCCACGTCGCCGGCACCGTCGCCGCGGTCGGCAACAACAATGCCGGCGTGATCGGCGCAGCCTACAAGGCCAAGGTGGTTCCGGTGCGCGTGCTCGGCAAGTGCGGCGGCTACACCTCCGACATCGTCGACGGCATCGCCTGGGCGTCCGGTGGCAGCGTCTCCGGCGTGCCGGCCAATGCCAACCCGGCCGAAGTGATCAACATGAGCCTGGGCGGCGGCGGCGCCTGTTCGTCGACCTACCAGAACGCGATCAACGCCGCGGTCGCCCGTGGTACCACCGTGGTGGTCGCGGCCGGCAACGACAACGACAACGTCGCCAACTACAGCCCGGCCAGCTGCTCCAATGTGATTTCGGTTGCGGCGACCAACAAGACCGGCGGCCGCGCCAGCTACTCGAACTACGGCTCGCTGATCGACGTGGCCGCGCCGGGCGGCGACAGCCCGGACTGCACCACCCTGATCGTGTCGACCGGCAATGCCGGCGCCACCACGCCGACCTCCGAGAACTACAAGTGCATGGCCGGCACCTCGATGGCGGCGCCGCACGTGGCCGGCGCGGTTGCGCTGATGCAGTCGGTGGCGTCCTCGCCGATGACACCGGCCCAGATCGAGTCGACCCTGAAGGACACCGCGCGCGCGTTGCCGGGGACCTGCACGGGCGGTTGTGGCGCAGGCATCGTCGACGCCAAGGCCGCGGTCGATGCGGCGGCCGGCGGCACCACCCCGCCGCCGACCGGCAACGAGCTGGAGAAGGGCGTGCCGGCCACCGGCCTGTCGGCCAGCCAGGGCAACGACGTGACCTACACCATGGTCGTGCCGTCGGGTGCGTCGAACCTGAGCTTCACGATGTCCGGCGGCACCGGTGATGCCGACCTGTACGTCAAGTTCGGCAGCGCGCCGACCGACAGCAGCTACGACTGCCGTCCGTACAAGAGCGGCAACGCCGAAACCTGCAGCTTCGCCAGCCCGCAGGCCGGGACCTACCACGTCCGGGTCAAGGCCTACAGCAGCTTCTCCGGGGTCAGCCTGGTCGGCGACTACAGCACCGGTGGCAGCAGCGGTCCGCAGACCTACAGCAACGCCAGCGACTACACGATCAACGACAACGCCACGGTCGAGAGCCCGATCACCGTGTCCGGTCGCAGCGGCAATGCCCCCAGCAACGCCAGCGTGGATGTCGACATCCGCCACACCTACAAGGGCGACCTCAAGGTCGACCTGGTGGCGCCGGATGGCAGCACCTACAACATCCACAACCGCAGCGGCGGCAGTGCCGACAACGTGATCGGCACCTACACGCTGAACCTGTCCAGCGAGGCCCTCAACGGCACCTGGAAGCTGCGGGTCAACGACAACGCCAGCCAGGACACCGGCTACATCAACAGCTGGAGCGTCACGTTCTGAAGCGTCACGTTCTGACCGTCAGCAGGAAGCTGTCGTCAGTCGCCACCAGGGAAGGGGGTGCGGTGGCGCGATCGCCCAGGTGACCGCGCCACCGGGGAGCCGGTCCAGGCAGTGGATGCCACCGTCAGGTCTGCACACGGATGTGCGGACCGGTCTTCCAAAGCAACAAGGATGCGATGCCGCGGAGACGCACCCGGCATCGTTCACGTCTCTCTCCACCAGACTTTGGTGGGCGAACCCCGGCTCAGCCCCGGGGTTCTTTTTTTGTGTTCCGGCGAAGGCCCTTCCGAACAGGAGATCCGTGAACCCGGCTCGGTCGCGGTTCGCACGCACGCGCAGGTTTGCGGCGATGTCGCCGCCGCTTCCGGTGCCTGGCCAGGTGAACCGACGTCGCTGGCGCAGCGTGCGCGGACAGGCGGCCGTCGGCGGGCCGTGCCACCGCGATGGCGATGAATACTCGTCGCACAGCCAGCAAAAAGGCAGGACCCGGTTGCGACGACAAGCTCTCGACCTCCTCTTGAACGAGTGATTCGAGTCTCATATCGGCAAATATTTTCCCCAAAGAGAAGATATTGATCCGAACGAGATTGTCACCTCGGTCCCCGCGCATTCGAATCGGGCTTGATCCGTGCGCTGCCGGCGATCCGGATCGAGGGCTGATCTGATCGTTCAAGTGGAAAGCCCTCGTCAGGTGAAGCCACTCCAGGATGGAACCGCGCATCGTTGCGATGCCCCCTCGAGCGGTGCGGTCCGGCGCCCGTATCGCCAGTGCCGACGCGGACACGGTCCGTCGGCTTACCCACGACGCTATACAAGTAGGGGTCACCTCAGCATGTCAATCACGCAACGTTCCGTACGCCTGAGCGCGCTCGCCGCGGCCACGCTCATCGCACTGTCCTCTTCGTTCGCGGTCTCGGCCGCGGATCGGGTCCACCTCGCCACCGTGCAGCCGAACGGCGGCAACCAGCAGTTCATCGTCAAGTACCGCGACGCAAGCCGTGCGGGGGAAGCGACCCTGCAGGGGCGCCTCGACCGTGCCGCATCGACCTCCGGTCTGCTCAACAGCGCCGCTTCGCGGGGCCGGGGCAAGGGACTGGGGCTGCAGCGCCTGCGACGGATGGCGACCGGTGCCGAGGTCGTGCGTGCCGACCGCAAGCTCGATCGCACCGAGGCCGAAACCCTGATGCGCCAGATCGCCGCCGACCCGAACGTCGAATACGTCGAGGTCGACAGGCTCCGGCGGCCGCTCATGACGCCAAACGACACCCATTACGCGAACTATCTGTGGGGCATGCAGAGCGGCACCGGCGGAGCGAAGTTCAACCAGGCCTGGGACAGCGCCGATGGCGAGGGCGTGGTGGTCGCGGTGATCGACACCGGCATCGTTCCCCACGTCGATCTCGATGCCAACATCCTGCCCGGCTACGATTTCATCAGCAATTCCTTCGTTTCGCGTGACGGCAATGGTCGCGACAGCGACCCGACCGACGAAGGCGACTGGAACAACGCCACCGAGTGCGACGACCTGATTGGTCAGGATATCGATGCAGCGGACTCCAGCTGGCACGGCACCCACGTCGCCGGCACCGTCGCCGCGGTCGGCAACAACAACAAGGGCGTGATCGGTGGCGCCTACAAGGCCAAGGTGGTTCCGGTGCGCGTGCTGGGCCGCTGCGGCGGCTTCGACTCCGATATTTCCGATGCGATCATCTGGGCGTCGGGCGGCAGCGTTCCGGGCGTTCCTGACAACCCCAACCCGGTGGAGGTGATCAACATGAGCCTGGGCGGTGGCGGCGCCTGTCCGACCTCCTACCAGAACGCGATCAACGGTGCGGTCGGACGCGGCAGCACCGTGGTCGCTGCAGCCGGAAACGACAACGTCAACGTATCCCAGGCCACGCCGGCCAACTGTGCCAACGTGATCTCGGTCGCGGCGACCAACAAGAGCGGCGGCCGCGCCAGTTACTCGAACTACGGTTCGCTGATCGACGTGGCTGCGCCGGGTGGCGACTACCCCGACTGCACCACGCTGATCGTGTCGACCGGGAACACTGGCGATACCACGCAGGCTTCCGGGGAATATTATAAGTGCAGCGCAGGCACCTCGATGGCGGCGCCGCACGTGTCCGCCCTGGTGGCCCTGATGCAGTCGGTCGCGCCGGCCCCGCTGACTCCTGCGCAGGTCGAGTCGACGCTCAAGAGCACCGCGCGTGCGCTGCCGGGTTCGTGTTCGGGGGGCTGCGGCGCCGGCATCATCAACGCCAGGGCGGCGGTGGACGCGGTCGCCGGTAGCAGTGGCGGCGGCAACGCCGCGCAGACCTACAGCAACGGCACCGACTACACGATCAACGACTACGCCACCGTGGAAAGCCCGATCGCGGTGTCCGGCCGCAGCGGCAACGGCCCGGCCAGCGCCACGATCGCGGTCGACATCCGCCACACCTACAAGGGCGATCTCAAGGTCGATCTGGTCGCGCCGGATGGCAGCGTCTACAACCTGCACAACCGCAGCGGCGGCAGCGCCAACGACATCATCGGCAGCTACACCAAGAATCTGTCCAGCGAAGCCCTCAACGGCACCTGGAAGCTGCGGGTGAACGACAACTATGCCGGCGATACCGGCTACATCAACAGCTGGAGCATCGCGTTCTGAACCCCGCCATGTGGCGGTGCCGGCAGGCCACCGCCACTGCGCGAGGCCCCCATCCGGCGGCGGTCGCCACCGCGATCGTCGCCGGTGGGGGTGTCGGGAATGCGGGGAGCGGACGAAGGCTCCTCCGGCGATCGATGTTGCGGTCGGCGGTCCCCGGCAACGCGAGGGTGGCGCCTGTCACCGCCGACGATTTCTCTCTACCGGCAGCACTTGGTAGTGAACCCCGGCTTCAGCCCCGGGGTTCTTTTTTATGGAGGCGGGTCCGGCATCCGCATCGCATCGATTGCCAGATGCGACGGTGCCCGCGCTCAGGTCGCCTCGAAGCGGTTGGCGTCGACGTTCTTGCGGACCCGGGCCGGGTCCCAGATGCGGCCGTTCATGGCGATGTAGACGCCCGGCGGCAGCGCCTGCACCGCGCCGACCGCGCAACCGACGTTGAACTCGGCGTCGGAACCGCGGAAGCGGGCCGGACTCAAGGCGCCGGTCAGCACGATGGTCTTGTCGGTCAGACTGGCCAGTGCCCGGGCGGTGGCGACCATGGTGTCGGTGCCATGGGTGACCAGCACGTGACGGGCCGGCTGCGCGGCGATGGTCGCGCGGATCAGCTCGCGGTCGTCGTCGCTGATGTGCAGCGAGTCCTTGCGCAGGATCGGGATCACATTGAACCGGAACCCCACACCCAGCTCGTGCAGGATGCCGCCGATCTGCGGTTCGCCGATCTGGTAGTCCGACTTGTCGTCGAAGTAGATCTTGTCGATCGTGCCGCCGGTGGTGACGATGCAGAGCTGGTCCATGGGTGCGGTGCGGAAAGCGGGAGGATGCGCGGATTATAGGGCGCTCAGCGGCCGCGGCCGAAGCGCGCGCGCAGGCCGGGCAGGCTGCCGGTCACGATGATCGCCACCGACAGTACGATCACCGCCCAGGCCCAGCCGGCCTGGTCGCGATGCGCCCACGCCATCATCACCCCGTGGCAGAACCAGCCCAGCCCGAACACTCCGGACCAGAACACCGCGTGGCGGCTGCCGAACCAGGCGCCGACCGCGAGCAGCAGCGGCGGCAGCGCGAAGAAGCCCATTGCCGCGAGCAGTTGGGCGTCGTCGCGGAACCAGCCCGCGTAGACCAGGCTCAGTGTCAGCAGCAGGGCGGCAAGCCCGCGTCGCGGCGTGCGGCTCATGGCATCAGCTTCCCGGCGATCCGCGCCAGACGGCGCCCCAGCGCCCGCGCCAGCGTCGCCTCGTCCTCGCTGGGCTGCGGTTCGTCGTGGTTGCCGGAGACGTGGCTGGCGCCATAGGGGGTGCCGCCGCCGCGGGTGCTGCTCAGCGCGGGCTCGGTATAGGGAATGCCGACGATCACGCAGCCATGATGCAGCAGCGGGACCTGCATGCTCAGCAGGGTCGCCTCCTGTCCGCCGTGCATGGTCGCGGTGGAGGTGAACACCGCCGCCGGCTTGCCGACCAGGGTGCCGCTGGCCCACTGCGCGCCGAGGCCGTCGAACCAGTGCTTCATCGGCGCGGCCATGTTGCCGAATCGGGTCGGACTGCCGAAGGCGTAGCCGATGCACTGCTCCAGGTCGGAGGCCTCGACGTAGGGCGCGCCGTCCTCGGGGACCGGCGGCGTCGCGGTCTGGGTCACCGCCGCGACCGGCGGCACCGTGCGCAGCCGCGCCGACATGCCTTCGACCTCGCCGATGCCGCGGGCGATCTGCCGGGCCAGGCGGGCGACCGAGCCGCCTCGGCTGTAGTACAGGACCAGGATTTCGGGCATGGGGGGCGGACATCGGACGGGGCCGCACAGGATAGCGCGAGCGCGCCCGCCGCCGTGGCGGTCCGGGAGCCGGGCGCCCAGACACAAGCCTGGCGTCCCATCGGTTACCCTCACGGTCCATGGAACCACTGGATTCCCTCAACCGGCTTGGCGAGCGATTTCAGGATCGCGATCGCAACATCGCCTTCCTCAGGTTCATCGGTCGTCGGGCGCTCGACGACAACCTGTTCCAGGCTGCCGGCGCGCTGGCGTACACCACGGTGTTCGCGCTGGTGCCGCTGTCGATGGTGGTGTTCGGCGTGCTGTCGGCGTTCCCGGTGTTCTCGGAGTGGAGCGACAAGCTCACCGACTACGTGTTCACCAACTTCGTGCCCACCGCGGCCAGCGCGGTGGCCAAGTACCTGCGCGAGCTGTCCGACAATGCCGGCCAGCTCACCGCGGCCGGCGTGATCGCGCTGGTCGCTTCGGTGCTGATCACCCTCAACGGGATCGAGGCGACCTTCAACCGGATCTGGCGGGTCAAGTCGGCGCGCCCGCAGGTGATCCGCTTCATGGTCTATTGGACCGTGCTGACCCTGGGCGCGATGCTGGCGGCGGCCAGCTTCGCGCTGTCGGCGCGGTTCTTCGCGCTGGCGATCTTCAGCACCGAGACCGGCCATGCGCTGCAGGGACTCGCGTTGCGGCTGTCGCCGATGCTGATCGAGATGCTCGCCTTCACCGCGATCTACCGGGTGGTCCCGCATCGCACCGTGCACTGGCGGCACGCGCTGGCCGGGGCGCTGATCGCGGCGCTGCTGTTCGAGTCGATCAAGTCCGCGTTCGGGCTGTACCTGGGCAGCTTCAACGCGTACTCGAAGATCTACGGCGCGCTGGCGTTCCTGCCGATCTTCCTGTTGTGGATCTACCTGGGCTGGCTGTCGGTGTTGCTGGGTGCGTCGGTGGCCTCGGCGGTGTCCGCGTTCCGCTACCAGCCGGCCAGTCTGCGCCTGCCCGAGGGCTATGAAATCTACGGCCTGCTGCGCCTGCTGGGCCGCTTCAACGATGCCCGTCGCGAAGGCCAGGGTCTGCACAGCGACCGGATCCTGGAGCTGGAGCCGATCCTGACCGACGACCTGGTCCAGCAGATGCTGGGGCAGTTGGAAAGCATCGACGTGGTACGCCGTTCCGAGGCCGGCGAGTGGCTGCTCACGCGCGATCTCGACCGCCTGACCCTCGCCGACCTGTACGCCGCCTGCCAGCTGCGCATCCCGGTCGCCGAGGCCTACCTGCCATCCTGCGACGACGCCCTGGGGCGTTCGGCCATCGCCGCGATCGACGAGCTGCGGATGCCGTTGCGGGACCTGTTGAAACGCCGCGTGGGCACGATCCACGCCGACGAAGAGGATTGAGACGATGTACGGACACTTCCGCCCTTCATGCGCATGGATGCCGCTGCTGACCCTGCTGGCCACGCTGTTGCTGCTGGCCGCCTGCCAGCGCGCGCCGGAACCGGCCGCCGATCCCGGTCCGGAGGCGCCCGCGGCGGCCGACACCGCGACGGCGGACGCCGACGATACCGGTGCCGATGCCGGCGGCACCGTCGAGCAGCCCGAACTGAAGGCGGTCACCGTCGACGGTGCGCCCTACGATCTGGCCGAGCATCGCGGCCGCTGGGTGGTGGTCAATTTCTGGGCGACCTGGTGCAAGCCGTGCCTGAAGGAAATGCCCGAACTGTCCGCGCTGGACGCGATGCGCGAACACATTGAGGTCGTCGGGCTGGCCTACGAGGAGATCGAGGTCGCCGAGATGAAGGCGTTCCTGGAAAAGCACCCGGTGGTGTATCCGATCGTGATCGTCGACACCTACAACCCGCCGGCCGACTTCGAGACCCCGCGCGGGCTGCCGATGACCTACCTGATCGCGCCCGATGGCCGGGTCGCGGATCGCTTCCTGGGCCCGGTGACGGCGCCGGAGATCGAGGCGGCGATCGAGCGCATCGGCCAGGCCACCGGCATGGAACCGGCCGGCGAGACCGGGGAATAGGCGCGATGGCCGCCGCGCGGTTCTGGATATCGGGCAAGGTGCAGGGCGTGTGGTTCCGCGCCTCGACCTGCGAACGCGCGCAGGAACTGGGCCTGCGCGGCTACGCCCGCAATCTGGCCGACGGCCGGGTCGAGGTGCTGGCCGCCGGCGACGCCGACGCGCTCGACAGCCTCGACGCCTGGCTGCAGCACGGCCCGCCGCAGGCCCGGGTCGCCTCGGTCCGGCGCGAGGCCGCCGGCGAGGACGAGTCCGGGCCGGGCTTCACCGTCGGTTAGCGTGATGACGGCCGCGTTCAGCGCGGCGCGTAGCCGATCCAGGCGAACAGGCGGCGACTGAACAGCAGGCTCAGGCCGCTGAGCACCGCGACCATGCCGAAGTGGAACAACAGCACCATCAGCATGGTTTCCCCGGCATGGATCAGGCCGACCCCGGCCGAGGCCAGGGCGGCGGTGCTGAGGGTGGCGAGGGTCGCGGTGATCGCCGGACGGACCACGCCGGCGTGGCGCACCAGCAACAGCATCACCAGGCTCAACGGCAGGCTGGTCAGCGCGATCGCCTGCGCGCATTCGGCGCTGTCGGCATGGAAGGACAATGCCGAGGCGCCGTGCAGGGCGACCTCGTGCAGGCAGCCCCAGCCCATGCCGCCCAGCCACAGCAGCAGGGCAGGCAGCGGCAGCAGGGCCCAGCGCTGCGAGCGCCCCGGCACGCTGACCTGGAAGGTGGCATAGGCGGCGAGCACGCCGACCAGCAGGCTGGCGATCCACTCCAGGCGTCCGGCCGGGGCCTGCAGCGCACGCACCGCGCCGGGGTTGAGGCCGCTCACGGCGACGATCAACGCCAGCACCAGCGCCGCCAGCGCCAGCCACAGCAGCGTCCGCCGCAGCGGCGAGGCCAGCGGCCGCACGCGCTTGCCGCGCGAGGCCAGGTGATCGATCAGGCGGTTGGTGTCAGTCATGGCGGTGACCCGTGGTGTTGCTGGGGGTGTTGCCCGGCCCGCGGCCGGTATCGTCGTCGCGCGCTTCCGGCGGCGCTTCGTCGCTGTGGCCGAGTGCCTTGCGCAGCGACTTCAATGCGCGGTGGTAGGCGACCTTCAGCGCGCCGGTGCTCTGTTCGCTGAATTCGGCGGCCTCGCTCAGGGACAGCTCCTTCAGTCGCAGCAGGCGGACCGCCTCGCGCTGGCGTTCGGGCAGGGCCTCGACCGCTTCGTGCACCTCGCGTGCCGATTGCGCCCGGCTGGCCTCGTCCATCGGCGTTGCGGCGTTGTCGCCGGGGGCGCCCCACAGGTGTTCGGGGACGGCGTCGAAGTCGTCGAACTCGTGCCGCAGACGGTGCGCGCGCTTGCGCAGCAGGTCGATGCAGCGGCGGCTGGCGATCGTGCCCAGCCACGGCTTGAACGGGCGT
This sequence comes from Marilutibacter maris, assembly GCF_003233695.1. Lineage (NCBI taxonomy): Bacteria > Pseudomonadati > Pseudomonadota > Gammaproteobacteria > Lysobacterales > Lysobacteraceae > Marilutibacter > Marilutibacter maris. The sequence goes on along the minus strand of NZ_CP029843.1, from coordinate 2,915,948 downwards.
CCGCGCTCGTAGGTATGGCGGATGCCGTGGACGATCATCAGGATCTCCTGCACCGCATCCTCGGTGTCCTCGCCGGGGCCGAGGTGGCGGCGGGCGATCGCCCGCACGTAGGGCGTGATCGATTGCAGCAGCGTGTGGTAGGCGACGCGGTCGCCGTCCTGCGCCTGTTCCATCAGCCGCTCCCACGGCACCGCGTCGACCGGGCGGTCGCGATGGTCGCCGGAGCGTGGCGCTCCGGCCGTTGGCTGTTCAGGGGACATCGGTGACGGGGATGTCCGGGCAAAGGGGACGATGGTGCCCATGATGACCTTGTCGCCGCCGACCCGCAAAACGCCCGCCCGCGGGCGCGGCCGCGGCGTCAGGATGGGCGACGATGTCCGGTTCCTCCATGCGGGGCGGGGACGCGCATCGTCCCGGTGCCGATGCCATGTGGATTCGGATGGGGGCGGAAAAGGTTACGCGGGCCCGCGGTGGCGGCCGCGTCGCGGCACTCAGTCGTCGTCGAAGTTCCGGATCGGTTTGAGCGCCCGGTAGCGTTCTTCCAGCGGCGGATGCCCGAGTGGCGGGTACTCGATCTCGGGCGTCGGCACCTCACGGTCGGGCAGGCGGTCGAGCAGGTCGCGGATCAGGGTCAGGCGACCGCGCTTCTGGTCGTTGAAATCGACCAGGGTCCAGGGCGCGTGCTTGCTGTGGGTGGCCTCCAGCATCGCCTCGCGGGCGTCGGTGTAGGCCTGGTAGCGCTCGCGCGCCTTCAGGTCGATCGGCGAGAGCTTCCAGCGCTTGAGCGGGTCCTCCAGCCGTTCGGCGAAGCGCTCCTCCTGCTTGTCCTGGTCGCAGCACAGCCAGTACTTGAACAGCAGGATGCCGTCGTCGACCAGCAGCTTCTCGAACACCGGCACCTGTTTCAGGAAGTGCGCGACCTGCTCTTCGCTGGCGAAGCCCATCACCTTCTCGACGCCGGCACGGTTGTACCAGCTGCGATCGAACAGCACGATCTCGCCGGCCGCCGGCAGGTGCGGCACGTAGCGCTGGAAGTACCACTGGCCGGCCTCGCGATCGCTGGGCTTGGGCAGGGCGACGGTGTGGCACTGGCGCGGGTTGAGGTGGTCGCTGAGCGCGCCGACCACGCCGCCCTTGCCGGCGGTGTCGCGGCCTTCGAGCACCACCAGCAGGCGCTTGCCGGTGTGTTGCAGCCAGCGCGCGACCGCCGCCAGCTCCAGTTGCATCGGTTCCAGTGCCTGTTCGTATTGCTTCTTCTTCATCGATCCCTTCTTCGTCGTGACGGCGGCCGGCGGGCTCAGCCTTTCCGGCGCGCGCCGCCCTTGCGGGGGGTGCCGCGCTTGCGGGGCGACGGATGCCCGGCCATCGTTCGCGCGACCTCGAGCAGGGCGCCCTGTTGGCGGGTGTTGAGCGCGCGGTAGGCGGCGAGCAGGTCGTGCTCGCCCGGGGTGCGGGCCGGGTCCAGGCTGCTGGCCAGTTCGGCCAGCAGGGCGCCGGCGGGGACTCCGAAGGTCCGTGCCAGCGCGTCGAGCTGGTCCTGGCCGGGCAGCTTGTCGCCCTTGAGCCAGGCATTGACCGTGGCGACGCCGGCGCGCGGAATCGCGGTGGCGATGTCGCTGACGCTCAGGCCGCGGGCGCGCGCCAGCAGGCGCAGGGTCTGGTCGATGGCCATCGGACTACTCCTTCAGACGTGGCTTCAGATTGGCGAGATTGCAGGGACGGGTGCGGGCGTCGAGCTGGGCGCGGATGATCTTCTCCCAGCCGGTGCGGCAGGCAGAGGTCGAGCCGGGCAGGGCGAACACGAAGGTGCCGTTGGCCAGGCCGGCGAACGCGCGCGACTGCAGGGTCGAGGTGCCGATCTCCTCGAAGCTGATCGCGCGGAACAGCTCGCCGAAGCCGTCCATCCGCTTGTCCAGCAGCGGCATCAACGCCTCGGGAGTGGAGTCGCGGCCGGTGAAGCCGGTGCCGCCGGTGACCAGGATGCCGTCCACCGCGTCGTCGGCGATCCATTGCGAGACCGTCGCCCGCAGCCGGTACTTGTCGTCCGGCAGCAGGGCGCGCGCGGCGAGGCGGTGGCCGGCATCGGCCAGGGCCTGCGCGAGGTAGTCGCCGGAGCTGTCGTTGGCGGGGGTGCGGCTGTCGGACACGGTCAGTACGCACAGCGAGAGCGGGAGGAAATCGGCGGATGCGGTCATGCCGCGAGCCTAACCCATTGCCGGCCGCGCCGGACCTCGATGCGAAGGCGGCGGCGCACCCAGCGCCCGGCATCTGTCGACCAGGAATCCGCGCAACCGGTGCACCGCCGGTCCGATCAGGCGGCGATCCGGACTGATCAGGTGCAGCGGCGAGGGTTCGCCGCTCCAGTCCGCGCACAGCAGTTGCAGGCGCGCGGCGGCGACGTCCTCGGCGACGTCCAGCCAGGACTTGTAGGCGATGCCGTGGCCGGCCAGCGCCCAGCGTCGTACCGCATCGCCGTCGTCGCTGACGCGGTCGCCGTCCACCGCCACCGCCAGCGGCTTGCCGTCGGCCGCGGTGAAGCGCCATTGGGTATGCAGGTCGTCGGCGAGCATGAAGCGCAGGCAGTTGTGATCGCGCAGCGCCTCCGGATGGCTTGGTGCTCCGGCGCGGGCGAGGTAGGCCGGCGACGCCACCAGCACCCGACGGTTGTCGGCATGGATCGGAAGCGCGACCAGCGACGAGTCCGGCGGCGGCCCGTAGCGCAGCGCGACGTCCACCGGTTGCCGGTAGATGTCGGCGATGCGGTCGGACAGGTACAGGCGCAGCTGCAGGGCCGGATGCGCCTGCTGGAACGCGTCCAGCCACGGTAGCAGTACGTGCCGGCCCAAGTCCGAGGGCGCCGAGATGCGCAGCTCGCCACGCAGCTCGGCGCCTTCGCCCCGCAGGGTCTGCACGCCCTCGTCGAGCGCGCGCAGCGCCTCGTGCGCGTGCGCAAGGAAGCGTTCGCCCTCGGCGGTGGCGCGCAGGGCGCGGGTGGAGCGCACGAACAGGCGGGTGTCGAGTTCGGCCTCCAGCCGTTTGATCGCCGCGCTGGCGACCGCAGGGCTGATGTCGAGCTGGCGTGCCGCGGCCGAGAGGCTGCCCAGGCGGGCGGCGAGGACGAACAGACGGAGGTCGGCGAGCGCCTTCATTTTCAATCCAGATTTGAAACAGAGGTTTTGGCGGGGCGCTTTTTCTTCCCGCAAAGATAGCTGAAATTGGCGTCACGTCGAATCAGCCCAGTGCCTGCCGCCCATGTCTCCCGCCTTCCGCTTCGATCACGTCAACCTGCACGTCGGCAGCGATTCGCCCGCGCGCCGCCTGTTCGCCGAGGTGATGGGTCTGCGCGAAGGCAGACGGCCGCCGTTCCCGTTTCCCGGCCAATGGCTCTACGGCGACGCCCCGGCCGCCCTGCTGCACCTGGTCCAGGCGCCGGCCGCGGCAGGCCCGGCGGTCCGGATCGGGCACGTCGCCTTCCGTAGCGACGAGCCTGCCGATGCGGTGCTGGCCCGTCTCGACGCGGCCGGCCTCGACTACGAGGTCGCGGTGGTGCCGGAGGATGGCGACGTGCAGATCTTCGTGCCGGTGCCCGGCGGACTGGTGATCGAACTCGATACGCCGGCCGACCCGGCGCGGCCAGCGGCCGCCTATCTCAGCCGGCTGGCACGGCGTGCCGTCTGAAGCCGGACCGGCGGCCTCCGCCACTTCCCCCACTCGCAACAGGAATCCACCATGTCAGACCCGCAGCTGTTCTCTCCCTTCCGGCTCGGCGCCCTCGATCTGCGCAACCGCATCGTGATGGCGCCGATGACCCGCGCCCGCAGCACCCAGCCCGGCGACGTGCCCAATGCCCTGAACGCGCAGTACTACGCGCAGCGTGCCGGGGCCGGACTGATCGTCAGCGAGGCGACCCAGATCTCGCCGCAGGGCAAGGGTTACTCGTTCACGCCCGGCATCCACAGCGAGGCGCAGGTGGCGGGCTGGCGCCAGGTCACCGACGCCGTGCACGCCGCCGGCGGTCGCATCTTCCTGCAGCTGTGGCACGTCGGCCGCATGTCGCATCCGGACTTCCACGACGGTGCGCTGCCGGTGGCGCCGTCGGCGCTGCCGTTCGACGGGGCGGTCTGGATGGTCGATCCCGCCACCGGGCAGGGCGGCATGGTCGCCTGTCCGACCCCGCGCGCGCTGGAGCCGGAGGAGATCGCCGCGATCGTCGACGACTTCCGCGCCGCGGCGCGGCGGGCGATGCGGGCCGGCTTCGACGGCGTGGAGATCCACGGCGCCAACGGCTATCTGATCGACCAGTTCCTGCGCACCTCGTCCAATACGCGCAGCGACGGCTACGGCGGCTCCCGCGAGAACCGGCTGCGCTTCTTCAAGGAGGTGGTGGATGCGGTGGCCGCGGAGGTCGGTCCCGAACGCACCGGCGTGCGGGTGGCGCCGTTCCTGACCGCGCGCGGGATGGCCTGCCCGGACATCCTGCCGACCCTGATCGAGGCCGCGCGCCACCTGGACGCGGCCGGTGTCGCCTACCTGCATCTGGTCGAGGCCGACTGGGACGATGCGCCGCAGTTCGAGCGCCGGTTCCGCGAAGCGGTCCGCGCGGCCTACCGCGGGGCGGTGATCGTCGCCGGCAAGTACGACCGCGCGCGTGCCGACGCCATCCTCGACGACGGACTGGCCGACCTGGTCGCGTTCGGCCGTCCGTTCATTGCCAATCCCGACCTGCCGCGACGCCTGCGCGAGGGCCTGCCGCTGGCCGACTACGACGGTGCTTCGCTGTTCGGTGGCGACGCGCAGGGCTATACCAGCTACCCGGCCAGCGCCGCCGCCTGAGCGCGGCGGCTGCTTGGGCCGCCGCGCGCAACCCATCGGCGATGCCTTCGAGGGCAGCTCTGCGGAGGTCCTGGCCGGGGCCGAGCACGTCCAGGGCCTGGGCGAGGTGGGCCAGTAGCGCGGGTGGTGGAACTCCAGTTCCGGCGAAGGCCTCCGGATGGCGGAGGCGTCGCCCGACGATCGCGCGGGCTGGGTCGGGCAATCGTCCCGGCCTGTTCCGTTCGTGCCGTTGGGCGGGCGTCCCGGAGCGGTCGGCGGAGGCGCCGGCGGCTCAGGGCCTGGACGGCGTCCGCGCCTCGTCCTCGATCGCGATCGGTCGCACCGTTTCCAGCAGGCTCACCAGGGTCTTGCCCGGCTCCTCCCACGGCACCATGTGCGCGGAGCGCTCGAACCAGATGCCGCGCTTGTAGGGCGCGTCGACCGCGTCCAGCCAGTCGGCGGTCGGCTGCGAGGGCGTGGTGTAGTCGTGCCGGCCCATCAGCATCACCACCGGAATCGGGAACCGCTCGACACCGCTGTAGTCGACCTGGAGGAAGGCGTCGAGGATGCGGCCCAGGGTGAACACGTTGCCGCGGTCGATCGCGCAGACGTCGGCGGCGTCGTAGTCCGGCGACAGTCGGCCGGCGCGATAGAAGTACAGGTTGGTCTCGTCGCGGAACGCGCTCATGCCGCCGTAGTGCTGGGCCCAGATCCGCGCGGTGACGATGCGTTCGCGGGTCAGCGGGGTATCGCCGGGGTAGGGCGCGATCGCCTCCAGCGCCCGCACCGCTGCTTCGTTGCGGTCGCGGCGGGCCTGCTCGAGCGCGTAGTCGAAGCTGATCCGCTCGTTCTCCTGCACGTCGATCACCTGGCCGATGCCGACATAGGCGTGGAACAGGTCGGGCCGCTTCAAGGCCGCGCCCATGCCGACGATGGTGCCCCAGCTGTGGCCCATCAGGATCAGTTTGCGCTTGCCGTAGCGCTCGCGGACGTGTTCGGCGACCTCGATCGCGTCGTCGATGTAGCGCGGGATGCGGATGGTGTCGGCGATCTTCTCCGGGTTGGACAGGTTGAACGTCCGGCCGGCCGCGCGCTGGTCCCAGGTGACCATCGTGAAGTACTCCTCCAGCGGCCGCTGGAACTGCCACAGGCTGGGGGTCAGCGGCGAGGCGGGGCCGCCGTGCACGAACAGGATCACCGGGTTGTCGCGGTCCTGGCCGCGCGCATTGATGTACTGCTCGACGCCGCCGATGTTTGCGGTGAACGATTCCTGCACGCCGTCGGGGGCGACGATCCGGGTCAGGTCGGCGATCACCTCGCGCGCGGGCTGGTACGGCGCGATGTCCGGACAGTCCTGGGCGCGGGCGCTGGAGAGGGCGGCAAGGGCGGTGAGGGCGACGCTGAACAGGATTGTCTTCATGGCCGCATCGTAGTCGCCGGACATGTCCGGCAACCCTGCAGGTCGTCACGGTGCCGGTGGTGTATCGACGAGGTCGCTCCCGTGCCTGCCCGGGCCAGGGGTGCGTGTTCTTCCCGATGGAGGCATGAGCCGGCGACGGTGTCGCGTGCAGGCGTCAGGCGGTAGAGTCCGGTATCGGTGTGCGGTCCGGGCCAGCAGGATCCGGGCCCTTGAGCGGTCATGGAGGACGCGATGACGACGAAAGCGGAGACGGGGAAGAGGCGCGGCCGGACACGGCTGGTGATCGGCCTGTTGTGCTCGATCGTGGCGGCGGCGATTCCGGTCGCGGCCACCCCCGGTTTTCTCAGCGTCGCCCAGTCCTTCGGCATCGAATTGCCGGTGATCGCCCGGCTGTTCGTCGATCATGGCGCGGTGTTCTGGGTGTTGCCGGTGCTGGTGCTGCTGGCCTGGTTCAAGTGGCCGAACCCGAAGCGACGTGGATTGATTGCGATGCTGATCGGCACGCTGGCGCTTGCCGTGATCGCACCGATCGCCTTTTTCGTGCTGTACCTTCCGGTCCTCCAGCTCGGAGCTTCGGGATGAGCGGCACGCCGTACGCGGAGGCCGTACGACCGCCGGGAACGGGTGCGGACCGGGCCGGCCGACGGAGCGGGACGCTGAAAAGCAGGAAGTTGAAAAGCAGGGAGTCGAAATGAGCAGAGAGGATTACATCGCGGTCGCGACGCGGCTTTTCGCGGTCTACATGCTGTTCGCCGCCATTGGCCAAATTCCCGGGATGGTGGTCGGGATATCGCAGCCCGGCGGCCAGACCTGGTTCTGGTTGTACCTGTTGGTGGTCGCGTTCTCGCTGTGCCTGGTCGGTCTGCTGTGGTTCTTCCCGTTGACGGTGGCGCGCAAGCTGTTGCCGGTGATGCGCGAGCCGCGTTCGGAGCAGGCGCTGGATGCGCCCACCGCGTTCTCGATCGGCATCACCCTGCTCGGATTGTGGTTCCTGGCCACCGGGCTCGCCGATGCGGTGTACTGGCTGACGTTCTGGCTCAGGCTCGGGCAGGCGGACGCCTTCGAACTCGAGTTGACCAACGACCAGGTCGCGGGGATGGTGACGACCGGGGTGGAGCTGCTGATTGCGCTGGTGCTGATACTCGGCAGCAGCGGCATCCGGCGGCTGATCTATCGCTACCGCTATGGCCGGATCGAGGCAACCGACGGCCGCGAGCCGTCGCCGGTTTCCAGGAGCGGACGGAATGATGGATGAGGCCGCCCGCCTGGGTCTGGTCGAGCGCTATATCGCGGCCTACAACCGGTTCGATGTCGACGGCATGCTGGCGCTGCTGGCGCCGGGCATCCGCTTCGAGAACCACGCCGGAGGGCAGCTGACCGCGCAGGCGGATGGCATCGACGGGTTCCGTCAGCTCGCCGAACACGCCGCGGCGCTGTTCCGCGAGCGCGAGCAACGGGTGATCGCGCGCCGCAGCGAGGCCGGCCGGGTCGTGGTCGAGATCGCCTACCGCGGCGTGCTGGCGGCGGACATCGCCGATGGACCGAAGGCCGGCAGCGTGCTGGAGATGACTGGACGGTCCGAGTTCGCGTTCGCCGATGGAAAGATCGGCCTGATCGTCGATCGCAGCTAGCGCGGAGCGGCCGTCGCGCCGTGTTCCGCAGTCGCGGCCATCCGCCGCACCGCGGTGGCGAAGTCGGCGGCGAAGGCGTCCATGTCGAACAGGCCGCTGCTGTCGCGCCTGTGGGCGAGCTCGGCACGCAGCGCGGCCAGCGCTTGTGGATCGCGTCCCAGCCGCACCGCGGTGTCGATGAAGGCGGTGTCGCTGTCGACATTCATCGCGTCCAGGCCCAGGTGATGGTTGAGGCTGCCGGCGACGCGCGCGGCGAAGGTCGCGCCCGGACGGGTCAGCACCGGGCAGCCGACCCACAGTGCGTCCGAGGCGGTGGTATGGGCATTGTAGGGGCCGGTATCGAGGAACAGGTCGGCCAGTTGCAGGCGCGCGAGGTAGTCGGCGTGCGGCTGCTTGGGCATGAATACCAGTCGCGCCGGGTCGATCCCGCGCGCTTGCGCATGCTCGCGCAGGCGCGCGTCGGCACGGCCGGGACCGGACAGCAGCCACAGGACGCTGCCAGGCACCTGCGCCAGCACCGCCAGGGCACGGTCGACGCTGGTCGGGTTCAGCTTGTAGCTGTTGTTGAAGCAGCAATAGACGACGCCCGCCTGCGCGTCGCCGCCGGGCAGCCCGCAGTCCTCGCGCGATGGCGCCGGCGGGACGGCGCGGCGGGTATCGGAGGGCTGGAAGCAACGCGGCAGGCGCACGACGCGCTCGCTGAAGTGCGCCTCCAGTGCTGCCGGCAGCACGAAGCCGTCGGCCAGAACGAAGTCGATCCAGGGCGCGCCCGAGGTGCCCGGGTAGGCCAGCCAGTTGACCTGGACCGGCGCCGGGCGCATCGCCAGCACTTCCGGCATGCCGCCGCCGCCCCAGCCGCGCAGGTCGAACAGCACGTCGATGCTGGCGTCGCGGATGCACTGGGCGACCGCCTGGTGGGAGCGGCCGGCGACGTCGTGGACCCGGGGCGCCGCGGCCAGGCGTCGACGGATCGCGCTGCCGTCATCGGGGTTGAGCGCGAACAGGTGCGGGTCGATGCCGTCCTCGCCGGCGCGCAGCGCTTCCAGCATCGCGACCGTCAGCAGTCCGGTCGGGTGCGCACCGAAGCCGTTGGACAGCAGGCCGACTCGGATTGGGCCGGGGCGGGTGCGCGGCGGTGCCGGTGGCAGTGGGCGGACCTGGTGGGCGATCGCCGCCGCGCGCAGGCGCGCGCACTGCAATTGTTCGGCGGCACTGCCGTCCTCGCTGAGGAAGGCGAACGGTTCGATCGCGGCGCGACCGCGGGCGACCGCGCCGCGGACCTGGGCGGCAAGGCGGTCGAGCTCGCGCCAGTCGCAGAGCTTGCGGCGCCAGGCCAGCAGGTAGGCGGCCAGCATCGGCTCCTCCGGCGCCAGCGCGTGGGCCCGGGCATAGGCATCGGCGGCGGCCTCGGCCTCGCCGGTGTCCTCCAGCACGTGGGCGAGCCAGACCTGGATGCCGGGATGCCGCGGCGCCGCCCCGGCAGCACCGCGCAGGCTGTCGGCGGCCTCGTGGTGACGCCCCTGCAGCGACTGCGCGCGACCGAGCCGGGCCAGCGCCTCCGGGTGGCCGGGGGCGAGCGCCAGCGCGCGCCGGCAGGCGGCCTCGCCGGCACGGGCGTCGCCGGCTTCCAGCTCGGCATCGCCGAGCAGGATCCAGGCATGGGCGTCGCCTGGACGCAGGCGCAGGCGTTCCCGCAGGGCAGGGCGGGGGTCGTTCACGCCGGTGCCAGCGACGGCGCCGCGTAGGCCCAGGCCTGGACCCCGGAGGCCAGGGTCACCCGCACGCGCCGGTAGTCGTCGCCCTCGTAGGCGTCCGCATGCGCGAGTTCGGCCGCGCTCAGTTGCAGGCGCATGCCGGCGACCCGGTCGCCGTCGGCGCTGCTGGCGTGGATGATCGGGTGGCGGAGGATGCCGCTTGTCGCCACCGCGGCCGGGTCGCGCAGCTCCAGCCAATCGAGCCGATAGCCGGGCAGGGCGTCGGCGCTGCCGGAAAGGGTGCGGCCGAACAGCCGTCGCTGGACCTGGGCGTCCTGCAAGGTGCCATAGACGAACAGCGACTCCTCGGCCGCGGCGTCGTCGAACGACAAGGCATACCACTGGGTCGCCTCTTCGTGCCAGCCGGCTTCGCGGTACAGCGCGCGCGCGGCGGCGTTGTCGCGCGAGGTTTCCAGCATCAGGCCGCTGGCGCCACCTTCGCGGGCGAAGCGTTCGGCGGTTTCCAGCAGGGCGCGGGCGACGCCGCGACGTCGCGCGGCCGGATCGACGTAGAGGTCGTTGAGGATCCACACGCGCGCGGTGCGTACCGAAGAGAACGACGGATAGAGCTGGACGAAGCCGGCCGGGACCTCGTCCACGTACGCGAGCAGGACGGTCGACTCGGCCTGCTGCAGTCGCTGTTGCAGGAAGCCGCGGGCGCGCGGCAGGTCGCCGGGCTGGCCATAGAAGCGCCGGTAGGCGTCGAACAGCGGGACCAGCATGTCCAGATCGGTCAGCGTCGCGCGGCGGATGGTCGTGGTCATCGGTACGTCCGTGAGGGCGGTCGTGGCGGATATTGTAGAAGCCCGATGGGACGATATCCGGCTGCGCCCGGATATCTCCCAAGGTTTGCTGCGCAAACCTCGGGCCCCGCCGTTGCGCTTCCACACCCCCATTCGCGCTGCGCGCGAATCGCCCCCTGACTCAGGGGGGAACGATATCCGGCTGCGCCCGGATATCTCCCAAGGTTTGCTGCGCAAACCTCGGGCCCCGCCGTTGCGCTTCCACACCCCCATTCGCGCTGCGCGCGAATCGCCCCCTGACTCAGGGGGGAACGATATCCGGCTGCGCCCGGATATCTCCCAAGGTTTGCTGCGCAAACCTTGGGCCCCGCCGTTGCGCTGCCACACCCCCATTCGCGCTACGCGCGAATCGCCCCCTGACTCAGGGGGCTGGGGCACGCGCCTTGACCCGGTAGGAGCGGCGTAAGCCGCGATGGGGTCTGCCTCCGGAACCCGGGGCTCGCGGCTTGCGCCGCTCCTGCGGTTCTGGCGCGCGGCGGGGACGGCCGTGCGGGCTCAGGAACCGGCGGTCAGGCGCGCGAGTTCGTCGGCCTGGTGCTCGGCCTGCAGGCGCTCGATCAGCGCATCGAGCTCGCCCTCGACGATGTTGGGCAGGTCGTACAGGGTCAGGCCGTCGACGCGATGGTCGGTGATCCGTCCCTGCGGGAAGTTGTAGGTGCGGATGCGCTGGCTGCGGTCCCCGCTGCCGACCTGCAGCTTGCGGGTCTCGGCCTGGGCGGCGGCGGCCTGCGCAGCCTGCGCCTCGGCCAGCATCGCCTGCAGCCGCTTCATCGCCTTGTCGCGGTTGGCATGCTGGCTGCGCTCGGTCTGGCTCTCGACCACGATGCCGCTGGGCAGGTGGGTGATGCGGATCGCCGAGTCGGTCTTGTTGACGTGCTGGCCGCCGGCGCCGCTGGACCGGAAGGTGTCGACCTTGAGATCGGCCGGGCTGATCACGATCGGCTCGCCCTCCGGCTCGACCGGGATGATCGCCACCGTCGCCGCCGAGGTATGGATGCGGCCCTGCGATTCGGTCTCCGGCACCCGCTGCACGCGGTGGGTGCCCGATTCGAACTTCAGCTTCGAGTACGCGCCCTGGCCCTCGACCCGGGCGATCACTTCCCTGAAACCGCCGTGCTCGCCGGGGTTGGCCGACTCGACCTCGACCCGCCAGCCCTGGCGCTCGGCGTAGCGCGAATACATCCGGAACAGGTCGCCGGCGAAGATCGCGGCCTCGTCGCCGCCGGTGCCGGCGCGCACCTCCAGGTACAGGTCGCCGTCGTCGCGCGGGTCCTTCGGCACCAGATGCGAAAGCAGCTCGCGGTCGAGCCGCTCCAGCCGCGCGTTGGCCGAGGCGATCTCCTCGTCGGCCAGCTCGCGCAGTTCCGGGTCGGCGCGCATCGCCTCGGCGGTGGCGAGGTCGTCGCGGGCGCGTGTCTCCTCGGCCAGGGCCAGCGCGACCGGTTCGAGCTGGGCGAACTCGCGCGACAGTCCGCGGAAGCGCCGGGCGTTGCCGATCACGTCGGGGTCGGCGAGCAGGCGTTCGAGCTCCTCGCGACGTTCGACCAGGGCTTCGAGTTTGCGGCGGAGGGTTTCCAGCATGGGACGGACCGGGCGTGGGAGTGGACGGGAGCGGAAGACGCAGTATGGGCGACAGGCCCGCTAGCGCTCCCGCTCCTCGTCGTCCCGCGCGCCGGGCGCGTCCTGCGGGAACAGCTTGTCGACCGCCCGGCCCAGCTCGGCGTTGCCGGTCAGCGCGGCCTCGCGCAGGGCGACGGTGGGCGCGTGCAGCAGCCGGTTGGTCAGGGTATGGGCGAGATAGCCCAGCAGTTCGTCGGGGTCGCCGCCGGCGGCCAGTTGCTGGCGCGCGCGCGCCAGCACCTCGGCCTTGGCCGCCTCGCCGTGCGCGCGCAGCCGCTTGAGCGGCTCGGTGCGGGTGCTGGCGGCGAGATTCTCGACGTAGCGCGCGACCTGCAGGTCGATGATCGCCTCGGCCTCGTCGGCCGCCTCGCGACGGCCGCGGCGGTTGTCCTCGATCGTGCGTTCCAGGTCGTCGACGGTATAGAGGTAGACGTCGGCCAGCTCGGCGACCTCGGCGGCGATGTCGCGCGGCACCGCCAGGTCCAGCAGCAGCATCGGTCGGTGCCGGCGTCGCGCCAGCGCGGCGGCGACCTGGGGGCGGTGCAGGATCGGCTGTTGCGCGGCGGTGGCCGACAACACGATGTCGGCCTCGTCCAGGTGCTTGTCGAGTTCGCTCAGCGGCAGCGCGACGCCGCCGTGGCGGCTGGCCAGCTCCTGCGCGTGGGCGAGGGTGCGGTTGGCGACCAGCAGGCGCTTGGCGCGGGCCTGGGCAAGGTGGCGCGCGGCCAGCTCGATGGTCTCGCCGGCGCCGATCAGCAGCACCGTGGAATCCTCCAGCCGGGCGAACGATTCCTGCGCCAGTCGCACCGCGGCCGACGCGACCGACACCGGGTTGGTGCCGATCCGGGTATGGGTGCGGGCGCGCTTGGCGGTCGAGAACGCGTGCTGGAACAACCGGTCGAGCTGACCGCCGAGGCTGCCGGCGCCGCGCGCGGTGGCCCAGGCATCCTTGACCTGGCCGAGGATCTGCGGTTCGCCGAGGACCAGCGAATCGAGCCCGGTCGCGACCCTGAACAGATGGCGCACGGCGTCGGCATCGGCGTGCCGGTACAGATAGCCGTGCAGGTCGCCGGTATCGTCGGGGTGGGTCGCCAGCCAGTCGGCCAGCACGCTGCCGTCGCCCTCGGCGACCGCATACAACTCGGTGCGATTGCAGGTCGACAGCAGCGCCGCCTCGCGGACACCGGGCAGGGCGCGGACCGCGCCCAGCGCCGGCCCGATCGCGTCGCCGGCAAACGCCACCCGTTCGCGCAGCGAAACCGGCGCGGTCTGATGGTTGATGCCGAGGACGAACAAACTCACGGGCGGTTCTCGTTCGGGGGCGGGCGCGTGGCGATCGAATGCCGGGGCGCGTCGGCTTTCCCGTTCAGGTGCTTGCGATAAGCTGCTGGCTTCCGAAGGCCGACATTCTACCCGGGCCCGGACGGCTTGGGCTCGCCGAAGCGCCGGATTCGTTCACGCGGCCGGCCCGTCCGCCGCCGCCGCCCCCGTTCCGTCCCGTCCGAAACCGCTGTCCGAATTCCACCGTCCGACCCCATGGGAGCCCGCTGATTCGATGCGACCGAGCCTCGTCACCCTTGCCATTGCCCTGGTCCTGACCGGTCTGCCGACGCTGCATGCCGCCGAGCCTGCCGCCGGCTCGGGGCCGCCCGCACCCGAGCTGGCGCCCCCGTCGGCCAGCGACGATCCGGCGGTGCGCGCGCTGGAGCCGCTGTTGGCGGCCGAGTTCGCGCTGCAGGCCGGGCGTCTGGACGAGGCGGCCGGTTGGTACCTGCAGGCCGCGCGCGATGCCCGCGACCCGGCCCTGGCCGAGCGCGCCACCCGCATCGCCCTGTTGGCCAAGGACGACACCGGGACCGCCGAGGCGCTGGCGCTGTGGCGCGAGCTGGGCGGCGAGCAGGACCCGGAGCAGGCCGGCAGCCTGATGGCGTCCGAGGCGGCGCTGTCGTTGCGCCAGGGCCGCCAGCGTGCGGCGCGCCGACAGTTGTCGGCACTGCTGGCGATGCCGGGGCGAGACGGCTGGCGACATGCCTTCGGGGTCCTGGCCACCGGCAGCCACGACCCGCGCCTGAGCGCGCAGGTGCTCGAATACCTGGTCCGCCGCGACCGCATCCCGCAGGTGCTGGAGGCGTGGATGGCGTTCGGCGGCCTGGCGTTGCGCCTGGATGCGCCGGAGGTGGTCGAGGACATCGTCGCCCGGGTGATCGAGCGCTTCCCGGGCGAGCCCCGGGTCGCCCTGCTGCATGCCGGTCAGCTGCGCGAGGCCGGCAAGCCCGAACAGGCGCGCGAGGTCCTCGACGGCATCGAGGTCGCCGCAGACGATCCGTTGCTGCGGCAGAGCCTGGCCAACGAGTACGAACGCCTCGGCGACCTGCATCGGGCCGAGCGCACCCTGGCCGAGGGGCCGCAGAGCGAGCAGATCTACGCGTTCCGCGCCTCGCTGCTGGCCCAGGCCGAGGACAAGCAGGCCCTGGGCGCGCTGTACGACGAGCTGCGGCGCGACGCCGGACGCCCGGACCCGCGCCGGCGGATGCTGCTCGGCCAGATCGCCGAGTTCCTCGAGCGCAACGACGAGGCCCTGGAGTGGTACGCCGGCGTCCCCGGCGGGGCCGCGCGCTGGCAGGCCCGGCTGCGCACCAGCACGGTGCTGCACAAGCTCGATCGCAAACAGGAGGCTTACGACCTGCTGCGCGGGATCCAGTCCGATGCCGCCGCCGAGGACGATGTCCGTCGCGATGCCTACCTGCTCGAGGCCGCGCTGCGCGAGGAGGACAAGGACCCGGCCGGTGAGCTGGATGCGTTCGCGCGCGGCCTGGCCGCGTTCCCGGACGAGCTGGACATCCTCTATGCCCGCGCGCTGGCGTGGGAGCGGCGCGACGACATCGCCCGCGCCGAGGCGGACTTTCGCAAGATCCTGGTGATCGACCCGGAAAGCACCGCGGCGCTGAACGCCCTGGGCTACACCCTGGCCGACCGCACCGAGCGCTACCAGGAGGCCTTGGAGCTGATCAACCGTGCCCGCGCCGCTGAGCCGGAGAACGCCGCGATCATCGACAGCTACGGGTGGGTGTTGTACCGGCTGGGTCGCAACGAGGAGGCGGTGATCGAGCTGCGCCGCGCGTTCGCGATGCAGGACGATGCCGAGATCGCCGCCCACCTGGCCGAAGTGCTGTGGGTGCTGGGGCGGCGCGAGGAGGCTCGCCGCGTGTTCGACAAGGCGCGGGCGCTGGACCCGGACAACCGGTCGTTGCGGCGCGCGCTGGAGAGCGTCGGCTTGCCGGTCGAGGCGCCGGTCGGCGAGGACGCCGCGCAGGATGCCGGCGCGGCCGACGCCGGGGCACCGGCTTGACTGTCGCCGTGGCAGGGCGCTTGGCTGCGGTCGTGCTCGTCGTCGCGCTGGCCGGCTGTGCCAGCATGCCGAAGGCGCCGTTGCCGCCGGCGGCGCAGGCGGCCGCGGCCGCGCATCAGCAGGCGCGCGAAGAGGCGCTGCGGACGGTCGGCGAGTGGTCCTTGAGCGGCCGGGTCGCGGTGTCGATGAACGGCCAGGGCGGCAGCGGGCGGCTGGAATGGCAGCAGCACGGCCCGCGTTTTGATATCCGTCTCAGCGCGCCGGTGACGCGCCAGAGCTGGCGACTGGCCGGCGGCCCGGACGGTGCGATGCTGGACGGCGTGGAGGGCGGCCCGCGAACCGGCTTCGACGCCGGTCAGCTGCTTTACGAAACCACCGGCTGGTACCTGCCGGTGTCGGCCCTGGCCGACTGGGCCCGGGGCCTGCGCGCCGCGGCCGGCGGTCCGTCCGACGCGGCCTACGGTCCCGACGGCCGGCTCGCGGTGCTGCAGCAGGACGGCTGGCGGATCGAGTACAGCTGGCCGGAAGCCGGCGACGGGGCCGGGCTGCCGCGACGGATCGATGCCCGCCGCGACGGGGCCGACGGCCGTCAGGCTCGGGTCAAGCTGGTGGTCGACCAGTGGGACATCGAGATGCCGGAGGCGGTCGCTGCCGGCGCCCTCGAGGAGTCGACCGGTGGCGGCGACTGAGCGCCCGCGCGGTGGCAACCCCTGGGTGATCGGCGATTCAGGTTTCGACATGCGGCCGGATCCCGCCGGCTGGGTCGCCTGGCCGGCCCCAGCCAAGCTGAACCTGTTCCTGCACATCGTCGGCCGCCGCGACGACGGCTATCACCTGTTGCAGACCGTGTTCCGCCTGCTCGACTGGGGCGACACGATCCGCCTGCGGCCTCGCGACGATGGTCGTATCGTCCGCCACGGCGCCTCGGTGGCGGGGGTCGAGGCGGCCGATGACCTCACTGTCCGTGCGGCAGGCTTGCTGCAATCTGCCGCCAATATCGACAAAGGTGCGGACATCGTCGTCGAAAAGCGCATTCCTGCGGGCGGTGGCTTCGGTGGCGGTTCCAGCGACGCGGCGACCGTGCTGGTGGCCCTGGATGCGATGTGGGGCGCCGGTCTGGGCGTCGATGCGCTGGCGGCTCTGGGGCTGCGGCTCGGGGCCGACGTGCCGGTGTTCGTGCGGGGCCACAACGCCTGGGCCGAGGGCGTGGGCGAGGCCCTGCAGCCGGTCGAGCTGGCTCCGGCCGGCTACGTGCTCGCCGACCCCGGCGTCCACGCGGCGACCGCGGAGCTGTTCCGCGCCCCGCAATTGACGCGCGATTGTCCGCCCGCGACAATAACGGACTTCGTTTCGGGCGTTCCGCTCGGCAACGTGTTCGAACCGGTCCTGCGCGCGCGGGAAGACGCCGTCGAGGCGGTCTTCGCGGCGCTGTCGCGGATCGGTCGGCCACGTCTGACCGGGTCGGGCAGTGGCTGTTTCGTCGAGTTCGATGGCCTCGAACCCGCCGGACGCGCGCTGGCGACGCTGCCTGCCGGGCTCAATGCCTGGGCGGCGGCCGGCGCGGCGCGATCGCCGTTGCTGGATGCGCTCGAGGCCTATACATCGTCAGCCAGCACCTGAAGTCTCCGCGCGCGCCGGCATGGGCCGCGGGGATGGTGGTCGGAAGCAACAGGGGCGTCGCCAAGAGGCCTAAGGCACCAGGTTTTGATCCTGGCATTCGTAGGTTCGAATCCTACCGCCCCTGCCAATTCCATCGCCGCGGGTATGGAGCCGGTTCGTGAAGCCTGGTTGATAGGGGCGTACCCAAGGACTCGTCCATCAGGCAGCGCGGGCCGTATCGCCCACGCAGCATTCCCAAACGAACGCCGACATCGCCGGAGTCCGATCGTGCAACCCGACCGCAACCTGCTGGTGTTCAGTGGCAACGCCAACCGTCCTCTCGCCCAGGCCGTCTGCCGCGAACTCGGCATCCGCCTGGGCAAGGCCCTCGTCGGCCGCTTCTCCGACGGGGAAGTCCAGGTCGAGATCGAGGAGAACGTACGTCGACAGGAAGTCTTCGTGATCCAGCCGACCTGCGCGCCGAGCGCGGAGAATCTGGTCGAGCTGCTGGTACTGGTGGATGCGCTCAAGCGCGCCTCGGCCAGCAACGTGACCGCGGTGGTGCCGTACTTCGGCTACGCCCGCCAGGATCGCCGTCCGCGCTCCTCGCGCGTGCCGATCACCGCCAAGGTCGCCGCGCGCATGTTCAGCGCGGTCGGTACCGACCGGGTGCTCACCGTCGACCTGCACGCGGACCAGATCCAGGGCTTCTTCGATCTGCCGGTCGACAACGTGTACGCCTCGCCGTTGCTGCTGGCCGACATCTGGCGCGCGCATGGCACCGACAACCTGATCGTGGTCAGCCCCGACGTCGGCGGCGTGGTCCGCGCCCGCGCGATCGCCAAGCGCCTCGACGACGCCGACCTGGCGATCATCGACAAGCGCCGCCCGCGCGCCAACGTCGCCACGGTGATGAACATCATCGGCGACGTCGAGGGCAAGACCTGCGTGCTGGTCGACGACATCGTCGACACCGCCGGCACCCTGTGCGCCGCGGCCAATGCGCTCAAGGCGCAGGGCGCGACCAAGGTGGTCGCCTACTGCACCCACCCGGTGCTGTCGGGCGCGGCGATCGACAATGTGACCAAGTCGCAGCTCGACGAGCTGGTGGTGACCGACACCATCCCGCTGACCGAGGCGGCCCGCGCCACCGGCCGCATCCGCCAGCTCAGCGTCGCCGAGCTGCTGGCCGAGACGATCCGGCGCATCGCGTTCGGCGAGTCGGTCAGCTCGTTGTACGTCGACTGACGCGGTCGCATCGAATCCGCCCCGTGGCTCCGGCCGCGGGGCACAACGGCTCACCTGGTCGCGGGTGAGTCATCCAAGCCGCCGCGAGGCGGATCAATGCTAGTGAAAGTGAGTAACCAAAATGTCCGAACACAGCCTCAAGGCCGTCAGCCGCAGCGATGAAGGGAAGGGTGCGAGCCGCCGCCTTCGTCACGCCGGCGTGATCCCGGCCATCGTCTACGGCGGCAAGTCCGCGCCCAAGTCCATCCAGCTCGACCACGAGCCGACCTGGCTGGCCCAGCAGAACGAGTGGTTCTACTCGTCGATCATCGACCTGGAAATCGACGGCAAGTCGGAGAAGGTCCTGCTGCGCGACATGCAGCGCCATCCGTACAAGCAGCTGATCATGCACCTGGACTTCCAGCGCGTCACCGCCGGTCAGGCGCTGCGCACCCGCGTGCCGCTGCACTTCGCCAACGAAGACAAGTCGCCGGCCGGCAAGGCCGCCGACGTGGTCGTGACCCACGAGCTGAACGAGATCGAGATCAGCTGCCTGCCGAAGAATCTGCCCGAGTTCATCGAGGTCGATCTGAGCGAGCTGAAGCTGGGCGAGACCATCCACCTGTCCGAGCTGAAGCTGCCCAAGGGCGTCGAGATCCCCGAGCTCAAGCTCGGCAAGGAGCACGACGTGGCGGTGGTCGTGGCCCGCGCCGGTCGCGTCGAGGCCGAGGATTCGGCCGCCGAGGAAGACTCGGCCGAAGTGCCGGCGTCCAAGGTCGAGAAGGGCGAGGAGTAATCGCGCCGTGTCGACGCTCCCGCACGGGCGGGGGCGTCGGCGCACGCCGATTGCATCGTTTCCGTATCGATGGCGGGACTTCGCCTCATCGTCGGGCTGGGCAATCCCGGTCCCGAGCACACCCGGACCCGGCACAACGCCGGGTTCTGGTTTGTGGACGCCCTGGCGGACCGCCTGGGCGGTCGTTTCAACGTCGACTCCAAGCTGTTCGGCTCGACCTGCCGGGTCGAGATCGGCGGCCAGCCGGTGTGGCTGCTGAAGCCGGCCACCTTCATGAACCTGTCCGGCAAGTCGGTGACCGCGGCACTGCGGTTCTGGAAGTTCGAGCCGGCCCAGGCGCTGCTGGCCCACGACGAGCTGGATCTGCCGACGGGCACCGCCCGGCTCAAGTTCGACGGTGGCCACGGCGGCCAGAACGGCCTGCGCGACATCATGCGCCTGCTCGGGCACGGCGGCTTTCATCGCCTGCGCATCGGCATCGGCCACCCCGGCCACAAGGACAAGGTCACGCCGTGGGTGCTGGGCCGTCCCAGCGGCGAGGACGAGACCCTGATCCTGCGCGCCATCGACGACGCGATCGACGTGCTGCCGCTGGCGGTCGCCGGCGACTACAGCGAAGCGATGAAGCGCCTGCACACGAAGAAGGACTAGCGACAGGATTGGCGATTGGGGATTCGGGATTCCCGCACCGCGAATGGTGGGCGGCGAATCCCGAATCCCGAATCACGAGTCCGGATTTCCAGACATGGGCATCAAATGCGGCATCGTCGGCCTGCCGAACGTCGGCAAGTCGACCCTTTTCAACGCGCTGACCAAGGCCGGGATCGCGGCGGCCAACTTTCCGTTCTGCACGATCGAACCCAATGTCGGGGTCGTGCCGGTTCCCGATCCGCGCCTGAACGCGCTGGCGGAGATCGTCAAGCCGCAGAAGCTGCTCCCGACCGCGATGGAGTTCGTCGACATCGCCGGCCTGGTCGCCGGCGCGGCCAAGGGCGAGGGCCTGGGCAACAAGTTCCTCGCCCACATCCGCGAAGTCGACGCGATCTCCCACGTGGTGCGCTGCTTCGAGCACGGCGACGTCGTCCACGTGTCCGGCAAGGTCGATCCGATCTCCGACATCGACACCATCGACACCGAGCTGGCGCTGGCCGACCTGGAGTCGGTCGAGAAGGCGCTGCAACGCGCCGAGCGCACCGCCAAGTCGGGGGACAAGGAGGCCAAGGTCCGGGTCGAGGTGCTCGGTCGCATCCGCGAAGGGCTGGATGCCGGTAGGCCGGCGCGCGCGCTGGACCTGTCCGAGGACGACCTGGTCGTGGTCCGCGACCTGTTCCTGCTGACCCTGAAGCCGGTGATGTACGTCGCCAACGTGCTCGAGGACGGGTTCGAGAACAATCCGCACCTGGACGCGGTGCGGGCGCGGGCCGCGGGCGAGGGCGCCGAGGTGGTGCCGGTGTCGGCGGCGATCGAGGAAGAGCTGGCCCAGCTCGACGATGCCGATCGCGACGCCTTCCTGACCGACCTCGGCCTGGAAGAGCCGGGCCTGAACCGGGTCATCCGCGCCGCCTACACCCTGCTGGGTCTGCAGACCTACTTCACCGCCGGGGTCAAGGAAGTGCGCGCCTGGACGGTGAAGAAGGGCGCGACCGCACCGCAGGCGGCGGCGGTGATCCATACCGATTTCGAGAAGGGCTTCATCCGCGCCGAGACCATCGCCTACGCCGACTTCATCCAGTACAAGGGCGAGGCCGGTGCGCGCGAGGCCGGGCGGATGCGCCTGGAAGGCAAGGAATACCGGGTCCAGGAAGGCGACGTGCTGCACTTCCGCTTCAACGTCTGACCCGTTCAACGCCTGACCTGTTCAACGTTTGACCCGTTCGACGTCCGGCCCCGTTCAACGCCGGGGCCGTCCGATATCCGGCCCGATCGTCCTTCGATCCGGCCGGGGCGTGGCGGCAATCGCGGTGGCCGATTGAGCGCGGGCGGCCACGCGTCCAGCAGTGGCCGCGCGTCGCCGCGCCGGCTCAGGGCCGGCTCAGGGCGCCGTAGCCCGTCCTCCACCGGTCGCTTCCGGCGGGGGCGGTTTCCAGCCCGCGGCGCGCCCGCGGTTGCATCGTTCGAACCGGCGGCCCTGGTAGCGATGACGCCCGGGTCGATGCGCCCGGCACGGCCGACCCTTCTCCTCCTGGACAGATCGATGCGCGCCGGCGGCCGGTGCGCGCATGCCTGTGTCCGCGATTCCGTCGCCGCAGTTGCGTTGACGCCGCTTAGACTGCTGGTCTAAATTGCCCGTCCGCTCGGACCGGCTCAAGACGAGACGGCCGCCATGTACCCCCTCACACGAAGTCGTCCATGAGTCGCAGGCATCGGGCGCGAGAGCGCCTGCAGAAACTTTTCCCGGCCCAGCGCGGCGCCTGGCTGGACATCGCCGAGGCCGAGTTCAGGGCGCACGGATTCGCGGCCGCTTCGCTGAACCGGATCCTCGCCAGCGCCGGTCTCAGCAAGGGGCAGGCCTACTACTACTTCGCCGACAAGGGCGAGCTGTATCGCGCGGTGATCGAGCGTGCGCTCGGTGAGCTCGCGGGCCTGCTCGATACGGGCTTGCCGGAGCCGGACTCGGCCGAGGCCTACTGGCGCGAGATGGAAGCGCTGTTCGGACGGCTGACCCGCGTCCTGAAACACAACCCGCGCCTGGCCGAGCTGGGGCGCGGCATCCATCGCGAGACCGCGGCCCAGGTGGCGGTCGCCGACCTGCTCGCGACCCTGCGCGACCGGCTCGGGCGAACGATCGAGATCGGTCAGCAGGTTGGCGCGGTGCGTTCGGATCTGCCGCTGGCGCTGTTGACCGACGTGGCTTTCGCGGTCGCCCGCGAGATCGATCGCTGGTTCGCGCTGGACGCGCAGGACCTGGACGAGGCGGCGGTGCTCGATCTCAACCGGCGTGCGGTCGGGCTGGTGATCGCGATGCTGGCCTCGGTCGATGCGGTGTCCGACACCGCGCACGAGTCCTTCCCCTCCTGGCAAGGCGTGATCCGATGAATGTCCGTCGCCTCGTTGTTGTCGTCCTGCTGGTCGCCTCGACCGTAAACCTGGCCCTGATGGTGCCCGGCGGCTTCGTCGAGACCCGCGATTTCAGCGCCTATCCGGCCTTCGTGCTCGCGGCGTTCAACGCGCTGCTGACGGTGCTGGGTCTGGGCAGCCTCGTGCTCGCCGTAGCGGTGGCGCGCAAGGGCCGTGGTCATGGCCTTTCGGCCCTGGCGGGACTGGTGTTCGCCGGCGTCTATCTGCTCGACCTGGGGGCGGTCTTTCCGGTGACGCCGAGCCCCATGTCGGCATTGCTGTCGGCGCTGGAGTGGCTTGGTGTCGGTCTGGGCGTGGCCCTGGCCGTGGCATCGATCGGACCGGCCCGAAGCGCGTCCATGCGCGCTGTGGACGGGCGCGCGGCTTCGCTGCCGTGGCCGCTGGGCGCCGCTCTCGCGCTGCTGGCGCTGGCCATCGTCGTCTTCGCGACCCGTGCGGCGATGGGCGGCTAGGGTGTCGCGGCCACACTCCGCATCTTCGCTTGCGCCGGATCTGCGTATATCCTTGTGCGCTACCCGTGCATCCGCTTCGGTGGAGTCGGTGGCGCATCACCCCGGAATCGTGGGCGGCAGCCATCGACGACAGGGCGTGTCGTGCGTCCGAGATCGGGCGCCGGCGACGGCGACAAAGAAATGTCGTCCCGATCGCAAAAAATGCATTGACAAGCTCGGAGACGAGCGCCAAAATTGCGGGCTCTTTTGGAGGGATACCCAAGCGGCCAACGGGGGCAGACTGTAAATCTGCTGGCTTACGCCTTCGGTGGTTCGAATCCACCTCCCTCCACCAGCTTCACAAGGTGGTAGCAGTAAAATCGGCAGGAAGGTTGCCGGAGCGAGCGAGAGGTGGGTGAGAGCCACCGCTGGTTCGGCGATGAAGCGACAGCTTCATCGTGCGCGCCGAGAGGCGCGGCCCGGAGGGTCAAGGTCGCGCAGCGACCGCGGCCATCCACCTCCCTCCACCAGCTTCAAAAGCAAGACCCCAAGGCCTTACCAGCCGAGGGTGCGGTACCCAAGCAGGTTTTCCGGCGCGGGAGTAGTTCAATGGTAGAACCTCAGCCTTCCAAGCTGATGGTGCGGGTTCGATTCCCGTCTCCCGCTCCATTGCTGCAACGCGCCACCTGCTGCGACAACCTGCTCACGTAGCTCAGTCGGTAGAGCACCTCCTTGGTAAGGAGGAGGTCGCTGGTTCGATTCCAGTCGTGAGCACCATATTCGTTTGAACTGGGCCGTTTGCCCGGCAGTTCCACTCAGTAAACCGTCAAGAGCGAGAAGCGATAGCCATGGCTAAAGGTAAATTCGAGCGCACCAAGCCGCACGTGAACGTCGGCACGATCGGCCACGTTGACCACGGCAAGACCACGCTGACGGCAGCGCTGACGAAGGTGGGCGCCGAGCGTTTCGGTGGCGAGTTCAAGGCGTACGATTCGATCGACGCGGCGCCGGAAGAGAAGGCGCGCGGCATCACGATCTCGACCGCGCACGTCGAGTACGAAAGCCCGACCCGTCACTACGCCCACGTGGATTGCCCGGGCCACGCCGACTACGTGAAGAACATGATCACGGGTGCGGCGCAGATGGACGGCGCGATCCTGGTGTGCTCGGCCGCTGACGGCCCGATGCCGCAGACCCGCGAGCACATCCTGCTGGCGCGTCAGGTTGGCGTGCCGTACATCGTGGTGTTCCTGAACAAGGCCGACATGGTCGACGACGCCGAGCTGCTCGAGCTGGTCGAGATGGAAGTGCGCGAGCTGCTGAGCAAGTACGACTTCCCGGGCGACGACACCCCGATCATCAAGGGTTCGGCGCTGAAGGCGCTGGAAGGCGACCAGTCGGAGATCGGCGTGCCGGCGATCCTGGCGCTGGTGGACGCGCTGGACAGCTACATTCCGGAGCCGGAGCGCGACGTCGACAAGAGCTTCCTGATGCCGGTCGAGGACGTGTTCTCGATCTCGGGTCGCGGCACCGTGGTGACCGGCCGTATCGAGCGCGGCATCATCAAGGTGGGCGACGAAATCGAGATCGTCGGTATCCGTCCGACCACCAAGACCACGGTCACGGGTGTGGAGATGTTCCGCAAGCTGCTGGACCAGGGTCAGGCGGGCGACAACGCGGGTCTGCTGCTGCGCGGCACCAAGCGTGACGAGGTCGAGCGTGGCCAGGTGCTGGCCAAGCCGGGTTCGATCACCCCGCACACCGACTTCGAGGCCGAGGTGTACGTGCTGTCGAAGGACGAGGGCGGCCGTCACACCCCGTTCTTCAAGGGCTACCGTCCGCAGTTCTACTTCCGCACCACCGACATCACCGGTGCGGTGACGCTGCCGGAAGGCACCGAGATGGTGATGCCGGGCGACAACGTGAAGATGGACGTCCAGCTGATCAACCCGGTCGCGATGGACGAGGGCCTGCGCTTCGCGATCCGCGAAGGCGGCCGCACCGTCGGCGCCGGCGTCGTCGCCAAGATCATCAAGTAATATGACGGGGCGGCCGCCAGGCGGTCGCCCGTCGCAGGCGGTTCAGACAGGCGAGCCGGCGACGGCTCGCCGTCGCCGTCTCAGGAAAACCGATATTTCTCTTACGTACGCCAGTAGCTCAATTGGCAGAGCAGCGGTCTCCAAAACCGCAGGTTGGGGGTTCGAGTCCCTCCTGGCGTGCCACTGGATGACGGGGCCGGAACCGGACCCGCGAAGAGCCGGATGAACAGCAAGGTCGAACAACACAACAGCGCCAGTGCCGGCGATATCGTCAAGTACGTCCTGGCCGTGGCCCTGGTGGCGGCCGGCGTGTTCGGTTACATCTGGTTCGACCAGTGGGCCGGTCCGCTGAGGGCCTTGCTGGTGGTCGCCGGCCTGCTGGCCGGTCTGGTCGTATTCTTCACCAGCGCCAAGGGCCTGCAGACCCGCGAGTTCCTCGCCGAGTCGCGCTTCGAGCTGCGCAAGGTGGTCTGGCCGACCCGCCAGGAAGCCCTGCGCACGACCTGGGTGGTGATGATCGCCGTGGTCGTGCTGAGCCTGATCCTGGCCGGCTTCGACTTCGTGATCCAGTTTGTGGTCAAGTCAATTTTGGGACGCTGAGCAGATGACGGAAAACAACAAGCGCTGGTACGTGGTCCACGCCTACTCGGGTTTCGAGAAGTCGGTGGCCCAGGCGCTGCGTGACCGCATCGCGCGCGCCGACATGGGTGATCGTTTCGGCGACGTCCTGGTCCCGACCGAGGAAGTCATCGAGATGCGCTCCGGCCAGAAGCGCCGCTCCGAGCGCAAGTTCTTTCCCGGCTATGTGCTGGTCCAGATCGCGACCCACGACGAGAACGGCATTCCGCGCATCGACAGCGAGTGCTGGCACCTGATCAAGGAAACCCCGAAGGTCATGGGCTTCATCGGCGGCACCGCCGACCGTCCGCTGCCGATCGCCGACCACGAGGCCGACGCGATCCTGAACCGCGTTCAGGAAGGCGTTGCCAAGCCCAAGCCGAAGGTCCTGTTCGAAGCCGGCGAGATGGTCCGGGTCATCGACGGGCCGTTCAACGACTTCAACGGCGTGGTCGAGGAAATCAATTACGAGAAGAGCCGCCTGCGCGTCGCGGTGCTGATCTTCGGCCGCTCGACCCCGGTCGAGCTGGAGTTCGGGCAGGTCGAAAAGGCCTGAACCCGGTCCGGGGCGGACTGGTTCCAATCTGTCCTGGAAATCTGGTACTATTTCCGGCTCGCTACCGTCGGTGCGAGCCAAGACCCTTCCGGCCGCCGTCCTGGCGGCCGTCGGCGTGTCGGGGTTCCCGGTCGGCGGCCCGGCGGGCGCCCGCTTCGGCAGGGCGCCGCCGCGCGAAGATTTCAACGTGAAGCCGGGACACGCGATCCTCCCGGCCCGATGGGGAGCCTGAGACCCAGGCGCTAGCACCCGGAGAGCAAAGCAATGGCAAAGAAAGTAATCGGCTATATCAAGCTGCAGGTCAAGGCCGGTCAGGCCAACCCGTCGCCGCCGGTGGGCCCGGCCCTCGGTCAGCGCGGCCTGAACATCATGGAGTTCTGCAAGGCGTTCAACGCCGCCACGCAGAAGATGGAGCCGGGTCTCCCGATTCCGACCGTGATCACCGCCTACTCCGACCGCACCTTCACCTTCATCACCAAGACGCCGCCGGCGTCGATCCTGCTGAAGAAGGCCGTCGGCATCCAGTCGGGCTCCAAGCGCCCGAACACCGAGAAGGTGGGCAAGGTCACCCGCGCCCAGCTCGAGGAGATCGCCAAGGCGAAGGAGCCGGACCTGACCGCGGCCGACCTGGACGCCGCCGTCCGCACGATCGCGGGTTCCGCCCGCTCCATGGGCCTGGTGGTGGAGGGTTAAGACATGGCAATGACCAAGCGTGAGAAGGCCATCAAGGCCGCTGTCGTCCCGGGCAAGAGCTACGCCTTCGACGAAGCCATCAAGATCATCAAGACCGCGACCAAGGCCAAGTTCGTCGAGTCCGTCGACGTCGCCGTGCGCCTGGGCGTGGATGCGAAGAAGTCCGACCAGCAGGTCCGCGGTTCGACCGTGCTGCCGGCCGGTACCGGCAAGAGCGTGCGCGTTGCCGTGTTCGCCCCGGCGGGCGCCAAGGCCGAGGAGGCCCTGGCCGCCGGTGCCGACGTGGTCGGCATGGATGACCTGGCCGAGAAGATGCAGGCCGGTGACCTGAACTACGACGTCGTGATCGCGACCCCGGACGCCATGCGCGTCGTCGGCAAGCTGGGTCAGGTGCTGGGCCCGCGTGGCCTGATGCCGAACCCGAAGGTCGGCACCGTGTCCCCGAACCCGGGCGAGGCGGTGAAGAACGCCAAGGGCGGCCAGGTCCGTTACCGCACCGACAAGGCCGGCATCATTCACTGCACGATCGGCAAGGCCGATTTCGACGACGGTTCGCTGAAGGGCAACCTGGAGGCGCTGCTGGCCGACCTGATCAAGGCCAAGCCGGCGACCGCCAAGGGCCAGTACCTGCAGAAGATCTCGATCAGCTCGACGATGGGCCCCGGCGTTTCCGTCGACCAGTCGTCGCTGTCGCTGAAGTAATCGATCCAACGCCGCCCCCGGGATTGGGGGCGGCGGCAAGTTTTGAGGGCGTCGCAACGGCTCCGGCCGGCGCGATAGCCGTCAAAGACCGCAGGCGCGGTCAGCGCACATCGAAGGCGGACAGGGAGTCCCATTGGCATGGAGTCGCCATCGATGGAAGCGGGATCGCTTAATCCAGCTCCGCCAAGGGGCCGGGCCTGCGTAGATGGTTGCCGACCCTCCAAGGAACATGGAAACGGCCACCACCCGGAACGCCATCCCGGCGTTCCCGGCATCGGGCCAAACGATGCCGACCGAGGACCGTCATGCGCGATTCTGCGCGGGGCGGAATTGAAGTACGGAGGAGTGCAATGGCTCTCAATCTGACACAGAAGCAGGAAGTCGTTGCCGAACTGGCCGAGGTCGCCGCCAAGGCGCACTCGCTGGTCGCTTCTGAGTACCTGGGTCTCAGTGCAGGTCAGTTGACCGATCTGCGCAAGAAGGCTCGTGAACAGGGCGTGTTCCTGAAGGTTGCAAAGAACACGCTGGTTTCGCGCGCGGTGGAGAACACCGACTATGCGGTCGTCCAGGAAGATCTGGTCGGTCCGCTGATGTACGCCTTCTCGCAGGAAGACCCCGGTGCGGCCGGACGTCTGATCAAGGAGTTCGCCAAGGCGAACGACAAGCTGAAGCCGCGCATCGTCGCGATCGGCGGGCAGAAGTACCCGGGCACCCACGTGGATGTCCTGGCTTCGCTGCCGACCCGTGATGAAGCGCTGTCGATGCTGCTCAGCGTCATGGTCCAGCCCGCCACCCAGCTGGTCCGCTTGCTCAGCGAACCGGCCTCGCAGGTCACCCGCGTCATCAACGCGGCCGGCCAGGCGAAGGCGGCCTAAGCCACCCAGTTCGGTTTCGAATTTCCGGAACCCAAGTCGTTTCCAAACTATTTATCTGAGGTAAACACAATGTCCCTGTCCAACGAGCAGATCATCGAAGCGATCGCCGGCAAGACCCTCGTCGAGGTGATGGAGCTGGTGAAGGCGATGGAAGAGAAGTTCGGCGTGTCGGCTGCCGCTCCGGTTGCCGTTGCCGCCGCCCCGGCCGCTGGCGGCGCCGCCGCCGCCGAGGAGCAGACCGAGTTCACCGTCGTGCTGAAGGCCGCCGGCGACAAGAAGGTCGAGGTCATCAAGGTCGTCCGCGCCGTCACCGGCCTGGGCCTGAAGGAAGCCAAGGACATGGTCGAAGGCGCCCCGAAGGAGATCAAGGAAGGCCTGTCCAAGGACGACGCCGAGAAGATCAAGAAGGATCTCGAGGCCGCCGGCGCCAGCGCCGAGCTGAAGTAAGCAGTACTTGCGTCGCCGGCCACAACTGGCGACCACCCAAGGCTGGGGGCGAAAGCCCCCGGCCTTTGGCCGTTGTTGCAAGGCCGGGAATCCGCGTCTCCGATCCGATCGTTGATCGCGGGTGTTCCGGCTCCAGGCCGAGTTGGCAGTTGGAAGTAGCGGGAGAGGGCGTGCTGGTGCCGGCAATACCAGCGACTTCCAACTGGCGATTCCATCGGGTCTCCGCGCGACGGAGTCCGACGAAACCACTTCCCCCAGGGCCGCGGACGCGCGGTCCGCTGAAAAGTCGAGGCGGTAGCTCACCATGACCACAGCTTCTACGTCGTATTCGTTCACCGAGAAGAAGCGCATCCGAAAGGATTTCGGCAAGCGCAAGTCCATCCTCGAGGTGCCGTTCCTGCTGGCGATCCAGGTCGACTCGTATCGCGAGTTCCTGCAGGAGCACACCGATTGGGCCAAGCGCGAGGACCGCGGCCTGCATGCCGCCCTGAAGTCGGTGTTTCCGATCGCCAGCTACAGCGGCAACGCCGCGCTGGAATACGTGGGCTACAAGCTCGGCGATCCGCCGTTCGACGAGCGCGAATGCCGTAACCGCGGCCTGAGCTACGGCGCGCCGCTGCGCGTGACCGTGCGCCTGGTGATCTACGACCGCGAGTCGTCGACCAAGGCGATCAAGTACGTGAAGGAGCAGGAGGTCTACATGGGCGAGATTCCGCTCATGACCGACAACGGCACCTTCATCGTCAACGGCACCGAGCGCGTCATCGTCTCGCAGCTGCACCGTTCGCCGGGCGTGTTCTTCGACCACGACCGCGGCAAGACCCACAGCTCGGGCAAGCTGCTGTACAGCGCCCGCATCATCCCCTACCGCGGTTCCTGGCTCGACTTCGAGTTCGACCCGAAGGATGGCCTGTTCACCCGTATCGACCGCCGCCGCAAGCTGCCGGTCACCATCCTGCTGCGCGCCCTGGGCTACAGCAACGAGGAGATGCTGGCCGAGTTCTTCGAGGTCAACACCTTCCACGTCGACCCCAGCGAAGGCGTCCAGCTCGAGCTGGTGCCCGAGCGTCTGCGCGGCGAGACCCTGGACTTCGACCTGGCCGACGGCGACAACGTGATCGTCGAGGCCGGCCGCCGCATCACCGCGCGTCACGTCAAGCAGCTCGAGGCCTCCGGCATCGAGGCGCTGGCCGTGCCCGACGCCTACCTGGTCGGCCGCATTCTTTCGCACGACGTGATCGACACCGCGACCGGCGAGCTGATCGCCTCGGCCAACGACGAGATCACCGAGGAGCAGCTGGAGCTGTTCCGCAAGGCCGGCATCGAGAGCGTCGGCACGATCTGGGTCAACGACCTCGATCGCGGCCCGTACATCTCCAACACCCTGCGCATCGATCCGACCAAGACCCAGCTCGAGGCGCTGGTCGAGATCTACCGCATGATGCGTCCGGGCGAGCCGCCGACCAAGGACGCGGCGCAGAACCTGTTCCACAACCTGTTCTTCACCTTCGAGCGCTACGACCTGTCGGCCGTGGGCCGGATGAAGTTCAACCGCCGGATCGGCCGCAAGGAGACCGTCGGCGCCTCGGTCCTGTACGACGCCAAGTACTACGCCGACCGCAAGGACGAGGAGTCCAAGCGCCTGGTCGAGGAGTGCGGCGACTCGTCCGACATCCTGGACGTGATCAAGGTCCTGACCGAGATCCGCAACGGCCGCGGCATCGTCGACGACATCGATCACCTCGGCAACCGCCGCGTGCGTTCGGTCGGCGAGATGGCCGAGAACGTGTTCCGCGTGGGCCTGGTCCGCGTCGAGCGCGCGGTCAAGGAGCGCCTGTCGATGGCCGAGTCCGAGGGCCTGACTCCGCAGGAGCTGATCAACGCCAAGCCTGTCGCCGCCGCGATCAAGGAGTTCTTCGGTTCCTCGCAGCTGTCGCAGTTCATGGACCAGAACAACCCGCTGTCGGAGGTCACCCACAAGCGCCGCGTCTCGGCGCTGGGCCCGGGCGGCCTGACCCGCGAGCGCGCCGGCTTCGAGGTGCGCGACGTGCACCCGACCCATTACGGCCGCGTCTGCACCATCGAGACCCCGGAAGGCCCGAACATCGGCCTGATCAACTCGCTGGCGGTGTTCGCCCGCACCAACAAGTACGGTTTCCTCGAGACCCCGTACCGCAAGGTCATCGACGGCAAGGTCACCGACGAGATCGAGTACCTGTCGGCGATCGAGGAGAACGAGTACGTCATCGCCCAGGCCAACGCCGAGCAGGACGAGAAGGGCAGGCTTGTCGCCCAGTTCGTCGCCTGCCGCCACGCCGGCGAGTCGCTGCTCAAGCCGCCGAGCGAGGTCGACTACATGGACGTCTCGCCGATGCAGACCGTGTCGGTCGCGGCGGCGCTGGTGCCGTTCCTGGAGCACGATGACGCCAACCGCGCACTGATGGGCGCGAACATGCAGCGCCAGGCGGTGCCGACGCTGCGCGCGCAGAAGCCGCTGGTCGGTACCGGTATCGAGCGCGCGGTGGCGCGCGACTCGGGCGTGACCGTGAACGCGCGGCGCGGCGGCGTGATCGAGCAGATCGACGCCGGTCGCATCGTGGTCAAGGTCAACGAGGAGGAGATCTCCGGCGAGACCGATGCCGGCGTCGACATCTACAGCCTGATCAAGTACACCCGCTCGAACCAGAACACCTGCATCAACCAGCGCCCGCTGGTCAGCGTGGGCGACGTGATCGCGCGCGGCGACGTGCTGGCCGACGGTCCCTCGACCGACATCGGCGAGCTGGCCCTGGGCCAGAACATGCTGGTCGCGTTCATGCCGTGGAACGGCTACAACTTCGAGGACTCGATCCTGCTCTCCGAGCGCGTGGTCGAGGAGGATCGCTACACCACGATCCACATCGAGGAGCTGACCTGCGTCGCCCGCGACACCAAGCTGGGTCCGGAGGAGATCTCCGCCGACATCCCGAACGTCTCCGAGAGCGCGCTCAACCGTCTCGACGAGTCGGGCGTGGTCTACATCGGCGCCGAGGTGCGTGCCGGCGACATCCTGGTCGGCAAGGTCACGCCGAAGGGCGAGAGCCAGCTGACCCCGGAAGAGAAGCTGCTGCGCGCGATCTTCGGCGAGAAGGCGTCCGACGTTAAGGACAGCTCGCTGCGCGTGCCGCCGGGCATGGACGGCACCGTCATCGACGTGCAGGTCTTCACCCGCGACGGCATCGAGAAGGACAAGCGCGCCAAGCTGATCGAGGACACCGAGATCCGCCGCGTCAAGAAGGACTTCGACGATCAGTTCCGGATCCTGGAGAGCGCGATCTACGCGCGTCTGCGCGGCCAGCTGATCGGCAGGGTCGCCAACGGCGGCCCGGGCCTGAAGAAGGGCGACACCGTCACCAGCCTGGTGCTGGACGGCCTGGCCAAGAAGGACTGGTTCGGCCTGCGCATGAAGGACGAGGAAGCGGTCGAGGCGATCGAGCGCGCGCAGAAGCAGATCGAGGTCCACGAGAAGGAGTTCGAGCGCCGTTTCGCCGACAAGCGCGCCAAGATCACCCAGGGCGACGATCTCGCCCCGGGCGTGCTGAAGATGGTCAAGGTGTTCCTGGCGGTGAAGCGCCGCATCCAGCCGGGCGACAAGATGGCCGGCCGTCACGGCAACAAGGGTGTCGTGTCGACCATCGTGCCGGTCGAGGACATGCCGTACATGGCCACCGGCGAGTCGGTGGACATCGTCCTCAACCCGCTGGGCGTGCCGAGCCGCATGAACATCGGCCAGATCCTCGAGACCCACCTGGGATGGGCCGCCAAGGGCCTGGGCCGCAAGATCCAGGCGATGCTCGAGGCGCAGGCCAAGATCGCCGAGCTGCGCAAGTTCCTCGACGAGATCTACAACCACGACGGCAAGCTGATCGGCGAACGCGTCGACCTGGGCCAGTTCTCCGACGAGGAGCTGCTGAACCTGGCGCGCAATCTCACCGACGGCGTGCCGATGGCGACCCCGGTGTTCGACGGCGCCGCCGAGGCCGAGATCAAGACGATGCTCGCGCTCGCCGACCTGCCCAGCAGCGGCCAGACCCAGCTGTTCGACGGTCGCACCGGCGAGGCGTTCGATCGTCACACCACGGTCGGCTACATGCACATGCTGAAGCTGAACCACCTGGTCGACGACAAGATGCACGCCCGCTCGACCGGCCCGTACTCGCTCGTCACCCAGCAGCCGCTGGGCGGCAAGGCGCAGTTCGGCGGCCAGCGCTTCGGTGAGATGGAAGTCTGGGCGCTGGAAGCCTACGGCGCGGCCTACACCCTGCAGGAAATGCTGACGGTGAAGTCCGACGACGTGCAGGGCCGCAACCAGATGTACAAGAACATCGTCGACGGCGAATACGAAATGGTGGCCGGCATGCCGGAGTCCTTCAACGTCCTGGTGAAGGAAATCCGATCGCTCGCGATCAACATGGAACTGGAAGAAAACTGATCGCTGCCGCCGCCTGAGGAGATATCCCGATGAAAGATTTGCTCAACCTGTTCAACCAGCAGCGGCCGGCGCTCGACTTCGACGCGATCAAGATCGCGTTGGCGTCGCCCGACCTGATCCGTTCGTGGTCGTTCGGCGAGGTCAAGAAGCCCGAGACGATCAACTACCGCACCTTCAAGCCGGAGCGTGACGGCCTGTTCTGCGCCGCGATCTTCGGACCGGTCAAGGACTACGAGTGCCTGTGCGGCAAGTACAAGCGCATGAAGCACCGTGGCGTGGTCTGCGAGAAGTGCGGCACCGAGGTCACCCTGGCCAAGGTCCGCCGCGAGCGCATGGGCCACATCGACCTGGCCAGCCCGGTCGCGCACATCTGGTTCCTGAAGTCGCTGCCGTCGCGCATCGGCCTGATGCTCGACATGACCCTGCGCGACATCGAGCGCATCCTGTACTTCGAGGCCTTCGTGGTCACCGAGCCGGGCCTGACGCCGATGGAACGCGGCATGCTGCTCACCGAGGAGCAGTACATGCAGGCGCGCCAGGAGCATGGCGACGACTTCGAGGCCGCGATGGGCGCCGAGGCGGTCTACGACCTGCTGCGCACGATCGACCTGCAGGCCGAGATGCTGCAGCTGAAGGAAGACGTCGCCGCGACCGGTTCGGAGACCAAGCTCAAGCGTCTGACCAAGCGGATCAAGCTGATCGAGGCGTTCCTGGAGTCCGGCAACCGTCCGGAATGGATGGTCATGACCGTGCTGCCGGTGCTGCCGCCGGACCTGCGTCCGCTGGTCCCGCTGGACGGCGGCCGCTTCGCGACCTCCGATCTGAACGACCTGTACCGCCGCGTGATCAACCGCAACAACCGCCTGCGTCGCCTGCTCGAGCTCAACGCGCCCGACATCATCGTGCGCAACGAGAAGCGCATGCTGCAGGAGTCGGTGGATGCGCTGATGGACAACGGCCGCCGCGGCCGCGCCATCACCGGCACCAACAAGCGCCCGCTCAAGTCGCTGGCCGACATGATCAAGGGCAAGCAGGGCCGCTTCCGCCAGAACCTGCTCGGCAAGCGCGTCGACTACTCCGGCCGTTCGGTCATCGTGGTCGGCCCGTACCTGAAGCTGCACCAGTGCGGCCTGCCGAAGAAGATGGCGCTGGAGCTGTTCAAGCCGTTCATCTTCGCCAAGCTGCAGCGCCGTGGCCTGGCCACGACGATCAAGGCGGCCAAGAAGCTGGTCGAGCGCGAAGAGGCCGAGGTGTGGGACATCCTCGAAGAGGTGATCCGCGAGCATCCGGTGCTGCTGAACCGCGCGCCGACCCTGCACCGTCTCGGCATCCAGGCGTTCGAGCCGGTGCTGATCGAGGGCAAGGCGATCCAGCTGCACCCGCTGGTCTGCACCGCGTTCAACGCCGACTTCGACGGTGACCAGATGGCCGTGCACGTCCCGCTGAGCCTGGAGGCCCAGCTGGAAGCGCGTGCGCTGATGATGTCGTCGAACAACATCCTGTCGCCAGCGAACGGCGAGCCGATCATCGTGCCGTCGCAGGACGTCGTGCTCGGCCTGTACTACATGACCCGCGCCCTGGAGAACAAGAAGGGCGAGGGCATGGTGTTCGCCAACGTCGCCGAGGTGAAGCGCGCGTACGACAACCGCGTCGTCGAGCTGCACGCCAAGGTCAAGGTGCGTCTGACCCAGACCGTGATCGACGAGCTGGGCAACCGCGAGAAGGTGACCTCGGTGGTCGACACCACCGTCGGCCGTGCGCTGCTGCACGAGATCCTGCCCGACGGCCTGCCGTTCGAGCTGGCCAACACCGAGCTGGTCAAGAAGAACATCAGTCGCCTGATCAACTCCTGCTACCGCATGCTCGGCCTGAAGGACACCGTGGTGTTCGCCGACAAGCTGATGTACACCGGCTTCGCCTACGCGACCCGCGCCGGCGTCTCGATCGGCATCGACGACATGGTGATCCCGGACGAGAAGAAGGACATCCTCGGCGAGGCCGAGGGCGAGGTGCTGGAGATCCAGGAGCAGTACCAGTCGGGTCTGGTCACCGCCGGCGAGCGCTACAACAAGGTCGTCGACATCTGGTCGCGCACCAACGAGCGCATCGCCAAGGCGATGATGGACGCGATCGGCACCGACAAGGTGGCCAACGCCAAGGGCGAGACCGTCGCCCAGAAGTCGATGAACTCGCTGTACATCATGGCCGACTCCGGCGCGCGTGGTTCGCAGGCGCAGATCCGTCAGCTGGCCGGCATGCGCGGCCTGATGGCGCGTCCGGACGGCTCGATCATCGAGACCCCGATCAAGGCGAACTTCCGCGAAGGGCTGAACGTGCAGGAGTACTTCAACTCCACCCACGGTGCCCGTAAGGGTCTGGCCGATACCGCGCTGAAGACGGCGAACTCGGGTTACCTGACCCGCCGTCTGGTCGACGTGGCCCAGGACGTGGTGATCACCGAGGACGACTGCGGCACCCTGGCCGGTCTGACCATGACCCCGATCGTCGAAGGCGGCGACGTGGTCGAGCCGCTGCGCGAGCGCGTGCTGGGCCGCATCGTGGCCGAGGACGTGTTCCTGCCGGGCGACGACGAGGAGCCGATCGTCACCCGCAACACCCTGCTCGACGAGGCCTGGGTGCAGAAGCTGGAAGAGGCCGGCGTGCAGGCGATCAAGGTCCGTTCGACCATCACCTGCGAATCCGCGTTCGGCGTCTGCGCGCACTGCTACGGGCGCGATCTGGCCCGCGGCCACCTGGTCAACCACGGCGAGGCGGTCGGCGTCGTCGCCGCGCAGTCGATCGGCGAGCCGGGCACGCAGCTGACCATGCGTACCTTCCACATCGGTGGTGCGGCTTCGCGTGCGGCGGCGATCGACAACGTGACGGTCAAGACCACCGGTTCGATCAAGTTCAACAACCTCAAGCACGTCAAGCACGCCAACGGCCACCTGGTCGCGGTGTCGCGTTCGGGCGAACTGTCGATCCTCGACAGCCACGGCCGCGAGCGCGAGCGCTACAAGCTGCCCTATGGCGCGAACGTGTCGGTCGACGACGGCGGCGCGGTCAAGGCCGGCCAGCAGGTCGCGAACTGGGATCCGCACAACCACCCGATCGTCTCGGAAGTCGCCGGTTTCGTGCGCTTCGTCGACTTCGTCGACGGCGTCACCGTGATCGAGAAGACCGACGAGCTGACCGGTCTGGCCTCGCGCGAGATCACCGATCCGAAGCGTCGCGGCTCTGCCGGCAAGGACCTGCGTCCGCTGGTCCGCATCGTCGACAAGAAGGGCAACGACCTGAGCATCCCGGGCACCGACCTGCCGGCGCAGTACCTGCTGCCGCCGCGCTCGGTCGTCAACCTGCAGGACGGCGACGCCGTCGGCGTGGGTGACGTGGTCGCCAAGATCCCGCAGGAAGCGTCCAAGACCCGCGACATCACCGGTGGTCTGCCGCGCGTGGCCGACCTGTTCGAGGCGCGCAAGCCCAAGGATCCGGCGATCCTGGCCGAGCGTTCGGGCGTGGTCAGCTTCGGCAAGGACACCAAGGGCAAGCAGCGTCTGATCATCAAGGATGCGGACGGCAGCGAGCACGAGGAGCTGATTCCGAAGTACCGCCAGATCATCGTGTTCGAAGGCGAGCACGTGGAGAAGGGCGAGACCGTGGTGGACGGCGAGCCGAGCCCGCAGGACATCCTGCGCCTGCTGGGTGTCGAGCCGCTGGCGGTCTACCTGACCAAGGAGATCCAGGACGTCTACCGCCTGCAGGGCGTGAAGATCAACGACAAGCACATCGAGGTGATCGTTCGCCAGATGCTGCGCAAGGTCGAGATCACCGACCAGGGCGACAGCAAGTTCCTCAATGGCGAGCAGGTCGAGCGCCAGCGCCTGGTCGAGGAGAATGCGCGCCTGGCCGGCAAGGACGAGATCCTGGCCCAGTACGATCCGGTCCTGCTGGGCATCACCAAGGCCTCGCTGGCGACCGAGTCGTTCATCTCGGCGGCGTCGTTCCAGGAGACCACCCGTGTGCTGACCGAGGCGGCCGTTCGCGGCACCCGCGACAGCCTGCGTGGCCTGAAGGAGAACGTCATCGTCGGCCGCCTGATTCCAGCGGGCACCGGTCTGGCGTACCATACGCAGCGTCGCCGCGGCGCCACCGGTCTCACCGAGTCCGAGATGGAGACCCTGGCCGCGCCGGTCGTGGCCGAGGTCGTGGACGAAGTCGCCGAGTCCGGCGAGGAGTCCAGCGCTTCCTGAGCGCACAGCGGTAACCGCGCCCCCACGGGGGCGCCCCAGATCACGAAATGAGGCGCAGGGAGCGCCTCGTGTTCGGCCCAGGGAGGGCGGGATCGCAGCACCATCGCCCCGGAACCTGTCCGCAGGTTCCGGGGTGGTTGTTGGTCATGCGTTGACGGTATCGTCAAACGCAGGCTATACTTTTCCGTCTCGGTGAGCTGGGAGTGTCCCGGCTTGCCGTTCGTTTTCACGTCGGGGTGTTGCCTGGTTGAATCGGGCCCGCCCTCCCAGCAAAGAGTTCCTGATGGCAACGATCAATCAGCTGGTCCGCAAGCCGCGGCAGGCCGCTACCTACAAGAGCGCCTCGCCGGCGCTGGCCAATTGCCCGCAGCGTCGCGGCGTCTGCACCCGCGTCTACACCACCACCCCGAAGAAGCCGAACTCGGCGATGCGCAAGGTGGCCAAGGTTCGTCTGACCAACGGTTACGAGGTCATCTCGTACATCGGCGGCGAGGGCCACAACCTGCAGGAGCACTCGGTGGTCCTGATCCGCGGCGGCCGCGTCAAGGATCTGCCCGGCGTGCGCTACCACACCGTGCGTGGCTCGCTCGACGCCGCCGGCGTCGCCAAGCGTCGCCAGCGTCGCTCCAAGTACGGCGCCAAGCGCCCGAAGTCCTGAGGAATTTGATCCATGTCGCGTAAAGGTTCCGCCCCGCAGCGTTCCGTCCTGCCTGATCCCAAGCACGGCAGCGAGACGATCGCGCGTTTCATCAACATGGTCATGAAGAGCGGCAAGAAGTCGGTCGCCGAGAAGATCGTCTATGGCGCCATGGACGTCATCGGCGAGAAGAACGACGCTCCGCTGGAGCTGGTCGAGAAGGCCCTGGGCAACGTGTCCCCGGCCGTCGAGGTGAAGTCCCGCCGCGTCGGCGGCGCCACCTACCAGGTCCCCGTCGAGGTCCGCGCGTCGCGCCGCATGGCGCTGGCGATGCGCTGGCTGATCGAGTCCGCCCGCAAGCGCGGCGAGAACAGCATGCCGCGCAAGCTGGCCGCCGAGCTGATCGACGCCTCCGAGAACCGCGGCGGTGCGATCAAGAAGCGTGAGGAAACCCACCGTATGGCCGAAGCCAACAAGGCGTTCGCGCACTACCGCTGGTGATCCGGGCAACCTTCGCGGGTCACCGCGGAGGCGTCTGAAGGCGACCTTGCGGCCGCCACGGCGACGACAACGCCGCCTTACGAACCGGATGCCGCCGTCAGGCGGCGTCCGGCCATCTGGAATTCGAAAACTTACGAGAGGGTCCCGTGGCTCGCACCACTCCCATCGAGCGTTACCGCAACTTCGGCATCATGGCCCACATCGATGCCGGCAAGACCACCACGTCAGAGCGCATCCTGTTCTACACCGGTGTCAGCCACAAGATCGGCGAAGTCCACGACGGCGCCGCCGTGATGGACTGGATGGAGCAGGAGCAGGAGCGCGGCATCACCATCACGTCCGCCGCCACCACGGCGTTCTGGACGGGCATGGACAAGTCGATGCCGCAGCACCGCCTGAACATCATCGACACCCCGGGCCACGTCGACTTCACCATCGAGGTGGAGCGTTCGCTGCGCGTGCTCGACGGTGCGGTGTTCGTGCTGTGCGCGGTCGGTGGCGTGCAGCCGCAGTCCGAGACCGTGTGGCGCCAGGCCAACAAGTACCGCGTGCCGCGGATGGCGTTCGTCAACAAGATGGACCGTACCGGCGCGAACTTCGAGAAGGTCGTCGAACAGCTGAAGACCCGCCTGGGCGCCTACCCGGTGCCGATGCAGGTGCCGGTCGGCGCCGAGGACAACTTCGAGGGCGTGATCGACCTGGTCAAGATGAAGGCGATCCATTGGGACGCCGCCTCCCAGGGCACCGTGTTCGAGTACCGCGACATCCCGGCCGACCTCGCCGACAAGTGCGCCGAGGCCCGCAGCTTCATGGTCGAGGCCGCGGCCGAGGCCAGCGAAGAGCTGATGGACAAGTACCTCAATGACGGCGACCTGTCCGAGGCCGATATCCTGTCGGGCCTGCGCCAGCGCACCCTGAAGGTCGAGATCGTGCCGGTCTTCTGCGGCACCGCGTTCAAGAACAAGGGCGTGCAGGCCATGCTCGACGGCGTGATCCAGCTGCTGCCGTCGCCGGTCGACGTGCCGGCGGTGCAGGGCGTCGACGAGGACGAGAAGGAAGCGACCCGTCCGGCCGACGACAAGGCGCCGTTCTCGGCGCTGGCGTTCAAGATCATGACCGACCCGTTCGTGGGCTCGCTGACCTTCTTCCGCGTCTATTCGGGCGTGCTCAACTCCGGCGACCAGGTCTACAACCCGGTCAAGTCGAAGAAGGAGCGCGTGGGCCGCATCCTGCAGATGCACTCCAACAACCGCGAGGAGATCAAGGAAGTCCGCGCCGGCGACATCGCCGCGGCCGTGGGCCTGAAGGACGTCACCACCGGTGACACCCTGTGCGCCCAGGACAACGTGATCACCCTCGAGCGGATGACCTTCCCGGAGCCGGTGATCTCGATGGCGGTCGAGCCGAAGACCAAGTCGGACCAGGAGAAGATGGGCATCGCCCTGGGCCGCCTGGCGCAGGAGGATCCGTCCTTCCGCGTGCGCACCGACGAGGAATCCGGTCAGACCATCATCGCCGGCATGGGCGAGCTGCACCTGGACATCCTGGTCGACCGCATGAAGCGCGAGTTCAACGTCGAGGCCAATGTCGGCAAGCCGCAGGTCGCGTACCGCGAGACCATCCGCAAGCCGATCAAGGTCGAGGGCAAGTTCGTCCGTCAGTCCGGCGGTAAGGGCCAGTTCGGCCACGTCTGGCTCGAGATGGAGCCGAACGAGCAGGGCGGCGGTTACGTGTTCGACAACGCCATCGTCGGCGGCGTCGTGCCGAAGGAGTACATCCCGGCGGTCGACAAGGGCATCCAGGAGGCCGCCGCCAACGGCGTGCTCGCCGGCTACCCGGTCGTCGACGTCAAGATCAAGCTCGTCGATGGTTCGTACCACGAGGTCGACTCCTCGGAAATGGCGTTCAAGATCGCCGGCTCGATGGCGTTCAAGGAAGGCTTCATGAAGGCCAGCCCGGTCCTGCTGGAGCCGATGATGAAGGTCGAGATCGTCACCCCCGAGGAGTACCTCGGCGACGTGATGGGCGACGTGAGCCGTCGTCGCGGCATGCTGGAAGGCCAGGACGACAGCCCGTCGGGCAAGATCATCAACGCCAAGATTCCGCTGGGCGAGATGTTCGGTTACGCGACCACCCTGCGCTCGATGTCGCAGGGCCGCGCGACATTCACGATGGAATTCGACCATTACGCCGAGGCGCCGGCCAACATCGCCGAAGCCGCGAGCAAGAAGAACTGAGTCGTGCCGGCTACGGCCGGCACTCTCGATCAACAAACACGCATAGACAATAAAAGGTAGATAACCATGGCTAAGGGTAAGTTCGAGCGCACCAAGCCGCACGTGAACGTCGGCACGATCGGCCACGTTGACCACGGCAAGACCACGCTGACGGCAGCGCTGACGAAGGTGGGCGCCGAGCGTTTCGGTGGCGAGTTCAAGGCGTACGATTCGATCGACGCGGCGCCGGAAGAGAAGGCGCGCGGCATCACGATCTCGACCGCGCACGTCGAGTACGAAAGCCCGACCCGTCACTACGCCCACGTGGATTGCCCGGGCCACGCCGACTACGTGAAGAACATGATCACGGGTGCGGCGCAGATGGACGGCGCGATCCTGGTGTGCTCGGCCGCTGACGGCCCGATGCCGCAGACCCGCGAGCACATCCTGCTGGCGCGTCAGGTTGGCGTGCCGTACATCGTGGTGTTCCTGAACAAGGCCGACATGGTCGACGACGCCGAGCTGCTCGAGCTGGTCGAGATGGAAGTGCGCGAGCTGCTGAGCAAGTACGACTTCCCGGGCGACGACACCCCGATCATCAAGGGTTCGGCGCTGAAGGCGCTGGAAGGCGACCAGTCGGAGATCGGCGTGCCGGCGATCCTGGCGCTGGTGGACGCGCTGGACAGCTACATTCCGGAGCCGGAGCGCGACGTCGACAAGAGCTTCCTGATGCCGGTCGAGGACGTGTTCTCGATCTCGGGTCGCGGCACCGTGGTGACCGGCCGTATCGAGCGCGGCATCATCAAGGTGGGCGACGAAATCGAGATCGTCGGTATCCGTCCGACCACCAAGACCACGGTCACGGGTGTGGAGATGTTCCGCAAGCTGCTGGACCAGGGTCAGGCGGGCGACAACGCGGGTCTGCTGCTGCGCGGCACCAAGCGTGACGAGGTCGAGCGTGGCCAGGTGCTGGCCAAGCCGGGTTCGATCACCCCGCACACCGACTTCGAGGCCGAGGTGTACGTGCTGTCGAAGGACGAGGGCGGCCGTCACACCCCGTTCTTCAAGGGCTACCGTCCGCAGTTCTACTTCCGCACCACCGACATCACCGGTGCGGTGACGCTGCCGGAAGGCACCGAGATGGTGATGCCGGGCGACAACGTGAAGATGGACGTCCAGCTGATCAACCCGGTCGCGATGGACGAGGGTCTGCGCTTCGCGATCCGCGAAGGCGGCCGCACCGTCGGCGCCGGCGTCGTCGCCAAGATCATCAAGTAAGACCCAGTCTGTCCGCACCCCGTGGTGCGGACAGCCGGTCGGGCCCGATGCCCGGCTGAACGGTCGGAGCAGGGGTGTCCCGGGTCGGCGCTTGCGTTGGCCCCGGATAACCCGCTAGAATGCGCGACCACCGCGTGGATCCGCCTTTTTGGCGCCACGCAGCCAGCGAAATGAGGGGCAGGATGCACCTCGTATTCGCCAGACAGGGACATGTCGCGCGGCGTCCGCCGCTCAGGGCCTCCGGGCTTCGAGCGGTGCTGCGCGTTCAGGTATTCCGTCTGGGCGGGCCGGGCAACCGGTCTGCCTTGTTTTTCTAGCAGGAGGCTCCGGAGCGAGGGTGAAGCTCCGGGGTATTGGCTTTTTCAAGGGGTCGGCACACCCAGAGGCCGGCCTGTCGCTCTTTTAACCGAGGAATTCCGTCATGGCGGACCAAAAGATCCGGATTCGGCTCAAGGCGTACGATCATCGTCTGATCGACCGCTCGGCCAGCGAGATCGTCGAGACGGCCAAGAGGACCGGCGCGCAGGTGCGCGGCCCGATCCCGCTGCCGACCAAGATCGAGCGTTACACCATTCTCGTCTCGCCGCACGTCGACAAGGACGCGCGCGACCAGTACGAGACCCGCACGCACAAGCGCGTGCTCGACATCGTCGACCCCAACGACAAGACCGTGGACGCGCTGATGAAGCTCGAGCTCGCGGCTGGCGTCGACGTCCAGATCAAGCTGACCTGAGGCCACCACCATGACCGCGAAGAAGTATTCGTTGGGCATCGTCGGTCGCAAGGCCGGCATGAGCCGCGTGTTCACCGCCGACGGCAAGTCGGTGCCGGTGACCCTCATCGAGGCCACCCCGAACCGCATCACCCAGATCAAGACCGTTGACAGCGACGGCTACAGCGCCGTGCAGGTCACCGCCGGCGTCAAGCGCGCCTCGCTGATCAACAAGCCCGAAGCCGGGCACCTGGCCAAGGCCAAGGTCGAAGCCGGCCGTGGCCTGTGGGAGTTCCGCGTGGCCGACGACCAGATCGGCGGTTTCGAGATCGGCGGCGAGATCAAGGCCGACATCTTCGAGGCCGGCCAGATCGTCGACGTCCAGGGCGTGACCAAGGGCAAGGGCTTCCAGGGCACCATCAAGCGCCACAACTTCCGCATGGGCGACGCGACGCACGGTAACTCGCTGTCGCACCGCGCTCCGGGCTCGATCGGCCAGCGCCAGACGCCGGGTCGCGTGTTCCCGGGCAAGAAGATGTCCGGCCACATGGGCGCCGTGCAGCAGTCCACGCAGGGCCTGGAAGTGGTGAAGGTCGACGCCGAGCGCGGCCTGATCGCCATCAAGGGTGCTGTGCCGGGTGCGCCGGGCGGTGACGTCATCGTGCGTCCGACGAGCAAGGCATAAGGAGAGATGACGATGGAACTCGCCATCAACAACAGCAAGAAGACGTTGTCGGTCTCCGATGCGATCTTTGGCCGTGAGTTCAGCGAAGACCTGGTCCACCAGGTTGTCGTTGCCTACCGCAATGCCGGCCGCGCCGGCACCAAGGCCCAGAAGACCCGCTCCGAAGTCGCCGGCACCACCAAGAAGTCCAAGCGCCAGAAGGGCGGCGGCGCCCGTCACGGCGCGCTGACCGCGCCGATCTTCATCGGCGGTGGCGTGACCTTCGCCGCGAAGCCCCGCAGCTTCGAGCAGAAGGTCAATCGCAAGATGTACCGCGCCGCGATCGCCGCGATCCTGTCCGAGCTGAACCGCCAGGGCCGGATCAAGGTCGTCGAGAGCTTCGATGTCGACGCCGCCAAGACCAAGAGCCTGGTCGCGAAGCTGAAGGAGCTGGAAGTCGGTCAGCGTCCGCTGATCGTCACCGAGGAAGCCACCGAGAACCTGTACCTCTCGGCGCGCAACCTGCCGTATGTCGAAGTCCGTGACGTGCAGGGCCTGGATCCGGTCGCGCTGGTTGGCGCCGACTCGGTCGTGGTCACCGCCGATGCGGTCAAGAAGATCGAGGAGTGGCTGGCATGAACGAGGCCAAGCTCTACACCATCATTCGTGCGCCGCGCGTGTCCGAGAAGACCGCGCGCCTGCAGGAAGTCTCCAACCAATACGTCTTCGAAGTGGCGACGGACGCGACCAAGGCCGACATCAAGGCCGCGGTCGAGAAGCTGTTCGACGTCAAGGTAGAGGCGGTCAACGTCGTGAACGTGAAGGGCAAGAGCAAGGCCTTCCGTTTCCGCATGGGCCGCCGTGCCGACTGGCGCAAGGCGTACGTGAAGCTGGCCGAAGGCCAGTCGATCGATGTGATGGCCACGGCCTGAGGATAGACCCATGGCATTGATGACATTCAAACCCACCTCGGCTGGCCGTCGTTCGGCCGTCCGCGTGGTGACGCCGGGCCTGCACAAGGGTGCGCCGCACGCCGCGCTGGTCGAGAAGAAGAACAAGAGCGGTGGCCGCAACCATCACGGTCGCATCACCACCCGCCACGTCGGCGGTGGCCACAAGCAGCACTACCGCATCATCGACTTCAAGCGCAACAAGGAAGGCATTCCGGCGCGCGTGGAGCGGATCGAATACGATCCCAACCGCACCGCCCACATCGCCCTGCTGTGCTACGTCGACGGCGAGCGTCGCTACATCATCGCTCCGAAGGGCCTGAAGGCCGGCGACCAGGTGATCGCGGGCCGTGACGCCCCGATCCGCGTCGGCAACACCCTGCCGCTGACCAACATTCCGGTCGGTTCGACCGTGCACTGCATCGAGATGAAGCCCGGCAAGGGCGCCCAGCTGGCGCGCGCCGCCGGCGCCGGCGTCCAGCTGGTCGCTCGGGAGCACGGCTACGCCACCCTGCGTCTGCGCTCCGGCGAGATGCGCAAGGTGCCGGCGGAGTGCCGCGCCACCATCGGCGAGGTCGGCAACGACGAGCACAACCTGGAGAAGCTGGGCAAGGCCGGCGCCAAGCGTTGGCGCGGTGTCCGCCCGACCGTTCGCGGTGCGGCCATGAA
This sequence comes from Marilutibacter maris, assembly GCF_003233695.1. Lineage (NCBI taxonomy): Bacteria > Pseudomonadati > Pseudomonadota > Gammaproteobacteria > Lysobacterales > Lysobacteraceae > Marilutibacter > Marilutibacter maris. The sequence goes on along the minus strand of NZ_CP029843.1, from coordinate 2,871,150 downwards.
CCCGGTCGACCATCCGCACGGCGGTGGTGAGGCCAAGGCCGGCCAGGGCAATCCGCACCCGGTCACGCCGTGGGGCGTCCCGACCAAGGGTTACAAGACCCGCAAGAACAAGCGCACCCAGCAGTTCATCGTGCGCGATCGCAGGAGCTAATCGGCCATGGCACGTTCACTCAAGAAGGGCCCGTTCGTTGACCACCACCTGATGAAGAAGGTGGAGAACGCGGGCAACAACAAGAAGCCGATCAAGACCTGGTCGCGTCGCTCGATGGTTCTGCCGGAGATGGTGGGTTTCACCATCGCCGTGCACAACGGTCGTAACCACATCCCCGTGCTGGTCAACGAGAACATGGTTGGCCACAAGCTCGGCGAGTTCGCCCTGACCCGGACCTTCAAGGGTCACGGCGGCGACAAGAAGAGCCGCTAAGGAGATGACCATGGAAGCGAAAGCCATCCTGCGCACCGCGCGCATCTCCCCGCAGAAGGCTCGTCTGGTCGCCGACCAGGTGCGTGGCCTGTCGGCCGAGCGCGCTGTCAACCTGCTGAAGTTCTCCGACAAGAAGGCCGCGGGCATGATCCGCAAGGTCGTCGAGTCGGCTATCGCCAACGCGGAGAACAACCAGGGCGCCGACATCGACGAGCTCAAGGTCAAGACCATCATGGTGGACGAGGGTCCGACGCTGAAGCGCTTCATGGCGCGGGCGAAGGGCCGCGGCACCCGCATCCTCAAGCGCACCAGCCACATCACTGTGGTTGTGGGCGCCGGCAAGTAAGGCGGAGTCAGACTAATGGGTCATAAAGTTCATCCGACCGGCATCCGCCTGGGCATTGCCAAGGACTGGAATTCCAAGTGGTTCGCCAACAAGAAGCAGTACGCCGAGTTCCTGGCGTCTGATCTGAAGGTCCGCGAGATGCTTCGCAAGAAGCTCGCGCAGGCCGGTATCTCCCGCATCTTCATCGAGCGTCCGGCCAATAACGCCCGCGTGACGATCCACACCGCCCGTCCGGGCGTGGTGATCGGCAAGCGCGGCGAGGACATCGAGAAGCTGCGCAAGGAAGTCAGCGACCTGATGGGCGTCCCGGCGCACATCAACGTCACCGAGGTCCGCAAGCCGGAGCTCGACGCGCAGCTGGTCGCCGAGTCGATCGCGCAGCAGCTGGAGCGTCGCATCATGTTCCGCCGCGCGATGAAGCGCGCGGTCGGCAATGCGATGCGCCTGGGCGCGCTGGGCATCAAGGTCAACGTCGCCGGCCGCCTCAACGGCGCGGAAATCGCCCGTTCGGAGTGGTACCGCGAAGGCCGCGTGCCGCTGCACACCCTGCGTGCGGACATCGACTACGGCTTTGCCGAGGCGAAGACGACCTACGGCATCATCGGCATCAAGGTGTGGGTCTACAAGGGCGAGATCTTCGATTTCTCCCAGGTCGGCCAGGAGAAGCCGGAAGAGAACTCGCGCGGCGACCGTGGCGAGCGTCCCTCCCGCCCGGCGCGTCCGGCCCGCCAGCCCCGCGAATCGAGGTAAACGACCATGTTGCAACCCAAGCGAACCAAATACCGCAAGGTGCACAAGGGCCGTAACGAGGGCCTGAGCTGGAACGGCAACGCCGTCAGCTTCGGCGAGTACGGCCTGAAGGCCACCGCGCACGGCCAGATCACCGCGCGTCAGATCGAGGCGGCCCGCCGTTCGATCAGCCGTTACGTGAAGCGTGGCGGCAAGATGTGGATCCGCGTGTTCCCCGACAAGCCGATCACCAAGAAGCCGATCGAAGTCCGAATGGGCTCCGGTAAGGGCAATGTCGAGTACTGGGTCGCGCAGATCCAGCCCGGCCGCATGATCTACGAGATCGAGGGCGTCAGCGAGGAAGTGGCACGCGAAGCGTTCCGCCTGGCCTCGGCCAAGCTGTCGGTCACCACCACTTTCGTTACCCGGACGGTGCGCTGATGGAACTCAAGCAACTCCGCGAGAAATCCGCTGACGAGCTGAAGGCCCACCTGGTCGAACTGCACAAGGAGAGCTTCGCCCTCCGCATGCAGAAGGCCACCGGCCAGCTCGCCAAGACCCACGAGGCCCGCCGCGTGCGCCGCGAGATCGCGCGCGTGAACACGCTGCTCGGCCAGAAGAAGTAAGGACCCGCCATGACCGACAACAATACAGAGAAGGCACTGCGCACGGTCGAGGGGCGCGTGGTCAGCAACAAGATGGACAAGACCGTCACGGTGCTCGTCGAGCGCCAGGTCAAGCATGCCCTCTACGGCAAGTACATCCGTCGCTCGACCAAGCTCCACGCCCACGACGCCGACAACGCGTGCAATGAGGGTGACGTCGTTCGCGTGAGCGAATGCGCGCCGATGTCCAAGACCAAGAACTGGCGCGTGGTGCAGATCGTCACCCGCGCGGCCGAATAACCGAGGAGGCTGAATCATGATCCAGATGCAAAGCTACCTCGGGGTGGCCGACAACTCCGGTGCCAAAGAAGTGATGTGCATCAAGGTGCTGGGCGGCTCCAAGCGCCGCTACGCCGGCATCGGCGACATCATCAAGGTGACCGTCAAGGACGCGATTCCGCGCGGCAAGGTCAAGAAGGGCGACGTCTACGACGCCGTCGTCGTGCGTACCCGCAAGGGTGTGCGTCGTCCGGACGGTTCGCTGATCCGCTTCGACGGCAACGCCGCCGTGCTGCTGAACAACAAGCATGAGCCGATCGGTACCCGCATCTTCGGGCCGGTGACCCGTGAGCTTCGTTCCGAGAAGTTCATGAAGATCGTCTCGCTCGCGCCTGAAGTGCTCTGAGCGGAGGAGATAGAGAAATGAACCGTATCCGCAAGGGTGACCAAGTCATCGTCACCGCCGGCAAGGACAAGGGCAAGAAGGGCGACGTGATCCGCGTCGACGGCGACAAGGTCGTCGTTTCGAACGTCAATGTCGTCAAGCGCCACACCAAGCCGAACCCGCAGGCCGGCCAGCCCGGTGGCGTGATCGAGCGCGAGGCGCCGATCCACATTTCCAACGTGATGCTGTTCAACCCGGCCTCCGGCAAGGGTGAGCGCATTGGTTTCAAGGTGCTGGAGGATGGACGCAAGCTGCGTGTGTTCCGCTCCAGCGGTGAGGCGGTTGACGCCTGAGGAATGCCCAAATGACCCGGCTTGAAAAGATTTACAAGGAAGAGGTGGTTCCGGCGCTGACCGAGAAGTTCGGTTACCAGAACCCGATGGAAGTGCCCCGCCTCGTCAAGATCACGCTCAACATGGGCGTCGGCGAAGCCGCCACCAACAAGAAGATCCTCGAGAACGCCGTCGCCGACATGGCCAAGATCACCGGCCAGCAGCCGATCGTGACCAAGAGCCGCGTCTCGGTGGCCTCGTTCAAGATCCGCGACGGCTGGCCGATCGGCTGCAAGGTGACCCTGCGTCGCGCCAAGATGTACGAGTTCCTCGATCGCCTGGTGAACGTTGCGCTGCCGCGCGTGCGCGACTTCCGCGGCGTGTCCGCCAAGTCGTTCGACGGTCGCGGCAACTACAACATGGGCGTGAAGGAGCAGATCATCTTCCCGGAGATCGACTACGACCAGGTCGACGCGCTGCGCGGCATGGACATCGCGATCACCACGACCGCGAAGACCGATGCCGAGGCCCGGGCCCTGCTCGAGGCGTTCCGCTTCCCGTTCCGCAACTGATCCGAGGACACACACCATGGCCAAGACCTCAATGGTCAACCGCGAGATCAAGCGGGCCAAGCTGGCGGCGAAGTACGCCGCCAAGCGCGAAGAACTGAAGAAGGTGATCTCCAGCGAGAATGCCTCCTACGAGGAGAAGCTGGAGGCGGCCGTCAAGCTGCAGAAGCTGCCTCGCGACTCGTCGCCGAGCCGTCAGCGCAACCGCTGCGCCCTGACCGGTCGTCCGCGTGGCGTCTACAGCAAGTTCGGCCTGGGCCGCAACAAGCTGCGCGAAGCCACCATGAAGGGCGACGTGCCGGGCCTGCGCAAGGCCAGCTGGTAACCGCGCAGGCGCCTCCCGCTGAACAGGGGGGCGCAAACGCCGGCGAGTTCTGCTAGACTCGCCGGCTTGCCCCGTCCGGGAGGCTCAGGCCGCCCTGGCGGGGTATCGCCGCTTCGGCGGCACCACAACGAAGCACACTGCTGAAAAGCCGCAATCCCGCGGATATCGGTGCTACTCATAAGGTGACATTCCATGAGCATGACTGATCCCATCGCCGACATGCTGGTCCGCATCAAGAATGCGGCGGCTGTCCGCAAGCCGACGGTGAAGATGCCGTCGTCCAAGATCAAGGTCGCGATCGCCCACGTCCTGAAGGACGAGGGCTACATCCTCGATTCCCAGGTCAGCGACCTGGGCAACGGCAAGGCCGAGCTCGAGATCGCGTTGAAGTACTACGAGGGCAAGCCGGTGATCGATCGCCTGGAGCGCTACTCGCGTTCGGGCCTGCGCCAGTATCGCGGCAAGGCCGAGCTGCCGAAGGTTCTCGGTGGCCTGGGCGTTGCCATCATCTCCACCTCGAAGGGCATCATGACCGATGCGCAGGCGCGCCAGCAGGGCGTCGGCGGCGAAGTCCTGTGCTTCGTGGCCTAAGGGAGGAACCGTAATGTCCCGAGTTGCCAAGAAGCCGATTGCCCTGCCGAAGGGCGTCGAACTGAACATCCAGGCCGACAGCGTCGCCGTCAAGGGCCCGAAGGGCACCCTGACGATCGCCAAGCCGGCCGGCGTCGAGATCAAGATCGAGGACGGCCAGGCCGTGCTTTCGGCCGCCGATCCGGCCCGGATCGCGATCACCGGCACCATCCGCGCGATCGTCGCCAACATGGTCAAGGGCGTCTCCGAAGGCTTCGAGCGCAAGCTCGAGCTGGTCGGCGTCGGCTACCGTGCGTCGATGCAGGGCAAGGATCTGAACCTGTCGCTGGGCTATTCGCATCCGATCGTGTTCCCGGCTCCGGAGGGGATCACCATCGCCACCCCGAGCCAGACCGAGGTCGTGGTGCAGGGCGCCGACAAGCAGCGCGTCGGTGAGGTCGCGGCGAAGATCCGTGGCTTCCGTCCGCCGGAGCCCTACAAGGGCAAGGGTGTGAAGTATTCCGACGAAACCATCATCCGCAAGGAAGCCAAGAAGGCCTAACCGGGTCTTCAGCTTTCGAGGAACAGATCATGAAGAAGAACATCGCCCGTCTGCGCCGCGCCAAGTCGACCCGTGCGCACATCCGCGAGCTCGGCGTGCCGCGCCTGTCGGTGCTGCGCACCGGCCAGCACCTGTATGCGCAGGTCTTCACCGCCGACGGTTCCAAGGTCCTGGCCGCCGCCTCGACCACCCAGGCCACCGTCAAGGACGGCCTGAAGAACGGTCGCAACATGGACGCCGCCGCCAAGGTCGGCCGCACCATTGCCGAGAAGGCCAAGGCCGCCGGTATCGAGAAGGTCGCCTTCGACCGTTCCGGCTACCGCTTCCACGGTCGCATCAAGGCCCTGGCCGATGCCGCCCGCGAAGGTGGCCTGCAGTTCTAAGGCTTGAAGCGGCATGGGGGCGACCCCATGCCGTCATTCCACCCGCCGGTACGGGCCGTGCCGGACGCCGCGATGAGTTCTCGTCGTGGCGGAACACCCGAAACGTTGCACAACGATAAGCGGCGACGCCGCAAATTTCTTCAAACACAGGAATTGCAAAGATGGCAGAAGATCGTGCACCGCGGGGTCGTGATCGCGACCGTAACCGCGAAGAGATCGATGATGGGATGGTCGAGAAGCTGATCGCGGTCAACCGCGTCAGCAAGACCGTCAAGGGCGGCCGCCAGTTCACCTTCACCGCGCTGACCGTGGTGGGCGACGGCGAGGGCCGCGTCGGCTTCGGTTACGGCAAGGCGCGCGAAGTGCCGGTCGCGATCCAGAAGTCGATGGAGTACGCGCGCAAGAGCATGGTCAACGTCGACCTGAACAACGGCACCCTGTGGCACCCGGTCAAGTCCGGCCACGGCGCCGCCCGCGTGTTCATGCAGCCGGCTTCCGAGGGTACCGGCGTGATCGCCGGCGGTGCGATGCGCGCCGTGCTGGAAGCGGTTGGTGTGAAGAACGTGCTGGCCAAGGCCGTCGGCTCGCGCAACCCGATCAATCTGGTGCGCGCGACCGTGCGCGGCCTGGCCGAGATGCAGTCGCCGGCCAAGATCGCGGCCAAGCGCGGCAAGAAGGTGGAGGATCTGAGCCATGGCTAAGAAGGGCGAGAACGCTGGCACCGTCAAGGTGCGTCTGGTCAAGGGCCTGCGCGGTTCGCAGGCGCGTCACCGCCTGTCGGTGCGTGCGCTGGGCCTGAACAAGCTCAACGATGTCCGTGAACTGAAGGACAGCCCGCAGGTACGCGGCCTGATCAACAAGGTCCATTACCTGGTGCGGGTGGAGGAGTAATCGTCATGCGTCTGAATACACTCAAGCCGGCTCCCGGCGCACGCACCGAGCGCACCCGCGTCGGTCGCGGTATCGGCTCGGGCCTGGGCAAGACCGCCGGCCGCGGCCACAAGGGCTCGTTCGCCCGCGCGGGCAAGGGCAAGATCAAGGCCGGCTTCGAAGGCGGCCAGATGCCGATGCACATGCGTCTGCCGAAGATCGGCTTCCGCTCGCGCATGGCCAAGGACACCGCCGAGGTGCTGCTGTACCAGCTGGACAAGCTGGAGGCCGGCGAGGTCGATTTCGCCAAGCTGCGCGCCGCCAAGCTGGTTCCGAGCACCGCGAAGAAGGCCAAGATCGTCAAGAAGGGCGAGTTGACCAAGGCGTTCGTGCTCAAGGGCCTGCTGGCAACGGCCGGCGCGAAGGCAGCCGTCGAGGCCGCCGGCGGCAAGGTCGAGGAGTAATCGTCCGATGGCGCGTAGCGGCAACGCGATGGCTGGCATGGGCGGCGGGCTCGGTAAGTTCACCGAGCTCCGCCAGCGTCTTCTGTTCGTCATCGGCGCACTGATCGTCTACCGCATCGGCTGCTACATCCCGGTGCCCGGCGTCAATCCCGACGCCATGCTCCAGCTGATGGAAAGCCAGGAAGGCACCATCGTGGACATGTTCAACATGTTCTCCGGTGGTGCCTTGTCGCGCTTCAGCCTGTTCGCGCTGAACGTGATGCCGTACATCTCGGCCTCGATCATCATCCAGTTGCTGGTCAACATGGTGCCGAGCCTGAAGGCCATCCAGAAGGAAGGCGAGTCGGGTCGGCGCAAGATCAACCAGTGGTCGCGGATGGGTGCGATTCCGCTGGCCGTGTTCCAGGCCTGGGGCATTGCGACCGCGCTGCAGGCCGGTGGCGCCAGCCAGGGCATCGCCGTGGTCTACAACCCGGGCCCGGGCTTCATCCTGACCGCGGTGGTCGCGTTGACCGCCGGCACGATGTTCCTGATGTGGCTGGGCGAGCAGATCACCGAGCGCGGCGTCGGCAACGGCATCTCGCTGATCATCTTCGCCGGTATCGTCGCCGGTCTGCCGTCCGCCGTCATCGGCATGTTCCAGCAGATCAACAACGGCGACATGAGTGCGATCACCGCGATCCTGATCGCCGCGATCGTGCTGGGCTTCACCTACTTCGTGGTGTTCGTCGAGCGTGGCCAGCGCCGGATCACGGTGAACTACGCCCGTCGCCAGGGCGGCCGCAACGCGTACATGAACCAGTCGTCGTTCCTGCCGCTGAAGCTGAACATGGCGGGCGTGATCCCGGCGATCTTCGCTTCCAGCATCGTGATGTTCCCGGCCACGGCGGCCAACTGGTTCAGCCAGGGCAGCTCCTCGTCGTGGCTGCTCCAGGTCAGCCAGTGGCTGAACCCGGGCGAGCCGCTGCACATGATCCTGTATGGCGGGATGATCGCGGGCTTTGCGTTCTTCTATACGGCGCTGGTGTTCAATTCGCAGGAAACCGCCGACAACCTGAAGAAGTCGGGCGCGCTGATCCCGGGCATCCGTCCGGGCAAGGCCACCGCCGACTACGTCGACGGCGTGCTGACCCGCCTGACCGCGGCCGGTGCGGCCTACCTGGTGCTGGTCTGCCTGTTGCCGGAGGTCATGCGCAAGGAGCTGAACACCTCGTTCTACTTCGGCGGCACGTCGCTGTTGATCGTGGTGGTGGTGGTGATGGACTTCATCGCGCAGATCCAGGCGCACCTGATGTCGCACCAGTACGAGAGCCTGCTGAAGAAGGCCAACCTGAAGGGTTCGCGGACCGGCCTGCCGGGTCGCTGAGCCTGATCGCCGGCCGGACGCCAGGGCGTCCGGTCCGGTTTGCCGCCCGACTGCACCGGCAGTCCGGCGGCCCGCAACACCACCGGCGGGGCCACGGCCCGGCCGAGGCGGCACCATCGGGTGCCGCGCCGACCCGGATTCCCGTCCGGGCACATTGATGGGCGACTCGCGCGGCGGTTCCGGGCGCGGGTGGGTCCAGGCCATACGCGCACCAGAGTAGTGCGCGGGGCCGGGCAGGGCAGGACAGCGCCCCGTCCGGTACAGCCTGGGGCCGTCGCCGGAGCATGGGCACACTCCCCATGCCGGGTCCTGCGCCGCTGTACGGGCGCGGGACTTCCTGAGATGCCGGAATCTTGGTATAATTTCCGATTCACTCCGCCGGGCAGCATCCGCGTCCGGCCGCCAAACCAGTTGGAGATCGCGTTATGGCGCGTATTGCGGGCGTCAATCTGCCCCCTCAGAAGCACGTCTGGGTGGGTATCCAGAGCATCTACGGCATCGGTCGTACCCGTTCGGTCCAGGTCTGCGAAGCAGCCGGCATCGAGAAGTCGACCAAGATCCGAGACCTGTCCGAGCCGGAAGTCGAGCGCCTGCGCGCCGAGATCGGCAAGTACGTGGTCGAGGGCGACCTGCGACGCGAAATCGGCATGTCGCTGAAGCGTCTGATGGACCTGGGCTGCTACCGCGGCCTGCGTCACCGTCGCGGCCTGCCTCTGCGCGGGCAGCGTACCCGGACCAATGCACGCACCCGCAAGGGTCCGCGCAAGGCCATCAGGAAGTAAGGAGCCCATACCATGGCCAAGCCGGCACAAGCCAAGACGAAGAAGAAGATCAAGCGCGTCGTCACCGACGGCATCGCCCACGTCCACGCTTCGTTCAACAACACCATCATCACGATCACCGACCGACAGGGCAATGCGCTGTCGTGGGCGACCTCCGGCGGCGCGGGTTTCCGCGGTTCGCGCAAGTCGACCCCGTTCGCCGCGCAGGTCGCCGCCGAGAAGGCCGGCCGCGCTGCGCTGGACTACGGCGTGAAGTCGCTGGAAGTCCGCATCAAGGGCCCGGGTCCGGGTCGTGAGTCCGCCGTTCGTTCGCTGAACAACGTCGGTTACAAGATCATCAACATCATCGACGTGACGCCGATCCCGCACAACGGGTGCCGTCCGCCGAAGAAGCGTCGCGTCTGAGGAGCTGAAAGAACATGGCTCGTTATATCGGTCCCAAGTGCAAGCTCTCGCGTCGCGAAGGCGCCGACCTCGGTCTGAAGTCGCCGGCGCGTGCGCTCGACTCCAAGTGCAAGCTGGAGCAGAAGCCCGGCCAGCACGGCCCCGTCGCCCGTCGCGGCAAGCTGTCCGACTACGCCAACCAACTGCGCGAGAAGCAGAAGGTCAAGCGTATCTACGGCCTGCTGGAGCGTCAGTTCCGCAATTACTACAAGAAGGCCTCGACCAAGAAGGGCAACACGGGTGAGAACCTGCTGCAGCTCCTCGAGACCCGTCTGGACAACGTCGTCTACCGCATGGGCTTCGCGGTGACCCGCCCGGCCGCGCGCCAGCTGGTCTCCCACCGCGGCGTCACCGTCAACGGCAAGTCGGTCAATCTGCCTTCGTACCAGGTCAAGGCCGGCGACGCGATCGCGCTGTCCGAGCGTGCCCAGAAGCAGCTCCGCGTGCAGGAGTCGCTGACCGTGGCGCAGCAGATGGACCTTCTCCCGTCCTGGGTCGAGGTCGACAGCAAGAAGTTCAGTGGCGTGTTCAAGGCGGTTCCGGATCGTGCCGATCTGCCGTCCGACATCAACGAAGCGCTGATCGTCGAGCTGTACTCGAAGTAATCCATTTCACGTGCCTCCGGTCCCCCTCCGGAGGCTCGCAGGAGACACCCAAACATGACGGTTACCGCCAATCAGGTGCTGCGTCCGCGCGGTCCCCAGATCGAACGACTCAACGGCAACCGTGCCAAGGTCGTGATCGAGCCGCTGGAGCGCGGCTACGGTCACACCCTCGGCAACGCGTTGCGCCGCGTGCTGCTGTCGTCGATCCCCGGCTTCGCCATCACCGAGGTCGAGATCGACGGCGTGCTTCACGAGTACACCACCGTGGAAGGCCTGCAGGAGGACGTGCTCGAGGTGCTGCTGAACCTCAAGGACGTCGCCATCCGCATGCATACCGGCGAGACCGCGACCCTGGTGCTGAGCAAGCAGGGCCCCGGCGTCGTTACGGCTGCTGACATCAAGGCCGACCACAACGTCGAGATCATCAACACCGATCACGTGATCGCGCACCTGACCAAGGACACCGCGGTCAACATGCGCCTCAAGATCGAGCGTGGTTACGGCTACCAGCCGGCCGCCGCGCGCCGCCGTCCCGACGAGGACACCCGTGCGATCGGCCGCCTGATGCTGGACGCCAGCTTCAGCCCGGTCCGCCGCGTGGCCTACGCGGTCGAGGCCGCGCGCGTCGAGCAGCGCACCGATCTCGACAAGCTGGTCCTGGACATCGAGACCAACGGCACGATCGACGCCGAGGAAGCCGTGCGCACCGCCGCCGACATCCTGACCGACCAGCTGTCGGTGTTCGGCGACTTCACCCAGCGTGACCGCGGCCAGGCCAAGCAGCCGACCGGCGGCGTCGACCCGATCCTGCTGCGCCCGATCGACGACCTGGAGCTGACCGTGCGTTCGGCCAACTGCCTGAAGGCCGAGAGCATCTACTACGTCGGCGATCTGATCCAGAAGACCGAGGTCGAGCTGCTGAAGACCCCGAACCTCGGCAAGAAGTCGCTGACCGAGATCAAGGAAGTCCTCGCCCAGCGCGGCCTTTCGCTCGGCATGAAGCTCGAGAACTGGCCGCCGGCCGGGATCGCCTCGCACGGCATGATGGGCTGAGCAAGGCGCGCGCCACTGGCGCGCGCCTTGCTCGGCACCCGGCCAGGGACGGCCGGGCAGGACTCTCCGGAGTCGGCAACACCTCGCCAGGGATGGCATCAGCAACAGCTCCAGCACGGCTGCACCACGAGCGCAGCCGCTGCTCCCACCGACGGGCGGAAAGCCCGCGCTAGGCCGGTCACGGAAACGACCGGCACGGACCATCCGCAGTCCATTGCTCCAGCGCCTGGATGGCGACAACGAAGTCCAACGATCCAACATTCATCTAGGAAGCCAACGTCATGCGCCACCAGAAATCCGGACGCAAGTTCAGCCGCACCAGCGCCCATCGCGACGCGATGTTCCGCAACATGGCCGCGTCCCTCATCAAGCACGGTCTGATCAAGACCACCCTGCCCAAGGCCAAGGAGCTGCGCCGCGTCGCCGAGCCGCTGATCACCCTGGCCAAGAACGACGGCGTCGCCAACCGCCGCCTGGCGTTCTCGCGCCTGCGCGACAAGGAAGCGGTCGGCACCCTGTTCGTCGAGCTGGGCCCGCGCTACCGCAACCGCCCGGGCGGCTACCTGCGCATCCTCAAGTGCGGTTTCCGCGCTGGCGACAATGCGCCGATGGCCTACGTCGAGCTGGTCGACCGTCCGCAGGTCGCCGAAGCCGTAGAGTAAGTCCTGGCGGCGCGCTTCGCCAGAAGCCGCAAAGATCGCATCGTGAGCCCCGGTTATCCGGGGCTCATGCGTTTTGGGGAAGGCATGCTGCCGATAGTGGCCCGGTGACGTGCCATCCGGGCTATGGGCAGCGCCGCGTTCAGCCCTTAAGCTGTGGCGTATGAACCGCTCAAAACGCCTCGCCGCCGCATCGTTCCGCAGCCGTTTCCTGTTGGGCTTCCTCGCCTGCGCAGGCTTGATCGGTTTCGCGGTCTATACCCAGTTGCGCGAAGTCAACCCGCTCGAACCCTGCCCACTGTGCATCTTCCAGCGGGTCGCGTTCGCGGCGTTGGGGCTGGCCTTCCTGGTCGGTGGCCTGCATGCGCCGGCGGGCGCCGGCGGGCGCCGGGTCTATGGCGTGCTGGCCGGCCTGGCCGGGCTGGCGGGAATCCTGGTCGCGGGCAACCACGTGCGCTTGCAGAACCTGCCGCCGGACCAGGTGCCGGCCTGCGGCCCCGGCCTGGACTACATGCTCGAAGCCATGCCGATCACCGGCGTGATCCGCAAGGTGATGACCGGCTCGGGCGAGTGCGCCAATGTCGACTGGGCCTTCCTCGGGCTGTCGATGCCCGCCTGGAGCCTGATCTGGTTCGTGCTGCTGACCGGCTGGGCCTGCTACGCGGCGTTCCGCCGCAACTGAACCCATCCCGCCCCGGTCCCGGGGCGCGTGCGCCCGCGAGGGCGCCTCGGTTGCCGACGAAACCGTTGCAGCGGCCAGCCGAACGGCGGATGATGGCTTGTCGCAATGCAACAAACCACTGCTGTCATGTCGAGCTCCGAACGCAATATCCAAGCCGTGAAACTCCCGACCGACTGGGCTCCGGATTCCTGGCGCGGCCGCACCGCGCTGCAGTTGCCGACCTATCCGGACGCGGCCGAGCTGGAAGGCGTGCTCGGCGAGTTGCGGGCGTTGCCGCCGCTGGTGACCTCGTGGGAGATCCTCGCGCTCAAGCAGCAGCTGGCCGAGGCCCAGGAGGGCAAGCGCTTCCTGCTCCAGGGGGGCGACTGTGCCGAGACCTTCGACGCCTGCTCGTCGGATGTGATCTCCAACCGACTGAAGGTGCTGCTGCAGATGAGCCTGGTGCTCGTCCACGGCATGCGCAAGCCGGTGGTCCGGGTCGGCCGCTTCGCCGGCCAGTATGCCAAGCCGCGCTCGGCCGATACCGAGACCGTCGACGGCGTCAGCCTGCCCAGCTATCGCGGCGACATGGTCAATGCGCCCGAGTTCAGCGAGGCCGCGCGGCGTCCGGATCCGCGCCGCATGATCAAGGGACACGCACGTTCGTCGATGACGATGAATTTCGTCCGCGCCCTGATCGACGGCGGTTTCGCCGACCTGCACCACCCCGAATACTGGAACCTGAGCTGGGTCGGGCATTCGCCGCTGGCCGATGAGTACCGCCGCATGGTCAACGCGATCGGCGATGCGGTGCGCTTCATGGAGACCTTGTCCGGCAGCGAGGTGCACAACCTCAACCGGGTCGATTTCTACACCTCGCACGAGGCGCTGCTGCTGCCGTACGAGGAGTCGATGACCCGGCAGGTGCCGCGCCACTGGGGCTGGTTCAACCTCAGCACCCATTATCCGTGGATCGGCATGCGTACCGCCGCGGTCGACGGCGCCCATGCCGAGTACTTCCGTGGTCTGCGCAATCCCATCGCATTGAAGGTCGGGCCCTCGGTCACCCCGGACCAGTTGCTGAAGACGATCGACCTGCTCAACCCCGAGGACGAGCCGGGCCGGCTGACCTTCATCCACCGCATGGGCGCGACCGGCATCGCCGACAAGCTGCCCGCGTTGCTGGATGCGGTGCGTCGCGACGGGCGCCGGGTGCTGTGGGTCTGCGATCCCATGCACGGCAATACCGAGAGCACCACCAACGGCTACAAGACCCGACGCTTCCGCAACATCCGCAGCGAGCTGGAACAGGCGTTCGAGCTGCATGCCGCGGCCGGTACCCGTCTGGGGGGCGTGCACCTGGAGCTGACCGGCGAGGACGTGACCGAATGCCTGGGCGGTGCCCGCGAGCTGACCGAGAGCGATCTGGAGCGAGCCTACAAGTCGACTGTCGATCCGCGCCTGAACTACGAGCAGGCGCTGGAAGTGGCGATGCTGATCGTGCGCAAGCAGTCCCAGCTCGGCACGCCGACCAGTGCCTGAGCCGGTGCCGGGAGCGGTTCCCGGCCGGCTTTCCCGATGATCTGTGGACCGGCGGCGCTCAGCCGCCGGTTTGCTTTGCGTCCGCTCCAGCTCCCGATGCCGTGCCGGCGTCGAACGGCAGGGTCGGCAGGAACCGCGGCGCGGTGCGGGCGCGGGTCTGCTGCTCGAAGGCGTGGGCGAGTCCGATCAACCGGGCCTCGCTCCACGCAGGCCCCATGAACACGATACCGACCGGCAAACCGTGCACGTCGCCCATCGGCACGGTCACGCTGGGGGTGCCGGCGACCGCGGCGACGCCGTAGCCGGCGCCAAGGAAATGATCGCCGTTGACCAGGTCGATCGGCCAGGCCGGCGATACCGCCGGCGCGATGATGGCGTCGAGCTGGTGCTCGGCCAGGGTCGCGTCGATGCCCTCGGTGCCCGCGAGGCGCCGCGCCGCGATCCGCGCTTCGATGTAGGCCTCGTCGTCCAACCGGCCGGCGCGTTGGGCCCGCTCGAACAGCTCCTGGCCGAACCAGGCCATCTCGGTGTCGGCATGTTTGCGGTTGTACTCGATGAGTCCGGCCAGGTCGCGGACCGGGGCCTGGCCGTTGCCGAGGTAGCGACCGACGCCGTGCTTGAACTCGTGCAGCAGCACCACCAGCTCCGCCTCCTGCCACTGGCCGTCGGTGGCGATGGCGACGTCGACCAGCTCGGCCCCGGCCTTGCGCAGTGCCTCCAGGTTGCGCTCGAACACCGCGTCCACGCCGTCGTGGTAACCCGAGGCGCTGCGCAACACGCCGATCCTGGCGCCCAGGAGGCTGCCGGCGTCGAGGCGCGCGTGGTAGTCGAAGATGGCGCGGCCGGTGCTCTCGGCGGTGCGCACGTCGCTCTCGTCGCGGCCGACCATCGCCGACAGCATCACCGCGGCGTCGGCGACCGTGCGCGCCATCGGCCCGGCGGTGTCCTGGCTGCTGGAGATCGGCACGATGCCGCCGCGACTGATCAGGCCCACGGTCGGCTTGATGCCGACCAGCCCGGCGACCGCCGAGGGGCAGATGATGCTGCCATCGGTCTCGGTGCCGACCCCGGCCGCGGCCAGGCTGGCGGCGATCGCGCTGCCGGTGCCGGAACTGGAGCCGCAGGGCGAGCGGTCGAGCACGTAGGGGTTGCGGGTCTGGCCGCCACGCGCGCTCCAGCCCGAGCTGGAGCGGGTCGAACGAAAATTGGCCCACTCGCTGAGGTTGGTCTTGCCCAGGATCACCGCGCCGGCCTCGCGCAGGCGCTGGACCAGGAAGGCATCGCTGCGCGGACGGTGCTCGGCCAGCGCGTTGGAGCCGGCCGAGGTGACCATCGGGGTCGCATCGATGTTGTCCTTGAGCAGGACCGGGATGCCGTGCAGGGGGCCGCGGATGCGGCCTGCGGAGCGCTCGGCGTCGCGTGCGGCGGCTTCCTCCAGCGCTTCCGGATTGAGTTCCAGCACCGCGTTGAGCATCGGTCCGGCATCGTCGATCGCGGCGATCCGATCCAGGTAGGCCTGGGTCAGCGTGGCGCTGGTCAACTTGCCGTGGCCCATCCGGGTCTGCAGTTCGGCGATGCCGACCTCGCCGAAGGCGAAGTCGCCGGTCGGCCGAGTGTCATCGCCGGCGGCACCGGCGTGCTCGCCGCGGTCGGCGGTCGTTCCAGTGGTGCTCGGGCCGGTATCGTCCGTGGCGCGCTGGCACGCGGTCAGACCGATGAGCAACGCAGCCAGAGGCAGATACACCCGTGGGAGATACAGACGCATGGCGATTCCCCGATCGCGAAAAGCGCCATCGAGCATATGCGATCGTCGGCGGTCGATACTGTGGGCGAGTTCGCGGGCGGGGCGAACGGTCGCCGGAGCGGGGTGTGCGGCATGTCAGCCATCCCGGCGCGGGGAAACTGCGCTCGGCTCAGGGCGACATCGCCGCCAGGCCGGCGATGCCCAGGGCATAGAGCGCGAGTACGCAGAGCGAGTCGACGCCGACTCCCAGTCGACGCCGGGCGTCGCGTCGCGCCATGCCGGCGAGATAGCACAGGGTAAGCAGCAGGCCGAGCGCGCCCAGGTACAGATCGCTGCCGCCCAGCTGCGGCAGGACCGCCTGTCCCGACAGCAGCGCGGCGAGCACCAGCAGCACCGGCAGGAATGCGTTGCCGCCGAAGATGTCGCTCATCGCCAGTTGCCAGCGCCTGAGGCGGATCGACTCCAGGCCGCTGGCGACCTCGGGGATGGCGGTCGCCGCGGCCAGGATCGTGGCCGCGAACACCGCGCCGCTCATGCCCAGGTCCTCGGCGATCGCGTCCCCGCTCAGCTCCAGCGCCACGCCGGCGACCAGGGTCGCCAGTGAGGCGATCGCGAAGTGCAGCAGGCAGCGTCGAAGCCCCGGACGGGCCCGGGGCGGTGTCGCGTTGGCCGCGTCGGCCGGCGTCGCCTGCGGCCGCGACAACCGTCGCATGCCGAGCAGGGCGGCGAACCAGGCGGCGACGATCAGCAGCCCCGGCACGCTGAGGCCGGCGACCTGCGGCGGCGATTCCCAGACATGCCCGAGCAGGACCAGGCCGAGCATCGCCACGACCAGGGCGGCTTCCAGTTTCAGCTGCGGCGACCCGGCCAGCGCCGACAGTGGCGCGCCCTCGCGGCGCGCGGCGAAGTCCAGCGCCACCAGTACCACGGTCTGGATCGCGACCCCGCCGAGCAGATTGCCGATCGCGACCTCGACGCGGCCCTGCAGCGACGCACTGGCGGTGATCGCGATTTCCGGCAGGTTGGTGACGATGGCCAGCAACACCATGCCGCCGATCGCCTCGCCCCAGCCGAACGCCTCGTCGAGTCGATCGGTGGTGCGCGAGAGCACGGTGCCGGCGCGCCACACCACCGCCGCGGCCAGCGCGAACAGCAGGCAAAGAAATGGCAGCGGGAGATCGCTCACGCTGCCATTCTAGGGTGCCGCCGGGCGGGGAAGCTCAGGCCGCGCGCGAGGCCCGCTTGCGATCGCTTTCGGTCAGGAACTTCTTGCGCAGGCGGATCTCCTTCGGGGTGATCTCCACCAGCTCGTCGTCCTCGATGAAGTCCAGGGCCTGCTCCAGCGAGAACTTGATCGCCGGGCTCAGCGCGATGGCGTCGTCCTTGCCCGAAGCGCGCATGTTGGTCAGCGGCTTGGGCTTGATCGCATTGACGGTCAGGTCGTTGTCCTTGGAATGGATGCCGACCAGCTGGCCCTCGTACACCGAGTCGCCTTCGGCGGCGAACAGCCTGCCGCGGTCCTGCAGCGGTCCCAGCGAGTAGGCGGGGGTGGTGCCGGCGGCATTGGCGATCATCACGCCGTTGATGCGCTTGGCGATCGCACCCTGTTCCTTCGGTCCGTAATGGTCGAACACGTGGAACAGCAGGCCCGAGCCCTGGGTCAGGGTCTTGAACTCGTTCTGGAAGCCGATCAGGCCGCGCGCCGGGATCATGTACTCCAGGCGCACGCGACCCTTGCCGTCGGGCTCCATGTTCTTCAGCTGGCCCTTGCGGGTGCCGAGCTTCTCCATCACGCCGCCCTGGTGGATCTCCTCGACATCGATCACCAACTGCTCGATCGGCTCCATCAGCTGGCCGTCGATTTCCTTGATGATCACCTCGGGGCGCGACACCGCCAGCTCGAAGCCCTCGCGGCGCATGTTCTCGATCAGCACCGACAGGTGCAGTTCGCCGCGGCCGGAGACCAGGAACTTGTCGGCATCCTCGAGCTGCTCGACCCGCAGCGCGACGTTGTGCACGGTCTCGCGTTCGAGGCGGTCCTTGATCTGGCGGCTGGTCAGGAACTTGCCGCCCGACAGGTCCTTGTTGCCGGCGAACGGCGAGTTGTTGACCTGGAAGGTCATCGAGATCGTCGGCTCGTCGACGGTCAGCGCCGGCAGCGCCTCGGGGGTGTCGAGGGCGCAGACGGTATCGGAGATGGTCAGTTCCTGGATGCCGGAGATGGCGACGATGTCGCCGGCCTGCGCGCTGTCCTGCTCGATCCGCTCCAGGCCCAGGAAGCCAAGCACCTGCAGCACCTTGCCCTGGCGCTTCTTGCCTTCGCGATCGATCACCGAGACCGGCATGTTCTTCTTCAGGGTGCCGCGCTGGATCCGGCCGATGCCGATCACGCCGACGAAGTTGCTGTAGTCCAGCTGGCTGATGCGCATCTGGAAGGGACCGTCCGGGTCCACTTCAGGCATCGGCGCGTGCTGCATGATCGCTTCGTACAGCGCGGTCATGTCGCCCGAGCGGACGCTGTCGTCGAGGCTGGCGTAGCCGTTCAGCGCCGAGGTGTAGACGATCGGGAAGTCGAGCTGCTCATTGGTCGCGCCGAGCTTGTCGAACAGGTCGAAGACCTGGTCGATCACCCAGTCGGGGCGCGCGCCGGGACGGTCGATCTTGTTGACCACCACGATCGGCTTGAAGCCCATCGCGAAGGCCTTCTGGGTCACGAAGCGGGTCTGCGGCATCGGCCCGTCCATCGCGTCGACCAGGATCAGCACGGTGTCGACCATCGACAGCACGCGCTCGACCTCGCCGCCGAAGTCGGCGTGCCCGGGGGTGTCGACGATGTTGATCCGGTTGCCGTTCCAGGTGATGGCGGTGTTCTTGGCCAGGATCGTGATGCCACGCTCCTTTTCCTGGTCGTTGCTGTCCATCACCCGCTCGGCGAGGACGGTGCGCTCGGACAGGGTGCCGGACTGCTTGAGCAGCTGGTCGACGAGGGTGGTCTTGCCATGATCGACGTGGGCGACGATGGCGATATTGCGCAGGCGTTCGACGGAGTTGGATGCGGACATGCGGAAAGGACGCCGGCGAAGGCATCAGGCTCGCGGAGGGAAGCCGACCATTATATCCGCCAAATGTGGCAATGGTCATATGAATGCGCGGTTTCCGGTTCCGGCTGCGGTATTCTAGGCGGTCCGCATTCAGCATTCCGCCCGCGGAACCGGTGTTCATCGTTTGTCGACCCGGGTTGGCGGACTCTGGAGCTTTCCCCCCGGGCGTCCCGTTCGCGGCGCGCCAGCCCCTTCACAGGAGCCGTATCCATGTCATTGACCGCCATTTTCGATACCGATCGCGGCCCGATCCGCGTCGAGCTCGCCGCCGACAAGGCGCCGCTTACCGTTGCCAGCTTCGTCAACCTGGTCCGCCGCGGCTTCTACGACGGCCTCAATTTCCACCGCGTGATCGCCGACTTCATGGTCCAGGGCGGCTGCCCGCTGGGCACCGGCACCGGCGGCCCCGGCTACCGTTTCGAGGACGAGACCGACAACGGCCTGCCCCACGAGCGCGGAGTGCTGTCGATGGCCAACGCCGGCCCCGGCACCAACGGCAGCCAGTTCTTCATCACCCACGTGGCGTGCCCGTGGCTGGACGGCAAGCACACCGTGTTCGGCAAGGTGGTCGAGGGCCTGGAGGTCGTCGACAAGATCCAGCAGGGCGACGAGATCCGCACGGTGAAGATCGAGGGCGACATCGAGCCGGTGCTGGCGGCCAGGGCCGATCGCGTGGCCGACTGGAACAAGACGCTGGACGCGAACGCGCGCGCCTGAGCGTCCGCGGCGGACATTGTCGTTGAACGGAACCCCGGGCCGTCGGTCCGGGGTTTTTCGTGTCCGCGCGGCGCGATCCCGGTGGCCGCGGGGTGTGCCGCCGGGTGCCGCCGCGGGGCAGAGCGGCTGGCGTGTGCGTGATACCATCAGGGGGCTTTGTCCAGGCCGCCCGACGGCCTGCCTCCCCTCCGTCACAACCCACCTGAGAGGTCCCCCGCGATGCCCCAGCTCGCCAGCCGTATCGGCCGCGCCAAGCCCAGTGCGATCATGCAGATTGCCGAGAAGGCCAAGCGCCTGAAAGCCGAAGGCCGCGACATCATCAGCTTCTCGATCGGCGTGCCGAACTTCCTGCCCGGCGAGCACGTCTACGAGGCCGCCCGCAATGCGCTGTCCCACGACAGCGGCCAGTACGGCAGCAACCGCGGCGCCGACCCGATGATCGACGCCTTCATCGAGCACATGGGGAAGCTGGGACTGACCGGTTACGGCCGGGTCAACTGCGCCAGCGGCGTGGGCGCCAAGCACCTGCTCTACAACCTGGCCGAGGCCCTGCTCGACGAGGGCGACACGATCGTCTTCCCGACGCCGTACTGGACCAGCTATCTCGACATCGCCGAGATCGTCAACGCCAAGGTCGAGCTGCTGCCGTGCCCGCCCGAGCAGGACTACAAGCTGACCCCCGCGCAGCTGGAGGCGGCGCTGGCGAAGAAGCCGCGCGTGTTCCTGTTCAACAACCCGTCGAACCCGACCGGCATGGTCTATACCCGCGAGGAGATCGACGCGCTGGCCGAGGTGCTGGTGAAGTACCCGGATACCTGGGTGATCACCGACGACATCTACAACAAGATGGTGTTCGACGGTGTCGGCTACCACAACTTCGTGCATTCCAGGCCGGAACTGAAGGAGCGGGTGATCTTCGTCGACTCGCTGTCCAAGACCTACGGCATGCCGGGTTGGCGGGTCGGCTTCATGGCCGGCCCGGAAGCGGTTGCCAAGGCCGTGGTGACGCTGAACTCCAATCACATCACCAATATTCCCGAGGTCACCACCGCCGCGGCGGTGGCCGCGCTGTCGGGTCCGCAGGACGTGCCCGAGGCCCGCTGCGCCGAGTTCCAGGCCAAGCGCGACCAGGTCATGGCGGTGATGAACGGCATTCCCGGCGTGGTCTGCCCGCGGCCGCAGGGCGCGTTCTACGTGTTCCCGGACGTGAGCTGCAGCTTCGGCAAGACCCACGGCCCGAGCGGCAAGAAGATCGAGAACGACGTCGACTTCTGCAGCGTGCTGCTGGAGGCCAAGGGCGTCGCCTGCGTGCCGGGTTCGGCATTCGGCGAGCCGCGCGCGATGCGCATCAGCTACACCTGTCCGACGCCGCAGCTGGCACCGGGCATGGAGCGCATCCGCGAGTTCTTCGCCGAGCTCGCCTGAGCCGTCGATGTCTCCGCTCCGGCTGCTCGTCATCATCGCGGTCCTCGTCGGGGCCTGGAAACTCTGGCCCCGCGAAGCGGCCGCGCTGCATCCGGATGATCCGCGCAACGCCACCGGTGACGACCGCATCGTGATGCTCGCCGCCGAGTGGTGCGGGTACTGCCGCAAGCAGCAGAAGGCGTTCGAGCTGTCCGAGGTCCGTTATCGCGTGATCGACATCGACACCGAGGCCGGGCAACGCGCGATGCGGGCCCTGCGCGCGCGCGGCGTGCCGACCACGGTGGTCGGCCAGGACGTGGTCTACGGCTACGACACCGAAGGCCTGCAGCAGAAGCTCGAACCGCTGGGCTATCGCGACGTGTTCTGACGTCGGCGCGGCCCGCACGAACGATTCGCCACACCCCCAGTCAAACGCAAGGAACTACCGATGAAAACCCCCGTCCGCGTTGCCGTTACCGGTGCTGCCGGCCAGATCGGCTATTCGCTGCTGTTCCGCATCGCCTCCGGCGAGATGCTCGGCAAGGATCAGCCGGTGATCCTGCAGCTGCTCGAGCTGCCGATGGAGAAGGCCCAGGCCGCGCTCAAGGGCGTGATGATGGAGCTGGAGGACTGCGCGTTCCCGCTGCTGGCCGGCATGGTCGGTACCGACGACGCCGAGGTCGCGTTCAAGGACGCCGACATCGCCCTGCTGGTCGGCGCGCGTCCGCGCGGCCCGGGCATGGAGCGCAAGGACCTGCTGCTTGAGAACGCCAAGATCTTCACCGCCCAGGGCGCCGCGCTGAACAAGGTCGCCAGCCGCGACGTCAAGGTGCTGGTGGTCGGCAACCCGGCCAACACCAACGCCTACATCGCGATGAAGTCGGCCCCGGATCTGCCCGCCAAGAACTTCACCGCGATGCTGCGCCTGGACCACAACCGCGCGCTGAGCCAGCTGGCCGGCAAGGCCGGCGTCGCCGTCGGCGACATCGAGAAGATGGTCGTGTGGGGCAACCACAGCCCGACCATGTACCCGGACTACCGCTTCGCCACCGTCGGCGGCGAGTCGCTGAAGGACAAGATCGGCGACGCCGACTGGAACGCGAACACCTTCATCCCGCAGGTCGGCAAGCGTGGCGCCGCGATCATCGAGGCGCGTGGCCTGTCCTCGGCCGCCTCGGCCGCCAATGCCGCGATCGACCACATCCACGACTGGGTGCTGGGCACCGACGGCAAGTGGGTGACGATGGGCGTGCCGTCCGACGGCAGCTACGGCATTCCCGAAGGCGTGATCTACGGCGTGCCGGTGACCTGCGCGAACGGCGAGTACGTCCGCGTCACCGACCTGCCGGTCGACGAGTTCAGCCGCGCGGCGATGGACAAGACCCTCGCCGAGCTCGAGGAAGAGCGTGCCGGCGTCGCGCATCTGCTCTGACGATGGACTCCCGGCATCGGGACTTCCGGCGGGGCGGCTTCGGCCGCCCCGTCCTGTTTCGGGCCGCCGTATCCGGTGGTATCCGGTGCTGCACAAGCCGATGAGCGCCGACATCGTCGTCATCCACGCCGACGCCCACCTGCTGGTGATCGCGAAGCCGGCCGGTCTGCTGTCGGTGCCGGGGCGGTTGCCGGAGAACCAGGACTGCGTGGTGTCGCGGTTGCAGGCGGTCTACCCGGATGCGCTGACCGTGCATCGCCTCGACCAGGTCACCAGCGGTCTGATGGTGTTCGCGCGGGGCAAGGACATGCAGCGGGCGCTGGCGAAGCAGTTCGAACGGCGCCAGGTATCCAAGCGCTATGTCGCGGTGGTCGAGGGCCGCGTCGAGGAGGCCGCGGGGGAGGTCGCGCTGCCGTTGATCTGCGACTGGCCGAACCGGCCCAAGCAGAAGGTGGACTTCGAGACCGGCAAACCGGCACTCACGCGATGGTGGCGGCTGGAGCATGGTTCCCGAGCAGGCGGGCCGGATACCCGCGAGAGCGACACCAGCCGGCTCGAGCTGGAACCGGTCACCGGCCGCAGCCACCAGCTGCGCCTGCACCTGGCCAGCATCGGCCATCCGATCGTCGGCGACACGATGTACGGTGCGGCCGCCGCCGACCGCGTATGTCTGCATGCCAGCCGGCTGTCGTTCGCGCACCCGGCCACTGGCGAGCCGATGGCCTTCGACAGCGCCGCGCCGTTCTGAGACGCGTTCGCATGCCGCTGCCGCGTCCTCGACCAAAGTCCGAATGAAGCCGTGCCGGTGGCGGCCTAGGCTAGGGGCATCGTTCCCCAGGGCTGCCGCCATGCGCTACGAGGCGTTCCACCAGCGTTCGATCGACGATCCGGAAGGCTTCTGGGCGGAGCAGGCCCGGGCCATCGACTGGCACACGCCGCCGCAGAAGGTCCTCGACTACCGCGATCCGCCGTTCCGGCGCTGGTTCTCCGGCGGCACCACCAATCTGTGCCACAACGCGGTCGACCGCCATCTCGACGCCCGTGGCGAACAGCTGGCGCTGGTGGCGATCTCCAGCGAGACCGGCGTCACCCGTGAGATCAGCTATCGCGAGCTGTTCGACGAGGTCAACGTGTTCGCCTCGGTGCTCAAGTCGCTCGATGTCGGTCGCGGCGACCGGGTGGTGATCTACATGCCGAACATGGCCGAGGCGGTATTCGCGATGCTCGCCTGTGCGCGCATCGGCGCGGTGCACTCGGTGGTGTTCGGCGGTTTCGCCTCGCACAACCTGGCCCTGCGCATCGACGACGCGCGGCCGAAGCTGCTGATCTGCGCCGACGCCGGCATGCGCGGCGGCAAGGTGATCGCGTACAAGCCCCTGGTCGATGCCGCCTGCACCGAGGCGCAGCATCCGCCGCCGCACGTGCTGATGGTGTCGCGCGGACTGGACCCGGACGCGAGCCGGGTCGAGGGCCGCGATGTCGACTACGACGCACTGCGTGCCGCGCATGCCGGCGCACGCGTGGAGGTGGAATGGCTGGAATCGAACGAACCCAGCTATCTGCTGTATACCTCCGGCACCACCGGCAAGCCCAAGGGCGTGCAGCGCGACGTCGGCGGCTATGCGGTGGCGCTGGCGTTGTCGATGTGGTCGATCTACGACGTCCGTGCCGGCCAGGTGATGTTCTCCACCTCCGATGTCGGCTGGGCGGTCGGGCATTCCTACAACGTCTACGGGCCGCTGATCGTCGGCGCGACCTCGATCCTCTACGAGGGGCTGCCGACGAATCCCGATCCCGGTGTGTGGTGGTCGATCTGCGAGAAGTACGGTGTGCGCACGATGTTCTCCTCGCCGACCGGCATCCGCGTGTTGAAGAAGCAGGATGCGGCCTGGCTGAAGAAGCACGACCTGTCGCAGCTGCAATGGCTGTTCCTGGCCGGCGAGCCGCTGGACGAGCCGACCGCGCACTGGATCACCGACGGCATCGGCAAGACCATCATCGACAACTACTGGCAGACCGAGACCGGCTGGCCGGTGCTGTCGCTGATGCCGGGGCTGGACATGAAACCGGTCAAGTTCGGATCGCCGGGGCTGCCGGCGCCGGGCTATCGGCTGCGGGTGATCGACGACGTCAGTGGGGCCGATGTCGGTGCGGGCGAGAAGGGCGTGCTGGTGATCGAGCCACCGCTGCCGCCGGGCTGCCTGACCACGGTCTGGGGCGACGACGCGCGCTTCATGCAGAGCTATTTCAGCCATTTCAAGGAGCTGCTGTACAGCTCGCTGGACTGGGCGATCCGCGACGAGGACGGCTACACCTTCATCCTCGGCCGCACCGACGACGTGATCAACGTCGCCGGACACCGGCTCGGCACCCGCGAGATCGAGGAGTCCTGCTCGACCCATCCCAGCGTCGCCGAGGCGGCGGTGATCGGCGTCCACGACGCCTTGAAGGGGCAGGTGCCGGTGGTGTTCGCGACCCTGCGCGAGGGCGACGCCGCGGCCGCGGCCGAGGGCATGCGCGCGCGGGTGGTCGAGCAGCTCGGCGCGGTGGCGCGGCCGGCCCGGGTCTACGTGGTCGGCGCGTTGCCGAAGACCCGTTCCGGCAAGTTGTTGCGCCGCTCGCTGCAGGCCCTGGCCGAGCAGCGCGATCCGGGCGATCTGTCGACCCTGGACGACCCCGGAGCCCTGGATGAGGTGCGCCGGGCGCTGGAGCGGGGCGCGGATTCAGGAGGCTGAGCCGGGCGGCTGAACCGGGCCGCCTGGGGCGTGGGCCGGACCGGCGACCGGGCCGGGTCGGATAGAATGGCGGACCCACGAGGAGATGCCATGACCAACGCACATTCCCGGGGCGCGCGTTTCCGCGCCGCCGTCTCCGAAGAGTCCCCGCTGCAGGTGATGGGCGCGATCACCGCCTACGCCGGCCTGATGGCCAAGCGGGTCGGCTACAAGGCGCTGTACCTGTCCGGAGGCGGCGTCGCCGCCAACTCGCTGGGCATGCCCGACCTGGGCATCAGCACCATGGAGGACGTGCTCACCGACGCGCGCCGCATCGTCGACGCCACCGACATGCCGTTGCTGGTCGACATCGACACCGGCTGGGGCGGCGCCTTCAACATCGCCCGCACGGTCCGGTCCTTCATCAACGTCGGCGTCGCCGCCGTGCACATGGAGGACCAGGTCGGGCAGAAGCGCTGCGGCCATCGTCCGGGCAAGGAAGTGGTGCCGAAGGCCGAGATGGTCGACCGGGTCAAGGCCGCGGTCGATGCGCGCACCGACGCCGGCTTCGTGATCATGGCGCGCACCGACGCCGCCGCTTCCGAGGGCATCGACAGCGCGATCGAGCGCGCGGTGGCCTACGTCGAAGCCGGCGCCGACATGATCTTCCCCGAGGCGATGAAGACGCTGGACGACTATCGCCGCTTCAAGGCCGCGGTGAAGGTGCCGATCCTGGCCAACCTGACCGAATTCGGATCGACCCCGTTCTTCACCACCGAGGAGCTTGGCGAGGCCGGCGTCGACATCGCCCTGTACTGCTGCGGCGCCTACCGGGCGATGAACAAGGCGGCGCTGAACTTCTACGAGACCGTGCGTCGAGAGGGCACGCAGAAGAACATCATCGACACCTTGCAGACGCGGGCCGAGCTGTACGACTTCCTCGGCTATCACGCCTACGAGGACAAGCTCGACGCGCTGTTCGCCGACGGCAAGTCCTGAGCTTGAGGTTCTGAACTTGAGGCTCTGAACCCACGGCGCGAAGGTCGGCCGACGGAGCGAACAGACTCCCGCCTTGCGGGCCCCCTGCATCGATCTCCGCCGGCGCGTCCGTCCGCCCTCCGGCTGCGGCAGGCGCGTGGCGCAGCCGCAGCCGGTGCGACCCACCGGTCGCATCCAGGCCTGAGCGTTGTCATTTCGGGACAACGCCCGGGTCGACCCACACCGGCCAGCCGGCGATAGGGCGGAACACACCGCCCATCGGCCCGCAGGCCCTCCACCAGCTTCGCCAAGCAGGAGAACCACGATGACCAAGGCCGCGACTCCCGACACCGCCCAAGCGGCGGCTCCCAAGCCGAAGAAGTCCGTCGCCCTGAGCGGCACCGCCGCCGGCAACACCGCCCTGTGCACGGTCGGCCGCAGCGGCAACGACCTGCACTACCGCGGCTACGACATCCACGACCTGGCGACCCGGTCCAGCTTCGAGGAGGTGTCCCACCTGCTGGTCCACGGCGTGCTGCCGACGGTGTCGCAGTTGAACGCCTACAAGGCCAAGCTCAAGCGCCTGCGCGGCCTGCCCGCGATCGTCGCCGAGGCGCTGGAGCTGGTGCCGGCCAACGCGCATCCGATGGACGTGCTGCGAACCGGCTGCTCGGTGCTGGGCACGGTGCTGCCCGAGCGCGAAGGCCATCCGGCCAGCGAGGCGCGCGACATCGCCGACAAGCTGATCGCCAGCTTCGGTTCTATGCTGCTTTACTGGTGGCACTTCACCCGCAACGGTCGCCGCATCGACGTGGAGACCGACGACGACAGCGTCGCCGCGCACTTCCTGCACCTGCTGCACGGCGAACCTCCCAGCGCGCTGCAGGCCGAGTCGCTGGACAAGTCGCTGGTGCTCTACGCCGAGCATGAGTTCAACGCCTCGACCTTCACCGCGCGGGTGATCGCCGGCACCGGCTCGGACCTGCATTCGTGCATCACCGGCGCGATCGGCGCGCTGCGCGGGCCCAAGCACGGCGGCGCCAACGAAGTGGCGATGGACATCATCAGCCGCTACAACAGCGCCGACGAGGCCGAGGCCGACATCCGCGCGCGGATGGAGCGCAAGGAGATCATCATCGGCTTCGGCCACCCGGTCTACACGATCGGCGATCCGCGCAATCCGATCATCAAGGAGATCAGCCGCAAGCTGTGCGAGGACGGTGGCAACCAGACCCTGTTCGACGTGTCCGAGCGCATCGAGAACCTGATGATGGACACCAAGAAGATGTTCCCGAACCTCGACTGGTACAGCGCGTCCGCCTATCACATGATGGGCATCCCGACGCCGATGTTCACCCCGCTGTTCGTGATCGCCCGCACCACCGGCTGGAGCGCGCACGTGATCGAACAGCGCGAGGATGGCAAGATCATCCGGCCGAGTGCGAACTACACCGGTCCGGAGGATCGCGAGTACGTGGCGATCGACAAGCGCTGAGCGCGCACGGACGGTGACGGGGGCCCGGCATGCCGGGCCCTTTTTCGTTTGACGCTATTCGACTCGCGGAGCGATGGGATGTACGAGGACTGGCCGACCAACCTGATCATCGCCTGCACCACGATCGCC
This sequence comes from Marilutibacter maris, assembly GCF_003233695.1. Classification (NCBI taxonomy): domain Bacteria; kingdom Pseudomonadati; phylum Pseudomonadota; class Gammaproteobacteria; order Lysobacterales; family Lysobacteraceae; genus Marilutibacter; species Marilutibacter maris. Next base: position 2,843,481 of record NZ_CP029843.1, on the reverse strand, counting down.
GTGGTCGGGATCGTGATCCTGCTGCACTACGAGATGCTGAGCCGGATCGTCGCCCACAACCGGCGCCACGCCGAGGGGGCCGGCCGTCGTCGCCTGGTCGCGGTATACCTGTGGCTGCTGTTGCTGCACGTGGTCGAGATCTGGGTGTTCGGCCTGGCCTACTACCTGCTGCTGAACCTCGCCGGGGTCGGCGAGGTCCATGGCATGCATCACGACAACCTGTTCGACACCGTGTACTTCTCGGCGATGGTCTACACCACCGTCGGCTTCGGCGACATGGTGCCGGTGGGGCCGATCCGGCTGCTGACCGGTACCGAGGCCCTGGTCGGCCTGATGCTGATCACCTGGTCGGCCTCGTTCACCTATCTGGAGATGACCCAGTACTGGAAGGACCGCGACCGCTGAGGGCGCGCCGGCTGCGGATTCGCCCCGGCGCGCGGACAGCGCCGCGTGGACGGCTCAGGACAGGCCTTCGGCCTCCAGCGCCGCGCGGACCCCGGGGTCGGCGTCCATCCGCTGCTTGAAGGCGGACAGGTTGTCGAGCCCGGACAGGTCGACCTTCAGGCCGCCGGCCCAGCGCAGGGTGATGTAGAAGTAGGGGTCGGCGAAACTGCGGAAGCCGGCCAGCCAGTCGCGGTCCCGCAACTGCCGGTCGGCGCTCTCGAACAGCCCGCGCAGACGCTTGTGGGCGGCCTGGCGCACCGCGTCGTGGCCGTCGGCATCGACGCTGAACTGCGCGGGCGCGAACAGCGGCTTGAACGCCGGATGCAGGTCGGAGTTGACGAAGGCCAGCCAGCGGGCGGCCTCGGCGCGTTGGCGCGCGCTGCCGTCGCCGGCAAGGCCGGCCTCGGGGTGGGTGTCGGCGATATAGCCCATGATCGCGGCGTTCTGGGTCAGCACGAAGTCGCCGTCGACGATCGCCGGTACCGCGCCGGCCGGATTGATCGCGAGGAAGGCCGGCGCCTTCATCGTGCTCTTGTCGAGGATCTCGACCTCGAACGGCTGCCCGGTCCAGTGCAGGGCGATGTGATCGGCGGTCGAACAGGCACCAGGCTTGGTGTAAAGCTTCATCGGGCGCTCCGCGGCGGAAACGAGAACGGGCCGGCTACTATCGCCGACCCGTCGATTGCCGCTCAATGCCCGCGGCGGAACGTTGCGTCGCGCCCGCGGCGCTTACGACTTCGGTCCGCGCGGCTTCAGCGTCTGCACCTTGAGGAAGGTGTGGTCGCCGATCTGCGCGACCTGGTAGGCGTTGCGCCAGCTCGGGCTGGCGATCTTGTGGGCGAGGAAGTGGCTCGCGCCGGGCACGACCTCCTGGCGCTCGCCGGCCGGCAGCGCCCAGTTGCGCTCGGCCTCCAGGGCGACGGTGACCGCTTCGCCCCAGGCCTCGACATTGCTGAGGCGGGTGTTCGGCGAAACGATGGTCGGCGCGAACTGCTTGCGGGCGGTCACGACCTCGCAGACGCTGTCGCCCCACAAGCCGCTGTCGCGACGGCGCAGGGCGACCTCGGCGACCGCCTGCTGGCCGCGCACGGACTGGTCGCGGGCTTCCAGGTACAGCGTGGTGCTCAGGCAGAGCGAGTCGGCGGCGTTTGGCGGCAATACCGATGCCAGCCAGAGGATCCATGCCAGTTTCATGTGAACTCCAACTTCGTTGCGTCGACCGCACTCGGGCGTCCACCCCCTGCGGGGCGTTGACTCCTGGTACTGAACGACATGGCGTTGTTTCCGAGCGCGGCGATGGGACAGCCGGGCAGGGTGCGGAAATCGCATTACTAAGGGCGGCGGCTCTGTGGCGCGCTTTGCCCCCGGACACCGGGCCGCAGAACGCGGGTCGGTGTGGGTGGCCGCAAGAGGGGCGGCAGCAAAAGTTGGCGCAAGGTAGCGGCGCTTTGATAAACGCTGCGTGAACAAGGGAGGCTTGACGGAGCCGTTGGAGTCGGGCTGGAAGTCGATCCTCTATCATCTATCTGTATGTTTTTATTTGATTTTATATGGTCGGCGAGCGCGTAGGGATTGCTGACTGAGCGTTCAGGCGGCGAGCCTCGAAGCGCAGGGAGTCGGTTGCCGAAGCGTTCTCAGGAGCGCCGGTATCGTGGGCGGGGGGGATCCAGCGGGTTCACAGCACGACAGCAGGGCCCCCGTAGGGATGGGTGGCCAAGCCCCCTGAGTCAGGGGGCGATTCGCGCGTAGCGCGAATGGGGGTGTGGAAGCGCAACGGTGGGGCCCAAGGTTTGCGCAGCAAACTTTGGGAGATATCCGGGCGCGGCCGGATATCGTTCCCCCCTGAGTCAGGGGGCGATTCGCGCGTAGCGCGAATGGGGGTGTGGAAGCGCAACGGTGGGGCCCAAGGTTTGCGCAGCAAACTTTGGGAGATATCCGGGCGCGGCCGGATATCGTTCCCCCCTGAGTCAGGGGGCGATTCGCGCGTAGCGCGAATGGGGGTGTGGAAGCGCAACGGTGGGGCCCAAGGTTTGCGCAGCAAACTTTGGGAGATATCCGGGCGCGGCCGGATATCGTTCCCCCTGAGTCAGGGGGCGATTCGCGCGTAGCGCGAATGGGGGTGTGGAAGCGCAACGGCGGGGCCCAAGGTTTGCGCAGCAAACTTTGGGAGATATCCGGGCGCGGCCGGATATCGTTCCCCCCTGAGTCAGGGGGCGATTCGTGCCGCAGGCACGAATGGGGGTGTGGAAGCGCAACGGCGGGGCCCAAGGTTTGCGGAGCAAACTTTGGGGATTCCCGGGCGTAGCCCGGGAGTCGCCGGCTGCGCCTACAGCGAGGCGGCCAGACGGCTGCCCTGGGCGATCGCGCGCTTGGCGTCGAGTTCGGCGGCGACGTCGGCGCCACCGATCACGTGGGTCGCGATGCCGCGGCCCTCCAGCTCGGCGGCCAGCGGCTTGTACGGCTCCTGGCCGGCGCAGACCACCACCTGGTCCACCGGCAGCAACTGCTCGTCGCCGCCATCGACACGGATGCGCAGACCGCGGTCGTCGACGCCGAGGTATTCGACCCCGCCGAGCATCTGCACCCGGCGCGATTTCAGCGTCGCGCGGTGGATCCAGCCGGTGGTCTTGCCCAATCGCCTGCCGGGCTTGCCGGGGCTGCGTTGCAACAGCCAGACCTCGCGCGCGGGCGGCTGCGGACGCGCGTTGGCGAGGCCGCCGCGGTTGCCCTCGTAGCCGATGTCCACGCCCCATTCGGTGCGCCAGGCCTGGGCGTCGAGGCTCGGCGAGTGGCCGTGGTGGACGAGGAATTCGGCGACATCGAAGCCGATGCCGCCAGCACCGACGATGGCGACCCGCGGTCCGGCCTCGACTCGGCCGCTCAGCACGTCCAGGTAGCCGACGACCTTGGCGTGGTCGGCACCGGGGAAGTCGACCAAGCGCGGTTTGATGCCGGTCGCCAGCACCACCGCATCGAAGTCGGCCAGTGCGTCGGCGTCGGCGCGGTTGCGCAGACGCAGGTCGACCCCGGTCTGCTCGATGCGGCGGCGGAAGTAGCGCAGCGTTTCGTGGAACTCCTCCTTGCCGGGGATGCGCTTGGCGAGGTTGAACTGGCCGCCGATCTCGTCGCCGCCGTCGAACAGGGTCACCGCGTGGCCGCGTTCGGCGGCGACCGTCGCGCAGGCCAGTCCGGCCGGGCCGGCGCCGACCACCGCGATGCGCCGCGGCGCGCGGGTGGCGGTGTAGTTCAGCTCGGTTTCGGCGCAGGCGCGCGGATTGACCAGGCAGCTGGCGCGCTTGTTCTCGAACACGTGGTCCAGGCAGGCCTGGTTGCAGGCGATGCAGGTGTTGATGTCGTCCGCGTGTCCGGCGCGCGCTTTGTTCACCCAGGCCGGATCGGCCAGCAGCGGCCGCGCCATCGACACCATGTCGGCGTCGCCGCGGGCGAGCACGGCTTCGGCGACGTCGGGCATGTTGATGCGGTTGGTGGTGATCAGCGGCACCGATACGTGCGGCTTCAGGCGCGCGGTGATACCGGTGAAGGCCGCGCGCGGCACCGAGGTGGCGATGGTCGGGATGCGCGCCTCGTGCCAGCCGATGCCGGTGTTGATCAGGGTCGCGCCGGCGGCTTCGATCGCCTGCGCCTGCTGCACCACCTCGTCCCAGGCCAGGCCGTCGTCGACCAGGTCCAGGAGCGACAGCCGGTAGACGATGATGAAATCCGGTCCGCAGGCTTCGCGGATCCGGCGCACGATCTCGACCGCGAAACGCATGCGGCGAGCGGCGTCGCCGCCCCAGCTGTCGTCGCGCTTGTTGGTGCGCGGCGCGGTGAACTGGTTCAGCAGATAACCTTCCGAGCCCATCACCTCGACGCCGTCGTAGCCGCCGTCGCGGGCGAGCTGGGCGGTGCGCACGAACGCCGCGATCTGGCGTTCGACGCCGCGCGCCGACAACGCGCGCGGGGTGAACGGATTGATCGGCGCCTTGATCTTCGATGGCGCCACCTGCAACGGGTGATAGCCGTAGCGCCCCGCGTGCAGGATCTGCAGGCAGACCCGGCTGCCGTGCTCGTGCACGGCGCGGGTGACCTGGCGGTGCTTGCCGACTTCCCATGGCCAGCGCAGGGTGCCGCCGAACGGTTTGAGCCAGCCGACCAGGTTCGGCGAGAAGCCGCCGGTCACGATCAGGCCGACGCCGCCGGCGGCGCGTTCGCCGAAGTAGCGGGCCAGCTTGGGGAAGTCGGCGCTCTTGTCTTCCAGGCCGGTGTGCATCGATCCCATCAGCACGCGGTTGGACAGGGTGCAGAAGCCCAGGTCCAGCGGTTCGAACAGGTGCGGGTAGAGCGGGTGCGGTGCGCTGTCCGCGGCGGGGTGATTGGCTGGCATGGCGATACGCTGGCGTACGGAAGCCCGCACGATGCCGTGAAAGCGTGCCGGCTTCAACTTTTCCGGCCCGGCACCGCCTGTTCAGGCGACACCGCCCACGCCAGGGGCGCGGGCGGTGTGGGCATGGCATCCGCTCATGGGCGATCAGGGGCTGTGTCGCGAGTCGCCCGGGACCTGCCGGGGGCGAATGCACGGATCTCCGGGCCGGGCACGAAACCTGCCGCACCGGGGGCCGGTCGACACTTGCGCCGATACCGGGACCGACAGTCCCGCCGCAGCGGATTCCTATGCTTCGATGAGTCCGCGTTCGGCGAAGACTTCCCGGGCAGCGGTCGCGCCGTTCAAGGCGGCCGGGAAACCCGCGTAGACTGCCATCTGGATGATGACCTCGACGATCTCCTGCGATGTGCATCCCACGTTGAGCGCACCATGGATGTGCACCTTCAGTTGCGGCGCTGCGTTGCCCAGTGCGGTCAGCGCGGCAACGGTGGCGATCTCCCGCGACCTCAGGTCCAGCCCGGGGCGGCTGTAGACGTCCCCGAATGGAAATTCGATGGTGTAGCGGCCAAGGTCGGGGGCGATGTCCTTCAGGGACTCGATGACCCGTTCGCCCGCTTCGCCGTCGATTTCCCGTAGCTTCTCCCAGCCTCGCTCGAAGCGCTCGTCGTTGTCGATGCCCACGCTGTTGATGCCCATGCCTGTCTCCCGATGGATTGAAGTGCGGCCGGCGGGTGCGTATTGACCGCAGGCCACTGCGCCCAGCAGTCCTGCCGTGCGCAGCAAGCGCCGCCTGTCCCGAGAGTCGGGAGGTGTGCCCGGTTCCTTCACGTGTCCATGCTCCTGCCGGTGTGTTCGACGGGAGCTTGCGGGTTCGAGTCGGCTCTAAGTCAAGCGCGTTTCGCGCCCGTCCATCGCCGCCCGATAGAGCGCGATCTTCTCGCGGAGCCGGTCCAGGTGGCGCTGCTGTTCGGCGAGGCTTTGCTCCAGCGCAGAGGCATGTCGTTCGAGCAGGTCGTGCCGCTCCCTCAGCGTCGATGCGCCTTCGGCCCTGAGGTCGGCGTAGCGATGGATCTGCTCCAGTGGCATCCCGGTGTCCTTCAGCCTCTGCACGAAGCCGATCCAGGAGATGTCTTTCTCGGAGAAATCGCGGTGACCGTTGGCAAGGCGGTGGACATCGCGCAACAACCCGATCTTTTCGTAGTAGCGGACGGTGTGCGGACTGATGCCCACCCGACTGGAAAACTCCTTGACGTTCACCGCGTGGTCTCCCGCTGCCGTACCCGGAGGTTGGAATGTAGCAGTGCGTCCGCCCCCGGGCTCGGCATCACGACGACGGCATCGCGACGACTGTCCTACCAACCGGCCACGACCAGCTTGCCGATCGTCGCGCCCGATTCGAGCCGGCGGTGCGCTTCGCGCAGGTTGGCGGCATTGATCGGCGACAGCGTGTCGCGCTGGACGCTCTTGAGCTCGCCCGCGTCGATCAGGGCGGCGACGCGGTCGAGCAGCTTGCCCTGCTCGTCCATGTCCGCGGTCTTCAGCAGCGGCCGCGCGAACATCATCTCCCAGTGGATGCCGATGCACTTGAGCTTGTAGGGGTCGCCGATCTTCAGCGGCGCGTCGGGCTCGACGATCAGGCCGACGTGGCCCTGCGGCGCCAGCAGCTCGCCGAGCACCTCCCAGTAGGCGACGGTGTCGGCCAGGTTGATCGCCGCGTCGACGCTCTCCAGGCCCAGTGCCTTGAGCTGCGGCGCCAGCGGTTGGCGATGGTTGATCACGTGATGCGCGCCCATCGCCTCGCACCAGGCGACGGTGTCCTCGCGCGAGGCGGTGGCGATCACGGTGAAGCCGGCGCGGCGCGCGAGCTGGATCGCGATCGAACCGACGCCGCCGGCGCCGGCGATCACCAGCAGGGTCTTGCCCTCGCCACCCTTCTCGCTGTCGTAGGGCATGCGATGGAACAGCAGCTCCCAGGCGGTGATCGCGACCAGCGGCAGCGCCGCGGCCTGGCCGTCGTCGAGCGAGCGCGGGGCATGGCCGACCACGCGCGAGTCGACCAGCTGCAGTTCGGCGTTGCTGCCGGGACGGCCGATGTCGCCGGCGTAGTAGACGCGGTCGCCGGGCTTGAAGCGCGAGACCGCGTCGCCGACCGCCTCGACGATGCCGCAGGCGTCGTAGCCGAGCACGCGCGGATTGGCTTCGACGGTGGCCTTCGGCGAACGGACCTTGGTGTCGACCGGATTGACCGACACCGCGGCCACCCGCACCAGGATGTCGTGGCCGCTCGGCGCCGGCGGCGCGGGCAGGTCGACATCCTGCAATGACTGAGGGTCGTCGATCGGCAGGTAGCGGGTCAGGGCGATGGCTTTCATATGAGTGGTTCCTTCGGTGGCAGCGGCAGTCCGCGAGCGGAATGCATGGATCGCAGCGGACTGGCGATAGGGAGTGTCGGTTGGGGTGGGCGTGCCGGCGGGTCAGCGGTCGCCGAGCAGGGCCTGCAGGTCGATCGCATCGGCCATCGCACGGTAGCCGGTGTCGCCTGGGTGCAGGTGGTCGCCGGAGTCGTAGGCGGGGCGCATCCGCGAGGGTTGCGCCGGGTCGCGGACGATGGCGTCGAAGTCGACGACCGCGTCGAACTCGCCGCTGTCGCGGATCCAGGCGTTGACCTGTTGACGGATGCGCTCCTTGTCGGCGTTGTAATAGCCGCGCATCGGCGTCGCATCCAGTGCGCCGGCAAACGGGGTCAGGGTCGCGCCGACGATGCGCACGCCGCGCGCACGGGCGCGGGCGATCAGCTGGCGATAGCCTGCGATCAGCGCGGGTGCGGCGGTCGGGGCGTCGTCGACCGCCAGCGGCGTGCCATCCCAGCCGATGTCGTTGATGCCCATCAGCACGATCACGCTGGCGACGCCGGGCTGGGCGAGCACGTCGTGCTCGAAGCGTGCCAGCGCGTTCTGGCCCATGCGGTCGCTGAGCACGCGCGCGCCGGAAATGCCGGCGTTGAGCACGGCGATGCCATCACCGGCCAGACGCTCGGCGAGCGCGTCCGGCCAGCGTGCGTTGGCGTCGATGCTGGCCATGTTGCCGTCGGTGATCGAGTCGCCGAACGCGACCACGCTGCGCGTGCCGGAAGCGGCCTCGACCTCGATCGCGGACAGGAACACCCGCGTGGTGAGGGTCGCATCGGCTTCCATCGAGATCGCACCGGTCTGGTCGCCGGCCCCGACATGAGCGGTCTGGCGCGCGTCCCAGTGGAAGGTCGACGGCGGCGTGGGCTCGGGCAGGTACAGGCTGACCGCGACCTGCGACAGCGCGGCGACGTCGAGGTCGACCGGGTCGCTGAGCATCGGCGCGCCGGGCGGGATGACCACCTCGCGCTCGCCGCCGAAGCTCAGCACGCGGTCGCTGCCGGCGACGATCGCGCCGTCTTCGCCGGCCAGGGCCAGATGCGCGGCGCCGATCCGCAGCGGACGGTCGCCGTAGCGGTTCGACACCTGCACGCGCACGCGTTCGCCGCCGATGCTGACCCGCGCGACCTGGCGCACGGTCTGGTTCCAGAACTGGAACGGCAGGTTCGTCGGCAGTGCGAACTCGCCGTCCCAGCGCGGTTGTGGACTGGCGGTCCAGGTCGCGGTCCAGCTCGGTGTTGCCGGCGTGGCTGCCTGCAACGGCAGGGCGATCGCCAGCAGCAGGGCGGCGACGGGAGCGGCCAGGCGCAGGCGCCAGGTGGGTGTGGGGCTGGACATGTCGAGTCGATCTCCGTTCGAGGGAAGGTGCGCGGCGGTTTCGTGGCGGCGTGGTGGGAAGCGCTGTCAGGCCCGTCCCGGCACGCAATCGGCGGGGAGCGCGGCGCGGCTGCGCGCGGTGCTTTCCAGGCGCACGCTCCAGCCCGCCATCGCCAGTCCGGCCAGGGTCACCAGGGCGGCGACCCAGGTCACCGAAGCCAGTCCCGGACCGTGTTCGATCACCGCGCCGCCGAGCCAGGCGCCGGTGGCGTTGCCGAGATTGAACGCGGCGATGTTGAAGCTTGAGGCGAGGTTCTGGCCGGCGCCCTCGGCGAAGCGCAACACCCGCAGTTGCAGCGGCGACACCGTCGCGAACGCGGCGACTCCGAGCAGGCCGACGAAGACGGTCATCGCGGTCGGCGAGCGCAGCGCGAAGCTCATCGCACCCAGCACCAGCGCCAAGGCCAGCAGGCTGCCGAGCAGGGCCGGGGTCGGTCGGCGGTCGGCCCAGCGCCCGCCGAGCAGGTTGCCGACGACCATGCCGCAGCCGAACACCAGCAGCGCCGGCGACACCGCCGCCTCCGGCATGCCGGTCAGCCGGGTCAGCATCGGTTGGATGTAGGTGATCACCGTGAACACCCCGGCGAAGCCGAGCATGGTCATTGCCAGTCCGATCAACACCTGCGGACGCGCCATCGTCGCCAGCTCCTCGCGCAGCGGCACCGTGGCGGACTCGCCGCGGCTTCGCGGTACCCACAGTGCGATCACCAGCAGCGAGACCAGACCGACCGCGACCATCGCCCAGAACGTCGCGCGCCAGCCCAGTTGCAGGCCCAGCCAGGCGCCCGCCGGCATTCCCAGCAGGGTCGCCAGGGTCAGCCCGGCGAACATGATCGATATCGCCGAGGCGCGCCGCTCGGCCGGTACCAGTCCGGTCGCGACCACCGCGCCGACTCCGAAGAAGGTGCCGTGGGTCAGCGAGGTCAGCACCCGCGCCGCCATCAGGCTGGCGTAGTCCGGCGCCAGCGCGCAGGCGGCATTGCCGACGGTGTAGATCACCATCAGCGACAGCAGCACCGCCTTGCGCGGCATCCGCCGGGTGGCCAGGGTCAGCAGCGGTGCGCCGACGAACACGCCCAGCGCATACCCCGACACCAGCAGGCCGGCGGCGGCGATCGAGACCTGCAGGTCGGCGGCGACCTGCAGCAGCAGGCCCATGATCACGAATTCGGCGCAGCCGATGCCGAACGAGCCGGCGGTCAGCGCGTACAACGCGACCGGCATGCGTTCGCGGCGGGAAGGGGCGGTGGGGGCGGCGGTCGGCATGGCGGCGGATCCGGAAAGGAGTCGCCAGCCTAGGGAGTTGCATATTATTCTGAAACGGCCATTATCGATAATTACTTTCAAGTATTGGTTGATAATGGACCGTGTCGATGACATCCAGCTGTTCCTGCGGGTGCTCGATCAGGGGTCGATCAGCGCCGCCGCGCGCAGCCTGGACCTGTCGGTCGCCGTCGCCAGCCAACGCCTGAAGCGGTTGGAGCGCGAACTCGGCGTGCGGCTGCTCCATCGCACCACCCGCCGCCTGCATCCGACCCCGGAGGGGCAGGAGCTTGCCGAGCGCGGGCGCGCCCTGGTCGAGGATCTGGAGGCGTTGACCAGCGGCCTGCGCCAGGGCGGCACCGAGGTCGCCGGCATGCTGCGGGTGACCGCATCGGCCTCGTTCGGGCGCCAGTACCTGTCGCCGTTGCTGGCCGAGTTCATGGCCCTGCACCCGCGGGTGACGCTGAGCCTGAACCTGACCGACGAGGTCGTCGACCTGGTCAGCGCCGGCTTCGACCTCGCGATCCGGATCGGCCAGCTCGAGGACTCGCGGCTGGTCGCGCGCAGGCTGACCGACAATATCCGCCTGCTGTGCGCGTCGCCGGAGTATCTGCGCCGACACGGCACACCGCGCACGCCGGCCGAGCTGGCCGGGCACGATTGCCTGCTGCTGGTCGGCCGCCAGGGACGCCAGGACGTCTGGCGGCTGAGGGACGCGGGCGGCGACGAGATCGCGGTGCGGGTCCGCGGCCGCTTCGAATCCAATTTCGGCGAGGCCCTGCGCGACGCCGCGGTCGCCGGTCTCGGCATCGCCCTGCATTCGACCTGGCACGTGCATGAGGACCTGTGTGCCGGCCGCCTGGTCCGGGTGATGCCGCAGTTCGGCAACGACGACGGCGGCATCCATGCAGTGATGCCGCAGCGGCGGTTGGTGCCGCCGCGGGTCCGTGCCTTCGTCGACTTCCTGCTCGAACGCCTCGGTCGCGAGCCGCCGTGGGAGCGCGAGCCGGTCTGCGCCGACGGTCAGGTAAACGCGTAGGCGTCCAGCGCCAGCGAGCCGTACTCCTGCGAGGCGTGCAGGGGCTGTGGCGTCGGCGACAGGCCGGCGGCACCGAGGGCGACGAACAACGGCATCAGATGTTCGACGGTCGGATGCGCACGCTGCGCATGCGGTGCTCGCGCCTGCCAGTCCAGCAGCGCCGGCCAGTCGCGTGCCCGCAGCCGCTCGCGCATCCAGTCGCCGAACTCGCGCGCCCACCCTGGCGACGGCGCATCGATGCGGGTGAAATCCAGGTCGCCGAGATTGTGGATGAAGCCGCCGGAGCCGATCGTCAGCACGCCCTCCTCGCGCAGTGGGGCCAGCGCTCGGCCCAGCGCCAGGTGGGTGGCGGCGTCGGCATGCGGCATCACCGACAGCGGTATCACCGGAATGTCGGCATCGGGAAACATCCGCCGCAGCGGCACCCAGACGCCATGATCGAGTCCATGCGCGGGTCGCAGGCGCGCCGGCAATCCGGCACCGGCGATCAGACCGGTGATCCGCTCGGCCAGCGCCGGCTCGCCGCGGGCGGGGTAGTCGATCGCGTACAGCGGCTCGGGGAAGCCGTTGAAGTCGTGCACGGTGCGCGGTCGCGGATCGCCGCCGACCAGCGGCTGCATCGACATGAAGTGCGCCGACGCGACCACGATCGCCGACGGCCGCGGCAAGGTGTCGGCCAGGCCATCGAGGAAGCGGCCGGCGGGCGAGTCCTGCACCGCCAGCAACGGCGAACCGTGCGACAGGAACAACGTGGGCAGCGGCCGGGTGGGCAGCGACGGCGGAGCGGGGCGATGACTGTTCATGCCGCAAGCTTGCGGCCGCGGTCGGGCGCGACCAAGCGTCATGCCGGCATCGTGCTGTTCCAGCCATGCAATGGTGGGCGCTACGGACGACGGCAGGGAAGATGTCGAACGGGCGTCACGAGATGACTTTTGGGCGCTTCCACTCGATTCCGGAGCACGCCGCCAGAGCTGTCTGAACCCCTGTTAAGTTTCGGACTTTCGAGCTTGCCAATGTTAGATACGCGTTAACATCGCTTTCACGATGACGCGCCTACCCTGCGCTCCGATGGCGTCCGAACATGGGTGACCGTCCAGACGGTATGGATCCTCGCAGACGCGTGTTTCCACTATTTATTTAGAACCAAGGAGCAACAGATGAATAAGAAACTCCTCTGCGCCGCCCTGCTGGGTGGTCTGGGACTTGCCCAGGCGGCCAATGCGCAGGACTTCGATGACCGCTGGTACATCACCGGTGCCGCCGGTTTCAACCTCCAGGACAGCGACCGCGAGACGCGCAATGCGCCGTTCGTCAGCCTGGGCCTGGGCAAGTTCATCACGCCGAACTGGTCGATCGACGGCGAGCTGAACTACCAGAACCCGAACTGGGACGCGAACCAGAATCTGAACTGGAGCCAGTACGGCATCTCGTTCGACGCCCGCCGCCACTTCATCCAGGAAGGCCGCGATTGGAACCCGTACCTGCTGATGGGTCTGGGCTACCAGCGCGAGGAGATCGAGACCGACAACTTCCCGAACCCGAACTCTCCGTATGAAGAGGAAGAGGGTGCGGCGGCGATCAAGCTCGGCGGCGGTATCCAGGGCGACATGGGCCGCGTGAAGATGCGTGCCGAGCTGGCCTACCGTGCGGTCGGCATCGACGGCACCCGCGCCCAGCTGGTCAACGACGACCCGTTCCCGGAGAACAACGACGGTGAAGACTGGTTCGGCGACATCCTCGCCTCGGTCGGCGTGGTGATCCCGCTGGGTCCGGAACCGTCCGCTCCGGTCGCTCCGGCGCCGGCTCCGGTCCCGAGCTGCGCGGACCTGGACGACGACGGCGACGGCGTCAACAACTGCGACGACAAGTGCCCGGGTTCGCAGGCCGGCCAGACCATCGGTCCGGACGGTTGCCCGGTGCCGGTGACGATCGACCTGAAGGGCGTGAACTTCGACTTCGACAAGTCGACCCTGCGTCCGGACGCGGTGGCGATCCTGTCGGAGGCGACCGAGATCCTGAAGCGTTATCCGGAGCTGCGCGTCGAAGTGGCCGGCCACACCGACCTGTGCGGTTCGGACGCGTACAACCAGAAGCTGTCGGAGCGTCGTGCGACCGCGGTGTACGACTACCTGACCAGCAACGGCATCGACGCTTCGCGCATGGTCGGTCCGATCGGTTACGGCGAGAGCCGTCCGCTGGAAGCGACCGCCCAGACCTCGCCGGGCTGCCGCTCGGAGGTCAACCGTCGTACCGAGCTGAACGTGCAGAACTGAGTCCGGCCCGGCGGGCCCGAGGGCCTGCCACCGACTCGAAGGAAACCCGGCCTCGTGCCGGGTTTCTTTTTGTCCGCGAATCGTCCGCGATTATGTCGGGCCGGCAAGGTGTCGCCCGGCGCCGTCGGGGCGGTGCGGTTTCGCCAATATGGGCCGAAGCAGCCACTGGCGTGCGTGCCGGGCCCGCGGGATGCGAATCAAGCGCTTGCCGACGCTGCCTGCGGTATGTCGTTAAGATGTTTTAACAAACGCATTGACAGTGTATGATCCCGCTCGCAGTGACCGCGGTGCCGGCAGGAGCTCAGCGAGCGTGTCCCTGAGTTGCAACCGCCGTGCGAAATACTGATCCGATTGATCTGACCCAATCCCAAGACCTGTCCAAGACCGATCTACCCCAAGGAGTGTGAGTATGAAGATCCGCTTGTTGAGCACCGCTCTGCTCGCCGGCCTGGCGTTCTCGCAGGCTGCTGCAGCGCAGGACTACGACGACCGCTGGTACATCACCGGTGCCACCGGCTTCAACATCCAGGACAACGACCGCGGCACCCGCAACGCGCCGTTCGTCGCCGCCGGCCTGGGCCGGTTCCTGAGCCCGAACTGGTCGCTCGACGGTGAGCTGAACTACCAGAATCCGAACCTGGACGCGAACCAGAATCTGAACTGGAGCCAGTACGGCATCTCGCTCGACCTGCGTCGCCACTTCATCCAGGAAGGCCGCAACTGGAACCCGTACATGCTGATGGGCATGGGCTACCAGCGCGCCGAGGAGGAGTACGACGTGTTCCCGAACCCGAACTCGCCGGGTGAGCGCGAAGACGGCGGCCTCGCCGCCAAGCTCGGTCTGGGCGTGATGGGCGACGTCGGCAGCCGCGCCAAGATGCGTGCCGAACTGGCCTACCGTGCCGACTTCGACGGCCAGAACGTGAACGGCGACACCGATACCGACTGGTTCGGCGACGTGCTGGCTTCGGTCGGCGTGGTGATCCCGCTGGGCGAGCGTGCCGTCGAGGCCCCGGCCCCGGCGCCGGCTCCGGTCCCGAGCTGCGCGGACCTGGACGACGACGGCGACGGCGTCAACAACTGCGACGACAAGTGCCCGGGTTCGCAGGCCGGCCAGACCATCGGTCCGGACGGTTGCCCGGTGCCGGTGACGATCGACCTGAAGGGCGTGAACTTCGACTTCGACAAGTCGACCCTGCGTCCGGACGCGGTGGCGATCCTGTCGGAGGCGACCGAGATCCTGAAGCGTTATCCGGAGCTGCGCGTCGAAGTGGCCGGCCACACCGACCTGTGCGGTTCGGACGCGTACAACCAGAAGCTGTCGGAGCGTCGTGCGACCGCGGTGTACGACTACCTGACCAGCAACGGCATCGACGCTTCGCGCATGGTCGGTCCGATCGGTTACGGCGAGAGCCGTCCGCTGGAAGCGACCGCCCAGACCTCGCCGGGCTGCCGCTCGGAGGTCAACCGTCGTACCGAGCTGAACGTGCAGAACTGAGTCCGGCCCGGCGGGCCCGAGGGCCTGCCACCGACTCGAAGGAAACCCGGCCTCGTGCCGGGTTTCTTTTTGTCCGCGTCGTGCCGCCGCCGGCGGGCGCATGGCGGTATGTGCGGGCGGTCATGCCCATCGCCGCCGCAGGTCGCAAACCCGCAATCGGCGGTTGTCGCCGTCGCATCCCGCGCCTACACTCCGATCACGCCCGCGCATCCCGTGCGCATCGGGCGCATCGATCAGGAGAACTTCATGCAGCGCGCCGTCCTTGCCCTCCCACTCATCCTCATGGCCGGGATGGCCCAGGCCCAGCAGGCCGGCGACTGCAATGCGCTGGTCGCGCCCAAGTCGATGCCGATCCGCCCGACCATCGTGGCGCCGGTGTCGGGCGAGCTGAGCGTGCCCAGCCACCAGCTCGGCGCACCGACCGGCGTACTTGCGCATGCCTACGACGAGGCGCAGTCGATCGACCAGGTGGTGTTCCGGCTGAAGCTGGAGAACTGCCAGAGCCTGGCCAAGGCGATGCCGGCCACCACGCCGGCCGCGGCCGAGACGCAGGCGCCGGCCGCGTACAAGCCGCGCACCGAGTTCGACAACGGTCCGTGGCGCTTCGACATGAATCAGAACGGCAAGCGCATGACCGCCGAGGAGTTCGACGCCTGGATGAAGTCGCGTGGCGTGCGCGTGGCCAAGGGCGCACCAGCCGCGGCGGCCGCGCCGGCGCCGGCGGAGAACGCCGAGGCGGCCGTAGCCGAGGGCGACGGCCAGTAAGCCATGGCGGTTCCGAAGTTGACCCGAGGGCGGCCGCGAAAGCGGCCGCTGTCGCGATGGGAGCGATGATCCGCCACGGCCTTGCCCGCACCCTGTCCAAGCAGGGGGTGTGTTCGCGTACCGAGGCGACGCGATGGGTGCAGGCGGGGCGGGTCAGCGTGGACGGGCGCGTGGTCCGCGATCCCGAGTTCCCGGTCGTGCGCGACCGCCACTCGATCCGGGTCGACGGCCTCGACCTGCGACCGCCGACGCCGTTCTACCTGATGCTCAACAAGCCGCGCGGCCTGGTCACCACGGTCCGCGACGAGCAGGGGCGCGACACTGTCTACCGCTGCTTCGATGGCGCCAGTCTGCCCTGGATCGCGCCGGTGGGGCGGCTGGACAAGGCCAGCGAAGGGCTGCTGCTGTTCAGCAACGACACCGGCTGGGCATCGCGGATCACCGGTCCGGACTCCGGCCCGGACAAGACCTACCACGTCCAGGTCGGCGGCCAGCCCAGTGCGGAGGTGCTCGCGGCCCTGGTGACCGGCGTCGAGGACGCGGGCGAACACCTGGCCGCACGCAGTGCCCGGGTCCTGCGCCTGGGCAGCCGCAACGCCTGGCTCGAGATCGTGCTCGACGAGGGACGCAACCGGCAGATCCGCCGCCTGCTGGCGGCATTCCAGTTGCCGGTGCTACGGCTGGTCCGGGTCGCGATCGGCGAATTGGCGATCGGAGAACTGGGCAAGGGCGAATGGCGCGAACTCAGTCGCGCCGAGTTCGAAGCGCTGGCGCACCCCACGCGCTGAACCCGCAGCCGCCCGCGGGCCGATTGCCGCGAGCCCGGATCAGGCGGTCTTGAGCACCCCCAGTTCGTGACCGATCCGGGTGAACGCGTCGATGGCGCGGTCCAGGTGCTCGCGGGTATGCGCCGCGCTCATCTGGGTGCGGATGCGTGCCTGCCCCTTCGGTACCACCGGGAAGAAGAAGCCGATCGCGTAGATGCCTTCCTCCAGCAGGCGCGCGGCGAACTGCTGTGCCAGCGGTGCGTCGTACAGCATCACCGGAACGATCGGGTGCACGCCGGGCTTGAGGTCGAAGCCGGCGGCGCTCATCCGCTCGCGGAAGTAGGCGGTATTCGCCGCAAGCCGCTCGCGCAGCTCGCCGGCGCTGGAGAGCATCTCGAAGGCCTTGATGCCGGCGGCGACCACGTGCGGCGGCAGCGAGTTGGAGAACAGGTACGGACGCGAACGCTGGCGCAGCATCTCGATCACTTCGCGCCTGGCGGTGGTGAAGCCGCCCAGTGCGCCGCCCATCGCCTTGCCGAGGGTGCCGGTGATGATGTCGATGCGCTCGAGCACGCCCTTGACCTCGGCCGAGCCCTTGCCGTGGGCGCCGAGAAAGCCGGTCGCGTGGCATTCGTCGATGTGGACCAGGGCGCCGTACTTCTGCGCCAGCGCGGTGATCTCGTCGAGCGGAGCGATGAAACCGTCCATCGAGAACACGCCGTCGGTGGTGATCAGCTTGGTCCGGCAGCCGGCGGCGTCGGCCGCCTGCAGTTGGGCTTCCAGGTCGGCCATGTCGCAGTTGGCGTAACGGAAGCGCTGCGCCTTGCACAGGCGCACGCCGTCGATGATCGACGCGTGGTTGAGGGCGTCGGAGATGATCGCGTCCTCTGGTCCCAGCAGTGGTTCGAACAGGCCACCGTTGGCGTCGAAGCAGGCGGCATAGAGGATGGTGTCCTCGGTGCCGAAGAAGTCGGCGATGGTCTGCTCCAGTCGCTTGTGCAGGTCCTGGGTGCCGCAGATGAAGCGCACCGAGGCCATGCCGAAGCCGTGGCTGTCCAGCGCCTGCTTGGCGGCAGCGATGACATCGGGGTGATCGGCCAGCCCCAGGTAGTTGTTGGCGCAGAAGTTCAGCACCGTGCGGCCGTCGGCGAGGGTGATCTCGGCCGACTGCGGGCTGGTGATGATCCGCTCGGCCTTGAACAGGCCCTGCTCGCGGATCGAGTCGAGTTCGTCGGCGTAGCGGGCGGTCAGCGAGGCGGGGGCGGTGTCGTTCGGCATGGTCGGCTCCGGCGTGGGCGGGGAGGGCGCGGGGAAAACGCCATTCTATCGGCTGGGCGCACGGGGATCGCGGCAGGGAGGGCCGGTATCGCCTAGCATCGATGCATGGACTCCCGCAGCGGACCCATGCCGGCCTGCCTGCCGCCGCCGTGGTGGCTGCCGCTGCTGTGCGCGCTGCTGCCGCTGGTGGCCGGGCACGTGGCGCTATGGCTGTCGGTCCGCGACGGGCTGGTGCCGGCCTGCGTGCCGTATATCGATGGCTGCGTGTCGATCAGCCGGGCGGCACGACACGGAGTCGGCAATGGTCTGTTCAAGGCCCTGATGCTGCCTGCGGCGGGGTTGCAGGCACTGTTCTGGTGGCGGGCGCGGCGCTGGTTGCAGCTGCGTGGTGGGCGCGATCCGGCGGAGATCGCCTGGCTGGGTATCGTCGCGGGCGCGTTCCTGGCCCTGTACACCAGCGCCCTCGGCAGCGAGGGCGAGATCTACGGCCTGCTGCGTCGCTACGGCATCACCGTCTATTTCGGCGGCACCTTCCTTGCCCTGATGGCGCTGTTGCGGCGGATGTCGCACGACCGGGAGGACGCGCCCGGGTTCGCGGCGCTGCGCAGGGTCGCGGTCGGAATGCTGGCCGTCGGCCTGACCAGCGTGGCGGTCACCGCGACGCTCGTCGACCCGATGGCGCGGGAGCGTTGGGAGAACCGTCTGGAGTGGATCCTGGGCCTGTGGCTGACCGCGATGTTCCTGGTGTTCGCCTGGCAGTGGTGGCGCGAGCGGCGGCATGCTGTGCCCCGGTAGGCGCGGCGACCGGAGATTCGGAAAAGAGGGCTTTCCGTGAACGCTTCATCGCGGCTTACGCCGCTCCTACGAAAACCTGTTGCCGCCCCCGATGCCGACGAAGCCGCCCGGACTCGCAGGACGTCCCGCGGTCCGAGCATGCGAACGGACAACGTCAACGCCATCCGCCGGCACGGAATCCCGTAGCAGCGGCGTGAGTCGCGATGGGGCTTCCGCGGGGCCTACGGTGCCTGTGGGGGCTCGCGGTCGTCGCCGCGCGGGCGGGCCGGCAGGCGCGCGCCGCGGATCATCGTCGCGACCAGGCCGGCGAGCAACAGCGCGACCAGCCCGGTCAGCCACGCGGCTGCGGACATCGCCGGCTCAGACCCAGCTCAGCACGACCTTGCCGGCCTTGCCCGATTCCATCAGGTCGAAGCCTTCCTGGAAGTCGTCGATCGGCAGTTGATGGGTCAGCACCTTGCCGAGCGGGAAGCCCGACAGCACCAGTTGGGTCATCTTGTACCAGGTCTCGTACATCTTGCGGCCGTAGATGCCGTGGATGGTCAGGCCCTTGAAGATGATCTTGTCCCAGTCGGCGCCGGCGCCCTTGGGCATGATGCCGAGCATCGCGATCTTGCCGCCGTGGTACATGCAGTCGAGCATGTCGTTGAACGCGCGCGGATTGCCGCTCATTTCCAGGCCGACGTCGAAGCCCTCCATGTGCAGGTCGGCCATCACTTCCTTCAGCGAGGTGTTGGCGACGTTGACCACGCGGGTCGCGCCCATGTCGGCGGCGAGCTTGAGGCGGTAGTCGTTGACGTCGGTGACGACCACGTTGCGCGCGCCGATGTACTTGCAGATGCCGGCGGCGATGATGCCGATCGGACCCGCGCCGGTGATCAGCACGTCCTCGCCGACCACGTCGAATTCCAGCGCACAGTGCGCGGCATTGCCGTAGGGGTCGAAGAACGCGGCCAGCTCGCCGGGGATCTGATCGGGGATCGGCCACAGGTTGCTGGCCGGCATCACGATGTACTCGGCGAACGCGCCGTTGCGATTGACGCCGATGCCGATCGTGTTCGGACACAGGTGTTGGCGGCCGGCGCGGCAGTTGCGGCAGTGGCCGCAGACGATGTGACCCTCGGCGGAGACGCGCTGGCCCGGGCGGTAGCCGGTGACGCCTGGGCCGATCTCGACCACGCGGCCGACGAACTCGTGGCCGATCACCAGTCCCGGCTCGATCGTGCGCTGGCTCCACTCGTCCCACAGGTAGATGTGCAGGTCGGTGCCGCAGATCGCGGTCTTTTCCAGCTTGACCAGGACCTCGTTCGGGCCCGGTGACGGCACCGGCACCTGTTCCATCCAGATGCCCTTGCCTGCTTCGCGTTTGACCAGGGCCTTCATCATTTGCGTCATGGGGGTCGCCGAGGCGGTTGGGGAGATCGGCAATTATACGCCGGGCCCCCTGGGCGCCCCGATCGGCAGCGATGGCCGCCACGGGGCGGCGACCTTGCGCGTCGTGGCCGTTGGCCGCCGCCGCGGGCCGCCGGTTTGCCCACGGCCGCAGGCTTGACCTATCGTCCGGCTTCCCTGTGCCGGATTGACGGACTGATGAACGGATCGACCATGCGCCACCGTCTGTTGTTGCCCGCCCTCGCGTCCGCGCTGATCGTTTCCGCCACCGGAGCCGCGCACGCCGACGAGGGCATGTGGATGCCCTCGCAACTGCCGGACATCGCCGCGCAGATGAAGGCGGCCGGCTTCGAGGGCCGGCCCGAAGCGCTGAGCGAGCTGGCGCAGCCGCCGATGAACGCCGTGGTCAAGGTTGGCGGCGGCAGCGGTGCGTTCGTCTCCGGCGACGGTCTGGTGCTGACCAACCACCACGTCGCCTTCGGGGTGATCCAGTACAACAGTTCGCCGCAGCGCGACCTGATCGCCGAGGGCTTCGTCGCCGCCGATCGTGCCACCGAGCTGCCGGCCAATCCCGACTACCGGGTGCTGGTGACCACCGGATTCGAGCGCATCACCGATCGTGTTCTGGCCGCCGCGCGTGGCAAGCGCGGGCGCGCCTACTTCGACGCCGTCGATAGCGCCGGCAAGGCTGCGGTCGCCGAGTGCGAGCAGATGCCGGCGCAGCGTTGCAGCGTCGCCAACATGGACTACGGCAGCGACTTCTATCTGGTGAAGCAGCTCGAGCTGCGCGACATCCGTCTGGTGTACGCGCCGCCGAGCAGCATCGGCAACTACGGCGGCGAGGTCGACAACTTCATGTGGCCTCGCCACAGCGGCGACTTCACCCTGTTGCGCGCCTATGTCGGTCCGGACGGGCGCCCGGCCGATCACTCGCCCGACAACGTGCCGTTCCATCCGCCGGCGCATCTGCGGGTGTCGACCCGCAACGTCAAGCAGGGCGACTACGCGATGCTGGCCGGGTATCCCGGCATCACCTTCCGCCACCGGATGGCTTCCGAATTCGCAGGTCAGGTCGACTGGCAGCTGCCCTCGCGGGTGGCGCTGTACCGGCGCATGATCGAGGTGATCGAGAACGCCAGTGCCGACGACGGCGAGGCGCGGGTGCGCTACGCCTCGTTGCTGCGCGGACTGCTCAACGGCCTCAAGCGCGCCCAGGGCGAGCTCGACGGACTGCGCCGCAGCGACGCGGTCGCCACCCGCCGTTCCGACGAGGCGGCGATGCTGGCCTGGCTCGACAGCCAGGACGACGCCGACACGACCCGTGCCGACATCGCCGCCGCGCAGGCGGTGCTCGACGAGGTCGCCGCGACCCGCGAACGCGACCAACTGGTCACCACGATCCTGCGACTGCCGCAGTTGCTGCGCGCGGCGGTGACCGTGCAGAGGCTGGCGATCGAACGCGAGCGGCCCGACGCCGAACGCGAGTCGGGCTACCAGCAACGCGACACGGCCTTGATCGAGGGCCAGTTGCGCCAGCTCCAGCGCCGCTATGCGCCGGCGGTCGAACAGGCCCTGCTGACCGACCTGGTGCTTCAATACCAGGCGCTGCCGGCGGACCAGCACCTGGCCGAGTTCGATGCGGTGTTCGGCACCACCCCGGAGCAGGTGCGCGCCGCGGTCGCCGCGCTGTACGCCGGCACCTCATTCGGAGACGAGACGGTGCGGGTCGCGGCGATGCAGGCGGATCGAGAAACGTTGTCGGCTTCGCAGGACCCGTTGCTGCGCGCGACCGCGCGCCTGATGCCGGCGATCCTGCGGCTGGAAGACGCCTACAAGACCCACGAGGGCGAGCTGCTGCGCCTGCGTCCGGCCTACATGCGCACCCTGATCGGCCATCGCCGCGCCAACGGCGAGGCGGTGTACCCCGATGCGAACTCGACCTTGCGGGTCAGCTACGGCCGGATCAGCACCCTCGATCCGCGCGACGGCGTGCGCTACCTGCCGTTGACCACGGTGAAGGGCATCGTCGAAAAGCACACCGGCGAGGAACCCTTCGACGCGCCGCAGCCGTTGCTGGAGGCGATCGCCAAGGGCGATTTCGGCAGCACCGCCGAGCCGAGCCTGGCCACCCAGACCGTCAACTTCATGACCAACCTCGACACCACCGGAGGCAACTCCGGTTCCCCGGTGATGGATGCCGAGGGTCGGCTGATCGGCCTGAACTTCGACAGCAACTGGGAAGCGGTCAGCGCCAGCTGGATGTACGACCCGCGCTACAAGCGCGCGATCCACGTCGACATGCGCTATCTGCGCTGGCTGATGGCCAAGGTCTATCCTGCGCCGCACTTGCTGGAGGAGATGCGGCTGCCGGCCGAATGACGCGCCTGCGTCCGGGGCATCGGCGGCTGCCCGAGGAGGGGTGGCCGCCGCAGGTGGCGGCGGAGAGGGGGCAATGGCGCGGGTGCGGCAAGTCGCGCGCCAGTATCGGCACTGGCCACTCCATAATTGAAATGTTATAACATTTCAATTATGGAGTGGGAGCGATCTGCAATGAAGTCTGCCGGGCTTCAGTTGTTCGACATCTCTGCGATCGGCCTGTCGGGATTGTGCCTGCTGCATTGCCTCGCCTTGCCGGCATTGGCGGCGTTCCTGCCGATGCTTGCCGCGGGCGCCGATGCCGCCTGGGTGCACCTGCTGCTGTTGGCGCTGGCCGCACCACTGGCGGCGACCGGGCTGTGGTGCTCGCACCGCCAGTGCCCGCTGCCATGGGCCTTGTGGTTGCTGGCGGGCTTCGGGCTGGTGGCGCTGCTGGCCGGTGCGCTCGGCTGGCCCACCGAGAGCCGGGAGACCGTGCTCACCGTCGCCGGCAGCCTGTCGCTGGCGGCGGCGCATGTCTGGAACTGGTTCCGGCGTCTCCGGATCGCGATGGATGCCGGCGCCTACCGCAACCGGCGCATGGCGTCGGATTGACCATCACCAAACCCCGCGGGCTAGACTCGCCGATTGATCTGTTCAGTAGGGAGATGCTTCAGATGCGTTATTCGATCCTGGCGATGGCCGCGACCTTGTTCGTTGCCTGCACAGTCGCCGGAGACGCCCGCGCGGGCGAAGGCATGTGGGTGCCGCAGCAATTGCCGGAGATCGCCAAGCCGCTGCGCAAGGCCGGCCTGAAGCTCAAGGCCGAACAGCTGGCCGATCTGACCGGCGATCCGATGGGCGCGGTGGTTTCGCTGGGCGGCTGTACCGCCAGCTTCGTCTCGCCGCAGGGGTTGGTGGTGACCAACCACCACTGCGCGTATGGCGCCATCCAGCTCAACTCGACGCCCGAGCGCAACCTGATGCAGGACGGCTTCAATGCGCCGACCCCGGGCGACGAAGTCTCGGCCGGCCCCAATGCGCGGATCTACGCGCTGGACTCGATCCGCGACGTCACCGAACAGGTCACCGCCGCGATCGCCGCCGCACCCGATGCGCTGGGCCGCACCCGCGCGCTGGAGAATGTGGAGAAGCAGCTGGTCGCCGATTGCGAGGCCGAGGACGGTTACCGCTGCCGCCTCTACAGCTTCGCCGGCGGCAACACCTATCGGCTGTTCCGCAACCTCGAGATCCGCGACGTGCGCCTGGTCTACGCGCCGCCGGGCAGCATCGGCAATTACGGCGGCGAGGTCGACAACTGGATGTGGCCACGCCACACCGGCGATTTCTCGTTCTACCGCGCCTATGTCGGCAAGGACGGCAAGCCGGCGGCCTTTGCCGACGACAACGTGCCTTACCAGCCGCGGCACTGGCTGAAGATCGCCGACCGTCCGCTCGAGCCCGGCGACTTCGTGATGGTCGCAGGCTATCCGGGCCGCACCGCGCGCTACGCGCTTGCCGAGGAGTTCGACGAGACCGCGGACTGGACCTATCCGACCGTCGGCCAGCACTACAAGAACCTGATCGCCCTGGTCGAGGCTGCCGGCAAGGACGATCCCGATGTCGCGGTCAAGTACGCCAGCACCGTGCGTGGCTGGCAGAACGCGATGAAGAACTACGACGGCCAGCTGGAGGGCTTCCGTCGCATCGATGCCGCCGCGGCCAAGCAGGCCGAGGAAGCGGCGGTGCTGGAGTGGCTGCGTGGCCAGGGCGAGAAGGGCAAGCCGGCGCTGGACGCCCACGCCCGCCTGGTCGAGCTCGACGAGCAGGCCCGCGCCCATCGCGAACGCGACCTGGTGTTCGGCCAGTTGCGCCGTACCGGCGCGATCGGCGCCGCGGTCCAGCTCTATCGCCTGTCGATCGAGCGCGCCAAGCCCGATGCCGAGCGCGAACCCGGCTACCAGGAACGCGACCTGCCGGCGTTCGAAGGCGGCCTGAGGCAGATGGAGCGTCGCTACGAGCCGAAGATGGATCGCCAGCTGCAGGCCTACTGGCTGCGCGAGTATCTCAAGTTGCCTCAGGACCAGCGCGTCGCGGTGGTCGACGAATGGCTCGGTGGCGACGATGAGCGCGCGATCGAGCGGGCGTTGGGCAAGCTCGCCAGGACCGACCTGGGCATCACCGACATCCGCCTCAACCTGATGAAGTCCGATCGCGCCGCATTCGAGAAGAGCCGCGATCCGGCGATCCGGTTCGCGGTGGCGATCATGCCGACCCTGCTGGCGCTGGAGGAGGAGGGCAAGGCCCGCGCCGGCGACGCGCTGCTGGCGCGCCCGCTGTACCTGCAGGCGGTCGCCGACTACCGCAAGAGCAAGGGCGAACACGTCTATCCCGACGCCAATTCCTCGCTGCGGATCACTTTCGGCAACGTGATGGGCTACACCAAGGCCGACGGCAGCGCACAGGCGCCGTTCACCCAGCTGGAGCAGATCGCGGCCAAGGCGACCGGCGAGGCGCCGTTCGATCCGCCGCAGACGTTGCTGGACGCGATCGCGGCCAAGAACTACGGCGGTCTGGAAGACCGCAAGCTGGGCACCGTGCCGGTCAACTTCATGGCCGACCTGGACATCACCGGCGGCAACTCGGGTTCGCCGGCGATGGACGCGCACGGCCGCCTGGTCGGACTGGTGTTCGACATGAACTGGGAAAGCGTCAGCTCGAACTGGGTGTTCGATCCGGCGATGACCCGGGTGATCGGCGTCGATCAGCGCTACATGCGCTGGATCATGCAGGAAGTGTTCCCGGCACCGCAGGTGCTGGCCGAGCTGGGCGTGCCCGAGAAGGAGTGACGACGCCCGCGTGGATGCACAGACGGGCCGGCATCGCCGGCCCGTCTGCGTTGGCGCAAGGCCATTGCGGCCGGGGTCAGATCTCCGGTTCGCAGAGGAAGTAGCCGTCGGAGTAGTTGTGCGTGCCCTTGCCCCAACTCTCGCGGCTGCCATCGCAACGGATGGCGCTGTAGCCGACCACCTGTCCGGCATCGTCGAAGTAGTAGTAGAACTGCCCGGGTCCGGTCGGGCCGATCGCGGCGATCGCCGCACCCGCGGCGACAGTGGCGGCCAACCCCAGCATCAAGACGATCTTCCTGCGCATGGTTCGTTCCCTGTGTTGGTGCGCCGGCGTCATTGCCGGCCTGCCGATTGCCGGGGTAGCGGCACGCCGTGTCCAGTGACCACGGTTGGGGCGATTGCGGTTCTGTGACTTGCGACCGCGGCGGTGCGTCGAATTGTGCGGTCGGTTGCGGTTGGGGCCTGGGCCTGGGCCAGGGTGGCCCGGAAGGAAGCGGATGCTTCGTATGCCTCACTGATAAGGCGTCGTATGTCGAAGGCGGGCGAAATCGATTGCCGACCTTGATGAAGGGGCATTGATTCAATGCAAGAATCAAAGGCTTCCGCCACCAGGGCGGCGGGCGGCTTTTCTTTGCTGGCCCAAAGAAAAGTCGCCAAAAGAAAGGGCCTCCCCGACGGAGCACAATCATGAGCGGAGTGCCTTCCGGGATTTTTCGACTCGCCATCCCTGGCTCGACCGAAAAACGGCGCGCGTCCCTGCGCGCCGCCCTCCGGGTCTGCGACCGGTGTGGGCTGTCCGAGTGCCAGCAAGTTCAAGAGCGCCCGTTGCTGTCGGCTGTCGGCTGTTGACCTTGACCTTCAGCGACTTAAAGCCCGCCGCGCACCGCAGGGGGCGGCGGCCGTAGAGGCGCCCATGTCTGAGCGCAGCGAGTTTGGGCGCCGTGCCGCCGGCCTCGAGGCGCACAGGGGACCGGGGCGGCGAAGCCGACCCGGCGGGCGTCAGGAGCGGGCGGTTTTGGTTCCTTTTGCCAAGACAAAAGGAACCCGCCGAAGGCGGAAGCCTTTGATCTTGATCCAAGAAGAAGAAACCTTGGACGATGCCCGGTTGCCGGGACGGCGCAGCCGACCCGGCGGGCGTCAGGAGCCGGCGGTTTTGGTTCCTTTTGCCAAGACAATAAGGAACCCGCCGAAGGCGGAAGCCTTTGATCTTGATCCAAGAAGAAGAAACCTTGGACGATGCCCGGTTGCCGGGACGGCGCGGCCGTCCCGGCGGGCGTCGGGAGCGGGCGGTTTTGGCTCCTTTTGCAAGACAAAAGGAACCCGCCGAAGGCGGAAGCCTTTGCCATTGATTCAGCGAACACGAGCCTGTGCGCCGAGGGGCAATATCAACTTCCGCCGCCGCAGGACAAGCTGTGCTGCTGCGGCTACCCCGCCGGCAACGAATAGTCGAACGTATAGAAATGCCTGCCATCGACGATATCGATCGCGATACGGCCGCGCAGGCCGACCAGTTCGCCGTCGCCGGAGTCGGGCACCACCGTGAGCGACAGGCTCGGAGCGCCGCGCTCCAGGGTGCCGTTGTGCTGGGTCACGAAACTGCCGCGACGGCCGTCGAGCGTGCCCTCGATGCGCTCGATCGCGACATAGGCCGCCGAGCCTTCGACCGCGGTGCCGACGGCGAGCATGTGGACCACGGCGGTCGCCTCCAGTGGACCCTGGAAGCGCTTGTCGAAGCGCACGTGGCGAGTCTGGGCCTCGCCACCGAGATCGAGCATGCCCTGCGGCGTGGCGCTGACTTCGAACTCGCCCTTGACCTGCCTGTCCATCGATCGCACTCCGTGGTTCTGGGTTGGGAGAGGGCATCTTGACCCGGCAAGCGGCGGTTTCCAACGCAACTGTTGCATCGCCGCACCAGTCTGCTAGCCTCCTCGACATCGCGGATTCCCATGCCAGCCGGCCCCGTTTCCCGACCGAAGGTACCGTCCAGGCCTCAAGCCCGGGCCGTATCGACCGACCTGCAGGCCCTGCCACAGGTCCAGCCGTGCCCGACGGGCGCGGTCCAATCCGTCCAGCGTGCCGGCTGCATGTGTTCCGCGGGTCATTCCACCCACTGGAGCACGAAATGAAAGTCCTGGCCTGCGATGGCATCCATGAAGACGGCCTCAACCTGTTCCGCGACGCGGGATGGGAGGTCGAAATCGCCCCCGAACCGATCAAGGATCCCGAGGTCCTGGCCGATACCCTGGCCGACTTCGACGCCGTGCTGGTGCGCTCGGCGACCAAGGTGCCGGCCAGCGCACTGGCCAGTGCGGCGAAGCTGAAGGTGATCGGCAGGGCCGGCGCGGGCGTCGACACCATCGACGTCGATGCCGCCACCGCCCGCGGCATCGCGGTGATGAACGCGCCCGACGGCAATACCCTGGCCGCCGCCGAGCACGCGATCTCGCTGCTGTTCGCGCTGGCCCGCCACATCCCGCGCGCCGACGCCGGGATGAAGGCCGGCGAATGGCCCAAGGCCGGACTCACCGGTTTCGAACTGGAGGGCAAGAAACTGGGCGTGATCGGACTGGGCCGGATCGGCGGCACGGTCGCGCGCAAGGCCGCCGGCATCGGCATGGAGGTCGCCGCGCACGACCCGTTCCTGCCGGCCGGGGCCGCCGCCAAGGGCAGCGTGCCGCTCAAGAGCCTGGACGAGCTGCTGGCCTGGGCCGACATCGTCACCCTGCACATCCCGCGGACCAAGGACACCACCCATCTGCTGTCGGAAGCGCGCATGCGCTCGATGAAGAAGGGCGCCTACCTGATCAACGCCGCCCGCGGGGGCCTGGTCGACGAGGCCGCGCTGCTGGCCCTGCTCGACGAGGGCCATCTGGCCGGCGCCGCGCTGGACACCTTCGCCACCGAGCCGCTGCAGGTGGAGTCGCCGCTACGCGCGCATCCGCGGCTGATCCTGACCCCGCATCTGGGCGCGTCGACCAGCGAGGCGCAGCAGGCAGTCAGCACCATCCTGGCACGCCAGATCATCGATTTCACCGCCACCGGCGCGGTCGCCGGCTGCGTCAACCTGCCGCCGCTGACCGCCGAGGCCGCGCGCGAGGTCGGTCCGTGGATGCCGCTGATGTCGGCGTTGGGCCGGCTGGCGGCCCGGCTGGTGCCGGCGCCGACCCGTCTGCATGTCACCTACGCCGGCCGCACCGAGGGCCTGGATACGCGTCCGCTGACCCGCCTGCTGGTGGCGGCGTTGATGGGGACCGCGTCGGGACGGGTGACCCCGGTCAACGCGTTGCACGAGGCCGCCGCGCGCGGGTTGACCGTGGCCGAGACGGTCGGCGGCGACGGCGACGGCTTCGACCGCCTGCTGCGGGTGCGGATCGAGAACGGCGACCGTGCCCGCGAGGTCGAGGCGACCCTGCACCGCGGTCCGCGGGTGGTGCGCCTGGACGGCGTCGAGATCGAGTTCGACCCGCTCGCGCCGGTGCTGCTGATGCGCAACGAGGATCGCCCGGGCATGATCGGCACGGTCGGCTCGAAGCTGGGCACGGCCGGGGTCAACATCGTCAACTTCGCGCTCGGCGCGGCCGGCGACGGTCAGGCGCGCGCGGCGATCACCGTCGACCGTGCGGTTTCCGATGCGGAGCTGGTCGAGCTGCGCGCGATCCCCGGCGTCCTGTCCCTCCACCAGGTGTGAACCGATGCGCGTATTGCTAGCCCGCCACGGGGAGACGCCGTGGAACGCCGAAGGCCGCTACCAGGGCCAGGAAGACATCCCGCTGTCGCCGGTCGGCGAAGCACAGGCGCGCGCGCTGGGCGAACGCCTGCGCGAGCTGTCGATCGCCCGCGCGGTGGCATCGCCGCTGTCGCGCGCGCGCGTCACCGCGCAGTTCGCGCTCGGCGAGCGTGCCGGCCTGCTCGACACCGATCCGGGACTGATGGAGATCGGCCATGGCGAGTGGGAGGGGCTGCTCGCCGGCGAGATCCGCGCGCGCGACCCCGAACGCCTGCGCGCCTGGCGGGAAGCGCCGGAGACGGTGCAGATGCCCGGTGCCGGCGGCGAATCGCTGCAGCAGGTGTTCGACCGCGCCTGGCCGGCCCTGGTCCGTGCCGGCGAGGGACTGGGGGCCGACGACACCCTGCTGGTGGTCGCCCACGACGCGGTCAACCGGGTGATCCTCTGCCATCTGCTCGGGATCCCGTTCCGGAGACTGTGGGGATTCCGTCAGGCCCCGACCACGCTGAACCTGCTGGAAGGCGATCGTATCGAGAGCCTGGACGTCGTCCGCCTCAACGACTGCGGCCATCACACCGCGTTGTTCGGCGAGGCCGTGCACCGCGCACTGTAGGCTGCGCGCGCGCGGGAAGCGCAACGGCCGCCATGCGGAACATGGCGGCCGTTGCGGTCATGGCGGTACCGGCTCAGGGGAGATTGCAGAACAGGTGGCCGTTGGCGACCGAGTTCGAGGTGCGGGTGCCGCTGTAACTGAAGACGCCGTCGCAGCTGACCTGGTAGGTGCCGACGACATTGCCGGCGTCGTCCAGGTAGACGCCCATCTCGCCATTGAGCGGCTTGGCGACGGCGACGCCGGCGACGATGGCGGCGGCCAGGCCCAGGCCGATGATCCACTTGCTACGCGGTTGCATGCGCATCCTGCTTCTCCTTGTATGCGGTCTTCGTTGTTGTGGGTGCCGGCCGATCGACCGACCGGCCGATTCTTGGCAGTGGCGACGGCGGATGCGTAAAGACCGGGTGAGTTCCGCGATAATCGGCGTTCCACATGCTCGAACCGTGCGGCCAGCCGCACCGGCCATGTGACCGTCATTCACCCATCCGCCGCGGACCCGCGGCGTCTGCGCAGGAGCAACGCGTGGCCTCACTCGCCGATTGGCTCGCCCGCATCGAGAAGCAGCACCCCAAGGCCATCGACATGGGCCTGGAGCGCGTACGCGAGGTCGCCGCGCGGATGCGGCTGGGCCGCCCGGCGCGGCAGGTGATCACCGTCGCCGGCACCAACGGCAAGGGCTCGACAGTGGCCTTCGTCGAGGCGATCGCGCGCGCCGCGGGCTGGCGGGTCGGCGCCTACACTTCGCCGCATCTGCTGGCCTACAACGAGCGGGTACGCATCGATGGCGCCGATGCCGACGATGCCGCGCTGGTGGCCGCGCTGGAAGCGGTCGAGACGGCGCGCGACGAGGTCACGCTGACCTATTTCGAGTACGGCACCCTGGCCGCGCTGCGGTTGTTCGAACAGGCCGACCTCGACCTGGCGATCCTCGAAGTCGGTCTCGGCGGCCGTCTGGATGCGACCAACATCGTCGACCCGGACGTGGCCGTGATCACCACGGTCGACATCGACCACCAGGACTGGCTCGGCGAGGACCGCGAGTCGATCGGCCGCGAGAAGGCGGGGATCGCGCGCGGCTGGAAACCGCTGGTGCTGGGCGACGACGACCCGCCGTCCAGCGTGCTGCGCCATGCCTATGCGATCGGCGCCTCGGCACTGCGGATCGGCTGCGATTTCTTCTTCGAGCCGGCGCCGGCCGCCGACGGCCGCTGGCGCTGGCGCGAGGTCGGCGTCGAGCTGACGCTGCCGCAGCCGGCGTTGGCCGGGCCGATGCAGCTGCGCAATGCCGCGGTCGCGATCGCCGCGCTCAGGGCGTTGCCGGAGCCGCCCGGCACGCTGCCGGAGCAGGCCTTTGCCGCCGGGGTGGCCGCGGCGGCGGCGATCGCGCGCTGCCAGCGTTTCCAGTGCGACGGCGTCGACGTGCTGGTCGACGTCGGCCACAACCCGCAGGCGGCGCGGGGCCTGGCCGAATGGCTGCGGGCGCAGCCGGCCAGCGGCCGCACGCTCGCGGTCTATGCGGCCCTGGAGGACAAGGACGCCGCCGGCGTGGTCGGGGCGCTCGCCGATACGGTCGACGCCTGGTACCTGGCCGGCCTGCCGGATGCGGGGCCGCGTGGCGGCGCGGTCGAAGTACTCGCCACGCGTCTGGCCGCCACCGCCGCGGCGGACGCGCCGTGCCGGGCCGACGTCGCCACCGCGATCGCGGCGGCACGGGCCGACGCGCGACCGGGCGACCGGATCCTGGTGTTCGGCTCCTTCCACACCGCGGCGGCGGCGCTTCGGGCATTGGGCTGAGGGCGGCCCCGCCGAGGTTTCCGGCCGTCGCCCGGAGGGCCAGGGAGCGGGCGACTGAACCGCGCCACACACGCCGGGCTGGGGTGCGGACGGGCGGGGGGTATAATCGTGCCGCGAATCGTCCTGGCCTGCGGGACCCCGAACAGCCTCCTGGACCTGCCTAGTGGAACCTGCCCTGAAACAGCGCATGATCGGTGCGATCGTCCTGGTCGCACTCGCCGTGATTTTCCTGCCGATGCTGATCAAGGGCCCGGCCCCGGAGAGCGGGGTGACCGATGTTCCGTTGGAGGCGCCGGAAGCGCCGCAGGGCGAGTTCGAGACCCGGGAACTGCCGTTGGTGACGCCGGGCGACGCCCCCGCGGGCGGCGTGGTCGGGATGGAGTCCGGCGACGGGGCCGAGCGCTTGCCGACCGTCGACGCCGACGTCGCGGATGCCGCCGACGCCGCCAGTGACGGCACGATGATGCCGGCCGCGGTCGCCGGCGGCGACTACGCGGTGAACTTCGGCACCTATTCCAGTTCGCGCGATGCCGACATGGTGATCGTCGCGGTGAAGGGCGCGCAGTTGCCCGCATACCAGGAAACGGTGACGGCCAGCGACGGCCGCACCCTGCACCGCGTGCGGATCGGGCCGTTCGCGACCCAGGCCGATGCCGAGGCCGCCCGGGTACGCGCGACCGGCGTGCACAGCGGGGTCGTCGCGCGGGTGGTCAGTCTCAACGCCGACGCCGCGACGCCGGCACAGTCGAAGCCGCCGGCCGAGCCGGTCGCCGCCGCGCCCACGCCGGAGCCGCCGCGCCAGAGCGCCGCCGACCCCGAGTCCGCGCCCGCGCCGCGGGCTCCGGCCGCCACCGAAACCAAGCCGGCGGCCCCGGCCGCCGCCACGGTGGGTTTCGCGGTGCAACTGGGCGCCTTCAGCCATGCCGAGGAGGCCGGCAAGCTGCGCGACCGCGCCCGCGCGGCGGGCTTCACCGCCTTCATCGAACAGATCAGGACCGACAAGGGTGTGCTCAACCGAGTACGGGTCGGTCCAGTGGCCAGCCGCGCCGAGGCCGAGCAGCTGAAGGCGCAGGTCGCCGCCAGGCTCGGGATCGCCGGGATCGTGCGGCCACATCCGTGAAAAGGAGCTTTCCGATGGCAACGACGACAGGGGCCGGGTCATGACGGCGATCGACTGGGTTTTGATCGCGATCGTGGTGGTGTCGGCCCTGCTGGGCCTGATGCGGGGCTTCGTCGGCGTGGTGCTGTCGTTGATTTCCTGGGTGCTCGCCGGCGCGGTGGCATACGGTTTCGGCGACGACGCGGCGATGATGCTGTCGGATACCGCCAGCCCGGGCATGGGCTACGTGGTCGGCGGCTACGCATTGTGTTTCGCCACCGTGCTGGTGTCGGTGAAGTTGCTGAGCTGGTTCGTCCGGCGGGTGCTGGAGTCGGTCGGCCTGTCGGGGATGGATCGCGGGCTGGGCTTCGCGTTCGGTCTGGTGCGCGGCATGTTGTTCGCCTGCGCGCTGGTGCTGCTGATGGGGTTCACCTCGCTGCCGGGCGATACCCAGTGGCGGCGCTCGCAGACCATTCCGATGTTCGAGCCGGGCGCGCGCTGGCTGCGCGACCTGTTGCCGGCGGCGATCGCCGGCCAGGTCAGCTTCAACGGCCCCGGTCCGTTGTCCGGAGAAAACCTGCGGCAGCACAGCCAGGTGCTGGCGCCGATGACCGGTGGCGGCGACATGCTCGGCGGCCAGGACCCGAACGAATTGCTGCGTTCGCTCAGCGAGCAGATGGCCGGCAGTGGCGCCGGACGGCCGGTCGGACCATCCGGCGGACAGCCGATGCAATTGCCGCTGCCGGAGATCGACGGACTCGAGGATCTGCAGGGACTGATCCCGGCGCAGCTCGGCCGGACGCCGAAGAAGGAAGCCGCGACGCCTGGCGTGGATCCGGCCAACGTCGACGCCGCCAGCGGCGGCCAGACCTATGATCCGGCCGCGGTCGACGGCCCTTCCTCGCGGCCGTCGCCATCCAGGTAATCCAGCGGTCGCGGCGGATGCCGGGGCCACAGCAAGTCATTCACTCCCCAGCAGGACACACGCGCCATGTGCGGCATTATCGGTATCGTCGGCCAGAACGACGTCGCGGCACAGTTGTACGACGGACTTACGGTGCTCCAGCACCGCGGCCAGGATGCGGCCGGCATTGCGACCGCGGAGGGCACGCGTCTGCGCGTGCACAAGGGCAACGGTCTGGTCCGCGACGTGTTCGACCAGGTCTCGATGCAGCTGCTGCGCGGCAACATCGGTATCGGCCACTGCCGTTATCCGACCGCCGGCAGCGAGGGCTCGGACGAGGCGCAGCCGTTCTACGTGAACTCGCCGTTCGGCATCGTGCTCGCCCACAACGGCAACCTGGTCAACACCGAGGCGCTGCGCGGCGAGGTGTTCGCCCAGGACCGCCGCAACGTCAACACCGAGTCCGACTCGGAGGTGTTGCTGAACGTCTTCGCCCATGAGCTGGACACCCAGAAGGCGCTGAGCCCGGCGGCGGTGTTCAAGGCGATCGAGGGCGTGCACCGGCGCTGCGTCGGCGGCTACGCGGTGGTCGCCGCGGTGCTGGGCCTGGGCCTGGTCGCGTTCCGCGATCCCCACGGCATCCGTCCGCTGGTGCTGGGCAAGCGGCACAAGGACGGTCGCGACGAGTACGCGGTGGCCAGCGAATCGGTCGCGCTCGACCTGACCGGCTTCGAGCGCGTGCGCGATGTGCGTCCGGGCGAGGGCGTGGTGGTCACCGAGGACGGCCGGTTGTTCGTCCAGCCCTGCTCGGAGGAGGTGCCGCACACGCCGTGCATGTTCGAGTACGTCTACTTCGCGCGCCCGGATTCGATGATGGACGACGTCTCCGTGCACAAGGCGCGCATGCGCATGGGCCAGACCCTCGGCGAGAAGATCCTGCGGCTGCGGCCGGACCACGACATCGACACGGTCATTCCGATCCCCGATTCCTCGCGCGACGCCGCGCTCGAGGTCGCCAACGTGCTGGGAGTGAAGTACCGCGAGGGCTTCATCAAGAACCGCTACGTCGGCCGCACCTTCATCATGCCGGGCCAGAGCGAGCGCGCGAAATCGGTGCGCCGCAAGCTCAACCCGATCCCATTGGAGTTCCGCAACCGCGTGGTGCTGCTGGTCGACGATTCGATCGTGCGCGGTACCACCAGCCAGCAGATCGTGCAGATGGCCCGCGAGGCCGGCGCGCGCAAGGTCTACCTGGCCTCGGCGGCGCCGCCGGTGCGGCATCCGAACATCTACGGCATCGACATGCCGACCCGCGAGGAACTGATCGCCTACGACCGCGACGAGAAGGAAATCGAGGCGATCCTGGGCTGCGACTGGCTGATCTACCAGGACCTGAGCGACCTGGAGCAGGCGGTGTCGGGACCCAAGCAGCGGATCGCGCGCTTCGATTCCTCCTGCTTCAACGGCGAGTACGTCACCGGCACCGCCGACGACTACTTCGAGCGGATCAAGCACCTGCGCTCGGACGATGCCAAGGCCCAGCGTCGCGCGTCCTGATGGCGCCGGCGCCTGGCGCGTATCCGTCGGTCGCGGATTTTCACGCCACGATGATCACGCAATGACGATCACGCAACGATGACCTCGCCGGCATGACGTCGCTGTTCGACGCTGCGCGCGCCTGCCTGGATGCCGGCGCACCCGACGACAAGCTCGCCCTGACCCTTGCGCACGCGCAGGCCTTCGGCGACGGCGGGCGGCCGATCGACGCCGCCGCGCCGTCGCCGGAACCGATCCGGATGCCGGGCCGGCCGGCGCGACCGCAGCTGGTGCATCCGCGCGAGTTGCCGCGGCGCGGGCTCGGCAGCGACGAGGGGCGGGCGGCGTTCATCCACGCGATCGCCCATATCGAGTTCAACGCGATCGACCTGGCCTGGGATGCGGTCTACCGCTTCCGCGGATTGCCCGATGCGTTCTACGCCGACTGGGTGTCGGTCGCCGCCGACGAGGCGCGCCATTTCTCGATGTTGCGCGCGCGCCTGCGCGAACTCGGCCGCGACTACGGCGACTTCGACGCCCACAACGGGCTGTGGGAGATGGCCGAGAAGACCGCGCACGACGGCCTTTCGCGGATGGCGCTGGTGCCGAGGGTGCTGGAGGCGCGCGGGCTGGACGTGACCCCGGGCATGATCGTCAAGTTGCGCGCGTTGGGCGATGACGCGACCGCTGACATCCTGGAGGTGATCCTGCGCGAGGAGGTGGCCCACGTCGCCGCCGGTTCGCGCTGGTATCGCTGGTACTGCCGGCAGGGTGGCGTCGAGCCGCGCTCACGCTTCCGCGAACTGTTGCGCGAATACGCGAGCGGGCAACTGCATGGGCCGTTCAATCTCGAGGCACGGTTGATGGCCGGCTTCGACGAGGACGAGCTGGCGGTGCTGGAGCAGGCCAGTGGCGGCTGAGCGGCCGCCATCGTGCCTCATCGATCGGCGGAACCGCCGCACAGCTCGAGCGCGCGGACCTCATCGGGTTTCGAGGCCGTTTCGGGATCCGCGTTGAGCATGATGTGTTCGGGTTGCGGGGCCGCGGCGTAGACAGTGCGGCCGGCCGTGTCCGTCCTGCCCCGATGCCATTGCGGGGACGCGCTGCAGATGACCAGCAGGTACGACCTGCCGGCCTGGGGCGTGCCGTCGGAGGCCCGCAATCGCATGACGTCACCGAACTCGCCCTCGCCGAGGCGGCCGGTGAGCCGCCAGGCGCCGGGTTCCACGGGACGGTCCAGTGCGAATACCGGGGTCCGGCCATGCGCGTCGGTGACGCCTTGATAGACATGCAGTTCCGCCGGCAACGGCACCTCGCCGGTCAGCGCCAGGGCAAACGGTGTCCGCGCAGCAGGTGCGGTGGCGGCCGGCGGCCAGAACTCGAAGCAGTAGCGATGGGGGCCGTTGCCGATCACCTCGGCCTGGTCGCTATCGCGGATCTGGCGACCGTTGACGATCTCGACGCTGTCCACGCCGTCGGGGTGGGGCGTATGACTGCAGGCGACACCCAATAGCGTCGCGCACACCGCCATCGACAGCGTCCTCATGGCAGATGTTCCAGCGCGAAGCCGTCGGGCGTCACCCGCAGCACCGAGCCCTGTTCGTACCAGTCGCCCAGCACGATGCGACGGCAGGCACGGCCGTCGACGTCGAGTTCGTGGATCGCCGGGCGGTGGGTGTGGCCGTGGATCAGGGTGTCGATGCCGAAGCGGTGCAGGGTGTCCTCGACGGTGGCCGCGGCGACATCGGTGATGGTCTCCATCGTGCCCTGGTCCTTGAGCCCGGACTGGTGGGCCTGGCTCGCCGCCCGCGCCTGCTGCGCGAACGCCAGCCGCGCCGGCAACGGCTGCGACAGGAACTGCGCCTGCCAGCGTGGATCGCGGACCTGGGCGCGGAACTGCTGGTAGGCGGTGTCGTCGGTGCACAACAGGTCGCCATGCATCAGCAGGGTCGGGCGGCCGTACAGCAGGATCACCGAGGGGTCGGGCAGCAGGGTCATGCCGGCGCGGCGCGCATAGGCGTCGCCGAGCAGGAAGTCGCGATTGCCGCGAATGAAGAACACCGGCACGCCGGCATCGGCCAGCGCCCGGGTCTCGGCGGCGACGGTGGCGCCGGTCTCGGAGGGGTCGTCGTCGCCGACCCAGGCCTCGAACAGGTCGCCGAGGATGTACAGCGCATCGGCCCGGCGGGCCTCGCCGCGGAGAAAGTCGACGAACAGCGAGGTGATGCGCGGACGCTCGGGGTCGAGGTGAAGGTCGGAAACGAAGAGGGTGGTCATGCGCGCATTGTAGTGTCTGCCCGATGCCGGCCGGCGGCGCGAGGCGGGCTTCGCCGCCGGCGATCGTCAACAGGTTGCCCGCGACCGCCCGCCTGCAACCGGCTAAAATGGCCGATCCGTTCGCAGCCGTCCCAATCCCGCATGACCACCCGTACCCGTTTCGCCCCCAGCCCCACCGGTTACCTGCACATCGGCGGCGCCCGAACCGCGTTGTACTGCTGGCTGGAAGCGCGCCGCAACGGCGGCCAGTTCGTGTTGCGGGTCGAGGACACCGATCGCGAGCGCAGTACCCAGGCCGCGATCGACGCGATCCTGCAGGCGATGGACTGGCTCGGCCTGGACTACGACGAGGGGCCGGTCTACCAGACCGCCCGGCTGGAGCGCTACCGCGAGGTCGCCGAGAAGATGCTGGCCGACGGCACCGCCTACTACGCCTACGAGACCAAGGAAGAGCTGGAAGCGATGCGCGAGGCGGCGATGGCCGCCGGCGAGAAGCCGCGCTACAACGGCGCCGCGCGCGATGCCGACCTGGGGTACCGCGACGACCCCAACCGGGTGATCCGTTTCCGCAATCCGCAGGGCGGGTCGGTGGTCTGGGAGGACAAGGTCAAGGGCCGTATCGAGATCAGCAACGACGAGCTCGACGACCTGGTGATCTTCCGTTCCGACGGCTACCCGACCTACAACTTCGCGGTGGTGGTCGACGATATGGACATGGGCATCACCGACGTGGTGCGCGGCGACGACCACGTGAACAACACTCCGCGCCAGATCAATATCTACCAGGCGCTGGGGGCGCCGGTGCCGCACTTCGCGCATCTGCCGATGATCCTCGACGAGCAGGGCGCCAAGCTGTCCAAGCGCACCGGCGCGGCCGACGTGATGCAGTACCGCGAGATGGGCTACCTGCCGCACGCGCTGTTGAACTATCTGGTGAGGCTGGGCTGGTCGCACGGCGACCAGGAGATCTTCTCGATCGCCGAGATGACCGGGCTGTTCGACCTCAAGGACGTCAATGCCAAGGCCTCGCGGCTGGATCCGGCCAAGCTCGGCTGGCTGAACCAGCAGTACCTCAAGAGCGACGATCCGGCCGAGGTGGCCAAGCATCTCGACTGGCACCTGCGCGAGCAGGGGTTGGACCCGGCCCGGGGCCCTGCCGCGGCCGACATCGTGATCGCGCTGCGCGACCGCGTGCAGACCCTGAAGGAGATGGCCGAGCGCGCGCGGGTCTGGTTCGGTCCGCTGACCGGGTACGACGACGCGGCCGTCGCCAAGCACCTGGGCGAGAAGGCGCGCGCGCCGCTGGCCGAGGCGCGCCAGCGCATCGCCGCGCTGCCGGAGTGGAACGCGGAGGCGATCACCGCCGCGCTGCAGGCGACCGCGCAGGCGCTGGAGATCGGCATGGGCAAGGTCGCCCAGCCGATGCGGGTGGCGGTCACCGGCACCCAGGTCAGCCCCGACATCGGTCACACTGTCTATCTGTGCGGCCGCGACGAGGCGCTGGCGCGGATCGACGCCGCGCTTGCAAAATTGCCCGAAGGGACCTAGATCTGGGCCATGAGCGAGTCGCACGCCTGCACCGATCCCAAGCACCACGTGCACGATGCCGATGGTTTCGTGCGCGAGGTCGAGCGCCTGTGCGGGCAACGCGGCCTGCGCCTGACCCCGATCCGCGCCCACGCGCTGCGCCTGATCGCCGACGCCGGGCGTCCGGTCAAGGCTTACGACCTGCTCGACCAGATGAAGGCGACCCACGATTCGGCAGCGCCGCCGACGGTCTACCGGGCGCTGGACTTCCTGCTCGAACACGGCTTCATCCACAAGCTCGCCTCGATCAATGCCTTCGTCGGTTGCCACCATCCCGGTTCCGAGGCGCATGCGGTGCCGTTCCTGATCTGCGACAAGTGCCAGTCGGCGACCGAGCTGGAGGACGAGGAGATCGTTGCTTCGCTGGACCGGCGCGCACGCGCGCTGGGCTTCGTGCCGCAGGCGCAGACGCTGGAAGTGCACGGCGTCTGCGCCGACTGCGCGCGCAAGGGCTGAACCGCAATCCGGCCGCCGTTGTCGCGGCAACGATTTCCTAACCACGCCGCCGGCGGCGCCGGCTAGAGTGCGCCGGTCGTCCCCGGGACCGGAGCATGGATGCGCAGCCGTGGTAGCAGTCAGGAGTCGCTGGCGCGGATCGCGTTGATGGCCTTCGTTGCCGCGCTGCATCTGTACGCGTCGTGGTGGCTGTTGTTCCGGTTCCAGATCCAGCCGCCGCCGCTGGCCGTCGACCGCGACGAGGAGGCGGTGCTGCAGGTGCATTTCATCGCCAGGTCTTCCGAACTGCGGGAGCCGGCGCCGCCGGTTGCGGCATCGCCGGTGACCGTCCGGCGCTCAGCCGAGGCGGTGGCGTCGCCGGAACCATCCGCCACGCGCGGGATCTCGGCGGTGTTCCTGCCGGCCTCGAGCGAGCCTGCCACGCCGCGTCGTCCGCTGGATCTGTCGGTGCCCGAGCGCCGCGAGCCGATTGGCTTCGACCGCCCCGATCCGCTGGCGTCGCGCGCTTCGCTCGACCCGCGCCGCACCCGTTTCGCCGACGACTGGGCCACCGACGGCGACGCGGTCGAGAAGCTGAAGGAGGACTCGCGGGTCGCGCGGACCCTGCTCGGGCTGTTCGGGGGCCGCGACACCTGCACCGAACAGGCGATCCGGGAGCGCCGCGACGACTGTGTCGGCGCCGACTACCGGCCCGGGTTGCACGAGGTGCTGCAGGGGCGTTGAACGCAATGCGGGCGCCACCTTGTGGCGGCGCCCGCGGATCGTGGCCGGTGGCGGATCAGAAGAACGCGCGCACGCCGAAGGCGACGCCACGTCCCGGCAGCGGGGCCAGGTCCTTCAGGAACGAGGTGTGCGCGCGGGCTTCCTCGTCGAGCAGGTTGCTGCCGTCCACGAACACCTCCCAGGCGCCGCCGGATGCGGTGTCCAGATGCCAGGCCACGTGAGCATCGACCAGGGTGTAGCCCGGGGTCGGCTCCTCGTGCTCGGCGACGTCGTCCTGTTCGGCGTAGCGGGTCGCGCCGATCGAGGCGCGCCAGGCACCCATCGCCCAGCGCAGTTCGCCGCCGACGCGCGACGGCGCGATCCGCGGCAGGTTGCCGCCGCGGGCCAGGTCCACGGTGTAGTCGTGGGTGTGGTCGCCGTGCGGGACCGAGACATCGACCGCGCGGGTGCCGCTGCCGCTCAGCTCGCCGCGCACCACGTCGCCGAACACGCGCAGGTCCCAGCTGCCGCTGGCGTTGTCGGCGAAGTTCCAGCTGGCCTCGGCCTCGGCGCCGTTGAAGCGCGCGTCGTCCTGGGTCCACACCCGCACCGGGCCGCCGTCGTCGATGCCGGTGTCGGCCAGGTAGACGAAGTCGTCGAAGCGGGCGTGATAGACCGAGGCGCCGAGCTTGAACGGCCCGGCATGCCAGTGCAGGCCCAATTCGGCGCGGTTGGCGGTTTCCACGTCGAGATCGGGGTTGCCCAGTTCGACGCTGGCGGTGGCCACGTGCAGGCCGTTGGAGTACAGCTCCTCGGCGGTCGGTGCGCGCTGGGCGCGATCCAGGCCGAAGGACAGGTGGAAGTCCGGGCTGATGTTCCAGCGCATCGATGCCGACAGGCTGGTGGTGTCGAAGTCGCGGTCGGGGCCGATCGCGGTGGCGGCATCGATGTCGATGCTGTTGCGGTCGTGGCGCGCGCCCAGCTCGAACTTCAGGTCGCCGAACTCGCGCTGGCCGATCCAGAACAGGCCGGTGTCGCGCGACTTCGAGGCCGGCACGAAGGCTTCCTCACCGATCGCCCTGAAGTCGCGGTCCGCCCATTGCAGGCCGATCGCGCCGTCCCAGCCCAGCACCGGTCGGTGGACCAGCTCCAGTCGCGCCTCGGTGCTGTCGTTGTCGAACACGGTGCCGACTTCCTCGCCCTCGTACTCGGTATGGGTGTAGTCGGTATGCGCGAGCTTGCCGCGCAGGGAGACGAACGGGCCGATGTCGTTGAGCCCGCCGCGCAGCTCGGCGCGACGCTGGTCCATCACGATCCGGACCGGTCCCTCCTCCTCGTGCTCTTCGTCGTCGTGGTCGTGCCCGTGGTCGTCGTGACCGTCTTCTTCGCCGTGCGAGTGGCCGGGTACGCCGTAGCGGGTGTTGAACAGGCTGACGCCGACGCCGAGGAAGCCGCGCTCGCCGACCCAGGACACGCCCAGCGCGCCGGCGTCGGTGCGCACCGCGCTGTTGGCCAGGGTGCCGCGCACGCCTTCCTCTTCGTGCCCGTCATCGTCATGGCCGTCGTCGTGATCGTCTTCGTGGGCGTGCTCGCTCTCGGCGAAGCCGGGGATGTCGTAGTCGCCGGTCTCGCGGTGCAGGGCGTCGAAATGGAACACCAGATTGCCCCCGGCCGAGGTGCCGTCGAGGCGGACCATGCCGGTCTTCTCGTCGTTGACGGTGCCGGCGCGCAGCTCGGCGCGGCCTTCCAGCGGCCTCGCCGTCGCCGCCTCGGGAATGCGGCCGTCGATCACGTTGACCGCGCCGCCGATCGCGCCGCTGCCATAGAGCAGGGTGGCCGGGCCCTTCAGCACCTCGATCTGGTTGGCCAGGAACGGCTCGATGCTGACCGCGTGGTCGACGCTGACCGTCGACACGTCACCGGCACCGAGGCCGTCGCTGAGCACCTGCACGCGCGCACCGTCGAAGCCGCGCACGATCGGCCGGCCGACGCCGGGACCGAAGTAGGTCGACTGCACGCCCGGCAGCTTGGATACGGTCTCGCCGAGCGAGTTGGCCTTGGCTTCGTCGAGTTTGTCGCCGGCCAGGATCTCGACCGGCCGGGTCAGGTCCTCGGCGGTCCCGGCCAGCGGCGTGGCCCGTACTTCGACTGCGTTCAGGTCCACGGCTTCGTGGTCGTGGTCCTGCGCGGTCGCGCTGTCGGTGGCCGCAAGCAGTTGCGGAGAGCCGGCCATCAGCGCAGCGGCGAGGGCGAGTGAGAGGGGAAGGCGACGCGGGAGGCTGTTGGAATGCATGGGCTTGAGCTAAAGTGACGTACCGGGATGATCGGAATGTTATACTATAACAATTCGAGATCCAGCCCCTGCCGTACGTCATGCCCCCCTCACGTATCCGTTCGTTCTTCCACCATCTTCTCGATCGCGTCGGTGCGGTCGGCTCGCTGCTGTGCGCGGTGCACTGCGCGTTGCTGCCGGTGCTGATCGCGACCCTGCCGTCGCTGGGCGTGACCGGCTGGTTCGACGACGGCTTCGAGCTGGCCTTCGTGGTGTTCGCGACCGGGCTGGGGCTGTTCAGCGTGGTCTGGGGGTATCGCCGGCACCGTGCGGTGCGGGCCTTGTCGCTGTTGATCCCGGGCCTGCTGGTGCTGTGGGCGGGCGTGCTGTACCGGCCGTTGCACGAGGCACTGCTGCCGCACGCGGTGGCGATGACCTTCGGCGGCACCCTGGTCGGCCTCGCCCACCTGGCCAACCTCAGACTCAACCACGGCCACGTCCACGACGCGTCCTGCGCGCATTGATGCATTGATCCGGATGCACGGCATCCGGATCAATGCCAGGATTGGCTGCGCAAATCCCGGGCCCCGGCCTCGCGCCTCCGATCCCCCGCCCCTTCGGGGCGCCCCCCCTTACCAAGGGGGGGCTTGGGGCTGCTCTCGCGCCGATTGGGGTTCGTCAGGCCCTGACCGCGCTGCTGTGCCCCGGACGCACGGCATCCGGATCGATTCCGGGATTGGCTGCGCAAATCCGCCCTCCCTGCCCAGGGCCGTCCGAGGGAGGGGGCAGTCCCGGCGGGCGTGGGGGCGACAGCCTCCGGACGCGCCGGTTCGCGTGTTAGAATGGACGGTCACGCCTGATGGCGTATCCCGACAGCGCATCCTCGCCGACGGCGCGTCACCAACAACACACTCACGACAGATTCGGAGCACGGAACATGGGTAAGGGCGACCGCAAGACCGCCAAGGGCAAGCGTTACAACTCCAGCTACGGCAACGCCCGTTCGCACACGGCCGTGACCAAGGCGACCGGCTCGGCGTCGTCGCCGGTGGCGAAGAAGGCTTCCAAGGCGCCGGCCAAGAAGGTCGTCGCCAAGAAGGCTGCCGCCAAGGAGTAAGCGCGGCGCCTCGCCGCGAGCGGCGAATGGCACGAAAACGGCGGGCATGGCCCGCCGTTTTTTTTGGGGGGAGCGACCACAAGCAGTTGTGAGCGTACTGAAGGGGTCACGATTTTCAAAGGACTAGGGAAACGCGATGCGTAACAGGGTACTGACAGTCTTGTGCTGGATGAGCGCGTTGTGCCTACCGGCCCAGGCCCAGACGGTGACCTATATCCACACCGACGCCCTCGGCAGTCCGGTGGTGGAGACCGACGCCAACCGCAACGTCATCGAGCGCAACGAGTACGAGCCGTACGGCAGGAGCAATCAGCCACGGACGACGGCCCCGGCTATACCGGACACGTCGACGATGCCGCAACCGGGCTGATCTACGTGCAGCAGCGCTATTACGACGAGGATATCGGGCGGTTTTTGTCCGTCGATCCCGTGACCGCCTATGACGATCCGATAGCGCAGTTCCATCGCTACCGCTACGCGAACAGCAATCCCGACAAATTCACTGACCCAGGCGGCCGGCAGTTCCGTGAAAATGTAGATCCGCCATCTACCGGAGTACCACGATTTGATTGGCTTATGAATCCATCAGATGGACGGGGCAGTACAGGTCAATTGGTAGGGGAGCAGCTTGTATCTGAATTCAGTAAGCCGCATGGCACGGAAAACGTTGTCTTGTACACCGTAACTGCGATGTCGCTCGGAACCGGTGTTGCACTCCGCGGAGTCGCTGGCAGGGTCAGTGCGAATCGCTCTGGAAATGCAGTCCGAGGTGGCTTGGAGAGCAGGGGGTACCGTCCCGTGCCGGGTGAGCGTACGATCCAAGGGCAGGTGGATAGTGCTGTTTCCACAGCAAACGGCAATCCGACAATCGTCCGTAATGGCAATGACGTCGTACGCCTGCGCTCATCGGGACACGGGAAGCAATGGGCCATCAGCGACTCCTATCAAGATGAACATCGCTCCGGATGGGCGTCGTTTTCGCGGTGATGGCGCGGACCGACCCGTCTCGAATAGAGATATTCGGGAACTGCACAAGGCCAATGATGGCCAAAATGGAAGCGAGATCAGAACCCGGGGTCGCAGATAGATCATGAGCCTGTCGATGGGTATTGCCTTTGAACTTGAGGATTCGCCTGCGCTCGCGGTGGTCATCGAGGTGTTGGACGAAATGGGCATCGGTCATGCGCCAGGATTGGAGGCGTTTGAGGCGGATGTCAGGGACGGAATTGCCTCACTAGTCAGTGTGATGCATCTGGGCGAGGTCCTTGCGTTGCGGGCTCCAAGAGACCAAGAGGTGAATATGGTTCCGGCCATCGAAGCGGAACTGACGCTTCTGGAAACCAAGGGAAGTATGCCTGGAGT
This sequence comes from Marilutibacter maris, assembly GCF_003233695.1. Lineage (NCBI taxonomy): Bacteria > Pseudomonadati > Pseudomonadota > Gammaproteobacteria > Lysobacterales > Lysobacteraceae > Marilutibacter > Marilutibacter maris. Next base: position 2,799,148 of record NZ_CP029843.1, on the reverse strand, counting down.
CTTCGCAGTATTGCGGCGGATCGAGCAGGCAATGGTGGCGAACCGGGCCGGTAGATTCTTCATGCTTTTCGCCGCAGAGTGGGCCGAGGATGAAGAGGTCCGCTTCAGCTATGGAAGTACTGAAGACCTAATCGCGATGCTCAGCAGGCCCGGGGGCTGGTGCCTGAGGCTGCTCGATCTTCGCAATGGCATGGAAATGAATTCCATCCAGTACCCTTTCGTTTTCGAGGTTCTCGTTCGTGGACCAAAGGGGACGGGGGCAATTAAGCCGATTCCATGAACGCACAAGGCCTGCATTCGCGGGCCTTGTTACTGACCTCCTTCCTGTAATTCGGACCAGTCAGAAGTAGAGAATTCGGCGACACTCAGGCCTGAAGGAGACCCGTCGCCATGAAGAAGTCAAAGTTCGCCGAAGAACAGATCGCATTCGCTCTGAAGCAGGCCGAGAGTGGCACGACCGTGGAGGAGATCTGCCGAAAGATGGGCATCAGCCAGGCCACGTTCTACGCTTGGCGCAAGAAGTTCGGAGGCCTCGGGGTGGCCGAGCTGCGCCGCCTGCGTCAGCTGGAGGAGGAGAACCGCAAGCTCAAACAGTTGGTCGCCGACCTGAGCCTGGACAAGGTCATGCTGCAGGACGTGCTGTCAAAAAAGCTCTGAGGCCCGCGCAGCGCAAGACGCTCGTGGGCCATCTGATCGATCGATACCGCATTGGTGTGCGCCATGCCTGCAGCGTGGTTAAGCAGAGTCGTTCGGCGTGGTGCTACCAACCCCAGGATAGCGATGATGGCCCACTGCTTCGGCGGATCAGGAGGTTGCCGCCACGCGGGTCCGCTACGGCTTTCGCAGGCTGAACTCAATCTGCGGCGCAAGTGCCCGCGTCTGACCTGTCACTGAATGACGCCCGCCGGAAGATCGAAAGCTGGAGGGGCGATTACGATCTCTCCGGACGCACTCGTCGATCGGCGATGTCCCGCCGGCCGAGTTCGCCGCCCGATTCACTTCCCAACCCAAGGCCGAAATTTCCAGTTCTGCTCGGGCCTGGCATTGGGAAGGGGGCAGCGATTTTCAAAGGACAAGGGAATAGCGATGCGTAACAGGGTACTGACAGTCTTGTGCTGGATGAGCGCGTTGTGCCTACCGGCCCAGGCCCAGACGGTGACCTATATCCACACCGACGCCCTCGGCAGTCCGGTGGTGGAGACCGACGCCAACCGCAACGTCATCGAGCGCAACGAGTACGAGCCGTACGGCAGGAGCAATCAGCCACGGACGACGGCCCCGGCTATACCGGACACGTCGACGATGCCGCAACCGGGCTGATCTACGCGCAGCAGCGCTATTACGACGAGGATATCGGGCGGTTTCTCAGCGTCGATCCTGTTGCCGCGAATCCGAACACGGGTGCGAGTTTCAATCGCTATGTGTATGCGAATAACAATCCGTACAGGTTCACCGATCCAGATGGTCGGCAGTCCCGTGGAAATGTACAGCTGCCGTCCACTGGAGTGCCACTCTTTGACTGGCTAATGACCCCATCAGATGCACGGGGCAGCTTTGGTCAGATGATGGCGCAGCAGTTTGGAGTTGAGCTCAGTCAGCCGCATAGCGTCGAAGACGTTGTGTTGTATATCGCAATTGCGATGTCGGCTGGAACCGGTGCGGCAGGTGGGGTGCGAGGGTTGGGTGCGGGCTGCCTGGTTTCCACAGAGAAGCGGCTAGCCGACGGTGCGTTGGTGGTGCGTGGTGGATCAACTGCGGGTGCAAACTCAGCCGAAGGCCTCGCCAAGGGAATTGGTACACATCCAGCTGGTGTGACCGGATTTTCGGCAGAAAGCGCTAACGGTGCTTCGTTGTGTCAGCTATGCACCAACGTCCAGCACAATCAGGTTGGCGTAACAACAGTGGGCCAAGTGCGCGCCGCTGGCGGCGACGTAATATCTACTGGAGGCAGGTCGCCAAATCATGCGACGGTCACCGGCCTTGCACCTGAAAAGGCAGCTGAACTTATGGCAGTTCAGCCCAACCCCGTTCCGGCCGCAGAGCGAGCCAAATTTTGAGATCGGTTCAAATGAATTACATCTATGCAGATTTCAACAACAGGGATGCAGATGGCTTCTTGCGCCTTAATAACACTGGCACTACGAACGACCTTGCCGCGAGATCAATTAGCCTTGTCGCCGGTTTGGAGCTGGTTGTGTCTGACGGTGATCTTTTTGCAACGATAATTGTTCGCGAGCCAGGGGATGAACTCGTTTGGAGGGGGGAGGTCGTTGGGACGGTAACGGAGTTGTAAGGTAAGCGTCCGGCGACCACATCGATCCGGGAAATGGGGTCAGGTTGGACTGCCCCGGCTTTCACAGACAGGTAGTCAGGATACAAGCCTGACCGATAGATAGTTCCTCTCCGCCTGCACCGGTGATTGGTAGTCCAGTGCCGAGTGCATGCGGATGGGGAAAATGGTGTCAGGTTCATTTGTTCGTGTGACCAAATGGATAAGTGAACTATTCTTGCCGACTGGGGTCGGCATCTGCCCTGGTCAATAAGCAGCAACGAGGATGGCCCGGTTGATCGAGCAGCGAAGGCATGACGCGAGGGCGCTGGATGCAGTGACGCAGTGCCAGCAGGTGCGAGCGGTTCCGACGGGTGCTCTTGCGCCCCGGCAGGCAATCGGATAGCCGCCTGTATGCACCAGGATCACGAAATAGGCAGGCGTGTCTGGCCTGTTACGATTGGTGTCCGCCATGCGCATGGCCGGACATGTAGAATTTTCAGGCGATTGAGGACGATTGAATGACGATCAAGGCCCTATGGGGAGCGCTTGCCGTGCTCTTGCTCTCCTTCCCATGCGCAGCCGCGCGCAACAACACTGGCCATACCATCGCCCGGATCGGTACGGGCTGGGGAGCCGAAGCGATCTATGTGCACTCGGTGAACGCTGCTCCGGTCGAGGAGGGCTGCGGTGGCACGCAGTACCGGATCAATCTCAACCACCCCTTGCTCAAGGAGATGCTCACGCTGCTGGTGGCGGCGCAGCAGTCCGGGGCACAGGTGGACCTGTATGTGGACGGTTGCCAGGGCAGCGCGATGGTCTTGCAGGCCGTCGCCATACATTAGTGGCGCTTGAGTCCCGAGGACTTCGGGGAATGTCGCGATTGGTGGTTGTCCTGGCGGCCCTGTGACCCGGTCGGCTGCCCGTTGTCCATGCCGATGCCCAGTTCCATGTCAGGCCAAGTTGGCCTATCCGGCCCTTGATGCCAGCGGCAGCGTGAACGTCACTATCGACGGAGTATCGCCGGTTCACGACGTATGCAACCTGCTGACTGGCGAATGCCTACAACGCTTGGGCTGAACGCCGCTACGAAGATCCGCTGCTGACCGACTGTTCGCGGACCGCGCCATGGTCCAGACAGCGTGGTTGCAACCATGTCTCGCCGCAGTAAGGCGACGTGAGTGGATGGAAAGAGGACGGGATACGAGGCCTCAAGGCCAGAGCATTCCAGATTGACGGGGCACTGAATCGATCAACAACAAGACGGCCGCTCAGGTGTCACGAGCCGGTCAGGCAACAAGGACAAGCGATGCGTAACTGGCTTCTGACAATCCTGCTGTGGACGACCGCGCTCGGGCTGCCTGCCCAGGCGCAGACGGTGACCTACATCCACACCGACGCGCTGGGCAGCCCGGTGGTGGAGACCGATGCCAACCGCAACGTCATCGAGCGCAACGAGTACGAACCCTACGGCAGGAGCAGTAAGCCGCTGGACGACGGCCCCGCCTATACCGGACATGTCGGCGATGCCGCAACCGGGCTGATCTACGCGCAGCAGCGCTATTACGACGAGGATATCGGGCGGTTTTTGTCGGCTGATCCGGTGGCAGCTTATGGGAATCCACTTGATGCATTCAATCGATACTGGTATGCGAGCAATAACCCATATCGATTTACTGATCCGGATGGACGTGAGATTAGATTTGCTCCGGGAGCTCCGCCTCAGTTCATGAGGAACTTTTCTAGGGCCGTTCGCTATCTCAACTCTGGGAGAGCGGCCAATGGGATCGGTGCCATCCATGCCAGCGACATCGTCGTTACCGTGAAGCCGGCAGCTGATCGCACGAACGCAGCCCAGACCAATTACAACCCTGAAACCAATGAGGTGACTTGGGCTGATCAAGGCGCAATCGAGGTAATCGATTCTACGAACGGGGAGAGGGGCGTCATTTCGCCAGCGCTTAGTCTGGGGCACGAGTTCGAGCATGCAATGAACGATATTTTTGGCGATAGCATTGCCATGGATGCGAACACTTTTGACAGTCAGTATGGTACTCAGGAAGAGCGGAATGTCATTGAGGACTACGAACGGCCAGCAGCTCAGCGTCTACAGGAGCCTCAGCGTGGGGATCACTCTGGAAAGCCTGTAGAGGCTAGGTGTCCAGTTCGGGAGTGTGGGTGATGATGGCCAATATGAGCCGATCGGCTCTGTTGATGACAGTGCTTTGTTTAATGGGGTGCAGTCCAGAAGCTTCTGACCCAGAGCCAGGCCTCCTTGTGGATCGAGTCGAGATCTATTACCGGGATTTCGATGCGCTGGCTCCCATTCGATACTCAACGGAGGACCTGATCAGGTCTGCGAGCTTCCGGGCCGTCGTCATTGATAAAGGCGAGATCAGGGATATTAATAGATTGATCTCGTTGAGTTGCGAGGCCGATCAGGAGGTGAAAAGGGACCAGGTTGATGTGTACTTGCTTGTACGCGAGTACGTCAGCGGTGAACTGGTGGGCACCTGGGCGGCATCCCGGTTCCATTTCTATGAGTGGCCGGGCAATGGCCACCCATGCAAGTTGAATCCCGCGAGTCGAGATGCGCTCAAAGACGCGCTTGCAGGTATGAGCGGCCACAAAGAACGCAGCCATGGAAGCGATCCCGGCGCTGATGCCCCCTGAGGATGTCGCCCATGGCCGCATACAGGCTTGATTCTGCGCGGAAAGACGTCAGCTCTGCCATGACGAGTGTCCGTGAACGGTGGCTGGCTCGATACAGCTATCTCGGCTTCCTTTTGATCTCTCCCCCAATGGATCGGGTCAGCCAGTACTAGAGGATTGGGCGACACTCCAGCCCCAAGACGCCTGCTGCAAGTCGAAGTTCAGCGAGGAGCAGAGCCCCTTCGCCCGGCGCCGGGCCGCGGTCAGCCGATGCGGGTGAAGTCGCTGGTCCAGTTCACTTCCCAGGTCTGGCCGCCGTCGGCGGAACAGGCCTGCTCCCAGCGCGCCGAATCGGCGCTGATATGCGACCAGATCACCCGGGTCTTGATCGGCTGTCCGCGCAGGGTGTCGTCGCCGATCAGGAGACGGTTGTCGCCGCCACCGGTGAAGCGCCCCTTCACCGGCGGCTCCAGCCGCGAGGGGTCGCGGTTGTCGATCCACCAGCTCAGCCACTGGCCGGTGCCGGCGTCGTAGCTGCGCACGCTGACCCCGCGCACGTCGCCGCCGGGGAAGTGCATCACGTTGTCGCCGACGTTGCCGTAACCGCCCAGCACCGGCCAGTTGTGCAGGGTGCCGGGGAACTCGTCCCAGTCGTCGTTGCCGACCAGGCGTTCGCGCAGACGCCGGTTCCATACCTTCCAGCGGCCGGCGATAAAGCTGAAGTCGGTCGGCGCGTCCGCGCGCATCGGCAGTGGATGCGGCGTTGCCGAGGTGCGGGTGAACCAGTTGCGCCAGTTCACCTCCCAGCTGGCGCCGTCGTCGGGCGAGAACGCCTGCTCCCACCACGGGCGTTCGCCGTGGATGTCGTGCCAGCGGAAGCGCATCAGGATCGGCTGGCCCCTGAGGGTGTTGCGACCGCTGAAGGTGCCGGTGTCGCCGTCGAAGCCGCCGCGCACCGCCGGTTCGATCCGGGTCGGATTGCGGCCGTCCAGCCACCAGATCGCCCACGTCCCGCTGCCCGGATCGAACACCCGCAGCCCCAGTCCGCGGTAGGCGTCGCCGGGCAGGTCGAGGCTGTTGTCGTCGATCGTGCCCAGGCCGCCCATCGTCAGCCACATCGCACTGCGACCGGCGAACTCCTCCCAGCGGGTGTCGCCGACCAGGCGTTCCTTGAGCCTGCGGTGGTGGACGTCCCAGTTGCCGCGCAGCCATTCCCAGTCGCGTGCATGGGGGGCATCCAGGCGGTCGATCGCGGCGCGGGCAGCGCGTATCGACGGCTGCAGGCCCAGCGCCGCGGCGCCGCCGGCGATCGCCGCCGCGGTCAGGAAACGGCGCCGAGGCGGCGAGAAACGGTCATCGTGCGGCGGGTCGAATGGCGGATTCATGGCGGCTCCCTGGAGGGGCGTCGGGTACCGGCGGCCGCTGTGGACGCCGCTCGACGCGGTGTCCCGATCTTGGTCGGCATCGTCGCTGTCGACGACCCGAATACGAGGCGCTAGGCTAAGCCTCGCTTATGGTCGGATACCGCCGCCTGCCATCGCTGCCCTCGATCCGCGCGTTCGAAGCGGCCGCGCGTCTGGGCGGGTTCGCCCCGGCGGCGCGGGAACTGGACACCACCGCCGCCTCGGTCAGCTACCACGTGCGCCGGCTCGAACAGCAGGTCGGGGTGCGCCTGTTCCGGCGTCATCCGCAGCGGGTCGAGCTGACCCGGGCCGGCCGGCTGGTGGCGCAGGAGGCCAGCCAGGCGTTCGCGGCCCTGAGCGCCTGCTTCATCAAGGCGGCGGAGACCGACGAAGCCTGCCTGTCGTTGACCGCGCTGCCGAGCATGGGCACCAGTTGGCTGACGCCGCGTTTGGGCGGCTTCCGTCGCCTGCATCCGCAGATCACGGTCGAGCTGGACCTGTCGGCCGACGCCCAGGACCTGGTCGACGGCCCGTTCGATGCGGCGATCCGCAACGGTCACGGCGACTGGGCCGGGCTGCGCGCGCAGGAGCTGTTTCCCAGCATCTTCATGCCGCTGTGCGCGCCGCAGTTGCTGGAGGTGGCGCGGGCGATCGACGACCCCGCCAGGCCGATGCCGCTGCCGTTGCTGGGGCGGCCGGAGTGGTGGCGCTGCTGGTACCGGGCGCGTGGCCTGCACGAGGTCGAACTGGGCGGGCGTTTCGGCACCAGCCTGTCGGCCGAGTATCTGGACATCGCCGCGGCGGTGGCCGGCCATGGTGTGGCGATCGGTTCGCCGATCCTGTTCCGCGACGAGTTGGAGGCCGGCCGGCTGGTGCCCGCGCACGACTTCGTCGCCGCCGACGGGCGCCGCTTCTGGTTCGTCTATCCGCTCGCCCGCCACGACAGCCGCAAGATCGCCGCATTCCGCGACTGGCTGCTCGACCAGGCCGCCGGAGCGATGCGCGAGGCGCGCGGCTACGTCCGCCGCGCGGTCGCCGCCACGGTCGATTGAGCGCGCCTCAGGCGATCAGTCGCCCGCCGGCGAACACTCCGCGGCACAGGCGGCCGCCGAGCCAGTAGCCCAGCTCGGCCGGATGCGCGATGTCCCACAGCACGAAGTCGGCGCGGGCGCCGGCCCGCAGTACACCACGGTCGTCCAGGCCGAGCGCGCGCGCGGCGTGCGTGGTGGCGCCGCGCAGCGCTTCTTCGGGCGTCAGCCGGAAATGGGTGCAGGACAGTTGCATCGCCTGGCGCAGCGACAGCAGCGGCGCGGTGCCGGGATTGCAGTCGGTCGCGACCGCCATCGGCACGCCGTGCGCACGGAACGCGTCCAGCGGTGGCAGCCTGGTCTCGCGCAGTACGTGGAAGGCGCCAGGCAGCAGTACCGCGACGGTGCCGTGCGCGGCCATCGCGCGCACGCTGTCTTCGCTGGTGTACTCGACATGGTCGGCGGACAGGCCGTCGAACGCGGCCGCCAGCCCGGCGCCGCCGAGGTCGCTGAGCTGGTCGGCGTGCAACTTGACCGGCAGACCGAGCGCGCGCGCGGCCTCGAACAGGCGTCGGGTCTGGTCCGGGCTGAAGCCGATGCCTTCGCAGAACGCATCGACCGCATCGACCAGGCCTTCGCCGTGCAGCACCGGCAGCCATTCGATCACCGCGTCGATGTAGCCGTCGGCGTCGTCGCTGAATTCCGGCGGCAGCGCGTGCGCGGCCAGACAGGTCGTGCGCACCGTGATGCCGAGCGCTTCGCCGAGCCGGCGCGCGACCCGCAGCATCCGACGCTCGCTGGCCAGGTCCAGGCCGTAGCCGGACTTGATCTCCAGCGTGGTCACGCCGTCGGCGACCAGCGCCTTGGCGCGTGGCAGCGACTGCGCCAGCAGGGTGTCCTCGTCGGCCTCGCGGACCGCGCGCACGGTCGACAGGATGCCGCCGCCGGCGCGCGCGATCGCCTCGTAGCTCTCGCCGCGCAGGCGCATCTCGAACTCGCGCGCGCGGTCGCCGGCGAACACCACGTGGGTGTGGCAGTCGACCAGGCCGGGGGTGATCCAGCCGCGCGCCTCGATCAGTTCGTCGGCCAGGGCGTCCTCCGGGCCGGGCAGTCGGGCGCGGGGACCGACATAGGTCAGGCGCCCGCCGCGCCAGCCCAGTGCGGCGTCGGCAATGCCGCCGTAGCCGTCGGCGCCGTCCAGGGTGGCGAGCGAGACACCGACGATCAGGCCGTCCCAGCGTGCGTCGCCGGTATCTGCGGAGCGAGAATCGGGGGAGGCGGTCTCAGTCATCGGCGGGCTTCGTCGTCGGTGGAGGTTGCAGGCGGGGCGCCAGTCGCTGCGCCAGCGCCTTGTAGATCGGGGTCGGGCAACACAGGCTGGAACAGGCGCGGGCGATCAGCACGGTGGCGAGAATCGGCAGCAGCAGTTCGTGATTGTCGGTCAGTTCCATCGAGATCACCGCCGAGGTCAGCGGCGCCTGGGTCACCCCGGCCAGGTAGGCGCACATGCCCAGCAACACGATCGCCGACGGGTCGACGCCGGGGAACAGCCCGGTGAGGTTGTCGCCCAGCCCGGCGCCGACGGCCAGTGCCGGCGAGAACAGACCGCCGGGAATGCCGGCCAGGTAGGAGACCAGGTTGGCGGCGAACTTGGCGATGCCGAACTCGGCGCCCGGGGCGTCGTGACGTACCAGCAGCGCCTGCGCCTGTTCGTAGCCGGTGCCGAACACGCTGCCGCCCAGGGCGATGCCCAGCAGCGCCAGCGCCAGTCCGCAGGCGGTGGAGAACCACACCGGGTGCCGGCCGCGCAAGCGTCCGAGCCAGCGCGGGCGACCGTCGGCGGCGGCGATCACGATGCGCGAGAACAGTCCGCCCAATACGCCGCACAGCACCCCGCAGGCGAGGATCGCCAGCCAGCCCTGGCCGAGCGGCAGGCGTGCGGCGATATGGCCGAAATAGGCGTAGTCGCCGAGCAGGCCCATCGACACCACGCCGCCGACGATCACCGCGGTCAGCAGGGTGCCGGAGAAGCGCTGCTCGAATGCGCCGCTGAGTTCCTCGATCGCGAACACCACGCCGGCCAGCGGCGTGTTGAATGCGGCGGCGATGCCGGCGGCGCCGCCGGCGAGCAGGAAGCGCGAGGCCTGGTAGGGGTCGCTGTAGCCCAGGCGTCGGCCGATCGCGTGCATGATGCCGGCGCCGACGTGCACGGTCGGGCCTTCGCGTCCGACCGACGCGCCGCCCAGCAGTGATACCACGGTCAGCAGCAGCTTGAGCGCGGAGACCTTCAGCGAGAGCTGCGCGGCGCGGAACTCGTCACGGCCGATCCGCAGCGATGCGATCACCTGCGGGATGCCGCTGCCGCGGGTCGCGGCCAGGCCGCCGCGGGTCGTCCAGGCCAGCGCGGCGAAGGTGGCCGGCGTCAGCAGCAGTGCCCACCACGGCGAATGGCCGGTGACCTTCAGGAAGACCTCGAATGCGGCGTCGCCGATCTTGGCGAACACGATCGCCGCCAGCGCCACCGCGATCGCGCCGCCCCACAGCGCAAGCCGTCGCTTCCAGGCTTCGCGCGACCACAGCTGGGCCGGACCGTCTCCGTCGGGATCGGGCGGTGTGGGAGCGCTGGAAGCCATCGCGACATTGTAGGCCATGTGTCGTGGTCGCCGGTCCCGCGCCACCGCCGCGCGGCAAATGCGCGACAATCGTGCACCGACAGCAACGACGCGAATTCCGCCGATGAGCCGCAACACGATCCCCTCGGGCATGTTCTGGAGTCCTGGCGACGGCCAGCCGTCGGGCTGGCGCGAGGGCGTGCGCGCCGAAGTCGACGGCCACGGCCGCATCGAAGGGATCGTCCCGGTCGCCGAGGGCGGACGCTTCCATCGCCACACGCGCAGCCGCATCGTGGTGCCGGGCATCGCCAACCTGCACTCGCACGCGTTCCAGCGCGCCATGGCCGGTATGGCGGAGCGGCAGACCCGCGGTCGTCAGGATGCCGAGGCCGATTCGTTCTGGACCTGGCGCGAGACGATGTACCACTTCGCCGCGCGCCTGGGGCCGGACACGCTGTACGCGGTCGCCGCCCAGCTCTATGCGGAGATGCTCGAAGCCGGCTACACCACGGTCTGCGAGTTCCACTACCTGCACCATGCGCCCGACGGCCGTCCGTACTCGGACCCGGCGGCGATGTCGCAGGCGCTGGTCGCGGCGGCGCGCGATACCGGCATCCGCATGACCCTGCTGCCGGTGCTGTACATGAGCGCCGGCTTCGACGGCGCCGCGCTGGGCGAGCGGCAACGCCGCTTCGGCCACGATGTCGATGCCTACCTGCATCTGATCGATTGCCTGTGCGAGGACGCCGGCGACATGCTCCATGTCGGTTGCGCGCTGCACAGCCTGCGCGCGGTACCGGCGCAGGCGATGCGGACCGTGCTCGCGGCCCTGCCGCCGGCGATGCCGGTCCATATCCATATCGCCGAGCAGGTCGCCGAGGTCGAGGACTGCGTCGCGCTGCGCGGCGCGCGACCGGTGCAGTGGCTGCTCGACAACGCCGAGGTCGACGCGCGCTGGACCCTGGTCCATGCGACCCATCTGGATGCCGCCGAAGTGGCCGGCATCGCCCGCAGCGGCGCGACCGTCGCGATCTGCCCGACCACCGAGGCCAACCTCGGCGACGGCCTGTTCCCGTTGCGCGAGTTTCTCGATGCCGGCGGCCGCTGGGGCATCGGCTCCGACTCGCATATCTCAGTGTCGCCGGTCGAGGAGCTGCGCTGGCTGGAGTACGGCCAGCGCCTGGTCACCCGCCGCCGCAACATCGCGGTCGCCGCCGATACGCCCAGCGTCGGCGAGACCCTGTTGCGCGGCGTCGCCGCCAGTGCCGCGTCCTCGTCCGGCCACGCCATCGGCACCCTGGAGGCCGGCCAGGTCGCCGATGCGGTGGTGCTGGACAGCGCCGCTCCGCAATTGGCCGGCGCCGACGCCGAGGACCTGCTCGACCGCTGGATCTTCAGCGGCAACCGCAACCTTGTCGACGAGGTCCATGTCGGCGGCCAGCGCGTGGTCGCGGGCGGCCATCATCGCGATCGCGAGGCGATCGCCGCCCGCTATCGGGATGCGCTGGCCGCGCTGATGCCGGACTGAGCGGGACTTCGCGTATCCGGAGGCCCGGCGGCGGTTCGGGTCGCGCTCAGCGATCGCGCGCGAACAGCGCGTTGAGTTCGCCGTAGGGCACCGCGGTGTCGAGCCTGCGTGCGGTGTCGCCGCCCAGGAAGCCGCGCACCGCGTCCAGGCCGGCGGCGAACGCGTGCTGGAACACGCCCTCGCCGGCGCTGATCCGGCTCACGCCGGCCTCCCGCAGTGCGGCCAGCGGCGGCAGTCCGGGCATCGCCATCACGTTCAACGGCATCGCGGTGCCGGCGGCGACCGCGGCGATCTGGCCGAGATCGGCGATGCAGGGGACGAAGGCGCCGTCGGCGCCGGCCGCCGCGTACAGCGCCAGCCGTTCCAGGGTCATCGCCACCGCGGCCTCGCCGTCGGCCATGCCGCGCAGGTAGACATCGGTGCGGGCATTGACGAACAGCGGTTGTCCGTCCAGTGCGCTGCGGATCGCGCGCAGCTTCGCGGCCAACAGCTCGGGCGCGTCGGCGCCGTCCTCGAGATTGATGCCGACAGCGCCGGCGGCGGCGACTTCAGCGACCAGCGCCGCGACCTCGGCCGGGTCGTCGCTGTAGCCGTCCTCGATGTCGATGCTGACCGGCACCGTGGTCACGCGCACGATCTCGCGGACCTTGTCCATCAGCGCGGCGCGCGGCAGGGTGCCGCCGTCGGCGTGGCCGCAGGCCCAGGCCATTGCCGCGCTGCTGGTGCCGATCGCCGGCGCACCGGCGTGCTCCCACAGCGCCGCGCTGGCGGCATCCCAGGCGTTGGCGATCAGCAGCGGGCTTGCCGCGCGATGCAGGGCGAGGAAGCGGGCGTGCTGTTCGGTGCGGGCGGAAGCGGACATCGGCTCATCCTTCGTAGGGGTAGGGGCAGGTAGGGCATCCCGGCCGCGAAGGGTCGCGACCGCTTGCCGTTATGGGGCACTGCGGTCGCATGCGTTGCGACGTGCGCCGGGGGCGTCTCAGGCGGCGAACAGGTCGTCGGCGATCGCGGCCTTCGGCAACGCGCCCTCGAGTTCGAGCAGGAACTGCTTGGTCGGCAGCCCGCCGCCGAAGCCGGTCAGCGAGCCGTCGGCGCCGATCACCCGGTGGCAGGGCAGCACGATCGGCAGCGGGTTGCGGCCGTTGGCGGCGCCGACCGCGCGCACCGCGGCCGGGCGCCCGACCCGCGAGGCCATCTGCGCATAGCTGACCGTGCTGCCATACGGGATGCGCGCCAGCTCCAGCCAGACGCTGCGCTGGAAGGCGGTGCCTTCCGGCGCCAGCGGCAGGTCGAACCCGGTGCGGCGTCCGGCGAAGTAGTCGTCCAGCTGCGCGGCCACCGCATCCAGCAGCGGGTGCTCGCCGGCCTGCCAGCGCGCGTCGCGCGGCACCGGGTGGCGCTGGGCGTGGAACTCGATCGCGTGCACGCCGACGTCGGAGGCGGCGATCCGCAGCGGGCCGACCGGGCTGTCGTACAGGCGGTGGAAGATCGGGGCGGGAGCGTTCATGCGGTTTTCCTCCGCTTGGCGGCGGGACGGGAAGGCGCGGTCCTGGCGGTTCTCTCGGTTTCGGCGGCCTTGGCCGCTTCGCGCCACAGATGGATCACGGCGTAGCCGCGCCACGGACGCCAGGCTTCGGCGTGCCTGCCCAGGGCCTTGGCGCTCAGTCGCGAGCCGTCGGTGGGCAGGGTCTTCTGCAGGACCAGGTCCTCGGCCGGAAACGCGTCCGGATGCGCGAGCGCGCGCAGGGCGATGTACTGGGCGGTCCAGGGACCGATGCCGGGCAGCGCGGTCCAGCGTTCGACGAACTCCTCCAGGGTCTGCTCCGGACGGAAGTCGACGCGGCCGTCGAGCAGGGCGCAGGCGATCGTTCGGACCGTCGCCGCGCGCGCCCGGGTCAGGCCGATGCCGTCGAAGTCGGCCTCGGCGAGCGCGGCCGGGGTCGGGAACAGGTGGGTCAGGCCGTCGGCCAGCGGTGTCTCGAAGGTGGTGCCCAGGCGTGCGGCCAGGCGTGCGGTGACGGTGCGCGCGGCGGCGACGCTGACCTGCTGGCCGATGATCGCGCGTACCGCGATCTCGAAGCCGTCCCAGCCGCTGGGCAGGCGCAGTCCGGGACGCTGCCGCAGCAGCGGTCGCAGTCGCGCGTCGGCCGCGAGCGTGTCGGCGATTGCCTGCGGGTCGGCATCGAGGTCGAACATCCGCCGCACCCGTGTCACCACCGTCTGCAACTGCAAGGGCGGTACCGCGTGCAGTTCCAGTTTCAGCGCGGGCTCGCGATCCGGCCAGGCCCCGACCCGCAGCCAGCCGGGCGCCGCATTGCCGCCGCTCGGAGCGATCACGCGCTGGTAGCCGTGGGCATCGACCACTTCGACGCCCGGCAGCGCGCGGCCGCGCAGGAAGTCGAGCATCGCCTCCAGGTCGTAGGGCGGGCGGTAGCCCAGGCGCAGGGTCAGGGTCTCGTCGCGGGTGGCGCCCGGGCGCCTGCGCAGTTCGCGCGGCGCCATCCGGTAGGCCTCCTTGAAGGTGGTGTTGAAGCGGCGCAGGCTGCCGAAGCCGGCGGCCATCGCGACATCGGTGATCGCCAGGTCGGTCTCGGTCAGCAATTGCTTGGCGAACAGCAGGCGCCGGGTCGCGTGCACGCCGAGCGGCGCGGCGCCGAGACGTTCGACGAACAGCCGCCGCAGTTGCCGCTCGCCCAGGTGCACGCGTTCGGCCAGCGCCGACACCGGCGCATCGGCGAGCAGGCCTTCGTCGATCAGCCGGATCGCGCGCGCGACCGCGGCGTCGCCGCGGCGCCAGTGGCCGTCGGCAGGCGACAGTTCGGGGCGGCAGCGCAGGCAGGGCCGGTAGCCGGCCGCTTCGGCCGCGGCGGCATTGGCGAAGTAACTGACGTTCTTCTCGTGCGCCGGTGGCGCCGGGCAGACCGGTCTGCAGTAGATGCCGGTGGTCGCGACCGCGGTGAAGAACAGCCCGTCGAAGCGGACGTCGCGACTCAGGCGGGCCTGCGCGCAGACCTGCGCCGGCAGGCCGGGACGCTCGTGCTGGGTACCGGAAGCGGCGGTGGCGGTGGGCGAGGACATGGATGCAGGCTAGCACCGCCCACGGCCCATGACTCGCCAGTTTCGGACATCAATGGACGGGCGGCGCGCTCGCGTCGCCGCGTTCATTCGCCGGCGCGTTGGGGCACCTCTGACCCGCTCGGAGGTGCCGTGTGCCAGGGACGGCGCACGCGCGGATCAAGCACCCAGGTGCTTGATCCAGCGGGAGCAAGGTGGAGCCTGGCTTGACCTTGCGACGCCTGAACGAATCCGGGATGGATTCGTCCAGACCTTCCTCAGGGGGCCGGCGACACCAGTGCCGGCAACAGCGGGGCGATGTCGCCATCGTTCGCGGCCGGCTCGATGCCGATCAGATGCGCCAGCAGCGGGTAGACATCGACGTTGTCGAACGCCGGCAGGGTCGCGCCGGCGCGGAACGCCGGTCCGCGCGCGACGAACAGGGCGCGCATCGACGGCAGCGCCGGGTCGTAGCCGTGCGAGCCGCGGGCGCCGGCGGCGCGCCGGCGTTCCATGTACTCGGCCGGAATCGCGTCCCAGCCCTCGTCCATCTGGCAGATGATCGAGGGGACCCGCGGATGACGGCCGTAGTGCCAGCGCGCCGGCAGGTCCTGCTTGCGCCAGCACTGGTAGTGGTCGTGACGGCCGACCAGCCTGGTTTCGATCGCGGCAGCGCGCTCCGGGGCGGGTTCGATGCCCACCGACTGGCCGTAGGAGACCACCTTGCCGTCCGCCATCGACACCATGTCCTCGACCGCGATCGTCCGCTCCGGCGCGGTCGGCGCCATGCCGTGGTCGGACACCACGATCAGGTTGACCGCTTCGAGCAGGCCGCGCGCCTGCAGGCCGTCGAGCAGGCGTCCGATCGCGGTGTCGGCCTCGCGGATCGCCGCGCGCGTTTCCGGCGAGTCCGGGCCGTGGTCGTGGCCGGCCTTGTCGACGCGCTCGAAGTACAGGGTCGCGACCCGCGGCCGCGTCGCCGCCGGCTCGGACAACCACCCCAGCACGGTGTCGACCCGTTTGCGGTATGGCAGGTCGGCGTCGAACGGCGTCCAGCGATCCGGACGCACGTCCTGGACCGGCGCCTCGCTGCCAGGCCAGAACAGGGTCGCGTTCGCCAGGCCGGCCTTGTGCGCGCCGACCCAGATCGGCTCGCCGCCCCACCAGCGGCCTTCGCCGACCGCCTCGCGCATGCTCAGCCGGAACAGACCCAGGTCGGCATCCTCCATGCTGTTGTGGACGATGCCGTGGTGGTCCGGGCGCAGGCCGGTGACGATCGAGTAGTGGTTGGGGAAGGTCAGCGACGGGTAGGACGGATTCATCCACTCGGCGCGGACCCCGTGGTCGACGATGCGTTGCAGGTTCGGGGTGATGCCCAGGTCGAGGTAGTCGGCGCGGAAGCCGTCGATCGAGATCAGCAGCACCGGTGCCGGCGACGAGGCCGGCGGCGCGACCGGTTCGCTGCGCGTCGCGCAGCCGCCGAGGGTCAGGCCGGCAAGAACGAGGAGGGTGGGAAGCAGGCGGTGGCGCGTCGTCTGCGCCAGGTCGGGAATCCATCGCATCCGGAGATAGTAACGGTGCCATGTTGCGTTGCGCTTGCGGCTGGCGCGCTGTCATGCGTCGGGGGCATGACTTCCTGTGCTGGCGGTGGCGCTGCACTGTGCCGATAGTGACGATTGGTCGCGGCGGGCTGCCCGCCCGCCGCCGCTCCTGGCCGATTGGAGAACCGCGATGCGCATCCCCGTCCGCAAACCCCGTCCGCGATCGCTGGCCATTGCCTGCGTGACCATCGTCTGCCTGGGAACGACGGCCGCGGCCGGTCCGCCGGCTGCCGCGGCGCCGACCCACAGCGACGCCGAATGCGAGGTCTGGGCGCGCGAGCTGGGCTTCGCGCGCAGCGTGGCCGAGCACGATGGCGCGGCCTTCGCCGCCCACGTCGGCGAGCAGGCCGCGTTCAACAGCGGCCAGGCCGCGCCGCTGCGCGGGCGAGACGCCATCGTCGATGCCTGGGCCGGCATCATTGCCGGCGAGTCGCTGAAACTGTCCTGGTACCCGGCCCGGGTCACGATCGCCGGAGCGGACGATGTCGCCGCCTCCAGCGGTCCCGCGTTGTACGAGAGCGTTGGCCCCGATGGCGCGGTGCGTCATCGGATCGGTGCCTTCCATTCGGTCTGGCACCGCGACGACGACGGCCAGTGGCGGGTCTTGTTCGACGACGGCGTCGCCCCGCAGCCGGCCAGCGACGAACAGGTCGCGGCCTTCCATGCCGGCCGCCGCGAGGATTGCCCGCGCGGCGGTTGAGCGGTCCTGCGACGCCGGCCGCGGTCGGCGGCTGCGACTGCGACGGTTCGTGCCGCTGGCGCGTATCGCCTGGACAGTGGCGACATGCCGCAGTCCAGGGAGTCCGATGATGAAGATCCGCATGGCATCAGGCATCTGTCTGGCCGGCCTGCTCGGCACCGCAGCGTTCGCGGCCGCCGGACAGGAGTCCGTTGCACCCGATCCGCCCGAGGGGCCGCCATCGGCCGCGGAGGTGATCCAGTCCGACGCCGCCGAGTCTGCCCGGCCTCGCACTGGCGCGCGCTGCATGCGCGAGACCGGCTCGAACATCCGCTCGAAGTCCTGCCGCAACGCGCGCGGTCAGGCTCTGGATCGCGAGCGCCAGGCGGCCACCGGCCGCGACGAGCCCGGAACCCAGGTGCAGGTCGGCGAGGCGTCCTCGCGGATCTACAACCGCCTCAACGACGGCTGAGTCCCGGGCCGGCATCCGGCTGCCGCGGTTGCGGCATCGCTGCATCGGCGCATCGGCGCGGACGGCGTGCATGCGGCCGGAGCGGCGCACCCGTGGCTTTCCCCGAGACCTCCCCCGGTCGCGGGTGCCCGCTCCGGAACCCGTACCCGATGCCGCCGTGGCGGCTTGCATCGGCTGTCGATCGTCGTTGGCGGCGCGAGCGGGATTCAAACGCCGTTTGACGCGCTTCGGGTAGGGCTTATGCCCAATCTGTCGTTTCGATTATCATTATCGGCCATCGAACCCGCCTGCAGAGCGGCGCGTCACATTTCCAGGGACTGGAATCCACGGAGCCCGAGTTGCAGCGACGGCTTTCCGCCTCCGGGTCAGCAGCGACCGCGCGCGACCCGCATTCAACAGATGCCCCCCGTCATGGATCAGTCCCAGCCGTTCTCCCGTCCAGCCCTTCGCATGCGCCGCGATCGCCGCTTCGTTCCGATGCGATGGGCATTGTCGATGCTGCTGTCGTGCGGCTTCATCGCCGCCGTCGACGCCCAGACCATCGACGAGCCGGGCGTGCACCTGGTCGACCCGCACAGCAGCGCGCGGCATGGCGACGAGGCCCGGGTGGCCGAGCATGCGCCCGCCCGCGGCGGCATGCCCGGCAAGGCCCATTGCGTTGCCCGCGCCGGTGGCGATGCGCGGCCGGGCAACTGCATCGGCCAGCAGGTTCGCGCGCCCGACGATGCGCGCGACCAGTCGATCGAGGCGGCCCGGCGTTCGGGGGTCGAGCTTGGCACCCATGTCCGCGACCGCACGCCGCAGCGGCCGTCGCAGCGCGGTCACTAGAGCGTTTCGCAGCCCCTGGGCTCAGCTCGCGGGCCGCAGCCCGTCGAACAGTCGCAGCAGCGACTGCTCGTAGAAGTCGCGAAAGGCCGCCTCGTCGTAGTTGAAGCGGCCGCTGCGGTACAGCGCGACCAGTCCGTGGGTATGCGCCCACAGGGTCATGGTCACGTCCCAGATGTCGTCCTCGCGCAGTGCGCCGGCGCTCATCGCGTCGGCGACCGCGTCGGCGACCACGGTCAGGGTCGGCGAGCGGCGCGCATGGAAGTCCTCCGGGTAGCGCCGGGCATCGCGACGCGGCGTTGAGAACGCCAGGTCGAACAGGTGCGGGTGGGCGAGGGCGTAGTCCAGATAGAGCCGATGCACCGCGATCAGCCGGGTCAGCGGGTCGAGCCCGCGCGCGCGCGCCGACCAGTGGCCGGCGATCGCCTCGAAGCTGTCCTCGCCGATCCGCGCCAGCAGCGCCTCGCGGTTGTCGAAGTGCCGGTAGATCGCCATCGGCGACAGTCCGGCCGCGGCGGCGACCCGGCGCATCGTCACCCCGGCCGGTCCCTCGTGCTCGAACAACCGGCGGGCGGCGGCGAGGATGCGTTCGGCGGTGTCGGTACGGCGGGGCATGCGTACAGCGTAAACAAAACCGCGCCGATGGACGGATTTTCCGCCCGAATCGGCCGCCAGGCGCGCGTGCGCGGCGGCGGCGGCGGCCCGGCGCGGCGGCGCGGCGCGATAATGGCGTCCATCGCAGGTCCGCCCACGCGGCCACATCACCGGAGTCCGTCATGAGCCAGAGCGCCCGCAACCGTCACGATCCTTCACGCACGATCCGCGCCCCGCGCGGCAGCGAGTTGAGCTGCAAGTCGTGGCTGACCGAGGCGCCGTTCCGGATGATCCAGAACAACCTCGATCCGGAAGTCGCCGAGCGGCCCGAGGACCTGGTCGTCTACGGCGGCATCGGCCGCGCCGCGCGCGACTGGGACAGCTACGACGCGATCCTGGCGTCGCTGAAGCACCTCGACGACGACCAGACCCTGCTGGTGCAGTCGGGCAAGCCGGTCGGCATCTTCCCGACCCATCCGGATGCGCCGCGGGTGCTGATCGCCAACTCCAACCTGGTGCCGGCCTGGGCCAACTGGGAGCACTTCAACGAGCTCGATCGCAAGGGCCTGATGATGTACGGCCAGATGACCGCCGGGTCCTGGATCTACATCGGCAGCCAGGGCATCGTGCAGGGCACCTACGAGACCTTCGTCGAGATGGGGCGCCAGCACTACGGAGGCGACCTCAAGGGCAAGTGGATCCTGACCGCGGGATTGGGCGGAATGGGCGGCGCGCAACCGCTGGCGGCCTCGCTGGCCGGCGCCTGCAGTCTGACCATCGAGTGCCAGCAGAGCCGCATCGACTTCCGCCTGCGCACCCGTTACGTCGACGAGCAGGCCAGCGACCTGGACGACGCGCTGGCGCGGATCGAGAAGTACACCGCCGCCGGCGAAGCGAAGTCGATCGCCCTGCTGGGCAACGCCGCCGAGATCCTGCCGCGGATGGTCGAGCGCGGCGTGCGCCCGGACGCGGTCACCGACCAGACCAGCGCGCACGACCCGGTCCACGGCTATCTGCCGGTCGGCTGGAGCGTCGAGCAGTGGCAGCGGATGCAGAAGGAGGACCCGGTGCGCGTGCGCGACGCGGCCAAGAAGTCGATGCGCGTCCATGTCGAGGCGATGCTGCATTTCGAGGACATGGGCATCCCGGTGTTCGACTACGGCAACAACATCCGCCAGATGGCCAAGGACGAGGGCTGCGAGAACGCGTTCGACTTCCCCGGTTTCGTGCCGGCCTATGTGCGTCCGCTGTTCTGCCGCGGCGTCGGCCCGTTCCGCTGGGTCGCGCTGTCGGGCGATCCGGAGGACATCTACAAGACCGATGCCAAGGTCAAGGAGCTGATCCCCGACGACGCCCACCTGCACAACTGGCTGGACATGGCGCGGGAGCGGATCAGCTTCCAGGGCCTGCCGGCACGGATCTGCTGGGTCGGCCTGGGCCTGCGTCACAAGCTGGGTCTGGCGTTCAACGAGATGGTCCGCAACGGCGAGTTGAAGGCGCCGGTGGTGATCGGTCGCGATCACCTCGACAGCGGCAGCGTCGCCAGCCCCAACCGCGAGACCGAGGCGATGATGGACGGTTCGGACGCGGTGTCCGACTGGCCGCTGCTCAACGCGATGCTCAATGTCGCCGGCGGCGCGACCTGGGTGTCGCTGCATCACGGCGGCGGCGTCGGCATGGGCTACAGCCAGCACAGCGGCGTGGTGATCGTCTGCGACGGCAGCGAGGCCGCCGACAAGCGCATTGCGCGGGTGCTGTGGAACGACCCGGGCACCGGCGTCATGCGTCATGCCGATGCCGGTTACGAGATCGCCAAGGCCTGCGCGAAGGCGCAGGGGCTGCAGCTGCCGATGGCCTGAGCGCCGCCATCGCGGCGTTTCCTGGACGGCCCGGCATGTTCCGGGCCGTCTTCGTTTGTGCGCCGTCGGCCGGGCGGCTTGCGCTCGCGCCGGAATCGGAGTAAATAGTTAATAAATTAATTAACTGTTGTCGTCATCATGTCCGTCGATCGTGTCTTCGAGGCCCTGGCCTCGGTCCCGCGCCGCAAGATCCTCGCCTATCTCAGCGAAGGCGAGATGACCGCGGGCGAGATCGGCGAGCGCTTCGATTTCAGCAAGCCGGCGCTGTCCGGACATCTGCGCGTGCTGGAGGAGGCGGGCCTGATCGTGCGCGAGCGGCGCGGCCAGTTCGTCTACTTCCGCCAGCAGAGCGAACGCCTGGCCAATACGCTGTTCGACTGGATGACCGAGGCCTGCCCGGTCGCGCGACCGTTGAAGCGGGAGAGCCGCGCCCGCGCGCAGGCAAAGCGTGGACCCGCCGATGGCGGCGCTTCCGATGCGTGACTCGAAGGCCTGAGAGGAGATCGCGCATGGGCATCGCACAGGGACGTATCGATACCTTTCCGTCGGTCTCGCTGCCCTCCCGCAGCGGCGGACTGCCGGTCGAGGTGACCCTGATCGGACAGCTGGCGATCGGCGAGGGCGACCGGCTGATCGCCTCGGTGAGCGCCATGCAGGCGCGTCATCCGCGGCATGTCGATGCGCTGGACGAGCCGTCGGCGCGTCTTGGCGGCACCGACCTGTCGCGCGGCGACCCGACCGCGCTGTATTCCTTCGTCGTCGGCGAGAACGGGCATCCGTTCCACCGCCATGCCGGCCATCGCATGTTCACCGCGGTCGCCGGCAGCGGCGGCGCGCGGCTGTGCTTCTCGACCGCCTCGCAGGAGCGCATCGAGGCCGATCCGGACGGCTTCGTGCAGGCGCTGGAGTGCGTCGACGTGCCGCCGGACGCGATGTTCACCGTCCGCTTCGGTGGCGGCACCTGGCACCGCTTCGTTCCGCTCGCGTCCGGGCATCCGGCGTTGATGGCGTTGTCGTGCCACAGCAACGAGCTTGGCGGCGGGTTGTCCCCGGAACTGGAGCGCCAGGTCCGCGCCGGGAACGGCGACATTCCGTCGCTGACCGAACTGCTGCCCGCGGCGCCGACCGCGAGCGCCGAGGCCGCCCTCGCCGAGCGCCGGGTGCCGGTGACCGCACTGGCGTTGACGGCGCCCGCCGCCAGCCTGGCGGGACGGGCCTGCCGGCGTTCGCGTTCGCTGGCGGGCAGGATCGGCGCGCGCTGGTCCGCGCTGCGCCGGCCGATCGGGTTTGCCGCGCGCAATCCCGAGCGCCACCGGGTCCTCGCGTATCCGTCGCCGCCGGCCGACACCTTGTTGGCCGGGGTGCTGGACGGGGCCGGCGTGCACCAGGACTGGTTCGAACTGCGGCTGCCGGCCGGCGCAATGGCGGACGCCGACACGGCGCGGATCATGTCGTTGCTGCTGCAGGGCTTCGTCGACAACCAGGCCGCGAGCGTCACCGGGCTGATGGCGTTCCGCAATCTGTTGGTGAAGCCGTTGGGACTGAGGACCTCGCGACTGGGCTGCCCGGTGTCTTCGCTGCTGTCCGGTGCGCCGGAGCAGCTCCGTTTCGGCGGTCGATTCCCGGTCCTGGACATGCGTCGCGATGCCGGCGGGCACCGCATCGAAGTGCTGCTGGGGGCCGACGACCGGCACCTGTCGTTCCGCTCCAGCGTCAGCGTCGAGCGGGGCGACGACGCGACGATCCGTTGCCGGCTCGGCACCCGGGTCAGGCCCCGCAACCTGTTCGGCCGTTTCTACATGGCGATGATCGCCTACGTGCATCGGCGCCACGTTTCTCCGACGATGCTGCGCTCGGCGGTCGAGCACGCGCTGCTGGCCGCCGACGCGGGATCGTTGGCGGCCGATCCGGGCGACCGCATCGAGCGCTGTGCGACGGGCTGAACACGGCGGGCTGATCGCGGCCGCGATTTGCCGATACGGCTGCATCGCGGCCGCAGATGTCCCGCTGGCGTCGGATTTGCGGCACAATACGCCGCTGCCTCGTTCCGGATCGTTCCGATGTCCAACCTCGACCCCTGCAGCCAGTGCGGCTGCGAGTACACCTACGAGGATGGCAACTTGGTCGTCTGCCCCGAGTGCGGGCATGAGCGGGTCAAGGGCGAGGCCGCCGAGTCGGCCGAGGCGGAAAGCGCCGTCGTCGATGCGAACGGCAACCCCCTCAGCGACGGCGACGCGGTGATCGTGATCAAGGACCTGAAGGTCAAGGGTTCTTCCTCGGTCGTGAAGGTCGGCACCAAGGTCAGGAACATCCGCCTGGTCGACGGCGACCACAACATCGACTGCAAGATAGACGGGATCGGTGCCATGAAGCTGAAGTCGGAATTCGTCAGGAAAGCCTAGGTCCGCGGGGCCGTTGCCCCGGACATCCCTTTCCTCCGTGCGTTCGAAGCCGGTCGCCGGCCCCGCGAGGCGCCGCGTCCGGCCGTTCCGATCGCGCCGTGCGGCCGTTCCGCTGCGTGCGCCGCATCTCCGCAACCCCGTACACCTCACCGTCGACGACGGCTGCCGTCCGCTGTATCGCCAACTGAGACGCCGCCGTGCTGCGATGCCGGCAGCGTGTCCGCGTTGTCGATTTCGGCTCACGCCACCCGTCGTATCGATACGCAGCCACGGCCGCCCCCGCGTGTCCGTCGCTGCCCCGACCACTGGATACACAACACATGTCATCAATGAACGATCAAGAGACGTCCGTTGCGCGCTCCGGCGCCGCGGAAGCGAGCCTTCCGGCTCCCGAGCCGTCGCTTTGGAGCGAGCTGCGCGACGCGGTCCGCGGCACCGGCGCGGACTACACCAAGATCCCGCTGCGCCGTGCGGTATTCCTGCTGGCGGTGCCGATGGTGCTGGAGCTGGTGCTGGAATCGACGTTCGCGGTCGCGGACATCTTCTTCGTCGGCAAGCTCGGGCCGTCGGCGGTGGCGACGGTCGGCCTGACCGAGAGCTACCTGTTCCTGCTGTATTCGATCGCGATGGGGCTGTCGATGGCGGTGACCGCGGTGGTCGCCCGGCGCATCGGCGAACACAAGCCCGGAGAAGCGGCGGTGACCGCGGTGCAGGCGATCCTGGTCGCGCTGCTGGCCTCGGTGCCGTTCACGGTCGCGGGCATCGTCTACGCGCGCGAACTGTTGCAACTGATGGGGGCCGACGCATGGACGCTTGAGCACGGCGTCGGCTACATGCAGTGGATGCTCGGCGGCAACGCGGTGATCCTGCTGCTGTTCGTGATCAACGCGATCTTCCGCGGCGCCGGCGACGCGGCGATCGCGATGCGGGTGCTGTGGGTGGCCAACGGACTGAACATCGTCCTCGATCCGATCCTGATCTTCGGACTCGGCCCGATCCCGGCGATGGGGGTGGAGGGCGCGGCGATCGCCACCAACATCGGACGCGGCGTCGGCGTGGCGATGCAGTTGTGGCTGCTGTTCCGCGGCGGACGCCACATCCGGGTCGCCGCCTCGCAGCTGGTCGTGCGCGGCGCGACCATGCTCAACATCGTGCGCACCTCGCTGGGCGGCATCGGCCAGATGATCGTGGCGACCACGTCGTGGATCTTCATGCTGCGGATCATCGCGACCCTGGGCAGCGAGGCGGTCGCGGGGGCGACGATCACGATCCGGATCATGATGTTCACGTTGATGCCGGCCTGGGGCATGTCCAACGCCGCCGCGACCCTGGTCGGGCAGAACCTCGGCGCCGACGAGCCGGGCCGGGCCGAGGCCGCGGTGTGGCAGATCGGCTGGTACAACATGGCGTTCACGCTGGCGGTGTCGGTGCTGTTCTTCTTCTTCCACGACCAGATCGTCGCCCTGTTCACCGACGACCCGGCGGTGATCGCGATCGGTGCCGAGTGGCTGCGGATCCTGTCGTACTCGTACTTCGTCTACGGCTGGTGGATGGTGGCGGTGCAGGCGTTCAACGGCGCCGGCGACACTGCCACCCCGACCTGGATCAACGTGGTGTTCTTCTGGCTGATCCAGATTCCGCTGTCCTACCTGCTGGCGATCAACCTCGACTGGCAGCATTCGGGCGTGTTCTGGGCGGTGTTCATCTCCGAGACCGCGGTCGGCCTGTTCACCCTGTGGCTGTTCTCGCGCGGGCGCTGGAAAACATCCGTGGTTTAGGTTGGGTTACAGATTGGAGTCAATCATGTGACGCTTTGGCGTATGCTCCGCCCTGTGCCGCCGGAGTCGTAGCACTTCGTCCGGCGGGACCGTCCATCCGGGACGGTCGCTGCGGGCCGTTCGTCGCGGATGCGGCTCGGCCCCGGCAGCACATGTGATCTGGGCAAATTTCCGGAGCAGATGAGTTCGATTCGATTTCCACGGATGGATGGTGTCATCGTCACCCGTTTCCATCGCCTCGCTTTCCTGGTCGCGCTGTACCTGGCCTATCTTGCCGTGCTGTTTCTGATCCCGGATATCTGGAACCGGGCCGAGCCAGGACGGATCGTGGCAAGGTTGATCGTTCCGGCGATCGAATTGTCGATGCTGGGCCTGGTGTGTGCCGGCTTTTCGAGGATGGCGCTCGGGCGTGAGCGCCGCTGGCCATGGGTGCTGGGGTCCGGGCTGGTCGCCGTGGCCGTCGCGATCGTCTATCTGGCGCAGATCTATTCGATCCGGATATCCAACAATTTCGTCAGCGTCCTGGCACTCCAGAACGCCGATTCAGCCGCCTTCGTGCAGTCCCCGCAACTCAAGCTGGGTGTGGTGGGCGCGATCGTATGGGCCGGGCTGTTCTCGGTCGGAACCGCTGTGGCGGTGTCGGTTCCGCGGAGTTTCACGCGCGCAATGTCCGAGAGCTGGCGCCCCGGAGTGTTCAGGCTCGCCCTGGGCGTATCGGTCGTGTTGTTCCTCTATCTGGTGACCTTGCAGGACAAGAACCAGCGGATGGAACCGGGTTTCAGGCAGGCGCCACTGGTCAATCTGGTCTCCAGCCTTTACCGCGCCAGCCGCTCGGATGAGGCCGTCGTGGCCGCCGGAGTGAGTGAGCCGGTCTCCGTTTCCGAGTGCTACACCTTTCCCGGAAACGGGGAGGGCGCGCCGTATCCGTTTCAGAGGCATGCGGGCTCGCAGGCAGGCCGGGGCGCGGATCAGGGCGATGCGCCGTCGCGGCCCAATGTCATCGTGATCTTCGCCGAAGGCATGTCGGCGCGAATGATCGGCGCGTATGGCGGCCGCTACCCGGGACTCACGCCGAACATCGACAGGCTCAGTAGGGAGTCGATGCGTGTCGACAACTACTACAACCACACGGCCGCGACGTTCCGGGGACTGATTGGCCAGCTGTCGTCGGGCTACTCCCATGCCGGCGGCGGCGGTGCCGGGGGCTGGGTCAAGTCGGGCGCGGACGGCGCGCTCAGTCGAATCCACCGGCAGACGCTTCCTCGAGTGCTGGGCGACTACGGTTACGAGAGTCATTTCCTGGCGCCTCACAAGCAGAACCGTCCGATCATCGGCATGCTCAAGTCGTTGGGATTCGATCGCGTCCATTCGTCCGAGTCGACGACCGGCGAACTGCTTGGCGGCCGTTCCCGCGAGCGGGCGGGCACCGGAGCGCTGGACGATGTGAGCCTGTTCCGCGGCCTGGTGTCGCTGCTGAAATCCCGGCAGGCAGCCGGTACGGACAAGCCCTTGTTCCTGGCGACCTACAACATCGGCACCCACGCGTTCCTGCGCCGCGCCGAAGGCGAGCAGGTGTTCGACGGGCACGACAGTCCGGTGCTCGACAAGTTCCTCAATTTCGACATCGCGCTGGGCGAATTCCTCGACTACTTCGAGCGCAGCCCCTATCGGGACAACACCCTCCTTGTCTTCACCAGCGACCACGCCACCTATCCCGAACCGGCATATCGCGAGGTCGCGGGCGAAGGGCTCAAGCCGGTCTTCGTGGACAGGATCCCGTTGCTGGTGCGTGCCCCCGGCTCCGAGCTTCCCGCACGGATGGATGCGCACGGCAGGAATTCGCTGGACCTGACGCCGACCGTGCTGGAGCTGATCGGCGTGCAGCCCCGCACGGACAGTTTTCTGGGAACTTCGCTGTTCCAGCCTCGCAACCTGGCGAGCAGTGTCACCGCACTGGGTTCGAACTATTTTCTGACCACTGCGCAGGGTGTGTTTGGCATGGACGAGGTGCCGGAAAAGGACCGCGCCTCGTTCCACTGTGGAGTGAATGTCGTGCGCAGGTTCTATCAGGCCGAGCGCGAGAACCGGATATTCGAACCGTCGCCCTCGGCCGTCGCGGCAGAGCGGGCGGCAGGAGTGGGGGCATCGTCGCATTGACGCCGCCCGCGGCTTGGCTGGCTCGATCCCGACGGCGTTCGGAGGCGATGTCCGCAAGCGACGCTCAGAAACGGGTGGTGAGGTCGATCAGCCAGACCGGCATCAGGTCGAGCAGGGCGGCTTCGAGCACTTTGTCCAGGCCGGTCAGCACCAGGGCGCCGATCGACAGCAGGCTCCAGCCCATCAGCTTGCGGCCGAGCTGGCCGGCGACCAGCAGGCGTTCGCGGTGACGCTCCAGCAGGCCGCGCGAGAACAGGCCGGCGGCGATCAGCGGCAGCACCGCGGCGACGCTGAACACCGCCATCACCGTGGCCGAATGCGCGGGGCTCTGGCCGCTGGCCGCCAGCGCGATGGCGGTGCCCAGGGTCGGGCCGACGCAGGGGCTCCAGGCGGCGCCGAGCAGGGCGCCGACGCCGAGCTGAGCGACCGGGTGGTCGCTGCGGATGCGGCCCAGCGCGCGGCCGCCGGCGTTGCCGACCGAGGCGGTGGCGCGTTCGCCCAGACGTTGCAGTGCCGGTACCAGCAGCACCAGCCCGAACAGCGTCATCAGCACGCCGGCCCCGGTACGCAGGGCCTGTCCGTCGATGCCGAGCAGGTGGCCACTTCCAGTCACCACGACGCCGATCAGGGTGAACGAGGCCGCCATGCCCGCCGCCAGCGCGACCAGGCCCCAGCGGCTGCGACCGCCGGCCGAGGCCGCGACCATCGGCAGGATCGGCAGCACGCAGGGGGACAGCGTGGTCAGCAGCCCGGCCAGGGCGGCCAGGCCGAGCGTGGCCAGGCCCAGCGCCTCCGGCGCCATTACTTCACGCCTTGCCGCAGGAAGCCGCGCAGTCGGGCCTCGTCGGTCTCGGCGACCGACATGCCCAGCTTGTTGCCGTCCTTGAACACGAACAGCGTGCTCTGGCGTGGCGCCCCGAGTTCGCGCGCGGCATCGCGCTGGTCGTCCCAGTCGAGCTTGAGCGCGGCATAGCCGGCCAGTTCGGGCTCGGCCAGCAGCCTGGCCAGGATCGGCCCCTGGCGCCGGCAGGTCGGGCACCAGTCGGCGTGCACGTCGACCAGTACCGGGCGACCCTCGGCCTGCAAGGCGGCCAGGCGCGCGGCGCTGTAGGGCAGGAAGTCGGCGCGGTCGTCGGCGCCGGCGGAGAAGGCGGCGAACGCCGTGGCCAGGGCGAGCAGCAGGGCGCCGGCGGTGAGGGACAACGAGCGGGGGGTGAACAGACGTGGCATGACGGGAGTCCGTAGATAGGTACGGTTCCTGTTCGCATGTGCGGCGGCCAAGGTTACGCCGCGTCGTCTAGGGCGGCTCGGCCTGCAGGCAAAGCGCCCGCTTGCGCGCCGGCGACAGTTTCTTGATCGCGTGCTCGGCGCGGCTGGCGGCGGCGCGGTCCGGGTAGCGGAAGCGGGCCAGCACGCGTTCCGGCGGCCACGCGCGGGTAAAGCGCGCGCCCTTGCCGGCGAGATGTTCGGCGTAGCGGCGCTCGACGTCGGTGGCGATGCCGGTATAGATCCGGCCGCCGCGGCATTCCAGCAGATACACGAACCAGGAGGGCATCGGGCCAGTGTAGCGATGCCGGTGCCCCTTACCGTCGTCGCCGTGCTGCGGCAGACTTGGGCTCCGTCCGCGTCGCGCCAGACAGGAGCGCCGATGTCGCTTTCGCTCGACAATCCAGTGTGGGCCTCGCTGGCTTCCCTGCATGCCGGGTTCGCCAGACGCTCGGGAGCCGCCGCCTCGTATCCGCCGCAGGTCGCGCCCTTCGTCGCCGTCGAGACCCCGGACGCCGATGCGGCGGCGCTCGACGCGGTGGTCGAGCCCGGCGAGAACGTGTTGTTCGTCGGCCCCTCGCCGCAACTGCCGTCGCACTGGCAGGCCGGGGAGGCGGTGGCGATCGCGCAGATGGTCTGCGAGCGGCCGCTGCAGATGCCCGACGGACCCGCGATCACGGCGCTGGGCGATGCCGATACCGCCGACGTGCTGGATCTGATCGCGCGGGTCTACCCGCACTATTTCCGTCCGCGCACGGTGGAGATGGGGCGCTATTTCGGCATTCGCATCGGCGGCCGGCTGGCCGCCATCATCGGCGAGCGGATGGGATTTCCCGGCCATCGCGAGCTGAGTGCGATCTGCACCGATCCGGCCTTCCTCGGCCGTGGCCTCGCGCGCCGGTTGATGGCGCACCTGGCCAACGACATCCTCGCCTCGCAGGCGCTGCCGTTCCTGCATGTCAGTCATCAGAACGCGCGCGCCAAGGCGCTGTACGAGCACATGGGCTTCCGCTTCCGTGCCGACATACCGCTGCGCGAGGCACGGCGGACCGGCTGAACGGTCCTGCTAGTCTGGGCGCCGTTGCGCACGAGTACCGCCGATGCGAATCGCCCGATCGAATCTACGTTCCGCCCTCCTGGTCATCCTGGCCGCGCTGTTGCTGGCCGGTTGCGCGAGCGGCCCCGACAGCCGGGCCCCGTACCGCAGCCCGGCCGAGATCCGTGCCGAGATCGTCAGGCGGATGCCGGCCGGCACCCCGGATCGCGAAGGCTGGGCCGCCGACATCCAGGTCGCGTTCACCGCGCAGGGCATCGAGCCCAGCAGCAGCAACCTGTGCGCCGCGCTGGCGGTGACCCAGCAGGAATCGACCTTCCAGGCCAACCCGCCGGTGCCGGGACTGGCACGCATCGCCCGCGAGGAGATCGAGCGCCGCGCCGCCGCCGTGCACGTCCCCGGTTTCCTCGTCGATGCGGCGTTGAAGGTGAAGTCGACCGACGGCCGCAGCTACGCCGAGCGTATCGCCGCGGTGAGCACCGAGCAGGAACTCAGCGCGATCTTCGAGGACTTCACCGGCCGCGTGCCGATGGGCGGGAAGTTGTTCGACGGCTTCAATCCGGTGCGCACCGGCGGGCCGATGCAGGTCAGCATCGCGTTTGCCGAGTCCCACGCCGACGACTATCCGTACCCGGTGCCGACCTCGATCCGCCACGAGGTGTTCAGCCGCCGCGGCGGCATGTACTTCGGTATCGCCCACCTGCTCGGATACCCGGCCCGCTATTCCGAACCGCTGTACCGCTTCGCCGATTTCAACGCCGGCTGGTACGCCAGTCGCAATGCCGCCTTCCAGGCCGCGGTCGCCGCCGCGACCGGACTGCCGCTGGCGCTGGACGGCGACCTGCTGCGCCCCGGCGCGCCGCTGGACGAGCCGGGCGGCACCGAGCGCGCGGTGCGCAGCTTGAAGCCGCAGCTGGGTGTCGACGACGGTGCCATCCGGCGCGCGCTGGAGCGTGGCGACCGGCTCGACTTCGAGGACACCGCGCTCTACCGCGAGGTGTTCGCCCTCGCCGAGCGCGCCGAGGGCCGCGCGCTGCCGCGGGCGGTGCTGCCGGGGATCAAGCTGGAGAGTCCGAAGATCACCCGCGACCTGACCACCGCCTGGTTCGCGAACCGGGTCGCCAATCGCTGGAGGCAGTGCATGGCGCGCTGATGAGGTCGACGCCGTCATCGGTTAGATTGGCTGCACGACGAACGCGTGTGCGACAGGGAACGGGGAGAACGCATGGCCAGGGCATGGCGGAAGGTGGCGGGTGTGACGGGGCTGGTAGGGGCGATGGCCATCGGCCTGGGAGGCGGGGCGTTGGCTTCGGAGCCGCCGGCAGAGGAATCGACGGCGTTTCTTGGCGGATTCCTGCGCGAGTCGCGGGTGGTGTATCCGACCGAGCTGCGGGGCTGGAAGGCGCAGAACGAGCACCGCTACGAGGATCAGGCCACCGGCGTATCGGTGCGCTACATGCCGACCGACGAGAGCCGCAAATGGCTCGACGTCTATTTCTATCCGGCCGGGGTCCTGAATGCGGAGGAGCCGCGGCGGGTGGTCCGTTCCGAACTCGATTCGATCGACCGGTCAAGGAGTGAGGACGGCGGCGAAACGCATGTCGACGGGCTGAGCGCCTACAGCCTGCCGGAAGGCGGCCTGCCGGCGTACTCGGCGTCGTTGCGGTTCGAGGCATCCGGCACGACCTATCATTCGGCCTACCTGCTGTTGCTGGACCGGCTCTACTACGTGAAGGGGCGACTGAGCGCCGAGGCCGACGTGATGTCGGCGAGCCAGGCGGAGGCGTCGTTGAAGCGGCTGATGTCGGAGGTGGCCTCGCGCACCCTCATCACCAGTTCGGGCGGATGCTGGACCGTCGATCAGCTGCCCTCCGACATGCTGAGCCGGACCGCGGTCGACGATTCCGGGCACAGGCACCTGGTCGGCTGCGACAGCGCGGAGCCGTGGAATCCCGAGGTCGACGAGGGCATGCGCGAAATCCGCTTCGAATACCGTCCCCAGCCGATCGTGCGGGAGTCGCTCAAGAAGGAAGCTTGAGCGACCCGAGCGGTTCGGGTGGCGGGCGAGCGAACCGTTGGAAACAAGGCGAAGCGGTCCGGCGGGGCTTCGGCCCCGGACACCAGGAGCATCGATGAACACCTGTATCTGCCTGTTGCGCGCGGTCAATGTCGGCGGCACCGGAAAATTGCCGATGGCCGACCTGCGGGCGCTCTGCGTCGAGGCCGGTTTCAGCGACGTGCGGACCTACATCGCCAGCGGCAATGTCGTGCTGCGCAGCACGCTGCCCCCGGATCGGGTCAAGGCGACGCTGGAGCGGGCGCTGGAAACGTACATGGGCAGGCCTGTCGGGGTGATGGTGCGCACCGCGCGGGAGCTGGCCGGGGTGCTGGAGGACAATCCGTTTCCGGACGCGGCGCCGAACCGGGTGGTGGCGGTGTTCCTCGATGCGGCGCCGCCGGCCGATGCGCTGATGAGCGTCGGCGGGCAACGGGACGAACGGTTGGCGCTGGGGCGGCGCGAGATCTATATCGACTACGGCAGCGGCATGGCGGACTCGAAGTTGAAAGTCCCGGCCAGTGCTTCCGGCACCGCCCGGAACATGAATACCATCGCCAGGTTGGTGCGGATGGCCGGGGTTGACGCCGGTTGAACGCCGCGCAGGGCAGGATGGAGGGCGTGTCCTCCCGCGTGGAGTCATCCTGCATGGAGACCAGGCCATGATCGAGATCCTGCAATCCGCCCCGCACGTGGCGGCCTTCCATTTCACCGGCACCCTGAGCGGCGAGGACTACGATGCCTGCGTCGCCGAGATCGAGGCCCGGCTGTCGTCGCATCCGCGCATCGCCGTCTTCACCGACCTGACCGGCATGACCGGCATGAGCGCGGAAGCGATGGGCAAGGATGTGCGCTATGGGATCAGCAAGTTCGGCGAGTACAGCCGCTTCGCGCGCGCCGCGGTGGTGACCGAGCGCCACTGGCTGGCCAAGGTGTCGGCCTTCATCGGCAAACTGGTGCCGAACATCGACCTGCGGACCTTCGAGCCCGATCAGCGCGGCGAGGCGATGCTCTGGGTCGAGCAGCCGCTCGCGCCAGGCTAGGCGGATCCGGTGGCGATGCGGGTTCGCGCATCGGCCCGGAGCGGATGCGTCACCACTCCTTGCGCTGCGGCAGCAGGCCCTGCAGCTCGGCGTCGGTGAGGTTGCGCCACTGGCCGGGCTTGAGGTGGGCCAGCTTGACGTTGCCGATCCGCACCCGCACCAGTTGCTTGACCCGGTAACCGAAGTGCGCGGCCATCAGCCGGATCTGCCGGTTGAGCCCCTGCACCAGGGTGATGCGGAAACCGAAGCGTCCCAGCTTGGTGGTCCGGCACGGCAGGGTGGTCTGGCCGTGCACCGGTACCCCGCGGCTCATGCCGCGCAGGAACTCGTCGTTGACCGGGTGGTTCACCGCGACCAGATATTCCTTCTCCAGCTTGTTCTCGGCGCGCAGGATCTCGTTGACGATGTCGCCGTTGCTGGTGAGCAGGATCAGGCCTTCGGAATCCTTGTCCAGGCGGCCGATCGGGAATATCCGCCGTTCGTGGCCGACGAAGTCGACGATGTTGCCCTTGACCGAGGATTCGGTCGTGCAGGTGATCCCGATCGGCTTGTTCAGCGCGATGTAGGTGTGGCGCCGCCGGCCCCTGGCGGCGTTCTGCGCGCGCAGCGTCTCGCCGTCGATCTGGACGGCGTCGCCCTCGGCCAGCTCGGCGCCGATCCGCGCCCGATGTCCATTGACGCTGACGCGGCCGGCGGCGATCAGGCGGTCGGCCTCGCGGCGGGAGCAGTAGCCGGTATCACTGATGAACTTGTTCAGGCGCATGGGCGGGAGCTGGATGGTCCCGCCCCGGAATGCGGCAGGTGGGCGCGAATCCTGTCACAGCCGGCGGAATCCCGCATCTGGCCGGGCGCTGCGCGTGGGGCGGCGTTCATCCGTAGCGGCGGCATCGGACTGGGGCACGGGCCCGCCGGTGTAGGATGCGCTCAGCCGCCACGCGGCCGGCGCCGCCGGATGCGGGCATGGATCGGTGCAAGGGAATGGAGGATGCGGATTCGTGAATCTGGAACGATGGAAGACAGGGGTGTTCGCGGTGGCGGTACTGGCCGCATTCGGCGTACGCGCCGACGAGGGCGGCGACCGTCCGCTGCAGATCGAGTACGAGAACATCCACTATGTCGTCAATGACGACGGCAGCTATACCGAGTCGCGCGAAACCGCGACCCGGGTGCTTAGGGAACAGGCGCTGGAATACGCCAAGAACGAGACGGTGGGCTACAGCACGAGCATCCAGAAAGCCGAGGTGCTGGAGGCCTATACCCTGAAGGCCGATGGTCGCAGGATCGCGGTGCCGCCGGGCAACTACCAGGTCAGCGCCAGCTCCGGGCAGCAGGGCGATTCCCCGGTGTATTCGGACCGCTCGACCCTGACCGTGGTGTTTCCCGAGCTGGAGGTCGGCGACACCACGGTGTTCTCGTACCGGCTGACCGCGAACACGCCGTTGTTCGCGGGCCATTTCTCGGTGATCGAGAGCTTCAGCCCGGCGACCTACTACGGCGACCTGACGGTATCGATCGACGCCCCCGTACAGTTGGATGCGCGCCACATGAGCTGGCACATGCCGGAGCCGAAGGTGAAGCGTGCCGGCGACCGCGAGCGGGTCAGCTGGCACTGGCGCAACCGCGAGCCGGTAGAACGCGAGACCTTGCGCGACAGCGTCTTCAACGTCGAGCGCTATCCCGGCTATGCGTTTTCGACCTTCGACAGCTATGCGCAGATCGCGCAGGCCTATGGCGGGCCGGCCAATGCCAAGGCGGCGCCCACCGCGCGCGTCCGTGAACTGGCCGACGAAATCGCCGGCGATGCGCGGGAGCCGCGCGATGTCGCCAGGCGTCTGTACGAATGGGTGTCGCGCAACATCACCTATGCCGGCAACTGCATCGGACTGGGCGCGGTGGTGCCGCGTGATCTCGACGTGGTGCTCGACAACCGCATGGGCGACTGCAAGGACCACGCGACCTTGCTGCAGGCGCTGTTGACCGCCCGCGGCATCCACAGCACCCAGGCGCTGATCAATGCCGGCGGCACCTATTCGCTGCCGGACATCCCGGTGGCCTCGGTCGTGAACCACGTCATCACCTACATCCCGGACATGGAGCTGTACCTGGATTCGACCGCGGCCACCGTGCCGTTCGGCTCGTTGCCGACCAGCATCGCCGGCAAGCCGGTGTTGCTGGTCGAAGGCCATCATGCCGACGCGCGCACACCGGCGAACGACATCGGCGGGGACGGACAGAAGCTGGTGACGCGCCTGCGGGTCGATCCGGACGGTTCGATCTCGGGAAGCCAGCGACTGGAGCTGAGCGGCCGTCTGGCGGTGGCCGCGCGCGACCAGTTCCGCGACATGCCGGCCAGCGATGTCGAGCAGCTGGTCAAGCGCTACTTCCAGCAGGCTTCGCTTAAGGCCACCGGCAAGGTCAGCTTCCCCGACCCGAAGCCGCTGCTGGAGCAGTTCAGCATCGATGCCGAGTTCGACGTCGAGAAGATGCTGCCGGTACCGGCCGGCATCCAGGTCCAGCCATGGTTCATCAGCTTCGCGCCGGTCAGCGGCGTGGTCGCCGGCAACCTGGGCAGCGACGAGCATCCGCCCGGCGAGAGCGGTTGCTCGGGCATGGTGTCCGAGGAGCAGTACGAGCTGGAGTTCGCCGACGGCCTGCGCGTGGTCGCGCTTCCGCAGGACGTGTCGCTGGAGTACGAGGGCGTCAGCTATACCGCCAGCTATCGTCAGGAGGGCAACACGGTGCGGGTGCACCGGCTGTTGAACGACCGCACCCCCGGCCCGGTGTGCTCGCCGGAGTACAACGCCGGCTATGCGGCGATGATGCGCAGGATCATGCCGGAGCTGCGTTCGCAGCTCATCTACCTGCGAGCGAAGGAGTAGGCGGCACCTCGTCGGCGGCGATGCCGGATGCCGGCTCAGCCGCCGTCGTCCCCGCATTGCGCCGCACGGGCCAGCAGCAGGGCGCGCTCGCGCGCGTTGCGGGTCATCTCGGCCGCGCGCTCGAACTCGTCGCGGGCCTCGTCGTGGCGGCCCAGGCGGAACAACAGGTCGCCGCGCACGGTTGGCAGCAGGTGGTAGTGCTTGAGCGAAGGCTCGCCGACCAGGGTGTCGGCATGGTCGAGGCCGGCCGCGGGACCGGCATGCATCGCGATCGCGACCGCGCGGTTGAGCTCGACCACCGGCGATGGCGCGAGCCGGGCCAGTTGCGCGTACAGCGCGGATATCGCCGCCCAGTCGGTGTCCCCGGCGGCCAGGGCGCGGGCGTGGCACGCGGCGATCGCGGCCTGCAGCGCGTACGGGCCGGGTTCGATGTTGCGCGCCGTCGCGATCCGCTCGGACTGATCCAGCGCGGCCAGTCCGCGCCGGATCAGCAGCCGGTCCCAGCGCGAGCGGTCCTGTTCCAGCAGCAGTATCGGTTCGCCGTCGGCATCGATGCGGGCATGGCTGCGCGAGGCCTGTATCTCCATCAGCGCGACCAGGCCGTGGACCTCGTCCTCGGCCGGCATCAGCCCGGCCAGGATCCGTCCCAGTCTCAGCGCTTCCTCGCACAGCGCCGGCCGGATCAGGTCGTCGCCGGCGGTGGCCGAATAGCCCTCGTTGAAGATCAGGTAGATCACCTCCAGCACCGAGGCCAGGCGCTCGGCCAGTTCCTTGCCGCGCGGGACCTCGAACGCCACCTCGGCCTCGTTGAGATTGCGCTTGGCGCGGACGATGCGCTGGGCGATGGTGGGCTCGGCGGCGAGGAAGGCGCGCGCGATCTCGGCGGTGGTCAGGCCGCCAAGCAGGCGCAGGGTCAGTGCGACCCTCGCCTCGCGCGACAGCACCGGGTGGCAGGCGACGAACACCAGGCGCAGCAGGTCGTCGCCGATGGGGTCGTCGAGGCTGGCCTGCTCGGCGTCGTGCCGTTCCTCCAGCTCGTGCTCCAGCTCGTGGGCGATCTGCAGGTGCTTGAGTTCGGCCATCTGGCCGTGGCGGATGCGGTCGATCGCCCGGCGCCTGGCCGTGGTGGTCAGCCAGGCGCCGGGGTTGTCGGGAATGCCGTCGACCGGCCATTTCTCCAGGGCCGCGACCAGCGCGTCCTGGGCCAGGTCCTCGGCCAGGCCCACGTCGCGCAGCATCCGTGCCAGGGTCGCGATCACCCGTGCCGACTCCATCCGCCAGATCGCGTCGATGCGGCGGTTGATCGAAGCGTCGCTGCTGTCATGAGTGCTCATGTCGCGGGATGTCAGCACCCGGGCCGGCGACGCGCAAGTGCCGGTTTACTCCTGCGGCGGCTCGCCGGCCATGTGCAGCACCTCCCAGACATGGCCGTCGAGGTCCTCGAAGCCATGCTGGTACATGAAGCCGTGGTCGACCGCTTCGCGCGGGGCCTGGCCGCCGGCGGCGACCGCGCGGGCGACGATCGCGTCGACCGCCTCGCGGCTGTCGACCGGCAGCGCGATCAGCGACCCGGTGCTGGCGCTCGCATCGGCGACCGGCTTGGTCACGAAGCTGGCGAAGTACTTCTCGACCAGCAGCATCACGAACAGGTTCTCGCCGAGGATCATGCAGGTTGCATTCTCGTCGGTGAAGGCTGGGTTGAAGCGGTAGCCCAGCTCGGTGAAGAACCCGACCGAGCGGTCCAGGTCCTTGACCGGCAGGTTGACGAAGATCTGCCTGTGGGTGGTGGCGGTGCTCATGATGGCTTTCCTTGATCGTGCG
Source organism: Marilutibacter maris (assembly GCF_003233695.1). Taxonomy (NCBI): domain Bacteria; kingdom Pseudomonadati; phylum Pseudomonadota; class Gammaproteobacteria; order Lysobacterales; family Lysobacteraceae; genus Marilutibacter; species Marilutibacter maris. The sequence continues at coordinate 2,762,116 of NZ_CP029843.1, read as the reverse complement.
ATGGGTGAGGGAAGGAACGGTTCTGGACTCAGGCGGCCTTGCCCGGGGTCGGACAGTCCTCGCTGGGACGCAGGCAGTTGATCATCCACGGCTTGCCGTAGCGGTCGACGAGCATGCCCCAGCGCAGCGCCCAGAAGGTCTCCTGCAGCGGCATCTTGATCTCGCCACCGTCGGTCATCGCCGCCCATACCCGCTCGGCCTCCTCCGGAGTGTCGACGGTGACGTTGATCGTGGTGCTGTCGGTGCCGGCGTTCTCCGGCGGCGGACCGTCCGCGCCCATGATCGTCGCCTCGCCCACCATCAGGCAGCTGTGCATGACCAGGTCCTTGGAGTCGGGCGGCATCTGGTCGCACATCGGCGACTCGCCGTAGGTCATCCGGCCGACCACCTCGCCGCCCAGCGCCTGGGCGTAGAAGTCGAAGGCCTCGCGGCACTTGCCGTTGAAATCGCACATGTAGGGAATGAATTGCATCGGATGGCTCCAGTGGTGGGTGGGGTGTCGCGGTGTCCGGATCGGGGGCGGGTCAGTTGCCGGCCAGCTGCTCGCGCAGGCGCTCGTCCCGGGCGCGCAGTTCGGGGGTGAACTCCTCGCCGAAGTCGTCGGCCTCGAATACCGGACGGATCTCGATGTCCGAGGTGCCGGGCATCGGGTTGGGGCAGCGCTTGACCCATTCGATCGCCTCGTCCATCGAACGCACCTGCCACAGCCAGAAGCCGGCGATCAGTTCCTTGGTCTCGGCGAACGGGCCGTCGGTGACGGTGCGGTCCTTGCCGTCGAAGGTGACCCGGGCGCCGCGAGAGGACGGGTGCAGGCCCTCGCCGGCGAGCATGATTCCGGCCTTGACCAGCTCCTCGTTGAAGCGGCCCATGTCGGCGAGCAGCTGTTCGCTGGGCATGATCCCGGCTTCGGATTCGGCGGTGGCCTTGACGATGACGACGACGCGCATGGCGGTTCTCCCTGTGAAACCTGTGGGTTCCGCGGGACGCTCTTGCCCCGCTCTCGTGAACACGACGAGCGGGATCCGGGCGGATCGACACGCGCGACGAAAAAAAATTTTCGGCGGCTGCGGCGCCACGGTCACTCCGCGCTAACACGGTTGCTGGTATCGGATGGGCGATGGCCCGGGTCGTACTCGCATCGGCACTGGCGCGCTGGCTGGCGCCGGAGGCCTCGTCCCCGCATTCCGGCGATGCCGCCGGCGGCGAGGTCGTGCTCGAGGCCGAGGGCCGCACCGTGGGCGCCGTGCTGGACGGGGTGTTCGAGCACCACCCCCGCCTGCGCGGCTATGTGCTCGACGAGCAGGGGGCGGTCCGTCATCACGTCGCCGTGTTCGTCGACGGCGTCGTCGTCCATGGCAAGCGACTGGACCACGAGGTCGGCGAGCACTCCGACGTCCATGTCATGCAGGCCCTGTCGGGCGGATGAGCGGCGGCCGTCCGCGGTCGGCCGGGTCCGTCGGGGCGACACCGTTTCCGCGCATGTTTCTGCGAGATTCAGTTTCGGGAGATCGAGATGTCCGACACGCTGCTGGTTTCCACCCGCAAGGGCCTTTTCGTCCTCGAGCGCGGCGTCGAGGCGCCATGGCGGATCGCACGCACCGCGTTTCTTGGCGACAACGTCACCCTGACCGCCGCCGATCCGCGTGACGGCAGCTGGTACGCGGTGCTGGATCTGGGGCATTTCGGCACCAAGCTGCATCGCTCCAGCGACCGCGGACGCAGCTGGGAAGAGCTCGCGGTACCGGCCTACGCCGAGGGCCAGATGGCGCATACCGGCGACGGCAAGGCGCCGACCCCGGCGACGCTCAAGCTGCTGTGGTCGCTGGTCCCCGGTGGCGCGGACGAGCCGGGCAGGCTGTGGGCGGGCACGATTCCCGGTGGCCTGTTCCGTTCCGACGACGGCGCGCGCAGCTGGCAACTGGTCGAGTCGCTGTGGCAATACCCCGGACGCGGCGACTGGTTCGGCGGCGGTTACGACTGGCCGGGCATCCATTCGATATGCGTCGATCCGCGCGACCCGCGCTGCCTGCGCGTCGCGGTGTCCACCGGCGGCGTCTGGCAGAGCGACGACGGCGGCGACGGCTGGCGGCAGATCGCGCAGGGCATGTTCGCCGAGTACATGCCGCCGGAGCAACGCAACGAACCCGGCGTCCAGGACGTGCACCGGATGGTGCAGTGCCGGGCGGCGCCGGACTGCCTGTGGGCGCAGCATCACAACGGCGTGTTCCGCAGCACCGGCGGGGGCGGCGACTGGCAGGAGGTGGCCAACGTGGCACCGTCGGTGTTCGGTTTCGCGGTCGCGGTGCACCCGCGCGACCCGGATACCGCGTGGTTCGTGCCGGCGGTGAAGGATGAGCGCCGCTATCCGGTCGACGGCCGTCTGGTGGTCGCGCGTACCCGCGACGGCGGACGCTCGTTCCAGGTCCTCGACGACGGGCTGCCGACGGTGCCGGCCTACGACCTGGTCTATCGGCATGCGCTGGCGATCGACGCCGGCGGCGACCGGCTGGCGTTCGGCAGCACCACCGGCGGAGTCTGGACCAGCGACGACCAGGGCGATCGCTGGACGCCGCTGGCGGCGCGGCTGCCGCCGGTGCACGCGGTCGAGCTGGTCGCCTGATCGAGCGCCACGCGGGGCGGGAGTGTTCACCCCGCGTTGAACTCCAGGCGGCCTTTGCCGCCTAGACTGGGGGTGCGGGCGCCGGCGCGATGCGCGCCGGATGCCGACCACACCCCCATGATGCCGATGCGATATCCGATCCGAACCTGTGGACTGCTGTTGACCTGCGCCGTGCTCGCGGCCTGCGGCTCACAGGCCCCGGTCGACGCGCCGACGCCATCGGCGCAGACCGCGACCTCGATGAACAGCGAGTCGCGCCAGGACTTCGGCGCCACCGTGGTCGAGATCCCGAAGCCGGAACCCAAGTGGGACCCCTACGAGGACATCGCCACGGTCGACTGGACCCCGATGGATCTGAGTTCCGGAAAAGCCTGGCTCAGCTGCGATCGCGACTACGAGGCCAAGGGCGATGGCGAAGCGCTGGTCTCGCTCGGCTTTTCCAGCCTGTGGAAGCAGATGCAGCCGTGTCGCGACGAGGGGGTCGTGCGCATCCGCTATCGCGGCAAGATCTCCTCCGATTTCACCGGACTCGTCCAGCGCGTCGCCGACATGGGCGACACGCTCGGCATCAAGAGCCGGATCCTCGACATCGACTCCAGCGGCGGCCAGGTCGAGGACGCGATCCGGGCCGGCGACGCGATGGCCGAGTCCGGCTGGATGATCTGGGTGCGCGAGGACGCGGTCTGCCACAGCTCCTGCGTGCTGATCCTGGCGGCTGGCGACATGCGCATGATCGCCGGACCGGTCGGCATCCACCGGATGCTGCGGATCGGGTCCAAGGCCACCTCGCGCGCCGAGCTCAACCAGGAGCTGCGCGAGATCCACGAGCAACTCAACCTGTACCTGCAGCGCAACGGCGCGGCGACCACGATCGCCGACCTGATGATGACCGTGCCCAATCGCAGTCTGCGTCTGCTGACCGCGCAGGAGCTGGATCTGTTCGGACTGGCCGGTCGCAATGCCGCCGAGGACGACCTCGACCGCATCCGCCTGGCGCGCAAGTGCGGCGAGGCCTTCGTGCGCCGCCAGGACGCGTTCTTCCGCGACTACAACCTGCTGTGCGTGACTCCGGGCGAGGAAGTCGCGGGAATGGGCGAATGCGGTCGCGACCTGAAGCAGCGCTACGGCTTCCCCGACCGGAACTGTCCCGCCGACGGTCCGCTGTCGGAGTACGACTGAGTCGACGGGCGCTGGTCAGCGTGCGCGCCGCGGGTTAACGTCTCGCGCTGACATCGCAGGCCGCATCGCCGGCAGGGAAGGACAGGGCGGATGATCGTACCGGAGTACTGGGCCGAGGCACGGCTCAAGCAGCGCAGTCGGCGGCGCAATGTCGTGGTCCGCCGCTTCGGCTGGTCGGACGACAGTCCCGACGCCGCCCAGGCGCATGCCGATGCCCGTGCGCAGGAGGCGATGGAGCGCATTCTCGCCGGCGAAGCGTTGCGCCGCCGCGAACCCAAGGTGCCCTACAACGGCGCCGAGGGCGTGCCGATCCGCGAGGAGATCGTGCAGCGCCACGGTCGCAGCATCGTCTCGCGCAACAGCTATGGCGCGCTGTGCCTGAACACCCCCGACGTGCTGTTCGCCGACATCGACTTTTCCGATCGGGCGAGCGGGCGACTGCGCGCGGTCGTGCTGTGTCTGCTCGTGGTGGCGGCGATCGCGATCGGTTCGGTCAAGCAGTCGCTGGGTTGGGGTGTGATGGCGACGGTGATCGCGCTGATGTTCGGCGGGGCGCTGGCCAATCTGCTGTACCGGCTTTCGGCGAGATTGCGTGGCGGCACCGAGAACATCGCGCGTGCCCGGATCGCCGCCTTCGTCGCCGCGCGACCGGATTGGCACCTGCGGGTGTACCGGACTCCGGCAGGTTTGCGTGTGCTGGTGATGCACCGTCGCTTCGACCCGACCGGCGACGAGGCCGCGGCGTTGTTCGAGGCGTTGGGCAGCGATCCGATGTACGCGCGGATGTGCCGGCGCCAGCACTGTTTCCGCGCCCGCGTCAGTCCCAAGCCATGGCGCATCGGTATCGACCGTCACATGCGTCCGCGTCCGGGCACCTGGCCGGTGTCGCCGGAGCGGATGCCCGACCGCCGGCGCTGGATCGAGGGCTACGAGCGCGTTGCGCGCGACCACGCCGCCTGCCGCTTCATCGAGGCGCTGGGCAGCATCCGGACCGTCGACGACGAGGCCGGGCGGGTCATGGCCCTGCACGACGAACTCTGCCAGGCGCAGCGGGCGTTGCCGATCGCCTGAGTCGCCGCCCGCGCGATTCAGATCGCGACGACGTCGATGCGGACGTCGTCCAGCTCGACCCTCTGTCCGGCGCGGATCTTGCAGGTCTTGCGCAGCTCGACTTCGCCGTCGACCCGGACCGCGCCGCTGGCGACCAGCATCTTGCCGCTGCCGCCGCTGTCGCAGACGCCGCTCAGCTTGAGCAACTGGTTGAGTTCGACGTATTCGCGGTCGAGTTCGAAGGTGATCGATTGCGCCATGGCGGGTCCGTTCAGAGGTGTTGGTAGAGGCGGAAGATCCAGCTCAGCTCGTAGAGGAGCGCGATTGCGACGAAGCCCGCGTGGAAGGCCTGCGAGCGGGTCCGCATCGCGACCAGGCACAGCAGCACGTAGGCGGCGTTGCGGAACAGGTACTCGTGGCCGAGACCTGCGAAGTAGTCGCGCCCCTTGATCAGGGTGTCGCCGAGGTCGACGACGTAGGACAGGGCCATCAGTCCGAAGAACCAGCGGCGCCGCGACATGAAATAGTCGCGATAGCCGTCGTAGTCGCGCAGGTCGTCCGGAAACAGCAGGGTGCACAGCAGGAAGAACAGCACGATGTAGCCGATCAGGAAGCCGTACCTGAGGAAGGTCCATTCCTGTACGTGCGTCAGCCGGTATTCCCACCACCAGAAGTGCACCAGCAGCACGAACATCGTGACCGCCCAGCCAATGTGGATCCAGTACGGCTTCTGTCGTCCCGGGTGCTGGACGTACTGGGCCAGCCCCTTGAGCAGGGTGGTGATCGACAGTCCGAGCACGATGCCCATCAGGATGCGGATATGCGGGTACTGTTCCATCTCGTTCTCCCGTGGCCGGGCGATGTGTTCCGTCGTGCGCGTGCTCCGTTGCGGGGGTCCGGCGCGCTCGGGCTCAGCGCTGGTTGGCGCTGAACCGGCCCGGGCCCAGCAGGGCCAGCGCCACCGCCGCTGCCAGGAACATGCCCTGCAGCTCCAGCGCCCAGCCGCCCTGGCCGTTGAAACGGCCCAGCTCGCCCATGTGCACCAGCGCGATCGCGAACAGCATGTTGACCGCGACCAGGACCGCGCCGATCCGGGCATGGAATCCGACGATCAGCATCAGCGGTCCGAGCAGTTCGCCGATCAGCACGCCGTAGCCGATGAAGCCCGGCAGCCCGTGCGACTCGACCAGGCCGATGATGCCGGCCATGCCGCCCTTGAGCTTGGCGGCGCCGTGCAGCATGACCAGCAGGCCGAGGGTCACGCGCAGGATCAGTTTGGCGATGTCGTGCTGGGTGGTCGAGTTCATTCGGGATTCTCGGAAGGCGGCGCGGGCCGGGAACGCAGGGAGGATAGCGGGAAATGCGGGGCGTTCGCCCTCGAGCGGCGACCGCCGGTCAGTCGGAAATGTCCTTGGCCTCGGCGGTGCCCAGCAGCTCGGTGTGGGCCGGCTGGCGCGGGCGGCTGATCAGCGGATGCGCCAGCACCGCCAGCAGGATGATCGCCACCCCGAGATAGAAGCGCGGGGTAAGCTCGTGCTGCTCGCCCAGCAGCACGATGGCCAGGGCGATCGCATAGACCGGCTCCAGGTTGATCGCCAGCTGGGCGGCGAACGCGCTCATGTGGCGCAGCGCGACCAGGGCCAGCGCGAACGGCAGCAGCGTGCAGGCCAGCGCCAACAGCAGCAGCAACATGGCGTCGAGGGCGGGCGGCACGACCAGCAGCGGCCCGGCGAAGGCCGGAAACAGCAACGGCATCAGCGGCGCGAGCAGGGTCAGCGCGACGGTGCCGGCACCCAGCTCCAGCGCGGTCACCGTCAGCGGGTCGCCGTGGTCGACCAGGCGTTTGTTGAGCGAGCCGAACACCGCCACGAACACCGCCGACAGCGCGCCGACCGCGATCCCGGGCAGCATGCCGTCGGGCACGCCGCCGACCACCAGGGCGACCCCGGGCAGGACCGCGATGCCCAGTCCCAGTTCGCGCCGGGACAACGGGCGGCGCGCGAGCCAGGGCTCGATCAGCGCGGTGAACACCGTCGCCAGCGCCATGCAGGTCGCCGCGACCGAGGCATTGGCCAGCTTGATCGCGCCGTAAAAGGTCAGCCAGTGCAGGGCGACCAGCACGCCGATGCCGGCGTAGGACCAGCGCAGCCGCGGCGACATCGCGCGCAGTCCACGCCAGACCCTGGGCACCAGCGCCAGCGCGACCACGACCAGCAGCATCCGCCACCAGACCAGGGGCAGCGCCGGCAGCGTGATCAGCTTGCCGAGGATGGCGGTGAAGCCCCACAGCAGCACGCAGAAGTGGATCTGGAACTGGGCCTTGCCGGTAGGGGACATCGTCGGGCGTCCGTAGGGGGAGGCCAAGTGTTGCAGAAGCGGCGCCGATGGCGGAGGGGGCAGGCGCGGATCGTTGCCGGCGCCTGCCCACCACCGCCGCTCGCGGTCAGTCGGCCGGTTGTGCGAGCAGCCAGTCGACGAAGCGGCGCGCGGCCGGGCGCAAGCGGCGGTGGGCGGGGTAGACCACGTAGTAGCTCCAGCGCGCCTGCAGCGCCGGTCCCGGCAGGCGCACCAGGCGCCCGGCGTCCAGGTACGGCGCCGCGATCCGTTCGCGCGCCAGTGCGGCGCCGTGGCCGAACGCGGCGGCGTTGAGCGCGTCGGTGGTGTCGCTGAAGGTATGCCGCTCCTCGATCCTCACCCCGTGCACGTCGGCGGCACGGAACCAGTCCAGCCAGCCCTGGCGGGCATGGTCGGCGATCAGCGGCAGGCGCGCGATGTCGGCCGCAGAGACGACCCGATCCAGCCCCGGGAAGCCGGGCGAAGCGACCGGGAACAGGGTCTCGTCCATCAACAGGTGCGCGGTCAGGCCCGGCCAGTGGCCGGGTCCGTGGCGGATGCCCAGGTCGGGACCGCCGTCGTCGAAGCGGGTCAGCGCGACCTCGGTGTCGAGACTGAGGCGGATGTCCGGGTGCGCCGCCTCCAGGGCGCGCATGCGCGGGATCAGCCAGGTGTAGGCCAGCGAGTGCAGGGTGGTGATGCGGACCCGCGCGTGCTCGTCGCGTCCGGCACGCAGGGCGCGCACGACGCCGTCGACGTCGGCCAGTGCACTGCCGGCGGCGTCGGCCAGCTGGCGTCCCTCGGCGGTCAGCGAGACCCCACGAGCATGGCGCTGGAACAGGGCCACCCCGAGCCGGGCCTCGAGCTTGCGGACGTGGTGGCTGACCGCGCTGGCGGTCAGGTGCAGCTCCTCGGCGGCATGGGTGAAGTTCTGGTGGCGGGCCGCCGATTCGAAGGCCGCAAGAGCCGGTAACAGGTCTGCGCGTAGGGCCATTTGAGCTTCAAGTCCTGTTTGTGGCTAGACTCGAAAGTATGCGCTTGTAAGGGCCATGGCAAATTGGAGAATGGTCGAAAGTCACGAATCGGATTCGTTGCTGATGACCTCCCCCAATGCCGCCGCCTGTTCCGCCCCTGTCACCGCCGCGCCGCCGGTGGATGCCGGGCGCCCGCTCCCGGATGTCCGTGCACGCGACTGGATGACCCCGCTCGAGCTGTGTCTGCTGGGCGCGATCTGGGGCGCCTCGTTCCTGTTCATGCGGGTCGCCGCCCCCGACTTCGGTGCGTTCGCGCTGGTCGAGGTGCGCCTGGCGCTGGGAGCATTGGTGCTGATGCCGTTCCTGTGGCGCGCGCGCAGTCAGTTCCCGCCACGGTTGTGGCCCAGGCTCGCCGGTATCAGCCTGATCAACTCGGCGGTCCCGTTCGTGCTGTTCGCCTGGGCCGCCCAGCGGGCGCCGGCCGGCATCGGCGCGATCAGCAACGCGATGACGGTGCTGTTCACCGCGCTGATCGGTTTTATGTTCTTCGGCGAGAAGATCGGCAGCCGGCGTGCGATCGCGCTGTGCGCCGGGTTCGCCGGCGTGGTCGTGCTCGCCAGCGGCAAGGTCGCCGGCGCCAGCATCGGCTGGGCGGTCGCCGCCGGCGCCGGTGCGGCCTTCCTCTACGGCATCGGCATCAACCTGGTGCGTCGCCACCTGACCGGCCTGCCGCCGGCCGCGGTGGCGGCGGCGACCCTGGGCTGCGCCGCGTTGCTGGTATCGCCACTGGCGGCGAGCCAATGGCCGGACGCGTCGGTGCCGCCGCTGTCGTGGCTGTGCGCGGCCCTGCTCGGCGTGCTGTGCACCGGGATCGCCTTCGTCATGTACTACCGCCTGATCGCCCGGGTCGGCGCCAGCCGTGCCTCGACCGTGACCTATCTGGTGCCGGTGTTCGGGGTCGCCTGGGCCTGGTGGTTGCTGGGCGAGCCGCTGACCCTGACCATGGGCGTGGCCGGCGCGATCATCCTCGCCAGCGTCGCCTTCAGCCAGGGCGGGAAGCGTCCATGATCGAGGCGGACAGCGCCTGCGCGCCGCAGCACCGGGTGCTGTTCGACTTCGAGGTGGACTTCAGCAACGGCGGCGGCATGCAGGGCCAGGGCTTCCGTCTCGACATCGCCGGCGAGGACATCGACGACGCGGCCCTGGCCGACTATCTGGTGCGCGACATGCGCCTGTTGATGGTCGGCGCGGTGCGCATTCTCGACAAGCGCGTCATTGCCGAGGCGCACAAACGGCCGCGGATCGTGCCGGTCGAGATCGATGCCGAGGCGCTGGCGCTGCTGGCCTCGGCCGGATTGCAAAGCGCCGACCTGGCGCTGGGCGCGACCCATCTGTTCGGCATCCGCCATGACGGCGTGCTCGACGCGGCGGTGGGTATCGAGCGCTGCGGCGACGACGCGGCCCTGCTGCGCTCGCTGGCGGTGGCCGGGGCGGTACGTTCGCGTGGCCTGGGAGGCGAGCTGGTCGCCCATGTCGAGCGGATCGCGCGCGATCTCGGCCTGCGCCGGCTGTTCCTGCTGACCACCGACGCCGCCGGCTACTTCGCCAGGCTCGGGTACGCGGAGTTTTCGCGTGAAGCCGCGCCGGCGGCCGTGGCCGCCACCGCGCAGTTCGCATCGCTGTGCCCGGCTTCGGCGGTGCTGATGTCCAAGCCGCTGTAGCGCGGCCGCCATTCGCTGCCGCTCAGTCCGGATGGCGCCGCTGCGCGCGCGCCAGGCCGCCGCCGGTGGCCGCCCACAGCAGTGCGATCGCGGCGCCGGCGACCGCGGCGACGGCGGGATGCTGCGCGATCATGTCGACCAGGGTCTTGACCCAGCCGCTGACCGCATCGGCGCCGCGGTAGACGACCGTGTCGATGAAGTTCTTGCCCTTGTACTTGGCCTCCGGCGAGACCACGGTGTAGAGCATCTCGCGGCCGGGGCGGACGAAGGCGTACTCCCCGGCGCGACGTACGATCATCACCACCGCCAGCACCGCGAAGGTCGGCGCGAACGCCAGACACAGGAAGCCGGTCGCGACCACCAGCGGTACCGCCACCAGCAGCACGCCGATGCCGAGCCGTTGCGCGATACGGCCGGTGACGAACAGCTGCGACAGGATCGCCAGGGTCTGCACGATCGCATCGATGGCACCGAACACCCGGGTCTGGTCGACCGGATCGGGGAAGCGCGCCTCGACCAGTTTCGCCTGCTCGAAGTACAGGAAGGTGGAGACGCTGGCCAGCAGCAACACGAACACCGCGATGCCGAGCAGGTACGGCGAGCGCAGCACGGTGCTGGCGCCGGCGAACGGGCTGCCGCCGAGTCGTCGCTGGCGGTCGCCAGCGCCGTCCTCCAGCGGCAGCGGGTGACGGTCGCGCCAGCGCTGCAGGCCTTCGCAGGCGACGATCGCCGCGATCAGGAACCCGGCCGCGAGCGCCAGCAGTCCGCCATGGCCGACCGTGCCCACCAGCGCGACTCCGAGCAGCGGGCCGGTCAGTCCGCCGAGGCTGGCGCCGGCCGCCATCAGCGCGAACGTGCGCCGTGCCTGGGCGCTGGGGAACAGGTCGACCAGCACGCTCCACGCCAGCGAGATCGCGATCATGTTGAACACCGACAGCCAGACGTAGAAGCCGCGCGCGAGCCAGGCGTTGTCGGGCTGGAAGTGGATCGCGGTGGCGAACCCGAGCAGGTTGACGACGAAGAAGCCGTAGACCCAGGCCAGGATGCGCCGCCGCGGCACCCGCGCGGCGACCCAGCCGAACAGCGGCATTGCCGCGAGGGTGGCGAAGAAGGTGGCGGTGAACAGCCATTGCAGGTTGCGCACGCCGCCGGCGATGCCCATGGTCTCGCGCACCGGCCGCAGCATGAAATAGCCGGTGAACAGCAGGAAGAACAGCAGCGCGCCGGACAGCACCGGCATCGCCTCGTCCTCGCCGAGGCCGAACAGACGCGCCGCCCAGCGGCTCAGCGTGCGCGGTGCGGTGCCGGAGGCCGTCATCGATCCGGGTCGCTCCGCGCCCTCAGCCCAACGCCGCGATCAGCGCCGCGCGCTGGGCGTCGTCCAGGAACGCGCCGACGCCGGCCTTCAGGTTGTCGGCCTGGTGTTTCGGCTTGGAGGTCGCCGGAATCACCACGTTGACCGCCGGGTGCGACAACGCGAACTTGAGGAACAGCTGCGCCCAGGAATCGGCACCGACCTCGGCCGCCCAGTCCGGAACCGGCCGGTTCCGGACCCGCGCGAACAGGCGTCCGTCCTCGAACGCACGGTTGATGATCACCGCGATTCCCAGCTCCTGCGCCAGCGGCAGCACCTCGCGCTCGGCGCCGCGCGACACCGGCGAATAGTTGATCTGCACGAAGTCGGGTCTGAGCCGACGCATTGCCGTGGCCAGCTCGGCCTGGGCCTCCTCGCGGTAGTGGGTCAGCCCCGAGTAGCGCACCCGGCCTTGCCGCTTGAGTGCCTCGATCAGCGCGAACTGGGTGTCGGTGTCGCGCAGGTTGTGCACCTGCAACAGCTCGACCTTGTCGGTGCCCAGGTCGCGCAGCGAGCGCTCGAACTGGGCCAGGCCCTGCTCCCGTCCGCTGACGCCGGACAGCTTGGTGGCGAGGAACAGTTTGTCGCGCACGCCGGCCGCCGCGATCAGTTCGCCCAGCACCGGTTCGGAGCGGCCGTAGGTCGGTGCGGTGTCGATCAGGGTCGCGCCGGAGGCAACGAACAGGCGCAACACTTCCTGCAGCGGCGCGCGCGCCGAGGGCGCATCGCCGACATCGAGACTGCCGGAGGTGCCCATGCCGATCACCGGCAGCGCTTCGCCGCTGGCGGGGATCGGCCGGGTCGCGAGGCTGCCGGGCGTCTGCGCGGGGAGGGGCGCACCGGTTGTCGTGGGCGCATCCTGGCTGCATGCGCCCAGCGGCGCGAGGGCGAGGCCGCCGGCGGCAAGCGCGGTGGCGGTGAGGAAGTTTCGGCGACTGGTCATGGCGCGGCCTCGCTGCGGGAACGGAACCGTTGCCTGGCCGAGGCTGCGTCAATACCGGGCCGGCTCACAGTGCCGAACGGCATGGCCGCCGTGACCGGGCGCCCAGGCCGCCGATGCCGGCTCAGTCCGTTCGCAGCGCGTCGATCAAGGCGGTGGCGGCGGCCGGATTGCGGGCCTTGGCCGCGCTGATGAAATAGATGAACACCTCGCGCGGGGCGGCCGCAGCGGCGTTCGCCGCCTCGACGTGCGGCAGGTCGTCGCAATCGCCGCCGCGCGCCCACTGCCGCGCGCGCCGGGCCCATTGCCGCAGATCGGCTTCGGGATAGCCGGTGTCGATCTCCGACTGCGATCGCATCAGTCGCGCATATACGAAGGGGCCGCTGATGTCGGCCAGCGAGGGATAGCGGTCGGAGTCGGTGAACACGGTGGCGACGCCGTGCTCGCGGGCCAGCTGCAGATAGGCGGGAGTGCGGAAACTGTCGTGACGCACCTCCAGCACATGCCGCAGCCGTTGCCCGTCCAGTGTCTCGGGGAGGGCATCGAGGAAGTGCGCGAGATCGTCGCGGTCGAAGCTGCGTTGCGGCGCCAGCTGCCAGAGGATCGGCCCGAGCCGGTCGCCGAGTTCGCCCAGGCCGCCGTCGATGAACGCACGCGCCTGTGCGCCGACCCGCGCCAGCGCAGCGGCATGGGTGACCCGCTTGGGTGCCTTCAGCGAGAACATGAACCCGTCCGGCGTCTCCGCCGCCCATTTGGCATAGACGGCCGGCTTCTGCGCGCCGTAGAAGGTGCCGTTGATCTCGATGGCGCTGAGCTGGCGGCTGGCGTACTCCAGCTCGCGGCGCTGCACCAGGCCCTTCGGATAGAAGTTGTCGCGCCAGGGCGCGAAGGTCCAGCCGCCGATACCGACGCGGATGCCGTTGATGGCCGGTGTCGTGGACGCGATGCCGTCGTCGGCCGCTGTGAACAGGTCCAATCGTGTCTCCCGCTTGTTCAGTCCCAGTGCTTGTTCGGTCCCGGGCGCCTAGGCCGCCCACGGATCGTAGCTGCCGAACCACCACAGGTGACCTTCGAGGTCGCGGCACATGTAGCCGCGGCCACCGTAGTCCTGGTCGGCAATCTCGATCTCGATCTTGGCGCCGGCCGCCTTGGCCCGCGCGTAGTGGGCGTCGGGGTCGGCGACGATCACGCAGGGGCTCTGGGTCTCGCGCAGGCCGATCTCGTCCGGTTGCGCGATACGGCCGGACCACTCGCCGTCCTTCCGCGCCGATCCGAGCATGATCATGCCGTTGCCATGGGTCAGCTGGGCGTGGTGGACGGTGTCGGCGTCGGCGTGGACGGCGTGCTTGTGGAAGCCGAAGGCCGAGCACAGGAACTCGATCGCCGCGTGGGCGTCGCGGTAGGTCAGACAGGGGATCACGGTGCTTCCGTTCATCGCCATGCTCCGGTTCGCTGCGGGACAGCATCGACGATAGCGCGAACGCGGTCGCCGTGGTGGAGCCGCCGGGCGCCGTCGGGCCGGGGCCGGTTCGCGTCTCGGGCCGGCGCGCGCGCGACGCGGCGGGGGAAGCACCGGCGATGCCTCCCCCCGCGCGATCAGCGGATCGGCTCGTCCAGCATCAACTGGCGGGCGAAGCGCACCGGCGGCGAGCCGAACGACAGCAGCTTGTCGTGGTAGGCCTTCAGGTCGAAGTCCTCGCCCTCGCGCTGCTCGACCTCGTTGCGCAGGTCCAGGTGCTCGCTGTAGCCGACGTAGTAGGTCGGCAGTTGCGCCGAGGTCAGCTGCGCGCGCACCCACTTGCCGGCCGCCTCGCGTTCCTGCTGGAAGGTGGTGACCGTCATCAGCTCCATCGCCTCCTCGCGGCTCATGCCCTCGACGTGGATGGCCTGGTCGAGCAGGGCATTGGCCATCGCGCGCAGGTTCCACTTGCGATTGATCAGCTGCATCAGCGGGTCGTTGTCCATGTAGCCGGCGTCGGCCATGACCTTCTCGCCGTACATCGCCCAGCCCTCGATGAACGGACCCGATCCCAGCACCGCGCGCAGCGTCGACGGGTACTTGTTGGAATGCGCGAGCTGCAGGAAGTGGCCGGGCATCGCCTCGTGGATGCTCAGCTCGTGGATCGAGCGGGTGTTGTACTCGCGCAGGAACGAGTCGACCTGCGCCTCGCTCCAGTCGTCGGGAATCGGCGAGACCGCATAGAAGGTGTCCAGGCCCTTGTCGAGCGGGCCGGGCGAGTCGCAGTAGGCGACCGCGACGCCGCGCTGGAATTCCGGCATCAGGATGATCTTGACCGGCGTGTCGGGCACGCTGACCAGGTTGTTCTCGCGGACGAAGGCGGTCGCCTCCTCGGTGCTGCGGGTGGCGACATCGACCACCTCGTCGCGGGCCGGGCGGTCGGCGTAGGCCAGCTCCAGCGCGGCCTCGATCACCTGCTGCTGTTGTTCCTGCGTCGGCGCGTCGGGCATCTGCGCCGGCGCGTCGTCGCGCCCGGCGAGCACGCCGCGCGCGATCCCGTACATCTCCTCGCGGGTGCGCTCGATGTCGGCCTCGACCCGGCTGCGGATGTCCTGCCGCGACAGCGGCGAATTCAGCGCGAATGCCAGCTTCTCGTCGTACAGGGTCTCGCCGATGCGGAAGTCGCCCTTGGCGTTGGGCACCAGGGTCTCGTCGAGCCAGGTCTGGTGTTCGGCGACCGCCTTGCGCAGGCTGGCGATGGCGGCGTCGAGCTGCTTGCGGTCCTCGCCCTTGAGCGCCCCGGCATGCGGCACGATCAGCCCGTCGACCAGACTGAGGATGCCGGCGTTCTGCCTGGACACGGTCTCGGCGTGGATCTTCGGCACCCGGGCCGGGTCCAGGTTCTGGCGCATCTGGGTGAACAGCGATGGAATCTGCTGCATGCGCGCGGTCGCCGACTTCAACCGCTGCGGCAGCGGCGCGAACTCGCGCGCCATCAATCCGTACAGCGCGCTGCCGGCGAGCTGGCTGTAGACCTGCGGGTCCCAGGCCCAACTCTGCAAGGTCTCGTTGCTCCAGATGTCGTAGCGCAGCTGATTGCGCAGGATCGCGGCATCGACCTGGTTCTCGCGCGACAGCGCGGTGACGTCGATCGCGTCGAGCTCGCCCAGGACCTTGCGCTGGAATTCCAGCGAGCGCTTGCGGCCGCCCTGGCTCAGGTCGTCGATGCGGTCGTCGTAGCGGTGGTCGCCGATCTGGGTCGCGGCGATCGGCGAGAACTCCATCGACTTTTCCAGCCAGCGCCCGGCCAGCGCCTGGAAGGCGGCATCGGCCTCGGCGGTCGCGGCGGCGTCGGTGGTCGCCCCGGCGTTGTCCTGGGCTGCCGGAGGGCTCGGCTGGCAGGCGCACAGGGACAGTGCCAGCAGGCTCGGGAGCAGGGCGAGGGTCAGGGGTTTGAGGCGCATGATGGGCTCCGGTGACAGGGCGCGACGCAGGTCGCAAGCATAACGCCGGGGCGGTGCCTGCGGCGCTCGTCGCGGGCGACTGTGCCATTGGTTGGTTTGACGCCGCCGCGTGCGGTCAGCAAGGTGGTTGGCTGTACCTGATCGCGTCCCGTCGCCACAGGAGAGCCTCCATGCATCGCCGCGACTTTCTGATCATGGGAGGCTTGGGCGCCTGCGGCCTCGCATTGCCCGGGTTCGCGGGCAGGGCGGTCGCCGCCGAGAGCTTCGCCGCGGTGCTCGACCCCGGGCTGAAGAAGCGCACCGCCGACGCCGCCCTGGACGTGGCCCGCCAGGCCGGTGCCGGCTACTGCGACGTGCGCATCGGTCGCTACCTGCGGCAGGCGCTGATGACCCGCGAGGACAAGGTCGAGAACGTGATCAACACCGAGTCGGTCGGTGTCGGCGTGCGGGTGCTGGTCGATGGTGCCTGGGGCTTCGCCGCGACCAGCGTGGTGTCCGAGGACGGCGCCGCGAAGGCGGCCCGGCAGGCGCTGGCGATCGCCCGGGCCAATGCCGGCATCCAGCGCGAACCGGTGCGCCTGGCGCCGGTGCAGGGCGTGGGCGAGGTGTCCTGGCGCACGCCGATCCGTCGCAACGCGATGACGGTGCCGGTCGCCGAGAAGGTCGAACTGCTGCTGGACGTGAACGCGGCGGCGATCAATGCCGGTGCCGACTTCGTCGCCTCGCGCCTGTTCCTGGTCAACGAGCAGAAGTACTTCGCCAGCACCGACGGCTCCTACATCGACCAGGACGTGCACCGGATCTGGGCGCCGTTCACCGTCACCGCCGTGGACAAGGCCAGCGGCCGGTTCCGCACCCGCGACGGCCTGTCCGCGCCGATGGGCATGGGCTACGAGTTCATGGAGCCCGATCCGCGCGCACGGGTGGCGCTGCCGGGCGACCTGGTCGCCTATGCGGACGCCTACGACATGCGCGAGGACGCGGTCGCCGCGGCCCGGCAGGCACGCGCCAAGCTCAAGGCGCCATCGGTCGAACCCGGCCGCTACGACCTGGTGCTGGATCCGTCCAACCTGTTCCTGACCATCCACGAGAACGTCGGCCATCCGCTGGAGCTGGACCGGGTGCTTGGCTACGAGGCCAACTACGCCGGCACCAGTTTCGCGACCCTGGACAAGCGCGATGCGGGGTTCCGCTATGGCAGCGAACGGGTCAATTTCGTTGCCGACCGGACCCGGCCCGGCAGCCTCGGTGCGGTCGGTTACGATGACGAGGGCGTGAAGACCGGGCGCTGGGATCTGGTCCGCGACGGCGTGCTGGTCGACTACCAGTGCACCCGCGATCAGGCCCACATCCTCGGCAAGCAGGCCTCGGACGGCTGCAGCTATGCCGACTCGTGGTCGAGCGTGCAGTTCCAGCGCATGCCCAACGTGTCGCTGGAGCCCGGACCCGGGCCGCTGAGCGTGGCGGAGATGATCGGCGACGTCGAGCGCGGCATCTACATCCACGGGCGCGGCTCCTACTCGATCGACCAGCAGCGCTACAACGCGCAGTTCGGCGGGCAACTGTTCTACGAGATCAGGAACGGCGAGATCGCCGGCATGATCGAGGACGTCGCCTACCAGATCCGCACGCCGGAGTTCTGGGGCGCATGTTCGGCGATCTGCGACGAGCGCGATTTCCGTCTCGGCGGCTCGTTCTTCGACGGCAAGGGCCAGCCACCGCAGGTGTCGGCGGTGTCGCACGGCGCCGCCACCGCGCGTTTCGACGCCATCAACGTGATCAACACCGCACGCAATCTGGGCTGATCCGGTCGCGCCTCCATGACAAAAGTCATTTGACGCGTCAATAGGCGGCCGCAAGAATCGAGGCGTTGTGTGCGGTACGCCGCGCATGCCCCGCCTCCAAACCCGCCGCGCGGCGCTCGCGCCGACGGCACCCCAACGGGAGAGCTGCCTTGCAACGACGCGACTTTCTGGCCCTGAGCGGCCTCGGACTCGGCGGACTGGTGCTGCCGACGTGGCTCGGCAAGGCGATCGCCGCCGAGGAACTGACCACCACGCTGGACGTCGGGATGAAGAAGACCCTGGCCGACGTCGCCATCAACACCGCCACCGGCGACGGCGCCAGCTACTGCGACGTGCGCATCGGCCGCTACCTGCGCCAGTTCGTGATCACCCGCGAGGACAAGGTCCAGAACGTGGTCAACACCGAGTCGACCGGCGTTGGCGTGCGCGTCATCGCCGGCGGCAGCTGGGGCTTCGCCGCGACCAATACCCTGACCGCCGACGGCGTCGCCCAGGCCGCGCGCCAGGCGGTCGCGATCGCCAAGGCCAATGCCAGGATCCAGCACGAGCCGGTGCAACTGGCGCCGACCCCGGGTGTCGGCGAGGTGTCGTGGCGCACGCCGATCCGCCGCAATGCGATGGAGGTGCCGATCAAGGACAAGGTCGACCTGCTGCTGGGCGTGAACGCCGCGGCGATGGGCGCCGGCGCCAGCTTCGTCAACTCGATGCTGTTCCTGGTCAACGAGCAGAAGTACTTCGCCAGCACCGACGGCTCCTACATCGACCAGGACGTGCATCGGATCTGGGCGCCGATGACGGTCACCGCGATCGACAAGGACAGCGGCAAGTTCCGCACCCGCGACGGCCTGTCCTCGCCGATGGGCATGGGCTTCGAGTATCTCGACGGCGCGGCGTCCGGCAAGGTGGTCTCGCCCAACGGCGTGGTCAACTACGGCAGCTCCTACGACATGCGCGAGGACGCCATCGCGGCGGCGAAGCACGCCCGCGAGAAGCTCAAGGCGCCGTCGGTCAAGCCCGGCCGCTACGACCTGGTGCTCGACCCCTCGCATACCTGGCTGACGATCCACGAGTCGATTGGCCATCCGCTGGAGCTCGACCGCGTGCTCGGCTACGAGGCCAACTACGCCGGTACCAGCTTCGCCACCCTCGACAAGCGCGAGCAGCGCTTCCAGTACGGCAGCGACAAGGTCAACGTGTTCGCCGACAAGACCCAGCCCGGCAGCCTCGGCGCGGTCGGCTACGACGACGAAGGCGTGAAGTGCAAGCGCTGGAACCTGATCGAGGCCGGCAAGCTGGTCGACTACCAGACCATCCGCGACCAAGCCCACATCCTCGGCAAGAACGAGTCCGACGGCTGCTGCTACGCCGATTCGTGGTCGAGCGTGCAGTTCCAGCGCATGGCCAACGTGTCGCTGGCCGCGGGCAAGGACACGCTGAGCGTGGCCGACATGGTCAAGGACGTGGAGAACGGCATCTACATCATCGGCGACGGTTCGTTCTCGATCGACCAGCAGCGCTACAACGCGCAGTTCGGCGGCCAGTTGTTCTACGAGATCAAGAATGGCGAGATCACCGGCATGATCGAGGACGTTGCCTACCAGATCCGCACGCCGGAGTTCTGGAACGCCTGCGTGGCGATCTGCGACGAGAGCGACTACCGCCTTGGCGGCTCGTTCTTCGACGGCAAGGGCCAGCCCGGGCAGGTGTCGGCGGTCTCGCACGGCTCCGCCACCGCGCGCTTCAACGGCATCAACGTGATCAACACGGCCCGCTCGCTCGGCTGACCGGCGTCCAGGAGACAACAGACCATGACCATCTTCACCGAAGACAAAGCCAAGGCCATCCTGGACAAGGTGATCGCCCTGTCCAAGGCCGACGAGTGCAGCGCGACCCTGGCCGGTGCGACCGAAGGCAACATCCGCTTCGCCCTCAACAGCGTTTCCACCAGCGGACTGGTCGACGACGTCGAGCTGGCGGTGCAGGTCGCGTTCGGCAAGCGCGTGGGCATCGCCACCATCAACGAGTTCGACGATGCCTCGCTGGAGCGGGTGGTGCGCCGCGCCGAGGACCTGGCGCGGCTGGCGCCGGAGAATCCCGAGTTCATGCCGGCGATCGGCAAACAGCAGTACAAACCCAGCCCGACCTGGAGCGAGTCGACCGCGGCGATCACTCCCGAGTTCCGCGCCGGAGTGGCCGCCGACTCGATCGGCCCCTGCCGCGAGGATGACCTGGTCGCCGCCGGCTTCCTGGTCGACTCCCGGCGTTTCGTCGCCTTCGCCAACAGCAACGGCAACTTCGGCTACCAGAAGGGCACCGGCTTCAACTACACCTGCACGGTGCGCACCGAGGACGGGCAGGGCTCGGGCTGGGTCGGACGCAGCGTCAGGGACGCCAGCGAGTTCGACGCCGACCGCGACGTGCGGGTGGCGATGCGCAAGGCCAGCGCGTCGGCGAAGGCGCGGGCGCTGGAACCGGGCAAGTACACGGTGATCCTGGAGCCGGCCGCGGTCGCGGGCCTGGTCTCGTTCATGATGAACTTCTTCGACGCGCGCTCGGCCGACGAGGGGCGCAGCTTCCTGTCCAAGCAGGGCGGCGGCAACAAGCTCGGCGAGCAGGTCTACGATCCGCGGGTCAACATCATCGCCGACCCGTGGGACGCCGATGCGCCGGTGATGCCCTGGGACGACGAGGGCATGCCGCGCGAGCGGATGCCGATCATCGAGAACGGCAAGGTGGTCGCGCTCAACTACTCGCGCTACTGGGCCAAGGAGAAGGGCAAGCGCGCGGTCGGCCAGCCGGGCAACCTGCTGATGGCCGGCGGCGACAAGAGCACCGCCGAGCTGATCGCCGGCACCGATCGCGGCATCCTGGTCACCCGCACCTGGTACATCCGCATGGTCGACCCGCAGACCGTGCTGCTGACCGGCCTGACCCGCGACGGCACCTTCTACATCGAGAACGGCCAGATCAAGTACCCGGTGAAGAACTTCCGCTTCAACGAGTCGCCGGTGATCATGCTCAACAACATCGACGAGCTCGGTCGTCCGGTGCGCGTGGCCGGCGACGAGTCCAGCCTGGTGATGATGCTGCCGCCGATGAAGCTGCGCGACTTCACCTTCACCTCGCTGTCCGACGCGGTCTGACCATGACCGGCGCCGCAGGACCATGAACCGCGCCCGGTTCCTGCGGCTGCTGGCCGGCGGCGTCGCCGGGGCCTGGTTGGCGGCGCCGCTGCGCGCGGCGGCGGCGGCCGGTTACGACTTCTGGTTCACCCGGCTGCGTTACGTATCAGGCGACTGGGACGTCGATACCCGGATGCCTTCGAACCTGATCACCGCGCTGATCGACTACACCGGCCTGCGGGTCGATCCGCAAGAGCATGTGATCGATCTGGCCGATCCGAAAATGCTCACCGCGCCGTTCTGCTACCTGGCCGGGCACAAGCTGGTCGACTTCAGCGTCGCCGAACGACGCAACTTCGAACGCTACGTCCGCAACGGCGGCTTCGTCTTCGTCGACGACTGCAATCACGACATCGACGGCCTGTTCGCCAAGTCGTTCGAACGGCAGATGCAATCGATCTTCGGCGCCGGCGCACTGCGCAAGCTGCCGAACAGCCACGCGCTCTACCGCAGTTTCTTCCGCTTCCCCGACGGCCCGCCGGCGACCAGCTTCGAGCTCAACGGCTGGGGCGACGACCTGGTCCACGACTATCTGCAGGGCATCGAGATCGACGGCCGCCTCGGGGTGCTCTACAGCAACAAGGACTATGGCTGCGAATGGGACTACGACTGGCGCAACAAGCGTTTCCTGGCCGAGGACAACACAAAGTTCGCGGTCAATATCGTGATGTACGCGCTGACCGCGTGACCCGCGCGCGACCGGCTGCGGACGCGGTCGCGACCCCACCGTCTTCTCCGCACGATCCGAATCCATGAACGACATCTCCGAAGCCGACATCCGGACCCAGACCGCCCGCATCGAGGAACTGCGCGCGGCGATCGCCCAGGCCATCGTCGGCCAGTCCGAGGTCGTCGAACAATTGCTGATCGGACTGCTCGCCGGCGGCCACTGCCTGCTGGAAGGCGTGCCCGGACTGGGCAAGACCCTGCTGGTGCGCACGCTGGGCCAGGCGATGCGGCTGCAGTTCCGGCGCGTGCAGTTCACGCCCGACCTGATGCCCAGCGACCTGCTCGGCACCGAGCTGCTGGAGGAGGACCACGGCACCGGTCACCGCCACTTCCGTTTCCAGCGCGGTCCGGTGTTCACCAACCTGCTGCTGGCCGACGAGCTCAACCGCACCCCGCCCAAGACCCAGGCCGCGCTGCTGGAGGCGATGCAGGAGCGCACGGTCAGCTTCGCCGGCGCGACCCATGAGCTGCCGGCGCCGTTCTTCGTGCTGGCGACCCAGAACCCGATCGAGCAGGCCGGCACCTATCCGTTGCCGGAGGCCCAGCTGGACCGGTTCCTGCTGCAGATCCGGGTCGGCTACCCGGACGAGGACGAGGAACGCTCGATCCTGGTCCAGACCACCGGTGCGCGGACGGCGCAGGTGCCGCAGGTGATGGACGGCGACCAGGTCTTGGCGCTGCAGGCATTGACCCGTCAGGTCCACGTCGGCGACGACCTGCTGGGCTGGATCAACCGACTGGTGCGGGCGACCCGGCCGGGCGAGGGCGCGCCGGAGCCGATCGCGCGTTTCGTGCGCTGGGGCGCTGGGCCGCGCGCCGGGCAATCGCTGGTGCTGGCGTCGAAGGCGCGCGCGCTGCTGCACGGCCGCCTGGCGGCGACGCGCGAGGACGTGACCGCGCTGGCGGCACCGGTGATGCGGCATCGGCTGCTGCTGTCGTTCGCGGCCGAGGCCGAACAGGTGAGTACCGACGACGTGATCGCCGCCTTGCTGCGCGACATGCCGATGCCCGCCGCCTGAGCCCAGGACCGTGACCCGGGAACCGGTGGCCCAGCTGATTCCTCCGCAGGTGCGCGCGCGGCTGCGCGAGTTGCGCATCGTGCCCCGGCGCGCGGCCGCCGGACGTGGACTGGGCATGCACGCCAGCCGCAGCCGCGGCAGCGGCCTGGAGTTCTCGCAGTACCGCGCCTACGAGCTCGGCGACGAACCGCGCCAGATCGACTGGAAGCTGTACGCCCGCAGCGACCGCTTCTTCGTCCGCGAGGCCGAACGCGAGAGTCCGCTGGTGCTGTGGTTGCTGTTGGATGCCAGCGCGTCGATGGGGCAGGCCGACGCGGGCGCGCCGTCGTTCACCCGGATGTCGGCGGCCCGCGTCCTGGCCGCGAGCATCGCCGAGATCGCGTTGGCGCAACACGACGCCTGCGGCCTGGTGGTGCTGTACGAGCAGGGCCTGCGACTGGTGCCGCCCGGTTCCGGGCCGCGCCAGCGCGACCGCCTGCAACTGGCGCTGCACGAGGCCGAGCCGGGCGGACGCTTCCCCGGCGCCGATCGCCTGCTGCCGTTGTGGGAGCGGGTCGCGCCCGACGACATGGTGATGCTGATCGGCGATTGCCTGGACGAGGCCTGCGTCGCGCTGGCCGAGCGCCTGGCCGCGGCCGGCCGCGAAGTGCTGGCGCTCCGCCTGCTGACCGTCGCCGAGCGCGATTTTCCCTTCGATGACGGGCGCCGTTTCCATGATCCGGAAACCGGCGAGGAGCTGCTTGGCGACGGCCGCGCGTTGCGTGAGGAATTCCTGCGGCGCTTCGGCGCGGCGCGGCGCGGGATGGATGCGCGCTTCGACGCCGCCGGAATCCGGCACGTCGAACATGTGCTCGACCAGCCGCTGGACCTGCCGTTGCGACGCCTGTTCGGCGGCCGCGCCGCCGTTGCCGGGGCGCGCTGATGTCGTTCGCCCTGCTGTTGCCCGCCGCGCTGGTCGCGCTGACGGCCTTGCTGCTGCCGCTGCTGATCCACCTGGCCCGGCGCAGCGAGCAGCGTCCGACCGAATTCGCCGCGTTGCGATGGCTGCGGCAGCGACCGCGTCCACGCCAGCGCATCCGCTTCGAGGAATGGCCGCTGCTGCTGCTGCGCCTGGCGTTGCTGGCCCTGGTCGCGTTGTGGCTGGCCCGGCCGGTGCTGTACGGGGAAGCGGCGGGTACTCCGTGGACGGTGGTGGTCGCCGGGGTGGATCCGGCGAGTCTGCCGGCCGCTGGCGACCGGGATGTCGAGGTGCGCTGGCTGGCGCCGGGCTTTCCCGACATCGCGCAGCCTGCTCCGCACGGGCCGGTGCCGTTCGCAAGCCTGCTGCGCCAGCTCGATGCCGAACTGCCGGCCGACATCGCGCTGACCGTGCGGGTGCCCGAGCGGCTGGAGCATGCCGATGCGCAGTTGCCGGTGCTTTCGCGCAAGGTCGATTGGCAGGTGGTACCGGGTGCGATGCCGCAGCCGCCGATCGCGGCGACGGCGCCGCCATTGCTGCATGTGGTCGCCAGCGATCCGGCGCCGCCCGCGCTGCGCTACCTGCGGGCGGCCACGCACGCCTGGTGGCCGGACCCGGATGCGGCCTCGGCGGCGGTCACCCTCTCCACTCCGGCAGGTTCCGCGCCGGCGGACGCGGTGCTGGTATGGCTGGAGCCCGGCGAGTTGCCGCCCGCGGCACGTGCCTGGATCGCCGACGGCGGTACCGCGTTGTTGGCGGCCGCGGTGTCGCTGTCCGATCCGCCGGCGATGGTGGCCGCATGGCGCGACGCCGACGGCACGCTCTTGGCAGAGGCCACGATGCTCGGTCGCGGCCGGGTGGTCAGGCTGACCCGACCGCTGTCGCCGGCGTCGATGCCGGTGTTGCTGGAGCCTGGGTTTCCCGCGCGCCTGCGTGCGCTGCTGCAGCCGCCGCCGGCTCCGGCACGGGCGCCGGCGCGCGCGCATGCGCCGGCGACCGGCGCCGATGCCTACCCGCAACCGCCACGCGATCTGCAACCGTGGTGGGCATTGTTGATCGCGCTGGTGTGGCTGGCCGAACGCTGGCTGGCGACCTCGCGCCGACGCGGAGCCCGGACGTGAGCGGCGCCGGCGGCGAACGGGATCCGTTGCGGCAGCGTTGGCGCGAGGCGCGTCTGCGGGTGGGCCTCGACACGCTGTGGATCGGGTTGCCGCCGGCGTTCGCGATCGCCGCGCTGGGTTGGCGCTGGGGCGATGTTCCCGCCACGCGGGTAGCCGTCCTGGCGGCGGTGGCGGTGCTCGCCGCGATCGCGATCTGGCGCATGCGTCGTATCGACGGGCGCTGGCTGCAGCGCCGTCTGGACACGCTGGCTCCGGGCATGGAGGACAGCGCCGCCCTGCTGTTTGCAGAACCGGCCGGGTTGTCGCCGTTGCAGCGCCTGCAGCGCGCCCGGCTGTGGCAGCGCGTCGCCGCCGCCCCGGACCTGCGGCCAGCATGGTCGCGGCGGGCGATCGCTACCGCGTGTGCGCTCGCGGCACTGTGCGCCGCCACCGCCCTGCTGTGGCCGGTCGGTGGACAGGCGCCGACGAGCACGCGCGACGCCGGTCGGGAAGCACCGTCGGCGCAGCTCCCGCAATTGGTCGCGCAACGCCTGCATGTCGCGCCGCCGGGCTACACCGGTCTGCCGGAACGGGAGGTCGACACACTCGATGCCAAGGCGCCGCAGGGCTCGCGCCTGCGCTGGCGGCTGCGTTTCGAGCCGCAGCCCGCGGCGGCGGCGCTGGTCTTCCATGACGGCGACAGGATCGAACTGCGGCGCGAGGACGAAGACTGGGTCGGCGGACATCTCCTGGAACGTTCGACTCTGTACCGGGTCGTCGCCACCGGCACGCAGGCGCGGGATCGATCGCGGCCGCAAGCGCCGCTGCACAGGCTCGATGCGATTCCCGACCGACCTCCGCAGGTGCGTGCGCTGGCGCCGGAAACCGGCCTCACCATGATGACGCCGGGCCAGCGCACCTGGCAGGTCGCGTTCGAGGCCAGCGACGACCACGGCGTCGATGCCGAAGCCCGCCTGCATGTCACCGTCGCCCGCGGCAGCGGCGAGCAGATCCGCTTCGAGGAAAGCGTGCGCATCCTGCGCGGCAGCGGCGAGCGCGCCCGCCGACGCTTCCAGGCCGGCATCGATGTCGCCGCGTTGGCGCTGGATTGGGGCGAGGACCTGGTGGTGCAGTTGGAAGTGCGCGACAACCGCCAACCGCGACCGCAGTCGGTGCGCAGCGGCAGCCTGATCCTGCGCCGGCCGCCGCAGCCGGTGCCGGACGTGAGCGGATTGGAGGGGCTGGCCCGGCAGGTGCTGCCGGCGTACTTCCGCAGCCAGCGGCAGATCATCATCGATGCCGAGGCGCTGCTGAAGCGGAAGCCGGCCATGACGCCCGAGCGCTTCCTCGACCGCTCCGACGCGCTCGGCGTCGACCAGCGCCTGCTGCGGTTGCGCTACGGGCAGTTCCTCGGCGAAGAGAGCGAAGGCGGTGCGCCGCCACCGCCGACCCACGACGCCGCGCAGTCCCCGGCGGCGCTGTTGCCGATCGACGACTACGGGCAACAGGCGCCGCCAACCGCGGACGGCGGTGCTGGCGACGACCACGATGACCCGCACGACGGCGACCACGACGGCGATCAGGACGCCCCGGCGGGCGCCGGTCACGCTGGCCACGATCATGCGGACCCGGCGCCGGACGATGGCGTGTTCGGTCGCGACGCCGATGTGCTGGCCGAGTTCGGCCATACCCACGACCTGCCGGAAGCGGCGACCCTGCTCGACCCGAAGACCCGCGAGATCCTGCGCGGGGCGCTGCGCGAGATGTGGCAGTCCGAGCTGGAGCTGCGTCAGGGACAGCCGCAGCAGGCCCTGCCATATGCCTACCGGGCGCTGGAACTGATCAAGCAGGTACAGCAGGCCGACCGGATCTATCTCGCCAAGCTGGGGTCGCAGTTGCCGCCGATCGACGAGAGCCGTCGGCTCGGCGGCGACCGCGATGGCATCGCCCGGCGTGCATTGCCGGCGGCACCGGGGCGATCGGAAGACGAAGTGCCGGCCCGGGTCTGGCGCCAACTGGGCGATCCGTCGCGGGCCACGCCCGATGACGAGGCGCTGGACGCGCTGGATGCCTGGGTGCGCGCGAACGGCGAGCGCCAGCGCGATCCGCTGGCCCTGGTCGCGGCCATCGACGCGCTGCGCAACGACCCGCTGTGCGGGACATGCCGCGAAGCGCTTGCCGGCGAGTTGTGGCGCGCGATGGCGCGCCCGCCGGCGACCGTGTCGCGGCGCGACGCCGCCGACGACGGCGGCGGACGCTATCTGGATGCGTTGGGAGCGCCGTCACCATGAACGCGAATCCTTCCGGCGACTGGCTTGTCGCACTGCTGAGCCTGGCGGTGGCCGTCGCCGTGCTGCGCTTGCTCTGGCGCCAGTGGCGCGGTCCGCAGCGTGCGCGCGGGTGGTGGCTGGCGCTGTTGTTGATCCTGCAACCGTTGTCGGCGTGGCTGCTGTACCGCAGCCTGGTGCCGCCGCCGCTGGCGGTCCGCAGCGGGACCCTGACCGTGCTCACCGCCGGCGCCACCCGCGCGCAACTGGCGGCGACCACGCGCGGCGAAGCGCTGGTGGCGTTGCCGGAGGCGCCCGAGCCGGGCGATGCCGAAGCGGTGCCGGACCTGGCGACCGCGTTGCGCCGCCACCCGGGCACGGCGCGGATCCAGGTGATCGGCGACGGGCTGGAGGCGCGCGATCGCGACGCGGTCGGCGGCATCGCGCTGGCCTTCGAACCGGCCGCGCTGCCCACCGGTGTGACCGGGCTGTGGGCGCCATCGCGGATCGCCGCCGGCGATGGTTTCGGCATCGGCGGGCGCGTGAACGGCGTCGACGGCGGCAGTGTCGAGCTGATCGATCCGTCCGGCCAACGCGTCGCGGCGGCCAGTCTGTCGGACGCCGGTGCGTTCGCACTCGACGGCACCGCGCGCGCGGCGGGCCTGGCGACGTTCAACCTGCAGGTGTTCGACGCGGAACACGAGCCGGTCGAGCGTCTGCCGGTCCCGTTGCAGGTGACCGATCCGCCCGCGCCGCGGGTGTTGCTGCTGGGTGGGGCGCCGAATCCGGAGCTGCGCGCGCTGCGCCGCTGGATCGGCGATGCCGGCATGCCGCTGCATGCGCAGATCGCGGTCGGAGCGGGGGTGCAACTGGGCGATCGGCCGCTGCCGATGACCGTCGACGGGCTCGCGGAATTCGACCTGGTGGTGCTCGACGAGCGTGTCTGGACAGGGCTGGGCGATACCCGCCGGCAGGCCCTGCTGGCGGCGGTTCGGCAAGGGCTGGGGTTGCTGCTGCGGGTCACCGGCCCGTTGCCGGCCCGGACCCGCGCCCAGTTGGACGCGCTGGGCCTGGCGGCGGACGCCGGCACCGCCACCGCCGCCTTGACCCTGCCGCAGCCGGAGGGGCTGGACGAGGCCGGCCTGCGTGCCCGTCTGGGCGGCGGTAGCGAGGACGCACCGCTGGATCTGGAACTGGTCGCCGCGCCGCCGCCGCGGCTGCTGCGGCGTGATCTTCGCTTCGAGGGCGCCGCCGCGGTCCCGTTGCGTGGACCCGCCGGCAGCGACTGGATGTACTGGAAGGCGCATGGCCGTGGCCGTATCGGCGTTTCCACGCTGGTCGACAGCTACCGCCTGCCGCTGTCCGGGCGCGGCGACCTGCACGCGGAATTGTGGAGCGCGGCGTTCGCGGCGCTCGCGCGCGGGACCGCGCAACCGCCGCGCGTCGACCCCGGCGCGCGCGAAGGGCATCGTGTCCGCATCTGCGGGGTCGGCGAGGCGGCATCGGTGACGGCTCCGGACGGTTCGACGTCGACCTTGTTGCCCGATCCGGCGGCGGGCCCGGAGCGCTGCGCCGGCTACTGGCCGCGCTTTCCCGGCTGGCATCGGCTGCTGCAGGACGGGGAAGCCTGGCCGTTCCATGTCCGCGCCAGCGGCGAAGCGCCGGGCCTGCGCGCCGCCGCGTTGCGCGAGGGCACGCTCGCGCTGGTCGGTGGCGACGCCTCCCCGAACGCGGCAGACGGGATCGTGCTGGTGCAGCGGCGCGGCGCGTCCTGGCCGTGGTGGCTGGCGTGGCTGGGCTCGGTCGCCCTGCTATGGGGTCTGGAGCGTTGGCGTCGCGGTCTCGTGGTGGCAGGATGACGGCGTGCGGTCGGCAGACCCGGACCGCCAATCTTTGAATCAGCCGCCCGCGGCTCCCAGCACAAGGCGGCTCCCAGCACAAGGAAGTAAACCGGATGCCGGTACCGGCGAATCGCAATCGACCTCATTGCAGTCAAGCTCGTCGCAGCCGAGCCTGGGCGCCGTCGCGCGCGCTTGCCGGTCGCCTGGCCGCGGGACTGCTGGCGCTGTCGCTGCTGGCGGCATGCTCGCAGCAGTACCCGCATTCCGCCAGCGGCGGGTCTTCCGCGAGCGAGGCGGTGGACGCCGACGGCGCGATGCTGGCCTACGAGCATCATGTCGCGATCCAACTGCCGGCGGCGGACATCGTGCCGCGCCAGCGCGCGGCACAGGCGGCGTGCACGGAAGGCCGCTTCGGCAAGTGCGTGGTGCTCAGTGTCAACCAGCAGGGCGGCGACTACCCGTCCGCCGGCCTCACCGTGCGGATCGTACCGGCCGGGGTCGAGCCGATGATCGCGCTGGCCGGCGACGGCGCCGAGATCGGCAGCCGCAGTACCCGCGCCGAGGACCTGGCGGTGGTGGTACGCGACAACGCGCTCGAACAGGACCGCCTGAGCCGCGAGATGCAGCGTCTGCAGGAGTTCCAGCAACGTCGCGACCTGGCCGTCGCCGACATGATCGCGTTGTCCGAGCGTCTGGCCGCGACCGAGGCGCAACTGGCCGCGGCCGAGCGCGACGGTGCCCAGCATCGCCGTCGCATCGATACCCAGCTGCTGACCCTGTCGTTCGCGCCCACCGATGGCCAGGTCGGGCGCTCGGAGATCATGCAGGCGGTCGACGATTTCGGCAGCACCCTGTCGACGGGAACGGCGTGGACGATCCGTGCGCTGGCGTTCCTGATTCCGGCCGCGCTGCTGCTGGCGATCGTGGTGGCGGTGATCAGGCGCCTGCGGCGTCGCCGCGGCGCCTGAGCGGCGCGACCGCGTTCAGCGTTCCTCCTCGACCTCGAATTCGACCATCACGTCGAGGTCGAAGGCCAGCGTCTCGACCGCGCGACGGACACGGTTGGCCGAATAGGCGTTCGACACCTCGATCTCCAGTTCGTGCACGCCCGGGCCGCGGTCGTCCGGCAGTCCGGCCGAGCTGGAGTCGGGGTCGTCCATGTGCGGCATGAGGTCGGCGACCTCCTCGATGTGGTCCACGCCCTCCAGGCTGGACAGCAGGTTGGCGATCGCGCGCGCGCTGTCCTCGTTGCCGTTCACCCGCAGCCGCAGCAGGGGCATGTCCGGTTCTCCCGATGGCCTGCGCTCAGGCTAGGCGGATGCCGGCTAAGGGCGCGTGATGGCGCGGGCGGGCGGGACCGGGGCTGTCACGCCACGCTCAAGGCGGGCGGGTTAGCGTGTGCGCATGAACGCCACCTCCGACACGTCGTCTCCCGCATCGGTCACCCTGCGTCCGCTGGAGCGCGACGACCTGCACTTCGTCCACGGCTTGAACAACAATCGCAGCGTGATGGCCTACTGGTTCGAGGAGCCTTACGAGTCCTTCGTCGAGCTGGAGGAGCTGTACCGCAAGCACATCCACGACCAGTCCGAACGCCGCTTCATCATCGAGAACGACCAGCGCCAGCGGGTCGGCCTGGTCGAGCTGGTCGAGATCGACCACCTGCATCGCCGCGCCGAGTTCCTGATCATGGTCTCGCCGGAGGCGCAGGGGCGCGGCTACGCGCGCGCGGCCACGCAACGCGCGATCAACTACGCGTTCCGGGTGCTGAACCTGTACAAGCTGTACCTGCTGGTGGACGTCGACAACGCCCGCGCGATCCGCATCTACGAGGGCGTGGGCTTCATCCGCGAGGGCGTGCTGATCGACGAGTATTTCAGCGACGGCCGCTACCACAGCGCGATCCGGATGGCGCTGTTCCAGCATCAGGCGCTGGCGCCCGACGACGCTCCCGGGCGCGCGGGCGGCTGACTCACTGCGCCGGTTCGGGCTCCCGGGTCGGAATCGGCACGTTGCACAGGTCGATGTGCCCGGCCGGGCGCTTGTAGAAGTCGTCGCGGCGGTTGCGGCGCGCCTCGACCAGTTCGTCGAACAGCGGGGTGTCGGTGCGCAGCACCTGCAGCGGCGAGCGTTCGGCCTCGGGCAGTTCGGACGCCAGCTTGATCGAACGGATCGGCACGTACTGCACCGGGTGCTCGTAGAAGCCAAGCGGACCGGTGCCGCGCGGCAGCACCGACAGCCGCTCCATGCCGTCGATCACCCGTCCGACCACGGTGATGTTGCGGTCGAGCTGGCGCGGCGACTGGCCGATCACCACGTACAGCTCGCTGCCGTCGCTGGAGTCCGGCTCCAGGTTGCGGCCGGCGCCGACCGCGCCGTAGCAGTGCGCCATCCAGGCACGCCCCTCGGCGGGATCGCGCCCGGCCGGGAAACCGTCGGCGAAGCCGACCTGGGCGGCCCAGCCGTCGGGATCGGGCAGCCGGTGGAAGGCCAGGCCGTCACTGGCGCGGCTGAACTCGGCCGGCAACCTGGCCTTGGCCGAGCCCAGCGGCTTGCCGGCCTCGTCCTCGCCGCGCGGGTCGCCCCACTGGACGACGAAGTTGTCCTGCGAGCGCTTGATCGCCATGCCGTCCCAGTAGCCTTCGCGGGCGAAGGTGCGGATGTTGCCGACGTGCTCGGGGGCGAACGCCGGCGCCAGCTCGATGATCACCCGGCCGCTGTCCAGCTCCATGTACAGGGTGCTGGCGGGGTCGGGGGTGCGCCAGTCCGAGGGCTGCGCGGCATCGATGATTTCCTGCATCGTGCGCGGCCTGTCCGCCTCCGTTTCGGCGGCCGGGGCCGGGGCGGCGGCGACAAGCAGCGCGGCGGCAAGGGGCAGGGCGAGCGCGGCACGGATCGGATCAGGCACGGGTGACTCCCTTCTGTGGCGATGGACGGTGGCGGTTGGGCCGTCCCGATTCTGCCCTATCCGCGTCGGTCTCATCCGCTCCGGCGCGCGGCCGGGGGAGGGGGCATGACTACAAGCACATTCACTATAGAGAACTAAGCACTAGTATCGAGTTCAAGCTAGCAAGCCAGCGCTGGCGCCCACGTCAGGCCATGGAGCCCGCCGCCGATGACCGATCTCGAACTCCAGTTGCGCAAGTTCCACAAGGAGCTCAGTGCCGGCACGGTCTCGCTGACCCTGCTGGCGGTGCTGGCCCGTGCCGAGGAGCCGATGTACGGCTACCAGATCGCCAAGCGCCTGGAGCGCGAGGGCGACGGCGTGCTCAGCGGCAAACAGAGCGCGCTGTACCCGGTGTTGCGCAATCTCGGCGCGGCCGGCCTGCTCGACAGCTTCGTGGAGCCTTCGATGTCCGGGCCGCCGCGGCGCTACTACCGCATCACCGACGTCGGGCGCGACGCCCTGCGTGACTGGGTCGCCGCCTGGCGCGCGACCCGAGATTCCGTCGATTCCGTCCTGGGGGGACTTCCCGAATGAATGCCACCGTGCTGCCGACCACCATTCCCGAATACCTCGACCAGTTGCGCCGGGCGCTGGCAGGCGCCGATCCGGCGCTGATCCAGGATGCGCTGTACGACGCCGAGGAATACCTGCGCTCGGAGATGGCCGAGCAGCCGGGCAAGTCGGAGGCCGAGGTGATCTCCTCGGTCGCCGGCAGCTATGGCGCGCCGGAGGAGGTCGCCGACATCTACCGCGACACCGAGGTCAAGGTGCAGACCGCTCTGCGGCCGCCGGCACCGCCGCCGAGGCGTTCGTGGCTGGGCCGCTTCTTCGGCGTGGTCGCCGAGCCGCGCGCGTACGCGGCGCTGTTCTACATGGTGCTGGCGCTGGCGACCGGCATCTTCTACTTCACCTGGGTGGTGACCGGCCTGTCGGTGTCGGCGGGCATGCTGGTGCTGATCATCGGCATTCCGCTGCTGATCCTGTTCGTCGGCAGCGTGCGGCTGTTGTCGCTGGTCGAGGGGCGCATCGTCGAGGTGATGCTCGGCGAACGGATGCCTCGGCGACCGCTGTACAGCCCGCGCGGCATGCCCTGGATGGAGCGCATCAAGCAGATGTTCACCGACCCGCGCACCTGGGGCACCTTCGTGTACATGCTGCTGATGCTGCCGTTGGGCATCGTCTACTTCACCACCGCGCTGACCCTGGTCTCGACCGCATTGACCCTGATCGTGGCGCCGGTGGCGGTGTGGACCGGCTGGGCCGAGGTGAGCCTGGCGACCGACGTCGAGGGCGTGCTGTTCGTCAGCGATGGCGTGCTCAGCACCTCGCTGGATCCGTGGGCGTTGCCGCTGATGCTGGTCGTCGGTGTGCTGCTGCTGTTCCTGACCCTGCACGTGGCGCGCGGCATCGGCTACCTGCACGGACAGTTGGCCAAGCACCTGCTGGTCAAGGGCGCGCAGCAGGCATGAGCGCCGGGCCACGCGGGCCGCGAACGGAGTGCGCGCAATGTGGCCGGGTTAACAGAAGCGATCCCGGTTCCCCTCTAGGGTGACGCGGCGGACACCGGTCCGCGTTTCCAGAACATCCAAGGAGAACAGAACATGCGTCGCATCAGGATTGTTGCCGTGGCATTGGCTGTGGGATTGCTGGCCGCCTACTCGTTCAGCGCCACCGCCAGCTGGCAGGGCACCTGGAACTACTACAACGAGGAAGGCGCGCTGGTCGGGCAATGGACCGCCGGTTGCGGCGAGCAGGACGGCAGCTGGGGCGTGAAGACCAGCAACCGCAGCTTCACCCAGGGTTGCGCCGTCGATATGTAACGACGCGCCGGCAACGCGTCGGAAGGCCCCGCCGA
This sequence comes from Marilutibacter maris, assembly GCF_003233695.1. Taxonomy (NCBI): domain Bacteria; kingdom Pseudomonadati; phylum Pseudomonadota; class Gammaproteobacteria; order Lysobacterales; family Lysobacteraceae; genus Marilutibacter; species Marilutibacter maris. The sequence continues at coordinate 2,728,818 of NZ_CP029843.1, read as the reverse complement.
TGCGGGGCTTTTCTTTGCCCCGCGCATCGCCACCCGGGTGTATCGAAACGGTGGCGGACGCATGAGGACAGCGCCACAAGAGCGGAACGCCCCGTGCGGGGCGTTCCGCGTCGTTGCCGGCCGGCCTGGAATCAGTTGCCGGTCACCAGGGTCAGGTCGAGACTCTGCAGCAGCGGATTGAGCGGCTGGAACAGGCTGTAGCCATTCGGATCCGGGCAGCTCGTCACCGCCGTCGGACCGCCGGACAGGACGCCCTGGCCCTGGCCGGCGGCGGTGATGAACGAACCGCCGGAATCGCCTCCCAGCGAACATGTGGAGGCCCTGGACAGGCCGGAAATGCTGCCACCGCCCTTGACGTACCTGACCGAGGTGTTCTTCTCGGTGATGGTGCCGCAGTGCCAGCCGGAGGTGCGGCCGGAGCGACAGACCGCGGCGCCGATCGGCGCTTCGATGCTGCCTCTGACGGTCACGTCGCCGTTGCCGTAGCCGTAGACGATCGGCAGCAGGTTCTGCGTGGAGTTCAGGCTGACCCAGGCGCGGTCGCCGTCGTACTTCTTGCCTTTCACGTCGTAGGAGGAGGCCGCGAACGTACCGACGTTCAGGCCATCGATGGTGACGCTGTCGCCGGCGTTGCCGCAGTGGCCGGCGGTGGCGAAGCCCTTGCCGGTACCCTGGGTGACCGCGAATCCGACCGAGCACAGGAAGCGATTGTTGATGGAGTACTCGATGCCGCCGCGGATGTCCGCCTGCAGCTGCGGCGCGTCGATGCGTTCGAAGCGCACCAGCCCGGCGTCGATACCGCTGAGGGCGACGAAGTCGATGCCGTCGCGCATGGCGCCGGCGGACTTGTCCACGCCCACGACCACGCGATTGCTGCGGGTGTCCACGCCCCAGCTGTGCACGCCCGAGAACGCGCTGTCCGAGTTGGAGTAGCGTTCGTTGGTGGCATCCAGCTGCCGTATCGCGGCATCGAGTTCGCGCATGCTGTATCGGGTATTGCGGATTTCCACACCATCCGGCGCCCTGCCGGCATGGGCGGCGGCGCTGCCCACCACGTACTTGAAGCTGCCGTCGGTGCCGCGCTCGATCCAGTGGCCGGCGTAATCGCGGCCGAGCTGCCGCTGCAAGGCCTTGGCCTGGCGTGCGGCAAGCCGTTCGGTTCGGATGTACTGCGCGACCTCCCGCGCGGACAGGCCGAGGTCGCGCTGCATGGCCCGCTGCAGGGTCGGGTCGATGGGATTGCCGGCCAGGGCCGGGCCGGTGGCCGCAAGCAGGGCGATGGCGAGCGGGGCCGCCACGGTCAGGGATGCTTTCATCTCGGGAGATTCTCCGGAGTCGGGGTTGTGCGGGGGAACCGGAGAGTCAAAAGCAGTACGTGGATGCGGTCGATGAGGAGAGGCTCTCGCCTGTATCGCAGAGTTCTCAGCTCTCTCTCTTTCTTGAATTGAAACGCGACGAAGCCGGCATTTTCTGCCTGGCAGGATGTTCGGACACCGGTCTGCGATCCGATCGCGTCGGGGCGCCGGGCCTGGACAACACCCGTCCGTGGCCGTGAGGACGGGCGACGCGTTACCGCGAACGGCGCAGGCGTGCCCGCAACCCGTCGCGGACAAGCCGCCATGCCTGCTGCAGGCCCGGGCCGGGATCGTCGAGCCGGAACGCGTGCAGGTAGCCGTTGCGCCATTGCCGCAGCGCCTGCCACCAGCCGATGCGCGATTGCGGCGGCGCATGCAGCACCGCCTGGATGTCGCCGGCCAGGCTGATGCAGCCGACCCCGCTGCGGTAGTCGCGGTCCGAGGGTTCCACCGCCAGACCGAGCGCGTCGCGCCAGGCCATCTCGCAGACGTTGACCCCGCAGCGGGCGGCGAACTCGACGTACCACCAGGCGCGGGTGTTGATCTCCAGCAGGCGGAAGCGCCCATCGCGCGGATCGCGCTTGAACTCGGCACTGAAGATGCCGCGGTAGTGGAGGGTGGCGAGCAGGCGGCCGAGCTCCTCGACGGCGCTGCCCATCGTCGCCAGCGGCGTGGTCTCGCAGTACGAGCTGTTGCCGAAATCCGGCGGATGGATCCGGTGCCGGCGGCGCGCCAGCAAGCCGCTCAAGCGGCCGTCGCGGTCGCGGAATCCATCGATGAAGTAGTGCTGCTCGGCGCCGCCGGGAATGTACTCCTGGGCGACCATCTCGAAGCCCTGCGCGTGCAGACGCGTCCACAGGGCCTTGCAGGCATCGCGGTCGCCGGGCCACAGCGCCTTGTGGCCGGTCGCCTTGGAGAACCGTTGCGAGTCGATCGGCTTGAGGAACACGCGGTCCAGTCGCTGGAACGGTATCCGGTCGATGTCGTCGGCGCTGTCGATCGCGAACGTGGCCGGATGCGCGACCCCGTTCTCGTGCAGACATTCGGCCAGGTGGCGCTTGTCCTGCAGCGCCTGCAGGGTCGCCAGCGAACTGGTCGAGGCGGGAAAGCGATGGGCGAGGGCGTTGCCGGCCAGCCCGGCGACCCACATGGCGGCGTCGTCGGCCCCCGGGATCAGCACTGCGCGCGGCAGCGCGACCGCGTCCAGCGCCCGATCCTGGCTGCCGTCGATCTCGCCGTTCCAGCGGGGACCGGGAGGCGGGGCGTACCAGCGCGAGCGGGTGACCAGGTCTCCGTCCGGGCAGGCCGCGTAGGCCTCGATGCCGGCCATCTTCAATGCGCGCAGCGTGCCCAGGCCGGTGAACCCGCGCGCGAGCACGATCGCCGGCGGCATCGGGTCCGCGGTCGCGGTCGGCGACGACGCCGGAATGGTGTTCCCCTGTGATTCGATGCGCCCCATGACACCGGGAACAACGCAGGGGCTCGGCGGATGCGGTCAGCGCGCCGGTCGTTGACGCGGGTTCGCGCACGCTTGCGAAGCGTGCGCGACGATTCTCAGCCGGCGTACTTGGCGATGAACTCGCGCACTTTCGGATAGACCTGGGTGCGCCAGCGGCGGCCGCTGAAGATGCCGTAGTGGCCGGCGCCCTTCACCTCAAGGTGCTGCTTGTCCTGCTTCGCGATGCCGCTGCACAGCGTGTGCGCGGCACGGGTCTGGCCTTCGCCGGAGATGTCGTCGAGCTCGCCCTCGATGGTCAGCAACGCGGTGTCGCCGATCGCCGACGGGTCGACGCGCTCGCCGGCCACCTCCCACAGGCCGCGCGGCAGCAGGTGTTCCTGGAACACGATCCGCACGGTGTCGAGGTAGTACTCGGCCGGCATGTCGAGCACGGCGTTGTACTCATCGTAGAAGCGGCGGTGCGACTCGGCATCGTCGAGGTCGCCCTTGAGCAGGTCCTGGTAGAAGTCCCAGTGCGACTGCGCGTGGCGCTCGGGATTCATCGCCATGAAGCCCATGTGCTGCAGGAAGCCGGGGTAGACGCGGCGACCGTGGCCGGGGTAGTTGGCCGGCACCGGGTGGATCACCGTGCTCTGGAACCACCACAGCGGCTTCTCGGTGGCGAGATTGTTGACCGCGGTCGGACTTTCGCGGGTGTCGATCGGGCCGCCCATCATCACCATCGAGCGCGGGGTCTTCTCGCCGCGCGCGGCCATCAGCGAGATCGCCGCCAGCACCGGCACGGTCGGCTGACAGACGCTGATCACGTGCAGGTCCTCGGCGCCGATCTGGCGGATGAAGTCCTGGACGTAGCCGACGTAGTCGTCGAGGGTGAACTCGCCCTCGCTGGTCGGCACCATGCGCGCGTCGACCCAGTCGGTGATGTAGACCTTGTGGTCGCGCAGCAGGGTGCGCACGGTGTCGCGCAGCAGGGTGGCGTGATGGCCCGACAGCGGAGCGACCACCAGCACCGGCGGGTCGTCCTTGAGTTCCTTGAGGTTGCCGGCGTCGTCGGTGTAGCGCTTGAAGCGCAGCAGCCGGCAGAACGGCTTGCGCGCCATCTCGCGTTCGATCACCGGGTACAGGCTGCCGTCGATGTCCAGCGAGTGGATGCCGAACTCGGGCTTCTCGTAGTCCTTGCCGATCCGGTACAGCAGTTCGTAGCCGGCGGCCATGCGGGTGGCGCCGGGCAGGCTGGACAACCAGCTGCCGGGAGCGCCGAACATCTTGGCGCTGGCGTCGGCCCAGTAGGTGACCGGGGCCATCCAGGCGCGGCCGAGTTCGTGCATCTGATAAAGCATCATCGGATCGCTGTCTCCAGGAGGCGCGCCAGACGGCACGCTACTGCTGCGGTGCAGCATACCGAAACCGGATGTCGGCTGCATTAACGCCGCGGATCGCGGCTATGCTGGTCCGGTGGCCACCGACACCTCCGAGATCGCGCATCTGCTGGAGCTGTTCGAGCTGCCGGTGCCGCTTTCGGCACGGCGCATGTTCGGCGGCTGGGGCGTCTACGCGGGCGGGCTGATGTTCGCGGCGGTGATCGACGGCGAGCTGCTGCTGAAGACCGACGAGCAGACCCGCGAGCGCTTCGGCGCGGCCGGCTGCGGCCCGTTCATGTACCGGATGCGCGGCCGCGAGCAGCCGATGAGCTACTGGTCGGTGCCGGCCGAGGCGCTGGACTCGGCCGAGGCGATGCGGCCGTGGTTGCGGCTGGCGCTGGAGGCGGCCGAACGCAAGCGCGCCGCCGGGCCGCGCCGGCGCCGGTCGCGCTGAGTCAATCGCCTCGACGCCGGGGCGGTGCCGGTGCGGCCACTTCCAGCGCGGTGCTCGCGTCCGCCAATGCCGGCGACAGCCACAGGTGCGAGCCCAGCGCGAGGAAGCCGGCGGCGCCGAAGCGTTGGCGATAGAAACCTGCCGGCCGTTGCTTGAAATCGTGGGTGTCGCCGTCGATGCGGTCCTCGCGGGTGAACGTCTCCAGGAAGGCGATCCCGCCGCACAGTTCGGCCAGCCCGGGCAGGCCGCGGTCGAGCTCGCGCACGTCCAGGTAGTGCATCACGTCGCTGCAGACCAGCAGGTCGACCGGCGCGCAGGGGCGCAGGTACTGGAAGTCGCCGAACCGGGCCAGGTGCAGGTTGCGGCGGCGGCCGTGGCGTTCGATCGCGTATTCGCTGCTGTCGAAGCCCAGGTACTGCGCGTTCGGCCGCAGCCTGAGCAGCGGGGCGCGCCAGGCGCCTTCGCCGCAGCCGATGTCGAGCACCGTGCGCAGCGGCCGTTCGAGGTGGTACTCGGCGGTGGCGACGGCCAGCGCGATCTTGCGGGCGAGGCGGGCGCGGCCGCCGATCGCGGCGTCCTTCAGGGCCGGATCGCGGTACCAGCGATCGAAGTATTGGCGGTCGTATTGCTTGCTCATGCAGTGCTGCGGGGCGGCGACATGGCATCCTAGGCCGCCGCCGCATCGACAACCAGCCCTCAGTCACCAGTCATGACCGCCTATTTCATCACCAAGACCGCCCACCTCGTGTTCGTGATCGCCTGGATGGCGTCGGTGTTCTACCTGCCGCGGATCCTGGTGAACATCGCCGAGGCCGGCGACTCGGCCGAGGTCCGCGCGCGGCTGGTGCTGATGGGGCGACGCCTGTACCGCTTCGGTCACATCATGTTCGGTCTGGCCTTCGTGCTGGGACTGGTGCTGTGGCTGCACTTCGGGATCACCGGCGGCTGGTTGCATGCCAAGTTGGCCCTGGTCGCGCTGATCCTGGCGCATTTCATTGTCGCCGGGCGCTGGTTGAAGGGTGTCGACGGCGGTCGCGCCTTGCCGTCGGCGCGCGCGCTGCGGCTGTTCAACGAGCTGCCGGTGTTGCTGCTGGCGGTGGTGGTCTGGCTGGTGCTGGCCAAGCCGTTCTGATTCCCGGCGACACCGGCGCGGCGCCGTAGCCCGGGCAAGGCCGGGGGCTACGGCAGGGCGCGCCGTCCGATCAGCGGAACGCGGCCGGATCCGGCAGTTCCACCGGCACGCCGTCGGCGTTGCAGCCGCCGCGTGCGCAGACCGTCTCGCGCAGCCGCGGCGTCGCCTGCAGCATGAAGTGGAAGATCGCGTTCTGCTCGACCGAACCGCGCACCGCGTCGCTGCCGGGACCGCGCGCCCAGATGCCGACGTCGTCGCCACCATGGGATTCGTCCTTCGACGGCACCAGCGCCTCCTGCATGTAGTTCGGGTCCTGGGTGTCGACGTGGGTCAGGTCGGGACGCCCGCCGGTGGCCGGACGGATATGGTCGGGCGAATGCTGGAAGCGCTTGGGCCCCTCGCCCTGCAGTTCGCTGGCGCCGACGTAGCCCGGGCCGTTGGCGTAGCTGAGGGTGGTGTAGGGCAGGCCGGTGGCATCGCGGGCGAAGCGGCCGCCCTCCGGCGCGTCCTCGCCGAGGGTGCCGACCACCTTGCCGAGGATCGGGTTGCCACGCGCGGGGTAGCCGACGAAGGTCAGCGTGTGCGCGTGGTCGGCGGTGACCAGGATCAGGGTGTCGTCGGCCGAGGTCATCGTGGCCGCGGTCTGGACCGCCTCGCTCAGCGCGATCGCGTCGGTCAACGCGCGGTAGGCGTTGCCGTAGTGATGGGCATGGTCGATGCGCCCGCCCTCGACCAGCAGCACATAGCCGCCATCGGCGTTCTGCAGGCGGGCGATCGCGGCGCGGGTCATCTCGGCCAGGCTGGGTTCGCCGGCGCCATCGCTGCCGCGGTCGTGCTCGAACTGCATGTGGCTGGGCTGGAACAGCGCCAGCAACGGTGCGTCGAGCGGCGCCTGCGTGAGCTGGGCGGCGTTCCAGACGTAGCGGCCGCCGGGCTTGCGCTGCCGCCATTGGGCGACCAGATCGCGGCCGTCGCGGCGCTTGCCGTGCTGGTCCGGATATTCGGGGTCGGCCTGATCCCCGCGCATGAACATCGCGCGGCCACCGCCCATCAGCACTTCCGGGCCGTCGCCGTACGGGGTTTCGACGATCTGGCGGGCGATGTCCACGCAGCCGGCGGCGAGGGCGGATTCGGGCATGGCCGCATCGTGCTCCCAGTTGCGATCGGCCGAATGGCTGAAGGTCGCGCCGGGGGTCGCGTGGGTGACCCGCGCGGTGGTGACCACGCCGGTCGCCATGCCGCCGGCCTCGGCCAGCTCCCACAGGCTCAGGATCGGGGCCTGCAGCGCGCCGGCGCAGTCGCCGCGGCGCGGCGACTGGCCGATGCTGAGCACACCGGCGCGGGTCTTCACTCCGGTCGCCATCGCCGACATGGTGCCGGCCGAGTCCGGTGTCTGGGCGTTGGTGTTGTAGGTCTTGCTCAGCGCGGTGGCCGGGAAGCGCTCCCAGCTGAGCCGGTTCTCCTCGCCGGGACCGCCCTTGCGCTGGCCGTCGAGGATGCGCGCGGCGGCGACCGTCGGCAGGCTCATGCCGTCGCCGACGAACAGGATCACGTTGCGGGCCTTGCCGGCCATGGCCCCGCGCGCGGCCGCCTGCGCGGCGCCATCGCGATACCACCACTGCGGCGTCTCCTGTTGCGGGTGCTGGATCGTCGGCACGTCGACCGCGATCCCGCCTGCGTCGGTGCGACCGGCCGGTGCGATCGACGCGCAGGCGGTCAGCAGCGCGGGAACCAGCAGTGCGGGAACCAGGAGGACGGAAGCGGAACGCAGTCTGGACATGGGCAGGCGGTTCTTGGGGACGGACAAGCCGGCGATTATGCCCTGTGCGGGTGACAGCACAGGCGTTGCCGTGTCGATGCGGGTCGCGGGCCTTGCCTGATCCGTTGCTTCCCCTAGCGCAAGCGGTCCGACGACGGATGCGCGGAGCATCTGGGGGAAGAAGGCGCGAGGCGGTCGGCATCGCGCAGTCCGGAAGCGTCATAGCACCGGTCGTCCGGTGCGGGAACGTCGCCGGTCAGGATCGTTGCGCGGGTCGCCTCGCGCACGGTCGCTCGCTGTTGGTCGCGACAGGGTGTTGGGGCAGTGCATCCGGATCCACGCTGCTTCAATGAAGTTGCAGATAAGAAGTTGCGAGCAACGGACGGATCCAGCGACAACTCCTGGTTTGGTGCGGCAATAGCCGAGAAAGAATCACGCATCGAGGCGGACAGGTCGGCCCAACCACGATCGGCAGCGATACGCGCGGCATGCGCGCGAGTCGAGTATTGGCGCGTCGAGCGGAACCCGAGCGCAGACATGCTATTCGGATCGTGCATGGCGCCATGCGGGATCGGGATAGGATTGCGCGATATTGCGGGAGCATGAGCTACTCGGGTCGCCGCCGCATGCGGATGCGCAGCGGACCAGATTCCATGCAGGGGAAGACTCGATGAAAACCGCAGTTCGTGATCGTTCGACCGATTCGATTCGCAAGGGCGCGCTCAGCTGCGCAATAGCGACAGCTTTGATGTCCGCGACACCGATGGTGTCGGCGCAGGAAGTCGAGCCACCCAGCGAAAGCGAGGAGGTGACGTCGCTTGAGAAGATGGTGGTGGTCGGCACCCGCATCCGTCGCAAGGACGAGGTCGCGGCCAGCCCCGTGTTCACCATGGAACGCGCCGAGATCGAAGCCACGGCGGCGGTTTCCGTTGGCGAGCTTCTGCAGGAGCTGCCCTCGGTGGGGTCGAGCTTCAACTCCACCGGCTCGGGTGGAACCAGTCATGGCTCCAGTACCGTCAACCTGCGCAACCTCGGTGCCAACCGTGTCCTGGTCCTGGTCAATGGGCGACGTTGGGTCAACGGTGCGGGAACGCGCGGGTTTCGCGATTTCGTCGACCTGAACACGATCCCGCTGGTCGCCGTCGAGCGGGTGGAGGTACTGCTGGATGGCGCGACCGCTTTGTATGGCGCCGATGCGATCGCCGGCGTGGTCAACCTGATCACCTACAGCGACTTCGATGGCGTCAAGGCCAGCAGCTATGCCGGCCAGACCACGCACGGAGATGGCTTCACCTACAGCCAGGATTTCCTGTGGGGGACGCAGGGCGAGTGGGGCTCGGCCCTGGTGTCGGCGACGATCGCTTCGAACGAGGAGGTCCTGGCCGGCGCCCGCGACTTCTCGTTCGCGCGTCTGCAGGGACCCAGCCGCAACACGCCGGCGGGCCGGTTCCGCAATGGCGTCGATACCGGCGCCTTCGGCACCGATGCGTTCGTGCCCGATGGCAATGGCGGGTTCCGTCCCGACAATCCGGATGTGGACGTGCACAACGAGGCCCCGGACACGACCCTGCTCAGTCCCCTGGATCGCCAGGGCGTGTACGGACAGCTGCGGCTCAACCTGGGCGATTACACCACCCTGGTCGCCGAAGGCCTGTACAACCATCGCGAATCGAGTCAGCGGTTCTCGCCGTCGGCGCCACGGATCCGCGGCGGCGACGGCATGAGCATTCCCGCCGACCATCCCTACAATCCGTTCGGCGTGGAATTCGCCGGCGCCGGCACCGACTTCGAGATCGTGCGCCAGCTCGACGCGGTCGGTCCGCGGATCAACCGCCAGGAGGTGGACACCACCCGGTTCGCGATCGGCGTCGAAGGCAGCCTCGCCAACGGCTGGGCCTGGAACGCGTTCTATACCTATGCGCGGAACAGGGCGACCTGGAACTCGCTCAACCAGATCGATCTGGACAAGCTGGCGTTGGCGATCGGGCCGAACGACCGTTGCCAGGCGAACGGCTGCGTGCCGCTGGACATCTTCGGCGAGGTCACCCCGGAAATGGCCGACTACATCCGCGCCAATGGCACCGACAGGAACGGCACCCGGCAGCACGACTTCACCGCCAACATCACCGGCGACCTGTTCGAGATGCCGGCCGGCCCCTTGGCCTTCGCCGCCGGCATCGAATACCGCAAGGAGTCCGGCTACGACCGTCCGAGCGCGTACTTCAGCCGGACCCCGCAGTTCATCAGCTACAGTCGCATCACCACCTCGGCGCCGCGCCTGCCGACCTCGGGCTCCTACGATCTGAAGGAGGCCTATCTGGAACTCAATGTGCCCCTGTTGAAGGAACGGCCGCTGGCGAATCTGCTGGAGCTGTCCGCGGCGACGCGCTATTCCGACTACAACACCTTCGGCAGCACCACCAACAGCAAGCTGGGCCTGGTGTGGCGCCCGTGGAAGGACCTGATGGTCCGTGCCACCTGGGCCGAGGGCTTTCGGGCGCCCTCGATCAACGAGCTGTTCGCGGGCCTGCGCCAGACCAACCTTCCGGCCAACGATCCCTGCAATGGCGGCGGCGCCGGCAAGCCCGGCTGCGCCGGCGTGCCGGCGGATTACGACCAGGCCAACTTCAGCGGCGGCGCGATCCCGTCCACCGTCGGCGGCAATCCCGACCTGCAACCGGAGACCTCTGAGAACCGCAGCATTGGCTTCGTCTACACGCCGTCGTTCGCCGAGCGGCTGTCCTGGTCGGTGGACGGCTACGACATCCGCATCGACGAGGCGATCTCCAGCTTCGGTTCGCAGAATCTGCTCAACCTGTGCGCCAACACCGGCCAGCGCTGCGGTTCGATCCGACGCGCGTCCAGCGGCGAGATCGTCAACCTGACCGACGGGCCGATCAATCTGAACTCGCTCCGCGCAAAGGGCGTGGACACCACCCTGCGCTACCTGTTGCCGAACACCGGTTGGGGCAGCTTCGGGATGACCTTCAGCGCCTCCTACCTGGACACTTTCGACCGTTTCGACACCCTGCCCAGCGGCGAGATCCGCACCGCCCACCGCGCCGGCCGGTCCGACGTCGCGCGCGAGAGCTTCCCGCGCTGGAAGGCCGGCACCAGCCTGGACTGGTCGCGCGACGGCTGGAAGGCGAACTGGTCGATGCGTTACATCGGTGCGACCGACGAGGGGCCCGAGCCGGCCTTCGGCCGCATCCCGGCCCAACTGACCCATGACCTGTGGGGCAGCTATACGATCCTGAGCGGCACCGCGACCTTCACCCTGGGCGTGGAGAACCTGTTCGACAAGGACCCGCCGCGCTCCTACGTCAACGGTCGCGACCTGAATTTCGACATGAGCACCTACAACCCCAGAGGCCGTTTCGTGTACCTGAAGGCATCGTTCCTGTTCTGAGGCGACGGGTGTTGGGCGCAATCCCGGTCGGGCGGTCGTGTGGATGCGATGGAGCCGTTCCGACCGGGGTTGTCCAGCGACCGGTGGCGATGGCCCCGGGTATGGCGGACGCGAGACACGGCGGGATCGAGCGATGAGTGAATCCAGAGAGCAAACGGTTGAAGGGCAGGCGGCTGAAGGGCAGGCGGCCGGGCGGGACGCCAAGGGACGCAAGTCCTTCGACGTGCATCCGTTGCTGATGCTGCTGTCGGTGCTGCTGGCCGCGGCACTGCTGACCTATCTGCTCGACTCCGGCACGTTCCAGCGTGAAGGCCCGCAGATCGTGCCGGGTTCCTACCAGCCGGTGCCCAAGGCAATGGATTGGGCTCACGTGCTGGGTACCGCGCCGGCTGTGGAGGGCACCGCCAGCCCGGCCGGCATCACCACCGTGCTGAACGCGATTCCCAAGGGCCTGGCCCGCAGCGCGCCACTGATCTTCATGGTGATGTTCGTCGGCGGCATGTTCGGGGTGTTCAAGCGGACCGGCGCGCTGGATGCCGGCCTCGATCACCTGGTCCACCACACCCGCGGCAATGTCTATCTGCTGGCCCCGGTCCTGATGCTGGTGCTGGCCGCCGGCAGCTCGTTCATGGGCCTGATCTCGGAGTACCTGGTGGTGCTGCCGGTACTGCTGTCGATGGCCGACCGGCTCAGGCTGGACCGTCTGTTCGCGGTGGCCATGCTGCTGATCGCGGCCAAGATCGGCTACGTCGCCTCGGTCAGCAACCCGGTCGCGCTGCCGATCGCCCAGGGCATCGTCGGCGAGCCGATCTTCAGCGGCTTCGCGATGCGCCTGGCGGTACTGGTGGTCTTCATCAGCGTCGGTATCGGCTATCTGCTGTACCGGATCCGCCGCAGCGGGTTCACCCGCGCGCAGTTCGACTACACCGCGCAGCCGATGAGCCGGCGCAAGCGCGCGGTGCTGCTGGTGATCGGGGTGTCGGTCGGATTGATGATCTACGCCGGACAGGCCTGGGACTGGCATCACACCGAGCTGGGTGCGTTCTACATCGCGGTCGCGGTGCTGATCGCGGCGGTCGGCGGTGTCGCCGCCGGCGAGGCCGCCGACGCCTTCATCGACGGCATGAAGGGCATGGTCCTGCCCGGCGTCCTGATCGGCCTGGCAGGCGCGATCCAGATGGTGCTCCAGCACGGCATGATCCTCGATACCGTGGTCAACGGCATGACCCGGGCGATCGATGGGCATTCGCCGTGGATGTCGGCGGTGATGATCATGCACATCGAGGCGGCGCTGGACGTGTTGATCTCCTCGACCTCGGCCAAGGCGGCGATCAGTCTGCCGATCCTGTGGCCGATCGGTCAGTTGTCCGGGTTGACCGGCAACACCGTGGTGCTGGCCTTCCTGCTGGGCAACGGCCTGATGTCGATGGTCAGTCCGACCTCGGGCCTGATGCTGGCCATGCTGGCGATGGCGAAGACGCCCTACGGACGCTGGCTGCGGTTCGTGTTGCCGCTGACCCTGTCCCTGGCGGTACTGGCGATCGACTTCCTGTTCGTCGCCACCGCGTTGCAGGCGGCGTCCTGATCGTGGACGGGAGCGAGAACAGCGCGGCGCTGGCATCGGGGCCGTTCGCGGTGGTGGTGCTGCGCGATGCCCGGATCCGCATGCGCGACGGCGTCGTGCTGGCGACCGACCTCTACCTGCCGCGGGCGCCCGACGGCGAAGCGCGGCGATGGCCGTGCATCCTCGAGCGCACGCCCTACGACAAGGGCGGGACCGCCGGTTCCGACGTGACCGCCGTCAGCGACGCGCCGGTGTCCAAGCCGGCGATCGCCCGCTGGTTCGCCAGCCACGGTTATGCGATGGCGATGCAGGACTGCCGTGGCCGTTACGCCTCCGGCGGCGAGTTCACCAAGTACCTCAACGAGGGCGAGGACGGCGTCGATACGGTCGCCTGGCTGGCCGAGCAGGACTGGAGCAACGGCTGGGTGCTGACCCAGGGACTGTCCTATTGCGCGCATGCGCAGACCGCGCTGGGTTCGTTCGCGCCGGCCGCGTTGTTCGCCCAGTTCGTCGACTCCGGGGGGTTCTCCAATGCCTACCAGGGCGGCATCCGCCAGGGCGGCGCGTTCGAGCTCAAGCAGGCGACCTGGGCGTTGAAGCACGCTCTGCTCAGCCCGGCGACCGCGGCCGACCCGGTCCGCGCGCGCGCGCTGCGGGAGCAGGACATGCGCGCATGGTTCGCGCGCATGCCGTGGCGGCGCGGCGATTCCCCGGTGAGCGCGGCGCCGGAGTACGAGGAGTACCTGTTCGACCAGTGGGAACGGGCCGACTTCGGCGACTACTGGAAGCAGCGGGCACTGTGCGGCGAACGCCACTACGACGGCTACGCCGACGTGCCGATGGTGCACATGTCCAGTTGGTACGACCCCTACGTGCGCACCGCGATCGACAACTACCTGGGCCTGTCGCGGCGCAAACGCGCACCGGTGCACCTGATCATGGGGCCGTGGACCCACGGCCGCCGTTCCCAGACCCATGCCGGAGACGTCGACTTCGGTCCCGATGCGAGCTTCGACCGCGCCTTCGGGATGTCGTATTTCGAACTGCGGCGGCGCTGGTACGACCACCTGTTCGACGCCCGCAAGCCCAATCCGCTGGACCGGGGCCGGGTATCGGTGTTCGTCATGGGCGGCGGGCCCGGCGATCGCGATGCGCGCGGGCGGTTGCGCCATGGCGGCCGCTGGCTGCATGCCGATCGCTGGCCGTTGCCGGACACCCGGGAGCGGGCCTGGTATCTGCACGCGCCGGGCGGGCTCGACCCGCGGTCCAGTCGCGACGAGCGGGCATCGAGATGGTTCGACTACGATCCCGCGCATCCGGTACCGACCCTCGGCGGGACCGTGACCTCGGCCGACACGGTGATGTTGCCCGGGGCCTACGACCAGCGCGAGGCCCCGCAGTTCTTCGGTGCCGACGGCAGCGGCCGCGACCTGGGCGAGCGCCCCGACGTGATCAGCTTCCGCAGCGCCCCCCTGACCCGGCCGGTCGAGGTGATCGGCGCGATCCGCGCCTGCCTGTACCTGTCCTCGGACTGTCCGGACACCGACATCACCATCAAGCTGATCGACGAGTACCCCCCCGGCGATGGAAACCCGGAGGGCTTCGCGATGAACCTCACCGACGGCATCCTGCGGGTCCGCTATCGCGAATCCTGGGAACGGCCGTCGCTGCTGGAGCCGGGGCAGGTCGTGGAGATCACGGTCGAGGCCTTCGCGACCGCCAACCTGTTCGCCATCGGCCACCGTATCCGCCTGGACGTGTCCAGCAGCAACTATCCGCATTTCGACCTCAACCCGAATACCGGAGGCGCACCGGTGGGCTGGAAGACATCGAGGGTCGCGCGCAATACCCTGCACCTTGATCGGTCGCACCGCTCCAGGCTCATACTGCCGGTGAGAACGGCGCCCCGTTCGCGGGATTGACGCTCTCGGCAGCGGACAATGGCCGACCATCGAGGACCGCCGATGAAGCTGGACAGCATCAGATCCCTGGAAGCCTTCCGCGAGATCATCCAGCGCGGTTCGGCGACGGCGGCGGCGCAGAGCCTGGGGCTCAGCCAGCCGGCGGTGAGCCGGTTGCTGGGACAGTTGGAGGAGCAGCTCGGATTCGCGCTGTTCCATCGCAGCAAGGGCCGGTTGCTGCCGACCGCGCAGGCCTTGATGCTGTTCGAGGAGGTCGATCTCGCATTGCAGGGACTGGACCGGGTCGCCGCGCTGGCCCGTGACATCCACGACAGCAATGCCGGCCATCTGCGGATCGTCGCCCCGCCGAGCTTCGCCGAGGGGCCGCTGGTCAAGCTGGTCGCCGGTTTCCTGAAGCAGCATCCGAGGATCCGGGTCAACATCGATTCGCGCACGCGTCCGGCGACGATGAATCTGGTCGCCACCCGCACCGCCGACTGCGGATTCGGCAAGCTGCCGCTCGACCATCCGGAAATCCGCATGCGTCCGTTGATCAGCAGCCCGACCGTATGCGTATTGCCCAGCGTGCATCCGCTGGCGCGCCGCAAGCGGGCGCTTACCGCGAGCGACCTCGCGGACGAAGCGCTGATCCTGATCGGTCAGCAAGGCGGCGACACCCGTCAGCGGATCGACCAGGCCTTCCGCGAAGTCGGCCGGGTCGCGAAGGTGCGGATGGAGACGCGCAATGTCGGCGCCGCGTGCGCACTGGCGGCGGAAGGCGTCGGAATCGCGATCGTCAACGAGCTGCTGTCGCGCAATGCTTCATGGATGGACGTCAGCGTGCGGCGCTTCACCCCGCTGATTCCGCACGAGTACGTGTTCCTGACCTCGGCCCAGGTGCCGGGGACGCCGCTCACCGAGGCGTTCTACCGGCATTGCCAGAGCACGCTGCGCGGCATGCTCCGGACCGCCCCGCGCCGGCCCGCTACCCGATGAGGCGCGCCCGTCTGCTGACGCTGTTGGCCGCTCTGGCGATGCCGGGCGTGAGCGTTGCGGTGGACGCCGATCCCGACCGCGGCGGCTACCGCCTACCGCCGGAACCGATCCGTGCGTTGGCCGAGGCGCCGCCGTTGCCGGACGTGCTGAGCGACAGCAGGGGCCGCGTGCTGGTGATGTTGCGAAGGGAGGCGTTGCCGAGCCTGCAGGCCTTGTCGCGTCCGCAGATGCGCCTGGCCGGGCTGGACATCGACGTCGGCGATGGCGTGACCCGCTCGAGTCTGGACAGTCTCAACGCACGCACCCGGCTGGAGACCTTCAGCGGGATCGAATTGCGCCGGCTCGATGAGGACCGGGCGCGCCCGGTGTCGGGCCTGCCGGCGCATCCACGGCTGTCGTTCTTCACCTGGTCGCCCGACGAGACCCGGCTGGCGTTCACCCATGCCACCGGCAGCGGGCTCGAGGTCTGGGTGCTGGCGCTGGACACCGGGCAGGCGCGGCGGCTGACCGGGGCGAACGCCAACGGCGTGCTCGGCAACCCGCTGACCTGGTTCAGGGACGGCGCGGCGCTGCTGGTCAGGATGCGTACCGCAGCCACGGTCGAGTTGTCCGATCCGCGCCTGCAGGTTCCCGCGGCGCCGCTGATCTCGGTGTCCGACGGCAATCTCGCACCCGCGCGGACCTATCAGAACCTGCTGCGCACGGCGGTCGACGACGCCAACTTCGACGCACTGGCGACTTCGCGGCTGTACCGGGTGCCGCTGCGCGGCGACGCGCGCCCCTGGGGCGGGCCGGCGCCCTATCGCCGCACCGCGTTCTCGCCGGACGGCCGCTATCTGCTGGTCGAATCCCTGCGCAAGCCGTATTCGCGACGGGTGCCGGTCGATCGCTTCGCGGCTCGCGCGCAGTTGCTGGATCCGGACGGCGAACCGGTGATGACGGTCGCCGACCTGCCGCCCGGCGACGATCTGCCGCGCGGACGCATGGCGGCGACCGTCGGCAAGCGCCAGATCGGCTGGCGTGCGGACCGTCCCTCGGAGCTGGTCTGGACCGAAGCGCTGGATGACGGCGATCCGGTCGTCCAGGTTGCCCATCGCGATGCGCTGTTCGCCTGGACGGCCCCGTTCGCGGACTCGCCGCGCCTGTTGCTGAAGACGGTGAACCGGCACATCGAGACCCTGTGGGGCGACGACCGCCACGCGATCGCGATCGACGCCTGGTGGGACACCCGCAACACCCGCAGCTATCTGTTCGCTCCCGGGGAACCGGCGCGCGCGCCGCGGCTGCTGGACGACCGCGACATGCAGGACCGTTACGCCGACCCGGGCCTCTACCAGACCGAACTCAATGGCGCTGGCGAGCCGCAGTTGATCCTGGATCATGGCCGCGCCTACCGGATCGGCGAGGGCTTCGGCCCTGACGGTCAGCACCCCTTCCTCGATCGCATCGATCTGACCAGCGGGGTCCGCGAACGGCTCTACCAGTCCACGCTGGAAGAGGAGGCCGAAAGCCTCATCGGTTTTGCCGGGGGCGACCGCTCGCGGCTGCTGGTCAGCATCGAGTCGCCGACGCGGCCGCCGGCGCACTTCGTCCGCGATCTGGAGGACCGCACACGTTTGCGCAGGCTGACCGAGCCGGCCAACCCCTACGCGGCAATGAACGCGGTCAAGCGGTCGCTGCTGACCTATGCGCGCGACGACGGCATCGCCCTGAGCGGCACCCTCCATCTGCCCGCGGGTTTCGATCCCGGGCAATCGGCACGCCTGCCGCTGATCCTGTGGGCCTACCCGGTCGAATACCGGGATGCCGGCAGCGCCTCCCAGGTCGCGGTCAATCCGCGGCGTTTCGTGGCGCCGGACTACATGTCGCCGGCGTACTGGGCGTTGCGCGGATTCGCGGTGCTGGACAAGGCCTCGTTCCCGATCGTCGGCGAGGCGGGCGTCGAGCCCAACGACACCTATCTGGAGCAATTGCTTGGCAATGCCCGCGCGGCGATCGACGCGCTCGACCGCCAGGGCATCGTCGATCGCCAGCGGGTGGTGGCGATGGGGCATTCCTATGGCGCCTTCATGGTGGCCAATCTGCTGACCCATTCCGACTACTTCGCCGCCGGCATCGCCCGCAGCGGGGCCTACAACCGGACCCTGACTCCGTTCGGCTTCCAGCGCGAGCAGCGCAGCTACTGGCAGGCGCCGCAGGTGTATACCGCGATGTCGCCGTTCATGTCCGCCGACCGGATGAAGACCCCGCTGCTGCTGATCCATGGCGGCGCCGACGCCAACGCCAGCACCAGCGCGATGCAGAGCGAGCGCTATTTCGCCGCCCTGCAGGCACTGGGCGCGCCGGCAAGGCTGGTGATCCTGCCCAACGAGAATCACCGATACCTCGCCCGCGAGTCGGTGCTGCACACGCTGTGGGAACAGGACCGCTGGTTGCAACGGCATGCCGGCGACGCAGACCGCGGCTTCGAAGCGGATGCCGCACCCGGACCGGAGTGACGCCGCGCCTGGACGCCGGCCCGCCGACACGGACGGTCCGCGCCGCGCTCATGACGATTGCTTGCCTGCACATGCCGAAGGGTTCGCACGTCGCGGTCCGCGCCGGCCTATCGTGTGCGGTCCGGGCGAGGTCGCTTGTGGCCGCGCCCGCCGCCGTCTCCCTCACGATCCGGACCCTCCACGATGACCGCCCTGTTTTCCGCCTGGTTCCGTATTCCGTTCTGGCAGCGGGTGCTGGGCGGTTTCGTGCTCGGCGCGTTGGCCGGCTGGTTGATGGGGCCGGCGGCCGAGACCTGGTTCGGCCCATTCGGCAAGGCTTACGTCACCTTGATCAAGATGATCGCGGTGCCGCTGGTGTTGTTCGCAGTGATGAACGCGGTCGCCTCGCTGCACGGGCAGAAGTCGGTGGCCGCTCTGGGCGGGCGCACCTTCGCCTGGTTCGCGATCACCGCCGCGCTGGCGGTCTGCGTCGGGCTGGGCGTGGGCTGGCTGCTGGAGCCCGGCGAGGGCGTGACCGGCTTGAGCGTGGCCGCCGACTACAGCGTGCGCGAGATCCCCTCGGTCGCCCAGGTGCTGCTGGACGTGGTTCCCGGCAACCCGTTCAAGGCGCTGGCCGAGGGCAGGATCCTGCAGGTGATCGTGTTCGCGGGCCTGGTCGGTTTCGCCCTGGTCAAGCTCGGCGACCGTGTCGCCGGCGTGCGCAGGCTGGTCGGCGAGGCCAGCGAGGTGATGATCCAGGTGACCCGCTTCGTGCTGGAGACCACCCCGGTCGGCACCTTCGGCCTGATCGCCGGCCTGGTCGGTAGCTACGGGTTCGAGAAGCTGTTGCCGCTGGGCACCTATGTGTTCGCGCTGTACCTGGCCTGCGCGCTGCACATCGTGTTCGTCTATGGCGGGCTGGTCGCCGCGCATGGGCTCAACCCGCTGAAGTTCTTCCGCGGCGCCGCGCCGGGCATGCAGGTCGCCTTCGTCAGTTCCTCGAGCTTCGCCTCGATGCCGGCGGCGATCCGCTCGGTCACCCACAACCTGGGTGTCGACCGCGACTATGCCGCGTTCGCGGTGCCGCTGGGTGCGAGCATCAAGATGGACGGTTGCGGAGCGATCTACCCCGCGCTGACCGCGATCTTCGTCGCCCAGTACTTCGGTCTGGAACTGGCGCCGACCCAGTACTTCACCATCCTGGTCGCCTCGGTGCTGGGCAGCTTCGGCACCGCCGGGGTGCCGGGCACCGCGATCGTGATGGTGACCCTGGTGCTGTCGGCGGCCGGGCTGCCGCTGGAGGGCATCGGCTTCGTCGTCGCGATCGACCGCGTGCTCGACATGATGCGCACGATGACCAACGTGACCGGACAGATGCTGGTGCCGGTGCTGGTCGCCAAGGAGACCGGGCTGCTCGACCGCGAGGTCTTCGATGCCGATGTCGTCGGGCTGCCCGCCGACGGGGACGATGCGCCGCCGGAGGCGGTTTCCGCCGGGCGCGGTGCGGGCGAGAGCGGGGCCGGGTCGACCGCTTGACATGTTCCGCTCGCACCCGCATATCGGTCGGGTGAGAATAGTCGGGTGAGAGCAGGACCCGGGAGGACCGGATGGCCGGCGGCTGGACCAGCGATACATCGGTACAGGACCAGATCGACGCGACCGTGGAGGACGCGATCAGGCGCGCGCGCAGCCGGATGGCGAGCGGCCCGGGCCTGAGCCATTGCGAGGAATGCGACGCGCCCATTCCCGAGGCGCGGCGCCGCGCCGTGCCAGGCGTGCGCCTGTGCATCGCCTGTCAGGAAAGCGCCGATCGCTGCGAACAGTCGGCCGGCTTCAACCGCCGCGGCAGCAAGGACAGCCAGCTGCGCTAGGCGTGCCGCGATGGGGCAGACCCTTTGGATCGCGGCTCACGCCGCTCCTACAGGGGCAGGACAGGCGAACGGCTTTCGTAGGAGCGGCGTAAGCCGCGATGTGGCTTTCATCGGAAGGACCGGTCGCGGCTCACGCCGCTCCTACGGTACAACTCAGATCCGCGAGCCTTAGATCCGCGAGCCTTAGATCCGCGAGTAGCGCCAGGACTGCATGCGCCCGTTGCGGTACGGCATCACGCCGTGGAACGGCCGCGGGTCGGCGTCGAACACCAGCGGCAGGAAGTTGCGGTCGCCTTCCCACATCGGCAGTTCGTGCAGGCGCTCGAGCGCGACCCACTCCAGGGTGCCCTCCGGATTGCGCTCGAACGGGGTGCCGGTGAAGGCGCTGATCCGGAACACGAAGCCCAGCCAGTCCTCGCCGTGCTTGCCGAAGCCGGGCCAGCTGATCGTGCCGCGCAATTGCAGCTCGGTGCAGTCGATGCCGGCCTCCTCGTGGATCTCGCGACGCATGCCGGCGACGACGTCCTCGTCCGGCTCCAGCTTGCCGCCCAGCCCGTTGTACTTGCCCAGCTGATGGTCCTCGGGCCGCGCGTTGCGGTGGACCATCAGCACTTCGCGACCGTCCGGCGACATCACGTAGCCGAGGGTGGCGACGATCGGGGTGTATGGCATCACAGCCCCTCCGGCCGCTGCTCGCGGGCGATCGCCTCATCCAGGGCGCGCTCGGCGCGGTCGGCGTAGGCGGCGCAGCTCATCGGCGCGGGGTGGCGGTTGCCGGCATCCTGCGGTGCCCAGCCGCTGCCGTCGGGGTGCGGGGTGATCAGCAGGTCGCAGGGCAGGGCGCGCATCGCCGCGAACCCGCGCCGATAGTCGTCGACGATGTGCGGGTAGCGCGGGTTGTCGAGCAGGGTGTAGCCCGGCGCGCTGACGCTGTCGGCGTAGGCGATCCGCAGCGGCCTGCCGTCGCGGCGGTCGGTCCAGGTCCAGCTCATCGAGCCGGGGGTGTGCGCGGGAGTGAAATGCACGCTGAAGCGCACGCCGCCGAGTTCGACCGCCTCGCCGTCCATCACGATGCGTCCGGCCTGCGCCGGCGGATACAGCAGGTCGTCGCCGTAGTGGATGTCGTCGCTGCCGCCGCGCGCCAGCAGCACCGCCGACTCGGCGTTGCTGACCAGGGTCGCTCCGGTCGCGCGTTGCACCGCCGCCAGTGGCCCGGCATGGTCGGCGTGGGCGTGGCTGTGCAGGATGTACTTCACCTCGGTGGGCGCGACCCCGAGCCTGGCCATATTGGCCAGCAGCATGTCGGCGGCCTGCGGCATGCCGCCGTCGATCAGCACCGCGCCGGCGTCGGTCCTGACCAGCAGCGCGCTGAGCCCGGCGGTGCCGATGTACCAGGTGCGGTCGGCGATCCGGAACGGCTCGATCGGCTGTCGCCAGCTCTCGCGCACGGTGTAGGCCTCCAGCTGCGGCAACGGCGCCGTTGCCGCGTCTTCGGCATGCGCGGCGGGGGCGGACAGGACGAGCGCGGCGGCGAGTGCCGGCAACAGGGCGTGGCGTGGGGGCATCGGAGGTCGTTCCGGTGGACGGGCCGGACAGTGTCGGCGATCGCGCGCGTCAGGGCCACCGCCGGATTCGCGGCCGCGCTCCCATCCGACGCGGCCGATGTGCATACTCGTCGCTGCGCCCAAACGAGTCCGTGCCATGGCCGTCGAATCGCCCCGTCTGCTCGCCTTCGCCGGCAGCCTGCGAAGAGAGTCCTTCAACCGCCGGCTGATTCCGGTGCTGGCCGAGGGTGCGCGCGCCGCCGGTGCCGAGGTCAGCCTGATCGACCTGCGCGACTATCCGCTGCCGGTCTACGACGGCGACATCGAGGCCGCCGGCATGCCCGAGCCGGTGCATCGGCTGCAGGACCTGATGTCCGAGCACGATGGCCTGCTGATCAGCACGCCCGAGTACAACGGTTCGATGCCGGCCCTGGTCAAGAACACGCTCGACTGGATCTCGCGGCCGACCGAGGCCGGACCGTCGGGCACCACGCTGTTCCGCGGCAAGGTTGCCGGCATCGTCTCGGCGTCGCCGGGCCCATTGGGCGGCCTGCGCTCGCTGCTGGTGCTGCGCGATGCCCTGGCCAAGCTGGGCCTGGTGGTGGTGCCGCAGCAGATCGCAGTCGGCCTGGCCGCCGAGCGACTCCCGGAAACCGGTCTGCTCGCCGATGAGCGGATGCGCGAGGGCGTGCATGGCGTCGGCGCGGCGGTCGCCGATCTGGCGGCGCGGCTGCGGCGGCAATGACACCCACGGCGATGCCGGCGGCACTTGCGAGCGCAGTTCCGGCACCGCCGCCCGAACGGAGCACACGATGAGTGGTGAACAACGCGAACTGACCCTGCGCTTCCTGGCCGAACCGACCGACGTCAACTATGGCGGCAAGGTTCATGGCGGGGTGGTGATGAAGTGGATCGACCAGGCCGGCTACGCCGCCGCGGTCGGATGGAGCGGACGCTACAGCGTGACGGTCGCGGTCGGCGGCATCCGCTTCGTCTCGCCGATCCGGATCAGCGACCTGGTCACGGTGCGGACCCAACTGGTGCATACCGGCACCACCAGCATGCATTTCGCGGTCGACGTGATGGCGCGCGATCCCGGGGTCAATGCCGAGGAGGCCGGTCGCTCGCGCCTGTGCACGCATTGCGTGATCGTGTTCGTCGCCCTCGACGGGGTCGAGGGACAGCCGACCCCGGTGCCGAGCTGGGTGCCCGCCAGCGAGGAGGACAAGCGCCTGGCCGAGTACGCGATGAAGGTGATGGAGCTGAGCAAGGGCATCGAGCAGACCGTCGAGCGCTATCGCGGCGCCGCGCGGCAGGCGGGCTGAGCGGGCGCCGCCCGCCGCCCCGCCCCGCCCCCATCCGTGGAGACCCCATGTCGCAGAACATCTACGACGACCCCGACTTCTTCGACGGCTACAGTGGCCTGCCCCGGCAGGTGCATGGCCTGGGGGGCGCGCCGGAGTGGCCGGCGATCCGTGCGATGCTGCCGGCACTGGCCGGCAAGCGCGTCGCCGACCTGGGCTGTGGATTCGGTTGGGCCTCGCGCTGGATGCGCGGGCACGGGGCGGCGTCGGTACTGGCGGTCGACCTCTCGCGGAACATGCTCGCTCGAGCGCGGGCCGACACCGACGATCGGGGCATCGAGTATCGCCGGGCCGACCTGGAGACCCTGTCCCTGCCCGCCGCGGCATTCGATCTGGTCTACAGCGCGCTGGCCTTTCATTACGTGCGCGACTTCGGGCGCCTGGTCGGCATGCTCCAGGCGGCGCTGGTCCCGGGCGGCGACCTGGTCTTCAGCATCGAACACCCGATCTTCATGGCGTCCGCGCGGCCGGGTTGGATCGTGGACGAGGACGGTCGCAGGAGCTGGCCGGTGGACGGCTATGCGCGCGAAGGCGAGCGCTGCACCGACTGGTTCGCCAGCGGTGTCTTGAAACATCACCGGACCCTGGCCACGACCCTCAATACCCTGATCGGTGCAGGCCTGGAGGTGAGTCGGGTCGAGGAGTTCGCGCCCACGCCCGGGCAGATCGAGCGCGAGCCGGCATTGGCGGAGGAAATGGAGCGGCCGATGCTGCTGCTGGTCTCGGCCCGCAAGCGCTGACGCCCGTGCCGCGATTCCAGTTGCGGCGGCGGAATGCGAAAAGGCCGCTCGCAGGCGGCCTTTGCATCAGCTCTGGAGGTGGTCGTTCAGATGCCTTCGACGCGCCGGGCCTGCATGAACTTGCGGCTCCAGTAACCGCTGTCGAGGCGGGCGACGCTGACCGTCTTGCCGCGGCTGGGGGCGTGCACGAAGCGGCCCTCGCCGAGATAGATGCCGACGTGGTCGACGCGGCCGCGGCGGCCGAAGAACACCAGGTCGCCGGCGGTGATCTGCTCGCGGTCCTCGACGACCTGGCCGTTGCGGGCCATGTCGCGTGACACCCGCGGCAGCTCGATGCCCAGCGCGTTGCGGAACACGTAGCCGACCAGGCCGCTGCAGTCGAAGCCCTTGTCGGGGCTGGTGCCGCCCCAGCGATAGGGCGTGCCGAGCAGGGCCAGCGCCTTCTGCAGCAGGTTGCGGACGCGGCCGTCCTTGTCCTCGACCGGTTGACCGTTCTCGGCCTCGTCGCGGGTCGGCGCGGAGGCGGCGAGCAGGCGGTTGATGTCGGTGGCCAGCAGCAGGCCGCGATCGGAGGCGCCCATCGCCTCGGGCAGCATCGGCCGGGTCACCGCCGAGGGCAGGTCGGCCGAGTCGCCGGCCAGCGACGAGGTCGGCAACTGCTGGGCCAGCGTCGGCAACGACGCGGCCGCCAGCAGGGCGGTCAGAGCGAGGCGGAGCGGGAGCCGCGTGGGGCGGTTGAGGGTCAGACCGGGACGGGCGGAGTCGGGGTCGGGTCCGGAAACGTCGAAATTCACGCGGCGATCACTGAATTGAATCGGAGCGATATTGCCCGTGAATTGGGACACAGAAGTTCATAATTTGTAAAAAATAAGTTAAGTGTCACGCTGATTGTCACATTTTGATCTGCGGACGTGGTCTGCGTCCCGTTTTCCGGCGCCGTTGACCGGGGGCGGTCATTCCAGAACGCGGCGGGCACCGGTGTAGTGGTCGCGCCAGTAGGCGCCGTCCAGATGGTCCAGGCGCACTGTGCCGCCGGTGCTTGGCGCATGCACGAAACGGCCTTCGCCGACATAGATGCCGACGTGGGTGACCCGGCCGCGGCTGCCGAAGAACACCAGGTCGGCCGCGGCCAGCCGCGACGGACTGATCTTCGGGCCCTGGTAGGCAGCCAACTGGCTGGAGGTGCGCGGCAGGCGCAGATCGAGCATGTCGCGATAGACATAGTTGACCAGGCCGCTGCAGTCGAAGCCGCCGTCGGGGGTGTTGCCGCCGTAGCGGTACGGGGTGCCGACCAGGCTGATCGCCCGCATCAGTACCGCGTTGGCCGCGGCCGGGTCCTCAGGCGTCACCACCGCCCAGTCGCGAGCGCCCGCCGGCGCGGGCTGGGTCGCGCGCGTCCGGTCGCCGCCGCCACAGCCGGCGAGGGCGGTGGCCAGCACGGCGCCGAGCAGCAGGGTCGCGCGCCGGATTGCTGGCGCGGGCGTGGCGTTGCCGGGATAATGCGCGGTCCTGTCCATGGCCGTAGCTTGGCCGCTGGACGCGACGGCGACAAGTTCCGCTGCGGATCCGTCGCCGATCCACCGTTCCGGCGGGCGGCCTGCGGGCGCGCCATGGCCGGGACCACGTCTTCCATCCGGTCGCCGTCCGTGCGGCCCTGCAATCGAGTCGCCCAGTCCATGAAGATCGAGAAAGACCGCGTCGTCCGTTTCCATTACACCGTCTCCGAAAGCCCGGTGTCCGAGGGCCAGGAACCGCTGGAAAGCTCCCAGGGCCGCGATCCGCTGGTGATCCTGGTCGGTCACAACAACATCATTCCGGGTCTTGAGCAGGCAATGGACGGGCGCGAGGCCGGCGATACGTTCGAGGTCGACGTGGCCGCGGCCGACGCCTACGGCGAGATCAAGGAAGGCCTGACCCAGCGCGTGCCGAAGAAGTACTTCAAGGGCCAGAAGGTCGCTCCGGGCATGCAGGCGATCCTGCAGACCAACTTCGGCCCGCGCGCGGTGACCATCGTCAAGGTCGGCATGAGCGTGGTCGATGTCGATCTGAACCACCCGATGGCGGGCAAGGACCTGCACTTCGCGGTGGAGATCGTCGAGGTCCGCGAGGCCAGTGCCGAGGAAGTCGAGCACGGCCACGTGCACGGCGAGGGCGGCGTCGAGCACTGATTACGCCCCTGAGCGGCATCCGCGCAGCATCCGACGGCCCGCCTCGCGCGGGCCGTCGGCGTTGCGGCCATGGTCGGTATCGCCGTGGGCGGGCGCCGCCGTCTACACTCGCGGCTCCGGACGCTACAGAGCGATGCAGATGGGCGCAGGCCCCGGGATGGCGAACGACTGGGCGCCGCTGACACGGCAGGAGCGGATCGCGACGCTGGACGTGCTGCGCGGGCTGGCGCTGCTGGGCATCGCGCTGATGAACGTCGAGTGGTTCAGCCTGCCGCTGGTCGCGCGTGTCGATGGCATCGATCCGGCCGCCAGCGGTATCGACCTGTGGCTGGACGCGGCGATCTACATCCTGGTCAGCGGCAAGTTCTGGGTGCTGTTCTCGTTGCTGTTCGGCATGGGCTTCGCGGTGATGCGGGCGCGTGCGCAGGCGGCCGGTCGCGCCTTCGCGCCGTTCTACCTGCGCCGGACCGCGGGGCTGCTGGCGATTGGACTGGTGCATGCCTGCCTGATCTGGGCCGGCGACATCCTGGTCAGCTATGCGCTGGCGGCATTCGTGCTGTTGGCCTGTCTGCAATGGATCGCACCGGCCCGGCTGTGGTTGTGGGGCGCCGGCCTGTACTACTCGGTGGTCGTGTTGCTGGGGCTGATGGCGCTGACGGTCGCGCTGGCCGGCGGCGGCGACGCCGATCCGGCCGGACAGGCCATGCAGGTCGCGCTGCGGGATCGGGAGGTCGCCGCCTATTCGGCCGGCAGCTATGCGGCGGCGACGTTGTTCCGGATCCGGTTCCTGCTCGACAGCCTCGGCGACATGCTGTTCTTCCTGCCGATGGCGCTGGGCGTGTTCCTGTTCGGCGCTTGGCTGGTGGGCAGTGGCGCCATGAGCGGCGCCGGCGATGCGACCGCGCATTCGCGCCTGTTCCGCGGCTTCGTCCGCGCCGCGGCGCCGGTGGGCCTGGCGCTGACCCTGGCTGGCGTGGCGATCGATCCGGCCCCTGACCTGGCCAGCGACCTGGACGCCGCCGCGCTGCTGGCGATGACGCTGCAGGCGGCGGGCGCGCCGTTGCTGAGCCTGGGGTATCTCGGCTGGGTGGTGCTCGCGATGCGGCGCGACGGGCGCTGGTTGCGAATGCTGGCGCCGGCCGGACGGATGGCGCTGAGCCTGTACCTGATGCAGTCGCTGATCGGCACCTGGGTGTTCTATGGCTACGGCCTGGGCCTGTGGGGCGAGGTCGGTCGCGGTGCGCAGGTCGCCGGCGTGCTGGCGGTGTTCGCCGCGCAGCTGGTCATCGCCTATCTGTGGATGGCACGCTTCCGTTTCGGGCCCGTCGAGTGGTTGTGGCGTGGCCTGAGCTACCGGGCCCTGCCGCCGCTGCGGCGGCCCGCTTCCTCCCCTGACGTGATTTCCTGAAAGCATCGATGACACAGCACGAAGACGTCGTGATCGTGGGCGCGGGCGTGATCGGCCTGGCGTCGGCACTGGCCCTGCTCGAATCCGGGCGCGGAGCGACCGTGATCGACGCCGGCCGCATCGGCGGCGGCAGCTCGCATGGCAACTGCGGCACGATCACCCCCAGCCACGCGCCGCCGCTGGCCGCGCCAGGCATGGTCGCGACCGCGTTGAAGTGGATGTTCACCCCGGACGCGCCGCTGTACGTCAAGCCGGGAATCAATCCGCTGCTGTGGCGCTGGCTGCTGCACTTCGCCGCACGCTGCAACGAGCGCGACTGGCGCGCCAGCGCGGCCGCCAAGGGCGCGATGCTGAACGACTCGCGCGCGCGCATCGAGGACTGGGTGTCGCGCTTCGGTCTGCAGTGCGAGTTCCAGCCCTCCGGCGAGGACTACGTGTTCCGCGATCCGCGCGAGCTCGAACACGGGCTGCGCGAGGTCGAATTGCTGCGCGAGCTGGGCGTGCCGGTCGAGGTGCTCGACGGCGCCGCCTACGAGACGATGGAGCCGGCGCTCAAGCCCGGCATCGCCGGCGCGATCCGTTTCGACGGCGACGCCTCGCTGCGGCCGGACCGTTACGTGGCCGAACTGGCGCGGGCGGTGCGCGAACGCGGCGGCACGATTCGCGAGCACTGCGAGGTGAGCGCGATCGAGGCCGGTCGGCGGGTGCGCGTGGAGACCGCGCAGGGCGCCGTGCAGGCGCGCGACGTGGTGGTGGCGACCGGCGCCTGGTCGCCGCAACGTGCCGATGCGTTCGGGGTGCCGATGCTCAAGCGCGTGCTGCAGCCGGGCAAGGGCTACTCGATCACCTACAGCCGTCCGGCGCGGGTGCCGCGGCGCCCGCTGGTGCTGCACGAGCGCTCGGTCTGCGTGACCGTATGGGAACAGGGCTTCCGCCTGGGCAGCACGATGGAGTTCTCCGGCTACGACACTTCGCTCAATCCGCGTCGGCTGGCGGCGCTGGAGCGCGGCGCGGCCGAATATCTGCACGACCCGGTCGGCCCGCAGGTGCAGGAGCGCTGGTACGGGTGGCGGCCGATGAGCCGCGACGACGTGCCGGTGATCGGTGCGGTGCCGGGGCGCGACGGACTGTGGCTGGCGACCGGGCACGGCATGATGGGCGTGAGCATGAGCGCGGCGACCGCGCAACTGCTGTCCGATCTGATGATGGGACGCACGCCGGCGCTGGACCCGGCACCATTCCGGATGGAACGCTTCGTCCGCTGAGCGTGGCCAATAAGGGGTGCCCGCCGGGACGCGCGGCTGGTAGAAAGAAGCCTCTCCCTGTTGCCATCGCGAGGCCGTCGTGTCCGAGTCCACCGAATCCGCCGCCTGCGCCGCGGGCGAATTCGACCTGATCGTGATCGGCGGCGGTTCCGGTGGCCTGGCCGGGGCGTTCCGCGCCGCCGAGCACGGCGCCCGGGTCGCGCTGCTGGAGCCGTCGGCGCTGGGCGGCACCTGCGTCAACGTCGGCTGCGTGCCGAAGAAGGCGATGTGGCTGGCCGCCGAGGTCGGCCGCATGATCGGCATGGCGGAAACGCTCGGTTTCCAGGGCGCGCCGGGCCGACTGGACTGGCCGACCTTCATCGCTCATCGCGAGCGCTACATCCACAACATCCACCAGAGCTACCGGCGCCGCCTGGATGCGGCCGGCATCGTCCACATGCCCAGCCGCGCGCGGCTGCTCGCCCGCGCCGCGGCGGGCGGCGGCACGGTCGAGTGCGACAACGGCCTGCGCCTGCAGGCACCGCGGATCCTGATCGCCACCGGCGGCCATGCGCTGCGCCCGGACATCCCGGGGGCGCCGCTGGGCGCGGTGTCGGACGACTTCTTTCACTGGACCGCGGCCCCGCAACGGGTGGCGATCGTCGGCGGCGGTTACATCGCGGTGGAGCTGGCCGGCGTGCTGCAACAGCTGGGCAGCCATGTCGAGATGCTGGTGCGCGGCGAACGCCTGCTGCACGGTTTCGACGCGTCGATCGCCGGGCAACTGGCCGAGGACTATTGCCAGGCCGGGGTCCGCCTGCACCTGGATTGTCCGGTCGCGGCCCTGGAGCGCACTGGCGAAGGCCGCCTGCGGGTACGCGATGCCGCCGGTGGCGAGCACGGCCCCTACGACCAGGTGCTGTTCGCGACCGGACGCGCGCCGAACACCGCCGGACTGGGACTGGACGCGGTCGGCGTCGACATCGACGACGGCGGCCACATCCGCGTCGATGCCGGTCATGCGACCTCCGCGCCGGGCATCCACGCGGTCGGTGATGTGACCGCCGGGATTGCCCTGACTCCGGTCGCGATCGCCGCCGCGCGACGGCTGATGAGCCACCTGTTCGGCGGCGCCGCCGACCCCTCGCTGGATCAGACCGACGTGCCGACGGTGGTGTTCTCGCATCCGCCGCTGGGCACGGTCGGGTTGACCGAGGTGCAGGCGCGCGAGCGTCACGGCGATGCCGCGGTGCATGTCTACCGCACCGGCTTCCGGCCGATGCTGGAGGCCCTGGTCGACGGTCCGCAACGCAGCCTGTTCAAGCTGGTCTGCGTCGGCGAGGAGCGCCGGGTGGTCGGCCTGCACCTGCTCGGCGAGGCCGCCGACGAGATCCTGCAGGGCTTCGCGGTGGCGCTGAAGAAGGGCATCACCCTGCAGGACCTGCACGATACCGTCGCGATCCATCCGACCAGCGCCGAGGAGATCGTGCTGTTGCGCTGAGGCGAGGCTCTGCGGCACAGGGCCGCTAAAATACGCCGATGGACATCTTTACCCTGCATCGCGGCGACGCGCCGCTGCTGATCAGCCTGCCGCACGACGGCAGCCTGATTCCCGACGATCTCGCCGCGCGGATGACGCCGCCGGCGCGCCGCGCGCCCGACACCGACTGGCACGTCTCGGTGCTGTACGCGTTTGCCCGCGAGCTGGGCGCCTCGATCCTGGCGCCGCGTCATTCGCGCTACGTGGTCGACCTCAACCGCCCGCCGGACGACGTGTCGCTGTATCCGGGCCAGAACACCACCGGGCTGTGTCCGGCGGTGCGCTTCGACGGCGAGCCGGTCTATCTCGACGGCCAGGCGCCGGACGCGGACGAGGTCGCCGCGCGCGTGCGCCACTACTGGCAGCCCTACCACCAGGCGCTGGGCGAGGAGCTCGCCCGGCTCAAGAGCGAGCACGGTCGCGCGGTGCTGTGGGAAGGCCACTCGATCCGCAGCGTGGTGCCGTTCCTGTTCGAGGGGCGGCTGCCCGACCTCAACCTGGGCACCGCCGGCGGCGCCAGCTGCCGTCCCGGACTGGCGGCGAAGCTGGAGGCGGTGCTGACCGGGCAATCCGACTACAGCCACATCGTCAACGGACGCTTCAAGGGCGGCTACATCACCCGCCACTACGGTCGCCCCGACGATGGCATCGACGCGGTGCAACTGGAGCTGGCCCAGATCAACTACATGGACGAGGACAGCTTCGAGTACGCCCCGGAGCGCGCCGCGCGCCTGCAACCGCTGCTGCGGCGCCTGCTCGAATGCACGCTCTGACACGCGCCGGCGCGCGCGCGTGAGCGGCGCCGACCCCGAACACGAGGTCGACGCCGAACTGGCCCAGCCCCTGGACGTCGCGCCGGTCGCGGCCGGCGCCGGCGAGGCGGTCGCCGCGACCCATGCCGAGATTCCCCAGAGCCACCTGCGCGGTGTGCTGCTGGCGGCGCTGGGTGCGATCGCGTTTTCCGGCAAGGCGATCATCGTCAAGCTCGCCTACCGCCACGACGTCGACGCGGTGACCCTGCTGGCGCTGCGGATGATCGTCGCGCTGCCGCTGTTCTTGCTGATGGCCGCGTGGGCGTGGCGGCGCTCGTCGTCGTTGTCGGGCGGCGACCGCGTGCGCATCGTCGTGCTCGGCGGGCTGGGCTACTACCTGGCCAGCTATCTCGATTTCGCCGGTCTGGCCCACATCACCGCGACCCTGGAGCGGTTGATCCTCTATCTCAATCCGACCCTGGTGCTGCTGATCGGCGTGCTGTTCCTCGGCCGCCGCGCCAGCCGGGCCCAGGTGCTCGCGTTGCTGGTCAGCTACGCCGGCGTGGTGCTGGCGATCGGGCACGACCTGGAGGTCGGCGGCAGCAACATCGTGCTCGGCAGTGCGCTGGTGTTCGGCAGCGCGTTGTCGTACGCGCTCTACCTGATCGGCAGCGGCGAGATCGTCGAGCGGGTCGGGGCGGTGCGGCTGACCGCCTACGCCAGCACCGTCGCCTGCGTGTTCTGCATCGTCCAGTACCTGCTGCTGCGCCCACTCGACGGGCTGTTGACGCTGGCGCCGGAGGTCTACGGGCTGTCGTTGCTCAACGGCACCGTGTGCACGGTATTGCCGGTGCTCGCGGTGATGATGGCGGTGGCGCGGATCGGCTCGGCGCGCGCCGCCCAGATCGGCATGATCGGCCCGGTCTCGACGATCGTGCTGAGCGTGCTGTTGCTGGGCGAGTCGATGGGGCCCTGGCAGATCGCCGGCACCGTGCTGGTGTTGGCCGGGGTGTTCCTGGTCGGGCGTCGCCGCGCCTGAGCCGCGGCGCCCGCGAACCGGCGTTCAGCCCAGCAACCACACGGTCAGGCCGTAGCCGCCGAGGGTCAGGAACAGGAACAGCAGGCCGGCCAGGGCCAGCGGGCGCGGTCCGGCGACCTTGAGGCTGGACACGCGGGTGCCGACGCCCAGCGCCGCCATCGCCGCCGCCAGCAGCACGGTGTCGAGGACCAGCAGCGCGTCGCGCAGTGCGGCCGGTATCGGCAGCCAGGTGTTGGCCACGGTCATCGCGACGAAGCCCAGCGCGAACCACGGCACGCTGGCGAGCACGCCGCCGGGGCCGGCATCGGCGGCACGCCCACGCTCGCGACGGCGGTCGCTCCAGCCCAGCCACAGCAGGAACGGCACCAGCAACAACACCCGCGCCAGCTTGACCACGACCGCGGTGTCGGCGGCCTCGCCGCCGACCTGCTGACCGATCGCGACCACCTGGGCGACCTCGTGCACGGTCGCGCCGGTGTAGACGCCGAACAGCCGCGGCTCCAGGCCGGTCCACTGCTGCAGCAACGGGTACAGGAAGATGTTGAGGGTGCCGAACACGACCACCGTCGCCACCGCGATCGCGACCTTGTGCGGCTGCGCGCGCAGGCTGCGCTCGGTCGCCAGCACCGCGGCGGCGCCGCAGATCGCGCTGCCGGCGGCGGTCAGCAGCACGGTCTGCCGGTCCAGCCGCAGCCAGCGCCGGCCGATCCAAAGCCCGAGGGCCAGCGTGCCGACCACGATCGTCGCGTCCAGCAGCAGCACCGGCGCGCCCAGCGCGAGCACGTCGCCCAGATCCAGCCGCAGCCCGTACAGCACCACGCCCGCGCGCAGCCACTGCCGTTGCGCCACCGCCAGCCCCGGTGCGCAGGCCGGTCCCAGCCGCCGGTCCCGGCGGCCGGCCGCGGTGGACGGCTCCAGGACCAGCTTGCCGACCAGCAGGCCCAGCACGATCGCCAGGGTCAGCCCGCCCAGATGCAGTTGCGGAAACGGCGGCAAGGTTGCCAGGGCCATCGCGGCCAGACCGCAGAGCAGGGCCAGGGCCAGGCCGGGCAGGGGGGAGGCTTGGGGGAGCAGGCGGCGGAACATGGTGTGGCCCATTGGCGTGATGGGCGCACTCTAGGCGCGATCACTGATCGATAAAATCAAATTATTACGAATATGATGTTCGTAATTTCAGAACTAACGGGTGTGTTCGATGGCCGCCACTCCCATGGCATCCGCCGCGCCCCTGCCTGCGGCGATCGGTACCCGCCAGTTGCGGGTGTTCTGCGCGGTCGCGCGCGAGGGCGGGGTCCGCCGCGCCGCCGAGGTCCTGCACCTGAGCCAGTCGGCGGTCAGCGCTTCGCTGGCCGAGCTGGAACGGCAATTGGGGGCGCCGCTGTTCGACCGGGTCGGGCGTGGCCTGCAGTTGAACGGCCAGGGCCGCGCGCTGCTGCCCCGGGCCGAGGACGTGCTGGCACGGGTCGTCGAGATCCAGCGCCAGTTCGGTCCCGATGGCGGTCAGCTGGCCGGCGAGCTGCGCATCGGCGCCAGCAACACGGTCGGCAACTACCTGGTCGCCGACCTGCTCGGCGGCTTCGTGCAGGCCCATCCGGGCGTGCGCATCCGCCTGCAGGTCGATAACACTGCGACGATCGCCGACGCGCTGTGCCGGTTCGCGATCGACGTCGGCGTGGTCGAGGGCGCGACCCATCGCCCCGAGCTGGTCGAGCGGCGTTGGCGCCGCGATCGCCTGGTGGTCTGCGCCCGCGACGGCCATCCGCTGGCCGGGCGCGCGTTGACGGCGGATGCCCTGCATGGCGAGCGCTGGGTGCTGCGCGAACCCGGCTCGGCCAGCCGCGAGCGCTTCGAGCAGGCCGCGGCGTCGGCGTTGGGGCCGTTCGAGGTCGCGATCGAGCTGGGCCAGAACGAGGCGGTCAAGCAGGCGGTGATGGCCGGGCTGGGCCTGGCCTGCCTGCCGGAGATCGCGCTGCGGGGCGCGGCCGGTGCGGGCATCGTGGTGCTCGACACGCCGTTCCTGCAGCTGGATCGCTGGCTGAGCGTGGTCGTGCATCGCGACAAGCACCGCGACCGGGTGTTGTCGGCGTTCCTGGATGCATTGGCGCCGGGGGCCGCCGAAGTGGACGTCCGCGCGGACCCGTAGGAGCGGCGCAAGCCGCGATGACGCTTTTCAGGGAAGGTCCGATCGCGGCTTGCGCCGCTTCTACGGGAACCCTGCGAGGGCTCAGACCTCCAGGGTCGCCAGGTCGCCCTTGGTTTCCAGCCACGCCTTGCGGTCGGAGGCGCGCTTCTTGCCCAGCAGCATGTCCATCAGCGAGCGGGTGCCCTCGGCATCCTCGACGGTCAGCTGGACCAGGCGGCGGGTATCGGGGTGGATGGTCGACTCGCGCAACTGCGAGGGGTTCATCTCGCCCAGGCCCTTGAAGCGGGTCACGCTGACCGCGCCGGCGGAGCCCTTCTTCTTCTCCGCCTTCTCGCGCTCGATCTTCTCCAGCAGGATCCGCTTCTCCTCCTCGTCGAGGGCGTAGAACACCTGCTTGCCCAGGTCGACGCGGAACAGCGGCGGCATCGCCACGAACACGTGGCCGGCCGCGACCAGGGCCGGGAAATGCTTCAGGAACAGCGCCGACAGCAGGGTCGCGATGTGCAGACCGTCGGAGTCGGCGTCGGCGAGGATGATCACCTTGCCGTAGCGCAGGCCGCCGATGTCGTCCTTGCCCGGGTCGCAGCCGATCGCCACCGCCAGGTCGTGCACTTCCTGTGAGGCGAGCACGCTGCCGGAGGCGACCTCCCAGGTGTTCAGGATCTTGCCGCGCAACGGCATGATCGCCTGGAACTCCTTGTCGCGCGCCTGCTTGGCGCTGCCACCGGCGGAGTCGCCCTCGACCAGGAACAGCTCGGTACGCGACAGGTCCTGGCTGGTGCAGTCGGCCAGCTTGCCGGGCAGGGCGGGGCCCTGGGTGACCTTCTTGCGGGTGACCTGCTTTTCGGTCTTCAGTCGCGCCGAGGCGCGCTCGATCGCCAACTGGGCGATCTTCTCGCCGAGTTCGACGTGCTGGTTCAGCCACAGGCTGAAGGCATCGTGCGCGGCGCCCTCGACGAAGCCGGCGGCCTGGCGCGAGGACAGCCGCTCCTTGGTCTGGCCGCTGAACTGCGGGTCGGTCATCTTCAGGCTCAGCACGAACGAGACCCGGTCCCAGACATCCTCGGGGGCCAGCTTGACCCCGCGCGGCAGCAGGTTGCGGAAGTCGCAGAACTCGCGCAGGGCGTCGGTGAAGCCGGTGCGCAGGCCGTTGACGTGGGTGCCGTGCTGGGCGGTCGGGATCAGGTTGACGTAGCTTTCCTGGACCAGCTCGCCGTCGATCACCCAGGCCACCGCCCAGTCGACCGTCTCGGTGTCCTTGCTGAGGTTGCCGACGAACAGCTCCGGCGGCAGCAGCTCTCGCTCGACCAGTTCGCCGCGCAGGTAGTCGCGCAGGCCATCCTCGTAGTGCCACTCGAGCTTCTCGTCGCTGGCGATGTCGTGCAGCTTCACCGTCAGTCCCGGGCACAGCACCGCCTTCGCGCGCAGCAGATGCTTGAGCGAGCGCAGGTTGAACTTCGGGGTGTCGAAATACTTCGGGTCCGGCCAGAAGTGCACGCGGGTGCCGGTGTTCTTCCTGCCGACGCTGCCGACCACCTCCAGCGGGGTGTCGCGGTCGCCGTCGCGGAAGCTCATCCGATGCTCGCTGCCGTCGCGCTTGATGTAGACCTCGACCCGCGTGGACAGCGCGTTGACGACGCTGACGCCGACGCCGTGCAGGCCGCCGGAGAAGGTGTAGTTCTTGTTGCTGAACTTGCCGCCGGCATGCAGGCGGGTCAGGATCAGCTCGACGCCGGGAATGCCTTCCTCGGGATGGATGTCGACCGGCATGCCGCGACCGTCGTCGGCGACCTCGCAGCTGCCGTCCGGATGCAGGACGATCTCGATCGATTTCGCGTGGCCGGCCAGGGCCTCGTCGACCGCGTTGTCGATCACCTCCTGGGCCAGATGGTTCGGCCGCGCGGTATCGGTGTACATGCCGGGACGGCGCTTGACGGGGTCCAGGCCGGACAGGACTTCGATATCGGCGGCGTTGTAGCGGGAACTCATCGAGGCGGGCTCATCAGGGCGAACCGTTCGGCTCGCGGGTGTCGGACTGCGGTGGTGCGTGCAGCGATGGTCGGGGGGCGGGGCGGGAATTTCAACCGCGCCAAACCGGCCCGGCTGTGCTAGGGCATCGGCCCCGCCGGCCGGCCGCTTGACCGCGGTCAAGCGCGGCGGTGGCCGGGCCCGGCAAGCTCGCCCGCCACCGATACGGAGCCCGTCATGAGCGACACCTTCAACGACCTCCAGCAAAGCTACGGCCGCTGCCTGGCCCGGCGCGGATTCATCGAGCGTTTCTACGAGATCTTCATGGCCAGCCATCCGGACGTGGAGCCGATGTTCGCCCGCACCGACTTCCAGACCCAGCGGCTGGCGTTGCGGCGCGGGATCAGCGTGGCGATCCTGCATGCCGGCGGCAGCGCGATGGTCGCCCGGACCTGCGCGCACATGGCCGAGGTCCATGCCCGCCAGGGCCGCGCGCCGGTGCCGCCGGCGCTGTATCCGTACTGGGTCGACAGCCTGCTGACCGCGGTGGAGGAGTTCGACGAGGACGCCGATCCGGCCCTGCTCGCGCGCTGGCGCTCGGCGATGGGGCACATCTGCGAGTTCTTCACCTTCCACTACTGATCGCGCCGCTGTCCGCCCGGTGTTCACGTCGCGTGCCGGCGCCCGGGCGTAACTTTGGGACGCCGCCCGGGGGAGACGGCCGGTGGCTGCGGCCGCCCGCGGCGCTTCCACCCCGACAGGAGGGCAGAACATGAAATTCCGGATCCGAACCCTGGCCGTGGCCTTGCTGGCGGTCGCGCTGACCGCGATCGCGCTGGCATTCGCGCAGACCGACCGCTCGGCCGATGCCGACAAGCGGGCGGCCGAGCAGGCGGCCGCCGAGGCCCAGGCCGGCCAACAGGGCCCGGCCAGGGCCGATGCCAATCAGGACGCGGCGGCTGCCGACGAGGATGAAGACGAGGACGAGGACGAGCAGCCGCTCGAGCTGGAGGAGGAAGAGGATTACCGCGCCTGATCCCGACCGCGCGCGGGCCCGGCCCGCCGTGCCGTTCCGGCCGGCCACGGGCAACGCCAGGCGGCGCTGGCCGGTGAAGTCGGCCGCGACTCGGCGGCGCGGCCGTCGAACGGTCGCGGTCGTCACCTCCACCCTGTAGACTATGGCTTTCCGGCGACAGCAAAACGCATGACTCCCCTGATCTTCGTCACTGGCGGCGTGGTGTCCTCCCTCGGCAAGGGCATCGCGGCGGCCTCGCTGGCGGCCATCCTCGAAGCGCGCGGTCTGCGCGTGACGATGATGAAGCTCGACCCCTACATCAACGTCGACCCGGGCACGATGAGCCCGTTCCAGCACGGTGAGGTCTATGTCACCGACGACGGCGCCGAGACCGACCTGGACCTGGGCCACTACGAGCGCTACCTGCGCACCCGCCTGAGCCGCAAGAACTCGGTCACCACCGGGCGCATCTACGAGAACGTGATCCGCAAGGAGCGCCGCGGCGACTACCTTGGCGGCACCGTCCAGGTGATCCCGCACATCACCGACGAGATCAAGCGCTGCATCGGCGAGGCGACCGAGGGCTACGACATCGGCCTGGTCGAGATCGGCGGCACCGTCGGCGACATCGAGTCGCTGCCGTTCCTGGAGGCGATCCGCCAGATCCGCACCGAGCGAGGTCCGGACAAGGCGCTGTTCATGCACCTGACCCTGGTGCCGTGGATCGCCGCCGCCGGCGAGCTGAAGACCAAGCCCACCCAGCACTCGGTCAAGGAGCTGCGCTCGATCGGCATCCAGCCCGACATCCTGCTGTGCCGCTCCGAGCAGCCGCTGCCGGACAGCGAGCGCCGCAAGATCGCGCTGTTCACCAACGTCTCCGAGCGCGCGGTTATCTCGGCGGTCGATCTGGACAACATCTACCGGATGCCGTCGCGCTTCCACGAGCAGGGCCTGGACGGGCTGATCGTCGAGCGCCTGCGGCTGGACTGCGGCGAGCCGGACCTGTCGGAGTGGAAGGCGGTGCTGGACGCCAGCGAGCATCCGGTCGACGAGGTCACCATCGGCGTGGTCGGCAAGTACGTCGATCACCAGGACGCCTACAAGTCGGTCGGCGAGGCGCTCAAGCACGGCGGCCTGCGCCAGCGGACCCGGGTCAACCTGAAGTGGATCGAGTCCACCGATGTCGAGCGCGAAGGCGCCCGCGCGCTGGACGGCGTCCACGGCATCCTGGTGCCGGGCGGATTCGGCGACCGTGGCTTCGAGGGCAAGGTGATGACCGCCCGCCACGCCCGCGAGCGCAAGGTGCCTTACTTCGGCATCTGCTACGGCATGCAGGCGGCGGTGGTCGACTACGCCCGCCACGTGGTCGGGCTGGAAGGCGCCAACAGCACCGAGAACGACAAGACCTGCGCGCATCCGGTGATCGGCCTGATCACCGAGTGGCGCACCGCCTCCGGCGAGCTCGAGAAGCGCAGCGAGGACAGCGATCTGGGCGGTACCATGCGCCTGGGCCTGCAGGAGCAGCGGATCAAGCCCGGCACGCTGGCCCACAAGCTGTACGGCAAGGACATCGTCGGCGAGCGTCACCGCCATCGCTACGAGTTCAACAACCGCTACCTCAACCAGCTCGAGAATGCCGGCCTGGTGTTCAGCGCCAAGTCGCTGGACGAGACCCTGGTCGAGATGGTCGAGCTGCCGCAGGACCGCCATCCGTGGTTCCTGGCCTGCCAGGCGCACCCGGAGTTCCTGTCGACGCCGCGCGACGGCCATCCGCTGTTCGTCGGCTTCATCCGCGCCGCGCGCGAGAACAAGGCCGGCGAGGGCGAGGGCGAGGCCGGCGCTTCCCTGTTGAAGGAAGCGCGCGCGTGAAGTCCGCGACGGTCCGCGGGTGCGGCGTCAGCCGCGGCCTGTGGCGGCCTGCCATCCACGATCGCGGCCCACGCCGCTCCCCTACGCGAGCAATGCGATGAAACTGTGTGGTTTTGACATCGGCCTGGACAAGCCGTTCTTCCTGATCGCCGGGCCGTGCGTGATCGAGTCGATGCAGTTGCAGCTCGACACCGCCGGGACGCTGAAGGAGATCACCTCCGAGCTGGGCATCCCCTTCATCTTCAAGTCCAGCTTCGACAAGGCCAACCGCACCTCGGTGTCGGGATTCCGCGGCCCGGGCATGGAGGAGGGGCTGAAGGTGCTGGCCGAGGTCAAGAGGCAACTCGGCGTGCCGGTGCTGACCGACGTCCACGAATACACGCCGCTGGACGAGGTCGCCTCGGTGGTCGACGTGCTGCAGACGCCGGCATTCCTGTGCCGGCAGACCGACTTCATCCAGAACGTGGCCCGCGCCGGCAAGCCGGTGAACATCAAGAAGGGCCAGTTCCTGTCGCCGTGGGAGATGAAGCACGTCGCCGACAAGGCGCTGGCGACCGGCAACCGCGAGATCATGGTCTGCGAGCGCGGCGCCAGCTTCGGCTACAACAACCTGGTCAGCGACATGCGCTCGCTCAGCGTGATGCGCGACACCGGCTGCCCGGTGGTGTTCGACGCGACCCATTCGGTGCAGCTGCCCGGCGGCGCCGGCGGCAAGAGCGGCGGCCAGCGCGAGTTCGTGCCGGTGCTGTCGCGCGCGGCGATGGCGGTCGGCATCAGCGGCATCTTCATGGAAACCCATCCGGATCCGGACAAGGCCCTGTCCGACGGCCCCAACGCCTGGCCGCTGCCGAAGATGCGCGCGCTGCTGGAGACCCTCAAGCAGATCGACGAGGTCGGCAAGCGCGCCGGCTTCCTCGAGATGGCCTGAGCGCGGATGCCGTTCCCCGACGACGAACGCGACGCGATGCGGGCCCTGCACGGGGTCGGCGCCACCGTCGTCGGCCGGCTCGAGCAGATTGGCTACCATTCGCTGACCGGACTGCGCGATGCCGATCCGGACGCGGTCTGCGCCCAGATCGCCGCCCACATGGGCGCGACCTGCTGGCGCAACAGCCCCCAGGCCCGCGCCTCGATCGCCGCAATCGTGCGCCTGGCGCGCGAATCAGGTTGAGCGCGCCTGGTTGAATGTACCCAGCCGAACGTGCCCAGCCGAACACCACCCACCGATTTCCCATCCGATCCCATTGACGACGACATGACCCAGATCGCCAAAGTCCACGCCCGCGAAATCCTCGACAGCCGGGGCAATCCCACCCTCGAAGCCGAAGTGACCCTCGCCGACGGCAGCTTCGGCCGCGCGATGGTGCCGTCCGGCGCCTCGACCGGTACCAAGGAGGCGGTCGAGCTGCGCGACGGCGACAAGACCCGCTACCTGGGCAAGGGCGTCCGCCAGGCGGTGGAGAACGTCAACACCGCCATCGCCAAGGCACTGGAAGGCTTCGACGCCGCCGACCAGGCCGGTCTCGACCGCCGCCTGATCGACCTCGACGGCACCGAGAACAAGGGCCGCCTCGGCGCCAACGCGCTGCTGGGCGTGTCGCTGGCCAATGCCCACGCGGTCGCCGCCTCGCGCAGGCTGCCGCTGTGGCAGTACCTGGCCGGCGACCGTGCGCCGGTGCTGCCGGTGCCGATGATGAACATCATCAACGGCGGCGCGCATGCCGACAACAACGTCGACCTGCAGGAATTCATGATCCTGCCGGTCGGCATGGACAGCTTCTCCGAGGCGCTGCGCGCCGGCACCGAGGTGTTCCACGCGCTGAAGTCGGTGCTCAAGGGCCACGGCCTGAGCACCGCGGTCGGCGACGAGGGCGGCTTCGCGCCCGACCTGCGCAGCAATGAAGAGGCGCTGGAGACCATCCTCGAGGCGATCGGCAAGGCCGGCTACAAGGCCGGCGAGGACATCCTGCTCGGCCTGGATGTCGCCTCCAGCGAGTTCTTCGACAACGGCAAGTACAACCTGACCGGCGAAGGCAAGCGGTTGACCCCGGACCAGTTCGTCGACTTCCTCGGCAACTGGTGCGCGCAGTACCCGATCATCACGATCGAGGACGGCATGGCCGAGGACGACTGGAGCGGCTGGAAGCAGCTGACCGAGGCCCTGGGCAACAAGGTGCAGCTGGTCGGCGACGACCTGTTCGTGACCAATCCGAAGATCTTCAGGGAGGGCATCGAGCGGGGCGTCGGCAACGCGATCCTGATCAAGGTCAACCAGATCGGCACCCTGACCGAGACCCTGGAGGCGATCGCGATGGCGGACGCGAACCGTTACGCGGCGGTGGTCTCGCATCGCTCCGGCGAGACCGAGGACACCACCATCGCCGACATCGCGGTGGCGACCAGCGCGACCCAGATCAAGACCGGTTCGCTGAGCCGCAGCGATCGCGTGGCCAAGTACAACCAGCTGCTGCGCATCGAGGAGCAGCTTGCCCTGATGAATCCGGGCGCCGCC
Source organism: Marilutibacter maris (assembly GCF_003233695.1). NCBI lineage: Bacteria > Pseudomonadati > Pseudomonadota > Gammaproteobacteria > Lysobacterales > Lysobacteraceae > Marilutibacter > Marilutibacter maris. The sequence goes on along the minus strand of NZ_CP029843.1, from coordinate 2,687,774 downwards.
GCGAAGTACGCCGGCCGCAGCGCCTTCGTGTCCCTGAACCAGTAAGCGATGAGCCAGCCGGCGGGCAAGCGTGGACGGTGGTGGGTACTGCCCACGATGCTGCTGTTCCTGCTCGTCATGCTGGTCTATCTGCAGTTCCGGCTCTGGATCGGTGAGGGCGGCCGCGATGCGGTCGCCGAGCTGGAGGCGCAGGTCGAACAGCAGGTCCAGGACAACGCCTCGCGCCAGCAGCGCAACGACGCGCTGGTGGCGGAGGTGGCCGACCTGAAGAACCTCGCCTCAGGCGGCGCCGCGGTCGAGGAACGGGCCCGCAGCGAGCTGGGCATGATCCGGCCGGGCGAGGTGTTCTACCGGGTGGTCGAACCCGAGGGCGCCGCGGCCGCGCCCGGGGCCGACGCCCCCACGGGCGATCCACAGGACGGGCCGGCGCCATGAGCGGTGCCGATGTCTGGGCGGTGATGCCGGCCGCGGGGCGTGGCACCCGCTTTGGCGGTCCGACGCCCAAGCAGTACCTGCAGGCGGGTGGGCGGCCGTTGCTGGCCCACGCCCTGGATGCGTTGCTGGCGCATCCGCGCGTGGCCGGCGCGATGGTCGCGCTGGCGGCCGTGGACGAGGACTGGCCGGGCTGGAGCGAGCGCGGCGGCAAGCCGGTGCTGACCTGCACCGGCGGCGGCGAGCGCGCCGACTCGGTGCTGGCCGCCTTGCATGCGTTGCCGGAGTCGGCCGCAAACGCCCTGGTGCTGGTGCACGATGCCGCGCGACCGAACCTGGACCACACCGATCTGGAGCGCCTGATCGAGGCCGCGGAAAACAGCCGCGACGGTGCGATCCTGGCCGCGCCGGTCCGCGACACCCTCAAGCGCGCCACCGACGACGGCCGCATCGCCGCCACCGAGCCGCGCGAACGCCTGTGGCGGGCGCTGACGCCGCAGGCGTTCCGGCGGCAACCGCTGGCGGCCGCGCTGCAGGCGGCGCGCGACAGCGGCGTGGTGGTGACCGACGAGGCGATGGCGATGGAGCGGCAGGGGCTGCGTCCGCGCCTGGTCGAGGGCCGCGAGGACAACTTCAAGGTCACCACGCCCGCCGACCTGGAGCGCTTCCGCTTCATACTCTCGCAACGCGGGCAGGCTGCGAGAATCCTGTAGGAGCGGCGTGAGCCGCGAAGGGTTTCCCGCGGAAGTTTCATCGCGACTCACGCCGCTCCCACGGCAACCCGGACGCGATCCGCAGCGAGGAATGAACATGCAAGGCAATCTGAACATCCGCATCGGCCAGGGCTTCGACGTCCATGCCTTCGGCGAAGGGGATCACGTGATGCTCGGTGGCGTGCGCGTGCCGCACAGCCACGGCGTGGTCGCGCATTCGGATGGCGACGTGGTCATCCATGCGTTGTGCGATGCCCTGCTTGGCGCGCTGGCGCTGGGCGACATCGGCCAACACTTCCCGCCCAGCGATCCGCGTTGGAAGGATGCCGACAGCAGCGCCTTCCTGCGCCATTGCGACGCGCTGCTGCGCGAGCGCGGCTGGACGCTGGGCAATGCCGATGTGACCGTGATCTGCGAGCGTCCCAAGGTCGGGCCGCATGCGCAGGCGATGCGCGAGGTCCTGGCCGGCGTGCTCGGGGTCGCGGTCGACGCGATCAGCGTCAAGGCGACCACCTCCGAACGGCTCGGTTTCACCGGGCGCGGCGAAGGCATTGCGGCCCAGGCCGTGGTGTTGCTGGCGCGATGAACCTGCCCCGCGCCCACGGCGATGCGGTGCTGGTCGCGCGCATGCGCAGCCGCGCCGAGGACTTCTTCGTCGAGGAGCTGGACGGTTTTGCCGCCAGCGGCAGCGGCGAGCATCTGCTGCTGAGCGTGGAGAAGCGCGGGATGAACACCGCCTGGGCCGCGCAGAGGATCGCCCAGTGGGCCGGCGTCGACGTCGCCGCGATCGGCTACGCGGGGCAGAAGGACCGCCACGCGGTGACCCGCCAGCGCTTCAGCGTGCATCTGCCCCGACGCAACGCACCGCCACTGGAGCGCTTGTCGTACGAAGGCGAGGGCGGCGAGGCCCTGCGCCTGCTCGGGCACGACTGGCATGCGAAGAAGCTGCCGCGTGGCGCCCTGGCCGGCAATCGCTTCGTGCTGGTGTTGCGCGGCGTGGAAGGCGAGCGCGACGCGATCGATGCGCGCCTGAAGACGGTCGCCGCGCGCGGCGTGCCCAACTACTTCGGCGAGCAGCGCTTCGGTCGCGGCGGCGACAATCTGCACGCGGCGTTGTCGATGTTCGCCGGGCGCCGGGTCGGGCGCGAGCAGCGCAGCCACCTGTTGTCCGCCGCGCGTTCGGCGCTGTTCAACCGGGTGCTGGCCGCGCGCGTCGCCGCCGGCTGCTGGGACACACCGCTGCAAGGCGAGGCGTGGATGCTCGACGGCAGCCGCAGCGTGTTCGGACCGGAACCGTATTCGGAACAGCTGGCCGAGCGTGTGGCCCGTTTCGACATCCATCCCAGCGGTCCGCTGTGGGGGCGCGGCGAGCTGCGCAGCCAGGACGAGGCCGCGGCAATGGAGCTCGCGGCGCTGGCCGAGCCGCCCGGCGAGGCCCTGCGTGCCGGGCTGGAGCGGGCCGGCCTGAAACAGGAGCGGCGCGCATTGCGCCTGCGGCCGGACGGCCTGGCGTGGAACTGGCCGGCGGAGGATGCGCTGGAGCTGCGCTTTGCGCTGCCGCCGGGCACCTATGCGACCTCGGTGCTGGCCGAGCTGGGCGAGGTCCGCGACGGGTCCTACGAAGCGGCCTGAGCGGATGAACGGGCGCGGGTGACCGTCCGTCGGATCCGTGGCAATTGGCACTGGCCCCGTGCGGGGGGCGGGTATATGCATGGAGTGCAGGCCCGGCAAGGGGTCGGGCCCCGGTAGCGACGGTCCTGTCGCGGCGGCATTGCCGCAGCGGCACCGTGCCGTCGCACCGACAATCCGGAGGTACCGTCATGAACGCCAGTCTCCGTGTCCTCGCGCTGTCACTCACCGTCGTCGGCCTCGCCGCCTGCGCCGGCATGCCGGAGAAATCCACCCAGGCCGAACGCGCGCCGTCCATCATGGACGCCGATGAAGCCTATGTCGCCTACGTCGAACGCGTCGCGCGCCGTCGCGGTATCGAAGTGGTATGGGTGAACGTCCCGCGAGCCAAGGCCGCCGAGCAGGACAGCGACGACTGACCGGGCATCCGGCGCGGCATGCGCCGATAGCCCCGGTCCGCGCTAGCGCCGCTTGGGCGGCGCCAGCAGCACCACGACCGCTCCGGTGCCGCCCTGCGCGGGCGGCGCCGAGTGGAAGGCGACCACGTCCGCGCGATGGCGCAGCAGGCGGTCGACCAGATTCTTCAGCACCGGCGCACCGTCGCCGTGCAGCCCCTTTCCGTGGATCACCCGCACGCAGCCCAGACCGTGACGGTGCGCGTCGCTGATGAAGGCCCGCAGCAATGCTTCGGCGCTGCGCGCGTCCGCACCGTGCAGGTCCAGCTCCTCCTGCGCCGAGATCTCGCCTCGGCGCAGCCGCTGCCAGCTGCGCGGCGGGACGCTGTCGCGGCGGTACGCCAGCAGATCGCCCGACTCCAGCGTCGGCATGTCCGCACCGGTCCGGAACGCATGGCGGGCATCGACCTCGTCCAGCTCGGCCATGCGTGCCCGCGGCCGGGGCCTGGGAGCGGACGGGGGCGGGGCGGGCGCGTCCAGCTCGCGCACCGCACCGATCGCCTCGCGGAACAGGGCGGCATCGTCGCTGTCGGGCGGCGGGGGTGTGCGCGATTTGGTCATGCGGCCAGCGTAACCTGAGCCGGCGCGATCGCAAGGTCGCGAGCGGGCGGCGACGGCGACGTGTCGGCGGCAATGGCTGCCGGTCCATCGGCTATCATGTGGGTCCGGCCCACGGTCGCGCGGCGACAGCCGCGGCAACCACGCCGGCCGGCCTTTCCGCAGCATAGCCGCAGCGCATCACGTCCATAGGGAGTCCATGCGAGTTCTGGTCAGCAACGACGACGGTGTCGACGCCCCCGGCATCCGTTTCCTTGCCGAAGGCCTGCGTGCCGCCGGCCATGAGGTCCTGGTGGTCGCGCCGGACCGCGATCGATCCGGGGCCAGCAACTCGCTGACCCTCGACGCCCCGGTGCGGGTCGTCCAGCTCGACGACAGCACCTGGCGTGTCCACGGCACCCCGACCGACTGCGTCCACGTGGCGATCACCGGCATGCTCGAGGTGGAGCCGGACATCGTCGTGTCGGGGATCAACAACACCGCCAACATGGGCGACGACGTGATCTATTCCGGGACCGTCGCCGCGGCGATGGAGGGCCGTTTCCTGGGCTTGCCGGCGATCGCGGTTTCGCTGAACACGGTCGATCACAACGGCAGGCACTTCGAGACCGCCGCCCGTGCCGCGGTCGAGATCATCGCCCGGCTGAGCACCGACCCGCTGCCGGCCGACACCATTCTCAACGTCAACGTGCCCGACCTGCCGTGGGAGCAGGTGCGCGGGTTCGAGGTCACCCGGCTGGGCAACCGCCATCGCGCCGAGGACTGCATCCCGCAGCAGGACCCGCGCGGCCGCTCCTGGTGGTGGATCGGCGCGGCCGGTCCCGAGCAGGACGCCGGCCCCGGCACCGATTTCCACGCACTGCGCACCGGCCATATCGCGATCACCCCGATCCTGGTCGACCTGACCCGCTATCAGGCCCTGGACCAGGTCGCCAGCTGGGTCGACGGCCTGGGCGGCGCCCTGCAGCCGGCCGGGGAGGCGCGGCCATGAGCCTGCGCATGCGACTGCAGCCCGAAGCGCTGGGCACCGGCATGACCTCGCAGCGCGTGCGCGACCGCCTGGTCGAACGCCTGCGCGAGGAGGGCATCCGCGACGAGCGCGTGCTCAATGCGATCCGTATGGTGCCGCGGCACCTGTTCGTCGACGAAGCGCTGGCGACCCGCGCCTACGAGGACACCGCGCTGCCGATCGGTCACGGCCAGACCATCTCGCAGCCGTGGGTGGTCGCGCGGATGACCGAGGCGGTGCTGTCGGTGGCGCCGAAGAAGGTGCTGGAGATCGGCACCGGTTCCGGCTACCAGGCCGCGATCCTTGCCGCGCTCGGGCTGGAGGTGCATACCGTCGAGCGCATCGGCGAACTGCTGCGGGTCGCGCGCAAGCGCTTCCGCTCGCTGGGCATGAACGTGCGCAGCAAGCACGACGACGGCCATATCGGTTGGCCGGAGAACGGGCCGTTCGACGCGATCATGGTGACCGCGGCGGCGCCGGCCCTGGTCGATGCGCTGAGCGCGCAGCTCGCGCCCGGCGGCACTCTGGTCGCGCCGGTCGGAGGCGCCAGCTCGCAGTCGCTGGTGATGCTGCACAAGCAGAGCGACGGCTCGCTCAGCCAGCAGGCGTTGGCGCCGGTTGTGTTCGTGCCGTTGCTGTCCGGAATGATCGACTGATGCCGTCCGCCCATGGCGTCGGGGACCGTATCGCCGCCGGAGTCCGAATGAGGCCGCTCTCGTGAGACTGTTCGGTCCGATCTACGACCGCTGCCTGGTGTGGGCGGCGCACCATCGCGCGCCGCACTATCTGGCCGCGCTCAGCCTGGCCGAGTCGGTCTTCTTCCCGGTGCCGCCGGACGTGATGCTGGCGCCGATGGCGCTGTCGACGCCGCAGCGCTGGATGCGCCTGGCCGCGATCTGCACGATCGCCTCGGTCGTCGGCGGTGTCCTGGGCTACCTGCTTGGGCATTTCGCGCTGGAAGCGATCTGGCCGTGGATGCTCAAGCTGGGCTGGGACGCGCCGTTCTTCAGGGTCCAGGGATTGTTCGAGCGCTACGGCTTCTGGATCGTGTTCGTGGCCGCGTTCACGCCGATTCCCTACAAGGTGTTCACGATAGCGTCGGGTGCGACCGGCATCGGGCTGGTACCTTTCCTGCTGGGCTCGACCATCGGGCGCGGCGTGCGCTTCTTCCTGGTCGCCGGGCTGATCGCGTTCGGCGGCAAGCGGCTGGAGCAGACGCTGCGGCGCTACATCGAGATACTGGGCTGGGCCGTGGCCGTGCTGGTGGTTGGCGCGGTGGTCTGGCTGGAACTGCGCGGCTGAGCGCGTGTCCAAGCGGGACCGGAGCCTTCCTCCGGTGGCCGCGGGGACGAAACCAAGACACCGGAGGCCAAGGATCCGACGCATGACCATGACCCCATATTCCATTCTCCAGCGGGCGGCCCTGTGCGCCCTGATCGGCCTCGGCGTTGCCGCCTGTTCGAGCTCCGTGGTGCGCGAGAGCGGCTCCGGCGCGGGACCGGTCGCGGTGTCCAAGCCCAAGCCGGGCGCGTCCGTGGTGGTCCGCCGCGGCGACAACCTCTACCGCATCGCCACCGACAACGGCATCACCCTGCGCGACCTGGCCGCCTGGAACGGCATCGCCGCGCCGTACACCATCCATCCGGGGCAGCGGCTGCGGCTGTATCCGTCGGGCGGGCAGAGCGGCTCGACCGCGACCGCTTCGCGGCCGTCCAGCGGCCGCCGGCCGGGCGCGTCGACGTCTTCCGGCAGCCGTCCCGCGACCGCGCCGGCAACGACGCCGGCGGCGCCGGTCAACAGCGGCCTGTCCTGGCGCTGGCCGGCCGATGGCGAGCTGATCAGCCGTTTCTCCGGCGGCGACCCGACCAAGCAGGGCGTCGACATCGCCGGGCGCAGCGGCGCGCCGGTGCGTTCGGCCGGCGATGGCGTGGTGGTGTATTCCGGTGCCGGCCTGGTCGGCTACGGCGAACTGATCATCATCAAGCACAACGACCAGTGGCTGTCGGCCTACGGTCACAACCGCAACCGCCTGGTCGCCGAGGGCGCGGTGGTCAAGTCCGGCCAGCAGATCGCCGAGATGGGGCGCAGCGGCGCCGATCGCGACATGCTGCATTTCGAGATTCGCTACAACGGCAAGCCGGTCGATCCGCTGCAGTACCTGCCCAGGCGCTGACGGGCGTCGGGCCGCCTTCTCCGCAGGGGCGCCGGGTCGCCCCTCAGCGGGCGAGGATGAACGCCGCGACCACGCGGCGGCCCTCGCCGGCCAGGACGTTGAAGGTGCGGGCGGCGGCGGCGTTGCTCATCACTTCCAGCCCCACGCCCTGCGACAGGCAGGCGGCCATCACCGCCGCCGATGGAAACACCTGGGCCTCGCCGGTGCCCAGCAGTACCACTTCGGGCTTCAGCGCCAGTACCGGCGCCAGGTCGTCCGCGCCCAGCGCGCCGATGTCGGCGGCCGCCCAGTCCTCGACCAGACGATCCGGCGCCAGTACGAAGCTCGATTCCAGTCGACGCTCATTGACCAGCGCGCTGCCGCCGTCGGCGCCGCGCAGGAAAAATTCGTGGTCGGGATGTTCGAGGGTCAGTTGCATCGGAATCGGGGCTGGAGCTGAGACCTGAGGGCTTTCGCAGGGGCGGCGCAAGCCGCGAAGGGCTTCCCACGAACGATCGGTCGCGGCTTGCGCCGCTCCCGCGAGCGTAGCGCAGGCCCTTCGGTCGCCATCGCTCGGGTCAGGCGCCGGTGTCCCGACGCCCGCAGGCCTTCACGCCCGCGGCAACACGATCTGGCGCTTGTCGCGGCTGGGCCGGTACAGCACGGCGGTATGGCCGATACGCTGGACCACGGCGGCCTCGGTGCGCTGCCCGAGTTCGCCGATCATGGCGTCGCGGGCCTCGCGATCCTCGGCCGCGACCTTGACCTTGATCAGCTCGTGGTGCTCGAGGGCGTTGTCGATCTCCGCCACCAACGCGTCGGTGACGCCCTTGCCGCCGACCTGCAGCATCGCTTTCAGGCCGTGGGCCTGGCCGCGCAGGAAACGGGTCTGGGCGGCGGTCAGCTGGATTGGCATCGGGGTCACGTGAACGGGCGGTGGAGGGCGCTCAGGGTATCATGACGGCCGCTTACCGATCCGATTACGGGGCTCCCGCGCCCATGGCCGCCCGCAGCAAGTCATCCCGCAGCAAGTCCAGCCAGCGCTGGCTGAAAGAGCATTTTTCCGATCCGTTCGTGAAGAAGGCCCAGGCCGAGGGCCTGCGGTCGCGCGCCGCGTTCAAGCTCGAGGAGCTGGCCGAGCGCGACCGTCTGCTCAAGCCCGGCATGGTCGTGGTCGACCTGGGAGCGGCGCCGGGCGGCTGGTCGCAGTGGGTGCGCCAGGAGCTGGACCGGCTCGATCCGGCGCGCCCGGGCCGGGTCATCGCCCTGGACATCCTGGAGATGCCGCCGCTGGCCGGGGTCGAGTTCCTTCATGGGGATTTCAGGGAGGATGCGGTCCTATCGCAGCTGGAGGCTTCGCTGGGCGGCAAGCCGGTGGACCTTGTGCTGTCGGATATGGCCCCCAATAAGAGCGGTGTGGACGCGGTCGACATGCCACGCGCCATGTACCTGGCCGAGCTGGCGATGGATTTTGCCGACCACCACCTGCGGGTGGGCGGTACCTTCCTGATCAAGCTGTTCCAGGGCGTGGGGTTCGACGACTACGTCCGCGAACTGCGCCGTCGCTACGACAAGGTGGCGATCCGCAAACCGGCGGCGTCGCGGCGACGTTCGCCGGAGGTCTACGCGCTGGCACAGGGCAAGCGGGCCGCGATCAAGTAAGGTGGCGGCGGGCATTCGCGGTAGTGGCCGGCGCCAAGCTCGGTCAGACCGGATTCCAAGGCGCGGCGTCATACTGGTTGACGCGGCGCCCTCACAAGATTGGGCAACAGGTAACGTAACTACATGAACGATCTGGCCAAGAATCTCCTGCTCTGGGTTGTGGTCGCCGTCGTGCTGATGGTGGTCTTCCAGGCGTTCGGGCCGCGCACCGCCGGCTCCGAGACCCTGGCCTACGACCAGTTCGTCCACCAGGTGCAGAACAATCGCGTCTCCAAGATCAAGATCGACGCCGATCGCACCACGATCACCGGCGAACGTTCCGACGGCAGCAAGTTCACCACCTACAACCCCGGCGACAAGGATCTGGTCAACGACCTGATCAACCACAACGTCGCGGTCGAGCAGACGCCGCCGGACAGCGGCCCGTCGCTGCTGTACATCCTGATCAACATCCTGCCGTGGCTGCTGTTCATCGGCATCTGGATCTATTTCATGCGCCAGATGCAGCAGGGCGGCAGCAAGGGCGCGATGAGCTTCGGCAAGTCGCGCGCCAAGATGCAGGGCGAGAACGAGGTCAAGGTGACCTTCGCCGACGTCGCCGGCTGCGACGAGGCCAAGGAGGAGGTCGGCGAGCTGGTCGAGTTCCTGCGCGACCCGTCCAAGTTCCAGAAGCTCGGCGGCAAGATTCCGCGCGGCGTGCTGATGGTCGGCCCGCCGGGCACCGGCAAGACCCTGCTGGCGCGCGCGATCGCCGGCGAGGCCAAGGTGCCGTTCTTCAGCATTTCCGGTTCCGACTTCGTCGAGATGTTCGTCGGCGTCGGCGCCAGCCGCGTGCGCGACATGTTCGAGCAGGCCAAGAAGCACGCGCCGTGCATCATCTTCATCGACGAGATCGACGCGGTCGGCCGCCATCGCGGCGCCGGCCTGGGCGGCGGTCACGACGAGCGCGAGCAGACCCTGAACCAGTTGCTGGTGGAGATGGACGGCTTCGAGGGCGGCGAGGGCGTGATCGTGATCGCCGCGACCAACCGTCCCGACGTGCTCGATCCGGCGCTGCTGCGCCCGGGCCGTTTCGACCGCCAGGTGGTGGTCGGACTGCCCGACGTGAAGGGCCGCGAGCAGATCCTGCGCGTGCACATGCGCAAGCTGCCGCTGGCCGACGATGTCGAGCCGATGACGATCGCCCGCGGCACCCCGGGTTTCTCCGGCGCCGACCTGGCCAACCTCTGCAACGAGGCCGCGCTGTTCGCCGCCCGCGAGAACGCCCGCGAGGTGCGGATGGAGTTCTTCGACAAGGCGCGCGACAAGATCCTGATGGGCGCCGAACGCCGCTCGATGGCGATGAGCGAAGACGAGAAGAAACTCACCGCCTACCACGAGGCCGGCCACGCGATCGTCGGACGGGTGGTGCCCGAGCACGACCCGGTCTACAAGGTCACCATCATTCCGCGCGGCCGCGCGCTGGGTGTGACCATGTACCTGCCCGAGGGCGACAAGTACAGCATCAACCGCGTGGCGATCCAGTCGCAGCTGTGCTCGCTGTACGGCGGCCGCGTCGCCGAGGAGCTGATCTTCGGCGCCGACAAGGTCACCACCGGCGCGTCCAACGACATCGAGCGCGCGACCAAGATGGCCCGCAACATGGTCACCAAGTGGGGCCTGTCCGACGAGATGGGACCGATCGCCTACAGCGAGGACGAGGACGAGGTGTTCCTGGGCCGCTCGGTGACCCAGCACAAGAACGTCTCCGACGAGACCGCGCGCAAGATCGACATGGTCGTGCGCGGGATCCTCGACAAGGCCTATGCGGAGACCACCCGCATCCTCAACGACAACCTCGACAAGCTGCACGTGATGGCCGACGCGCTGCTGCAGTACGAGACCATCGACGCGCACCAGATCGACGAGATCATGGAAGGCCGTGTGCCGGGGCCGCCGGCGGACTGGGTGAAGTCGGGCAAGGCGCCGAAGGACGATGCCGACAACACCCCTCCCGGCGCGGTGGTGGGACCGGCCGCGCAGACCTGAGCGCGAGCGAGGGAACCTGTGGCGAAAGGGCTGGAAGGGCGACCTTCCGGCCCTTTTCGTCTAGTCTGCCGGGACCGCGCGGGCACCTGCCGCCGTCGGCAAAGACGGTGCGCCCGCGCATGCCCCATTCCGCCCGGTGCCCGATCAGGCGCCAGGCCCGTTCGGAGACGAAGTCCGCCATGTTCGATACCGCCCCCTCGCTCGACTGCAACGGCCGCCGCCTGTCCCTCGATCGGCCGCGGGTCATGGGGGTCGTCAATGTCACCCCCGATTCCTTCTCCGATGGCGGCGAGCACGCGACCACGGACGCGGCGGTCGCGCATGGGCTGAGCCTGGTCGAGGAGGGGGCCGACATCCTCGATATCGGCGGCGAGTCGACCCGGCCCGGCGCCGAGGACGTGGCGTCTGAGGAGGAGCTGCGGCGGGTGTTGCCGGTGATCGAGGCGCTGGCGGCGAAGGTCGCGGTGCCGATCTCGGTCGACACCTCCAAGCCCGAGGTGATGCGTGCCGCGGTCGCCGCGGGAGCGGGGATCATCAACGATGTCTACGCGCTGCGTCGCGATGGCGCGCTGGAGGCGGCGGCGGACTGCGCGGTGCCGGTCGTGCTGATGCACATGCAGGGCGAGCCGCGCTCGATGCAGGCGGCGCCGCAGTACGACGACGTGGTCGCCGATGTGCACCGGTTCCTGGCCGAGCGGATCTTCGCCGCCGAGATGGCCGGGATCGACAAGAAGCGGATCGTGGTCGATCCGGGTTTCGGCTTCGGCAAGGCGCTGGAGCACAATCTGCTGCTGCTGGCGCAGTTGCAGCGTTTTTCCGAGCTGGGCGTGCCGCTGCTGGCCGGACTGTCGCGCAAGCGCAGCATCGGCGAGCTGACCGGCCGCGAGGACCCGCATGCGCGCGTGCACGGCTCGCTGGCGGCGCACCTGATCGCGGTCCAGCGTGGCGCGCGGATCGTCCGCGTGCACGACGTCGCCGCCACCGTCGATGCCTTGAAGGTCTGGGAGGCGGTCGCCGCACAGCCGCAGCCGCAGGCCTCGCAGGCCGCCTCGATCCGCTGGCCCGACGAAGACTAGGCCGGGACCTCAAGCGGCTGTTTCGCCCGCGTCGGTGCCGCCCCCCCGGGCTGGCGGAGGAAGGCGTTCGACCCTGTCGTCCGGGTGTCGGATTCGAAACAACGGCCCGGCACCTCACCACCAGGCAGGATGCGGACGGCCCCATCCCGATCCTGTTCGAATCCCGCGGCTCCGGGCCGGCCCGCGCTGTCCGGTAGCGCTGAACCCGATCCGCGCGCCGGCAACGCCCTGGAAGGTGTCGGCCGCCATGGCCGGAGGCGGGCGTGACCCGGAGTCTCCCGGGCGCCGTTCCAGTGCCGAGGCCGCATTTCCTTGGCGATCGGCTCCGGGCTCGGTGCCCATGGCAGGGGCCGGTGTCGCGGTCGCCGTGGAAGCTTTCGCCCGGACCGTTCGCGGGCGGCTACCGCACGCGAAGAGGCGCTGGCGTGGCGATTGCCGGATCGGCGCCGCCTGGCATGACCGCGATGGCCGTCTCGGGCGGTGGTCGATATGCATTATGTCGAACTGAATAATGGGTATCGAATGAAATATTCACGTGACAATTAGAAACTGCCGCTTGTTGGCAGGCGAGTGAAGAATGTCTATGCAATGGTGAATATGTCGGGCGGGCCGGAAACATCCTTCATGCGGGCGTTCTGTGATTCCAATCACGGTGACATCGGGTGCCCGCCGGAATACTGCCGGCGGGTGATCGAGCGACATTATCGCCCGCCAATCAAATGGAATATCAATGGAGGGAAATTCCGATGAAAGCTTCGAGAATGATGGTCCTGGCGGTGCTGTGTTCGGGCGTCGTGGTGGGTACGGCGAGCGCGGCGGAGGGGACGTTCCAGAAGACCGGTGAAAGGGCGAGCTTCATCCATGGCGACAATCTGATCACCGGTGCGATGCCCGATCCCGGGCCCGCGATCACGGCGCGCCGGCAGACGCCGCAGCAGAAGGCCGAAGGCCTGAGTGCGGTCATGGTGACCCGCGACGGAGATGTGTACGAGTCGAACATGAACCCGGAGGATGTGGCGCTGCTGGAAGAGGCGATCAAGGCGATGGAGATCCTGGGTCGCGGGGCCATGACCGTGCCGGGAGCGGCGCCGACGGCGCCGATGCAACTGCTCGGCGGCGGCGATATCCGGATCAACCCCAGCTCCGTGATCGGCGCCGACGGCCGCATCCAGGTCACCAACACCGTGACCTCGCCGTACTGGCACATCGGCCGCATAGGCATTGGCTGCACCGGCACGCTGATCACCGCCAAGCACGTGCTCACCGCGGGCCACTGCGTGTCCGACGGTTCCGGCAACTGGTATTCCAGCCTGGACTTCACCCCGGGGCAGAACGGCAGCTACAAGCCGTGGGGCACCACCTCCTGGGCCCGCGCGGTGACCACCTCGGCCTGGCACAACAACCGCAACACCAACTACGACTACGCGCTGATCGTGCTCACCGAGCCGGCCCATGGCGGTCATGCCGCCTACGGCACGTACTCCGGCGGCACCCACACCATCACCGGTTACCCCGCCGACAAGCCGTTCGGCACGATGTGGCGGATGTCCGGCAGTGTGTGGACCAGTGGCTCCTACCGGCTGTGCTACACCATCGATACGTATGGCGGAAACAGCGGCAGCGGCATCTATGACAGCGGCAACGTGGTGCGTGGCGTGCATACCACCGGCTCGTCCACCCAGAATTGCGGCACGCGACTGACCAGCACGGTGTTCAACACCCTGCAGAACTGGATCTCGACCTATCCCTGATCGGTTCCGGCCAGGGTTTCGGCCAGCGGTATTGGCGATATTGTCGACCCGCCGGGGATGCGTCCGCGAGAGCGGCGCATCCCCGGTTCTTGCGCATGAAACCATCCAGCAGGAGATCGCAGCCAATGGCATCGTCGTTTCCGAAAAGAATATCCATCGGCGCATTCGGGGCCGTAATGTCGTTCGCCCTGGCCGGGTGTGCGAACGGGAGTGGCCATCAGGACTCCGGCCAGGAGGACCACGGGGACGTCGCGATGGAACGGGTCATGATCGTCGGTAGCGCCGAGACCCCCGACCCGGTGCTGGCACGGGTGCGCGAGCTCGAGGCGCGCGGACTGGTGAAGGATGTCGTCGTCCGCGAGTCGTTTCCTGTGCAGATCGAGCTGCGTGCCGCACGTGCGGTGATCGACGAGCTCGAGGCGATGCCTCGCAAGGGCGGACTGCGGTAGCGGGGAGGCGGTTCCGACCGCGATCGGCATCGCAGGTTAAGCTTGCCGGCGGGAGAAGGGCCGTCCCGGCCCGGGGAGATGCCATGATCGCCGACACGCCGCTGATCGTCACCTTCACTGTCTACCTGCTCGCGACGGTCGCGATCGGATTCATCGCCTGGCGTTCGACACGGACTTTCGACGACTACATCCTTGGCGGCCGCTCGCTCGGCAGCTACGTGACCGCGATGTCGGCGGGCGCCTCCGACATGAGCGGCTGGCTGTTGATGGGCTTGCCGGGCACGCTGTACGCCACCGGCGCGTCCAAGGCCTGGATCGCGTTCGGGCTCATCATCGGTGCCTGGGCGAACTGGCGCTTCGTCGCCGGGCCGCTGCGGATGTACACCGAGCGCACCCACAACGCGCTGACGCTGCCGGACTACTTCACCCACCGCTTCGCCGACCGCAGCCGGGTCCTGCGGGTGCTGTCGGCGCTGGTGATCCTGGTGTTCTTCGCCGTCTACTGCGCATCGGGCATCGTCGCCGGCGCGCGGTTGTTCGAGAGCGTGTTCGGCGTGCCCTACGCGCAGGCGATCTGGTACGGCGCCGCGGCGACGATCCTGTACACGCTGATCGGCGGATTCCTCGCCGTCAGCTGGACCGACACCGTGCAGGCCACGCTGATGATCTTCGCGCTGCTGATCACCCCGATCATGGTGATCGTCGGCAACGGCGGCCTGGCGCCCAGTCTGGCGGTGATCGAACAGGTCGACCCATCGCGCCTGCAGTGGGTGGGCGCGGGAGGCGTCGTCGCTATCATCTCGGCGATGGCCTGGGGCCTGGGCTATGTCGGCCAGCCGCATATCCTGGCCCGCTTCATGGCCGCCGACAGCGTCGCGACGATTCCCAGCGCGCGCCGGATCGGCATGACCTGGATGGTGCTGTGCCTGCTGGGTGCGATATCGGTGGGTTTCTTCGGCATCGCCTGGTTCGGCGCCCACCCGGAAGTCGCCGGGACGGTCAATGCGAACTCCGAACGCGTCTTCATCGTGCTGGCCGAACAGCTGTTCAATCCCTGGGTGGCCGGTGTGCTGCTGTCGGCGATCCTGGCGGCGGTGATGAGCACGCTGTCGTGCCAGTTGCTGGTCTGTTCCAGTGCGCTGACCGAAGACTTCTACCGCGGCTTCATCCGCAAGAACGCCGGCCATCGCGAGCTGGTCTGGATCGGTCGCGCGATGGTGCTGCTGGTCGCGCTGGTGGCGATCGGGATCGCGTCCAATCCCGACAACCGCGTACTGGGCCTGGTCAGTTACGCCTGGGCCGGCTTCGGTTCCGCATTCGGTCCGGTGGTGGTGCTGTCGCTGATGTGGAAGCGGATGACCCGCAACGGCGCGCTGGCCGGCATGGTGATCGGTGCGCTCACCGTGATCGTGTGGAAGCTGGTCGCGGTCGACCGCATGGGCAGCTGGCTGTACGAGATGGTGCCGGGCGTGATCGCGGCCACCGTGGCCATCGTGGTCGTCAGCCTGCTCGACAGGCAGCCGCCGGATGAGGTCCAGGCCACCCACGAGCAGGTGCGACTGAGTCTGCGCGAGAACGGCTATTGAGTCGGGCAACCTGCGTTTTTGCCGAGTTTTGTCAAGTATTCTGACTGGTCATTTTTTCGCCATGTTTGCGTCAGCCCTTGTGCCACAAGGTGATCGGGCGGTTGTTCCCGACACTGTCCGCAGGCTTGTCCACAGGCGTTGTGGACAGCTGAAACACGCTGGTCAAAAAATAGCCAAACATGCCCGGGGCCTTGCGGCAGCTACGCATCAGGCGGTTCTCAACAACGTTGTCCCAGCGGTTTTCCACAGCCTGTGTGGAAAGCGTGTCGCGGGTGGTCATGGACGCCGGTTCCATGCGCATGCCGGTGGTAGCGTCCGGACGCGCATCGAACCCGTGGCTGCGCATGTCCGCTGATCCGCGGCCGCTCGCGATCGCATTGATGGGCCCGACCGCATCGGGCAAGACCGCGCTCGCGATCGATTGGGCCGAGCGCCTGGGGGGGAGATCGTCAGCGTCGACTCCGCCCTGGTCTACCGTGGTCTGGACATCGGCGCGGCGAAGCCCGGCGCGGACGAGCGCGCACGAGTCCGCCATCACCTGATCGACCTGCGCGAGCCCTGGCAGCCGTATTCCGCCGCCGAGTTCGCCGCCGATGCCCGCCGCGCGCTCGACGAAATCGTCGGGCGCGGGAGTATCCCGGTTCTGGCCGGGGGGACCGGGCTGTACTTCCAGGCCCTGCTCGAGGGCCTGTCGCCGATGCCCGAGGCCGATCCGGCGACCCGCGCCGCGATCGAGGCCGAGGCCGCTGTGCACGGTTGGCCGGCATTGCATGCCGAGCTGGCCGCGATCGACCCGGAGGCCGCCGCCCGCATCCACGCGACCGATCCGCAGCGGATCCAGCGGGCGCTGGAGGTGTGGCGATTGTCCGGACGCACGATCAGTGACTGGCGTCGGGAGTCGACTCCGCGCCTGCCGTACCGGGTGCTGAAGCTGGTGCTGGCGCCGCGCGATCGCGCGATCCTGCACGAACGCATCGCCCGGCGCTTCGATGCGATGCTCGCCGACGGTTTTCTGGACGAGGTCAGGGCGTTGCGCGCCCTGCCGCAGCTGCAGGCGCATCCGGCGCCGCGTGACCTGCCGGCGATCCGCGCGGTCGGCTACCGGCAGGCCTGGGAGTTCCTCGACGGGCAGGGCTCGGCCGCGGACTTCCGCGATCGCGCGATCTTCGCCACCCGGCAACTGGCCAAGCGCCAGCTGACCTGGTTGCGCGGTCAGCTGGATGCGCGCTGGTTCGACCCGCAGGCCGGGACGGCGGCGCTGGAGGCGGCGTTGCGCCTGTTCGTGGAGCGTCCGGGGCGTCGCTGAGAGGGCGCGCAGGCGGATGGACGGGCAGGCGCGGCGCGCGCGGCAGGGTACACTTGCCGACCGGACGGATTTCACGAAATTCACCGCAGATGCGTTGCCGGCGGTGCCGGTGCGCTACCATCGGCCGGTCGCCGGCATGGGGAGCGTGTCCGGCGGCACGGCCTGCGTCCGGTACGCGGCCCACCTATAACTAGAACAGCATGGGGAAAACTTGATGTCCAAGGGACAATCCTTGCAGGATCCATTCCTGAATGCGCTGCGGCGCGAGCGAGTGCCGGTTTCGGTCTATCTGGTCAACGGCATCAAACTACAGGGCACCATCGAGTCCTTCGACCAGTTCGTGGTCCTGCTGCGCAACACCGTCAGCCAGATGGTCTACAAGCACGCGATTTCGACCGTGGTGCCGGCGCGCAATGTCCGTGTCGGTCCCGGCGGCGGCTACGTGCAGACCGGGCAGGGCGACGGCAACGGCAACGGCAACGGCCAAGACGAAAGCGAATGAACGCCCCGGCGCAGGGAAGCCCCCGGCGGGCTTTCCCTGCGCGGGCGCCGAACGGCGGCCCTTGCGGCCATTGAAATCGGCGCATTCGCCCCGAATTCGGTGGCGATGACACTCCATTCATTGAATCCGCGCGGTTGCGGTACCGGCTTCCGTGTCCGCAGGACGTGCCTGCGGGGGACGCGCGCGCATGTTTGAACGATCCCGCAAGGGCGAGCGTGCGCTGCTGATCCAGCCCTATGCGAACCAGCCGCAATCCGGAGGCGCACCGGACCCGGACCTGCTTGAGGAGTTTGCCGACCTGGCCCGCTCCGCCGGCGCCACGGTCACGGTCCTGCTGACTGCGCGCATCGACCGCCCCAATCCCGCGACCCTGATCGGCAGCGGCAAGCTGGAGGAGGTCAGGGCGGCCGCCGACGCCAGCGGCGCCGACCTGATCCTGGTCAACCACCCGCTGACGCCGGTGCAGGAGCGCAACCTCGAGCGGGCGCTGCAGCGTCGCGTCGTCGACCGCACCGGCCTGATCCTCGACATCTTCGCCCAGCGTGCGCAGAGCCACGAGGGCAAGCTGCAGGTCGAACTCGCCCAGTTGCGCCACCTGGCTACCCGCCTGGTTCGCGGCTGGACCCACCTGGAGCGCCAGCGCGGCGGCTCGATCGGCCTGCGCGGCCCCGGCGAGACCCAGCTGGAAACCGACCGCCGCCTGTTGCAGAAGCGCGTCGACATGCTGCAGAAGCGTCTCGAAAAGGTCGAGGTGCAACGAACCCAGATGCGCCGCGCGCGGGTGCGCAGCGAGTTGCCGCGGGTGGCCCTGGTCGGCTACACCAATGCCGGCAAGTCGACCCTGTTCAATGCGTTGACCGGCGCCGAGGCCTACGCCGCCGACAAGCTGTTCGCGACCCTGGACCCGACCGTGCGCCGGATCGGCCTGGCCGCGGACGCGGGAGCGGCGCGGGGCGGTTCCGGTGGCGGCGTGGTGCTGGCCGACACCGTCGGCTTCGTCCGCGATCTGCCGCACGAACTGGTCGCGGCGTTCCGCTCGACCCTGTCCGAGGCCCGCGAGGCCGACCTGCTGCTGCACGTGGTCGACGCGGCCGATCCGGCCCGTCACGAGCGCATCGCCCAGGTCGACGCGGTATTGGCCGAGATCGGCGCCGGCGATCTGCCGCAGCTGCTGGTGTTCAACAAGATCGACCGCCTCGGCGACGATCCCCACGACGACGGCGCGGGGACTCCGGCGCGGCCGTTCGAACCGCGCCTGGACCGGCCGGCCGAGGGCCGTTCGCGGGTGTGGCTGTCGGCCCGCGACGGACGCGGCCTGGACCTGCTGCGGCGGGCCCTGGCCGAGGCGCTGGAGCTGCGCCACGTCGGAGGCCGGGTGCGGGTGCCGCCGCAAGCGGCGCGTCTGCGCGCGAAGCTGTACGAGCTGGGCGCGGTCAAGGCCGAGGTCGCCGACGAGGACGGCTGGCAGGTCGAGGTCGAGCTGGCGATGAGCGACGCCCGCCGCCTGTTCGCGCAACCGCACGGCGAATGGCTGCGTCCGCTGGTCGAAGACGCGGCGGGCGGGGCCGCCGGGCCCGCTTAGCCGGGCCCTTCCGCGAAGGGCGGTCCCGGGACGTCGCGGTCGATGCCGGTCGTGGCCGCTGGGGCGGCTTGCTTGAGGCCGGTCCGGCCCCCACCTAGAATCCACCGGTGTCGCATCATCCGCATTCAGCGACCGCCGAATCCGGTCGCGACCGCGACAACGCCTTCAGAACTTGGAGCAGGCATGGCCTGGAATACCCCTGGCAACAACGACTCCGGCGGCAACCGCTCGCCGCGACGACAACGTCCGGGCGGTGGCGGTTTCGACGCCATCCTCGATCAGTTCCGCAGTGTCTTCGGCGGTGGCGGCGGTGCCGGCATCGGTCGCTGGGTGCTGCTGGTGCTGGGCCTGTTCCTGATCTTCAACTGCTTCGTGCTGATCGCCGAGACCCAGCGCGGCGTGGTGCTGCGCTTCGGCCAGTTCTCGCGGGTGATGCAGCCCGGTCCGCACCTGAAGCTGCCGTGGCCGCTGGAGCGGGTGACCAAGGTCGACGCGACCCGCATCCGTACCGAGAGTTTCAACGTGCCGGTGCTGACCAGCGACGAGAACATCGTCCACGTCGAGATGAACGTGCAGTACCAGGTCAGCGATCCGCAGCTGTACCTGTTCGGCACCCGCGCCGCCGACGAGGTGCTGCGTCAGGCGGCGCTGAGCAGCATGCGCGAACAGGTCGGCCGTTCCACCCTCGACATCGTGCTGGGCTCGCGCAGCGCGCTGGCGACCTCCTCGCGCGAACAACTGCAGGCCTCGCTGGACGCCTACCGTACCGGCCTGCTGGTGACCGAGCTGAACCTGCCCAACGCGCGTCCGCCCGAGCAGGTCAAGCCGGCCTTCGACGACGTCAACAGCGCGCAGCAGGAGCGTGAGCGCCTGATCAGCGAGGCCCGTGCCTACGCGGCCCGGGTCGTGCCCGAGGCGCGAGGCACCGCCGCCCGCGTGCGTACCGCCGCCGAAGGCTACAAGGCCGAGGTGGTCGCGCGCGCCCAGGGTGACGCCGACCGCTTCTCGCTGCTGGTCGACGAGTACAAGCAGGCCCCCGAGGTCACCCGCAAGCGCCTGTGGCTGGAGACCGTGCAGCGGGTGCTGAGCCATAACCGCAAGATCGTCGGCGGCGATTCGCGCCAGCTGATCTACGCGCCGATGGACGGCGCCCGCGGCGGTTCGCCGGCCCCGGTCGCCCCGGAGCTGCTCGCCCCGACCCTGAGCATGCCCGAGTCGTCCACCCCGCGCCCGGCCCGCACCGGCCGTGAGCCGCGTCCCAGCGGCCGACAGGAGCCCCGTCAATGAAGGCCCCCATCTGGATCGCCGTGATCGTCGCGGCCCTGTTCACCCTGCTCGGCTCGGTCTTCGTGGTGAAGGAAGGCGAGACCGCGATCGTGCTCAACCTCGGCCGTGTGTCCCGCGCCGACCTCGGCCCTGGCCTGCACTTCAAGGTGCCGCTGATCGAGAATGACCTGGTGTTCGACCGCCGCCTGCAGGTGCTCGACACCTCGCCGGAGCGTTACCTGACCTCCGAGCGCAAGGACGTCAGCGTCGACTTCTTCTCGCTGGGCCAGATCGACGACGCCACCGCGTTCTTCCGAGCCACCGGCGGCGACGAGAGCGTCGCGATCAAGCGTCTGGAGCCGATCGTCAAGGATTCGCTGCGCAACGAGATCAATGCGCGCACCCTGCAGCAGGTGGTGTCCGGCGACCGTTCGGAGATGATCGACGCGCAGTTGGACAAGATCAACGAAGGCGCGTCCACGTTGGGCGTGCGCATCGTCGACCTGCGCATCAAGCAGATCGACCTGCCCACCGACAGCGAGGTCATCAACAATGTCTATGCGCGGATGAGCGCGCAGCGTCGCCAGGTCGCCAGCGCCCTGCGCGCGGCCGGCGAGGAGCAGTCCCGCCAGATCCGCGCCGAGGCCGACCGCGAGCAGACCGTGCTGGTGGCCGAGGCCGAGCGCGACGCCCAGCGCCTGCGCGGTGAGGGCGATGCCGAAGCGGCCAGGACCTATGCCTCGGCGGCCAACAAGGATCCGGCGTTCTACGCGTTCCAGCGCAGCCTGGAGGCCTACCGCGAATCCTTCAGGGACGGTCAGGCGCTGATCGTGCTCGACCAGGACGATCCGTTCCTGCAGTACCTCGGGAACGACCGCTGAGGTGAGCGACGAGCTGCTGTCGGCGATCTGTCTGGTCGCCGTGCTCGAGGGGC
This sequence comes from Marilutibacter maris, assembly GCF_003233695.1. NCBI lineage: Bacteria > Pseudomonadati > Pseudomonadota > Gammaproteobacteria > Lysobacterales > Lysobacteraceae > Marilutibacter > Marilutibacter maris. The sequence continues at coordinate 2,666,684 of NZ_CP029843.1, read as the reverse complement.
TGTTCCTGTTCGTCGCCCCGGGCGGATGGAAGCGTGCGGCGGAACAGCTGTATGCGATGCCCGATCGGCAGTTGCGGGTGGTCGGCGGGGTCTTCGTGGCCGCCGGCCTGCTTGCGCTGTGGTGGGTGCGACGGGCGTTGTGAGGCGGCGCCCGAACGGCATCTGAACCCGGGCCACCGGCATGCCGGTGGCGGTGCGGAAGCACTGGCCCTCGGGCCCCGAAACCCGGATAATGCACAAAAGCCGGATGGGCCCGCTCGCCACGAGCCGCCCACCGGCTTTTTCCGTGTCCGGCCCTGCTGCAGCGGCGTGAATCGCGCCTGCCAGGCCCGGTGACGGGCGTTCGCGGCTTGTGCCGCTCCTACGGAACAAATCAGGAGTCTCCCGTCATGGGTCAGTCAGTCGTGGTGTTGGGCGCTCAATGGGGCGACGAGGGCAAGGGCAAGATCGTCGATCTGCTGACCGAGGAGATCGGCGCCGTCGTCCGCTTCCAGGGCGGGCACAATGCCGGCCACACCCTGGTCATCGGCGGTAAGAAGACCGTCCTGCACCTGATCCCGTCGGGCATCCTGCGCGAAGGCGCGCTGTGCCTGATCGGCAACGGCGTGGTCCTGAGCCCGGCCGCGCTGCGCAAGGAGATCGACGAGCTGGAGGCGACCGGCGTGGACGTGCGTTCGCGGCTGAAGATCAGCCCGGCGACGCCGCTGATCATGCCGTACCACATCGCCCTGGACCAGGCGCGCGAGAAGGCCGCCGGCGGCAAGGCGATCGGCACCACCGGCCGCGGCATCGGCCCGGCCTACGAGGACAAGGTGGCGCGTCGCGGCATCCGCGTCGCCGACCTGCATTACCCCGACCAGCTGGCCGAGAAGCTGCGCGCCGCGCTGGACTACCACAACTTCGTGCTGACCAATTACCTGGGCGTGGAAGCGGTCGACTTCCAGAAGACCCTGGACGAGGCGCTGGCGTTCGGCGAATACGTGCAGCCGATGAAGTCCGACGTCGCCGGCATCCTTCACGACCTGCGCAAGCAGGGCAAGCGGGTGCTGTTCGAAGGCGCGCAGGGCTCGCTGCTGGACATCGACCACGGCACCTATCCGTACGTGACCTCGTCCAACACCACCGTCGGTGGCGCGCTGGCCGGCGCTGGCGTCGGTGCGGATGCGATCGACTACGTGCTGGGCATCTGCAAGGCCTATGCGACCCGCGTCGGTGGCGGCCCGTTCCCGACCGAACTGCACGACGAGGTCGGCCAGGGCATCCGCGACCGCGGCCAGGAGTACGGCGCCACCACCGGACGCCCGCGTCGCTGCGGCTGGATCGACATCGTCGCGCTCAAGCGCGCGGTCGCGATCAACGGCATCACCGGCCTGTGCATCACCAAGCTGGACGTGCTCGACGGCATGGAGACGCTGAAGATCTGCATCGCCTACGAGTACCGCGGCAAGCGGACCGAGTACGCGCCGCTGGACGCCGCCGGCTGGGACGAGTGCACCCCGGTCTACCTGGAGTTCCCGGGCTGGGAGGAGAACACCCACGGCATCACCGAGTGGGACAAGCTGCCGCCGGCCGCGCGCGCCTACCTGCGTGCGCTGGAGGAACTGGCCGGCTGCCCGCTGGCGATCGTCTCCACCGGTCCGGACCGCGAGCACACCATGGTGCTGCAGGACCCGTTCGCCTGAACGGTGCCGTTGCGCGTCACCCCGACGGCCCCGCTTCGGCGGGGTCGTTCGTTTCCGGGCGCCGGGCCGGCTGCGGTACGGGCAGGCATGCGCGTATGAAGGCATCGACCGCCTCGGTATAGGCGCCGGCCAGCCCGAGTTCGCGGTTGATGTCGCGATGCGACAGCGGCTGGGGCAGTACCCGCATCGAGACCCCCAGCGCCACCGCATCGCGTGCGAGCGCGCGGCCCGATGGACAGGCGTCGATCCGGCGCGACGAACAGACGATCAGCATCGGCAGCGCGTCCGGCGACAGACGATGCCGCGGCGAGGCGGCCCTCCAGTCCGCGGCAACGCGACCGAAGGCGCGGTCGTACAGTCTCGGGTGGCGGGGAGCCTGCATCATCTCCACCACGTCCATCGCGGCGCTGTCCAGGGACACGGCCCCACGGGGGCGGCGTGCGCCGGCGGCGGCCAGCAGGGCGGGGTCGGCCCCGAGCAGGGCGACCAGATGGGCGCCCGCAGAATGCCCCATCAGCACGAAGGCATCGGCGTCGGCACTCCACGACCGCGCCAGCCGTTGGGCGTGGGCGACCGCGCGGGCGATGTCGCCGGCCTGTTCGAGCGGGCCGGCATCGGGCAGCAGCCGATAGTTGCTGGAAATCACCACGAAGCCACGCGGCAGCCAGTAGGCGAGCTTGTTCGCCATCAGGTTGCGGTGCGCCTTGTCTCCGACCGCCCAACCGCCGCCGTGGACAAGGAAGATCACCGCGGCGTCACGGGCGTCGGCTGGGACATAGACATCGAAGCGCTGGCGCCGGTCGTGGCCGTAGGCGATGTCGCGCAGGACGCGGGTGCCGTCCGGCAGCGCCGGCGCCGCGGTGGCGGCCCCGCCTGGATCGCTGCCGCGGGCGGGTGGCGCGGTGTGAAGCAGCAGCGCTGCCAGGGTCAGCGCGAGCACGCCGGAGCGGGGCGACCGGATGGGTTTCATCGACCCGCTCCCATCCCTGCTTCGGCCATCCCGTCCGCGCGCAGTACCAGCGTCGCGCGCAGGCCCTGGGGCGCGTTGGACGCCAGTTGCAGTTCGCCTCCGTGCTGGCGGGCGACCCGTTCGACGATCGCCAGGCCCAGGCCGGTGCCTTTACCGCCATGCACGAACGGCTGGCGCATCCGTGTCGCGTTCGCGGCGTCGATGCCGGGGCCATGGTCGGCGACCTCGACACGCCAGTTCGCGCCGTCTCGCTCCAGCCGCAGCGAGAACGGCGGGGCACCGTGCCGCTGCGCGTTGCCCAGCAGGTTCTCCAACGCGCGCATCAAGGCCAACGGCCGTCCCCGCAATGGCGCCTGTTCCGGCAGCGCGCTCGCCCAGCCGTCGGGCATCGCCGAGACGGCCTGGCGGCACAGCGCGCTCAGGTCGAGCGACTCCATCGCCTCGTCGCGGCCGTCGCGGGCATAGGCGATGAACTGCGACAGGATCGCGTCGATCTCGCCGATGTCCCGGTCCATGCCGGCGCGCAGCTCCGGGTCGGCATCGGGCAGCAGGGCGAGCGCGAATTGCAGACGGGTCAGCGGCGTGCGCAGGTCGTGCGAGATGCCGGCCAGCATCAGCGTGCGTTCCTCGGCCGCCTCGCGCGCCTCGGTGCTGGCCCGGTCCAGGGCACGCGCCAGCTCGGCGACCTCGCGCGGGCCGCTCGAAGTGTCCAGCGGCGGCGATTCTCCGCGAACGAAGTCCGGGGCCGCGTGCGCCAGTCGTCGCAACGGCATGACCAGTCGACGCGCGAAGTGGGCGGCGGCGAGCCAGACCAGCAGCGCGCAGCCCAGCAGCAAGCCGATCGAGAAGCGACGCACCCGATGATCGCGACGATCGACCGGGAACGAGACCCAGATCGCCGGGGTGGTGTCGAGCCGAAGCCAGGCGACACTGCGCCCGCTGTCGCGCGATATCCGCAGCTCGCGTCCCGGCGACAGCTGCTGCGGAGCCTGCTCCTGCAACGCCCGCAGCAGCGGCGCGAAACGCGGCCGCGCCTGTGCCGGGGCGTCCATGCGCACTTCCAGTCCGCCGTCGCGCAGGACCTGCATCGCGCGTTCGTTCGATTCGCTGCGCGCGACCTCTTCGGCGACATCGGCAAAACCCTGCATCGCGCGCAGCAACTGGGCACCGGCCGGCTCCGACACCAATACGCGACTGAGCACGATCGCGATCGCCAGCGTTCCGGCGAGTACCAGCGCGATCACCAGCACCAGCTGCGAGAACACACTGCGCGGCATCGCCTTCACGCGTCCTGCTCCGGCGGCACGAACACATAGCCCACGCCCCACACCGTCTGCAGGAGCCGGGGCCGGCTCGGCTCGTCCTCGATCAGCCTGCGCAGCCGCGCGACGGTCACGTCGATGCTGCGTTCGAACGCTTCGTGCCCGCGTCCCCGCGCCAGGCTCATCAGGCGGTCGCGGCTGAGCGGCTGGTGCGGATGGCGGACCAGCACCGAGAGCAGGGCGAACTCGCCGGAGGTCAGGCGCAGGGTTTCCCCGCCGCGGCGCAGCTCGCGCCGGCCCAGATCCAGGCTGAAGCCGGCGAACGCGACCTCGCCCGCGTCGGCCAGGGGCGCGCCCGGCGCGTGCGGACGGGTACGCCGCAGCACCGAGCGGATGCGTGCCAGCAGTTCGCGTGGATTGACCGGTTTGGGCAGGTAGTCGTCGGCGCCGATCTCCAGTCCGACGATGCGATCGATCTCGTCGCCCTTGGCGGTCAGCATGACGATCGGAATCGCATCGTCCCGGCCACGCAACTGGCGGCAGATATCCAGTCCGCTTTCGCCCGGCAGCATCAGGTCGAGCACGACCAGGTCGTAGTGCCCTCGATCCAGCGCCTGGCGCATGCCGCTGCCGTCGCCGACTCCGCGGACCTCGAAGCCCTGGCCTTCGAGGTAGCGCTGCAGCAGCTCGCGCAGACGCACGTCGTCGTCGACCAGCAGCAGGTGGGGGGCGGTTTCGTCCATGCGCTCACTATCGCGGCAGTCGCGGCGAGCAGGCAAACCCGCGGCGCCGGCAATTTGTAAGCGGATGTTTCCGGGAGCGGGCCGCGAAACATCCGCTCGCGGACCGGACATATCCGGGCGCGGTCGCGGCGCTAGCGTGGAATCACCCCGATGCCGCATGCATCGTCCGTTCCGAGGAGTGAACCATGAGCAGGATCCCGTTGTTGTTCGTTGCGACCGGTCTGACGATCGCACTGGTTGCCGCCATCCCCGACGCATCCGCCCAACGTCGCGCGCATGTGCGTGCCGGTGGCGCCACCGCCGATGGCGGCTATCGCGCCGCCAGCGGAACCACCGCCAGTGGCGAGCGCGGCCGTTTCGCCCGTGGCCACGCGGTGGAGAGCGACGGGCAGGGCAATGTGAGCGGCGCCAGCGGCGCCGCGGTGCAGGGTGCCAACGGCGGGCTGGGACAACGCCAGGGCGGCTTCTATCGGAACGCCGACGGCAGTGGCGGCCGCCAGGGCAGCGCGAGCATCGAAGGCGCCGACGGCGGCGCCGCCAGCTCCAGTGGAAGCATGACCCGCAACACCGACGGCACCTACGCCGGTCAACGCCAGACCCAGGCGACCGGCAAGGAGGGCAACAGCTATAGCGGTTCGACCAGCTACGACTCCAGCCAGGGCGTGCAGCACACCGCGACCTGCACCGATGCCACCGGCAACGTCATCGACTGCCGCGGCAACTGAGTTCCATGAGCGCGGGGCCGACCGCGTTCGGCTCCGCGTCCCGACATCTTCAGGAGGCATCATGTTCCGTACCCACATCACGGCATTCCTCGCCATCAGCATCGTCCTGTCGCCGCTGACGGTCTCCGTCGCGCATGCCGGGGACGACCGCGCCGCTCGTCTGCAGGACGCCGCCAAACAACGGCTTCGAGCCGCCGACAGCAACCAGGACGGCTACATCGATCGCGCCGAGGCCGAGGCGGGGCTACCGCGTGTCGCCCGCCGCTTCGATGAGATCGACAGCGACGGCGACGGTCGCCTCGCCAGCGCAGAGCTCGATGCCGCGGTCGAGAAGATGCGCCAGGCCCGCAGCCGCTGAGGCGCAGGCATGGATATCGCGATGCCGGCGTTGCTGCTGCTCCCTTTGCCCCTGCTGGCGCTGGTGGCCGCCGCCGAAGGCTGGCTGCGCAAGCGGCGTGGGCTGGGCCAGGACTGGAAGGCCTACTGGGCTTCGCTGGGCGACGCGCTGGGTCGACAGGCCTTTGGGCTGGTGATCAGGGGCGGCATCGTCGGCCTGGTGCTGCAGGCGGTCTGGCCGTTGCGCGTCCATACCTTCTCGATGGACAGCGCCTGGCACTGGGCGCTGCTCTTCGTCGGCCAGGAATTCTGCTACTACTGGATGCATCGTGCCGACCACCGGATCCGCTGGTTCTGGCTCAATCACGCCGTCCACCACTCGTCGAACCAGTACACGTTGGCATCGGCCTATCGGTTGGGCTGGACCGGCAAGCTGACCGGCGCCGGACTGTTCTTCGCGCCGCTGGTCTGGGTGGGGTTTCCGGTGCCGCTGGTGGTCGCCGCGCTGGCCGCGAACCTGCTGTACCAGTTCTGGCTGCATACCGAACTGATCGGGCGCCTGCCGCGCGCGCTGGAGTGGGGGCTCAACACGCCGGCGCACCATCGCGTCCATCACGCCCGCAACCCGGCGTACCTGGACTGCAACTACGGTGGCGTGCTGATCGTGTTCGATCGCCTGTTCGGCACTTTCCGCGAGGAACGCAGCAGCGACCCGGTTCGCTATGGCCTGGTCGAACCGCTGTACAGCTACAACCCACTGCGGATCGCCCTGCATGCCTGGATCGCAATGTTCGCCGAGCTGCGCTTGGCGCGCGGTATCGGGCAGTGCTGGCGGGTGTTGTCCGGTCCGCCGGAATACAGCCCTGAGGGAAAACGGGTTCCAGCGGTGGGCGACGGCATCTCCAGCGACGATCGCTGACGGCCGTGCGCTGATCAGAGAGCGTCGATGGACACCGGGAGCTGGACGTCGGCGATCCACAGCTGGCGCCAGCGCTCGACCTTCTGTTCCGCTGTCAGCTGTTGCGGCGATGCCGGGACCGCCCCGGCGAGTGCCGTCGCATCGTCTAGGCAGCCGGCGTTGACCGCGGCCCAGATGCGGCCCTGTTCGGCATAGCCGACCGCGACCACGACGCCGCAGTGCGCGCACAGCAGCAGGCGCGCGGTCTCGCTGCCCTGGCGATAGGAACGCAGCGCTGAGGCCGGTTCGGCTTCGACACGCAGGCTGCCGGCAGGGTCGGATATCCAGGCCGCGCCGTGCTTGCGGCAGAAGTCGCAGTCGCAGGCGCGCGGGGCCAGCTCGCGTGGCTCCAGCGTGGTGGCGAAGGCGACCCGGATCCGGCCGCAGTGGCATCCGCCGGAGAGGGTGGCAACGGCTGCGGTCATCGTGTCAGCTCCTGGAGGCGGCCCCGGGAACGCCGCTGCGGGGCCGGGTCGGCGGCGACGTGCATGCGCCCAAGCATCGCATGGGCCGACGGCGCGCGGCCAGCGGTGGAAACGAAGAGGCCCCTCGCGGAGAGGGGCCTCGGAATGGAGCGGGGTGCGATGCGGTCAAGCTTCGACCGCGTCGTCCTCGTCCTTGAACGCGTCCACCGGGATGCAGCTGCAGAACACGTTCTTGTCGCCGTGCACGTTGTCCACGCGCGCGACCGGAGGCCAGTACTTGGATTGCTTCAGCACCGGCAGCGGGAACGCCGCCAGCTCGCGCGGATAGGCGTGCGCCCACTCGCTGCCGGCGACCATCGTCGCGGTGTGCGGGGCGTTGACCAGCGGATTGTCGTCGCGCTCCAGACGGCCGTCCTCGACCGCGCGGATCTCCTCGCGGATCTCGATCATCGCGTCGACGAAGCGGTCCAGCTCGTGCATCGACTCGCTCTCGGTCGGCTCGACCATCAACGTGCCGGCGACCGGGAAGCTCAGGGTCGGGGCATGGAAGCCGAAGTCGATCAGGCGCTTGGCCACGTCCTCGGCGGAGATGCCGGTGGCGTCCTTGAGCGGACGCAGGTCGAGGATGCACTCGTGCGCGACCAGGTCGTTGCGTCCGGTGTAGAGCGTCTTGTAGTGCGGCGCGAGGCGGCGGGCGACGTAGTTGGCGTTGAGCAGGGCGACCTGGGTCGCGCGGCGCAGGCCCTCGCGGCCCATCAGGGCGATGTACATCCAGCTGATCGGCAGGATGCTGGCACTGCCCCAGGTCGCCGCGCTGACCATGCCGACACCGCCGTCGGCCTGCTCGGCATCGCCGCCGAAGGCCTTGGGCAGATACGGCGCCAGGTGCGCCTTGACCGCGCAGGGGCCGACGCCGGGACCGCCGCCGCCGTGCGGAATGCAGAAGGTCTTGTGCAGGTTCAGGTGCGAGACGTCCGAGCCCCACTTGCCGGGCTTGGCGAGGCCGACCAGCGCGTTCATGTTGGCGCCGTCGGTATACACCTGGCCGCCATGCTGGTGGACGATGTCGCAGATCGCGACCACGTCCTCCTCGAACACGCCGTGGGTCGAGGGGTAGGTGATCATCAGCGCGGCCAGACGATCGCTGTACTTCTCGGCCTTGGCGCGGATGTCGTCGAGGTCGACGTTGCCGTTGGCGTCGCACTTGGTGACCACCACCTGCATGCCGCACATCTGCGCCGAGGCCGGATTGGTGCCGTGCGCGGACTCGGGAATCAGGCAGATGTCGCGCTGCGGCTGGCCGTTGGCGCGGTGATAGGCGCGGATCGCCAGCAGGCCGGAGAACTCGCCCTGGGCGCCGGAGTTCGGCTGCAGGCTGACCGCGTCGTAGCCGGTGCACTCGACCAGCATCCGCTCCAGACCGTCGACCAGCTCGCGGTAGCCCTGCATCTGGTCGGTAGGGGCCAGCGGATGGACGTTGGCGAACTCCGGCCAGGTCACCGGGATCATCTCGGCGGTGGCGTTGAGCTTCATCGTGCAGCTTCCCAGCGGGATCATCGTGCGATCCATCGCCAGGTCCTTGTCGGCCAGCGCACGCATGTAGCGCAGCAGTTCGTGTTCGCTGTGATGGGTGTTGAACACCGGATGGGTCAGGAAGTCGCTGTCGCGGCGCAGCCCGGCCGGCAGCGCGTCGCTCGCGGCGGCGTCGAGCGCGTCGACGTCCAGATCCGCCCCGAACAGACCGGCGATCGCGACGATGTCCTCGCGGGTGGAGGTCTCGTCCAGGCTGATGCCGACCCGGCCGGCGTCGATCCGGCGCAGGTTGATGCGCGCGGCCTCGGCGCGGGCGTGGATCGCCGCGGCGTCGACGCCGCTGACGTGCAGGGTGTCGAAGTAGCCGTCATCGATGCTCACGCCCGCCGCACCTAGGCCGGCGGCCAGGATCGTCGCCAGGCGGTGCGTGCGACGGGCGATCCGGGTCAGGCCCTCGGGGCCGTGGTAGACCGCGTACATGCCGGCCATCACCGCCAGCAGCACCTGCGCGGTGCAGATGTTGCTGGTCGCCTTCTCGCGGCGGATGTGCTGTTCGCGGGTCTGCAGGGTCAGGCGGTAGGCCGGCTTGCCCTCGGCATCGACCGAAACGCCGATCAGGCGGCCCGGCATCGAGCGCTTGTAGGCGTCGCGGCAGGCCATGAATGCGGCATGCGGGCCGCCGTTGCCGAACGGCACGCCGAAGCGCTGGCTGTTGCCGACCACGATGTCGGCCCCCCATTCGCCGGGCGCGGCGATCAGGGTCAGGGCGAGCAGGTCGGTGGCGACGCAGACCAGGCCGTTGCGGGCATGCACCTTGTCGGCCAGCGCCCTGTAGTCGTGGATGCGGCCGAAGGTGTCCGGGTACTGCAGCAGCACGCCGTAGCTGTCGACATCGGCCGCCTCGGCATCGGCGCCGACGTGCAGTTCGATGCCCAGCGGCTCGGCGCGGGTGCGCAGCACCTCGAGCGTCTGCGGGTGCACGTTCTCGGAAACGAAGAACAGGTTCGATTTCGAGCGCGACGAGCGCTTGGCCAGGGTCATCGCCTCGGCCGCGGCGGTGGCCTCGTCCAGCAGCGAGGCGTTGGCGATCTCCATGCCGGTGAGGTCGGCGCACATGGTCTGGAAGTTGATCAGCGCTTCCATGCGGCCCTGCGAGATCTCCGCCTGGTACGGGGTGTAGGCGGTGTACCAGGCCGGGTTCTCGAGGATGTTGCGCAGGATGACGTTCGGCGTGTGGGTGCCGTAGTAGCCCTGGCCGATGAAGTTGCGGAAGACCTGGTTGCGATCGGCGATCGCGCGGATCTTCGCCAGCGCCTCGACCTCGGTCAGCGACTCCGGCAGCGCCAGCGGGTCGCTCGACTTGATGTTGGCGGGCACGATCGCGTCGGTCATCGCGTCCAGCGAGTCGTAGCCGATCACGCCGAGCATCTGCGCGATTTCGGCGTCGTTGGGGCCGATGTGGCGCGCGATGAAGGCGTCGTGGTGCTCGAGCTCGCGCAGGGAAGGCGTCTGGGTCATGGCAAGGGGCGTCCGGAAGTGGCGGTGGCCGGGCGTGCGTCGCCGCACGTGGAGCGCCCCTCTGTCCTTTTGCCTGAGAGTTTGGAAGCGTGCCTCGACAGGCGGCCGGGGGAGGATTCACCTCCTGGAGGCCCCGCTTCTTGCCCCTTCGGCGCCGGTGGGGCCCGACTGAAAGCGACGGGCCGCCGGTCTCTCCAGAGTTTTGGAACCACGGGTGGTGCTGGGCCTGAGCGATTACGGGCGTTGCGCCTTCGGCAGCGGCCGGGAACGCGGTTTGCGGCTGCGTTCGTGCCGGTCGCTTCTCCCACCACGTGGACCCGGCGATTATAGCCGCTCGGATCGGCGATGGGCGGCCGTGGCGGTGCCGGTTCAGCTCGGGCGTGGGCCGCTCACAGCCGGTCGGTCGGCTCCAGCGCGGCCGGTTCGGCGGGACAGGCGGGGCTGCCGCCGAAGCTGATCTCCCAGCGCCAGAACGCCCAGCCCAGGAACGCGAACACCGCCGCGCCGGCCGCCAGCCACAGCGGTTCGCGACTGAGCAGCGGCGAGATCACGCCGGCGACCAGCGAGTGCAGGACCAGGCCGGTGAAGGCCTGCAGCGACGAGGCCGATCCACGCTGGCGCGGATACATGTCCAGGATCGCCAGGGTCAGGATCGGGAACACCAGGGCGATGCCGAACGCGTTCAGCACCATCGGCAGGATAGCCCACGGTATCGAAGGCTGGTCGACCATCGCGGTGTAGGCGATGTTCGCCAGCACCGCGACGCCGCAGCAGGCGAAGCCGATCCGCGACAGCCGGGTGCCGCTGATCCGGCCGGCGGCGCGCCCGGAGGCGAATGCGCCCAGCACCATGCCGCTGATCATCGGGATGAAGAACCAGCCGAACTGCGACTCGCCCAGGCGCAGGATGTCCACCACGAACACCGGTGCCGAGGCGATGTACAGGAACAGGGCGGCGAAGTTGAACGCGCCCGCCGCCGCCAGTCGCTGGAAGCGCGGGTTGGCGAAGATCGCGACGTAGTCGCGCAACAGGCGCCGCGGCACCAGCTGCAGGCGCGCCTGCGGCGGGTGGGTCTCCGGCAGCACCACCCAGGTGCCGGCGAACAGCAGCAGCGAGAACAGCACCAGGAACCAGAAGATCGCCGGCCAGTGGCTCCAACCCAGGATCCAGCCGCCGATCACCGGCGCCACCGCCGGCGCGATGCCGAAGATCATCGAGACCTGGCTCATCAGCCGCTGGGCATCGTCGCCCTGGAGCACGTCGCGGATCACCGCCCGGCCGACGATCATGCCGACCCCGGCCGACAATCCCTGCAGGACGCGGAAGGCCAGCAGGGTATGCAGGTCCGGCGCCAGCGCGCAGCCGACCGAGGCCAGGGTGAATACCGCCAGTCCGGTCAGGATCACCCGGCGGCGCCCCAGCGCGTCCGACAGCGGTCCATGGACCACGCTCATCAGGGCGTAGGCGACCAGGTAGGCGCTGAGGGTCTGCTGGATGGCGACGCGGTCGACCCCGAACTGCGTGCGCATCGCGCCGAAGGCCGGGAAGATGGTGTCGATCGCGAACGGACCGAACATCGCCAGCCCGCCCAGCAGCAGCGCCAGGCGGCGCAACGGGATCGCGGGGGGCTGGGTGTCGGAGCGCGACTCGGGCATCAGGCCTTCGCCGCCGTGTCCGGCGGTCCCTTCAGTTCGACCATGTTGCCTTCCGGGTCGTACAGGTACTGCGAGGGGCCTTCGCCCTCGGCGCCGTAGCGGGAGCCGAACTCGCCGACACGGGTGCCATGCGCCTGCAGGTGGGAGACGATGGCGTCGCGGTCGAAGGGTTCGATCGCCAGGCAGAAGTGATCGACGTTGCGGCCTTCCTCGCCGGGCGCGGCGCCGCCGATGCGGCCGATGCGGCCCTCGATGTCGACCAGGTCGATCAGCGCGCTGCCGACCCGCAGTTGCACCATGCCGATCGCCGGCTGGCGCTTCTCGACCGAGCAGCCCAGTACATCGCGGTAGAAGGCCTCCATCCGGACGATGTCGCGCACGCGCAGGACCACGTGGTCGAGCCGGAGCGGCTTGAACGGGGGAAGATCCGAGGCGGACATCGGCGGGCTCCGGGCAGTGGGGAGAGAGTGGCCTGTCATGGTACCGGTCCATCGCTCGCGAGGGCGCCAGATACCGCAAGACACTCCATCCCGTGACCGGGCCGATCCGGCGCAGCGGCTGCATGGCCGTGGCGGACCGGGTAGGGCGCGGCTTGTCAACGGGTATCGCCGGGGCCCCGGGGTTGCCACAATCGGCGCCCCGTACCCAAGACACTGCACGTCCCGATGTCCGACAGCCGTTCCGCTTCGCCCGCCATCGCCACCCGCATCGCCCGCCAGATCGCCGAGGAGATCGATGCCCAGCCCGCGCAGGCGGTCGCCGCGATCGGCCTGCTCGACGAGGGCGCGACCGTGCCGTTCATCGCCCGCTACCGCAAGGAAGTCACCGGCGGCCTGGACGACACCCAGTTGCGCAATCTCGAAACCCGCCTGACCTACCTGCGCGAGCTGGAGGACCGCCGCGCCGCGGTGCTGGCCAGCATCGACGAGCAGGGCAAGTTGAGCGACGAGCTGCGCGCCGACATCGAGGCGGCCGACAGCAAGGCGCGGCTGGAAGACCTGTACCTGCCGTACAAGCCCAAGCGCCGGACCAAGGCGCAGATCGCCCGCGAAGCAGGCCTGGAGCCGCTCGCCGACAGCCTGCTGGCCGATCCGGCGCAGGAGCCGGAAGCGGCCGCCGCCGGGTACGTGGATGCGGACAAGGGTGTCGCCGACGCCAAAGCCGCGCTCGACGGCGCGCGCGCGATCCTGATGGAACGCTGGGCCGAGGACGCGGCCCTGGTCGGCGAGCTGCGGCAGTGGCTGCAGGAGGTCGGCACGATCCGCTCGCGCGTGGCCGAGGGCAAGGAGGCCGAGGGCGCCAAGTACCGCGATTACTTCGAGCATGCCGAACCGCTGTCGAAGATTCCCTCGCATCGCCTGCTCGCGCTGTTCCGCGGCCGTCGCGAGGAGTTCCTGTTCCTCGACCTGGACCCGGGCAGCGACGCCGAGGCCGGCCACCAGCAGGCCGAGGGCCGGGTCGCCGTCCATGCCGGCGTGCGCGCCCAGGGCCGCCCGGCCGACAAGTGGCTGCTCGATACCTGCCGCCTGACCTGGAAGGCCAAGCTGCACCTGCACCTGATGCTCGACCTGTTCGGCCAGGCCCGCGAGAAGGCCGAGGCCGAGGCGATCGAGGTGTTCGGCGACAATCTCAAGGACCTGCTGCTGGCGGCGCCGGCGGGGCCCAAGGCCGTGCTCGGACTCGATCCGGGACTGCGCACCGGGGTCAAGGTCGCGGTGGTCGACCGCACCGGCAAGCTGGTCGATACCGCGACGATCTATCCGCACGAGCCCAAGCGGCAGTGGGATCAGTCCTTGCACGCGCTGCGCGCGCTGTGCGTCAAGCACGGCGTGGAGCTGGTCGCGATCGGCAACGGCACCGCCTCGCGCGAGACCGACAAGCTGGCCGGCGACCTGATCAAGCTGGTGCCCGAGCTGAAGATGCAGAAGATCGTGGTCAGCGAGGCCGGTGCGTCGGTGTATTCGGCGTCCGAGTTCGCGGCCAAGGAATTCCCGGGCCTGGACGTGTCGCTGCGCGGCGCGGTCTCGATCGCACGGCGCCTGCAGGACCCGCTGGCCGAGCTGGTCAAGATCGAGCCCAAGGCGATCGGCGTCGGCCAGTACCAGCACGACGTCGACCAGTACCGTCTGGCGCGTGCGCTCGACGCCAAGGTCGAGGACTGCGTGAACGCGGTCGGCGTCGACCTCAACACCGCCTCGGCGGCGTTGCTGGCACGGGTGTCGGGGCTGTCGTCGACGGTGGCCGAGAACATCGTCGTGCATCGCGACCAGAACGGACCGTTCGCCAGCCGCAAGGCGCTGTTGAAGGTGGCCAGGCTGGGTGAGAAAACCTTTGTGCAGTGCGCCGGCTTCCTGCGCATCAACGGCGGCGAACAACCGCTGGACGCGTCGGCGGTGCATCCGGAGGCCTACCCGGTGGTCGAGCGCATCCTCGCCGCCTGTGGCTGCGGGGTGAAGGACCTGGTCGGCGACAGCGCCCGTCTGCGCGGACTCAGGGCCGAGCAGTTCACCGACGAGACCTTCGGCGTGCCGACCGTGCGCGACATCCTCAAGGAGCTGGAAAAGCCCGGTCGCGATCCGCGCCCCGAGTTCAAGGCGGCGAAGTTCGCCGACGGCGTCGAGGACATCAAGGACCTGCGCGAGGGGATGATCCTGGAAGGCGTGGTCAGCAACGTGGCCGCGTTCGGCGCCTTCGTCGACATCGGCGTGCACCAGGATGGCCTGGTCCATATCTCCGAGCTGGCCGACCGCTACGTCAAGGATCCGCGCGAGGTGGTCAAGGCTGGCGACGTGGTCAAGGTGCGGGTGCTGGAGGTCGATATCCCGCGCAAGCGCATCGCGTTGTCGCGGCGCCTGGAGCCGCGGTCCGACCAGGCAACCGCGCCACAACGCGAGTCGCGCGGACAGCGTGACGATCGTGGCCCGTCGGGCGGACGCGGCGGCGCCCGTCAGGGCGGGCGCCCCGCCGGGAACGCCGGGCGCAGTGCGCCGCCGCCGAACAATGCGTTGGCGGCGGCCTTTGCCAAGGCCAAGGGGCAGGGCTGATCGCCCTGCTTGTGGGCGGTTGTCGTTGATCGATTGCGCGGGCTTGGGGGTTGCCTGGTTTCTGGCTTCAGTGGAAGCCGGTGCCGGCGGCCGCCCGTCGGGAAATTCACCCTGCGCGGGAGTCGGGATCCGAGGTTCCGGCGCTTTTCGAATCTAGATCAAAGGCTTCCGCCTTCGGCGGGTTCCTTTTGTCTTGGCAAAAGGAACCAAAACCGCCCGCTCCTGACGCCCGCCGGGCCGGCTGCGCCGCCCCGGTCCCCTGTGCTTCTCGATGACGACGGCACGGCGCCCAAACTCGCTTCGCTCAGACATGGGCGCCTCTACGGCCGTCGTCCTCTGCGATGCGGACTGGGGCACATCCATGTGCCCCACCTGCGCTATGAGCGCAGGCGCCTGGCGGCGGTCCAAATCGCTCCAGGCGATTTGTCGGCGGGCTTTAAGTCGCTGAAGGTCAACGGCAACAGCTGACCTTGACGTTCCTGGTACATGGACGGCCCTCATGGCTGCAGACCCGGAGGGCGGCGCGCATGGACGCGCGCCGTTTTTCGATCACGGCAGGGATGCCGTGTCGAAAAATACCGGAATACCATCCGTTTGCGATTGAGCTCTGTCGGGAAAGGCCCTTTCTTTTGGCGACTTTTCTTTGGGCCAGCAAAGAAAAGCCGCCCGCCGCCTTGGTGGCGGAAGCCTTTGATTCTGATTCAAATAGCAGAAACCCGTGGTCATGCGCAAAACGGTGACAAGGTGAAACAAGAAAGGGCCGGCGATTGCCGGCCCTCTTGTTGAGACTCTGCTGTGGGGATCAGCCCTTGGCCGGCTGATCCTGCTCCGTCGCGGCCTCGCCGCCATCGGCGGCGGGAGCGGCCGGTGCCGGGGCGGCACTGGCCTGCCAGCCGCAGGTCTTGCCCTCGTTCTGCTGCTTCAGCCAGTCCTGCAGCGGCGCGAAGTATTCCAGCACCGCCGAGGCGTCCATGCTCTCGCCGCCGGTCAGTTCCTTGAGGGTCTGCTGCCACGGCTGGCTGGCGCCCTTGCTCAGCATCGCCTGGAACTTCTCGCCGGCTTCCTTGTTGCCGTAGAAGCTGCACTGGTAGAGCGGGCCCTCGTGGCCGGAAGCGTCGCACAGCGCCTTGTAGAACTGGAACTGCAGCACGTGCGAGAGGAAGTAGCGGGTGTACGGGGTGTTGCCCGGCACGTGGTACTTGGCGCCCGGATCGAAGAACTCCTCGCCACGCGGGGTGACCGGGGCGACGCCCTGGTACTTGGCCTTCAGGTCCCACCACGCCTTGTTGTATTCCTCGGGCTTGATCGTGCCGTCGAACACGCCCCAGCGCCAGCGGTCGATCATCAGGCCGAACGGCAGGAACGAGACCTTGGCCAGCGCCATCCGCATCTGCGCGTTGATCAGCGCCTGCTCGCTCTGCTGCTGCTCGCCGACCAGGTCGATCGAGTTCAGGTACTCCGGCGTCATCGCCAGCACGATGGTGTCGCCGATCGCCTCGTGGAAGCCGTCGTGGGCGCCGGTCTGGAAGATCGGCGGCTGGTCCTTGTACAGCATGTAGTAATAGACGTGGCCGAGCTCGTGGTAGATCGTGGTGAAGTCTTCCTCGTTCGGCTTGATGCACATCTTGGTGCGCACGTCGTCGGCCATGTCCATCGGCCAGGCGCTGGCGTGGCAGACCACGTCGCGGTCGCGCGGCTTGATGAACTGGGTCCGGTCCCAATAGGTGGCCGGCAGCTTGGGCATGCCCAGCGAGGTGTAGAAATCCTCGGCGCGCTCGGTCATCTGGCGGGCGGTGGCGAGGTCGGCGGCGCGCTCCATCTCGACCAGATCGGAGGCATCGCGCTCGCCGCGGTGCTTGGCCATCTGGGCGGAGAAGTTGTTCTGCCACTGGCTCTCCAGCGCGCCGGTGACGTCGAGGCTGCCGGCGTTCTTGTACGGGGCGAGGATGTCCCAGAGGTTGCCCCAGTCCTGCTGCCACATGTTGCCCATCAGGTGGGCCGGCAGCATGCCGCCGGCGACCTCGCCCTTGTCGGCGCCGTACTTGGCTTCCAGGCGGGTGCGGGTATAGCAGTGCAGCTGTTCGTACAGCGGCTTGACCTGGCCCCACAGGCGGTCGGTCTCGGCGGCGATCTCGACCGGGGTCATGTCGTAGCCCGAGCGCCACATCTCGCCGGCGTCGGCATAGCCCATCTCCTGGGCGCCTTCGTTGACCAGTTCGACGAAGCGGGTGTAGTCCTTGCGCATCGGCACCGAGATCGTGTGCCAGCCCTGCCAGGCATCGAGCTGGTCGGCGTAGTCGCGGTCGTGGCGCAGCACGTCCTCCAGCTCGCCGAGCTGACGGCACTGCTTGTCGTCGCCTTCGCCGGTGCAGTAGCTGCCGGCGCCGTACATGCCTTCCATCTTGGTCGCCAGCGAAGCCAGCTCCTCCAGCTTGGCCGGGTCCTTGGGCGCCGGCATCGAGGTGCCGAGCTTGAGCAGCTGGATCGCGCGCGCGGTCTGCGGCGACATTTCCTGGCCCTCGAACTTCCTGGACTGCTCGATCCAGCTGTTGAGCTGGGCCAGCATGCGCTCGTTGGCCTTGGAGGCGATCAACTGGCTGTCGCTGTTGATATAGGTGGAGGCGAGCCACTGCGCGGAGGTGATCTCCGGGGTCATCGCGCGCATTTCGTCGTTGACGCGGGCGACGAACTGGTCGGCGGTCTCGCCTTCGGGCGCGACCGAGGTGCCGGCGGAGTCGTCGCTGCCGTCGCGGGAGCAGGCGGACAGGCCGAGCACGGCGATGACGCTGAGCGCGAGTAGCGCGCGGACGGGTTTCATGGGTGACTCTCCTCGAACAGGGCGCATCGATGCGCTGAAACGACAAAGGCTAGAGGCCGCCCGGAGCGGGCGCAAGTGACGGCGGGACTAGTGCCCGGCGGTGACGGTCGTGACGGCAGGAGGCGTCAACACCCGCCGCGCGATGTCGGCGAGGCCGCGCGCCTGCAGCCACTGCCAGGCGTTGTCGGCGTCGTGCTCGAAATAGGCCCGGGCCGAGCCGAGCCGGAAGGTGTAGCCCCAGGCGTCCATGTCGGCGAGCACGCGCGCGCGGCCGACCCCGGGCAGGGCGTCGCCGAGCAGGGCCTGCAGCACGCAGACCGCGTCCTCCTCCTCGATCGAGTCGGTGGCGTCGGTGTGGACCGCGGCGCGGCGTTCCGGCGGCAGTACGATCAGGTGCGCGGCCTCGTGCAGCAGGGAATGCACGGGGGTATCGCCGCGCGCGTAGACCGTGCTGCCGATCAGTCCGGCCTCGCAGTCGCCCCAGTAGCTGCCGGGAATCGCGGCGCCATCGGCGACGCGCTCCAGCCGCAGCCCGTAGCCCGCGAGCAGGTCGGCGACCGCGTCGAAGGCGATGTCGGCGAGGGTCAACATGGGATGAGGAGCGAGTGACAAGGAGTGAGAAGTGAGAGAAGTGCACTCTCTCTTCTCACTTCTCCCGTGCTCACTTGCGCCGTTCACGCTTGCGCGGTGTTCTCCGGCAACGAGACCGAGATGTCGAGCACCTTGTTTTCGCCTTCGCCGATCAGGTCGACCTTCACCGCCTCGGCGTCGACGTTGACGTACTTGCGGATCACCTCGAGCAGCTCGCGCTGCAGGGTCGGCAGGTAGTCGGGGCCGCCGCGGGTCGCGCGCTCGTGGGCGACGATGATCCGCAGGCGGTCCTTGGCGACGGACGCGGTCTGTTTCTTGGCCAGCAGGAAGTCGAAAATCCCCATCATCAACCTCCGAACATCTTGCTGAAGAAGCCCTTCTTCTCGACGGTGGTGAAGCGCATCGGGCGGGTGTCGCCGAGCAGGCGGGCGACGGCGTCGTCATAGGCCTGGGAGGCGTCGGACTCGGTGTCGAGGATGACCGGCTCGCCCTTGTTGGAGGCGTGCAGGACATCGCTGGACTCGGGGATCACGCCGATCGTCTTGAGGCCGAGGATCTCCTCGACGTCGCCGACGCTGAGCATCTCGCCGGTATCCACGCGCTTGGGGCTGTAACGGGTCAGCAGCAGGTGTTCCTTGACCCGCTCGCCGTTCTCGGCCTTGCGGGTCTTCGACGACAGCAGGCCGAGGATGCGGTCGGAGTCGCGCACCGAGGAGACTTCCGGGTTGACCACGACCACGGCCTGGTCGGAGAAGTACATCGCCAGGAAGGCGCCCTTCTCGATGCCCGCCGGCGAGTCGCAGACGATGTAGTCGAAGCCGTCGTCGGCCATCTCCTTGAGGACCTTCTCCACGCCTTCCATCGTCAGCGCGTCCTTGTCGCGGGTCTGCGAGGCGGCGAGCACGTACAGATTGTCGAAGCGCTTGTCCTTGATCAGCGACTGCTTGAGCGTGGATTCGCCGTTGACCACGTTGACGAAGTCGTACACGACGCGGCGCTCGCAGCCCATGATCAGGTCGAGGTTGCGCAGGCCGACGTCGAAATCGATGACCGCGACCTTGTGCCCGCGACGGGCGAGGCCGCAGGCGAGGCTGGCGCTGGTGGTGGTCTTGCCGACGCCGCCCTTGCCTGAGGTGACTACGATGATTTCGGCCAAGTTCAAGTCCTCCAATGGAGCGGCATCAGTCAAGTGCCGCGATTTTTAGTTGTTGGTCTTCCAGCCAGACCTGAACGGCCTTGCCGCGCAGGTCGGAAGGGATGTCCTCGAGCACCCGGTAGTGGCCGGCGATGGCCACCAGCTCGGCGTGGAACTCTCGACAGAAGATACGGGCTTTTTCGTTGCCCTGGGCGCCCGCGAGCGCACGCCCGCGCAGCGGCCCGTAGATGTGCACCGAGCCGTCGGCGATGACCTCGGCGCCGGCGCCGACCGAGGTCAGCACGGTCAGGTCGCGGTTGTCGGCATAGACCTGCTGGCCGGAACGGACCGGCGCAGCCTGGATCAGGCCCGGGCTGGGGGCCTGGCCGGGCGCGGCCGGTGCCGGGGCGCTGGCCGCCGGAGCGGGGCGGGCGGCTTCCTGCGGCGGCGGGGCCGCCGCCGGTGCCGGGGCGCTGCCGTCGGCGCGCTCGTACTGGGCGCGGAACTTGGCCAGCAGGGGCAGGCCGAGCGCCTCGGACAGGCGCTCGGTCGCGGTGGTGCCGTAGGCGAGCGCGACCGGCAGCACGCCGGCCTCGCGCAGGCCATCGAGCAGGGCGCGGGCGGTGGCGACGTCGGGCACCTGGGACAGGCCGCCGAAGTCGATCACCACGGCGGCGCGGGCGAACAGGCGGGGCGCGCGCTGGACGCGCTGGCGCATTTCCTCGATCAGACGGTCGACGTCGAGGGTGCGGATGCGGAGGTTGGCGATGCCGACCTGGCCGATCTTCAGTTCGCCCGCCTGTTCATAATCACCCATCGCGACGGCGCTCATCGACCGGAGGTTCCGGTCAGGCGCGGCGGCGTCGCCACGGTGCGGCGGGCGCGGACCCAGTCCTCGTCGGGCAGGTTGTCGCCGTAGGTCTCGCGGACCCACTCGTAGCTGCACAGCGACTTCATCAGCATCGCGGTGCGGACGCCGACCTCGGGCATCACGTGCTGGCCGACCTCGCGGAAGCCGAAGCTGCCGTGGAACAGCAGCGCCGGGTCGTGGCCGCCCTCCAGGAACACCTCGCAGGCCATCTGCGGGTAGCGCAGCTCGGCATAGCTCTGGGCATCGGCGTAGAGCGCGCGGCCGACACCGCCGCCACGGCGGCGGCTGGCGACCACGATGCGGTCGATGTAGAAGAACCCCGCGTGGCGCTCGTGGAACCAGCGGAAGTTGCTGCTGTCGTGGTCCGAGCCGCTACCGACGCCGATCAGGAAGCCCGCGAGCGTGCCGTCGCGCAGGGCGACGCGAAAGTACTCGGCGCTGTCGTAGAAGTGGCGTACCCGGGCCGCGTCCAGCGGCAGGATGGCGGGTCCGGCGGCGTTGTTGAGGGCAAGGACGGAATCCAGCTCGTGCTCAAGCACGTCGCGGACGACGATCGACATTCCTGACTCCATGATGTTTCGGGCCGGCGCATGCGGCGCCAGCGAAGCGGATTATCGCATGGCTGCGGGGCCTGGGCGACTGCGCAATGACGATTCCATGACTTTCGGACGGCTACGCAAACCCCTGATGGGGCTAGCATGCCGGCATGTTGAACCTCCTGAACCATTCCCGACTGCTGCGCTATGCGGGCCTGTTCACCTGGGCGATGGTGGGGTGCTGGCTGCTTTCGATCTGGCTCGACCCGGCGGTGATCGAGGCCCTGCCGGAGGGCGACGTGGCCGCCCCGCACCTCGCGGTCGGGCGCTGGCTGGCGGTCTATCTGAGCTTCGGCGCGGTGTACTGGTCGATCACCCGCTCGCTGGGGTCGCGGCGGACCACCTGGCTCGACCACATCCTGCTGTTCATCCTGACCCTGTGCGCGATCAGCGTCAGCTACTTCTCCAGCACCGGGCTGGGCAGCATCCTGCTGATGGTGGTGGCGGGGCTGCTGCCCTGGCTGCTGACCCTGCGGATGGGACTGGTGTGGCTGATCGGCAGCAGCGCCTCGATCATTCCGGTGTTCGCGGGCCCGATCGGCATGCCGCCGATGATCGCGGTGGTGCAGTCGCTGGTCTACATGGGCTTCTCCAGCTTCGTGTTCGTGACCGCCTTCGTCGCCCGCCAGCAGTCGCTGGCCCGGGAGGAGCAGCGCAGGCTGAACTCGGAGCTGCGCGCGACCCGCGCCCTGTTGGCGGAGAGTGCCCGGGTCAACGAGCGCACCCGGATCTCGCGCGAGCTGCACGACCTGCTCGGCCACCACCTGACCGCGCTGAGCCTGAATCTGGAGGTCGCGGGGCATCTGTCCGAGGGACGGGTGCGCGAGCACGTCCGCCAGGCCCACACCCTGGCCCGGCTGCTGCTGACCGACGTCCGCGAGGCGGTCAGCCAGCTGAGGGAGGGCGGGGCGATCGACCTGGAGGCGGCGCTGCGCCCGCTGGCGGAGAACGTGCCGTCGTTGCGCATTCACATGGACATCGAGTCGCCGCTGACCCTGGACGACCCCGAGCGCGCGCACATCCTGCTGCGCAGCACCCAGGAGATCATCACCAACACCATCCGCCACGCCGGCGCGGCCAACCTGTGGGTGAAGGCCTACCGCGACGGCGACATGATCGTGATGGAGGCCCGCGACGACGGCCGCGGCGCCAGTTCGCCGGTATCCGGCAACGGTCTGCGCGGCATGCGCGAGCGGCTGGGCCTGTATGGCGGCGACCTGAAGATCGAAACCCGCCCGCAGGCGGGCTTCGCGTTGCGCCTGGCGCTGCCGGCCACGGTGCTCGCTTCGGCGTCGGCGGAGTCCGCCGCGAGCGTCCAGGCGGCCGACCGGCCCGGACCGGACGCACGGGGAGACGCGGCATGACGGCATCGTGCGCCCGGGCCGTATCGACGTACACTTTTCCAATCTCGCCTGTTCGGCAGTCCCTCCGGTTCCCGCAAGGGCCGCGGTGGGGGCGGGGGCAGGCTCTCAAAGGAGCGGCGGCATGATCCGCGTATTGCTTGTTGATGATCAGACCCTGGTCCGGCAGGGGGTTAGGTCCCTGTTGTCGCTGGCCGAGGGCATCGAGGTGGTGGCCGAGGCCGGCGACGGGCGCCAGGCGGTGGAGATGGTGCCGGAGGTCAGGCCCGATGTGGTCCTGATGGACATGCGCATGCCGGTGATGTCGGGGCTGGAGGCCCTGCAGGCGCTGGCCCGCAGCGACAGCCTGCCGCCGACCATCATCCTGACCACCTTCGACGACGACCAACTGGTGCTGGCGGGCCTGAAGGCGGGCGCCAAGGGCTATCTGCTCAAGGACGTCTCGCTCGAACAACTGGTCGACGCGATCCAGACCGTGGCCCAGGGCGGTTCACTGGTGCAACCGGCGGTCACCCAGCGGCTGCTGTCGGGGCTGGAGCACATGCGCAACGAGTTCGTGAGCCTCGACCGGCCGGACCCGCTGACCGACCGCGAGACCGAGATCCTGCGGCTGATGGCCGGGGGCTTCTCCAACAAGGAGATCGCCAATTCGCTGGGCGTGGCCGAGGGCACGATCAAGAACCACGTGTCCAATATCCTGTCCAAGCTCGGCGTGCGCGACCGTACCCGTGCGGTATTGAAGGCGTTCGAGCTGCAACTGGTCTGAGCGACAGGATACCCGGCCCGCCGCAGCGCGGCGGGCGTTCGTTGCCAGGCGAGGCGATGCCTCGCAGGCGCTGGCGCCTCACCCTGTCCAAGCTCGGCGTGCGCGACCGCACCCGGGCGGTATTGAAGGCGTTCGAGCTGCAACTGGTCTGAGCGACAGGATGCCCGGCCCGCCGCAGCGCGGCGGGCGTTCGTTGCCAGGCGAGGCGATGCCTCGCAGGCGCTGGCGCCTCACCCTGTCCAAGCTCGGCGTGCGCGACCGCACCCGGGCGGTATTGAAGGCGTTCGAGCTGCAACTGGTCTGAGCGACAGGATACCCGGCCCGCCGCAGCGCGGCGGGCGTTCGTTGCCAGGCGAGGCGATGCCTCGCAGGCGCTGGCGCCTCACCCTGTCCAACTCGGCGTGCGCGACCGTACCCGGGCGGTACTGAAGGCGTTCGAGCTGCAACTGGTGTGAGCGGCGCAGCGCGGCCCGGGCCGGCGGCGCGATTCGCTGGCGGCCGCCCCGGAAACGCCGGTGCGGTCCGGGCGTGGAACTCCTGCGAAAGGGTAATGCGCCCGCCCCGGCTTCCTTGTTAGGATTAGGGGTCTGCGCCCCGGTCTGGTCCCGGGTCGGCCCTGGAGAAAACCTGAATGACCCGTCTGATCGAGATCCTGATTTCCATTGCCATCGTGACCGTGCTGTTCCTGACGGTCGGCGTCCTGCTGCCCGATCGCCGCCACCTCGAGGAAAGCGTCGAGTCCAACCGCAAGCTGACGATCGTGTACGACACGCTCAACAGCCTGCGCCGCTTCGACGACTGGAACTCGCTGGTGCTGCACGATCCGGGGATCGAGCTGAAGCTGTCCGGCCCCGAATCCGGCGTCGGCGCGCGCCTGGACTACCAGTCCCAGGTCGAGGAGCTCGGCAGCGGCAGCTGGGAGATCACCGGCAACGAGCCGAACAAGAGCGTGAGCTACGCGCTGACCTCCAATCCGAAGGGCAACAACCCGTTCCGCGGCCGCGGCAAGAACGAGCGGACCACCTACACCCTGACCCCGACCGGCCGCAGCGGCCGCAACGTCATGATCACCCAGACCTATGACGTCGACTACGGTTGGGACCTGCTGGGCCGTTACGCCGGCATGTACGTGACCAGCAACTTCGGTCAGGACATGAAGCTCAGCCTGAGCCGCCTGAGCAACATGCTGGCGACCGTGCCGAACCACGACTACTCGGTGTTCGGCAAGGACGATCCGAGCAAGGCGCCGCAGCTGTCGCAGCGTCCGGCCCAGAACCTGCTGATCGTGCGCGCCGCGGTGCCGCGCGACAACGACGCCGTCGCCACCCAGATGAAGAGCAACATGGAGTGGATCAAGAAGGTGATGGACGCCAACGGTCTGGTCGCCGCCGGTCCGGTCCGCGTCATCACCAACGAGTTCGGCGCCGAGACCTATTCCTTCGACGTTGCCCAGCCGGTGCGCAAGAAGGGCGACGGCGACAGCAAGGACAATGGCAACGGCAAGGAGGGCGAGGACAAGGCCGAGGCCACCGCCGCGGTGCCGGCGACCGACGCCGAGAAGCTCGAGATCAAGGTCGAGGGTCCGGTCGAGGCGGTCTACGCGGAAGGCTCGAAGGTCGCGATGGTGCCGTTCGTGGGTCACATGGCCAACCTGGCCAAGGTCCGCGACGCGCTGCGCGCCTGGGCCCTGACCCACGGCTACGAGACCGTCGACCGTCCCTATGAGGACTGGAACAACGGCATCGAGAAGGGCTTCACCCTCGAGGGCGACTTCAACGTCTATTGGATGGTCAAGTAAGTCCCCCGCCACCGGCGCCGCGCGAGCGGCCCGGCAGCCTCGAAAAGCGCCGCCCCGTGCGGCGCTTTTTGTTTGCGGGACTGCTATCGTCGTGGGCCTTGTGACTGCCGCCGGGTTCGCGATGTCCGCCAGTTCCGCAACGCTTCTTCCACCGGCTTCGCGCGGGTCGCGCGCGCTGGCCGGCGCCGGCGCGGTGCTGGCCGCCGTGTCGGTGGCGCTGGCGGCCTACGCCTCGCACGGCGCCGACGGTGAGGCGAGGACGCACCTGCAGACCGCCGCGGCGTTCGCCTTCGGTCACGGTCTGGCGCTGTGCGCGCTGGCCCCGCAGGCGCGGCGCCGGTTCGGGCGCTGGGCACTGGCGGGCCTGCTGTTGGGCGTGTTGTTGTTCTCCGGCAGTCTGGTCGCCGCGCATGCGTTCGGCTGGCCGACCCGGCTCGCGCCGGCCGGCGGCAGCCTGATGATCCTGGCGTGGCTGGCCTACGCCGTCGACGCGGCGAGGCGCTGAGCGATGCCGCGCCACGTCCGTGGATTCGACACCGAGGCCGCGCACGCGCATCTGGCGCGTCGCGACCGCAAGCTGGGTCGCTGGATGCGCCGGATCGGCCCGATCGAGGCCGACCCGCGCTGGCGCGGGCGCTTCGATCCGGTCGACGCGCTGGCGCGGGCGATCCTGTTCCAGCAGCTCAGCGGCAAGGCGGCATCGACGATCGTCGGCCGGGTCGAGGCTGCGATCGGCAGCAAACGCCTGCATTTCGATACCCTCGGCCGCATCGACGATGCCGCGCTGCGCGCCTGTGGTGTATCCGGCAACAAGACCCTGGCGTTGCGCGACCTGGCGTTGCGCGAGTCGCGCGGCGAGATTCCGACGCTGCGGCAGATGGCGTACCTGGACAACGAAGAGATCATCGAGGCACTGGTACCGATCCGGGGCATCGGCCGCTGGACGGTGGAGATGATGCTGATGTTCCGGCTCGGGCGGCCGGACGTGTTGCCGATCGACGATCTGGGCGTGCGCAAGGGCGCCGGCATCGTCGACAAGGCCGAGCAGGCGCCGACGCCCAAGGCGCTGCTCGAGCGCGGCGAACGCTGGGGTCCGTACCGCACCTACGCGAGCCTGTACCTGTGGCGGATCGCCGACAGCGCCAGCGAGGCGGCAACGCCGACCAACCGCTCGCAGGGGTAGGAGGGCGCGCTCCGGGCCGACCGGGCCTGCCTAGGCGCGATGCCACGCCCAGTGCCAGGGCTCGTAGACGATGCCGTGGGGATTGTCGCGCGGATAGCTCATGGTGAAGCCGTGGCCGGCGGCGTTGTCGCACAGCCAGGCGAACGCTTCTGTGTCTTCGAACGATTCCTCGGCGGGCGGCTCGCCCGGGGCGCCGATGTCCAGCGCGAGTCCGGAGTGGTGCTCGCTGTAGCCGGGGGCGGCGTTGACCCGCAGAATCTGTTCGACCTCCAGGCCGCGCGCGCGTTTGCGCTCGAAGATGCCCAACTGGTAGTCGTGGCTGCGGTAGCCGGAGATCGCCTCCAGGACGATGCCGTCGGCGAGCGCCTCCGCCTGCAGGTGGCGCCAGCCCCGGGCCGCCTCGACGTGCAGCCACAGCGGTCGCCGGTAGCGGTCGAAACCGGCCAGCGCCAGCCAGTCGGGTTCGGCGACCAGGGGCAGCCCGGTGCGCTCACCGTAGCCGTGGTCCAGGCCCAGTACCCGCAACCGCTGTTCGAGCCGTGCGAGCGGCAATTCGCCGACGCGCTCGATGCCGCTGCGGCGATGCGTGGGGACCGCCTCCAGCGCCGCCAGCGCTTCGTCCAGGCCCGGCTCGCGCGCCAGTCGCGGGACCAGGGCCAACAGGCCTTCGTCCAGTTCGGCGGCGAGGTAGTGGCCATCGCGCTTGCGTCGCAGCACATAGCGGGCGCGGGCAAGGGCACGGGCGTCGCGGTTGCCGCGGGCGCGCAGCCGCCGCGCCGGCCACAGTTCGATCTCGGCGCTGTTGATCAGGATGTCGGGCGTGCCGCGCATGCGCCCAGCTTAGCGCCGCGACCGGCAGGCGTCATCGACGCGTTCAGTGCGAAGGCGGCGCCAGCGTGTTCAGCGCATCGAGCAGTTGCCGCGGCTGCTGCAGCGACAACAACACCCCGGGGCCGTCGCGCAGCGGCAGCCACAGTACCCGGTGGCGGTCGGTGAGCAGGCAGAACATCCGGCTGAAATCGCCGCGCGAGATGAACCAGCCGGCACGGAAGCCGGGCAGGCCGGTACCCAGGCCCCTCAGTACCGGCTGCAGTTCGATCCGCTCGTCGAGGTCGACCACCCGCGCCTTGTCCAGGGCGAGTTCGCGCACGTCGACCCGGCGCGTGTTGAAGCCGGCCTGGACGATCAGGGTATGGTCCCGGAGGGCGACCCGGCGCCGGCGCAGCAGCCAGGGCAGGCCGACGGCGACCGGGACCAGCAGCGCCGGAGCGAGCCATGCCGAAGGCTCCTGCCAGGCCTCGCCGATCGTCAATCCGGCGGTCATCAGCACCAGCGGCACCGCCAGCAGGAGCGTCAGGCCGATCCAGGCGACAGTGCCGGGCGGGGTGACGGTGAACTCACGCATGGCCACGTCTCAGCCGGCCCAGCGCAGCGCGAGGCCGGTCAGCAGCAGGAGAACCGAGGCGATGACAAGCGCCGCGACGATGCCGCGGGCGCGCTCGGGATGACGGCGCTGGATCAGTCTGACGATGTGCAACATGTGGGCCTCCTGCGGTTGTCCCGATGTCGGGGCGAGGTGGGCGATCGCGCGTGGGCGCGCGGCGCTCAGACGGGTTTCTTGAAGAACAGCCGGATCTCGTGGGTGGTGCTGGACTGGATCACCGTGACCAGTTCCCAGCCCTGTTGGCCGTGCTTGTCCAGTTCCTGCTGCACGCGCTCGGTCTGGTCGTTGAACAGCTTGTACGCGACCGCGACGATCTTGTGCTGCCAGCGGTTACTCATCCTGGGGTTCTCCATCGTGGGCGTCGTCCGCGGGGGGCGGCGACGGGGGGGGCTGGGGCTGCGACAGGCGGCCGGCCTTGCGCAGCGCATCGCGCAGCACGTATTCGATCTGGGCATTGAGACTGCGCAGTTCGTCGTCGGCCCAGCGTTGCGCCGCGGCCAGGACCTCGGCGTTGATGCGCAGCGGATAGGCTTTCTTCTTCTCGCTCACGAGGGGTCGTCCCCGTTGCCCGGATCGTGTCCCTGCGGCGGCAGGTAGTCGTGGCGGGCGCGGCGCACCGCCACCAGCAGCGCGACGCCCAGGCCGTTGACCGCCACCAGCAGGGCGATGGTGACCAGGGCCAGGCGCGACTGTTGCTCACCGGCCCAGTACATCCCGGCCGCGCCCAGCAGCAGGGCGACACCGACCAGGGCCAGCAGCCGTGCCATCCGTGCCGCGACCCGCTGCGGGTCGCGCAGGCGCCGCGCATCCAGGCCGTTGAGCCAGTGCAGGTCGCCGCTGCCGACCCGGAACGCGATCGCGAACATCGGCAGGCTGCTGGTGGCGAGGATGGTGGGGATCAGGAGGTCGGTCATCTGTGGGTATCGAGTGCAGGGATGCGCGATTGGTTGAGAAAGTTGCCCCGGAAGCGCGTGCTCTTGCGCAGGGATGCGCGATTGATTGAGAAGGCCGCCCCGGAAGCGCGGGCTCATGTACAGGGATGCGCGATTGATTGAGAAGGCCGCACACGGACGTGCGGGTTCTCGCGCACGGATGCGCGATCAGTAAAGCGTGCCGGCATTGACGATCGGCTGGGTGCTGCGGTCGCCGCACAGGACCACCAGCAGATTGCTGACCATGGCCGCCTTGCGCTCCTCGTCGAGGTCGACCACGCCGTTCTTCTGCAACTCCTCCAGCGCCATCTCGACCATGCCGACGGCGCCGGCGACGATCCGCGTGCGTGCGGCGATCACCGCGTTGGCCTGCTGGCGCTGCAGCATCGCCTGGGCGATCTCCGGGGCGTAGGCGAGGTGGCTGATGCGCGCCTCCAGCACATCAACGCCGGCCGAGGTCAGGCGCTCGTCGAGGTGCACCTTGAGGCGGTCGGAGATCTCGTTGGGATGACTGCGCAGGGAGATCTGATCGTCCTCGTGCTGGTCGTAGGGGTAGCTGGTCGCCATCGCGCGCAACGCCGCCTCCGACTGGATATGGACGAAGCTCTCGTAGTCGTCGACGTTGAACACCGCCTCGGCCGAGTCGACCACCTTCCACACGATCACCGCGGCGATCTCGATCGGGCTGCCGTCGAGATCGTTGACCTTGAGCCGGCCGCTCTCGAAGTTGCGCACCCGCAGCGACACCTTGCGCTTGCTGTAGAAGGGGTTGTTCCAGCGCAGGCCGTTGTCGTGGACGGTGCCGACGTACTTGCCGAACAGGCTCAGCACCGCCGACTGGTTCGGTTGCACCGTGTACAGGCCGGCGAGCATGAAGACCACGCCGATGATCAGCGGGATGGTGACCAGCAGCAGGGCCGGGGTGTCGGTGGCGACCGCGCGTACCGCGGCGTAGCCGGCCAGCAGGACCACGAGCAGCAGGACCGCGAGCAGCGGGATGCCGGGCAGGGAGCGGATCGGATTTTCCTTCATGGCGGTGTCCTCGAGTGGATGCCTGATAATTTGATATCAAATTGATATCAAGTCAATAGGAATAGGGCAAGCGCTGCCGCCCGGCACCTCCGCTACGCCAGACTTCTCTGTGTTTTTATTTTGAAATCAGTCGCTTGCTGGATCGTCGCCACCGTCGCGGGACGGCGCGCGGATCAGGTAGAGCGGTGCCGGGATGAACTCGCCGGTCGCGAACACGCCGCTGCCGTCGCGGTTCCAGCCCATCGCCTCGGCCTGCGGCAGCCATGGAAGGGCCACCAGCGTCGGTGCGCGCGAGACCGCCTGGCCCCAGCCCTCGGCGCCGATGCGCGGGTACAGCAGGAGGTCCTTGTAGGTCATCACCGCGAGCGTGCGGCCGTCCGTAGCGACATCGGCGGCGGTGACCTGGTGCTCGACCCTGAGGCGCCGCGAGGCGTTTTCCGGCAGGTCCGTCGCCGGCGTCGGCACCCCGGCCAGCTCGCCGATTGGACTGGCGGTCTGCAGGCCGGTGCCGTACGGCCGCAGCGGCAGCGAGAACAGCTCCGGCGGGGTGCGCTTCTTCGACACCAGCAGGACCTGGCCGGCCTCGGCGTCGACCGCGACCGCCTCGCAGTCGCGTGCGCCGTCGGGCCAGCGGAAGGCGATCGACCAGGCCGGGGTCAGGCGCGCGTTCTCCAGCGTCTCCGGCTCCTCGAACACGTGCAGTTGCAGGCTGCGGCGCAGGCCACCGTTGTCGCCGGTGTCGGCGACCAGCAGATAGGCGGTGCCGTCCAGCTCGAAGCTGGCCATGTCTTCCCAGTCGGTCTTGGTCACGCCCTCGACCCCGAAGGTCGCCAGCCGGCTGCCGCTCTCGTCGGTGGCGAACAGGCGTTCGGGATTGCCGCCGTCGTCGTGCATCCAGATCACCCCGGGATGGCGGCGCGACACGGCGAGGCCGCTGATCTCGTTCATCTGCGGGTCCAGCAGCATGCCCATCCAGCGATGGCCGGGGGCGTCGGCGTCGCTGCCGCGATCGCCGCAGCCGGCCAGCGCCACCGCCAGTCCCAGTGCGATCGCGGCCATGCGCGGGCCGCGTCCGCCGGGCGGGGCGCTCCTGCGATGCGGCGATGGCGGCATTGGCGACATGGCCGAAGGATGGCATGGCCCCGCCGGGCACCCAAGCGGGTCGGGCCGGCGGGCCGTGGAAGTTAGACTAATGCCCCAATTCCCGCCATCGAGGCCCCCGGCATGACCACCCTTGGAACTCCGCTCTCGCCCCACGCCTTCCGGGTCCTGCTGCTGGGCTCGGGCGAGCTCGGCAAGGAGGTCGCGATCGAGCTGCAGCGCTTCGGGGTCGAGGTGGTCGCCGCCGACCGCTACGCCGACGCGCCGGCGATGCAGGTCACCCATCGCAGCCACGTGCTGGACATGCTCGACGGCCAGGCGGTGCGCGACCTGGTCGCCAGCGAGCGGCCGGCGCTGATCGTGCCGGAGATCGAGGCGATCCACACCCAGACCCTGGTCGAGCTGGAGCGCGAGTTTGCCGAGCGCGGCTCGGACATCCGGGTGATCCCGACCGCGCGCGCCGCGCGCCTGACCATGGATCGCGAAGGCATCCGCCGGCTCGCCGCCGAAACCCTGGGGCTGCCGACCTCGCCGTACCGCTTCGTCGACAGTGTCGAGGACTACCGCGCCGCGGTCGCCGAGGTCGGGCTGCCGTGCGTGGTCAAGCCGGTGATGTCGTCCTCCGGCAAGGGCCAGAGCACCCTGCGCGGCGAGGCCGATATCGAGACCGCTTGGGACTACGCGCAGACCGGCGGCCGCGCCGGCGCCGGTCGCTGCATCGTCGAGGGCTTCATCGACTTCGACTACGAGATCACCCTGCTGACCGTGCGCCACGCCGGCGGCACCGCGTTCTGCGCGCCGGTCGGCCACCTGCAGCGCGACGGCGACTACCGCGAGAGCTGGCAACCGCAGCCGATGTCGGCGCGCGCGCTGGAACGCGCGCAGCGGATCGCCCGCGCGATCACCGACGATCTCGGCGGTTGGGGCCTGTTCGGGGTCGAGCTGTTCGTCAAGGGCGACGAGGTCTGGTTCAGCGAGGTCTCGCCGCGTCCGCACGATACCGGCCTGGTCACCCTGGCCTCGCAGGTGCTCAGCGAGTTCGCCCTGCATGCGCGCGCGATCCTCGGTCTGCCGATCCATGCCGATGGCGACGGCTGGATTGCCCATGTCGGCCCGACCGCGTCCTGCGCGGTGCTGGCCCAGGGACATGGGGTGCCGGTGTTCTCGCACGTCGACGCCGCCCTGGCCGCGCCGGGCACCCAACTGCGCCTGTTCGGCAAGCCCAGGGTGGAGGGGCAGCGCCGGGTCGCGGTCACCCTCGCGCACGGCGCCGACGTCGACGCGGCCCGCGCCGTTGCGCGCGAGGCGGCCGAGCGGCTGAAGGTCGAGCTGCGCTGATGCCATGCCGGCAGGCTGGCCGGCGACTACCGAGTACTGTTCGAACCGATCAAGGAGATCCGATGAACGACACCCGCGGGTATGCCGTGTTCCTGTTTCCCCAGGCCGTCGAAGCGCTTGGAGGCGCGATCAAGCCCTATCTGCAGGGCGAGGTCGGCGGCGAGCACGTGATGTGCCGCGAAATCGACACTGGTGGCGCCTTCATCAAGATGATCCTCGACGGCCGCACCGAGAAGGGCGAGATGGTCGAGCTGGAGCTGATGGTGCCGGCCAGCATGGTGCGGATGGTGGTGTCGGCGCGCAACGAGGAATCCTTCGGCTTCGGGCCGCGCTCGGCGCACTGAGCCGCCGGGCGCCCGCCGTCGGCACTCAGCGCCCGCTCGCGCCGTCGCTGCTCCACTCGACATCGACCCACACCAGGCGGTGGTCGCTGGCGCCGACGAGCTCGGCGCCGGGCTGGTCGGGCTGCGGCCAGTACACGCCGCTGTCGCGCACCGCCATGCCGGTCGACGGCAGCACGTAGTCCAGTCGCAGCGTGCCCACGCGCTCGCCGTAGTCGCCGGTCGCGTGCGCGGGGGCGCCATGCCGGGAGATGTTGCGATAGCGCGCGGCCGCCGCGACCGCGCCGTCGCTGCGCGGGGTCGGCATCCGCGCCACCCGCGGATGCTCGAGCAGCTCAAGGATCGCGCCATGGTCGCCGTCGCCATCGGACGGGTCGTTGTTGAGGTCGCCGACGATCACGAAGCGGGCATCGGCACCGAGGCCGCCGCAGCGCCCGGCGTCGTCGCACAGCCAGGGCGCGTCAGAGCCGTCGATGTATTCGCGCCAGAGCCGGATTTCGTCGGCGTTGCGCGCGCCGTTGCGGTCCTCGGGGCCGTCGAACACCGGTGGTGTCGGGTGCGCGGCGAGCACGTGCAGGGTGCCGCCGGGCAGCTTCACCGGCACGTCCCAGTGCGACTTCGACGACAGCCGCAGCTGCGACCAGAGCGACGGCGGATAGTGCGCCGCGCCGGTGGCCGGATCGTGCGGCTGGCGCGCATTGGGCATCGCGCTCCACTTCAGTCCTTGGAAGGTGCGCGCCGCGTCGGCATCGATCGGGTGCTTCGACAGCACCAGCATGCCGTACTGGCCGGGATGCAGGCCGTAGCCCCATGCATCGTTGCCGCGCGCGCGGCCGTCGCCGCCGACCTCGCCGTTGCCGTCCAGGTCCAGTCCGCTCGGCACCCCGGTGTTGACCGGGGCGAGGTAGCGGTACGGATAGCGCAGCGGCTCGCCGCCGCCGGGCTGGGCGAGCTCCAGATAGCGGCGCTGGAACAACTCCGCGGCGCGGTGGCCGTCGTCGTAGTCGAACTCGTTGAGCAGGACGATGTCCGGGCGCACGCGCTGCAGCACCGCGGCGATCCGCCCGGCATCGGCGTCGCCGCGTTCGAGCCGGGCGATCAGGCCGCCGGTGGCTTCGTCGTAGAGCGAGGTGTTGTAGGTGGCGAGGCGGAGCGGAGTCGTCGGTCGGGCGGTCATCGGTTCTGCGGGGGCCGGGGCGCGGTGCGCCTGCACCCGCAGGCAACCGGCCAGCGCCAGCATGGCGAGACCGGTGGCGAGGGTTGCGATGGCGGAGGCGGTGCGCTGGGGCGTCAGGAAGCGGCTGTGGATGCGGGTCATGCGGTGCCGGAGTCGTTGTCGTTGTCGTTTGGGGTGCCGCCGACCGGCGCGGTGCCGTCGTCGAGCCGCTTGTCCGATGCGCCGTCGGCTTCCTCGAAGGCGTGCCAGCCGCGTCCGTCGAAGCTTTCCAGCGGATGGAACCGGCGCTTGTAGTCCATCTTGGCGTGGCCGGCGATCCAATAGCCGAGGTAGAGGTGCCTGCGGCGCTCGCGGCGGGCCCACTCGATCTGCCTGAGGATCGCCAGCGTGCCGAGGCCGCGTTGCGTGAAGTCGGGGTCGAAGAAGGTATACACCGCCGACAGCGCATTTTCGGTGACATCGGTGACCGCGACCGCGAGCAATCGGCCCGGACGCGGCGGGCCGGCCTCGCGCAGCTCCATGAAGCGGCCATCGCTCCAGCTGCCGACCAGGAACTGGTCGAACTCGACCGCGCCGTGTCCGTCCATGCCGCCGCCGGCGTGGCGCGCGGCCAGGTAGCGCCGGTACAGCGCCAGTTGCTCGTCGGTGCGCACCGGCTGGCAGATCCGCATCTCGATGTCGCGGTTGTGCTTCAGGCAGCGGCGCTGGCTGCGGCTTGGCCGGAAGCGGTCGACCGGGATGCGTACCGCCACGCAGGCGCGGCAGCCGTGGCAGTGCGGCCGGTAGACGATGTCGCCGGAGCGGCGGAAGCCCCATTCCAGCGCCAGCGGATAGCGTTGCGCCAGGCGCGGGTCGCGCGGATCGAGCACCAGGTCGCGCGCGGCGCGTTCGGGCCAGTAGCCGCAAGCGTGCTCGCCGGTGTGGAACAGGCGCAGGTCGTTGTCGTCGGGGGCGGGTGTCTTGCCCATGGGCTCAGTCTAGGGCCTGCGGGGGCCGTCGGTGCGGATCGGGCGGTCGTCCGCTGTCCATTGCCTGAATCGTCCCGGCGCGACATTGGACCCTTGTTGTCAACGCAAACGGTGCGCGGACGTTGATGGGGACAACGGCGCATGCAGTGCAGTCCGAATACGCCCTCATCCGACGCGCCGAGAACCGGAGATCACCCGATGAAATCTTACAAGCACGTCCGTTCCACCCCCGTGGTCGCGGCCCTCGCCGTCGCCACCCTGGTCGCCATCGCCGGCACCGCCTTCGCCGCGGGCGCCGAGGACGACATCGTGGCGGGCTGGCGCGGCCCGCAGCAGCGCATGGACAGGCTCGACACCAACGGCGATGGCGCGATCGATCGCAACGAGGCGGCCGCGGCGCCGCGCCTGGCCGAGCACTTCGACAAGCTCGACCGCAACGGCGATGGTCGCATCGACGCCGGCGAGCGGCCGGCGCGCCGTGGCCACCACCGCGGTCGCGGCGGCCGTGGCGGCCACGGCGGCATGCAGCGCATCGTCGCGCTCGACGACAACCAGGACGGCCGCATCAGCAAGGCCGAGGCCGCCGACATGCCGCGTCTGGCCGAGCGTTTCGACGACATCGACGGCAACCGCGACGGTTACATCGTCCGCAGCGAGCTGCGCGCCCACCACGAGCGCAAGCGCGCCGAGCGCACGGCCAAGGCCGCCGAGCGTCGCGAGGCCAGGTTCAAGGAGATCGACAGCAATGGCGATGGCCGCCTGAGCCGTTCCGAAGTCGAGGCCGGCATGCCGCGCATGGCCAAGGCCTTCGCCTTCATGGACGAGAACCGCGATGGCTACCTGAGCCGCGAGGAGTTGCACCCGAAGCGTTGAGGCCCGGGCCCGGCGCCGGCCGCGGAGGCGGCGCCGGAAAAAACAACGCCGGCCGGGCATCGTGCCCGGCCGGCGCCGCCGTGTCGGTGTGCGGCCGCTCGGCGGCCGTGCCCGGGATGGATCAGGCCGACTGGTAGAGCGGATACAGGTTGCTCTCCTCGCGCTCGATGCGCTGGGCGAGCAGGGCGCCGACCGCGCCGTAGTCATTGACGAACTGCTCGCGGACCGTCGCGTCGAACGCGGCGAACTGGTACTTCTTGACGAAGTCGACCACCCCGCGCGCGATGGTGTTCATCTCGCGGCGGAAGTCGCGCATCAGTTCCATGTCGTGCGCGTCCGGGAGGTTCTGTTCCAGGTACACGTAGAACCGCACGTTCTCGGTCAGGATGTGGGCCTCGAAGCGGGTCTTGAAGTTGACCAGTTCGCTGCGGATATCGCCGAACTGGCCGGCTTCCAGCAGGGTGCCGATGCGCTGGTAGAGCGCGACGAGATCTTCGTGATCACCCTTGAGCCGTTCGATCAGCGTCGGGTCGTAGCTGATGCCGCGTGGTGTCCCGGCATGATGCGTCGCTACGGGCGCCGGCTGGGACTCCTTCTTGCCGAACAGCCTGTCAAAAAAACCCATGGTGGTGCTCCCCTGTTAGGTTGGCCGCTGAATAGACAGCCCAGTATCGACACTGTCGGCCGCAGGTGCTGCGACCAACAGGTGGATATGTGATCAGTGGCGCAGTTTGCCGTCGTCCGGACCGGCTTCGATGCACGATCGCACCCCCCAGATTCCCGCAGAGTCGCCGCTGCGTCGTGAAGGCGTCGTCAACTCCGCATCATCGACATCGCAGATCCCGCGCGACGGTGCGATGGCTCAAGCGTTGAAGCCGCCGCTTCTCCATATCGCCCAGGCCATTCCCGCGATGGCGATCAGGCTGGCGGCGGCCATCGCCCTTCGGCCCAGCATGTACGGATACCAGCGGAGCAGGCGGCGGTTGGCCGGATCCTCCAGCATCGGCGCCATCATCCGCTGCATCGGCACCAGCCACTGGTAGTTCATCACCGCCAGCCCCACCAGCGTGACCGCGCTCAGCGGCGCCCAGCCGCGCGTCGACTGGCTGGTCAGCATCATGGCGACCGCCCACACCGCGGCGGTGCTGGTATGCATCCAGAAGAAGCGGTGGATGCGGCGGCGGTCGTCGGTGTTGCGCGCGAAGCGCAACATGTACCACAGGGTGAACGCCCAGCCGGCGAGGCCGCCGATCGCGCCGCCAATGAAGGCGCCGCTCGCCGACGCGCCGTGGAACAGGGGCTTCAACGTCATTGCCAGCGATCCTCCGGCAACGCCTCCGGACATGCCCGAACCGACCACGGCGCCGCTGCCCAGCTTGCCGACACCTCCGCCGAGCAGGCCGGAACCGATCGCAGCGGCCGCGCTGACCGCCGGCGAGGCCAGCGCCAGTCCGCCGATCACGGTGGCGGTGAAGGCCGCGCCGGGCGCGCTGCTGCGGGCGAACTCGCCGAACCGCGCCAGCATCTGTTCGCGCACCTGTGCCCGCGCCCGCGACAGGCGCTTGCGCACGGCGGCGTCGCTCAGGCCGAGCAGGGCGGCGACCTGCTTCGAGCGCTGACCTTCGCGGTAGTACAGCAGCAGGGTTTCGCGGCTGTCTTCCGGCAGCGTCGAGATGATGTCGGCGGCGGCCCGCTCTTCCTCGGTCTGCAGCATCCGTTGGGCGGGCGAGGGCGACGGGTCGGCGGCGATGTTGATCGCCACCTCGGCGCCTTCGCCGGTCATCGGCCGGTGTCGTGCCGCGCGCAGGTAGTCGCGGGCGAGATTGCGGGTGATCTGGCGCAGCCAGGGCAGGAAGCTGGCGTGGTTCTTCAGTGTGTCCAGGCCCTGCCAGGCCTTCAGGAACGCCTCCTGGGCGATGTCCTCGCTGGTGGGCACATCGCGCACGATCGCCAGGGCGATCGCGGTGACCGGACTCTGGCAGGCGACGACGATCCGCGCGTAGGCGTCGCGGTCGCCGCGGCGCGCGGCGGGCAGGTGGGTTGCGATCAGGCGGTCGATCGGGGCGTCGAAGTCGAGGGCCGGATGGGCGCTCATGGCGGGCTCGTGGGGCGTGCGGCATGCACGGTCGCAACCAGGACGGGCCGGCACGGTGAATGTGACCGCCGGTGACGCCGGCCCCGGTCGTACCCCCGCGGCAATGGATCAGATCGCGACGTCGCGCGGCACCGCGGTCACCTGCCAGCGGTCGTCGATCCGGCGCACTTCCAGGGTGCGGTAGTTGGCGAACATCCGGTGGTGATAGGCGCTGAAGTCGGCGACGCCGGCATCGGCGGCGGAAGGGCGGAAGTAGCTGACGTCGACGATCAGTGCCGGCTGGCCGCTGGCGGCATGGGTGCTGCCCTCGGTTTCCTCGGCATTGCGCACGCAGGCGGAGGCGGAAACCAGCCGCAGCGCGCCGTCGGCCGGCAGTGCCGCCTGCAGCGACTCGATCATCGGCGCCGGCGCATCGCGGCCGTCGATCGACAGGCAGGCGATGTCCAGGCGCGACCGCGGCAGTTCGCGGGCGAAGATCGCCTCGGCGACCGCGGGCGGGGTGGCTCGGGCGCTGCCGTCGAACGGCGGTTCCAGTGCCTGCGAGGGGGCTTGCGGCGTGTCCGGCGCGTCCGGCGAGGCCGCGGGCACCGGCGCCGCCGCTTCCGTTTCCGCCGCCGCCTGCGGCTGCGGCCGGTTGCGGATCATCGATACCGTCATCACCCCGGCGGAGACCAGCAGCACGGCCAGCAGGCCGTACTTGATCCGCACGACCCGGCGTCGGCGCGCATCGGCCTGGGCGACCTGCGCATCATCGCCGCGGAAGGTCGCGACGAAGCTGTCGCGATGGCGGGTGGAGTCGATCAGGCCGGCCTCGCGCAGGATCTCGCGGGCGCGGACCTGGTCGTCGGACTTGACCACCCAGACCGCCGGCTTGGGCACATCGGCGTCGCGATAGCTGAAGGTGCCGCGACGGTTGCCGCGATAGGACCGGCCGTCGGTGATCCGCACCTCGATGCCGGCGTCCTCGAGCAGACGGGCGACGCCTTCGACGTTCTCCAGACGCGGGCTGCTGAATACCTGGCGCATGCGGGCCTCAGCCCTTGGCCGGAACGTGGCGCGCGGCGTCGGCGTCGGCGACCACCCGGATCAGACCTTCCTGGGCGGTGCTGGCCACCAGCCGGCCCTCGCGGTCGAAGATCTGTCCGCGCGCCAGGCCGCGACCGGCCTGTGCGCTGGGGCTGTCGATCGAATACAGCAGCCAGTCGTCGGCGCGGAACGCTCGGTGGAACCACAGCGCGTGGTCGAGCGAGGCCATCTGCACGTTCGGCTGGTAGTAGCTGATGCCGTGCGGGAAGGTCGCGGTACCGAGCAGATGGAAGTCGGAGGCGTAGGCGAGCAGGGCGCGATGCAGTTCGGGCGCATCGCCAACCCTCTCCGCGAGCTTGAACCAGACCTGCTGGAACGGCGGGCGCTTGGGCGGATTGAGCTCGTCGCGCGGATACACGTGGCGGAACTCGAACGGGCCGCCGCGCGACAGCCAGCGCTGGATCTTGGTCGGCAGCTTGGCCATCACCGCGTCGGGCACCGGCGGTGCCGGGGCGATGTCCTCGGGCATCGGCACCTCGGGCATCGACAACTGGTGCTCGGCGCCGGATTCCTCCTTCTGGAACGAGGCTGCGAGGAAGAAGATCGGTTGGCCGTGCTGGATCGCGGTGACCCGGCGCACCGAGAAACTGCCGCCGTCGCGGGTGCGATCGACCTGGTAGACGATCGGCGCCTCGATATCGCCGGCCTTGAGGAAGTAGGCGTGCAGCGAATGCGCCGCGCGCGGCTCCTTCATCGTCGCCTGCGCGGCCGACAGCGCCTGGCCCAGCACCTGGCCGCCGAACACGTACTTGGTGCCGATGTCGCGGCTCTGGCCGCGGAACAGGTTGTCCTCCAGGCGTTCGAGCGACAGCAGCTCGACGAGCTCGTGGACGACGGGTTCGGGGGCGGCGGAAGTCATGCGCGGGCATCGACGGCAGGGCGGGCCAGTATAGCGGCCGCCCCGGCGGGGCCGGCCGCCTCAGGGGGACGGGAGGCGCCGCAGCGGCAGCGCGGCCAACACCCGCGCCCACGGGAACATCGGCCCGGGGTCGCGCTTGCGGCGCACGAGCAGCGAGGGATCGTCGCGGGCCTCGATCTCGTCGGTGTCCAGGTCCTCGTGGCCGGCGATCAGTTGCAGCGAGGGCAGTTGCATGCGCAATTGCCCGATCAGGCCGGTCAGGCTCGCGATCTGGGCATCGCCGTAGGGCTCGTCCATCGCCTGGTGGGCGGCGTCGTGCCAGTGCGGCCAGCGTCCCCGGTTGACCAGCTCGATGCCGATCGAGCGGGCGTTGTAGCCGCGCACGTGGTGGGCGATGCGGGCGATGTCGACCCATTGCTGCACGCTGCCGTCGCGGTCGACGTAGAAATGCCCGCTGTTGCCGGTGCCGCTGCCGGGGTAGTGGATGCGCTCGCCGAACTCGCGGGCGAGTGCCAGATCGGGCAGCTCGGTGCAATGGATCACCACCAGATCGATCGTGGCGGTGTCGCGTGTCTGCAGGCGGTCCTGGTAGGGCAGGGGCGCATGAACAATGGAGGGGGCCGGCATGGCCGGATGCTACCATCCGCTCCCGGCTTTGCCGTGCCCCGGGCACGCCGCCGCGCCTACCGGAATCCGCCATGTCCCAGCCCCCCGCCGACTCCGCACTCGGCAAACTGATGGCCAACCTGCCCCGCGCCGGGCGGGTCGAATGGATCGGCCTGCGTCCCGCCCGCGACGTGCCGATGCAGGTCGTAGACCGGGTCGAGGCCAGCGCCGGTGGTGGCCTGGCCGGCGACCGCTACGGCGGTGGCAGCGGCAAGCGCGGGGTGACCCTGATCCAGGCCGAGCACCTGCCGGCGATCGCCGCGCTGGCCGGCCACCTTGTGGTCGAGCCGATGACGCTGCGTCGCAACCTGGTGGTCTCGGGCATTCCGCTGGTCGCGCTGAAGGGGCGCCGCTTCCGCATCGGTGGGGTGGTCCTGGAAGGCACCGACCCCTGCGACCCGTGCTCGCGGATGGAAGACGCGCTCGGTCCCGGCGGCTACAACGCGATGCGCGGCATGGGCGGTTTGTGCGCGCGGATCGTCGAGGGCGGCGCGTTCGCGCTCGGCGATACGGTGGAGGCGCTGCCGGCCAGCGCCGACGGTGGCGGGAACGATTGAACATGCGCGGGCACTGCATTCTTTCCCACGGTTTCGAGAGCGGCCCCGACGCGACCAAGGTCACCGCCCTGGCCGAGGTCGCCGAACGGTCGGGCTGGAGCCACGAGCGACCGGACTACAGCGACCTGGATGCCCGCCGCGAGGTCAGCGAGCTGGGCGACGTGCCGGCGCGGCTGCAGCGCCTGCTCGCGCTGGCGGATGCCGCCGCGGCGCGCGGGCCGCTGTTGCTGGCCGGCTCCAGTCTGGGGGCGTGGATATCCGGGCAGGTGTCGTTGCGGGTCCCGGTGGTGGGCCTGTTCCTGATGGCGCCGCCGGTACGGATGGGCGAGGCGCCGCGCCTGGATGGCGCCGCCGTGCCGACCTCGATCGTCCACGGCTGGCACGATGAGCTGATCCCGGCCGCGGAGGTCGTTGGCTGGGCGCAGTCGCGCGATGCCCGCCTGCTGCTGGTCGACGACAGCCACCGTCTTTCCGGTCACGTCGAGGCCAGTGCCGAGGCCTTCGCCGCGCTGCTGCGTTCGCTGGACGGAGCCGCCCGCGCATGAGCGCCGATATCGCGAACATGGGCGCCGACCAGCGCTTCTTCGCCAGTTGCGGCAAGGGCCTGGAATACCTGCTCGCCGACGAGCTGCTCGCGCTGGGCTGTACGTCGGCGAAGGCGACCATCGCCGGCGTCAACGCCGTGGGCTCGCTTGCCGATGCCCAGCGGGCGGTGCTGTGGTCGCGGCTGGCCAGCCGGGTGCTGTGGCCGCTGACCGAGTTCGAATGTCCGGACGAGGCGGCGCTGTACGCCGGCGCGCGCGCGATCGACTGGGCCGCGCATCTGGAACCGCGCCACGCGATCGCGATCGATGCGCATGTCTCCGGCACCGCGATCACCCACGCGCGCTACGCCGCCCAACGGGTCAAGGACGCGGTCGTCGACGCGATGCGCGAGACCACCGGCACACGTCCGGACGTCGATCTGGAGATGCCCGATCTGCGCCTGAACCTGGTCGTGCGCAAGGGCCGCGCGATCCTGTCGGTCGACCTGGGCGGCGGACCGCTGCACCGGCGCGGCTGGCGCCGCCAGCAGGGCGAGGCGCCCTTGAAGGAGACTCTGGCCGCGGCGGTGCTGCTGCGCGGACAGTGGCCGAAAGTCCAGGCGGCCGGTGGCGCACTGCTGGACCCGATGTGCGGCAGCGGCACCCTGGTGATCGAGGCCGCGCTGATCGCGGCCGATGCCGCGCCGGGGCTGTCCCGCTACGAGGGGCTGGCGCCGACGCGCTGGCGCGGGTTCGACGCCGGATGCTGGCGCGCGCTGGTCGAGGAGGCGCAGGCGCGCGCCGAGGCCGGGCGGGCGGCGCTGCCGCGGCGCTTCTGCGGCCGCGATATCGATCCGCAGGCGATCCGCGCCGCGCGCGACAATGCCGCGCGGGCCGGCGTGGGCGATGCGATCGACTGGCAGGTGGCGGACGTGACGACGCTGGAGCCGGCGATGTTGCCGACCGCCGACGCGCCCGGTCTGGTCGTCTGCAACCCACCCTACGATGCCCGCCTGGCCGCGGACCCGGCGCTGTACCGCGCGCTGGGCGATGCGCTCAAGCGCGCGGTGCCGGACTGGCGTGCCAGCCTGCTGTGCGGCGATGCCGAGCTGGCCCGCGCCACCGGCCTGCGCGCGGCCAAGGTCTATCCGGTCTTCAACGGCGCGATCGAGTGCGCGCTGATCGCGGTCGATCCGATCCGTCCCGCGGCGCGCGCGGACGAGGGCCCTCGCGAGCTCAACGAAGGCGCGACGATGGTCGCCAACCGGCTGCGCAAGAACCTGCGCAAGCTGAAGGCCTGGCGCCGACAGGGCGGGATCGACTGCTTCCGCGTCTACGATGCCGACCTGCCCGAGTACGCCGCCGCGATCGATGTCTACATCGCCGCCGACGATCGGGACGCCGCGCCACGCACCTTCCTGCACGTGCAGGAATACGCCGCCCCGGCGAGCATCCCCGAGGCCGACCAGCGCCGTCGCCGCAACGAACTGCTGGCCGCCGCGCGCGAGGTGTTCGCGGTGCCGCGCGAGCAGTTGGCGATCAAGACCCGCGCGCGCGGCAAGGGCGGCAGCAAGTACGGCGCCTTCGACCAGCGCGGCGAGTTCGTCGAGGTGCGCGAGGGCGCGGCACGCTTGCGGGTCAACCTGTTCGACTACCTCGACACCGGTCTGTTCCTCGACCACCGGCCGATGCGCCAGCGCCTGCACGACGAGGCGCGCGGCAAGCGCTTCCTCAACCTGTTCGGCTACACCGGCGCCGCCACCGTGCAGGCGGCGGTCGGCGGCGCGGCCGCGACCACCACGGTCGACCTGTCGGCGACCTACCTGCAGTGGTGCGCCGACAATCTCGCCGCGAACCGGATCGGCGGCCGCGACCAT
This sequence comes from Marilutibacter maris, assembly GCF_003233695.1. NCBI lineage: Bacteria > Pseudomonadati > Pseudomonadota > Gammaproteobacteria > Lysobacterales > Lysobacteraceae > Marilutibacter > Marilutibacter maris. Next base: position 2,623,844 of record NZ_CP029843.1, on the reverse strand, counting down.
GCCCTGGTCCAGGCCGACGTGATGGCGTGGCTGGCTGCCGACCGGGGCCGGTACGGGCTGGTGTTCTGCGATCCGCCGACCTTCTCCAACTCCAAGCGTGCCGACGACTTCGACGTGCAGGCGCGGCACGTCGAGCTGCTGCGGCTGGCGATCGCACGACTGGCGCTGGACGGGGTGCTGTACTTCTCCAACAACTTCCGTCGTTTCCGTCTCGATGAGGCGGCGGTGGCGGCATTCGCCGAATGCGAGGAGATCAGCGCGTCGACGATCCCGCCTGATTTCGAACGCAATCCGCGCATACACCGCTGTTGGCGACTGCGCCCGCGGCAGCCAGACTGAACCGCCGTACGGAGCACTCCCATGGATCTGTGGCAGGCCTTCCTGACCGTCACCGTCGTGCATCTGCTGGCCGCCGCCGCGCCGGGGCCGGACTTCGTGCTGGTTTCGCAGCAGTCGCTGGTCCATGGCCGCCGCGCCGGCGTGCTGTGCGCGCTGGGCATCGCGCTGGGGCTGTCGATCCACATCGTCTACTCGTCGCTGGGCGCGGCCTCGCTGGTCAGCCAGTCCAGCGTGTGGCTGACCGTCGCCAAGTACGCAGCGGCCGCCTACCTGATCTATCTGGGCATCCGCGGGCTGCGCAGCCGTCCGGCACCGCCGATGGAGGCGGCGCCGGCGCCCGAGCGCCGGCCGGCGCTGAAGCTGGTGGCGATGGGCTTCACCTGCAATGCGATCAACCCGAAGGCGCCGTTGTACTTCCTGTCGCTGTTCACCCTGGTGTTGTCGCCGCAGATGCCGGCGGTGCAACTGGTCCTGCTCGGTGTCTGGATGATGCTGGTGCAGTTCGGATGGTTCGCGACGGTGGCGTTGCTGCTGTCCAAGCCGGCGGTCCGGCGGCGCTTCCAGCGGATCGGGCACTGGGTCGACCGCGCCCTGGGCACGCTGATGCTCGGCTTCGGGCTGCGCATCCTGTTCGCCCGCGGCAGCTGAACCCGGGCGGCGGCGGCCGGTCCTGAACGCGGCGGGCGCGCAGTCATTGTTCCGGTATTGGAACTAATATCCGTGTTGATGGGTGCTCCGTTTCGATAATGGCGGCGCATCCTGTGTCCAACGCCGATCCCGGCGCCCAGATGAGGACACTCCCATGACCACGACCGCTGCCGACCGCCGCAATGCCCGCGTCAACCGACTGGTGCGCGGTGAGGCGACCTCGGACGGTGCCGGCGTCCGCCTGACCCGGGTGATCGGCGGCCCGGCGCTGCCGGACCTGGATCCGTTCCTGCTGCTGGACGAGTTCGGTACCGACCGTCCCGAGGACTACCTGGCCGGCTTTCCGGACCACCCGCATCGCGGCTTCGAGACCGTGACCTACATGCTCGACGGCCGCATGCGGCACAAGGACAACCATGGCAACGAGGGCGTGCTGGTGCCCGGCGGCGTGCAGTGGATGACCGCCGGGCGCGGGCTGGTGCACTCGGAAATGCCCGAGCAGGACGAGGGCCGGATGCGCGGCTTCCAGCTGTGGGTGAACCTGCCGGCGAGCGCCAAGATGAGCGAGCCGAAGTATCAGGAGTTCGCTCCCGGGCGGATTCCGCAGGTCGAGCCGGCACCCGGGGTGTCGGTGAAGGTGATCGCCGGCGAGGTCGACGGCACCCGCGGGCCGATCGCGCAGCCGGCGACCGATCCGGTGTATCTGGACATCGCGCTGGAACCCGGTGCGGTCTGGAGCCACGACCTGCCCGAGGGGCACAACGCATTCGCGTATGCCTACGAGGGCGAGGCGACGGTCGGCGATGGCGAGGATGCGCGCGCGCTGCCGACGCAGACCCTGGCCGTGCTCGGCGGCGGCGAGCGCCTGCGCCTGGTTGCCGGCGCGACGCCGGCGCGGCTGATCCTGGTCGCAGGTCGCCCGTTGCGCGAGCCGGTCGCCCGTTACGGCCCGTTCGTGATGAACACCAAGCAGGAGCTGATGCAGGCCTTTGTCGATTTCCAGGAGGGCCGGTTCTGATGGCCGTGCGCGAGCATCGTTACCGGATCACGGTCGAGCACCTGGCGGCACCGCGCGCGGATGCGACACTGCATCCGCCGCTGGTGTTCGAGGACGGCAATCATGACGACCTGTTCCGGATCGTCGGCCTGCAGCGCGCCGGCGGCCGCTTCGCCAGCGACGACGAGGCGGCCGCGTTCGCGGTCGGGCTGAAGCTGTTGAGCGAGGCGGTCCTGCGCAACCGCGACGACGCCCTGCTGCAATCGCTGAAGCCGGCGTTGGGCGATTTCATCCGCCGACTGAAGGCGGCGGCCGGGAGTGGCGGTCCCGGCGCGGTCGACTGAAGGCCGGCGCGGCGATCCACCGGAAACGACAAGGCCGCACCCGTGGGCGCGGCCTTGTCGATGCTTCCGGCAGGACTCAGTTGTCGCCGACCACGTCCGGCCGCTCCGGGCCCAGTGCCTTGTAGAGGAAGCCGCCGAGCAGGCCGCCGAGGATCGGCGCCAGCCAGAACAGCCACAACTGCGACAGAGCGCCTGAGCCTGCGAACAGCGCCACGCCGGTCGAGCGGGCCGGGTTCACCGAGGTGTTGGTCACCGGGATGCTGATCAGGTGGATCAGGGTCAGTGCCAGGCCGATCGCGATCGGGGCGAAGCCCGCCGGTGCCCGGCTATGGGTCGCACCCATGATCACGACCAGGAACATCGCCGTCATCACCACCTCGCACAGGAACGCCGCGGCGACGGTGTAGCCGCCCGGCGACAGTGGCCCGAAGCCGTTGCTGGCGAAGTTGCCGGCCGCCGCCGGGTCGGGCGCGAAGGCCGCGGAGCCGCTGGCGATCTGCCAGAGGATGAAACCGGCGAACAGCCCGCCGAGCACCTGGGCGACGATGTAGGGCAGCAGGTCGCGGGTCGGGAAGCGTCCGCCGGCCCACAGGCCGAAGCTCACCGCCGGATTGAAGTGCGCGCCGGAAATGTGCCCGAACGCGTAGGCGCCGGTCAGCACGGTCAGGCCGAATGCCAGCGATACGCCGAGCAGGCCGATGCCCAGGGGATTGCCATCGCCCCCGAAATTGGCCGCCAGCACCGCACTGCCGCAGCCGCCCAGCACCAGCCAGAACGTGCCGATGAACTCCGCACCGAGTCGTTTGATCATGGACTTTCTCCCCGAAAGTAGAGGTGGTCGGCCAGTGCCGCGCACTGCCGGACAGCGGCCACTGCCGACGCTAGATCAAAGACCGTGCATGCGTGTTCCAAATTGGTTAAACGGTGTGCGGCGGCGGTTTGCGCTCACAAGGGGCGGCCGTTGGCGCACGCACGCGCCTGTGCCGGGCCCGGACCGGGGCTCGGCCGATGCGATCCCGACGCATTGCGTCCGTCGTGGTGGCGGCCGGTCGCGGCGCCTCCATCACGAGGCGCCGCTCCGGTCACGCTGATCCCGGCCCGGGGCCGCCCGCTCAGTTGCTGCTCAACTGCCGCTGCTGCGGATCGAATCGCAGGGTCGAGGTCTGCTGGTAGGACTCCTGCAATTGCTGCTCGTCCTGGGCCTGGACCCAGATGTGGGCGACGCGGTTCTTGCCCACCTCGAGCAGGGTCTCGCGGGCGATCACGTCCGGCTTGCCGGCCAGTTCGCTGCGATACCAGACCACCTGATGCCCGTCGATCCTCCCGTCCTCGGCCCTGTTCGAGCGCTTGGGCTCGAACGCCGGGTCCTTGGAGATGTACATGCCGAAGGCCTCGCTGCCGTCATCGCGCATGGCGCGGCAGAAGTCGGCGTCTCCCATGCCCTGGTATTCCCAGGTCAGCCCGGTATCGGCCGGAAGTTCCGGACACCCTCCCTGGACATCCTGTGCGTGCGCATCCGTGATCGAGAGCAGGCCCAGCAAGGGCAGGCTCAGCACGCAGAACGTCTTGCAACGTGTCCCCATCTTCATGAAACCCCCTGGTTACCGCATGACTCCGGTCTGTGTGTGTTCCGGTATGGGCGTGTCGGCCACGCGTGACCGACGTCACGACCATAATGCAGTCGAGGGGGTCTTGACAAATCATGAACAAATCCAAATGCGCGATTCGCGTCACGATTCCGGAAATGATCCGGCCGGTGGCCGATCAATGGTCGGGCAGGGGGATGAACTCGTCGTCGCCCTCGATCTTGCCGAACCGGCCTTCCAGCCAGTCCTGCTTGGCCTGTTCGATCCGCTCCTTCGAGCTGGAGACGAAGTTCCACCACAGGTGGCGACGGCCATCCAGCGGCTCGCCGCCCAGCAGCATCGCCTTGAGCGGGGTCTTCGCGCGCAGGCGGGCACGGCGGCCGGGGTCGAGCACGATCAGGTGCTTTTCCGGGATGTCGGCGCCGTCGAGCTGGGCATCGCCCTCCAGCACGTAGAGCGCGCGTTCGGCATGGCGATCGTCCAGCGCCAGTTCGGCATCGGCATCGAGGTCGATCGCGACGTACAGGGTGTCGGCGAAGACCTTCACCGGCGCCTCCTCGCCGAAGCCGCGACCGGCGACCACGCGCAGCCAGCTGCCGTCGCGGCGCTGCTGGGGCAGGGTCGCGGCGGGGTGGTGGTGGAAGGACGGGGCGGTTTCCTCGTCGGCCAGCGGCAGCGCGACCCAGGTCTGCATGCCGTGCAGCGGGTGGCTGCCCTCGCGCAGCGCCGCCGGAGTGCGCTCGGAATGGGCGATGCCGCGGCCGGCGGTCATCCAGTTGACGTCGCCGGGGTTGATGTCCTGCACGCTGCCGAGGGTGTCGCGATGGTTGATCGTGCCTGACCACAGGAAGGTCACCGTCGCCAGTCCGATATGCGGATGCGGGCGCACGTCGATGCCGCGGCCGGGCTCGAACAGGGCCGGCCCCATGTGGTCGACGAACACGAACGGGCCGACGCTGCGGGCCTGCAGGGTGGGGACGGCGCGGCGGACCTGGAAGCCGCCGAGGTCGTGGGTGCGGGGGGCGATGATCGTGGTCATGGTCGGGCTTCGCGATTCGGAAGCCGTCAGCTTGGCACCGCTGGCGTGAAGGCGGGCGCCGAGGATCGCGACACAGCGTTGCAGGCGCAGGCGTGCCGCCGCCGCCGGGCCTCAGGGCAACGGGATGTCGCTCAGGCGGACGCGACCGTCGCCATCGATGTCGATGAGGTAACGGTGGTCGTACTCGTCCTCGCCCATCGCTGCGACCTCGCAGGCGCACAGGGCGGCGGCGATCGCGGGCGCGGTATTGCTGTGCCCGACCACCAGCACCGTGCCGCGCGGATGCGCGTCGCGCAGTGCGTCGACCAGTGCCGGCGCCGGCTGTCGCGGGTCGTACTCGGTGATCTGCAGGCCATGCATGTGCGCGGTCGGCAACGCAGTGTCGCGGGTGCGGCGATACGGGGTCGCGTAGACCGCCACCACCGGATCCTCGGCGAGCGAGGCGGCCAGCCGCGCCGCGCGCTGGCGGCCGGCGTCGGTGAGGCTGGGGTCGGAGGCGGCCGCCGTGCCCGTCTGCTTCTCGGCATGGCGGACGACGACGAAGCGCGAAGCCGGGGCGGTGGTTCCGGGGCCGCGAGGTGTGGGTACGCCGGCGCAGGCGACAGCCGCCAGGGCCAGGAGGGCGGCGCAGCCGCGTCGGAATGCGGAACTTCTCATGGGGGCATCGGCCTCAGTCCGTTCGCTTGGCGGCCGCCAGCGCGATGGCGGCGGAGATCATCAACACGGCGGCGACCGCGAAGGTCGGGTGCCCGGCCAGGAATCCCGGCGTGTCCATCGGCGCCAGGCTGTCCGGGCCGTGGCCGGAGAAGCGGTGCAGCAGGAGCGACACGCACAGCAGCGGCAGCGCCAGGACGTTGGCGATCGTGCCGGCGCGAAGCAGCCCGAGGCGCGATGGGCGCCGGCCCGGAGCATGCGCAGGACGGCCGGAGCGGTTCCCGCGCCCGCGCCTCAGCAGGCAGGCGATGGCGATCGCCAGTCCGATGGCGGCCGATGCGATGGCCAGCAACAGGGTCGCGGAGTGGAGCAGGTCCATGGCGCCGATCATCGGCCGCCGGGCCGGCGCTTGTCATCTCAGCGCGCAGGCGGCGCGACGTGCACGGGCTGGACGCCACCGTCGTGGTCCGGCGCTGCATCCGCCTGCAGCGTGGGGTCGTCGATCTCGATCACCGCATAGCGCTCGCGGGCGCCACGCGCGACCCGGCAGCTCACGGTTACGTCGTCGCTGTGGACGCGCAGCCGACCTTCCACATACAGCACGTTGCCGCGGTCGCGATACGAAGCGGCCCATTGATAGGGCGTCATTCCCAGTCCGATATAGCGGGCCTCGGCTTCCCGCCTGCACCACGGCACCAGTTCGCTGGCCTGGTGGAAGACCCGTTCGTCGTCGTGAGCGAGCGCGGCGGGCGCCGGCAGCAGCAGGGCCGCGAGCAGGGCTGGGATTGGCAAGCGTCTCATCGTCGACCTCCATGTGATTCCAGGACATCGGCAATCTAACCGAATCGCCGCGCTTGCCGGCGCCGGACCGCCGCCGTCGTTCAGGCTGGGTAGGCGTCCAGTCGCGGGGCACCGTCGATGCGATCTTCCCAGTCCGCCCGGCTGGCCATGAACAGGTGGGCATCGGGCGTATTGGGGAGCGCAGTGTCGAGGCTGCCGGCCGGTACCACCAGCAGGGTGCCGTCGCCCTGGAGGCTGGGCAGGGCAGAACCGCAGGTCGAACAGAACGCCCGGCCGTGCCGGGTCGAGGGCAGGTTGAAGAACCTCACCCGCTCCTCGCCGCAGCGCCACTTCAATGTCGCCTGCGAGGAGAACAGGTTGGCGGCGTGCGCCGAGCCGGTGTCCTTGCGGCAGTGCTGGCAGTGGCAGAGGTAGAAGCGTTCGAAGTCGCCGATCACCTCGTAGCGCACAGCGCCGCAAAGGCATGAGCCGACGTGGGTCTGGGGCATCCGGGCAGTCCTCCTTGATCGTGGGTCTTGGCCGCGTTTCGCGGTTGCTCGCCGTTTCCGCGGATCCCAATCAATAACAGTTCGATACGCGCCTTGCATCCGCAGGCGATTCGTCCGCGCCGATGCTGCCGTACTCGGCGAGGGCCTGATGGAAAAGGCGGTTCAACACAGCGGTGATGTCCGGCGTCTCGGGCTTGGGTGGGACATCGCCAGGGCCGCCCTCCAGCTCGGCTTCGATGAAGGCGTTGAGCAAGGGCACGGCCGGTGCCAGTCCCAGTTCCGGAGCGTTCCGCTTCTGTTCGAGCAGGTGCCGGATCTCGGCCAGTACCTCGGGCTCGTTCCGAAGCAGCGTGAGCAGGGTCTCGAACTCGATCGGCGCAGCGCCGGCGTTCGCCATGATCCAGCGTGCCGCCAGCAAGGGGCGCAGTACGTAGAAGTACTTCTTCAGGCGCACCATGGGCTCGCGCAGGTATCCGCGATAGTTGGTCTTGGCCATGCTCCGGTAGTGGTAGATGCCTTTCGTCGGCGTGTAGACATGCGGCAGCGCCTCCAGTGCGCTCTGGCGGAACCGGCCCCGGTCAAGATAGGTGATCGGAGACTGTATCCATTCGACGAATGCCGGGTTGGACTTCCAGAACAGGCGCAGCGCCTTTCTGAGGTCCCAACCGTTGAGATCGATCTCGTCGACGATCGGGTACTCGATGACGTCGCGACGTTCCTCCAGATCGACCGCCTGATACCAGCCGGGTTCGCGCATGTAGATGAAGCGGACGTCGTAGTCGCTGTTGGGCGAGGCGAAGCCCCAGGCTCGGCTGCCGGACTCGATCGCGAGCAGTATTCGCACGCCATGCTCGGCTTCGGCGCGGCGCAGGCGCAACAGGATTTCGGAGCGCACGTCTTCGGGGATCACAGGTTCGTTCATGTGGGAGGCTGCCGTACGAGGCTGGGTCGAGGTGACGAGCCGAGGAGTGTCCATGTGCGGTGGGGGTGCGTCCAGCCTGGAGTCAGCTACCGATTACCGCCGGGCGACGGACGATGTGTGCGTGGTGAGCGCGATTGGGGTGGCTGTACTGAGCACCCGGCTTGCCGGGGCGGCGCCTGGCTGCCATCAGCCATCGGCGAAGGAGCCAGCAGCCAACTGCAATCAGACGCGCAGGCCGATGGCGGCGGGCCAGCCAGAATGCACGTGGACGGCCGTGCCGGAAGCTGTTGGCACGATCGCGCATCAGTCGTCCGGTTCATCGCGGTCGACGGGTGAGGGTTGTTGCCGGTGTCTCAGTCGCTGCCGGATCTGGCTCAATGGCGGAGCCTCGTTTGCCGGGACAGGATGCGTTGGGGCGGCGGAGGGGCGACATGTTGTTCGCCATGAGCGGCTGCGGCAATCATGGCCCGGACATCCCGTCCCCGATCAATGCCGCTCCGGCAACGATGGCGGCAACGACCAGCAGCGCGATCAGCAATCTGCGTCGGGCTGCGCGTATTCCTGCCGCATCGATGCTGCGAAGCGCGAACATCGATCCGAGCACACGGCCGCAGATCCATATGCCGACCGGGAACAGAAGCAGGGCCCACCATGACCTGAGGACCAGGGCCACGACGATCGATCCCCAGAACAGCACCTCCCAGGACAGGGCATTGAGCCATTGCGACCATGCGGACGCGTACGAGCGCGTGCCGCATTTCGGGCAGACCGCCGGCGAGATCGGTGTGGCGTTCATTTTCGCCAGCGTGCCGATGGTGTCGCGATCGCAGTTCGGGCATCGGTGCATTGTGGAAACTCTCGTTCTGTGCGCTGCTCGGTGTCGTGTCGGAACACTGACGACTGTGGAGCGCCGCGCCTATTCGCCCGGGAATACCTCGGCCTCGTGGGAGCGTCTGTCGACAACCACGAGGAAGTGGCGACCGTACCCACCGTCCTGTGGACGGGCACGATACAGAAAGCGCCAAGTCTGGCCATCATCGCTGACCGGGTCGCCGAACGTATCCAGTTCGTAGTTGGCCTGGTCATAGCCGTATTGCCGTGCGGCTGTCCGGCTGATCTCCAGCCCTTGGCTTCTGTCGAGGAGGGTGGCTCGATTGAGGGTGTCCGGAGCATCCCGGGGGCAGGCGGGCAACGACAGCAGAGTCGCCGTCACTGTTACGAGCCAGATGGGTCGTACGAGCGGCATCGTTCACGACTTCCATGGGACGGACCGGTCTTTCGATCATAGCTTGTGCCCCGGCTCGGGGGCTTCGTGCACTTCATGGATGGGAGCGGGGCGATTTCGGCTGCAATGGCCATGCGCGTGGGGTCTCGCCGGCTTCGGTACCTGTCCCCGGGATGCTCCACCTCAGCGTCGCGGGACCGGAAGAAAACGGGGCACCTTCCGCTGAAGCAGTTGGATCAACACCGGGTCCATGTAGTCGTAGTCGTCGGGGATGTCCAGGCAGATCAGTCGTTTGCCGTTGAGGTGGGCGCGGAACTTTCTGCGCAGCTTGTTGAGATGACTCTTTTCCATCACGAACACGAGGTCGGCGCGCGCCAGCAGTTCGGGCGACACCGGGGTGTCGGCGCCGTTGCCGATCCCGGCCGACTCGGTCTCGATGCCGGGCCAGTCGGCGAACACCTGCTCGGCGGTGGGGCTGCGAAGCCGGTTCTGCGCGCAGATGAAGAGTACGTGGTGCACCGGGCGGGTTCCCTGTCGGATGTGTTCAGTCGGCGGCCGGGGCCGCCGGGTGTGCATCGGGTGCGACCAGGCCCAGCGCAAAGTCGGCGACGGCCTGGGCGCACGCTGCGGTCGCGGTCTGCAGCAGCAGGTGGGGTCCCTCGATCACCCGCGTGCGGCAATCGCCCCATTGTTCCGTGAGCTGCCGGCCGGCGGAGCGGGTGAGAAGCCGGTCGCGACCGCCGATCAGATTGAGCACCGGCAACGCCATATCGCGCAACGACGGTGTTGCGTCGACACGCAGCGCGGCGATGGCGCGGGCGCGCAGGGTTGCCGGCGCGACCTGGCACAGGGCGTCGCGCAGGACCGCCCGCAGGGAGGGCGTCGTCCAGCGACCGAGCAGCCACCAGGACAACAGGGGCATGGGCGGCCGGCCCGGTGCGAAGCGGACCAGTCCGGCCAGGGATTTCGGCACCAGCACCGGCGAGCGGGCGAAGGTGGTCGAGAGCACCAGTCCGACGAGGTTGGGCGGCGGTACGGCGGCCAGCCGGATCGCGAGCGGCCCGGAGAACGACTCGCCCAGCAGGATGAAGGGCCTGGATGCGGGTAGCTGCGGCCGGACCAGGGCTTCGAGTTCGCGATAGCCCAGCGGCCGATCGGGCGGGTAGGCGATCACGGTCGCGGCCAGGCCCCGCCGTTCGAGCTGGGCCCGGAACCCCTCCAGCAGCCTGCCGGTGCCGTCCAGTCCGGGGAGGATGACGATGGCGGGTGCGGTCATCTGTCCGTTGATTGGCCGATCACATCGGTCATGCCGGCGCCAGCTGGGTTTGGATGACGACCACCACTGCGATCAGCAGCAGCCAGAAAATTATCCCGACCAGTCCACAGATGTCGTCGTCCGGCGTCGCCCTCGGCCTGAACAGCTTGATCAGCACGTAGCCGGGAGCCTTGAGCACCAGTTCGACGATGAGATCGACGACGATATAGCGAGCCAGGCGCAGCGCGCCCCTGAGCATGTCGCCTGCAATATCGTCCAATGGCATGCAGCGGTTCTCCGGATAGGGACGGTCGTTCCACGGAATCGTGGCGAACCAGGCGTCGTCCGCAATGCCTTGTCGGGGGACGTTATCCCGGCGGCGCCGCCGTGGCAGATCAGGGTGACAGGGGGTTGGGTTCGTACGTCACTTTCGAGTATGAGGCACGATCGATGTCCGAAACCTCGGCGCAGAGCTGTACGTGTGGACAGTCGGGCAGGCAGATGTCGCGCAGCACCTCCAGCAGGGCCTGGGACAGTGCCTTCTTGATCTCAGGGGAGCGCCCGTCCAGGATCGCCAGCCTGGCGTGAACGAACCCTCGATCGGCGATTTGCGTGCCGACCGCGAAGGTTCCGATCGGGATCGCACGGCTCTTGATGTCGGATTCCCCGAACTGTCCGGATGCCACCAGCGCTTCGTTGAGGGCGCGCAGCGCAGCGACCGTGCCAACGCCCTGCACGTTGTCCGTGTATTCGATGGTCAGGTGGGGCATGGGGTAGCGATCCGTGTCGACATGCGCAGTGGATACCGCGATCATCGCAGGTCCAGCGATCATTGGGCCAGTCCGTGCGTACGACGGGATGTTCAGTGTCTGGCGTACCTACCATTCCCGCCACGGCTCGGTGATGTCCTCGCCAGACCCCACACCGGACGCGGCCGCCGCCTGGATGATCAGTTCGCAGATCAACTCGCGCTGGTCGGTTTCGATCAGACCGTGGTCGCAACTTTCGTTGAGGGCATTGAACGCCAGGACGGCCTCCTTGACCGCAGCCATCACGGCATCGCTGTCGTTGGCATGGGCCGAAGCGACCTTCGCCAGGAAGACGTTCAGAATCGTCTCGCATCGGAGGATGTCCGTTTCGGCATAGCCCGGGTCGCCGCCGTCGCTGGAAACATCGTGCATGTACGTGCGCATTCCATCGAGTAGCTCCAGTTTGATCTGGGGCAGGTCTGCCTGGACTTCCGGTTCCATTCTTGCTTCCTGTGGGTGTTGCCTGGGTGTGTCCGCATGCCGGACGTCCGGCTCGGAACGCCTCTCGGGTGATCCGGGGCCGCGTGCGCCATCAGCGCATGTCGGGATGATGGCGAAGGTACTCGCGATTGATTTCGGTTACCGGCGCGAGCGTCATGATGAGATTTCTCGCCATGTCGCGAATCGGCTCCCAGGCCGGGTGCCGCATGGCGGCCAGGTTCACCGCCCGCCCCGAGCCGGCTGGCATGTCGTTGACGGGGATGGGGCGCACGGCGGCGAGGAGTTCGAGCACCGCGGACTCCTGGGGTGCGCTGAAGAATCCGGTACCCATCAGGTAGTGGCCTGCCAGTGCATCGTCCCGTATCTCCCAGGCGGTATTGAAGTCGCCCATCAATTCGCACTGCGTCTCGGGGGCGGCCGCGAGCGCTTCGAGCGTATGGAGGAAGGTCCGGTAGGTGATGTGTCGTGCTTCTTCTTCGGAACTGGGGAGCATGTCGGTTGCGGGAATGTTCAATGTGCGTTGCCGGCTGGATGGCCGATGCAGGTGCAGGCTCAGTGCCGGCAGGGTACGGGTGCTTGAGTGTCGCAGGGGGGCGCGACGATCATCACGTCTGAATTCGGCTGCTTCGGAGCTGTTCCGAAAGCCGCACTTTGCAGTAGCGCATCCGGGAGAGGTTACCCCGAGCTTCCAGTACGCCCTTTGCGATGAGTTGATGGACGCGTTCAGCGTAGTAGACATCGGGGATGCCGCGAGCACGGGCCGGGCCGGTCATTGCGTGGGCAACGAGGAAGGCAAGCTTGCGCCAGTCGGCGGAGGCTGCCGCCAGCAGGGCGGCAGCGATGGCCCTGATCCGGGCTTCGCTCAGTGCCGCGATCAGCTTCAGTTCTTCCGCGTCGGGAAGGCGATCCTCATCCGAGTCGATGGTCATCGTGTCATTGCGACCGCTTTGGTCCATGCAGGACGGGTGCCAATCGCGTTCCGCGTCCTGCGTGCTTTTCTCTACCCGTCCTGATCCAGACCGCAGGTGGCCGCTAACGTCGCCTCCAGATCGGGGACGAACTCGTTGTCGGGGGGAATGCGGGCCTGCCAGGCGCGCTCCAGCAATCTGCGGAACAGTGCCTCGTCCGTCAGCGAGCGGACCAGCGAATCGCCGAACAGGGAGACGGAGCCGGTCTCCGGGGTCATCGGAACCTCCGATTGCGGGCTGGAGTTGCGTTGCAGCAAGTCGGCGACCTCGGCGAAGTCGAAGGTGCCCGGCTCGATGTCGATCATGTGGGGGAGGGCGGCAAAGGCGATCGTGCCGCCGCCGCTTTCGCGCACATTCACGCGGCAGTGGCCATGCGGGAAGTCGACCGATACCACGTCGCCGGCGACGTCTCCGCCGGAGGCGAGCATCAGTGATAGCAGCAGTGATGGTACGTCCATGTGCGGATTCATCCCGATTGGAGATCGCCGAGGCGGGGTATGGCGGAGATTGGCAGCGGTGAGCTGCTGGCGACAGGATACCTCCGTATCGTCCGGACATGATGGCGTCGGGCAAGTCAGACGGATTTCGCCGGGGTGGCGACGCTAGCCCGTGATCTTGATTGTCACACTTCTGACACCAAGGTCATGGCGGCTATCTGTGAGGAAGCCTTTCAGGTAGGCGAGGTCCTGAGACAGCACGAACTCGATTCGTGGCGATAGCCGTAGCCATCGCAGTAGCGCATGCCGCTGGGACTGGAGCTTCCCGATGGCATGGAGCAGGAGCGAACACGCTAGTTGCCGATGCCTCTGCGTCTCCGGGGCTGAGTCGAGCGGTGTGTACATCCTATCTGTGGGTGAAGCAGCGCTACTGTCCGTCCCGATGGAGGTGATCGTGTCGTCGTCGTTTACGGTAAGACAGGGGGGAAGCACAAGCTCCTGTCCGTGGCGAGATCCCGGATTTCGAGCCGTTTCCGCGTGAGCCGGATTCTGAAGCTGGGCGCGAACATACGATTCCTTGTATTGGTGGGATAGCCGGCAAGGAGGGCGTGTTGGCTCACCCATCAGGCGCGCCGGCCACGCCGCATCGAAAAAGCCCGCCAGTGGCGGGCTTTCCAGCTGAAGCGGGCGTCGGGCCGTGGCCCGCGACGCCGCTCAGGTGTTGTCTTCGATATCGGTGGTGGTGCCGTTGTTCTTCACCGACTCGATGCCGGCATCGCGCGAGGCGGCGCTGGCGTACATCTGGCTCTGGCCGATGACCTGGTGGTTGCCGGCCTTGAGGGTGAAGTAGTGCTTGCCATTGCTGGACTCGGCCCTCTCGTAGCGGTCGTCGTCGCCGCAGTTCTTCTGCACCGAGGCAATGCCGTTCTTGGCCGAGTCCTTGGACTCGTACATCTCGCTGCTCAGGATGATCTCGCCGTTGCCGGCCTTGAGGTTGAAGTGGAACTGGCCGTTCGTGGCCTTCTTGAGTTCGAACTTGCCTGCCATCGGGCTTCTCCTGTTTTCTTCTCGGTTCTGGCGGATGTACGTCGGTTGATGTACGTCGGCGGATGCGGGTCACCTGCCGGCGGAGGCCGGCGCGGTCCCTCGCTGCCATAACGGCGCGGGGCGTCACCTGTGAACGGAGGCGGGCGGTCAAGCCGGGCCCGCGACCGATCCGGTCCGAGTCTGGTCCGCCGATGTTTCACTTGCAACCCGGCGGCGGTTGCCTGGTGGCCTCCGAGCCGGTTGCCAGCACCATCGCAATGCGGCGAAGTGCGTCCTGGTCCGGGTTCGGCCAGGGGCGAATCGCGATAGAGTGAGCGCCAGTTTTGGAGGGGTACGGGCCTGCATGCAGTCGATCGAGGATGTCCGCCTGGCCGTGGTCGGGCTGGGTTACGTGGGGTTGCCGCTGGCGGTGGCGTTCGGCCGTCATTTCGATACCGTCGGCTACGACATCGATCAGCGCCGCGTCGGGGAGTTGAAGCAGGGCCGCGACCGCACGCTGGAAACCTCGGCGGAGGAGATCGCGGCCGCCGGGCGTCTGTCGTTCGCCTCCGCACCGGCCGATATCGCCGGCTGCAACGTCTACATCGTCACCGTGCCAACCCCGGTCGATGAGGCGAACCGACCGGCGCTGGATGCGGTCGAGGCCGCCAGCCGCATGGTGGGCGGGATGCTGAAGCGCGGCGATACGGTCATCTACGAATCGACCGTCTATCCGGGCACCACCGAGGAGGTCTGCGTGCCGATCCTGGAGCAGGCGTCGGGTCTGCGTTTCAACGAGGACTTCTTCTGCGGCTACAGCCCCGAACGCATCAATCCCGGCGACCGCCAGCGCCGGCTGGAGACGATCACCAAGGTCACCTCGGGTTCGACCGCCGAGGCCGCGGATTTCGTCGACCGCCTGTACGCGAGGATCATCGAGGCCGGCACCCACCGTGCGCCGAGCATCAAGGTGGCCGAGGCCGCCAAGGTCATCGAGAACACCCAGCGCGACGTCAATATCGCTCTGGTCAACGAGCTGGCGATGATCTTCAACATGATGGGGGTCGATACCCGCGACGTGCTCGATGCGGCGGGAACCAAGTGGAACTTCCTGCCGTTCACGCCAGGCCTGGTCGGCGGCCACTGCATCGGCGTCGATCCGTACTACCTGACCCACAAGGCGACCGTGCTCGGTTACCACCCCGAGCTGATCCTGACCGCGCGGCGGATCAACAGCCGGATGGGGCTGCACGTGGCCCATCAGGTGTTGAGGCTGATGGCCGGCAAGCGCATCCACGTGGTCGATTCCAGGATCCTGGTGCTGGGCCTGACCTTCAAGGAGGATTGCCCGGACCTGCGCAACACCCGGGTCGGCGAGATCATCCGCGAACTGCAGGCCTCGCATGCGCATGTCGACGTGTACGATCCGCTCGCCGATGCGGACGAGGCGCAGGCCGAGCTCGGCATCCGCCTGATCGATGCGCCGCGGGCCGGCGACTACGACGCGGTGATCCTCGCCGTGCCGCACCGTGCGTTCGTCGAGGGTGGGATCGGGACGGTGCGCGGTTACGGCAAGCCCGGCTGCGTGGTCTACGACGTGAAGTCGGTGCTGGGCGCGGAGGGCGTCGACGGCCGGCTGTAGGGCGGATACCGGCGGTGTCGTCCGTTTCAAGGGCGCCGTTGCCGGTCTCACGGCCTGCGACCGGGCCCGGGTACAGTACCCGTCTGTGGCCGTCGCATTCCGGGGGCGCTCCGTGGCCGGGATGACCGCGGAGGCGCTTCGATCCGCGCGGTCGGTTTCCATCGCCTGACCCGGTGCACCCTGAATGGCCATCAGCTCGTCCAAACCCGCCCGATCCTCCAAGCCGAAGGCCCGCACCGCCTATGTCTGCGCCGAGTGCGGTGCCGATCACAACAAGTGGCAGGGGCAGTGCGCCGAGTGCGGGGCCTGGAACTCGCTCAGCGAATTCGTCGTCGAGCCGGCGGCGACGGCGGCCAAGGGCGCGGCCTCCCGGCGCAGCGGCTGGGCCGGCAAGGTCGATCCGCCGAAGGTCACCGCGCTCAAGGACGTGACCCATACCGAGGCCGAGCGGGTCTCCACCGGCATCGGCGAGCTCGACCGCGTGCTTGGCGGCGGTCTGGTCCACGGCGCGGTGGTGCTGGTCGGCGGCGATCCGGGCATCGGCAAGTCGACCCTGTTGTTGCAGGCGGTCGCGAAGATGGCCGGCGAGCTGCCTTCGTTGTATGTGACCGGCGAGGAGTCGCTGGCCCAGGTCGCCGGCCGCGGCGCGCGACTCGGACTGCCATTGGATGGCGTGCATGCGCTGGCCGAGACCGGGATCGAGAAGATCCTCGAGCAGGCCGCCGAGATGCGCCCGCGGCTGATCGTCGCCGACTCGGTGCAGACCTTGTGGACCGAGTCGCTGGGGGCCGCGCCGGGCTCGGTCAGCCAGGTACGCGAGAGCGCCGCGCGATTGGTCCGCTACGCCAAGGAGACCGGCACCGCGGTGTTCCTGGTCGGCCACGTGACCAAGGAGGGGGGCATCGCCGGGCCGCGCGTGCTCGAGCACATGGTCGACGCGGTGTTGTATTTCGAAGGCGAGAGCGGCAGCCGGTTCCGGGTACTGCGCGCGTTCAAGAACCGTTTCGGCGCGGTCAACGAGCTGGGCGTGTTCGCGATGGGCGACAAGGGCCTGCGCGAAGTGCCCAACCCCTCGGCGATCTTCCTGTCCGGCAGTCGCGAGCCGCAGCCGGGCAGTTGCGTGATGGTGACCCGCGAGGGGACCCGTCCGCTGCTGGTCGAGGTGCAGGCGCTGGTCGACTCATCGCCGCTGTCGAATCCGCGCCGGGTCGCGGTCGGCATGGAGGGCAACCGTCTGGCGATGTTGCTGGCGGTGCTGCACCGGCACGGCGGCGTGGGTGTCGGCGACCAGGACGTGTTCGTCAACGTGGTCGGCGGCATCCGCGTGCAGGAGACCGCGGCCGACCTGCCGGTGCTGCTGTCGGTGTTGTCCAGCCTGCGCGACGCGCCGTTGGCCGAACGCACGATCGCCTTTGGCGAGGTCGGGCTGTCGGGCGAGATCCGCCCGGTGCCCAATGGTGAGGAGCGGCTGAAGGAGGCCGCCACCCACGGTTTCAAGCGGGCGATCGTGCCCAAGGCCAACGCGCCGCGTTCCGGGCAGGTCGGCGAGATGCAGGTGGTCGCGGTGGAGCGCCTGGCCGATGCGGTGGACGCCGCCATCTGAGCGGCTCCCTGGCCGGGGCGGCGGCGCCCCGGAGCCCGGTTCGATGCGACAGGCCGGGCACGCCCGGCCTCTTGAGTTCGCGAATCGCCCGTTCCGGCGGCGATGGCGCGAAGCGCTGTTTCACTTCAGCGGCACGCAGATCGCGGTCCTCCACTCGGCGGGCGGCAGCGCTTGCGGGTCGTTGAGGTATTCCTCGAACACCGGTGTGTCGGCGGCCTCCTCGCCGCTGGCCGGCAACCATTCGCCGAACAGCCAACGATACGGGCGCTCCAGCTCGGCGTAGGGGCCAGTGTGGACCAGCACCGCATGGCGGCCGCCGGCGATCGTGGCCGTGCGCACGTCGCCGTCCACCGTCTGCTCCGTCGCCACCTCGATGCAGGCATCGGCGACCAGTTCGCCGGCGGGCTTGCTCTCCGGATCGTCGTAGTAGATGCCGAAGCTGCGCTGTTGACCGGGGCGCATGCCCTGGCCGGCGGCCCAGGCGGCGAGCCGGCCGAAGGCGCCGCCGATCTGGTGATAGGGACCGACGTGCCGCAGCGCGGCGACATGGCGGGATGGCAGGGTTTCGATCCGGACCTCGTACATGATGGCGTCCTCGGGAATGGCGTGATCGGGACAGGACGGCGCCTGGATGGCGTGGTCCTGGCGGCGACGGAACGCCCCCGGCGGCATGCCGTAGGCCTGCGCGAACGCGCGGTTGAACGCCGCGCCGCTGCCGTAGCCGCAGCGGTAGGCGATCGTCTCCAGCGTGTGGCGGCCGTGCACGAGTTCGACCGCGGCCCGGTGCAGGCGCATCCGGCGCAGGGTGTCGGCCACGGTCTCGCCCATCAGTCCACGGTAGATGCGATGGAAGTGGAACGGCGAGAAGTGGCCGATCGCGGCGAGCTGCTCCAGGGGCAGCGGCTGGTCGAGGTGGTCGGCCAGGTGCGCGACCACCCTTTCCACGCGGGTCGCATAGCTGCGCCGTGTCGCGGGTCGGTTCATGCGGGTCTCCGTCGTTTCCGCCCGATCATCCTGCCGGGACCGGATTGATGGAGGTTGCTAAGTATCGGACCGCGGCGCAATCGCGGCGGCTCAGTGCCCGCCGGATGCGGCGCCGCCGACCTTGGCCGCGAACGGCGGCCGCGCGAACCAGACGAAGACGATCACCAGCAGGAACAGGATGCCGAGCAGGTGGAATATCTCGTTGAAGCCGATCTGCATCGCCTGTTGCGAGATCATCTGGTTCAGCGCCATTGCCCCGCGCTGCGGATCGCCTTGCCCCAGCGTGCTCACGGTCTGCTGGATCGCCGGGTCGGCGGCCTGGATGTGCTCGGTCAGGCGCGCGTGGTGGATGGTGCCGCGCTGGTTCCAGGCCCAGGTGGTCAGCGAGGCGGCGAAGCTGCCGCCGAGCGTGCGCACGAAGGTGGCCAGGCCGGAGCCGGCGGCGATCTCGTGCGGTTCCAGGTCCGACAGCAGGATCGTCAGCACCGGCATGAAGAACAGCGCCACGCCCAGGCCCTGGATCAACTGCACCATGGCGACCCGCTGGAAGTCGACGTCGAGGTTGAAGCCGGCGCGGATGAAGCTGGTGAAGGCCATCGCGATGAAGGCGAAGGTCGCCAGCCAGCGCAGGTCGAAGCGGGTCGCGTACTTGCCGACCAGCGGGGTCAGCAGCACCGGCAGGATGCCGATCGGCGCGGTCGCGAAGCCGGCCCAGATCGCGGTGTAGCCGAGATTGCGCTGCAGCCACAGCGGCACCAGCAGGCCGACGGCGAAGAATGCCGAGTAGGCCAGCACCATCGCGATCGTGCCGCTGGTGAAGTTGCGGTGGCGGAACAGGCGCAGGTCGACGATCGGGTCCTTCTCGGTCAGTTCCCAGATCACGAACACCGCCAGCGCGATCACCGCGACGATGGTCAGCCACACGATCAGGGTGGAGTTGAACCAGTCCTCGTCGTTGCCCAGGTCGAGCATGATCTGCAGCGCACCGACGCCCAGCACCAGGGTGGCCAGGCCGATGTAGTCCATCTTCGGCTTTTCCAGGCGTTCCGGACGGCCCTTGAGCTGGCGGCCGACGACGATGCTGGAGAAGATGCCGATCGGCACGTTGATGAAGAAGATCCATTCCCAGCTGTAGTTGTCGGTGATCCAGCCGCCGAGGATCGGTCCGGCGATCGGCGCGACCACGGTGACCATCGCCAGCAGCGCGATCGCCTGGCCGCGCTTGTGCGGCGGGTAGATCGAGATCAGCAGCGCCTGGGTGACCGGGTACATCGGGCCGGCGACGAAGCCCTGCAGCGCACGCGCGCCGACCAGGAACTCCATGCTGCCGGCCAGGCCGCACAGCAGCGAGGCGATCACGAACGCCAGCGTCGCCCAGGTGAACAGCTTGCGCTCGCCGAAGCGGCGGGTCATGAAGCCGGTCAGCGGCAGCGCGATCGCGTTGCTGACCGCGAACGAGGTGATCACCCAGGTCGCCTGGTTGGCGCTGGCGCCGAGGTTGCCGGAGATGGTCGGCAGCGAGACGTTGGCGATCGTGGTGTCGAGCACCTGCATGAACGAAGCCAGTGCCAGACCGATCGTGGTCAGCGCCTGGTTCGGCGGCGCGAACGCCTTGGGCGGCGCGGGTGTGGCCGGCAGCCCGTAGCTCTCTTCCTGTTCGACGAGGCTGGACATGGAATTCGATCAGCCCTTGTCGCGGGTGCCGTCGTCGCGACGCGCGCCGGCCGGCAGGTTGTCCTCGATCACCGACTGGATCAGCGCATCGGCCTCGGCCAGTTGCTGGGCGTAGCTGTCGGTCGACAGCACCGGTTCCTCGGCCTGGTCCGGGGCGGCGCCCGGGTCCAGCACCGCGCCGTCCTGATCATGGATGTCGACGTCGACATGGGTGCTCAGGCCCAGTCGCAGCGGGTGCTCGGCCAGCTGCGCGGCGTCGATCTCGATGCGCACCGGTACCCGCTGGACGATCTTGATCCAGTTGCCGCTGGCGTTCTGCGCCGGCAGCAGCGAGAACGCGCTGCCGGTGCCCATGCCGAGGCTGGCGATGCGGCCGTCGTACTCGACGTCGCCGCCGTACAGGTCGGCGTGGACCTTGACCGGCTGGCCGATGCGCATGCCGTCCAGCTGGGTTTCCTTGAAGTTGGCCTCGATCCAGACCTTGTCCAGCGGCACCACGGTCATCAGCGGGGTGCCCGGCTGCACGCGCTGGCCCAGCTGCACGCTGCGCCGGGCGGTGTAGCCGTCGATCGGGGCGAGGATCGCCGAGCGCTGCTTGTCGAGCCAGGCGCGACGCAACTGCGCGGCGGCAGCCTGGACCTGCGGCTGGCTGGCGACCTCGGTGGCGTCGACCAGGGCGCGGTTGCGCGCCAGTTCGCCGTGCGAGGCCGACAACGCCGCCTCGGCGGCGGCGAGCTGGTCGCGGGCGTGGGCGAGTTCCTCGCTGGAGACCGCGCCGCTGGCGACCAGGCCCTGACGGCGGCGGACATCGGCGCGGGCCTTGGCGACCGCGACCTGGCGGGCCTTGAGATCGGCCTGGCCGGCATCGACCGCGCTGTACAGACCGCGCACCTGGCGCACGGTGCCGGCGAGGTTGGCCAGCGCCGCCTGGTAGGCGACATCGGCATCGTTGGGGTCGAGCTGGACCAGCACCTGGCCGGCGGCGACCTTCATGCCCTCGTCGGCGTTGATGCCGATCACCGTGCCGGCGGTCTGCGGGGTGATGCTGACCACGTCGCCCTGGACGTAGGCGTCCTCGGTGCTCTGGTGCCAGCGGGCGACCAGCAGGTACCAGGCGGCCCAGGCGGCGCCGGCGATCAGCGCGGTGGCGGCGAGCGCGGCCAGTGCCTTGCGGCGCCTGCCATTGCCCGATCGCGTGGGAGCGGACGGAGCGGTCGTGGCGGTGGGATTGGGTTCGGTCGTCATGGCGGGGCCTTGTCGTTCGATGTTGCCTGCCGGCACCGGGCCGGCAGCGGGAAAGAGGTCGTGGAGGCGCCGGCTTCAGTCGGCGGTGGCTGCCAGCGGCGTGTCCGGCGACTGCAGTGCCAGGCCGCCGCCCAGGGCGGTGTCCAGGTCGACGCAGGCGATCAGCCGCTGTGCGCGCAGCGCGGCCCGCAGCTGGTCCAGTTGCAGCAGCGGCTGCTGTGCGGCGAGCACGTCGAGCTGGGTGCCGATGCCGGCCCGATAGCGGTCTACCGCGATGCGCCAGGCATCGTCGGCGGCGTCGCGGGCGATGGTCGCGGCGGCGATCCGGGCGTCCAGCGAACGCGCGCCCTGGAGGGCATCGGCGACCTCGCGCAGGCTGGCGACCAGGCGTTCGTTGTAGCCGGCGACGGCGAGGTCGTAGTCGGCGTCGCTGGCATCGAGCTGGCTGCGCAGACGGCCGCCGTCGAAGATCGGCAGGCTGATCGCGGGGCCGCCCTGGACCAGCGCGGCGTCGCTGTCGAACAGGTCCGACAGGCCCGCCGAGGCCAGCCCGACCATCGCCGAGAGGTTCACGGTCGGATAGAACGCGGCGCGGCTGGCGTCGATGCCGTGGCGGGCGGCTTCGACCCGCCAGCGCGCCGCGACCACGTCGGGGCGGTGGCCGAGCAACTCGCTGGGCAGCACGTCGGGAATCGCCGGCGCCGGTGCCTGCAGCAGCGCCGGGCGCCGCACGGCGAGGCCGCGGTCCGGCCCCTGGCCGAGCAGGGCGGCCAGGGCATTGCGCGCGGCGTCGACCTGCTGGCGGGCGGCCTGGGCCTGTTCGTCGGCGGAGGCGACCGCACTCTCGGCGCGGCGCAGCTGCATGCGGTTGTCGAGTCCGGCGGCGACGCGCTGTTCGCCCAGTTCGAGCAGGCGCTCGGCGCGTTCGCGCTCGGCCTCGGCGACATCGAGGGCATCGAAGGCCTGGGCCAGCCCGACATAGGTGCGGGCGACGTTGGCCGACAACATCAATCGCGCCGCCTGCAGGTCGGCCTCGGCGGCGCGGACCTGGCCGATCGCGGCCTGCCACTGGGCGCGCTTGCCGCCCCAGAAGTCGAAGCTGTGGTTGAAGCTCAGATCGATCAGCTCGACCCCGCTGTACTCGCCGCCGAGCGGCTCGGGGGCGACGGTGGAAGGGATCCTCAGCCCGGAATACTGCGCGCCGGCGCCGACGGTGGGCCTGCGCTGGGCGTCGGCCAGGCCGGCACGGGCGCCGGCCTGGCGCAGCCGCGCATTGGCGGTGTCCAGGCCCGGGTTGCCGGCCAGGGCCTCGTCGATCAGCGCATCCAGCTGCGGATCGCCGAGGGCGCTCCACCAGCGCAGCTCGGGAAATCCGGCAGCGGAGCCGGCGAATGCCTCGAACGTGCGGCCGCTGGCCAGCGCATCGGCTTCCAGCGCGGTGCCGGCCGGGGTCAGGCCGCCGGTACTTGCGCAGCCGGCGGCGACCAGCAGGGCGCCGAGCAGGGCGGCGGCGGACAGGGACTTGAGCGGGGGCGTCCGCAGCGGACGCCGGGGGGCGGGGGAGGGAGCCATCGATCAGTTGCCGGGAAAGGAAAGGTTGTCGCGGACCCGCGCCAGCAGCGACAGCAGCTGGTCGCGCTCGTCGTCGCTCATGCCGTCGAGCGCGCGTTCGCGCACCCGCCGGCCGCACTCGTTGATGTCCAGCCACATGCGCTGGCCGAGTCCGGTCAGTTGCACGGTCAGGGCGCGGCGGTCGTCGGGGTCGGTGACCCGTTCGACGAAGCCACGCGCCTGCAGCTTGTCGACCAGGCGGGTCATCGCGCCGGGGTTGAGCTCGGCGGCGCGGGCCAGCTCGGTCGCGCCCCGGGGCCCCTCGGAAAGCTTCTTGAGGGTGATGTACTGGCTGAAGGTCAGGTCGTGGCCGGCCTGGGCCAGTTCGTCGGCCATGCGGGCCCACATCGCATCGCGGACCTGGCGGAACAGCAGGCCGAGACTGGACCCGGTGCAAGCGAGCGAAGGCGGTTGTGCGTTCATGGGGCGCATGTTGATAGCCTCTGCAATATTTGTCAATGCAAATATTGCACGTGAAACAGAGCCCGTTCAGCCGGTTGCCGGCCGAAGGACGCGATCGGGGAAGGGCGCGGTCGGAGGGGAGCGGGTCGCGGCGCGGCGTCGGCCGCGCTCAGACGACCCGGTTCAGGACCAGTTCCAGCACCGTTTTGCTGCCGAAGAAGGCCAGCACCAGCAGGGCCATCGCCACCAGGGTCCAGTGCACCGCCTTGGCGCCGCGCCAGCCGCGGCGCCAGCGCCCGACCAGCAGGCCGCCGAACACCAGCCAGGACAGCACGCTGAGCACGGTCTTGTGGACCAGGTGCTGGGCCAGCAGGTTCTCGACGAACAGCATCCCGGTCAGCAGGGTCGCGCTGAGCAGGACGAAGCCGACGGTGATGCTGCGGAACAACAGGGTTTCCAGTTCGACCAGCGGCGGCAGGGCGCGCAACCAGCCGTGGATGCGGTGACGGCGCAGCGCCCGCTCCTGCAGCCACAGCATCACCGCGAGCAGGGCCGCGATCGCCAGCGTGGCGTAGGCGAGCAGGGCCAGCCAGGCGTGCAGTTGCAGGCGCCAGTCCAGCGCCTCCGGCGTCCGCGGTGTGTGCAGGGCGAACGCCAGCAGGGTCGCGGCGGCGATCGGGAACACGATCACGCCCAGTGCCGCCATCCGACCGCGTGCGCCGAACAGCGTGGTCAGCGCGGCCATTCCCAGTCCGACCAGGGACAGCGCGGCGAACAGGTGCAGGTCGGCGGCGCCGCTGTGCTGCCAGGCGATCAGGTGGCGTCCACCGTGCAGCAGGAACCCGCCCAGCGCCAGCCACCACCACGGACGCAGGCCCGGCGCGCGGTCGCGGCCGAGGTCGGCCGCCAGCCAGATGGCGGCGGCGAGGTAGGCGGCGACGGCGATGAGAACGATTGTCATCGACGCAGTGTCGCACACGCGTGCGGCGCCAGTAAGCGTCCCGGGGTCGCATTCCCGGGCGCCGCTGCCGGCACGCGGGCGGTGGCCGCGTGGGCCGGCGTCGGCGGGAGGCTATAATCCGCGCCCATCTTCCGATTTGGCTGTTCCGCGATGTTCGAATCCCTGACCCAGCGCCTGTCCGGCACCATCGAGCGCCTGCGCGGCCGTGGCCGCCTGACCGAGGAGAACATCCGCGAGTCGTTGCGCGAGGTGCGCATCGCCCTGCTGGAGGCCGACGTCGCCCTGCCGGTGGTGCAGGCGCTGATCGAGCGCATCAAGGTGCGCGCGGTCGGTCAGGAGGTGCTCAAGTCGCTGACCCCGGGCCAGGCCCTGATCAAGGTCGTGCGCGACGAGATGACCACGGTGATGGGCTCGGCCGCGGCCGACCTGGACCTCAACACCTCGCCGCCGGCGGTGATCCTGATGGCCGGCCTGCAGGGCGCCGGCAAGACCACCACCGTCGGCAAGCTCGCCAAGCACCTGAAGGAACGCCGCAAGAAGAAGGTGATGGTGGTGTCGGCCGACGTCTACCGGCCGGCCGCGATCGAACAGCTCAAGACCCTGGCCGAACAGGTCGGCGTGCAGTTCTTCCCGTCCAGCGCCGAACAGAAGCCCGAGGCGATCGTGCGCGCGGCGATCGAGGACGCGAAGAAGTCCTACGTCGACGTGCTGCTGGTCGATACCGCCGGCCGCACCAGCATCGACGACGCGATGATGGCCGAGATCAAGGCCCTGCACGCGGCGGTCGATCCGGTCGAGACCCTGTTCGTGGTCGACTCGATGACCGGCCAGGACGCCGCGGTCACCGCCAAGCATTTCAGCGAGGCGCTGCCGCTGACCGGCGTGGTGCTGACCAAGACCGACGGCGACGCCCGCGGCGGCGCCGCGCTGAGCGTGCGCTACATCACCGGGCGGCCGATCAAGTTCATCGGCGTCGGCGAGAAGCCCGACGGCCTGGACGTGTTCCATCCCGACCGCATCGCCAGCCGCATCCTCGACATGGGCGACGTGCTGTCGCTGGTCGAGCAGGTCGAACAGCAGGTCGATCAGGACAAGGCGCGCAAGCTGGCCGAGAAGGTCGCCAAGGGCAAGCGCTTCGACCTCAACGACATGCGCGAGCAGCTCGAGCAGATGCAGAACATGGGCGGCCTGTCGGGACTGATGGACAAGCTGCCGGGCGTCGGCAGGATTCCCGACCACGTCAAGAACCAGGTCACCGGCAAGGAAGTGCCGCGACTGATCGCGATCATCAATTCGATGACGCTGAAGGAGCGCCGCAACCCGGCCCTGCTCAACGGCTCGCGCCGCAAGCGCATCGCCGCCGGCGCCGGCGTCACCCCGGCCGAGGTCAACAAGCTGATGAAGCAGTATCAGCAGATGGAAAAGATGATGGGCAAGCTCGGCCGCGGCGGCATGAAGGGCATGATGCGCGGCATGCGCGGGATGATGGGCGGCCGCGGCGGCATGCCGTTCGGTTGAGGCCTGCTCGTGGGCGGGCACCGGTCGGACCGGTGCCGCGACGCGTCGACCCGCGTCATTGCGTTCCGCGCGCAAGACCGCTTCGCGATGACGGCTGGAGCGGTCTGGACGGGCGATGGGAACGGTCCGGTACTGCATGCGCCGCCGCATGGTTCGTCGGCATGGAACCGGGCGCGAAGCTGGGGGGCGACAGGCCGGTACGACCGCCCTTGAAACAGTGACTTCAGGTAGTGGTGTTTCCTTTCGGTAGCTGATCGACCGACGGTTGCCGGTGCTGTCCGGCAGAGGCTACATTCGGCATCGTTGCGCGTGCTTCGGCGCAATGCCCCGCGCCGGCCGGCAGGCCGGCGCATGGGCGAACAGACAGGGGAGAAGCGGCAAGTTCGCAGTCCCGCAGGGCGCGCGGAGTTCCGCGCGCGTCCGACCGTCCGTTTGCCACTTGAGGGGATTTCCATGAAGTACTTCGATTCAGGATTCGGGGTCGTGCTCGGCACGGCGCTGGTCGTGGCGGTGTCCGGCGCTTCGGCGCAATCGATGCCGGGAGGCGCCGGAGGCGGGACGCCACCGGGGCTGGCCGAACAGGAGCAGGGGCCGAAGGAGATCTACATCGTCGGCTATGCCGAGCCGGCCCTGGCGAGTTACCAGGGCGACCGGTCCGGGCTGGCCAAGCCGGCCCGCAAGGGCGGCCGGGTCGATGTCGCCAGCGCCGAGGCGCGTGCCTACGTGGCCGATCTCGGCCGTCGCCAGGTCGCCCACGAGGCGCGCGCGGCGCGCGTGCTGGGGCGCCAGCTCAAGGTCCGCCAGCGCATGCAGCATGCGCTCAATGCGGTGGTCACCGAGCTGAGCGACCGCGAGGCCGCGGCGCTGGCCAACATGAGCGATGTCGCCTTCGTCGAGCCCTACCGCGAGTACGAGATCGAGACCGACGCCGGCCCGCAGCGGATCGGCGCCGACACCGTCTGGAACCAGGGCAGCGGCCTGCCGCCGGGTCAGTTGATGGACGGTTCGCCGCTGTCGGCCGGTGCCCGCGGCGAGGGCATCGTGTTCGGCATCATCGATTCGGGCATCAATTTCGGCAGCCCGTCGTTCAGCGCGGTCGCCAGCGACGGCTACCAGCACGTCAATCCGCTGGGCTCGGGCAACTACCTGGGCACCTGCGCGCCGGGCGGTGTCGACGAGGGACGTTGCAACGACAAGCTGATCGGCGGCTACGACTTCGTCTGCGAGGCGCCGGGCAATCGCTGCGGCGTGGCCGGCATCCGCGAGGAGCCCGGTTTCGGTGACACCAGCGGCCATGGCTCGCACACCGCCTCGACCGCCGCCGGCAACCCGCGCACGGTCGAGTTCCGCGGCGCCCAGGTCCATATCTCCGGCGTCGCCCCGCGCGGCAACATCATTGCCTACGACGTCTGTTACACCAATATCAGCGACGGTCGCGGACTGTGTCCGAACGTGTCCTCGGCCGCGGCCGTCGACCAGGCGGTCGCCGACGGCGTCGACGTCATCAACTTCTCGATCGGCGGCGGCAGCAGCCCGTGGAGCGAGGCGGTGTCGCAGGCCTTCCTCGGCGCCTCCGATGCCGGCGTGTTCGTCTCCGCGTCGGCCGGCAACTCCGGTCCCGGTCCGGCCACCCTCGGCCATCACGAGCCGTGGGTGACCACGGTTGCGGCGGCGACCCACGGCCGCCAGGGCTATGAGTTCCTGCTCAGCATGACCGGTCCCGGCACGCCGCCGGATCCGCTGCAGTCGGTGGTGCTGACCCCGGGCAGCAACGGCGTCGAGCACTCCGCCGCGATCGCCGGCACCACCGCGTTCGTGGTCGCGCCCGACTTCGACAGCGGCAGCGATGGCTGCGCGGCCTATCCGGGCGGCACCTTCCAGGGCGCGATCGCCTTCGTCCGTCGCGGCGGCTGTTCGTTCTCGATCAAGACCAACAATGCGACCGCGGCCGGCGCGATCGCGGTGGTGATCGCCAACAATGCCGCCGGCGGGCTGATCCCGTCGGTGCCCGGGACCACGATCCCGGCATTCGCGATCACCCAGTCCGACGGCGATGCGGTGCGCGATTTCGCCGCCGGCGTGTCGGCGACCGCGGCGATCGGCTATCCGGCGGTGCAGGTGGCCAATACCCCCGACGTACTCGGCGACTTCAGTTCGCGCGGGCCGGCCAACTATGAGCTGGTCAAGCCCGACGTCACCGCGCCGGGCGTGGCGGTGCTGGCGGTCGACGCCGGCGACACCATCGAGGGCTTCGAGGAACTGGTGGGCCTGAAGAACGGCACCTCGATGGCGGCGCCGCACGTGGCCGGCGCGGCCGGCCTGCTCAAGCAGTTGCATCCGACCTGGACCCCGGCCCAGGTCAAGTCGGCGCTGATGATGACCGCCGACACCGGCGTATTGATCGAGGATGGCGTGACGCCGGCCGATCCGTTCGCGATGGGCAGCGGCCGCGTCGACGTGCCGGCCGCGGCGCGCGCGGCCCTGGTGATGGACGAAAGCACCGCCAACTACCAGGCCGCCAACCCGGCCGAGGGCGGCGACACCAGCAGCCTGAACCTGGCGAGCATGGCCGAGGGCCGTTGCATCGACACCTGCGTGTTCACCCGCACCCTGCGCAGCGTGCGGCGTCCGAACGTGAAGTGGAACGCGCGACTGGAAGGGCTGCCGGGTGCGGTCTCGCCGGCCAGCTTCAAGGTCAGGGGCGGCGGCGAGGTGACCCTGACGGTGAGCGTCGACGCCGCCAGCCTGCCGGCCGACGGCGGCTGGAGCTTCGGCACGGTGGTGCTGGAGCCGAACACGTCCTCGCCGCACGTCGCCCCGCTGCATCTGCCGGTCGCGGTTTCGGTGCCGGCGCCGCAGGCGTCGCTGGATCCGTCCGACGCCATCGAGGTCAGCCTGCCGGCCGGCGGCAGCGGCCAGGCCTCGGTCGACATCGCCAACGTCGGTGGCGGCGTGCTGGACTGGAGCTACCAGGCCAGCGGCTCGATCAGCGCGGTGGTGTTCGCGTCCAGCAACGGTTCGATCGGCTCGGGCACCCGCAGCGCCTACTTCACCGATCTGGGCACCGGCACCTACACCGCCGACGACTTCGTGATGAACGAAACCGGCACGATCGACTTCCTGGCCGCGCGCGGCTTCGTGGTCGGCGCCAGCGACGCCGATCCGATGAGCATCGCCAGCAGCGTGACCTGGGCGATCTACGCCGACGACGGCGGCAAGCCGGCCGGCTACCCGAACCTGGCGCCGGATACCGCGCTGTGGAGCTACACGGCGACGCCGGGCACCCCGGGGCTGGGCTTCAGCGACCGCTGGGTGCAGTTCGATCCGACCCTGGCCGGCGAGAACGTGGTGCTGCCGCCGGGGACCTATTGGCTGCACGTGCGCTTCGACATCCCGTTCGCCAATCGCTGGGCGTGGTACCAGTCGGCCCAGGGCGTCGGCAGCCAGGCCCAGGTGGTGACCTCGCCGGAGCTGGGCGGGGTCTGGGGCGCGACCTCCTCGAGCAACCCGGGCATGGCCTTCGAGGTCAATGCCGCCAGCAGCTGCGGTGCGGCGTGGATGAGCTCGGCGGCGCCGTCGGCCGGGCAGGTCGATGCCGGTCAGCAGCAGTCGGTCGCGCTCAACCTGAACGCGGCCGGGCTGGCGCCGGGCCAGTATGATGCCCGCGCCTGTTTCGCCAGCAACGACCCGGGTATGCCGGTGTCGAGCGTGCCGGTGAGGCTGACGGTCACGCCCTGAGCGTGCGCTCAGCCTGGGGGCCCGCTGCGGCGGGTACCCGACCGGGCGGCCGGGCCCTGTGAGGGGCCCGGTTCCGGGGCGAGCGGGCAGGGGAGGCGGTCGCAGCGGCCGGGGCGAGACGGATCGGGTCGGGCCCTGCCCGGACTTCCACCGATGCCGCCAAGCGGCTACAATCGCCGGCTTACCCCGCCATTCCGGCGGCTGGGCAACACAGGAAAGCAAGCAATGGTCAAGATCCGTCTGGCACGTGGTGGCGCCAAGAAGCGTCCCTTCTACCACATCATCGTCACCGACAGCCGCAACGCCCGCGACGGCCGCAACATCGAGCGCGTGGGTTACTACAACCCGGTCGCGACCGGCGGCGAGAAGCGCGTCGAGCTCAACACCGAGCGCGTCAAGCACTGGGTCGACAACGGCGCGCAGCTGACCGACAAGGTCGCCGTGCTGTACAAGGACGCGGTGAAGTCGGCCGACGCGCCGGCAGCGGCTTCGGCCTGATCGTCTGCGGTCGCGTCGACGCGCGGCCAGCGGCCGAAACGCCACAGATGAGCGAGCAAGGGCGCCGCATCCTGTTGGGCAGGGTGCTTGGCGCCTTTGGTCTGCGTGGCGAACTGAAATTCGAATCCTGGACCGAGCCGCGCGCGGCGATCTTCCGCTACCAGCCGTGGATCCTGGTCGATCCCGCCGGCGGCGAGCGCGAGCTGCGCGGGGCGAAGGGACGTGAGAGCGGCAAGTACCTGATCGGGCATCTGCCCGAGGTCACCGACCGCGACGCCGCCGAGGCGCTGCGCGGCACCGAGATCCACGTGCCGCGCGAGGTGCTGCCGCCGCCCAAGCCCGGCGAGTACTACTGGGTCGACCTGGAAGGCCTGCGCGTGGTCACCACCGACGGGGTGGCGCTGGGCACGGTCTCGCACCTGTTCTCGACCGGCGCCAACGACGTGCTGGTCGCCCGCGACGACGAGCGCGAGCGGATGATTCCCTTCGTGCAGCCGCAGTACGTGACCGCCGTCGATTTCGACAACGGCGTGGTCACGGTCGACTGGGACTCGGATTTCTAGTCCGCCGGCCGCGGCCGCCAAGGCCGTATCCTGCCGGTCTCGATCCGGCCCCGCTTCCTGGACCCTCCATGCGCATCGACGTCGTCAGCCTGTTTCCGGAATTCATCGACCAGTGCGCCGCGTTCGGCGTCACCGGACGGGCCGGCGAGCGCGGGCTGCTGTCGCTGCACGGCTGGAACCCGCGCGACTACGCCGAGGGCAACTACCGGCGGGTCGACGACCGCCCGTTCGGCGGCGGTCCGGGCATGGTGATGCTGATCGACCCGTTGCGGGCGGCGATCCGTGCCGCCCGCGCCGCCGCGCCGATGCCGGCGCGGGTGATCTACATGAGCCCGCAGGGCGCGCCGCTGACCCAGGCGAAGGTCCGCGAGCTGGCGGCGATGGATCGGCTGATCCTGCTGTGCGGCCGCTACGAGGGCGTCGACGAGCGCCTGATCCGGGCCGAGGTCGACGAGGAGCTGTCGATCGGCGACTACGTGCTGTCCGGCGGTGAGTTGGCCGCGGCGGTGGTGGTCGACGCGGTCGCGCGGCTGCAGGACGGCGCGCTCAACGATGCCGAATCCGCGGCCCAGGACAGCTTCGAGGCCGACGGCCTGCTGGATTGCCCGCATTACACCCGTCCGGTCGAGCACGAGCTGGGCGGGGTGCCGGAGGTGCTGATGTCCGGCAATCACGCCCATATCGCGCGTTGGCGGCGGATGCAGTCGCTGGGCCGGACCTGGCTGCGACGTCCGGACCTGATCGACGAGGCGGCGCTGTCGCCGGCCGATCGCCGGCTGCTGGATGAATGGCGGGCCAGCGACGAGGGCGTGCAGCCCTTGCCGCCGACGGATCCCGGCAGCGACCGCTAGCATCTGCGGCGGAAAGACCGCTATAATGCGCGGCTTAGCTCCACCCATGCCATGACGCGGGTCCACGTGCACTCGCGCAACAACGTGCCTTCCGGCCCGACCGGACGGCCTAGAAAAGCGACATCAACCAGGCTACGACCATGACCCTCAATACGCTCCTGCAGGAATTCGAAGCCGAACAGGTCCAGCGCAAGCTGCCCCAGTTCAGCCCCGGCGACACCGTCGTCGTCAACGTCAAGGTGAAGGAAGGCAACCGCGAGCGCGTCCAGGCCTACGAAGGCGTGGTCATCGCGATCAAGAACGCCGGCCTGAACTCCTCGTTCACCGTCCGCAAGATCTCGCACGGTTACGGCGTCGAGCGCGTGTTCCAGAACCACAGCGCGATCATCGATTCGGTCCAGGTCAAGCGCCGCGGCAAGGTCCGCGCCGGCAAGCTGTACTACCTGCGCGGCCTGGAAGGCAAGAAGGCCCGCATCAAGGAAGATCTGTCGGCCTACGCCAAGTCCGCCGACTGATCCGCCGCATCCTCCGGGATGCTCCGCGACGGCCGCCTCCGGGCGGCCGTTTGCGTTTCCGACGCCCCGCCCGCATGCGCGCCGCGCGCTAGACTGACGCCATGACCCGCAACGCCCGTTCCAATCCGGCCCAGGCCGTCGAGGCCGTTGCCGGCGTGCGCCTGGACCTGTGGTTGTGGGCCGCGCGCTTCTTCAAGACCCGCAGTCTGGCCAAACACGCCATCGAGCACGGTCGGATCGAGGTCGGCGGCCAGCGCGCCAAGGCCTCGCGCACCTTGCGCGAGGGCGACCGGCTGAAGATCGAGCGCGGCGAGGAGGCGTTCGTGGTCGAGGTGCTGGCGCTCAGCGACCAGCGCGGGCCGGCCACGGTCGCACGCACCCTGTATCGGGAGGACGAGGCCTCGCGCGAGGCGCGCGAACGGCAGCGCGCCCTGCGCGCCGCCGCGCGTACCGGTTACCGGCCGCCGTCCAGCAAGCCCGACAAGCGGGCTCGCCGGTTGATCCGCGCCCTGGGCGATATCGACGCGACCTAGGCGCGGCCGCGGCTCAGCGGCCGCCGCCCAGCAGCGAGCCGCCCAGGCGCATCAGGTCGCCCATGTCCAGGTCGCCGTCGCCGTCCTGGTCGAGCACCGCGCCGAGCAGGCCGCCCTGCATGCCGCCGGCCTGGCGCATGTCGCGGCCTTCCTGGCCGAGCACGTCGCCCAGCGACTGCGGGGTCAGCGCACGGGTGCCGGCCGGAGCCGGTTCGGACGAGAACACCCGCCGCGCCAGATAGGCCATCACGATCGGCGCCAGCATCTTCAGCAGGGCGCCGGCGCGGTCGTTGTCCAGCCCGGTCGCCGCGCCCAGGCCGTTGGTGGCGTTGCGTTGCTGGCCGCCAAGCAGGTGGTCGAGGATGCCGCCGCCCTGGCCGCCGCCGCCGAGGACCGCGCCGAGCACGCCGGCCAGGTCGTTGCCGGAATGGTCGCGTTGCAGCGCCCCAAGCAGGGCTTGCGCGCCCTGAGGCTGGCTGGCGTTGCGTCCCATCGCGCCGACCAGCAGGGGCAGGGCGGCGGAGATCGCCGATTCGGTCTGCGCCGCCGGGATGCCCAGCGACTGCGCCATTTCGGCGGCGGGACGGCCCTGCAACTGGGCGAACAGGTCCTGGACGAGAGGTGTGGTCATGACGGGTCCCGCGATCTGTGGAAACGGCCATCCTAGCCGAGAGATGTTTGCAGACGGTGGAGGGGCTCAGCCGGGCGACTGCAGATCGGGTGACTGCAGGTAGACGGGCAATTCGGTGTTGCGGTGGAAGTCGAATATCAGGTGGGTCTGGATATGCGCGACCTCCTCGCGCTCGGTGAACGCGGTCAGCGCGAACTCGCGCAGGTGCGCGCTGTCGCGCACGCCGACATGGACGAGGAAGTCGTCGGCGCCGGCCAGGTGGTAGAACGCCAGCACTTCGCGCAGCCCCTGCAGGTGGTCCAGAAAGCCGTCGACCATCGGCCGCGAATGGCGCGCCAGCCGCACCGCGACCATCGCCTGCAGACCGATCCCGATCGCCGCCGGGGCGACCTCGGCGTGGTAGCCCTGGATCGTGCGCGACTCGTGCAGGCGACGGATCCGCTCCAGCGCGGTCGAGGGGGCGACCCCGGTCTTTTCGGCCAGGGTCTTGTTCGGTAGCCGCGCATTCTTCCGCAACATCCGCAACAGGGCGACGTCGATTCGGTCAAGCATCGGAACTGCGCCTTTAGATGAAATATCCTTCGGATCATAAGTCAGGGGTCGCATGATCTTCTAGCATCGGCAAATATTCCGATCAGGAGCCTGCGGTGACCCGACTCGAAACCCGTCTTGTCCATGCCGGCCGCGATGGCCTGCGCGAGGCCTGTGTGCACGCGCCGCCGATCGATCTGTCGACCACCTATCCGGTCGCCGATCTCGAGGCCGGCACCGCCAGCTTCGATGCCCTGGTCGCCGGCGAGGCCAGTGCGGCCAATCCGATCTATGCGCGCCTGCACAATCCGACCGTGGCACGGACCGAGAGCGCACTGGCGCGCCTGGAAGGCAGCGAGGCCTGCGTGGCCTTCGGTTCCGGCATGGCGGCGCTGACCGCGGTGCTGATGGCGCGACGCGCGCATGGCGGCCATGTGCTGGTGGTACGGCCGCTGTACGGCACCTCCGACCACCTGCTGGCCAGCGGCCTGTGCGGGCTGGAGGCCGAGTTCGTCACCGCCGACCGCATCGCCGCCTCGATCCGTCCCGATACCGCCCTGGTCATCGTCGAGACCCCGGCCAACCCGACCGTCGACCTGGTCGACATCCGCGCCGCGGTGGCCGCCGCCGGCAGCGTGCCGGTACTGGTCGATTCGACCTTCGCCACCCCGGTGCTGCAGAACCCGCTGGCGCTGGGCGCACGCTACGTGTTGCACAGCGCGACCAAGTTCCTCGGCGGCCACGGCGACGTGATCGCCGGCGTGGTCTGCTGCGAGGACGCACTGGCGCAACCGCTGCGCACGGTGCGCGCGGCGACCGGCGGGCTGCTGCATCCGCTGGCCGCCTACCTGCTGCACCGTGGCCTGCCGACGTTGTCGCTGCGGGTCGAGCGCGCGCAGGCCAACGCGCAGACGCTCGCCGAGCGGCTGGCCGCGCATCCGAGGGTCGCGCGGGTGTTCCATCCGGGGCTGGGCACGGTCCGCAACGCGCACCTGGTCGGCAGCCAGATGGCCGGGCCGGGATCGCTGATGGCCTTCGAACTGGCCGGCGGTTACGACGCCGCGGCGGCGGTGATGCGGGCGGTGCGGTTGATGACGCCGGCGGTCAGCCTGGGCTCGGTCGATACCCTGATCCAGCACCCCTCGGGACTGACCCATCGCGTCGTCGGTGCCGCCGACAAGGCCGCCAACGGCATCACCGACGGCCTGCTGCGGCTGTCGGTCGGCATCGAGCACGTCGACGATCTGTGGAGCGATCTGGCGCAGGCGCTGGACGCCGCGGCGACGGTGCCGGCCGCGCAGGCGGCCTGAACCCCGCCGCCACGAACGAAGAAGCCCGGCTTGCGCCGGGCTTCTTCATTGGGGCCGGGAGCCGTTCGCTCAGACCAGGTCGAAGCGGTCCAGGTTCATCACCTTGTTCCAGGCGGCGACGAAATCCTTGACGAACTTGTCCTGGCCGTCGGTGCTGGCGTAGACCTCGGCCAGTGCGCGCAGCACCGAGTTGGAGCCGAACACCAGGTCGACCCGGGTGCCGGTCCACTTCGCCTTGCCGCTGTTGCGGTCGCGACCCTCGAAGGTCTCGGCGGCCTTCGAGGTCGGCTTCCACTCGGTGCCCATGTCGAGCAGGTTGCGGAAGAAGTCGTTGCTCAGCACGCCCGGACGCTCGGTGAACACGCCGTGGCCGGAACCGCCGTGGTTGCCGCCGAGCACGCGCAGGCCGCCGACCAGGGCGGTCATTTCCGGCGCGGTCAGGGTCAGCAACTGCGCGCGGTCGATCAGCAGATGCTCGGCCGGGATCGAGAACGCACCCTGGCTGTAGTTGCGGAAGCCGTCGGCGACCGGCTCCAGCGGCGCGAACGAGTCGACGTCGGTCTGCTCCTGGGAGGCGTCGGTACGCCCCGGCGAGAACGGCACCTGGATCGACACGCCGGCATCGGCCGCCGCCTTCTCGACCGCGGCGCAGCCGCCGAGCACGATCAGGTCGGCGAGCGAGACCCGCTTGCCGTCGGACTGGGCGCCGTTGAAGTCGGACTGGATGCCTTCCAGCGTCTTGAGCACCTTCGCCAGCTGCGCGGGCTGGTTGGCGTCCCAGTCCTTCTGCGGGGCCAGGCGGATGCGCGCGCCATTGGCGCCGCCGCGCTTGTCGCCGCCGCGGAAGGTCGAGGCCGAGGCCCAGGCGGTGGACACCAGCTCGGACACCGTCAGCCCGGAGGCCAGGAGCTTCTTCTTCAGCGCGGCGATGTCGCCGGCGTCGATCGCCGGGTAGTCGGCGGCCGGCACCGGGTCCTGCCAGATCAGCGCCTCGTCCGGGACTTCCGGACCGAGGTAGCGCGCGCGCGGCCCCATGTCGCGGTGGGTGAGCTTGAACCAGGCGCGGGCGAAGGCGTCGGCGAACTGGTCAGGGTGCTCCAGAAAGCGGCGCGAGATCTTCTCGTAGGCCGGATCGAAGCGCAGCGACAGGTCGGTGGTCAGCATCGTCGGCAGGATCTTCTTCGACGCGTCGAACGCGTGCGGGATCGAGGCTTCAGCGTCCTTGGCGACCCACTGGTGGGCACCGGCCGGGCTCTTGGACAGCTCCCACTCATGGCCGAACAGGATCTCGAAGAAGCTGTTGCCCCATTGGGTCGGGGTCTTCGACCAGGTCACCTCCAGGCCGCTGGTGATCGCGTCGGCGCCCTTGCCGCTGCCGAAGCGGTTGTGCCAGCCCAGACCCTGTTCCTCCAGCCCCGCGCCCTCGGGCTCGGTGCCGACATTGTCGGCCGGGCCGGCGCCGTGGGTCTTGCCGAAGCTGTGACCGCCGGCGATCAGGGCCACGGTCTCCTCGTCGTCCATCGCCATGCGGCCGAAGGTGTCGCGGATGTCCTTGGCCGCGGCGAGCGGGTCGGGGTTGCCGTTGGGGCCTTCGGGATTGACGTAGATCAGGCCCATCTGCACCGCCGCCAGCGGGTTCTCGAGATCGCGCTTGCCGCTGTAGCGCTCGTCGCCGAGCCAGGTGGTCTCGTTGCCCCAGTAGACGTCCTGGTCGGGCTCCCAGGTGTCCTCGCGGCCGCCGCCGAAGCCGAAGGTCTCAAAGCCCATCGTCTCCAGCGCGACGTTCCCGGCGAGGATCATCAGGTCGGCCCAGGAGATCTTCTGGCCGTACTTCTGCTTGATCGGCCACAGCAGCCGACGCGCCTTGTCCAGGCTGACGTTGTCGGGCCAGCTGTTGAGCGGGGCGAAGCGCTGCTGGCCGCGGCCGCCGCCGCCACGACCGTCGCCGATGCGGTAGGTGCCGGCGCTGTGCCAGGCCATGCGGATCATCAGGCCGCCGTAGTGGCCGAAGTCGGCCGGCCACCAGTCCTGCGAGTCGGTCATCAGGGCGGCCAGGTCCTGCTTCAGCGCCGCATAGTCGAGGCTGTTGAAGGCGCTGGCGTAGTCGAAGTCGCCGTCCAGCGGGTTGGAGCGGGACGAGTGCTGGTTGAGCAGGTCCAGGCGCAGCCGCTTGGGCCACCAGTCCTGGTTCTGGGTGCCGCCACCGGCGGTGGCGTGGAAGGGGCATTTTGTTTCGTTGCTGGACATCGGCACTCTCCTTGGGCTGCTTGCGCTGGCTGGCTGTGGTGCGGTCCGGACCGGCCGCGGGGGAGCGCGGCGACGCAACGGCGTCGGTGGCGCCGGCACGGACCATTGACGGGGCCGGTCGCGTTCCGCCGTTGCCGATCGCGGGGCCACCGGATCACGGTACGCCCGTGCTATTGATTTCTGAAATCGAATGTTCTGTATGAATCAATAGGTTTTTGCTATTGACTGCGGCGGTCGCCCCGAGCGTGCGGGACCGGGCCATCGGGCGACCCATCATGCGCCGGGGCCGATGACGAAATCGTGGGGGCGGACATCGGGGGCCGGCATCGGGACGCTGCGGTTACCATGAGGCTCCGTCCTCACCCGCCTGTCCGTCCATGAGTACGTCCCAAACGCTCGCCGCCGCGCCTTCCGATCTACTCGGCCAGTGCGCCGGGCACTTCCGCGATCGCGGCTTCAGCGTGCTGCGCGGGGTGCTGGCGCCGGCCGAGGCCGAGTTGTGCGCCAACTACGCGGTGATGCAGACCGGCGTGCCCGGCTACTTCACCCGCGAGGACAGCCTCGGTTCGCAGGGACGCTACGCCGACACCCTCGGCGAGTGCCTGCTGCTGCGCCTGCTGCCGCTGATGGAGCGGGTCGCCGACGGCCCACTGCATCCGTGCTACTCGTATCTGCGCGTCTACATGCCCGGTGCCGAACTGCCGCGCCATCTCGACCGGCCGTCGTGCGAGATCAGCACCTCGTTGACCCTGGGCTTCGACGCCGCGTGTCCGTGGACGCTGGGGATCCAGTCCGAGGGCGAGGACCTCGAACTGCCGCTGGGGCCGGGCGACATGCTGGCCTATCGCGGCGCCGATCTGCCGCACTGGCGCGGGCGTTTCGACGGCCGCTACTGGGTGCAACTGTTCCTGCACTACGTGCGCGCCGACGGCCAGTTCGCCGAATACCGCTTCGACGGCCGCGAGCGGATCGGGCCGTTCGATCCCAGCCGCCAGACCCGCCGTTTCGACGCCGCCCACGCAACCGGTGCCGGTGCGACGGGCGAGGGCGCCTAGGCGCTGTCGCCGAGCTCGCCGTAGCGGCTGGCCAGCACCACCACGTAGCCGTCGGGATCGCGCAACCAGCACTCGCGGTGGTTCGCGCGCGGATTCACCTGCGGCGGTTCGATGATCTCGGCCCGCAGCTGCCGCGCCCGGGCCACCGCGGCATCGAAGTCGTCGACCCGGAACCACAGCAGGGTGCCGTAGCCGTGCGCGGCGGCGTCGGGATCGCCGAGGTTGGCGTGGCCGTGTTCGCCCCAGGCGTGCAACTGCATGAAGAACTCGTCCTCGCCGTGGGCGAGCAGCTGTTCGTAGTGGTCGCCGCCGTGGCCGCTGCGGCAGTCCAGCAGGGTGCGGTACCAGGCGCTGCTGGCGGCGACATCGCGCACCGCGATCAGGGTCTGCATCTTCATGGCCGGCGTCCTTTGCTCTGCATCGTGAAGGGGACTACTCGCGCTGCAGCTGCTTGAGCCGGTACAGCGCTTCCAGCGCCTGCTTGGGCGTCAGTTCGTCCGGGTCGAGCCCGGCCAGTGCCTCCATCGCCGCCGACGGCGCCGAGAACAGACTGGCCTGGCGTG
Source organism: Marilutibacter maris (assembly GCF_003233695.1). NCBI lineage: Bacteria > Pseudomonadati > Pseudomonadota > Gammaproteobacteria > Lysobacterales > Lysobacteraceae > Marilutibacter > Marilutibacter maris. The sequence goes on along the minus strand of NZ_CP029843.1, from coordinate 2,585,190 downwards.
GCGCGTCGAGGGTGTCGGGCACCATCGGCGCTGGCGTCGGCGCATCGTGGCCGCGCTGCTCCAGTTCGGCCAGGCGCGCCTTGGCCTGCTGCACGACCGCTCTCGGCAGTCCGGCCAGCGCCGCGACCTGCAGGCCGAAGCTGCGATTGGCCGGGCCGTCCTTGACCGCGTGCATGAACACCAGGCGGTCGCCATGGACCTTGTCGTGATGCTCGACCGCGTCCAGGTGCACGTTGGCGATGCCGTTGTCCTCGGCCAGCGCGGTCAGCTCGAAGTAGTGGGTCGCGAACAGGGTCCAGGCGCGGTTGTTCGCGGCCAGGTGGCGCGCGCAGGCCTCGGCCAGGGCGAGGCCGTCGTAGGTCGAGGTGCCGCGGCCGATCTCGTCCATCAGCACCAGCGAGCGATCGGTCGCGTGGTGGAGGATGTAGCTGGTCTCGCTCATCTCGACCATGAAGGTCGACTGGCCGCGGGCGAGGTCGTCGCCGGCGCCGATGCGGGTCAGGATGCGGTCGATCGGTCCGATCTGCGCGCGCGCCGCCGGCACGAAGCTGCCGATGTGCGCGAGCAGCACGATCAGCGCGTTCTGCCGCATGTAGGTGCTCTTGCCGCCCATGTTGGGACCGGTGATCACCAGCATCCTGCGACCGTTGCCGTCGGCGCTGTCGTCGAGGATCAGGTCGTTGGGCTCGAACGGGTCCTCGCGCACCGCTTCGACCACCGGGTGGCGGCCGCGCTCGATGCACAGCTTCGGTTCGTCGGTCAGTTCCGGGCGCGACCAGTCCAGCACCTGCGCGCGTTCGGCCAGTCCGGCCAGCACGTCCAGTTCCGACAGCGCGGCGGCGCAGGTCTTCAGCTGCGGCAGGCGCTCGTTGAGCGCGTCCAGCAATTGCTCGTAGAGCAGGCGTTCGCGGGCGAGGGCGCGTTCGCGCGCCGACAGCACCTTGTCCTCGAACGTCTTCAGCTCCTCGGTGATGTAGCGCTCGGCGTTGGTCAGGGTCTGGCGACGGGTGTAGTGGGTCGGCGCCTTGCCGGCCTGCGCTTTGCTGATCTCCAGGTAGTAGCCGTGCACGCGGTTGTAGCCGACCTTGAGGGTCGGAATGCCGGTGGCCTCGCGCTCGCGGGTCTCCAGGTCGACCAGGAACTGGTCGGCGTTCTCCGACAGCCGCCGCAGCTCGTCCAGCTCGGCATCGTGGCCCTCGGCGAACACGCCGCCGTCGCGCGCCAGCACCGGCGGCTGCTCGACGATGGCCGAGGCCAGCAGCGCGGCATGGTCGTCGTGCTGGCCGAGCTCCTCGACCAGGGCGGACAGGCGCGGCGCGTCCAGCGCCTGCAAGCGTTCGCGCACCGCCGGCAGCAGGCCGAGGCCGTCGCGCAGGGTCGACAGGTCGCGCGGGCGCGCGCTGCGCAGGGCGATCCGCGACAGGATGCGCTCGAGGTCGCCGAGCGCGCGGAACTGTTCGCGCAGGTCGTCGCCGGCGCCGGATTCGATCAGGGTCTCGACCGCCTGGTGGCGCAGCCGCAACGGCGCGCGCTCGCGCAGCGGCCGGTGCAGCCAGCGTCGCAGCAGCCGTCCCCCCATCGGGGTGACCGTGCTGTCGAGCACGCCGAGCAGGGTGTGGCGGGTGTCGCCGTCGACCCGGGTATCGAGTTCGAGGTGACGCCGGGTCGCGGCGTTCATCGCGATCGCGCCGTCGCCGGACTCGACCGCGATCGAACTCAGGTGCGGCAGGCGCTGCTTCTGGGTCTCCTCGACATAGCCGAGCAGGGCGGCGGCGGCGGCGATCGACAGCGGTTTGTCGTCGATGCCGAAGCCCGACAGGTCGTGCAGCTTGAAGAAGCGCAGCAGCTGGCGGCGGCCGCTGTCGGCGTCGAACAGCCACGGTGCGCGCCGGCGCAGGCCGCCGCGCTCGAGCACGAAGGCCGGCCAGCCTTCCTCGTCGGCGACCAGGGTCTCGGCCGGCTCCAGGCGGGCCAGCTCGGCTTCCAGCGCGTCCTCGCTGGCGACCTCGTTGACCATGAAGCGGCCGGCGGCGAGGTCGGCCCAGGCCAGACCATAGCGCTCCTTGCCGCGCGCGACCGCCAGCAGCAGGGTGTCGCGGCGCTCGTTGAGCAGCGCTTCGTCGGTGACCGTGCCCGGGGTGATGATCCGCACCACCTTGCGCTCGACCAGGCCCTTGCTCGCGGCCGGGTCGCCGATCTGCTCGCAGATCGCGACCGACTCGCCCAGCGCCACCAGCCGCGCCAGGTAACTCTCGGCCGAGTGGTGCGGCACGCCCGCCATCGGGATCGGCGCGCCGCCGGAGCTGCCGCGCTGGGTCAGGGTGATGTCGAGCAGGCGCGCGGCCTTGCGCGCGTCGTCGTAGAACAGTTCGTAGAAATCGCCCATCCGGAAGAACAGCAGCACGTCCGGATGCTCCGCCTTGGCGGCGAAGAACTGTTTCATCAGGGGGGTGTGTTCGGGCGTCTTGTCGGCGCTCTTGGGCATTCGGTTCGCTGCGGTCGGTCTGTCGGGGGGCGCGGATGGGGCGCGGACGCCGATTGTAGCGGTTGCGGGGTGGGCGCCGTCGTCGTCCGGGATGGGCCACGGCGGCCGGTTCGCCGCCGACGCCCGCGACCGTGGCCGCTCAGCGCAGCAGCAGGACCGGGATCGCGCAGGTGCGCAGGACCTCGGTGGTGGTGCTGCCGACGATCAACTGGCGGATCCGCGAGTGGCCGTAGGCACCCATCACCAACAGGTCGATCCCGCGTTCGGCGACCTGCGCGGCGATGACCGCGTCGGCGGTGCCCGGCACCGTCGCGGTCTCGATCGCGAAACCGGCTTCGCGCAGTTGCGCCGCCGCGTCGTCCATGCCCGCGGCAGCGTCGCCGGCGGCGAGCAATACCCCGGGCAGGCCCTTCAGCAACGGACTGGCGGCGACCATGTCCACGCACTTGCGGGTGGTGGCGCTGCCGTCGAAGGCGATCATGAACCGTTGCACCGGCCGGAACGCCCGCGAGGCCACCAGCACCGGGCGTCGTACCGCGCGGACCACGCGCTCCAGGTTGCTGCCCAGGTGTCCCTTGGCGAAGTCGGCATGCTCGCCGCGCTTGCCGATCACGAACAGCCGCACCTGTTCCTCGGCGTCGAGCAGGTTGTCGACCAGGGCGCCGTGGCGGAGCCGGGTGTCGGCTTCCAGGTCGAAGCGCTCCCTGACCTGCGAGGCCGCGTGTTCGAGCAGGCTCCGGCCCTGTTCCTGGGCCAGCCTCGCGCGCTCGGCATCGAGCGTCGCGAGCTGCTCGAGCAACGCCTCGCGGCTGTCGAGCGCCAGGTTGCCGCTGAGGTCCCGGCTGGACCCGGTGCCGTTGCGGTCCAGCGCGTGCATCAGCGCCAGCGGCGCCCGCATCCGCGATGCGGCCCAGCCGGCGTGATCGGCGACGCTGTCGGCGTAACCGGAGGGGTCGAGTGCGGCGAGCACCTGGCCGTCGTTCCTGATCAATGAATTCATCGCATCGGCTCCTCGGTCAGTGGCCGCCCATCAGGCGTTCGGCATCGGGTTTGTCGTGCACGCCGAGGCGGTCGACGATGGTCCGGCTGGCCTGGTTCAGACCGACGATATCGACCTGGGCGCCCTCGCGCCGGAACCGGATCACCACCTTGTCCAGCGCGCCGACCGCGCTCAGGTCCCAGAAGTGCGCGTCGGAGACGTCGATGACCACCCGGTCCAGCGCCTCCCTGAAATCGAACGAGGCGGCGAAGCGCTCGGCCGAAGCGAAGAATACCTGGCCGGTCACCGTGTAGGTCCGCTCGCGGCCGTCGGCGCTCGCGCTCGAGGCCACGTGCAGGACCTGGCCGACCTTGCGGGCGAAGAACAGCGCCGACAGCAGTACCCCGGTCAGCACGCCCTTGGCCAGGTCGTGGGTGAACACGGTGACCACCACCGTGCCGATCATCACCACGCTGGAGCTGCGCGGGTGGGTGCGCAGGTTCCGGATCGAGCCCCAGCTGAAGGTGCCGATCGAGACCATCACCATGACCGCGACCAGCGCGGCCATCGGAATCTGCTTGACCCAGGGGCCGGCGAACACGACCAGGATCAGCAGCACCACGCCGGCGATCAGGGTCGACAGGCGCCCGCGTCCACCGGACTTCACGTTGATCACCGACTGGCCGATCATCGCGCAGCCGGCCATGCCGCCGATGAAGCCGGTGGCGATGTTGGCCACGCCCTGGCCGGCGCATTCGCGGTTACGGTCGCTGGGCGTGTCGGTCAGCTCGTCGACGATCTGCGCGGTCAGCAGCGATTCCAGCAGGCCGACCACCGCCAGGGTCGCCGAGACCGGCGCGATGATCCGCAGCGTCTCCAGGTTCCACGGCACCTCCGGCAGCAGGAACACCGGCAGGCTGTCGGGCAGTTCGCCCATGTCGCCGACCGTGCGGATGTCCAGCCCCAGCCAGATCGCCACCGCGGTCAGCACCACGATTGCGACCAGCGGCGACGGGATCGCCTTCGTCAGCCGCGGGAACAGGTAGATGATCGCCAGCCCGGCCGCGGTCATCGCGTACACCTGCCAGCTCACCCCGGTCAGTTCCGGCAGCTGGGCCATGAAGATCAGGATCGCCAGCGCATTGACGAAGCCGGTGACCACCGAGCGCGAGACGAAGCGCATCAGCGAGCCGAGTTTCAGCGCCCCGGCGAGGATCTGGAACACGCCGGTCAGCAGGGTCGCGGCGAGCAGATACTGCAGGCCGTGGTCCTTGACCAGGTCGACCATCACCAGCGCCATCGCGCCGGTCGCCGCCGAGATCATGCCCGGGCGGCCGCCGGTGAAGGCGATCACCACCGCGATCGAGAACGAGGCGTACAGGCCGACCTTGGGGTCGACGCCGGCGATGATCGAGAACGCGATCGCCTCGGGGATCAGGGCCAGGGCGACGACGAGTCCGGCAAGGACGTCGCCGCGGATGTTGGAGAACCATTGCTGGCGGAGGGTATGGGACATGAGCGGAGTCCGCCGCACCGAGGCGCAGCATTTGAGAGGCGGAGGGGGTGCGGGGGCCGGTCAGCCGGGAGGACGGCTGGGTGCGCGGAGGTCGGGACGGGGCGACCGGAACACCGTCGGCGAACACGGCGCGCAATGATACCGGAAGCCGGTCACGGCCGGGGCGGGACCGGCGTCTGTTGCGATGCGGCATGCGCGGGCCGGCGGACGTGTTAGTTTCGGCACCGTTCCAGGCCGTACGGAAGGCGTTCGGGGGGTACTGGGGTACCCTGGCGCCGCCGGGGCGATTGCCGCGGCATCGCCGGGCTTGACGCAACGCAAGAGACCACGCTTCTGGTTTCACGCCACGGAAGGGGTGAGTGTTGGCTGACCATCGATCCATGCACTTCAGGGGAGGAGTGTGATGAATGTCCGCAAGCCCGTGACTCGCAAGCCCGCAATTCGCAAGCCCGCAATTCGCAAGCCCGCCCCCCGTCTGCTGGTCCTGTCCATCGCCTGCGCGCTGGCGACGGTGCCGGTGGCGCAGGCGCGCGCGCAGGACGCCGTCGCCACGGATGCCGACCCGCAGGACGAGGCGCGGACGACCACCCTCTCGGGCCTGGTCGTCACCGCGCAGAAGCGCGAGGAGATCCTGCAGGACGTGCCGATCGCGATCACCGCGCTGCCCGAGCAGTTGCTGCAGGACACCGGCGTGCGCGACATCAAGGATGTCCAGTTGCTGGTGCCGGGGCTGACCGTCAGCAGCACCCAGAGCGAGGTGCAGACCGTGGCCCGCATCCGCGGCATCGGCACGGTCGGCGACAACGCCGGCCTGGAGTCGTCGGTCGGTGTGGTGATCGACGGCGTCTACCGGCCGCGCAATGGCGTCGGTTTCGGCGATCTGGGCGAGATCGAGCGGATCGAGGTGCTCAAGGGCCCGCAGGGCACGGTGTTCGGCAAGAACACCTCGGCCGGCGTGATCAATGTCATCACCCGCCGCCCCGACTACAACACCTATGTCGACGGCGAGCTGACTGTCGGCAACTACGGCGCGCTCGGCGTGGCCGGAACCTTCAACAGCGCGCTGGGCGAGAACTCGGCGCTGCGCGTCTACGCCGCCAAGCGTCAACGCGACGGCTGGGTCGACGTGCATACCGGCGGCGGCCCCCGGCGCGAGGACGAGGACTACGACCAGAACTTCCATTCGCTGCGCGGCCAGTTGCTGCTGGAGCCGACCGACACCCTCGACATCAACTTCATCGCCGACTTCACCAGCCGCGAGGAGAACTGCTGCACCGCGGTGACCCTGGTTCGCGGCGCGACCGCCCCGATCATCGACGCGCTGGCGCCGGACGAGGGTGTGATCCCGGTCGCCGATCCGTCCAGGCGCGAGGTCTGGAGCAACCGCAGCACCGAGCAGGACCTGAAGGACAAGGGCCTGTCGATGGAGGTGAACTGGGAGACGCCGTGGTTCGGCGGCGCGACCCTGACCTCGATCACCGCCAGCCGCGACTGGGAGGCGATCAATGGCCTGGATTTCGACTTCAGCACCGCCGACCTGATCTACCGCAATGCCGACCGCGACGAGTCCTTCACCGGCTTCGAGACCCTGACCCAGGAGCTGCGCCTGACCGGATCGACCGACGCCTTCGACTGGATGGTCGGCGCGTTCTATTCCGACGAGGACCTCAAGCGCAACGATTCCTACCGGGTCGGCGCCGGCTACGAGCCCTACGTCTCGACCCTGGTGTTCCAGCGGGTCGCCGCGGGGGTGACCGGCTTGGGCCTGCCGATCGACACCAGCAATCCGGCGGCGTTCTTCTCGCAGGTCACCGGACAGCCGTTCGGCACCGGTTTCTCGGGCCTCGGCGCGCTCGACCGCTATCAGCAGAATGCCAAGAGCTACGCGTTGTTCACCAACAACACCTGGCATGCGACCGATGCGCTCGATCTGACCCTGGGCCTGCGCTACACGCGCGAGGACAAGGAGCTGGATTCGGTCTACAGCAATCCCAACGGCAGCCCCGGCTGCGCGGCGGCGCTGGCCGATCCCGCCGGCGGCGTGGCCCAGGCCCTGCTGGCGCGCGGGGTCCCGCTGGGCGCGCTGACCCCCGAACAGCAGGCCGCGTTGCTGGGCCAGCTGGCGCCGCAGGTGGTGGGGTTCATGTGCCTGCCGTGGGCGAACGCCCTGCACAACGGCCGGAGCAGCCACCAGGAGCGCGAGGAAAAGGAATGGTCGGGCACGCTCAAGGCGGCCTACCGCTGGAACGATTCGGTGATGACCTACGTGTCGGCCGCGCGCGGCTACAAGGCCGGCGGCTTCAACCTTGACCGGGTGCAGTCGGCCGACGGCCAGTCCAGCAGCGGCGCCGGCATCGTTCCGGTCGCCGACACCTCGTTCCCGGGCGAGTTCGTCGACAGCTACGAGCTGGGCGCCAAGACCACCTGGATGGACGGCAACCTGCTGCTCAACGCGACCCTGTTCCACCAGACCTACGAGGACTTCCAGCTCAACAGCTTCCTCGGCACCAGCTTCGTGGTGCGCTCGATCCCCGAGGTCGTCTCGCAGGGCATCGATACCGAGGTGCTGTGGCAGACGCCGATCGAGGGCCTGATGGTGCAGGGCGGCCTGACCTACGCCGACACCCGCTACGGCGACGAGACCCCGACCGCCGAATTCGTGTTCCCGGGGCCGCTTTACAAGCTGCCCGGCAGCCGCGCCAGCTTCGCGCCGCTGTGGTCGGGTTCGGCCTCGGTGACCTACCAGTGGGAGTTCGGCGGCAACCTGATGGGCCGCTTCAACATCGGCGGCAAGTACATGTCCGACTTCAACACCGGCTCGGACCTGGACGCGGAGAAGGTGCAGGAAGGGTACGCGGTGTTCAATGCGCGCCTGGGCATCGGCTCGCGCGACCGCCGCTGGATGGTTGAGTTGTGGGGCCAGAACATTTTCGACGAGGACTACATCCAGGTCGCCTTCGACGCGCCGTTGCAGGCGCCGGGGTCGCCGGCGCCGGGCGATCCGCTCAACTCCTACAACGGCTTCCCGGGCGCGCCGGCGATGTACGGGGTGACCCTGCGCGTCCATTACTGAGTCGCCGCCAACGGTGCGGCGAAGCCCGCGCGGACGGCGCTAGAACCGCCGTCCGCGACCGGTATAGTTGGAGCCATGAACGCAGACATCACCGACATCGCCCTGCGCCAGCTCGCCGAGCAGGTGGCGCAGACCGCGATCGCCCAGCACCACCGACTGGTCAGCGCCGAGAGCTGCACCGGCGGCTGGATCGCCAAGTCGCTGACCGACGTGTCCGGCGCCTCCGACTGGTTCGAATGCGGCATGACCGCCTACAGCTACGAGGCCAAGCAGGCCCTGCTCGGGGTCCAGCCTCACACCCTGGAAGAGCACGGCGCGGTCAGCCGCGAGACGGTGATGGAGATGGTCTCCGGCGCGCTGGTGCATTCCGGTGCCACCGCCGCGGTCGCGGTGACCGGCATCGCCGGACCCACCGGCGGCACCGAGGACAAGCCGGTTGGCACGGTCTGGATCGCCTGGAAGCGTCGCGGCGGCTATCCGACCGCGGTGGTGTTCCACTTCGACGGCGACCGCGACGCGATCCGCCGGCAGACCGTCGCCGCGGCCCTGCACGGCATGATCGAGCTGATGAGCTGAGTGGACTCGGGACTCGGGAGAGGGTCTTCGTAGGAGCGGCGCAAGCCGCGATTCCCAGGCTGCGCCCGGGAATCCCCAAGGTTTGCTGTGCAAACCTCGGGCCCCGCCGTTGCGCTGCCACACCCCCATTCGCATCTGCGATGCGAATCGCCCCCTGACTCAGGGGGGAACGATATCCGGCTGCGCGCGGATATCTCCCAAAGTTTGCTGCGCAAACCTTGGGCCCCGCCGTTGCGCTGCCACACCCCCATTCGCGCTGCGCGCGAATCGCCCCCTGACTCAGGGGGGAACGATATCCGGCTGCGTGCGGATATCTCCCAAAGTTTGCTGCGCAAACCTCGGGCCCCGCCGCTGCGCTGCCACACCCCCATTCACGCTGCGCGCGAATCGCCCCCTGACTCAGGGGGCTGGGTCACCTGCCCTGATATCGTAGGAGCGGCGTAAGCCGCGATGGGCCTTTCGCGTCGGACCCAATCGCGGCCTACGGGAGCCCACGTCCGGCGGCGCTGGGGCGGGGGCTTGACTTGGCGGGAACCGGGTTAGTAGCATTGCTACTAACATGAATGTCACCGACACCCAGCGCGCCATCTGGCAATTGATCGCCGAGCGGATCGAGGCCGAGGGCATGCCGCCCTCGCAGACCGAGATCGCCCGCGCGATGGGCTTCAACAGCGTGCGCGCGGCCCAGTACCACCTGGAGGCGCTGGAGCTGGCCGGGGTGATCGAGCGCGTGCCCGGGCGCGCCCGCGGCATCCGCCTGTGCCGTCTGCCGGAAGGAATGGACGCGGCCTCGCCGGCGCAAGCGGCCGCCAACGACGATGCGCTGCGCCTGCCGGTGCTGGGTCAGGTCGCCGCCGGCGTGCCGATCGGCGCCGACATCGGTTCCGACCAGGTGCTGCTGCTGGACCGCAACTTCTTCTCGCCGGCGCCGGACTACCTGCTGCGGGTCAAGGGCGACTCCATGCGCGACGAGGGCATCTTCGACGGCGACCTGATCGGCGTGCACCGCACCCGCGATGCACGCTCCGGGCAGATCGTGGTCGCCCGGATCGACGACGAGATCACCGTCAAGCTGCTCAAGCTGGGCAAGGAGAAGATCCGGCTGCTGCCGCGCAATCCCGACTTCGCGCCGATCGAGGTCCAGCCCGGCCAGGACTTCGCCATCGAGGGGCTGTACTGCGGGCTGGTGAGGCCGAGCCGCTGATGGCCGTCCTCGCTGCCTGCGCGGCCGGGTCGAGATCGGAAGCTTCCTATCCCTTCGCAGGTCGTGCCCCGATCCGGCGCGGCCGGTTTTACCGAGCGATCCACGGCGGATCGGCGAGCAATCTGATGGCCGGGCGGGGAATCTCAGTCTCTGCGAACGCCGCCCCCTAGACTCATCCCATACCCCTCAGCGACCTACAAGGATTCCACGATGGACGAGAACAAGAAGCGCGCCCTCTCAGCCGCCCTGGGCCAGATCGAAAAGCAGTTCGGCAAAGGCTCGGTCATGCGCATGGGCGACCGGGTGGTCGAGGCGGCCGAGGTGATCGGGACCGGTTCGCTGATGCTGGACATCGCGCTGGGCATCGGTGGCCTGCCCAAGGGTCGCGTGGTCGAGATCTACGGACCGGAGTCCTCCGGCAAGACCACCCTGACCCTGCAGGCGATCGCGCAGTGTCAGAAGGCCGGCGGCACCGCCGCCTTCATCGATGCCGAGCATGCGCTGGACCCGATCTATGCGGCCAAGCTCGGCGTCAACGTCGACGAGCTGCTGCTGTCGCAGCCCGATACCGGCGAGCAGGCGCTGGAGATCGCCGACATGCTGGTGCGCTCGGGCGCGGTCGACATGGTCGTGGTCGACTCGGTCGCCGCGCTGACCCCCAAGGCCGAGATCGAGGGCGAGATGGGCGACCAACTGCCCGGCCTGCAGGCCCGCCTGATGAGCCAGGCGCTGCGCAAGCTGACCGGCAACATCAAGCGCAGCAACTGCCTGGTGATCTTCATCAACCAGCTGCGCATGAAGATCGGCATCATGATGCCCGGCCAGAGCCCCGAGACCACCACCGGCGGCAATGCGCTGAAGTTCTATGCCTCGGTGCGCCTGGACATCCGCCGTATCGGCGCGATCAAGAAGGGCGACGAGATCATCGGCAACCAGACCCGGATCAAGGTGGTCAAGAACAAGATGGCGCCGCCGTTCAAGCAGGTCATCACCGAGATCCTGTACGGCGAAGGCATCTCGCGCGAAGGCGAGCTGATCGACATGGGCGTGAACGCCAAGATCGTCGACAAGGCGGGCGCCTGGTACAGCTACGGTGACGAGCGGATCGGGCAGGGCAAGGAAAACGCCCGCAACTACCTGAAGGAGAACCCCGAGGTCGCGACCAGGCTCGAGAACGCCCTGCGCGAGCAGTTCGTGCCGGCCGAGGCCAACCGCGACGAGGACGGTGGTGACGAGGATTGATTCATGCGTCTGCCGACGGTCACGGCGGCGGACGATGGCATCGGTGCGGTCCGGCGACAGGTGCCGGGCCCAACGGCGCTGAGCGGGATGGACGAGGACAAGGACAATCCGGACCGGGCGAAGGACGCCCATGGGGTCGGGCGGCGCAGGACGCGGCCGCACCGTACCCCGATCCAGCGGGCCCTGGGCCTGCTGGTGCGGCGCGAACACTCGCGGCGCGAGTTGATCGACAAGCTTGCCACGCGCGGGCTGGAGCGCGACGAGGCCGAGGCGGCGGTCGACCGGCTGGCCGAGCAAGGCTGGCAGGACGATGGCCGCTTCGCCGAGCAACTGGTGCGCAGTCGCGCCGGCACCGGCTACGGCCCGATCAGGATCCGTGCCGAGCTGGCGATGCACGGTCTCGACGGCGAGGCGGTCGAGGCCGCGATGGCGACATTCGACGGCGACTGGTACGAGCTTGCCCGGGCCCTGGTCGAGCGTCGCCACGGCGGCGGCGAGGCGCTCAGGGACCTCTCGACCCGGCGCAAGGCCGCCGACATGCTCGCCCGTCGCGGCTTCGCCGGCGACCAGATCCGCGCGGCCACACGTTTCGACCCGGATGAAATGATCTGAGTCCGGTGTCGTCCGCGACCTTGGCCGGCGCGACCGGGAAGGACAGGACGGGAAGGACGCGAGTGCGTCCCGTTGCCGGTGCGGGCGCCGCGCCGTGTCGCCGCGGCAGCGGCTTTGAGGCGGGCCGGACCCGTGTCGGCGGCCGTTCAGCGGCGCGGCCGTGCCGGCCATACGCGAAAGCGCCCTGGCACAGGACACATCGCCCGTGCCGGCCTGTTAGGCTATCGAGCTTTCCGACTGGTTGCCTGACCCGGCCGTCGACCCCATCCTGAGGGCGGCAACGGGGCCCGGCGGCCCCGGCCCAGCCCCCGATAGCGCCAGGCATGAGCACTTCTTCCGACACCGCCCGCAAGATCAGCACCAATCAGGTCCGTAGCGACTTCCTCGAGTTTTTCCGTGGCAAGGCCCACACCATCGTGCCGTCGGCGCCGCTGGTGCCGGCCAACGACCCGACCCTGCTGTTCACCAATTCGGGCATGGTGCAGTTCAAGAACGTGTTCCTCGGCAGCGAGAAGCCCGGCTACGTGCGCGCGGCCGACGTGCAGCGCTGCCTGCGTGCCGGCGGCAAGCACAACGATCTCGACCAGGTCGGCTACACCGCCCGCCACCACACCTTTTTCGAGATGCTGGGCAACTGGTCGTTCGGCGACTATTTCAAGGAAGAGGCGATCCAGTGGTCCTGGGAGCTGCTGACCGGGCTCTGGAAACTAGACGCGCAGCGACTGACTGTCACCGTCTACCACGACGACGACGAAGCCTATGCGATCTGGCACGACCGGATCGGAGTGCCGGCCGAGCGGATCATCCGCATCGGCGACAACAAGGGTGCGCCGTACGCGTCGGACAACTTCTGGCAGATGGCCGACACCGGCCCCTGCGGCCCCTGCACCGAGATCTTCTACGACCACGGCCCGCAGATCCCGGGCGGCCCGCCCGGCTCGCCCGACGAGGACGGCGACCGTTTCATCGAGATCTGGAACCTGGTCTTCATGCAGTTCGACCGCCAGCCCGACGGCACCCTGGTGCCGCTGCCGGCACCCTGCGTCGACACCGGCATGGGCCTGGAGCGGATCGCCGCGGTCCTGCAGGGCGTGCATGGCAACTACGAGATCGACCTGTTCCAGCACCTGATCGCCGCCGCCGGCCGGTTGACGTCCACCGCCGACCTGGACAACAAGTCGCTGCGGGTGATCGCCGACCATATCCGCGCCTGCGCCTTCCTGGTCGTCGACGGCGTGCTGCCCAGCAACGAGGGCCGCGGCTACGTACTGCGCCGGATCATCCGTCGCGCGCTGCGCCACGGCTGGATGCTCGGTCAGAAACAGCCGTTCTTCCACCGCATGCTGACGCCGCTGATCGAGGTGATGGGTTTGGCTTATCCCGAACTGGTCGACAAGCGCGAGCTGATCGAGCGCGCACTGCTGGCCGAGGAGGAGCGCTTCGCCGAAACCCTCGACGCCGGCATGCGCATCTTCGACGAGGTCGCGGCCCGCGCCGACGGCACCATCCCCGGTGCCGACGCGTTCCGCCTCTACGATACCTACGGCTTCCCGGCCGACCTGACCGCCGACATCGCCCGCGAGCGCGGCCTGTCGGTGGACATGGACGGCTTCGAGGCCGCGATGGAGCAGCAGCGCGAGACCGCGCGTGCCGCCGGCAAGTTCGGCAATGCGACCCGTCTGCCGGCCGAGCTGGCGACGCAGCTGCCGGCGACCGCCTTCCTCGGCTACGACCGCCTGACCGAAGGGGGGCTGGAAGTGCTGGCGCTGCTGCGCGACGGCGTTCCGGTCGAGCGCCTGGAGGCGGGCGAGGCCGGGGTGGTGATCCTCGACCGCACCCCGTTCTACGCCGAAAGCGGCGGTCAGGTCGGCGATGCCGGCGAGCTCGACGAGGCCGGGACCCGTTTCGTGGTCGAGGACACGCTGAAGTTCGCCGGCCAGTTCCATGGCCACGTCGGCCGCTTGCTGGCCGGCAGCCTCAAGCGCGGCGATCGCATCCTCGGCGCGGTCGACGCGACGCGCCGCCAGGCCACCGTCCTCAACCATTCCGCGACCCACCTGCTGCACGCCGCGCTGCGTGCAGTGCTGGGCGAGCACGTGACCCAGAAGGGCTCGCTGGTCGCGCCCGACCGCCTGCGCTTCGACTTCGCCCACTTCCAGCCGGTATCGGCCGACGAGCTGGCCGAGATCGAGCGTCGGGTCAATGCCGAGATCCGCGGCAACCATGCCGCCGAGGTCCATCACATGGGCATGCAGGAGGCGTTGGAGTTCGGCGCCCTGGCCCTGTTCGGCGAGAAGTACGGCGACGAGGTGCGGGTGCTGCGCATGGGCGAGGCCTCGACCGAGCTGTGCGGCGGCACCCACGTCGCCCGCACCGGCGATATCGGCTTGTTCAAGATCGTCTCCGAGGGGGGCGTTTCCGCCGGCGTGCGCCGGATCGAGGCCTTGACCGGGCAGGGCGCGCTCGACCATGTCGCCCTCGAGGAGGCGCGGCTGGGCGAGGCGGCCGGCCTGCTTGGCGGCCAGGCGGCCGATGTCGGCGACAAGCTGCGGGCCCTGATCGAGCGCCAGAAGAAGCTCGAGCGCGAGCTGGAAGCCCTCAAGGCCAAGGCGGCGGCGGGTGCGACCTCCGATCTGGCCGGGTCCGCGGTTGAAATCCGTGGAATACGAGTAGTGTCAGAACGTCTGGAAGGATTTGACGCCAAGGCGCTGCGCGAGGCGGTGGACCGCCTCAAGCAGCAGCTCGGAGATGCGGTTATCGTTCTTGCGGGGGCCGCCGGGGGCAAGGCCGCCCTCGTGGCCGGAGTCAGCGGCAGCGCGGCTGGCCGGGTCAAGGCGGGGGAACTGATCGGCTTCGTGGCCGGTCAGATCAACGGCAAGGGCGGTGGTCGTGCCGACATGGCCCAGGGCGGTGGCGACGACGCTCCGCAGCTGGGGGCGGTCCTGGCCGGGGTGCCGGCCTGGGTTGAACAGCGCCTGAGTTGAGTACGGCTGTGAGTGTTTTGCCGCTTGTGGCGAGCTCCGTGCGATAGGATAATTGTGAATTGTGTTTTTCACCGGAAGCGTCACCTGTTCTTGGCGGCAGTGACGCAATCGTCGGCGCGGAAGCGCCGGCATGAGGAGATTTCTCGATGCTAATCCTGACGCGTCGCGTCGGTGAGACCCTGATGATCGGCGACACGGTGACCGTCACCGTGCTCGGCGTGAAGGGCAACCAGGTGCGTATCGGTATCACGGCCCCGAAAGATGTGGCGGTGCACCGCGAAGAGATTTATCAGCGTATCCAGCGCGGCGAAAACGCGCCGGACGATGCTGGCAAGGCGGCAGGCTAAGAAAAAGTTTGCCGTGGGAGAGGTGAGCCGTTATGCTTTCCGCCCCGCACAGGCTTGCGTGTGTCGCGGAGAGTTGCCCGAGAGGCTGAAGGGGCTCCCCTGCTAAGGGAGTATAGGGTCAAAAGCTCTATCGAGGGTTCGAATCCCTCACTCTCCGCCAGTTCTTCCCGCCCGGGATCCATGGCTGCCATGGTCGCCCCCGGGACCGCCATTTCCGGCAAGAGAGGAACACGCGACGGACCCAGGTTCACCGACCTGATCGTCGTGGCGACGGCTTGCCCGGATCGCATCGTTTCACGCGATTCCTTCATCGTTGTCGATGATCGGGCGGGCTTGATGTCGTGTTGGGCATCGCTTGCGACCGGATGAATTTCTTCTGATGGACGCACGACGATGACGGTGAAAAAGTTGGACGAAAATTGTTGACGAAGTGGTTATCTGCAGTCATAATTTTCCGACTACGCGCCCGTAGCTCAGCTGGATAGAGCACCAGGCTACGAACTTGGGGGTCGGAGGTTCGAATCCTTCCGGGCGCGCCATACAAGACGCAAAAGGGCCGACGAGAAAATCGTCGGCCCTTTTGTTTTGCGCGCATGCGCATTGTCATGTCCGCGCTCGCATGCGGCGATGGACGACGGCTGTGCCGCTCAGGTGGAGGGGAACATCTGGGTGCGCAGTCGCGTGTAGCCGCTGCCGAGCGCGCCGAGCACGCGTGCGCAGGCGCGCTTGAGGGCGCCCCCGTAGCGACGCTCGATCTGCACGTGCACCAGGTGCGAAAGCAGCAGTACCAGGGCCAGGGTACCCCAGAACACCAGATGCGGATTGAGGGTGGGGTAGGCGATGTTGAACGCCATGTAGCCGATGTTCTGGTGGATCAGGTACAGCGGGTAGGTCAGCGCGCCGGCGGTCACCCAGCGGCGCCTGCCGAAGCGGCCGGTCCGGCGGGTGGCGATCAGCAGCATCACCACGAAATAGCCGGCGATGATCGCGGCCACCACGATCTCGTTCATGTCGGTATTGAAGTGGCGCTCGAATCCGGCGATGCCGCCGAGCGATTCGCGCATCGCCAGCACGAAACAGATGGCGATCATGCCGTAGCGGAACCACGAGCCGCCGCGCGACCAGATCAGGAAACAAGCCGCGCCGGCGATGAAGTAGGCCGAGTAGTCGGCGATCAGCAAGCGGCGCAGCGGGCCGACCGGGAACAGCTCCAGCACGATCGTCGCCAGCAGCCACAGCGCCAGGAAGATCTGCGCCTGCCCGATCCTGCCCAGCATCAGCACCGCGCCGACCAGGGCATAGAACTGCAGCTCGACGAACAACGACCAGTAGACCCCGTCGATGGACGGCACGCCGACGAAGCCGCTCAGCATCGTCATGTTGACCAGGTACTGGGGCAGCGAAGCCGAGAAGCGGTCGCCTCCGAACAGCAGGATCGCGACGAAGGTCAGCGTGCAGCAGGCCCAGAACGCCGGATACAGGCGGGCGATCCGCGAGGCCACGAACTTGCGCAGGTCGCCGTTCGCGGCGGTCATCAGGATGACGAAGCCGCTGATCATGAAGAACAGCTCGACG
This sequence comes from Marilutibacter maris, assembly GCF_003233695.1. NCBI lineage: Bacteria > Pseudomonadati > Pseudomonadota > Gammaproteobacteria > Lysobacterales > Lysobacteraceae > Marilutibacter > Marilutibacter maris. The sequence continues at coordinate 2,568,597 of NZ_CP029843.1, read as the reverse complement.
CCCTTGAAACCGTATTTTGCGATCGGTTCCAGCAGCGGGTAGGGCATGAGGGTGCGATCGCCGCCGGCGTAGCCGCGGAACGCGTAGTGAAAGAACACCACCGCCAGCGCCGCGATGAAGCGCAGCAGGTCGATCTCGTTGACCCGCTGCCGCGCAGACGCGGACGGGCGCTCGGGCACCGGTCCGGCGAGCGTCGCCGCGGACGTGGATTCGGTGGGGCGCTCGGACTCGGCCATCGGCTGCCTCAACCGGTGGCCTGGAGGCCCTCATCGGGCAGGCTTTCCCCATGCGCGCCCGCCTGCGCCGCCTCTCGCGTCCCTGCCGACACCGCATCGTTGGCCAGCCTGAAGTAGAAGCCGTGGTAACACTCCACGTCGTGTTCGGGCGAGAACGGCACGCGCAGGTTGCGCTCGTGCGATTCCCAATGGTCCTCCAGCCTGTAGCCCAGGCGCTCCATGCTGGACACGAAGTCCGGCACCGCGGAAACCCGGTACGGGCAGATCGCGAATCCGATGTTCTGCAGGGTGAAGTAGTTGAGCCGGCGGTGCATCGGCGTCAGGTTGATCAGCACGTGCGCCGGCCGCTTGCGCAGCGGCTCCAGCAGCTCGGCCAGGGTGTATTCCAGATACTGCAGCGCGCCGCAGGAGATCATCACGTCGTTGCCGTCGACCTGTTCGCGGGCGTCGGTGAAGTGGAGCAGGCCGCGTTCATCGCGGCGTCCGGCCAGGTCGCGGCCGGCGACGACCACCGAATGGACATCGTGGACGGTCCAGCGCATGTCAGGCGGATAGTCGATGTAGCGCGAGAAGCCGTAGTAGCTGATGCCGATATGGCCGCCCAGGTCGAAGACGCTGCGGCTGCCCTGGGCCAGCAGGCGCGAGATCCAGTGGATCATCGGAAAGTCGCTGACCCTGACCTGGTCGAGCCGGTCGTGGTACATGCGTCCGGACGCGTTCACGTCATACGACTTGGGCAGGGTCGCCGGGGCCGCGGCGGCCGCTTCCGCATAGCTGCCGTAGATGCCGTAGTAGCAGGCCTCCTCCTGGAACGGTCGCTGGAACATGCGCCGGTACACCGGTGCGGCCAGCCGCCGCACGCCCGGCAACTGGGCCGCTTCGGCGGCGATCCTGCGCAATCCGCTGCGGGTTTCGGCGAGAGTGTCGTGCGCCACCTTCGGACCTGCCTGTGCTGGGGTTCACTGCCGTGGTGAACGTGACGAGGGGCGCGGCGAGGACAGCTTGTGCCGGCGACGCGACCGGTCCCGGGCGCCGATGCGGTCCGGCGCATGCGCATGGCCGGATCGCCGCCGCATTGCGTTGAACATCCGATGTGGCGTCCGGCGCTGCGAGCCGACGCCCATCGTGAGCGTTGCCGCGAGGACGACAGGGATATCGACGGTGGCGGCCGGCTGGGGCGGGGAAGGCCCGCCGGCGGGCACCGGGATCCCGGCAGCGTCTGACCCGATTGACGACCGTCCGCGGTGGGAGAAGCATCAGGTGACAGCGGTTTCGAAAAGCCGGACCAGCCGGGCGGTGCGCCTGCTGTGGTTGCTGGAGACGCTGGTGATCGTGGCCGCCGGCAAGCTCGCGGTGTGGCTGCGCTTCCACGACGACCCCCAGGGCCTGGGGATATTCCTCGAGCACGCACCGTTCAGACTGTGGCTGGTGGCGGCCTTCGTCGTCCTGGCGATGGCCTGTTTCGGGCTCTACCAGGCCTATCTGCGCCATCGGCGTTCGGAGTTCCTGCTGCGCCTGTTGCTGGCGTTCTCGTTCGCTGGAATCGGCCTGCTGGTCCTGTACTACCTGGTGCCGTCGACCTATGTCGGACGCAGCGTGCTGCTGATGACCATGGGGTTGGGGTTCGTCGGCGTGGTCGTGCTGCGCTCGCTGGCGCGGCGGGTGGTCGGGGCGGATATCTTCAAGAGCCGGGTGCTGGTGTTCGGCGCCGGCGAGAATGCCGCCCAGATCAACAGCAGCCTGCGCCGGGCGGCGGACCGGCAGTCGTTCGTGGTGGCCGGGTTCGTCGCCGTTCCCGGGCAGCCGGTGAAGGTGCCCGATGCATTGTCGGTGCCCGACTCGCGTGGCCTGGTCGAGTTGGCCGAACGCCTTGGCGTCAACGAGATCGTGGTCGCGCCGGACGAGCGGCGTGGCTGCCTGCCGATGGAGGGCATGCTCGCTTGCGCGCAGCGCGGCATCGTGGTCTCCGACCTGTCGACATTCTTCGAGCGCGAGGCGGGCGTAGTGAAGCCGAACGTCGCCGACCCGTCGTGGCTGGTGTTCTCCGGCGGCTTCGACCACTCGCTCGTCCGCCGCCTCAGCAAGCGCCTGTTCGACCTGGTCGCCGCCAGCTCGTTGTTGCTGGTGGCGTGGCCGGCGATGCTGCTGGTGGCCCTGGCGGTGTGGCTGGAGTCGGGTCTGCCGGTGCTCTACCGGCAGACCCGGGTCGGCGAGAACGGCACCACCTTCGAGCTGGTCAAGTTCCGCAGCATGCGGGTCGACGCGGAATCCGACGGCGTCGCCCGCTGGGCCTGCCGCGAGGACGATCGCAGTACCCGGGTCGGCCGCTGGATCCGGATGACCCGTCTGGACGAGCTGCCGCAATTGTTCAATGTCCTGCGCGGGGAGATGAGCTTCGTCGGTCCGCGTCCGGAGCGGCCGCAGTTCGTCGAGATGCTCAATCGCGAGATCCGCTACTACCACCTGCGCCACAGTGTGAAGCCGGGCCTGACCGGTTGGGCGCAGTTGCGCTACCCCTACGGCGCCTCGGTGGCCGATGCCGAGAAGAAGCTCACCTTCGACCTGTTCTATGTCAAGAATCAGGGCCTGCTGTTCGACATGATGATCCTGCTGCAGACGGTCGAGGTGGTGCTGTTCCGACGCGGCGCGAGGTAAGCGCGGCCAGGACCGTGGCGCCGGAATGCAGGTCGGCCGATGCGCCCCTGCCGCTGCCCGCGCGCGAACTCAGCCAGCTCCATGACGCCAGCAGCGCGATCAGCGCGATGAACAATGCAGCCAGGGTCAGTGTGGTGCGCAACGGCCGGGAGCGTTTAGGCGCGCGCTCCTGCTGCGGCCACTCGGGCGCGACGACGACCGGCAACTGTTCGGGCCCGGGCGCGGGCAGCGCGCCGGGCATCCGCCCATGGCGGCGGTGGAAGTCGCAGACGCTGGCATGCAGGGCAATCAGGGTTCCCAGCGTGTCCTGCATCTCGGGCGGCAACTGGCCGCCATGACGGTCCGGATGCAGTTGCGCGACCCGGCGCCGGTACGCGTACTGGAATTCCTCCAGGCTGCAGTCCGGTCGCAGGTCGAGCTGCGCATAGATGTCGGCCAGGTCCGCCTTCATGGACTCCCCTGATCTAGGGCATCGCCACTGGCATTGCATCCACATCCTACTCCGTTGCGGTGCCGCCCCGGAACCGCCGCGACTGGCCGCGTTCGCGGCTGGAGACCGTTGTGGAATAAGAGTCGCCGGATGCGCGACAGCCGCAATGCAGGGCCTGTTCCATGCCAGAAAACGGACGCTTCCGTCATACGCGTGCCCGCTCGACAGGACCGGTGACGGTCCCGTGCGCCGTGTGCATGACCGGCGCACCGGGGAGAGGTTTCGGCCGCCATGAATGAACCCATCGCGCCTGTCGGCGCTTCTCCGGAGGCGTCGACGCTGCTCGAGGTGTTGCCCGGTCGGGCGGGATCCGCGTCGTCGCAACGGCAGCGCATCGAGGTGCCGCTGGCCGACACGTTGCGCGCCGCGCTGGAGTCGATCGACGCCGCCGGCCGTGCCGATCTGCTCGTCGCCGCGCTGGCGCTGTCCGAGTCCCGGTTGACCGGCGCCGACCGGATCCTGGCGACGCGGTTCGATCGCGACGGCGGTCACCAGGGCGACGTCGAGATCGTGGGCGAAGACGATCCCGATGCCTGGTGCCGACGGGTCGCCTCGCAGTTGCAACCGATGGCGCCGGCGCAGATGCGCGACTGCATCTGGGCGGTGGCGACACGCGATTGCGATCGCAGCGCGGCGGCTGCGGCATCGCTCTGGGGCCTGTCCGGGGATGTGCTTGCGGTGCTGGAGGTCGGATTCCAGGCCCCGCTGAGCTCGACGGCCGTCGAGACGATGGCGGTCGCGCTGACGCGGGTGCTGGAAGCCTTGCTTCGCGAGCCTCGTGTCGAGGCCATCGATGTCGCAACGGCCGAGGAATGTCACTGGGCGACGCCGTTGGGGGCCGGCGCCGACCCGGCTGCCGGTGGCCATCGGTCGGTGGTGTCGGCCTTCATGGCGATGGTCGCGCGTTATCCCGATGCGACCGCCGTCGTCGACAGGACTGCGGCCCTGAGCTATGGCCAACTCGACGCACGCGCGAACGCGCTTGCCGCGCGCCTTGGTGACGCCGGCGTCGCCCCGGGCGCGGTGGTGGCGATCGCGATGCGGCGTTCGATCGATGCGATCGTCGCCGTGCTCGGCATACTCAAGTCCGGCGCGGCCTACCTGCCGCTCGACGATGCCTATCCGTCGGAACGGCTGGCCTTCATGCTGGAGGATGCCGCTGCCAGCGCCGTCGTCGTCGACGCGGACGGCGACGGCGGGAGCATCGCCCAGGACCTGCCGCGCGTGGTCTGCGAAGCCTTCGATCCGCCCGCAGAGGGCGCCGCCGTCCCGCTTGAGGCGCCTGTTGCGACGCCCGCTGCCGGGCCGGACGACCGGCGTGATCGCCAGTCGCTGGCCTACGTCATGTACACGTCCGGCTCCACCGGAACGCCGAAGGGCGTGGAGATTCCCGATGGCGCGATCCTGCGCCTGGTCTGCGACGTCGACTACATCGGCCTCGGCCCCAGCACCCGGATGCTGCATGCGGCGCCACTGGGCTTCGACGCTTCGACCCTGGAGATCTGGGGACCGCTGCTCAACGGTGGATGCGTGGTCGTCCACGACGAGCGGATGCCCACCGCCAGCGGTCTGGCCGATGCGATCGAGCGTCATGCGGTCACTACCGCCTGGCTGACCGCGGCGCTGTTCAACACCGTGGTCGACGACGATCCGCGTCACCTGGCCGGCCTGGAGGAACTGTTCACCGGTGGCGAAGCGCTGTCGGTGCCGCACGTGCGGCGGATGCTCGCGGCCGCGCCCGGCACCCGTTTGCGCAACGGTTACGGGCCGACCGAGTGCACCACCTTCGCCTGCACCCACGCGATCGAGCCCGGGCTGGACGCGGATGCGGCATCGATTCCCATCGGCAGGCCCATCGCCGGCACCTGCCTCCGGGTGCTGAGCCGGCAGCGGCGGCCGCTGCCGCTCGGAGTGGTCGGCGAGTTGTACATCGGTGGAGCGGGCCTGGCGAACGGCTATCTGAATCGCGAATCGCTTACCGCCGAGCGCTTCGTCGCGGATCCGTTCGCGGCTCAGCCGGCGCGGCTCTACAGGACCGGCGACCTGGTCCGTGCACGTCCCGACGGCGCGATCGAGTTCGTCGGACGCGCCGATACCCAGGTCAAGATACGCGGCTACCGGATCGAGCTGGGCGAAATCGAGGCGGCGCTGGCGAAGCATCCGGGCGTGCGCGCCTGCGCGGTCGAAGCGCGCGGCGACGGGGCGACGGAAAAGCGTCTGATCGCCTATCTTCAGCCCGCCGCGGCGCCGGTGCCGGCGCCCGAGCTGAGGTGCTTCCTGTCGCGGACCCTGCCGGAGTTCATGCTGCCGGCACGCTTCATCGCCCTCGACACCTGGCCGCTGACGCCCAACGGCAAGCTCGACCGCCGCCGGTTGCCGGAACCCGATGCCAGCCGCCCGGACCTGGCCAATGCCTACGAACCGCCGCTGGGCACGATCGAGACCGCGATCTGCGATGCGTTCGGCACGGTGCTGGGCATCGACGGCGTCGGTCGCCATGACAATTTCTTCGAGCTGGGCGGCAGCTCGTTGTTGGCGGTGCGCCTGGTCGAAGCGCTGTCTGCCGCAGCACCCGCCGAGCTGGCCGCGATCACCACGATCGACCTGTTCCGCCAACCGACGCCGCAACGCTTGGCCGCCGCCCTGGACCGGCGCTGCGTGCGGACGGCGTCGGCCTCCGCCCCGGAAGCACGCGCCGCGCGCCGGTCCCGTCCCGATGACGACGATCCGATCGCCATCGTCGCGATGGCCGGGCGCTTCCCCGGCGCCGCCGACGTGGAGGCGTTCTGGGACAACCTGTGCGAGGGGCGCGACACCATCACATCGTTCGATCCGTCCCAGCTCGATCCGTCGATTCCGCGCGAGGAACGCGAAGATCCCGGTTACGTACCGGCGCGAGGCGTGATCGAGGGCGTCGACCGTTTCGATGCCGCCTTCTTCGGCATCGGTCCCAGGGAGGCGGAGCTGATGGATCCCCAGCAGCGCCTCTTCCTGGAGACCTGCTGGGAGTGCATGGAGCGGGCGGGGTACGTCCCCGACGATGCCGGCGGCCCGGTCGGTGTGTTTGCGGGGATGTACAACGGCAGCTACTTCCAGCGTCACGTGTCGCCGCGCAAGGACCTGATCGGAACCATCGGCGCGTTCCAGGTGATGCTCGGAAACGAGAAGGACTACATCGCCACGCGTACCGCCAACAAGCTCAACCTGACCGGTCCCGCGGTCAGCGTGCATACCGCCTGTTCGACCTCGCTGGTGGCGATCTGCCAGGCGGTGCAGGCGATCCGCTCGGGGCAGTGCGAGATGGCGCTGGCCGGCGGCGCCTCGGTGACCTGTCCGCCGAACAGCGGGTATCTGTACCAGGAAGGCGCGATGCTGTCCCCGGACGGCCACACCCGTACCTTCGACGCCGACGCCCGCGGTACGGTGTTCAGCGACGGCGTCGCGGCGGTGCTGCTGAAGCGGCTGTCGGCGGCGCGCGCGGACGGCAACCGGGTCTATGCGGTGGTGACCGGCATCGGCGTCAACAACGACGGCGGGCACAAGGCGAGCTTCACCGCGCCCAGCAGCGAAGGCCAGGCTGCGGTGATCGCGATGGCGCACGACGATGCCGGCGTCGACGCCCGCAGCATCGGCTACGTCGAGGCGCACGGAACCGCCACGCCGCTCGGCGATCCGATCGAGATCGAGGGCCTGACCCGGGCATTCCGGCGCAGCACCGACGATGTCGGTTTCTGCCGGGTCGGGTCGCTGAAGAGCAATGTCGGCCACATGGTCATCGCCGCCGGCGCGGCGAGCGTCATCAAGACCGCGTTGTCGCTGAGCGAACGCAAGATACCGGCCAGCCTGCACTACCAGCGCGCCAATCCCGACATCGCGTTCGCCGGCTCGCCGTTCGTGGTCAACGACGCACTGCATCCGTGGCAGGGCGATGGCGGGCCGTTGCGCGCCGGGGTCAGCTCGTTCGGCGTCGGCGGCACCAATGCCCATGTCGTTCTGGAACAGGCACCGCCGACGCCGTGCTCGGATCCCGCCAAGGGGCCGCAGACGATCGTGCTTTCGGCACGCAGCGGCGACGCCCTGCAGGCCGCCTGCGTCCGCCTGGCCGGGTTCCTCGAGGCCGCGCCGGACGCCAATCTCGCCGACGTGGCCTGGACCCTGGCCCGCGGCCGCAAGGCGTTCGCGCATCGGGTCGCACTGACCTGCACCGACATCGGCGACGCCATCGCCCAGCTGCGCGGCCGGGAGCTGGAGTCGGCGATCTCGCGCGGCAAACCGGTACGCGAGTCCGGGGTGGTGTTCATGTTCCCGGGGCAGGGGGCCACCTATCCGGGCATGGGCCGCGGCCTGTATGACGCCGAGCCGGAGTTTCGCAAGGCCATCGACCAATGCGCCGAGGTGTTGTCGGAGCCGCTGGGGTTCGATCTGCGCACCCGGTTGTTCTCGGACGAGGCCGATGCCCTGCTGCCGACCGCGATCATGCAGCCGGCGACCTTCGCGATCGAATACGCGCTGGCGCGGGTGTGGATGGCGCAGGGGCTGCGCCCGGTCGCGATGCTCGGGCACAGCGTCGGCGAATTCGTCGCCGCGACCCTGGCCGGAGTGTTCGCGCTGGAGGACGCGCTGCGTCTGGTCGCGCGGCGCGGGGCGCTGATGCAGGCGCAGCCCGCCGGCGGCATGCTGTCGATCAGGATGTCCGCGCAGGATGTCCGCACGCGTATGCCCGACGACCTGCAGGTCGCCGCCGAGAACGCGCCGGGCACCTGCGTGGTCGCCGGTCCCGGCGATTCGATCCGCGGCTTCGCGCAGGCACTCGAGGGCGACGGCGTGGTCTGCCGCGAGCTGCGCACATCGCATGCGTTCCACTCGGCGATGATGGATCCGGTAGTCGCGCCGTTCGAGGCGGAAGTGGCGTCGGTGCCGCTGTCGCCTCCGTCGCTGCCGATCGTTTCCACGGTCTCCGCGGAGCTGCTCGGCGACGCGGAAGCGACCTCGGCGCGCTACTGGTCGCGCCATCTGCGCCAGCCGGTGCGGTTCGCCGCGGCGCTGGAGGCGGTCGCCACCATGAATCCGGCGCAGGTGCTGTTGGAGGTGGGCCCGCGCCGGACCCTGAGCGGGCTGGCGCGGCAGCATCCGGCGATCCGCGAACGCGGCGGACGCGCGCTGGAAAGCCTTGCCGACAGCCCCGGTGCCGAGCTGCACAGCCTGCGCCGCGCCGCCGGCCAGCTATGGGCGGCGGGTGTGGACATCGATGCCGCCGGCTTCGACCGCCGCCAGCGGCGGGCCCGGCTGCGCCTGCCGACCTATCCGTTCCAGCGCCGACGTTTCTGGATCGAAGCGGCGGTTGCCGGAACACCTTCGTCCGATGCCGGCCGGGCATCCGCGCATGACGCAGCCGAGAGCCCGGCCCAGACGCCCCCCACCGCCGCGAGCGCGGCCACGGAGACCCAAGTGCCCAGTCCTTCCGCCCCCCGTCCCCCGACTGCGCCGGCCGCCGCTGCGGCTTCCGCCGTGCCGCGCGCATTGCGGTTGCGTGCCCGCCTGAGCGAACTGATCGAGGATGTCGCCGGCTTCGACCTGTCCGACGCCGACCCCGACGACAACTTCATGGAGCTGGGCCTCGACAGCCTGATGCTGACCCAGATCGCGCTGCAGCTGCAGAAGACCTTCTCGGTGCAGGTCGCGTTCCGCCAACTGATGGGCGAGTGTTCGAGCCTGGCGAGCCTGGCTTCGATGCTGGATGCCGAACTTCCGCCCGAAGCCGAGCCGGCGGTGCCGGCCGAGTCCCCCGACACCGCGATGCCGGCGCCGCCCGCGGCGGCCGCGGCGATGCCCCCAATGCCGGCAGTGCCCGCGCCGATGCCCGATGCGGGCGCACCGGCGGGCGGCGGATTCGTCCGCGAGGTGATCGCCCAACAGATGCAGTTGATGACCCAGCAGTTGGCATTGCTGGGCGGACAGGCGCCAATGGCGGCGTCGGCGGCGGTGGCCGCGCCGGTCGAGGCCGCACCGGCAGCGGACACTACGGCGCCACCGGCGCCTGCGGACGCCGCGGACGAGGAGACCGCGCTCTCGCATACCCGCTACGACGTGAAGAAGGCCTTCGGGGCGATCGCCCGGATCCACAGTTCCGCCGACGAGTTGACCGGCCGGCAACGGGCCCGCCTGGACGCCTTCATCCGCCGCTATACCGCGCGCACCCAGCGCTCCAAGGAATACACCCAGGCGCATCGCTCGCACCTGGCCGACCCGCGGGTGGTCAACGGTTTCCGGCCGTTGCTGAAGGAAATCACCTACCAGATCGTGGTCTGCCGTTCGCAGGGCGCGCGGGTGTGGGACCTGGACGGCAACGAATACGTCGACGTGCTCAATGGCTTCGGCATGAACCTGTTCGGCTGGCAGCCCGACTTCGTGCTCGACGCGGTCCGCCAGCAGCTCGATCTCGGCTACGAGATCGGCCCGCAGCACCCGCTCGCCGGCGAGGTCGCCAAGCTGGTCTGCGAGGTCACCGGCTCGGCCCGCGCGGCGTTGTGCAACACCGGTTCGGAGGCGGTGATGGGCACCATCCGCATCGCCCGCACCGTGACCGGTCGCAACACCCTGGTGATCTTCACCGGCTCCTACCACGGCATCTTCGACGAGGTCATCGTCCGCGGCACCAGGAAGCTCAAGTCGATACCGGCGGCGCCGGGCATCCTGCGCAACACCGCCGAGAACGTGCTCGTGCTCGACTACGGCACCCCCGAAACCCTGGACATCATCCGCGAGCGCGCCGACGACATCGCCGCGGTGCTGGTCGAACCGGTGCAGAGCCGTCGTCCCGACTTCCAGCCGGGCGAGTTCCTCAAGGAGCTGCGCGAGGTCACCGCGCAGGCGGGTTCGCTGCTGATCTTCGACGAGGTGGTGACCGGGTTCCGTGCGCACGCCCGTGGCGCGCAGGAACTGTTCGGCATCGATGCCGACCTGGTCAGCTACGGCAAGGTGGTCGGCGGCGGCTTCCCGATCGGCGTGATCGCCGGCAAGCGCGAATACATGGACGCGCTCGACGGCGGCTACTGGCAGTTCGGCGACGACTCGATCCCGACCGTGGGGGTGACCTATTTCGCCGGCACCTTCGTCCGCCATCCGCTGGCCCTGGCCGCGGCCAAGGCCGTGCTCGAGCACGTGCGCGATGCCGGGCCCTCGCTGCAGCAGTTGCTCAACGCCCGCACCACGGCGATGGCGGAGGAAATGAACGCCTTCTGCGAGGAGGTCGGGGCACCGATCTCGATCAAGCACTACACCTCGTTCTGGAAGGTCGCCTTCACCGAGGACCACCCGCTGCAGGACCTGCTGTTCGCGATGATGCGCAGCCGCGGTGTCCACATTCTCGACAACTTTCCGTGTTTCTTCACGACGGCGCACTCGGAGGCCGACTTCGCCCATGTCGTGGACGCCTTCAGGGAGTCCGTCCTTGAACTGCAGGAGGCGGAGTTCGTTCCGCGACACCGTGAGACGGAGCCTGCCTTCGACGCCAACAATCCACCCATACCGGGCGCGCGGCTGGGCCGCGACCCGGATGGGAAGCCGGCCTGGTTCGTGCCCGACCCCGGCACGCCGGGCAAGTTCTTGAAGGTGAGCGCATGAACAGCCAGGAATCGGCGAACTTCGAAACCATCGACTACGATCCGTTCGCCCAGGCTGCGCTCGAACGGGTGGTGCCGATCACCGAACCGCAGCGCGAGGTGTGGCTGGCGGACAAGTTGGGGCGCGAGGGTTCGCTGGCCTACAACGAGTCGGTGTCGCTGCGCCTGCGCGGGGCTCTGGATGTGGACGCGTTGCGCCGGGCGGTCGCCGACCTCGGCGCGCGCCACGAATCGTTGCGGGCGACGGTGGGCGCCGATGGCGACGAGCTCTACATCGCCGAGCGGGCGGATGTCGACGTCGGCGTGCACGACCTGGCCGGGATGGACGCGGCGACGCGCGACCGCGAGGTGGCCGACTATCTGCGCAACGCCGTCGAGACCCCCTTCGATCTCGAACAGGGGCCGTTGTTCCGCGCCGATCTGTTCACGCTCGCTGCGCAGGATCACCTGCTGGTCCTGACCGCGCATCACATCGTCTGCGACGGTTGGTCGTTCGGCGTGATCGCGCGCGACATCGCCGCCGGCTACCGGCGGCACGCGACCGGTGGCGAAGGCGCTGCCGCCCCGGCCCGGTCCTTCGCCGAGTATGCCGCCGAGCAGGCCGCCTGGGCGCAATCCGAGCAGGCCCGGCAGGACGAGCACTACTGGCTGGAGTTGCTGTCCGATCCGTTGCCGACCCTCGACCTGCCGCTGGACCGTCCGCGGCCGCGTCATCGCACCTTCAACGCCGCCCGCGAGGATGTCGTCCTCGACGCCGAACTGGTCGCGGCGGTACGCAAGCTCGGCGCCCGCAACGGTGCGAGCCTGTTCTCGACCCTGCTGGGTGGCTTCGCCTCGGTGCTGAGGCGGCTCAGCGGGCAGACCGACCTGGTGATCGGGATCGCTGCCGCCGGACAGGCCAGTGGCGGCCACGACGCGCTGGTCGGACACTGCGTCAACATCCTGCCGTTGCGCACCGACGTGGCGCACGGCGAGGACTTCGTGTCGGTGCTGGGCAAGACCGCGTCGTCGCTGCTGGATGCGTTCGAACACCAGCGCTACACCTTCGGTACGCTGCTGAGGAAGCTGGCGATACCGCGCGATCCGAGCCGCCTGCCGCTGGTCAGCGTGCTGTTCAACCTCGATCAGAAGGTCGACGACGATGGCTTCGGAGTCGACGGCCTGAGCTGCGAGTTCAGCGCCAACGCGCGCAGCTACGAGAACTTCGAGCTGTTCGTCAATGCGGTACCGACCGCCGCCGGCATCCGGCTGGAGTGCCAGTACAACACCGATCTTTACGATGCGGCGACGATCCGCCGCTGGATGGACGCCTATGCCGAGCTGTTGCGCAGCGCGGTCGCCGATCCTTCCTGCGCCTGGGACCGGTTGGCCTGGCTCGATGCCGGGCAGCTGGCGGCACTGGCTTCGCTGCAACCGGCGCCGACCGCCTACGCGCCGGAGCGCCTCGTGCATGCGCGGTTCGCCGACATCGCCGCGGCCTCGCCCGATCGCGTCGCGATCGCCTACGGGCACCTGGACGCGCCGGACGGCGCCGCCCGGACCATCAGCTACGGCGAGCTGGACCGGCGCTCGAATGCGCTCGCCCACGCGCTGCGCGCGCGCGGACTGGGCCCCGGCGACCGGGTCGGCATCTGCATGCGCCGCGGTCCCGAGCTCTATACCGCGGTGCTGGGCGTGCTCAAGGCCGGTGCCGCCTACGTCCCGCTGGATCCGGACTACCCCTGCGAACGGCTCAGGTTCATGGTCGAGGATGCCGGCCTGGCCTGCGTGATCGAGCGAGACGGCGCCGCGCAGGCGCTGGGTCTTGCGGACGCGCAACGGCTCGACCTGGAGGCCGGCGCCGGCGCACCGGACTGGAGCCGCACCGATCCGCTGGCGGCCGACGCGGTCGGCATCGGGCCGCAATCCGCCGCCTATGTGATCTACACCTCCGGCTCGACCGGCAAGCCCAAGGGCGTGATGGTGCCGCACCGTTCGCTGGTGAACCTGCTTTCGAGCATGAGCCGCGAGCCGGGCCTGGAGGCGGACGATCGCCTGTTGGCGGTGACCACCACGTCGTTCGACATGTCGGTGCCGGAACTGTTCCTGCCCCTGGTCACCGGAGCGAGCCTGGTGATGGCCGGCGAGGAGGTGCGCGACAGCGGCAAGTTGCGAAGGCTGCTCGAGGTCAGCGGTGCGACCGTGATGCAGGCGACGCCGTCGGGATGGCGCCTGCTGCTGGAGTCGGGCTGGAGCGGCGGCCCCGGCTTCAAGGCGTTGATCGGCGGCGAGAGCGTGCCGCAGGAACTCGCCGTGCAGCTGCGCGGACGCTGCGGGAGCCTGTGGAACATGTACGGCCCGACCGAGACCACGGTGTGGTCGACCTGCGCCCGCCTGGATCATCCCGAGCGCGGCATCAGCATCGGACGCCCGATCGCCAATACCTCGGTCTGGGTGCTCGACGAACATGCGCAACCGTGTCCGATCGGCGTGCCCGGCGAGATCCATATCGGCGGCGAGGGCGTGACCCTGGGCTATCTGAACCGCCCGGAGCTGACCCGCGAGCGGTTCCTGCCCGATCCGCATTCCGACGTCGAAGGCGCCTGCATCTACCGCACCGGCGACCGCGGCCGCTGGCGCAACGACGGCACCCTAGAACATCTGGGCCGGCTCGACTTCCAGGTCAAGGTCCGCGGCTACCGGATCGAACTGGGCGAGATCGAGGCCAACCTGGCCGGGCACCCGGACGTCGCCCATTGCGCGGTGGTCGCGCGCGAGGACCAGCCGGGCGATGTCCGCTTGGTCGCCTACGTGGTGCCGCGGGTCGCCGGCAAGGCCGACGAGGAAAGCTTGCTGGATCATTTGCGCAGGGCCTTGCCCGGCTACATGGTGCCGCAACACGTGGTGTTCCTGTCGGCGATCCCGTTGTCGCCGAACGGCAAGGTCGATCGCAAGGCGCTGCCGGCGCCGTCGTTGGAGGCGCGCCGTGCGCCGGACCGGGTGGCGCCGCGCACCGATACCGAGCGCGCGGTGGCGAAGCTGATGGAGCAGGTGCTCGCCCTGCCGGGGATCGGTGTCGACGACGACTTCTTCTCGCTTGGCGGGCACTCCCTGCTGGCCGCGCAGCTGACCGCGCGGATCAACAAGCAGCTGGGCGTCAATCTGTCGATGCGGACCCTGTTCGACGCGCCCACCGTGGCCGGTCTGGCCGCACTGCTGGACGGCGGAGAGGGGCGGGGTGGCGCGCCGGCTCAGACGGCGGTGCCGCGACGGCCAGATCGCCGCCGGGCGCCGCTGTCGCTGATGCAGGAGCGACTGTTCCGGCTGGAGCGGTTCAACCCCGGCCAGGTCACCTACAACACACCGTCCGCCCACCGGCTGACCGGACCGATGGACGTGGCCGCGCTGGAGGATGCGTTGCAGGCGCTGGCGCAGCGGCAGACCGTGCTGCGCACCGGCTTCGCTGTCGTCGACGGCGAGGAGGTCCAGATCGTCCACGACGACATCGGCCCGGTGATCGGCGAGGTCGAGGACCTGTCGGCGTTGCCGCCGGACGAGCGCGAGGCGACCCTGCGACGCAGGATCGACGAGTTGATCCGGGTGCCGTTCGCCCGCCTCGACCGTGCGCCGTTGTTCGTCGCGCACCTGTTCCGGTTGCGCGAGGACGAGCATGTGCTGTTCTTCATGCCGCACCATCTGATCTGGGACGGCTGGTCGTTCGACGTGCTCTACGCCGAACTGTCCGAACTCTACGCTGCACGCTGTCAGGGGCGCGAACCGGCGCTTCCGGAGCTTGCCGTCGGCTATGGCGACTTCGCCGCCTGGCATCGCCAGTGGGTCGCTGGCGAGGAGTACGCGCGGCAGCTGGCGTTCTGGCGCGAGCGGATTTCCGCGTACTCGAATGGTGGGCACGCGCCCCGGGCGTTGCCGACCGACCATCCGCGCCGGCGCGGCATGTCGGGCGCGGGGCGCAGCATCACCACCAGCGTGCCCGGCGAGCTGACCGGTCGCCTGCACCGGGCCGGGCTGGAGATCGATGCGACCTTGTCCATGGTGCTGCTGACGGCCTATTGCGTGACCCTGGCGAGAATGAGCGGCTGTTACGATCAGGTCGTCGGTACTCCGGTGCGCGGTCGCAACGCGGCCGAGCTCGAGCACCTGATGGGCTACTTCACGACCCTGCTGCCGTTGCACATCGCGATCGACCCGGAAGGCTCGTTCGCCGATGCGGTGGCGCGGGTCAAGTCCGAGGTGCTCGACAGCTTCGCCAACCCCGATGTGCGCCTGGAGGATCTGGCCGATGCCTTGAGCCTGCGCGGCGACGCCGGTGGCAGCGCGATGTACCAGTCGCTGTTCTCGTTCCAGGATGCGCGCGGCCGGCCGGTGATGTGGGGACCGCTCAGTCATTCGCGGGTGCCGGTGCTGCAGCCGGGCGCGACCGAGGACATCGGCCTGTGGTTCGTGGAGAACGCGCAGGGCCTGATCGGCGGCCTGGTCTACAACGCCGAACTCTACGAGACCGCGACCGCGGAACGGATCCATCGCCGTTTCATGACGACGCTCGATGAGATCGCGCGCGATCCCAGGCAGGCGCTGAGCGAGCTGACGCGCTTCGACGACGGCGCGCCGCTGATGATCGGTGCCGCCGCGGCTGCGCCCCCGGCGCCGACGACCGGCGGCCCGGCGTGTTCGGACACCCCGGTCGATCCGCAACCCGTCCGGGCCGGAGGCGAGGCGATGAACCTGGACACAAAGGAACGGTACCTGGCGGCGATCTGGGAGGAGTTGCTCGGAGTCCCGGCGGGACCCGACGACAACTTCTTCGATCTGGGCGGCAACTCGATGCAGGGCATGCAGATGGCGGAACGCGTCGCACGCGAGACCGGCTTGCAGATCAAGCTGGTACGCCTGGCGTCGCAGGGACTTTCGGAAATCGCCGTCGACCTGCCCGAGGCCCCGGGCAGCGGCAACAGGATCGGATTCGGCGCGCGGCTGAAGCGACTGTTCGGTGGCGCGTCGGCTTAGCCGTCGGCGCCTGGACGGGTTGCGAAATGCGGCGATCGGCGAGGGAAGGAACCGCAACAGCTGGAGAGGTCAGTCAAGTGGATGCGCATGCGATCCAACCCGCGGACATGCCCCCGGCCGGGCATGGCGATGTCAACGACGCACGGACCGCGCCGCGCGGCGCCGCTGACGCCGCATCGCGTTGGGATGCGGGATGGAGCGGCGATCCCGGCCGCCGGATCTACACGGCGATGCACCTCCCGGAGGGCCGCCGGCAGGCGAGCGCGATCCTGCTGGTGGCGCCGCTGTTCCACGAGCTGCCACGTAGCCGGCGACTGTTGACCGAGATGGCCAGCCACCTCGCCTCGCTGGGGTTCCCGGCGATGCAGTTCGACTTCTATGGCATGGGCGATTCGATGGGGTTGGGCGAGGACACCGACTTCGATTCCATGCGACGCGATCTGCGGGTGGCCGAGGCGAGCTTGCGCGAGCGCATCCACGCGGATTCCCGCGATCGCCTGATCGTGATCGCCTTCCGCGGCGGCGCGCTGCCGGTGATGTCGTGGATCGCGGCGGGCGCGCGCCCCGACCTGGTGGTGTTGTGGGAGCCCATTCTCGATGGACTCAACTGGTTGCAGGAACTGGAGCGCGAGGATGCGGCCGAGCGGCGTTCGCCTGGACGCTATTCGTCGATCCGCACCGGTCGCCAGCGCGATTCCGATGACGATGCCGGTGATGACCTCCAGTTGATGGGAGTCGCGGCATCGCGGAAGTTGCGCGAAGACCTGGCGGAATTCGGAATGCCGCCTCCCGAGGCGCGCGAGCATGTCGCGTTCTGGGCGGTGACCCGTCCGCACATGCGGGCGCTGGAGCTGGATCCGGAGTTCGGCCTGGCGCTGGACGCCGACGCGCCCGAATTCGGCGGCGGCACACGGATGGAGTCGGCGTTGTTCCTGTCGCCGGGCGTGCGCGCGATCGTCGACGCGCTCGGCCAGGCGATGCTGGCCTGGAGCGGGGCCGCGGCCCGTGCCGACGGCGGCGCGGGGAGCTAGGGTATGGATACGATCCTGAGATTCGGACCGCGGTCGCGACTGTCCGGCGTGCTGACCGGCAGCGCGCGGTCGGACGCCCCCATACTGGTCCTGCCCAGTGCGGGGCTGATTCCGCGCGCCGGCCCGTTCCGTCTGCATGTGGAGCTGGCGCACCGGCTCGCACGCCACGGCATGCGGACATTCCGCTACGAGTCGCCCGGGGTCGGCGAGACGCCACGCCTGAAGGGCTGCGGGGTGCGCGAGGCGGCGGTCGAGGCGATCGAGGCGCTGAGCCGGGAAACCGGACAGCGGAGGTTCGTCGTCGGTGGCGTGTGCAGTGCCGCCGACGCGGCGTGGGCGGCGGCATGCGACGACACCCGTGTCGCCGGGTTGATCATGATCGACGGCGTCACCTTCACCGGGCCGTGGTTCCACCTCGCGCGCGCCGGCGACGTGTTGCGGCGCGGACCGCGCGCCTGGCCGGGGGTCGCCGCGCGGCTGATGCATCGGTTGCCTCAGGGGGGACGGGCCGGAGGCGACAGCAGCATGTACCGCGAGTGGCCTTCGCAGAGCGAGGCCCGGCACCAGTTCTCGGGTTTCGTCGAACGTGGGGTGCGGTCGCTGTGGATCTTCACCGGCGGCTACACCGACCGCTTCCTGCACCCGCGCCAGTTCCGCTGGAGCCTTGGCGCCGGCACCCGCGATCCACGTGTATCGATGCATTACTGGCCCGATTGCGATCACACCTTCTACGCGCGCCGGCACCGCGATCGCCTGCTCGACACGGTCGAGACCTGGCTGGTGGGCGAGGAGGCGATGGAGGCGGCGGCATGAACGGCGTGGCGCGACTGCCGGGCCGGGGGGCGGCATCGTCGCTGTACCCGTCGCCGTCGCGACCGTTGCGTGTGGTCCTGCTGGCCGGGGCCAAGGTCCCCGGTTGGATCAATGGATTCCTGCGGCTTGCCGGCGATACGCCCTGGCTCGACGTGCGGGTGTTTCTCGTCCACGACGCCCGCGCATCCGCCCACGTCCCCGGCAGGACCGTGCTGCGCCTGGCGCTGGCGCTCGAACGGCGTCGCGCGCGCGGTCGCGAGCGGTTCCTGGAGCCGCTTTCGCAGGACGGGCGAACGCTTCCGGGCGAGTCCGGCCGCAGCCGCGACGAGGTGCTGGCCAGACTCGCGGCGCTGCGGCCGGAGCTGGTCGTGGCGGCGGTGGACGGCGGATGGATCGAGGACGCCGCCGCCACCGCGACCGGCGGATGCTGGTGCCTGGAGCCGTCCCTGCGTCGCGAGCTCGACCTGCTCTCGAGCCTGCTGCCGCCGATGCTGCAGCCGGGCGCGGCGACGTCGGTGGCGCTGCAACTGCAATCGCGGAAAGACGGCTGGCGACGCTTGTCAGGTGGCCGGATGGCGACCTGCCGCGCAGCGCTGGACGGTCAGTTGAAGCGGGCCTGCGACAAACTGCCGTCGCTGATGCTCAGGGCATTGCTGGCACACGCGCGTGAGCGGACGTCCTCCTGCGGTGGCGATCGCCGCGTCCGCCGCCTGAGGCTGGCGCCGTTGGCCCCCACGACCGCACCGCTGGCGGTGGGTCGGGCCTTTCTCGCCGCGATCGGCGTGCGGATGCATGAGCGCTGGCAGCGGGTGCGCCGTCGTCAGGGCCGTTGGTCGGTGCTGGTGCGTCGACAGACCCGGTCGCTGGACCCGGCGCACCCGGACGCGGCCGGCTGCATCGAACTGGCGGCGCCGGACGGCTGGTACTGGGCCGACCCATGCGTGATCGGCGGCCCGGAGGACGAGCTGGTGTATGTCGAGGAGTGTCCGGACGACGTCAACGCAGGGGTGATCGCCTGTCTGCGCATCGATGCCGGCGGCACGGCCGAGCGGATCGGTGTCGCCCTGCGGCGGCCGTTCCATCTCTCGTTCCCGCAATTGTTCGATTGGTGGGGGGAGCGGTTCATGACCGTGGAGTCCGGCCAGGATCGCCGCGTCACCCTGTACCGGCGCGGCGCCACCGCGCTGGACTGGCAACCGTACTCGGAGCTGCTGCGGGGCTGGCCAGTGGTCGATCCGGTGCTGCACTTCCACGACGGGCACTGGTACCTGTTCGCCAATGTCGCCGAGGGCGGCGCCAGTTCCTGCGACAGTCTGTTCCTGTTCGTCGCCGAGGCGTTGACCGGGCCGTATCGGCCGCATCCCGCCAATCCGATCGTCGACGATGCCGGCCGCGCGCGCATGGCCGGGCGTCTGTTCGTCGACCGCGGACGTCTGGTGCGACCGTCGCAGGACTGTGTCGAAGCCTACGGCGCCGCCGTCGTGTTTCACGAGATCCTGGAGCTGGGGCCGGAGCGCTATCGCGAGCGGAGGCTCGGCAGGCTCGATGCCGCGACCGCGGGTGCCCGCGACGGATGCCACACCTACAGCCGCTCGGGATGCATGGAAACCATCGACGTGCGCGGCTTCGCCTACGGCGGCACGCATCGCGCGGAGCCGGCGGCCGGCGCCGGCGGGCTGGGCGCGTCGGCAGGAGCGGCCGCGGGCGGGTGATCCAAACCGCGGTGTCGCGCGGACAAAAAAAGATCGGGCGAGTTGCCTCGCCCGATCCGAATGCCAGGTTCCGGACCGCGCCGGCGCCCGCCCCGGGCGCGGGGTGGGGAGCCGGCCTGTGGCCGGGTCTAGCGGGCCACGGTGAAGCTCGCCGTGGCAGTGGCGTCGTCGCCGTTGGCGCTGACCGTCGAACTGACGGTGTAGTCGCCCGCTTCCTTCTTGTTGTAGCCGATCGAATGGATGGCCTCGAAGCGGCCGTCCGCGTCGGTGTAGGCGCGCAGCTTCTGGATGCTGCCATTGGGGCGGTAGACACGCAGGTCGACGCGGGCGCCGGTCACCGCCTCGCCGTCGCCGAGCACGCGGCCGGAGATGCGGACATCGTCGCCAAGGCCGTACAGACCCTTGTTGACTTCGATCTCCTGGACCAGGCCTTCACCTTCGGGCGGCACCACGACCACCGGCGGATCGGTCGGCTCGGGCTCGACCGGATCGGGCTCGACCGGCTCGGTCGCGCCGCTGCCGTCGTTGACGGTGAAGCTGGCGGTCGAGGTCACCGTCTTGTCGCCGACGCTGGCGACCGCATTGAGGCCGTAGCTGCCGATCGAGCTGGGGCCGGTGCCGCTGACGAAGCTGGCGCGGGCATAGCCCTGGGCGTCGGTGGTCGCGCTCATCACGATCTCGATGCCGTTGGGCTTGACCGCGGTGAAGCGGACCGTGCTGCCGGCCACGGGCTCTCCGTCCATCTTGACCAGGGCGCTCACGTAGACGGTCTCGCCGCCGATGTAGGCACTCTTGTCGGTGCCCAGGGCCTGGGTCACCTGGCCGCCGGAGGTGTTGACCTCCTTGACGTTGAAGACCGCGCTGGCGCTGGCCGTATGGGTGCTGCCCACCGCGCTGCTGGTGGCCGCGCCGATGTTGTAGGCGCCGGCACTGGTGCCGTTGCCGGCGGCCACGCTGAGGGTGGTGGTGGAACTGGCGCCCGGGGCCAGGGTCACGTTGCTGGCCGAGAGCGTGCCGGTCCAGCCGCTGGGCACCGAGCGCGCCAGCGCGAAGCTGGTGTTGCCGCAGCCCGAGCTGTCCTTGTTGGTGACCTTGAGGGTGTAGTTGACGCTCAGGCCGACCGCGATGGCGTCGGTCGGACCGGTCAACGA
Source organism: Marilutibacter maris (assembly GCF_003233695.1). NCBI lineage: Bacteria > Pseudomonadati > Pseudomonadota > Gammaproteobacteria > Lysobacterales > Lysobacteraceae > Marilutibacter > Marilutibacter maris. The sequence continues at coordinate 2,547,883 of NZ_CP029843.1, read as the reverse complement.
GACCGTCGGCTTGGCGCGGGTGCAGGTCGGCGTCGGGTCGGGCGTGCTGCCGCCAGCCTGGACCTCGACCGCGCCGATGTCCGACTTGCTGCCCGACGGACGCGGGGCCTCGTAGAAGTCGGTGGTCACGCCGGAGAGCACCGATACCGCATCGACCACGGGGCTGCCCGACAGCGGCATCGCGTCGAAGTTGTCCAGGCTCAGGTTGGTCAGCTTCGGGTTCTGGCCGCAGATGCTGCCGGACGGGCACTGGTTGTTCTTGACGTTCCAGATCAGATTTCCGGCGTAGACCGACCTGGCCGAGCTGTTGTAGACGATATGGGCCACCGCCAGCTGCGGACTGCCGGCCAGCGTGGCCAGGTAGTCGTTGGCGCCGATCAGCACGTTGTTCTGGATCGTGGTGGTCGCGCTGGAATCGCCTTCGGTGGTCATGATCAGGCCGTCGCCCTCACCGGTGATGGTGTTGTGGCGGATGTAGGCCTTGTCGTTGGACGACAGGCTCACCGAGATCGCGTTGCCGGAGGCGCGGCACATGTCGCCGGACTGCATGTAGTACTTGCCGGCGAAGTAGGCGCAGTTGCCGACCACGACCGAGTTCTCGATGGTGCTGTTGCCCTTGACCTTGAGCTGGTTGCCGGCGTTGTCGACCGCGTACACGCGACGCATCGTCACCGAGCTGCCGTCGGCGCCGTCCATGTACAGCATGTCGAGGCCGTCGGAGGTGTTGTGGTGGACGAACATGTCCTCGAACAGCCACTGGCCGCCGGTCAGGTAGGTGCCCAGGCCGTCGCCGTAGCCGCCGGCCTTCTGGCCCCAGCAGTTGACCGGCGCGCCGGTGCTCGGGTTCTCGCCGCAGCCGTTCCAGGCGATCTCGCCGTCGCGGAAGATGATGCTGCCGGAATTGGAGCTGTTGGAGCCGACGTTGCCGTCCCAGCCGGCCCAGCCGTTGGCGTTGATCTTGACCCGCTCCAGCGTCCAGTTGCTGATCCGGCCGGCGTTCACGCCCTGCAGGGCCATGCCGTGGATGTCGACGTCGTGGATGTGGACGTTGCCCGAGTCGCTGGCGGAAATGCCGATCGAAGCCCAGTTGCCGTACGGCGTCGAGCTGCGATTGCAGGCCGCGCTGGAAACGCTGTGCGCGGACACGCACTGGTCCTTGTCGGTGATTTCCAGGTAGCCCAGCTCGACGTTGGAGCTGCCGTTGAGGTTGATCACGCTCCAGCTGCGCTCGGCGCCCCACAGCTTCGGCGGCGACTTGCTGTTGCCGAGGATGCGGGTCTTCTGGCTGCTGCTGGGGCCGCTGGGAACCTTGCCCAGCGAGCACGCGCTGCGGTCGCCGGCCGCGCAGTTGCCGGCCATGCCCTCGGCGCCGTAGCCGATCTTGTATTCGCCGGAGCCGATCATCAGGGTGTCGCCGCCGGCGATGCGCGGGGTCCCGCTGCTGGGCAGGGCGTAGTAGGGGTGCTTCCAGGCACAGGACTGATTGCTGCCGCTGCCCGGGTAGGGGCTGTTGGCGCGGCCGTTGCACTGGGTGGCGTTACCGCCGTCGGTCCGTACGTAGTAGGTGGTGGCCGCCTGCGCCGAGCCAATCACGGCCAGGCCAAGCGGTGCGAGTAGAAAACAGAGAGCGCGTCGGCTCAGGTTCGATCTGATCATTTTTTTCGACAAACTCCGACGCCAAAGACGCCATTCACTGAGACTGCAAGTGGAAGAAGCGGCCTCCCCGAAGCCGGAAGCGATGCTAGGGGCGCACCGGCGGGCCTTTTGTGCACTGCGTCGCGCAAACAGCGACAAAAAACGGAACTGCGTCATAGACTTAGGGCGACGGGGGTTTGATTCACACAACAGCAAGCCGTCGCTTCCGACAGGGCCGGATGAACAGGCGAGGTGAGGTCTCGACGCGGCCCGGGGGCTCGGCCGAATCCGCGACGGCGCCGTTGTCCTCGCCGTGATGCCGGTCGCGTTAGAAGGGGTGGCGCGGGCCGTTGCGCGGATTTGCGCGGTGCCTCCGTGGCGGCATGGAGGCGGTCCCGCCGTCAGCGATGGCGCCCTCGAGCGCCGCAGTCACCACCAGCGCAAGGGCCATGGAAATGCGACGACGTTGCAGGGGGACCGCCCCCGAGCGGACGCCCCGGTCGGGCCGCGTGTCACCGGGCGCCGGCGGGGGCTAGATGGGCGCGCAGGCGAACGTCAGCCTGGGCCGGCACTACCTGCGCTATTCCAGCGCGACGGTCCTGATCATGGCCGCCGGGTTCGTGTCGTTCCCGGCACTCACCCGCATGCTCGACAACACCCAGTACGGAATACTGGGCTACTTCGATACCTGGCTGATGCTGGCCATCGCCGTGGTCAAGCTCGGCGGACAGCACGCGATCCTGCGCCTGTATCCGTTCGGCGGCGACGAGGCGCGGCTGCGGCACTTCGCGACCAACCTGGTGCTGGTGCCGATGGTGGTGTCCCTGCTGTTGTGGGGCGCACTGGCCCTGGTCGCGATGGGCGTGGTGGGCTTCGGCGGAGTCAAGGTGTCGCCGGTGTTCTGGGGCGCGCTGGTGCTGATGCCGCTGCTGGTGTTCATCAGCCACGTCGAGATGACCCTGCGGGTCAGCGAGCGCTCGGGGCTGCTCAATGCCAGCCGGGTCTCGTGGCGATGGGTAGAACTGGTGCTGATCCTGTCGTTCGTCTACTGGATCCAGCGCAGCGCGATGTCGGTCTATGCCGGCAAGATCGCCGCTGCGCTGCTGCTGGCGGCGGGCTACGCGTGGTGGGTGTTCCGCAACCTGTCGTTCTCGCGCGGATCGCTGGACGTGTCCGCGTACCGGGCGTCGCTCGCCTACAGCCTGCCGCTGGTGGTGAACGAGATGGTCGGCATGATGCTGGTCTCGATCGACCGGATCATGCTCAAGGGCATGCTCGGCGACTACGCCTCGGTCGGCGTCTACACGATCGGCAGCGCGCTGGCGATGCAGGTGTCGGTGATCATGAGCGACCCGCTGTGGGGCGCGTTCAACCCGGTCGCCAATCGTGTGCACGGCACCTCGGGCGCGGATGAGGTCAGGGCGCTGAAGCTGCGGGTCCTGCTGCCGGTCACCTACGTTTCGATCGGCGTGGGGGCGGCGATATGGGTGGTGGGCGCCGATGTGCTGGAAGTGATGACCGGGCCGAGCAAGCGCGCGTCCGGACCGGTGTTCATGTGGCTGGGGGCGCTGTTCGCGCTGTTGCCGATGCTCGATGTCAGCGGCTACGGGCTGCTGCTCAAGAAGCGGACCAAGACGGTGATGCTGCTGACCCTCGCGGCGACCGCCGTCAACATCCTGCTCAACCTGGTCTGGATTCCGCGTTTCGGGGTGATGGGCTCGGTCTATGCCACCGTCGCGAGCTACCTGATGCTGGCGACCTCGCGGTGCGTGTTCTGTCCGCGCGAGCTGCTGCAGTTCCCGGAGCGCAGGCGCCTGCTGGTCGCGCTGGGGGCGGCGGCCATGTTCATCGCGGCGGCCGGCTTCGCGCGGGATCTGCTGGGTGACGCGCCGCTGAGGCAGGTGATCGCCGGCGGCGTGGCGTGGGGCTTGTTCTATCTGTTGCCGGTGCTGGCGCTGGACAGGAAGCTGCGCGAGGCGGTATTCAGGTTCAAGTCCCTGGGTCTGGCCTGACCCGGGCTCCTTCGATACCGGGGCCGATCGCCGCATGTGGATTCTGTCGCCGTTGAGCTGGTTGTTGCTGGCCCTGGTCGGCGTCTGCCTGTGCGCGCGTTCGCGGGGACGGCGCGCCCGCGCGCTGTCGTGGGCCTGCGCGATGGCGGCGGTGTTGGCGGTGCTGGCGATGACGCCGATGGTCGCCAACCTGCTGGTGGCGATGCTGGAGAAACCGGTACCCGTCTCCGGGGCAGGCTGCGGCGACGGTGAGGTCGACGTCGCCGTGGTCCTGGCCGGCGCGATCGACGACACGCCCGTCGATGCCGGCGACTTCCGGGTACTGAGCCTGAGCAGTCGGCGCCGTGTCGAAGCCGGTGTCGCCTGGTGGTCCGCGGGTCCCGGTCGCGTGCTGGTGATGTCGGGCGGACCGCAGCCCGGGCTTGGCGCCACGCCCGACGGCGACACGGTCGCGACCGCGTCGCTGATGGCCGCCTATGCACAGCGCCTGGGCGTCGACACCGCCGCGCTGAGGATGGAGGCGGGGTCGAGCACGACCTGGGAGAACGCCCAGGGTCTGCGCCGCCAACGGCCAGCGCTGCCGCCGCGGGTGGTGCTGGTGACCTCGGCGATGCATATGCCGCGGGCGCGCTTCGCATTGACCCGCGCAGGCTTCCAGGTGTGCCCGCTGGCGACCGACCGCCGACAACTGCCGTTCGGACTGCCCGGGTCGCTGGTGCCGGGCAGCAGTGCGCTGGAGAAGACCGAAGCGGCGGTGCATGAGCTGGTCGGACTGGCCCACTACCGCGTGCGGGCCTGGCGCGGCTCCGACGGGGAGTGAGCGGAGCGTTCAGTCGCTGGCGGCCTGGTCCGTCCCCGCTTCGATCGCGCCGATGTCCGGGCGGCCGTCGCGGGACCTGCCGAAGTAGTCGCGGTCCAGGCCTTCCAGGCGGATTCCGCCGTCTATCAGCGGACTGCCCGCGGCCGGCGTCCAGCGTCGCGCCTCGTCGCCGGAATCGAGCAGATGCGGCGGGCGGTCGCAGCGGTTGCCGTCCGGGCAGCGTCCTGGTTTCACCCGCCAGAACAGATTGCGCTCGAACGTCACCGTCGCGTCGCCGTCGACGGCGTAGTGGGCGCAGGTGGTGTCCCGCGCCGCGGTATCGCCCGGCTGCCACTGCGCCGCGCCGACCAGCAGATTGTTCCGGACCTGCGCGCGCGCGCCGGATGTGCCGCCGGTGGTCACCAGCAGGCAGTCGCCCTGGCCGGAGATCGTGTTGTTGCGGATCAGCGCCTGCGAATCGCCGGTGAAGGAGACCGACAGGGTGTTGCCCATCGCCCTGCAATGGTCGCGGGCGGCCATGATCGCGCGTGTCGGCGATGCCCGCTGCAGGTCGGCGAAATAGGCGCAGGAACCGTCCAGGATCGAATTCTCGATCCGCATCGGTCCGGAGGTCTTGACCTGGTTGCCGGCGTTGGCGAAGGCCAGCACCCGGCTCAGGGTGACACTGCCGCTGCCGTCCAGGTAGAGCAGGTCGAGGCCGTCGGAGGTGTTGTGGTGCACGCGCACGTTGTCGAACAGCCAGTCGCCGCCGCTGCGCGCGGTGCCCAGACCGTCGCCGTAGCCGCCCTGTTGCTGCGCCCAGCAGCCGGTCAGGTCGCGGTCGGGATGGCGCTCGGCGCAGCCGTTCCAGGAGATCTCGCTGTCGCGGAAGCGGATGTCGCCGCGGTTGCCCGACTCGGGATTGGAGGCGTCGCCGACGTTGCCGTCCCAGCCGGCCCAGCCGTTGGCATGCAGCCGCACCCGCAGCAAGGTCCAGTCGCGCAGGCGCCCGGCGCGGATGCCGTTGCCGGCCATGCCGTGGATGTCGACATCGCGCAGGGTCACGTTGCCGGCGTCGCGGGCGAGAATGCCATCGCGGCCCCAGTCGTTGCCGGGGTCGCCGGGGCTGCCGCAGCGCAGGTCCTCGAGCGCGCCATCGCCGCGGCGCGGATAGCCGACGATGCAGGCGCTGCGGTCGGTGATTTCAAGGCAGCCGATCTCGATGTTGTCGCTGCCGTCCAGTCGGATCACCGCACGGTTGCCGGCGCCGGCCCATAACTGCGGAGGCGCGTCGCAGGCGGTGCCGGGAGGCGCGCCCAGCAACCGGGTCGGCCGTTGCGGCGAGGGCCCGTCGGGCGGGGGCCCCAGGCTGCAGGTCGGGGCCGCGTCGCCGGTGCAGGCGTCGGCGCCGGGAACGCCGGGGCCGATGCGGTACGCGCCGGGTCCGATCAGCAGGGTGTCGCCGCCGCGGATGCGCGCCGGACCCGATGGCGGCAGGGCGATGAACGGGTGGCTCCACGCACAGGGCTGCGCGCGGCCGTGGCCGGGGTAGGGGGCGTCCGCCAGTCCGGTGCACTGGTCGCCGTCGCCGCCGTCGTCGCGGACGTGGAAGGTTTCCGCCGTTGCCGCCGTGCATGTGCAGCACAGGCATGCCACGGCCAGCGTCGCGCGCAGGCGGGCGCGTTTCATGGCGGCGCGCGCCGGCCCGGCAGCCGGGGTTCGACGGGGGGGCCGTCGGAGGCGTAGCGGCCTGGCATGGCTCGGGCCGACAGCGGGAAGCAGGCGCCGATCGCCTGCCGTTCCGGCAACTCGTCCTCCGCCGGGGGCGCCCCCTGCACGGCTTCCAGCTTGAGTGCGGCATAGTGCTCGACCAGACCGCACAGCGCCCAGAAGTTGCCCATGACCAGGCCGTCGAAGAAGGGCGTCCCGTAGACGTTGCCCAGGGCCATGGCCAGGATGGCGCCCAGGAAGCCGAGGTAGAGGGCGCGGGTTTCGTGGTCGTCCGGCAGCGCGACCTCGCGCAGTGTCAGGCCGAGCTTGAGCAGGCGCCACAGCAGCCAGAGCATCGCGATCACGCCCAGAACGCCGCACTCGGCGAGCATCAGCACGAAGGCATTGTGGGCATCGCGCGACTCGTAGGTGTGCGAGTAGTCGCCCAGGTAGTGCGGGAAGCGGTTGATCCCCACGCCGGCCGGGTGGTCCTGCCACATCTTCCACGCGCCCGACCAGATCTCGAAGCGGCTGGCGGTGCTGCTGTCGAGCTGGACCGCGCCGACCGCGTCGTACTGCTGGGTCGCCGATATCCGTTCGTTGACCGCGTCCGGGAGCAGCGCGATCGAGGGAATCATGACCAGTGCCAGCATCGCCGCCAGCAGCACGCTGCGTCGCAGCAGCAACAGGGCGAAGATCACCATCGCGATCAGGTAGGCCTGGCGGGAGAACGTCGCCATGATCGCGATCGCCAGGATCGCGCATCCCAGCAGCGCCGCCAGCCTCAGCCACGGTCGGCCCCGGCCGAACAGGACGACCGCCAGCGGCAGCGGCAGGAACATCGCGTAGAACACGCCGGCGCGGTTGGACGCGTTCACGCCGCCGAAGGGTCCCGCGCTGCGCTGCGCGTCGGAGTACTGGTTGATGTCGAAGGAGGCCGCATCGATCGCCGCGTCCAGCCCGGCCACCACCGCGACCGCCATCGACAGGTATATCAGCCGGCGGGTCCAGCGCAGGTCGAGGCCGCAACGGCGGTAGACGAAATACAGCAGCGGGAAGAACACCAGGTTCTTCAGATAGGTCAGGTCCTCGACGAAGCTCATCGGCGAGGTCGTGATCGATATGACGAAGCCGATCGTCAGCGCCCCGACCCACAACAGCAGCGGCGGCGTCATGACGCCCGGGGCGATCGGCGCCTGGCGGCGGTCCGACAGCAGCAATGCGCCGACCAGGAGCAGCAGCAACAGGTTGGCCGGGTTCAGGCCCGGGATCGCCGCGCCGAACTTCAGGTACAGCAGGTTCGGCATCAACACGATCGCGAGGGCGAGGGTCAGGCGCAGCAGCATGAGGGCTCCTCCTGCGCCGTCGTGTCCAGGAAACGCCTGGCCCACAGTTCGAGGCAGGTCACCTGCCACAACGCCTGATCGCGGTTGCCCCGGCCAGCGACATGGTCGTCCAGCAGGGCCCGGGCGGCCTTCGGGTCGCACAGCCCGCGTTCGCGGAATGCGCGACTGGCCAGGGTATCGGCGACCAATGGCAGCAGCGGTCCGCGGAACCAGTCCGCCAGCGGTACCGCGAAGCCCTGCTTGGGTTTCGAGATTGCCGGCGGCGGCAGCCATCGCGACGCGACCCGTCGCAGCAGCACCTTGGTGTCGGCGCCGGATACCCGCAGCGACTCGGGCAGGGAAAGCGCGAACTCGGCCAGTTCCGGATGCAGGAACGGCGAGCGCCCTTCCAGCGAGTTGGCCATCGCCATCCGGTCGAGCTTCACCAGGATGTCGTCGGGCAGGTAGCTCTGCAGGTCCATCGCGACCGCGCGGTCCAGCGCCGAGCCGCCGGCGCCCAGATCGGCGCCGGGCGCGTCGAGCATGGGCAGCCGATAGTGCCCCGGGCCGCCGGCAGCGGGGTTGAGCGCGGCCGCGGTATCGGCGCGCATCAGCGCCACCGCGCTGAGGTAGCGCTGCCGGAACGGCAGGCGCAGGCGCTCGCCGATCCGTTGCAGGCGGCCGCCGAGCGGATCGGGCAGGATCGCGCCGGCCAGGTGCAGCGTCGAACCCGCCGGCGCGCGCAGCGGCCCCAGTCGCTCCATCGCCAGCAGCCGGCGGTAGCGGTCGTAACCGCCGAACAGTTCGTCGCCGCCATCGCCGGTCAGGGCCATCTTCACGTGCTGCCGCGCCAGTTGCGACACCAGGAACGTCGGCACCGCCGAGGAGTCGGCGAAGGGTTCGTCGAAATGCCAGACCAGGCGTTCCAGCAGGGCGACCGCGTCGGGTTCGACCACCAGTTCATGGTGTTCGGTGCCCAGGTGCCGCGCGACCCGGCGCGCGTCGGCCAGTTCGTTGAAGGCGGCTTCCTTGAAGCCGATGCTGAAGGTCTTGACCGGTCGGCTCAGGTGGCGGGTCATCAGTGCGACCACCGTGCTGGAGTCCAGTCCGCCGCTGAGGAAGGCGCCGAACGGCACGTCGGAGACCAGTCGGCTGGAGACCGCGCGATCGAGCAGCTCGACGAGCTTCTCGCCGGCCTCGCCCGCGTCCAGGGCGGTGCGCGTGGCCAGGCTGGGACGCCAGTAGCGGCGCAGCTCGACGCCGCCGTTGCGGTAGCGCAGCAGGTGACCGGGCGGCAGTTTGCTGACGCCGGCGAAGATGCTCAGTGGGCACGGCACGTAGCCGTAGGCGAGGTAGGCCGACAGCGCGTCGGGGTCGATGTCGCGCGGGCAGTCGGGAGACTGCAGCAGCGACTTGAGCTCGGAACCGAACAGCAGTCCGAACGGGCCATGGGCGTAGTAGAGCGGCTTCTCGCCGAAACGGTCGCGGGCGAGCAGCAGTTCGTTGCTGCGCTGGTCGCGTATCGCGATGGCGAACATGCCGTCCAGCATCGCGATCGCGTCGGCGCCGTGGCGCAGGTAGGCCTGCAGGATCACCTCGGCCTCGCCGCGGGTACGGAAGCGCGCGCCCTGCCTTTCGAAGTCGCGGCGCAGCTCGCAGAAGTTGTAGATCTCGCCGTTGAACACCATGCAGACCCGGTCCTGGGCGGCATAGGCGGGCTGGTGTCCGCCGGCGACATCGATGATCGACAACCGGCTCATTCCCAGCACCGCCTGTCCGTCGCAGTGCAGGCCGTTGTCGTCCGGACCGCGGTGGCGGATGACATCGATCATCCGCCGTCCGAGTGCGGCCGACGGCGCGGGTCGCCCCTGGGCGGCGACGATGCCGGCGATCCCGCACATCGCTCAGTGGCTCCTTTCGATGGCGCCGGGCACGGGGGCGTCCGCCTGCCGGCCCTCGTAGACGCTGCGCAGCCGGCGCAGCACCGCGTCGACCCCGGCCTGGCGGATCACGGTCTCGCGCGCGCTGGCTCCCATCGCCGCGCGCGTCGCCGCATCGGTGGCGGCCGCGGCGCGCAGGACGGCGGTCAGACCGGCGCGATCGCCGGGTTCGAACAGCCAACCGTTCTCGCCGTGGCGGACGAAATCCTCGTTGCCGCTGATCCGGCTCGCGATCATCGGCAGGCGTGCGGCCATGCACTCCAGCAGCGAGTTGGACAGGCCCTCGAAGCGCGACGGCAGCACGCCGATGTCGGCGTTGGCGAGCACGGGCCGGACCTCGTCCAGGTGACCGGTGAAGCTCACCCGCGCGCCAAGCGCAAGCTCGTCGGCGAGCGCGATGAGTGCGTCCTCCAGCGGCCCGCTGCCGACGATGGTCAGTTGCAGCCGCGGCGCGGTGGCGACCACGTCGGAGAAGGCGCGAAGCAGGGTCGGCAGATCCTTTTCTTCGACCAGGCGGCCGACGAAGACCAGTCGGATCCGGTCGTCGTCGCGGACGTGGCGGGGACCGGCCCCGGTCGCGTCGCTGTCCACGGCGTTGGGAATCTCGGCGATGCGCTCGCCGGGCATGCCGCGCCGGGCTAGGGTCGCCGCGATGCGCCGGCTGATCGCCTGCCACGCGTCGGCGCGCCGCAGGCAGCGGCGGACGATACGTCCGGACAGCGAGGGATCGGCCGCGAGCGCGCCCTGTTCCAGATCCCAGGAGCCGGATACCTTGATCACCACGCGCTTGCCGAGCAGCGGACCGAGCAGGGCGCAGACGGTGGCCAGGCTGCGCGCGACATGCACGTGCCACACGTCGTAGTGACGGCGTCGGGCGTGCAGGAACATGGCCAGGACCAGCCACAGGCAGGGGCCGCCCAGCCACCTGATCCTCGGGTAGCGGAGACGGCAGACCGGCACGCCCGCGACCCGCGACACCGGTGCCATCGGGCCGCCGATGGTCATCGGCGTCACCACGGTCACGGCCTGTCCGCGCGTGCGCATGGCCGCCGAGAGCAGGCCGACCTGGGCTTCGGCGCCACCACCGCGGTCGGACGGATAGGGGCCGTCCAGCACCATCAGCACGCGGGCGGCGCGATCGCGGACCTGGCGGCGCGCCGTCATGCGTCCCCCTCGACGGTGGAACCGGACGCGTTGCCGGCCGATGCCGGCGCCAGCCGGATACCGCGCTCGTAGATCTGCGCCGTCGCCGCGACCATCCGCGCCAGCGAATGGCCGTCGCGCATGCGTTCGCGAGCCGCTTCGGCCAGCCGCCGCCGCAGGCCCGGGTCGTCGGCCAGCCGCTGCATGCAGACGGCGAGCTCCTCGTCGTCGTCGCTGGCGAACAGCAGTCCGGTCCGTTCCGGATCGATCAGTTCGAGATTGCCGCCGACCGCCGAGGCGACGACCGGGCAACCGGCAGCCATGGCTTCCATCAACGCGTTGGACATGCCTTCCTGTCGCGAGGGCAGCACCAGCAGATCGGCCGCCTGCATCAGCGCCGCGGTGTCGTCGCGCTCCCCGAGCAGGCGGACGTCGTCGCCGAGGCCGGCATCCAGGATCTGCCGCTGCAGCGACGGTGCGAGCGGGCCGTCGCCGGCCAGCGCCAGCCACGGGCGCCGCTGATGCGGCAGCCGGGCCAGGGCGCGGATCAGGCAGGGCAGGTTCTTGACCGCGACCAGACGCCCGACGAACAACGCGAGCGGGCGCCCGGGAGGATGGCCGATGGCGGCGGCGAGGCGTTCGCGCTGCGCCTCGGTGATCGCCGGCTCGGCGGCGATGGCGTTGGGCACGACGTCGAAGCGCTCGCGTCCCAGCCCGGTGCCCGAGGCCGCGGCGTCGGCGCAGGCGTGTGCGTTGGCGATGATCGCGTTGCTGTGACGGACGATGAGGCGCTTGATCCGCCAGAACGTGCGCGATGCGTCCAGGTACAGGCCGCGCACGGAGGCGACCAGCGCCGGTCGTCGCGCGAACGGAAACGCCAGCGTTGTCGCGATCAGGGTCCACAGTTCGGCGGTCAGCGAGAACGCATGCACCAGCGCGAAGCGACGCCTGCGCAGGAACGCGACGTAGGCGCAGAGGAAGCGGATGTCGACCCGGCCGCGCTTGGGCAGATGATGGACGGCGACGCCGTGCGCGCGGATCGTGTCGACCAGGTGCGAGGGATTCCTGAAATACAGCAGTTCCGGTTGCCAGCGCGCGCGGTCCAGTCCGCCCAGCAGGTGGGTGATCTGGCGCTGACTGCCGCCGACCTCCATCTCGTCGATGACGATGAGTATCCGTTCAGGCGGCATCGGCGGCCTCCTGCATCAGCGCGTGCAGTCGACCGGCCTCCTTGCGCGCGTCGAACTGCGCTTCGATGTGGCGGCGCGCCTGCAGTGCGAGCCGCGAGCGCAGCGCCGGGTCCGCCATCAGCGACCGGATCGCGTCGGCGAGGGCGGCCGGATCGCGCGGCTCGACCAGCAGGCCGTTGCGATCGTGCTCGATCAGCTCGGGAATGCCCGATACCCGGGTGCTGATCACCGGGCAGCCGCTGGCCATGGCTTCCATCAGCGCGACCGGGATGCCGTCGCGGTTGCCGTCGGCGGCGACCTGGGACGGCAGCGCGAACATGGTCGCCGAGCGCATCCAGTCGCGGATGCGCTCCTGCGGCTGGGCACCGGTGAACTCGATCCGGTCGGCGACACCGCGTTCGCCGGCCCTTCGCCTCAGGACCTGTTCCAGCGGGCCGGTGCCGACCAGGCGGCAATCGACGTCGATGCCCTGTTGCGCCAGCAAGGCGATCGCATCGACCAGGGTCTCGAAGCCCTTGACCGGATCCAGGCGGCCGACCGCGAGGATGGAGCGGGCATCGCGGGCTCCGGCCTGCCAGGGCGAGTTCTCCATGTCGACGCCGCAATGGACGATCCTGAGCTTGTCGCGTGCCGCCGGCGTCGCGCGCGCGCTCAGCCAGTCGACATTGAAGCGCGATATCGTCACCGCCAGCGCCGCGTCGGTGATCTTGTGCGCCAGCAACTGGTTCTCCACGTAGATGTCGTGCGCGTGCGAGGTGAAGCTGAAGGGGCGGTCGGTCAGCCGTGCCAGCGCCCAGGCCGCGGTGGACGGGTAGGTGGCCCAGTGCGCGTGGATCACCTGCGGATCGAAGTCGCGGAGCCAGCGGGCATGCTGGAGCGCGCGGAACAGCGCCGCCAGCGACTTGAGCGCGACCATCGGCCGACGCCAGCCGTCGATCACCACCAGGCCGGCCGCGCGCAGGACGGTGGCCGGCGCGCGGACGCACTCCCGGGCCACGCCGGCCACCGCGGCGGGCCAGGGCAGCGGATGACGGACGCGGTCGAGCAGGGCCGCCGAGTCGGTCTGCACCAGATCCTTCGACGGCTTCTTCAAGGAGATGATCCTGACGTCGACGCCGCGGGCGATCAGGGCACCGATCTCGCGCACGATGAAGGTCTCCGATACGCACGGAAACAGCGACACCACGTAGACCACACGGGTCAGAGGGCGGGTCCGGTTCATCGGCCGCTCTCCTGGTAGCGGGTGGTCCGCCACAGGTGCGGGCTCGGGTTGCGCAGGTAGTCGCCGAGGGCGAGCAGCGCACTGGCGTTCAGGCTCAGGAACGCCGCCGCCAGACGGGCCGGCGGGACGCGCCGTGCCAGCCAGCGCGAGTGTCGGCCGAGCACGGCCAGGGCGTAGGCGGCGACCTGCAGGAGGAACAGCCACAGGTAGGGCCGGCTGCCGCCGGCGGCGAGCGTCGCGCTGCAGGCGAACGCGGCGATCAGCAGCCACGGCGCCAGCAGCCGCGACCACTTGTGTCCCCACAGCCGTGCTGCCATCGGGTGCAGGCCGGGCAGCGCCAGCTTCGGAAACCGGTGCAGCAACTGGTAGTTGCCGCTCAGGGTCCTGCGCTTGCGTCGTTCCTCGGACTGCGGATCCGGACTCGCCACATCGAACGCGATCGCATCCTCGACTGCGACGATGCGGTAGCCGGCCTCGGCGATCGACAGCGGAATCCACATGTCGTCGAGGATCAGGCCCGGCGGTACCGGTCCGATCAGGCGTCGGCGCGCGGCGTAGATGGCGCCGGTGGCGCCGACCATCGAGCCGGTGGCGCTCTCCAGTCGGCGGATGGCCTTCTCGTAGCGCCAGTAGGCATCGATTCCGGCCGCGAATCCCGCGCTGTCGAGGACCACCAGTTCGCCGCTGGCGGCGCCGACCGACGGGTCGGCGAGTGCCGCGGTCAGCGCCTGCAGCGCGCCGGCATCGAGGGTCTGCCTGACGTCGACGAACAGCACCACTTCCGCGACCAGGGTCGGCAGCACATCGCCGATGCAGGCGGATTTGCCGCGCCGTTCGGAGAACACCACCACGCGCAGGTCGTCCGCGGCCAGGCGCCCGGCAACCGCCACGGTGGCGTCGGTGCAGCCATCGCAGACGATGCAGATATCGAGCCGCCACGACGGATAGTCGAGCTGGCGCAGGTTCGCGACCTTGGCCGCGAGCGCGTCGGCGGCGTTGTGCACGACCAGCAGCACCTCGACCGAGGGCTCCTGGGGATGGGTGACCAGCGGCCGGGGGCGGATCAGTCTGCGCAGGGCCAGGTAGGCCGGATAGCCGGCGTAGCCGAGCGCGACGCCCGCCACCGCGAGCCAGAACGCCAGCGCGATCATGGCGTCACCGTTGCGCGCGGCGGGACCGGAGTGCGGAGCCCGCGATCATGGCCGTGTGTCGCCCTCATCGTCCTCTCAACGCCTGTAGCTCACGCTGACCAGGACCGAGTTGCTGTCGAAGCTGCGTCGGGCGATGTTGCTGTCGCGCTCCTGGTGCAGGAAGTCGATGCGTCCGGTCCAGTGACGGGTGAAACGGTTGGCCAGGCCGACGCTGTAGGTCAGGTCGCGGTCCTCGCGATCGATGTCGACGAACTCCCGGTTTTCCCTGAGCGCGTAGAACGACGCGGTCAGGCGCGGACGCAGCCGGTAGGAGGCGGACACGATGATGCCGCGCCGGTTCTCGTCCTCCAGGGTGCTGTCCAGATAGCGCACGCGCCGTCCGTAGGGCACCGCCTGCAGGGTCAGCCGCTCGCCGCGGTAGCGATAGCGGACCCGGACCTGGCGCTCCTTGAACACGCTGGGTTCGACCAGATAGGGCACGTTGAAGTCGTTGAAGCGGATCTGCTCCAGCTCCAGCGGACGGGTCATGTCCTCGCCGCTGTCGGTAAACTGCTGTCGCGCGGATATTCCCAGCAGGCTGCGCGCGGACAGGTTCCAGTCAACCGAGGCGCGCAGCAGCAGGGTCGAGTCCTTGCGGCCGCTGCCGTCGAGCTCGACCCGCGAATGGCCGAGGTCGATGTCGGTGTCCAGATGGGCATGGCGGCTGGTCAGGTTGAGGAAGCCGTCCTCGCGGCGGTAGTCGCGGCGATCGCCGGCCTGGTCGAAATCGGCTTCGACCACCGCCAGGTTGAGGGAGAGTTCCCTGTTCGGATCCAGGTCGCGGACCAGGCGGCCGGCAATGCTGTAGCGGTTGCCGTTGAAGCTCTCGGTCTCCTCGGCATGGTTGTCGGCGTAGCGCAGGTCCAGTTGGCCGCGCATGGCCGGTCCGAAGCGCGCTTTCAGGGTCGGGCCGGCGACGAAGACGTTGATCTGCTGGGTGTTGTCGGGCGCATAGGCGGCCAGCCGGTCGACCGGCTGCTGGCTCAGATAGTCGCGGAACACGAAGTCCAGGCGGTCGGGAATGGCGGTGATGTCGAGCTGCCCGTTGAAGCGCGCGCGGGTTTCGTCGGAAAAGGTGTCGTCGAGGTAGTCGTAGTATTCGAGCGCGCCCTGCGCCTTGAACCTGATGCGCGGGCCGTCCTGGGTGGCCTCGAAGTACGCGCGCGGGGATACCACCGTTTCCGATACCGGGTCGCGCCCGGATGCGGTCAGGGCGATGTTGTCCTGGCGCTTGACCGCGACGCCGATCTCGTAGTCGACGTCGACCGCCTGCGCCTGCCGGGACAGTGGCAGGCAGGCGAGCAGGGCGAGCACGAGCGCCGGACGGCAGCGGGGCCGTGGGCCTGGGCCGACGGACGCGCATGACATCGGACGATGGCGTTTGCGGTATGCGGATGATGGGTTCGCCGTCATGGTTTCCCCCTGGCGTTGACGGACCGGGTGTTCGCGGGCCCGGTACTCATGGGCCTAGACCCCTTCGTTGAACACGACGCCGGCGAACTTGGCCGGATCGAAATTGGCGGCGGCCTCGGCGATGGCCTCGGGCGTGTCGCGGCCGTATCCGGCAACCAGCACCACCACGTCGGCCAGATGCGAGAGCAGGCGCGCGTCGGGCGCGCCCAGCACCGGCGGGCTGTCCAGGAACAGATAGCGGTCCGGGTAGCGGTAGCTCAGCGAGTCGATCAGCAGCCGCATCTTGAAACGGGTGAAGTACTCGTTGTCCGGTCGCGGTGCGGTCCCCGCCGGGATCAGCCTGAAGCGGGCGATGCCGGTCTCGTAGAGGATGTCCTCGACCTCGACGGCCGGGCTGTCGAGATAATCGGTCAGTCCGCCGTTGTCGGTGTTGATGCGCATGGTGGTGTGCTGCGACGGTTCCAGCAGATCGCAATCGACCAGCAGTGCGTTGCGGCCCTCCTCGAACGCCATCGCGGCGGCCAGGTTGCGGGCGATGAAGCTGCCGCCGCTGCCCTTGCTGACCGGTGCGACCACGGTGGTGATCGACTGTCCGCCGGCAATCGCCAGCAGGCGGGTGCGAAGGTTGCGGAATGCGTTGACCTGCGCCCTTGACGCGGTCGATGCGCTGATGATCGATATCTCCCGACGCTGTTCCGGGCTCAGCAGCGAGGTTTCGGCGGGATGGCCGACCGGCTTGTCCGCGAGCTGCAACTGCTCGCGAAGCTCCCGTTCCACCGATGCGATTCCTGGATCGTTCATTGCTCAGTCCTATCTGAGGATCATCGCGAGTGCGAACGCCAGCGGGACCGACGCCACCAGGGCGGCGGCGACCATCATGTGCTTGCGAATGGCGGCAACGCGTGAAGGCGTGTAGCTCGCCGGGACCGAGCCGAGCACAGGCAGGCCGGCCGAGCTCTCGATCTGGGTGGCGGTGCGGACCCTGGGGTCGAGCTTGATCCAGGCCAGCAGTGCCAATGCCGGAAGTGCGACGGCTATCACAAGACCGCCCAGGGCCACGTACATCAGGCGCAGCCCGGTCGCTTGCAGCGGCAGCGCCGCCGCCTCCTGGATGCGGAAGCTCAACTCGCCGTGCTCGGCATCGAGCAGCATCGACATGCGCGCGTTCTCGCGCCGCTCGACCATGTCGTTGTACAGCGACTTGCTGGTGTCGTAGTCGCGCTGCAGCTGGGCCAGTTCGCCTTCCATCGTCGCCAGTTGCTCGTTGCGCAGGCGCTCTTCGGCGATCAGGCGTTCGGCGGTGGCGACGCGTTCGGCAGAGGCACGGCTGCGGCCGCGCGCATCGGCCAGCCTGGCGCGCAGGTCGCTGTAGGCCGGCGTCGCGGTTGCGGCGACCGCGCTCAATGCCGGGCTGGGATTGCGACGCTCGCGTTGCAGTTCGTTCCGCAGGTCGCCCATCTGGCTGCGAATGCGCCGGACGTCGGGGTGCTGCTCGGTGTAGTTCAGGCTCAGTGTGTCCAGCTCCTTCTGCAGGTTGGCCAACTGTTGCTGGATCTGGATCGCGCGGGCGCCGGTGTTGCCGATCGAGTTCTCGCGGCTGAGGTGCGACTGCAGTGCGCTGGCCTGGGCGCGCTGGTCGATCGCGTCCATGCGGGCGCGATCGGTCTCGCGCTGCAGTTCGCTGATCCGGCGGCTGGAGCTTTCGCTGGTGCCGGGAAGGGCGTCGGGATGCTCGCGATAGTAGCCGGCCAGCGCGCTCTCGGCTTCGCCGAGGTCCTTTTCGTACTGGCGTGTCTGCGCGTCGATGAATTCGTAGGCGGTGCGACTTTCGGCGGCCTTGCTCTTGAGGTTGACCGCGATGATCGAGTCGGCGAACTGCTGGGCCACCCGCCGTGCGCGCTGCGGGTCGCCGTCGGCATAGCTGATCTTGATCAGGTTGTTGTTCTGGCGCGGGTTGTAGATCTCGGTGCGGGCGGCGATCTGGTCGCGCAGCCGCTCGATCTCCACCGCCGTCATCGCGTCGCGCGGCCAACCGCCGGCGCGGATGACGGCGTCCAGCACCTGCTGGCCGAACGCGATCTCGCGGGCGATGCCGGCATGATCGACGACCGTGGTCGACATCGCCCGGCCCTTCATCAGCGGTTGGATGATGCTCTCTTCCTGCACCCGCACGGAGGCGGTCGAGGTGTATTTCTTGGGCGCCGACAGACCGAGCATGAGCGCGGCGAACGCGATCGCCGCGAATGCGGCGGCCAGCAGCACCGGATGCCTGCGTCCCTCCCTGAACGCCATTCCGGCCAGCGGAATGGCGGGGGACACGCGTGCGATCGGGCGCAGGACCGGACGCGGAGAGCCGCCGCCGTTCCATTCGGACAGTTCGTTGCTCACAGCGCGCGCTCGGCTACGGTGATGACGTCACCGGGGGCGACCGGGTAGTTGGTGCTCAGGTCGGAGCCGTCGAGGATCTTCTGCAGCTGCACGTCGTAGGCGCGGTAGGCGTCGTAGGCGCTGCTCTTGCCCTTCTTGCGGTGCAGGCTGCTGCGGTTGCCGGCGGCGAACTCGGTCACTCCGCCGGCGGCGAGCACCGCGTCGAGGACGGTCATGCCCGGGCGGTAGGGGATCGAGACCGGCTGGCGCACCGCCCCGGTGACCCGCACCCGCGACAGGTACTCGTGGCTGCGCAGGTCGGTCAGGATCACCGCGACCTGGGGATCGCGGACATAGGCCGACAGCTTCTGGCCGATGTCGGCGGCGACCGTGCTGGGGGTCAGCCCGCCGGCCTGGACGTCGCCGATCAGCGGCACCGAAATCATGCCGTCCGGGCGCACCGGCGCGGTGATGCCCAGGTCCGGGTTGCGCCAGACCGTGACCTGGACGATGTCGTCGACGCCGATCTGGTACTCGTCGACGGCGGTCACGGCATGGCTGGGTGGCGGCCCGTTGCCTGAGGTCGGCGCGCTGGCGCAGGCGCTCAGCAGCAGGGCGAGGGCGGCGAAGAACAGTACGGTTATCTGGCGCATGACAGCGGTCCCCTTGTTCAGCAGTAGACAACGCAGCGGGAAGTCCGGCCCGGCCAGTCGCGGCGGGGACGGCTCAGTCGCCGTAGTACTCGCGGAACCACTCGACGAAGCGGCGTATGCCGACCTCGACCGGGGTGGTCGGCGCGTAGCCGACGTCGCGACGCAGGGCTTCGACGTCGGCATGCGAATCGGGCACGTCGCCCGGTTGCAATGGCAGCAGGTTGCAGTCGGCCTCGCGGCCCAGGCACTCCTCGATCAGGCGGATGTAGGTCATCAGTTCGACCGGGCGGTCGCTGCCGATGTTGTAGAGCCGGTACGGCGCCGAGGAGGCGGCCGGGCTGCCGTTGCCGAAGTCGTAGTCCGGGTCGGCGGCCGGCACCCTGTCCAGGGCGCGGACCACGCCCTCGACGATGTCGTCGATGTAGGTGAAGTCGCGACGGTGATGGCCGTGGTTGAACACGTCGATCGGCCTGCCGGCGAGGATGTTGCGGGTGAACAGGAACAGGGCCATGTCCGGCCGGCCCCACGGACCGTACACGGTGAAGAAGCGCAGCCCCGTGGTCGGCAGGCCGTACAGATGGCTGTAGGTGTGCGCCATCAGTTCGTTGGACTTCTTGGTCGCCGCGTACAGGCTGACCGGGTGGTCGACCTCGTCGTCGACCGAGAACGGCAGCTTGGTGTTGGCGCCGTAGACCGAGCTGGACGAGGCGTAGACCAGATGCCCGATACGGTGATGGCGGCAGGCTTCGAGGATGTTGAGGAAGCCGACGATGTTGCTGTCGATGTAGGCGCGCGGGTTCTCGATCGAGTAACGCACGCCGGCCTGCGCGGCGAGGTTGACCACGCGGTCGGGACGGAACCTGACGAAGGCGTCCTCGACCGCGTCGCGGTCCTCCAGCGAGGCGCGCACGAAGTCGAAGCCCGTTCGCGCGTGCAACTGGGCCAGCCGCGCCTCCTTCAGGCGCGGGTCGTAGTAGTCGTTGACGTTGTCGAAGCCCAGCACCTCGTCGCCCCGCGCCAGCAGCGCCCGGGCGAGGTGGAAGCCGATGAATCCGGCGGTGCCGGTGACCAGGATCCGCATGCCGTGGCGCCTCCCGCTCACAACCGGCCGTCGACTTCGGCGCCGGGCAGCACGCCCTTGACGTCGAACAGCGGCGTTCCCGGCTTTCCGAATCGGCGCAGGCCGGTCGTGCCCATCTCGACGAACTGGCGATGCGCGACCGCCAGCACCACCGCGTCGTAGCGGGCCGCCTCGGGCGTCTCCACCAGCGCCAGCCCGTACGCCTCGCGCGCCTGCGCCGCGTCGACCCAGGGGTCGTGCACGTCCACCGCGATGCCGTATTCGGCGAGCTCGTCGACGATGTCGGTGACCCGGGTGTTGCGCAGGTCCGGACAGTTCTCCTTGAAGGTGAGGCCCAGCAGCAGCACCCGGCAGTTGGCAGGATGACCGTCGTGCTTCTGGATCAGCCGCACCACGCGACGGGCGACGTGCTGGCCCATGCCGTCGTTGGTGCGTCGTCCTGCCAGGATCACGTCGGTGTGGAAGCCGACCTGCTGCGCCTTGTGGGTCAGGTAGTAGGGGTCCACGCCGATGCAGTGGCCGCCGACCAGACCGGGCTGGAACGGCAGGAAGTTCCACTTGGTGCCGGCGGCGGCCAGTACCTCCTGGGTGTCGATCCCGAGCCGGTCGAACAACTGCGCGAGTTCGTTGATCAGGGCGATGTTGACGTCGCGCTGGATGTTCTCGATCACCTTGGCGCCTTCGGCGACGCGGATGCTGGAGGCGCGATGGGTGCCGGCCGAGACGATCCTCGCGTACAGCGCGTCGACGAATCGGGCCGCGTCCTCGGTGGAGCCGGAGGTGACCTTGGTGATGGTTTCCAGGCGGTGTTCCTGGTCGCCGGGGTTGATCCGCTCCGGGCTGTAGCCGACATAGAAGTCGCGGTTGAACACCAGTCCCGACTCGCGTTCCAGGATCGGCACGCAGACCTCCTCGGTCGCACCGGGGTAGACGGTGGACTCGTAGATCACCACGTCGCCGCGCGAAAGCGCCTCGCCGACGGTGCGGCTGGCCGCTTCCAGGGGGCGCAGGTCGGGGCGCTTGTAGGCGTCGATCGGGGTCGGCACGGTGACCACGTAGACGTTGCATTCGTGCAGACGTCCGGCGTCGGCGCTGAAGCGCAGTTGCGAGGCTTCGCGCAGCGCCGCCTCGGGCACTTCCAGCGTATGGTCGTGATGGCGTTCCAGCTCGTTGATCCGGGCCAGGTTCACGTCGAAGCCGAGGGTCGGCAGGCGGCGGCCGAAGGCCACGGCCAGCGGCAGCCCGACGTATCCCAGTCCCACGACGGCCAGCCGGATCTGCTCCGGTTTCGGCAGCGGGGCGTCCATAGGTGCTCGGGGTCTCCAGAAGTTCTCAGGCGGCGGATGGTCGTGCCGGTGCCACGACGGCAGCGGCGGCGGATGTTTGCTGGCTTGCGGTTCGACCCCCTGCGGCCGGATGGCGCTCGGTAATCACCGCTCTGCCCGGACTGAACGGGGAACCGGCGGATTTCCGGCAACGTTTCCGGTCACGCGCGCGTTTCGCGTTGTCCCGGACAGGCAAGCACGGCGACGAGGCCCCGATGCGAGTTCTGGTTACCGGTGGAGCGGGCTACATAGGCGCCCATGCCTGCATGGTCCTGATCGAGCGCGGCCACGAGGTCGTGGTCGTCGACAACTTCCGCAACAGTTCTCCGGAAGCGATCACCCGGCTGGAGTCGCTGCTGGGGCTTCCGATCGCGGTCGACCGGCTCGACCTGCGCGACCGCGCGCGCCTGGCCCGGGTGTTCGCGCGCCACCGCTTCGATGCCGTGGTCCATTTCGCCGCGCTCAAGGCGGTGGGCGAGTCGTGCCAGTGTCCGCTGGAGTACTTCGACAACAACATCGGAGGCTCGATCGCGCTGCTGCAGGAGATGGCGGCGGCGGGGGTCAAGCGCCTGGTGTTCAGCTCCTCGGCGACGGTGTACGGGATGCCCGAGTCGGTGCCGGTGCGCGAGGACGCCGAACTGAAGGTCACCAATCCCTACGGACGCACCAAGCTGGTGGTCGAGCAGCTGCTGGCCGACGTGGCGGCCAGCGATCCCGCGTTCCAGGTCGCCGACCTGCGCTATTTCAATCCGGTCGGCGCGCACCCGTCGGGGCTGATCGGCGAAGCCCCGGACGGCCCGCCCAACAACCTGATGCCCTACGTGTGCCAGGTCGCGGCCGGGCGCCGGGAGCGCCTGCAGGTGTTCGGCGGCGACTATCCGACCCGCGACGGCACCGGCGTGCGCGATTACCTGCACGTGGTCGACCTGGCCCGCGCGCACGCCGATGCGCTCGACTACCTGGTCCGCGATCGCGGGGGGCTGACCGTCAACCTCGGCACCGGCAGCGGGATCAGCGTGCTGGAACTGGTCCGTGCGTTCGAGGCCGCCAGCGAGCGGCCGGTGCCCTACGAGATCGTCGCCCGGCGTCCGGGCGATGTCGCCGAGGTGTTCGCCGACCCGTCGCTGGCCTACGAACGGCTGGGCTGGCGTGCCGAGTTCGGCGTCGAGGCGATGTGTCGAGATGCCTGGCGTTGGCAGGCGCTCAATCCCGACGGCTACCGCACCCGCCTGGCCGAGGCGATGCGCGCACGCGCGGTCGCCTGAGCGCGGGGATGCTGGGCTATTGGTCGGCGCCGCTCAGCGCGTCGGCCACCGCGTCGGGTCGTTTCATCCAGGCGAAGTGGTCGGCGCGGATGCCCAGCGTGTCGGCATCGAGCAGCCGGTGCCCGACCCGGGCACGATCGAACTTCGACAGCAGGAATTCGAGCGCGGACTCCGGCGCCAGCCAGTCGTGGGTGAAGGCGACGCTGCGGACCCGCGGGGTCAGGGCCGCCATCCTCGCTTCCAGATCGACGTCGAGTCCGCGCGCGCGGTAGCGCCCGCTGAGCGCGCTGCGTGCCCAGTCGCCGATCAGGCCCCGGGCCTCCTCGCCGCCGAAACCGATCCTGCGGCCGGGCAGCGCACCGCGCGCATTGGCCAGCCAGGGCAGGAACCGATAGGCCAGCGGCAGCCACCATCGGGTCGGGGCGGGGAAGGCCCGCCAGTACGGCGAGCCGCTGGCGACCAGCCACAGCCGCTCGGCGCAGGCCGGCGTCATCCCCAGACGGCAGCAGGCCAGTTGTCCGCCGAGGCTGTGTCCGCCGAGGATCCGCTCGCTGCCGGGAAAGGCCTGCGCCACCGCCGCCTCGGTGGCCGGCAGGTCGTTGACGAGCAGTTGCGCATAACCCCAGTCGGTGTTCCGGTCCGGTCGCAGCGAACTGCTGCCGTAGCCGCGCCACTCGTGGATCACCGTGGCGATGCCGCGCGCGGCCAGCGCTTCGGCGAACGGCAGGTAGTGGCGTGCGGCCACGCCCAGCGCCGGCAGCCAGGTCACAACCGCCGCCGGTGCCGGCGGACGCCGGACCAGCAGCGACCAGCGATGCCCGTCGCTGCTTTCGCAAGGCAGCTCGGAGGCGTCCGCCACAGCCCCGGTCGCCGCGTTCATGCCGCCCTCGCCGCGCCGAAGTGGTCCAGCACCAGCACCTCGCCGCGCCCGGGACGATAGCCCCCGAGCAGGGCCTGGTTCACGTAGTGGGCAGCCCGTTCGCAGGCCTCCGGCAGCGGGTGCCCGAGCGCCAGCCGCGCGGCAATCGCCGAGGCCAGCGTGCAGCCGGTGCCGTGCGCCTCCAGATCCAGTCTGGGGTGGCCGTACTGGGCGACACAGTCGCCATCCCAGTAGCGGTCGATCACCCACTCGTCGCGGCCCAGGTGTCCGCCCTTGAGCAGTACCGCGGCGACGCCCAGGTCGTCGACGAACTCGGCCAGCGCCGATTCGGCCGTGGCCGCGTCGACGACCGGATGGCCGAGCAACAGTTCGGCCTCGGGAATATTGGGGGTGACCACACTGGCCAGCGGCAGCAGGCGGTCCCGCAGCGCGCCGAGGGCGTCGTCGGCCAGCAGCTTGGCGCCGGAGGTGGCGACCATCACCGGATCGAGCACGACATGGGGCGGGCGATGGGCTTGCAGGGCGTCGGCGACGGCGTGGATGACCTCGGCATTGGCCAGCATGCCGAGCTTGACTGCGCCGATGCGGAAGTCCTCGAAGCAGGCTTCGATCTGCGCACGCAGGAACGCGGTTGGCGGCACCTCCACCGCGGTGACCCCACGGGTGTGCTGGGCGGTCAGCGCGGCGATCGCGCTCAGGCCGTGCACGCGGTGCGCGGCGAAGGTCTTCAGATCGGCCTGGATGCCGGCGCCACCGCCGGAGTCGGAACCGGCGATGGTAAGGACGGAAATGGGCTGGGACGCGGTCATGCCGACATTGTGCCCCGAACGCGCCGCTGGAGCGGGGTGCGCGCGCTCAGTGGGCCTGACGTTCCAGGATCGTTTCCGCCAGCCTGACCGCACGCTCGAAGTTGGAGACGAAATGCAGTTCGCCATCGCGCTCCTGCAACTGCATGTTCGAGATCACCCGGTTCGGCTGCTCCTGCAGTCCGGAAATCACCAGCACGATGCCGAGGCGCTGGCAGCGCCGGGCGAGGTTGCGCAGCGCATGCACGCCGCTGGCGTCGATCACCGGCACCAGCCGCATTCGCAGGATGAATACCTTCGGCGGCTCGAAGAACTGGTCGAGCAGGCTGTCGAGGCGGTTGCTGCTGCCGAAGAACAACGGGCCGCTGATCTGGAAGGCCTCCACGCCCTTCGGCAGCCGGGCGCGCTGGTTTTCATCGTCGCGAGCCTCGTCGTCCCGGACATCGCTTTGCGGTGCAAGGTCGTCGTCGGTCGGCCGGATGCCGGCGCTGATTTCCATCGATTCGGACATGCGGAACATGAAGACGAAGGCCGCGACCACGATGCCGGCCTGGATTGCCACGGTCAGGTCGACCAGCGCGGTCAGGACGAAGGTCAGCAGCAGCACGATGCGGTCGCCGATGGGCGCCGACAGGGTGTTGCGGAAGTGCTCGACCTCGCTCATGTTCCAGGCCACCACCAGCAGGACCGCGGCCAGGGCGGCCAGCGGCACATAGCCCATCAGCGGCGCCAGCAGCAGCATGAAGGCGAGCAGGAACACCGCGTGCAGCATGCCGGCGACGGGGCTGCGTCCGCCGGAGCGGATATTGGTCGCGGTGCGCGCGATCGCGCCGGTCGCCGGCAGGCCGCCGAACAGCGCCGAGCCGACGTTGGCCACGCCCTGCGCGACCAGTTCGCCGTTGGAACGGTGACGGCCGCCGATCATGCCGTCGGCGACCACCGCCGACAGCAGCGATTCCACCCCGGCCAGGAACGCGATGGTGAACGAGCTGGGCAGCAGTTCCAGGGTGCGCTCGAACGGAATGTGCGGGATCGCGAAGTCCGGCAGGCTCAGCGGCAGCCCGCCGAACCGGCTGCCGATGGTTTCCACCGGCATCGCGAACGCGGCGGCGGCGGTCGAACAGGCCAGCAACGCGATCAGGAATCCGGGCCAGTTGGGCTTCCAGCGGCGCAGCCCGACGATCACCGCCAGCCCCAGCACGGCCAGCGCGATGGTCGCCGGCTGGGCGGTGGCGATGTGGCGGGCATAGGCGGCCCAGCGCGGGATGAACTCGGCGGGCACCGTGTCCATCTGCAGGCCCAGCGCGTCCTTGACCTGGCTGGAGAAGATGCTGACCGCGATGCCGGCGGTGAAGCCGGTGATCACCGGCTGCGGCATGTATTTCATCAGCGTGCCCAGGCGCAGCAGGCCGGCGGCGATCAGCATCAGCCCGGCCAGCAGGGTGCACAGGATCAGTCCGCCGTAGCCGAACTTCTGGATCACCATGAACACGACCGGGATGAACGCCGCGGTCGGCCCGCCGATCTGCACCCGCGAGCCGCTCAGCATCGAGATCAGGAAGCCGGCGATGATCGCCGTGTGCAGTCCCTTCTCCGGTCCGGTCCCCGACGCGATCGCCAGGGCCATCGCCAGCGGCAGTGCGACCACCGCGACGGTCAGGCCGGCGACCAGGTCGCGGCGGAAGTCGCCGAAGCGATAGCCCTCGCGCAGCACCGTCAGCAGCTTGGGTTCGAACATGCGCAGGTACCGCGCGCGGTCGGCTCGCAGGCGATCGAAGGCCATCACTCCCGCTCCTTCAGTCGCACCCCGCGTCCACGCGCCTGGCTCGGCTGCTCGGGGCCGATCAGTTCGATGCCGGCCGCGTCCAGCGCATCGATCACCTTCATCAGGGTGCCGACCACCGCCCGCACGGTGCCGTCGCTGGCCTCCATGCGCTGGATGGTCGGAAGCGAAACACCGGCCATCGCGGCCAACTGGCGCTGGTCGATGCCCAGCAGGGCGCGTGCGGCCCGCATCTGTGCGGCGGTGATCATCGAGGGATCAGGGGAGGGGGGAGTGATCCGGAGTTTCGATGCTCACTCATCTGAATGCAAGTTCCATCTATTTATTTTGATGTTTTATACATCATATCGGTGGACGCAACCGCTACCTGATGCCTTCCGCGACGGCGGCGATGGGCCGCTCCCGTTCCTCTGGCACTGGCCGGCGTCGGGTATCGCCGTCTTTGTCTTTGTTGCTGGCCGCCCGCTGGCGGCGGCGGGCTCGTCGATATCAGAACGGGGCGTTCATTACTTTTTGAAGCGGGACCACTTGGCCAGTGATCCGCTCCTGATTTCGGTTCTGAATGTCATCAAAATGTGATGTGCATCACATAAATTACATGGGGCTTGATATCCGTCGAGGAATTTGACGCGGACCTCACGCCCCTGTGACTTTGATGAACGCAGCTTCAGGGAAGGAGGCGACCACAAGTCCGGCTCAACAGGACTCGGAGGGCGGGGAACCCTTCGCTACCCAGACATACGACGAACAGGCCTGGCCAGGGGGGCCGGGAGCAACGCGTGGGATGCGCAGTTGACGTTCGTGCTGGCGACATCTTCCAGCCACTGTGCTCCGACGTACATAGGATCGGTCCGATGCGGCCGATGGTCCCGCATGGGGGCTCTGCAGTGCTCACGGGAAGAAAACCGCTCAACTATCAGAAGGGGTATTCGATATGGCTCGCAGAATTGCTCGGATCGCCGCAGTCGCTCTGGTTGCGACGCTTCCGTTGACCGCGGCTGGAGTCGTGTGGCTCAACCAGTACAACGACGGGCGGGCGCCCGAATCGATGCGCGACGAGCTGGCCGGCGACATCGTCACGCGCTGGTCGGTCGAAGGGGCGCGGAGCCAGAACGTGACTCCGGCGCAGTGGGAGCAACAGATCAGCTCGACCCTGCAGAGCGCGGACATGTCCAATCTGGAACGCGCCGCCAGTTCGACCAGCTACGACGGCATGAGCGCCGCGCTGCTGGGGAACCCGACGGTGATGGCCGCAGGCGGCGATGTCGGAACCATGGCACTGGGTTCGACCGACGCGGACCTGGTCTACACACCGATCACCACCTGTCGTATCGCCGATAGCCGGATCGTCGGTGGCCCGATCGCGACCAACGGTTACCGCGACCTGCTGGGCACCACCGCCACCGACTTCACCGCGCAGGGTGGTTCCGGCACCGATTGCGGCATCCCGGCCAACGTGGCTGCGCTGTCGATGCGGGTCACCGCGGTCAACCAGGTCAACTACGGCTACTTCACCCTGTACCCGGCGGACGAGGGCAAGCCGCTGATCTCGTCGCTGAACTTCACGACCGGCAGACCGGTATCGAACCACGGCATCGTCCGCCTGTGCCGGCCCGGTTGCGCGAGCCAGATCAAGGCGTATGCCAATACCCAGGCCGATATCGTGATCGACGTCGACGGCTACTTCACCGAACCCGAGGCGACCGCGCTGGACTGCACGGTCGCGCAGCAGACCGGCAACCTGGATCTTCTGAGTGGGCTGCAGACCCGCTCGGTCAGCTGTCCGGCGGGCTACACCGCCACCGGCGGCGGGTGCGGTGGTCCCTTGGGCATCGGCATCAGCGATTCCCAGCCGCTGGTCACGTCCGGCCAGCCGACCGGATGGAGCTGCGGCCTGGTCGGTTCGCTGTTGAGCGTGATCTCCTATGAGGTCAACGCGACCTGCTGCAGAACGCCCGGCCGCTGACCGGAGTGGTGCGACGAAAGGCGGCCGTTCCGCGGCCGCCTTTCGCATGTGCGCTCAAAGCACCTCGGAGGCGTAGTCGGCCAGGCGCGAGCGCTCGCCGCGGCGCAGGGTCACGCTGGCGCTGTGTTCCCAGTGCTTGAAGCGGTCGACCGCGTAGGTCAGGCCGGACGTGGTCTCGGTCAGGTAGGGCGTGTCGATCTGCTCGACATTGCCGAGGCAGACGATCTTGGTGCCCGGGCCGGCGCGGGTGATCAGCGTCTTCATCTGCTTCGGGGTCAGGTTCTGCGCCTCGTCCAGGATCAGCCAGCGGCTGAGGAAGGTGCGGCCGCGCATGAAGTTCAGCGAGCGGATCTTGATCCTGGAAGCGAGCAGGTCGTTGGTCGCCGCGCGCCCCCAGCTGCCGCCGTCCTGGTTGTGGGTGAGTACTTCCAGGTTGTCCGTCAGCGCGCCCATCCACGGGGTCATCTTCTCCTCCTCGGTGCCGGGCAGGAAGCCGATGTCCTCGCCGACGCTGACCGTCGCGCGGGTCATGATGATCTCGCGGTAGCGCTGCTGGTCCATCGTCTGCGCCAGGCCCGCCGCCAGGGCCAGCAGGGTCTTGCCGGTGCCGGCGGTGCCGAGCAGGGTGACGAAGTCGATTTCCGGATCCATCAGCGCATTGAGGGCGAAGTTCTGTTCGCGATTGCGCGCGGTGATACCCCAGACCGCGTGCTGGCTGTGGCGGAAGTCGTCGACGATCTGCATCACCACCTTGTCGTCGGTGATGCGCACGACCTTCATCTCCGACTGGTCGTCGCCGGGCAGGTACAGGAACTGGTTCGGATACCACGCCTCCTCGCCCTCGCCGGGTTCGCCGCGGGCGATCTCGTAGAAGGTGCGGCCCTTGTCGGTCCAGGACTTCAGGTCCTTGCCGTTGCGCTGCCAGAAGTCCTCCGGCAGCGCGGTGGCGCCGGCGTAGAGCAGGCTGAAGTCGTCCAGCGCGCGGTCGTTCTCGTAGTCCTCCGACACGATGCCGGCGATCGAGGCCTTGATCCGCAGGTTGATGTCCTTGGAGACGAACACCACCGGCACCGACGGCTCGGCTTCCTTCAGCGCCAGGATCGCGCCGAGGATCGCATTGTCCGGGACCACCGCGCCGAAGCGCTTGCCGGCGTCGAAGTTGTCGGTCTGGAACAGCAGCCGCCCGCTGCTGTGCTCGCCGCGCAGCTGCAGGCCATTGGGGCGGCTGAGGACGATGCCCTCATGGATGTTGCCCTTGCCGCCCTGGGCCTCGATCAGCTCGTTGAGGAAGCGGCTGACCTGGCGGGCGTTGCGGCTGGCCTCGGTATTGCCTTTCTTGCCGTTGTCGAGCTCCTCGATGACCTGCATCGGCAGGAACACGTCGTGCTCCTCGAACTTGAACAGGGCGGTCGGGTCGTGCATCAGCACGTTGGTGTCGAGCACGTAGATGCGCTTGCTTCGCGTCATTCGGACTTCCTGGCGGTTGTACGGGCGGCGGCGGCCGTGCCGGGCGACGGGCAGGGCAAAGCCGCCGTGGCCCGCGGGGCGGGACGGCGTCGGATCGGGCGGGCGGGGTGGGTCACTGCGTCTGGGCAGCCTTGAGTGCGTCGAGGACGGCCTGGGCATGGCCGGGGACTTTCACCTTCCGCCATGACTGGGCGATGACGCCCTCCGGAGAGATCAGAAAGGTGCTGCGTTCCACGCCGATGTATTCGCGCCCGTACAGCTTCTTGGGCTTGATCACGTCGAAGGCCTTGCACAGCGCCTCGTCGGCGTCGCTGACCAGCGGGAAGCGGAAGCCCTGCTTGGCGCAGAAGTTGTCGTGCGAGCGCACCGAGTCGCGCGACACGCCGAGTACGGCGGCGTTCAACTTCTTCAGCTTTGGCAGCAGCGCATTGAAGTCCAGGCCCTCGGTGGTGCAGCCGGGGGTGCTGTCCTTGGGATAGAAGTACAGCACCAGCCACTGGCCGGCGTAGTCGCCGAGGGTGGCGCTGTCGCCGCCGGACAGGGCCAGCGGCAGCTTGAGGGTCTTGGCGGGGAGTTTCTTTCCGTCTTCGGCCATGGGTCGGGTCGCCTCGTTCAGAACTTCATCGGATCCATGATGGCATCGAGGTTCAGGTGATCGCAGAACTCCAGGAAATCGTCGCGCAGGGCGGCGATGTGCATGTTCGCCGGCACGCCGATGGTGACCTGGGCGGAGAACATGTCGGCGCCGGTCTGCATCGCCCGGTAGCGCGAGCAGTGCAGGCTCTCGATGGTGATGCCCTGGCGGTCGAAGAAGTCGGCCAGCTGGAACAGGATGCCGGGCTTGTCCGCGGCGACCACCTCGACCACGTAGGGCAGCAGGTTCGACTGCACCTGCTTGGCGCCGGTGCGGTACCAGACCAGCTTCAGGCCTTCCTCGCGTTCCAGCCGGGTGAGCATGGCCTCGAGCTTGGCCACCGAATCCCACGAGCCCACCGCCAGCG
Organism: Marilutibacter maris; assembly: GCF_003233695.1. Taxonomy (NCBI): domain Bacteria; kingdom Pseudomonadati; phylum Pseudomonadota; class Gammaproteobacteria; order Lysobacterales; family Lysobacteraceae; genus Marilutibacter; species Marilutibacter maris. Next base: position 2,517,710 of record NZ_CP029843.1, on the reverse strand, counting down.
CGGTCACCGACACGTCGCGGCCGACCGTCGCCAGGCGAGCGTCGACCAGGTTGCAGCCGCTGTCGCTGATCCGGCGCGTCACCGACAGCAGCGGCGACTCCGGATGCGTCGTGTAGGCGTTGATCAGCAGATGGTTTTCGGTCGGCGACGGCCGGGAAGCGGAATCGGTCAAGGCGGCGCCTGCACGGGAAACTGGAAGGGGTGTGGCGGATGATGCGTGTCGCGATCGGCGCGTGTTCCGGCCCGGTTAACAGCCCGGTGAACGGCGCGACCGCCTGCCGGCAGCATACTTGCCCGCGCTTTCGCGCCGCAAGTAACATCGGTGCCGTGCCCGTGTCAGCGCGCACCCCCCACCGTCAGCGACGCCGCGTCCGTCATTCCCATAAGGTTTTCCCTTGCAACTATCCGGCAGCATCACCGCACTGGCGACGCCCTTCGACGCCGCCCGCGAACTCGACCTCGACGCCTGGCACCGGCTGCTGGCCATGCAGCTGGAGCGGGGCACCCAGGGCCTCGTGGTCGCCGGTTCGACCGGCGAGGCGGCGGCCCTGTACGACGCCGAGTACGACCTGCTGCTGCGCAGCGCGGTCGAGTTCGTCGCCGGGCGCGTGCCGGTGCTGGCCGGAACCGGACACTCCAACACCGCCAAGACCGTCGAGCAGACCCGCCGCGCGGCGGCGCTGGGGGCCGACGCGGCGCTGGTGGTCACGCCGCCCTACGTGCGTCCGACCCAGGCCGGACTGGTGGCCCACTACCGCGCCATCGCCGACGACGGCGCGCTGCCGGTCGTGCTCTACAACGTGCCGCCACGGACCGGTGGCGACATGCTGCCGGAGACGGTCGCCGAACTGGCCGGGCATCCGCGCATCGTCGCGATCAAGGAAGCGCGCAGCGAGCCGGAGCGGATGCAGGCGCTGCTGGAGCTGCAGGATCGCGATTTCTCGGTGCTCAGCGGCGACGACCCGACCGCCTGCCGGGCAATGCTGGCCGGCGCGCGCGGGGTGATCTCGGTCGCCTCCAACGTGGTGCCGGCGGCGTTCCGCCTGCTGTGCAACCTGGCCCTGGCCGGGAAGGCCGAGCAGGCCGGCGCCTGGGATGCGCGCCTGCAGGGGCTCTATGCCTTCCTTGGCGTGGAACCCAACCCGACCCCGGTCAAGGCGCTGCTGACGCTGCAGGGGATCGGTCACGACCTGCGCCTGCCGTTGCAGGCGCTGTCCGAGCGTCACCGCGACGCGGCGACCACCATGCTGGCCACGATCCGCGCGATCGAGGACGAATGCCGCAACTCGCTCGCGGCCTGACCCGGTCGTCGCCGACGGCCTTTCCGGAGATTTCCATGACCCCAAGCCTTCCCATGATCCCCCGCGCGATCCCCCGCGCCGCGTTGGCCGCGACCCTGGCCGCCGCCCTGGTCGCGACCGCCGGCTGCGGCTGGTTCCGCAAGGGCAAAGACCTGTACGCCGCCGATCCGGCCGACCGTCCGCTGGAAGTGCCGCCGCCGCTGCCGGCCAGCGATGCGCCGCAGGCCACCGGCAGCGTGACCGCCAGTTCCGTGGTCGAGGCCCGCCGTACCGCGTCCGCGGCGCTGGGGTTCAACCTCCAGGGCAGCCGCGACGAGGTGTTCGCGCGGGTCGGGCAGGCGCTGGAGGCGAGCGAGGGCCTCACCATCGTCAGCCGCGCGCAGCTGCTGGGCGCCTACGACGTCAACTACCGGGACAGCAATTTCCTGGTCCGGGTCAGCGAAGTCGAGGGCGGCGCCTACGTGTCGGCGGTCGACCCGCGCGGCGTGCCGGCTTCAGGAGAGGCTCCGGCCCAACTGATCCGCGCGCTGCAGACGGCCCTGGGCGGGCAGTGAGCCGGACGCCAGGCCGGCGGCCTGGCGCATGAACGGAAAGGGGCGTCGATCGACGCCCCTTTTTCGTGCCGCGATGCGCGCGATGCGGTCGCGCGGATGGGGCGATGCGCTCAGCGTTCCAGCAGCGGCAGCTTGTCGGTCTTGCCTTCCCAGTCCTTGGCGTCCGGCAGCGGGTCCTTGCGCGCGGTGATCACCGGCCAGGCCTGCGAGAGTTCGGCATTGAGGGCGACGAAAGTCTCCTGTCCTGCCGGTACGTCGTCCTCGGGATAGATCGCGTTGATCGGGCATTCCGGCTCGCACAGGGTGCAGTCGATGCACTCGTCCGGGTCGATCACCAGGAAGTTCGGGCCCTCGTGGAAACAGTCGACCGGGCACACCTCGACGCAGTCGGTGTACTTGCACTTGATGCAGTTCTCGGTGACGACGAAGGGCATGGCGGATTCCTTGAAGGTGCGCCGGCCATTCTATCGGCCGGGGCGGAGGAAGCCCATAGCGGCGGGGCGGGAGGCCGGAAGCTCCGGCACCGCGATCGTGCCGGCCGGACGGCGCCCACGGCGTCGCATGCGCCACAAATTGCGACACGGGCTCTCGGAACTGGCGCTCCCTGGAGGATCGACGCGGCGCATCCCGGTGCCGCGCCCTGCGGGCAGCCTGCGGCTGTCCGGATTCGTTCCCGACGAATCCGTCGAACCGTTCAAATCCCCCGGGAGCGACGGATATGAGAAAGCCCGTGCCTTGCGGCACGGGCTTTCGGGATATGGCGCTCCCTAGGGGATTCGAACCCCTGTTTTAGCCTTGAGAGGGCCACGTCCTAGGCCTCTAGACGAAGGGAGCTGGGATCCGCCGTGGCGCTCAGCACCAGGGCGGCCTGCTAGTATAGTGGGCTGTTGCCGCCATTGGCAACGATTTTCTGCGCCTCTTTTACATTCCATTGAGCTGCGGCAAAGTCCGCCCGAATGCCAGCCGATCACCACACCGAAAATTCCACGCCCGCCGTCTCGCTGCGGACCGTTCCCCGTGACCAGCACTGCGTCTCGCGCAAGGAGATCAGCTCCAACGCGTTGCGGGTGCTGTATCGCCTGCGCGATGCCGGCTTTGCCGGCTATCTGGTCGGCGGAGCGGTACGCGACCTGCTGGTCGGCGGACATCCCAAGGACTTCGACGTCGCCACCGATGCGACCCCGGAGCAGGTCAAGCAGTTGTTCCGCAACTGTCGCCTGATCGGGCGTCGCTTCCGTCTGGCCCACGTCGTGTTCGGCCGCGAGATCATCGAGGTCGCCACCTTCCGTGCCAACAGCGACGACGGCAGCGGCGACCGCGAGGTCGACGGCGGCCGCCTGGTCCGCGACAACGTCTACGGCACCATCGAGGAAGACGCGATCCGTCGCGACTTCACCGCCAACGCGCTGTACTACTCGATCGAGGACTTCTCGGTTCGCGACTACGTCGGCGGCTTCGATGACGTGCGCAACCGGGTGATGCGCCTGATCGGCGACCCGGAGACGCGCTATCGCGAGGACCCGGTGCGGATGCTGCGGGCGATCCGGCTGGCGGCCAAGCTTGGTTTCGAGATCGAGCCGGCGACCGCCGCGCCGATCCGCACCCTGGCGCCGCTGCTGGCCGAGTCGGCGCCGGCGCGGCTGTTCGAGGAATGCCTGAAGCTGTTCCTGTCCGGGCATGCGGTCGAGAGCTTCCTCGGTCTGGAGCGCCACGGTCTGCTGCCGGTGCTGCTGCCGGAGAGCGCCGCGGCACTGGCCTCCAACCGCAGCGGCGCGCTGCGCCGGATGCTGCTGGAAGGTCTGCGCAACACCGATCAGCGGGTCGCCAACGAGGAGCCGGTGTCGCCCGCGTTCCTGTTCGCGCTGCTGTTGTGGCCGGCGTATTGCCGGACCCTGGCGCAGCTCCAGGCCCAGCAGGTGCATGCGGCCGAGGCGCAACGGCGCGCCGCCGACCGGGTCACCGTGCACCAGTTGGACACGGTCGCGTTGCCGCGCCGGTTCTCGCAGCCGATGCAGGAGATCTGGCTGCTGCAGTCGCGCTTCGGCGGCCGCCAGCGCAAGCGGGTGTTCCGTCTGCTCGCGCATCCGCGTTTCCGCGCCGCCTTCGATTTCCTCAGCCTGCGCCTGACCGCCTCGCCCGAGCATGCCGACGACGTGGCCTTCTGGCGCGAAGCCCAGGCCAAGCCTGGCGACGTGCTCGCCGCGCAGTTGGAGGCGGCACGGCACGCCGAGGACGACATCGAGACGGCGTCGCCGCCGCGCCGCCGTCGCCGCCGCCGTCGCAAACCCGTATCGGGGTGAGCCGGCGGCAATCGGCGGGCGACGGCAATGGGCAATGAAGCGAAGCGGCCGGTGGTCGCCTACCTCGGCCTCGGCGGCAACCTGGGCGACGTGCCGGCGACCCTGCGCGCCGCGGTCGATGCGCTTGCCGCGCTGCCGGGCTCGCGCCTGCGCGCGGTCTCCCGTTTCTACCGGACCCCGGCCTGGGGCATGACCGCGCAGCCGGACTTCATCAATGCGGTGGCGGCGCTGGAGACCACGCTGGCGCCCGAGGCGCTGCTGGCGGCGATGCTGGAGATCGAGCGCGACGCCGGTCGCGACCGCGGCGGCGATGCGCCGCGCTGGGGCCCGCGCACGCTCGACCTGGATCTGCTGCTGTACGGCGACGCGGCGATCGACCTGCCGGGTCTGCAGGTCCCGCATCCGCGCCTGCACGAGCGCGCGTTCGCGCTGCTGCCGCTGGTCGAGATCGCGCCCGAGGCGGTCATTCCCGGCGTCGGTCCGGCGCGCGCGCAACTGGAAGCGATGGCGATCACCGGCATCGAAGCGCTACGCTAGGGCAGATCCGCGCAAACAGGCTCCAGGCACATGTACGCCCCCACTTCCAAACAGACCCGCGCCGCAGGCGCCAAGCCGTGGACCGTGCCGGAGCTGCGCCAGGCCAAGCGCGACGGCAACAAGCTGGTGATGCTGACCTGCTACGACGCCGGATTCGCGCGCACGATGGACGCCGCCGGCGTCGACCTGGTGCTGGTCGGCGACTCGCTGGGCATGGTCGTGCAGGGGCACGACAGCACCCTGCCGGTCAGCGTCGACGACATCGCCTACCACACCGCCTGCGTCGCCCGCGGGCTGTCCCGTGCGCTGCTGATCGCCGATCTGCCGTTCGCCGCCGACGCCGATCCGGCGCGCGCGCTGGAGGCTTCGGTGGCGCTGCTGCGGGCCGGGGCGGGGATGGTCAAGCTGGAGGGCGCCGGCCACAAGCTGGAGGTGATCCGCTACCTGGTCGAACGCGAGATTCCGGTCTGCGCCCACCTCGGTCTGACGCCGCAGTCGGTGCTGCGGCTGGGCGGCTACAAGGTGCAGGGACGCGACGAGGCCGCGGCGGCGCGATTGCGCGAGGACGCGCGCGCGGTCGAGGCGGCCGGCGCCAGCCTGCTGGTGCTGGAATGCGTGCCGACCCCGGTCGCCACCGCGATCAGCGGCGAACTGGAGATCCCGACCGTCGGCATCGGCGCCGGCCCCGGCTGCGACGGCCAGGTGCTGGTCCTGCACGACATGCTCGGTCTCAACAGCGGTCATCGCCGGCCGCGCTTCGTCAAGGACTTCCTCGCCGAGGGCGGCTCGGTCGCCGGCGCCTGCGCGGCCTTCGCCGACGCGGTGCGCGAAGGCCGCTTCCCCGACGCGGACCATTCCTACGCCTGAGCGTCGCCGCCGCGACCGTCTCCCACCGAAAGATCCCGACGACATGCTCGAAACCCTTACCGATCCGGGCGCGCTGCGCGCGCGCGTCGCCGACTGGAAGCGCGCCGGCCTGCGCGTGGCGCTGGTGCCGACCATGGGCAACCTCCACGCCGGCCATTTCTCGCTGGTCGAGCTGGCGCTGCGCCACGCCGACCGGGTGGTCGCCAGCGTGTTCGTCAACCCGACCCAGTTCGGTCCCAACGAAGATTTCGCCCGCTACCCGCGCACGCCCGAGGCCGACGCGGCCGGGCTGGAAGCGGCCGGCTGTCACGCGCTGTGGCTGCCGTCGGTGGAGACGATGTACCCGTACGGGGTCGACGCCAGCGTGCAGGTGCGCGTGCCCGGCGTCACCGGCGTGCTCGAAGGGGCGCATCGTCCGGGCCATTTCGACGGCGTCGCCACCGTCGTCGCGCGGCTGTTCAACCAGGTCCAGCCCGATGTCGCGGTGTTCGGCCGCAAGGACTACCAGCAACTGGCGGTGATCCGCTATCTGGTCCGCGAGCTGTCGTTCCCGCTGGAGATCGCCGCCGCGCCGATCCTGCGCGAGCCCGACGGCCTGGCGATGAGTTCGCGCAACCAGTACCTGTCGGCCGCCGAGCGCCCGCTCGCCGCCCGTATCCACGCCACCTTGCTGGAGATGCGCGACGGCGTGCGTGCCGGGCGGCCCTGGGCGCAGGTCGAGGCCGATGCGGCCGAGCGCCTGGGGGCGGAGGGCTTCGCGGTCGACTACGCCGCGATCCGGCGCCCGGACCTGTCCGAGCCGGCGCCGGCCGATGCCGACGGCGCCTGGGTGGCGCTGATCGCGGCCCGGCTCGGTCGCACCCGGCTGATCGACAACCTCGAATTCGAGCGCTGAGCGCAACGCCGTGTTGCGCGGCCGGGCAGGGGGGGATGCGGTCGCGTCAGGCGCGGTTATGTTGCATCGCGCCATCGACTGCTAAACTCGGGAGCCCAGGCAGGAGGACCCGGCGGACTGCCCGCCGCGCCGCCCGCCATCTTCCACGCTCCAGTCCCCGCCGAGCCGTCCCGCGACGGAGAACCGACATGCTGCTGAACCTGCTCAAGGCCAAGATCCACCGCGCCACCGTCACCCACGCCGAGCTGCACTACGAGGGCTCGTGCGCGATAGACGGCCGCCTGCTCGACATCTCGGGCATCCGCGAATACGAGCAGGTGCACATCTTCAACATCAACAATGGCCAGCGCTTCGTGACCTACGCGATCCGCGGCGAGGAAGGCAGCGGGGTGATCTCGGTCAACGGCGCCGCCGCGCATCTGGCCCAGCCCGGCGACTTGGTCATCATCTGCGCCTATGGCCAGTGCGACGAAGCCGAGGCGGCCAAGTTCAAGCCGACCCTGGTCTATGTCGACCGCGAGAACCGGTTGACCCATACCAACCATTCCATTCCCGCCCAGGCCGCCTGACGGTCCGCACCAAAGGCCTTCGATGACCGCCACGGACAGGATCGACGCCGCTCTCCAGCCCCATGTGGCGCGCCTGAAGGACCGGCGCACCTCCGACCTGGTCGGTGCCGACCCCGGCCGCGCCCGCGAGCTGGCGCTGCGGGTCGGCCCCGTCTACGCCAACTTCGCCCGCCAGGGCTACGACCGCGACGCGCTCGAAGCGCTGTTTGCGGTCCTGCGCGAGGCCGACGCCTCCGGCCGCATCCGCGCCCAGTTCGATGGCGAGAAGATCAACCTGACCGAGGACCGCGCGGTGCTGCATACCGCGTTGCGCGGCGACCTGTCCGAGGCGCCGGTGGCGAAGGCCGCCCACGCCCAGGCGCTGCAGGCGCGCGCGCGGATGCGCGAGCTGGTCGCGGCGCTGGAGGCGGAGGCGGTCACCGACGTGGTCAGCGTCGGCATCGGCGGTTCCGACCTCGGTCCGCGGCTCGCGGTCGATGCGCTGGCCGACCCGGCCGCGCGCGGCCTGCGCGTGCACTTCCTTTCCAACGTCGACGGCCACGCGGCCCAGCGGGTGCTGGCCGGCCTGGACCCGGCGCGGACCGCCGGCATCCTGATCTCCAAGACCTTCGGCACCCAGGAGACCCTGCTCAACGGCCGGGTGCTGCGCGACTGGCTGGGCGAGGGCGCGGCACGGCGGCTGTACGCGGTGTCGGCCAACGTCGAACGGCCGGCCGAGGCCTTCGGCATTCCGGCCGAGCGCATCCTGCCGATGTGGGACTGGGTCGGCGGCCGCTATTCGCTGTGGTCGGCGGTCGGTTTCCCGATTGCGTTGGCGATCGGCATGGACGCGTTCGAGGCCTTCCTCGCCGGCGCCGCCGAGATGGACGCGCACGTGCTGGGCTCGCCGCTGGAGCGTAATCTGGCGGCCTGGCATGCGGCGACCGCGCTGTGGAACCGCAACGCGCTCGGTCATGCGACCCACGCGGTGCTGCCCTACGACGAGCGCCTGAGGCTGCTGTCGAACTACCTGCAACAACTGGTGATGGAGAGCCTCGGCAAGTCGGTGCGCCGCGACGGTTCGCCGGTGGCCGGCGACACCGTGCCGGTGTGGTGGGGCGGGGTCGGCACCGATACCCAGCACAGCTTCTTCCAGGCCCTGCACCAGGGCACGTCGATCGTGCCGGCGGACTTCATCGGCGTGGTCCGTGCCGACGCGCCGTACGCCGAGAACCATCGCGCGCTGCATGCGAACCTGCTGGCCCAGACCGAGGCGTTCGCCAACGGCCAGGGCAGCGACGATCCGCACCGCGCCTACGCCGGCGGACGTCCGACCACCACGATCCTGCTCGATGCGCTGACCCCGCGCGCGCTCGGCGCGCTGCTGGCGCTGTACGAGCACAGCGTCTACCTGCAATCGGTGGCCTGGGGCATCAACGCCTTCGACCAGTTCGGCGTCGAGCTCGGCAAGCAGGTCGCCAGCCGCCTGCTGCCGGCGCTGGCCGGCGAGGCCGAGGCCGACGACCCGGTGACCCGGGTCCTGCTCGAAGAGCTGCGACGGAGCTGACATGATCCGCCTCGATCACTTCGTGCTCACCGTCCGATCGATCGAGGCCAGCTGCGCGTTCTACCGCGACGTGCTCGGAATGGAGATCGTGGTGTTCGGCGAGGGCCGCCACGCGCTGCGTTTCGGCGCGCACAAGATCAACCTGCACCAGGCGGGCCGCGAGCTGCAGCCGCATGCCGCCGCCCCGACCCGCGGCAGCGGCGACTTCTGTCTGCTGACCACTGAACCGCTGGATGCGGTGATCGCGCGCCTGCGCCGGCTCGAGGTCGCGATCGAGGCCGGCCCGGTGCCGCGCACCGGCGCAACCGGGCCGATCACGTCGGTGTATTTCCGCGACCCCGACGGCAACCTGATCGAGATCGCCAACCCGGCCTGAGTCTTCACGACCTTTGACCCGTAGGAGCGGCGTTCCCATGAATGCTTCATCGCGGCTCACACCGCTCCTACAGGAAATCCTTGCCCCAAGGACATCGCCAGCCCCCTGAGTCAGGGGGGACGATATCCGGCTGCGCCCGGATATCTCCCAATGTTCGCTACTCAAACCTCGGGCCCCGCCGTCGCGCTGCCACACCCCCATTCGCATCTGCGATGCGAATCGCCCCCTGACTCAGGGGGCTGGGCTCATGAGGTAGACGGACGCTCTTCGTAGGAGCGGCGTAAGCCGCGAGGGGCGTTCCATGAATGCTTCATCGCGGCTCACACCGCTCCTACGGCCGCCCCTGCGGGAGATCGGCTTCCTTCGCGTGCCGGGCCAGCGCCCATTCGACGTGTTCGCGGACCAGCGCGCTGGGGTGGTCGCGACGCGACGCCAGCGCGGCCAGCACTTCCGGCGTGGTCGGTGCGTTGCCCAGGGCGACGGCGATGTTGCGCAGCCAGCGCTCGTGGCCGCTGCGGCGGATCGCCGAGCCCTCGGTGCGGCGCAGGAACTCGTCCTCGTCCCAGGCGAACAGTTCGGCCAGGCTCGCGCGGTCGAGGTCGTTGCGGGCGCGGAAGTCGGGTTCGTCGGTGCGGCGCGCGAACTTGTTCCAGGGGCAGACCAGCTGGCAATCGTCGCAACCGAAGATGCGGTTGCCGATCGGCTCGCGCAGCGGCTCGGGGATCGCGCCTTCGTGCTCGATCGTCAGATAGGCGATGCAGCGGCGCGCGTCGAGCCGGTTCGGCGCGACGATCGCGCGGGTCGGACAGATGTCGATGCAGCGGGTGCAGGTGCCGCAGTGCGCGCTGGCCGGCGGATCGATCGGCAACGGCAGGTCGACATAGATCTCGCCGAGGAAGAACCACGAGCCGCCGTCCTTGTCGATCAGGCAGGTGTGCTTGCCGATCCAGCCCAGGCCGGCGTTGCGCGCGAGTGCGCGTTCCAGCACCGGCGCGGAATCGACGAACACGCGATGGCCGAACGCGCCGACCTCGATCGCCAGACGCTCGGCCATCCTTTGCAGGCGCTGGCGCATCAGCTTGTGGTAGTCGCGGCCCAGCGCGTAGCGGGCGACATAGGCGCGCTCGCCGTCGGCGAGGGTGTCCCAGGCCTCCTCGCCATCGTTGCGGCCGTAGTCCAGGCCGACCGAGATCACCCGCAGCGTGCCCGGGATCAGCGCCGACGGGCGCGAGCGCTTGTCGCCGTGGCGGGCCATCCAGTCCATCGAGCCGTACAGGCCCTCGGCCAGCCAGCTGCGCAGATGCGTCTCGTCCTCGCCCAGCTCGATGCCGGCGATGCCGCAGCGCTGGAAGCCGAACTCGCGCGCCAGCTCGCGCACGCGCTCGGCCAGCGCGGCGTAATCGACATCCGGGGCGGCGGCGGTGTTCACGACAGTGCAAGTATAGAATCGCCCGATGCATGCCGAGTCCTTTCCGGGCGGATCGCCATCCGTTGCCGCGCCATCCGGCGTCGGCCTGTTCGATGTGGCCGCATTGCGCGCGATCGAGACGCGGGCCGCGCAGCGCCTGGGCGATGCCGCCGAACTGATGCGTCGCGCCGGCCAATCGGCGTGGCGCGAGCTGCTTGCGCACTGGCCCGATGCGCACAGGATCGTGGTGGTCTGCGGACCCGGCAACAACGGTGGCGATGGTTATGAACTGGCCCGCCATGCGCTGGGCTCGGGGCGCGAGGTGGTCGTCGTGCGGTTGCCCGCGCATGCGCCGCGCGGGGATCTGGCGGTTGCCGCGGCAGAGCGTTACCGCGCCGACGGTGGCCGCGAGCAGACGTTCGCCGGAGGACTGCCGGACTGCGAACTGGTTGTCGACGCGCTGTTCGGAATCGGGCTGGCGCGGGCGCCGGAGGGCGAGGCGGCCGCGCTGATCGAGGCGATCAATGCCGCGGCGTTGCCGGTGCTGGCGCTGGACGTACCCAGCGGCGTCGATGCCGCGACCGGCTCGGTCGCGGGCGCGGCGGTGGTTGCCCAACGCACCCTGGAGTTCATCGCCGCCAAGGCCGGCCTGGTCACCGGCGCGGCACTGGACCATGTCGGCATCCGTGCTTTGGCCGATCTCGGCCTGGCGACCGAGGACCGCGCCGGGCTCGAGCCGGTTGCGGAGCTGCTGACGTCGGCCGATCTCGGCCGCTGGCTGCGGCCACGCCGTCGCGACAGCCACAAGGGCCGCAACGGTCGGGTGCTCTGCGTCGGCGGCGATCTGGGACACGGCGGCGCGATCCTGCTTGCCGCCGAAGCCGCGCTGCGCAGCGGCGCCGGACTGGTCGACGTGGTTACCCGCAGCGCGCACCTGGCGGCCATGCTGGCACGACGTCCGGAGGCGATGGTGCACGCTGTCGATGCGCTCGGCGACGCTTCGCTCGAGCCGATGCTGGCGGCGGCCGAGGTACTGGCGATCGGTCCCGGCCTGGGGCAGGGAACGTGGGGGCGGGGGCTGTTCGAGGCCTTGGGCGCCGCCCGCTGCGCGGTGCTGGACGCCGACGCGCTGAACCTGCTCGCACAGGGGGCGGCGGTACCTTCCGGCCATGCCGTGCTGACGCCGCACCCGGGCGAGGCCGCACGTCTGCTCGGCCGCTCGACCGCCGATGTGCAGGGCGATCGTCTCGGCGCCGCAGCGGACCTGGTCGCGCGTCACGGCGGCGTGGTCGTGCTCAAGGGCGCCGGCACCGTGATCGCCGCCCGCGGCCGGCGCCCGTGCGTGCTTGCCGCCGGCAATCCGGGCATGGCCGTCGGCGGCATGGGCGATGTGCTGTGCGGCGTGATCGCGGCGATGCTCGCGCAGGGGCTGCCTGCCTTCGAGGCCGCCTGCTGCGGCGCGCTGCTGCATTCGCTGGCGGCCGACGCCGCCGCCGCCGAGGCCGGCGAGCGCGGCCTGCTGCCCTCGGACCTGATGCCCTGGCTGCGCCGTCTGGGCAATCCGCCATCCCGTTCCTTCCCGGAGTCCGCGCGAAATGAGTGATGCGGTGATGGAGCTGCAACTGGCCGATCCCGAGGCGACCGCCGCGCTCGGGCAACGGATGGCCGCGACCCGGCCGCCGCAGGCGGTGGTCTACCTGCGCGGCGACCTGGGCGCCGGCAAGTCGACCCTGGCGCGGGCGTTGCTGCGGGCGTTGGGGGTCGGCGGCACCATCCGCAGCCCGACCTACACCCTGGTCGAGCGCTATCCGCTGGCCGACGGCAGCGAGGCCTGGCATCTGGATCTGTATCGCATCGCCGATGCCGGCGAGCTGGAGTACCTGGGCCTGGATGCCGACGAGGTGGGCCTGTGGCTGGTCGAGTGGGCCGAACGTGGCGCTGGCGCCTTGCCGCGCGCGGACCTGGTGGTCGAACTGGCGGTCGAAGGCGATGGCCGGCGCGCGCACCTGGTGCCGGCGTCGGCGGTCGGAGCGGCCTGGCTGGGGGCATTGCATCCCCGGGCCTGAGGCCGGCAGGAAAACCTGAAGTTGTCGGCTACTCCTGAACGGAAATGAAGGAAGTGGCGGCAGGTATCGGATTCATAAGGAAAAAAGACTTGCAAATGCATGTCTGTGGTGCTTGACTAGCGTCCATGCGTGCAAGGGGAGCCACCGTTCAGAAACTCCTGATGGCCATGGCGCTGCTCGGCGCCCTGGCCTGGAACCTTGCGCATGCCTCCAAAATCAACGACTTGCGCCTGAGTTCTGGGGCGACCGGCACCCGCGCCGAGATCGTCCTCGACGGCGAGGCGGAAGTCCGGACCCTGAGTCTGTCGGGGCCCGATCGCCTGGTCGTCGATCTTCCCGGCTCGGAACTGGCGGCGAATCTGAAGGTTCCCGGCGGCGCCGGAATCGTCAAGGCGGTGCGTACCGGTCATCCGGTCGCCGGCACCACCCGCATCGTGTTCGACCTGGCCCAGCCGGTGGCGGTGCTCAAGCCGCGTATGGAATCCGGTGCCGCCGGCCCGAGTCTGGTGCTGGAGTGGCCGGGCGATGGCGCCGGCGCCTCGACCGCGGCCGTCGCCGCTGCAACCCCGGCCGCCGCGGGTGCGGTGACCGTGCCGGCGTCCGCGCCGGCGACCGTGTCGGGTTCGATCCCGGCCCGGCAGCCGTCTCCGGCGGGCGCCGAAGCGGCCGCTCCCGATAGCGCCGCCTCAGCGGCCGCGACCACCCGCCTGATCACCGAACTGGCGGCGCGCGCCGCCCAGCAATCGCCGTCGCAGGCCTCGCCCGCACCGGCCGGGGCGACCGTGGCCAGTGCCGCCGCGCCGCGCAATGCCGCGCCCGCGCTTGCCGCCGATCCGGCGCCGCGCGGCCGTACCCTGCAGGACATGGGCCGCGGTGCCGGCATGCGGCCGCTGATCATTGCCATCGACGCCGGCCACGGCGGCCAGGACCCGGGCGCCATCGGCCCCAACGGCAAGCGCGAGAAGGACGTGACCCTGGCGGTCGCGCGCGAACTCGCCCGTCAGGTCAACGCCACCCCCGGGCTGAAGGCCTACCTGACCCGCGATACCGACGTGTTCATTCCGTTGAACCGGCGTGCGGTGCTCGCGCGCCAGGCCAAGGCCGACATGTTCGTTTCCATCCATGCCGACGCGGCGCACAACCACAGTGCGCGCGGCGCCTCGGTCTACGTGCTGTCGCTGCGCGGCGCGACCTCGCAGCGTGCGCGCTGGCTGGCCGACAAGGAAAACGCCTCCGACATGATCGGTGGCGTGCGCCTGCAGGAGACCAGCAACACCCTCGCCAACGTGCTGATCGACCTGACCCAGAGCGGACAGATGAAGGCGTCCGAGGAAGCGGCCGTGCACGTGCTCGACAGCCTTGGCCGGATCGGCCACAAGCGTCGGGTCGAGAAGGCCAACTTCGCGGTCCTGCGCACCTCCGACATGCCGGCGATGCTGGTCGAGACCGGCTTCATCTCCAACCCGGAGGAGGAGCGCCTGCTGACCAGTCCGGGGCATCAGCGCAAGCTCGCCGCCGCGGTGCTGGAGGGCGTCAACGCCTACTTCGTGCGGCAGCCGCCGCCGGGCACCCTGTACGCGGCCCGTGCCAGCGCCGAGATCGCGGGTGCCAGCGGGCCGGGCGGCAGCCCGTAGCCACGAGCGCGCACGGCTTCGTTATCATCGCAGTCCATCGGGCGACGACACCACGCCGTGCCGTTGCCCGCAGGCAGCCGACGAGAAGCACGTGACGATCCGACAACTCCCCGACATCCTGATCAACCAGATCGCCGCCGGCGAGGTCGTCGAGCGGCCGGCCTCGGTGGTCAAGGAACTGGTCGAGAACGCGCTCGATGCCGGCGCCAGCCGGGTCGACATCGATCTGGAGGAGGGCGGGGTGCGGCTGATCCGCATCCGCGACAACGGCGGCGGCATTGGCGCCGACCAGTTGGCGCTGGCGGTGTCCCGGCACGCGACCAGCAAGATCGCTTCGCTCGACGACCTCGAGGGCGTGGCCACGCTCGGTTTCCGCGGCGAGGCGCTGCCGTCGATCGCTTCGGTCAGCCGCTTCGCGCTGAGTTCGCGGCACGCCGACAACGAGCACGGCCACGTGCTGGAGGTCGACGGCGGCCGGGTCGGCGAGGTGATGCCCAAGTCGCACCCGCAGGGCACCACGGTCGAGGTGCGCGACCTGTTCTTCAACACGCCGGCGCGGCGCAAGTTCCTGCGCGCGGAACGCACCGAGCTCGGGCACATCGAGGAGTGGTTGCGTCAGCTCGCGCTGGCCCGTCCCGATGTCGAGTTGCGGGTGACCCACAACGGCAAGCCGTCGCGACGCTGGAAGGGCGAGGGCTCGCTACTGGACGGCGCGGCGCTGTCGGACACGCGCATCAACGAGACCCTGGGCGAAGAGTTCGGTCGCAACGCGCTGCGTGTCGACCATGCCGCCGCCGGCCTGCGCCTGCACGGCTGGATCGCGCAGCCGGCCTACAACCGCGCCAGCACCGACCAGCAGTACCTGTTCGTCAACGGCCGCGCGGTGCGCGACCGCAGCGTCGCCCACGCGGTCAAGCAGGCCTACTCGGACGTGCTGTTCCACGGCCGCCACCCCGCCTATGTGTTGTTCCTGGAACTGGATCCGCGCCGGGTCGATGTCAACGTGCATCCGGCCAAGCACGAGGTCCGTTTCCGCGACGCGCGGCTGATCCACGACTTCGTCTATCGCACCCTGCACGAAGCGCTGGCCGGCACCCGCGCCGGTACCGCGGCCGGGGTCGGCACCGAACGCGCCGACGAGGCCGGAATGGCGCCGCCGCCGTTCGCCGCGCCGGTGCAGCAGGGCGGCACGATGCCGGCGCCCGCCAATACCGGCTATATGCCGCAGACGCCGCTGGGGCTGCAGGTCGCCGAGACCCGCGCCGGCTATGCCGCGCTCTACGGCAGCCGCGGTGGCGGCGCCGCGAGCGCGGCGACGCCGGTGCCGCCGCAATCGCTGCCCGACAGCGGCGATGCGACCCTGCCGCCGTTGGGCTATGCGTTGGCGCAGCTGCACGGCATCTACATCCTTGCCGAATCGGCCGAGGGGCTGGTCGTGGTCGACATGCACGCGGCGCACGAGCGTATCGGCTACGAGAAGCTCAAGAACGCCCACGACGGCGAGGGCCTGAGCACGCAGCCGTTGCTGGTGCCGGCCACCCTGGCGGTGTCCGAACGCGAGGCCGATGTCGCCGAGCGCGAGGCGGCGACGCTGGGCGAGCTGGGATTCGAAGTGACCCGCAGCGGTCCGCAGTCGCTGACCCTGCGCAGCGTGCCGGCGCTGCTGGCGCACGGAGACGTCGAGGCGTTGTTGCGCGATGTGCTGGCCGATCTGCGCGAGCACGGCGAGTCGCGCCGGGTCGCCGCCGCCCGCGACGAACTGCTGTCGACGATGGCCTGCCATGGCGCGGTGCGCGCGAACCGGCGTCTCACTCTGCCCGAGATGAACGCCCTGCTGCGCGAAATGGAGGCGACCGAGCGTTCCGGTCAGTGCAATCATGGACGCCCGACCTGGGCGCGCTTCAGCCTGCCCGAGATCGATCGATGGTTCCTGCGGGGGCGCTGAGTTTCAGAGGGGCGAGACATGATCGGCAACACGAACGGTAACCGGATTGGCATGAGGTGGATGACGATGGGCCTGTTGGCGATGGGCATGACCCTGGGCGGCTGCGGCGGCGATTCCGCCGAGTCCGGCGAGGATGCCGCCGCGGCGGCGGCGAAGGCCGCGGCCAGTGCGTTCCAGGCCGAGCAGCAGCGCTGGCGCGAGCAACGCGCGGCGCGGCTGACCCAGCCCGACGGCTGGACCTCCCTGGTCGGCCTGCACTGGCTGGAGCCGGGGCCGCATTACATGGGCAGCGATGCCGACAACGGCATCCGCCTGGCGGCCGGCCCCGAGCACATGGGCATGATCGAACTGAAGGCCTCCGGGCAGATCCGCTTCGTGCCGGAGAAGGGCGCGGAACTGACCGTGGACGGCGAGCCGTTGACCGCGACGACGATGCTGCGGGCGGACAGCGATCCGGCCGGTCCGAGCGTGATCGGTTTCGACGAGGGCAAGGGCCTGCTGACCGTGCTCAGCCGGGGCGACCGCTACGCGCTGCGCGTCAAGCATGCCGACGCGCCGACCCGCAGCGGGTTCAAGGGCATCGACTACTGGCCGGCCGATGAGAGCTGGCGGATCCAGGGCCGCTTCATCGCCCATCCGCGCGGCAAGACGCTGCCGATCGGCAACATCGTCGGCACCACCGACGATGTCTCCAATCCCGGTGCGGTCGAGTTCGAGCGCGACGGCCAGAGCTACCGGCTGGAGGCGCTGGACGAGGGCGGCGAGGAGTTGTTCCTGGTGTTCGCGGACCGCACCAGCGGCCACGACAGCTACGGTGCAGGGCGCTTCCTGTACGCGGCCAAGCCCGACGTGCAGGGACGCGTGCAGTTGGACTTCAACCAGGCCTACAACCCGCCGTGCGCGTTCACCGCGTTCGCGACCTGCCCGCTGCCGCCGCTGGAGAACCGGATCGACCTGGCGATCACCGCCGGCGAGAAGACCTACAGCTACTCGGCCAAGTAAGGCCCTCGGCCGGCCGCGCGCCGGCCGGCAGTACCCCGGGGGCTCCCCCCCCCGGACAACGACCTGGAACGTCCATTCAAGAATCCGACAAGGAGACTCATGCGCCCCCGTCATCCGCTCGTCGCAGCCGTGCTGGCCACGGCTCTGTCGCTGGCTGTCCTGCCCTCTCTCGCGAAGTCGCCGACGGCGGTCGCGGCCAATCCCGCGGCCGAGGTTGCCGCGCCGCCTGTGCCGTTGTTGTGGCAGGTGTCCGACGACGACAACACGGTCTATCTGCTGGGCTCGTTCCACATGCTCAAGTCCAGCGACTATCCGCTTTCGGACGACATCCAGGCCGCGTTCGACGACGCCGAGCGGGTGGTGTTCGAGGTGCCGCCCGACCAGGTCAACGATCCGGCCAATACGACCAAGTTCCTGCAGGCGGCGGGTTTCGCCGACGGTCGCAAGCTCAGCCAGGTGCTGGCGCCGGAGACCTACGACAAGCTCTCGACGATGATGGCGGCGGCGGGACAGCCGGTCGCGGCGGTCGAGCGGTTCGAGCCGTGGTTCGTGAACCTGTCGCTGGTGATGGGAATGGCGCAACCGCTGGGCTTCAGCGGCGCCCACGGCCTGGACAATCACCTGATGCAGCTGGCCGGCAAGGCCGGCAAGCCGGCGTCGGGCCTGGAATCGCTGGATCATCAGCTCTCGGTGCTCGACGGCGCGCCGATGGACGAACAGGTGCTGGGGCTGAGCGAGCTGGTCGAGGATCCGGCCGCGGCCGCGCGCGAGCTCGACAAACTGCACCAGTCCTGGCGCCAGGGCGACCTCGAGGCGCTGCGGCGCTATGCGATCGAGCAGATGAAGGAAAAGACCCCGGAGACCTACCGGCTGGTCAATATCGAGCGCAACCAGGCCTGGCTGCCGCAACTGCGCGAGATGCTCGATGGCGAAGGCGAGGACGATGTCCTGGTCGTGGTCGGGGCGATGCACCTGGCCGGCGATGATGGCCTGATCGAAGGCCTGCGCGAGGCGGGCTACCGCATCGAGCGCATCTGCTCGGCCTGCAGCGCCGACTGACGGACGGCCGGGGCTCCTCCCGACCGGGGGAGGCCGGGCCGGCGCAGCGGCCCGCCGCCCGCGGACGCGATCCCGAAGGCGGGATCGCGTCCATGGCGCGGGCTGCGTGGGGATCGCGAACGCGCGCTTATTCGCTGACCACCGCGTCGGTGTCGGGCTCGATCATCGGCCGCGCCGCTTCGACCAGTTGCACGAAGCCGCTGCGCTGGCCCGAGCGATCGTCGCCGCGGGCACCGCGCGCGGTCGCCAGCACCTGGTCCCAGCCCCAGCCGTCGAAGCGGCTGCCGCCGCGCAACAGATCGGCGAAGCCGGCGACCGAGGCGGCGAAGCGCAGCGAGGGGCTGGCCTTCGCCTGCAGTTGCGAAGCGCGGATCGGGGTTTCGATCAGACGGCTGTCGTCCTCCCCCGGGCGCTTGTAACGCAGGCGCAGGTGGGCGAGTTCCGAGCCCCGCGCCGCGGCGTCGGTCCGCGTGGCGTCCTGCGCGCCATAGCGCAGCGCCGGCAGCCGCTCGACACCCGAGCCGACCGGGGTGATCTCGTACAGGGCGGTGACCTCGTGACCGGCGCCGATGTCGCCGGCATCGACCTTGTCGTTGGCGAAGTCCTCGCGCGCGAGCACGCGGTTCTCGTAGCCGATCAGACGGTATTCGGCGACCCAGGCCGGGTTGAACTCGATCTGGATCTTGACGTCGCGGGCGATCGTCAACAGGGTCGAACCCATTTCCTCGACCAGCACCCGGCGCGCTTCCTGGGCGCTGTCGATGTAGGCGTGGTTGCCGTCGCCGACGTCGGCCAACTGCTCGGCCAAGGCGTCGTTGTAATTGCCGCGGCCGAAGCCAAGGGTGGTCAGGGCGATGCCGGACTTGCGCTGGTCGCCGACCAGGGTCTCCAGCGCGTTGTTGTCGACGGTGCCGACGTTGAAGTCGCCGTCGGTGGCGAGGATCACCCGGTTGACGCCGTTGTCGACATAGGCCTGCCGCGCCATCGCATAGGCCAGGCGGATGCCTTCGCCGCCGTTGGTGCTGCCGCCGGCCTGCAGCTGTTCCAGCGCGGCGAGGATCTCGCCCTGGCGATCGCCGGGGGTCGGCGGCAGCACCAGCCCCGCCGAGCCGGCATAGACCACGATCGAGATGCGGTCCTGCGGGCGCATTTCGCGCGCCAGCATCGAGAACGCGCGCTTGAGCAGCGGCAGCTTGTCGGGGGCGTTCATCGAGCCGGAGGTGTCGATCAGGAAGACCAGGTTGGCCGGGGGCAGGGTGGTCTTGGGGACCTCGTAGCCCTTGATGCCGACCATCAGCAACTGCCGCTTTGCGTTCCACGGTGCCGGCGCGAGTTCGGTCGAGACCCGGAACGGTACTTCGCGGCTGGCCGCGGCCGGGTGGCCGTAATCGAAATAGTTGAGGAACTCCTCGGCGCGCACCGCGTCGGCCGGCGGACGCATGCCGTCGCCGATCATCCTGCGCACATTGGTGTAGCTGCCGGTGTCGACGTCGATCGAGAAGGTCGACACCGGCTGTTCGCTGGCGCGCTGGACCGGATTGTCGTCGCGCTCGGCGTATTTCTCGGTGTTGGCCGGCTGGCTGTAGTACGGCGGCGAGGGCGGGGCCGGCGGCGGTGCGTAGGCCATGGCGGGGGCCGGGGCCGACAGGTTGGCCTGCGGCACTTCCACCTTAGAACGACGGGCGCGGGCGCCGGTGACCTCGACCCGGTCCAGTGATTCCGATTCCTCGCGCAGAGCCTTGGCCTCGTCGTCCTGCCGACGCGCTTCGGCGGCCTGCCTCGCGGCTTCGGCCGGAGTGGGGGCGACTTCGGTCCTGGCCGGGGCATCGTCGTTCGACTGCGGTCCGGCCGACTGGCAGGCGGCCAGCAGACAGGCGGCGAGGGCGGCGGCGAGAGGGGCCCGACGGGCGATGAGGTTCATGCAGTGCTCCCTTGCGTGGTTGGCGTTCATGGACTTCAACGCACGGCAACGGAGAATGGGGTTGGCGGGTTGGGGCGCAGCACGCGGGAGCGGCGCTGCGAGGGGCACTCGATGGCCCGGGTTTGCCGAGAACAGGTCAGTTCAGATAATCCGTTCGCCGTTCGAGAAGCCTTGCCTTCGATCAACCCAGCGTGAGGCTTCGGAGCATGGTTGGGGGTGAAAAGCACTAATCTGTTGAACACTGCGATCTCGTTGACCAGGCAGAGCGTGAGGATGTAGATTCCCCCTCGCCTTCAACAGAACTGTGCGCTGCATCATGTCTAATCGGGTTGATCATCGGATGACGGTCCACTCTTCCGCTGTGGCCTTGGTGGCGAGAGCGGGCGAGCCGTCCGCCGTTACTGTTCCTCCGGTTGCCTCCGGCTTCCGATGAACCCGGATTAGAGCATGCGCGTCAAGGAGGATGCGATGGCGCGTTCGAATTTTCCATCAGGTTACGATCGCGTGGCAGGGACAGATGAGTCCGCGGCTGCCTTGGATGGGGGCTTGGACAGGCCGACGGGACGGTCCGTTCATATTCCTTCGGGAATCACCAAACGCCCCATCCATTACTTCATCCCCGACGCGCTTCGCGATCTGTTGATGCGATGTGAGGTCGGTTCGGAGTCGGCAGGCACAGGAATGGATGAGGAAGTTCATGCGGCCGCCCTGCTGTACCTGGTTGCACGCCGCGGCTACGCTGGCGTACGCAACCCCGCACAGGCCGGCCTGCTGTTTGATCTGTTGTGGCAGGCACCGCCAATAGACACGGTGGCGGACCTGGACACGATTGCCGCCCGGGTCGACCGGAAGGCGCAGGCTATTCGGCAGCAGATCGTATTCACCGGGAGTCCGGTCGCCAGCGAGGCGCTACACGTCTACGCTCCGCATGAGGCCGTTCCCGAGCTGATGGCCCAACTCGTCGACGGGATTGCACTCGACGCGACCGGTGTTTCCGCTGTGGACCGGGTCGCAGTGCTTGGGTTCTTTTGCGTGCATGCGCATCCGTTCCGGGACGGGAACGGGCGTTGGACTCGTGCCCTGACTCTGGCGGTCGAACGCCGCTCCCTGGTCACGACAATGGCGGCCATGAGTTTCCAGACGGTTTGCATGCAGGCGCTGGCCGAGCGCATCTGGCCGCAGGCTCGCGTGCAGGGTCTGAGGGCCTATCTGGAGGTCTGTGCGGCCTATACGGATCGGCTGCTGGAGACCTATAGGGAAAGCTCGGCCTTTCAAGTCGTCCGGTGCGTAGACGATGCCCTGCGCCGGGTTGCCAAGGACAGGGCGAAGCTGAGACGACTGGCGCGATGCTTGTTCGTGACCGGGCGGCTGGCAGAGGGAGAGGTGAAGCAAGTGCTCGGTGTGTCCTCCCGGGTGGCCGGGGGGCTTCTGCAGTCGCTGGAACATGGTGGCCTGACGGCGTCGCCGTACGGTATTTCGATTGATGCGCTGGTGGATGAAATCGCGGGGCAGGCCGAGGCATCGGCGCAGTTCGCGCTCAGGAACTTTAAAGGAATGATGGAATGAACTTTTTTTCGGGATCCGAGCTGACTCAGCGAGCCAACCGCAATCTGTCCGCGGCTGTAAGGTGCATCCTTCTGATATCTGCAGGCGGCCTGGGGGCAATGGCATCGAGTGCCGCCAGGGCGGAGTTTTGCGGTACCTATACGGATAAGAATGGCAATCAGCAAGGCTACTGCGTAGTGGTCGGGACGAGACCACCCAATGATGGAGGGGGCTGGAGCGGCGGCGGCATGAATTACTGGGGCGGCGGCGGTTCGACCTCGGGTGAAGATAGCGACTATTACGAAGAAGATCGTGGTATCGACATAGGGGATCGGTTTGCCGGTCATGATCAAGGCTGTTCGGTCAAGCGCGGCAATCCGATCATCATCAGTACCGGAAACAAGATCGAAGAGGAGCTTGATTTCCAGGAAGCGACCGAACGCGGGCTCATGCTTGCCCGGACGTACAACCATTACTGGACCGGTGTAGGGATGTTCGGAAAGCACTGGATCAGCAATATGGACTACATGCTGACCTTCGACAGCACCGAGGTGGACAGCTGTTTTCCAAGACCAGGCGGGGGAGCGTGTACGATCGGCTCGAAGACGGTCATCTACGCCTGGCGTCCCAGTGGCAGGACGATCAAGTTCATTCGCAACGCCAGTGATGGGATCTTCTACGAGGACAAGGCGAATCCTGTCGCCAAGATAATCAACCGCGGAGCCACCGGCTTCGAGTTGTACAATGCCGATGGCAGCGTCGAAACATATGGGCAGAGCGGCCGTATTCGGGTGGTGCGAAACCCTCAAGGGAACGGCTGGATCTACTCCTACAGTGGCACCTATCCGACCCGTGTCACGCACACGAGCGAGCCCGCCCGTTATATCGAGTTCACGTGGAGCAACGGACAGCTGACTGCTGTGCGTGATCCTGCAGGACAGTATTATGGCTTTGCCTATCACGCCAACCAGTTCGGTACAGGACTGCATCGTCTGGCCTCGGTGTCAAAGCCAGGAACGCCGGCGACGACGATCACCTACCACTACGAGATGTCCTCGCGCCCCGATGCGCTCACCGGCAAGTCGGTCAACGGCATTCGCTATTCAAAGTTCACATACGACAGCAACGGCTACGCCACTGGCACCGAGCACAATGGCGTTCAGAAGCATACTTTCAGCTATTCGCAGGATGCGGATGGCAAGCTGACGGTTTACGAGACCAATCCTCTTGGCAAGCGGACCACGCACGTGTTCGAGGATGGCAAGCCCGTTTCGATGACAGGTCAGCCCAGCACCTATTGTCCATATACCACGGCTGTGGATACGGAGTACGACGCCAACGGCTATCCGACGATAAAGGTCGATGCCAAGGGCAACGAAACCCGCTTCTATTACAATTCCCAGGGGCAGCTGACCAAGAAGATCGAGGCCTACGGTACGGCCCTGGCACGTACGAGGCTGATTGCCTGGGGTAGCAATAATCGCGTTTCCAGTGAAACGGTTGGTATCACCAGCGCGACGCCCTCGGGCCTGCTCAGAATTACCTACTCCTATACGTCCGACCGTCGTATGGCCTCGGTTACCCGGACTAATCTGTCGGGAGTGGGGCGGACGGAGCCGCAGGTCACCACATACACGTACTCCACCTATCCCGACGGCATGCTGCAATCCATGTCCGTCGATGGGCCGTTGCCGGGCACCGGCGACAGGGTAACGTACAACTACGGGACCAGCCGCTATCTGTACTCGATCGTCAACAGTCTGGGGCACGCGACCGTATACGGCGGCTACAACCTCCGCGGTCAGCCAGGTACCATCACCGGCCCGAATGGCGACAAGGTGACTTTCACCTATGATGCGCGGGGGCGGATATCCAAGCGGAGAACCTATCTCAATGGGGGTGCCCAGGATACCGTCTATGCCTATGATGGTGATGGTCGCCTGCTCAAGGTCACGACCCCTGATGGCGTGGCGACCGACTACGACTACTACGACGCCAACCGCGACTTGCTCTCGCGAATCAGGATCAACTCCAGTGGCATGCTCAGTGGCGGCGGTACTCAGGAGCAGCAGGCCTATACATACGACGCAATGGGGAATGTGACGGCTGCACGCGTTTACTCGGTGGAGACCTATACCGAAAGTCGTTTCGTTTGCCGGGCACCGATCGGCGCTCCTCAGAATCAGTGTGCGGAACCGGATTTCGAAATGGTCGAGGTCACCGGCCCGGTACTGAAGCGTTCGAGCTTCTCGGCCTACGATGAGTTGGGCCGTGTGCGAGCTCGAACCGGCAACTCAGGTCAGAACGTTGGCTACACCTACGATCTCAACGGCAATATCCAGACGATCAAGGATTCGTTGGGCAAGACGACCACGTTCTATCATGACGCGCTGGATCGTCTGTATCAGACGAAGAACGCACTCGGAGCGCTGACCAAGTATGGCTACGACGCACTCGACCGTGTCGTTAGCGTTACCGATCCGCGGGGCAAGATCACTCGTTATGCCTACGACGGGTTTGGTAATCTGCTCCAGCAGACAAGTCCCGATACCGGGTCGATCACCTTCGAATACGATCAGTACGGCCGGCAGACGAAGATGACGCGTGCCGATGGCACGATAACCACGTTCGCCTATGACAGTCTGGGTCGCATGGTGACGCGGACGATAGCCGACAAGGAGCATCGGTTCACCTATGACGCATGCGCCAACGGCAAGGGGCGCTTGTGCCAGGTCTGGGACGAGTACGGTCAGCTCGACTACACCTATACTCCCGAGGGGCTGCTTGAGACCCAGCAGCAGCGGATCGGCGGCGCGTCGGGCTTCGATCAAGGCTATGCCTATGACAATCTGGGGCGGCTGACCGGCATCAGCTACCCCGGCAACGTGTCGGTGGGCTACGGGTACAGCTATGGTCGGGTGAAGACGGTGACGGCGACGATCGGCGGGGTCACGCATACCCTGGCCAGCAATATCCAGTACCAACCGTTCGGCCCTATGGCGAACCTGACTTATGGCAATGGCCTGGCCAGAACCCGTCTGTTCGATACCGACGGACGGGTGACCGGTATCCATACCAAGAATGGCTCTACGAGCCTGCAGAGCCTTGCCTACCTCTACGACAAGAACGACCGTATTACCCGGATTACCAATGGCGTCGACGGCAGCCTGACCCAGAATTACACTTACGATGAGCTTGGACGCCTGCTGAACGAAACCTATGGCAGTTCCACCAACTATTCGTATTACAAGTACGACGTCAACGGGAACCGTACGGAGCAGGGGGGCAGAAGGGGAGCGTGTCACAGGTTCCTGACCTGTATCAGATCGCGTCCGGGAGCAATCGCCTTCTGGCCGCCGGCTCGCGGAACTTCAGCTACGATGCGGATGGCAATATCGCCAGCGCCGGCAGCGATACATACACCTACGACGTTTTTGGGCGGATGTACGATGTCCGGAAGGACGGAGTAAGGACCGTCTATTGGGCCAATGCACTCGGTCAGCGGGTGTACAAGACCCAGGGGGCTCCGAAGAACGCTTTCTACATCTATGGTCCAGGCGGCAAGCTGATGGCGGAGAAGGGCGGCGTCACCAGTGGTGGAACCCACCACTGGCGCCATTACGTCTGGCTGGGCGGCGAGTTGTTGGGATTCGTGGACGGCAGCGCGAAGAACTACGTTCACAACGATCACTTGGGGCGTCCAGAGCAGGTCACCAACCAGAGCAAGGCGCGGGTCTGGCGAGCCAGCAACGAGGCCTTTGGTCGCACCGTCACGCAGAACAGCCTGGGTGGTGTGGGCAGTCTCAATATCGGCTTTCCAGGTCAGTACTACGATGCCGAGAGCGGACTGTGGCAGAACGGATTCCGCGACTACGATGCGAGCCTTGGACGGTATATCCAGTCGGACCCGATAGGGTTGGCAGGTGGGCTGAATACGTATGCCTATGTCGGCGGTAATCCGATTGCTCGAGTTGATCCTATGGGATTAAAAGACTATACCGTTTGTGAAACGCAGACGATCTTGGAAAGCGTAAGAGATCAAATGACCGGCCCGCTGAAGAAGGCGACGTGGGAGGCGCTAAGCAATCATTCTGGCTGGGGGGCCTTCGAAATAGGAAAATTGGACTACAGGGTTCGAGAGCCTGATTCCACATTTTCGTTTGGTGGCCGAACAATGGATGCGGCTCAATTTGGAAATTATGTGGCCGGCTATGCTGGGTGGTACTATGGTCAATCTCGCGGCCTTGCCTTGGTTATGTGGGGCGGCGTCGGATATGATTTTGACGAGGATTACCGGGCGCGTGGGACGCCTTCGTATAAGGGCTCGTTCGATTTTGATATGGATAGTCGAGATGACATCCTTGAAGGCGCTCGGCGTGCAATCAACGAAATTGAGAGTGCGCTCACTACATGTGGCTGCGGGAGCTGATCATGAATAGTCTTCTTGTAGCAGCAGCGATAGTCCTGGCAGCTTTTTTGCTTGCAGGATTTGTAAAGAAGGCTTGGATGCGGATTGCGTTGTCTGTGTTCTTGTATGCCTGCTCAGTCGCATCCGTTACATTTGGCATGGGTGGGTTAAGGGTGCAGATTGAAACGTCGCGCGCGCAAGGAAAACCAGAGGCTTACATAGACGGGCTGGCTGCAAGAAGTAAGCAGCTCCAGCCAGCGAGGCTGGAAGTTATTGTTTTTGGGTTTGGACTGATGGTGCTTGGGGTTTCCGGATGGCTTCAAAGATCGAAGTCCAATAAGGAGAGTGAGGGGTAGTGGCGGCGGATTCAACCCTGAAGTGCAATGCGTTCGTAGTTGAAGAATACCTCGGCCGGCGTCAGGAACTGCAGCCGTTTCCAGGGTCGGTCGTTTAGCTGATCCTCGGCGAGTTGCAGTTGCTCGGCGGTGATGGCGCTGAAGTCCGCGGCGCGTGGGAAATGCTGGCGAACCAGGCCGTTGTGATTCTCGTTGCGAGCGCGCTGCCAAGGCGCGTGCAGATCGGCGAAGTACATTGCCGCCTTTAGCTCGCGTTCGATCGCCGTATCCTCGGCAAACTCGCTGCCGCGATCACTGGTCAGGGTATGCACGTGGCGGCGCAACGGCCACGGGCGCGAGCCGATGATCTGGGCGACCTCGCCGGCTTTTCCGTTGGGGCTCCAGCCCGACCGGATGAAGCCGCTGACTCGCTCGTTCATGGTCACGATCACGGCACCACCGCGGGCCGGACGGATCGTGTCCAACTCCCAATCGCCTAACCGGCTCAGGGCAGCCACCTCGGGCGGGCGCTCATGGATCGACTTGCGGTCGGTGAAACGCTGCGGCCGGCTACGCCCATAACCGCGTCGGCGCTTGGGCAGGCGCAGTTGGTGACGCAGGCCCCGCCGATGGATATGGCGGTAGATGGTCGTCCGGCTGACGCGACCGTGGCCCAGCAAAGCGCTGCGCCCGTGGATCTGCTCGGGGCTCCAGCGCTCGGCCAGCCCTTCATCGATCAAGACCAGGGTGGTGGCGGGCAACTGCGGTCGCGAACTGGCTACGTGCCGGCGACGCTTGGCGTGCCCGTGGGCAATCGGGCCGACATACGCTGCACCCGAGCGATTGCGGCGCAACTCGCGGCCAATGGTGCTGGGATGACCTGCCCCCGGTAGCCGTACCAGTCATTCCTGACAAAGTCCGGGATTGAAGGTTACTGCGTTGTTGGCTTGTTGTGCTCGATGCCTGGCTGCGAACCGTGCTGCCGGGGCACGTCCGCAACTACTGTGGGGCCTGACTTCGTTGTAGTCGCGGCGCCACTCCGCGATGACCTCGCGGGCCTGCGCCAGTGACGTGAACCAATGCTCGTTCAGGCATTCGTCGCGGAACTTGCCGTTGAAGCTCTCGATGTAGCCGTTCTGCATGGGCCGGCCGGGTTCGATCAGCAGGTGCTTGATGCCATGGCGCTGTGCCCAGGCGATGAAGGCGCGCGACGTGAACTCCGGCCCGTGATCGGTGCGCACGGCCTTGGGATAGCCCCGGAAGCAGGCCGCCTGATCCAACAGCCGGATCACGTAGGTGCCGCTGATTCCATGGTCGACGGCAATGTCGACGCACTCGTGGGCGAAGTCGTCGGCCTCGGTCAGGCACTTCAACCGGCGGCCATTGGCCAGGGCGTCGCTCACGAAATCCATGCTCCAGACCTCGTTGGGCGCGGCGGCGATCTGCAGCCGCTGACGTTCACCGACCGGGCGTTTGGCCTTTCGGCGACGGCGCACGGCCAGATTTGCCTCGCGGTACAGGCGGTAGATGCGTTTGTGGTTCACGTCGGGAAACTCCGGGCGCAGCAGGTCGTGGATCCGCCGGTAGCCGAACCGGCGACGTGCCTGGGCCAACTCGATGATCCGTGCCGACAACGCCTGCGTCGCCGCCGACGGCGCGGGCGGATGGCGAAACGCATCGCGGGACAGCCCCGCAAGGCGGCAGCCCCGGCGCTCGCTCACTGCGGTGTGTTCGAGCATGTGCCGGACCGCCTCGCGCTTGCGTTGCGGGGCTAGCGTTTTACCCCGAAGCCGACCTTCAGCGCCTCGATGTCCAGGTGGGCCTCGGCCAGCAACTGCTTCAGCCGGTTGTTCTCAGCCTCCAGCTCCTTCAGTCGCTTGGCGTCTTCGGCTTCCATCCCGCCGTACTTGGCCCGCCACTGGTAGATGCTGGCCGGGCTGAAGCCGTGCTGGCGGGCCAGCTCAGCGACCGCCATGCCGGCCTCGACCTGCTTCAGGAGCCCAATGATCTGCTCGGTGGTGAATCGACTCTTGCGCATGTCCGTCCTCTCGGGTTGACGGACTTTACTCAGATTCGACTGGTATGGCTCAGTGGGGGCAGGTCAGATCCAGTTCTATAACCACCGGCGCCCGCATCAGGCGCTGAGCATGAAGACACCCGCTGAGGTCTATGCTTTAGCGGCCTGACCTGTGCAGAAACCGCTGGGTCATTACGGGGCCCGTATCGCCACAGGCCCTGTCGGCTTGAGGGTGGGCGTGACCTCTGCCTCAGCCGCGGATCACCAGCAGTTTTGGCTCGGTCATGTCCTCGATCGCGTAGCGCACACCCTCGCGGCCGAGGCCGGAGTCCTTGATGCCGCCGTAGGGCATGTTGTCGACGCGGAAGCTGGGCACGTCGCCGACCACCACGCCGCCGACCTCCAGACGGTCCCAGGCGCGCATGGCGTGGGACAGCTGACCGGTGAACACGCCCGCCTGCAGGCCGAAGTCGCTGTCGTTGACCGCGTCGATCGCCGCGTCGAAGTCGTCGAACGGTTCGATCGTCGCGACCGGGCCGAACGCTTCCTGTCGATACAGCGCGCAGTTTTGCGGCACGTTCTCCAGCAGGGTCGCCGGGATCATCGTGCCCTCGCGCGGGCCTCCGGCCAGACGGCGGGCGCCGCCGGCGCGGGCCTCGTCGATCCAGGATTCGATCCGCTGCGCGGCCGCCTCGTCGATGACCGGTCCGATGAAGGTGGCCTCCTCGCGCGGGTCGCCCATCGACAGCTTCGCGATCGCCGCCTTGAGCTTCTTGCGCAGCTTGGCGTAGATGTCCACGTGCGCATAGATGCGCTGCACGCTGATGCAGCTCTGGCCGCTCTGGTAGTAGGCGCCGAACACCAGTCGCTGGACCACGTGGTCGAGGCTGGCGCCGGGGTCGGCATCGACGATGCAGGCGGCGTTGCCGCCCAGCTCCAGGGTGACCTTCTTCTTGCCCGCGCGCGCCTTCAGGTCCCAGCCGACCAGGCCGCCGGTAAAGCTCAGCAGGGCGATGCGCGGGTCCTCGACCAGCAGCGCGGCGTCCTCGTTCGAACACGGCAGCACCGAGAAAGCGCCCTTGGGGAGATCGGTCTCGGCCAGCACCTCGGCGATGATCAGCGCGCCGATCGGCGTCTTCGCGGCCGGCTTGAGCACGAACGGACAGCCGGCGGCG
The DNA here is from genome assembly GCF_003233695.1 of Marilutibacter maris. Lineage (NCBI taxonomy): Bacteria > Pseudomonadati > Pseudomonadota > Gammaproteobacteria > Lysobacterales > Lysobacteraceae > Marilutibacter > Marilutibacter maris. The sequence goes on along the minus strand of NZ_CP029843.1, from coordinate 2,488,250 downwards.
ATCGCCGGGGCGACCTTGTGCGCGACCAGGTTGAGCGGAAAGTTGAACGGCGTGATGAAGCTGCACACGCCGACCGGCACCCGCCGGGTCATGCCGCGGTAGCCTCGGGTGCGTTCGGAGATGCCCAGCTCCAACACCTCGCCACCGAGCCGGGTCGCCTCGCCGGCGGCGAGGCGGAAGGTGTCGATCAGGCGGGTGACCTCGCCACGGGCGTCGCGGATCGGCTTGCCGGCCTCGATGCACAGCGCCAGCGCCAGTTCCCCGGCACGTTCCTCGAAGCGGCGCACGCAATGCTCGAGCACATCGCGGCGCTTGTCCGGCGGGAACGCCGCCATCGCCGGACGCGCCTTGTGCGCGGCGACGATCGCCTTGCGCACCACCGCGGCATCGGCATAGGAGACCCGCGCGGCGCGCTTGCCGCTGTACTTGTCGAGCACGTCCAGCACGGTCTTGGCGGTGACCGGACGGTTGGCCAGGTAGTAGGGATAGTGCTTGGCAAAAGCGGGCTTCTTGGAGCGGGGCTTCTTCAAACCGGTGCCTCCGATGCGTTCGACCGGCCACACACTAGCGCAACGCGGGTCGCGGATGCGTGGAGCCTGTCATGACTGACGCAGCCCTGGGATCGCGGCTTACGCCGCTCCTACGAAATCGATCCATCTAGCCCGGCCCCCGCGGGCTTAGGGGGCTGCTGCCATCCCGTAGGAGCGGCGTGAGCCGCGATGGGGCTTTCCAGAGGCAGGCGCGCGGGCGTGGCGATCAGCGCGAGGCGTCGTCGCCGTCGGATTCGACCCGCACCCGCAGGCTGCCGTCGGACAGCCGCGCCTGCAGCCGGTCGCCGGGCGCGGCATCGAGCACGCTGCGGACCACGCGGCCGTCGTCGTGCTGCATGATCGCGTAGCCGCGCGCGACCGTCGCCAGCGGACTGACCGCCTCCAGCGAGCGCGCCAGCCCGCGCAGGCGCAGGGCCTCGTGCGAGAGCCGGCGGCCGATCGCCGCCTGCGGGCGCGGCGCCAATGTCTGCAAGCGTTCGCGCAGACGTTCGATCCGCCGTTGCGGGTGTGCGCCGCGCAGCACCGTTGCAGCGTGACGCAGGGTCGCGCGTTCGCGTTCGCTGCGTTGACGCCACGCGGCCTGCAGGCGACGCAGCGCCTCGTTCTGGCGCTGGCGCAGGGCCTCCAGCCGGGCTTGCGGACGCAATGCGTTCAGCCGCAGCGCGGCGCGATCGGCACGCTGGGTCGCCTCGCGCAGGCGCAGCCCCTGTTGCTTGTCCAGACCGCGGGCCAGCGCCGCCAGGCGCTGGCGCAGGTCGTCCTGGCTGGGCACCAGCAATTCGGCTGCGACCGACGGCGTCGGCGCGCGCAGGTCGGCGGCGAAGTCGGTCAGGCTGAAGTCGACCTCATGACCGACCGCCGACACCACCGGTACCGGGCAGTCGGCGACCGCACGGGTCAGCGCCTCGTCGTTGAACGCCCACAGGTCTTCCAGCGAACCGCCGCCACGGGTCAGCAGCAGCACGTCGAAGCGTCCGGATGCCGCCGCCGCGCGCAGCATCGCGGTGATCTGCGCGGCCGCGCCATCGCCCTGCACCTGCACCGGCAGCACCTCGACATCGGCGAGCGGGAAGCGTCGTGCCAGCACGCTGAGCACGTCGCGCACCGCCGCGCCGGTCGGCGAGGTGATCACGCCGATGCGGCGGGCGAAGCGGGGCAGGGGGCGCTTGCGCGCATCCTCGAACAGGCCCTCGGCCTGCAGCCGCGCCTTGAGCGCCTCGAATGCCCGTCGCAGCGCGCCTTCGCCGGCCTCCTCCATGTGCTCGAGCACCATCTGGTACTCGCCGCGGGCCTCGTACAGGGTGACCCGGCCACGCACGCGCACGTGCAGGCCCTCGCGCGGCTGGAACGTCAGCCGGCCGGCCTTGGGCCGGAACATCGCGCAGCGAACCTGGGCGCGCGCATCCTTGAGGGTCAGGTACAGGTGACCGGACGCCGGCCGAGCGACGTTGCCCAGCTCGCCCTCGACCCAGACCAGCGGGAAGCTGTCCTCCAGCAGGTTGCGCGCGAGCGCGTTCAGCTGGCTGGGGGTCAGGGTATCGGGCGTCGTCATCGGACGGGCACCCTACACCCGGGGCCACGGTACGTCGACCCTGGTCGCGGCGACGCGGCCGGTCGACGCCTGCGTCCGGATGTCGCAGGATCGCAGTGGCCAGGCATGCTCCAATAGGGCTCCGTGGATAAGGGAACGACGATGTCCGCAACCGCTTCCATCCTGCGTGTGCAGGCCATGCTCGGCCTGCTGGCGTTGTCGGGATGCTCGCCGGCGCCCGCGCCGGTCGCCGCGGAGCCGCTGAGGATCGAGCCGCTGGCGTTGCCGGCCGGCGGCGGCGCGGCCCAGCCCGACCTGGTCGCGACCCCGATGGGCGATTGGCTGCTGAGCTGGGTCGAGCCGGTCGCCGGCGACGCCGGTGGGCAGGCGCCGCTCCGGCACCGGTTGCGCCTGAGCCGGGCCGGGCCCGGACAGGACTGGTCGGCACCGGCGACGATCGCCGAGGGCGCGGACTGGTTCCTCAACTGGGCCGACACGCCGCACGTCTATGCCTTGCCGGACGGCTCGTTGTGGGCGCACTGGCTGCGCAGCACCGGACCGGCGCGGATGGACTACGGCATCGACCTGGTCCGCTCCGGCGACGGCGGTGCCCGCTGGTCGGCGCCGCAACGGGTGCACCTGGCCGACTCGGCCGGCGATCATGGCTTCGCCAGCTTCTGGCCGCAGGGCGGGTCGACCCTCGGCATCGCCTGGCTGGACAGCCGGCAGAAGGCGGCGGCGGGGCAGAGCGGCCACGACGGTGGCGACGGTCATCATGGCGGTGGCGCGGCGATGATGCTGCGCGCGGCGCTGTACCAGGGCGACGGTCCGGTCCGGAGTGCCGAGTGGCCGCTGGATGTTTCCACCTGCGACTGCTGCACCACCGACGCGGCGGTCACCGACCGCGGTCCGGTCGTGGTCTATCGCGGGCGCACGGCCGGCGAGATTCGCGACACCCGTATCGTCCGTCTGGAAAACGGTGCCTGGACCGCGCCGCGCGACGTCCATGCCGATGGCTGGATGATGCCGGGCTGCCCGGTCAACGGGCCGGTGGTCGAGGCGCGCGGCAACACCGTCTGGGTCGCCTGGTATACCCAGGCCGACGGTATGCCGGAGCTGCGCCTGGCGCGTTCGGACGATGCCGGCGATCATTTCTCGGCGCCGGTCACCGTCGCCCGCGGCCCGCAGGTGCTCGGACGCGCGGCGCTGGCGCGGGTCGGCGACCGCCTGCTGGTCGCGTGGCTGGAGGAGGCGCGGGCGCAGTCGCTGCAACTGGCCCGCTATCGCGCCGACGATCTGGCGGCGACGCCGGAGCGCCGGCAGGTTGCGGTCCTGGCCGCGCGCGGCCGCGGCAGTGGCATGCCCCGTCTGGCTGCACAGGGCGACGAGGCGCGGGTGGTGTGGACCGATGCCGTTGACGGTGCGCCGGTGCTGCGCGGAGCTCGCGTCTTCCAGTAGCGATCTTCCAGTGCCACCTTGCCGTCGCCGTGTTGCGGGCCGGGTGCGACATTGCGTCACATCGGCAAGGCGGGGGGCAATGCCTAGGCTGCGCGGGTTTTCGTCGAAGGAATCCGCCATGCCCCGCCTGTCCCTCCGCCGCGCACCGCTGGCGGTTGCGCTCGTATCCGCACTCGCCGGCCCGGCCCACGCCGACGATGCCGGGGGCGTCCAGGCGACCACCCTGGACCGGGTCGAGGTCACCGGGCAGGCCTTGCCGAACGACGGCCGCGCCAGCGGCGCGACCGCGCTTGACGTCAGCATCCAGCAGACCCCGGCCGCGGTGACCGTGGTCGGTCGCGACCTGCTCGACGCCCGCGACGTGCGCAGCACCGCCGAGGCGTTGCGTGCGGTGCCCGGTCTGGATGCGGTCGCGCCGCCGGGCAACGGCAATGCGGTCAGCTATCGCGGGTTCTCCGGTTCGCAGGTCTCGCAGTTGTTCAACGGCATCGACGTGCGCTACGCGACGATCGCCGCGCGTCCGGTCGATGCCTGGATCTACGAGCGGGTCGAGGCGGTGGGCGGCGCGTCGACCTTCCTGCATGGCGCCGGTGCGGTCGGCGGTTCGATCAACTACGTCACCCGTGTCGCCGACCTCGACGAGGATCGCGCAGAAGCCAAGGCCGGTTATGCCTCGCACGACAGCATGTTGCTGGCCGCCGGTGGCAATCGGGTGCTGGACGATGGCCGCCAGGCCGTGCGCGGCGACATCAGCTGGTCCGACAGCGACGGCTGGGTCGACCGCAACGACCGCGAATCGCTGACCTCGGCGCTGTCCTGGGCCGCGCGCCTGGGCGGGCGTGTCACCCATACCCTCGCGCTGGAATACCAGAAGGAGGACAGCGCCCGGGTCTACTGGGGTACGCCGGCCTTGCTGGACGATGGGCGCCTGAGAGTGCTGCCCGGCAGCGAGACCCGCAACTACAACGTCGGCGACGGCTACTACAAACAACAGGTGCTGTGGGCGCGCTCGATGCTGGACTGGCAACTGTCCGGACGCAGTCGCCTGCGCAACACCGTCTATCACTACGACGCGCTGCGCGACTACCGCAATGTCGAGTGCTACCGCTACAACGACGACCTCAGCGCGGTGATCCGCTCCTGCGGCCTGTTGCAGCGCCACGACCAGCAGGTCTACGGCAACCGCCTGGACTGGCGCTGGGACGGCGAGCTGGGCGGGCGCGCATCGCAATGGGCGGCCGGACTGGACCTCAACTACAACCGCCAGACCCGCTTTCCGCAATCGCTGTCGGGCGACCTGGACGTGGTGCCGGTCGATGCCTCGACACCGGGCCGCTATTTCGACTTCCCGGGGGCGGCGCAGCGCTTCGTGCCGCAACGGACCAACCGCGTGCGCGGGCAGGCGTTGTTCGTCGAGAACCTCACCGCGTTGGGCGAGCGCTGGTCGCTGATGTCGGCACTGCGCCAGGAGTGGATCCAGCTCGACCTGGAAAACCACCAGGCGGCCGGCGCCAGCAATCCCGCGCGCCATTCGCACCACTACCGCGCGCTGACCGGACGCCTGGCGCTGGACTACGCCTTCGCTCCGGGCTTCAACGCCTATCTGCAGCTCGCCACCGCGGCCGACCCGCCGTCCGGGGTGCTCAGCACCGCCAGTTACTCGGCGGTGCGCGACTTCGACCTGACCACCGGCCGCCAGGCCGAACTGGGGGCCAAGTCGCGCAGCGCCGACGGCCGCTACTGGGGCACCCTGGCGGTCTACGACCTGGTGCGCGAGAACCTGTCCACGCCCGATCCCGATCGCGCCGGCGACACCCTGCCGGTCGGACAGCAGTCGGGCACCGGGGTGGAGCTCACTTTCGGTCTGCGCCCGGTGCAGGGTCTCACCGTCGAGGGCAACCTGGGTTGGGTCGACGCCAGCCTTGACGACTTCCACGAGAACGTCGGCGGCGTGCCGGTTTCGCGCGCCGGCAACACCCCGCGCAATACCCCCGAGAAGGTCGCCAACCTGTGGGTCGAGCATGCGTTCGCGCCCGGCTGGTCGGCCGGCGTGGACCTGCGCGCGGTGTCCGCCCGCTATGCCGACAACGCCAACACCATCCGCAGCGCCGGCTATGCCCTGTACGGCGCCAACCTGAAGTGGCAGTGGAGTCCGCGCACCACCGTGACCCTGCGTGCGCGCAACCTCGCCGACCGGACCTGGATCGCCTATGCGAACAACGCCAACATGGTCTATCTCGGCGAGCCGCGCTCGCTGGAGTTCAGCGTGCATACGCGGTTCTGAGCGCGATCGCGAGGGGACGCGCGCCGTGCTCGGTGCGTCGTGCCCGTTGTGTTGGACCTATTCGGGATCGGGCTTGCGTTCCGGACCCGGGCGCTTGCCCAGCTTGCGTTGCAGCGAGCGCCGGTGCATGCCCAGCAGACGGGCGGTGGCGGAGATGTTGCCGCCGGTTTCCTGCAACGCCTGCTGGATGTGTTCCCACTCCAGCCGTTGCAGCGGGATCATCCGTTCCGGCGCGGCCTGGGCGTCGTCGCCCAGCGCCGTGTCCGCCTCCAGCCCCAGCGCCCGCAGGATCATGGCCACGCTGGCCGGCTTGGGCAGGTAGTCGTCGGCACCGCGCTTGATCGACTCCACCGCGGTGGCGACGCTGGCGTATCCGGTCACCAGCAGGATCCGCATCCGCGGGTCGAGCGCGCGCAGCGGTTCGATCAGCGACAGCCCCGAGTCGGCGCCCAGCTTGAGGTCGAGCAGGGCGAAGTCGGGTGCTTCGCCGCGGGCCAGCGACAGGGCGGTGTCCGCATCGTGGGCGATCGCGGTCCGCAGGCCGCGCCGGGCCAGGCCGCGCTGCAGCATCCGCGCGTACAGCACGTCGTCGTCGACGATCAGGCCGCGGGGCAGGGACGGCGTATTCATAGCGGTGGTTCCCGCAGGGGGCGCTGCGCGGGCGGCTCGATTGGCAACTCGAAACGCACCCGCAGGCCGGGCTCGGCGTGGCGCATGCTCAGGTGCCCGCCGAGGCGGTCGACGGTCGCGTGCGACAGCGCCAGACCCACTCCCATGCCGTCGGGCTTGCTGCTGCGGAACAGGCCGTCGGGCGCGAACGGCAGCGCCTCGTCGAAGCCGTCGCCATGGTCGCGGACCTCACCGAACAGCCAGCCGCGTTCGAGGTCCGCATCCAGGCGCAACTCGACCCGCTCGCGGCCGGCCGCATGGCCGGCGTCGGCGGCGTTGTTGAGCAGGGCCTGCAACAGATGGCCGACCGCCGCCTCGACCCGCAACTGCGGCGGCAGGCGGTCGTCCAGCATCAGGGTCACCTCAGGCCGCACCAGTTGCCAGCGCTCGACCACGTCGCCCAACCGTACCCCGGGAGCGTGGCCGGGATCGGCGGGCGAGGCGAGTGCGCGGACCCGGTCGCGGCACTGGTCGATCAGTGCGCGCAGGGTGGTCGCGTCGGCGGCGATGTCGGGTTCGCGCCCGCCGGCCTCCTCGGCGATCTCGTCGGCGAGCAGGGTCATCGTCGCCAACGGCGTGTTCAGCTCGTGAGCGACCGCGGCGGCATGGGTGGCCAGCGCGACGATGCCCTCGTTGCGGGCGAAGCGCTCGCGCAGCAGCGCCAGTTCGCGTTCCTGGCGGCGCAGCGCCGATACCAGCCGCAGCGAGAAGAACAGCACCACCGCGGCCGACACCACGAAGTTCACCGCCATCCCCCACAGGTGCAGGTTGAAGGCGTCGCCGTGCAGGTGGGGCAGCGGTCGCGCCAGCAGCGTCGCCAGGGCGAAACCGAGCAGGCAGGCGGCGGCGGTCGCCCACACCCAGCGCGGCGGCAGTGCCGGCGCCGCCAGCGCGATCGGGATCAGCAGCATCGAGCTGAACGGGTTCGCGATCCCGCCGCTCCAGGCCACCAGCCAGGCCAGCACCGCGATGTCGACCAGCATGTGGGAGAACACCGTCGCCGGTGCCGCCGTCGGCCGCCGCGCCACCCGGATGGCCCATGCATTGAACAGCGCCAATGCCGCCACGCCGCCCCACAGCGGCGGCGCCGGCAGGGCGATCTCCAGCGCTACGGTGCTCAGGGCGATGCTCACGGCCTGGCCAGCCACCGCGTACCAGCGCAGCGTGCACAGTGTTCGCAGGAAGGAGGCGGGCGCGGCGGACATCGCTGCATATGCTAGTGCAGCCGCGGCGGCGCCGGCTGCGTCAAGCTGTCGCAGCCCCGGGGGAACGATATCCGGCTGCGCGCGGATATCTCCCAAGATTTGCTGCGCAAACCTTGGGCCCGCCGTTGCGCTTCCACACCCCCATTCGTGCCTGCGGCACGAATCGCCCCCTGACTCAGGGGGGACGATATCCGGCTGCGCGCGGATATCTCCCAAAGTTTGCTGCGCAAACCTTGGGCCCCGCCGTTGCGCTGCCACACCCCCATTCGTGCCTGCGGCACGAATCGCCCCCTGACTCAGGGGGGAACGATATCCGGCTGCGCGCGGATATCTCCCAAGGTTCGCTGCGCAAACCTTGGGCCCCGCCGTTGCGCTGCCACACCCCCATTCGTGCCTGCGGCACGAATCGCCCCCTGACTCAGGGGGAACGATATCCGGCTGCGCGCGGATATCTCCCAAAATTTGCTTCGCAAACCTTGGGCCCCGCCGTTGCGCTGCCACACCCCCATTCGTGCCTGCGGCACGAATCGCCCCCTGACTCAGGGGGCTGGGTCACACGCGACCATGCCGTAGGAGCGGCGTAAGCCGCGATGAAGCCTTCATGGGAAGGCCCGGTCGCGGCTTACACCGCTCCTACAAGACCATTGGGCGCCGGTGGTCGGGCCCGGGTCATCGGGCCCGGCTAGAATAGGGGTTCGTCCCGATCCGCCGTGCCGATGAACGCCGTCCCCAGCCCGCTTCCCTGTGCCACTCCCGCCTTCGGTCCCGCGCCGCGCCGCGACACCGTCGGCGTCGATATCGGCAGGGTCACCGTCGGCGGCGGTGCGCCGGTGGTGGTGCAGTCGATGACCAATACCGACACCGCCGACGTCGCCTCCACGGTCAAGCAGGTCGCCGAGCTGTGGCGCGCCGGCTCGGAGCTGGTCCGGGTCACGGTGAATACCGCCGAGGCTGCCGCCGCGGTGCCGCGCATCGTCGACAAGCTGGCGATGATGGGGATCGAGGTGCCGATCATCGGCGACTTCCACTACAACGGTCACCAGTTGCTGACCGCCGAGCCGGCCTGCGCCGAGGCCCTGGCCAAGTACCGCATCAACCCCGGCAATGTCGGTTTCGGCAAGAAGAAGGACGCCCAGTTCGCGACCCTGATCGAGCTGGCCATCCGGCACGGCAAACCGGTCCGGATCGGCGCCAACTGGGGGTCGCTGGACCAGGCGCTGGCGGCCAGGCTGATGGACGAGAACCACACCCTGGCCGAGCCGCGCGAGGCCGCCGAGGTGTTGCGTGAGGCGCTGATCCGCTCGGCGCTGGACTCGGCCGCGCGCGCGCAGGAGATCGGCCTGCCGGCCGACCGCATCATCCTCAGCGCCAAGGTCAGCGGGGTGCAGGAACTGATCGCGGTCTACCGCGAGCTGGCCCGCCGTGGCCGCTATGCGCTGCATCTGGGCCTGACCGAGGCCGGCATCGGCAGCAAGGGCATCGTCGCCTCCAGCGCCGCGCTGGCGGTGCTGATGCAGGAAGGCATCGGCGACACCATCCGCATCTCGCTGACCCCCGAGCCGGGCCAGGCGCGCAGCAACGAGGTCATCGTCGCCCAGGAACTGCTACAGACCCTGGGCCTGCGCGCGTTCACCCCGATGGTCACCGCCTGCCCGGGCTGCGGCCGCACCACCAGCACCTTCTTCCAGGAGCTCGCGCAGCAGGTGCAGTCGCACGTGCGCGCGAAGATGCCGGAGTGGAAGGTGACCCACCCCGGCGCGGAGAACCTGACCCTGGCGGTGATGGGCTGCGTGGTCAACGGGCCGGGCGAATCGCGCCACGCCAACATCGGCATCTCGCTGCCGGGTACCGGTGAGGCGCCATCGGCGCCGGTGTTCGAGGACGGCGAGAAGACCGTGACCCTGCGCGGCGAGGGCATCGCCCGCGAGTTCGTCGAGCTGATCGACCGCTACGTCGAGCGCAAGTTCGGCGCTGGTGCGGATGCCTGATCCGCGGGCGCGCGACGGCGCGCCTCCGCCATCGCCGGACGCGCAGACAAGCGACGAAGGCCTGCGGCATCCCTGGCGGACCCTGGGCGGCGCGACCGCGGGCCTGGTCCGTTTCGTATTCCGTCACTGGCGGCGGCTCGCACTGGCCTTCGTCGGCGTGCTGTTGCCGTTGTGGGGCTTCGCCGAACTCGCCGAGGAGATCCACGAGCACGGCACGGCCGGTTTCGACGAACCGATCCTGCGCGCCCTGCAGCAACAGCATGGCCCGGCACTGGACCGCTTCTTCGTCGCGATCAGCCAGCTCGGTTACCAGTACGGCGTGGTGCCGTTCGACATCCTGCTGGTGCTCGCGCTGAGCCTGCGCCGCCACCTGCGCGAGGCGATCTTCGCCGGCCTCGCCCTGGCCGGCTCGGGCCTGCTCAACGTCGCCACCAAGCTGCTGTTCGCGCGCGAGCGTCCCGACCTGTGGCTGTCGATCGCGCCCGAGCACAATTACAGCTTTCCCAGCGGCCACGCGATGGGCTCGATGACCCTGGCCTGGGTGCTGGTCCTGCTGGCCTGGCCGACCCGCGCGCGCTGGTGGACGATCGCCGCCGCGCTGTCGTTCGCCTGGCTGGTCGGCGTCTCGCGTCTCTACCTGGGCGTGCACTTTCCGACCGACATCCTCGCCGGCTGGGCCGCCGCCAGTCTGTGGGTGGTGTCGGTGTACCTGGTCGCCTTCCACGGAGCCCGACCCTGGGGACGCACCCGCGACTGACCAGCCCGCGAGGGATCAGTGGCCGATTCGCAGCGTCTCAACCGTCCCCGTAGGCGGCCGCCGGCTCCTGCACCTGCGATGCCGCGACCACCACATGCGCGCGCAGCCAGTCGGCGAAGCCGGCCTCGTCGAGGCTGCCGTCGGCGAGGGCGATGTATTGCGGATACAGCTCCAGGTCGCTGGCGCGCAGGCGCGCGCCGTTGAGCAGCAGGAAGGTTTCGCAGGCGACCGCCGCAGTCCGCTTGTTGCCGTCGACGAACGGGTGATTGCGGGCCAGGCCATGGGCCAGCGCCGCGGCGAGGTCGGCCAGGTCGGGTGGGGGATCGCCATAGGCCTGAGCCTGCAAGGGCCGGGCCAGCGCCGATTCGAGCAGGCCTTCGTCGCGCACGCCACTGCCGCCGCCATGTTCAGCCAGTTGCCTTTCGTGGATGGCGAGGATGAGGGGCTTGCCGATCCAGATGATCATCCTGGCGCCCTCCGTTTACTGCGCGAGCTTGTGCAGCAGGGTGCGGCGCTTGCGCATGACCTCTTCGGCCACTTCCATCTGCGCCGCCAGCTCCGGATCGAAGGTGGTCAGCCGGATCCCGTCCGGCGTCTCCAGCGCATACAGCGCGTCGCCCTTCTCCAGGCGCAGCCGGGCCAACAGCTCCTTGGGCAGGATGACGCCGGCGGAATTGCCGATGCTGGTGATCTTGAGTTTCATCGTGGCCTCCTTTGTTATAACCAACGTTATACCGCCGGGCGCGGTGCCGCAAGTCGCGGTCCGCTGTGCGGCGCTGCGGTCGGGGTGGCTGGTTCGGGAAGTGTGATCCGGCCGGTACGCTGCCGAACGACGGCCGATTGCTCGTGGTAGTCGGTGGAAGTTCCCGATTTGCTCAAGGAGAGGCCTAGCAGCGCCGTGGCGAAGCGATGTCGGTGGCGACTCACGGCATCTGAGTCACAATGTGGCCATTCGAGCACGCACAGTACGCCACCATGCTGAGTCGATCACTGTTAGACAGACTGTTGCAATTCCGCTCGGAGCGGGATTGGGCGCAATTTCATAACCTTCGGACGCTGTCCACGTCCATTGCTCTCGAGGCGGCGGAACTGCTCGAGCACACGCAATGGGTGCGTGATTCGGAGTTGGAGCAGGTTGTGACGGAACGTCGCCCCCTGATCGAACAGGAAGTCGCCGATATCGTCATTCTGTTGAGCTATCTGGTGAATGATCTGGGTCTCGATGTCGAGAAGGCCGTCGAGGCGAAACTGGCCTTGAATGCCCGCAAGTACCCGGTGGCTCTGGCCAAGGGGTCGGCGAAGAAGTACAACGAATTCTAGGGTGATGCGTAGACGACGCATCGTGGGAGCAGACGGGGCGTGAAGGCGTTTCTTTACTCCGGTACGACGCCGGATTTCATCAGGGACACAACGCAGAACGCGATTGCGAAACGCCTCGCCGAGGCATTCGAGGCGCACTTTCGCTACAAGCCGTCGCCGGCTGAGTTCCAGTCATGGCAAAACTCGCTGCGGTGTTTCTCCGATGTCTTGCGTGAAGGTGACCTGATGAGTCAGGGCATCTTCCTTGAATATCAATTGCCGTTGTCATCGAAGCGGATCGACGCGATGGTGACCGGGCGAGGCGGATCCCGGGACCGCGCCATCATCGTCGAGCTCAAGCAGTGGACCGCTTGCGAACACGGCAGCGGCGAAGACCTATTGAAGACCTGGGTCGGCGGCAGTCGTCGGGATGTGCTGCACCCGTCGGTACAGGCGAACCAGTATCGACGATATCTTGAAGACATGCATGGCGCATTCCAGGGTGATGATGATCGTGTGCTGCTGGAAGCCTGCGCGTATCTTCATAACTATACGCCGAAGGTGGACGACCCGCTGTTGGACGAGCGGTCGAGCGCTGTACGGAAACTGGCTCCTGTATTCACATCGGGTGAAATGTCGGGTCTGGCACGACATATTTCCGAGCGGCTCGGACAGGGAGACGGCGAACGAGTGCTCTCGCGGATAGCCGAGAGTCGTTATCGACCCGCGAAGAAGCTTCTGGCCAACGTTTCCAAGGTGATCAACGAAGAGCCGGAGTTTGTCCTGCTCGATGAGCAGCAGGTGGTCTTCAGTCAGATCGTGGCGACAGTGAAGTCGGCACTGAAAGACACTCGAAAACATGTGTTTCTGGTGCACGGCGGTCCAGGCACGGGAAAATCGGTGCTCGCATTGAATTTGTTGGGAGCATTGTCTGGAAAGGGCTACAACGCCCAACATGCTACCGGCTCCAAGGCGTTCACGGCGACGCTTCAGAAGATTGTCGGACGGGAGGCAAGCCGGCAGTTCCGTTACTTCAACAATTTCGGACAAGCTCAACCGAACGACGTGGATGTGTTGCTTTGCGATGAGGCGCACCGGATTCGTGCCACAAGCAATCATCGCTTCACCAGAAAGGAGCTCTGGTCCGATCGTCCGCAGATCCAGGAGATCATGGATGCTGCCCGAGTATCGGTGTTTTTCGTGGATGATCAGCAGATAGTCCGGCCCAACGAGATCGGTTCATCGTCACTGATCCGCGAGGCGGCCGCGACGAACGGTTACGTGCTGCATGAGCGTTGGCTTGAGACGCAGTTCCGTTGCGCGGGCTCAGAGGGGTTCGTCAACTGGGTAGACAATACCCTGGGTATCCGTCGGACCGCCAATGTCCTGTTCGATCAGTCTCAAGAAAGCTTCGAATTCGGCATCGTCGACAGTCCTGAGGCGTTGGACGAGTTGATTCGCGAGAAGTCGAGGGAAGGCCATTCCGCGCGTCTTGTAGCGGGATACTGCTGGCCATGGTCGAAGAAGCTCGATGCAGATGGTAGCCTGATGGCGGACGTGCGTATCGGAACCTTCGAGCGTCCATGGAATGCGCGCCCGGATATGACCGGCCTGCCGCGAGGCGTCCCTAAAGCGGACTACTGGGCCTACGATCCTACGGGAATCGATCAGGTCGGGTGTATCTACACTGCACAAGGCTTCGAGTTCGACTATGTCGGTGTTATCTGGGGGCGCGATCTTCGCTATCAATCAGGCGACGGTTGGTGTGGTGATCGCATGGTTTCGCAAGACACTACAGTGAAGCGTTCGAAAGATCGCTTTCTGGAACTGGTGAAGAACACCTATCGAGTGCTGCTTTCCCGCGGTATGAAGGGCTGCTACGTCTACTTTGAAGATAGCGAGACAGAGAAATTTTTCCGTAGTCGAACGGAGAATCTGGAGTCCGAACCTGCGGTTCTTCCCTCGTTGGAGATCGGCGGGCGAGCGTCGTTGCCTGTGCAGCCACTCGATGCGCGCCCGTTCCAGGTGATCAGACAACGCGAAGTACGACCCTGGGAAAATGCTGTGCCACTGCTCGACTTGAAAGTCGCGGCGGGCGACTTCAGCGACGCCCAGTTGTTGGAACAGGAGGCGGTCGAGTGGGTGTCGCTGCCGGATCACATCCGGATCGCGCCAGGCTACTTCGTGGCCCGGGTCAGCGGCGAATCGATGAATCGACGAGTGCCTAATGGTTCTTGGGTCCTGTTCTCCAGCGACATGCGCGGTACGAAGCAGGGGCGAATGGTGCTGGCCGAGCGTCATGCCTTGGGCGATCCAGAGCATAGTGGGCGGTACACGCTGAAGATCTATGATGCTCAGAAGTTGGAAACCGATGACGGACCTGAGTACCAACAGATACTGCTGCGCCCTGAAAGCAGTGATCCGAGCTATCGGCCGTTCGAGTTGAATCTGGACGACGATGAGCGGCCCGCGATTGTGGCCTGGGTTGTGACGGTTCTTGTCTGACAGGCTTCGTTCCGCCAGGGCCTGGTATCGACTCTGTGTGTGGCGCCCTTGAAATTGTGGTCAGACTCGTCTTCTTTACACGGGACCTGTCTGGTCGATAGAGGAGGCGGAAGCTGCTTTCAGCTCCGCCTCCTAGAAGAGGCACGAGGCAACGCGGGCTCGGCATTCGCCCCCCATCCAGCTTCAAAGGTCTACCCTGCCAGAACCCATGGAAGCAGCGGAGGTCGCGATGTCCACGGAGAACAAGAGCCCGCTCGAGCATGTCAACGACGCGTTGGCGCAGCTGAAGGAGATGCGGCATTACTCGAAGAACTACGTCGAGCAGCTGACCGCGCAGTGGCTGCTGTTCGACGGTGAGTTGTCGAAGCTGAAGCAGACCAGCCGGATCGAGGACCTGATGACGCGTCAGGGCGAGTTGCACGACGCGCTGGAGGCAGAGATCGCCGAGCTGGAGGCGTTGGCGGTGGAGCTGCAGCCGGCGCCGGAAGAGGGCGCCGGCTAAGCGGACGTACCGCAGCGCCCCCGCCAGCCTTCAGACGGGGGCGGGGACGGCCCCGCCTCAAAACCCCGGCTTCGCCCCCTCCACCGGCGCCTTGGTCGCGGCGCGGCGGGCCAGCACCGCCTCGCGGTGGGCGATGTAGGCGTTGGCGGCGAGGATGATCGCGGCGCCGGCGATGGTCCAGCGGTCGACCCCCTGGTCGAACAGCAGCCAGCCCAGCACGGCGACGATCGGCAATTGCATGAAGCTGATCGGGGTCAGCGCGGAGACCTCGCCGAGCTTGAGCGCGCGGGTCCACAGCATGTGGCCGCCGGTGCCGAACACTCCGGCGGCGATCGCCCACAGCCAGGTGATGCCCTGCGGCCATTCCCAGACCAGCACCGCAGGAATCAGCGACATCGGCACCCACAGCAGGGTGGTGTAGATGACGATGCGGTCGGCCGGCTCGGTGTTGGACAGCTGTTTGATCTGGATCGCGACCAGGCCGCTGAGTATCGCCGAGGCGACTGCGATCAGGGTGCCGGCGGTGAAGCCCTCCGTGCCGGGGCGGACGATGACCAGCACGCCGATGAAGCCGATCGCGACCGCGGCCCAGCGCCGTGCGCGGACCTGCTCGCCGAGCCAGAACACCGCGAAGATGGTCACCCACAATGGCGACGAGTACGACAGCGACACCGCCTGCGCCAGCGGCAGGTGACCGATCGCCCAGAACCCGCAGAACATCGAGAACACGCCGATGAAGCAGCGGAAGACGTAGCGCGGCAACTGGTCGGTCTTGAGGATGCCGATGCCGTGGCGGATCAGCAGCGGCACCGTCGCGAGCATGCCGAAGAAGTTGCGGAAGAACGCGACCTCGAAGGTGTGCAGCGTTTCCGAGGCGAGCTTGATCGCGATCACCATGAAGGCGAAGAAGACCGTGCTGCCGAGCATCAGCAATGCGGCACGGGCGTGGGTGGTCCGGGCGGGAGCGGTCATGGCACCAGTGGGGCGGGCGGGGGAGTGAAGACGAAGCGGCGCGCGCCCGCGCGGTCGCGGGCGGCGCAGGCGAGCATGGAAACATCCGTAGGAGCGGCGTAAGCCGCGATGGGCGTGGTCGCGAACGTCCAATCGCGGCTTACGCCGCTGCGACAGGCAATGCTGCAGCAAACAGGCAGGCGGGCGCCGCGCCTACGGGCGGCGCGAGAGGCACGAGTCGGGTGTCGGTTGCGGGCTGCGCCGCGGTTGCGGGGGATGCGTGGGTCCGGGATCACCACGATGCGCCGACGATGCGTGGCTCCGGCTCGAGTGCGACGCCGAAGCGTTCGGACACCGAGCCGGCGACGCGGCGGGCGAGGTCGAGCAGTTGCGCGCCGCTGGCGCTGCCGTGGTTGACCAGGACCAGGGCGTGGCTGGCGGCGATGCCGGCGTCGCCGTCGCGATGGCCCTTCCAGCCGCAGGCGTCGATCAGCCAGGCCGCCGACAGTTTGCACAGGCCACCGTGTGGGGCCTCGCCGTGGCCGGCGGCGTCGGCAGGGAACGGTGCCAGCGGGTACACCGGCAGGCGTGGATGTTCGCGCCGCAGCGCCTCGGCCAGGTCGGCGGCGACGATCGGGTTCTTGAAGAAGCTGCCGGCGTTGCCGATCACGGCCGGGTCGGGCAGCTTGCGGCGGCGGATCGCGATCACCGCGTCGGCGACGTCGCTGGCGGTCGGTGCGTCGATGCCCATCGCCGCCAGCTCGTCGCCGATGCCGGCGTAGTCGAGCTTGAGGGAGTGGCCGGCATCGGCGCGCAGCAGCTCGAATTCGACCGCGGTGACGATGTAACGGTCGCGCTCGCGCTTGAAGCGGCTGTCGCGGTAGGCGAACGCGCAGGCGTTGGCATCGAAGCGGTGGGTCTGGCCGCTGGCCGGTTCGTAGGCTTCGACGGCATGGATGTACTCGCGGACCTCGACGCCGTAGGCGCCGATGTTCTGGATCGGCGCGGCGCCGACGGTGCCCGGGATCAGCGCCAGGTTCTCCAGCCCGCCCAGGCCGTGCGCCAGGGTCCGCATCACGAAGTCGTGCCAGTGGGCGCCGGCATCGGCGCGCACCTGCACACGGGCGTCGCCGGTATCGTTGAAATCGACCTGCTGGCCGGTCAGCGCGATCATCGGCATCGCCGGGTCGTCGACCAGCAGCAGGTTGCTGCCGCCGCCAAGCACCAGCGGAGCCCGGTCGGCAGGTTCCATCCGCGCCAGCGCCTCGGGCAGCCGACGGGCGTCGCCGACCTCGGCCAGCCAGGCGGCGCGGGCCGGCACGGCAAAGCTGTTGCGGGCCTGCAGCGGAGCGTCGCGGAGGATGCGGATGCTCATCGGTTGCTCATCGATGGGTCGACGGCGCGGGGGGCGGTGGTCGGCATGTCGTCAGGGCCGGCCTCAGCGGCCGGGCTTCAACGGTCCGCTGCTGGGCGCTTCCTTGCGTCGGCGCATCGCCTCGACGCATTCGTGGATCAGCGCCGGACCGCGGTAGACCATGCCGCTGTAGAACTGCACCAGGGTCGCGCCGGCCGCGGTCTTGGTGACCGCGTCGGCACCGCTCAGGATGCCGCCGACACCGATCAGCGGGATCGATTCGGGCAGGCGGGTGCGCATCATCCGCAGCACCGTGGTCGCCTGGCCCATCAGCGGACGTCCGGACAGGCCGCCGCTTTCGCGCGCCAGTGGGTGGGCCTCGATCGCGGTGCGCGAGATCGTGGTATTGGTCGCGATCACGCCGTCGACCTCCAGCTCGGTCAGCACCCGCGCGCAGGCGT
This sequence comes from Marilutibacter maris, assembly GCF_003233695.1. Classification (NCBI taxonomy): domain Bacteria; kingdom Pseudomonadati; phylum Pseudomonadota; class Gammaproteobacteria; order Lysobacterales; family Lysobacteraceae; genus Marilutibacter; species Marilutibacter maris. The sequence goes on along the minus strand of NZ_CP029843.1, from coordinate 2,470,735 downwards.
CGATGTCGGCATCGGTCAGGTCCGGGGCGATCTTCACCAGCATCGGCACCCGCTTGCCGTGCTTGGCGCCCAGCCGCTCCTGCTCCTCGCGCAGGATGCTGATCAGGCGGCGCAGCTGCTGCTCCTCCTGCAGCTCGCGCAGGCCGGCGGTGTTGGGCGAGGAGATGTTGACGGTCACGTAGTCGGCCAGCGGGTAGACCCGCGACAGGCAGTACATGTAGTCGCCGTCGGCGATCTCGTTGGGCGTGGTCTTGTTCTTGCCGATGTTGATGCCGAGGATGCCGCGGTCGCGCAGTTTCGCGCGCTCGACATTGCGCACCAGCGCATCGACGCCCTGGTTGTTGAAGCCCAGCCGGTTGATCACGCCCTTGCACTCGGGCAGGCGGAACATCCGCGGCTTGGGATTGCCCTCCTGGGCCCTCGGGGTGACCGTGCCGATCTCGACGAAACCGAAGCCCAGCGCGAACAGCGCATCGATGTACTCGCCGTTCTTGTCCATGCCGGCGGCCAGGCCGACCGGGTTGGGGAAGTCGAGGCCGAACGCGCGGGTCGGCAACGGCGCCGACGCCGTCGCCAGCAGCGAGCTCATGCCCATGCGGTGGGCGCGCTCGATCGCGCGCAGGGCGACGCCATGGGCACGCTCGGCGTCGAGGCTGAACAGGAAGGGGCGGGCGAGCGCGTACATTCAGGGCCTGGCGGGTCTCAAGGGGCGGGGCTCAGGGAACATGGCCGGTCTGGAGGGCGTGGGCCCAGTCCGGGCGGCCGTTTTCCGCCGCCATCCTGGCCGCTGTGTGGTGATCGTATTCGACCTCGACGATGCGCGCATGCCAGCCGTCCGCGTCGTGTTCGAGCAGGGCGTAGCGGGCCTGCGGCGAACCGGTCTGGATCGCGTGCGGGGGGCATCCGGTCGCGTCCGCGTCGCCGCGGATCTGGATCGCCTGCAGGCCGACGCTGCCCGGGTTCACCACCAGGCGGCCGTCGGGCAGCGGCACGATCCGCGGCCGGTGGGTGTGGCCGCACAGGATCACCCGCGCCGGCACCTGGCCGGCGCGCATCGCGACCTCGGCGACGCTGGCCGCGCGGGCCTCGCCCGGCGCCGGCGACTCGACGAAATAGGCCATGTCGTCGTCCGGGGTGCCGTGGCAGAGGAAGACCTCCGCGCCGGGGCCGTTGCCGGCCAGCCAGCGGGTCGCCGGCAGCCCGGCCAGCCAGGCCCGATGGGCCTCGTCCAGCGCGTCCGCGGCATGGCCGTCCGAGGTTCCCATCGCCTCGCGCGGGGTCTCCAGCAGGGCCCGCTCGTGGTTGCCGCGGATGGTCGGCCATGGCTGCCGCATCAACAGGTCGGCCGTCTGCGCCGGCCACAGCGGGCCGGACAGGATGTCGCCCAGATTGACCACGGTGTCGCAGTCCCGCCCGCGGATGTCGGCGATGACGGCCGACAGCGCGGGCAGGTTGCCGTGGATGTCCGAGACGACGGCCAGACGCATGGGGGAGGGCCGTCGGCGGTCAGAGGTCGAACTTGATGCCTTGGGCCAGCGGCAGCGCGTCGGAGTAGTTGATGGTGTTGGTCTGGCGGCGCATGTAGGCCTTCCAGGCGTCGGAGCCGGACTCGCGGCCGCCGCCGGTTTCCTTCTCGCCGCCGAACGCGCCGCCGATCTCCGCGCCCGAGGTGCCGATGTTGACGTTGGCGATGCCGCAGTCGCTGCCGGCCGCCGACAGGAACGCCTCGGCCGCCTTCAGGTTCTCGGTGAACACCGCCGAGGACAGGCCCTGCGGGACCGCGTTCTGCAGCTCGATCGCGTCCTCGAGCTTGCTGAACTTCATCACGTACAGGATCGGCGCGAAGGTCTCGTGCTGGACGATCTCGGCGTCGTTGGACAGGCCGGTGACGATCGTCGGCAGCACGAAGTTGCCGTCGCGCTCGATCTTCGCGCCGCCGGTCTCGATGGTGCCGCCGGCGGCCTTGGCCGCTTCGACCGCGTCCAGGTAGGCGTCGACCGCGTCGGAGCTGTTGAGCGGGCCCATCAGGTTGGCCGGGTCGGTCGGGTCGCCGATCTTGCCCTCGACCTGCTTGTAGGCGGCGACCAGCTTGGCCAGCACGTCGTCGTAGATCGACTCGTGGATGAAGGCGCGGCGGGTGGTGGTGCAGCGCTGGCCGGCGGTGCCGACGGCGCCGAACACGATCGCCGGGATCGCCAGCTTCAGATCGGCGCTGGCATCGACGATCATCGCGTTGTTGCCGCCCAGCTCCAGCAGCGAGCGGCCCATGCGGCGGGCGACGCGCTCACCGACGATGCGACCGACCTTGGTCGAGCCGGTGAAGCTGACCAGGCCGACGCGCTTGTCGTCGACGAAGTGCTGGGCCAGCTCGGTGCCGGCGTCGTTGAACAGGAAGAAGATGTCCGGGAAGCCGCCCTTGCGCAGCGCTTCGTTGCAGATCTTCATCGAGGCGATCGCCGACAGCGGGGTCTTCGGCGACGGCTTCCAGATGCTGATGTCGCCGCAGACCGCGGCGATGAAGCTGTTCCAGGCCCAGACCGCGACCGGGAAGTTGAACGCCGAGATGATGCCGACCAGGCCCAGCGGGTGCCACTGCTCGTACATGCGGTGGCCGGGGCGCTCGGAATGCATGGTCAGGCCGTACAGCTGGCGCGACAGGCCGACGGCGAACTCGCCGATGTCGATCATTTCCTGGACTTCGCCGTCGCCCTCGGGCTTGGACTTGCCCATTTCCAGCGCGACCAGCGAACCCAGCGCGTCCTTGTGCTCGCGCAGGGCCTCGGCGCACAGGCGGATCGCCTCGCCGCGGCGCGGGGCCGGAGTGGTGCGCCAGACCTTGAACGCCGCCTGGGCGCGCTCGAGGATGGTGTCGTAGTCGGCCTTGGACGATGCCTGTACCTTCGCCAGCACCTGGCCGTCGGTCGGGTTGACCGGCTCCAGCACACCGGCGTCGCTGGTCCTGGACCATTCGTTGTTGCCGAGGTAGGTACCGGATTCGGTGCCGGTCAGGCCGAGGGCGGAAAGCACGGGGTGCGTCATCGGGGACTCCATGGGATCAAAAATAAAAGAAGAGGCGTGGGAAGCGAGAGGAGCAGGGACGGGCGCCTCCTCTCACTTCTCACTCCCCTTCACTCGTTCTTCGCCGTATGGCGACCCCGGCACGATTCGAACGTGCGACCTTCCCCTTAGGAGGGGGACGCTCTATCCAGCTGAGCTACGGGGCCTTGAGACGGGCATTTTCGCACGAACCGGCACCGGGACGGAAACCCGGGCGCCGACCGCGGCTGCGCGGGCCTGGCGGCTCAGCGGGCGAGGATGTCGAGAATCTCCAGCGCCATCCGCTGCCGGCTCGGCGACAGCCGGCGGAACTGGGTCAGCGCGGTGCTCTCGTGCTCGTCGCGGGCGTAGTCGTCGATGATCACCGCCGGGATCGGTTCGCTGCCCTCGCAGCGGGTCGGTCCGCGGCCGGTCGCCAGCCACTCGAAGTTGACCCCGGTTTCCAGGGCGAGCTTGATCAGGTGATTGACGCTGGGCGTGGTGCCGGCGGGGTGCTCCCACTGGGTCACCGCGCTGCGCTTGACCCCCACCTTGCGCGCCAGCTCGGCCTGGGACAGGGTCGCCTGGACCCGGGCCTTCCTGACTCTCAGCGATAGTGCGCCCACCCTGCCTCCTTCGTTCGCGATCCTTGCCGATGGAGTGATCCGTACGCCGCCGCTGTCCGGACAGTGATTCTTGCCCGAAGTTGTCCCGTTCCGCTTGCAATCGGGGGCAGACGTAAACGCGGCTTGCGCCCATGATCAACGGTCAGCGGGGCTTGCAGCGGCCACACCGGGCCGGGACCTTCCGATCGGTGCGCGGATATGCGAAACATGTCACGAACGCAGGGGGGAGGACTCCGGCGTCGGCGCGGCTTCGGCGCTGGCGGCGCCGGTCCCGAGGATCGGATCTCCGGGCGGCGTCGGCCGTCCGCCATGGCAGGAGCCAGCCGCGATGCTGAGGATACGGTTGTTCGGTTCACTGTCGGTGGCCAGCGACGACGACGAGGGCGTCGCGATCGCCGGCCGCTGCGCCAATCTGCTGGCCTATCTGGCGCTGGGGCATGGCCGCTACTTCAGCCGTTCCGAGCTGCTGGCGAACCTGTGGCCGGAGCGCGCCTGTTCGTCGACGCCGGGCTCGTTCAACACCGCGCTGTGGCGGCTGCGGCGGATGGTCGAGCGACCGCCGCTGAAGCAGGGCGACCTGATCGTCAGCGACCGCCGCGGGGCGATCGGACTCAACGGCCCGGCCGGGGTGTGGCTGGATGTGGAGGAGTTCGAACGGCTGATCTCGCCGGGCCTGGCCGGCGCGCCGGAGCGGCTGAGCGACGCCGACATCGACGGTCTGCGCCGCGGCGTGGCGATGTACGCGTCCGACATCCTGCTCGACGTGACCGACGACTGGGCCCTGCGCGAGCGCGAGAAGCATCGCCGCAACTACCTCAACGCGCTCGGCCGGCTGATGCAGCTGGCGACGATCCGTCGCGACTACGACGAGGCCATCGCCCATGCCCAGGCGATCCTCGACAGCGACGCGCTGCGCGAGGACGTGCACCGCGACCTGATGCAGTTGTATGTGATGAGCGGGCAACGGGCGCAGGCGCTGCAGCAGTTCGAGTGCTGCCGTGAGTTATTGCGCCGTGAGCTGGCGATCCAGCCGATGCGCGAGACGATGGAGGTCTACCGGCGCATCGCCGACAGCGCGGTCGGCGTCGCCGGGCAGGAGCCGGCCTGGTCGCTGCCGGTGCCCGGCCATGGCTTCCATGCGACCCGCCCGCTGCGCGACCCGACCCCGGCCGACCCCTGCCTGCTGATCGACCGGGCCAGGCGCCAGCTCTCCGAGGCCGATGCCCAGCTGCAGTTGAGCCTGGAGTTCCTGCGCCGCTAGCGGCGGCGATCCGGGCGCCCCCGCACGGCGCGTGCCGCACCGTGGCCGTGGGCAGGCCGTCGCCAGTGGTCCGGCCAATCGCGTCCGCTTCCCCCGGGCCGCGCCCCCGCCCGTGACCCAGACGTTCCCGACGATCGCCGCGGCGCAGGCCCCTGCGCCGGCGGCGGCGTGCCTGTGATGCGTCTCTCACACCCTCATCACAGCCCGGCCGGTCGCGGTGATCCGGGTGTGATGCGGCGGTGATCCGCCGGTGAGGCGGCGGGCGCAGGCTCGGCCCAGGCCTCACCATATGGGCGTCGTCATGGCACTGCTCGAGGATCGCACCGCCGCCTTCATCGTCCGCGTATGGAGCGAGCGCAGCGACAGCGAAACGGTCGCCGCCGAATGGCGCGGCTCGGTCGAGCACGTGCAGTCGGGGCAACGGGTGTTCTTCCGCCACCTGGAAACGGTGGTCGACTTCATGAAACCGCACCTGGAGGGCATCGGCATCGATGCCCAGCAGCGGTTCTGGGAACGCGTATCCACGGTCATCAACGACGCAGGCGACCAGCCGGTCGCGCTGGCGCTGCCCTCGCGCGCGCCGGCCGCGGCGGCGGACGCCGGCGCGCCGTCCATTCCTGCACGCAAGCGCCGCTAGGAGTTCAGCCATGGCAGTCATCCGAGCCAACCGCGAGTCGATCGACGATCGCTTCAGCGTGCTGGGCTTTACCGTCCGCACCGACCTTCCCCTGTTCGAGATTGGCCTGGCCACCGATCCCGAGCTGCTCAAGGCCGAGAACCGCAACCGCCGCACGAGTCGCAATTTCTTCTCCAGCCGCCTGCTGAGCGCGGGCGTGGCCGGGAGCCGCTACCCGGCCGGGGGGCGCGAGTCGGTCTACCTGGTGCCGCCGGCGGTGGTCGCGCGCTTCATCGGCCAGCCGCGGCTGTACTTCGGGCTGGCGACCTACCAGGACAAGGACCGCAAGCGGCCGATCTCGGTCAAGGTGCCGGACGCGGGCCACATGTACGTGAGCCTGTCCGGACTGACCGAGCGCGGCCTGCGCCGCACCGCGCGCAATGGCCTGGGCGATGGCAACGGCAATGGCCACGCGCTGAGCTGGGGCGGGGACGTGATGGCGCCGGCGGTGGCCGGCAACGGCAGTGGCAATGGCGGCGGTCGTGCCGCGGTCGCCGGCAATGGTCATGGAAATGGCTACGAAGATGCCGCCGCCGAGGACGCGGCTCCCTACAGCGACGGCTATCCCGACGACCTGTGGCAGCAGGGGGCGACGGGGGCGGCAGACGCGGGCACCGGAAACGGCGCCGGCAACGGTGGCGTTGCCGTGGCCGGCAACGGTGCCGCGACCCATGCAGGCAACGGCAACGGCAACGGCAATGGCCAGGCGCCGATCACGACGCCGGCGCCGGCCGTTTCGCAGTCGCTGCGCGGCTATCGGCTCTCGCATCGCATGCCCAGGCCGGTCGCGCGGCCATTGCTGGTGTCGATGTACTACCAGCCCAGCAACTGGTTCGATGCGCTGACCGCGCAGATCGGCTTCTTCGTCGACAGCGCGATGTGGTACCTCGGCGTCGGCGATACCACGGTGCCGCCGCACTCGGCGATCTGCCAGGTGCGGCGGCCGGATGGCAGCGCCGAGGGCGCCCTGCACGGCAGCGCCTTCTTCATCGGTCCGCGGCTGTTGCTGACCGCCGCCCACGTGGTCGCCGGGCAGAGCGAGTTGATCATCGTGCCGGGCAAGAACGGCGGCGGCACCGGCGGCGGTACCGAGCCGTTCGGGCGTTTCCGGGTAGGTTCGGCGAACTTCGCCCCGCATCCGTCCTACGACGGCGGCAGCGACTTCGACATGGCCCTGATCCAGGTGCCGGCGGCGAACGCGGTGTCGGCGCCGCACTACTTCGACCTGGTCGAGGAGCTCAACCAGTCGCGGCCGGAGGGCGTGGTGGTCTGCGGCTACGCCGCGCGCTGGTACGCCAACGACATCATCGAGCACTTCGTCAACGAGACCATCGATCCGAACAAGCAGCACATGATGGGCGGCCACATCCGCAGCCTGCCCAGCGACGAGACCTTCGACTACGACCTGCAGACCCTCGGCGGCACCAGCGGCTCGCCGGTCTACTGGATCGAGGAGGGCGCGAGCCCGCAGGCGCACATGGTCGGCGTGCACGTGGCCGCGCACAGCGACACCACCAACCTGGGCTGCCGGATCACCGCGGCCAAGCTCAACTGGATCCGTTCCACCGCCGCCGGCTGGGGCCTGACCCTGTCGTTCGCGCTCGGGCGCGGCGGCCGCGCGGGCACCGCCCGGGGCGGCGCGCGCGCGCTGGGCGCCGCCGCCGACGACAGCCGCCGTGGCATCGAGGGTCCGATTCCGGACGATGTCGCCACCGCCCAGGCGCTGGCCCGCCGCGTCCGCGCGCTGAACGCGCCGACGCCGGAATACCCGCAGGCCGACCGCTTCGTCGCCGCCCACAGCGGCAACTACCGCGCGACCTCGGGCGGGCGCACGATCGAACGGGTGGTGATCCACATCACCGACGGCGGCGCCAACATCAACGGCACCATCGGCTGGTTCCAGAATCCCGACGCCGAGGTCAGCGCCCACTACGTGATCGGCCAGGACGGCGAGGTGGTGCAGATGGTGCGCCACGACGACGTCGCCTGGCATGCGCGCTCGGCCAACGGCACCAGCATCGGCATCGAGCATGTCGCCAACACCCGCGGCCTGAACCCGACCCCGGCGCAGCTGTGCGCGTCGGCGGCGCTGGTCACCTGGCTGTGCGACCAGTACGGCATCCCGATGGACCGTACCCACATCCTCGGCCATTCCGAGGCCGACACCCGCACCACCCATACCGGCTGCCCGAACGCGGTCTGGGACTGGGACTACTACATGGGCATGGTCACCTCTCGGACCTGCTACGAGCCCGATGCGGCCCCGGCGCCGACCGCGCAGGGGCTGGCGGTGCGCGGTGGCCGCCGCGCCTACTCGCGGGCGCAGGAGATCATCGCGCCGTTCTACGACCCCAGCGATCCGGCGACCGCGCTGCAATGCACGCTCGACGCGTTCAGCCAGGCCCGCGAGGAATGGTTCGCCGGCGTGGACGATACCCGCCAGTTCCCGCACTCGGCGATCTGCCAGTTGAAGATGACCGCGCCGGACGGTGCGCGTTACAGCGGCACCGGCTTCTACATCGGCCGCAACCGGATCCTGACCTGCGCCCACAACCTGCATGGGATGGCCAGCTGCCAGATCATTCCCGGCCGCAACGGCGCCGGCGGGCGTCCGTTCGGCGACGCCACCGTCGATGCCTCGTCGTGGCGGGTGGCGCCGGGCTACGGCGGCTCGGGCGATTGGGACAACGACCTGGCGGTGATCGACAACGTGCCGATCGCAGCCCCGCACGGCCGGTTCTTCCGCTTCCTCAACGCCTCCCCGTCGACCCAGCTGCCGGTGGCCGTGTGCGGCTACTCGGCCGGTTCGCGCAAGGTGCCCGAGCTGGACTACGCCATCGACGGCGACAAGCAGCACCTGCATGGCGGCTTCGTCAGCGAGGCGCCGACCGCGGACACCATCGACTATCCGATCCTGTCGCTGATGGGCGCCAGCGGATCGCCGGTCTACACCGTCAGCGATGCCGGCGGCCAGCTGCAGGCGTTGATCTGCGCGGTGCATGTCAGCGGCGAGCCGGTCGATCGCGGCCTCAACCGCGGCTGCTTCATCACCCCGCGCAAGATCGACTGGATCGAGGGGCGCGCCACCAGTTTCTCGCTGGACAGCGGCACCCGTGCGCGCGGCGGCGCGCCGGCTCGCGCACCGGCCCCGAGCGCGCGGGCGCAGGGCGTGACCGATCTGCTGCCGGTCGATCTCAAGCTGCGCGTGTTCATTCCGTCGCCGGCGATCCTGATGGAACGGCCGGTCGTCTCCGATCGCGCCTTCGGCGGCGACGGCCGTGGCTTCCAGCACGATGGCGGCAGCAGTCGCGCTGAAATCAGCGCGCGGCTGCACTTCGGCGACGGCGAGACCCGCGCCCGCCTGGACGTGCTCGACCGCCATTGGGGCGAATCGACCGAGTACGCGGTCGCCGACACCGAAGCGGCGGCCGGCAAACCGGACTGGTACCGCAATCTGAAGTCCGGCGCGCGCCCGAGCGCGCGCGAGACCCTGGAGACCAGCGACGACAACCTCAGCGTGCGGCTGGGCGGCAGCTCGCACAACGGCATCATCAGCATGGCCGAAGGCTCGATCGTGGTCAGCTTCCACGTCGAGGGCGCGCTGCCGCTGGTCGCGCTGTCGCCGGACATCGACGCCAATCTGGCCGTGCACGTGCGGGTCAACGGCGGCCGGGTACAGGCGCGCGTGGTCGGCGGCCACGACGAGTTCCCCGCCTACGAGCTCTATGCCAACGGCGAACGGATCTACGCCTACAACCCGCTCGATCACGGCGGCACGCCGCTGGGGCTTCTCGGCGACGGCAACTGGGACGTCGAAGCCGACTCCGACTATGTCGACTGCGGTCCGGCCAGCGAGTACCGGATCGTCGGTCCGGTCCGCATCGGCTCGGGTGCGCAGGCCTTGTCGCAGTCGCTGGAGATTCCGCTCGACCCGGGCATCGGGGGACAGTCGATCGGCCCCGACGCGCTCGCGCCCGGCGACATCATCGTCTCCACCGCGCGGCATGCGGTCTCCTACGCGATCCGTGCCGGCACCCTGTCGGCGATCAGCCACGCGATGGTCTACGTCGGCGACGGCAACGTGGTCGAGGCGGTCGGCGACGGCGTGCGCGAGGTCCCGCTGGCGACGGCGATCGAGCCGGCGATCCTCGCGGTCGCCTACCGCGATCCGCGGGTCGATGCGAGCCGTGCCCAGGCGATCGTCGACTTCGCCCGCGCCCAGGTCGGCCGTCCCTACAACTACGGCGGCGTCGCCCGCGCCGGTTACCGCATCCTGTTCCCGTTCTCCAGCCGCGTGCTCGACGCGATCCGAGATATCGCCGGCGTCGACGACGACACCGCGCGCTCGTTCTACTGCTCGGAGCTGGTGTACGCGGCGTTCGAAGCCGCCGGCATCCCGTTGGACACCGCCTCCGGCGATCCGGGCACGCCCGACGACCTGGTCCAGCTGCGTCACGGCAGTCTGGGCTACGTCGGCCATCTGAAGGCGCGCGACGAGCTGTTGGGCATCGCCCTGGCGTTGTCGACCCGGGCGCTGCGCGCCGCCGACTCGCCGCGCACCCGGGTGCGTGCGTTGCAGGACGAGGGGCCTTCGGACTATCCGGTCGCGTTGATCCCGCAGCCGGACAAGAACGCCTGCTGGGCGGCGTCGATGGCGATGCTGCTGTCGTACCGGCGCAGTCAGTCGATTTCGCCGGAAACGCTGGCGCAGGAAGTCGGCGCTTCGCTGTCCACCTCCTACGACTGGGACCTGCTGGAGAACGTGCGCGATCGCTACGGCTTCAGCGTGATTCCGCAGCCCTCCAACGCCAGCCTCTATCACAGCCCGCAGGAGTGGGCGCGCTGGCTCAGCCTGCACGGCCCATTGTGGGTGGTGATCGTGGGCGCGCCGCACGCGGTCGTGGTCGCCGGCATTCGCGGCGACCTGAGCGACCCGGCCGCGACCGAGGTCAAGGTGCTCAATCCCTGGGATACCCGGATCGCGTTCGATGGCGATCCGGTCGCCTTCAACCCGCCCAACGGCGGCTACGAAGACTGGCTCCCGTTCGCGGACTTCGCCGCCGACTACGGCAACATGGCCGAGCCGGACTACGGCAACTGGCGGGTGCTGTACCTGCCGGAGACGGCGGCGACCTCGCAGTCGCTGGCGGCCCGGCCCGCGGCCCGTGGAGCGCGGGCCGCCCATGGCGGTGGCCGGCTGCGGCTGGCGCGGCCGCCTTCGGCGGTGCGGGCCCTGCAGGACGACGCGGCCGGCAACGGTCATGGCGCCGAGGCGATCGAACCCAGCCGCGTCGCCGGCACCCGGATGTCGGTACAGCGGGGCCAGGACGGCGCCAGCACTTGGTCGCTGGAACAACTGGAAGGCCTGAAGGCGCCCGCCGCGGGCGCGGTCGCTGCCGCCGCCGAGCCGGTCGAGGTCCATGTCGACCTGGGCGGCTGGCCGGCGCTGGAAGGACAGCCGGCGCCGTTGCCGTTGACGGTCGCATTCCGCGCCGCACAGGGCGCGGTCGGCGATGTCCGCATCGCGGTCGCCGCCCATGGCGGCAACGGCGATGCGCAACAGCGGGTCCAGCATGAGCCGGGACTGGCGCCGGCGCAGTCCCTGTCGCTGGACCACGGCGTCGACGTGATGGCGCGGATCGACGATGCCGGGGATGTCGAAGGCGTCGCAGCGCTGAAGGTCGGCATCGACTACCGCTTCGTCGGCCTGGCCGAGGGCAGCCCGTTGGCGCGGATCGAACTGCGCCTGCTCGGTGACGGCCGCTACGAGCGCCAGAACCGCTGGGTGACCACGGCCTGAGGAATGCATCGTGTCCGAGCGCAACGGCACCGGTAGCAGGATCTTTCCGCCACGCGGCGGCGCGCCGACCGCGCGCGCGCTGGCCGGCGAGGGCGGCAACGGCCAGGCGGGCGCCACCGCGGCGCCCAAGCCGCAGGCGACCGAGACCATCGCCCGGCGTGCCGGCGCGATGGTCAACGAGATCGACTTTCCCGGCTTCGTCGCCCAGCTCGTGCACGGCACCTTCGACGCGATCGTCGACGCCTCGATCCGGCAGATGGAGAGCTACTCCAGCCTGGTGACGGCGGTCGCCAAGACGGTCGAGCAGTTCACCGAGGAGAACGTCACTCCGAACCAGGCGCGCGACTGGCTGGCCAGTCGCTATCCCGGCGAAGTGCAGCTGTTGCTGCCCGACGGCGGCGAGCGGGTGGAGCCGCAACTGGCGCCGCGCAGCGACGATCTGGAGCCCGCGTGGCTGGCCGAGTACGGCATCGAGAACGAGATCCTGACCACCGAGCTGCTGGAGCAGCAGGTGCTGCCGCAGGTGCGGCTGAAGGTCGGCGGCGAACGCCAGCAGTTGCTGGCGACGATGGTGATGCTGGGCATGAACCGGGTGGTCGTGCGCGACGGCAGCATCACCAGCAAGGTGATGTTCCGCGCCGCCGCGCAGGACGCGGCCAAGGTCGGCTACGCCGCCGGCACCGATCCCAAGGCGGTCGCCAACTGGGGCGAGCGCGGCAGCCTCAGCTACGAGGGCCAGAGCTCGACGATGGTGTCGACGGTCGCGGTCAACGCGCAGAACGAGTCCAACGTCCGCGCCGACCTGTTCGGCGAGGTCAAGCTGAACTTCGTCAGCGAGACCCTGCCGCTGGAGCGCATGGTCGAGCCGGCCAAGGCCGCGCTGGTCCAGCGCCACTCCCCGGCGATGCGTCCGCAGCAACCGGCGGCCGCGCCGACGGCACCGGCCGCGGCGCCGGCGCCGCGCGAAGAGGGAGGTGGGTGATGCTGCGCGAGCTGTCGCAACTGCTGGAGGAGCTGCATGACGGCCTGCTCGCGGTCGAGACGCGCGGCGGTGTGCAGCTGGCCGGGGCCGAGATGACCCTGCCGCTGGAACTGCGTCCGGTGCTGCAGGATGGCGGCTGCGTGCTGCTGGCCGATGTGCCGCGCAGTCGTGGCAGCGGAGACTGGCTGATCGCGCCTTCGCGGTTGCGGCTGGCCTGGGGCGACGCGGCCGCGGACGCGGAGGACGAGGCCACCGGCAATGTACAGGTGTCGACGGAGGCCTGGCCATGAGCGCGCAGATTCCGCCTCTGGTCCGCGACAGCGGCATCCCGTTCGACCTGTTCATCCAGGCCCTGACCGAGCAGTTGGACAAGGCGCAGGCGGCGATGGCGATCAAGGCGCGGGTCGGCAAGCTGCCGCTGACCTTCGCGGTCAAGGAAGTCTCGATGGACCTGCGCGCGTTCGTGCAGATGGTCGACGAGGACGTGTTCCTGCGCCCGGCCGGTCCGGGCGAGTCCGAGGCCAGCACGATCAAGCTCGCGCTGACCACGATAACCAAGCCGATGATCGAGGAGAACGCGGTCGACTTCAAAGCCGAGGACCCGAAGTTCAGCCTGCGCGAGGCGCTCGGCGATCGCATCACCGAGGACGAGCAGCGCCGCCTGGAGCGGATCGGCGTGCGCACCGTCACCCAGCTCAACGAACTGAAGAAGACCGCCGGCGCCGACGTCATCGCGCGGCTGTCGCGGATGCCGGTCAACCGCCTGCAGCAGGCGCTGCTGAGCGCCGCCGCGCCGAGGGTGACCCGGGTCGAGCCCGGCGCCAACGGTCAGGCGACCCGGCGGGTGCATCTGAGTACTCCGGGGCTGCGCGGCGGACGCTTGCCGCTGGTGCGCGCGGCCGGAGAGGCGGTGCCGGTGGTGGAGTCGGGCGATGACGCCATCGTGCTGGCGCCGCTGGCGCACCAGCTCGGCTGCGAGGCGGAACTGGATTTCGGCGAGGGCGAGGTCGCCCGGGTCGAACTCAGCGAAGGCCGGCTCGGCCAGTGGGAGGCGCCATGAACATGCGTCGTGCGATGCCCGCCGTGCGCGGCCGCCTGCTGCTGACGCTCAGGCTCGGCGAGGTGCCCGAGCACGTGCCCGGCCTGCGCGCGGTGATCGGCTACGGCACCGACAAGGCCGAGCATATCGACGGCGGTGTGATCGATCGCCTGTTGCGTCACCACGGCGGCGCGTTCCGGGTCACCCGCCTGCACAGCGCCCGCAAGCGGCGGGTCGAACGCCCGGTGCCCGGCGCGCGCCGCTTCGACGATGTCGAGCAGATCAGCGGGGTGGCGCGGGTGCTGCGCATCGAGGTGCGCGATCCGGACGCAGTGCCGGCTCTGTTGCAGGCGCTGGCCGAGGTGCCGGTGGTCGAGCGGGTCTGCGCCGATCATCTCTGCCACGGCCCGTTCGCGGCCGATGGCGGCGGTGGCGACAACCCCGTCGATCCGCACACCGTGAGCGACCCGCTGTGGGCGCGCGAGCTGATCCGTCTGCCGGAGGCGCTGGCCTACGAGCCCGGCGACCCCGCGACGGTGATCGGCCTGGCCGACACCGGGGTCGCGCTCGAGCACCAGGAGCTGCAGGCGCGCCTGCGCGCCGGTTTCGACAGCGTCGACCTGGACCCGGAACTGGTCGGCGGACTGACCCTGGTGGGCGACTACCGCCATCGTGGCGAACAGCCGCAGGACGAGGTCGGTCACGGCACCGGTTGCGCCGGCATCCTGGCTGCGCGCGGGCGCGACATTCCGCCCGGTGGCGCCGGCGCCTGCGGGCTGACCCCGGTGCGGGTGCTCGGCGCCGCGCTCGGACCCGGCGAGCGTCGCTTCGGGGTTGGCGCGCTCGACAATATCGACGCCGGAATGAAGCGCCTGATCGACCTCAATGTGAAGGTCATCAACATGAGTTTCGGCACGCCCGAGAGCGCCCTGGCCACCGACGCGCCGAGGCCGCACGAGGAAGTCATCCGCTACGCGCTCGCGCGCGGGGTGATCCTGGTCGCCGCCAGCGGCAACTCCGGGCTGGAGGAGCGCTACTACCCGGCCGCCCACGAGGGCGTGATCGCGGTGGGCGCGGTCGATCGCCAACGCCGGCCGGCCGGCTTCAGCACCCGTGGCGGACACGTCGCGGTGTGCGCGCCGGGGAACGGCATCCTGACCTGTGGCCTGCACGGCTACCAGGCCGCGACCGGGACCAGCTTCGCCGCTCCGTTCGCCGCCGCCGCCTGCGCGCTGCTGGCGTCGCGCGCGCAGCGCCGCGCCTGGCCGCTGGACAGCGACGACGCGCGCGAGCTGCTGGTCGAGAGCGCGACGCCGTTCGGCCGTGCCGGTGTCGGCGGCTGCGGTCGCGGCGTGCTCGATGCGGCCGCGGCGCTGCGCCTGCTCGACCGGCGCATCGATCGCGACATCGCCGCCGAGGCCGCCAGCGCGGACGACGATCTCGAACCCGTTTCCGAGCCCCGGACCGCGCCCGTCGCGGCCTGATCAACGCAGGAACCGTTGCCATGCCCACGCACGACAACACCGATGCACCGCTGCCGAGGAGATACCCAATGGCGAGCAAACGAAGTTCAGGCAAGTCCCGCGAACCGGTGGGCGCCGCGGCAGCCGCTCAAGGAGCACGTCGCGCCCGCTCGATCCACTCCGTTCCCGATAGGAGAGAACAGTCATGAAACGCATTTTGCTGGTCGACCTGGGCGAGCGCGAGCTGAAGAAGCGCCAGGAGCTGCGTGCCCGCCAGCAAGTCCTCGAAACCATCGACAAGACCGCCGAAACCAGCGGCGGCCTGAGCAGCAAGCAGCTTGAGGAGCTGACCCGGATCCGCAAGCAGCTCGGCAGCGACGTGGTGATCGATCCGTTCTACCGCCTGGTGGCCGCGACCCATCAGCAGAGGGACTGGAGCGAACTGCGTCGCGACAATTCCTTCGTCCACGAGTACGGCCTGCTTGGCAGCCAGCGCATGATCGGAAACCTGCTCGATCCGCTGGAGAAGAACGAGCGCGAGATCGCCTCGATCTGCGGACTGCTGCAGATCGACGGCTACACCGATGCCGCGCGTCCGGACTTCGTGCAGAAGATCAGCAGCGCGCAGGGCGAGTACCGTCGTCATCGCGCCTTGTTCGACGCCGTGTTCGCGCATCTGGGCCAGCGCTACGAGGTCAGTCTGAAGTCGCAGATCGACGCCGGCCTGGTCGACCCCGCCATCGTCGGTTGCGTGGACCCGGGTGGCGACCCGCAGAGCCGGACCGAGATGCTCGACCATGCGACCGCCAAGCGTGCCGCGATCAATGCCGCCCAGGGCGCGGCGACCCGTGCCGCCGACGCCGAGCGCGCCGCCCAGGCGGCCAAGGAGTCGGCCCAGGCGCTGGCCCGGGTGGTCAAGGAAAAACAGGCCGAGCTGGATGCGGCCCAGGCCGCGCACCCGCGTGGCGGCAAGGAGGTGACCGCCGCCAAGCGTGCGCTGACCGTGGCGACCAAGGCCGCCGACACCGCCGCCGAGCAGGCCAAGGCGGCCGCGATCGTGGCCAAGGAGGCGCTGGCGACCGCCAAGGAGGCCAAGGCCGAGGCCAGCGATGCCTCGGTTGCCGCCTCGATCCGCGCCAGCCTGGCCGCATTCGAGCCGAGTCCGGCGGAGACGATCTGCGCGCTCAGCGGCCGCAACGTCGCCGCGGTGGTGCGCCGCCTTGCCACCGAGAAGGTCAGCGCCAACGATGCCTGGCTGGCCAGCCGGATCCAGAACGCCTACGACATGGATACCGGCGTCGTCGCCGGTGCGCCGCCGTCGTCGATGGAGATCATGCTGCCGGACCTGGACGAGAGCACCGACGTCGAGATCGTCCGCGAGAACCTGCATGCGGTGCAGGCGATCTACTTCTCCTGGATGCTGGAGGAGATGCATCTGCCGCAGGTGGTGGAGCGCATCGTCGAACTGTTCCGGGCCGGACTGCTGCCGCTGGGACGCGGCAAGGCCGGCGACTACCTGTTCAACTACTACAAGCGCGCGGTCGACCGGATCACCGAGGGCGAGCGTCGCGACCTGTACATGCGGGTGTTCGGCGCGCCCGGCGGCGACCCCAACGGCAACCAGCCCAACCGCGAGTTCAACGACCTGTGGCTGCGCTTCGTGTCGGCGGTGTCCTCGTTCGCGCGTCAGCTCACCGTCGACCGGCTGTTGCGCAGCAATATCCCGGTGGCGGTCTCGCAGGAGCAGGTCCGCAAGGCCGGTCGCGACCTGGCCGCGAACCTGTCGCTGCACGGCTACGGCATCGCCTATTTCGCCGCCACCGAGCTGCAGTCGATGATCCGCGAGTACCTGGAGAAGCTCAACGATCCGGAGCTGCGCACGGCCTTCGGCGCGCGCGACATCTGGCAGGTGATCGACCAGGTCAACGCCAACTATCTGGGCGGTCCGCGCAATACCCACCGCTACCGCACCCAGGCCCATGCCGGCGCGGTGATCATCCGTTGGCTGGCCAATCACCACCAGCGCCTGGGCGGCCGCTTCGGCGAGGTGATTTCGCTGGCCGCGCTGACCAACCCGCAGTTGCGCGGCAGCGACCGGCCGACGGTCGAGCCCAACGACTGGGATCTGGTGCAGGCCTGCGAGCAGTGGCTGGCGGTCGGCGGCGTCCAGGACGACCACGTCGAGCAGTTCGCGCAGCCGGTGGAATCGCCGGTCATCACCAGCAAGCCGATCGAGATGCCGGCGTTCGCGCGCGAGGCGCTGGATTCGCTGACCGGCGGCATCGGCGACAGCCTCAATGGCGCGTTGCCGCCGCTGTAGCGCGCCGCCACCTTATCGAGGGGCCCACCGTCATGGGAGCAAGGCCATGAACAAGCCAATCAGTCACATCGGCAAACGGCCGATGGCGGCCCACGTCAAACGTTCGTTGAGCAGCGCGGCGCGTGCGCTGGGCACGCGCGATCCGCTGCCCTACCTGGACTCGCTGATCGATCGCACCTTCAGCCTGCCGGAGGACGATGTCGCCTATACCCGCAACGCGCTGACCCCGGGGGCGGTGCCGTACGAGCCGTCGTTCTCCGAGGCCGAGCCGGGCACGCTGCGCTTCACCATCGAGCCGCTCGGCCCGGAAGCCTCGCCGGTCGCGCGCCGCGACGAAGCCACCCGCGAGATGCGGCGGCTGGTGTGTCCGGTGTTCGGCCGCGACGCGCTGCGCTGGTTCGATTCGCGCAGCGAGGAATGGCGCGGCTTCGGCGGCCTGGGCTGGATGAGCTACGGGGCCTGGTTCGGCAGCGCGTTCGACGAGGACGGCTTGTACGCGACCAAGATCTACTACGAGCTGCTGCCCAGCCAGATCGACGCGCTGGCCGCGCCGCTGGCGCGACTGACCCGGCAGGCGATGAACGAGATGCCGAGCCTGATGCCGATCTTCACCTCGATCGGCTGCAACCGCGAGGCCGGCAGCCAACGGGTGACCTTCCTGCATCGTGGCCCGCTGGTGGTGGCGGCGCTGGGGCCGTTGATGAACCGGCTCGGGATCGGCCACCAGTTGCCGAGCCTGATGCGGATCGTCGGCGTCGCCCTGGGCGGACGCTTCGAGCTGCCCTCCGGCGGGGTGCTGATCGGCATGCGCAATACGCCCGGCGGGGTCGAGATGAAGCTGGAGATCCTGCTGGCCTCGTTGCCCGACCTGCCGTCGCGCTTCCTCGACCTGCTCAAGCTCGGCCTGGCCGAACGGCCGCGTCAGCTGGCCGCGCTGGCGCGCTGGCTGGAGGCGTTCGGCATGGACGCGGGCGAGCACGGGCATTTCTCGGTGCTGAGCATCCGGGTGACGCCGAACTCGCCGGCGCGGATCAGTCTGTACGTGCGGCCGATCGAGTTCGAGATGCGCGAACAACTGGAGGAGGCGCGGGCGCTGCAGTAGGTCATGCCTGGCGAGGTCTGGCAGGAGCGGCGTGAGCCGCGACCGGACCTTCCCATGAACGCTTCATCGCGGCTCACGCCGCGCCCACGGGCGTCCGGGACCGGGTCGCACCGGTCCGTTACCCGCATCCACCCTATCCGGAGCACAGGCCATGTCCGCCATATTTCCCAAGACAATCCCCTCGGCCCGTGCGATGGCGGCACCCGCTGGCGCCGCCGCGGCCGCCCCGGGCGCGAGCCGGGAAACCACCGATGCGGTGCGCCGCAAGGTGCGGCAGATGCTGGAGCAGGCACAGTCGTTCCAGGACCTGGCGCCGGACAAGCGCGAAGCGCTGGCCAAGGGGCTGGTCCAGATCGGTAGCTATCTCGCCGAGCCGGACGGCATCCGCCTGAAGCCGCACCAGCAGAGCCCGCAGGTGCGCGCGCTCGCCGGCGACGACAGCGAGCCGCTGCCGGCGTCGGACCAGCCCGAGTTCGGCACCGCGCTGAAGACCGGCGTGCAACAGGCCGGCGCGCTGATGCAGGCGGTCAACTTCCCCGAATTCGTGACCGGGCTGATCGACGGCGTGTTCAACTCGATCGTCACCTCCTCCATCCAGCAGATGGAGGCCTACGCCAAGCTGGTCGCGGACGTGTCCAAGAGCCTCAACCAGTTCCGCGACGACAACACCACCCAGAACCAGGGGCGCGATCATCTGGTCGAGCAGTTCCCCGACATATTCCAGTTGCAGATGGGGGCCGGCGACTGGGGCGACTTCGGCACCTTCGGCGACGAGCAGCCCAGCAACGAGCCGCGCGTGGTCGTGCGCCAGGACGTCGACGAGCGTCGCGCGATCGATCGCCTGAACCAGTCGCTGCCGCTGGACAAGCCGATCACCCGGCTCGACGACGAGCTGGTCGAGGCGTTGCTGGTGCCGGCCGCGCGTACCCAGATCGCGACCGGGCGCCAACAGTTGCTGGCGACCCTGGTGATGCTCGGCATCAACCGCATCGTGGTCACCGACGGCCGCATCTCGGCCAAGGTGATGTACGACTTCCAGGCCCGCGACAACCTCAAGTACCGCCACAGCGCGACCAAGATGGATCACCAGCGCGATGCCTACGGCAACATCGCCAAGACCCGCGGCTACGAAGGCGAGTACGACCGCAAGTACGAGGGCGGCAGCGGCAGCGGCGAGGACCGCCAGGATGCGAGCTGGTACTCGAAGGGCAACTACAAGTACACCGAGCAGCCGATCATCAAGATGATGAGCACCTCGCAGCTGCAGAACGACGCTTCGCTGCAGGCGCGGGCGAGCCTGGCCGGCCAGGTCGAGGTCAACTTCAAGAGCGACTACCTGCCGCTGGAGAAGATGGCCAATCCGGAGGCGATCGCGGCGATCCAGATGAACGCCCAGCCGGGCATGGTCAAGACCATGGCCGGACGACCGCAGCCGACCCCACCCGGGACCGCTCCGGCGACCGGTGAGGCCCCGGCGAACACCCCGGCGGCCACGCCCTGATCGCGGCCGCGACCCTGAATCGCCACGGAGCCCACGCCATGAGCGAACCCGTGCCCCGCGCAACCCACAATCCGGCCTGGCTGGACGACGAGACCCTGGCCGCGGTGCGGCCCCAGGTGCGACGCCTGCTGCAGTCCTCGCCGGGCTTCCGCGAATTGCCGGTGGCCGAGCAGCAGGAGCTGGCCCGCAACATGGTGCGGGTGGCCTCCTACATGTCCAACCCCGACGGCCTGGCCAAACAGGAGTTGACCCCGGGCCGCGGCGTGCTGGCCAAGGACGAGGCGCCGCAGGGCGGCCTGGCGCGCGCGCTGGCCGGCGAGGTCGACGCCGCCAAGCGCAAGGCATCGGAGAAGGTCGGCACCTTCGCCGGCAGCGACTTCGAGGCCGGCTCGGTCGAGCAGGGCGCGACCAACTTCCGCAAGTACATCGGCGCGGTCGACTTCCCCGCCTTCGTCGGTGGCCTGATCCAGAACGTGTTCCAGGCCATCGTCGACGCCTCGATCCAGCAGATGCGCGCCTACGGCGAGCTGCTCAAGTCGGTCTCGCAGACCGTCGACCAGTTCGCCTCCGACAACATCAGCCTGAACAACGCCCGCGACTGGCTGGTCGACCGCTTCGCCGGCGACTTCCGCATCGAGACCGCCAGCGACGGTTTCGACGAGGGCGGCGGCCCGCGCGTGGCCCTGGTCAACGAAGACAACGCGCAGGAGGTGATGGGCCGGGTCAACCAGGAAATGCAGATGGCCAAGCCGATCACCGACCTGTCCGATCCCGAGCAGGAGGGGCGGCTGGCGCAGGCGGCGCGGATGCAGATGGCGCGCAGCCGCCAGCAGCTGCTGTCGTCGATGGTGATCCTCGGAATCAACCGGATCGTGATCACCGACGGCGCGATCAATGCCAAGGTGGTGTTCGACTTCCGCGCTTCCGACCAGGCCCAGCGCAGCGCCGCCGCCTCGCTGTACGACCGCGACACCAGCTACAACCGCAATACCACCGTGGCCGGCGCGCACTTCGGATGGGGCGGCGCGGCCACCGCCAACACCAATGTGCAGACCCACATGACCACGGTGTCCTCGTCGGTCGACGAGGAGTCCGAATCCAAGCAGGAGATGAAGGCCAAGCTGACCGGCGAGGTGCGGGTCAACTTCAAGTCGGACTACTTCCCGATGGAGAAACTGGCCTCGCCGGCGATGATCGCCGCGATCCAGGGCAATTCGACGCCGGTCGACCCCAACTACATCCCGTCGACCCGCAACGCGGCCGGTGCCGGCGGCAGCGGCGGTTGAGCGGAGCACGCGCATGCGCCTGGCCCCGCCGCCCGCCGACGTCTGCCTCTACCCGGGCCATGAGCATGCCGGCCTGCTGCGTTCCTTGTCGCTGGCGATGTCGGTGCTGGGCGAGCGCAAGGCGCTGGCGTTGGCGCTGTCGGGCACCGGCTTCGACGAACTGGGCGCGATCGACCTGCCGCCGGGGCCGGCCGGTGGCCTGGATCGGGTGCGGCTGCGCGCGGCCGCGCCACTGTATTTTGCCGCCAAGCTCGAGGATGCCGGCCTGCTGCCGACCGCCGAGCTGATCGCGGGCCTGTTCGCCAGCGGTGCGATCACCCAGCCGATCGGCCCGGTCGCGCGGATGATCAACGATTTCTGGCGTGCCCGTCGCGAACGATTGAGCGCGGACGAACGTGCCGCGATCTACGCGCGCGCGGTCGAGCCGCCGTACTTCGACCGGTTGATGGCCGCGCTGTGCGAGGCCATCGTTGCCCAGGCCGACGGCAGCGACATCCGCGAGCGGGTCGTGCTGGAGACCGCGATCGACGCGCTGGTCGAGTTCCTGTCCCAACGCGTGGATCCGATGGCGGCGATGGCCGCGCGCGACATCGTCGAGAACATCAACCAGGCGTTGGGCTTCATGCGCGATCGCATGCTGCAGGCGGCGTTCGGGGTGCAGTCGCTGTGGTCCCTGGTCGCGATCGCCGGCGACGCGCGCGGGCAGGGCGCCGGACCGGTGCAGCGGCATGTCGATCTCGGACGCGCCGGCCAGACCGTGCTGTTGTGGCTGGCCGAGCATGCCGGTACCTCGGCGCCGCTGCTGGACCCGGGCGATTTCGAGCTGATCGGCGCCGCCCAACGCTGGTTGAGCGGTCGCATCGAGAGCGGGACGGCGACCGCGCCGATGGACATGCCGGTGCTGCCGGCATTGCCGGCGGTGGCCTGAGATGGCGGCCCTGGCGGCCCCGCCGGTGCGCGCCCGGGCCTCCGCGGCGCCGGTGCTCCTGGCCGGCGGGCAGGGCCGGCCGCCGGCGCCGTGGATACGCAGTGCCGTGCGCGAGGTGCTGGAGCGCGCGCCCAACTACCGCCACCTGTCCGCCGACGATCGTCGCACCCTGGCCGGCGCGATGGTCCGGGTATCGGCATTGGCCGCCGAACTGATCGACGAGGAGGGACAGGCGCAACAGGCCATCGAACGGCAGGGCGGCGATTCCACGCCTGTCGGCGTTTCGCAGGGGCCTCGACGACCGGCGCCACTGGCGCGGGCGCAGTCGCAACCGGGCTTCGCCGCCGCCGCCGATCGCGTTGCCGGCACCACCCAGGCGGTGCTCAACGCGGTCTCGTTCCCGCGCTTCGTGACCGATCTGATCAATGGCGTGTTCCGCGCGATGCTCGACTCCAGCACCCAGCAGATGCAGCAGTACGTGCAACTGCTGAACGCGGTCTCGGCCTCGGCCGAGGGCTTCGAGCGGACCCAGTTCGGTCTGGCGCAGGTGCGGCAATGGGTGGCCGACCATTTTCCCGAGTCGGTCGAATACGAGACCCCCGACCCCGACTTCGACGATCCGGAGGATCCCGTCGAGACCCGCCTGCGGCTGCGCGACGGCGCCTCGATGCCCGAGGAGGAGGCGATCCGCGCCACCCTCGGCATGGAGCCGGGCGAGAGCGTCGATGCCGGCAATCCCGAGCAGTTGGTGCCGCTGGCGCGGCGCTATCTGGCCCGCCAGCGCCAGCAGATGCTGGCGACGATGGTGATGATGGGCATGCACCGGATCGTCATCGACAGTGGCCGGATCAATGCGGCGATGCGATTCCATGTCGATACCCGCAGCGCCGCCAGCGAGGACCGCGGAAGCCAGTTCAGCCTGCAGAACCGGGTGCGCGCCGCCGGCCGTTTCGGCGCCGGTCCATGGGGCGTGAGCGCCGAGGTCGAGAACAACATCGGCTACGTCTCGACCCAGCGCAACCAGAGCACCGAGGAGATGAACACCGACTTGGAGCTCAACTCCTCGGTCGAACTGAACTTCCGCAGCGACTACCTGCCGCTGAACCGGATGGCCGCGCAGGCCCAGGCCGACCGCATCCGCAACGCCTCGATCAACCCGGTCGCCGAAAGCGACCCGATCGCCGCCCGCACCGAACGCCTGCAGGCCCAGCACGAGTCCGAACGCGCCCGTCGCGAGGCGATGGACACCGCGATCGGCGAAGCCGGCCAGACCTCGATGGCGGACAGCCCGTTGGAGGTGCCCGAGCCCAATAGCGGCTCAGGAAGAAGCGGCTCGGGAGGAAGCGGCTCGGGAGGAAGCAGCTCGGGAGGAAGCAGCTCGGGAGGAAGCAGCTCGGGAGGAAGCAGCTCGGGGGGCAGCAGCTCGGGAGGAAGCAGCTCGGGAGGAAGCGGCTCGGGAGGAAGCGGCTCGGGAGGAAGCGGCTCGGGAGGCAGCGGCTCGGGAGGCAGCGGCTCGGGAGGCAGCGGCTCGGGAGGAGGCGGCTCGGGAGGAGGCGGCTCGGGAGGAGGCGGCTCGGGAGGAGGCGGCTCGGGAGGAGGCGGCTCGGGAGGAGGCGGCTCGGGAGGGAGCGGGGGCTAACTGTCTGCTCGAGGGGGCGTACCCAGCGATCATGGGGCTGAGAACGCTGGCGACGGAACTCTCTCGGGCGTCGTGTGACAGCTGATGGCGAATATTGGTAAATATGCGCCGTGTAGTCTCGGCAGTTGTGGGCGAGCGGGACTCATACTAGAGTTGCCGCTATCGGGCGTCGGGTAGTCCGACCACGCCTTCTCGGATCTGCTCCCGCGTCGCAAGGGCACTGGAATGAACTCGTTGTGGCATGGATGCATCGGCCTGGTGGTTTTGTTGCTGGCTTCCTGTGGCCAGCAGCCGGCGGTCCCTCAGACGGTATTCGTGACCGAGCACGGACTAGGGCCCGACAAATGGGCTACGGCCTGGCTCCTTACCCGCCATGCGGTACCGGGTGCCGGGCTGGTAGTCGCCGAGACAGACAGTCCCCGACCCGCAGGCACGACTTTCGATATGCCAGGTTCCGACCTGCAAAGGGTCGGTGATCGATCAGTCTTTGAGGTGGCTCAAGAGGCACACGGGATTGATGATCCGGATGTGGCTCGTCTTGCCCAGATCATCAACGACATCGAAGTGAATTTCTGGGCGCCGAACATGGTTGCCGAGTCTGCTGTCGTCGAGCAGGCGTTTCGCGAGCTTCAGCGCGGGCAAACGTATGGCGAGGTGCCTCCTGAATGCTATATGGCGTTCTTTGATGCCGTGTACGACGCTCTTCGCTCGAGGCGGGTCGACAATGCGGAAATCGTGCCGGGCTCGCTTGCGGTGGACTGCGGTCGCCATGCCCTGGTTGAAGGGCAGAGCAATCGAATCGTTCCAGAGGTGGCCATTCCCGGCCTCCTCGAAGAGATGGAACGAGGAAAGTCGGTGATATTCGTCGATGTCCGGGAGGCAAACGAATATGGCGAGGCGCATATTCCAGGTGCCCTGAATATCACTCTGCGCGAGTTGGATGCCGCCGCAATCGACAGGGTTCAAGGCGCTGATTACGTCGTCGCGTATTGCGTCAAGGATTTTCGTGGGTTCGAGATGGCCAAGGCATTGCGTGAAGCGGGTGTCCAGAATGCGGTCATTCTGCAGCCATACGGAATGAAAGGCTGGTTGTCTCAGGGGCTCCCAATGGCCGGTTCCGAGGCAATGGGCGAGATCGATGCGCAAAGGCAGATGGCCGAGTGCATTTCGGCGCCGGGTCGTTGCCTCTCCAAGGAAAGTACACGGTAGTCACCAAGAGACGATTCTCCATATGTCTGCAGGGAAGCTGAAAAAGGTTCTTGTTTGTATGGTGTTTGCGGCCGTGCTGCTGGCGCCTGTTGTTGTGTGGCTGGTTTCCGTGGGTAATCCACTGGACTATCTGGACCACACGCTGCCGCCAGGTCAGGCCCTCTATGTGACTTCGAAATTCGCCGCGCTGCTGGCGTTGAGCTGCTTCTGGGCGCAGTGCCTGCTTGCGCTTGCGCGGCGCACTCCCGTGCTCAATGGGATCCCGCCGGCGCCGCTCAAGCTTCATCGGCGACTTGGGTGCGCGACACTTGTTCTGGTCTTGGCCCACGTCGGCCTGTTTTTCGTTGCCGCATCTCTTCGCGGTGGCGTGCCGGCATGGAGCCTGCTGCTGCCCAACTTTGGACAGGGCTACTACAACGCCTTCGTGAGCCTGGGGCTTCTGGCCTTCTGGTGCCTGCTCCTTGTTGCATATGCCGGGTGGAGGGTTTCAAGAGGTCGGCAACGTTGGAAGCTTGTGCATATGCTGTGGTTCGTCGTTTTTACCCTGGTATTCCTGCATGCCTATGCGATCGGGAGCGAATCCCGGTTCGGAGCCATGCGTTACGTATTGTTGTTTGTTGCGACAAGCTTGGTGGCCGCCTCCTGGTCAAGGTTGCGGGTGGCCATGAAGGGGCGGCGTCCCGCTATCGAGCAGCCGGCCGGAGTTGCGTTGGAGCAAGTGCGGGAACGAGAGCGTGTCTGAGCTCAATCTCTCTCGTCAGTCACGGGTGGCGATGGTTGCCCATGAAGGTGCAATTAGGCAATGCGGAGATCGAGGACGATGAACAAGCGTTTTTCGCCCGCCGTTATGGCGATCCTGATGATTGCGGCTACATGGGTTGTCGCAAGCATTCCCGCATCGTCGCAGACATCGTCTGGAGAAGGGGAGGTTCTGCTCTATTCATTGCCTGACACGCATTACGAGCCGTTGCTTCGAATCACCGGCATGGCCGAGCCCGATCAGCCGATCCGTGTCGAACTCAATCAGAACACCGTCGCCTGGACCCAGACCAATGGCAGCGGCGATTTTGCCGCGCAGGTCCAGCTTCAGCCGGGCTCCAATGAGCTAAGGGTCTGGGGTGATGAGACGCGTGTGCCGCCTCCATCCTCCGTGGCGCAGAATGTGTTCTATCGTCCGACAAGTGCGCCGTCGCTCAATGCCACCAGCGCGACCGCGACCACTGCCGGGCCGCCTGCACCGGTACTCGATGTTCCACCTTCGACGACGGCCGATAACCCGCTCTCGATCAGTGGCTCGGTGTCTGTTGGAGGCGCCGTCAGCTTTTATGTGAACGGACGCTACACGCGCACGGTAGACGTCGCGACGGGCGGAAATTTTGCCGCCTGGGTACCGCTGGAGGATGGTGCCAACAGCGTCTATGCCGTGATCAGCGACGGAACCGGTCAGAGCCCTGTTTCCAATACGGTCGATACGGTCTACACGAACCAGCTATCGAGAAGCCAATCCGGGACAGTGGTTGCGGATACGGTCTGGACGGCCGGCGATGGAACGCCCTACTCAATCGACGGGCACCTGGTCGTCGACAGCGGGGCGACGCTATGGATACAGCCCGGTGTTCAGGTGAACGTGTCCGGCAGTTACAAACTGACGGTGCAGGGCGAGCTGGTGGTTTCGGGCAGTGCGTTGGAGCCGGTGGTGTTGCGGCCGATCTCCTCGGCTTGCGACGGCGTCTCGGTCAGGCGTCAGGACTGGCAGGGGATCGAGATACAGGTCGGCGCAAGCGCGAACGTCGAGTACGCCGAGATCCACTGTGCAAGCAACGGCTTGCACTTCGACGGTGGGGACGGCTCGGTCCGGCATTCGAAGTTGCTGAACAACTTGGTCGGTATTCGGATGCTGGCGGCGTCGCCGACAGCCCGGATTGCTCCTCAGGTAACGGCGGAGAATGAAGTTCGTGGCAGCTTGTACGGCCTGCATGTCGGTATCAACAGTGCGCCGGTCGTAAGTGGTGGCAACGAGATCACCGACAATCATCGCGGCCTGTACGTATATGGAAACCATGACGCCGCCCAGAATCCGGCACCGGTGGTAACGGGGAACCGACTGTACGGAAATAGCAGCGACAACTATTTCGCAGATTACTTTGGCGATTCGGCTGCGACGGTGCTGGACGCTTCGGGGAACTGGTGGGGAACCGTCGATCCGGCGAGCATCGCGGCGGGCATTCGCGACTGGAACGATGATCCCGGAGATGCTCCCGTTGTGGACTATCACGGCTATCTGGACGGTCCCGGCGGTGCGCCTGTCTACGTGGGTGAGACCTTGAACGGCCCGATAGCCTCGGACCGGACGCTGTCCGCAACGGAGTATCTGCTGCTGGGGCATGTGACGGTGGCCTCGGGGGCGACGCTGACGCTGGATGCCGGCACCCAGCTGAACGTACCGGGCAACTACACACTGACGGTGCAGGGCGGCCTGGTAGTGGCGGGAAGCGTCTCGCAACCGGTGGTGCTGCGGCCGACTGCGTCGGCGTGCGATGGCGTGTCGACCCAGCGTCAGGACTGGCGTGGCATCGAAGTGCAGGCAGGCGCAACAGCGAGTATCGAGTACGCCGAGATTCACTGCGCCAACAAGGGCGTGTACTTCGATGGCGGTGATGGTGCGGTCCAGCACTCGAAACTTCTGAACAACTACACAGCTATTCAGATGTCCGCTGCATCGCCAGAGACGCAGATCGCCCCGCAGATTGTGGCCGGGAACGAGATTCGCGGCAGCAACTATGGTCTATATGTGGGTATCAATAGTGCGCCACTGGTGAGCGGCGGCAACGAAATTGCGGGCAACCATCGCGGCATATATGTGTATGGGAATCGCAATGCAGCCCATAATCCGGCGCCTGTGGTGACCGGGAATCGGTTGTACAACAACAGCAGCGACAGCTATTTCGCGGACTACTTCGGAAACTCTGCCTCGACAGTGCTGGATGCTACCGGGAATTGGTGGGGGTCCACCGATCCGGCGAGCATCGCGACGGATATCCGTGACTGGAGCGACGATTCAGGTGATGCGCCGGTCGTGGATTATAGCCATTATCTGGACGGCCCCGGTGGTGCGCCGGCTTATGTGGGCGAGACATTGAACGGTCCGATCACGGCCGATCGGACTCTATTGGCGACGGAATACTTGTTGCTGGGGCAAGTCGTCGTGGCTTCGGGGACGACGCTGACGCTGGAGGCCGGCACCCAATTGAACGTGTCGGGCAACTACAAGCTGACGGTGCAGGGTAGCCTGGTGACGGTTGGAAGTGCGTCTCAGCCGGTGGTGCTGCGACCGACTGCATTGGCGTGCGATGGCGTGTCGACCAAGCGCCAGGACTGGATGGGAATTGAAGTGCAGGCAGGCGCGACTGTGGATATCGAGTACACCGAGATCCACTGTGCGTACAGGGGCGTGTACCTCAATGGCGGCGATGGCACGATCCAGCATTCGAGGCTGCTGAACAACAACACCGGCATCCAGATGTCCGCGGCATCGCCGCAGACGCAGATCGCTCCACAGATCACAATGGGTAATGAGATTCGTGGTAGCGACTATGGCTTGCATGTCGGCATCAACAGTGCGCCGGTGGTGAGCGGTGGCAACGAAATTACGGGCAATAACCGCGGCATATATGTGTATGGAAATCGCAATGCGGCCCATAATCCGGCGCCTGTGGTGACGGGGAATCGGCTGTACGGAAACGTCAGCGACAATTACTTTTCGGACTACTTTGGTGACGCATCTTCGACGGTGCTCGACGCCACCGGGAACTGGTGGGGAACGGTTGATCCGGCGAGCATCGCCGCCGACATTCGTGACTGGAGTGATGACTCAACCGATGCGCCGGTCGTGAATTACCATGGTTATCTGGATGGCCCTGACGGTGCGCCGGTCTATACGGGTGAGACGCTGAACGGTCCGATCGCCGTCGATCGTACGCTCTCGGCATCCGAATATTTGCTGTTGGGGCAGGTAACCGTGGCCTCGGGGGCGACGTTGACACTGGGCGCTGGCGCCCAACTGAACGTGCCAGGCAACTACAAGCTGACGGTACAGGGCGGCTTGGTCGTTACAGGCACTGCCTCGCAACCGGTCGTGCTGCGACCGACTGCGTCGGCCTGCGACGGCGTGTCGACCAAGCGCCAGGACTGGCTGGGCATCGAAGTACAGGCAGGTGCGGCCGCGGATATCGAGTATGCCGAGATCCACTGTGCCAACAGGGGCGTGTACTTCAATGGCGGTGATGGTGCGGTCCGTCATTCGAAGCTGCTGAACAACTACACCGGCATCCAGATGTCGGCGGCATCGCCGGCGGCGAAGATCGCTCCGCAGATCACCTCTGGAAACGAGATCCGGGGGGGGCAGTACGGCCTGCATATTGGCATCAACAGCGCGCCCGTAGTGACCGGAAGCAATGAAGTTACAGGCAACTTTCGTGGCATTCATGTGTATGGCAACCGCAACCCCGATCACAATCCAGCACCGGTGGTAACCGGGAACTGGTTGTACGGGAACGATAGTGTGGACTACTACACGGACTACTTTGGCGATTCGGCCTCGACGGTGCTGGATGCCACCGGGAACTGGTGGGGAACGGTCGATCCGGCGAGCATCGCGGCGGATATCAATGACTGGAGCGACGACCCGACCGATGCGCCGGTCGTGGACTATCGCAGCTATCTGGATGGCCCCGACGGTGCGCCGGTCTATACGGGTGAGACGCTGAACGGGCCGATTGCGGCCGATCGTACCCTGTCGTCCACGGAATATCTGTTGCTCGGACATGTGACGGTGGCCCCTGGTGCGACGCTGACGCTGAGCCCTGGCACCCAGCTGAACGTGCCGGGTAACTACAAGTTGAAGGTGCAAGGCGGCTTGGTGGCGGCGGGTTCAGCCACACAGCCAGCGGTCTTGCGGCCGAGCACCTCGGCCTGCGATGGCGTGTCGACGCGACGCCAGGATTGGCAGGGCATTGAGGTGGTGGCGGGAGCGACAGCGAGTCTCGACTATGTCGAGATCCACTGCGCCAACAGGGGGCTGTACTTTAATGGCGGTGACGGTACGGTCAGGCACTCAAGGTTGTTGAACAACTACACAGGCATCCAGATGTCGGCGGCCTCGCCGGCGTCGCAGATCGCCCCGCAGATCACGGAGGCGAACGAGATCCGCGGCAGTAACGACGGTCTCTATGTGGGTATCAATAGCGCACCTCTGGTGAGTGGTGGCAATGAGATCACCGGTAACTATCGCGGCATATATGTGTACGGCAACGCAAACGTCGCAAACAATCCGGCGCCGGTGGTGACCGGGAATCAGCTGTATGGAAACAGCGGCGAGGATTACCACGCGAACTACTTCGGCGATTCGGCGTCGACGGTGCTGGATGCCACCGGGAACTGGTGGGGCAGCGTGAATCCAGCGAATATCGCCGCCAGTGTGCGTGACTGGAATGATGATCCCTCCGATGCTCCGGTTGTGGACTACGGTAGCTATCTGGATGGCCCCGGGGGGGCGCCTGTCTACGCAGGTGAATCCGTGCAGGGCGTGATCCTCGCGGACCGCACCCTGCCGGCGGGGGAACACCAGATGCTCGGAAACGTGGTTGTGTCGCCTGGCGTGACGCTCACCCTGGCTGCGGGCGCGCGATTGGACGTCGTGCCTGGTCAAAAACTGCAGGTCGCCGGTACGCTGATCGTGCAGGGGGACATGGCCAACCGCGTGGTGTTCGGTTCAACCGCCCCCACGCCCGCAAAGGGCGATTGGTATGGCATCGAGGTGACCGAAACCGGCGTGCTGGACATGCAGCATGCCCGTATCGAGTACGCCAGCTACGGCGTGGATTTCGATGGTGGTGAGGGCACGATTCAGCAGTCGTTGTTCCGTCACAACACCTACGGCATCTACGTGCGTGCAGGCAGTTCGCCGCAGATCACCAACGGCAACGAGATCACGGCCAACAACTACGGCATCTACGTGCGCGGCAACGAGGCCGAGGCGCAGAATCCCGCCCCGGTGGTTCATGGCAGCAACATCCATGCCAATCAAAACTACAACGTATACGCCTCCTATTTCGGCAATCCTGCTGCTGCCGTGCTCGATGCAACGGGGAACTGGTGGGGCAGCAATGACCCGGCCGTCATCGTGACCACGATCTACACCGGTCATGAAACGTCGCCCAATGTTGACTACGGCAGCTTCCTCTCCGCCCCCAACGGCGAGCTGGCGGTGGTCGTGAGCGATGTCCAGTTGAGCGCGAGCCAGATCCAACCACTGGATGGCGAGTCCGCCCAGGGGGTGTTCACGGTGAGTCGTCCGGCAACGGTGACGGTGCAGATCCGTCGCGAACGCGACAATGCACTGCTGTACACGGACAGCAATGCGATTGCGACGGCGGGGCAGCATGCGTTCTCCTGGAATGGCAAGGACTCCCAGGGGGAGAACGTCGGACCCGGGCTGTATCGGGTCGTCCTGATCGCGGACGACGGCCGTGATCCGTATCTGTTCGATGCCTTTGCCCCAAGCGGAGTGGGCAGCGTGGCCGGATCCGTTCCCAGCCGATATGCGGCCTACAAGAACGAGTTCTACAGGATATCGGTGACGATGACTTACCCGGGGCTGTTGAGCATGCAGGTCACCCCTTCGGGTGAGAATGCCTTCTATGCCTTCCAGGATGTCTATTACGAGGCAGGCCAGCACTGGCTCCATTGGGACGGGCGGCGGCCCGACGGCAGCATCGTCGATGGTCCGGTCTCGATCTACTATCCGGCCCCGGCGCGGGTGCGCCCCACGGCAATCCATGTGCTGGACGACGCGCCGATCGTTACCGGCCCCGGCGCGGCGCCCGACATCGAGGTCAAGGCGGATCCGTATCTGATATCCCACAGCTACGAGCAGGTCACGCGCATGGCGTATCGGATCAGTCAGGAAGCGTACGTGCGGTTCGTTCTGCTGCCTCCAGGTGTGGCCGACCCCAACGATCCGTCGGCGATCGTTCTGGTGGATGACCAGTTACTGCAAGCCAATGACGCCGGTGGCAATCCGCTGGATCACGTGGTCGAGTGGCGCGGCTATGACACGCAGGGTGCCGGCGGCCAACCGACGTCCGTGAATCAGGTGCTGGTTTCCGAAGAGGGCGCGTACACCTTCGCCATTCAGGCCCGATCGGCCGAGAACCAGAGTGCGTCCCTGTATCGGGGCGTGGTGAATCTGTACCGCTAGCCAAGGAATAGCGTTCGATGTCATCGGTTTCGAGAGAGAACATGCGTTCACCCAAACCACGAATCTTGACCCTGGCCGGCCTGTGCCTGGCGCTGATGTCGGGCTGCCGATCGGAGGCGCCGGAGTCGATTGCGTTTCTGGCCGTTTCGGACGGCTACTGGGAGGTCTGGGTGACCGATGACGAAGGCCGCTCGCCGCGCAAGCTCAGTGACTTCAAGGCCGATGTCTCCAGGATTTCCTGGTTTCCGGATGGCAACACGCTGCTGGTCAACCTGCACGACGGCCGAATGTTCAGGCTCGATGCCGACAGTGGCGAAGCCTCCGCAGTCCAGGCGCCGATGCCGGGCATTCTGGATGCCGTGGTTTCCCCCGATGGGCGACAGGCAACGTTCTCGCTCAGTACCGCGGACAGTATCGACAACAACGACATCTGGACCTTCGATCTGTCCACCGGTGGTCTCAACAAGTTGACTTCGATGGCCCGCCTGCAGCACGAGCCGACCTGGTCGAGCGACGGCGCGCAGGTTTACTTTCTTTCCGGACGGGGCGGGCAGACGCACGACATCTGGCGGGCGGATGTCGCGACCCGCGAGACCGAGCAGCTGACCGTCAACGCCCTCTATCACTTCGATCTGGCCGCCCGGCCCGATGGCGCCCTCGCGTATTCGGGCAATCAGACCGGCAATTACGACCTGTGGATCCGCCATCCGGACGGCCGCGCCGAGCAATTGACCGACGATCCCGAGCTCGACGCGCGCCCGACCTGGTCGCCGGACGGGAAGGCGCTGGCATTCGAGTCCACGCGTGACGGCAATATCGACATCTGGCGGTATGACCTGGGATCCAGCGAGCTCAAGCGCCTTACCGAGATGCCCGAGGGCGCGCGACATCCGGTCTGGTCGCCAGTCCACGGAGGCGAGCGATGAGTCGGGGGCGGCTGCGGATCGCGCTGATTCTTGTCACGCTCTGTCTTGCGGGGTGCGCAGAGCAGAAGAACACCGATGGCGCCCGACAGGCCGAAGAGCAGGAAGGCCCGCTCACGCCGGTGGCCGTTCCCGCCGCATCTGACCGGCCCGAGGCCGAGACCGACGAGGCGGCTGAGCCCGCCGCAGTCAGGATTACCCAGGTGCGGGCGGATCAATTGCGCTTCGATCCGGAGCGTGGTGAGACCGCCACTGTCCACTTCAGGATCGATGTCCCGGCGGAGGTGACCCTGGTGATCTACGACGGGCGCGACAGGCGCGTCCGCGAGGTCGAAGGCGGTCGCCTCGAAGCCGGAGAGCACAGCCTGGCCTGGGATGGGCAGGATGGCAGGGGGCGCCAGGTGCCGGCGGAGGCCTACGTCTACACCCTGGAGGCTATTGCCGACAGCGGCGCTCCGGTCATACACGACCTCACCGATCTGACCGGTGGTGAAGCTCTGGAGGTCGCCGACGTCGAATGGGATCCGGAAGCAGGGCTGGTGCGTTATCGCACCGACAAGCCCGCGCGCGTCAATATCCGTCTGGGCCTGCAGAACGGAGGGCCGTATCTGCGAACCCTGATCGACTGGGTGCCCCGAGCTGCGGGCAAGCAGGCCGAGTCCTGGGACGGCCAGGACGCTTCCGGCGTGCTCTCGCTGAGCCGGCATCCGCGTCTGTCGGTGGGCGTCATGGCCTACGGCCTGCCCGACAATACATTGCTGGTCGGAGCCGCTCCTGATCGGGTGAGCTTCGCCGATCTGCCGGAAGAGGCGAGCCGTCCGCGGCAGACGCCGAAAGGGCCCAAGCGCATGTATCACCACGCCGATCAGCCGCTGGAGACGCGGGGCGACGTCAGCGCGTCGCTGACCCTCGACGGCATCACCCGGCGCGACGCGCAGGGGCGCTGGATCGTATCCGGGAGCGTGCCGGTGCGGCTCAACGTCGCCGACGAGGACCGTGAGCTTGTCCTGACCCGCCGCTTCGAGCCGGTGTTCTTCGTGGATGGTATCTATGCCTTCGAGAACGAGGTCGGTTTCCTGCCGATGACCTGGCATTGGGATACTTCGTCGGTCAACGAGGGCGAGCACTTCGTCACCGTCAACGTGCGCGGTTATGACGGCAACTTCGGTACGGCCACCCTGAAGGTATGGGTGGATCGGCCCGGGGCCGGCAGCGCGCCGGCGGGCCAGGAACAGACCAGGGAGTAGGACGATGAGGCAACTGTCTGGAGCCATGTTGGGATTGCTTGTGGTGCTGGCCGGCATGCAGGGCGCGCATGCGCAGCAGCGAGCGTCCGGCGATGCGCATCGCTCGGCTGTACAGAATGCCGAGCGAACGCCGCCTTCCCGGCGTACCGAACGGCAGCACCTGGCTCTGGGGCAGGCGCATTACTCCGCCGGGCGGCTTGACGAAGCGGCGCAGGCCGCCGACGCCGCCATCAAGCGCAATCCCGCCTCGGCGGAAGGTTGGCGTATCCGTGGTGATGTCGCGCGCGAACGCGGCGACTGGCCGGCGGCCCTGAAGGCCTACGAACGTGCGACCCGTTCCGACCCGCGTCGGGCCGATCTGGAGTTGTTGCGGGGGCAGGCGTTGATGGAGCTGGGGCGGGAGCGCGAGGCCGATCAGGCGTTCGCGCGTTATCGGTCTCTGCAGCACATGCAGGTCGTTCCGGCAGGTGACGGGAAATGAGTGCGAATGGACAGCCCGAAGGCAAGGGGACGGTGATGCGCAAGCGTGGCGCGACAGTTTGGGGCTTGCTGTTGTTCCTGTTGATGGGAGCGGCTTCGGCACATGATTTTGGTGGTGGTACGAACGGCGATCCTCCACCGAAGGAAGAAGACTCTCCTGATTGTCAGAAGACCTCAGGACAGGGCTGTACTTGCCCTCTTGTGTCAGAAGCTGATCCGATCGATACAGAAAGCGGCGCACTGTATTTGGAGTATCGCGATCTAGATCATGGCTCGTCATTCCAGATTCGATTGGTGCGACGTTTTGACAGTCGTTCCAGGTTCGACACCGCGCTGGGCTATGGCTGGGCCTTCGATCACGACCGGCGGTTGTTCAAGTATCCGGATGGTTCGGTGGTGATCCGCTCCGGCTGTGGCCGTCGTGATCATTTTGTCAAAACCGGTGGCGCCTATGTCACCCCGCGCGATGCGCCGCAGGGTACTTTGAGTGAGTCTGTCGACGGATCATTCGAATACCGCTTTCCCGATGGTGAGCGCAATCGGTTTGACGTTGACGGACGGCTGGTCGCGATCGTCAACCGTTCAGGTCAGCAGCATGAGTTCCTGTATGACGCGCGTGGTCGGCTCCCCCTGGTCGGTACTTCGCCGCGGGCGGTGAACCCCGATCAGCCGATGGTGGTGGCCTACCAGCCGCGGCTGACACGGATCCAGGAGCGCAGCGCCGATGGCGTGCTGACCGGCTACTGGATCGCATTCGAGTACAGTGAGAGTACGGGCCGGCTGACCCGGGCGGTTGCCAGCGATGGTCGCCAAGTGACCTATGGCCACGACGAGTTCGAGGGTGCGACCCGCGGCAATCTGCGCACCGTCGCCGGCCTTGACGACTATGTGCAGGGGTTCGCCTATACCGATCCGGTCGACCCGCACCGGCTGACCGCCATCGTCAAGAACGAGGGCGCGGCGCCGGTCGTCAATACTTACAACGCCGCGGGCCAGGTGATCCGCCAGGTAGAAGGCGGCAGCACATTCGAGCTCGATTACTCGACGCCGGGCCGCAATGTCACCACCGAAATCGTGACCGATGCCTCCGGGGCGGAGTTGCAACGGCGGGTACGAACCCGCGAGTTCGACGAGGCCGGTTATCTGACCCGCAAGGTCGATGCGGCCGGGCATGAAGAGCGCTACATCTACAACGCCGGCAAGGATCGCATCCGCACCGAGACCTGGGAGAAGCAGGCCGACGGTAGCCTGGTGCTGTTGAAGGCGGTCGACAACACCTACAACGGCCAGGCGCAAAAGCTGACCGAGAGTGTGACCCTGGCCAGTGGCGAAGTCGTGACGGCCACCTGGACCTACGACCACGGCTGGATCGCCAGTGAGCAGAAGGCATCGACCGCGAGTCCGCAGGTGTTCCGGACAGAATACGAGTTCGTCCGCGATGCCCAGGGCGTGCCGATCAATATCGCCGCGGTCAAGCGCCGCAACGACGATGGCAGCTTTGCGACCACCTCCTATTCCTATTGCAGCGCGAGCGAGGCGGCCGCTCCGGGTAGCACTTGTCCGGACACCGCTCTACTCAAGACGGTGGATGGGCCGCGGACCGACGTCAGCGACCTGACCACCTATGTCTACTACGGCACTACCGATGTCAGTGGCTGCGGCAGTGCGAGCGGTCCCTGCCAGCGTCGCGGCGATCTGAAGCAGGTGACCAATGCACTTGGCCAATCAATGGACTACCTGCGCTATGACGGCGCCGGGCGGGCGGTCCAGGTGCGCGACGCCAACGGCGTGATCACCGACATGGTCTATCACCCGCGCGGCTGGCTGCTGGAACAGGCCGTGCGAGGTCCGGACGATGCGGTGACCACTGACGATGCGATCACCAGCTATCAGTACGACTCGCGCGGCAATGTCATTTCCCAGACCCGGCCCGACGGCAGTTTCCTGGAGTTCGAGTACGACGACCGCGATCGCCTGACCGTGACCCGGGACCCGGATGGCAATGAAGTCCGCTATACCCTGGACTCGATCGGCAACCGCTGGAAGGAAGAGACTTTCGCCGCTGACGGCACCCGGGTGCGGACCCTGAGCCGCGAATTTGACATGCTGGATCGCATCGCGCGGCAACTGGATGCGCAGAACCACACCACCGTACTCGTCTACGATGGACGCGGCCGCCAGACGCAGATCACGGATGCCTTGGGCCGACGTGCCGAGCAGAGCTACGATGCGCTGGATCGATTGAAACAGAGCATCACCGACGCCGACGGTCTGCAGGTCGGCACAAGTTTCCACTACGATGCCGCCGGTAATCTGCGCCAGGTGGTCGACCCCAAGGGGCTGGCCACGAGCTATCAGTACGACGCATTGGGCCAGTTGCTGCAGCTGGACAGCCCCGACACCGGTACGACGATCTATACCTACGACCCTGCGGGAAACCAC
This sequence comes from Marilutibacter maris, assembly GCF_003233695.1. Taxonomy (NCBI): domain Bacteria; kingdom Pseudomonadati; phylum Pseudomonadota; class Gammaproteobacteria; order Lysobacterales; family Lysobacteraceae; genus Marilutibacter; species Marilutibacter maris. Next base: position 2,433,517 of record NZ_CP029843.1, on the reverse strand, counting down.
AACAGCCAGACCGACGCCCGCGGCGAGACCTCGACCTACGGCCACGACGCGCTCAACCGGCTGAGCTCGGTGAGCTACAGCGACAGCAGCCTGGATGCGGCCTATGCCTACGACAGCGTCCAGCCCGGCTGTGCCACCGGCGAGACCTTCGCGATTGGTCGCCTGAGCCGGATGAGCGACGGCTCAGGCCACACCGACTACTGCTACGACCGCTTCGGCCAGCTGGTACGCAAGATCCAGGTCACCAATGGCCAGTCCTTCACCCTGCGCTACGCCTACACCCAGGCCGGTCAGCTGAGCCTGATGACCTATCCGGACGGCACCGAGGTCGACTACGTCCGCGACGGTCAGGGCCGCACCAGCGAGATCGGCGTCACCGCGCCGGGCGGCAGCCGGGAAGTGCTGTTGAGCAACGCCAGCTGGTACCCATCCGGCCCAGTCGGCGCCTGGACCTTCGGCAACGGTCGCACGCTGTCGCGCACGCTGGACCTGGACTACCGCCCGCAGTCGATCCTGAGTACCGATACCGGGTCGCCCACCAGTGGCGGTGGCCTCGACCTGGGCTTCCGCTTCGACGCGGTCGGCAACCTGACCAGCCTGCACGGCGCCGATCGTGCTGACCCGCCACGGGTGCGCCTGGACTACGACGCGCTGAGCCGGCTGACCGCGTTCCGCGACGGCCCGACCGACACCGCGATCGAAAGCTACGGCTACGACGCTACCGGCAACCGCACCAGTTTCACCAATGCCGGCGGCACCCAGGCCTACAGCTATCCGACCGACAGCCATCGACTCGGCGCGGTCGCCGGCGTGGCCCGCGGCTACGACGCGGTCGGCAACACCACCGCCATCGGCGGCACGAAGGAATACGTCTACAGCGCTGCCAACCGCCTGAGCGCGGTCAAGCAGGGCGGCGCGGTGACGATGCACTATGGCTACAACGGCAGCGGCGAGCGTGTGCACCGGCACCTGGGCAGCGACGTCACCTACAGCGTCTACGACGAAGCCGGCCACTGGGTCGGCGACTACGACGCCAGCGGCGCACCGAAGCAGCAGGCGATCTGGCTCGACGACCTGCCGGTGGGTCTGCTCAACGGCATCGCGGCAACCGCGAACCGCCTGCACTACATCGAACCCGACCACTTGGGCACCCCGCGCGCGGTGATCGAACCCCAGCGCGACGTCGCGGTATGGACCTGGGACATCGCCAGCGAAGCCTTCGGCAACAGCGCCCCGAACCAGGACCCCGACGGCGACAGCACCGCCTTCACACTCGACATGCGCTTCCCGGGCCAGCGCTACGATGCGGCGAGCGGACTGAACTACAACTACTTCCGGGACTATGAGGCGGGGACGGGGCGGTACTCGCAGAGTGATCCGATCGGATTGCTGGGTGGAATTGGCACATATAACTATGCGCTTGCCCAGCCGGTGCAGGTACACGATAGGCTCGGACTAAATCCAGCTACTATCGGTACAGCGGTGGTCCTTGGCGCAATTCAGGGGTGTGCCGGCGGTTGTGCTGGGGCGATCGTTGGAGATTACACGTCTTGCGTTATCGAGAAGCGAAGAGCGGGAGGTAAGAACCTCGGTCAGTGTAGCGACGAATGCACTCCAAATCCTTGTGATGCTTTGAGGTCCTGTGTTAGCGGTTGTATCGCCGGTGCAGTCCTAGGCGGCGTTACGGCAGGTCAAGGCGTGGCACTCAGTCCAGTTGCGGGGTATCTTCTCAGGAATTATTTCCGTTTTCTCTTCTCGCCAGATTTCTGTCAGAAGTACGGCATACCCGCGCCGCCAGATCCAATTCCGCTACCATTGCCAGACTGGTTGCGTAATCTTTAATCGTGAGGGTTGAATTATGTCAGCTGCTTTGAGAGGGGTCTGGGTCGACATTGTTTTCATTGTTGTAATGCTGGGTGTGCTTTTCGCGGGGATGCGCGGGTTTAATGGTTTTTTTCAAGTTGCCCTAGGGTTGGCTATTCTGTACTTGATTTTTATGGTTTTCAGGTTCCTGGTTAGAAAGAAAAGTGGTTGAGAAAGGAAAGGCGTAGGTGCGGGTGTTTATAATCGCCTGCGCTACGTCGAACCCGATCACATCGGCACCCTGCGCGCGGTGATGGAAAGCAGGGGTGGGTTCATTTTTTTTAGCCATTCAAAATCGAGGGCGTTTCGCAGTCATAAGCACCGACACGGCTCAAACGAGAGCCTCTCTCCGCTAGAGTTCGGGCGGCAAGCGGGGCAGTCCAATCATAGGTCGGAGCTGCCTAGTGTTCCCGAGGCAGTCCAGGTAGCCAGCTTTGCTGGCTGTTCATTGAGGTGCATGACAGGCCTGTTTCGGGCTTTTCGACTGATGCCTACGCCGTCGACTGACGACAGCGCTGGAGCGCACTGGGCCGACATGGCCCGCCGTTTGGCAGCGGTTTGACCGGTTCAAGGTTGAACTAGGTGGCATGCCGCTGTCGTTCGCGATGGGTCAGGAAGTTGCCGGGCGGCATAGCATGCGACTCGATATCAGTGCCCTCATTTTCTCGTAGGCAAACAGCCACAAAAAAGCCGGCGCGAGGCCGGCTTGATTGTCTGTCACTGGATATCGTGGTGGAGCGGAGGAGGATCGAACTCCCGACCTTCGCATTGCGAACGCGACGCTCTCCCAGCTGAGCTACCGCCCCACGAAGGCGGCAATTGTAACGGTCGCGGGCGCGTTCGCCAAGCCCCGACCTGTGTCCTTCCTGTAGATGGGCTCGGCTGGGGCGATGGATCGCCGGCGCCAGTCGCTCTGGCGGTTCCGCCGTAGCGCGCGCCGGTGCCTATCCTCAGCTCTCGGCCAGCAATGGCGCCAGGCTCGGCTCCAGTGCTTCGCGGCGCCAGCCGGCGAGGGCGTCGGGCCAGCGGCCGTGGTCGAGCAGGGCTTCCAGCCACCGGCGCGAGGCGAGCACGCCGTCGGGCAGGCCCAGTTCGGCGCTGCGGGCGGCGACCGCGGCCTGCAGCTTGCGCAGGCGGTTGCGGTCGCGGCGCTCGGCGACGCTGGCGTCGGGGATCTCCGCCTCGTCGTCCAGCGGTGCGTTCAGCACCTCCCAGACGGTCGCCGCGAGCTTGCGCGGGGCCTTGGGATGGCTGTCGAACTCGCGTTGCAGCCCGGCCAGGTCGATCGGCGGGTTGCGGGCGAGGGTGCCGGCCAGTTCGTTGTCGAGGATCCACGACTTCGGACGGTCGCTCTGGCGCGCGTGGGTCTCGCGCCAGCGCAGCAGGCGCAGCAGGCGGCGCTGGGCGTCGAGGTCGAGGAACTGCGCGCTGCGCATCGCCAGGTGCGGCCAGCGCTCGGGGGTGTCGCTGTCGGCCTGGGTCACGGTGCGGGTGGCGTCCTCGGCCAGCCAGTCGCGGCGGCCGAGCTCGCCCAGTCGGTGGTCGAGCACGTCGTGCAGCTCGAACAGGTGACGGACATCGTCGGCGGCGTACTCCAGTTGCGCGGCCGACAGCGGGCGGCGCAGCCAGTCCGAGCGGGTCTCGCCCTTGGCCAGGGTCACGCCGGTCAGCTGTTCGACCAGCTTCTGGTAGCCCAGGCCGCTGCCGATCCCGGCCAGCGCGGCGGCCAGCTGGGTGTCGAACAGCGGTGCCGGCACGGTATTGCAGGCGTGCTTGAACGCGACCAGGTCCTCGCTGGGGCTGTGCATGATCTTGAGGATGGCCGGGTCGGCGAGGATCGGCGCCAGGGTCTCGGCGATGCCGGGGGCGAGCGGGTCGGCCAGCACCACCTCGAGCCCGTCCTCGGTCTCGATCGAGATCTGGACCAGGGCCAGTTGCGGCCAGTAGGTGCGTTCGCGGATGAATTCGGTATCGAGCCCGATCCGGCGGGGACGGGGGCTGAGGCGCGCCTGGAGCGCGGCGGGGTCGGTAATCGGAGCGGGCACTGGCAGGAGTGGGGCGTCGGGGCCGGACAGAAGTTGCTGGAGCGGGCGACAATAGCCTACTTTCAACGGGCAGATAACCGCCGTCGCGGCCCCTTGGGAGCCGCACCGACCGCGCCCCGGCCCCGGCGCGGTCCCTATGTAAGCCTTGTATCGACCTTGCCACCGGCCCGGAGGGCGCTTGCCAGCGACGATCCAGACCAATCCGTGCGTCCTGTCCGCCCGTCCGGCGGCGCGTGTGCCTGCCCGCGCGACGCTGCGGCGCGGTGCGCGTGTTGGTATCGGCCTGTTGCTGCTGCTTGCGGTGCTGGCCGGTTGCTCGCGCGAGCCCGCGCAGGAGGACGCCGGCACCACCTCGGCGGCGGCCGGCGAGCAGGCGGCGCCGAGCGTCACCGTCAGTGCCGATCAGGCGCTGGAGACGATGCCGGACTGGCAGGCTCCGGCCGTCTCGTTGACCGATGAGAACATCGAGGCGCTGCTGGCCCAGGCCGACGAGGCCCTGCAGGCCGGGCGTCTGTACGAGGATGACGAGAGCGCGATCCCGATCTACCTGGCATTGAAGGCGGGTGCCGAGCAGGCCTCCGAAGCGGCCGACGGCACTGAGCCTACTGAAGCCACCGAAACCGCCCAAGCTGTCGATGCCGCCGAGCGCAGCGACACCGAGACGGCGGAGAAGGCCGAGGCGGGGCTGCAGCGCGCACTCACCGCTCTGCTGGCACAGGGCGACGCGGCCCTGGAGTCGATCGACGACGCACCCGAGGCCTTGCAGCGGGCCCAGCAGATCGGCGCGGTGGCGCGCGCGGTCGCCGCCGATGCCGATCCGGTGGTGGCCTACCTGGAGCGCGTGGAGCTGATGGAACGGGTCCAGCAGGCCAATGTCGCCGGCGAGCGGGCGCTGGCCGCGGGCCGGATCGACAGCGGCAAGGACGCGGCGCTGCCGCACTTCCGCCATGCGCTGGAACTGCGCGAGGCCGACGCCCGCGCCTTGCAGGGCCTGGCGGCGTCGGAGAGCGCGTTGATCCGCGAGGCCGAACAGGCGGCGGAAGCCTACGACTACGACAAGGCCGAGGCCGGTCTCGCGCGCGCGGCCAAGGTCCGTTCCGGCGACGACACCGTCGCCCACGCCCGCGAGCGCATCGCCGCGATGCGCGTGGAGCGGATCGGCGACCTGCGCGACCAGGGCATCGCCGCGTTGTCGCGCGAGGACGGCCTGGACACCGCGCGCGAGCATCTGGCCGAGTTGCTGCGGATCGCGCCCAAGGGCGACCCGGCCGCGATCGAACTGCGCGAACGGATCGAGCTGGCGACCCACTACGGCCTGTTCCGCCCCGGCCAGGTGTTCACCGACGCGTTGAAGAACGGCGGCCGCGGCCCGCAGATGGTGGTGGTCCCGCACGGCGCGTTCACGATGGGCGCCGCCGACGACGAGGCGGGCGCCAGCGACAGCGAGCGGCCGACCCGCAACATCCGTTTCGACCGCGGCCTGGCCTTCGCCCGCACCGAGGTCACCGTGGCCGAGTTCCGCCGCTACCTCGAGGCGACCGGCAACGAGCCGCGCGCGGTTCGCCGCGGCTACTCCACCGCCTACGACGAGCGCAGCGGCAACCTGGTCCGACGCAGCGGCGCCGACCCGGACGACGGTTACACCGGCGAGCGTGCCGACGACGACATGCCGGTCATCCATGTCAGCGCCGCCGATGCCGCCGCCTATGCGCGCTGGCTGTCCGAGCAGACCGGGCACGTCTATCGCCTGCCCAGCGAGGCGGAGTTCGAGTACGCGCTGCGCGCCGGCAGCCAGGACCGGTTCCCGTGGGGCGAGGGCACGCCGCCGGCCGGCAGCGGCAACTTCACCGGCGGCGAGGATGTCTCGCCCAGCGGACGCCGCTGGCGCAACGCGTTCGAGGGCTACGGCGACGGTGCCTGGGGCCCGGCCGCGGTCGCCAGCTATCGCGCCAACGCGTTCGGGCTTCACGACATGGCCGGCAACGTCAGCGAATGGGTCGCCGACTGCTGGCACGACAACTACCGCCGTGCGCCCCGCGACGCCCATGCCTGGGTCAATCCGGGCTGCCGCGAGAAAGTGGTGCGCGGCGGTTCCTGGGCCAGTTCGCCGGAGCAGACCCGGTCGGCGTGGCGGCTGTCGGTGCGTGGCGACACCACCAATGCCCGGGTCGGTTTCCGCGTGGTGCGCGAGATCTGAGCGATCGCCGCGTCGATTGATCGTTGATTGAGGCAGCAGATGAGGGGCGTGCGATGAGGGTCGATCCGAGAGGCATGGGGCGGGGCGGTCGCGGCGGCGGGCGCCGTGGCGGCAAGTTCCGCTGGTGGATCCTGTTGCTGTTCGCCGGCTACGCCGCCTGGCAGTGGTTCGGCAGCGCCGAGGTCGACCCGTATACCGGCGAGACCGCGCACTACGGCGCCAGCGCCGACGAGGAAGTGCAATTGGGCGCACAGGCGTTCCGCCAGGTGCTCGGCGACGCCAACGCCCAGGGCGCGCTGCTGCCGGCGGACGCCCAGCTCACCCAGCAGATCCGCAGCATCGCCCAGCGTCTGGTCGCCAAGGTGCCTCAGGTCACCGCCGACCTGGCCGCGATGCACAACCAGGCGGTGCCGACCAGCCACCAGGGGTTCCTGTGGGATGTCGCGGTGATCCAGTCCGACGAGGCCAACGCCTTCTGCCTGCCCGGCGGCAAGATGGCGGTCTACACCGGTCTGATACCGGTCGCGCAGAACGAGAATGCGGTGGCGGTGGTGATGGGCCACGAGATCGCCCACGCGCTGTTGCGGCACGGCTCGCAGCGGATGGCGCAGCAGAAGCTGGTGCAGATGGGGCAGGTCGCGACCGGGATGGCGGTCGGCGACATGGCGCCGCAGCAACAGCAGGCGATCATGGCGGCGCTGGGCGCCGGCGCCCAGTACGGCCTGATCCTGCCCTACGGCCGCAATCACGAGACCCAGGCCGACCGGGTCGGGCTGATGCTCGCCGCGGCGGCCTGCTACGACCCGGCCGAGGCGGTGCCGCTATGGCAGCGGATGGGCCAGCTCGGCGGCGGCCAGCGCCCGCCCGAGTTCGCCTCGACCCATCCCGACCCGGCCAACCGTATCGCCGAACTGCAGGCGTTGATGCCCCAGGCCGAGGCCTTCCGACAGAAATACTGTGGCGGCCAGTGAGCGAACGCGCCGGTCCGTAGGAGCGGCGTAAGCCGCGATGAGGCCTGCTTCCAGATACTTCGGGTCGCGGCTCACGCCGCTCCTACAGGAGCAGGACAAGCGATCGACTTTCGTAGGAGCAGGACAGGCGATCGGCTTTCGTAGGAGCGGCGTAAGCCGCGATGGGCCTGCCTCCAGATACTTCGGGTCGCGGCTCATGCCGCTCCTACAGGAGCAGGACAAGCGATCGGCTTTCGTAGGAGCGGCGTAAGCCGCCGATACCCGGGCTGCGCCCGGGTACCCCCAAAGTTTGCTGCGCAAACCTTGGGCCCCGCCGTTGCGCTTCCACACCCCCATTCGCGCTACGCGCGAATCGCCCCCTGACTCAGGGGGCTGGGGCGACACGCCCCTCTCTGGTGTGGAGTGGCGGTGCGGCGTCGCGATCAGCGGCCGCGCTTGCCGCCTTCGTTCTTGTTGCCGGGACGCGGCGAGGTCGGGGTCTGGCCGACGCTGCCGGACAGGTTCTGCTGGAATTCCTTCCACATCGCCAGGTTGCGCTCGGTCAGCTGGTTCATCATCGCCCACGGGGTCTCGCCCATCAGCCCGCCCATCTGCTTGCGGAACTGCTGTTGCTGGTCGAGGAAAAGCTGCATCGAGCGCTCCAGGTAATTGCCCATGAAGCCCTGCAGCGAATCGCCGTAGAAACGGATGATCTGGCTCAGCAACTGGGTCGACAGCACCGGCTCGCCGTCCTGCTCCTGCTCGGCGATGATCTGCAACAGTACCTGGCGGGTGAGGTCTTCGCCGCTGCGGGCATCGCGGACCTCGAACGACTCGCCATCGACGATCAACTGACGCACGTCCTCGATGGTGATGTAGCTGGAGATCTCCGTGTCGTAGAGTCGGCGATTCGGGTACTTCTTGATGACACGGGTTGCGGCCATGAAGCGTCAGCTCGGGTGTCGTGGTGCCTTGCAGCATGGCGCAGCCGCACGAGGCTTGCAACTGTCGCGCGACCGCGGGAACCGTGGAAACGCTTCCCCGGTCCGGCCGGATATCGTCCACCGTGGGAGCGGCGCAAGCCGCGATTGACCGTTCACCGGGAAAGCCCCGTCGCGGCTTATGCCGCTCCTGCGTCATGCGTTCATCGACTCCAACCCCCAGAGTCTGGGGCGATTCGTGCCGCAGGCTCGAATGGGGGCGGCGTAACGGCGGGGCACAAGGCATGTAGGGCAAGCTTTGGGAGATATCCGGGCACAGCCGGATATCTCCCCGGCGGCCTGCGCCGCGGGCGCCGGGCCTGTCCGGCAAGCGCCGTTTACCAGCCCATATGGTGGCCGCCGTTGATGTCGAGGTTGGAGCCGGTGATCCAGCCGGCCTGGTCGTCGGTCAGGAACGCGACCGCGTAGGCGATCTCGTCGGGCTCGCCGAGGCGTCCGGTCGGAATGTCGGCGACGATCTTGGCGCGGACCTCCTCGGGCACCGCCATCACCATGTCGGTGGCGACGTAGCCCGGGGAAATGGTGTTGACGGTGATGCCCAGGCGCGCGTTCTCGCGGGCCAGCGAAATGGTGAAGCCGTGCATGCCGGCCTTGGCCGCGGCGTAATTGGCCTGGCCGTACTGGCCCTTGAGGCCGTTGATCGAGCTGATCTGGATGATCCGCCCCCACTTGCGCTCGCGCATCCCTTCGATCACCGGGCGGGTGACGTTGTAGACCGAGTTGAGGTTGGTGCAGATCACATCGTTCCACTGGTCCGGCTTCATCCGGTGGAAGGTGGTGTCGCGGGTGATGCCGGCGTTGTTGACCAGGATCTCGATCGGCCCGAGCTGGCGCTCGATGTCGCGCACCATCGCCTCGGCCTGCTCGGGCGAGGTGACGTCGCCCTGGGCCATCGCCACGTCCACGCCTTCGGCCTTCATCTTTTCCTGCCAGGCCCGGGCGCGGCCTTCGTCGCGATAGTTGGTCGCGACCTTGTGGCCGGCCGCGGCCAGTCGCTTGATGATCGAGGTGCCGATGCCACCGGTACCGCCGGTGACCAGTGCAACGCGTGACTGCATGTCTTCCTCTCCTCGGCCGCGACATGCGGCCCCGTTCCAATACTAGCCTCAGGATGTTTTACCGCCGTGATAGTTCAATCGGTTGCCGACAGCGTGGGTGGAATCAGGTGTGGCTGGAACGCCGTTCGCGCCGTGGCCAGCAGGCTTGCCGGGAGGTCGGCACCGGCCAGGGCGTCGCCCGGCTGACCCAGCGCGGCCCAGGCCCGGCGCAGTGCCGGCAACGGGTCGGCGGCGTCCAGCGGCCACGCCGCATCGGATTTGGACAGCTTGCGACCGTGAACATCGGTCACCAGCGGCAGGTGCGCGTAACCCGGCGTCGGCAGGTCGAGTGCGCGCTGCAGCAGGATCTGGCGCGGGGTCGAGTCGAGCAGGTCGGCGCCGCGGACCACGTCGGTGATCGCCTGGGCCGCGTCGTCGACCACGACCGCAAGCTGGTAGGCCCACAATCCGTCGGCGCGACGCAGGACGAAGTCGCCGACGGTGGCGGCGACATCCTGCACGTGGCGGCCCTGGATCGCATCCTCGAAGGCCACGATGCTGCCGTCCGCGACCCGCAGGCGGACCGCGGGTTGCGGCCGCCGGCGCCGGGCGACGCAACGGCGGTGGATGCCGCCGCTGGCGGCCAGGTCGCTGCGGCTGCAGTGGCATTCGAACGCGGCGCCGGAATCGAGCAGGCGTTCGAGCGCGTTCCGGTAGAGGTCATGGCGGCGGCTCTGGAACACCACCGGCGCATCGGGCACGAATCCGAATTCCCGCAGCGCGGTCAGCTGCCGTTGTGCCGCGCCGGCCACCTCGCGCGGCGGGTCCAGGTCCTCGACCCGCAGCCACCACTCGCCGCCGGCATGGCGCGCCAGCAGCCAGCTGCCGAATGCGGCCAGCAGCGAGCCGGCATGCAGGTCGCCGGTGGGCGAGGGCGCGAAGCGGCCGCGATAGGGCGGGTTTGCGCGATTTGCCGGGTCGGGCGCGGGCCGGTCGGAAGCGGGGGCGGGCACGTCGTGCGTTCACTTGAAATTGCGCCGAGCCTGCCACACTTCGGCGGTATCGCGCACGTGGCGCGGAGGAAGCAAGACATGTTCAAGCGAGTCGCCCTGTTCCTGGCCACCAACCTGGCCGTGCTGGCGCTGATCAGCATCGTGCTGGCGGTGCTTGAGAAGTTCTTCGGCATCAATATCGGTACCGGCAGCAACACCGGCCTGCTGGTGTTCGCGCTGCTGTTCGGATTCGGTGGTTCGTTCATCTCGCTGATGACCTCGAAGTGGATGGCCAAGCGCGGCACCGGCGCCCACGTGATCGAACAACCGCGCAACGAGGCCGAGCAGTGGCTGGTGAACACCGTGCGCCGCCAGGCCGAGGCGGCGGGCATCAAGATGCCGGAGGTCGCGATCTATGACGCGCCGGAGATCAACGCGTTCGCCACCGGCCCGAGCCGCAACAATTCGCTGGTCGCGGTGTCGACCGGCCTGCTGCGGGCGATGAGCCGCGACGAGGCCGAGGCCGTGCTCGGCCACGAGGTCAGCCACGTCGCCAACGGCGACATGGTCACCATGGCCCTGATCCAGGGCGTGCTCAATACCTTCGTGATCGTGCTCGCGCGTGTCGTGGGCCGGGTCATCGACGGTTATCTGAGCGGTGGCCGCGACGGCCCGGGCATCGGCTATTACGTGATCGTGTTCGTGCTCGACATGGTGTTCGGGCTGTTCGCCAGCATGATCGCGATGTGGTTCTCGCGTTATCGCGAGTTCCGCGCCGACGCCGGCGGTGCGCGCCTGGCCGGTCGCGACAAGATGGTCGCGGCGCTGGAACGGCTGTCGGTGACCTACGGCGAGAGCACCCTGCCCAAGCAGGTCGCGGCATTCGGAATCAGTGGCGGCGTCGCCCACGGTCTGCGCCAGTTGCTGATGAGCCATCCGCCGCTGGCCGAGCGCATCCAGGCGCTGCGCAATGCCCCGGCCGAACCGGTCGGCGGGCGCGTGGCCGGCTGATCCACCGCCTCTGCCGATGCGGCAACGGAAAAGCCCGCCATCCGGCGGGCTTTTTTCGTCGTGCCGGCAAGCGGCCGCTTTCCCGAAGCACCGCTCCCACCAAACGCGATGCAGCATGGATTTAGCCCCCTGAGTCAGGGGGCGATTCGCATCGCAGATGCGAATGGGGGTGTGGAAGCGCAACGGCGGGGCCCAAGGTTTGCAGAGCAAACTTTGGGAGATATCCGGGCGCAGCCGGATATCGTTCCCCCTGAGTCAGGGGGCGATTCGCATCGCAGATGCGAATGGGGGTGTGGAGGCGCAACGGTGGGGCCCAAGGTTTGCGGAGCAAACTTTGGGAGATATCCGGGCGCAGCCGGATATCGTTCCCCCTGAGTCAGGGGGCGATTCGCATCGCAGATGCGAATGGGGGTGTGGAGGCGCAACGGTGGGGCCCAAGGTTTGCGGAGCAAACTTTGGGAGATATCCGGGCGCAGCCGGATATCGTTCCCCCTGAGTCAGGGGGCGATTCGCATCGCAGATGCGAATGGGGGTGTGGAGGCGCAACGGTGGGGCCCAAGGTTTGCGCAGCAAACTTTGGGGATTCCCGGGCGCAGCCCGGGGATCGCGGCTTGCGCCGCTCCTACGGGGCTTCGGTAGCGTGTCCGGAGGCCAAGCGGGCTTCGTAGGAGCTGCGTGAGCTGCGACCGGGATATTCCCGGCCCAAGGTCCATCGCGGCTTGCGCCGCTCCTGCGGAAGGCCCCTCAAGCCGGCCCTCAGAACTCGTAGTTCATCTCCGGGCCGGCCGGGGCCAGGAACTGGCCCTGCGCGTAGTCGATGCCGGCGCCGAACAGGATGCTCATGCTGGAGGCATCCTGGACGAATTCGGCAATGGTCAGGCGACCGTTCTCGCGGGTCCGGTTGGTGATCTCACGGATGCGCTCCTGGTGCTCCTGGTTGTTCGGCAGGTCGTCCATGAAGCTGCGGTCCAGCTTCACCAGTCCGGCATTGAAGTGGCTCAGCAGCTGGAACGAGTTCAGGCCCAGACCGAACTGCTCCAGGCCGACCCGTACCCCGAGCCGGGCGGCGCCTTCCTGGAAGGTCTGTGCCGCGCGCAGGTGGGTGAACACCTTCGACTCCGGCAACTGCACGACCAGTTGCCTGCCCTCGACGCCATGGCGGGCGAGCTGCTCGGCCATGTGCTTGAGCAGGCTGTCGTCCTGCAGCGACACCTCGGTGATCTTGACCAGGACGGTGGTGTCGTGACCGGCCTTGCGGCGCTCGCCGACCACCGCGATCGCGTGGCCGACGACCCAGCGGTCGATCTCCCACAGCAGGCCATGCTCCTCGGCGATCTGCAGGAAGGTCATCGGCTGGACCAGCTCGCCGTGCTCGTTGAGCAGGCGCAGATAGGCCTCGTAGATCTGGTCCGGCGGGCCATGCAGTCCGACCAGGGGCTGGAAGTGCATGATGAAGCGGTCGTGGTCGATCGCGTCGCGGATGCGGTCGACCCAGGCCTGCACGCGCGCCTCCTCGGCGCGATCGGCGGCGCTGGGGTCGAACAGCTCGATCCGGTTGCCGCCGACGCCGACCGCCGACAGCACCCCCTGGTTGGCCTTGCCCAGCACCGAGGAGACATTGGCGATCTTCTGGCCGATCTGCACGCCGCCGATGCTGACGGTGGCGTTGAGCGAGCGGCTGCCGGTATCCAGCACCGCGGCGGCAAAGGCGGCGCGGATCTGCTCCGCCAGCGCCATCGAGTCGGCATAGTCGCAGTTGCGCCGCAGCACCGCGAACTGGTGCTCGCCGAAGCGCGCGGCGACGTCGTCGGGGCCGAGCACGTCGCGCAGGCGGCGTGCGCAGGCGGCGACCAGGGCGTCGGCCTCGTCCAGGCCGATGTCCTGCAGCAGGCGGGTGTAGTGATCGGGCTCGACCAGCAGCAACGCGTGCTGGCTGGCCTTCTCGCCGGCGTCGGCGACGGTGTCCTCGAGCGCGCGCAGGAAGGTCGGGCGGTTGAGCAGGCCGGTGACCTGGTCGCGCTGGCGCAGTTCCTCGACCTCGCGCGCCAGCTCCGGGTCCAGCTCCTGGCGGCGCAGGACCACCTGCTGGCAGGCTTCGCCCTCGTAGGTCGCGGCGGTGAACTCCATCACCGCCGGGAAGGCGCTGCCATCCAGGCCGCGCGCCTCAAGCTCGTAGCGCGGCGGCGGCGGTTCGCCCCGGGAAAGCTTCTTCAGCAGTTGCTTGAAGTCGTCCACGTGCTGCGGGGCGACCATGTCCAGCAGCGACATGCCCTCGATCTCCTCGAAGTCGTCGAAGCCGAAGGTCTCCAGGTAGGCCGCATTGGCACGGATGTGCATGCCTTCGTGGATATAGGCGATCGGGTCGCGCGAGGACTCGATCAGCGCGTCGCAACGACGCTCGGTCTCGCGGACGTGGTTCTCCAGCTTGCGCAGCGAGCGCCTGGCCTCCAGATCCGACCATTCGCGCATCACCTGCTGGCGCAGCAGGTCCGGCTGCGAACGCAGCACGACCCCGCGCGCACCGAGCGAGGCGGCCCTGAGCAGGCGCGCGGTGTCGATGTCGTCGTGCAGGATCAGCACCGGCAGATCCTTGCCGCTGGCATCGACCCGCTGCATCACCTCCTCGAGCGGAACGCTGGCGGCGTCGTGGGCCACCAGCACGATGTCGAAGGGTTGCGCGGTCAACATCTGCGCCAGCGCGTCGGCGTTCTCGGGCCGACTCGGACGCACCGCGATGCCGCTGTTGCGCAGCATGCTGACGATGGCCTCCGCGGCCTCAACGCTGTCGTCCACCACCAGCAGCCTGAGTGGCAGGTCTTTGCCGAATTGCATGAGTGATCTTCCTCCCCACGCCGTTATGGCATGAATGCGGTCGGCGCGTCCATGCGCAAACAGGTGGATTGCCCATTGGGTCGCAGTGCGGACGGGCGTCGGTCCGGCTGCGTGCCGGTCGTACAGTCGACAGGCGCAAGGTTGCGGTCCGGTGTCAGAGCGGTCGCTTGCCCGTGTCGCCGGCGACCTCGCGGACGAGTTTCGGCACCAGGTAGCCCGACAGCCGCGCCGCCATCGCCGCGTGCAGTTGCCGCGCGCGGGCGTCGTCGACTTCGAAATGGGCGGCGCCCTGGACCCGGTCGAGCTGGTGCAGGTAGTAGGGCAGCACGCCGGCCTGGAAGCCGCGCTCGCTCAGCTCGCACAGCGCCTGGATGTCGTCGTTGACGCCCCTCAGCAGCACCGCCTGGTTGAGCAGGGTCGCGCCGGCGCCGCGCAGGCGCGCCATCGCCGCGTCCACGCTGGCGTCGAACTCGTTGGCGTGGTTGGCGTGCACGACCACGGTGACCGGCCAGGGCAGGGCGGCCAGCCAGTCCAGCAGCGGCGCGTCGACCCGCTCGGGCAACACCACCGGCAGCCGGGTGTGCACCCGCAGCCGTTTCAGGTGCGCAATGGCGGACAGGGCGTCGGTCAGTTCGGCCAGCTTGTGGGTCGCCAGCGACCACGGATCGCCGCCGGACAGGATCACCTCGTCGATGCCGGGGTCGTCGCGGATCAGCTCGACGGTGTGCCGCCAGCCGGCCGCCGCCGCGGCCTCCTCGGCATAGGGAAAGTGGCGGCGGAAGCAGTAGCGGCAATGCACCGCGCAACTGCCGGTCGCGACCAGCAGGGCGCGGCCACGGTACTTGCGGATGACGCCGTCGCCGGCCTTGGCCGCGGTGTCGCCGACCGCGTCGAGGGCGAACCCGGGCATCGGCCGCATTTCCGCGTCCAGCGGCAGGACCTGGCGCAACAGCGGGTCGTGCGGGTCGCCGGGGCGCATGCGGGCGAGGAAGCCGCGCGGAACCCGCAGCGGGAACTGCGCCGCCGCCGCTTCGCTCAGGCCCAGGGCGGCGGGGTCCAGGTCCAGCAGGCCCAGCAGCTCGCACGGATCGCGCAGGGCCTCGCGCCACAGCTGCTGCCAACGCTGGGGGCGGACGGGCCGGTGCCGCCGGCGGGCGGGGGTGGCGGCTGCATGGAGGCCGGAGCTGCGGGTATCATGTGCGACTGATTTCGTGCCTGGAGCGGCCGGCGTGAACCATTCACGCGGCTGCGCAGCCCGACATTCTAGCGCCGACCGGAGGCCGGCGGCCGGCCCGGCCACGGACCGGGGCGGCCTCCCCCGGGACGGCGTGCGGGCGGCGCCCGGGTTTCCGAGCGCCAGTCCCGAAGCATCAGTTCCGAACCATTTCCAAAACCTTACAGAACACTGCAGGAGTTGTGCGATGGCCAGCTATGGCATGAACGACGTCAAGAACGGGATGAAGATCCTCGTCAACAACGAGCCGTGCATCATCACCGATACCGAGTACGTCAAGCCGGGCAAGGGCCAGGCGTTCACCCGGGTGAAGTACCGCTTCATCAAGTCCGGCCGCGTGGTCGAGCTGACCATGAAGGCGACCGATTCGCTGGAGGCGGCCGACGTCGTCGATACCGACATGCAGTTCCTGTACGCCGACGGCGAGTACTGGCACTTCATGAACCCGGAGAACTTCGAGCAGGTCCAGGCCGACGAGGCCGGCATCGGCGATGCGCGCAAGTTCCTCAAGGGCGAGGAGGAGTGCGTGGTGACCCTGTGGAACGGCACCCCGATCGCGGTGCAGCCGCCGAACTTCGTCGAGCTGAAGATCACCGAGACCGATCCGGGCGTGCGCGGCGACACCTCCGGCGGCGGCGGCAAGCCGGCGACCCTGGAAACCGGCGCGGTGGTGCGGGTGCCGCTGTTCGTGAACCAGGACGAGGTGATCAAGGTCGACACCCGTTCCGGCGAGTACGTCGGCCGGGTGAAGTGACCGGTCCGGCCGCGGCCGCGATGCGGCAGGCGGCCGGCCGAGCCGGTGCCGGTCCCGACCGGTGCCGGGACGTGGCTTCGCTTTCGGCCCGCGGCTGAGGGTGAAGCCGGAGACGAACGGACTGCCGCCATGGCGGCAGTCGCGGAGAAAAGGAAGCGAATGTCGATCGAGAATGCCCCCCAGCCCTGCGACCTGTTGATCGAAGCCGGATGGGTGGTGCCGGTCGTGCCGCACGGCGTGGTGCTCGAACAGCATGCCGTGGCGATCAGCGATGGCGCGATCGTCGCGGTGTTGCCGATCCGCGAGGCGCGCGAGCGTTTCGCCGCCGCCCAGGTCGTATCGCGCCCGCAGTCGGCGCTGATCCCGGGCCTGGTCAATGCCCACACCCACAACCCGATGACCCTGCTGCGCGGGGTCGCCGACGACCTGCCGCTGATGGAGTGGCTGCAGGGCCACATCTGGCCGGTCGAGGGCGCGGTGATCGGGCCTGAGTTCGTCGCCGACGGCATCGAGCTGGCGATCGCCGAGATGCTGCGCGGGGGCACCACCTGCGCCAACGAGAACTACTTCTTCCCGGACGTGCAGGCGGCGGTCTACAAGCGCGAGGGTTTCCGCGCCCGGGTCGGTCTGCCGGTGATCGATTTCCCGACCGCGTGGGCGAAGACCGACGACGAGTACTTCGACCGTGCGATCGAGGTGCACGACCAGTGGCGCGACGATCCCTTCATCGCCACCTCGTTCGTGCCGCACGCGCCGTACACGGTGTCCGATGCCAGCTTCGAGCGCATCCGCATGCTGTCCGACCAGCTCGACATGCCGGTGCACCTGCACACCCACGAGACCGCGCAGGAGATCGATGAGTCGCGGCAGAAGCACGGCCAGCGGCCGCTGGCGCGGCTGGACCGGCTGGGCCTGGTCAGCGACCGCCTGGTCGCGGTGCACATGACCCAGCTGACCGACGCCGAGATCGCGATGTGCGCCGAGCGTGGCGTCTGCGTGGTCCACTGCCCGGAATCGAACCTGAAACTGGCCTCGGGCTTCTGCCCGATCGGCCGGCTGGAGAAGGCCGGGGTGACGATCGCGATCGGCACCGACGGCTGCGCCAGCAACAACGACCTGGACATGTTCGGCGAGACCCGCACCGCAGCGCTGCTGGCCAAGGCGGTCGCCGACGATGCCGCCGCCTTCGATGCCGCCAGCGCGCTGCGCGCGGCGACCCTGGGCGGCGCGCGGGCGGTCGGTTTCGAGGACCTGATCGGCTCGATCGAGCCCGGCAAGCAGGCCGACCTGGCCTGCGTCGACCTGGCCCGGATCGAGACCCAGCCGCTGCATCATGTGATCTCGCAGTTGGTCTACGCGGCCGGCCGCCATCAGGTCAGCGACGTCTGGATCGCCGGCCACGCCAAGTTGCGCGACGGCGTGCTGGTCGACATGGACGCCGACGCCCTGATCGCCCGGGCGCGCGAGTGGCGCAAGCGGATCGCCGCGATCCGGATTTCCTGACAGGAGCGATATGAACCCGACCACGTCCCCCGAGCCCGGACGCGATCCGGGCGGCAACTTCAGCCAGGCCGAGCTGGACAAGTTCGGTGCCCTGGCTCAACGGTGGTGGGGTGAGCCGTCGCGCTTGCGAGCCACTGGCTCGCGCGGCGGGGAACGACCGCGCACGGATGCGCGGGCCGGGAGCACGCACCATGGACGGTTCGAAGTGGAGCACTGCCTGTGACTGGCATAGAGGCGAACGATAATTTCCGCCAGGCCGAGCTGGACAAGTTCGGTGCTTTGGCTCAACGGTGGTGGGACCCCAACGGCCCCCAGAAAGCCCTGCATGCGCTGAACCCGGCGCGGCTGGGGTATGTGGCCGAAAGGGCCTCGCTGGCCGGGGCGCAGGCCCTGGACGTGGGCTGCGGCGGCGGCCTGCTCAGCGAGGCGCTGGCCGGCGAGGGCGCCGAGGTCACCGCGATCGACCTGGCGCCGGAGCTGGTCAAGGTCGCCCGCCTGCATCGCCTGGAGACCGGCCTCAGCGTCGACTACCGGCTGCAGTCGGTGGAAGCGCTGGCGGCCGAGATGCCCGCCCGCTTCGACGTGATCACCTGCATGGAGATGCTCGAGCACGTGCCGGACCCGGCCGCGATCGTGAACGCCTGCGCGACGCTGCTCAAGCCCGGCGGCCGGCTGTTCCTGTCGACCCTCAACCGCACCGCGGCGGCGTTCGCCTTGGCGATCGTCGGCGCCGAGTACGTCGCCCGGGTCCTGCCGAAGGGCACCCACCAGTACCGCGACTTCATCAAGCCGTCGGAACTGGCGGCCTGGCTGCGCGCGGCCGGTCTGCAACTGGAGGATGTCAGCGGGCTGGCCTACGAGCCCTGGCGCAACAGCGCCCGGGTGATCGGTCGTACCGACGTCAACTACCTGGCCTGCGCGGTGAAACCCGAATGAGCATGGTCGGAGAACACCGCAGCACGCGTGTCGCGGCGGCGACCGCCGGTTTCCCGAAGGCGGTGCTGTTCGATCTCGACGGCACCCTGGCCGACAGCGCCCACGACCTGCTCGCCGCCGCCAACGCGATGAGGGCGGCGCGCGGCCGGCCCCCGATGTCGCTGCCCGAATTCCGCCCCAGCGTCTCCCGCGGTGCCCGCGCGATGCTGCTGGCGGCGTTCCCGGACCTGCCCGAGACCGAGCGCGAGTCCTGGGTGCCCGAGCTGCTCGATCAGTACCAGCGCCAGATCGGCGCCCACCAGGGCGTGTTCGACGGCGTCGAGGCGATGCTCGGCGCGCTGGAGGCGGCCGGGACGATCTGGGGCATCGTCACCAACAAGCCCGAATATCTGGCCCGCGAGCTGTTGCCGCACCTGGGCTGGGACAGCCGCAGCGCGGTCCTGATCGGCGGCGACACCCTGCCGGTGCGCAAGCCCGATCCGCTGCCGCTGACGGTCGCCGCCGACAGGATCGGCGTCGCCGCGTCGGACTGCGTCTATGTCGGCGACGACGAACGCGACATCGTCGCCGCGCGTGCGGCCGGGATGCGTTCGGTGGTCGCGCTGTGGGGCTACCGCCTGGCCGGCGACGATCCCGCGGGCTGGGGCGGCGACATCATGGTCGAGCATCCGGCCGAGCTGGCCGATCCGGCCCGCTGGCCGCGGTCATGAACACGACCGACGAGCGTGCCGGACTGCCGTCCGCAGGCAACGACCCGGCCGCGCTCGACAGCTTCCTCGCCAAGTGGCGGCAACGCTGGCCGGAATGGGGCGTGGCCGAGGTGTTCGTACCGGCGCCGCAACGCGGGTCGGCGCTGGCCTGGGCGGCGCTGCTGCAGGAGTTGGGCGATGCCGCCTGGGGCGGCCGCGATCCGCGTCCGGGCGAAGCGAAGCTGGCCTGGTGGGGCGAGGAGCTGCAGGGCTGGTCGCGCGGTGCCCGCCGCCATCCACTGGGGATCGCCCTGCAGCGGCAATCGGCGGACTGGGCGGCCTTGGCCGCGGCCCTGCCGACGCTGCAGGCCAGCCGCGAGCGTCCGCGCGACCACGCCGAGGCCTTCGCCGCGCTGGAGCCTTTCGCCGCCGCCGTCGCCGACGTCGAGCAGCGCCTGTTCATCGGTGCCGGCGACGACGATGCCGAGGGTTCGCGCGATGCCGTCGTGGCCGCACTGTTGCAGTCGCGTTTCTTCCATGAGGGCGACGCTCACGTGCCGTTGGCGATCGTCGCCCGCGCCGGCGAGGGCACGCCGCTGGCGATCTGGGCCGAGCAACTGCGCCAGCGCTGGCCGCAGGCGCCGGCACGGACCGTGCCCAGGCGCCTGTGGACCGCACTGGCCCATGCCCGCCTGGGCCATGCCGAGCCGGCCCGCGCATTGAAGCCCTGGCGCTCGTTGGCGATCGCCTGGCGCTCGGCGCGGGCGCGCCCGCGGAACTGACTGTTCCGCCTCCGCTCAGGGCCGCGCCCGGGCGGGCCGTTACAATGGCGGCCCGGTCGGCGCTGTTGCATCGGTCGCCGATGCCCCCATTTCCGACCGGGTGAACGACGTCCCCGCACCGAATCCAGGCCCCACCGTGACTCCTCCAAGCAGCCAGACCCGACAGCTCCCCGACGTAGCCTTCGAGGCCGCCGCCGAGGCCCGCACGCTGGAATGGGTCGGCATGTCGCACATCGCGCTGCCGCTGCGGGTGGCCACGCCGGGCGGTGAGCCGGTCCAGGTCGCCGCCTCGGTCGATGTCGCGGTCAGCCTGGACGACGCCGATGCGCGCGGCATCCACATGTCGCGCCTGTACCTGCGCCTGCAGGATGCCTTCGCCAGCGAGGCGGTGACGCCGGCGGGATTGCGCCGGGTGCTGCAGTCGCTGGTCGACTCGCAGGAAGGGCTGTCCTCGTCGGCGCGGCTGGTGCTGCGCTACGACCAGATGCTGCTGCGGCCGGCACTGGCCAGCGGCAATGCCGGCTGGAAGCGCTATCCGGTCGAGATCGAGGCCCTGCTCGAGGACGGTCACCTGCGGCTGTCGCTGGCGTTCTCGGTCGAGTACTCCAGCACCTGTCCGGCCTCGGCGGCGCTGTCGCGGCAGCTCAATGCCGAGCGTTTCGTCGCCGATTTCGCCGACGCGCGCCCGATCTCGACCTCGGTGGTCGGCGACTGGCTGGCCTCCGAGCGCGGCCTGGCGGCGACCCCGCACGCCCAGCGCAGCCGCGCCAGCGTGCGCCTGCAGCTGCGGCCGCAGTTCGAGGAGCTGCCGCTGGCGGCGATGATCGACGCGCTCGAACAGCGCCTGGCGACACCGGTCCAGACCGCAGTCAAGCGCCAGGACGAGCAGGCCTTCGCCGCACTGAACGCGGCCAACCTGATGTTCTGCGAGGACGCCGCGCGGCGGGTCGTCTCGGTGCTCGCGCACGACCCGCACGTGGAGCGCTTCGAGGCCGAGGTCGCGCACTTCGAGAGCCTGCACCCGCACGACGCCGTCGCCCGGGTCAGCGGTTCCGGTCCCCGCTAGCCTCCAGCCGCCCCTTCGTCGGGCGCTCATCCCCCCCGCGATACCCCCGCCGCGCGCTGCCGATGCGCTGATCGGCTATGCTCGGGCGGTACGTGGCGGACGATCCGGGGGGAAGTCCTTGCGTCGGGGGTGGCAGGCATTCGCATTGCTGCTGTTGCTGGCTGTCGCGGCCGAAGGGCGCGCGCAGGCCCTCGACGTGTCCCGCCTCGACGGCGACCCGGTACCGGCACGGATACTGGCGGGCGATTTCGACGCGGATTTCGTACCGCTCGGCGACGGGCGGGCGCTGTCCGAGCGCGAGACCGGAGTGCACTGGTGGCGGATCACCGCGCTGGAGGCGATCCCCGCTTCATCCGACCCGCTGCTGGTCCTGCATTTTCCGTACCTGAGCCGGGTCGAGGCCTGGCGTCCCGGCGACCGCGCACCGCTGCGGCGGGCGCTGATGGGTGCCGATGCCGACCTGGCCCACTCGGCGCGCGCCTTCTTCATTCCGCTGCCGCAGGGGCTCGAGCGCGGCCAGCATGTCGATGTCCGCCTGCACGCGCCCACCCCGATCACGATCGGGGTCTCGGTGGAGTCGGCGGCCTGGAGCCACCGCCGGGATCTGGCCTATGCCGGCTGGCGGGCGGTGATCCTGTCGACGATGCTGGTGCTGGCGGTGCTCGCACTGGGCTTCTGGGCCGGTATCGGCGAGCGCGCCTACGCCTATCTGATGGTCACCCTGTTGTGCCAGGTGCTGTACCTGGCGACCCTGGGCGGCGATCTGCGGATCTTCCCGGGACTGGCCGGGTTGCTGTCCGGCGACCCCCGGGCCGGTCGCGTGTTCGGGTTCCTGGCGCTGGCGACCAGCAACGGCTTCCTCGGCCATTTCCTGGAACTGCGGCTGCGGCAGCCGCGGCTGCTGCGTGCGCTGCAGGCCTGCAGCGGGGTGGCCCTGCTGTTGGCGGCGCTGGCGGTGTTCAGCCTGTCGCCCTACGTGGCCCTGGTCGGCAACCTGGTGATCCTCGCTTCGGTACTGCTGGTGTTGTTCGCCAGCGTCTCGGGCTCGGTGCGCGGGCAGCGGGCAGCGCGCTTCGTGCTGATCTCCTGGCTGCCATTGATGACCCTGGTCACCATGCGGGTGCTGCAGTTGCTGGGGGTGTGGGACGGCCCCTACTGGCTGGCGTACGCCTATCCGGCCGGGTTCGCGGTGGCCGGGCTGATCATTACCGTGGGATTGGCCGACAAGATGCACGAGCTGCGGCGCGATCGCGACCAGGCCAGCCACATGGCCTCCTACGACGCCCTGACCGGAGCCAGCTCCAGACCGGTGATCGAGGACCTGCTCAAGGCCGGGGTCGACGAGGCCCACAAGTCGGGCATGCCGTTCTCGCTGGTGTTCTTCGACATCGACCACTTCAAGCGGATCAACGACACCCACGGGCACAGGGTCGGCGACGAATGCATCCGCATCGTCTCGCTGCGCGTGCGCAATCGTCTGCGCACCTACGACCAGATCGGTCGCTACGGCGGCGACGAGATGGTGGTGTTGTTGCCATGCACCGGGCTGAGGGAGGCGGTCGGGGTCGCCGAGAACCTGCGCTCGGCGGTGAACAGCCGTCCGATCGCGGTCGATGGCGCGGTCGTTGACGTGACCCTCAGCCTCGGTGTTGCAGAGTTGCAGCCCGGCGAGTCGCCCGGGCAATTGCTCGAGCGGGCCGACGCCGCGCTGTATGCGAGCAAGTCGGCCGGCCGCGATCGTGTCATCGGCCATATCAGGCCCATGCTCCGCGAGCGCGGCGCCCGTGCCTGAGCGCTGGCCGGTGGACGCGGAGAACCGCGTCGACAGCTGAAGAAGCGACATTCACCCAGCAGTGGCCTTCAGGGGGGCACTACGATGAATCTAGATGCGCGCGCGCAGCCGGTCCATCCGGTCGGTCCGGAGGTCGTCGAGCCTGGCGACGTATTGCTGATGCGGGGCCGCAGCGAGCTGTCGACGCTGATCGCCTGGGCCTGCGACAGCGTGTACAGCCACAGCGCGGTGATGGCCGAGGACGGTCAGTTGTACGAATCGGTCACCCACGGGGTGGTGGCGACGCCACTGGCTTCGCGGCTGGGCGAGGGCAGTCCGGTGTTCCTGGTCGATGCCTTCCGTCCGGTCGCCTACGATCGCAATCCGTTGTCCATCGAGGACCGCTCGCGGGTGATCGAGCACGCGGCCGGCCTGCTCGGCCTGCCGTATGCGACCAGCGAGCTGGCGATGATCGGCATCGTCGTCGCGGTGCGCGGGAAGGCGTTCCCGAATGCGCCGTCATGGTTGCGATGGGTGCTGCGGGTGGCCTTCGACAGCCTGCTGGACGACGACGCGCAGCGGATGACCTGCAGCGAATTCGTCTATCGCAGCTTCGCCGAGAACGCGGCGACGCCGAAGGGGCGGCTGGCCCCCGAGATCGTCGTGGTGCCGCCGCTGGATCCACCGGCGCCGTACACCGGCGACATCGGCAGGCTGGTCGCCGAGGTCTGGTCGCTGATGCGGCCGCAGCGCAAGGCGCGGATGTTGCCGGTCGGCGCATTGAGCGAGGCCGCGCCACCGGCCGATCTGGAGCGCCTGTTCGGCGAGGTCGCCGATGCCGAACTGGCGGCGATGGCGGCCGAGGTGAGGGCCCGGCTGGGCGTGAACGACCAGGTGCCGGAACAGTTCAAGGTCGCCGCGCGCTCGGCCCTGATGGGCCTGCCGGAGGCGGTGCTGCCGTTCGCGGCGATCAATCCGAAAGGGGTCAGCCCCGGCGACCTGGCGCGCACCCCCTGCCACCGGCCGCTGGGCCGGCTGATGCAGGCGCCCGACTGGCACGGCTGAGGGCGACGCCGCCGATCCATGAAGTGCGTAGGCCGCGATGGGTTTGATGGGAAGGCTTCATCGCGGCCTACGCCGCTCCTACGATTCCTCCGGGGAGTACGGACGTGGGTGACGGCGACGGGATGATGGGAGGGTTCATCGCCCAGGTTACCGCGTTCGCAGGAGCGTTGTAGGAGCTGCGTGAGCCGCGACTCCCGGGCTGCGCCCGGGAATCCCCAAAATTTGCTTCGCAAGCCTTGGGCCCCGCCGTTGCACTTCCACACCCCCATTCGCGCTACGCGCGAATCGCCCCCTGACTCAGGGGGCTGGGTCACACGCGGCGATGCCGTAGGAGCGGGGGAAGGGTTACTGCCCGTGCTCGACCAGCAACAAAGGGTCGATGCGGGTGGTAAACCGTGCCAAGGTGGACCCCGGCACGGCAGCGATGACGAACGCGCCGCCGCGCGTGGTGATGGCGAACGATGGGAGGGTTACGGTCCGTGCTCGACCAGCAACAAAGGGTCGATGCGGGTGGTGAACCAGTTCATCCCCCAATGCAGATGCGGCCCCGTCGCGCGTCCGGTCGCGCCGACCGCGGCGATCACCTGGCCCTGTTCGACCCGGTCGCCGACCTTCACGTCCAGTCGCGACAGGTGCAGGAAGTTCGAGCTGATGCCGTGGCCATGGTCGATCAGCACGGTGCCGCCGGTCAGGTACATGTCCGGATTGGCATAGGTCACCACGCCGCCGGCGGGGGCCTTGACCGGGGTGCCGTTGGGGGCGGCGATGTCCATCCCCGAGTGCGGCGACTTCGGAGTGCCGTTGTAGACGCGCTGGTTGCCGAAGCGGCCGCTGATCCGGCCCTGCACCGGCCAGATGAAGTCCTGCGCGAAGTCGGCGCGGTCGTCGTCGCGGCGGCGCGCTTCGGTCACCTCGGCCTGTTCGCGGGCGATGCGCTCGGCGATCGCCCGCGGCGGGTTGACCGTCTTCGGCGGTACGCCATTGACCCGTTCGATCGGCCAGTCGCGCGGGGTGATCGCGACGCGTTGCACCAGGGTCTGACCGTTGGCCTGGGTGATGCGGACCTGGGCGGTGCCGCTGGCGTCGCGGGCGATGCCGAACGCGAAGCGCCCCTGCGGCGAAACCCTGAGGGTGCGGCCGTCGTACTCGACCCGGGCCGCCGGGTCGGTCAGGCCGACCACCAGCGCGCCCTGGGGAACCGAGGTCGGCAGGAAGGTGACCCCGGTCGGCCGCGTATGCGGACGCGCCACCGGTGGCAGCGAGGGCGGCCGCTCGGCCTGGGTCGCGGGTGCGGCGTTCGCGCCGGAGGGCTGGCCGGTGCAGGCCGACAGCAGGAGCAGGGCGGAAATCCGGCCGAGGCCGACGGACCTGGAAGTGCCGGTCATCGGCTGAAGGCCAGGCGCTGGCCGTTGGGGGCTCCGACCAGGCGCTGGCCGTCCCAGGCCTGGACGCCGTTGACCCAGGTCGAGGCGATCCGCGAACGGAAGCCGCGGCCCTCGAACGGCGACCAGCCGCACTTGGACAGCACCTGCGAGCGCTCGACGATGAACGGGGCGCCATCGGCGGGAGCGTCGTCGATCAGGACCAGGTCGGCGAAATACCCCTCGCGCAGGAAGCCGCGCTCGGCCACGTCGAACAGCTGCGCCGGCGCGTGGGCGAACTTCTGCACGACCCGGGCGGTGTCCATGTGGCCCTCGTGGACCAGCTCCAGTGCCGCCACCAGGGCGAACTGCACCAGCGGCAGGCCGCTGGGCGCGCGCACGTAGGGGTTGTGCTTCTCCTCCAGGGTATGCGGCGCGTGGTCGGTGGCGAGCACGTCGATGATGTCGCCGGCCACCGCGCGGATCAGCGCTTCGCGGTCGGACGGGTCCTTGATCGCCGGGTTGCACTTGATCAGGTGGCCGAGGGCCTCGTAGTCGCGGCGGTCGAAGCGCAGGAAGTGGATGCAGGTCTCGGCGGTGATCTGCTTGCGGCTGCCGTCGGCGCGGACCAGCGGGCCGGCCTCGAACAGCGCCAGCTCGTCGGCGGTGGAGATGTGCAGCACGTGCAGGCGGGTGCCATGGCGGCGCGCCAGCTCCAGCGCCAGCCGGGTCGACTTGATGCAGGCCTCGCGCGAGCGGATGTCAGGGTGGCAGGCGGCGGGGATGTCGTCGCCGTACTTCGCCTTGTAGCGGGCGGTTTCGGCCTCGATCATCGGGGTGTCTTCGCAATGGGTGATGATCGGGGTCGGCACGTCGCGGAAGATCGCGTCGAGGGTGTCCGGGTCGTCGACCAGCATGTTGCCGGTCGAGGCGCCCATGAACACCTTCACTCCGGGCGCGGTCAGCGGGTCGAGGCTGCGGATCGCTTCCAGATTGTCGTTGCTGGCGCCCATGTAGAAGCCGAAGTTGCCCCAGGCGCGGCCGCTGGCCCGCTGGTACTTGTTCTCCAGCGCGGCCGCATCGAGGGTCGGCGGGGTGGTGTTGGGCATGTCCATGAAGCTGGTCAGGCCGCCGGCGACCGCGGCCGCCGACTCGGTCGCCATGTCGGCCTTGTATTCCATGCCCGGTTCGCGGAAGTGGACCTGGTCGTCGATCATCCCCGGCAGCAGGCGCCGGCCGCCGGCATCGACGACCTGCTCGCCGGAATGGGATGAGAGCCCGGTCCCGATTTCGGCGATGCGGCCGTCGGCAATGCGCAGATCGCCCTCCAGCTCACGGCCTTCGTTCACCAGGCGGGCGTTTACTATCAGTGTCGATGGGGATGTCGGCATGTAGGCGGCTCCGGATTCGTGTCTGAGAGGGCGTCCTGGCCGGGCGCGGGGGGCACCGGGTCGAATCCGCCCGGGTTCAGTGGGTGGCAACGGGCGAGCCGACGAGCGGCCAGCCAGCTGCCCTTCAGCGTCCCGAAGCGCGCGATCGACTGCATCGCATAGTCCGAGCAACTGGGGTAGAAGCGGCAACGGGGCCCCAGCAGCGGACTTATCCACCGTTTGTAGAAGCGTAAAAGGGCGATGAAGAGACGATCGATCACGGCGTGTAGGATGGCGGAAATCCGCAGGGGGCGCGGTTGCCGCGGTAGCCGTGGCAGGGTATAACAGCGCGCTTTCCCGTCACAAGGGAACCAGAAGGACAAGTCGCCCGTGGCAGTGAAAAAGAAACCAGCAAAGGCCGCCAAGCCGGCCAAGAAGGTCGCCAAGCCCGTCGCCAAGAAGGCTGTGCCGAAGAAGGCCGCCAAGAAGGCCGTGGCGGGCAAGTCGTCGGCCAAGAAGACTCCCGTGAAAAAGGTTGCCGTGAAGAAAGCCGCCGCCAAGAAGCCCGCCGTGAAGAAGGCCGCAGCCAAGAAGGTGGCGGTGAAGAAGCCGGCGGCGAAAAAGCCCGTAGCGAAAAAGCCTGCCGCCAAGCCGGTGGCGAAGAAGGCGGTGACGAAGAAGGCGCCGGCGAAGAGGGCTGCGGCCAAGAAGCCCGTGACGAAGAAAGCGCCGACCAAGAAGGCCGTCGCCAAGAAGCCGGCGCCCAAGAAGGTGGCCGCCAAGACGCCGGTCGCCAAGCCGGCGGTCAAGAAGGCGGCCAGGAAGGCGGTCAAGCCCGCCGTCGCCAAGAAGCCCGCCGCCAAGTCCACAGCAGCCAAACCCGCAGTGACCAAGAAGACAGTGACCAAGAAAGTCGTAGCCCAGAAAGCCGTCGCCAAGAAGGCCAGCCCCGCTGAGGCCAAGGCCCCGGTCCGTACCAGCGTGGTGAAGAAGCCGGCGGCCCGTCCGGCGACCAGGACCGCGCCGGCGAAGGCCGAGGCGCCGGCCCCGTCCAAGGTGGTCGCCAAGCGCGCCGCCGGCAAGGTGGCGGTGGCGGTGGCGGCGCGTCCGCAGGCGCCGGCGCCGAAGAGCAAGTTCAAGGTCGTGCCCCACGAGACCGATTCCGCGACCGGACGCCCGATCCTGCCGGAAGGCTACAAGCCCGGTCCCGACGAGGAGTACATGAGCGCGCTGCAACTGGAGTACTTCCGCCAGCGCCTGCTGCAGTGGCGCGCCGACCTGGTCGAAGAGTCCAAGCAGACCATCGAGAACCTGAAGGAAGAGGTCCGCGATGTCGGCGACGAGGCCGAGCGTGCGACCCGCGAGACCGAGAACTCGCTCGAGCTGCGGACCCGTGACCGCTATCGCAAACTGATCAGCAAGATCGACAGCACCCTCAAGCGGGTCGACAGCGGCGACTACGGTTACTGCCTCGACACCGGCGAGGAGATCGGTCTGGAGCGTCTCGAGGCGCGCCTGACCGCCGAGCGCACGATCGATGCGCAGGAGCGCTGGGAGCACCTGCAGAAGCAGATGGGCGACTGATCGCCCTCCGCGAACCGGCACGACGCCGGTCGCCGACGCCCCGACGGGGCGCAAAGCCCGGCCTCGGCCGGGCTTTTTCGTGGTCCGTGCCGACATGCTCCAGCCACCCTCCGGATCGCCGCGCCAGCGTCGGTGCGCCCGGAGGGATGTCGGCAGCGGCGCCGCTGCGGCTAATGCAGCTCGCGCAGGTCCAGCCGACGGAGCTTCGGTGCCAGCCGGGCGGTCGTGGCGGTGATCGCGACGGTCATGCAGCCGCCGAAAATCACCGAAGGCACCAGACCGAGCAGGCGCGCGGCGACGCCGGACTCGAACGCGCCCAGTTCGTTCGACGAACCGACGAAGATGCCGTTGATCGCGGCGACCCGCCCGCGCATGTGATCGGGGGTGGCCAACTGCAGGATCGTCGTGCGCAGCACCACCGAGACGCTGTCGCAGGCCCCGGACAGGGCCAGCAGCGCCGCCGCCATCCAGAACTCGCGGGCGATGGCGAAGCCGATGATGCACAGCCCGAAGCCGGCCACTGCCGCCAGCAGCAGGCGCCCGGCGTGGCGTTCGGGTGGATTGCGCGCCAGCCAGACCGCCATCAGCAGGGCGCCGGCCGCCGGCGCGCCACGCAGGATCCCGAGCGCCTCCGGCCCCTGCGCGAACACCTCGGTGACGAACGCCGGCAGCAGCGCGACCGCGCCGCCGAACAGCACCGAGAACATGTCCAGGGCCTGTGCGCCGAGTACCACCTGGTTGCCGAACACGAAGCGCAGGCCCTCGCCGATGCTGCGCAGTACCGGTCCGCGTTCGGCCGGCAGCGCCGGTTCGGTGACCCGCAACAGGCGTATCGCGACCGCGGCGACCGCCGCCAGCGCGGCGGCGACCAGGTACGAAGCGGTGATGCCGCCGAAGGCGATCAGCGCGCCGCCCAGCGCCGGGCCCGCGACCAGGCCGGTCTGCATCACCACGCTGCCGATCCCGGCGCCCTTGCCGAAGTGCTGGCGCTTGAGCACGCGCGCGAACAGCGAGGCGTAGACCGGTCGCAGGAACGCGCGCACCACGCCGTTGAGCGCGATCGCGGCGTAGATGGCGGCGGTCCCGAACGAGGGCAGGGTGCCGGCGGCGACCGCCGCCAACCACAGGGTGGTGAGCACCAGCCCGATACAGGCGAACATGCCGACCTTGCGTCGCGGCAGGTGATCGACCGCGTAGCCGGCGAACAGCGCCATCGCGATGAACGGCACCACCTCGGCCAGTCCGATCAGGCCGAGGGAAAGCGCGTCGCGGGTGATCTGGTAGATGTGCCAGCCGACCGTCACCGCGACGATCTGGTAGGACAGCATCGTCAGCAGGCGGTAGGCCAGCAGTCCCGAGAAGCCGGGGTTGCGCAGCAGCGCCCAGGTGGTGGGCGCGGGCGCGCTCACAGATGCCTGGCGGCCTCGGCGCGGATGAAGGCCAGCAGCGAGGCCAGGCCGTTGCTGCGGGTCGGCGACAGGTGCCTGGCCAGACCGATGTCGGCGATGTAGTCGGCATCGGTCGCGGCGATCTCGGCGGCGCTGCGGCCCGAGTACACGCGCAGGGCCAGGTAGATCAGGCCCGAGACGATCGCCGAGTCGCTGATGGCGTGGAAGTCCAGCCGCGAGGCATCGCCCTCGGGAACGATCCAGACCATCGACTGGCAGCCGTGCAGGCGGTGCGCGTCGGTCTTCCACGCCTCCGGCAGCCCAGGCAGCTTGCGGCCGAGGTCGATCAGGTACTGGTAGCGCTCGGACCAGTCGCCGAAGAAGGCGAATTCGTCGCGGATCGCGGCCTGCGCGTCGGCGGCGCTGGGCTCGAGCGGAAACGGGGATACGGGAGCAGTCACGGCATTCATCACATGTTCGATTCTACGCCGTTGCCGGCAACGGCCGATGAGGCGGGTGGGCCATGCCCCCGCCGTAGGAGCGGCGTACGCCACGATCCCCGGGCTGCGCCCGGGAATCCCCAAAGTTTGCTGCGCAAACCTTGGGCCCCGCCGTTGCGCTGCCGCACCCCCATTCGCATCTGCGATGGGAATCGCCCCCTCACTCAGGGGAGGGCGGGGCCATGTCGTACCGCATTTCGTAGGAGCGGCGCTGGTGCGTCAGGCGACCTTCCTGACCCAGCGCACGCCCTGCGGCGTGTCTTCCAGCACGATGCCTTCGGCGGCGAGCTGGTCGCGGATCGCGTCGGCGCGGGCGAAATCGCGCGCCTGCTTGGCGGCGACGCGCTCGTCGACCAGGGCCTGGATGCGGGCGTCGTCCTCGCCGGAGGCGCCACGCGCGAACCAGGTGGCCGGGTCCTGCTGCAGCAGGCCCAGCGCCAGGCCGGCGCCGAGCAGCTCCGACTTCAGCCGCGCACGTTCGGCGGCATCGCCGGCCTTGCGCGCCTCGCCGGCGATCCCGGCCAGCTCGGCCAGCGCCTGCGGGGTGTTGAGGTCGTCGTCCAGCGCCGCCTCGATCGCATCCGGAATGCGCGCGTCGGCATCGACGTCGGCGAGGTCGCGCAGGGTGCCGTAGAGCCGGTCGAGGGTGCGCACGCTCTGCTCGATCAGGCCGTCCGACCAGTCCAGCGGGCCGCGGTAGTGCGCCGACAGCAGCGCGTAGCGCAGCGCTTCGGGCGGGTGCGCGCGCACCAGATCGTGGACGCGGGCGATGTTGCCGACCGACTTCGACATCTTCGCGCCGTCGAAGTTGAGCATGCCGTTGTGCAGCCAGAAGCGGGCGAAGGTGCGGCCGCCGTGCGCGCACTCGCTCTGCGCGACCTCGTTCTCGTGGTGCGGGAACTGCAGATCGACGCCGCCGGCGTGGATGTCGATGGTCTCGCCCAGGTGGGCGGCGGCCATCGCCGAGCACTCGATGTGCCAGCCGGGGCGGCCGCGACCCCACGGCGAGTCCCAGCCGGGCAGGTCGTCGCTGGAGGGCTTCCACAGCACGAAGTCGCCGGCGCCCCTCTTGTAAGGGGCGACCTCGATGCGGGCACCGGCCAGCATCTCGTCGGGATCGCGTCCGGACAGCTTGCCGTAACGGTCGAAGCTGTCGACCGCGAACAGCACGTGGCCCTCGGCGGCGTAGGCGTGGCCGGCCTCGACCAGGCGCTGGATCATCGCGATGATCTCGCCGATGTGCGCGGTCGCGGCCGGCTCCAGGTCCGGCGCGGCAACGCCGAGCGCGGCCATGTCCTCGCGGTAGGCGGCGGTGAAGCGCTCGGTGATCACCGAGATCGGCACGCCCTGTTCCGACGCCGAGGCATTGATCTTGTCGTCGATGTCGGTGATGTTGCGGGCATAGGCGAGGGCGCCGAAGCGCCGCCGCAACAGGTCGGCGAGCACGCCGAACACGACCGGCCCGCGCGCGTTGCCGATATGGACGTAGTTGTAGACGGTCGGGCCGCACACGTACATCGTGGTGCGCGCCGGATCGGCCGGCTTGAAGGCTTCGACCCGCCGGGTCAGGCTGTTGTAGAGATGGAGGCTCATGGAAGACGAAACGATGTTTGCAGGCATTCTAGGGGGAGTTGGCGGATCAGGGGTAGGGCGGCGGTGCCGCGGGCTGGAGCGATGAGGTCGCCGGTCGCGGTTGCGACGCCCCGGGCCGGCGAGACCGACGACAGCCGGGGTTCATGCCATCCGCGGGGTCTGCACATACAATTTCACGGTAGCCCCGACCGCCCCCGCGAGATGCCCCGAACCCTGTTGTCGTCGCGCCTGCTGTTGATCGCCGTGCTCGTGGCCGCCTTGCCGGCTGCGCGCGCGCAGGACAGCGTGGTCGTGCAGGCGGAGAACGTGCGCTACGACTATGCGCAGGTGCTGCGGGTGACGCCGGTCTACCAGACCCTCACCGCGACCCGCATGGAGGAGGAGTGCGACCAGTCGCCGCGTCCCCCCAGCGAGAGCGATTCGCGGCTGTCGCGGATGGTCGGCGCGGTCAAGGACGCGCTGACCCGCAACAGCGGCCGCGAGGAGGACGAGCCGGTGGAATGCCGCTCGGTGGCGGTCGAACGCGAGTTCCATCGCCCGATCGCCTACGATGTCGACTACCTCTACAAGGGCGCCAAGTACCGCTCGCGGCTGCGCGACGACCCCGGCAACCGGCTGCGGATCCGGGTCTCGATCACCCCGGTGGTGCCGGTCGCCAATGACCGCTGATTCCCGCCGCCGCGGGCGCGCTTGCGCCCGCGCGCGCGCCGTGCGAGCATTCGCCCCCTGATGAACGCGACCTACGCCGACGCCGAAATCCTGACCTCCGCCTGGATGGCGGCGGGCATGACCTCGCGCGCGCGCCGACCGTACCCGCCACGACTGGCTGGGTAGGCGACATCGCCTGTTTCCATGGAGCATCCGCATCACGCGGATGACACATGAAAAGCCCAGCCTCGATGCTGGGCTTTTTTGCTTTCTGGGCCCGGCAAACCCTCCCGGTACCGCGACAGGTACCCCGCCTTGGAATCCGTGATGAAGCATTTCCTGAATACCCAGGACTGGTCCCGTCCCGACCTCGACGCCTTGCTGCTGCAGGCGACCGAGTTCAAGCGCAGCAAGCTGGGCGACCAGCTCAAGGGCCGCTCGATCGCCCTGGTGTTCTTCAACCCCTCGATGCGCACCCGCACCAGCTTCGAACTGGGCGCGTTCCAGCTCGGCGGCCATGCGATCGTGCTGCAGCCGGGCAAGGACGCGTGGCCGATCGAGTTCGACCTCGGCACGGTGATGGACGGCGACGCGGAGGAGCACATCGCCGAGGTGGCGAAGGTGCTCGGTCGCTACGTCGACCTGATCGGCGTGCGCGCCTTCCCCAGGTTCGTCGACTGGGCCCGCGACCGCGAGGACATCGTCCTCAGGAGCTTCGCAAAGTACTCGCCGGTGCCGGTGATCAACATGGAGACGATCACCCATCCGTGCCAGGAGCTGGCCCATGCGCTGGCGTTGCAGGAGCACTTCGGCACCCGCGACCTGCGTGGCAGGAAGTACGTGCTGACCTGGACCTACCACCCCAAGCCGCTCAATACCGCGGTCGCCAACTCGGCGCTGACCATCGCCACCCGCCTGGGGATGGACGTGACCCTGCTGTGCCCGACCCCCGAGTACGTGCTCGACGAGCGCTACATGGACTGGGGCCGTCGCAATGTCGCCGAGAACGGCGGTTCGCTGACCGTCAGCCATGACATTGACAGCGCCTATGCCGGCGCCGACGTGGTCTACGCCAAGAGCTGGGGGGCGCTGCCGTACTTCGGCAACTGGGCGCCGGAGAAGCCGATCCGCGACCAGTACAAGCACTTCATCGTCGACGAGGCGAAGATGGCGCTGACCAACAATGGCGTGTTCTCGCACTGCCTGCCGCTGCGCCGCAACGTCAAGGCGACCGACGCGGTGATGGACTCGCCCAACTGCATCGCGATCGACGAGGCCGAGAACCGCCTGCACGTGCAGAAGGCGATCATGGCCGCGCTGATCGGCGGCTGATCCGGTCGCTCACTTCCCGTCCCCTTTCTTCTTTCCTCCACGACTTCCCGGAACCCCCAATCCCATGAGCAAGGACATCGTTCTCGCCTTCTCCGGCGGCCTCGACACCAGCTTCTGCGTCCCCTACCTGCAGGAACGCGGCTGGAACGTCCACACCGTGTTCGCCGACACCGGCGGCGTCGACGCCGAGGAGCGCGCGTTCATCGAGCAGCGCGCCGCCGAGCTGGGCGTGGCCTCGCACCTGACCGTCGACGGCGGTCCGGCGATCTGGTCGGGCTTCGTCAAGCCGTTCGTATGGGCGGGCGAGGGCTACCAGGGCCAGTACCCGCTGCTGGTGTCCGATCGCTATCTGATCGTCGAGGCCGCGCTGGCGCGTTGCGCCGAGCTGGGTACCCGCGCGATCGCCCACGGCTGCACCGGCATGGGCAACGACCAGGTCCGTTTCGACCTCGCGGTCAAGGCGCTGGGCGACTACGAGATCGTCGCCCCGATCCGCGAGATCCAGAAGGAGCACACCGAGGTCCGGGCCTACGAACAGAAGTACCTGGAGGACCGCGGCTTCGGCGTGCGCGCCAAGCAGAAGGCCTACACCATCAACGAGAACCTGCTGGGCGTGACCCTGTCCGGCGGCGAGATCGACCGCTGGCAGGCCCCGGGTGAGGGCGCGCGCGGCTGGTGCCGGCCGCGCGCCGAGTGGCCGGCCGCGCCGCTGCGGGTGAAGATCCGCTTCGAGAACGGCGAGGCGGTCGCGCTGGACGGCGAGCGCATCGCCGGCCACGCCATGCTGGCCAGGCTCAACGGTCTGTTCGCGCAGTACGGCGTCGGTCGCGGCCTGTACACCGGCGACACCACGATCGGCCTGAAGGGACGCATCGTCTACGAAGCGCCGGGTCTGATCGCGCTGCTGACCGCGCACCGCGCGCTGGAGGAGGCGGTGCTGAGCAAGCAGCAGAACCGCTTCAAGCCGGAGGTCGCGCGCAAATGGGTCGAGCTGGTCTATGAGGGTTTCTTCCACGATCCGCTGAAGACCGACCTGGAGGCCTTCCTGGCGTCGAGCCAGGCGACCGTCGACGGCGAGGTCACCCTGGAGACCAGCGGCGGCACGGTCGACGCGGTCTCGATCGAGTCCGACCGGATCCTCAATGCCCGCGGCGCGACCTATGCGCAGGCGGCCGACTGGGGCGTGGCCGAGGCCGAGGGCTTCATCAAGCTGTTCGGCATGAGCAGCACGCTGTGGGCCGAGATCAACCGCGGCGACAAGGGCTGAGGAAACCTCGACGTGTTGTCCAAGACTCTCAAGCACCTCGAAGCGTTGGTGGGGTTCGACACCCGCAACCCGCCGCGGCGGATCGGCACCGGCGGCATCTTCGATTACCTGCGCGAACACCTGGACGGCTTCGATGTCCAGGTGACCGACCACGGCGCCGGCGCGGTGTCGATGCTGGCCGTGCGCGGCAATCCGCGCCGCGTGTTCAATGTGCATCTCGACACGGTGCCGTCGTCGCAGGCATGGTCGGCCGATCCGCTGACGCTGCGGGTCGAGGATGAGCGCGCGATCGGCCTGGGCGCCTGC
This sequence comes from Marilutibacter maris, assembly GCF_003233695.1. Taxonomy (NCBI): domain Bacteria; kingdom Pseudomonadati; phylum Pseudomonadota; class Gammaproteobacteria; order Lysobacterales; family Lysobacteraceae; genus Marilutibacter; species Marilutibacter maris. The sequence continues at coordinate 2,398,440 of NZ_CP029843.1, read as the reverse complement.
GACATCAAGGGCGCCGCCGCCGGGCTGTTGACCGCGGCATCGATGACCGGCGGCGATGCGGCGTTCCTGTTCAGCACCGACGAGGAGGCCAATGACGCCCGCTGCATCGCGGCATTCCTGAAGCGCAATGCGCAGGCCGGGCGTCATGGCTTCAGCGAGGCGATCATCGCCGAGCCGACGCAATGCGAGGCGGTGCTGGCGCACCGTGGCATCAGTTCGGTGCTGATGAAGTTCCGCGGCGTCGCCGGGCATGCCTCCGGCGCCAACGCGATGCAGGCCAGCGCGCTGCACCAGGCGATCCGCTGGGGCGGGCGCGCGCTCGACCATGTCGAGGCGCAGGCGCACCAGCGCTTCGGCGGGCTGACCGGCCTGCGCTACAACATCGGCCGGGTGGAGGGCGGGATCAAGGCCAACATGATCGCGCCCAGCGCCGAGCTGCGCTTCGGCTTCCGGCCGCTGCCGTCGATGTCGATCGACGGATTGCACGAGACCTTCCGCGGTTTCGCCGATGCCGAGGCGCTGGACAGCTACGAGGAGACCTTCCGCGGTCCGTCGCTGCCGGGCGGCGACGTCGCCGATGCCGAACGCAAACGGCTGGAGGCGCGCGACCTCGCCGACGAGCTGGGCCTGCCGATCGGCAACGCGGTGGATTTCTGGACCGAGGCCTCGCTGTTCTCGGCGGCCGGACTGACCGCCTTCGTCTACGGTCCCGGCGACATCGCCCAGGCGCATACCGCCGACGAGTGGGTCGAACTGGCGCAGCTGCAGCGCTACACCGAGTCCATCGTCCGCATCCTCGACACGGGGGCGTCGGCGTGAACATCGGCATGAACGATATCCGCGAGCACAACCGCGACAAGGCGCACGAGATCCAGACCCGCCAGACCATCGTGCGGTTGCTGTCGAGCATGGCCAGCGCCAAGGAAATCAGCCAGTACCTGAAGCGCTTCTCGCAACTGGACGCCAAGCGCTTCGCGGTGGTCAAGGTCGGCGGCGCGGTGCTGCGCGACGATCTCGACGCGCTGACCTCGTCGCTGGCCTTCCTGCAGGACGTCGGCCTGACCCCGATCGTGATCCACGGCGCCGGCCCGCAGCTGGACCGGGAACTGGCCGCCGCCGGTATCGACAAGCAGACCGTCAACGGCCTGCGGGTGACCACGCCGGAGGCGCTGGCGATCGTGCGGCGGGTGTTCCACGCGCAGAACCTGAAGCTGGTCGAGGCGTTGCAGGCCTTCGATGCGCGCGCGACCTCGATCGTGTCGGGGGTGTTCGAGGCCGGCTACATCGACCGCGACACCTACGGTCTGGTCGGCCAGGTCGAGCGGGTCGAGCTGGCGCCGATCGAGGCCAGTCTGAAGGCCGGCTCGATCCCGGTGATCGCCAGCCTCGGCGAGACCGCCAGCGGCCAGATCCTCAACGTCAACGCCGACTTCGCCGCCAACGAGCTGGTGCAGGTGTTGCAGCCGTACAAGATCGTGTTCCTGACCGGTACCGGCGGGCTGCTCGACGAGCGCGGCAAGGTGATCGATTCGATCAACCTGACCAGCGAGTACGAGCATCTGGTCCGGCAGCCCTGGGTCAATGGCGGCATGAAGGTCAAGATCGAGCAGATCAAGGCGCTGCTCGACACCCTGCCACTGACCTCATCGGTGTCGATCACCAAACCGTCGGAGCTGGCCAAGGAACTGTTCACCCACAAGGGGTCGGGCACCCTGGTGCGGCGCGGCGAGCGGGTGCTCGAGGTCTCGCGCTGGGACCAGCTCGACCTGCCACGGCTGCGCACGCTGATCGAGTCGGCGTTCGGACGCGAGCTGGTGGCGGACTACTTCGACGACACCCGCCTGCATCGCGCCTACGTCAGCGAGAACTACCGCGCGGCGGTGATCCTGACCCGCGAGGACGCCGGCACCTACCTGGACAAGTTCGCGGTGCTTGACGATGCCCAGGGCGAGGGCCTGGGGCGCGCAGTCTGGCAGGTGATGCGCGAGCAGAACCCAAGCCTGTTCTGGCGTTCGCGCAACGGCAACGCGGTCAATCCGTTCTATTTCTCCGAGTCCGACGGTTGCCTGCGGCAGGAGAAGTGGCGGGTGTTCTGGTACGGGATGGACGGCTTCGAGGCGATCGCGCGCTGCGTCGACCATTGCGCCGACCGTCCGGCGACCCTGCTGGATGCGCCGGCGGCGAAAGGCGGTGCGGCATGAACGACATCGGCACCCGCCACTGGACGCCGGTGGTGCTGGAGGGCGAGGGCGTGCGCCTGGAGCCGATGCGCCCCGGTCATGCCGACGGCCTGGCCCGTGCCTGCGCCGATGGCCGGCTGTGGGAGCTGTGGTTCACCGGCGTGCCGCGGCCGGAGGCGATGGCCGCGCACATCGACGCGTTCCTGCTCAAGCAGGCGCGCGGGGAGGCCGTGCCCATGGTCGTGGTCCGTCGCGACGACGGCCAGGTGCTGGGCCAGACCAGCTTCTGCAACATCGACCCGGAGACGCCGCGCGCCGAGATCGGCTACACCTGGTACGCGGCCTCGGCGCAGCGCAGCGCGGTCAACAGCGAAGCCAAGCTGCTGATGCTCTCGCACGCCTTCGAGACCCGTGGCTGCATCGCGGTCGAGTTCCGCACCCACTGGTTCAACCAGCGCTCGCGCGCGGCGATCGCACGCTTGGGCGCGAAGCAGGACGGCGTGCTGCGCAACCATCAACGGCTGCCGGACGGCAGCTTCCGCGACACCGTGGTGTTCTCGATCATCGAATCGGAATGGCCGGCGGTGAAGCGCAACCTGATGCATCGGCTGGGCCGCGAGCCCGGCTCTGGAGACTCCTGAGATGACCGCCACCGTGGGCATCGTCGGCGCGCGCGGCCATGTCGGCGCCGAACTGATCCGGCTGATCGCCGGCCATCCCGGCTTCGAACTGGGCTATGTATCCTCGCGCGAGCTCGATGGCCAGCGCGTGTCCGACCACATCGAGGCCTACCGCGGCGATCTGCGCTACAGCGCGCCCTCGCACGAGGCCCTGCCGGCGCTGGCCGCCGACGCGGTGGTGCTGGCCCTGCCCAACGGCAAGGCCGGGCTGTGCGTGGAGGCCTTCGACGCGGCGGTCGCCGGTGGCGATGCGACCGACCCGGTCATCATCGACCTGTCGGCCGACTATCGCTTCGACCCCGACTGGTACTACGGGCTGCCGGAGCTGACCCGCGGGCGCTATGCCGGCCAGCGCAGGATCAGCAACCCCGGCTGCTACGCGACCGCGATGCAGCTGGCGCTGGCGCCGATGCTCGATCTGCTGGCTGGGCCGGCGCAGTGCTTCGGCGTATCCGGCTACTCCGGCGCCGGCACCACGCCGTCGGACAAGAACGACCCCCTCAAGCTGCGCGACAACCTGATGCCATACGCGCTGACCGATCACGTGCACGAGCGCGAGGTGAGTGCGCAACTCGGCCATGACGTGCAGTTCCTGCCGCACGTCGCGCCGCATTTCCGCGGCCTGACGATCACCGCCAACATGCCGCTGGCGCGGCCGCTGGAGCCGGACGAGGCGGCGGCCCGCTATCGCCTGCGCTACGCGGACGAGCCGCTGGTGCGCATCGTCGAACAGGCGCCCTGGGTCAGCCGCATCGCCGGGCGTCACCACGTCGAGATCGGCGGTTTCACGCTGTCGCCGGACCGGCGCCGGCTGGTCGCGGTGGCCACCGAGGACAACCTGCTCAAGGGCGCGGCGACCCAGGCCCTGCAGAATCTCAATCTCGCCTTCGGCTACGACGAGTGGGCGGGCATTCCCGTGACCGAGCAAGCGATGGAGCAAGACGCATGAGCCAGTTGCTTTGGCAGAAACCCGGCGTCAAGGTCGACGCACGCATCCAGCAATTCCTCGCCGGCGAGGACGTGATCCTCGATCGCGAGTTCTTCGTGTTCGACATCGAGGCCAGCCGCGCGCATGCCGAGGGGCTGGCCGCGATCGGCATCCTCGACGACGACGAGCTGGACGCGCTCAGGCGCGAACTGACCGCGCTGGCCGAGGACTTCCGCGCCGGACGCTTCGTGCTCGACGAACAGTACGAGGATGGCCACTCGGCGATCGAGGCGCGCCTGGTCGATCGCCTGGGCGACACCGGCAAGAAGATCCACACCGGCCGCAGCCGCAACGACCAGGTGCTGGTCGCGACCCGGTTGTGGCTGCGCGATCGGCTGGAGTGCGTCGCCGAGGTCTCGCGCGAGGTCGCCGAGGTCGCGCTGGCCCGCGCCGAGGCCGAGCGCTCGGTGCCGCTGCCCGGCTACACCCACCTGCAACGCGCGGTGGTGTCGTCGCTGGGCATGTGGTGGGCGGCCTGGGCCGAGGGCTTCATCGACAATGCCTGGCGCGCCACGCAGACCCGCGACTGGCTCGACGCCAATCCGCTCGGCAGCGCCGCCGGCTACGGCGTGAACCTGCCGCTGGATCGCGATCACACCACCGCCGCGCTGGGCTTCGGCCGCATGCAGCTGTCGGCGACCTATGCGCAGCTGTCGCGCGGCAAGTTCGAGATGGCGGCGATCGAGGCCCTGAGCTCGGCCCTGCTGGACCTGCGCCGGCTGGCCTGGGACCTGAGTCTGTTCACCAGCGCCGAGTACGGCTTCGTCGAGCTGCCGTCGCAGTACACCACCGGCAGTTCGATCATGCCGAACAAGCGCAACCCCGACGTGATCGAGTTGATGCGCGCCAGCTACTCGGCGGCCGCGGCCGCGCGTACCGAGATCGAGCAGCTGCTGTCGCTGCCGTCGGGCTACCACCGCGACCTGCAGTTCTCCAAGGGCGCGATCTTCCACGCCTTCGGCCGCGGGCTGGCCGCGCTGGAACTGCTGCCGGACCTGTTGCGCAATCTGGAGTGGCGCCAGGACCGGATGCAGGCGGCGCTGGAGCCGTCGATGTACGCCACCGACCTGGCCGTCGACATGGCTCGGCAGGGACTGCCGTTCCGCGAGGCCTACCGGCAGGCGGCCGATCCGCAGCGCTGGGCGCAGGGCGATCCGCACCACAGTCTGCAGGCCCGGGTCTCGCCGGGCGCGGCCGCCGACCTGCGTCTGGAGGTGCTGCACAAGCGGCTGCAAGCGCTCGCCGCGGCATGACGGCATGCTTTTTCGTCATCGCGGCCGCCGCCGGCAGCCGCGAGACTGGAATGGTTCGCCGCCGAGCCTGACCGGCGGCAGGCCCGCCCCCGTTTATGCCCTGAATCGATGAACGCTTCGGACTTCACATCGCAATCCCTGCCTGACTGGCGCCGCGCGGTGCTCAAGGTCGGCAGCAGCCTGCTGGCCGGCGATGCCGGTCTCGACCCCAACCATGCACGGGCGCTGGCCGGCTTCATCGACGCCGCGTTCGAGCAGGGGCGCGAAGTCGTGCTGGTGTCCTCCGGCGCGGTCGCGGCCGGGCGCGCGCGGATCGACGACGGCGGCAGCGGCCTGGTGCCGAAGCAGGCGATGGCGGCGCTGGGGCAGGCCTCGTTGATCGGTTTCTGGCAGCAGCAGCTCCGGCGTCCGGTCGCGCAGGTGCTGCTCAGCCACGACGACCTGCGCAACCGGCGTCGCTATCTCAACGCTCGCGCGACCCTGCGCGAGCTGCTGCGGCTGCGCGCGCTGCCGGTGATCAACGAGAACGACACCGTCGCCGTGGATGAGCTCAAGCTCGGCGACAACGACAACCTGGCCGCGGCGGTGGCCTCGCTGGTCGATGCCGACCTGTTGCTGATCGCGACCGATATCGGCGGCCTCTACAGCGCCCATCCGCGGCTCGACCCGTCGGCGCGACCGATCCAGCGGGTCGAGCGGGTCACCGACGCGCTGATCGACGCCGCCGGTGGCGGCGCCGGGACGCTTGGCACCGGCGGCATGCGCACCAAGCTCGAGGCGGCGGCGAAGGCGGCCACCGCCGGCATCGCCACCGCGCTGTTCTGCGGCCGCGATCCCGCGGTCGTCGCCGCGCTGTCCCGGGATCGCCTGCACGGCACCCTGGTCGAAGCGGCGGACGACCGCCTGCGCGCGCGCAAGCAGTGGCTGCGACACGCACCCGGTAGCGGCGTGGTGTTCGTCGATCGCGGCGCCGCCGACGCCTTGCGCACGCGCGGCGCATCGCTGCTGCCGGGCGGGGTGGTGCGGGTGGTCGGCGACTTCCGTCGCGGCGACCCGGTCGACATCGTGCTGGAGTCCGACGAGCTCGTGCTCGGCCGCGGCCTGGTCCAGTACGCCGCCGACGAGATCAGGCGCATCGCGCGCCGCCGCAGCCAGGACATCGAGTCGGTGCTCGGGTTCCGCTACGGCGAATCGGTGATCCACCGCGACGACCTGGTGCTGACCGGCGCGCACGAAAAGGAGAGAGAGGCATGAGTGGCCATGTACGCAGTCTGGCCGGGTCGGCGCGGGCGGCGCAGCCGGCGGTGGCGGCACTGACCGCGGAGCGGCGCCGGCGCCTGATCGAAGGCATGGCGCGGTCGATCGAGGCCGGACAGGCGCGGGTGCTGGCCGCCAATGCCGAGGATGTGGCCCGCGGCGAGGCGGCCGGGCTGTCGCCGGCGATGCTGGACCGGCTGCGACTGGACGCGTCGCGACTGGCTGCGATCGCCGACGCGTTGCGCGAGCTTGCGGCGCAGCCGGACCCGGTTGGCCGCGTGACCCGTCGCGAAGTGCGCCCCAACGGTCTGGTGATCGAGCGCCAGCGGGTGCCGCTGGGCTTGATCGCGATGATCTACGAGTCGCGGCCGAACGTCACCGCCGACGCGGCCGCGCTGTGCCTGAAGGCCGGCAATGCGGTGCTGTTGCGCGGCGGCTCCGAGGCCCGCGCCAGCAACGCCGCGATCGCCGCCTGCCTGCACGCGGCGCTGCGCGAGGAAGGGGTGCCGGAAGCGGCGGTGTCGTTGCTCGAGGACCCCGCGCGCGAACATGTGCTGGAGCTGCTGCAGCTCAGCGACCTGATCGACCTGGCGATTCCCCGCGGCGGCGAGGGGCTGATCCGCTTCGTCGCCGAGCATGCCCGCGTGCCTGTCATCAAGCACTACAAGGGCGTCTGCCATCTCTACGTCGATGCCGCTGCCGACCTGGCGCTGGCGCGCGACCTGGTGGTCGACGGCAAGGCCTCGCGACCGGGCGTCTGCAACGCCCTGGAGACGCTGTTGGTGCACGCCGACGCGGCCCCGGCATTCCTGCCGCCGGCGATCGACGCGCTGATCGAGCGCGGCGTCGAGGTGCGCGGTTGCGAGCGCACCCGTGCGCTGTGTCCGCAGGTCGCCGCCGCCGACGAAGGCGATTACGCCGCCGAGTTCCTCGACCTGATCCTGGCGGTGCGGGTGGTCGACGACATCGGCGCGGCGCTGGCGCACATCGGCCGCTACGGCTCCGACCACACCGAGGTGATCGCCACCGCCGATCCGGCCGCGGCCGAGGCGTTCGTGCGCGGTACCCGCAGCGCCGCGGTGATGGTCAACGCCTCCTCGCGTTTCAACGACGGCGGCGAGCTCGGGCTCGGCGCCGAGATCGGCATCTCGACCACCCGGCTGCACGCCTACGGGCCGATGGGGGCGGAGTCGTTGACGATCGAGCGTTTCGTCGTCCGCGGCGAAGGACAGGTCCGGCACCCGCAATCGCGGACGCCGGACCTGGGGCCTTCAGCTTCCTGAGCGCTCGGTCTGCTTCGGCGGAATCGGCGCCGCCGGGGTGGGCCGAGGTACCGGCGCCAGGTCGTAGGGACGCGCGTCATCGTCCATCCGCAAGGTGACCACCTTGGCCGACTGCAGCCGTTCCGGCAGGTGCGCGGCGGCGCCGAGGGCGCGTCCGACATCCTGCGCGCCGACGTTCGGCGTCGGCGCGCGCCGCTCCTTGTTCGCGAACCGCCTGCGGTTGATCTCGGCCCAGCCGATCAGCGCGACCGCTGCGGCGACGGCCAGCAGCGGCAGCAGTATCAGCAGCAACGGGTCGACCGAATCGTTGCGCAGGTAGAGTTCGAACGCGGCGACGCGCAGCCCCAGTGTCCACAGCAGCAGGGTCACCACCGGCAGCCACAGGTAGGCGTACACGAGCCAGCAGGCCGCGGTGACCAGGCCCCAGACGGTGCGCACCGCCAGCGGCCGCGAGCGCGGCTTCTCGATCAGCAGCGAGTCGTATTTCATCGTATCCCCCGATCCGGGCTGACCCATACCGCCCGGGTGTTGCGCCGCTTGAGCAGGGCCTTGGGCAGGGCGACGACGGTGCTGGCCATGCCGATCAGCCAGTAGGCGACCGGGTACCAGATCATCCAGTAGTAGTTGCGCCCGACCCGGGTCTCGTAGCGGCGATCGATGATGATGCTGGCGGCGAACTGCAGCAGGCAGACCATCGCCAGCACCACGCCGTGCCAGCGCGGCAGGATGGTGTCGATGTGCAGCGCCGGCGGCAGCGCGACGACCAGGCCGATCGCCCACAACGCGATGATCAGCACCATCGTGTAGGCCCAGGCCACGCTGAACAGGTACTCGCACAGCACCACCCACATCCGCCGTTTGCGCCAGGACAACAGGTCCTGGGTGTGGCGCAACATCACCTCGACGCCGCCCTGGGCCCAGCGCAGCCGCTGCCGCCACAGTCCCCTCAGCGTTTCCGGCATCAGGATGAAGCACAGTGCGTTGGGCTCGTAGCGGATGTCCCAGTGGTCCATCTGCAGCCGCCAGCTGATGTCGATGTCCTCGGTCACCATGTTGTCGGACCAGTAGCCGATCCGGTGCAGGGCGGTGCGGCGGAAACCGGTGATCACCCCGGAGACGGTGAACAGGCGGCCGTAGACCCGCTGGGCGCGCTTGATCATGCCGATGATCGAGGAGAACTCGCCGACCTGGATCCGGCCCAGCAGCGAGGAGCGGTTGCGGATGCGCGGGTTGCCGGTCACCGCGCCGACCCGTGGCCCCGAGGTCAGGTGCCAGACCATCCAGTGGGTGGCGTAGCTGTCGAGCAGGGCGTCGCCGTCGATGCAGATCAGGTACTCGGAGCGGGCCGCCAGCGCGCCCATGCGCAGCGCATTGGCCTTGCCCATGTTGCGATCGAGATGGATCACCCGCAGGCGCTCGTGGCGCTCGGCCAGTGCCTGGAGCTTGTCGGCGGTGTCGTCGCTGCTGCCGTCGTTGATCGCGATCACCTCGAAGTCGGGGTAGCACTGCGCGAGCGCGGCGGCGATCGTCTCGTCGACCTGCTCGCCCTCGTTGAAGCAGGGGATCAGGATCGAGGCCATCGGCGCGTCGGCCAGCGCCGGCGGCGCGGTGCGCGGCGGCGCGTGGCGCTCGCGGCGGAAGTAGTAATAGAGGCCGCCGGAGACCCAGAAGAACGACATCACGATCGGGTAGTAGAAGGCGAAACCGAACAATATTGCGGAAATAGAAGTCATATCCGTCCCTCACGGCTCCATGTACGGGAACGAGCGCGCCGACATCGCTTCACGGGCGTCGTCCAACGCCGGGACATCGTCGATGAAATTGTCCGGATACCAGGCCAGGTGGCGGACGCCTCGGGCCTGCAGGTGGCGGATCTGCGATTTGAGCCGGTCGGCGGGGATCGCCTGGCCGTTGCGCCAGTCGACCGTCTGCAGTTCGAACACGGTGCGCTCGGCGCCCAGCGGATGCCGCATGACCTCGTCGGTGAGGCGGTCCAGCCAGGCCTCCGGCCGGGTGCTGCCCTCCATCCACGGCATCGCCATCACCGCGGTGTAGTCGTAGGCGGCGTGGAACGCGTCCAGCCGCTGCGCGAACCAGGCCTCGCTTTCGGGCTGCAACACGGTGGCCGCGAACAGGTTGCGCGCGGTCAGCAGCTTGGGGCGCCATTTGCCGGCGGCATCGCGCAGCGCGTGGGTGAAGTCGATCAGCGCCCGGGTGCGAGCGGCCGGGTCCGCCGGCGCGCGGCCGGTCAGTTCGTCGTCGCGCAGCAGGGCATCGTCGTGGAACAGCAGACCGCTGAAGATCGCGCTGGCGGCCAGATCCTCGTAGATCTCCGAGACGATCTTGCGGGTCTGCGGCTTGAACGGATCGAGGCGGAAGGTCTCGGCCGGGTTGCTGCTGGCGATCGCCAGCGATTCGCGCAGGGCCGGGTCCGGCAGCTCGTAGCCCAGCACCGGCAGCCACGCGAACACCTCCACTCCGGCACGGGTGCGCAATTGCCAGGCGACCCGGTTGAACAGATCGGCGCGCATCGGCAGGTGCCGGTTCGGGAAGTACAGCGCATCGGCGGAACCGTTGCCGTCGGGGTCGGCGAAGGCCTGCAGGTACACGTGGCTGGGACCGATCCGCTTGACCCGCTCGATCAGCCGGTCGAGGTTGCGCGCCGACTGCGCGGGGTCGGTGTCGTAGACGTAGTCCAGGTCGATCTGCAGGGCGCGCATGCCCTCCAGCGTCTGGTCGTGGCGCAGCTCGTAGGCGAGGTCGTCGACGCCGGGATTGTCGAACAGCAGCAACCGCGCGAGGCCGTGCAGGCCGTCGCCGTTCATGCCGGCGACGATCGGCTGGTTGCGGCCTTCCAGGTCGAAGGTGACCGTCATCCCGAGCGTGTCGGCGATGCGGTTGACCTGGCTGTTGTAGGCCGCGTAGGGCCACACCATCGCCCGCGGCGCGCGGCCGAGCTCGCGCTCGATCAGCGACACGCTGGTGGCGAGATCGCCGCGCACCCGCGCCAGGTACTCGCGCTCGCTTTCGTAGCGCCCGCTGGCCGGGTCGTGGATGCGGGTGACCGCGGCCGGGGTCGAGTTGCCCTGCGGGTTGGAATTGACGCCGTGATGCAGGTCGTGGCTGTGCGAGGCGATCTCGACCAGGCCGCTGGCCTGCATCTCGCGCAACTGCTCCCAGGTCAGGAAGTCGTCGCGGGAGAACATCCGCGGGCCATAGTCGATCCGGCGCTCCGGCGGCATGTCGATCCAGTCGGTGACCACCGCGACCAGGGCCGGGTAGCCGTAGGCGCGCAGCAACGGGAAGGCATGCGTGTAGACGCTGCGCAGACCGTCGTCGAAGGTCAGCAGGACCGCCTTTTCCGGCAACGGCCGGGTGCCGTCGGCGGCGGCGATGACGTCGCCGAGGCTGACCGGGCGATAGCCGTGGCCGGCGAGCCAGTCCAGGTGCGCGGCGAAGTTCTGGGTGCCGACCGCGTACAGGTCCGGATCGCCCTTGCGGGCGACGTCGTCGCGGATGTCGTGGTAGCTGATGACCAGCAGTTCGTTGGCCGCCGCCGGGCGCAGGCCCAGCAGCAGGAGCAGTGCGGCGGAGACAATCAGGATGAAGACCGGGGCGATACCGCGGGCGAGGGTGTGCGGACGATCCATGTTCATTCTCCCCACCTGAATTCGAGGTCGAAGCCCAGGTGCTCTTCGCGGGTGCCGTCGTAGACCGGTCGCGACCAGTTCACCCCGTACTCCAGCAGGCGGCCGGTGCCGAAACGCCACTCGTGGGCGTAGCGCAGTTGCGGTACCCAGTGGCTGCCGTAGCCTTCCTGCCAGTACGGCCCGATGCCGGCGGTGAGGCGCTGGCGGAAGTGGCGGTCGTAGTCGCGCCAGGTGATGTGATCCAGGCGCGCGCCCAGTTGCAGTGAAGCGTCGCGCGAAGGGTTGAAGTAGGGCGCGTCGTCGCGGCTGCCGCGGCTGGTGTAGCCGCCGAGCAGGCCGTCGATCCACAGGTGAGGCCGCGACAACAAGTGACGCTGGGTGTCAATCGTGAGCGCTTCGCGGCGGTTGCCGTCGTCGTAGCGCAGCTGCTGCAGGCGCGCGTCGATGCGGCCGTGGTCGGACGGTATCCAGCTCACGCCCAGGCTCAGTTCATCGGCGCCGATACCGCTGCGGCGGGCCTGCAGCGAAGCGTTGGGACTGTTGTGGTACCAGCCGCCGCCGATGCGCCAGGCGTCGTCCAGGCGCCAGTCGGCGCTGACGTGGTAGCCGCTGTCGGCATCGGTCCAGTCGTCGAGGATGCGATCGACGCCGGCCGCCGCGCGCAGTCGATCGTGGGCGAAGCGGACGCCGACCCCGGCGCGGCGGTCGTGCACGCGCACGCCCTGGAAGTCGGCCCAGGTGTCGCCGGCCTCGGCGGCGATGCGCCAGCGGTCGCCGAGCAGCGGGCCCTGGACCGCGAACGAGTGGCCGCCGTCGCGGCTGCCCAGCGGCGAGACGCCCGGGGCGCCGTCGCGGCTGTCGCTGCGGCCCGCGGAGGCATTGATCTGCCACTGCCAGCCCAGGCGCTTGTCCCAGTCGCGGGCCATCTGCTTCACCTGCACGTTGCGCGGGTGGCCGGCGAGCAACCGGTCGTGCAGCGGACGGGCCAGGTCGACCCGGTCGAGGTCGAGCAGGGCGCCGACCTGGCCGATGCGGGCACCGATGTGCTCCGGGTCCTGGGTGCCGGCCATGCGGAAGCGCTCCAGCGCCCGCTCGCTCCAGCCGCGCTGGCGGTAGACCTCGCCGACCGCGGTCTGCAGGCTGGCATTGTTGGGACCGATCGCGGCCAGCGACTCCAGCCGCTGTTGCGCACCGGCGGTGTCCTGCCCGTACAGGTGCATCAGGGCGAGGTTGCGATCGGCGTCGTAGTGGCGCGGATTGGAATGCGGCCGGCGCGCGCCCGGGGCGTACAGCCAGGCCGGCTCGGCGGCCTTGAGCTGCTCCAGGTGGGCGTAGGCGGCGTCGAAATCCTCGCTTTCCGAATAGGCGTAACCCAATTGCAGGCGCGGGTCCCAGGCGTCGGGCATCGCGCGTTCGACCTGCCGGTAGAGCGGGATCGCCTCGGCCGGATGGCGTTCGGCCAGCAGCGAACCGGCGATCGAGACCAGCACGTAGGGCGGCGGCTCCACGCCCTCGTCCTGCAGGGCGCGGTAGCGCTCGATCACCTCGGTGTGCCGCTCCAGCAGGTTGAGCAGGGCGATCTCGTCGAAACGGGTGCGCAGGTCGGCCGAGCCCGGTTCCTGCCCCGATTCCTGCAGGGTCCGCAGCGCCTGTCCGGCCAGCGCCAGCTCCTCGTCGCGGGCCTGCTCGGACTCCGCGTACAGGCGTCCCCAGTTGATCAGTCGCGCGGTGCCGGCGCCGCGCAGCCGCCGCGCCTCGTCGGCGTCGAACACTTCCGGCCGCGCCCGGTACAGGCGCCAGGCCCGGTAGCTGCTGCCCAGGTCCAGCAGGGTCAGGGTCTGCAGCCGGTACAGCGCGGGGTCGTCGGGGCGATCGTCCTGGGCGCGACCGATAGCGGACAGGGCGTCCAGCCAGCGGCCCTGATCGCGCAGCTGCTGGATCTCGGTCAGCGGCGTCTCAGGGGTCGATGCGAATGTCGAGAGGGGCCAGGCCAGGGCGGCTAGCGCCACGGAAACGGCTAAGGGTTTGAAATTACTGGAAATAGATCGGTGCATGCTCGGTCCGTGATAGACATTCCATAATGTGACTTGCATCTCATTTCTGGATATTGTGACGCAAGCACCGTGCCACTCTCCCCGGTTCGGTGGTTCGGGGTGGGGTGGATTTACGAAATCTTCATCTACGTGAATGCCGGTAGCTATGCGATCTAAACCGCAGCATGGGGCGACCCTAGCAGGCGGGGTGCCCGGGCCGGTGTGACCGATGGCCGAATGCCGACGGCATCGGTCCGCAAGTCGCCTGTCGGTACCGACAGGTACGCGGCTTCGCACCGGGGTGCCGGCGGGGGCGCGAGCGGCGAGTCGTCGTGTCGGCCGTGCCGGGCGCGGGCATCGATGGCGGACGTCCGGCTTGCCGCGGCCATCCTCAAGTGCGGAGGCGGGCGGAGTGCCGGGCCGGGGCGGTGCGCTCCGGATGCCGGTGCGTCCGGGGCCGGCAACGAACCGGGACGGCGCGCAGCGTGTCCGTGCAGCGATCGGGCAGGGGCAGGGCCGATCGTCTCGTCCCCCGCTTCCGGCATGTCGGGACGGCGCCGGACGGCGGACGGCAAAAAGGCCCTGAAGTCCTGCATTATCTGCAGCTTTCAGAGCCTTTGATGCGTTTCGGCAAGTGGTCGGGGAGACAGGATTTGAACCTGCGACTTCTACGTCCCGAACGTAGCGCTCTACCAGGCTGAGCTACACCCCGATGTGCCGAGCCCGGCATTGTAGTGAGGTGTTCCGGAGCTGGCAATAGCCGGCGAAGAATTTTCCGCATCGCCCACGTCGGCAATGCCGCAGGCGACGGCCGGGCTTGTAGACTGTCGGGCTTGCATGCCCTTGCCGCGCGACCGGGGCGCACCCGCCGCGTACGGCCCGTTCCGACAGGAGTGCCTTTTCTTGTCCAGTTCGTCTTCGTCCACGTCTCCGATCAAGCCACGCACCCCGGCCGGAGTGATGGAACTGCTGCCGCCCGAACAGATCGCTTTCCAGCGCCTGCTCGACACGATCCGCCGCAATTTCGAGCGCTTCGGTTTCCTGCCGGTCGAGACCCCGGTCATGGAGTTGTCCGAGGTGCTGCTGACCAAGTCCGGCGGCGAGACCGAGCGTCAGGTCTACTTCGTGCAGTCGACCGGCGCGCTGGAAAAGGCCCAGTCCAGCGGCGGCGACGCGCTGCCGGAGCTGGCCCTGCGCTTCGACCTGACCGTGCCGCTGGCGCGCTACGTGGCCGAGCACGAACACGAACTGGCGTTCCCGTTCCGCCGCTACCAGATGCAGCGCGTGTATCGCGGCGAGCGCGCCCAGCGCGGCCGCTTCCGCGAGTTCTACCAGTGCGACATCGACGTGATCGGCAAGGACAGCCTGAGCGTGCGCTTCGACGCCGAGATGCCGGCGGCGATCCACGCGGTGTTCTCGGAGATGGCGATCGGCAAGTTCACCATCCAGATGAACAACCGCAAGCTGATGCGCGGCTTCTTCGAGGCCCAGGGCGTCGTCGATCCCGAGCGCCAGGCGCTGGTGCTGCGCGAGGTCGACAAGCTCGACAAGCGCGGCGAGGACCATGTGCGCGAGACCCTGACCGGCGAAGCCTTCGGCATGCCGGCCGCGGCGGTCGCGCGGATCCTGGAGTTCGTGAAGGTGCGCTCGGACTCGCACGCCGACGCGATCGCCCGACTCGACGCGCTGGATACCGCCGATGCGAACCCGGTCCTGCGCGAGGGCGTCGCCGAGTTGCGCGAGGTGCTGGAGCTGGTGCGCGCACTGGGTGTGCCCGAGGATCACTACGCGCTGAACTTCTCGATCGCGCGCGGCCTGGACTACTACACCGGCACGGTCTACGAGACCACGCTGGACGCGTTCCCGCAGATCGGTTCGATCTGCTCCGGCGGCCGCTACGAGAACCTGGCCAGCCACTACACCAAGTCGAAGCTGCCTGGCGTGGGCATCTCGATCGGCCTGACCCGCCTGTTCTGGCAGCTGCGCGACGCCGGCGTGATCGACGTCGCCGACAGCACCGTGCAGGCGATGGTCGCGCTGATGGAGGCCGACGGCCTGGCCGACGCGCTGGACATCGCCCGGCGCCTGCGTGCCGGCGGCATCAACACCGAAGTGCAGATGGAGCCGCGCAAGCTCGGCAAACAGTTCCAGTACGCGTCGCGCGCTGGCATCCGCTTCGTGGTGCTGGCCGGCGAGGACGAGCGCACCCGCGGCGTGGTCGCGGTCAAGGATCTCAAGCGCGAGATGCAGTTCGAGGTCGCCCGCGAGGAGTTGGCCAGCACGCTCAGGGTCGAGCTGGCGCAGTCGCAGGCGCTGGAAGGGCGCTGACCCGCCCGTCGCCGGGCTGCGTGCCCGGCCGCGATTCGAATGGCCGCGCCGAGGTGGCGCGGTGGAAGTCCGGGCCAGCGGGCGCACGCGCGCATCGCCGGCCCGGGTGACATCAAGTCCGAGGACAATCTGGAATGAAACCGATCCTGCTCGACGGCCGCTCGCTGACCCGGGCGCAACTGGTGGATGTCGCCTACGGCGCGCATGTCGAACTGTCGCAGGCGCAACTGCCGGCGGTGGCGCGCGCGGCCGAGTTCCTGGCCGAACAGGTGCGCCGTGAAGAGCCGATCTACGGCGTCTCCACCGGCTTCGGCAGCAACGCCGACCGCCTGCTCGGTGCGCACCGCCTGCGCGAATCGCTGCCCGGCGCCGAAACCAGCGAGGAGACCCTGCACGAGGAGCTGCAGCGCAACCTGATCGTCACCCATGCGGTCTGCGTGGGCGAACCGTTCGCTCCCGAGGTGGTGCGGGCGATGTTGTGCATCCGCATCAATACCCTGTTGCGGGGGCATTCGGGCGTGCGGGTGGAGACCCTGCAGGCGCTGACCGCGATGCTCAACGCCGGCGTGGTGCCGGTGGTGCCGCAACTGGGCTCGGTCGGCGCGTCCGGCGACCTGGCGCCGTTGTCGCATCTGGCGATCGTGTTGCTGGGCGGTGGCGAAGCCTTCCATCAGGGCGAGCGGATGCCCGGCGGCGAGGCGCTGGCGCGCGCCGGCCTGACGCCGGTGACGCTGTCCTACAAAGAAGGGCTGGCGCTGAACAACGGCACCGCGCAGATGCTCGCCTGCGGCGTGCTCGCGCTGCACCGGCTGGAGGAACTGCTCGACACCGCCGACCTGGCCGCGGCGATGACCATTGACGCCTTCGCCGGCCGCCTTGGCGCGTTCGCCGAGGAAGTGCACGCGCTGCGTCCGCATCCGGGCCAGGTCCAGGTCGCGGCCAACCTGCGTCGCCTGCTCGCCGGCTCGACCCTGTCGGACATTCCCTACCACCTGGTGCCGCGTTTCCGGCCGTGGTTGCCGCAGAGCTGGACGCGCATGCCCGAGGCGCAGGCGCTGCGCTTCGACATCGGCTGGGACTGGGTGCCGCTGGACCAGCGCCACGGCCGCGAGAAGTTCTACACCCGCTTCCGCCCGTTCCGCGGCGGCAAGAAGCATCAGCCGCAGGACAGCTACTCGCTGCGTTGCATCCCGCAGGTGCACGGCGCGGTGCGCGACGCCGCCGCGCAGGCGGCGCGGGTGCTGGAGGTCGAGCTCAATGCGCTGACCGACAATCCGGTCGTGTTCCCCGACGCCGACAAGCCGCACGTCGAGGAGCAGGTCATTTCCGCCGGCCACTTCCACGGCATGCCGCTGGCGCTGGCGATGAGCTACGTCAAGGCGGCGATCCCGGTGCTGGCGAGCATTTCCGAGCGCCGTCTCAACAAGCTCGTCGATCCGGCCACCAACGACGGCCTGCCGGCGTTCCTGATCGGCAACGAGGACTCGACCGAGTCCGGCCACATGATCGTGCAGTACACCGCCGCGGCGATCGTCAACGACCTGTCCAGCCGCGCGATGCCGGCTTCGGTCTATTCGATCCCGACCAGCGCCAACGCCGAGGACCACGTGTCGATGGGCGCGAACGAGGCGCGCCACGTGCTGGCGATGGTCGCCGACCTGGGCAAGGTGCTGGCGCTGGAGCTGTACACCGCCGCGCAGGCGCTGGATCTGCGCCGCGACATGATCAACGCCGCCCGCGATCTGTCGCGGCACGCCGACGCCGCGGCGCTGGCGGCCAAGGTCGCCGGCCCCCCGGGCGACGACGCGGCCGGGCGCGATAGGTTCATGGCCGAGGTCGAGGGCCTGCGCGAGGAGCTTGCGCAGTCCGGCGAGTACGGCCCCGGGGCCGCGGTGGCCGCGGCGCATGCGGCGATCCGCGAGGCGATCCCGTTCCTGCAACGCGACCGCGCACTCGATGCCGAGGTCGCCACCGCGGTGCGCCTGGTCGAGGACGGGCGGGTGATCGCCGCGGCCCGTTCGGTGGTGGGCGTCGACTGAACTCAGCTGGTGACGGCGGAGGTCCGCACGCAGTTGCGGCCCTCCGACTTGGCGCGGTAGAGCGCGCGATCGGCCAGTTCCAGGGCGGCGTCGATGCCGCCCGGCAGCCCGGTATCGATCTGGTGCACGCCGATGCTGGTGGTCACCACGGTCTTGCGGTTGAGCGCCTCGCAGGGTGCCGAGTCGAGTTGTCTGCGGATGTTCTCGGCGGCCGCCTCGGCGGCGTCCAGGTCGTGATCGGGCAGGGCGGCGACGAACTCCTCGCCGCCGAAGCGCGCGACCAGGGCGTGATGCCGGCGCAGGGTGTCGCCGATCGCATGCGCGGCCCAGCGCAGGCAGGCGTCGCCGGCGAGGTGGCCGTGGCGATCGTTGATCTGCTTGAAATGGTCGAGGTCGATCATCAGCAGTGACAGCGGTCGTCCGCTGGTCCTTGCCTCCTCCAGCATCGGCGCAAGCTGCTCATGGAAGTGGCGCCGGGTGTGCAGGCCGGTCAGGGCGTCGCGCTGGCTCGATTCGCGCAGTCGGGCGTGGGCGTCGCCAAGCTGCCCCAGCGCGTCGCTCAGTTCGCGGGTGCGGGCTTCGACCTGGTGTTCGAGTTGATGCTTGGCATTGCGCACGATGTGCTCGTTCTCGTTGCGCAGCGCGGCGTAGCGGTGGCCGAGCGCGATCGAAAGCAGCAGCATTTCCAGCGCCGAGCCGATCTGCACACCGTACTCGGTGACGAAGGTTTTCGGCAGCAGCGCGAACGCGACCGACACGAACATCGCGGTGCCGACCAGGAAGGCCGCCCAGGCCAGCAGGAATATCCGCGCGGGCGCATAGCCGCGGCGGATCGCGACGATCGCCTCCACCGCCACCCAGCCGATGCTGATGAACACGCTCGCCGAAGCGAACGGGGTCGATATCCGGTAGGGCAGGAAGGCCGAGGCCACGCCCAGCAGCAGGAAGAACACGATCAGGGCGAGCCCGATCCGGTCGCCGGTCCGCCAGCGGTTGCGCAGGTCGAGGAACCTGCGCGCGAACTGCTGCACCCCGACCTGGGCCAGGCAGATCGACAGCGGCACCGACTTGTCGGCCAGCCATGGCGAGTCCGGCCACAGGTATTCGAAGCCCAGCCCGTTGAGCGTGAACAGGACCAGCCCGAACGCGGTCAGGTGGAACACGTACCAGAAGTAGCTGGAGTCGCGGGTGGTCAGCCACAACACCAGGTTGTAGAAGAACAGCGACAGCAGGATGCCGTAGTACAGGCCGATGCCGAACTGGATGTCGCGCGACATCTCGGCGAAGGCGGTCGGGGTGTACAGCCGCAGCGGCACCTGCATCGAGCTCTCGCTCTGGATGCGGATGAACACGTCCACCGGCTCCCCGGGTGGCAGGTCGAGCCAGAAGTTCGGATGCCGGTAGCGGACGCTGCGCGCCGAGAACGGGCGGTGGTCGCCGCCGCGCAGATGCTCGCTGCGGCCGTCCGGGTGCAGGACGTGGAGATCGATGCTGTCGCTGAGCGGGTACTGCTGGACCAGCAGCCACTGCGGCTCGTCGGGGGCCTGGTTGACGATGCGGGCATGGAACCAGAACGCGCCGTCCTGGAAGCCGAACGAGTTGCTGCCCTCGGGCATCGGCGCGAAGGCGGCGTCCTCCAGGGCGGCGACCGCGTCTTCCAGCCGCATCCCGCCGTCGCCGTCGTGCAGGTAGCTCACATGGGGGGTGAGCAGGAACTCGGACGAATCCTCGGGCAGCCGCGTTGGCGCCGTGTCGGTGGTGTGGCCGGCGGCAGGGGCCGGGTGGGCGTGAAGTCCGGGCGACAGCAGCAGTCCGAGCACGACGCCGGGCCAGAAGCCTCCGATCCGCATCCGCAAATCCTTGAATGACAGTTGTACAGCCCCCTGTTGCATCCCGAGTGTACTTCGGCGGGGGGCTGGCGAAAGAGGGTGACTCCGAAGACAGGGGTTGACCGGATGTCACAGCTTGCATAATGTATTAGCACGTTAATACATTATGCGTCCGATGCCGGACGCCCGCGCGCCACGATGAAACGACGCCAACACGATGAAGAAACCGGGGACGCCGTGGCCGAGCTGGCCGAGGCCCTGGTCGGGTTGCGCACGGCCGAACAGGTGCGTGCGTTCCTGGAGGACCTGTGCACGCCGGCCGAGCTGGAGGCCATGACCGACCGCTGGCGGGTGGTGCCGCTGCTGGCCCGGGGGGTGCCGTATCGCGAGATCCACGACCTGACCCAGGTCAGCGTCACCACGATCGGCCGCGTCGCCCGGACGATGGAACGCGGCGCCGGCGGCTATGGCGAAGCACTGGCGCGGCTGCGCCCGGCAACCCGTTGAGGACACGATGAGCATGAACCCGAAAAGCGGCAATGGCGCGCGCGATCGCCTGCGCATCGCGATCCAGAAATCCGGGCGCCTGGCCGAGCCGGCCCGCGCACTGCTGAACGCCTGCGGGCTGAGCTGGCGCGAGAGCCGCGATCGCCTGTTCTGCTATGGCGAAAGCCTGCCGGTCGATCTGCTGCTGGTCCGCGACGATGACATCCCCGGGCTGATCCGCGACGGCGTCTGCGACCTCGGCGTGGTCGGCCGCAACGTGTTGCTGGAGCAGGACATCGCGCTCAGGAGCGAGGGCGGGACCACGGCCTTCCGCGAATGGCGGGCGTTGGGCTTCGGCGGTTGCCGGCTGGCGCTGGCGGTGCCGGAGGGCTGGGCCTGGCAGTCGCCGGCGCAGTTGGGCTCGACCCGCATCGCGACCAGCTATCCGGCGATCCTGCGGCAGTGGCTGGACGGGCAGGGCATCGCCGCCGAGGTGGTCGAGTTGTCCGGCTCGGTCGAGATCGCGCCGCGACTGGGCCAGGCCGATGCGATCTGCGACCTGGTCTCCAGCGGTGCGACCCTGGCCGCCAACCAGCTCAAGCCGGTGATGACCCTGCTGGAGAGCGAGGCGGTGCTGGCCGGGCCGGCGGCGGAGAACTTCGGCCAGCTCTGGGACGATGCCCGCGGCGAGCTGGCCGAGCTGTTGCTGCGCCGGCTCGACGGTGTGCTGCGGATGCGGCACAGCAAATTGTTGATGTTCCAGGCCTCGCGCGAGGCGATTCCCTCGCTGCTGCCGTTGCTGCCCGATGCCGAGGCGCCGACGGTGATGCAGGTCGACGGTGGCGATGCTCTGGCGTTGCAGGCGCTATGCCATGGCGCGGTGACCTGGCAGCGGCTGGAGGAGCTCAAGCGCGCCGGCGCGCGCGGTCTGCTGGTGCTGCCGGTGGAGGGCATGCTGGCATGAACCGGGTCGACTGGAACGGCCTGGACGCCGCGCAGCGCGAGGCGGTGCTGACCCGCCCATTGGCGGCGCAGGCGCCGGAGGTGACGCGGACGGTGGCGGCGATGTTGGCCGACGTGCGCGCCCGCGGCGGCGAGGCGGTGCGCGAGTACACGCGCCGCTTCGACGGCGTGGACTTCGACGGCGCGGACTTCGATGGCGCGGATGTCGACGGCGCCGGCCCGGGCCGCTTCCGGGTCGGTGCGGACGAGTTCGCCGAGGCCGCCGCCGGTTTGCCCGCGGCGCTGCGCGATGCGATCGACGAGGCGGCCGCGCGGATCGAGCGCTTCCACCGCGACGGCATGGGCACGCCCTATGCGGTCGACACCGCCGACGGCGTGCGCTGCGAGCGCATCCTGCGGCCGATCGGGCAGGTCGGGCTGTACGTGCCGGCCGGAACCGCGCCGTTGCCGTCGACCGCACTGATGCTCGGCGTCCCGGCTCGTCTGGCCGGCTGCCGCGACGTGGTCCTGTGCACGCCGCCGCGCGCCGACGGCAGCGCCGACCCGGCGGTGCTGTACGCGGCGGCGGCCTGCGGGATCGGCACAGGCGCCGACGGTGGCGTGTTCAAGATCGGCGGCGTGCAGGCGATCGCGGCGATGGCCTACGGCGCGGCCGGGCTGCCGGCCTGCGACAAGCTGTTCGGGCCCGGCAACGGCTGGGTCACCGAGGCCAAGCGCCAGGTCTCGGCCGGCGGTGCGGTCGGCATCGACATGCCGGCGGGGCCGTCGGAGGTGCTGGTGATCGCCGATGCCGGCGCCAATCCGGCCTTCGTCGCCGCCGACCTGCTGTCGCAGGCCGAGCACGGTCCGGACTCGCAGGTGCTGTTGCTGAGCGAGGACGCGGCACTGCTGGACCGGGTCGCCGAAGCGCTGGAAGCGCAGTTGCAGTCCCTGCCACGGGCGGCGATCGCGCGCCGGGCGCTGTCGGGCTCGCACCTGGTGCGGGTCGAATCGCTGCGGCAGGCGTTCGAGATCAGCAACCGCTACGCGCCCGAACATCTGATCCTGGCGCTGCGCGATGCGCGCGCGCATCTGCAGCAGGTGCGCGCCGCCGGATCGGTGTTCCTCGGCGACTGGGCGCCCGAAGCCCTCGGCGACTACTGCAGCGGCACCAACCACGTGCTGCCGACCGCCGGTGCGGCGCGCTTTTGCAGCGGCGTCAGCGTGGCCAGTTTCCAGGTCGCGATCACCGTGCAGGAAGTGCAGCCGCGCGGCCTGGTCGCGATCGGGCCGTGCGCGGCCGAACTCGCCGCCGCCGAGGGACTTGAGGCGCATCGGCGCGCTGTGACCCTGCGACTGGAAGCGGCGGCATGAGCGTGACGACCACCGACGGTGTGCTGGCGCTGGTGCGTCCGGATCTGCGCGACTTCGCCGGCTACAGCTCGGCGCGCTCGGAAGGCGGCGACGGCCGGATCTGGCTCAACGCCAACGAGTCCGCCTGGGACAACGATGCGAGCCCGGACTCCGGTCTGCGCCGTTATCCGGAGCCGCAGCCGGCGGCGTTGCGCCAGGCGCTGGCGGACATGTACGGAGTCGCCGCCGCGCAGCTGCTGGTCGGTCGCGGCAGCGACGAGGGCATCGACCTGCTGATCCGCGCATTGTGCCGTCCCGGCGACGACGCGGTGCTGGTCACCTCGCCGACCTTCGGCATGTACGCGGTCTGCGCGCGCCTGCACGGCACCCGCGTGGTCGATGTCCCGCTGACCGACACCGACGACGGCTTCGAGTGCGATTTCGACGCGGTGGCGACCACCGCCGAGAAAGAGGATGCGCGGATCGTGTTTCTGTGCTCGCCGGGCAATCCGTCCGGCACGCTGCTGCCGCGGGATGCGATCCGGCGACTGGCCCGCCGCCTGCACGGGCGCGCGCTGGTCGTCGTCGACGAGGCCTATGTCGAATACGCGCAGGCGCCGTCGGTGGCCAACCTGATCGAAGCCCACGACAACATCGCGGTGCTGCGCACGCTTTCCAAGGCGCACGCGCTGGCGGCCGCGCGAATCGGCTCGGTGCTCGCCCACGAGGCGCTGATCGGGGTTCTGCGCCGTTGCCAGGCGCCGTATCCGGTGCCGGCGCCATCGGCGCAGACCGCGCTGGCGGCGATCTCGCGCACCGCGCGCAACAGTACCGTCGGCCACGTGCAGGCCGGCGTCGACGAGCGCAAGTCGCTGTATGCGGCGCTGCGCGGCCTTGCGGGCGTGCGTCGGGTGTATCCGTCGCGGGCGAACTTCCTGCTGGTGCGCACGGCCGACACCGAGCGCGTCTACCGGCGCCTGCTCGCCGCCGGAGTGGTGGTGCGCGACATGCGCGGCCATGCCGCGCTCGGCGATGCCCTGCGCATCAGCATCGGCACGCCGGAGCAGAACGCCTGCGTGCTGGCGGTGCTGCGCGAAGTGCTGGGCGAGCTTGCCGATGCGCGTAGCGTTGCGCCTGTCCAGGGAGACAATGCATGAGCGCCGCCCTGCAACCGATCCTGTTCGTCGACCGCGACGGTACCCTGATCGCCGAGCCGCCGGACCACCAGATCGACAGCTTCCAGAAGCTGCGCTTCGTCGACGGCGTGGTGCCGGCGCTGCTGCGGCTGCGCGACGCCGGCTACCAGTTCGTGATCGTCAGCAACCAGGACGGGTTGGGCACCGCGGGCTATCCGCGGGAGAGCTTCGAGGGGCCGCACGCGCTGATGATGCAGGTGTTCGAGAGCCAGGGCATCGTGTTCCGCGAGGTGCTGATCGACACCAGCTTGCCCGCGGACGGCGCGCTGACCCGCAAGCCCGGAATCGGCCTGGTGCTGCATTACCTGAAGGACCGCGGCATCGACTGGGCGCGCTCGGCGATGGTCGGCGACCGCGCGACCGACAACGCGTTCGCCCGCAACCTGGGCATCCGCGCCTTCCAGTTGCGCAACGGCGAGTTCGGCGGCGACTGGGACTGGGCCGGGATCGCGCACGCGCTGGTCGATGCGCCGCGTACCGCCCGTGTCGGCCGCAACACCCGCGAGACCCGGATCGAGGTCGAGGTCGACCTCGATCGCAGCGCCGACCCGCAGGTCTCGACCGGGATCGGTTTCTTCGATCACATGCTCGAACAGCTCGGCAAGCACGGCGGGTTCGCGCTGAACCTGCGCTGCGAGGGCGATCTGCACATCGACGAGCACCACACGGTCGAGGACTGCGCGCTGGCGCTGGGACAGGCCCTGCGCGAGGCGCTGGGCGACAAGCGCGGGATCGGCCGCTACGGCTTCACCCTGCCGATGGACGAGGCGCTGGCCAGCGCCGCGCTGGACTTCTCCGGGCGCCCGTACCTGGTCTTCGAAGGGCGCTTCCACGGCGAGCGGATCGGCGCGCTGTCGGCGCAGATGGTGCCGCACTTCTTCCGCTCGCTGTGCGAGAGCGCCGGTCTCAACCTCAATCTCAAGGTCGAGGGCGACAACGACCACCACCAGGTCGAGGCCTGCTTCAAGGCGGTGGCGCGCGCATTGCGGCAGGCGATCCGTCGCGAGGGCCGCGAACTGCCCAGTACCAAGGGGCTGCTGTGATGGCGGCGGTCCGTCCGATGGGAGTGCGGTGATGCGGGTGGTGGTGATCGATTCCGGCGGCGCCAACATCGGCTCGGTGCTCTACGCGCTGGAGCGTCTGGGCGTGAGCGCGACCCTGAGCGCCGATCCCGAGCGGATCCGCGCGGCCGAGCGGGTGATCCTGCCCGGCGTGGGCGCGGCGGCGACCGCGATGGCACGGTTGCGCGCGCTGGACCTGGTCGAGGTGATCCGCGGGCTGCGTCAGCCGCTGCTGGGCATCTGCCTGGGCATGCAGCTGTTGTACGACTCCTCGGAAGAAGGCGGGACCGAGTGCCTCGGACTGTTGCCGGGGCGGGTGTCGCGCCTGCCCGGCGGCACCGGCCTGCGGATCCCGCACATGGGTTGGAACACCCTGCAGATCGAGACCGACAGCATGCTGCTGGCCGGTGTCGCGTCCGGAGCGCATGCCTACTTCGTGCACGGCTACGCCGCGCCGGTGACCGCCGACACCCTGGCCAGCTGCGAGTATGGGAGCCGTTTCACCGCGGTCTGCGGCCGCGGCAACCGCTTCGGTGCGCAGTTCCACCCCGAGCGCTCGGCGACCACCGGCGCCCGGATCCTGGAGAACTTCATCGCCCGCGGCGAGGCGAGGGCGGTGGCATGAGCGGCGCGGCTCCATTCAATGTGCTTCCGGCGATCGACGTGCGCGACGGTCGTGTGGTGCGCCTGTTGCAGGGCGACTACGCGCGCGAGACCCGCTATCGATCGACGCCGCTGGAAACCGCGCAGCGCTATGCCGACGCCGGTGCGCAATGGCTGCACCTGGTCGATCTGGATGCGGCCCGGGTCGGCGGCTACACCCTGCTGCCGCTGCTGCGGGCGATCAAGGCCAGCACCGGGTTGAAGATCCAGACCGGCGGCGGGGTGCGCGACCGCGACGGCGTCGCGGCGATGCTGGACGCCGGCGCCGACCGCGTGGTGGTCGGCTCGCTTGCGGTGCGCGCGCCGGAGCAGGTGATCGACTGGGCCGGGCGGTTCGGCGCCGGGCGCATCACCGTGGCGCTGGATACCCGTCGCGACGACGACGGCCGTTGGCGGCTGCCGGTGGCCGGCTGGACCGCGACCGCCGAGGCCGAACTCGACGCCCTGCTGCGCCGCTATGCCGAGGCTGGCCTGCCTGACCTGCTGTGCACCGACATCGACCGCGACGGCACCCTGACCGGTCCCAACCTGGCGCTGTACCGGCACGTGCTGGAGGTTGCCCCGACGCTGCGTCTGCAGGCCTCCGGCGGCATCCGCGACGCCGACGACGTGGCCGCCGCGCGCGCGGCCGGTTGTGCCGGCGCGGTGCTCGGCAAGGCCCTGCTCGACGGCCGCCTCGATCTGGACGCGGCGCTGGCGCTGGAGGTCGCGCCATGCTGAGCCGGCGGATCATTCCGTGCCTGGACGTGCGCGATGGCCGGGTCGTCAAGGGCGTGCGCTTCCGCGATCACGTCGACATGGGCGACATCGTCGAACTGGCGCTGCGCTACCGCGACGAGGGCGCCGACGAGCTGGTGTTCTACGACATCACCGCCAGCCCCGAAGGGCGCCGGGTCGATCGCGACTGGGTCGAACGGGTCGCGCGTGCGATCGACATTCCGTTCTGCGTCGCCGGTGGCATCCGCAGCGTCGACGATGCGCGCGCGGTGCTGCATGCCGGCGCCGACAAGATCTCGGTCAATACCCCGGCGCTGGAGCGGCCGGCGCTGGTGTCCGAGCTGGCCGAGGCGTTCGGCGTGCAATGCGTGGTGGTCGGGATCGACAGCCTGCGCGACGACGACCGCCAGTGGCGGGTCCGCCAGTACACCGGCGACCCGTCGAAAATGCGCGCGCTGGCCCGAGGCACCCTGGACTGGGTGGTCGAAGCGCAGCGTCTGGGAGCCGGCGAGATCGTGCTCAACTGCATGGGCAGCGACGGCGTCCGCGGCGGTTACGACATCGAACAGTTGCGGGCGGTGCGCGCGATCTGCGAAGTGCCACTGGTCGCGTCCGGCGGGGCCGGCGTGCCGGCGCATTTTGCCGAGGTGTTCGTCGACGCCGACGTCGACGGCGCGCTGGCGGCGAGCGTGTTCCATTCCGGCGCGATCGCGATTCCGGCGTTGAAGCGCAAACTCCGCGGCCAGGGTATCGAGGTGCGTGATGACGATTGATTCGACGACCGCGGCGACACCGGCGCTGGACAGCCGCACCGACTTCAGCATCGACGCGCTGGCCTGGGACAAGCAGGGCGGGTTGTTGCCGGTCGTCGTGCAGGACGCGGCGACCCTGCGGGTGTTGATGCTCGGTTACATGGACCGCGCCGCGTTGCAGGCGACGCTGGCGTCGCGGCGGGTGACCTTCTTCAGCCGCAGCAAGGGACGACTGTGGACCAAGGGCGAGTCGTCCGGCCACTTCCTCGACCTGGTGTCGTTGCAGGCCGATTGCGACGACGACACCCTGCTGGCGCTGGTGCGGCCGAACGGGCCGACCTGCCACCTGGGGCGGGCCAGTTGCTTCGGGCAGGCGCCGGGCGGGTTCCTGGCCGAGCTGGAGGCGTTGATCGAGCGGCGCGAACGCGAACGTCCGGCCGACAGCTACACCACGCGGCTGTTCGACGCCGGCACTCGCGCGATCGCGCAGAAGGTCGGCGAGGAGGGTGTGGAAACCGCGCTGGCCGCGGTCGCGCAGGACCTGCAGGCGGTCCGCAACGAGTCCGCCGACCTGCTCTATCACCTGCTGGTGCTGTTGCGCGCGCGCGGCCTGGCACTGGACGAGGTGGTGGCGGTGTTGCGCGAGCGTCATCGCCCGGGCTGAGCGCGCGGCGCCCACCGCTGTCATGCCGGTATCGGGACGGGCGGGCATAATCGACGCTTCCCGGAACGAGAGTGGATGATGGCGTCGAACCTGCCGCGGGCAACCCGCGCACTGAGCGGACTGGCCGGCCTGACCGTCCTGCTGGCATCGCTGTCGCCGACCGCGTTGCAGGCCAGGGCACACGACTGCGCCGAAGGCTACGTGTACCTGGACGCCGACCGCGACGGTCATCGTGATCCGGGCGAGGCGGGCGTGGCCGGGGTGAAGGTCTCCGATGGCGTCGCGATCGTGGAGACCGATGCCGAGGGGCGTTACCGGCTGCCCGCGGTCGACGGTCGCAGTCGCTTCGTGATCAAGCCGCCGGACCATGCGGTGCCGATGCGGAGCAACGGCCTGCCGGACTACTGGGACAATCTGCAGCGCCGGCCCGGGCCGGCGTTGAAGTACGGCGGCGTGCCGGTTGCCGGCGACGGTTGTCGCGACTTCGCGCTGTGGCCGGCCCGCGACGGCGCGGCGGCGCCCGCGGGTGCGCTCGACGTACTGGTGTTCGGCGACCCGCAGCCCAAGTCGCGTATCGACGTCGATTATTACCGCCGCGACATCGTCGAGCCGTTGCTGGCGGCCTCGACGACTCCGGGCCGGGCCGACGCGGCGCTGGGCATCAGCCTGGGCGACATCGTCAACGACGACCTGTCGCTGTACCCGGCGATGAACGCGGTCACCGCGCGGATGGGCATCCCGTGGCTGCACGTGCCGGGCAATCACGACCTGGACTTCGACGCCGCCGACGATGCCGCCTCGCTGTCGACGTTCCGCCATCACTTCGGCCCCGACAGCTTCGCCTGGGAGGAGCCGCAGGCCTCGTTCGTCGTCCTCGACGACGTGGTCTACCGACCCGGGCAGAGCCCGCGCTACATCGGCGGACTGCGCGAGAGCCAGTTCGAGTTCCTGCGCCAATACCTGGCCGGGGCGCGCCGCGACCGTCTGCTGGTGATCGCCGTGCACATTCCGTTCTTCGACCCGGTGCCGGGGCAGGAGAGCTTCCGCCGCGCCGACCGCGAGCGCCTGTTCGCGATGCTGGAGCCGTTCGCGCAGGTGCTGCTGCTGAGCGCGCACAGCCACATGCAGCAGCACGTCTGGCACGGTCCGGACAGCGGCTGGCACGGCGCGAAGCCGCTGCACGAGTACAACGTCGGCGCGACCTGCGGCTCGTTCTGGTCCGGGGTCAAGGACGCCCAGGGGATTCCGGACACCACCATGCGCGACGGCACCCCCAACGGCTACGCGCGCCTGCGGGTGCCGGCCCACGAGCCTGGCGGGCGGCCGGGCTATGCCTTGCGCTGGAAGGTCGCGCGGTTGCCGGCCGACAGCGAAGGCATGACCGACGCGATCGCCCTGCATGCGCCGAAGGTGCTGCGCCGCGGCGCCTGGCCGGGTTATGGCCTCTACGCCAACGTGTTCATGGGCGATGCCGGGACCCGGGTCGAGTTCCGCATCGATGACGGTGAATGGCAGCCGATGCGACGCGTGCTGCGTCCGGATCCGCGAGTGCTGGCGGAGAATGCCGCCGACGATGCGGCCGAGGCGCTGCGCGGCTACGACCGCCAGAGCGATGCCGAGATATCCAGCCACCTGTGGCGCGCCTCGTTGCCGACCGATCTGGACGCGGGCGAGCATCGCGTCGAGGTGCGCGCATTCGACCGCTGGCAGGGCGAGCAACGCGCCAGCACCGGTTACCGCCTCGACGAGGCGCGGCCATGAGCCGGGGGCATTGAGCATGGCCGCCGCGAAATCGCCGAAGGGCGCCGCCCAGCTGCCCGACGACCTGCCGGTGCGCCGTTTCGCCACCGTCGCGGCCTGGGACAAGTGGCTGGCCGCACATCCGGACGCGGCCGGGATGTGGCTGAAGATCGCCAAGAAGGATTCCCGCGCCAGCAGCATCAGCTATGCCGAGGCGCTCGATGTCGCGTTGTGTCACGGCTGGATCGACGGCCAGAAGCGCGGCCTCGACGCGCAGTTCTTCCTGCAACGCTTCACCCCGCGCCGTTCCGGCAGCGTGTGGTCGAAGATCAACGTCGGCAAGGTCGAGGCGCTGATCCAGGCCGGACGGATGCGCGAAGGCGGCCTGCGCGAGGTCGAGGCGGCCCGGGCCGACGGACGCTGGGACGCCGCCTACGCCCCGGCCAGCCGCATGCAGGTACCGCCGGAACTGGAGGCGGCACTGGCCGGCAGTCCGCGGGCCAGGGCGGCGTTCGAACAGCTCGACCGCAGCAACCGCTACGCGTTCTGCTGGCGCGTGCAGACCGCCAAGAAGCCCGAGACCCGCGTCGCCCGCGCCGAGAAGTTCGTGGCGATGCTGTTGCGCGGCGAGAAGCTGCACGGTTGAGTGGGGATTCCCGGGCGAAGCCCGGGGGTCGCGGTTCACGCAGCTCTTACATAGGAAGGCGACCGCTTCTGTAGGAGCTGCGTGAGCTGCGACCGGGCTTTCCCATGAAAGCCTCATCGGGGCTCACGCCGCTCCTACGAAGAGCGTTTGCCTGCCCCATGACCCCAGCGGGGCGATTCGCGCGTAGCGCGAATGGGGGTGTGGAAGCGCAACGGCGGGCCCAGGGTCCATGCCGCTCCTGGATGAGAAGGCGACCGCTTCTGTAGGAGCTGCGTGAGCTGCGACCGGGCTTTCCCATGAAGGCCTCATCGCGGCTCACGCCGCTCCTACGAAGAGCGTTTGCCTGCCCGATGACCCCAGCGGGGCGATTCGCGCGTAGCGCGAATGGGGGGGGAGCGCAACGGCGGGCCCAGGGTCCATGCCGCTCCTGGATGAGAAGGCGACCGCTTCTGTAGGAACTGCGTGAGCTGCGACCGGATTTTTCAATGAAAGCCTCATCGCGGCTTACGCCGCTCCTACGGGAGTTCCAGCTCAGTCAGACAGGTCGAGCTTCATGCCCTCGTGCGAGGCGACGAAGCCCAGCGACTGGTAGAACCGAAGCGCCTTGGGACGGCGCTTGTCGGTGGTCAGCTGGAGCAGGTGGCAGCCGCGTTCGCGGGCCAGCCCGATGGCGGCGTCGAACAGGCGGCGGCCCAGCCCGCGGCCGCGCATCGAGGCGGCGACCCGCACCCCTTCGATCAGGGCGCGTGGGCGCCCCTGGTAGGTCAGCGAGGGGATCACAGTGAGCTGGAGCACTCCGACCGGCGTGCCGTCGTCGTCGGCCGCGACCAGCAGGGTGTTGTTCGGATCAGCGGCGATCGCCTCGAACGCCACGCGATAACGGTCGGGCAGGGGATCGACATCGCGCTCGCGCGCGCGGCCGAGCGCATCGTCGGCCAGCAAGCGGACGATCGCGCGCAGGTCGTCGGCAGCGGCGGTCCGCAGGACGATGTTCCCGGCCGGGGTCGGCGCGCCGCCGCTCATGCGCCGGCGGCGAGCGCGTCGAAGGTCTGGTGGCGCGGATGGCCGTGGGTCGCCTCGCCTTCGCGCGGTTGCGGATAGTCGTCGCGACGGTCGATCAGCGCGGTCGCCAGGCCGGCCTCGCGGGCGGCGTCGAGTTCCTCGACCACGTCGGACAGGAACAGGATCTCGCCGGCCGGCCGGCCGATCGCGTCGACGATGCGGCGGTAGCTGTCGGCCTCGCGCTTGCCGCCGACCTCGGTGTCGAACCAGCCCGAGAACAGTCCGGTCAGATCGCCGGCGTCGCTGTGGCCGAAGAACAGCCGCTGCGCCGGCACGCTGCCGGAGGAATACACGTACAGCGGCAGGCCTTCGCCGTGCCAGCGCTTGAGCGCCTCGGCCGCGTCCGGGTAGATGTGCGCGCTGAAGTCGGCGCTGCGGTAGCCATCGGCCCAGATCATGCCCTGCAGCGCCTTCAGCGCGGTGTGCTTGCGGTCCTCGTCTATCCAGCCCTGCAGCACCTCGACGATCATGCGGTCGCTGCAGATGCCGCCGTTCTCGGTGGCCACCGTGTCCAGCCACTTGCGCACGCCGGGCTCCTGGCCGCGCGCCTGCACGAAGCCGGGCAGGGCGCGGCGGGCATACGGAAACAGCACGTCCTTGACGAACGAGATGCTGCTGGTGGTGCCTTCGATGTCGGTGAGGATCGCCTGGGGACGGGTCGGGGCGTTGGTGGTCATCAGATCGCCTGCCCCTTCTCGTAGCGCGGGAAGCGGCCGGCGATGTCGGTGCCGGTGAAATGGCCGACCCAGCCGTCGGGCTCGGTGAAGAAGCGGATCGCGACGAAGCTCGGTTCCGGCCCCATGTCGAACCAGTGGGTGGTGCCGTCGGGCACGCCGATCAGATCGCCGGCCTCGCACAGCACCTCGTAGACCTTGTCGTCGACGTGCAGGGTGAACAGTCCGGAGCCGGCGACGAAGAAGCGGACCTCGTCCTCCTTGTGGAAGTGCTCGTCGAGGAACTTCGCGCGCATCGCCTCGCGCTGGTGGTTGTCTGGGGCGATGCTGACCACGTCGACGGTGCGGAAGCCGCGCTCGGCGACCAGGCGGTCGATGTCGGCGCGGTAGGCGTCCATGATCGTCTCCGGCGCGTCGCCGGGCCTGACCGGCTGGGTGGCCTGCCATTGCTCGAAGGCGACCCCGATCCGCGCCAGCTCGCGCGCCATCCCGGCGTGGTCGTCGATGCTCAGCTGCGGGGTGGACGGGTCGTGGTCGGAAAAGATGCGCAGGCGACTCATTGGGGGATTCCTCCAGGGCGGCCGGAGCGGTCCGGCGGCTGGCGCGCCACGGCGGGCGCGCGGTGGGACCGGCGGCGCCGGTCCGGTTGCATGACGGGCAGGCCGGTGGCCGCCGCGCTCAGAATTTTCGCATTTCCAGCTCGCAGGCGAGCAGGAACTCGAACGCCTCCAGATGCCGGCGCGCCTCGGCCATGTCGCGGCCCCAGGCGTACAGGCCGTGGCCGTCGATCAGATAGCCCCACATCGGCTGGACGTCGAGCAGGGCGTCGACCTGGGCGGCCAGGGTCGGCATGTCCTGGCTGTTGGGCAGCACCGGCAGCTCGACCGTGGTCTCGTGGGTGGTGTTGCCGGTGAAGGCCTTCAGCAGCTCGTAGCCTTCCAGGTGGACGTGGCCGTTGCCGGAGAACAGGCGCGAGGCCACGGTCTGGGCCAGCGAGTGCGTGTGCAGGACGCAGCCGATCTCGGGGAAGCGCCGGTACAGCTGGGTGTGCAGCAGGGTCTCGGCGGAGGACTTCTTGTCGGTGGCGACCGGCTGTCCGTCCAGATCGACGACCATGATGTCGGCTTCGGTCAGCCGGCCCTTGTCGCGGCCGGAAACGGTGATCGCGATATGGGCGTCGTCCATCCGTTGCGAGAAGTTGCTGCTGGTCGCGGGGGTCCAGCCGCGCTCGGACAGCTCGCGGATGTTGACGATGAGTTCGCCCGCGCAGTGGGACAGGCGGGCCGGATCGTAGGGGGCGGAAGTCATGCCCCAAGTTTAGGCGCTGTTGGCCCCCGACGAGTAGGCCGGTCGGGTCAATCGGGCCGGATCGGGCGCCGGCGGTTGCCCGGCGCCCGATCGGGGCGTTCAGTCCAGCACGAAGGGGCTGATCAGCACCGCCAGCACCAGCAGCGGGGCGATCACCCGCACCACCCAGCGCCACAGCGCCAGCAGGCCCGGCGG
This sequence comes from Marilutibacter maris, assembly GCF_003233695.1. Lineage (NCBI taxonomy): Bacteria > Pseudomonadati > Pseudomonadota > Gammaproteobacteria > Lysobacterales > Lysobacteraceae > Marilutibacter > Marilutibacter maris. Next base: position 2,365,461 of record NZ_CP029843.1, on the reverse strand, counting down.
CAGGGTGTTCAGCTCGTCCTTCAGCAGGCTGCGCTTGACCACCCAGCCGGCGAACAGGGCGATCAGCAGCCCGCCCAGCGGCAACATCAGGTTGTTGGCGACGAACTCGATCATGTCCATGATGTTCTTGTTGCCGATCACCCGGACGCCCTCCGGCACCCGCACGCTGGACCAGATGTTGAACGAGAACACCGTGGCCAGGCCGACGATCCAGCAGATCCCGGCGACCACCAGGGCGGCCTTGCGGCGGGTCAGGCCGACCCGCTCGACCAGGTAGGCGGTGGCCGGTTCCATCAGCGAGATCGACGAGGTCCACGCGGCGACCGACAGCAGGGCGAAGAACAGCAGGCCGTAGGCGATGCCGAACGGCATGGTGTTGAACGCGTGCGGCAGCGAAGTGAAGATCAGGCCCGGTCCGCCGCCCTGCGGGTCGATGCCGAACGAGATCACGATCGGGAAGATCGCCAGGCCGGCCATCAGCGCGACGCCGGTGTCGGCCAGCGCCACGGTCACCCCGACCTGCGGGATCGACACGCCCTTGGGCAGGTAGGCGCCGTAGGTCATCATCGTGCACATGCCCAGGCTCAGGGTGAAGAACGCCTGGCCCATCGCGTCGATGAAGGTGCGGCCGCTGATCTGCGACCAGTCGGGCTTGAACAGGAACGCCATCGCCTCGGTCAGGTGGCCGGTGGTCGCGCCGTAGATGACCAGGGTCAGCAGCAGCACGAACAGCGCCGGCATCAGGAAGCGCACCGCGCGCTCCAGGCCCTTCTCCACGCCCAGCGCGACCACGCCCACGGTCAGGACCATGAACACCGCGTGCCAGGCCGACAGTTCCAGCGGGTTGCCGAGCAGGCCGCTGAAGGTCGCGCCCGGGTCGCTGATCGGGGCGGCGCCGAACAACTGCGACAGGTACAGCCAGCTGTAGTGCAGGGTCCAGCCGGCGACCACGCTGTAGAAGCTCAGGATCAGCACGCCGGCGACCATGCCGATCCAGCCGATGCCGATCCAGCCCTTCGAGGCGCCCAGCTCGCGGACCAGGTCGGTCAGCGCGTTGACCGGGCTGCGGCGGCCGTGGCGGCCGAGCAGCACTTCCGACATCAGGATCGGCAGGCCGACCAGGGCGATGCAGGCCAGGTAGACCAGCACGAAGGCGCCGCCGCCGTTGTCGGAGGCCATGTAGGGGAAGCGCCAGATGTTGCCCAGGCCGACGGCCGATCCGGTCGCAGCGAGGACGAAGGCCATCCGGGATGACCACATGCCGTGGATCGAGGTTTTTTCCATAACGGTTCGATATGACTCGGTTTCTAGGGGCGCCGGGGAGCGGCAGTCATGGCTGTGGGGAGGCCGGGTTGGAATGGATCTCGTGGTCGGACACGGTCGCGTCGACCTGCGGGGTCACGTGCAGGATCTTGAAGCCGGCGTAGGCGAGGATCGCCGACACGAACGGACTGACCAGGTTGAAGAAGGCGTAAGGCAGGTAATCGATGGTGGCGACGCCCAGGGTCACCGCCATGTAGGCGCCGCAGGTGTTCCAGGGGATCAGCGGCGAGGTGATCGTGCCGGCGTCCTCGAGCGCGCGCGACAGGTTGACCGGGGCCAGCCCGCGGCGCGCGTACTCGGGGCGGTACAGGCGCCCGGTCAGCACGATCGACATGTACTGGTCGGCGGCGATGGCGTTCGCGCCGACCGCGGTCGCCAGGGTCGCGGCGATCAGCGAGCCGGTGCTCCGGGCCGCCTTCAGCACCGAGCGGATCATCCGTTCCAGCAGGCCGGTCTTCTCCATCACCGCGCCGAAGCCCATCGCGCAGATGATCAGCCAGATGGTGTTGAGCATGCTGCTCATGCCGCCGCGGCTGAGCAGATCGTCGACCGCGGCGTTGCCGGTGCTGGCCTTGTAGCCGTCGGCCAGCGCGCTCCAGACGCCGGCCAGCATCGCCATCGGCTGCGACAGCGCGTCCTTGCCGGCCAGGGCGATGACCCGGTCGGGCTGGAACACCACCGCGAACACGCCACCGAGCAGGGCGCCGATCAGGATCGTCGGATAGGCCGGGAACCGGCGTACCGCCAGCACGAACACCACCAGCAGCGGAATCAGCAGGTGCAGGCCGAGATTGAACTGCGCGCCCAGCACCGCCGGCAGGTCGCCGATCTCGCTGCCGCCCTCGCCGTGCGAGGACGACAGCCCGATCACGGTGAACAGCACCAGCGCGACCAGGATGCTCGGCACCGTGGTCCAGGTCATGTGGCGGATATGCGCGAACAACTCGCTGCCGGCGGCGGCCGGGGCGATGTTGGTGGTGTCCGACAGCGGCGAGATCTTGTCGCCGAAATAGGCGCCGGAGATGACCGCGCCGGCGGTGATCGCCGGCGACATCTCCAGACCCTGGGCGACGCCGATCAGGGCGACGCCGAGGGTGCCGGCGACCGTCCACGAGCTGCCGATCGCCAGCGCCACGATCGCGCAGATCAGGCAGGTCGCGGGGTAGAAGATCGACGGATGCAGCAGCTTGAGGCCGTAGACGATCAGGGTCGGCACGGTACCGCTGAGTATCCAGGTGCCGATCAGCGCGCCGACCGCGAGCAGGATGAAGATCGGCACGATCGCCAGCGAGATGCCGTGGACCAGGTTGTCCTGGATCTCCTGCCAGCGCATGCCGTTGCGCAGGCCGATCAGCGCGGCGACGCCGGCGGCCAGCATCAGCGAGACCTGGTTGGCGCCGTAGGAGGCGTCCGAACCGTAGACATAGACCGCGCCGCCGAGCAGCACGGCGAGGAAGACCAGCGGCGTCAGCGCCTGCAGCAGGCTCGGCTCACGTGAGGCGGCACGGGCGGCCGGCGGGACATTCGCGTTGTCGGACATCTAGCTCCCCGGAGGCGGTCCCGGCTCGTTGGTTTCGGGATACGTTCGATGGCTTCACCGCGTCGCGTCGCCGCAAGGCCGCCAATTGTGACGGTCCGGTGAAGTGGCGGGCCACCATAACCCAGCGATGAAACCGGCAGCAAGGGACCGAAGGGGGGGCGGCGGGCCACCCGCGATCGCGCATACTGACCGTACTTTCCCGTCCGGCGAAGGACGCACGCGCCATTGCGTGACGCGCGTTCACCTGGTCTCCGTCCGCCGCTGTCCGCGGCCGGGGTGACTGCGCCGGCGGGGCGTCTGGCCCGCTTCCGGAACCTGCTTCATGTCCAATGATCCCGTCCCCGCCACGTCTTCGCAGGGCGCGACCGCGCCGCCGTCGAATGCCGATGCCGCCCTGGCCGAGCGCCTGCGCGCGCATGCCCGGCGTTGGCCCGGCGAGGCCGAGGCCGCCGCGCAGTTCCTGGCGCTGCTGGCCGACCCGCTCGACCCGTTCGTGCGTGCGCGGCTGCAGGGCCATTTCACCGCCTCGGCCTGGCTCATCGACCGCTCCGGTTCGCGGGTGCTGCTGACCCACCACCGCAAGCTCGGCCGCTGGCTGCAGCTGGGCGGCCACGCCGACGGCGACCGCGACCTGGCCCGGGTCGCGCTGAAGGAGGCGGAGGAGGAGTCGGGGCTGTCCGGACTGCGGGTGGAGGCCGAACCCTTCGATCTCGACCGCCATTGGATTCCCGAGCGCGGCGAGGTGCCTGGTCATTGGCACTACGACGTCCGCTACGTGGTCCGGACCGGCGACGACGAGGCCTTCGTGGTCAGCGAGGAGTCCCTGGACCTGGCCTGGCGCGAGGTCGATGCGATCGCCGCCGATGCCGATGCCGATCCGTCGTTGCGGCGGATGGCGCACAAATGGCTGCGGCGCGGGTAGGGAGGCGGTGCCGGACCGCGTCGAGGCCGTGACGCGGCCTGCGCCGCTCCCGCGGGAGATTCGAAGCTCGAAAGAATTCCGTAGGAGCGGCGCAAGCCGCGATCGGGCTTTCCCATTGAGGCTTAATCGCGGCTCACGCCGCTCCTACGGGAGATGCGTACGATTGCGGCGCGTCGCTGGCTCGGGCGACTGTAGGAGCGGCGCAAGCCGCGATCGGCGGACGGCCCCGCCTCAGTCGGCGCGGCCGGAGAACTCGCCGGTGCTGGTGTTGACCATCACCCGCTCGCCGTTGCCGACGTACTCCGGCACCATGATTTCCAGACCGGTCGACAGCTTGGCCGGCTTCGGGCGCTTGGTCGCGGTGCCGCCCTTGAGTTCCGGCGGGGTGTCGACGACCTCGATCGCCACCGTCTGCGGCAGTTGCAGGGCGACCGGCTGATCGTCGATCAGCTGGATATAACAACCCGACAGATCGTCGACGATATATCCGGCATCTTCTCCAATCACGTCGGCATCGAGCATGTACGGGGTGTAATCCTCGTCGTCCAGGAAAACGAAGGCCTCGCCGTCGCGGTACGAGTAGGTCGCCTGGCGGCGGCTGAGCTCGACTTCCTTCAGGTCGTCGTCGGCGTCGAAGCTGGCATCGAGCTTGTTGCCGCCGGGCACGCTGTACATGGTGAAGCGGAAGCGGACGTTGCCGCCGCGGCCCTGCGGCGAGCTGCGGTCGATGTCGCGGACCTGGTAGACGCCGTTGTTGTATTCGACGACGTTGCCTTTCTTGATATCGCTGGCTTTCATCGGGTGCCCTTGCTTGCTCCCTCCCCTGAGTCGGGGGAGGGGTGTGGAGGTTTACTTCGGTGCCAGGCGGGTGGCGCCGTCGAGGCGGATGGTCTCGCCGTTGAGGTAGGTGTTGCCGAGGATGTAGGCGACCAGGTCGGCGAACTCCTGCGGCTGGCCCAGGCGCGACGGGAACGGGATCGACGCGGCCAGCGACTGCTGCACGTTTTCCGGCATGCCGTCGACCATCGGGGTCCAGAACACGCCCGGGGCGACGGTCATCACGCGGATGCCGAAACGGGCCAGCTCGCGCGCCATCGGCAGGGTCATGCCGACCACGCCGCCCTTGGATGCGGAATAGGCGGCCTGGCCGATCTGGCCCTCGTAGGCGGCGACCGAGGCGGTGTTGACGATCACCCCGCGCTCGCCGTCGTTGCCCGGTTCGTTGTGCTGCATCAGGTTGGCGGCGGCCTTGGCGACGTTGAAGCTGCCGACCAGGTTGACCATCACCGTGGCCTGGAAGTTGCCCAGCGGCATCGGCGTCTCGCGGCCGAGCACGCGGCCGGCGCCGAGGATGCCGGCGCAGTTGACCAGGGTGTTCAGGCCACCGAGGAAGTCGTGCGCGGCCTGCACGTTGGCGGCGACCCCGTCCTCGGAGGTGACGTCGGTCTTGAAGTAGCGGGCCTTGGCCTCGCCGAGCTCGGCGACCGCGGTCGCGCCCTTGTCGTCGTTGACGTCGAACAGGGCGACCTTGCCGCCGTGGGCGACCAGATGGCGGGCCACCGCCAGGCCGAGGCCGGAAACGCCACCGGTGACGATGGCCAGGGAAGAATCGAGCTGCATGTCGTAAGGCTCCAGAAGCGGGGCGAGCCGAACATTCTAAGGCTTGCCGTGGTCCTGTGAGCGAAGGCGGCCGAGCCGGGCGCAACCGCCCGGTCGTGAGAAGACGCCACCCCGCCGCCGTCGATTGGCGGGGTGGCGTTTCCATGGCCGGTTCAGGCGGACGGATCGGTGCGGGTCAGGTCGGCACTGGCCTCGATGAAATCCGGGTCGGTCAGCAGTTCCCGGATCAGCTTCTGGACCGCTGCGCCGTAGCTGTCCATTGCGGCGGGGATCGCAACGGCTCCGATGAAGGAGGACTCCCACTGGTGCTCGGAGACCAACGTCTTGTCGAAAACCGTCTGGCCGCCGCGGGTCAGCACGAAGCGCGCGCCCACTTTCGCGTTGCCGGTGCCGATTCCTGCGCTCAGATCGTTGGCGACAAGCTCACCGCCGAGCTTCAGTTCGTTATCCGCGCTGTACCCACCCGAGGCTACGAGCTCCGCGATCAGTGCTTCGCGTAGATAGGTCGCGTAGGTACCATCGCTGCCGCCATGCAGGTGCGAGCCGCGCACGTTGAGAGATCTGTTCTCGACATCCTTGGCCGCCGTGAATGCGGCGACATCCATCTGCAGATGTCGTTGCAACAGCAAAGACGTATTATCGATCGATGGTTGGTACTTCGGTGCCGGCACTGAGACGCATGCAGTGAGCGACAGGAAGAGCATCGGCAGCAAAGTTGCCTTCAGAAGATTCATGTGGTGCTACTCCTGCTCAAAAGCGTCTTGCTTGGAGAGATTGTTGAGCGCGTTGAGCACCAACTGGTCGACCACCGTATTTACCGCTTCCTGCATCTGCATGGGCCTTAGACCTTCCGGACCGGAGTGGTTTCCGACCGTCGTGTGCATTGCGTGCCTGACAACGGTCTCGGTCGTTCTGTCGTTCATCGTATATGTGGCCTGGCAGACGTAGCCATCGGAGGCCATCGAGCCGATCAGACCGAAGGTGAGGCCTGTACCGAAACCTTTGGCCGCGGCGTTGTCGGTGATTGGCACGTTGTCGATCACGACCTTGAGCACGCCTGCCTGCATCCCGTCCGGAGTAGTCGAAACGCTGCTGAACATGCCCGACTCGGTGATGGCCGAGAGCACGCGCGGGCGCATGGTTTCGGTAGCCTTCGCGTTGGGGTTGCCCTTGGTGCGGAACTCGAACAGCACCTGGGCCGGTTGGGGGCGTTCTACTGCAGGCAAATCGGCCTTGGTGACGACGGGTAGCGCAGGATCGACATAGGACTTCATGCTCAGACAGCCGGACAGTGCCGTGCAGCTGACAATGGAAAAGAACACCGCGCGCAGTACGCGCAGGCGAAGGGCCTGATGCATTGATTCCCCCTGGAAAAAGTGGTTGCGGCGCGATTGCCGCACGCAATTTATAACGCGGGCGACTGTTTGGGTAAACGCTCGTGACTGGACGGAATGCGGATGTGGCTCAGGACGTCGTCTTGCCGTTGGCGTAGCGCTGCAGCAGCTGCTCCGGCGGCAGGCCGGGGGCGAACAGGAAGCCCTGGCCGATCTCGATTCCCAGTTGCAGCAGGAACTCGCGCTGCTCTTCGTTCTCGACGCCCTCGGCGATCATCTGCAGGCCCAGGCTGTTGGCGATGCCGTTCACCGCCTGGCAGACCGCGACGTCGGACTGGTTGCCGGGCACGCCCTGGATGAACAACTGGCTGAGCTTGAGGCCGTGGATCGGGAGCCGCCGCAGGTAGTTGAGCGCGCTGTAGCCCTCGCCGAAGTCGTCGATCGACAGCGACACCCCCATCGCGCGCAGTTCGTCGAAGGCGTGCCGGGTCTCGGGCGCGTCCTCGATCAGCACCCGCTCGGTGAATTCCAGCTCCAGCATGTGCCCGGGCAGGCCGGACTGGTCCAGCGCCTCGCGCACGCTGAGGATCAGGTCCTCGCTGAGGAACTGGCGGTAGGACACGTTGACCGCGATGCGGTCCAGCGCCAGCCCCTGGTCGCGCCAGTCGCGCAACTGGCGGCAGGCCTCGTGCAGGACCCAGCGGCCGATGCCGACGATGTCGCCGGTCGATTCGGCATGGTCGATGAAGCGATCCGGGCGCATCTCGCCCAGTGAGCGGTTGCGCCAGCGGATCAGTGCCTCGGTGCCGATCAGGAGCCCGCTGCGCATGTCGACCTGCGGCTGGTAGACCAGGTGGAACTCGTCGTTGTAGACCGCGCGGCGCAGGTGGGTCTCCAGTTGCAGCCGCTGCAGCTGGCGCTCGGCCAGCTCGGGGGTGAACGCCTGCCAGCCGTTGCGGCCACGGCGCTTGCTGTCGTACATCGCCACGTCGGCGCACTGGATCAGCTGCTGCGAGGACAGCCCGTCCTGCGGTGCGTGGGCGATGCCGATGCTGGCGGTGATGTTGAATTCCTCGCCGTCCAGGCGGAACGCGCGGTCGAATATCTCCAGGATGGCGTCGGCCAGGCGCTGCGGGCGCGCCGGGTCGTCCTGGGCCATGCAGATCACCAGGAACTCGTCGCCGCCGAAGCGCGCGATCAGGCCTTCCAGTCCGACCACGTGGGCGATCCGCTGCGAGGCGTCGATCAGCAGGCGATCGCCGGCGGCGTGGCCGAGCATGTCGTTGACGATCTTGAAGCGGTCCAGGTCGATGTAGAGCACCGCCAGTTGCGCGTGCTCGGGCTGCTCCAGCCAGCCGTCGAGCTGTTCCAGCACGGCGTCGCGGTTGAGCAGGCCGGTCAGCGGATCGGTGCGGGCCTGGATCCGCAGCATCTCCTCGGCCTGCTTGCGTTCGGTGATGTCCTGCAGGGTGCCGGTCAGGCGCGCACTGTAGGCGGTGCCGACCAGCGGTTCGCCGATGACCCGGATCCAGAACGGTTTGCCGCTGCCGTGGATGCCCTGCAGCTCCAGGTTGAGGCCGTTGCCGGAGGCCATCGCGCGGCTCAGCGCGTCGCGCAGCCGCTGCCGGTCCGGGACCTGCAGGCAGGCCATGAACGCGTCCATGTAGCGCGGCGCCGGATGGCAGCCGACGATCCGCTGCGCCTCGTCGGTCAGGTACAGCTCGTCGCGGCCGGCGTCCCACTCCCAGCCGCCGATGTGCGCCAGCGCCTGGGCGCGGTCGAACAGGGCGCTGTCGCGCTTGAGCGCGGTCACGTCCGAGTACAGCGAGAGGATCTGCCGCGGGCGGTCGCCGCCGGCGGGGTAGTGCGGCACCGAGGTCACCGACAGCCAGCTGAGCTGGCGCCGCTCGCGGTGATAGAAGCCCAGCAGGGTGCTTTCGATCGTGCGCCCCCATTGCAGCGCCCGTTGCGCCGGCCACTGGCCGGGCGGCAGCTCGCGGCCGTGCTCGTCGATCACCAGCCAGTTGTCCGGCCGCATCTCGTCCTCGAGGAACTTGCCCTTGCCGATGCCGAAGATCCGCATTGCCGCGGCATTGGCGAACATGTAGCGGCCGCCGGCGTCCTGCACCAGGATGCCCTGGTCGAGGGTCTCGACCAGTTCGCGGTAGCGCAGTTCGGCGTCGCGGCGGCCGCTGAGGTCGCGCGCGACCGCGACCAGGCATTCGCGGCCGTCGAACTGCAGCGCCGCCGAGTGCACCTCGACCGGGAACCGGGTGCCGTCGGCGCGCATGTTGGTGACTTCGATGACGTAGGTGTCGCCGCGGCGCAGGGTCTCGACCACCGGCGCCATGTGGTCGGCGGGCAGGTCGGGGTTGATCACGTGGATCGGGCGTCCGACCACGTCCTCGCGCGGACGCTTGTAGGCGCTCATGCCGGCGCGGTTGAGGTCGAGCACGATGCCGTCGTAGTCGATGATGCTGACCGGGTCGGGCACCGCGTGGAACAGCGCGTCGTAGCGCCGGCGGGCGTTGTCGGCGTCGGCGTGAGAACGCAGCAGCGCGTCGCGCGCCTCGCGCAGCAGGGCGCGGGTGGCTTCCGGTTGCGCCGGATCGTCGATCGCGCGCTGCAGGCCGGTCAGGAGCCGCTCGTCGGGGGCGCCGTCCGTCGTCGCGCGCTCCACCGGGCCGTCGTCGACGGCGGTGCGGCTGTCGCGCGCGGACGGCGGCAGGGTCATGAGGCCGCCAGCGCCTTCGCGACCCTGGAGCCGCTGTCGCGGCCGAGCAGGGCGGCCAGCCAGCGCCCGGTGTCGGCGAGCGCGTCCAGCTCGATGCCGGTGTCCACGCCCATGCCGTGCAGCATGTAGACGACGTCCTCGGTGGCGACGTTGCCGCTGGCGCCCTTGGCGTAGGGGCAGCCGCCGGTGCCGGAGACCGCCGCGTCGACCACCGCGACGCCCTCCTCCAGGCAGGCGAGGATGTTCGCCAGCGCCTGGCCGTAGGTGTCGTGGAAATGCACCGCCAGCGCCGCCATCGGCACCTCGGCGGCGACCGCGCGCAGCATCGCCCGCGCCTTGCCGGGCGTGCCGACGCCGATGGTGTCGCCCAGCGAGACCTCGTAGCAGCCCATCTCGTGCAGGGCGCCGGCGACCCGCGCCACGTCGGCGAGCGGCACCTCGCCCTGGTACGGGCAGCCGAGCACGGTCGACACGTAGCCGCGCACGCGCACGCCGTCCTCGCGGGCGCGCGCCATCACCGGCGCGAAGCGCTGCAGCGACTCGTCGATGCCGGCGTTGATGTTCTTGCGGTTGAACGCTTCCGAGGCGGCGGTGAACACCGCGATCTCCTCGACCCCGACCTCGCGCGCGCGCTCGTAGCCTTTCTCGTTCGGCACCAGCACCGGGTAGTGCACGCCGGGCCGGCGGGCGATGCCGGCATAGACCTCGGCGGCGTCGGCCAGCTGCGGCACCCACTTGGGGCTGACGAAGCTGGTCGCCTCGATGCTGCGCAGGCCGGTCGCCGACAGCCGGTCGATCAACGCGATCTTGTCGGCGGTCGCGACCAGCGCCTTCTCGTTCTGCAGGCCGTCGCGCGGACCGACCTCGACGATGCGTACCTGGGCGGGTGTCATGGCGCTCATGATGCCAGCGCCACCAGCACCGCGTCTGCATCGACGAAGTCGCCGGCCGCGGCCTGGACCTGGGCGACCTTGCCGTCGCGAGGCGCCTTCAGGCTCAGCTCCATCTTCATCGCCTCGATCACCATCAGTTCCTGGCCCGCCTCGACCTCGTCGCCTTCGCCGACCCGGACCACCACGACCCGTCCCGGCATCGGTGCGATCAGCGCGTCCGCCGCGGCCGCGTCGCCGGCATGGTCGGCCTGGTACATCGCCACCGGATTCAGTTGCAGACGGCGCTCGCCGTCGTGGACGACCTGGGTACGGCCGTCGTCGATCACCGACATGCGCAGCCCCCGATCTCCGATACGGAAGCTGAGTCGCCCCTCGGCCAGGCGCGCGCCGGCGATCGGGTAAGTGTCGCCTGCATATTCGATGCGGTAGTCGCCGCCGCTGCCCTGGGCGTGCAGTTCCAGCCGCTGACCGCGGTGCAGCAGGGCCAGGCTGCGGCGGCTGCCGTGGCCGAGCCGCCAGCCGTCGGCGATCGCCCAGGGCGAATGCGGGTCGGCCGAGGCGCGTGCCTGTTCGCGGGTGAGCTGCTCCTGCTCCAGCAGCACCGCGACCGCGCCGGCCAGCAGCATGTCGGTATCGACGGCCTGGTCGGCGCCGGTGAACTCGTCCAGATGGCGGTCCAGGTAGCCGGTGTCGATGCTGCCGTCGACCACGGCCGGGTGACGGGCGAGCCGCTCCAGGAACGCGATGTTGGACTTCGGACCTTCGATCGCGCACCGCGACAACGCTTCGCGCAGGCGGGCGAGGGCGGTCGCGCGGTCGCGGTCGTGGACGATGAGCTTGGCGATCATCGGGTCGTAGAAGATCGTCACCGTGTCGCCCTCGATCACGCCGGCGTCGATCCGCACATGGGCGTCGGGAGCCGGCAGCCGCAGCCGCTCCAGCCGTCCGGAGCCGGGCAGGAAGCCGGCCTCCGGGTCCTCGGCATAGAGCCGGACCTCGATGGCGTGACCGTCCTGGCGGACCTGCTCCTGGGTCAGCGGCAGCGCTTCGCCGCTGGCGATCCGCAGCTGCCACTCGACCAGGTCCAGCCCGGTGACCTTCTCGGTGACCGGATGCTCGACCTGCAGACGGGTGTTGATCTCCATGAAATAGAAATGCCCGTCCTGGCTGACGATGAACTCGACCGTGCCGGCGTTGACATAGTCGATCGTGCGCGCGGCCAGCACCGCCGCCTCGCCCATCGCCTGGCGCAGTTTGGGACTCAGGAACGGCGACGGCGACTCCTCCAGCACCTTCTGGTAGCGGCGCTGGGCCGAACACTCGCGTTCGTTGAGGTGCATCGCGCCGCCGTGGCTGTCGCCGAACACCTGGATCTCGATGTGGCGCGGCTTCTCGACATAGCGCTCCAGCAGCACGCGATCGCGCCCGAACGCATTGGCGGCCTCGCGCTGGCAGCTCTCCAGGTTGGCGATGAACTCGCCGGCCTCGCGGACGATGCGCATGCCCTTGCCGCCGCCGCCGTGGGCGGCCTTGATCATCAGCGGGTAGCCGATGCGGTCGGCCTCGGCCTGCAGCAGTCCGGGCGACTGGTCCTCGCCGGTGTAGCCGGGCACCACCGGGACCCCGGCCGCCTCCATCAGCTGCTTGGCGCCGGCCTTGCTGCCCATCTTGCGCATCGACGCCGCCTTCGGGCCGATGAACACCAGGCCGGCGGCCTCGACCGCATCGGCGAAGTCGGCGTTCTCGCTGAGGAAGCCGTAGCCGGGATGGATCGCCTGCGCGCCGCTGCGCACCGCCACCTCCAGGATCGCGTCGCCGCGCAGGTAGCTGTCGGCCGGACGCGGGCCGCCGATGCAGTAGGCCTCGTCGGCCTGGCGCACGTGCTGGGCGTCGGCGTCGGCCTCGGAATAGACCGCGACGGTGCGGATGCCCATCTGGCGGCAGCTGCGGATGACCCGGCAGGCGATCTCGCCGCGGTTGGCGATCAGGATCTTGTTGAACATCTTCGATGACGGCGACATCAGGCTGAGCCCTCGGGCAGGTGGCAAACGGCCTCGATGTTGTGGCCATCCGGGTCGATCAGGAACGCGCCGTAATAGTCCGGGTGGTAGATCGTGCGCAGCCCCGGGGCGCCATTGTCGCGGGCGCCGGCGGCCAGGCCGGCGGCGTGGAAGGCATCGACCTGGGCGCGCGAGGACACCGAGAAGGCGACATGGCTGGCCGCCACCGCATCGGCCTCGGAAATCCAGAAGTCGGGCTTGCCGCGGCCGAAGCCGGCGGTCGGCCGTCCGCTTTCGGTGACGCTGGCCGGCACCTCCATCACCAGCGCGGCGCCGATGCTGGCCAGGGTGCTGAGGTAGAACGCCTTGCTGCGGGCGTAGTCCGCAACCGGGATTCCGATGTGGTCGATCATGGCGGTTCTCCTTGTGCCTGCCGCGCCGGATCAGACCCAGGAGGGTCGGCGCTTGTCGAGGAAGGCGGACAGGCCTTCCTGTCCTTCCGGCGATACCCGCAGGCGGGCGATCAGCGCGGCGTTGTCGGTGTCGTGGCGGTCGCGGTCGGCATGGGCGGCGACCTCGCGCACCAGCCGCTTGGCGGTCGCGGTGGCGACCGGGCCGGCCTTGAGCAGCAGCCCGATCTGGCGCTCGACCGCCTCGTCCAGGGCCTCGCCGGCGACGACCTCGTGCAGCAGGCCGATCCGGTGCGCCTGTTCGGCGTCGAAGATCTCGGCGGTGGCGAACAGCCGCCGCGCCTGGCGCGGCCCGATCGCCTCGATCACGTAGGGCGAGATCACCGCCGGCAGCAGGCCCAGCTTGGCCTCGGTCAGACCGAACTTGGCCCCGCTCGCGCCGATCGCGATGTCGCAGCAGGCGATCAGGCCGACGCCGCCGCCGAACGCGGCGCCGTGGACGCGGGCGATGGTCGGCTTCGGCAGCTCGTCGAGGTTCCGCATCAGCCGCGCCAGCGCCAGCGAATCCTCGCGGTTCTCGTCCTCGCTGGCCGCCGCCATCGAGCGCATCCAGTTCAGGTCGGCGCCGGCGGAGAACGAGGCGCCTTCGCCCTCCAGCACCACCACCCGGACGCCGTCGTCGTCGGCCAGCGCCCGCAGGGCGTCGGTCAGTCCGGCGATCAGGGTCGCATCGAAGGCGTTGTGCAGTTCGGGACGGTTGAGCCGCAGACGGGCGACTGCGCCGTCGCGCAGGATCAACAGGGGGACGGTCATCGCGTGCTTTGCCGGATCGGTCGGAACAGCCGTCGATGATAAGGCAACGCCCGATAAATCCGCTGCAGTAGGGTTTCGGGGGGTGTCGCACGGTGGCGCGAATCGGTCGTGGTCGATGCTAGAATGAGAACAATTCCTATTTGCTCAGGTGCGCGACTTGAAGCTGTCAGAACTGCCGCGCCGCGTCGCGGCCATCGTCGAGAGCGTTGAGGATGCGATGCCCAACGACGCCATTGCCCGCCGTCTGCGCGAGCTGGGCTTCGTCGCCGGCGAGCGCGTCGAGCTGATGGCCGCCGGTCCGTTCACCGCCGAACCGCTGCTGGTCCAGGTCGGCTTCACCCGTTTCGCGTTGCGCCGGGTCGAGGCCGCGCGCGTGCGCGTGGCGATGGCGGGAGACCCGGCATGAGCGAGGCACGCGCCCTGCGCCTGGCCCTGGTCGGCAGCCCCAACTGCGGCAAGACCGCGTTGTTCAACCAGCTGACCGGCAGCCGCCAGAAGGTCGCCAACTACGCCGGCGTCACCGTCGAGCGCAAGGAGGGCCGCCTGCACGGCCCGTCCGGCCGCCACTACGCGGTGCTCGACCTGCCCGGCGCCTACAGCTTCCATGCCGCGAGTCTGGACGAGGCGGTGACCCGCGACCTCTGCCGCGGCTTCTATCCGGGCGAGGCGGCGCCGGACGTGATCGTCTGCGTGGTCGACGCGACCAATCTGCGCCTGCACTTGCGCTTCGCGCTGGAAGTGCGCGCGCTGGGCAAGCCGATGGTGCTGGCGGTCAACATGATGGACGCCGCGCACCGGCGCGGGATCGAGGTCGACCTGCAGGCGCTGGAGCGCGAACTCGGGGTGCCGGTGGTGGCGACCGTCGCGGTGCAGCGCCACGGCGCGCGCGACCTGGTCGCCAGGATCGAGGCGCTCGGCACCGAGCCGCACGAGCCGGACCGGCAGATGCCCGAGGGCGCCGCCGAGGATGCCGACGCCCTGCACGCGGAGACGCGGCGGCTGCTGTCGCTGGCGGTGAGCATGCCGCGCCGCACCGCCGCGGTCGACGACGCGCTGGACCGCTGGCTGCTGCACCCGGTGTTCGGACTGGTCGCGCTGGCGACGGTGATGTTCCTGATCTTCCAGGCGGTCTACGCCTGGGCGACGCCGGTGATGGACCTGATCGACGGCGGCACCGGCGCGCTCGGCGAATGGGTCGTCGCGACCCTGCCGGAAGGGCCGCTGACCAGCCTGCTCGCCGACGGCATCATCGCCGGCCTCGGCGGGGTGATCGTGTTCCTGCCGCAGATCCTGATCCTGTTCGCCTTCATCCTTGCGCTGGAGGAGTCCGGCTACCTGCCGCGCGCGGCCTTCCTGCTCGACCGGCTGATGGCCTCGGCGGGACTGTCGGGGCGTTCGTTCATTCCGCTGCTGTCGAGCTTCGCCTGCGCGATTCCCGGGATCATGGCGACGCGCTCGATCCAGGACCCGCGCGACCGCCTGGCGACGATCCTGGTCGCCCCGCTGATGACCTGCTCGGCGCGACTGCCGGTCTATGCGCTCTTGATCGGCGCCTTCATCCCGCAACAGAAGGTCGGCCTGTTCAACCTGCAGGGCCTGGTCCTGTTCGCGCTGTACATGGCCGGCATCCTCAGCGCGCTGGCGGTGTCGTGGGTGATGAAGAAATGGCGCCGCGACAAGGGCGAGCACCCGTTGCTGCTGGAGCTGCCGTCCTACCGCATCCCGCATCCGCGCGATCTGCTGATCGGCCTGTGGGAGCGGGCGTGGATCTTCCTGCGCCGGGTCGGCGGCATCATCCTGTCGCTGACCATCCTGCTGTGGTTCCTGCTGAACTTCCCGGGTGCGCCCGAAGGCGCGACCGGCCCGGCGATCGACTACAGCTTCGCCGGCCGCATCGGCCACGCGATGACCGCGATCTTCGCGCCGCTGGGCTTCAACTGGCAGATCTGCATCGCGCTGATTCCCGGCATGGCCGCGCGCGAGGTGGCGGTGTCGTCGCTGGCCACGGTCTATGCGTTGTCCGCGGCCGACGACGATGCCGCGACCCAGGCGCTGACACCGGTGATCAGCGACGGCTGGTCGCTGGCGACCGCACTGGCGCTGTTGGTGTGGTTCATCTATGCGCCGCAGTGCATCTCGACCCTGGCGACGATCAAGCGCGAGACCGGCTCCTGGAAGCAGGTCGCGATCTCGGCCGGCTACCTGTTCGCGCTGGCCTACCTGGCCGCGATGCTGACCTACCAGGTCGCGGCGGCGCTGGGAGCGGGCTGATGGAGGGCGGGCTGCTGCTGCAGTACCTGCTGATCGCCGTGGCGGTGCTGGCCAGCGCCGGCTACGTGATGCAGCGGCAGATGCCGGCGTTCACCCGCCGGCTGCGGGTCGCCTGCGCGGTGCCGCTGGTGCGCGAGGGCCGACCCGGCTGGATGCGCGCGCTGGGACGCTGGATCGCACCGTCCGGCACCGGGGCCGCCGGCGCCTGTGGCGGCTGCGACGGTTGCGGCCCGGCGGACTGAACGGGCCGCTCCCCGACTCGGGCAATCGCGGCTTACGCCGTTCCTACGAAGCGCCCACGCCCCAACGACACCCGGACCGTAACCCAGCCCCCTGAGTCAGGGGGCGATTCGTGCCGCAGGCACGAATGGGGGTGTGGAAGCGCACCGGCGGGGCCCAAGGTTTGCGCAGCAAACTTTGGGAGATATCCGGGCGCAGCCGGATATCGTTCCCCCCTGACTCAGGGGGCGGACAGACGACCACGACCGCTTTTCGTAGGAGCGGCGTAAGCCGCGAGCCGTTCGTGACGGGAAGGGCGACGGCCACCGGCTGCGGATGGCCGCCCGTCGTGCGGGCGGCGGAGCAGGGGGCCGTGCGCGCGGGCCGCTCAGTGGCGGCTGCGGCCCTTGCCGGCGCGGTAGCCCTTGACCTCGAGCGCCTCCACCGCGAGGGTGAAGCTGCGCTCCTCGCCCGGGTAGAGCGCGCCGACACCGATCACCTGGCGGTCGATCTCCTCGCCGCGCTCGTTGCGGATCGAGACCACCATCGAATACTCCAGCGCGCCGTCGCTGGGCTGCGGGCGGATCGTGCCTTCCACCCGCAACGGCACCGTGCGCTGCGCCTTCGATCCGATCGCGTCGGGATCGAAGCGCAGGTGGTGCTGGCACGCGGGACAGACGTTCGCGCTTTCGAGGATCGTGGTCTTGCAGTGCGGGCAGGTCCGCGTCGCGCCAGGCGTGCCTGGGCGGATCGCGCTCATGCGCCGGCGCCGTTCTCCCCGGCCGATCCCTTGCCGTTGGACTGGCCGTTCGACTTGCCGCCTTCCTTGCCGCTCCAGCCGAACTCGACCTGGCCGCGCATCTTGGAGCCGGCGGCCACGGTGACCGTGCCGGCCTTGATGTCGCCGATCATCGCGCCGCTGTCGAGCAGCTCGACCCGTTCGGCGGCATCGATGTTGCCTTCCAGCTCGCCGGCGATGATCACCTTGCGGGCCTTGACCCCACCGTTGAGCTTGGCGCCGACCTCGATGGTCAGGTCGCCCTGCACATTGACGTCGCCCTTGAACTTGCCGGCCAGGCGCACGTGGCCGGAGCCCTCGATCTTGCCCTCGATGGTCAGGTCGGAAGCGATCACCGATTCCTTCAGCTGCGGCTGCGCGCCGGCCGACGGCGTGGTGCGCGGGCTGGTCGCGGCGGTGTTGTTCTGCGCGGCGAACGACGGCTCGGGACGCGTCTCGACCGCGCGCGGAGCCGGCGTGTCCGACGGCGGCGGCGGGTTGTCGCGTTTCTGGGGGGAGGCGGGGCTGTTGAAGATGGCCATCGTGCGGAACTCCTCTGGCGGGGTTTGGGCGCAAGCCGGAAAGAACGTCAGCGGATTACGCTAGCACGCGTTTTTCAGGCCTTTCCGTGCGAGGGTTCTCAACAACCGCCAACCATCCGACGAGCGGTTGCCGTCGGTTGGCCTGGCTTCATCTGGGCGCGACGGCAGGACCGGCGGACGACATCGCACCGTCACCGGCGCGTCATTGCCATGCCACGAGCGCCGCGACCCGGTCGGCCGCAAGCGCGGACGCGGCTACATCCGGAACACGCCGAAGCGGGTGCCGTCGCGGCCGGGGCCGCTCTCGATCGGTGCGTTGAGGCTGGCCGACAGGCCCAGGCCGAGCACGCGGCGGGTATCGGCGGGGTCGATGATGCCGTCGTCCCACAGCCGCGCGGTCGCGTACCAGGGGCTGCCCTGGGTCTCGTACTGGTCGCGGATCGGCGCCTTGAAGCTTTCTTCCTCGTCCGCGCTCCATTGCCCGCCGCGCGCCTCGATGCCGTCGCGGCGGACCGTCGCCAGCACACTGGCCGCCTGCTCGCCGCCCATGACGCTGATCCGCGCGTTCGGCCACATCCACAGGAAGCGGGAACCGTAGGCGCGACCGCACATCGCGTAGTTGCCGGCGCCGAAGCTGCCGCCGATCACCACGGTGAACTTGGGCACATGCGAGCAGGCCACCGCGGTGACCATCTTGGCCCCGTCCTTGGCGATGCCGGCCTGCTCGTACTTCTTGCCGACCATGAAGCCGGTGATGTTCTGCAGGAACACCAGCGGGATGCCGCGCTGGTTGCACAACTCGATGAAGTGCGCGCCCTTGAGCGCGCTCTCGGCGAACAGGATGCCGTTGTTGGCGACGATGCCGACCGGGTAGCCGTGGATGTGGGCGAAGCCGGTGACCAGGGTCTTGCCGTAGCGGGCCTTGAACTCCTGCAGCTCGCTGCCGTCGGTGACCCGCGCGATCACCTCGCGGATGTCGAACGGGCGGCGGGTGTCCCTGGGCACGATCCCGTACAGCTCCTCGGCCGGGTAGCGCGGCTCGAGCGCGGCGCGGGTCGCCACCGGCACGCGCTTGCGCCGGTTGAAGGTGCCGACGATGTCGCGCGCGATCTGCAGCGCGTGGCGGTCGTCCTCGGCAAAGTGGTCGGCCACGCCGGACACGCTGGTATGGACGTCGGCGCCGCCGAGGGTCTCGGCATCGACGATCTCGCCGGTGGCCGCCTTCACCAGCGGCGGACCGCCGAGGAAGATCGTGCCCTGTTCCTTGACGATCACCGACTCGTCGCACATCGCCGGCACGTAGGCGCCGCCGGCGGTGCAGCTGCCCATCACCACCGCGACCTGGGGAATGTTCTCCCCGCTCATCCGCGCCTGGTTGTAGAAGATGCGGCCGAAGTGCTCCTTGTCCGGGAACACCTGGTCCTGCAATGGCAGGAACGCGCCGCCGGAGTCGACCAGGTACACGCAGGGCAGGTTGTTCTCGCGCGCGATCTCCTGCGCGCGCAGGTGCTTCTTCACCGTCATCGGGAAGTAGGTGCCGCCCTTGACGGTCGCGTCGTTGGCGACGACCACCACTTCCTGGCCCATCACCCGGCCGATGCCGCAGACCATGCCGGCGGCCGGCGCGGCGCCGTCGTACATCTCCTCAGCGGCCAGCGGCGCGATTTCCAGGAATGGCGAGCCGGGATCGAGCAGGGCGGTGATGCGGTCGCGGACCAGCAGCTTGCCGCGCTCGGTGTGCTTGTCGCGCGCCTTGTCGCCGCCGCCCTGGGCGGCGCGGGCGAGGCGGGCGTCGAGTTCGTCGACCAGGGCACGGTGGTAGGCCGCGTTGTCCTGGAAGTCCTGCGAGCGCGGGTCGAGCTGGGAGGTGATCGCGGGCATGGGCGGGGGCATGGCGGAAAGAGGTCGGCATCAAACCACAAAGGCTCCGATGCGACCAGTTCGCCACCGTCCGGAGGGTGGGTGCCGTCGCTACTCCCGGTTGCGGCCGGTGCCGTGCCGACGGCGCAAAAAAGAAAGGGCCCGCGCAGGCGGGCCCTTTCGGAGGCTTGCGTTGGAACGCGGCTCAGTGGCCGGCGTCTTCCTTGGCTTCCTCGGCGGCGGCCTTGGCCTTGTCGGCGATTTCCTGGGCCTTGTCGGCGACCGCGTCGGCGGCGTCGG
Organism: Marilutibacter maris; assembly: GCF_003233695.1. Taxonomy (NCBI): domain Bacteria; kingdom Pseudomonadati; phylum Pseudomonadota; class Gammaproteobacteria; order Lysobacterales; family Lysobacteraceae; genus Marilutibacter; species Marilutibacter maris. Next base: position 2,345,902 of record NZ_CP029843.1, on the reverse strand, counting down.
AGGTCGCGGCGGCGGCATCGGCAGCGGCGGCATCGGCAGCCGCGGCGGCGTCGTCGGCAGCGCCTTCCATCGCGTCGCCGGCCTCGGCGGCGGCTTCGCCGGTCGCGGCAGCGGCGGCGTCGGCACCCTCGGCAACGGCGGTGCCGGCGGCGTCGACCGCTTCGGCGGCGGCGTTGCCGGCGTCCTCGGCAGCGGCCTCGGCTTCGGCGGCGGCGTTCTGGGCGGTGGAGGTCTCGTTCTGGCAAGCCGTCAGAGCCAGCACGGAAGCGATCAGGGCAACATACAGCTTGGTGTTCATGGGATCTCCGGTGTCTGTTGTGGAACGGGGGGCAGCCTAGGCTGCGGGGTGTGCAGGGCGGGCGAAGACATCATGCCATCCGATGTCGGCCGAGTGCCCGGCGATGGCGTCGCTTCGGGTGCGCAACGCCTTCAAGGAAAAAGCCGCCGGCGTGCGCCGGCGGCTTTCGGATACAGCTGGAAGCGGCAGATTACTGCTTGACTTCTTCAGCGGCTTCCTCGGCAGCGTCGGCAGCCTGCTCGGCGGCGTCGGCAGCTTCGCCAGCCATGTCGGCGGCGGCGTCGGCAGCAGCGTCGGTGGTGGCGTCCATCGCGGCGTCGGCCGAGGTGGCGGCGGCGTCAGCGGCCGCGGCAGCCTCGTCGGCGGCAGCCTGGGCAGCGTCGGCAGCGGCGTCGGTGCCGGCTTCGGCAGCGGCGGTCGCGGCGTCGGCGGCCTCGGTGGCGGCCTCGGAAGCCTCGGCAGCAGCGTCCTGAGCCTGCTGCTGGTTGGTGCACGCAGCCAGGGCAAAGCCCAGGGCCAGGGCAAGCAGTGCCTTGTTCATGGTCATGATTCGGAATCCTCGTCGATTTGGTTTGGCAACGCGCAACTGCGCGCCGATAACATGATGACAAGCCGATGACGCGTGTCAAGCGGCCGATTCATTTTTTTCGTCCGGCGATGTTAAGCGGTGGTTATCCGGACTGCAAAAGCGGGGCCGGGCGGCAGGCCCGATCCCCGTCATTGTCGGTCGATCAGGCCAGTTCGACGGCGATCGCGGTGGCCTCGCCGCCGCCGATGCACAGCGATGCGACGCCGCGCTTGCCGCCGCGCACTTTCAGGGCATTCAGCAGGGTGACGATCAGGCGAGCGCCGCTGGCGCCGATCGGGTGGCCCAGTGCGAGCGCGCCGCCGTGCACGTTCAGCTTGTCGTGGGCGATGCCCAGGTCCTTGATCGGGGCCATCGCCACGCAGGCGAAGGCCTCGTTGATCTCGAACACGTCGACGTCCTCGACCTTCCAGCCGGCCTTGTCGAGTACGTTGGCGATCGCCTTGACCGGCGCGGTGGTGAACCATTCCGGCGCCTGCGAATGGGTGGCGTGGGCGACGATGCGGGCAATCGGCTTGAGCCCGCGCTTGTCGGCCTCGGCCGCGCTCATCAGCACGGTCGCCGCGGCGCCGTCGGAGATCTTCGAGGACGAGGCGGCGGTCAGCACGCCGTCCTTGCCGAAGGCCGCGCGCAGGGTCGGGATCCGGGCCGGATCGATCTTGCCCGGCTCCTCGTCGCTGTCGACCACGACCTCGCCCTTGCGGGTCTTGACCGTGACCGGGACGATCTCGTCCTTGAACACGCCGTCGGCCTGGGCCTGCTGGGCGCGGCGCGCGCTCTCGGCGGAGTAGGCGTCGACCGCCTCGCGATCGAGGCCGTACTCGGCGCAGGTGGCGTCGCCGAACACGCCCATCGCCTTGCCGTCGTAGGGGTTGGTCAGACCGTCCCAGGCCATGTGGTCGAGGAAGTCGGCGCTGCCGTAGCGGATGCCGGTGCGCGAGCCGTTGAGCAGGTGCGGGGCATTGGTCATCGACTCCATGCCGCCGGCGACGATCACGTTCGCCGAGCCGGCCTTGATCAGGTCGTGGCCGAACATCACCGCCTTCATGCCCGAGCCGCAGACCTTGTTGATGGTGGTGCAGCCGGCGGAAGCGGGCAGGCCGGCGCCGAGCGCGGCCTGGCGGGCCGGGGCCTGGCCGAGGCCGGCCGGTAGCACGCAGCCCATGATGACCTCGTCGACCTGGTCGGCGGCGACACCGGCCTGCTCCAGCGCGCCATTGATGGCGGCGGTGCCCAGGGCCGGCGTGGGGGTGCCGGTGTACTGGCCGAGGAAGGAACCGATGGCGGTGCGCTTGGCACCGACGATGACGACGTCGCTCATGGAAAACTCCTGCACAGACGGTACGACCGTGGGGGTCGGGAATCCCCGATTATGAGCTGCCATGCCGCAGTGCGGCAAACGTACCTGTGGCCGATGGCGGGGCGATGACGGCCGGGCTCGGAGAGGTCGGTGGGCATGGCCGGGCCCCGACGCGGCGCGTGCGCCCCGCAACGGGTTTCGTAGGAGCTGCGTCAGCTGCGACCGGGGCGTTTCCCGTTAAAGCTCCATCGCGGCTTACGCCGCTCCTACGGGTCCGCTCGCCCCATCACTTACACGCCGGCCCTGGCCAGCCCCCTGAGTCAGGGGGCGATTCGTGCCGCAGGCACGAATGGGGGTGTGGCAGCGCAACGGCGGGGCCCAAGGTTTGCGGAGCAAACTTTGGGAGATATCCGGGCGTAGCCGGATATCGTTCCCCCTGAGTCAGGGGGCGATTCGCATCGCAGATGCGAATGGGGGTGTGGCAGCGCAACGGTGGGGCCCGAGATTTGCGAAGCAAACCTTGGGAGATATCCGCGCGCAGCCGGATATCGTTCCCCCTCACTCAGGGGGCAGACAAATGCTCTTCTGCTCTTCGTAGGAGCGGCGTAAGCCGCGATGGGCCTGCCTCCGGAACCTCCGGGTCGCGGCTTACGCCGCTCCTACAGGGGGCATCGCCAACCGCCGGACGTACCGGCTCAGCTGTTGCCGTTGAAAAGCTCGCGGCCGATCAGCATGCGGCGGATCTCGTTGGTGCCGGCGCCGATCGCGTACAGCTTGGCGTCGCGCAGGATGCGGCCGGTCGCGAACTCGTTGATGTAGCCGTTGCCGCCCAGCGCCTGGATCGCCTCCAGGGCGACGTCCACCGCCGAATCGGAGGCGTGCAGCAGGCAGCTGGCGGCGTCGACCCGGCTCTTGTGGCCGGCGTCGTAGTCGCGCGCGACCTGGTAGGCGAACGCGCGGCTGGACTGCAGCGCGGTGTACATGTCAGCGATCTTGCCCTGCATCAGGCCGAAGGTGCCGATCGCGCAGTCGAACTGCTTGCGCTCGCGCACGTAGGGCAGGGCGATGTCGAGCGCGGCCTGCATCAGCCCCAGCGGACCGCCGCTGAGCACCAGGCGCTCGGTGTTGAGGCCGCTCATCAGCACCTTGACGCCGTGATTGACCTCGCCGAGCACGTTCTCGGCCGGGATCTCGCAGTCCTCGAACACCAGCTCGCAGGTGTTGGAGCCGCGCATGCCGAGCTTGTCGAGCTTCTGCGCGGTCGAGAAGCCCTTCATGCTCTTCTCGACGATGAAGGCGGTCATGCACTTGCTGCCCGCGTCCTTGCCGGCGGTGCGCATGTAGACGATCAGCACGTCGGCCTCGGGGCCGTTGGTGATCCACATCTTGTTGCCGTTGGCGACCCACACGCCGTCGCGCAGTTCGGCGCGGCAGCTCATCGAGCCGACCACGTCGGAGCCGGCGCCGGGCTCGCTCATCGCCAGCGCGCCCTTCCACTCGCCGCTGCACAGCTTGGGCAGGTACCTGGCGCGCTGGGCCTCGTTGCCGTTGGCGTAGAGATTGCTCACGCACAGGTTGGAGTGGGCGCCGTAGCTCAGGCCGACCGAGCCGGAGGCGCGGGAGATTTCCTCCATCGCCACCAGGTGGGCGAGGAAGCCCATCTCGCTGCCGCCGAGCTCGCCGGGAACGGTCATGCCCAGCAGGCCCATTTCGCCCAGCTTCGGCCACAGCTCCTGCGGGAACCAGTTGTCGTGGTCGATGGCCTCGGCGCGCGGGGCGATCTCGGCTTCGGCAAAACGGCGGACCGCGTCGCGCAGCGCGTCAATCTCTTCGCCTAGTGGGAACGGACGCATCTTCTACTCTCCCGGGCCGCTGGCGACCCCTAGCGTGCATGGAAGCCGGCCACCTTCCCTGGCCGACGAAATACCGACAAATGTTGCGCCTCGCGCGGCGGTGCGTCCCTCCTTGAAGGGACGACCGCCAGGGCCGGAACGGCGGATGCATTCCGGCGATGCCCCAGGAATCGATATCGCGATCCCCGGGGCGATCAGGACAGGTCAGTGGCCGCCGCGGATACGGCCCTGGAAGCGCGGGGTGGTGCGACCCATCGGCAGCTTCAGCTTGCCCATGACCTCGATGCGCTCCTCCGCCATGCGGTCGGCCGCCTTGTAGGTCGGGATGCTGTCGCGCTCGGCGATCTCGAAGATGCGGCCGAGGTTGTGATAGATCGTGCGCATCATGCGCATCGCGCGCTCGCGGTTGTAGCCGGTGATCTCCAGCGCGACGTTCATCACGCCGCCGGCGTTGACCGCGTAGTCCGGCGCGTACAGGATGCCGCGCTTGGCCACTTCGTCGCCGATCGCGTTGTTGGCCAGCTGGTTGTTGGCCGCGCCGCAGATCACCTTGGCCTTCAGCCGCGGCAGGGTCTGCTCGTTGACGGTGCCGCCCAGCGCGCACGGCGAGTAGACATCGGCGTTGACGTCGTAGATGTCGTCCAGGCCGACCGCCTCGGCGCCGTACTCGGACACCGCCTTGTCGACCAGGCCCTGGTTGATGTCGGTGACGAAGATCTTCGCGCCGCGCTCCTTGAGCAGCTTCACGAACTCCATGCCGACGTGGCCCAGACCCTGCACCGCGAAGCTGTACTTGCCGACTTCCTCGTCGCCGAAGCGCTTCTGCAGCGAGGCCATCAGGCCCTGCAGGGTGCCGTAGGCGGTGAACGGGGAGGGGTCGCCGGAGCCGCCGTGGACCTGGTGCACGCCGGTCACGTACTCGGTCTCGCGGTACACGTATTCCATGTCGTTGACGTCGATGCCGACGTCCTCGGCGGTGATGTAGCGACCGCCCAGCGAATCGACGAACTTGCCGAACGCGCGGAACAGCGCCTCGGACTTGTCCTTGCTCGGATCGCCGATGATGACCGCCTTGCCGCCGCCGATGTCGAGGCCGGCGACCGCGTTCTTGTAGGTCATGCCGCGCGACAGCCGGAGCACGTCGTTGAGGGCTTCCTGCTCGGTCTTGTACGGCCACATGCGGGTGCCACCCAGGGCCGGACCCAACACGGTGTTGTGGATCGCGATGATGGCCTTCAGGCCCGCATCCTGGTTGTGGCAAAACACGACCTGCTCGTGGCCGTAGCTTTCGAGGGTTTCGAAAATCATCGGGTGCTCCGTGTCGGCGCGTAACTGCGCAGGGCGCGCTACGTCGACAGATTTTTGTAAGTAATTGAATCCAGGGGATTCGTTCTGCCGCGAACGCGGCTGTCGGCCGCCGCGGCGGGCGCTAGTCTAATCCATTAGTTGGATACGGCTAGGTACGGTTTCATGCTGCACTGCCGCAATAAGTGCCTGATTTTCCGGGCCGCAGTGCCGCCCTTGTCCGATCGGCCCGCGGCTTCGGTCGCCATGGGGCGGCGCCCGCGCCGCAGTCCCCGGCCGGAGCGCTAGAACGCGCGGTAATCGCGCTCGCGCAGCCACAGCGTGGCCAGCCACTTTTCGCCCTCGACCACCGGCTCGCCGGCATGCAGCGAGCGCGGCTCGGGGCCGCCGTCGGCATCGAGGTTGTCGAACACCACCGCGCAGCCGGGCTGCGGCGCCACGCTCAGGCCGGCGTCGGGAAAGGCGGTGGCGCCGCCGTCGGCGACCGCGTTCAGGTAGACGCAGATGGTGCGGGCGCGGTTGCCGGCCTCGGGACGGTCGCCGGCCAGGGTCGCCGGCGGCAGGTAGTCGCGGTGCGGGCGGTACTGCTGGCCCGGCGCGTAGCGCAGCACGATCAGCTGTTCGGCGTGGACCAGCTCCATCTGCGCGGCCTGGGCGATACGCAACTGCACGCAGCGCAGCGCGAAGTCCTCGGCCAGCGGATCGAAGCTGGCGTCGCGGCTGGTCCGCAACGGGTTGGCGCGGGCCTCGCCGCTGACCGGGTCGACGGTCATCGAGTCGCGCAGCTGCGGTTGCGCGCAGGCGACCAGCAGCCGGCACTCGTCGGCCGACAGCAGCCGGTCGACCCGGCGCAGCGCCGGCGATTCCGACAACGGCGTCCACGGCGGCGGCCACAGCACGTCCTCCAGGGTCAGCGTGCTGGAACGGCCCTCCTGCTGTGCCGGAAGCGGCGCCTCGATCGCCGGCAACCGCGGCACCCCGGCGCGCTCCAGTTGCGCCCACAGCTCCTCGGCCGCCCGCGGTTGCGGCGGACAGCCTTCGCCGCGCGCCAGCCGCTCGGCCAGCAGTTGCGCGGCGACGACGTCGCCACGGCCGGCGGCGCGCTCCAGCATCTGGATGCAGCGGGTCTGGTCGTCGTCGCCGGGCTTGCGGCCGAAATGGATCGCGACCGCGCGCAGGGCCGGAGCGATATCGTGGCGCACCGCCAGCAGCAGGCGCTCGTTGATGCGCGCATCGCGCGGCAACGCGGTTCCGCCCAGCGCGATCATCGCCAGCAGATAGGACGCGCCCGGATGGCCGCTGGCCTCGGCGCGCTGCAGCCAGTGCACCGCCTCGGCCGGGTCGGCCGGCGCATCGATGCCGTACAGCCGCATCCGCGCCAGCTCCAGCTGGGCGCCCGGGTGACCGATCTGCGCCGCCTCGCGGTAACCGGCCGCGGCCTGCTCCAGCCGCTGCGCGGCGACATCGGCCTGGGCCTGGCGGAAACGGGCCTCGGCGTGGGCGCGCTGTTCGGCGCTCACCGCATGCGGCGGGACGGAGGACGGACCGGCGTGTTCACTCATCCCCCAAGCCTAACCTGCGCGCGCCGATGACGATGCCCCCGCTTCCGTAGGAGAAGCGCAAGCCGCGAGGGCCTGCCTCCGGAACCAGGGATCGCGGCTCACGCCGCTCCTACGAAGAGCGGTGGGGTGGTCGGCTTTCTGTAGGAGCGACGTAAGCCCGTGATTCCCGGGCTGCGCCCGGGAATCCCCAAAGTTTGCATTGCAAACCTTGGGCCCCGCCGTTGCGCTTCCACACCCCCATTCGCGCCTACGGCACGAATCGCCCCCTGACTCAGGGGGGAACGATATCCGGCTGCGCCCGGATATCTCCCAAGGTTCGCTGCGCAAACCTTGGGCCCCGCCGTTGCGCTGCCACACCCCCATTCGTGCCTACGGCACGAATCGCCCCCTGACTCAGGGGGCTGGGCACGAGGCAGACGAGCGCTCTTCGTAGGAGCGGCGTAAGCCGCGAGGGCCTGCCTCCGGATCTCCACCGCGACGGCGTGCCGCTCCTACGGGAGCAAGCCAAGGGAGGCGGCGAATCGTGGGGAGGCGGGGCACGGGAAGCGCGGGTGGTCGGCGCGTTACAATCCGGTTCTTGCCTCAACCGTATTGAGTCGCCCATGAGTACCCCCGCCAGCCACGCTCCCCTCAGCCAAGGTCCGCAGGCCGATGCCGAGAGCACCCCGCTGCGTTTCGTGACCGCCGCCAGCCTGTTCGACGGCCACGACGCCGCGATCAACATCATGCGCCGGCTGATCCAGGGGCAGGGCGCCGAGGTCATCCACCTGGGCCACAACCGCTCGGTCGAGGACGTGGTCCGCGCCGCGCTGCAGGAGGATGCCGACGGCATCGCGCTGTCGTCCTACCAGGGCGGCCACGTCGAGTACTTCAAGTACATGGTCGACATGCTCGCCGAGCGCGGCGCCAGCCATATCAAGGTGTTCGGCGGCGGTGGCGGCACCATCACCCCGGAGGAGATCCGCGAGCTGCAGGCCTACGGCGTCGAGCGCATCTACCACCCCAACGACGGCATGCACATGGGTCTGGTGGCGATGATCGAGGACGTGGTCCGCCGCGCCGCCGACGGCCGCCGCTCGGCCGAGCACCCGGACAAGACCGTCGACATCGACGACGAGATCACCATCGGCCGCATGCTCTCGGCGATCGAGGAAGGCGCGATCGACGAGGCCGAGCTGGCCCACCAGCGCAAGCAGTGGCAGCTGGCCGGCGGCCGCACCCCGGTGGTCGGCATCACCGGCACCGGCGGCGCCGGCAAGTCCTCGGTCACCGACGAGCTGCTCAACCGCTTCCTCGCCAGCTTCCCGCAGATGCGCATCGCGGTGATCTCGGTCGACCCGACCCGCCGCCGCACCGGCGGTGCGCTGCTGGGCGACCGCATCCGCATGAACTCGCTGCGCTCCAAGCGCGTGTACATGCGTTCGATGGCGACCCGCCGCCAGCACGCCGCGACCAACGCGGTGCTGAAGGACTCGATCGCCTTCCTCAAGGGCCTGGGCTACGACCTGGTCATCGTCGAGACCGCCGGCATCGGCCAGAGCGACTCGGAGATCGTCGACCTGGTCGACTTCCCGATGTACGTGATGACCAGCGACTTCGGCGCGCCCAGCCAGCTGGAAAAGATCGACATGCTCGACTTCGCCGAACTGGTCGTGCTCAACAAGTTCGACAAGCGCGGCGCCGAGGACGCGCTGCGCGACGTGCGCAAGCAGTGGAAGCGCAACCGCGTCGCCTTCGACCTGAAGGACGAGGACGTGCCGGTCTACCCGACCATCGCCAGCCAGTTCAACGACCCCGGCATCAGCTGGATGTTCGCCAACCTGTGCCGGCTGCTGAAGGAAAAATGGGGTCAGAGTCATTTTTCGACGGTGGAAGGCAAAACAGACGCGGGCAGAGGGGCGAAAAATGACTCTGACCCCATTTTCTCCCCGCGCTGCGACTTCAATCCCGACATCGACACCTCGCTGAAGGAGCCGCGCGCGACCGTGCTGATCCCCGGCAACCGCGTGCGCTACCTCGCCGAGATCGCCGAGCAGGGCCGTTCGATCAACCGCCAGATCGAGACCGCCGCCGAGATCGCCGACCGCGCGCAGTCGTGCTGGCAGGCGCTGGAAGCGCTGGAGGACGGCAGGCTGCCGAAGGCGCTGGACCTGTACGACGCCGGCGACCTCACCGACGGCGGCGACAACACCCTGCTGACCCTGCGCCAGCGCTACAACGACGCCATCCAGTCGCTGTCGTCGGAGGCGCTGAAGCTGCTGCGCGAATGGCCGGCGCGGCTGAAGTCGATCACCGACGAGGTCAACGAATACCAGGTCCGCGACAAGGTCATCCGGGTCGACAACTACCGCGAGTCGCTCAGCCACCAGCTGGTGCCGAAGATCGCCGCGCCGACCTACAAGTCCTGGGGCGAACTGCTGACCTTCCTGCAGAAGGAAAACCTGCCCGGCGCCTACCCGTACACCGGCGGCGTCTACCCGTACCGCCGCACCGGCGAGGACCCGATCCGCATGTTCGCCGGCGAGGGCACCCCCGAGCGCACCAACCGCCGCTTCCATTACCTGTCGGTCGGCCAGCCGGCCGCGCGCCTGTCGACCGCCTTCGACTCGGTCACCCTGTACGGCGAGGACCCGGCGCCGCGCCCGGACATCTACGGCAAGATCGGCAACTCCGGCGTCAACATCGCCACCCTCGACGACATGAAGAAGCTGTACTCCGGCTTCGACCTGTGCGCGCCGACCACCAGCGTGTCGATGACCATCAACGGCCCGGCGCCGATCATCCTGGCGATGTTCATGAACACCGCCATCGACCAGCAGGTCGAGAAGTACCTGCGCGAGGACCAGGCGCGCTGGGACGCCGCCCACGACACCATCGAGAAGCTGTTCGAAGGAAAGAAGCGCCCCGAATACGGCGGCCCGCTGCCGGAGACCAATGACGGGTTGGGCCTGGGCCTGCTCGGCGTCACCGGCGACCAGGTCGTCGACGCCGAGACCTACGCCCGGATCAAGGCCCAGACCCTCAAGACCGTGCGCGGCACCGTCCAGGCCGACATCCTCAAGGAGGACCAGGCCCAGAACACCTGCATCTTCAGTACCGAGTTCGCGCTGCGGATGATGGGCGACATCCAGCAGTACTTCGTCGACAAGGGCGTGCGCAACTTCTACTCGGTGTCGATCTCCGGCTACCACATCGCCGAGGCCGGCGCGAACCCGATCAGCCAGCTCGCCTTCACCCTGTCGAATGGTTTCACCATCGTCGAGTACTACCTCGCGCGCGGGATGAAGATCGACGACTTCGCGCCCAACCTGTCGTTCTTCTTCTCCAACGGCATGGACCCGGAGTACACCGTCATCGGCCGCGTCGCCCGCCGCATCTGGGCCCGCGCCATGCGCGAGCGCTACGGTGCCAGCGCCCGCAGCCAGATGATGAAGTACCACATCCAGACCAGCGGCCGCTCCCTGCACGCGCAGGAGATCCAGTTCAACGACATCCGCACCACCCTGCAGGCGCTGTACGCACTGTTCGACAACTGCAACAGCCTGCATACCAACGCCTACGACGAGGCCATCACCACGCCGACCGAGGAGAGCGTGCGCCGCGCCGTCGCCATCCAGATGATCATCAACAAGGAGCTGGGGCTGAATTTCTGCGAGAACCCCTGGCAGGGCAGCTTCATCGTCGACAAGCTCACCGACATCGTCGAGGAGGCCGTCTACAAGGAGTTCGAGGCCATCAGCGAGCGCGGCGGCGTGCTCGGCGCCATGGACACCATGTACCAGCGCGGCAAGATCCAGGAAGAGAGCCTCTACTACGAGCACAAGAAGCACGACGGCAGCCTGCCGCTGATCGGCGTCAACACCTTCCTGCCCAAGGACCACGCCGGCGACATCGTCACCGAGATCGAACTGATCCGCTCGACGGAAGGGGAGAAGGGCCAGCAGATCGACAACGTCGGCAACTTCCAGCAGCTGCGCAACGCCGCCGTTCTCAGCTCTCCCGCGAGCGGGCAGGGCGAGGGCGCCTCTGTAGGAGCGGCGTCAGCCGCGAACAGCGGCCCCGGCCTGGCCTATCTCCAATCCGCCGCCCGCGAGCGCCGGAATGTGTTTGAATCGCTGATAGAGGCGGTCAAGACCCACAGCCTGGGCCAGATCAGCCATGCGTTGTATGACGTGGGTGGGGAGTACCGAAGGAATATGTAATGACCGAGCCCTCTCCCGTCCGCGGGAGAGGGGTTGGGGTGAGGGGCGGCCAGGTTTCTGATCGCCGGTCCCGACCCCCGGTCCCGATAGCCAACCGCCCCGGCGTCGCGTAGTTTTCGTTCCAGGGTATCGGCCACAGGGGAAAGGGAATGCAGTGGATTCGCGTCTGCGCAGGCATCGCTGCGCTGGCTTGCGCTTCGGGCGCGTGGGCCGCCGACCAGAAGGCGGAACCGCCGGCGGAATGGGCGGCGTACATAGCGGCCATGCGCGAATACGACGCCATTCCCGACGCCGAGCAGCGATGCCGCCTTCTTCCGGACCTTCCGGGCAACCAATGGGTGCCCGGCGCCGCGAAAGGGCGCTGCGCCATCCTTCGCAAACCGATATTTACGCTGGATGAAATCGACACGCTGCTGGAGACGCAGGGCGGCCGCGCGGAACTCGAGCGGCGCTTCGAGGCCCTGCTGCAGGCCAACTACGACGATCCGGACCAGCACGACCAGATCTCCGTGGCCTTCCAGCCATTCGAGAAGGGTGGGCGCGCCTTCCAGGTGGCCGAACGCTGGAGGAAGGCCTCGCCCGACAGCGCCTTCGCCCACGTAGCGTCGGCGACGTTCCTTGAAACCACCGGCTGGACGGCGCGCGGTCAACGCTACATCGGCGAGACCTCGCGCGACCGGCTGCGGAAGATGGACTGGGCGTTCGAGGCCGCCGTGCCCCTGTATCTCCAGGCACTGGAGATCGAGCCACGCCTCACACCGGCCTGCATCGGCCTGGCGAAGATCGGCCGGCAGAGTGACAACGTGCTCCAGAAGCATGCCTTGCGCGCCTGTCGGGAGGCCGATCCCAACGCCTACTTCGTCGCGCTGGAAAACATCACCGCCGCCGAGCCCCGTTGGGGCGGATCGGACAAGGCACTTGCCGAGGCCGTCGCCGATGCCGCCCAACGCGCCCAGGACAACCCGATGCTCGGGGCGCTATTGGGCGAGGCGGCGGGGTACCGGCCGTCGCTCGCCAGCGACCTCGGCCCCGTGGCCGACCAACTGGCCGAGGCCGCCCGCATGGGGCCCAGCGCCGGGCTGTCCGCCCGCGCCGGGCGCGGCTATCTGCGGCGGCGTGACCCCTGGTCGGCGGTGGTCTACCTGTCGCAGGGGCTGCGCTTTCGGCCCGACGACGCCTACCGCCGCTATGAGCGCGCATGGCAACTGCGCACGCTCGGCGACCTCGCCTGGGCCTATACCGACATGCGGGTCGCGCTCGACATCGAGCCCCACAACGGCAGCTACCACTACCTCATGGGGCTGGTCGAGCGGGAAACGCATGGCGAAGCCACCGCCCGTCCCTACTTCAAACGCGCAATGCAATCCCCGGATGAGCGGGTCCTGGCCACCGGCATGTACTGCCAGGGCTATGTCACCGACGCGATGTGGGACGACGCGGACGCCTGTACGCGCGATTTTGTCGCCGACTTCCCCGACGAGCCCGAGGCCTGGCGCCTGCGCGGCTGGTACCTGGACAAGGTCGACGACCCCGGCGCAACCGATGCCTTCGAACACTATGTGCGCATTGCCGACACCTGCCACCCCTTCCACAAGCAGCAGGTCGAGGCGGTCAAGCGCCTCCTCCAGCGCAGGGCCGGCGCCGATGAATAAGCCAGAGCCGGCGAGGGCGCGCTTGTGCGCCGCGCCACCGGGGCCGGGAAGGGCCGGCAGTCGACAACGTCGGCAACTTCCAGTCACTGTGCAACGGCCACACCACTGGCTCTGACGCCCCTGTAGGCGCGGCGTCAGCCGCGACCAGCACCTACTCCTATCCGCCGCCCTCGATCGCCAAAATGTGATTGAATCGCTGATAGGGGCGGTCAGGACCCATAGCCTGGGGCAGGTCAGTCATGCGCTGTATGACGTGGGGGGCGAATACCACCGCAACATGTAGGCTGGGTTGACGAAAGAAACCCAGCGCCTGGTGCAGTCCACGGCTGGCAATTATGCAGAGGAGCGGAAACGTGGACGATCAGGAAAATTCAGCGTTGAAGCGAATCAGCGCGGGAGATGGCTTAGAGCGGTATTCGTTGCGTTTTGCCATCGACCTGCCACATGGTGCTTCTTTCACTGTGCGCCCGCCTGAGCAGTATCTGGTGTTCGAATTTCTTGGTAGGGCAATCAAGCTGAAACCAACGCTGCATGGCGCAATGGCGTTCGCGTCAGATTTCCCGACTGCAGCCGAAGCCAAGTATTTCGGCGACCGGCTCCGGTTAGCCTGCCAGTTGCTTTCGATCAAGTACTCCATTCCCATGTTCGTCGAACGAGAGCCTTCGCCGATCATACAGACGCCGAACTTACTGGAAAGTCTCGCGCCCGAAGCACGCTTTGTGGACGGTATGGCGCTTCAGGCGAGCTATACGATCATCCCCGAACACCAGTTGGTCCTGAATCTCGGCGAGTTTCGCGGGAACATGTCCGTGGTGCTTCAGCGCCAGCACATCAACGATGCACTTAATGAAGTGGAATGCCGCAACCCCAAGTCCGCGGTCGAGTTCAATGACTCAATCGACACCGCGTGGGGGTTTTGGTCAGTCGCATGTGCTGGCCATGGCGAGATAGTCCGCATCGTGAACATCGTGGCCGCCTTGGAAGTTCTGGCCAGTGCAGCCAAGATCAACCGCAAGCGTGAGGACGCTGTCCGAATGTTTATGGAACTTCGACAAAAAAAATTGCAGCAAGCTGGATTTTTCCAGCAAGGAGATAGTCCAAGAGAGTTCTGTAAAAAGCTTTTCAGACGGCGTGGCGATCTCGTGCACACCGGGAAATCCAATGTGGCCTCACATGGAATATCGGAGACTGCACGAGAGATGTGCCGAACGCTGCTTATTGATGCCATCGACGCCAGCTACTTCTGTAACCAGGAGCCAGAGTAGTCTTCCTCCGACTCAACGTCGATGACTTCTCGGCAAACCCCTCGCATAGATCACCCAGCCCTGAGTCATTGTCTGAACCAGTATTGGCACATGAAGCCGGCGTGTCTTACCGCCCCGGACCGCGAGCGGGGTGAGGAAGCGCGTCTGCGAGCCATGGCTCGCGCGCCGACGAGCGCCCGAGCGCTGCGCGCGAGGGCAGGGGGCTGCTTGGCGAAGCAGACCTGAGCCCCGCTGCGGGCAAGGTGAGAGCGCACCAGGGGGAGCGGCGTCAGCCGCGACCCCAGGCCTCGTCTACCCCCTCCCCCAATTTACCGCCCGAAAGCGCCGGAATGTGGTTGAATCGCTCATCGAAGCTGTCAAGACTTACAGCCTGAGGCAGATCGATCCACTACGCGCTGTATGGCGTGGGTGGAGAGTATCAGCGGAATATGTAATTCTTGCGGAGCTATGACATCTTGTTGTTGTCACCTCTTGTTTTCATTGAGGCATCCAAAATGTTTGACGAGAAGCGACTTGAACTTGCGTTTGAGCGCCTGAAGGCCGAGAACTGGCGGCTCTTTGAGCGCTACGCATCTGCATTCTTCTCTAGCGAGTTTCCAAGCCTTCGAACGATGGCTTCACCGTCAGGTGATGATGGGCGGGATGCCGAAATATTCTCGCCTGACGGACGTCCAGAAATTGCGCTGCAATACTCTGTGGCCTCGGACTGGCGAGCCAAGATTAATAGGACGATCGCGCGGCTGAAAGAGACAAAAAAGTTGGGCCGGATTTTAATATATGCAACGAGTCAGCAAGTTGGTGCTGCAGCAGACGATTTGAAGGCAAAGTTACTTCTAGACGAGTGCGTTGTTCTCGACGTTAGAGATCGCAGCTACTTCTTAGAACGCTTTCGCCAAGACGTGAGTCGAGCAGAAATATCAGAGGCTCTAGCGCGAGAGATGGTAGACCCGCTTTTGCAATCTAAAGGAATCATAGAAAGAAAAGCGCAGGCGCTGTCTGAAGACGAAAGCAGGGCGGCGCTGGTCTTCCTAGAACTTCAGTGGGAGGATGAATCGCGAGATAAAGGGCTTACGAAAATTTCGTTTGAAGCGCTTGTTCGATCCGCTTTGCGAGATACTAGTAGCGAAAACCCGATGGATCTCGCTGAAATCTACAGGCGGGTTTGCGGGATGGTTCCGGAGCACGACACTGAATTTGCTCTTCGTGAGGTCGACAAGGCGCTTCGCCGACTCGACAAAACTGTAATTAGGCATTATCAGAAAGAGGAGAGGTATTGTCTTTCGAATGAGGAGGTGATGCGAATTCGAGATAGACTCGTTGATCTGGAGATTCAGGAAAGTACGCTGAATTCAGAAATACACGAGGTTTTCTCGTCGCTTGCTAATGCGGAAAGCCCTAACGTCAATCCGGATCTTCTCGTTGTGGCGGCTCGTGCCGCGATTGAGCGATTTCTTATGGAGCGCGGTGAGTCGTTCGTGGATGCCACGGCCACTGGTCTCATGGTTACTTTAAGTGCTGAGGATCTTAAGCGGATTTCCAGAGAAGAGGTTGCGAAGACAGGAGTTAACCTGGAGAAAGATTCGGGTGTTCTTGGCTTTTTCATGAGTTGTGTGGAAAGGCTTCTAGAGAATCCAACGCCGGGTGTTTCGAACTATCTTCGTAGGATATCTGACGCCTACACGCTGCGGGCGTTTCTCCGTCAAACTCCTGATGTGCAGGCGGCGGTTCGAAAGATGTTCTCCTTTGGCGAGATATGGTTGGACACCTCCTTCATCCTTCCAATGTTCGGGGAGGCGCTGCTCCCTAGGGCGGATAGGAACTTCATACGGCTTGCGCACGCAGCAGTGAACGCCGGACTCACGTTACGCGTCAGTCCTGGGGTGATTGAAGAAGTTGAGAGGCATATGAATCGCGCGCGGGTGTGCGCTAGTACTCCTTCTGCCACTTGGCAGGGGCAGATTCCGTACTTGCTCTCTATCTACGTCTATCGTGGCTACGATCCTGCGCTTTTCTCAGATTGGCTTAATAAGTTTGCAGGTGAGTACCGCCCGGAGGATGATCTTGCTGAGTACCTCTTAAGAGAGTTCAAGATCAGTCGGACTGAGATAGAAGAAGATGCTCGGCGAGCGTCAAGCGATCTTCGATTGGAGGTTCAACGGATATGGCAGAACGTGCATGAGGAGAGAAGCAAGCGTCAATCTGGTCGCGACCCATTGGTTGCGCTAAGGATGGCGGAGCACGACGTAGAAAATTACGTTGGGGTAATCTATAGGCGTAACAGGGATAGAGATAGTGCGATTGGTTACACGTCTTGGTGGCTAACACTAGATTCGAAAGCTTTTCTGATTGCTCAGCAGCTACCGCAGCATGTGCTTGGTAAGCATCAGTCCCCGGTGATGAGCGCTGATTTTTTAGCGAACTATCTAGCTGTCGGTCCGCTGAGGGCGGCAAATGCTGGCGAGTCTATGCCTCTCGTGATTGATGATCTGACATTGGAGAGCATAGATCGCAGCTTGTTCGATCTCGCAAGCGACATTCGGGCGAAGAATTCTGGTCAGCCAGAAGTCCTAGTTAGAAGGATGGTTAGAGATGCACTAGACAAAGCCAGACGCAGGATAGGTGAAGTTCATAGCCGAGGACTCGAGTTTATTGTGGATTGAATGAGAGCCGAGGTCAGCGAATATGGCGAAATTAAAAACAGGGGTCAGAGTCGGCTTTCTCTAAAGCTGGGGTCAGAGTGGGCTTTCCGCCGGCCCCTATATGGAGAGTAGAACGGATTGCCTCGCACTTGACATATATCTAGTCAGGACGGAGGCGTGACCGATACGGTGGAGCCCTAAGGCCATAATCGTGGCATGATCCAAGCCTGATCCGTTGCTTTACTAGGGGGTATGGCATGGACGAACGGCCTGAGTTTCTTGTTCGGGGTGAGCGCGCTAGCCCGGTTTATCCCGGCGCATCGGGATCTCAAAGCACGAGGCGGAGATTCAGAGAGACTAAGTCTGGTCTCTTGCTGCCAGAAGGCCTTGAAGACCAGCAGACATCCGCGGACTCCCTCGGTGGGAAAGGAGGCGGACGTTCGCAGGCTGGGCGCTGGTCCGGGTACGCCCTAAACCTTTTCTCGGTGCTAATTCAGCTTGTTACGGTGCTTGTGCTTTGGTGGACGTTTCAGAGAACCGTGATTCCTATCCAACAAAAGGAGCTTCTTGCGGAGCAGGCGGCGCGCCTTGAGCGCGAGAACAAAAGGGCCGCTGTTTCCGTGGCAAAGGCGCAAGCAACTCTATCAGCAGTTAATGAAGACTTAGATGCGCAGAGACGAGAGCTTGCTCACCTGAAAAGGGAGCGGCTTCGACTCGAGCAGGAATCGCGCGAGTCCCAGAATGCAGCGGTGCTCGCTC
Source organism: Marilutibacter maris (assembly GCF_003233695.1). Classification (NCBI taxonomy): domain Bacteria; kingdom Pseudomonadati; phylum Pseudomonadota; class Gammaproteobacteria; order Lysobacterales; family Lysobacteraceae; genus Marilutibacter; species Marilutibacter maris. The sequence goes on along the minus strand of NZ_CP029843.1, from coordinate 2,328,481 downwards.
GCAGAGCAGAAGAGCGGGCGAATGCAATGGAGCGTGCTGCTCGAGCAGCAGCAGATAGGGCGAACGTTAGTCTTGAAAGCGCGCAATGGAATATATTTGCTAGTACTGCAATGTGGGTTATTTACGAATTTGATTCGCGCATGGCAAGGATTAATATAGAAAATGCTGGTGCTGATGCCAATTTGTCATATGAGGACCGGGTGAGGGAATCCCTAAAGAAGGCGAGCGAGAGTTGGCTTGACTACGAGGTCGTCGTTAATGAAACGGCCTCAGAGATTCGTCAACTTCGCAGTCCGTACTTCACACCCATGATGGCTGCCGAATTCGCGAGTGTTTTTGAGAGCGAAGGGCGCTCGTTTCGTTGTCAGCGCCCAGATTTTGCCGCGATGGAGGCCCGGTATCTTGCGGATTTGGCGAGCGCTAGGGCTACATCCCATGAGAAAGCGCTTGCAGAAATGCGCGAAGTCACAGCTAAGTACGCTTCAGAAGGGCGTAGGGCCGTCTTTGAGAGTGGCTGGGAAAAGCGGACAGCTGAAATTTACTTCATATCTGACGCGGCGGTGATTAGCTTGGGCCTCGGAGAAGAACTTCGTAATATAACCAAGGAGTGCGAGGATCGTTTTGTAGAAATTGGTAGCGCATTCCTGCGAAGTAAGACGGAAACAGGCGGCGAATAAGCACCCTGCGGAAAAGGGGTCAGGTTGGACTGCCCCGGCTTTCACAGACAGGTGGTCAGGATACAAGCCTGACCGATAGATAGTTCCTCTCCGCCTGCACGGGTGATTGGTAGCCCAGTGCCGAGTGCATGCGGATGCGGTTGTAGAAGAGTTCGACATACTCGAACACTGCCATGCGTGCGGCTTCGCGGCTTTCAAAGGGTCTGTCGTCACCAATCTCGTGCTTGAGGGTGGCGAAGAAACTCTCGGCCATGGCGTTGTCGTAGGGCAACCCCGGCCTGCTCATGCTCAGACGGATTTTCGCTGCCTCCGCTTTGGCCCGGTAACGGGCGCCGGTGTACTGGCTACCGCGGTCATGGTGAAGGATCAGACCCGGCTTGGGGCGACGCTGCTGCAAGGCCATATCGAGGGCGCGCTCGGTGAGATCGAGCCGCTGGTGGTTGTCCATCGCCCAGCCAACAACGCGTCGGCTGCAGGCGTCGATCAGGGCCGCGAAGTGGAGCGGCCCTTCGCGCGTGGGCAACTGCGTGATGTCGCCGACCCACAGCCGGTCCGGCGTCGGTGCGGCAAACGGCCACGAGCATAGCCGTGGTGCCGCTGGCGTGCGCTGATAGGCGGCGCGAGCACGCAAGAAGCGGCGTCGGCGGCGCGTCCACAGGCCGAACTCTCGACGAAGGCGATCCATTCGATGGCGTCCGCAGTCGATGCCACGCCGACGCAACTCACGCCACAGACGACGGCTTCCATAGCTCTCTCGAAGTTCCCGGTGCGTGGCTGCGATAACTGCCGCCAGCTTCACGTCTTCCGTTGCCCTGGTGCTTGGTGGACGCCGCTTCCAGGCGTGATAGCCGCTGAGCGACACCTTCAGCGCCCGGCACAGGTCTGTCAGAGGAAACGTCATCCGTTGTCCGTCGATCCAGGCGTACCGCGCTTGGATGCGCTCGCGAAGTACGCCGTCGCTTTTTTTAAGATCGTGTTTTCCTGCTCTAGCCGAGCGACCTGCCGGCGCAGTTGGGCTAGCTCCTGCTGCTGTGGCGAACGCCGGCCAGAGCCACGGAACGCCTGATCCCCATCAGTGGCAATCGCATCGCGCCATTTGTAGAGCCGGTTACGCGGTACGCCCAACTCCAGCGCCAGCTGGGTAGCCGGCTTGTCGCCGCGCTCCAGCAACCGCACCGCCTCGCGCTTGAACTCTGCGGTGAACTTCTGCCTTACCATCAAACACCTCCGGGGTTGTCCCCATTTTCAGGTGTCTGTGAAAGGCGGGCCAGTCCAGGTTGGACTGCCCCATTTCCTCGGGAAGAATGATGGCAGGATGTGAGCTTCAACGGGCGCACGGCTATGGACGATGCAAGGCCGGCCACTAAGCTGAAGAAGCAGGAGCGAGACGCGCTCGTTGAAGCTCTGCTTTCGAATCGGTCGCGGTGGTCGCTGCAGCCGGTATCCGTGCTTGCTGGCGATCACACGCCACGACAAGAAATCGATGTCGCGATCAGGCAGATGGAGAAGTTGATGCCGCCGGCATTCATCCTCGGCCCGATGCCCATGATCGTGACGCAGTATCGGCTGCTTCGCTTCGCGCAAGGGCCGCGCAACATGGCGGATATGCGGATCACCATCGAAGCCATCCGGCGGCAAATCCGCAAGCTCATCACTGTGGCTAGCAAGCCCGATGATGCAGCGCTTAAGAGCTATCTTGATGTGATGGCGCCGCAGGCCAAGCACTACGTGGCCGTCAGCATGCAGTTGCCAAATATCCGGATCGGCACCTATTACGACGGTGTCTTCGATGGGGTTGCCCAGGAACACTTGCGACTCTCGGCACGACTCGCCCTGGATCATCCGCATCTGGCAAAACGGGCGAGAGGGCGGCGAGCCGACCGCGCGGGAGATGCCCTGATCTGGAGTGCTTATCGGGCTTATCCGCTTTACACCGGGCAGGAGCCGCGGGTGTGGGCGGATGGGCGAGGCTTTAGCGATTTCATTGCGGTCGTGGCGTTGCTGCTTGAGCTGGCCGGCGATCCAAGGCATGAGGCCACACTGCGGGATCGCTGCCGGAAGGCGTTGCGGCAGGAGCCGAAGCCGCCCTACGAGGGCCTGCTTTTCGCCAGGTGTGTCTGAAAATTTCCCCTCCGCCCGGGAGGAGCTGTAGGTGTTTTGATGTGGTTGCCAATTCGGAATCCGCCCATGAAAACACTGATCGATCTTGCGCAGCAGTTGCTGAACCCGTCGCCGCTGGGCGCGGTAACACTGATCGCACTGGCGGCACTGGCCGTTGCCTATCGGGCGTTGGATCGGAGGAAATAGAGTGGACAGTGCATTCAACTGTCGGCCGGAGCAAGCCAAACAAGGGGCACCATTTCGCCGTCGGGGTCAATGGAAAAGGGGGAGGATTCATTTATCCCGTGATCTGGGCCGGCCGCGGGGTCTGACGGCTGCGGACCGCTGAGTCAAGGTTTCGATCTGTTGACGGAAGCGGTCGCTGCACCAGGCTTTCTGCTGCTGGGTGTGGGCGCAAAGGTCGTCCAGGTCGCTTGTGCGCAGCTCCGTTTCGAACTCTATGCATAACCTGAGGCGCATTACTTTGCTTTCGTCGCATACAAGACTATCGCGCGATAGTCAGCGTTGCTGATTGGAACAGGTCCATGAACGCTGGTGATGGGATCTTGCCCAGGGGCGACGATTACATGTGCGCTGCCATGATCTTTGGCGAATTTCTCTAGTTCAGAAATTAGTTGGTTTACTGTCAGGGCTTGTGAACTATTCATGAGCGCTCCTATAAGGCGATGTGAGGGGGCGACGTCCCCCCGTTTTTAGTAGCGGGGCGGTTTAGAGTCCGAGGGTAATGGTAGCCGGTTCGCCGGCCAGTCGTTTCGCGTAGTCGGAAGGTGTCAAAAACAGGGGTCAGAGTCGACTTTCTCGATGAGCTTCGAGAAACGCTACTTTGACCCCTTGTTCTTCGGGTGCGGCATGAGGGCTGGTGGCGAAAACGCAGCCCTCATGTGGCATTGCCGCCCGATGCCGATCTCTGGGTCGAATGGCTGAGGCGGGCAGGAAAAGTTCACTTTGCCCCGGGTTTCCGACCCAGGTTTCCGGTTTCCGTCTAGGTCGACTTCAATCGCCGCTGGTCACGGGCGCGAAGTTGGCGTGTACCAGCATCCACGTGCCGTTTTGCCTGACATAGACGCGCGTCGACTTGGCCAGGACGTTGTCGATCTTGCCGTCCTTGTCCTTGACCATGCCCACGTAGTTGTAGGCCAGAATCGCGGTATCTCCGTAGACCTGCACGTGCGGATTGATCATGTCCGACAGCAGGCCCGTGCTGCCGCCTTGCAACGAGGCATCGAACATGCGGCCCGCCAGTCCCTTGCCCTCGATCAGGGTCGGCACGTCGGGGTTGAACTCGGTGTAGTCGTCGGCCACGGTGGAGAAAGACTGTGCGGCGGGCTTGTTCTGGTCCTGCGCGGCCCACTGGGCCCTGGCCGCGGCCATGACCTCGGCGGCAACCGCCGGATCTTCGGCGGCCGACGCCTGGCCGGCGCAAACCAGCAGCGCCCAGGCAGCGGCAAGCAGTGTCGTGCGGACGGAACGTTGATCGAAGACGGACATGTGAGACTCCTCGTGGTGAGCCAGCGGAAGTGACAAGCCCGAAGCCCTCTAGCGGCTTCCCTGCTGCCTATTCGCGGTGACTGACTGCCCCGAGCCCGATGCCGATACCCGGGATGGACACCCGGGGTGAGATGGATGCCGGATACCCCAGATCAGATGGGCGGCAATCTGCCAAACGCCGGTCCTCGGCAATACCGGCCACCGCGCCCAAAAGCAGGGGTCAGCGTCGGCTTTTTAGGCAAAACCGGGGTCAGAGTCGACTTTCTCAGGGGTTGATTGGACTGACGCGCTTGCGCGGTCGCCCGAGCTTGGCGGGGCCTGTGGCGCGGCCGAGTTGGGCTTCAATTGCGCGGCGGAAGCGATCGGGGGCGTAAAGGTGCTGGCGTTGCAGGTGCAGGCGGATGGCCTCGGTCTCGGCGGGGGCGATGGTCTCCATCACCAGCGCTCGCCAAGCCTGTCGTCGGCTGTCCAGGTCGGAGCCCAGTGCCCGCCACGCGGGATGCGGGTGGATCAGGGGGTCGGGTTCGCCAATGGCATTGTGGCGATGGCTTGACCAGCGGTAGTCGGCGGGATCGGCGACCATGCGCGCCCGCAACGGGTTGAGTTCGATATAGCGCTGGCATTGCAGCAGGTAGCGGTCGTCGGCCACCGGACACGATTTGTAGCGTCCTTCCCAGAGTGTGCCGGTGCGACGGTAGTGCTCATTGATGTAGCGCACGTAGCGACGGCCAAGGGCTTGCATGACCCTGCCGATCTGCCTGGGGGCGGACGGAGTCATCAGCAGATGCACATGGTTCGTCATCAACACATAGGCGTGGACGGCGCATTGTTCTCGTCGGACGATTTCGCGCAGGTCCTGCAAGTAGCGAACGTAGTCGATCCCATCGAAGAAGCACGGTTGGCGGTCATTACCGCGTTGCACGACATGCTGGGCGATGCCGGGCAGGTCGATACGAGGGCGTCGGGGCATGGTCGCGTCCTTGCGGGAAACGTGTTCACGCTAACTTGCGGCATGACGCCGGCTCATAGGCGTGCTTCCCGGCAACGGCTAGGAAAAGTCCACTCTGACCCCGGTTTCTGTTTGGAAACTTTGGCAGAGTCGAGTTCCCTGCCGTCGATTGCCCGGATTCGGCCCGATGAGCCCCCCACCAAAGCCACCCCGTCCAGCACCCGACCCGCCAGCCGGGCCCGAGCTGAGGCGGGAGCTCGTCGAGTCATATAGCGAAGGCCCTGCAACCGACCCGTTCGAGCGCTGGCTGGCGCTGATGGAGGTGATCGAAGCCCTGTGCCCGCGCTGGCCCGAGCGCAGGCCGCGGCCCGGATTCCACGACATGAGGCTGTAACCGTGCCGGCGCAGGAGCGGTTCCTGCGCCGGCGTTTCCAGCGTTGCCCGTCAGGCACTTACCCGTGCGACGGCTTCCAATCCCCCGACGGCACCGTATTCACCATCCACGGGACGCCGAACCTGTCGACCAGGGCGCCGTAGCCGGGCGACCAGAAGGTCTCGGCGAAGGGCATGACGGTCCGGCCGCCTTCGGCCAGCCGGGTGAACCAGCGCTCCGCCTGCGCGATGTCATCGGTATGCAGGGTCACATCGAACCCGTTCTTGGGCTTGTCTACGTTGGGCGCCCACTCCACGTCCATGTCTGCGCCCATCAGCGCCTGGTCGCCGACCTCCAGCCAGCAATGCATCAGCCAGTCCTTGTACTTGTCGTCGGTGATCGGCATGTCCGGCGGCGCCTCGCTGTAGGGGAAGGCGGCGGTGATCTTGCCGCCGAGCACGTCGGCGTAGAACTCGAACGCTTCGCGGCACTGTCCCTGGAAGCTCAGGCTGGTGACGATCTTCATGGCATCTCCAAAAGTGGGGTCAGGTTTGTTTTTCGATGGAGCGCGCACGCCAACCGCGGTTCTCAACCGCGCCGCGCCGCCTCCTTGGTGTTATCGAACCACGGGCAGATGCTGTTCTTGCGGATCATGTCGGTCCTCCTGCCGGGTTCGACAGTACAACGAACGGGCGGGGCGATATTCGACACCTCCGGAGCATCCCGTTCGCGGGCGCCCGCAGGCCGGACGCGTGCGGCGGTAGAGGCGGCCAACGCTAGCAGGCCGAACAGGCCGAACGGGTGCCCGACGCGCTGTCGTCGCCAGCCGTACACGCGCGGCATGCACGGACGGGGTTGAGCCCGGCGTAGCGTCAGCAGGCGAGCAGGTAGCCGTCGCTGTCGACCCGTGCCGATTTGAAGCCAGGAAATGGCGACCCTGTCTTGGCTGCGCTCCGGGCCCGCTTCGCGTTGCGCTCAGTACCACCAGGCCAATGCAGCCAACGCGAGCAGGTTCCAGCCGACGTGGGCCGCGATCGGGGCCGCCAATCGTCCGCCGCACAGCAGGCACAGCAGCGACAGGGTGAGGCCGCCATACAGTGCCGTGTCGACCATGCCGGCCCAGCCCTGATAGCCGTGCACGGCGCCGAACAGCAGCGCGACCAGCGCCACCGCGGCGCCCGTGCGCAGCGGGCCGGGACCGAGTGCGCCGCGCAGGCCATGCAGCAACATCCCGCGGAAATACAGTTCCTCGGCGAAGGCGCCGAGCGCGCCGAGCACGGCCATGCCGGCGACGCCGCCGGGTCCGCGCATCTGCTCGAGGTTGGCGACCACGTCGCTGCGCGCCGCGCCGCCGGTGGCCGGGATGATCACGGCGAACTGCAGCACTGCGAACGCGACGGCCACCGCGAGGCCGATGCCGATGTCGCGCATGAGCCGCTGCCGGACCAGTCCGATGTCGCGCCAGCGCACGCGCACCAACCGGAGCACCAGCGCCAGCGCGGCGACGGTGAACAGCAACTGCAGGACGCCGACGACCGCATGGCCGCTGCCCTGCAAGCGCAGCCCGAGGACCGCCTGCGGCAGGATGAAGGCCGCTGCGATCGCGAGGACCCAGGCGAGCGTTCCTGCAACGAGCGCTGCGATCCAGCGCCGACGCGGGATCGGTGGCGACGTCGTGTCCATGGAGCGTCTCCGGCTTGCGCAGCCCTCAATCTCGTCGATCGCGTGGTGCCGCGCACGGCCCGATGGTCATGGCGTGCCGGGTCAGCAGGTGTCACGCACAAAGCAGTGGTCAGAACAGACTCTTTGCGGCTCCCGCGATCGGACCTTGTCATTCGTGGGGCGTGTCCCCATCGGGTGGGGGAGGAAGAAGGGTAGGTTCATTCATCCCGTCACTTGGGGTGGTCTCGGGGCTTGAGGGCTGCGGAACGTTGGGCCAGGACTTCGATCTGTTGACGGAAGCGGTCGCTATCTTTGCACCCTGACCCCGATTCCCACCCAGGACTCCAGGTCACCTGGCTATTGATGGTGGGCGGATATTGGCTTGTCCGAATGGATCGAGGTCGGAAAGCCCTCTTGCTGATTTACTCTGACCGCGACAATCGGAAGGGTGTGGCCTGATGAATCAAGCCGAGTCTGAGTCGCGGAGCGAGCCCGCCCGCAAGAACAACAAGATGCTATGGGGCCTGATCATTGCAGGCGTTGTCTTGACGCTCTATGGCTTCGCGGAAACCTGGCATCACACAAGCAAGCTTCTCGATATGGGGAACAGAACAGCCGCGGAGTCTGCATGGACCCGGTTCGCGCTTCGGAGCATAGGCGGCTGGGTCGGCGCGGGCGTGGCTCTGTTCGTGCGATCACTTGTTGTCGGGTCGAAGCGATAACGTTCACTCTGACTTGGGCCTGCTCTGGCGGCAGGTTTCGAGCGTACGCGCTGATCGGGCGACGCTCGTAGAGTGATGGGCGACCATCCAGGTTCTGCGATTCAGCGGGCTTGTAGTGACCCTGTGGATGATCCGAAATGGAGTACTTCATGTCCCCTCCACCTCCTCCTGTCCCGTGGCGCTTGCGCGAGATGCTCCAGGGCTATCCGGGGCATATCGAGCGTCTGCAGGAAGTGCTCAGCTACATGCTTGAGGAGCCTGCGCCTGGCGTCGACCCTTTTGAGCGCGCCATCTGGTTGCTTGAAGGCAGGCTTGAAACCTTCATCTTCGAGGCTCGCGAAGAACTCAAGGCCGTCGTGGCCAGTGGCGATGAAAAGGCGGTTGAGCTGGCGAGGGCGAAGGAATCGCTCATGCTTCGCGCCCACTCCAAAAATGGCGGGCTATTCGATCTGAGCGAGCTCCAGTCCTACTTCGGCAGGCCCCAGGCGAGATACAAGGGAAGCCGGAGCCCGACGCTTGATTGGATCCTGGCCGTCATCGTGCTGGCGTCTCTACTGGTGGGGCTACGCGAATACAACCAGTACAGCCAGCAGCAGCGTGCTGCCAGGCTGAGCGCCCATCTGGATGCGTTTCTGGGCCCTGCGGAATCCACTTCAGCAGATGGCGAGTGGACAGAGGCGGCACCGGAAGAGGAGGACCTGGATCCATGACTCTGGGGCGGAGCATGGTTGAGCCGCCCGGTTGGCGACACTGCCGCGTGGGCACGGGGCGAGCGATTTGCGGCAAGGGGGATGGGGGAGATGTGGAGCCTCGTTCACACCGCAGTTGTCTAGAATGGCTCCCAGGTCGTTGGGTACCGCTAGTAGGCAAGGAAGATCAGCATGGCTTTTGTCAACGAGTTCATCCCGGAAGCGGATGTCGAGAAGTACGGTCTGAAGGAGATTGATCAGCATTTCATCATTGGCGGTACGAACGCGCGCGACTGGACGATCGACCGTGAGCGCGACATCTATCTGAGGAATGTTGCCAATGGGAGAGAGGAGTTCCGAAGCCAGACGGAGTGGACCTTCTACTGGCATGGCGCCGAGCTGACGCTGCGCCTGTATCTGCTGGAAGGCAAGGGCGGACGCGGTGAAGCTGGATGGTCGCATTGGAAACTCGCCATGCTCAATGGCACTAACGGCCTTCCCGAACACCTCAAAGCACAGAAAGCTCAAATCCTCCGGGACCTCAAGGATGCGCTGATCGCGTATAGGGGCGCCGGCGTCTATTCAGCGGCCTATAGCGACTACAGCGTGACTCTGGATATCGGTGAGGAGTGCGTGCTGTGAGCACGCCACTGACTTCCGATCAGGCAACTGCATTGCTGCGAGAGAACCCCGACGCCTACCGTACGCCGGAGGCGCTGCGTACCTTGGCAGCCCAAGTGGATGCGGATGCATCCGGCCGTGTCACCGTGCTCTACAGCGGTATGTCTGCCAAGGACGTTTCTTCTTCGCAGATCATCAGGTCAATGGTTACGGCGGGTGAAGACATCCGCGTGATTGACAACAGCGAAGCGGCCAAGCTGTTGCAGTCTCGCGAGTTCTTGCATTCGGTTGCAAGGGCTTTCGACATCGAAGATTCGCGTGCATTGTTCGACGGAACCTATCGTGGCCCTGCCACCGATTGGCTGTATCACCCCACGCAAGGTCCCTGGGCGGACGCTTCCGCCCGTTTTGCCGACGCCACCGTTGGCGAAGTGCGCACCATCGTCGGGGACGCCAGCCCGGATCGCGTTTTCGGGGCAACCGAGGTGCCCCGAATTCTTGCCAACGAGCGGGTGCCGACTGTTGAGGGCATTCCGCACGAGGCGCTGGTTACCCGCCAGTCCTCACACGGTACGCAGGCGGCGTTCGAGATGATCGTGGCGCGCTCCCGCGAGCACGTCGGCCTGCTCAGGACTCCCGTCGACGTACCGCTCAACCATGAAGGAAGGCTGCTGTTCGACGAAGCGAACACGCTAAGACTCGACAGCCGCGAGTACTTCGCAGCGACCCGGCTCGAAGGCAAGGTGCCGGATTTCGCTGGCGAATCGCGTCCGTTGATTGGCAGCATGAATCCACCGACCGAGTACGTACGTGCCGGCCAGGTGCACCTGCAGGAACTGCAACTGCAGAGTGTTCAGCCCCATGGCGCCGGGATGAGTCGGCTTGTGCGGGGCGCCGGGGCTGCCGGCGTCGTATTCACCGCCTACGACATCGCCGACACCGCGCACGATGTGTCGCGTCTGCGCGCACAGGGCAACGACACCGCCGCCGCGGCGCGGATCGAGCGTTTCGCGGTCCAGAACGTCGGTGGCTGGGGCGGTGCGGCGGCGGGCGTGGCGGGTGGTGCGCTGGCCGGTGTCGAAACCGGGCCTGGCCTGCTGGTCACCGGTGCCATCGGCGGCGTCATCGGTGCGGTGGCCGGCGACAAGGTGGGCGACTGGCTCGCCGAACGCAAGGTCAATCGCCAGGAGGATTCGCAGGGGCGGACCTGGACCTTCGATCCGGAGCAGCCGGAGCGGGGGTGGACGCATCAGGCGCGGACGATCGACACCGAGGCGATGCGCTTCCAGACCAGCGACGCGATCCGCTACAAGACCGAAACCCTGACCGCCGATCCGGCGTTGTCCGAACGCCTGAACTTCCAGGCCTCGAGCACCTCGATCGAGCTGGCGCTGGGCGCGCCGCCGCGGTCGCACGACCCGTACTCGCTCCCGGCCGGCGAGCAGGACGCACGCAGCGCCCGTGAGGCGCCGTGGACTCGCGATCCGGACACCTGGCAATGGAGCCGTGAGGTGAGCCGCGTCGTCGACTATCGCCACAACAGCGAGGTCTACGAAAAGCAGACCGTGCAGGCGAGCCCGCAACGTGCGGCGGAGCTGGAGCAGCAATCGCAGGAGCGCATCGCCCGCAACGCCGGCCAGACCCCGGCGGTGATGGCCGCCAGGTTCATGGACGCCTACGAAAGCAGGGGCTGGACGCAGTACGGCCCGCCGCCGGAAGTGGTCGCCGACGCGCTGCGGCACCCCGGTAGAATCGTCGGTTCGGACGGCGACATATACGAACGCAGTGCCCAGGGGCAATGGACGCACAACGGCCTGCTGTGGGACAGCGAGGCCAAGGGCAATCTCCGCGATGAGCTGGAGACCACCTACCGGCGGCAGCAGGCGGACGAGCGTATCCCGACGCTGGAGCCGGTGCGCGTGACCGCGCCACCGACGACCAGCCGCGCACCCATGCCGGCACCGGGCCTGCAACTCCCGGACAGCCTCAAGGACCCCGCCCACCCGGGGCATGGCAGCTTCCTGCAGGCGCGCGACGCCGTCCATCGGATGGAATTCGCCAACAAGATTCCTGCCGGCCCGCATAGCGAGCAGCTGGCCGCCGCGGTGGCGACCCGGGCCGAGACCGAAGGTCTGCGCCTGGGCAGCATCCAGTTGCGGCAGGGCGGTGGAGGCCAGCTGGATATCATCGAGCGCGGCGCCTACGACGCCCCCGAGAGACATGTCGCACTGGATACCCGGCAGGTGCTGGGCCGCTCGGTGGAAGCGCACAGCCACGACTGGTCGGCGGCCCGATCGCCGCACTACGTCAGCCAGGAGCCGGCGGCCGAACGCACCGCGGAACACATGCAGGTCCTGGAGCAGCTGTCCGGCAACGACCGGGCCCTGTTCGACCGCATCCGCGACCGGGTGCCGGCGCATATCGGCGATGACCGTGTGCTGCAGGCGATGACCGAAGCCCGCGACACGGCCGGGGTCGACCGTCCCGAGCGATTGGGCGCGGTCGAGATCCGCGGCGATCAGCTGTCGGTGGTCAGCAACTCGGCAGCGGGGTTCCGGGCGACCGTCGACCTGGCCGGCCCCGCGCTGTCGATGCAGGAGAGCCTCGACAGGAACAACGGTCCGAGTCAGCAGCTGGCCCAGCAACAAGCCATCGATGCCCAGCAACGCGAACAGCAAGGGGCGGCGATGCATCTTGGCTGAGCGCCAGATTCCCGACTGCTGCAGTCAGAGGCGACCCGCATGACAGACGTGACACACGTCCCGGGTCGCAGCAACCGCGATATACCGGGTCCCGCCGCATCCAACGACAGCCGGTTGCCCGCAATATTCGGAGGCGATGGGAACGTCGTCCGAACTGTCGTGATGCGCTCTGCGACGAAGATGTCACGTCACCGACGGGACGAAATTACGGAGCGTTCATGACGATCCCCCTGATGCAGGCTATCCGTCGCCATCGGAAGTCGGCGGCATTGTTGCTTGGAGCTGCGATGTCGCTGGCAAGCTTCTCGGTTGCAGCTATCAGGCCGATGGTTGATCCAGTTGAGCGCGAGGCGCTCTGGGGCTTTGTAGAGGCTTTTGCCAACAGTGCTGACGCAGTGGGCGCGTCCGTGGTTGACTATTGGCCGGGGACTGAACCGCTGGAGCCTGTGAGGGAGTCCGGCCGGATAAGAATCTATGATGGCGGCGCGTTCCCAATAGCCAGCTCACTACGAGCCAGGACATCCGAGGTCCGCGTCCATGAAAGCGGAGCGCTCAACCTGGCTCTTCTGGAGGTCGAGGGCTCATGCGTTCTGCCTGCAGACGTCGAGAAGCGTTTCCAGGACGTTGAGCGCATCGCGTATCCCTCTCCAGGAGATCCGAATCCTCATGTATACCGAAGGATCAGGCGAGGCTCTTTGGCGGTTTCTTTTGGATTCCCGGTCAAAGGTCAGGGGTGCCTGTCAAGAGTCGTATTTGACCCCGATCCAGTGATTCCTTTGTCCCATTAGAGGCCAAGGCCGCAGGCGACACTGGCGGTGTTGAATTCACGTTGCGCGGCCTTTCGCCATGTATGCGCGAACAGGGTTGAGCTCAATGTGGCGATAGCGGGTAAGCAGGCCGTCGGCATCATCGGCGAAGCAGGCTGGTCGGTCGTTGCCACGTTGCACGATGTGTTGGACGATGCCTGGGACGCCGTGGCGGGGATGGGACGTGCGGGGGCGGTGTGGTGATTGTCGCCGTGAGGCTCAGTGAATCGATGGAGATGATTTCGTGCTCAAGACTATTGGCAACTTGATCCTGATAGCGGTTCTGGTGTCCCCGCCGTTTGTGCTCATTGAGGTCGTTGGGCCTGGCTTTTTTACCGGCGATGGCGTCGGCAGGTTTCTGGCTTTTCTTTCTGTATATGTTTCCCTGGTTGGGTTGAGAGTGTTCTTTCCAAGAAAGAGTGCGCAGGCTGGGGACGCAAGCTAGGTCATTGCTCGAGATTGGCGGTAAGGACGCGGGCGCCCGTGCCGTTTGGATGGCCCCGTCTTGTAGCCAAGCAGGCCCCGGCCGCCTCGCTCAATGCGCAACCTGGGAGGCGCATAGCACGTCCCGGTAGGCGCACAGATCGTCCAGCAGCGGTTTTTCCTCGGCCAGGATCGCGGCTTTTTCGGCGGCGCCCACCATCTGGATCATGTAGCTCTGTTCGTCGTTGCCCTGGCGGTCGATGAAGGGACTCATCAGGCTGGCCGGCTCGGCGAGGTCGGGCCGGGCGCCGAGGTCGGCATTGGTCAGGCCCGGGGCGTAGAACATGAAGTGCGGCATGGACATGGTGCGCACCTGCAGGTCCGGTGGCCCGATCGTGCGCATGACCGGCGCGATCATGTAGGACAGGCCCGCCTTCGCCGGCGCCCGATAGACCTTGTCCCGGTAGCGGCGCTCGACCTCGGCTTTCAGCGCCTCGGGCGACATGCCTTGGGCACGCATCGCGGCGGTGTCGAGGATGACCTTGAAATGCGCGCCGATGCCGGCAGCGTCGTAGCACAGCGGGATGTAGATGTCGTCGCGGAAGTCGGACAGTTCCCAGGCGGTGCGTTCGACCAGGCAGGCCACGCCACTGCGGCCTTCGCGCGCCAGTCGATAGCCGCTGTCCGGGTCGAGCAGGTAGACGCTGGCCTCGTCGCGCAGCCTTGCGGGCAGCGCGCTCAGCGCGTAGCGGGTTTCCAGATCGGCGGGCATCGCTTCGACGACGGTGCCGGGGGTGTGGTCGATGGCGGCGTCCTGCGCGGGTGCGGCAGTCACCGCGGCCGATGCCGAGGCCAGGCCGAACGCGGTGAGCGCGGGGAGGGCGAAGGCGTTGAGGGTAAAGGCGCGGAGGCGTTTCATGTTTCGATTCCTTGGCGGTGCTTGCGGGCGCCGCGCACCGATGAGGGCGGTGGCGGCTGCAGGCGGATGAGAGCGGACGGATGAAAGCGCGTTGGCAGTCGGGTCGGCAGGCGTGGTCGGTCGTATTCGCGGGTGAGACAGCTGCCCGCTGTCCCGCAACGGCTCCGCTGCCGTGTGGGCGATGCCGGCGATCGGAGCAGCGGGATGCATGCGCCATGCCGGCGCCGACATCGAGCATGACCTCCATAATTCAACCGTGTGGTTGAATGTATGTGGCCGCTTCGAAAAAATCAACCGACTTGTTGAATGATGGGCCCGTGCGCCGCTGCGAGCCCGGGACTGGACCGCCCAGGGAGCACAGGTGCCCTCTGAACGCGCTGATGCGGGAGACGGATGCCGGGCAGCTCACGGATGGCGACGATGTCTTCGCGGTCCATCCGGGTGGACGCTTCAAGGCGGACAACGGGACAGCACCCGTCGCCGCGACCGTGGCAATGAGTGCGGTGCCGCATGGCAGCCCGATGGCCGGGCCGAGACGCAGGTGGCATCGGGCGCGCTGATGTTTGCGGAGCTACTGATCGATGCTTCGACCAGGGGTGCCGCATCTCTTCGATGTCGTTTGCCGGGATGCCGGGCTGGCCCCGGCCAGGGTCACCGCTCCTTCGCCAGGAGCTTGCGACGGATGAACTCGGAATGCGGAACGGCGAGCAGGTCGGCCACGCGACGGACCATCAGTTCCTCGTGCTTGTCCAGGCGCGCGTCGGCGAACGCGACCCGCCACAGCCATTCGACGAGTTCGGCGCGCTGCTCGGGGGCGAGTCCGGGTCGCAGCCCGCGGGTGAATTCATGCAGTGATATCGATTGACGCCTGGCCTCGTGCGCCTGCTCCATCAGCGATGCGAGCTCGGCCGGCGCCATGCCGAAGACCGTGGCCATCGCCTCGTGGACCACGTCCAGCTCGACCTGGTCGCCCCCTTCGGCGGTGACCGCCATCTCCAGCAGCAGCGCGGCGGCGGCCCTGGGCAGCGCATGCGGGTCGGACGAGGGTTCGTGGCGGTTGACGATGCTCGTGAGAGCCTTGAACCAGTCGCTCAAGACGGTGCCTCCGGTGCGATGGGGCGTGATTCCAGAAGCTGGGGCCTTCCCATGTGATTTCAACCCGACTAAAAAGGGACGGATACGACCGTTGCGCCTCCCCGCCTGGGGGAGACTTCACCCGGACCGGCTTTCGACGACGCGACCCCATGAATCCCCCGTCCAGTGCCCCGACACCCGATGAGGAAGGCCCGGGCCCGCAGTGGGACCGCGTCGCCGCGGGCTGGAAGACGTGGTGGCCCACGATCGAGCGCGCGGCGCAATGCGTCAGCGAACGGATGCTGGACCTGGCGGATGTGGCGACGGGGCAGCGGGTGCTCGACATCGCCACCGGAATCGGCGAGCCCGCCTTGCTCGCGGCGCGCCGTGTCGGCCCCGCGGGGGGCGTCGTCGCGACGGATGTTTCATCGCGGATGCTCGAGATCGCCCGGGAGCGGGCCGCCCTGGCAGGGATGTCGAACGTGGATTTCGGACTGGCCGATGCGGCACAGATGGATTTCCCGGAAGGCGGCTTCGACGCGGTGCTGTGTCGGTGGGGCGTGACCTACCTGCCGGATCCGCCCAATGCGCTGGCGGCGATACGCCGCACCCTGGTTCCCGGCGGCGCGTTCGCCACCGCGGTGTGGGCCGAGGCCGACAGCCGTCCGCTGGCCGACCTCGCGCAGGCGGTCGCCCGGGACATGTTCGATCTGCCGGCACCACAAGCGCAGGCACCCTCGCGGGCTGGATCGGTGGAGGACGCGCTGGCGAAGGCGATGATTCACGCCGGGTTCGCGGATGTCCGCACCGAGCGCCTCGGTCTGACCCTGGAGTGGGCCTGCGCCGATGCCTGCACGCAGTACGTGCTGGACGTGTCCCCGGACCTTGTGGCGCTGTTTCTCGACAGGTCGAGCGCGCAACGCGCGGAGTACCGGCACCGGCTCGCCGACAGGCTTGGGCCGTACCTCGCCGCCGACGGCCGCGTCCGCATCCCGAACCTGACGGTCTGCGCGGCGGGGCGGCGCTGAGTCGCCGCTTCATGCCGCCATGGCCGGGCATTCGTTCGACCGCCGACACATGCCTGATCAAGGCAGGGGCAGGGTCGAGTTTCATGGGGTAAGCGGATCGGCTCGCCTGCGCGGCGGAGGCGATCGGAGTCGTGGAGGCCCGACGCAGGCCGATGGCCTCGGTCCCGGTGAGGTCGAGGGTTTCATCGCCCGTGCTCGCCAGGCCTGTCGGCAAATGACTACGATCAGAGTGAGTTCCCGGGCGGCGATGGAGAGGCATGTCTTCGCGGGCGTGTCAGCGTCGCAGGTCCGCCATGCGAGAAAAAACGCCGTGGAGCCGTGCCGGTTGCAACCTTGGGGTGCTCCCTTGCATCCGTCGTTTGGATACCTCCAGAAAAAGGACCTCCGATGCGCTTGTCTGTCCGGTTCCGAGCCGCCTCCGTCGCCTCGCTGTTGTGCCTGTCCGCCTTTACCGCCGCCTCGGTGACATCGGCGGTCGCACCGGCACGGGTGATGCTGATCGGCATGTTCCATTTCGCCAACCCGGGACGGGACATGGTGAAGAGCGGGGTCATCGACGTGATGACGCCGACGAACCAGGCCTATCTGGATGGCCTGGCCGCCCGGTTGGCCGCCTCGGAGCCGACCGACGTACTTGCCGAGTGCAGTCCGGCAGACCAGGAGAAGTACGACCAGCGGTACGACGACTATCTGGCCGGCCGCTACGAGCTGCCTTCAAACGAGACCTACCAGATCGGTTTCCGGGTGGCGAAGCTCGCCGGCCTGCGGGGCGTGACGTGCTTCGACGAGGACGAGGTCGGCTGGGACGCCCAGCCGATGTTCGATTACATGGACGCGCACGACACGCACGCGAAGCAGGACATCGAGGCGCGGTTCAAGGTGCTGTCCGCGGAACAGGACCGCGAGCAGTCCAGCCTGTCGCTGGCGCAGCTGCTGCATCTGGCCAACGACCCGTCCCGCGATGCGATCAACAAGGGGCTGTACCTGCGCACCAACGCGGTCGGCGCGGGCGATGGGTTCGCCGGCGCGGATGCCTCGGCGAGCTGGTGGCATCGCAACTTCCGCATGTACGCCAACATCCAGAAGGCGGCCGCTCCGGGGCGCCGCGTCATCGTGCTGGCCGGGCAGGGCCACACGGCGATCCTCAGGGACCTGCTGGCCGTGGACGACCGCCGGAGCGCCGACGACGTGAGGGTCTACCTCGACGGTACCGACTGAACAGGCGCGGCGGTACGGGCGAACGGCTGCGGAAGAGGGGCGGGTTCAATCGCCCGCCGGTGCAACGGCCTCAATGCGAGTGCATCGCGGTCAGTGAGGCGTTCAGCTTGTTTTCCTCCAGCAGCCGGCGCAGGCGCCGTTCGACCTCGGGCAGGTCCCGCAACTGGTGCCCGGCATACAGCGAGTACGTCGGCCGTCCGCGGACGAGGTTGCGGGCGACGCTGACCTGCGGCGTCTGGCAGGCGTTGGCCCACAGTGCGTGCAGTTGCGTGGGGCCGATGCTCTGGCTGGGGCTCAGGGTGAAACGGAAGACCGCCATGTAGGATTTCATCTGGGATGCTCGCGCAGGAGGGCTCAGTAGAGGACCAGCGGGATGTCGCGCGTGTGGTGATCGCGGTAGTCCTCGCGGATGGCCTGGCAGTACGGGCCGCCCATGGCGAAGCGACGGCACACCGAGGGGCGGCTCTCGTAGATCGAGCAGCACATGCGCGCGCCGTCCAGCGCGACGCACCAGCCCTCCTTGTCCTTCGCCATCACGTGGAGGCCGGCGGCGGTATGGGTGGTGAGGTGCCCGGCGACCCGGTCTTCGGGCTGCAGGACCACGGTCAGGCGGCAGCACACCGCATCGCAGCGGCTGCACAGCGGGACATCGGCGGCGACGGCGCTCATGCGCGCGGACGACCGCGGACGGGCGGGATCGGAGCGGGGAAGGAATGGCCTGGCATGGGCGCTCCCGGGAAGCGACACCCGAAACGGGTGGTCACGCATGGAGGGAGCGAAACCGGCGACGGCAGTCGGAGGGGACGCGCGAATGCAACGGTGGTACGGCTGCCAGCTTACACAACACGGCCCGGCAGGGGCAGGGCGGGTGTTTCCGGGGGGCGTCCGGCCCCCCGGCCAGTGCGACCGTCCGGGCCAGGCGGGCGGCGGATCAGGTTCCGGAGGTCGGTCGCCGCACTGGCTTTCGCCTCAACGGCACGGCCCTCTGTAGTCGCCATGTCCGAGGTGGGCGCTGATCGCTTCCGGCGGCAGTTCCAGCGTCTTCTTGCCCTTGTGGCAGACCAGCCGCTTGTCGGCGGGGCCGCCGACGTAGTCTCCTGGCAGCATCACGCAGGCGGACAGGGGCAGGACAAGCAGGAGCGCAGCCAGGCATTTCATCGGGGATGTCTCGCGACGGGATGGTGCGCCTAGAGTAATCCCGCGCCGGCCCCGGTGTCGTGACCTGCGGCAGGTCGACGGGCCAACCGCGCCGGGTGGTTCAGTCGCCGGCGCTGCCGAAACGGGAAGCGCAGTGGCCGTCGACGTCCCGCAGCCAGGATTCCCGTGTGTCCCGCGAGCTTCCGACCACCGGCCTGAAGATGACCCGCTTGAAGCTCTCGACGCCGCAATAGGGCAGGACGCAGCGCCCCCAGATCAGTTCCAGCGGATCGCCGAGGTCGCGACGTTCCCGCTCGGGCTCGGTGTCGGAGGTGTTGATGACCAGCGCCGTTCGCATCGCCAGCAGGCCCTCGGGCATGCCATCGGCGGTCTCCAGGCGGTAGGCGACGCCCGGGACCAGGACGCGGTCCATCCAGCCGGCGAGGATGGCCGGCGGCTTGCCCCACCAGTTCGGATGCACGACCAGGAGTCCGCCGGCCTTCGCGACGCCTTCTCGATGCGCTCGCAGCACCGGGTCGACCGCCCGCGCCAGCGCCTGCTCGAGCGTGTCGCCGACGGTATAGGCCTCGTCCTCGCTCAGGCAGGGATCGAAGCGCTCGGCATACAGGTCGTGATGCTCGATCGTATGGCCCGCCGTCAGCAGGGACGCGCGCGCCGTCGCCGAGATGGCGTGGCAGAAGCTGTTGGAGCGCGGGTGGGCGACGATGGAGAAGATGTGCATTGATTGAAGCCTCTCGGGTGATCCGGATGCGCCGCGAACAAGTGAGAGACACTTTCGGTTGCACGTTCATGGGAGACCGCCGCTGGCGCGGTCCGCGGCAACACTAGCAATCCACTGCGCCCACCCGGTCATGTTCCAGCTTGGTGATCGTGGCATGATCCAAGCTTGATCCGTCGCTTGACAAGGGGGTAGGGCATGGATGGTCGGCCTGAATTTCTCGTCCAGGGTGAACGCGCTCGATTGTTTCCGGTACTCGCGGAAACCTCCAAGGAGGGTCGAACTCTCTCGATCGTCCTCGCTTGCATGGAGACCGTGGAGGATTTCGGCAAGGCGCTGCTATCCGACCTCGGTATCAAGGCGGGAGCGCGAATGCGGCTGGAGGCCTATACCGAAGTCGTGCTTCGCAATGGCGGGACTGGCAAGGCGAGACCGGACGGGCTGCTCGTGTTGCGCTCCGGAACCACGAGTTGGACTGCCCTCGTTGAGGCGAAGGTCGGCAACACCGATCTGACACCGGAGCAGCTTGAGTCCTATTTGGAACTGGCCCGACTCAACGGCATTGACGCGCTGCTGACCATTTCAAACCAGTTCGCGCCGTTGCCGAGCCATCATCCCGTGGAGATCGCGGCGGGTTCTTTGAAGAAGGCGAGCCTCTGGCATTGGTCGTGGATGTACGTGCTGACGCAGGCGGCGCTGCACCTGGAAAGCGGCGAGGTCCGGGATCGCGAGCAGCGTGTGATTCTCAACGAGATGGTTCGTTTCCTCAGCCATCCCAGTGCGGGAGTGAAGGGTTTCGACCAGATGCCTGCCTCCTGGAGTACCGTCGCAAATGCGGTGCAGGCAGGGGGGACGCTTTCGCCCAGGGCCAACGAGGTCCAGGAAGTGGTTGGCGCCTGGTATCAGGAAACTCGAGACCTGAGTCTGATCCTGAGTCGGCAACTGGGTGAGGAGGTTTTGGTGAAGGTACCCAGGGCGCACGTGCTCGATCCCGGGCTCAGGATCAAGGAGGATGCGGAACGCTTGGCGCAGGAATGCCGATTGCGCAGCATCTTCTCAGTCCCGAATACCGCAGCGGCCATAGAGGTCGCTGCCGACTTCAACCGACGATCCGTCTATGCCTCCATGCGCGTTGCCGCGCCCGGCGATCGCAAGTCGACCAAGGCGCGATTGACCTGGTTGCTGCGCCAGATGGCGAAATCCAGACCCGACAACGTCCATGTCCGGTTCTACTGGCCGGGCCGGGGGCCTTGCACACAACATCCGTTGTCGGTGCTGCGTGAGCGTCCGGAGGTCGCGGAGGAGAGCGGGAAGGTGGTGTCTTCCTTCGAGGTTGTCTACGCACGGGATCTCGCCGGTCGTTTCGCTCAGCGCCGCAACTTTGTGGCCGATCTGGAGCAGGCGATTCCGGACTTCTATGAGCAGGTCGGGCAGCATCTGAAGGCCTGGCAGCCCCGGGCCCCGAAGATCAAGGAGGATCGTGCGGATCCTGCGGATGTCGGCACAGCGGCTATGCAGAAGGATGCCGAGCTTGTCGTCTCGGAGCGGAACTCGCTTGGCGAGGGGAACGCCGGAGATGCCTAGCTTCTTGTCTCGCTGCTAGAACACGGCAGGGGTCGGCTGCACTCATGTGGCGCATCCTCCATAGCTTTGCACTGATCACGCTCCTGACAGGCTGCAGCAGTGTGCCGGCTCGGATTCCGCTGTTCGAGCCCGTCACGCCGACCTTCGTCCAGGGCCGTGTGATCGAGCTCAGGCCGCAGGCTGCATGGATGGAGTTCGTCGACTACACCTTCGTTTCCTACGACACGGTTGTCATCGAGCTGTCCTCGCCGATGGAGGTTAGCGGAAAACGCGTGTACCTGCAGTATCAAGGTGTTCCCATCGCCTCGGGCAAGACGATTGACGTCGGGCAGACGATCTCCTTCACCCTGCCAGTTGTTGCCGGTGACGGGTGCTGCGAACCCTACCTCGAAGACATCTCCGATCTTGATGTACTGATCGGCGAGTAGTTCGTTCGACTCGCGCTTCGCGGCTGCGGTGGACGCCAATCTCCATCCCGACACGTACAAGCCGGCCCTGTCCCTGCTGCCGCCATCGCCCTAACATGCAGGGCCCGAAGCCAAAACATCGAAGGACGCCGGACCATGACAGGAACGTTGACGCTCTGGACCTACGACTGGGTGCCGCCGGGGCCGCGCGGTTTCGTGCGCGACCTGCGCCTGCGCTGGGCGGCGGAGGAGGCGGGGCTTGCGCATGAGGTGCGGACGGTGCCGTTCGAGGATCGCGAGACCAATCATCTTGAACGCCAACCGTTCGGGCAGGTGCCGTTCCTGAGCGACGGCGACATCTCGATCTTCGAGAGCGGGGCCTGCCTGTTGCACCTGGCGGACAAGAGCGAGGTGCTGATGCCGCGCGATACCGTCGCCGCGGCGCAAACCCGGCAGTGGGTGGTGGCCGCGCTCAACTCGATCGAGATGGTCAGCGTGCCCTGGTGGTTCCTGGCCGTGTCCGGCGATGAGGACAACGCCCTGACCGGTTGGTTGGACGTGCGACTGCAGCAACTGGAAACGGTGTTGAGCGAGCGCGATTGGCTCGCCGCCGATCGCTTCACCGTCGCCGACCTGATCATGGCCGACGTGCTGCGCGTGCCCAGGGTCCGTGCCCACGGCGAACGCCCCGCGACCGAGGCCTATGTCGCCCGCATCACCGACCGCCCCGCCTTCCACAAGGCGCATGCCGCCCAGATCGCCCATTTCGCGGCGGCGGACGCGAAGCGGGCCTAGCGCGACAGGGGGTAGCAGCGAGGCGTTGCCGGGACGCGCTGCGTGCCCGACTGGCCGTATCTACCGTAGCGGCGCCTCCGGCCCCTGCCGCTCGGCGATCCGTCCGATGAGCCAGACGAAGGGTTCGACCTGGCCGCCGAGTACGCAATGGCCCTGGATGACGCTGTCCAGCAAACCCGCTACGTCGGATGCGCACAGGGCGGACACCGCGCGCGCGTCGGACAGCTGCAGCGAACAGGTCGGCACATGCGTGGCGGCTGGTGGTGTCCAGGTCACCGCACGCCCGTCGACCCGCATCGTCACCGGTGCTTCATCGTCCGGAAGTCCGATCGTCACCGCCAGGTCCGGAGTCGGGCCCGGCTGCGTCGCCAGTGCCTGTTGGAGATGGCGGCCGAAGTCTGTCGCCCAGGCTTCCACGGCCACTCGTCGCGGGGGCGCGCCGCGCGGTGCTTCACGCCCACACTGGTTCGCCGCCTCCCGGGTGTCATTGGGGGCTGTCGTCGGCTCCGCCCGCGATCCGTCGCTCCCGTTCGCCGGGCCGTCCGGGGCGCGTTGCGCGGTCCTGGCTTCGCGTTCGACCTCGATCAGGGTCTGCAGCGTCCGGTCCACGTCATCGCGGGTGTGCGAGGCCGAGCAGATCAAGCGCAGGCGGCCGCGTCCACGCTCCACGATCGGGTAGGTGACGGCGGTGGCGTGGATGCCGCGTGCGTGCAGGCCGCGTGCGATCGCGTAGAGCAGATCGCTGTCGGAGAAGTGCGGGGTGACGATGGGGCCGTCGCCGGTGCCCAGGTCGTAGCCGGCCTCGGAGAAACGTTTCCGCATGTAGCGGGTGGTGTCCCAGAGCCGCTCGCGCAGCGCGTCGTCCGAGCGCAGCCGGCGCAGGGCGGCGAGCGCGGCGGCGATGTCGACAGGCGTCGTGGTGGCCTGGAAGACATAGGCCCTGGCCGAGGTCTTGAGCAGGGCGACGTGCTCCTCGCGCGCGGCGATCACGCCGCCGAGGCTGCCGAGCGCCTTGCTGAGCGTGGTCATGATGAAATCGACCTGGTCGGTGACGCCCTGGGCCGCGCAGATGCCGGCGCCGCGTGGGCCGTAGAAGCCGAACGAGTGGGCCTCGTCGACCAGGACGAGCGCGCCGTGCCGCTTCGCCGTACGCACGATCTCGTCGACCGGTGCGGTCCCTTCGCCCATGCTGTAGACGCCTTCGAGCACCACCAGGGTCGTGTGATAGGGCGAGGCTTCGGATTCCAGCACCGACTGCAGGTCGGACGCGTCGTTGTGCCGGAACGTCCGGATCCTGGCGCCGCTGAGGCGGGCGCCGTCGACGATGGAGGCATGGCAGAGCTGGTCCATCACCACCACGTCCCTGTCGCCCACGATGCCCGCGATCACGCCCAGGTTCGCGGTGAATCCGGTCGAGAACAGGCATCCGGCGGGCTTGCCCACCAGCGCCGCGAATTCTCTTTCGAAGTGCAGGTGCAGGTCGGTCATGCCGGATGCGGTCGGGGAGGTGCCCATGCCGGTGCCGAAGCGTTCCAGCGCCGATCGGGCCTCCTGGATCACGCCCGGGTCGCGGTTCAGACCGAGGTACAGATTGGTGCTCCAGATGATGGCCTCGTGCTCCTCGCCGGTATGGACGTCGGCGACCGTGCCCTTGTGACCGCTGCCGGTGCGGACCAGCTTGCTGTAGGGCTCCCGTCCCGAGCGCGTGAGCAGGTGCTTGAGTGCGCGGATCAGCGTGCCCTTGTCGGTCGCCGACCAGGCCGGCGCCCTCGACGCCAGGAACGGCGGGTGCCCGGACTGCAGCTGGCTCTGGAAATGGCCCAGCGTGTCGGAGTTGGCGCCGCTCGACCGGCCAACGTGGCTGTCCGTGCCGCCGTGCTCCAGCGCATCGAGCAGATGGTCGGCAACGGCGTTGGGGGTGGGGTGGGCGATCAGCGTCGACGCGGGCAGCTTCCGGCCTAGTGTCGTGGACAGCCGGTGGCCCAGTTCGACCGCGTCCAGCGAATCCAGGCCCAGGGTTTCGAACGCCTGTTGCGGCGGTACCTGCCCGGGATCGCGCAGGTGGAGGAAGCGGGCGACCTCGGTCCGGACGGTCGTCAGCAGGGCCTCGTGCCGTTCTTGCCTCGACAGCTGGGCCAGGCCTTCCGGCGGGCTCCCTGCCACGTCGGAGACCGTGATGTCGGCGTGCGCGGGCGGCACGTCGGATGCGCCGTGGTCCAGTTCCAGCCCGGGCCGCGGCAGTCGTTTGCGGTCGAGCTTGCCGTTGGGCAGGCGGGGCAGGTCGGCGAGGCGCATCACGGTCCGGGGCACCATGTACCTGGGCAGCCGTTGCGCGAGGTGGGCGCGGGCGGCCTCGCCGGTGACTGTCTCGTCCCGGTTGGCAACGTAGCCGACGAGCATGCCCTTGCCGCCATCGGTGTCGACGACTGCCGCCGCCGCCACGTCCACGCCCGGCATCGACTCCAGCGCCGATTCGATCTCTTCCAGCTCGATCCGGAAGCCGCGGAGTTTGATCTGCTGGTCGACCCGGCCCAGGAATTCGATCTCACCGCCGTCGCTCCAGCGGCAGCGATCGCCAGTCCGGTACAGCCGTTGGTCCGGAATCGCGCCATCGGGGTCCAACTCGATGAAGCGCTCCCGCGTGCGCGCGTCGTCGTGGAGATAGCCGCGTGCGAGCTGGTCGCCGGCGAGGTGCAGTTCTCCCGGCACGCCTATCGGAACCGGCTGCATGGCGTCGTCCAGGATGTAGGCGCGGGTGTTCGGCGTCGGCTTGCCGATGGTGATCGTCTTCGTGCCCGCGGCAATCTCGGTGGCGGTGCAATACACCGTATGCTCGGTTGGCCCGTACACGTTGAGCACGCGCGGCGGTTGCGCCAGCGCATGCAGTTGTTCCACCAGCGGACGCTTGAGCACGTCGCCGCCGAGCACGGTGCAGCGCACGCCCGGCGGCAGCCCGCCGGTCGCCAGCAGTCCCTGCATCGCCGACGGCACCATGATCGTCGTCCGCACGCGCGCCGCCGCCGGCAGCTCCGGCAGCGCCAACGCGTGCTCGGCCAGCACCACCGTGCCGCCAAGCGACAACGTCCCCAGGATCTCCATGACCGAGGTATCGAAACAGATCGAGGCCGCCGCCAGCACACCGGCGAGTTCCGCGTCGTCCAGCAGCTTGCGCATCGAGCGGGTCATCGCGACGACGCTGCGGTGCTCGACGGCGACGCCCTTGGGATGCCCGGTCGATCCCGAGGTGTAGATGACATAGGCGAGGTCCCGCACCGAGGGCGTGGGCATGGCGTCCGGTACCGGTTCGTCCATCGCATCGAGCCGCAGCAGGCCGGCGGTGCCGGCACAGAGTTCGGCGGGCGTGTCGCCGTCCACGACGACGGCCGCCGCGCGGGCGTGTTCCAGCATGTAGCGCACACGCTCGCGCGGGTACTCGGGGTCCAGCGGCACGTAGGCGCAGCCGGCCCGCAGGACCCCCAGCAGGGTCGCCGCCAGCTCCCAGCGGCGGCCCATGCAGACGCCGACCAGGGCCCCCGGTCGCACGCCCCGCGCCGCCAGCGTGGCCGCGATGGCGTTGGCCCGTGCGGTCAGGCGGGCGTAGTCGATCTCGACATGCCCATCGATGATCGCCGTGCGTTGCGGATGCGCCTGCGCCTGTTTCTCGACCAGTCCCCAGACCGTTTCGGTGCGGTCGTATGCCTGCGCGGTGCGGTTCCACTCGATGAGCACGCGGTGCGCCGCGTCTCCGGAGAGGGAGGGAGGGCCTTCGGCAACTGCGATCGTGTCCCGTGTCGCATCCGCCTGCGTGTGAGGTCGTCCGGGCCGATACATCGAGCACTCCTTGCGCAGAAACCGGTTCCGCAGTCTAGTACGAGTGCGACGCGGAAAGGGCCAGGGGGCAAGCCGGCTGTATCGCGCCCGGCCCGGGCCGGGGCGACCCGCTGCGAAGGAGGCGCGCCAACTCTTCGCGCGCAGGCCCGACATCGCGCTTGCCGCTCCGACGGCCTGCCTGGAGCCCTGGACGGAGCCGGCGCCTATCCTGGGCGATGGGGGGGGCGCCGCCGCGCCTCAGACCTTCCGCACCCGGAACTTGCGCCCCTTGATCTTGCCCGCCTGCAGCCGCGACAGCGCCTGGCCGGCCCTGGCGCGGGCGATGGCGACGTAGCTGCGGGTCGGGAAGATGTCGATCTTGCCGAGGGCGTCGGCGGGCAGGCCGGCGTCGCCGGTGAGCGCGCCGACGATATCGCCGGGGCGCAGTTTGTCGCTGCGGCCGGCGTCGATGCGCAGGGTGGTCATGGCCGCGTGCGGGGCGCTGCCGGCGCGCAGTGCGGCCATCGGCGGTTTCCGCCAGGCGAGCGGTGCGCCCTGCAGGGCCTCCAGCGCCTGCGCGCGGGCGAGCTCGCGCGGGGTGCACAGGCTCAGCGCGTGGCCCTTGCGGCCGGCCCGTCCGGTACGGCCGATGCGGTGCACGTAGACGGCCGGGTCGGTCGGCAGCTCGTAGTTGATCACCGCGCCGATGCTGTCCACGTCCAGCCCGCGCGCGGCGACGTCGCTGGCGACCAGCACCTGGCAGCTGCGATTGGCGAAGCGCACCAGCACCTCTTCGCGGTCGCGCTGTTCCATGTCGCCGTGCAGGGCGGCGGCGGAGAACCCCAGGTGGCTCAGCGAGGACACCACTTCCTCGGTGTCGCGGCGCATGTTGCAGAACACCACCGCCGATTCGGGGTTGTATTCCATCAGCAGGCCGGCCAGCGCCGCCGGCTTGCGTGCCGGCTCGACCTCGAAGAAGCGCTGCTCGATGTCGGCATGCGGCTCTCCGGCCTCGACCGCGACCGTCAGCGGGTCGCGCATCACCCGGTCGGCGACCTCGCGGATGCCGTCGGGCCAGGTCGCGGAGAACAGCAGGGTCTGTCGTTGCTTCGGGGTCTTGGCGACGATCTTTCGGATCGGTTCCTCGAAGCCCATGTCGAGCATGCGGTCGGCCTCGTCGAGCACCAGCACGCGGATGTCCCCCAGCGCCAGGGCACGCTTGTCCAGCAGCTCGAGCACGCGCCCCGGGGTGCCGACCACGACATGCGGGATGTGCGTGAGCGAGGCCAGCTGCGGCGCCAGCGGAACCCCGCCGGTCAGGGTCAGCAGTTTGAGGTTGGCGATGCCGGTGGCGAGCCGGCGGATGTGCTTGCTCACCTGGTCGGCCAGTTCGCGGGTCGGGCACAGCACCAGCGCCTGCAGGCGGATCTGCGACGGGTCGAGGTGGTGCAGCAGGGCCAGTCCGAACGCGGCGGTCTTGCCACTGCCGGTCGGCGCCTGCGCGATCAGGTCGCGGCCTTCGAGCAGGGCCGGCAGGCCCTGGGCCTGGATCGGCGTCATCCGTACGTGGCCGAACGCGTCCAGGCCCTGCAGCAGGGCCGGATTGAGCGGGAGGTCGGAGAACTCGGGCAGGCGATCGGTCATGCGCCATGATACGGACTGGCGGCGGGTGTGCGGGGAATATCCGCCGACGCCGGTACGGCCTCGGTCATGACCGGGAGGGTGGGCGCGGCCGCCCGGCCGCCCCTTGTGGGGCGGGGGCGCGGCGACCTGCGACGGCAGGGTGGCTACGGGCCGCCGGTGCCCTTCTCGCGGGCCTCGTTGCTGCCGCCACGGCAGGCGCCGCTCAGGCCGGGGAAGCCGTGCGGCAGACCGTAGTACTTCCAGGCATCGGCCGCGGTCTGGACGATCGACTCGTTCTGTCCCTCGTCCGGGTCGAAGTCGTTGAGTCCGCTGTAGGCGCAGTTGGAGTTGGCGTTGGCCGGCGCACCGGTGGTGCGCGGGTTGTCGCTGCCGGGTGGGCCGGAAACCTCGCCCGCCATCGCTGGCGCGACGGCCACGGCCACGAGGACGGCAAGCACTGCCAGAGGCGGCAATACGGGACGTGCATGCATGTCGATCTCCTCATCGGGGGCGTCTGAGGACGCGCATCTGACAACGCAGGCGGACCGGCGCATCGGTCACCCGGCAGGCGACGAACGGTAGTGCCGCTTCCATTGGTTCCGGCGAGGGCGCTGTGAGCCCCGGTTCATGCGCTTGTCGGGGCCGCTGGCAGGCGGCGCAGCGGCCTTCTGTCACCTCGCTCATGCCTTCCCGGCCGCCTCGGATGACCGATATCCGGACGGCGTCGCGTTCAGTGGTGGCGCGAAGTTCCGCGCGCAGCCCTCTGGAGGTCGCGTCATGAACGTATCGAACCGGATCTGTGCCGCCTTGCTGCTGTCGGGCCTGGTCGGCTGGGCGAGCGGAGCGGCGGTGGCCCAGGAGATGGCGCCGTCGGCCGCCGATTGCTTCCTCCCGGCGTTCAAGTCCGGGGATGCCGACGCGGTGACCGCCTGTTATGCCGAGGACGCGGTGCTGTGGATTCCGGGCGGACCGATGGTCAAGGGCCATGCCGAGATCCGCGACGCTTTCGCCGACTTTTTTGCGGACGTCACGATCAAGGACGTCCAGATCAGCATCATGGGCGATGAGGTGATGGGCGACACACGGGCGTCGTGGGGTACCTATACGGTGATCCGGATCGACAAGGCGACCCAGGCCGAGTCGGTCCAGCGTGGGCGCTACGTCGAAGTCTCGAAGATGATCGGCGGACGCTGGCTGTACATCGTCGACCACCCCGCGGACGACCCGCCTCCGGCTCCGGAGTCCGAGCAGGATATGTGAGCCGAGTCCCGGTCACCTGCCGGGGCACGACGCATCCGCGCATCGACGCGCTGCATCCGGGCGGTGGCGCGGGTCGGGCATGGCCAGGAGCGAGCGCACCGGTTTCCGTGCCTGGAAACGCGGTGCGCTCCGCGCCCGTCAGCCCCGCGCCGCCAGCCAGCGGTCCAGCTGGTTGGCGAAGGCCTGGCGGTCGCGCGCATTGAACGGGGCCGGGCCACCGGTCTGCACGCCGGCGCCGCGCAGTTCGTCCATGAAGTTCCGCATCGACAAGCGTTCGGCGATGTTGTCGGCGGTGTAGCGCTCGCCGCGCGGATTGACCGCGTGGGCGCCGTTGGCGATCACCCGTGCCGCCAGCGGAATGTCCTGGGTGACCACCAGGTCGCCCGCCTGCGCGCGCTCGGCGATCGCATCGTCGGCCACGTCATAGCCGCCCTGGACCTGCAGGGCGCGGATATGGCGGGAGGGCGGTGTGCGCAGCCATTGATTGGCGATCAGGGTGACCTGCACCCCGGCGCGCTCGGCGGCGCGGAACAGGATCTCCCGGATCGGTCCGGGGCATGCGTCGGCGTCGACCCAGATCCGTGCGGACCCGGCGTCGTTCACTCCGATTCGTCGCTGGACGCGGGCGTCTCGCCCTGCGCCGCCTCGCGCTGGGCGCGCTTCTTGGCGTCCTTCTCGTCTTTCTTCTTCTGCTTGGCCAGCTCGCGCTGGCGCTTCTCGAACGAATAGTTGGGCTTCTTGGCCATGGGCTCTCTGTAGGTGGACGAACGCCCAGTGTACGGGACTGGCGGCGGCGAGGCAGGTTCCGCTTCGCAGGGACGCCATGTGGATGCATCATGCTGGAAGCATTCGGACGGCTCGCAGACGAGGCCCAGCAGGTGATGAGGATGACCGAGTTGCTTGCATTGACCGTTGCGGAAGCGTGCATAGGTGCATGTCGGGGCTGTCTGGCCTGGGCGGTGGCGACCATGCTGGCCCTGGGCGTCGCGGAGGCCGCCGAACCGGCCAACTACGTGTTCGCCGGCGGCGACGGTGCCGCCGAGGTGCGCGATCTGCTGCAACGCGACGATGTCGCCGGCGTGCAGGTGGTCTATCCCTGGAAGACGTTGGAGCCGGAGCAGGGGCGCTACGACTTTTCCTCGATCGAGCGCGATCTGGCGGTGGCCGGATCGCTGGACAAACAGTTGTTCGTGCAGGTCCAGGATCGTTTCTTCCGGCCCGAGGCGCGCCTGCTGCCGGGCTATCTGCTGCGCGAGCCGCTGTACGGGGGCGGCCTGGTGGCGCAGACGGACACGCCGGGCGAGGGCGCGCCGCAGGTCCAGGGGTGGGCCACCCTGCAGTGGAATCCGCACGTGCGCGAGCGCTTCCAGGCGCTGCTGCGTGCGCTGGGAGAGCGGTTCGATGGCCGCATCCATGGCATCAATCTGCCCGAGACCGCGATCGACGTGGGCGATGGCGCCAAGGCCGCCGGCTTTACCTGCGATGGCTATTTCGAGGCGCAGATGGAGAACATGAGCGTGGCCCGGCAGGCCTTCGAGGACTCGCACGTCGTCCAGTACGTCAACTTCTGGCCCTGCGAGTGGGACAACGACCACGACTACATGGGGCGGCTGTTCGAGCGGGCGCATGCGCTCGGTATAGGCCTTGGCGGGCCGGACATCGTGCCGTACCGACGCGCGCAGATGCGCAACGCCTATCCGTTCTTCAACCGCTACCGGGAGCGGCTGGCGCTGGTGGCGATGGCGGTGCAGGAGCCGACCCTGACCTATGTCGACCCGGAGGACGGGGAGCGGTTCTCCAGGGAGGATTTCGTCGGCTTCGCCCGCGACTACCTGGGGGTCGACATCATCTTCTGGAGCCCGGCGGCACCGTGGTTGAAGTCGGACGAGCGCGCGCGGCCCGGCGCTCGGGGGCGATAGCGGCCGGACCCGGATGGCGGCGTGGAGGCGCATGCCGCGCCCGCATTTCGTACTATCCCCACCATGAACGATCTAACGCTGCCGGATCCGGGCGTCGAGCACGTCCGCGACGCCCTCGGGGATGCGGGCGTCTACAAGGCCCTGCTGGAGTCGACCAAGGCGATTCCGTGGAAGATCGACTGGGCCAGCAAGCGCTTCGCCTACATCGGCCCGCAGATCGAGGCGCTGCTGGGCTGGCCGCAGGGCAGTTGGCAGACGGTGGAGGACTGGGCCGCGCGCATGCATCCCGAGGACCGCGACCGCGTGGTCGGCTACTGCGTGTCGCAGTCGCAGGCGGGGGTCGACCACGAGGCCGACTACCGTGCGATGACCCGCGACGGGCACTACGTATGGATCCGCGACGTGGTCCACGTGGTGCGCCGGCCCGACGGCGAGGTCGACAGCCTGGTCGGCTTCATGTTCGACATCAGCGAGCGCAAGAAGGCCGAGGAGGAGCTGCTGCGGCTGCACCGGGAACTGGAGCAGCTGTCGATGACCGATGGCCTGACCGGTATCGCGAATCGCCGCATGTTCGACCTGCGCCTGGAGAACGAGTGGGGCGAGGCCCGCCGCAGCGGCAATCCGCTGTCGCTGGTGATCCTCGATATCGACCGTTTCAAACAGTACAACGATGCCCATGGCCATGTCGCCGGCGACGAGTGCCTCAAGCGCATTGCCGGCGTGCTGCGCGGGCTCGCGCAGCGTGCGCGCGACGTGGTGGCGCGGTTCGGCGGCGAGGAGTTCATCCTGCTGCTGCCGGATGCCGACGAGGACGCGGCGGGCCGGATGGCCGCGGCCTGCGTCGACGCGATCGCCGATCTGCGCATCCCGCATGCCGGCGCCGGCGCCGGCATCGGCGGGTTCGTGACCGCCAGCCTTGGGGTGGGCACTGCCCGTCCCGGCCCCGACGCCGCCGCGCGCGCGTTCGTGGCCGCGGTCGACCAGGTGCTGTACGCCGCCAAGAGCGGCGGCAGGAACCGGATCGAGATGCTGGAGCAGGGGTAGCCGGGTACAGCGACGGCCCTGTCTGGGGTGGGGCCCGATCGCCTCGTCCCGTGCTAGCTTCGGGCTGGGCAAGGTCAAGGAGGGGATATGGCCCGGGGACTGAAGGCGGTTCGTCGTCGTCATCACGATGCATTGAGCCGAGTGGGCTGGGAGCGGCTTGAAACCCTGTTGGCCGAGCACTATCGGCGGCAGGGCTACGATGTGGAGCATGTTGGCACCGGCGGCAGCGGGCAGCGTTTCGACGGCGGCATCGACCTGAAGTTGCGCCGCGACGACGCCTATGTCCTGGTCCAGGCCAAGCACTGGAACGCCTTTCAGGTCACCCACAACCCGGTGCACGAACTGCTGGGCGTGATGGTCACCGAGAGCGCCACCGGCGCCATTCTGGTCACCAGCGGCGAGTTCACGCCGCGGGCCATCGAGGCGGCGTCCCGGCAGGGACACGTGCAGCTTGTCGATGGCGACGCCCTGCGCGAAATGCTCGGACCGATCGAGGACGACCCGGAGGTCGGCAGGTCGCCGATGGTGCCGAGGTCCGGGAGGTCGGCCGCCAGAGGCCGTCGCGACTCGGCCGTGGGCGGTCGGAACGGGAACCGTGCCTGGCTTTGGATCGCGGTGGTGGGCGGCATGGTTTCCGTGCTGCTTGCTGGTGGATGGCTGTACCAACGGGCAGGAACTGGCGGCGCCGCTTCCGGCATCGCGGCCGGCGAGACGGCCGGCGAGACGGCGCCCGGTGCGGTCCCGCCAGACGCTGCGGTGCTCGTCCAACCGGCGCGTGCGGCGGAAGCCGCGCCTGTCGCGCACGGCCCGGCCGGCCTACGTCAGGCTTCGCCGCCGACGGATGTGCAGGATCGCGAATCCCGGCGCCGGGCCGACGAGGCCATGGAGGTCATCGGCGCCGACACCCCGGAGATGTAGTCGCCGGTCCGGACTGCGGCCACCTTGGTCCCGGTCGGGGGCGATCTCGGTTCAATCCAGCGACAGCGCCTTGAAGTCGTAATTGGTCCGCAGTTGCTCCTGTATCAGCCATTCGCGCAGTTCGGCATCGCTGAAGCCGCGGTTGGACCGGTTGAAGTAGGCCAGCGCCCGTTCGTAGACCTCCGGGTCGGAGGCGTCGACCTCGAACACCGGCTGCATCCGGTCCATGATCGCCAATCGCTTGGCGAAGGCGATGTCCATGCCCATGCCGACGCGCGTCCACCAGTAGTCGTTCGGCTTTCCGGACCTCAGGAACGGCCCCAGGACCTGGCGGGCGATGCCGACGTTGAGCTCCTCGACGCGCTCCTTGCCCAGATTCTCGACCAGTCCGGGCACGTCGGGGTCGTAGACATAGAGATCGCGGCCGGCATCCCCGACCTGCTTCGATTCCTGCTTGCGCCTGTGGTTGTCGATCAGCACCTGCAGCTCTTCCAGCTGCACCAGTTGCAGGATGCCGCCGAGCTTCTGGAATCGACGGGCCAGGCCGTCGCGGGTTTCGCGGGTGACCCCGGCCCAGTGCTTGATCGGCTGCACGACGATGCACGATGGCTGCTGCGCGAGCTTGAAGTCCAGGCTGTTCAGCACGTACTTCGATTCGCCATACAGGTCGGCGACCAGCCACAACTCGATGCCCTCGTCCCTGAGGATCTGGCACGCCTGCATGTAGCGTTCGTCGACCTTCTTCTGCAGGTCCAATTCGGCATAGGCGTCGGGCTGGCTGCCCTTCACCACCAGGCTGGAGAGCGAGCCGGCTCCGGTCGCGCGCCACAGGTCGATCTTCTGTTTGAGAAAGTACCGGTACTCTTTGTCGGACATCAGCAGGCCTTCGGGGTTGGCCGCGCTGACGATGACGCTCAGCTCCATCTTCTTGCTGAAGAGCTGTTCGCCGTTCATTGCCGCTTCGATCATGCTGTCGGTGCCGCTGATCGTCGATCCGGGCAGGTCCGGCCACGCGAAGCGCAGATCGCTCTCGTCGTAGGATTCGAGCAGTTGTTCCTTGAAGCGGAAGTACCGCGAAACCCTGGTGTTGGGCATCACCGACACCGTGATCCATCGCTTCTGGGTCCGGGTCAGGTTCCAGCGGCCTTGCGCCGGCCAGAATCCGCCACCGCGTATCGACAGGCGGGAAACCCCTGGTCTGGCTACGATCATCGTGTATCTCCTCGAAGGTTTGGTCGTGGCGCCCGGGTATCGGTAGCCCCGGGTTCGCTCAGGCGATCTCCAGCGCGCTTCCGGGGTCGCCGGGCGCGGGGCTGCGGATGCTGGTGACCGGCGTGCCTACGCAGAACGCGAGCACCTTGAAGGTGCGGGTCAGGTCGATCTCGTCGCTGTCCAGCATCAGGGCGATGGGAAAGCTCCGCTTCAACGGGTAGCCGGACAGGTACATGTTGCGGCTGTCGTCATCGGCATTGTTCAGCTGGAGCAGCGCGTGCAGGAGCGTCGGTGCGCCGGGATCGATGTCCTCTGTCGGTACCAGGCTCTCGAAGCGGCAGGTGACTCCGCCGGTGAGCATGTAGTCGCAGATCGAGGCGATATGGGCCTTGTAGTGCTTGTAGTCGGCGTAGAGCACCAGTACCCGCTCGGCGGCGCCGAACAGGGTGCGGGCTTCGGTGGCTTCCGGCGGCAGGCGTGGCTGCAACAGGTTCATTGTGAGGCCCTGGGGGCTGACCCTCAGGCCAAGGGCATCGGTCAGCAACAGCTCGCATTGCGCGTTCTTCCAGATCATGAGGTTTTCCCTTGGTGTGGTCCGTGCCGGGTCCGGGGCGGGCGATCGCGGTGCTCCCAGCAGCAGCTCGAGCAGGCTGGGCGCGCTCATGGCGGGCCCGCGGCGGACACGCCGTGTGGCCAGATGCGCGGACGTTCGCGGGCGCCCGTCCACAGCCGGTCGGACGAAGCGGTGCGGTCGCGTGGGTGTCGCAGGTGCGCGCGGGAGTCATGCATGCCGGTACAAACGCGACGGCGACGCGGTTGTGAAGCCCGGCGTCGCGCTCGGGACGTGCCGGAACCTGGCGCGGTCGGGCGCGCGCCCTCATGCGGTTGCGTGGAGGCCGTCGCGATCGTCTATGGAGAAGCAGGTGCCCGTCAGGCGGTGCCGCTAGCGTTCCGGCGGCTCGGCGTTCCACCAGGCCTGGCCGTCTTCGGCCGCCGGGATGTCGCATTCGCGTGTTTCGATGGCGTCGATGCGGCGCCCGCGCCCGCCATCGATCCACGCTTGCAGCAGCTTTTCGACCGATTCGCGGTCGTGCGCGGCGATGCCCAGGTTGCGCTGTGTTCGCCAGTCGCCGGCGTGGCCGTCGTTCTCGTGGCGGTGCGGCGTGCCATAGCTGCAGCGGATGCAGTAGTGGCGGACGCTGTGCGTCCAGTCTTCGAGGTAGGCGACGCCCGGCGCGCGGGCCTGTTGCAGGGCGAGCAGGTCGTCGCGACTGCCGCAGTCGACGAAGCCGACGAAGGTCTGGAATTCCGATCGTTCGATGCGTTGCAGTTCGTTGAAGACCGGCACTTCGCGCTGGCCGTCGTGCCGGTGCCCGGTCACGGCGCCATCGTGCAGGACGACGTCTCCGAAGCGATGACCGCTTTCAGGAAGCGGTACGTTGAGCAAACGCGCGCGCACCGGGTCGATTCGACGCATGAACAGCGTCTCGCCGCCGCTCCAGGGATTCAGCCTGACGACCGCGACACCATAGTCGGCGTCGATGGGACCTTCGCCCTCGGGGACCTGGATGCCGCAGTCCTGCCACAGCCGTCGTGCCCGTGGCCAGTCGGCGAGCGCGGTGGCGGCGATGGCCGCGTTCCACAGTTCCGCATCGCCGGGCTTCCTGGCCAATGCGATCGCGCGCAGGTTGTGCTGGAGCGACGCCGGCCAGTCGCGCAGGTACTTGTGCGCCAGGCCCAGCATGTAGTGGTAGTAGTGGTTCTCGGGCTTGTGCAGCAGCAGTCGGGCGAATTGGCGCGAGGCCTCGGCCAGCTCGCCGCGCGCCATCGCGTCGTAGGCGGCATCGTGGAGGGTGTCCAGATCGTCCTGTACTGGGTGCATGCGTCGGCCGATGGGTGTCGAATGACTGTCTCGCGTTGGCGCATGATCGCATGAGCGGACGTGTCCGCCCCGCAAGGCCGGCCCGCGACCCGCCGATGGCGCGAAAAAGGGCGCCCCGGTTTTCCGGGGCGCCCGACTCCACGGTGTTGCCTGTAACCCTGGCGTGCTGTTTACGGGCTGGTGCGCAGGGTCAGACCGTAGACGCTGAGGATCGAGTTAATCGGCGTGAAGTAGCTGTTGCCGCCGCCGTTGCGGCCCTGGCGGCCTTTGCAGCTGCCGCTGCCGCCGGACAGCACACCCTGGGCCTGGCCGGCGCCGGTGATGTACGAACCGCCGGAATCGCCGCCCTCGGCGCAGGCCGAAGTCCGGGTCAGGCCGGTGACGGTACCGTCCGGATTGCCCGCATTGTCGACATAGGACACGGTCTGGTTCTTGCTGAGGATGGCGCCACAACGCCAGCCGGTGGTGCGGCCGGAGCGGCACAGCGCCGCGCCGACCGGCGCTTCGGTGCTGCCGTGGACGGTGACATCGCCCTTGCCGTAGCCGTACACGTTGGGTTGCAGGGTATGGGTGTTGTCGACCTGGACCCAGCCGCGGTCCGGACCGGTCTGGTTGCCGTCGGGCATCGTCGAGGCCGCGAACGACCCCAGGCTGACGCCGAGGCTCCACTGCGACAGCTCCTGGTAGACGATCTCGCCGGTGTCGCCGCAGTGGCCAGCGGTGGCGAAGCCCTTGGTCGAACCCTTGGTCACCGGGAAGCCGATCGAGCAGGCGTACAGGTAGCCGTCGCCGGGGTTGCGCAGGATGCCGCGACCGCCCTCGATGTCGATGCGGCGCTGCGGCGCCTCGCGCATCGTCTCGAAGCGCACGGTGTTGGCGTCGAGGCCGCTGCGGGCGATGAAGTCGATCGCCGCGTCCTCGGCGCCCGGTGCGATGCCGACGACCACGCTGTTGCTCGGCAGGTCGACCGCCCAGCTGTACACGCCGCGCGGCGCGCCGGCGCGGCCGTGCTGGCCGTCGAGCTGGGCCTTGGCGGTGTTCAGCGAGGCCAGGCTGTGGCGGGCCTGGCGGGTCTCGACGCCGGCCACGCTCCTGGCGTTCGCCATCGAGGTGGTGCCGACCACGACGCCGAACGAGCCGTCGGCCTTGCGCTCCAGCCAGGTGCCGGCAAAGTTGCGGCCCAACTGCCTGGCAACGACCTTCTCCTGCTGCGAGGCCAGGCGCTCGGCCCGGATGTACTGCGCCAGCTGCGGGCCGGACAGCCCCAGGTCGCGCTGCATGGCCGCCTTCAACGCGGGGGAAAGGTCGTCGGCGGCAACGGCCGCTCCCGACACTGCCATGGCAACGGTGACTGCCAGAACCGACATACTGAACTTGCGCATTCGAACACTCCTGGAAATAGGAAGAGACATGGACATCGGTGACAGCGGGTCGAGTCATGGCCGTTCCGCTTGGGGAACGGTGGGGTGCCAGGTGAACCGCATTGGCTGGAACGCCGCCGGGGCGCTTCCCCCTACCTGGAAAGCGCGACTTTTTTCACGGTTCTGAAACGCGGAAGTGCTTGCGTTCTCAATCGACGGCAATCCGCTTGCGTATGGTCCTGTCGTTGCCGCGCGTTTCCGGTGAGGGCGGCAGTGCGGTGCTCTTGGCGATCAGGACGAGCCGCGGGCGCGCGCCGCCACCGGGTCAAGCACTCGGGTGCGCGACCGGTAACGGCAGGAAGGGCGTGAGGGCGGCAGAAGCCGCGCCCGATCGACGGGTGCGGGAGCGGGCGGCATCTTCGCCGTGGCCGGGTTCGGGTCCTCGCCCCTGACAACATATTAAGGCACCCGGGGCTTGCGGCAAGGCCCGATCGGTGATGCACAGTCGCCGCCCCTGGCCGATGGCCGTTGATGAGGGTGGGCGGATGCAGATGATCGACGCGATCGTGGTCGGCGCCGGGCCGACCGGTTTGATGCTGGCCTGCGAGTTGAGCCTGCAAGGGGTGCAGGTGCTGGTGCTGGAGCGCGAACCGGTACCCAGTCCTGTCGTCCGCGCACTGGGCATACATGCGCGCAGCATCGAGGTGATGGACCAGCGCGGCCTGCTGGAGCGGTTCCTCGCCCACGGCACCCGGCATCCGCTGGCGGGGTTCTTCGCCGGCATCGCCAAACCCGCGCCGCCGTCGCTGGACACCTCGCACCCCTATGTCCTGGGGATCCACCAGCCGATCATCGAGCGCCTGTTGGCCGAGCGCGCGGTCGAACTGGGCGCGTCGATCCGGCGCGGCTGCGAGCTGGTGGGCCTGGAGCAGGACGAGGACGGGGTGAGCGTCGAACTGGCCGATGGCGGCCGGCTGCGCGCGCGCTATCTCGCCGGTTGCGATGGCGGTCGCAGCACGGTGCGCAAACTGTCGGGGGTGGGCTTTCCCGGCGAGCCGAGCCGGGTCGATACGCTATTGGGCGAGATGCGGCTGGAGGGCTCGCGCGATGCCCTGCTTGCGGCCATGTCGGAGGTTCGCAAGTCGCACAAGCGGTTCGGGATCATGCCGCTGGCCGGCGATCTGTACCGGGTCATCGTGCCGGCCGCGCAGGTCGCCAGCGACCGCGCCACGCCGCCGGACCTGGAGACCTTCCGGCAACAGCTGCGGGCGGTGGCCGGCCACGACTTCGGCGCGCATTCGCCGCGTTGGCTGTCGCGCTTCGGCGACGCGACGCGGCAGGCCGAGCGCTACCGGGTCGGGCGCGTATTGTTGGCCGGCGATGCCGCGCACGTGCATCCGCCGGTGGGCGGGCAGGGCTTGAACCTCGGCGTCCAGGACGCCTTCAACCTCGGCTGGAAGCTGGCCGCCGCGATCGCCGGCTGGGCGCCGGCGGGCTTGCTGGACAGCTATCACCTGGAGCGGCACCCGGTCGCCGCCGAGGTGCTGGACAACACCCGCGCGCAGATGCTGTTGATCTCGGACGAGCCAGGGCCGCAATCGGTGCGCAGATTGCTGGCGGAGCTGATGGACATCGAGCCGGCCAACCGCCTGCTGATCGAGAAGGTCATCGCCACCGCGATCCGCTACGACTTCGGCGACGGGCACCCGCTGCTGGGCCGGAGGCTGCACGATATCGCGCTGTCGCAAGGGCGGCTGTATGTGCGCATGCACCGCGGGCGCGGACTGCTGTTGGACCGGACCGGCCGGTTGTCGGTGGCGGGCTGGTCGGACCGGGTCGACCGGCTCGTCGATCGCGACGCCCCACTGGATGCGCCGGCACTGCTGTTGCGGCCCGACGGTCACGTCGCCTGGGTCGGCGAGGACACGCAGGGTCTGCGGGCGCGGCTGCGGCGCTGGTTCGGCGAGCCGCGCGCATCCATGCGCGCGCCGATGGGTTGAGGGCGGCTTATTGGCGCTTGCGGCGGGCGACGACGATGGCGGTGACGATCAGGGCGACGACGAGCGCGGCGCCGCCGAGCAGGACCAGCAGGACCAGGGCATGCCAGACGCTCATCGCGTCGCCTCGGTGCCGTCGCCGGTGCCGGCCGGGGCGGGGGAATCATCGGCGGCCGGCGGCGCGTCGAATCCGATGCCGGGCCGCCAGCCGCTGGCCGCGAAGATCGCCTTCGGGTCCTCCATGCGCAGGATCTCGCGCAGGGCCCGGCGCTTGTCGTCGGCCTGCCGGTAGTAGGCCTTCACGATGCGGTAGCCGACCCAGTAACCGAGATCGCCCGGACTGTCGGTGCTGCTGTTGTCGAGCCAGGCGCCGAGGTCGGTGCTGTCGATGTCGGCCAGGAACGCGGTCTCGATCTCGTGTTCGCGGCCGCGGGTCAGCGCGTCGAAGTGCGCGTAGGCGGTGTGGCCGGAGGTCAGCTCGGCGACGAACTCGGCGCCCCCCTCCATCAGCGAACGCTCGAGCACGGTGGGCCGCTCCAGGTTCGCCATCGCCGGGCTCAGCTGCACATGGGCGTACTCGTGCGCGATCACGTGGACGAAGCGGTCCTCGGGGTCGGGGTTCATCCATTCCACCGCGCACAATGCCTCCAGGCCGATCTGCAGGCCCGTGTCGGGGTAACCGATGCCGACCGGCTTGCCGCGTCCGACCACGATCGTGACAGGTGGCAGATTGGCCTCGGGGTAGAGGGTGGCGAGCGTCGCCAGGGCGCGATCCAGACGCTGCTTGGCCTGCGGCAACACGCGCATGCAGTCGCGGGCCTGCCGGTACAACGCCGGCCGCTCGGCCAGGGTCGCGGCGATCGCCTCGCCGGTGACGCGGCGCAGGCGGGCGAAATGGTGCAGGCCTTCGGAGCCGGGGTCGAGGTAGTCGCGCTGCAGCCGTTCGGCGTCGAGCGTGCCGCCGGCGGCATCGTAGAGGCGGTAGAAGCGTTCCACGTCGTCGATCACCACCGCCGGCGCCGCCGCTCCGTCGGCGGCGGACGGCGGCTGCGCGTGGGTGCGCATCGGCGCCAGCAGGGCGTTGATCGCGATCAGGGCAGATGATGCGCAGA
The DNA here is from genome assembly GCF_003233695.1 of Marilutibacter maris. Classification (NCBI taxonomy): domain Bacteria; kingdom Pseudomonadati; phylum Pseudomonadota; class Gammaproteobacteria; order Lysobacterales; family Lysobacteraceae; genus Marilutibacter; species Marilutibacter maris. The sequence continues at coordinate 2,288,209 of NZ_CP029843.1, read as the reverse complement.
CGAGCGTTCGGCGACGCGTGCGGGCGACGGGTGCGGGCACGGCGGTGAGGGTGGGGGCGGCGGGCATCGCGTTCTCCTGTCCTGGGAAGGGCTGCGCATGCAGCCGGTGGGCGCGGCCGATGATAACGGCAGCCGTCCGCCTGCCGGTCGGCGAGGGGCCGGGCGCCTCCCCGCGCCCGGCCCCCGCCGTCCTCCCCTGGTTGAACACGTTGTCGAACACGTTGTCGAACACGTTGTCGAACACGTTGCCGGACAAGCCGCCGTCACGACATCCCACCGTGGCGACGGCCCCCGGGGTCGGCTTCAGGCGGCGTAGCCGACCGGCGCCAGCAGGTCGACGCCGCACTCCAGCTGCGCCAGCCAGTCCAGAAACCGCTCCATCGCCTCGCCGCGCATCGGCAGGCCGTGCTGGGGGACGATCATCGCCGGCGCCACCGAGCGCACCATCTGCACCCACAGGCGGGCGGCCCGATTGGAGGCCATGTAGCGGCGGTGGAAGCCTTCCATCCGTGCCTTGTGCGCCTGGAAGTCGGCGACGAAGGCGTAGGGCGTCTCGCTGGCGATCATCGACGAACCGATGTCGCCGGAAAACAGGATGCGGCTGGTCGGATCGTAGAAACTGAAGTTGCCGACCGAATGCAGGAAATGCGCCGGCAGCGCCTGCACCCAGGTGTCGCCCATCGCGATGCGGCCGCCCTCGTCGGGCAGCAGCATGTAGCGTTCGCTGCCCTTGTTGGGCATGTAGCCGGGCACCAGGTGGGGAACGAAGCGGCCCCAGAGCTTGGAACAGACCACGGTGGTGCGCGAGTACAGCAGCCACTTGTCGACCGAGCCGATGATGTCCGGGTCCTGGTGCGAACACAGCAGCCAGGTCAGCTCCGACGGTTTGATGTAGCTGCCCAGGGCGAGGATCAGCGGGTTGTAGAGCAGCTGTCCGCCCGGATCGAGCAGGGCCGAGTAGCTGCCATGCTGGATCAGGAACTGGTTGGCCTGGATGCCGTCGTCGCCACGGACGAGATCGTTGAAGGCGATGCAGCGATGGTTGTCCTGCTCGAACAGAATCGTCGCCATGATGTTCCCCTGTCCGTGGCATGTTCGGGGCACGACTGTAGGCGGTCGCGACGAAACCGGTTTGCGCTGGATCAAATCCGGACGCCGGGATCCGGGGTACACCGTTGGCATGGCCGGGCCGGCCTTGACCCGGTCGTTCGCCGCGGCGCGGTAGAACGTACGCAAGCGGCGGCCGGGATCGCCGACACAGGAGCTTTCGCGGATGTGGGACACCTTGATCACCCCCCATGAGCTGGGCCGGCTGCAGACGCTGGCATCGATCCTGATCCGCCATGGCTTCGGCGACATGGTGCGACGGCTGGGACTGGCGCGGGCGCTGGCGCGGCTGGGTCGGGCATTGCCCGGAAATCACGCCGAGGCGCCGGTTGAGCTGGCGCCGCAGGTCCGGGTGCGACTGGCGTTGGAGGAAATGGGCCCGTGCTTCGTCAAACTGGGGCAGGTGCTGGCCACCCGCGTCGACCTGTTTCCGCCGGAATGGATCGCCGAGTTCAGCCGTCTGCAGAGTGCGGCCCCGGCGGTGCCGTTCGAGGCCATCCACGCCGAGATGAGCGAGGCGCTGGGGATGGCACCGGAATCGGCCTTCGCCTGGCTGGATCCGCGGCCGCTCGCCGCCGCATCGATCGCGCAGGTGCACCGGGCGCGCCTGCGCGACGGACGCGAGGTGGTGGCTAAGGTACGGCGTCCCGGAATCCGCGCGCTGATCGAAGCCGACCTCGGGCTCCTGCAGCATGCCGCGACCCGGATCGAACGCAAGTTTCCGGAGCTGCGCCGGTTCCACCCCGTCGGCGTGGTGCGGCAATTCCGCGCCTCGCTGATGCGGGAGATGGACCTGGCCGCCGAGTGCCGGCATGCCGAGCGCGTCGCCGGCAGTTTTGCCGACGATGTCCGCGTCGTGGTGCCCACGGTGTACTGGGACTTCACCAGCGAACGCATGAACGTGCAGGACTTCGTCGACGGCATGCCGGTCTCCGACCTTGCGGCGCTGGATGCGGCCGGGGTGGACCGGTGCGCGATCGCCCGGACCGGCGCCCAGGTGGTGTTGAAGATGATGCTGGAGGACGGCTTCTTCCATGCCGACCCGCATCCGGGCAATGTGTTCGTGCTGGAGGACGCTCGCATCGCGGTGATCGACTTCGGCATGGTCGGGCGGTTGTCGCCGACGCGCCGGGCCGAGGTGGTGAGCCTGTTGTTCGGACTGGTCGAGCGCGATTCCCAGCGGGTCACGGACGTGCTGCTGGAGTGGACGCGGCAGTCGGACGTCGATGAGGCGCAACTGGTCATCGACGTCGACGCGTTCGTCGATACCTATCACGGCGTGCCGCTGGGCCAGCTCGACCTGGCCGGGATGTTGCTGGAAGTCACCGTGCTGCTGCGTGCCCACCGCCTCGCGCTGCCGGCCGATCTGGCCCTGCTGATCAAGGTCTGCCTGACCCTGGAGGGACTGGGGCGCAGCCTCGATCCGGACTTCGACATGGCGCGCCAGGCGCAGCCGTTCCTGCGCCGGGCGATGGCCGCGCAACTGGGGCCGACCGCGATCGCGCGGCGCGGCGCGCATGCGCTGGCCGACACCGCGAGCCTGCTGGCGGCGCTGCCGCGCGATCTGCGGCGACTGCTGCGGGCGGTGCGCGGAGGCAATGCGCGGCTGAACCTGCGCATGGAGCACCTGCAGGACCTCAATCGCCAGATCGGCCATTCCGCCAACCGGCTTGCCGGTGGCCTGGTGATCGCGGCGCTGATCATCGGATCGTCGATCGCGATGACGGTGGAGGGCGGGCCGACCCTGCTGGGATTGCCGTTCTTCGGTCTGCTGGGTTTCGTCGGCGCCTCGGTCGCCGGCATCTGGCTGCTGTGGTCGATCTTCCGCAGCGGTGGCGGACGTTAGTGACGCGGTATCGGGTTCGGTGGGGGCGGATTCTGGTAGCTTTCGCGCATGGATACCCCGACCGATGCGATCCGTTTCCAGGCCAGGTTGTTGCGACCGGCCAGCCCCAGGAGTGCGACCTGGTCGTTCTTCGTGTTGCCCAAGGAGGCCAGCGCGCCGCTGCCCAGCCGCGGCATGACCACGGTGGAGGGACGCCTGGGCGGGCATGCGTTCAAGGCCACGCTGGAGCCCGATGGCAGCGGCAGCCATTGGCTCAAGGTGACCCGGGCGATGCGCGAGGCGGCCGGTGTCGGCGTCGGCGACACCGTCGCCGTCGAGGTGTGGCCGGCGCAGGAGCAGCTCGAGGCGAAGGTGCCGCCCGACCTGCGCAAGGCGCTGGCCGCCGATCCGGCGGCGAAGGCGGCCTGGTCGCGGATCACCCTGATCGCGCGGCGCGACTGGGTCCAGTGGATCACCACCGCGAAGAAGGCCGAGACGCGCGAGAAGCGGATCGCCAACGCCTGCTCGATGCTCGCCACCGGCAAGCGCGAGGTCTGCTGCTTCGACCGCTCGGGCATCTACAGCAAGGCCTTCAGCGCACCCGAGGCGGCGGAGTAGGGCCGACGGTCCAGGCGGTGCAGCCGACCGCTGCATGAAGGGATGAAGCGGCGACCGGGTTTCGTGTGACACTCGTCCGCAGTCCCGCACGCGCCGGTTGCATGCTGCCACGCAAAAAGCTCGACATCGGTTGGGCCGATCTGGCCAGTGCGTTGGCGATGAGCCTGCGCCGGGGCGGCGCCGATCGCGCGTCGCGCCTGGAGGCGCTGTGGTCGCCGGAAGGGCGCGCGCTGGCGACGCTGTCGGTGCGCAGCGGCTTCGACCTGGTGCTGCGACAGCTGGCCCTGCCGGCGGGCAGCGAGGTGCTGGTGTCGGCGGTGACCATCCGCGACATGGTTGCGATCATCGAGGCACACGGCCTGCGCGCGGTTCCCGTCGACATCGATCCGGACACCTGTGCCCTGCGCGTCGATCGATTGCGGCAGGCGATCGGCGGCCGTACCCGGGCGCTGCTGGTCGCGCACCTGTTCGGGTCGAGAACGCCGATGGACGCGGTGGCGGCGGTCGCCGATCGCCATGGCCTGTTCCTGTTCGAGGACTGCGCGCAGGCCTTCGCCGCCGACGGCTACACCGGGCATCCGCGAAGCGACGTGACGATGTTCAGCTTCGGCCCGATCAAGACCGCGACCGCGCTGGGAGGCGGGGTGCTGGTGTTTCGCGACCGCGACCGCTGCGAGGACGCACGACGGCGGCAGCGGGCGTACCCGCCGCAGCGGCGCGGCGGCTATGCGCGCCGGGTGCTCAAGTACGGCTTGCTCAAGGCCCTGAGCTGGCGGGCGCCCTACACGGTGTTCGCCACGCTGTGCCGATGGTCGGGAACTTCGCACGACCGGGTGATCGCGAACGCGGTGCGCGGCTTCGGCCCCGGCGCGCTGCTGGTCCAGCTTCGGCGACGACCGGGACCGGCCTTGCTGGGCCTGATGCTCAGGCGCCATCGTCGATACGGCAGCGACGATCTCGCCGATCGTATCGCGGCGGCGACCGCGCTGGCGGCGCGGCTGCCCGCCGACGCGATTCCGGGACGTTGGGCGCAACCGCATTGTCATTGGCTGTTGCCGCTGCAATGCGATGATCCGGACGTGCTGGTGGCGCGGTTGCAGCACGCCGGTTTCGACGCCACCCGCGGCGCGACCAGCCTGCACGCGGTGCCGGCCGGGCGCGATGCCGCCGCCGATGGCGCCGCTCCGATGGCGGCGCAACGGATGATGTCGCGCATGCTCTACCTGCCGGTGGAATCGGCAAGCGGTGCCGAACTGCGGGAGTTGGCACGGATCGTCGGCGACTTTCTCGATCGGCCGCCGCCTGTGCGGGCGGGGCCGTGAGTCCGAACCCGGCGACGGCGACGCGCCGCCGACCGCTACCAGGCGACGCCGCGACCGCAATCGTGGTCGCGGTGGCGGGTCATTCTCCGATCCGCAGCCCGGGGCGTTCGTTGTCCCAGATCATGTTGATGATCCGCCAGCGGCCGTCGGCTTCGCGGTAGAGCTGGATGCTGTTGATGCCGCGGCGCTCGGGCTCGGCGGCGTCGGGCGCGCTGCGTGCCTCGTAGGTGCTCCAGGCGTGGGCGATGTTGCCGAAGATGCGCAGTTCGCGCGCGGTCTCGACCTCGTAGAAGTCCATGCCGGCGAGCAGCCGGTCGGCGTCTTCCCGGTATTCGGCGAGGCCAAAGGCCAGCATCCACGGCATCCCGTCGGCGTCGGCGCCGGTGCGGATCTGCCGGCAGTCGGGGTGGAACAGCTCGTCCTGGCGACTCCAGTCGCGCGGTCCGGCGGGGCCGGAAATCATCGCGTACATCGCATCCAGTACCGCGCCGATCGCGGTGGCTTGGTCTTGCATCGCTGGCTCCATTGATGGGTGAATGACTGGCAATCCAGGCAAGGTCGGGGCGTGGCGCCGTCCCGCCAGGTCCGGCCCTGCCGCCGCGACCCGACCGGACGGCGTGTCCACCGCTACTGCGGATACTCGACGAAGCAGGCGTCCATGGTGGCTTCGACCGATGCGGCGGCCGCCAGTGCCTTGAGCATCCGCGTGCTTTCGGGGCTTGGCGTCGCGCCACTCTTGAGCGCGCTGGAGACCTGGCCGGTGGCTTTGGCCTCTTCGTCGTTGGCGCGGTCGATCGTCTGTTCGATCTCGTCCCGGGTCTTGGGCGTCAGCGGAATGCCGGCCAGGGCGATGCGAAGGTCGTTGCCGAGCTGCCGCAGCGCCCGCCAGGTCAGCTGTGGAATCCGTTCCCGTGCGACCAGGGCGTCGGCCTTCAGTGTCTTGGCGCCGCCGTCGGCCCAGGAATTCAGGGCCGGGTTGTCGGCGGCGCTGGCGGCGGCATCGGCGCCATGCAACTGCATTGCGGTGGCGATGGCCTCGGCGCGGGATTCGTCGGTCAGCGCCTTCAGGGTCCCGACATCGAACACCGCCGGAGTCAGTGCCTGCTCCAGGCAGGCCGCGCGCGCCTCGGCCTTGCGGAACACGACCTGCTGGTCGGCGAGGCGGTATCGACCGGTGTACAGTCCCGACAGGGTGGCCACGCCGGCGCCGGTATTCCTCACCCCGACCTTGTCGATCGATATGCCAAGCGCGGCCAGGAAGGTGCCGTAGAAGGTGGCTTCGGAGGCGACGATCTCGGCCCTCTGGCGGGCATCGGTCTCATCGGCGAGCAGCTTGCGTATGCCCTGGACCCGCGTCAGCGCCTGTTCCGGACTGGTGGCGAGGAACGGGTCCCCGGTGGCCGCCTGGTCGATTTCCTCGGCGCTCCAGGTCGGGACCACCGGATAGATCGCGCACCCGCCAAGGCAGGTCGACAGGAGCGTCACTGCTACGAACGTCTTCATCTTGCTTCCCCCCTGTGGAAGTCGAATTCGCGTCAAGTCCTTGTGTTGCTGTCGATCGGTGCGTTGTCGGGAACCTCCGCCTGTCTGTGCGCTCCAGGGGGCCGGGAACCGTTGTGTCGTGCTTCGGGCATCCGGGGCGCTGGGCCGGCGGAAGCCGGGCGGATCGCGCTTGCAATCGTGGCCTCCGGCTCCCTCCTGAGCCAAAGGATCAGGGCCTTCTAAACGGTCCGATGTGCAGATTCGATGATGGCGGCGGCGCCCGGCTCCGGGTCGCTGTGGGCGGGGTGTCCGCGCGCGGTCGGGCCATCGTCGGATGGTAGACCCGGACGCGGGACGGAACCAGGAGGATAGCCAGGGTCGCTTGGTCTCTGGCGGTGGCGACCGCGCCGCTCCGCGACGGGCTTGCCCCGCGCCGACCCGCTGGGCAAAGTGCCGGCTCCATTTCGTCACGGAAGCACCGCCTTGGGCAGAGCTTTGCGGATCGCGATCGTCGGCTACGGCACCGGCGGACAGGCTTCGGCTCTGATGTTGTCGGCCGACGGCCACCAGATCGAGGTGTTCGAGCGTGCGCCGGTGCTGGGACCGGTCGGTGCGGGCTTCCTGTTGCAGCCGGTCGGGCTGGCGGTGTTGTGGGAGATGGGCCTGCTCGATGCGGTGATCGGGCACGGGGCGGTGGTCTCGCGCTTGTACGGGCAGACCACGCGGGGGCGCCCGGTCATGGACATGCGCTATCGTGAACTCGACCCGCGCCTGTGCGGGCTCGGTCTGCAGCGCGGCGCGTTGTTCGGCCTGCTCGACGCGGCCTGGCAACAGGGCCGGCGCATCCACCGCGGCTGCGAAGTGGTCGCGGTCGATGTCGAGGCCGGCACGCTGACCGATGCGCAGGGCCGGCGCCATGCCGGCTACGACCTGATCGTGGTCGCCGATGGCGCGGCTTCGGCCCTGCGCGGACAGGTGGTGCCGGCGCGACTGGATCGGCCGTATCCGTGGGGCGCGCAGTGGTGCCTGGTCGAGCAGGGCGACTGGCCGTGGATCGACGAACTGCAGCAACGCTACGTCGCCGCGCGGCGGATGGTCGGCATGCTGCCGGTCGGCACCCGTCCCGGCGACCCGGTGCCGCGCCTGAGTTTCTTCTGGAGCCTGCCGGTCGCGGCGCTGGATCGCGGCGTCGGGGACCCGCAGCGCTGGCGCGACGATGTCGCCACGGTCTGGCCGGAGGCCGCCGAGCGCCTGCGCGCGACCGAGGTGCCGACGGGCCTGGCCGTCGCCCGCTATCGCGACGCCATGCATCGGGACTGGTCGCGCGGACGCGCGGTCCTGCTTGGCGATGCCGCGCATGCGATGAGCCCACAGCTGGGGCAGGGCGTCAACATGGCCTTGCTCGACGCGCGCGCACTGCGCGAAGCGTTGCGTGGCGACGGCTCGGTCGCCGATGCGCTGGCCCGCTATCAGCGGCAACGACGCCGGCACGTGGGCATCTATCACTTCTGGAGCCGCTGGCTGACCCCGTTGTTCCAGTCCGGACACGACGTCGCCGCGTGGTGGCGCGACCGTCTGTTCCATCCGTTGTCGCGCGTGCCCGGCGGGCGCGGGCAGATGCTGCGGGTCCTGACCGGCACGCGCAACGGCTGGATGGGGCGGATGGCGCTGGAGGATGCGTTCGTCGAGGCGCTGGCGGCGTTGACCTCCGATTCGCAGGACAGCGTGCCACGGTCGGTGGCGCAGATCGATTGAACGCTTGCGATCGGGTCGTCATTGTCGCGGCGACGCGCTTTCCGCGATCTGCCTCATCGGCTAGTCTGCGGCGACGGTTTTCATCGGAGTCGGGGATGCGGGGCAGGGGGATCAGATCGCTGGCGCTCGTGGTATTGGGCGGCGTCGCGATGATCGTGCAGGCGGGAGAACCGGCCACGGCCGGCAAGGACGCGGTGCTCGACCATGTGCTGCCACCGGATACCGGCATCCCGGGGCGAAGCGTCGCTGAGCTGACCGCCGACTGGTGGCGCTGGGTGCGGGCGCAGCCGTTCAGCCCCTACCTCGATCCGGACGGACGCCTGTGCGACCTCGGGCAGGAGGGGCCGGTGTGGTTCCTGGCCGGCACCGACGGCAGTTTCAATGCACGTCGCGAGTGTAACGTGCCGACGGGCAAGTACCTGTTGCTGCCGGTGATCAACATGCTGCACCGGAACGTGCAGCCCGTCGGCGAGCCGGATACCTACAGTTGCCCCGAACTGGTGGCCGGGGCGGCGGTCAACAACGATCATCTCAACAGCGCGGTGGTGCTGATCGATGGCGTCCCGGTCCCCGAAGTCGCCCGCTACCGGGTGCGCACCGCGGAGTGTTTCGACATCGACGCCGACATCGGCGAGCACAGGGCAGCGGACGGCAATGGGCGCATGGCCGCCGCCGACGGCTACTGGTTGTTGATCGAACCGCTGCCGCCGGGCCGTCATACGATCCATGTCGGCGCCAACTACGGCGCCTCTGACCGTGGCTATGGCGCGATGGTGCAGAACTTCGAGTACGTGCTGGATGTCGGCGGATGGGTCAATACCGCGATGTTGGCGCCGCCGGGTTCGGGCATCGGTGCGGGGCGCGTGGCCTCCAAGCGTCCATGAGCGCGGAGACGGTCGCGACGCAGGGTGTGGGTAAGTGTCCCGCCGCGTCCATCCGCACGCAAAAGTCCGATCGCAAGCCGGGGCTTCCCGCCTGAACACCTCCAAGCCTCCACGCTACGAAGTCATCGATGCGCTCCGGGGCTTTGCCCTGGCCGGCGTCGCCCTGGTCAACCTGCGCTGGCTGTCGCTGTACGAGATGATGCCCAAGGCGACGCGGGAGGCCCTGCCCAGCGCCGGCTTCGACGCCGCCGCCATCTCGGCGATGTCGGTGTTGGCCGACGGCAAGTTCATCACCGTGTTTTCGCTGCTGTTCGGGCTGGGATTCGCATTGCAGCTCGATCGCGACGAGGGCGCCGCGGGCGTGCACCGCTACCTGCGGCGGATGCTGGGCCTGGCCCTGATCGGTCTGCTGCACGGTTACTTCATCTGGTGGGGCGACATCCTGCTGACCTATGCGGTGGTCGGGGTGGTATTGCTGCCACTGCGGCACCTGCCCGATCGCGCCTTGCTGGCGATCGCACTGGCGGTCGCGGTGTTGCCACCGTTGATATCCGCTCCGGTGCGCGCGTGGTTGCCTCCGATACCCGCCGGCAAGGAGGTTTTCGCCCAGGCCTTGCAGGCCTTCTCGATGCCCTCGTGGCGCGAGTTCCTGCACGGCAACATCGCGGTCGCCAACTGGGCGCGGATGGCGAACTGGGCCTTGGTGTGCTTCGTGCTGTCGCGTTTCCTGCTGGGCTACTGGGCGGGACGCAAGGGGCTGCTGCAGGATCCGTGGCGGCATCGCGCACTGCTGGGCGGGTTGTGCGTCGGCGGCGTGGTGCTGGGGCTGGCCTTGATGGGGCTGGCGGAAGTGCAGGCATCGTGGCGGGCATCGCATCCTGATCTGGACACGCGCGCGGTGAAGCTGACACTGCGGATGTTGGCGAGGCTGGAACCGATCGCATTGGGTGTGGCCTACGCCGCGGCCTTCGTACTGGCGTTCTCGCATCCGCGCATGCGGCGTTGGCTGTCCCCCTTCGCGGCGGTCGGGCGCATGGCGTTGACCCACTATCTGCTGCAGAGCGTGGTCGGGGTGGCGCTGTTCTACGCGATCGGTCTGGACCTGGGCGGTGAACGCGGGCTGGCACCGGTGCTGCTGGCCTGGGCATTGCTGTTCGCGGCCCAGGTGCTCGTGAGCCAATGGTGGCTGTCACGCTTCCAGTACGGACCGGTGGAATGGCTGTGGCGCTGGACGACCCGGGGAGCGCGTCCGCCGTTCCGGCGCCTGTCGCCGGAGCCGGCGGCCGCGTGAGTCGGTAGCCGGCGGCATATCAGTCGGCAGTATCGGTTGCTGCCGGCTGCCGGAACCGCTCGGCCAGGAACTCGACGACGGCGCGCACGCCGGGCAGTTGGCCGCGCCGGTGCGGCATCACCAGGGTCGTGGTCACGGTGCCGGCGCGCCATTGCGGAAGCACCCGCACCAGACGTTCGGACGCCAACAGCGCATGGCACATCTGTTCGGGCAGGCAGGTGACGCCCATGCCGCTGGCGGCGGCCTGCAGCAGTACGCTGGACTCGTTGGCGACCATCGCGGCGCTTGGGGCGACCTGGATGCGCGCACCGTGGGTGTCGGTCAGCGTCCACGTGGCCGCCGACGCCGCGGTCAGCAGCGCGTCGTGGTGCTCCAGTCCGGCGGGCGAACCCGGCTCGCCGCGTCGGGCGAGGTAGTCCGGCGACGCCACCAGGATGATGGGCTCGACCTGCAATTGCCGTTGCACCAGTCCGGAATCGGGCAGTGGTGCGAAGTGACTGCGCACGGCGATGTCGAAGCCCTCCTGCTGCACGTCGACGAAGCGGTCGGTCACCTCCAGTTGCAGCAGCAGTTTCGGGTGGCGCTGCGCCAGTCGCGGCAGGGCGTCGGCCAGGTGCAGTTGGGCGACCGGGATCGAGGCGGTGATCCGCACGGTGCCGCTGGGCTCGGCCTGGCGACGGCGGACCACGGCTTCGGCGGCCTCGGCTTCGATCAGCGCGGCGCGGGCGTGCTCGTAGAAGTCGCGGCCCAGCTCGGTCAGGGTGAAGCTGCGCGAGGTGCGGTGGATCAGGCGAACCGACAGCGCTTCCTCGAGCGCGGCCACGCGCTTGCTGATCGTGGACTTGGGCAGGCCCAGCCGGCGTGACGCCGCGGCGAAGCCGCCTTGTTCCACGGCGGCGGCGAAGAAGCCGAGATCGTTGAGATTGATGCCCATGGAAGTCTCTATACGTAGACGATAAGTTCAATTTATCCCGTCTACTCGCTCAAGGTCCACGAATCTATCTTGTCGAGCACGGGCCAGCGACCGCCGGCCTGAAACCCGACCCAAGGAGTTCGTGATGTCCCCGATCCTGTTCTATGGCGTTCCCTCCGGCTGCTCGTTCGGCTCCATCGTCGCCCTGGAGTGGCTGGGCGCGCCCTACCGGCTCAGCCGCATCGAGATGCCCGAAGTGGTGACCGGCGACGCCTACCGCCGGCTCAATCCAGTCGCCGAGACACCGACCCTGCTCACCGCGGACGGCGCGCTGATCAGCGAGAGCATGGCCATCCTCAACCACATCGGTGCGCGTGGCATCGACCGCGGGCTGGGGTTCGCGCAGGGCACGCCGGAGTTCGACCGGCTCAACCAGATGCTGGCCTTCCTCAACACTTCGTTCTTCGGCGCCTACGCGCCGCTGTGGTACGCGCTGGAACATGCCGGTGAGGGCGAGGGCAGGCGGGTGCTGGGCGAGTATGGGCGGGCCCAGGTGCGCAAGGCGCACGAGGACCTGTCGGCGATGCTTGGCGATCAGCCCTGGTTGCTTGGCGCGCAACGCACCCTGGCCGATGCCTACTTCATCGGCATCGCCCGCTGGAACGAGTACCACCAGGCGGTCGACCGTCGCGACTATCCGAATCTGCAGCGGCTGTTCGACACGCTGGAAGCCGATCCGGCGGTGATCTTCGCCCACGCGATCGAAGCGCAGCGGACCGCGGTGAGCGCGGGCGGATTCGCCGGCGAGGTCGCCTTCGACCAGGTGCTGGCCGATCCCCGCCTGGCCGCCTGAGCCGGCGCGGCGGGCGCCCCAGCGGGTGTCTGCCCGCGGTCATGCTGCAGCGCAGCTTGCCCCATCGGCCGATACCGCCGCCGCGGCCGACGTGGCCCACTGGCGCGGTCCGGGGTCAAGGGAGCCGACGATGTCGATCGCAGTGTCCGGTTTTGGGGGAGGGCGCGGCTACCGTGCCCATCGTGGATGGACCGCGCCGCTGCTGTTGCTGGCGATGGCGGCAGCGTCGCCGGCAATGGCGCAGACCGAGGTCGGCGGTTTCGGCAGCAACCCGGGCAATCTGCGCATGTTCAAGCATGTGCCGGCCGGATTGCCGGCGGGGGCGCCGCTGGTGGTCGCTCTGCATGGCTGCTCGCAGAGCGCCGCCAGCTACGACGCCGAAACCGGTTGGCAGATGCTGGCCGAGCGGTGGCGGTTCGCGCTGGTGCTGCCGCAGCAGCAGAGCAGCAACAATTCCAGCGGCTGCTTCAACTGGTTCGTTTCCGGCGATACCGCACGCGGGCAGGGCGAGGCGTTGTCGATCAAGCAGATGGTCGACCGCATGATCGCCGATCATGCGATCGAGCCGTCGCGGGTCTACGTCACCGGGCTGTCGGCCGGCGGCGCGATGACCGCGACGATGCTGGCGACCTATCCGGACGTGTTCGCCGGGGGCGCGATCCTGTCGGGACTGCCGCACCGCTGCGCGACCTCGCAGAGCGCGGCCTTCAGCTGCATGAACCCCGGCAGCGACCTCGGCCCGGCGCAATGGGGCGACAAGGTCCGTGCCGCCCATCCGTCGTGGAGCGGCCCGTGGCCGGTCGTTTCGATCTGGCACGGTGATGCCGACTACGTCGTGCGGCCGATGAACCTGACCGAGAGCATGCAGCAGTGGACCGATGTCCACGGCATCGACCAGATCGCCGACGTGTCCGACAGCGTCGCCGGCTATCCGCACAAGGTCTACAAGGACGCGTCCGGACAGCCACGGGTGGAGACCTACACGATCACCGGCATGGGTCACGGCACCCCGGTCGACCCGGGCAGCGGCGAGACCCAGTGCGGCAGTGCCGGTGCCTACATCCTCGACGCGAACATCTGCTCCAGCTATTACATCGGCCGTTTCTGGGGCCTGGACAACCTCGACGGCGTCGCTCCGGAGGTGACGCTGACCGCGCCGGACGATGGCGCCATCGTCGAGGGCGATGTGACCGTCAGTGCGAGCGCCAGCGACGACGTCGGTGTCGAACGGGTCGAATTCCTGCTCGACGGCGCGTTGTTGGGCAGCGATGCGACCGCGCCGTATTCGATGGTCTGGGACAGCGCCACCTCCGCCAGCGGCGAGCATCAGCTGCAGGCGCGGGCGCTGGACCTGGCCGGCAACGTCGGCACCTCGGCGGCGGTCGTCGTCACTGTCGAAGGAGGCTCCGGCGGCGGTGCGCCGGTCACGGTGAGCTTCGACAACGAGGATGCCAACGACGGTTACGTCAAGGCCGGCAGCGGCGGCAGCGCGCCGGCGGTGGGCACGCTGGAAGCCTACTACGGGCTGGCGATCGGGCGCGGCACCGATGGCAAGTTCAACCGCGCGCTGCTGTCCTTCGACACCTCGGCGATTCCCGATGGCGCCACCATCACCTCGGCGACGCTGGTCGTGGCCTACGGCAGCGCCTATGGCGATCCCTGGGCGGACCCCGCCGGCAACAGACTGGTGATCGACGTGCACCCGGACTGCATCGGCGCCTGCACGATCGAGGCCGCCGACTGGGGGCAGGCCATCGCCGCCGGTGACGTCGCCGAGCTGCCGGCCTTCAGCGGCGGCAACCAGGCCAGTACCCTGTTTTCCGCGGCCGGACTGGCGGCGATCGACAAGGGCGGCCGGACCCAGTTGCGGCTGCGTTTCGATAGCGACCAGAGCGCGACCCGGTACCTGTGGATCGGACATGGCGCGAGCGCCAGGCTGACGGTGACCTACACGCCCTGAACGCTCGCGCCAGGCGCGCGCCGTCCGGAGGGGGCTCCGGACGGTATCGGATGCGGGCGAGGGCGGATGGAGCCTGGAGCCCGACTACTTCGTCAATTCCAGCACCGGCGCAAAGCCGCCATAGATCAGGCGTTTGCCATCGAAGGGCATCGGGTTCTTGGCCGGGTCCATGCGCGGGTCGTCGCTGCTCAACATCTTCTTCATGCCGGCATCGCGGGTCGCCTTGTCCGGCCATTCGATCCACGAGAACACCACGGTCTCGTCGTCCTGGGCCTTCACCGCGCGGCGGAAGTCGGTGTGCTCGCCATCGGGCACATCGTCGCCCCAGCATTCCAGAACGCGCAGCGCGCCGCACTCGATGAAGAACGAGTCGCCGTTGCGGGCATGTTCGATGAACCTGGCCTTGTTGGCGGTGGGTACGGCAATGATGAATCCGTCGACGTAGGACATGATGACCTCCACGGTGGGGCGGAACACGGAATGTGCGCCTTCGGGGAGATGACGAACGTGAAGGGTGCGGATCGACATCGTCATGTGCCCGCGTTTCCATCGCCGTGCGGTCGGGCGCGGGAGTCATGACCAATGGCGGATGGGGCCGGCGGCGACTTGTCGGACCATCGCTGCCGACAGGGCGGCTCGTGCCCGCGCAGGGGTGAACGCATGCGGCAGTTCGATTGCCCGGAAGCTTGCGCTGGCGGTGCGGATACACCGGACCGCGGCATGGGCGCCCAATCTGCAGGCGTGCGGATCGTCGGCGCGAAGGCCGCGTCGGCGTGAGACACGTGTCCATGCGCAGTTCAACACGACCAGGATGATCCGCTCCGGCCATGAAGAAGACCGACTCCACCGTTCCCCGGTTCCTCGGCGCCGCCGCGCTGGCCGGCGTCCTGCTGTTCGCGGCCATCGGCATCGCGGCGCAGTTCCTGCGCCCGGATCTGGACTGGTTGCAGACGCCGCTGAGCTTCTACCTGCTCGATCCCCACGGCCTGTGGGTGCGGGCGGGCTACTTCGCGCTGGCGCTGGCCTTGATCGCGCTGGGCGGCGGCTGGTACCTGGAGCTGTCGCCGCAGGCGCGCAGCGCGGCACCGCTGCTGCTGTTCGTCTGTGCCGGTCTGGCGTTGGCGGTGACCGCAGTGGCGGAAACCGGGCGCCGAGGGCAGCCGGTGACCCTGGAAACGCTGGTGCATGGCCTTGCGGCGCAGACCGCGTTCCTGTGCGTGACGACCGCGATGCTGTTGCAAGCCTGGCGTCTGCGCGCCGATCCGCGCTGGCGGCAGCGCTTCGCGATCGCGTTTGCGGTGGCGGTGGCGGCGTTCGTCGGGCTGTGGGTGCACGCGTTGTGGCGGGAGGCGCCGCGCGGTCTGAGCCAGAAGCTGGAGATCGGCCTGATCCTGCTGTGGCTGGGATCGGCCGCGAACCGGCTGCGAAAAGGGGCGAGCCGGGCGGCTCAGGGCGCACCCGCACTGTCGCAGGCATAGCCCGGCGGACGTCGGCGGTGAGCGGGTCGGACTGCATTGCAATGGCTCCGCGTCACGCTCTCACAACCACGCTTTCACAGCCGCGCTTTTACAACCCGCCTTTCACAACACCCCTTTCACAACACCCCTTTCACAACCAGGCCATGCAGGCGTTCCTAGTCTCGACGGGCAACCCGGCCCGGAATCCAGGAGACCCCCCGATGTCCCGCATTTACCGTGGCCAGGCCCAGATGGAAGCGCTGGACACCTATTTCGTCGACGCCGTCCAGCTTGCGCGAAACGCGGCGCAGTGGTTGCAGCCGCGCAACCGCAATGCCTTGCTCGATCCGGCCAGCATCGAAGCCGGCCAGGCGCGGGCGGCGCTGACGACCTTCTTCGGCGTCCAGTTCGGCGCCGGCCCGGTCCCGGCATTGAGCCAGGACGACACCACCTTCCTGAACACGCTGCAGACGGTGTATGCGGCGATGGCGACGGCGCTGAACACCTGGACGGTCTACATCGAGTACGCGGAGCGGGAGGACCACGATGCCCAGGACTACGCGTCGGCACGGCCGCCGGTGGTGTTCCCGGGCCCCGATGGCGAGGTCAATCCGGCCGATCCCAAGAGCTTCCGGGCGACCTGGCGCGATGTGCGCAACAACATGAACCGCGGTACCCGCAGCTACATCTTCGAGCACAACGGGATGCCGGTGGTCGCGTCGCCGGCGCGCGACCTGGCGTTCCGGATCGAGCTCAACATCCGCTTCCGCGAGGCCGATGCCCAGCTGAAGCAGGAAACCATCCTGCACGAGATGTCGCACGTCCTGGCCGACACCAACGACTACGACAACGTGTACGCGGACACGATCGTGCAGGCGCGCCAGATCTGCGCCGCCCGAGGCGCCGACCTGGCCCGCGATCTTGCCGATTGCTGGGGATTCTTCCCGTTCGATCTGCCGGGTCGCTGACGATCCGATGCGATAGCCGCCTCCCGGCCGGGGGGCCGGTGTTACCCGGCCGGGAGGCGATGGCGTGCGCGGAAGCGGGGAGGCCCGATGCTAGAGTGTCGCGTCCCCACCGCCCCTCCAGGAGCCCGCGACATGAGCAGCGCCAACGCCTTCTATCCGATCGGTACCCCCGGCGTTCCCTGGGGCGAGGCCGAGAAGGCCGAATGGCTGGCGCGGCAGGTGCGCCATCGCAGCTATGCCGAGGACGTGCTGGCCCGGGTCGATGCGCTGCGTCAGCGCTTCGACGTCGAGCAGTACGGCCAGCTCGACTACGCGGGCGAGCGCTACCCCTTGTACGCGATCCGCAACCGCGGCTGGCGCGATGGGTTGCCGACGGTGCTGGTCACCGGCGGCGTGCACGGCTACGAGACCAGCGGCGTGCATGGCGCGCTGCAGTTCGTCGAACGGCACGGCGGCGACTACGAAGGCCGCGCCAACCTGCTGGTCGTGCCCTGCGTCAGCCCATGGGCCTACGAGCGTATCCATCGCTGGAACATGCACGCGATCGATCCCAACCGCTCGTTCCGCGAGAACAGCCCGGCCGGCGAATCCGCCGCGCTGTTGCAGCTGGTGGCGCCGCTGCGCGGACGATTCGTCCTTCACATCGATCTGCACGAGACCACCGACAGCGACGAGAGCGAGTTCCGTCCGGCGTTGGCCGCGCGCGACGGCAAGCCGTTCGAGCCGGGCGAGATTCCGGACGGTTTCTACCTGGTCGACGATAGCGAGAACCCGCAGCCGGCGTTCCAGCAGGCGGTGATCGCGGCGGTCGAGCCGGTCACCCATATCGCGCCGGCCGACGCCAATGGCCAGATCATCGGTTCGGAAGTGGTCGCGCCGGGGGTGATCCGCTACCCGTTGCAGGCGCTGGGCCTGTGCGCCGGCATCACCGGGGCCCGCTACACCACCACCACCGAGGTCTATCCCGACAGCCCGCGGGCGACCCCGCAGCAGTGCAACGACGCCCAGGTCGCGGCGGTGCGCGCGGCGATCGGCTTCGCGCTCGCGCACCCGGCGGGCTAGGGGCCCGCGCCGCCGCCGAGATCAGTCCGGCGGCGGCAACTCGAAGCCCGGCATCGGCCCCTCCAGCGGCAGGGCGCGCATCACCTCGGCGGTGTGCGGGTCGGCCGGGAAGAAGGACTCGATCGCCAGTTCCGACAGGATCACCTCGACCGGAGTGCCGAACACGGTGGTGGTGCTGATGAACGAGAGCTCGCCGAAGTCGCTGCGCAGGCGCAGCGGAATCGCGATGGCGTTGGGCTCGGGGTCCTCTTCCGGGTCGGCGCCGGGGTAGCCGCGCAGTTCCTCCAGCAGCTGTTCCAGCACGCTGTCGCCGGAGCTTTCCAGCTGCTGTTGCAGCCGATGCAGCAGGTGCGCGCGCCACTGGCCGAGATTGGCCACCCGCGGCGCCACGCCCTGCGGGTGCAGGCTCAGCCGCAGTACGTTGATCGGCGGTTGCAGCAGCTCGGGCGCGACCCCGAGCAGGAACGGCGCCAGCGCCCGGTTGGCTGCGTGCATGCGCCAGTGGCGATCGATCGCCAGCGCCGGGAACGGTTCATGGCCGCGCAGGATCCGCTCGATCGTGCGCCGGGCCGTCTCCAGGCCGGCATGGTCGAGCGGGCGTTCGCCGTACAGCGGCGCAAAACCGGCGGCGGTGAACATGCGGTTGCGCTCGCGCAGCGGCACTTCGAGTCGGTCCGTCAGCCGCAACAGCATCGCCCGGCTCGGCGCCGAGCGGCCGGTTTCCAGGAAGCTGAGATGGCGCGAGGAGATATCGGCCAGCCCGGCCAGGTCTTCCTGCGAGAGTCGGCGGCGACGGCGCCAGTGGCGCAACTGCTCGCCGAACGGAGACGGTGTGGAGTCGATGCGGTTCATGAGGGCGGACGATAGCCCAGGTGCGCGCCGCGGAGACATTACCTGGCAGGTAATGGTCCGGCCCCGTGCGCGCCGGCAGCATGGCCGACATCCCAACCACGAGGAGATTCGCGATGTCGAGCAAGCGCCTTTTCGCAAGCCCGGGCTTCCTGCCCCGCCTGTTGTGGATCGACGGCCTGGCCACCGGCGCCACCGCCGTGCTGCTGATCGCCGGAGCCGGGGTGCTGGCGCCGGTACTGCAACTGCCGGCCGGGCTGCTGCGCGGCGCGGGGCTGGTCTGTGTGCCGTTCGTGCTCTGGGTGCTGTCGCTGGCGCGGCGTCCGCGGGTGCCGGGTGGGGCGATGGCTGCGGTGATCGCGATCAACTTCGCCTGGGTCGCCGGCAGTGCCTGGGTGGCGTTCGGTCCGCAATGGCGGCCGGCGGCGATCGGAATCGCCTTCGTCTGCGCGCAGGCGCTGGTGGTGCTGGTGTTCGCCGAACTGGGCTGGGTCGGGCTGCGCGCGAGCGCCAGCGGCCGCCGGGCCGCCGCCTGAGCGCGTCCGTTCGGATACGGAGGGGCCGCCCTCCCTGCGTGACGAGGGCGGTCATTGGCCGGTGCGCGCGGAGCGGTTAGTGTCGTGTCGATTCCGGTGCCCCCGGATCGTCGTTTGATCGAATCCCCACTGCATGGAGTACGACGATGTCGCTGGTCAGACCCATCACCCCGCACCTGTGGTTCGATCGCCAGGCCCGCGAGGCCGCCGGGTTCTACTGCTCGGTATTCCCCGATTCGCAGCTCGAGTCGGTGGTGACGCTGCGCGATACGCCGTCCGGCGACTGCGACGTGGTGTCGTTCGAGCTGTGTGGACAGCCGTTCATGGCGATCAGCGCCGGCCCGCTGTTCCGGCTCAATCCCTCGATCTCGTTCATCGTCAACTTCGACCCGGTCCGCGATCCACGGGCGCGCGAGCGCCTGGATGCGACCTGGGCCGCGTTGATCGAGGGCGGGCAGGCGCTGATGCCGCTGGACGCGTATCCGTTCTGCCCTCGCTACGGCTGGGTGCAGGACCGCTACGGCCTGTCCTGGCAGCTGATCCTGTCCGAACCCGCCGAACAGGCGCCGCCGGCGATCATGCCGTCCTTGCTGTTCGCCGGCGAGGCCTGCGGCCAGGCCGAGGCGGCGGGCGCGTTCTATCGCTCGGTATTCGAGGATTCGCAGCCCGGGCGGCTGATCCGTTACCCGGACGGAATGGCGCCGGATCGCGAGGGTTCGGTGATGTTTTCCGACTTCCGGCTCGGCGACACCTGGTTTGCGGCGATGGACAGTGCCCGCGAGCACGACTTCGGCTTCAATGAAGCAATCTCCTTCGTCGTGACCTGCCGCGACCAGGCCGAGCTCGACCGCTACTGGGCGCAGCTGTCCAGCGTCCCCGAGGCCGAGCAATGCGGCTGGTGCAAGGACCGGTTCGGGGTCTCCTGGCAGGTGACTCCGGCCGTGCTGGGTTCGATCATGGCCTCCGGCGACGAAGCCCGGATCGCGCGGGTGACCCGCGCCTTCCTCGACATGCACAAGCTGGATGTCGCGGCGATCGAGGCCGCGGCCGCCGAGGAGATCGCATCGTGAGCGCCGACAAGCCGGTCAAGGGGCCCGCGTCCTATTTCCCCTCGATCGAGAAGACCTATGGCAAACCGATCCAGCACTGGCTGGACCTGCTCGACGCGATGGGCGACATGCGGCACATGGACAAGGTCGCGGCGTTGAAGTCCCAGCATGGCCTGGGCCATGGTCACGCCAATGCTCTGGTCGCGTACCAGCGTGCGCGGAGCAGCGCGTGACGGCGGTCGTCGCGACCGTGCGGCGGATCATGCGCGGAGGGTGGGCGATACGGTCCGCTGCCCTCGGCGCGACGGTATTGATGGCGGCGCTGGCCGGTGGTGCCCGGGCGGAGGCGCTGGCGATCGTCAACGCGCGCATCTACCCGGATCCGCAGGCGGCGGCGATCGACGCCGGCACCGTGCTGGTGCGCGACGGACGCATCGTCGAGGTCGGGACCTCCGTGACGCTGCCCGACGATGCGCGGGTGGTCGATGCCGATGGCGGCGTGGTCACCGCCGGCTTCTGGAACAGCCATGCGCATGTGCTGCCGCTGCCGTTACGCGAGGCGGAAACGCGCAGTGCCGCCAAGCTGGATTTCGCGCTGCGCCGGATGTTCACGGGAAAGGGATTCACGACGGTGTTCGACATCGCATCCTTCCCCTCGGGCAATGCCGCGGCCCTGCGTCGCCGGATCGAGGACGGCGAGGTGACCGGACCGGCGTTGCTGACCGTCGACGCGCCGTTCTTTCCCGACGGCGGCACGCCGTCCTACGTGCAGGACCTGCTGGATACGCTCCAGGTGCCCAGCGCGGAAGTCGCGACCGCGGAGGCCGCGCGTGCGCGGGCGCGCGACCAGCTCGAACATGGCGCCGACGGCGTCAAACTGTTCATCGGCGCGATCGTCGACGACGGCAAGGGCGTGGTGGTGATGGATGCGACGATCGCGAAGGCGGTCGTGGACGAGGCCCACCGCAGACACAAGCCGGTGTTTGCGCACCCGACCACGCTGGCGGGCGTGGAGGTCGCACTGGAGGCGGGCGTCGACGTGCTCGCGCACACCACACCGACGGGCGGGCCGTGGAACGACGTGCTGGCGAAGCGGCTGGTCGAGGCGGACATCGCGCTGACGCCGACCCTGGCGCTGTTCGAGATCGAAGTGCGCAAGGATCAGGCGCCTGAGTCGGTGGTCGCGCAGGTGGTGTCCGTCGCCCGGCAGCAGTTGCGCGCCTTTCACCAGGCCGGCGGACAGGTGCTGTTCGGCACCGACGTGGGTTATGTGGACCTGTTCGAGACGCGTCGCGAGTTCGAGCTGATGGCCGATGCGGACATGGACTGGCGCGCGATTCTCGCCAGCCTGACCACGACGCCGGCGCGACGCTTCGGCCAGGGCGATCGCAAGGGGCGGGTGTGGGCCGGGATGGATGCCGACCTGGTCGTGCTCGCCAGCGATCCGGCCGATGATCCCACGGCATTCGCCGACGTCCGCCACACCGTCCGCGGCGGCGCCCTGGTCCACTCGGCGCGGATGGCGGCGGTGCCGTCTTCACGGCCCGGAGTCGCCGGCCCCTAGTTGCGGCGACATGGCGCCATCGGAGCACGCCGTCGCAGCGAGCGTTCCAGCGGCCGTGCCGACGGCGCAATGGTGGGCTCGCGGGGCGGCGGAATGCACGGGCTCAGTACACGGAAATCGCGCGGATCGGCGCGATTTTCGTGCGTTTCGAGTTGAATGATCCGGTCGTTGATAATTTGTCGATAGCCCCGCGTGGCGCGGTTTTCCGCTGAAATCATGGGGTTTTTTGCATGCGTTGATTTTGCAGAGTCGGTTTTGAGGCGTTAACCTGTATCGCTTGTCCGCATTTCCGGAGAGCGAGAAGCCTGTGATTTTCCGTGGTTTTTTAAGCATCTGCAGTACCGTTTTGTTGTTGTCGACGTTCGCCGCAAAAGCGCAGGAAAGCGATCGCGAACTCGATCTCGGAGGCGCGGTGCGCTTCAACTACGGATGGCTCGATTACGGCGACAATCCGGGCGCCGATCTGGAGTTGGTCCGCATCGACGCCAAGGGCAACGCAGGCCCGGCCTTCTTCTCTCTGCAGTACCGCTGGTATGACGGCTTCCACGCCGTGCACCATGCCTGGGCGGGCTGGAAAATCGACGAGTCCTCCGATATCCGCGCCGGTATCCAGCAGGTGCCGTTCGGCCTGCTGCCCTATGCCTCGAACAGTTTCTGGTTCGGCTCCGGCTACTACCTCGGCATCGAGGACGACTACGACCTTGGTGTGGTGTGGCGGCGCGACGACGGCGCGCACCGCTTCCACGTCGGCGCGTTTTCCGGCGACGAGTACGGCACCGGCGCGCGCTACGATCGCTATTCGTTCGACGTGGCGACCACCGAGGATCTTCCGTATCGCGAACGCGAGCGCCTGAATCTGCGATACGAGAACGTGCGCGACTGGAACGACGGCGAGCTCGCGCTGGGCGCGTCGCTGTTCACGGGCCGGGTCGAGAATCGCATCGATGGCGAGAAGTACGGTCACGACGGCGCCGCGCTGCACGCGCAGTGGAAGCGCGGCCAGCTGACCATGCAGGCGCAGTGGGCGCGCTACCGCTACCGCATCGACGAATCGCGCATCGCGATGTCGGCGTTCGACTTTCCGTTCGAGATCGCGGCCGAGGCCGACGTGCCGACCTTCAACGTCGCCTATGCGCTGCCGCAGACCGGCTGGTTCGACGGCATCACCTGCTACAACAACCTGAGCATGACCAGCCCGGTCGACGACGATGCGGGTCTGCGCGAGTCGTGGCAGAACGTCACCGGCTGCAGTTTCGCCAAGGGCAAGATGTTCACCTACGTGGACTGGATCGCCGGCAAGAACATGTGGTTCGTGGGCGGCTCGGGCATCGGCGTCGACGAGCCCGGATCCAACCGCTGGCGTTCGCGTCTGAACGTCAACGTCGGTTTCTATTTCTGAGTTTTCCAATCGACATTGGAGAGACCCCGGCGCCGCGGTCGCGGCGCGACGACATGAGCCGGCACCGTCCGGCCGATACAGGCATCAGCGAGGAGTACGCGTCTTGAACGTCCAGCGACAGATCGAAAAGCTCGAAGAGGTATACGAGACCGATTACGAGGTAGGCCAGGACAACATCAAGGCATTCGGCCTGGACCTGCACAATCCGGTGTTCATCATCAGCGCGGTGCTGATCGTGCTGTTCGTGGTGGTCTCGCTGGCGATGCCGGAGAAGGCCGGTGAAGTGCTGCTGGCGACCCGCACCTGGATCCAGAACACCTTCGACTGGGTGTTCCTGACCGCCGGCAACGTGTTCGTGTTGTTCTGCCTGGCGGTGATCGTGCTGCCGGTCGGCAAGATCCGGATCGGCGGCGACGATGCCAGACCCGAGTTCTCGCGGCCGTCCTGGTTCGCGATGCTGTTCGCGGCGGGCATGGGCATCGGCCTGATGTTCTGGAGCGTGGCCGAGCCCGTGGGCTACTTCACCGAATGGTTCGGTTCTCCGCTGGACATCGCCGGCGGTACCGAGACCTCGCGGCGGGCCGCGCTGGGCGCGACCATGTACCACTGGGGCCTGCATCCGTGGGCGATCTACGGCGTGGTCGCGTTGTCGCTGGCCTTCTTCGCCTTCAACAAGGGCCTGCCGCTGACGATCCGTTCGACCTTCTACCCGATCTTCGGCGACCGGGTCTGGGGACCGCTCGGCCATGTGATCGACGTGCTCGCGGTGCTGGCGACGCTGTTCGGCCTGGCGACCTCGCTGGGGCTGGGCGCGAAGCAGGCCGCCGGCGGCATCGAGTTCCTGTTCGGGATCTCCGGCGGGCTGGCGCTGCAGATCGGAATCATCGCCGCGGTCACCACGATCGCGACGATCTCGGTGATCCGCGGCATCGACGGCGGCGTCAAGCTGCTGAGCAACATCAACATGCTGGCGGCGGCCGCGCTGCTGCTGTTCGTGATCATCGCCGGCTCGCTGATGGCCTTCGTCGGCAATGTCGGCACCACGATCGCCTCGTACGCGGAGTACATCCTGCCGCTTAGCAACCCGGTCGGCCGCGAGGACGAGGGCTTCTACCACGGTTGGACGGTGTTCTACTGGGCCTGGTGGATCTCGTGGTCGCCGTTCGTGGGCATGTTCATCGCCCGGGTGTCCAAGGGCCGCACGGTGCGCGAGTTCATGACCGCGGTGCTGCTGGTACCGATGCTGCTGACCATCGTGTGGATGAGCGCGTTCGGCGGCAGCGGACTGGACCAGTCGATGGCCGGGATCGGCGAGCTGGCCGAGGGCATCGGCGACTCCTCGCTGGCCCTGTTCCAGATGCTGCAGCACCTGCCGTGGACCTCGATCACCTCGGCATTGGCGATCGCCCTGGTCCTGCTGTTCTTCATCACCTCGTCCGATTCGGGCTCGCTGGTGATCGACAGCATCACCTCCGGCGGCATGGTCGACGCGCCGGTCGCGCAGCGGATCTTCTGGGCGGTGACCGAAGGCGTGATCGCCGCGGTGCTGCTGGCGATCGGCGGCAAGGCGGCGCTGGACGCGCTGCAGGCCGGCGCGGTCAGCCTGGGCCTGCCGTTCACCTTCGTGCTGCTGCTGATGTGCGTCAGCCTCGCCAAGGGCCTGCACCACGAGCAGAAGCTGAACCGGCTCGCGGGCTAGCTGTACGCAGCCAGCGACCGGCAGGCGTCCGGTGCCCGTGACGGGCACCGGGCAGCGGATACCGGCGGCTGTCGATCCGGTCGGTGCCGGTTCGTCGTAGGGGCAGGAGGGCAGGCAACCGCCGGCCCGTCGACCTCGGAGAGCCGTCATGAATACCCGTCGCCATCTTTCCACGCCGCTGGCCCGCACGCTGCCGGCCGGCGCGCTGCTGGCCGGCGCGCTTCTGACCGGTGCGTTCGCCGTCACGGCGTCGTTCCCGGCCGCCGCCGATCCGGCGGTCTACGAAATCGAACCCGATCACACCTATCCCAGCTTCGAGGCCGACCACATGGGAGTCTCGGTCTGGCGCGGCAAGTTCAATCGCAGCACCGGCGAGGTGACCCTGGACAAGCAGGCGGGCAGTGGCTCGCTGAGGGTCGAGATCGACATCTCCAGTATCGACTTCGGCCATGACGTGCTCAACGGCGAGATGGTCGGTGCGGAATACTTCGATGCCGCCGCGTATCCGACCGCGATCTACAGCGGCAGTCTGGCGGGCTTCGCCGACGGCGTGCCGACCCGGGTCGACGGCGAACTGACCCTGCGCGGCGTCACCCGTCCGGTGACGCTGGAGATCAAGTCCTTCAAGTGCATGCCGCATCCGATGTTCAAGCGCGACTGGTGCGGCGCCGACGCCTACGCCACGATCGATCGCGCGGCATTCGGGATCGACGCCGGCAAGGACTGGGGCTTCGACATGGACGTGACGCTGCGGATCCAGGTCGAAGCGATCCGCAAGGAGTAGAGGAAGAAGCCGACCGCCACGGAGGTTGCGTGGCGGCCGCGGCGGGTCGGGGCGGGGTGAGAAGCAGCGCATCCGTCCCACGGATGCGACGGTTGCGGGCGGCCCGGCCGTCGGCCGCGGCGCGGGGCGCGGAAATCGATCCGCATTGGGCGTTGATAATGAGAATGCTTCTTGATTACAATTGAGAAATGTTCTCATTGCCGGATCGCGGCAGGCCATTCCCGGCTTGCGGCCGCCGCACTCGCTCCAGGAACGCCCCGATGACCGCCTCCGCTTCGCCCCTGAATCCCTCCATCGCCTTCTCGCGCGTCGGCGCTCGCCGACTGCTGTCGCTGTGCGTTGCCGCGGGGCTGTGGTCGCCGCTCGCGTCGGCGGGAGGCAGCGGTCACAGCGCCGACGCGACCGACCTGGACACGGTGAGGGTGACCGGGCAACGCCTGGACCGCTATGGCATCGATCAGAGCTCGACCGCCACCCGACTGGCGTTGACCCCACGGGAGACGCCGCAGTCGGTCAGCGCGGTCAACCGCGAGCAGATGGACGACTTCGGCCTGACCCGCATCAACGACGTGCTCGGCGCCACCACCGGCGTCACCGTCGAGTCGGTCGAGACCAGTCGCACCTACTACACCTCGCGCGGATTCGACGTCACCAACTTCCAGCGCGACGGGCTGGGTCTGCCATTGCCTTACGGGATCCAGGACGGCGATCTGGACACCGCGCTCTACGAGCGCATCGAGGTGCTGCGCGGCGCCAACGGGCTGATGTCCTCGACCGGCAATCCGTCGGCGACGGTGAACTTCGTGCGCAAGCGTCCCACCGCCGACCTGCGCGGCCAGGCGCAACTCACCATCGGCAGCTGGGACCGGCGGCGCATCGACATCGACGTCTCCGGCCCGCTGGCCGCCGATGGCGGCGTGCGCGGTCGCGCGGTGGCGGCCTGGGAGGAGGGCGACAGTCACCTGGACCGCTACTCGCTGGAGAAGCAGGTCTATTACGGGGTCGTCGAAGCCGACCTCGGCGCGGCCACGACCCTGGCCGCCGGCGCCTCCTACCAGCGCAACAATCCCAACAGCCCGCTGTGGGGCGCGTTGCCGCTGTACTACAGCGACGGCAGCCCGACCGACTACGACGTCTCCACCAGCACCGCCTCGGACTGGTCGTTCTGGGACCAGGAGGACACCCGCGCCTTCGTCGAGCTGGACCAGGCGATCGGTGGCTGGAACCTGCGCGCCTCGCTCAACTACCAGAACACCCGTAGCGACACCGAACTGTTCTATGTCTACGGCACGCCGGACCGCGATACCGGTCTGGGCCTGTTCTCGTACCCGTCCGACTACGATGGCGAGTTCAGCGCGCTGCATGCGGATGTCTATGCGACCGGGCCGATCATGCTGGGCGGTCGCGAGCACGAGGTGGTGATCGGCGGCAACTGGGCCGATGGCGAGAACGAGGAGGTCTCCTGGTACAGCACCGACATCGGCACGCCGCTGCCGCCGCTGCAGGACTGGGGCGGGCGTTATCCCAAGCCTGCGTTCGACGCCTATTCCGACGGTTCGCGGTTCGACTACCGCCGCGACAGCCTCTACGCGACCGTGCGCTGGGACCTGGCCGACGGCTTCAAGCTGATCACCGGCGTCAATCGCGCCCGTGCCCGGACCCGCGGCCACAGTTATGGCGAGGCGACCACGGTCGATGAGACCCGCACCACACCCTTCGCCGGCGCGGTCTGGGACCTGGGCGAGCACTACTCGGCCTATGCCAGCTACGGTGAGATCTTCAACCAGCAGGCCGAGGTCGACGAGAACAACCGCCTGCTCGGCGCCCTGACCGGCAGCAACCGCGAGATCGGGCTGAAGGGCGAGTGGTTCGACGGCGGGCTCAACGCTTCGCTGGCGGTGTTCCGCACGCGCCAGGACAATCTCGCCGAATCGGCCGGCTTCAACACCGACACCGGGCAGACCTACTACCGCGGCATCGATGCCGAATCTCAGGGCTTCGAGATCGACATCGCCGGACGCATCGGCGACCACTGGCAACTGGCCGGTGGCTTCACCCGCCTGCAGATCGACGACGCCGGCGGCCACGCCGCGCGCACCTACGTGCCGCGTGAGCTGCTGCGCCTGTCGGCGACCTGGCAGGTGCCGCAGGTGCAGGGCCTGCGCGTCGGCGCGCGGGTGAACTGGCAGGGCGACATCCATCGCGACACCGCGATCGTCGGCGCCGACGGCCGGCCTGCGCGGATCCGCCAGGATGCCTACGCGCTGCTGGGCCTGATGGCGCGCTACGACTTCGCCCGTCGCTGGAGCGCGACCCTGAACCTGGACAACGTCAGCGACGAGAAGTACATCCCCAGCCTGTACTGGGAGCAGGGCTACTACGGCGCGCCGCGGCACGCATCGCTGACGATCGGCTATCGGTTCTGAGCGGATGTCGACGATGCGCACAGCGACGACATCCGCCGCCGCCGTGGCGCGGCGCGCGCGCCCCGGGGGCTGGCGCTACCGCGGGGCGGTGATCGCGCGGGTGCTGGCGGCGATGGCCGGCGGCTACTACCTGGCGCATGCGACGACCGCCTTCCTGACCCTGGTCCTGCCTTTCGCGCGGGTCGACCGGGTGATCGCCGCCAGCCTGCTTTCGTTCGCGGTCTGGTGCGCGGCCGCGATCCACGCCTTCGCCGCGCGTTCGGCCTGGCGCGCATGGTGGCTGCCGACGCTGGTCGCGACCGTGCTGCTGGGCGTTTCGATGCTGTTCCACGACGCCGCTCGGCGGCCCTGAGCCGGGCACCGGTACAGACGGACGGATACGATGAAGAACTCCTTCGTGCAATCGATGGCCTGGCTGCATACCTGGGCCGGACTGGTGGTCGGCTGGCTGCTGTTCGCGATCTTCGTCGGCGGCACCCTGGCGTGCTTCGACAAGGAACTGGACGACTGGATGCGGCCGGCGCTGCATGGCGTGCAGGCGCCGGAACGCCCCGCCTTCGACGCCGCGCTCGCGCTGTCGCGAGAACGCGCCCCGGAGGCGCATGCGTGGTACGTCACCGCCGGCAACGATCGCGAGCGGGCGATGGAGTCGTATGTCTATTTCGACGACGGCAACCACACCCGTCAGGCGCTCGATCCGCTCAGCGGAGCGCCGGTGCCGGACACCGCCGGTGGCGACTTCTTCTTCACCCTGCACTACAACCTGCACGCCGGTACGGTCGGCATGTACATCGTCGGCCTGGCCGGCATGTTGATGCTGGTGGCCCTGGTCGCCGGTGTGCTGATCCACAAGCGGATCTTCAAGGACTTCTTCACCTTCAGGCCGAAGTCGGGCGGGCAGCGCGCCTGGCTCGACGGCCACAACGTCACCGGCGTGCTCGGATTGCCGTTCCACCTGATGATCGCCTATACCGGAGTCGCGATCTTCGTTGCCAACTACATGTTCGCCGGCGTCAATGCCGCCTACGACGGCGACATCCCGAAGTTCTACGAGGAGGCGGGCGACCTGTACGAGCGCCCGGAGGTCGGCGAGCCCCTGGCCCGCCTGCACTCGGTCGATGCCCTGGTCGAGGATGCGCAGCGCCGCCTCGGGGCGCCGGTCACCTGGGCCAGCGTGCATCATCCCGACGACGCCAGCGCGACCATCTCCTTCGGCGGCGACCACAGCCGCGCGGTGGCCTGGAACCTGCGACAGGTCTTCTACGACGCCACCGACGGCCGCTTCCTGCACCAGACCGGCGCGCCGGGCGGTGGATACGCCAGCTACAGCTATCTGGGGGGCATGCACATGGCGCAGTTCGGCGGCGCCGCGCTGCGCTGGCTGTATTTCCTGATGGGCGTGGCCGGCTGCGTGATGATCGCCAGCGGCATGCAGGTCTGGGTCAACAAACGCGCCAGGCGGGTGGCGGCGGCCGGCGTGTTGTCCGGCTACGGACTGGTGCGCGGACTCAACGTCGGTGTGGTCGCCGGGATGCCGCTGGCCTGCGTGTCGATGCTGTTGGCCAATCGGCTGTTGCCGGCCGACCTCGGCGATCGCGCCGCCGCCGAGATCGCGGTGTTCTGCGCGGTGTGGGTGCTGGCGGCGGTGTGGGGCACCTGGCGCGACCGCCTCGGACGCGGCTGGCGCGACCTGTTCGCGGCCACCGCGGCGGCCCTGCTGGCGGTGCCGCTGGTCAACGCGGCCGCGACTCCGGACAGTCAGTTGCTGGCGACCCTGGGGCGCGGCGAGTACGCGTTGGCCGCGGTCGACCTGGGCGCACTCGCGTTCGCGATCGGCTATGCCGCGCTGGCCTGGCGACAGACCCGGTCGCAACCGTCGGGCCTGGCGGCGCGGCCGCAGCGGTCGGAGCGCGAACAGGCCGCCTCCGCGGCCGTGGAGGCGGGTTGATGTTCGGCGTCGTGCTGGCGCTGTCGATCGGCGCGTGGATGCTGTTGGCCCTGGGGCTGCCCAGGCATCGTCAGGCGGTGTTCGGAGCGGCGGCGAGCGACCGCGGCGGGCACCTGCTGCGAGTGGCCGGCTGGAGCCTGTTGCCGCTGGCCTTCGCGATCGCGGTCGAAGATCGCGGTTGGGGACAGGGGCCGATCTTCTGGGCCGCGGCGTTGGTGATCGCGGCCCTGGCCTGGGTGCTGTTGATGGCGCTGTGGCCGCGACGCAGCGGGTGTCTGGCGACCGCCCTGGCGCTGTTGTCGGCGGGAGCCGGGCTGGCCTGAGCGGCGCCGTCTTGGAGCGCCCCCGGTCCGGCGCTACCCTCGCAGGGGTTACGGACTGCCGTGGACCAGGGGGAACGCAATGCAGCATCGGATCGAAGGCGGGCGGCGTGATGCCCTGTGCAGAGGCGTGAATGGCGTGGCCGCAATGCTGGCGATGCTGTGCCTGCTGGCGGTGGCCGATGCCGCCGCCGCGATGCGCAGGATCGATCCCGGCGAGGACCCCGGACTGAAGCCCGACGAGGGGCTGGTGGTGCTCGCGGTCGATGCCAACGCGCAGATCAGCAGTATCCGTGTCGACCACGCCGGCGGTGGCAACGCCGAAGTGCTGAACTACCTGGGGCAGGGGCGCACGCTGGGCCTGTATGCGGCGGCCGCGGGCGAGTACGAATGGGCGCGCATCAATGTCACCGGCTGGAACGTACGCACCCGTTTCGATCTCAAGGGCGAGAACTACCGCTTCGAGGTGATCGCCGGACAGATCAGCTATCCCGGCGAACTGGTGATGCGACCGCTGGGCTGGACCTCGGCCAGGATCCATGTCGCCAACCACGGCCTGCCGGCGATCGACTGGCTGGAACGCAATCATCCCGGTCCCTATCGGCAGTACCGGTTCGCCTATGCCGGCCACTATCCGGACCCGTTCCCCGAGTTCTACCGGGCCGCCAGGGCCGACGACGAGCGTCCGCCGGCGGAGCTGGACAGCGGCCGCGAGCCGCCCAAGCCGGCGTCGTTGCCGGTCGACGCGGAAACCATGTGGCGCCCTGGCCGTATCGGCGACTATTCGCTGAGTCCGTCGGGACGGTTGTTTGCCGAGGCGGTGCGCGACGACGACGGCGACTGGAGCCTGCGCCTGCTCGACCTGCAGACCGGCGGCGAGCAGACCCTGCTGACCCGGCGCCGCGCCCCCGGCATGGTGGTGTGGAAGGACGACTTCACCCTGGTGGTGGAGGAGCCCGGCAACAGCTACAGCCATGTCGTCTATCGGGTCGCCCTCGGCGGCGCGGACGGCGCGCACCGGGTCCAGCGGGTTCCGATCATCGGCAAGGGCCGGGTGGTCGACCTGTTGCCGGACGATCCCGAGGCGATCCTGTTCGAGGGCTACGACAGCCATCGGCAACTGGCGGTGCACCGGGTGGTGTTGCGCGGCGATCGCGACATTCGCGGATTCGCCACCGCCAAGACCCGCGACCGCCTCAACAAGGGCGTGGAGCGCGACATCGCGTGGTTCGCCGACGGCCATGGCCGGCTGCGCGCCGCGGTCGCCCTGCGCGACGAGGAGGCGGTGCTGCTGTACGGTCGCGACGGGGTCTACGAGGAAGTCCTGCGGCCGCGGCCGGAAGGCGGCTTCGAGCCGGCCGGGCTGTCGTTCGACGGTGCGACCATCTACGGCTTCAGCGACGAGGGGCGTCCCCAGCGCGAGCTGGTCGCATTCGATCCGGTCCGGCGGCAGGTGGTCCGCACGCTGTTTTCCAAGGAGGGCATCGACATCGTCGGCCTGGTGGTGGACGAGCGGCGCGAGCCGGTCGCCGCGCGCTACTACCTGTCCGGGCAACTGGTGACCGAGTACTTCGCCGAGTCCGGCCAGGCGCTGGAGCGGCAGTTGCGGGAGGCTTTCCCCGGCCAGACCGTCGCCGTGGTCGACCGCAGCGACGACGGCCGCCAGCTGATCCTGTGGGTCGACGGCAGCGACCGCCCGGCGCGGCTCTATCACCTCGATGTCGCCGCCGGGCGCGCCGCCCTGCTGGAGGAGAGCGCGCCCTGGCTGGACGGCCTGGCGTTCGCGCCGACCCGGGTCCTCCGCGTGGACAGCACGGACGGCCTGCCGGTCGAGGCCTTCCTGACCCTGCCGGCCGGCGCCGGCGACAAGCCGCTGGTGGTGTTCCCGCACGGCGGCCCCATCGGCGTCAGCGACCGCCGTCATTTCGATCGCGAGGTGCAGTTCCTGGCCTTGCAGGGCTTCGCGGTGCTGCAGGTCAACTTCCGCGGCTCGGAGGGCTACGGGCGGGCGTTCCGCGAAGCCGGCATGGGCAGCTACGGCACCCGCATCGAGGACGACATCGAGGCGGCCCTGCAGGCGGCGCTGGCCGCGCATCCGGTCGATGGCAAGCGCGTGTGCATGCTCGGCAGCAGCTATGGCGGCTACTCGGCGCTGATTTCGGCGATCCGCTGGCCGGACCGGTTCCGTTGCGCGGTCTCGATCTCCGGCGTCAGCGATCGGCCGCTGTTCTTCACCGCCAGCGACAGCGTCCGCGACGCGTCGCTGCGACCGCTGATGGAGCGGATGATGGGCGACCCGCGGACCCAGCTGGAGCAGATGAAGGCGGCCTCGCCGCTGTACCGCGTGGACGAACTGAGGGTGCCGTTGATGCTGGTGCACGGACGCGAGGACGACCGTGTCGACTTCGAGCACACCCGGCGCCTGGTCCGCATGTTGAACCTGCGCGGACGGCCGCCGGTGGTGCTGGCCTTTCCGCGCATGGGTCACGGTTTCACGGATCCGGTCGCCATCGACATCGCCTGGACCGGGATCGCCGGCTTCCTGCAGCAGCACCTGGGACCGGCGACCGCGGCGGCCGGGGCCGGTGGAGGGCGTGACGATATGGCTACGGACGCCGGCGCCGGCGAGGGTAGTATCGGGAAACCTTGAACCGGGAGAGGATATCGATGGAAGCGTCCTGCGCCGTACACGGAAACGTATCGCCCCGCTCGCGCCGCACGCGCCTGCGGGTTCTCGCAGCGGCCATCCTGGCCCTGGCCAGCGCGGGAAGCTGGGCGGCGACGCCGGACATCGAGGCGATCCAGGCCAAGGTGGCCGAACAGCACGAAACCTCGGTGAAGCGCCTGCAGGACTGGATCGCGCTGCCGTCGATCGCCGCCGAGGACCTGAACTCGCGCGTCGGCGCGCAGTACATGGCCGACATGGCGCGCGAAGCAGGCTTCGGGCAGGTCGAGATCATCGAGACCGATGGCAAGCCCGGCGTGTTCGCGGTGCTCGACGCGGGCGCGCCGACCACCGTCGGCGTCTACTTCATGTACGACGTCAAACAGTTCGACCCGGCCGAATGGAGCTCGCCGCCGCTGGAGGCGAAGCTGATCGAGCGCCCGGGCGTCGGCACGGTGATGATGGGCCGTGGCGCGGTCAACCAGAAGGGCCCGCAGTCGGCGATGCTGGCCGCGCTGCACGCGATCCGCGATGCCGGCCAGCCGATGCCGGTCAATCTGGTCCTGGTCGCCGAGGGCGAGGAGGAGATCGGCTCGCCGCACATCGGCCAGTTCGTCCACCATCCGAAGGTGCGGGCCGCGTTGGCCGACAGCATCGGCGTGTTCATGCCGATGGCCCTGCAGGGCCTGGACGGGGAGGTCACCGTCAGCCTCGGCGCCAAGGGCGTGGTCGAGCTGGAGCTGGTCGCCAGCGGCGAGAAGTGGGGACGCGGACCGGCGAAGGACATCCATTCCTCGCTCAAGGCGATGGTCGACAGTCCCGCCTGGCGTCTGGTCAAGGCGCTGGACACCCTGGTTTCCGACGACGGCAACACGATCACCATCGACGGCTATCCGACCGCGCCGCCGCTGAGCGAGGCGCATCGCCGGATGATCGCCGCGGCGACTTCGCGGCGCGACGAGGCGGA
Organism: Marilutibacter maris; assembly: GCF_003233695.1. Classification (NCBI taxonomy): domain Bacteria; kingdom Pseudomonadati; phylum Pseudomonadota; class Gammaproteobacteria; order Lysobacterales; family Lysobacteraceae; genus Marilutibacter; species Marilutibacter maris. Next base: position 2,254,506 of record NZ_CP029843.1, on the reverse strand, counting down.
CATGAAGAAGCTGTTCGGCGTGCCGCACTGGATCGACGACCTGCCGTGGCAGCAGGCCAACGAGCGCCTGGTCTCGCAGCCGACCGTCAACATCCAGGGCCTGGTGGGCGGTTATACCGGTCCCGGCGGCAAGACCGTGCTGCCGCATCGCGCCGCGGCCAAGATCGACCTGCGACTGGTGCCGGGCATGACCCGGGACGCCGCGGTCGCGGCGCTGAAGTCGCACCTGGCCGCGCGCGGCTACGGCGACATCGAGGTCAACGTCACCGGCGGCTACGACCCGACCAGCACCGATGCCGATGCCCGGCTGATCCAGGCCCAGTTGTCGGTGCTGCGCGACAACGGACTCGATCCGCTGCTGTGGCCGCGCGGCGCCGGCTCCTATCCCGGCTTCGTGTTCACCGATCCGCCGCTGAGCCTGCCGGCCGGCCATTTCGGCCTGGGGCACGGCAGCGGCGCGCATGCGCCCGACGAGTATTTCCTGATCGAGTCCGCGAACCCCAGGGTTGCCGGCTACGACGGCGCGGTGATGTCCTACGTCGAGTATCTCTACGAACTGGCCCGCTGAGGGGCTTCCACGCCCGCCTCGCGCGACGGCGATGGCCGCTCGCGACTGGGGCGGGATTGGCTCTGGCGGGCGCCCCTCATGCGCGCCAGTCTCGATGCCGCCCGCATGCAACGAAAAGGAGAATCGCCTTGCAGGACATGATCCCCCGCCGTCTCCCTTCCGCCCGTCGCCGTGTTCCGGCATTGCGGGCGCTGACCTGTGCCTGCTCGCTGGCGTTCGCGTTGCCGGTCGCGGCGGCCGGGGGCGTCGATGCACGGATGAGCGAGCTCGCCGCACGCGCGGTCGCGCTCGGCCTGGAGGAGCAGCCGCTGGCCGGCTACGTGCTCGGCTTGCCGCTGCCCGACCATGCGCACTGGTCGCCGCGGGCGCCGCAGGACATCGCCCGCATCGACGCCGCCGAGGACGCGCTCCAGGCCGGGTTGGACGCGATCGATCCCGATGCCCTGGGCAGTGCGGCGCTGAAGCTCGACCACGCCCTGCTCAGCGAGCGCCTGCAATCGCAGAAGGCGCTGCGCGTGTGCCGCTTCGAGTTGTGGGACGTGAACCACATGAGCGGGTGGCCGGTGATGCTGGCCCGCTACGCGCGCTTCCAGCCGGTTTCGACCGCGGCCGAGCGCGAGCAGGCGCTGCAGCGGTGGTCGGCGCTGCCGGCCTTCGTCGATCAGGAGATCGCCAACCTGCGCGAAGGCCTGAAGCAGGGCTACTCGGCGCCGCGCAGCGTGGTCGACCGGGTGATCGGGCAGGTCGACGGTCTGGCCAGCGCCCGCGTGGCCGACTCGCCGCTGGCCGGGCCCGCCACCCGCAGTGAGGACGCGGCGTTCAAGAGCGCGTTCGAGGAGGTGATCGGCGACAAGGTCAATCCGGCGCTGGCCCGGTATCGCGACTTCCTGCGCGAGGAGTACCGGGCGCAGGCGCGCACCGCGCTCGGGGTCTCGGCCAATCCGCAGGGCGAGGCCTGCTACGACGCTTCGCTGCGCAGCTACACCACGCTGGAGCGCAGCGCCCGCGAGGTCCACGACCTGGGCGCGAAGGCGGTCGCCGCCAACGTGGCCGAGATCTCCGCGATGGGCGAGAAGCTGTATGGCAACGGCGATTTTTCCGAGATCCTCACCCGGATACGCGAGGCGCCGGACAACCAGTTCGCCAGCGAGGCCGAACTGATCGACTATTCGCGGACGGTGGTCGAGCAGTCGCGCAAGGCCAGCGAGAAGCTGTTCCTGGCCCTGCCCGAGCAGGAAATGAAGGTCGAGCCGTTCCCCGATTTCATGCGCGGCTCCGGCGCCAGCGCGCACTACGAACCGGCGGCCGATCCGACCCGGCCGGCCTATTACCGCATCGACAGCGAGGGCTGGGCCAACGAGACCCGCGGCGGCGCCGAGATCACCGCGGTGCACGAGGGTTTCCCGGGCCATCACATGCAACTGGCGTTCGCCTTCACCCAGGACAAGACGCCGTTGGCACAGCTGAGCTTCAACTCGGCCTACGCCGAAGGCTGGGGCCGCTATGCCGAGCGCCTGGCCGAGGAGGCCGGGATCTACAGCAACGACTACGCGAAGGTCCAGCGCCGCGCCTGGCCGGCGCGCGGCATGGTCGCCGACACCGGTCTGCACGTGCTGGGCTGGAGCCGCGAGAAGACCGTCGAATACCTGAAGGAAACCGGCCGTTTCGGTCCCGCGGAGACCGAGGCGCTGGCCGATCGGATGGCGATGCTGCCGGGACAGCTGACCGCCTACGACTCCGGCGCGCTCGAGATCGTGGCGCTGCGCGAGGAGGCCGAGGCGGCGCTGGGCGAGCGCTTCGAGCTGCGCCGGTTCCACGACGAGGTGCTGCGCCACGGCAACGTGCCGATGTCGGTGCTGCGCGCCAATATCGAAGGCTGGATCGCGGAAACCGCAGCCGCGGGCACGACGCGCAGCGCGCCGGACACCTGATTGCCCCGGGGCCTGCCCGCATGCGCGCAGCGTGCGGGCAGGCCTGACCTGTCGTCGGGGCCGGTGGCGTTGTCGTGAATGGGGCGCCGGCGGCGGCCTGCGGAGCGGCCGCGGCCGCTCGCGAACATCGAGCGTCGATTCGGGAGAGGGGTCATGTCCGATCATTCCGGCAAGGATCTTCCGTTCTACGACGGCAGGCCGGTGGCGATCGGCGCGTCGGGCTGGCTGCTGGTGATGGTCGGCGTGGCATTTGGGTTTGCGGTGCTGATCGCGCCGCTGCCGCCGTTCTCCAGCGCTGTCGGTCAGTTCGTTCCGGCGATCGCGTTCTTCGCGATTCCGCTGGCGGCGCTCGCGATCGTCGCCCGCGGGCACTGGACCGTGTTGTTCGGCAAGGTGGGCGGCCGCGAGATTGCCTGGATGTTCGCCTTCGCCGGCCTGAACCTGGTGGTGTCGCTGGCGGTGGGGGCGCTGGTCAGCCGCATGTTCGGGGCGGCGGCCAATCCGGCGTTCGGAGCGCTGGCGGAGCAGGCCGGAGGAGATCGTCTGCTGTTCTTCCTCAAGACCCTGCCGCAGCTGTTCGGCGAGGAGCTGGTGACGATCCTGCCGCTGCTGGCGCTGGCCTGGTGGTTCCATTCGGTGCTTAAGCTGGGCCGGACCGCGGCGATCGCATTGTCCTGGTTGCTGTCCGCGCTGTTGTTCGGCGCCATGCACCTGCCGACCTACGACTGGAACTTCGTGCAGTGCTTCGTGGTCATCGGCGCGGCCCGGCTGGTGCTGAGCCTGGCCTATCTGAAGACCGGCAACATCTGGGTCTCGACCGGCGCGCATGTGATCAACGACTGGGTGTTGTTCGGCGCGGCGCTGCTGCTTGGGGGACTGGCCCGCTAGGCGCTTGGCGTGGCCCGATTGGAATGAGGCCGGTGGAGGCGGGGTGGGGCGACGCAGGCCTGGTTGACGGGTGCTTGACGCGGGCTTTCTCCGGGTGGACGCATACTCGGCAGGTTGCCGGTCCCTCCGGCCGGCCGGGCCTGATCCCGGGAGGTGTTCCGATGCGGTATCCGATACTGGCGACGGTGGTCGCCGCGATCTTGGCGGGCTGCAGCGCCCCGCAATCCGAAACCGGCCAGGCCGCGTCGGCCGACGGCGAGCGATCGGCCATGGAGGCGGCCACGGAAACGGCTGCTCCGGAGCGGACCGCCGCGGGCGATGCCGCGGATGCATCGCCGCAGGCGCAGGGCTTTGCCCAACACTACGAACTGCAGGGCATCGCATTCGACGTCCGCGCCGGTGGCGGCACCCTGACCGTCACCCCGCGTGGGTTGGAAGCGAGCAACGAAGCGATGGTCACCGAGATCGAAGGCACGGTAAGCGCCGCCGAGGTGGCCGACGTCAACGCCGACGGCTCGCCGGAGATCTACGTGTTCGTGCAACCGCCGGGCGGGAAGGCGACGGCGCGACTGGTCGCGTACTCGACCAACAACCTCAAGAGCATGAGCGAGATCTACCTGGCGCCCTTGTCCGAGGATGCCGAGAACGGGCCGGCCTTCGGTGGCGGCAACGAGTTCGCGGTGATCGAGAACTTCATCGGCCAGCGCTTTCCGGTGATCGGCGACGACGGCAAGCCGACCGGAAAGACCCGCCAGCTGCTGTATCGCCTGGAGCCTGGCGAGGCCGGTTGGGTGCTGGTGCTGGACCAGGTCCAGGAATACTGAAACCGGCAGCGGCCATGGCGGTCGCCGTCGGGCTCAGCCGCCGCTGCGGATGACTTCCAGCTCTTCGTTGAAGCGCTGGTACAGGCGGTAGTCGTTTTCGCTGAGCTTGAATCGCTGCAGCGATTCGGCCGCGTAGTGGCGGATCTCCCACAGTTCGTCGGGGTTGGACATCATCTGCAGCAGTTGCCGGCGCAGGCCGTCGTCCACCACCTGGCTGTTGCGGATCGCCATTGCCGCGCTGATGCGTTCGTCGATGTGGCGGTCGGCCGCGAGCGCGTCGATCAACGGTCGCAGGTCGCCGGCGTCCTTGGCCAGGGCGCCGAGCTTGAACAGGCTTTCCGAACGCACGCCGATGTCCGGGTGGGTGGAGGCCAGCGCGCCAAGCCGGGCGATGGTGCCGTTGGCCTCGCTGGCCGGCAGCGGGATGTCCGGCAGTGCGTGGATCGCCGAGCGCAGCACCTCCGGATCGCGGTTGGGATCGGCCAGCAGTTGCCGGGTCAGGTCGTAGGTGTCCTGACCGGCGATGCCCAGTCGCGACAGCAGGTCCAGGCCGACCGCCTGCATCTGGCTGTCGTCGGAAATCGCCATCTCAAGGCCCAGCTGCTCCACCGCCGGGGCGCGCACCTCGCCGAGTATCGACAGCAGGTGCTCGGCGGTCGCCGAGGTCGGATCCAGCCGCAGCGCATCGATCAATCCGCGCAGGGCCTGGTCGTCGCCCTCGGCGTTGTCCAGCAGCGCCTGCTTGAGTTCCAGCAGCTCGGTCTGCTGCTCGGCGCTCAGCTGCGGGCTCTCGGCCAGACGGCGCAGCTCCGCGACCGAGGCTACGCTGTCGCGATAGGGCGCGGTCTCGGCGGCGGGGTCGTGACTGGCCTCGCCCGCTATCGGCGCCGGCGAGGCCGCCGCGGCACCGGCGACGGCGGCACTGCCTGCCGCCGCCGGGGACACCGCGGGCTCGCCGTGCCCGCGGACCAAGAAGATGCCGATCGCGACCGCCGCGACCGCGCCGATACCGCACAGCACGAGTGTTTTCTGCTTCATCGCGTTCTGCTTCATCGCGGCATCCGGGCAATCACAGCTTCTGGGTCGAGCGTTCCATGATGTCCTGGAACTTGGTCGCGTAGCCGGCCAGCAGGCTGGCGCGGTCGGTGCCGTTCACCACCCGGCGCGCGTTGTAGTAGTCGGTGTGTCCGGCGTAGACGTAGTCGCCCAGCTTGCGGCCGGTGAAGCTGCCGTAGTGCATGCCGTAGGACATCACCGTGTAGGCGACGTTCGGCCACAGCGCGCGTTCGGGGTAGGTCACCAGGTCCTGGCCGGTGATCGGCGACATCTTCCGGTAGTTGTACAGATGGGTGAGCTGGACGTAGCCGCGTCCCTTGTAGCGGCAGCCGCCGTCGTAGTTCACGCAGTGGGTGTTGCTGTACTCGGTGATCGGCTGGTAGGTGTTGGCCACCTCGTGCTTGGTGGTCGCCCACATGTAGGCGATCTGGCGCATCCACACGGTCTGGTTGGCGATCGCCGGACGGGTGTCCTTCTCGATGTTGTTGAGCAGGTAGTTGATGCCGTCGACCTGGCTCTGGTTGAGCGAGCCGAAGTGGTAGCGCAGGCGGCTGAAGAACGCGTCGCGGTTGATCCGGTAGCCGCTGGCGGTGGTGGACGGGTTGTAGGTGATGGTGTCGGAGGTGACGTTGGACAGGCGACCGGCGCTGTTCTTGAGCTGCATGTAGACGCGCTTGGAGCCGCCGCCGCTGGACAGGGTGAAGTCGACCGTGGTGCCGGAATAGCTCTTCCAGCTGGCGCCGGAGAATGTCGAGCTGTGGCTGATCCGGTAGTGGGTCGGGGTCGAGGTGTTGTATCCGAACTTGACCCTGACATAGCGGCTGGTGGTCGAGGCGGCGCCGCCGTTGATGGTGACCCCGCTCAGGCCGATCGACGGCGCGGTGCCGTTCTGGTCGAGGTAGCTGCCGTGCATCCAGCGCGCCTGGCTGGCGTACCAGACCTTGCGCCAGCTGCCGGAACTGCCGATCACCGACCACGTCGAGCCGGAGGGGGCTGTGCCGACGATGCCGTAGCCGGTGCCGGGACCGGAGCGCACGTTGAGGGTCGAGGCGGTGACCTTGCCGCAGCTGACGTTGACCGCCTGGGTGTAGGAGCTGGCATGGATCCAGCGCGCGTAGTTGTTGAACCAGATCTTTTTCCAGGCGCCGGAGGTGCTGCCGGTGGTGATGTAGGTCTCGCCGGAATTGACGGTGCCGACGACGGCATAGCCGGTGCCGGCGCCGGAGCGCACATTGAGGGCCGAGGCGGTGACCTTCAGGCCCGCGCAGGTGCCGGCGACGGCCGGGACGGAGGCGGCGAGCAGGATGGCCAGGGCGGCGCCGGAAAGCAGTACCCGCCTTGCGGTCGCGGGCGTGGGGTGCAGTGGCTTGATCATCAGTGCTAGTCCTTCAGGGGCTGATGGGGCAGGGGCTGATGGGGCAGGGGTTGATGGGGTGATTGAAGCGGGTGGCGAAGCCGGGGCCGCGCGGCCGATGGCGAGCGGGCGGTCAGAAGCGGGGTTCCTCCAGGGCGGGGTCGGCGCGGCAGCGCGACAGCGGCAGCGCGCGGGCATCGTCGATGCGCAGGACATGGCCGTTGTCGGCATCGGCGCGCACCGACATGCAGGCGCAGCCATAGCCGTAGCTGGAACCGTTGGTCACGATCCACTGGTCGTCGCCGAAGGCCGGCCAGTCGCCGTCGGCCTGGTGGCCGCCCTGGGTGCCGACGATCCAGGTGCGGTCGCGGTCGCTCAGCCAGGCATTGCCGGGAGTCGGATTCTCGAACCAGCCGCAGCGGGTCGCGGACGATGCGGTCGCGTCGGAGGTCTCGCCGCCGTTGGCTGGCGGGGAGGTGGTGGGCGAGGCAGATGCAGGCGCCGGTTGCGACACGGGTTGTGGCGCGCCGGACTCGCCTTCCGCCGGCGCGCTGCAGGCCGTGCTGGCGATCAGTGCGCCCAGCACAAGGGCGACGGGCTTCCTGCGCATGATCATGGCTCCCTCCGTCCCGGCATGCCGGCCGTCCCGCACGGCGGCCGGTTGCCATTCTGAGCGCCGATTGTTGCAGGCGGGGCAGGTCGCGACGGTGATCGGGGTTGCAGAATGGCGCCCGATCGTGCCGGCGCCCTTCTCAGGGGATCGCGGGAATCTCCAGCGGTCGCGGCCGGTCCCCGTCCGACTGCCCATCGGCACGCTCCGCACCGGCACGCTCCGGATTGGCATGAAGCTGGCGCAGGCGCCGGCCCAGGGTGTCGACGTTGGCCTGGATACCGTCCAGCGTCTCCCGCCGCGCCGCCGGCAGCCAGCGGCGGGCGGCGGCGACCAGAGTCTCGCGTTGTCGCCACCAGCGTGCGGCATGTCCGTTGCCGACCGCTTCGATGGCGCTGCGCTCGTCGGCCTGGGGCAGGCCATAGCCGGTGTCCGGCAGCAGCGCGGCCGGCCGGCTGAGATGGCCTTCGGACTGCAGCATCTGTTCCAGCATCGCCCGGGCGTCGCCGCTGCCCGGGCCGCTGTTCGACAGGGGGGCGGAGCCATCGTCCGGGCCGGGACCGGCATGCGGTTTGGCCGGCGTCCGCGCCAGCAGTTGCCGCTTGAGATCCTCGCGTGCGCGCAGTTCCTCGCGGCGCAGCGCGGCCTGTTCGAGCAGCAGCAACGCCGCGCTGGTGCGCAGGTCGGCCGAATCCAGCCAGCGGGCCCGCTCGCTGGCGGGCGCGTCCAGCCAGGCCTCTACCGTGGATTGCGGCAATGGCAGCGCGCGGCGGGCGATCTCGAACATCGCCTGGTAGTGCGAGCTGAGCGCCTCGAAGCGGTAGCCGAGCCGGACCGCCCGCTCGGGATCGTCGAACATGCTGTCGTCGGCGACCCCGGTCTCGCGCAGCCGGCGCAACAGGCCGGTCGGAGTGATGCTCGCCAGCGACTTGCCGGCGAGCCGGGGCACGCCGTCGTGGAGCAGTTTGAAGGTCTCGGTCGCGCAATTGTTGGACAGGAAGTAGTAGCGGCCGTCGTAACTCCAGTGCAGACGGGCGGCGCGTTCGAGCAGGCCGGCGATCTCGTCCCGCTGCAGTCGCAGCGGTGTCGACCGAAGGCCACGCAGTTCGGTGCGGGTGTACTCGTCGATCACCTGCTCCAGCGGCAGCACGAACAGGCGCGAGGGATACGAGCCGGTCAGGCCGCGCCACCCTGAAACCTGCACGTCGTCGACGAAGGCGCGGAACGACAGCACCCGGTGGTGCTGCAGGTCCAGTCCGCAGTCGGGCCCGCGCGGACGTCCGGGCGCGCAGATCACCAGCCGCAGCATGCTGTGGCCCCAGCGACTCATCATCTGCTGGTTCGGTTCGGCGAGCAGGTAGTCGATCCGGTAGACCCGGTCGACGTCGATCCGCTGCAGCGGCGAGGCTTCGGCGCCGTCCGGCGTGCTCATGAACGCGAATCCTGGCGCACAGTCGACCGGCGTCGTCTCCACCTCCAGCTGCGAGGCGAAGTAGCGGTGCAGGGCGGGGCGGCGACAGGCGTATTCGGGGTCGAGCAGGAAGTACTCGAGGTTGACCGCGACGAACTCGGCCGGGTCCTCCAGTTCATAGAGGTCGGGACTGCGGTCGCTGAACGCGTTGCGGCCACTGCGCAGGCCCAGGCGCAGGGTGCCGACCTGCCACCCGGCCAGGTCGAGCAGGCGCGGGTCGCGCGACAGTCCGCCGTCGGGAGAGCGGTCGTAGACGTGGGCCAGCTCGTGGATCAGGGTCGCCAGCGCCGCCCGTCGCGCCGGCCCGCTCCCGTCGGCGGCCACCCAGTCGTCCAGCAGGTCGCGGTCGAGCCAGAGTCTGCGCCCGCGCACGCGTCCGTGGACGTGTTCGGGCAGATCGTCGCGCCATCCCAGCTCGATGCGCGGATCCAGCGCCTGCCGCCACTTCGGGGGCAAGGCCGTCCATGCCGCCGAGACCAGTTCGGTGGTGGCGCCGGTTTCCTCGGCGCCGAGCGTGCTCGTCGGTATCCGCATTGGCGGCGACGCAGCCGCCAGCGGGGCGAGGATCAACAAGGCCAGTCCCGCCAGCCGCGGGACCGGCGCCGGCGGCCAGGGCCGGCGGAGTTTCACCGCCTCAGAGCGCGAGGATGGCCTTCGCCAGCGCCATGTCGCTGGCGTCGCGCGCGTCCGCATCCTGCTCGCGCAGGTGCATCAGCGCCGCTTCCAGCTGGGCGCCGCGGATATGGCCGTCGCTGGCGACGAAGGCGGCCGCGTCTTCGCGCGCCTGCATCACCACCTTGTCGTTGCCCGAGGAGCTGTCGGAGGACGCCGAGGAGCCGGCCGATGAGGCGCCGGCCGAGGTGCCGGCGAAGCTGCTGGCCCGGACCGGGGCCGTGGACAGCACGAGAACGGACACGGCGGTGGCGAGGCTGGCGATGAGGAGGCGGTTCATTCCGGAAGCATCCTGTCGGAGAGTGGGGGACCGGCGAGAGGATACCCGCAATCGATTGCGCGGGGATGCGACGAGGTTGACCGAATCCCGCCGGATGCGACGCGCACCGACAGGTGATCCGCGTTCGCTTGGGGACGCCCGTTGCCCTTTGTGATCCGCACTTTCACGGTGTTGACGGATGGCTGAATCCCACCCTTGCAGGTTCACGTCATGGCGACCGCGTGGGGAGGACGCTGGGATCGGGCCGCGATCCGCGGCGACGCTGCAGAACCCAGGCGATGGCGCTGTCCCATGCCTTCTCCGGCGAGCTTCACTCGACCAAGGTGGCCGCCATCTTCGACGACGACGCGCGGGCGCGGGAGGTGGCGCGGCGGCTGCGGTTGGAGCTGGCCCTGGGACACGGTCAGGTCCGGGTGATCCATCCACGCGACCCGGTCCCGGGACGAAAGCTGGAGCCGGAGGTGTCCGGGATCCGCCGGACCCTGGTCCGCTCGCACCTGACGATGGGCGTTGGCGGCGCGCTGATCGGCGCGGCGTTGTTCGTGTTGCTGCGCGTGACCGGGGTGACGATGATCGTCAGCTCGGTCACGATCTCGTTGCTGGTCCTGATGTTCTACGGCGCGGTCTCGGGGTTGCTGATCGGTGGGCTGGTCGGCCTGCGGCCCGATCACGACGCCTATGTGCATACCGTGCTGAGCGAGGTGCGTCACGGCCGCGCCGCGGTGGTCGTCCACGCCCGCAACGGCGAAGAGCGCGATCGTGCCGACGCGATGCTGTCGGCGGCGGGGGCGACGACGGTGACCACGTTGTAGCGGCTCGTGGCGCTACGTGAATACAGGTGTCTGAAGGGGACAGCCGTTACCTGCGGTCACTGATTCGTCACGTGGCCGTTCCGTGGCCGGGGCTACAGTCGCCCGTTGCAGGGGGACCATCCGCTCCATTGCCAAAACGGAGGCGAGGATATGAGTCAGGGGATTCGCACTTCGATCTGTTGGACCTTGGGCATCGCCGCGCTGGCCTGGTCGACCGCGGCCCTGGCCGACTACCGGGTGACCTGCGAGAGCCGCGACAACCGCTATCAGCGATGTCCGTTGAACCAGCCCGGCTACGTGACCATGCACCGTCAGCTCTCCAATGCCCGCTGCCGCAAGGGACGCGACTGGGACTACGACCGTCGCGAGATCTGGGTGGACGATGGCTGTCGTGCCGAGTTCAACGTGGCGACCTACGGCCACGAGCATCATCGCGGCTCATCGCACGGCGGCTCCTCCCGTCACGACGACCACAAGGACGCCAAGGTCGCCGCCGGCGTGCTGGTCGGTGCGGCGGTGTTGGGCGCGCTGATCCACAACGCCAACAAGCATGACGCCAAGTACGACGACGAGGGCTACCAGGGCGCGCGCCACAACTCCTACGTACCTGCCTGGATGGTCGGCACCTTCACCGGCTACAACCCGATCCACAACGCCAGCATCCGCATGACGATCAGCCGCGACGGCGAGATGACCGCGGTGGCCGATGGACAGACCCTGCGCGGCTGGGTCAACGGCGGCGAGCTGCATGTCGGCAGCGAGGTGTTCACCATCAGCCAGAGCCGCGACGGCTTCGTGACCTCGCAGGTCGGCGACCGGCACAACCAGGTGCACTACCACCGCACCCGCTGACGACGCAGCGGCGACCGCGTCTTTTCGGCGCGCTAACGCGGTGACGGATACCTTGCCGGTTCCGTCACCGTCCGGGGCTCTGCCATGTCGAACCGAGGCCGGCCACGCGCCAGCGACTTCGATCCGGAACTGTTGCGCTTGTTCGACCAGTACGTGCACGGGGCGATCGATCGTCGCGGCTTCCTCGGCGGCGCCGCGCGGTTTGCGGTCGGCGGCGCCGGCGCGGCTGGATTGCTGGCCGCGTTGACGCCCGATTTCGCCGCCGCCCGCCAGGTCGATCCCGACGACCCGCGCCTGCGGACCGGCTACCGCGAGTATGCCTCGCCGAAGGGATACGGCCGCGCCCGCGGATACCTGGCACGACCGGCGAAGGCCGGGGGCGCGCTGCCGACGGTGCTGGTGGTTCACGAGAACCGCGGCCTGAACCCGCATATCGAGGACGTGACCCGGCGTCTTGCGCTGGAGGACTTCATCGCCTTCGCCCCCGACGCGCTGTTCCCGCTGGGCGGCTATCCCGGCGACGAGGACGCCGCGCGCGCCCTGTTTCCGCAGCTCGACCAGGCCCGGACGCGCGAGGATTTCCTCGCCGCGGCGGCGTGGCTGCAGACGATCGAAGGCGGCAACGGGCGCCTGGGCGTGGTCGGGTTCTGCTATGGCGGCTCGATGGCCAACCATCTGGCCACCCGCCTGCCCGGCCTCGCCGCGGCGGCGCCGTTCTATGGCAGCGCCCCGCCGCTGGACGAGGTGCCGCGGATCAGGGCCGAGCTGCTGGTGGTGCTGGCCGCCGACGACCCGCGGGTCAACCGCGGCTGGCCCGACTACGAGGCGGCGCTGAAGTCGGTCGGGGTGCGCCATGAACTGTTCCAGCCCGAGGGCACATTGCACGGCTTCAACAACGACACCACGCCGCGCCATCACGAGGTCGCCGCGGCGCAGGCGTGGACGAAGCTGTTGGCGCTGTTCGAGCGACGCCTGCGCGATCCGGCCCCGACGGCGTCGCCCGCCTGAGGGAAGCCGCGGCCGCCGCTCCGTCGCCTGGTTGGCGGGCTCTCGGCGGGCTCTCGGTGGGCTCAGGAGGAAAAGGCGGCGATCTCGGACTCGGTCAGCGCCGGCGCGACCGCATGGCCGCTTTCAGCCGATACGATCGCCGCTTCCATCACCGCCATCACCGCGATCGCCTGGGCCGGCGGCACCGGGTTCGCGCCGCGGCCGCGCACCGCGCGGGCGACGGCGGCGTAGAAGCAGGATTGGTCGCCGGTCGGCGCCGGGACCGGTCGCGGCGCGGACGCGCCGTCGTACACCAGCAGCGGGTCCGGGTCGTGTCCCCAGTCGGGGTCGCCAGGGCGTGTTCCGGCCAGCAACTGGGCTTCCTGCGGGTCGGCGGCCGGCTTCGACGCGCTGCCGCCGCTGCCGTGCAGCAGGAAGCGGGCATGGCCGCCGGCGGCGAGCATGCCGGCGTGCAGCACGCTGCGACGCGCGCCGTGTTCCAGTACCACGTGGGCCCAGTCCGGGGTGCTGGCGCCCTCGCGCTGCAGTGCGAACGAGGCCATCACCCGGTCGGGCAGGCCGAACAACTGCAGCGCCTGATCGACCAGATGCGGGCCCAGGTCCCACCACAGCCCGCTGCCGGGACCGGCCTGTTCGCGCCAGCGCAGCCGTACATGCGGACGGAAGCGTTCCAGCCGCGACTCGAGATGCATGGGCTCGCCGACCATGCCCTTGTCGATGGCATTGCGGATCGCGAGAAAGTCGCTGTCCCAGCGCCGGTTCTGGAACACCGAGAGCACCCTGCCGCGCGCCTCGGCCAGCGAGGCCAGCTCGCGCGCGTCGTCGAGCGAAAGGGTGAATGGCTTGTCCACCACCACGTGGCGGCCGGCCGACAGCGCCGCCTGCGCCAGCGGCACGTGGCTGTCGTTGGGTGAGGCGATCACCACCAGTTCGATCCCCGGCGCGGTGATCGCGCGCAGCGGGTCGGCGATCACCTCGACCTGCGGCAGCTCGGCATTGACCTTGGACGCATCGCCGGAGGCGACCACGCTCAGTGCCAGCTCCGGCACCGCCCGGATCAGCGGCGTGTGGAAGGTCCGGCCGGCGAATCCGTATCCGATCAGGGCCACCTTGACCGGTTCGGCTGAAGCTGGGGCGACGGGCATGGGCAGCGACTCCGCGGGGCAAAACGCACAGACTGACACGGTGCGTGACAACGGCGCGTGCAGGCGGCCGGGTCGGGGCACGCGCCGGCGACGCGCCCGGCTTGGCCGGCGAATTGCGTTCTACTCAGGAGCCAGGCCGCGACAGGCCGGTGCGGCGACGCCCGCGCCCGGCCGGTGTCCCTCCCGAACGTATCGGAGTCCGCGATGTCAAAGAGTTCCGAACCCCGAATCCTGGCCGAAGCCCGCCTGGGGTCGCTGGACCGGAACATGGATGCGATGGAGGCGGAAATGAGGCGGCTGATCCGTGCCCAGGGCGAGGGGCCGACCCACGCCCGCTGGCGCGGTGCGGCGTCCGAGCGCTTCTGCCGGCAGGTACTGGATGCGCTGGACTGCTTCCCCGAGGTCCTGCCCGAACCGCTGGACGCCGCCGACGTGCGCAAGATCATCGAGGCCGAGCTGCAGTCGATCGAACGCCTGCGCCTGCGTCGCGACCGTCTGCACCGGCTGGCCGAGCATGCCGACGCGGTGCTGGCGGCGGCCGGCGGCAACGTGATGGAAACCACGATGGAGGCCTACATGCTGCTGGCCCGCGCCAACCGTGCGCGCGGCATCACCGTGTTGTCGGGCTGGGACGACCTGCTGCCCTGAACCGTCTCCGCCGGACCGCCACGGCCGCGTTCAGCGGCGTCGACGGATCGCGCGGAACGTGGTGCCCAGCCGGGCGGCGGCGTAGGCGGGGTGGCTGTCGCGCAACGAGGGCTCGCGGTCGTCGGAGGGGGCCGGATCGCCCAGCCGCTTCTGTTTGCGTTCGGACATCTCGATCAGCGCCAGGGTGTTGCGGTAGTGGACGCGGGCCCGGCCCCTGTCCGGGCACAGGGTGCGGATGCGATCGCGCAGATCGGAGCCGCGGGTGCGCCGCCAGTGGCGGGGCCAGTCCAGCACCTTGCCGCCGAAATCGCGCGCAAGCCCCGGTTTGAGGTGGCGGTCGAAGTCCAGCACGAAACGCTCGGGAATCGTCTGGTCCATGAACGAGTCGCACAGGCTGGCGCCGATCAGGGTCTGCTCCCGCTCCAGTGTCGCCGCCTGGATCAGCGGCGGCCCCAGAAACAGGCTGCGGGTGGTGTCGAGCAGAGCCGGCCCCATCGCCAGCGCGCCGCGCAACGGCAGGCCCACCTCGATACTGCGGCAGACCAGTTCGTTGCAGACGCTGAGCAGGTTGTCGCAGGGGACGGTGGTGTGCTGCCAGCCCGACTCGGGGTCGCGCGCCAGCCCGGCGCGCGCGGCCGGATCGAGGTCGCGCGACTCCGGCCACCAGCGCGCCGTCCACACCACCACCGAATCGCTGGCGTAGGCGCCGTCGATGCGGTTGAGGATGAAGATGTCGCCATCCTCGGTCCAGTACGCCGACTCGCGGAAACTCAATTGTCCGAACAGGCTGGCGGAGTTGGCGTTGAAGCGGTCGACCGCTTCGATCAGCCTGCGGTAGCGGTGTTCGATCGCGTCCAGCCCGAGGCGCTCGGACGCCTGCTTGAAGCCGAGAATGTCGAAGAACGCGACGGTGTATTCAGGATGCACCTGGCTGCCCGCTGTCGATCGCTGCCGCCCGACCGGAGCTTCCTTGATACCCCAGGCGTCTAGAGCAGGGCCTCGAATCGGCGCGGGCGCGGCGGGGTTCAGCGCTCGCCGGGAGCGCCCAGCTGTCGCGACAGATCCAGCGTGCCGCTGTCGCCGAAGCGGCGGGTGCCGAACAGACCGCCCTCCAGCTTGCCTTCGACGCGGTAGCGCCAGTCCGGCCGACCCTCGCCTAGGAGTGCGATCTGGCGGGCCATGTCCAGCGCCGATACCGTGACCGGAATGGTCACCACGCTCTCGCCGTAGCGGGGCACGGTGCCGGCCACGTCGCTGACCCCGCTGGCCAGGCGGCGCCCGTTGAGCTCCAGTTGCAGGGCCGCGCCCCGGTAGTCGATCGCGCTGTCGTTGGGGTTCTGGATGCGCAGCTTCACCGCCAGGCGCAGCTCCATGCCTTCGCCGGGCAGGGCCTCGATGCCGGCGACGTCGATGTCCAGCGGGTCGCGGTAGGGCAGGCTGGCGCAGCCGGCCATCAGTGCCAGCGCCATCGCGATCACCGCCATCGCCGCCCGGGCGATCGCGGACCGGTGCCGGGATCGGCGAGGGCGCCGGCAAGCGTGGACGATGGCTTCGGTTTCGCGCATGCGCATCTGCTGCCTCCGCTGTGGCCGCTGGGGCCGTTGTGTGCAGTCTGCCACGCGGTGGCGATACGCGTGCCGCGATTCGCGGGATCGGACAGCCCCGGTGATTCCATGTCGACGCCGGCGGGTGTAGCGTTCGAACCACCGGTCGAACGGACCGCCCACGTCGAGGCCCGTCATGCGAATGTCCCACCGAATCGTCCGCTTCACCCTGGCCTGCGTCGCGATCGCGTTGCTGGCGTCCTGCGCGACCGGACCGCGGGTGCGCACCGAACTCGATCCCGAGGCGGACTTCGCGCGCTACCGCAGCTATGCCTTCTACCAGCCGCTGGCGATGGAGGAGTCCGGCTACACCACCTATCTGACCGAGCGGATCAGGGCCTCGGTCCGCCGCGAGATGGACGCGCGCGGCTATGTGTTCGACGAGCAGTCGCCGGACCTGAGGGTGAACTTCCAGGCGGTCGTGCAGGAGAAGACCGATGTCTACAGCATCCCGCGCACCGACATGCAGTATTTCTACAGCTACCGCCATCGCCACTACGTCGCGGTGCCGGTCTGGTACGACCAGGCCCAGGTCAGCCAGTACACCGAGGGCACGCTGACGATCGACCTGGTCGATGCCCGCCGCAACCGGCTGGTGTGGACCGGCGATGCGATCGGACGGGTGGTCCAGCGCAGCCCGCAGGAGCGTTCGGCCGCGGCCGACCAGGCGGTCACCGCGATCTTCGCGCAGTTCCCGTTCGCGTCCGGGACGAGTCCGGGCGCGCCGTAACCGTCACCCGGACCGGGCCACACGCTGCCCGGCCGCCGGCTGCATGGGCGCCCGATTCGGCGCCGGTTGGGGCCGGGCCTGATTCCTAGCGGGCCCGGTCCTGGTCGGGGCTGGCGCTGCCGGCGTGGCGCAGACGGGTGCCGCGCGCCTTGGTCACCGCCAGCACGCCGAAATAGAACACGCCGAACGCGATCACCGTCTGCGGCTTGCTCACCCACAGGCCGCCGCCGGGCAGGGCGGCCTCGGCGACGATCGACGGGGTCATGCCCAGCCGCGGTATCGGCAGGAACACGGTGGCGAAGGCGCCGGCCAGATAGGCCATCACCCCGACTGCCCATTCCGAGTGCATCTGCTGGCGGCGTTGCTCCGGCGGCAATGGCTGGAATGCCAGCCAGGCCTTGCCCAGCACCAGCCAGCCGAATGCCAGCAACGGCCACCAGGCCCGGAACTGCCACGTCCATGCGGCGATGAACAGCAGGTACATGGCGGCGAAACCGCCGACCGCGGCGAGTTTCTTGCGGCGACTGGAGGCGGCGTTCAGCGCGATCGAGCCGATCATCGCCGACGCGTGCAACAGCACGAACTCGACCATCATCATCAACATGCCGGTGCGGATCGCGCCGGCCCCCGGCAGTTGCGGCGCGATCCACACCAGGGCGAAGAATCCGGCGGTGAGCGCGTCGGGCAGGGCGCCGATCCAGCGCCCGAGGCGGGCGGTCGGCGGGACGGTATTGGTTGACGGCAACGTGAGCCTCCCCGGTCGCACGATACCCGCGATCCTAGCGTCCCCGGCCGCCGGATGTCCGATCGCGAGGGACCGGACTTGCCGGACCGCCGCGTTCGGGCGAGGATGCGGCGCAACCCGAACACAGGCGCGCGCATGACCGCACCCGACAAGCTCTCACCCCAGCGCATCGCTCCGGACAATCCGGTGCTGCGCTTCCTGTTCGGAACCAGCCTGGTCGTACAGATCCTGGTCGGACTTCTCGTCGGCATCGCCCTGGCATGGTGGTGGCCGACGGCCGCGAAGTCGGTCGGCCTGCTCGGGACGGTGTTCGTCTCGGCGCTGAAGGCGGTCGCACCGGTGCTGGTCCTGGTGCTGGTCACTGCGGCGATCGCCAACCACCAGAAAGGCAAGTCGACCCACATCCGTCCGATCCTCGGCCTGTACCTGGCCGGTACCCTGATCGCGGCGCTGGTTGCGGTGAGCGCCAGTTTCCTGTTTCCGTCATCGCTGAAGCTGGTCGAGTCCGGCGTCGAGATGGCGCCGCCTTCGGGCATCGTCGAGGTGCTGCGCACGCTGCTGCTGAAGATCGTCGACAACCCGGTCAACGCGCTGCGCGACGGCAACTTCGTCGGCATCCTGGCGTGGGCGGTGGGGCTGGGCATCGCCCTGCGCCACGCCGGCGACGGCACCCGGGCGATGGTCACCGACCTGGCCGGCGCGGTGACCTTCATCGTGCGGCTGGTGATCCGCTTCGCGCCGCTGGGCATCCTGGGACTGGTCGCGGCGACCCTGGCCGAGTCCGGCTTCGGCGCCTTGTTGGACTACCTGCGCCTGCTGGCGGTGCTGGTCGGCAGCATGCTGTTCGTCGCGCTGGTGGCGAATCCGCTGATCGTGCTGGCGATGACCCGGCGCAATCCCTACCCGCTGGTGCTGACCTGCCTGCGCGACAGCGGCATCACCGCGTTCTTCACCCGCAGCTCGGCGGCCAACATCCCGGTCAATCTCGACCTGTGCCGGCGCCTGGAGTTGCCCGAGGACACCTATTCGGTATCGATCCCGCTCGGCGCGACGATCAACATGGCCGGCGCGGCAATCACGATCACGGTGCTGGCGCTGGCCGCCGTGCATACCCTGAACATCGAGGTCGACCTGGCGACCGCACTGCTGCTGAGCGTGGTCGCGGCGGTGGCGGCCTGCGGCGCTTCCGGCGTGGCCGGCGGCTCGCTGTTGCTGGTGCCGCTGGCCTGCGGCATGTTCGGCATTTCCAACGATGTGGCGATGCAGGTGGTCGCGATCGGCTTCATCATCGGCGTGGTGCAGGACTCCTGCGAGACCGCGCTCAATTCCTCGACCGACGTGCTGTTCACCGCGGCCGCGTGCCGCTCGGTGCGCGCGGACTGAGCGGAAGCGGTATCGCCGAACCAGGCGACAATGAGGCGGGAGAGCTCCCGCAGGTCCCTCTCCCGGGGCGGTTTCAACGCCGGGAGAGGGGCGCGTGCATTCCTAGTTGCTGGCGAACTGGCCGATACCGGTGTCGACCCGGGCGGCGGGATCCACAGCGACGATGTCCATGCGATTGAAGTTCTTCGCGTCCGGGCCCTGCCAGGCGCAGGTGGACAGGGTCGGCGTGGTCGCCATGAAGCACACCGGCAGCACCACGGTGCTGGCGATGGCGGTGCCGTTCACGGTCTCGGGCTTGAAGCGCCAGTCGCGGGCGGCATCGCGGGCGGCGTTGGCGAGGGTGCGCGAGGCGCGTTGGCGTTCGCCGTAGAACGCAACATCGGTGACCTCGCCGCGGGCGTCGACCGCCAGTTGCAGGACCACGATGCCGCCTTCGCCACGGCGCAGCTCGCTGGTCGGGTAGGCCGGGTTGCTGAGACTGGCGACGCCCGGGCCGGTGGTGGCGGAAAGTACCTTCAGCATCCCGTCGGGACCGCGATTGCCGGCGGTGGTGATGCGCAGATAGGTGCGGGTGGCGGCCGGCTGGCCGTCGAACGTGGCAGGGGTGAACGCCCATTGCCCGATGCGTGCTTCCAGTTCCTTGCGCAGTTCCGCGGGCATGGTTTCGGTCGGCTCGATGGCGGTGACCTGGCCGCGGGCGTCGAGGTCCAGCGCGAAGGTGTGGGCGGCCGGCTGGCCGGCGTCGGCCGCCTGAGCGAAGAGCGTGGCGCCGGCGGCCAGCAGGGATGCGAACAGAATGGCGTGCTTCATCGAAATCCTCCCAGGCCGCGCGGCCTAACATAAGTGCGTTACGCATGAATGACAGCGCGTTGGGGCGCCGCGTGGGTTACAGGGTTATTTCAATCCAGGCTTTTATTGATCAGCGGTCTGCTTATGCCGACAAACGGTTGTTGATGCGGCCATGTGCCGATCGCGTGGCGGCGCCCGCCGCGGTCGGGGGCGGGCATGGCTATGCTGTGCTCCGGTCGAAACGACAAAGAAAGCGGACGCCGCATGTCATCGCTACAACTGCCTCCGGCCCAGCGGGCGCGACTGGAGGCCGCCTACGCCGAGCCGCCGCGTGCCTACCACCACTTCGGCCACGTGCAGGAAGTGCTCGGGCATTGCCGTGAGGTCGCCGCCGGTCCCGGCTGGCGACAGCCGCGCGAGGTCGAGCTGGCGGTGCTGTATCACGATGCGATCTACGTGCCGGGACGCAGCGACAACGAATCGCGCTCGGCGGCCTTCGCGGTCGAGGAGATCGGACGCTGGCTGCCTGACGCCGGGATCGACGCCGATCGGGTGGCGGCCCTGATCGAGCTGACCGCACGGCACGGCCAGTTCGTGGCGTCGGATTTCGATTCCGACCCGGCGCCGGACGACGTGCGCCACTTCCTCGACTGCGACATGGCGATCCTGGGGGCCGATCCGGCACGGTTCGACGCCTACGACCGCGGCATCGCCAGCGAGTACCGCGGGCGTGTTCCGGCCTGGCTGTTCCGCCTCAACCGCCGCCGCTTCGTCAAGGCCCTGTTGCAACGCGAGCGGATCTACCTCAGCGAGTTCTTCCACCAGCGCCTGGAGGCGCGCGCGCGCGCCAACCTGCGACGGCTGATCACCCACAAACGCTAGCGGTATCGCGGCTCACGCCGCTCCTACGAGATAGGTATGGATGGCCCAGCCCCCTGAGTCAGGGGGCGATTCGCGCCGCAGGCGCGAGTGGGGGTGTGGCAACGCAACGGTGGGGCCCAAGGTTTGCCCAGCAAACTTTGGGAGATATCCGGGCGCAGCCCGGGAATCGCGGCTCACGCCGCTACTACGGAGCCCGTCCTGCTTCCGAATTTCCCGCAGGAGCGGCGTAGGCCGCGATGGGATTTCATGGGACGGCTATCGCGCCTTATGCCTCTCCTACGGCATGACGGACAATGACGGGCCCGCACGGGGCGATGTCGATCCCGGCGTACCCCGGGTGGATGCGGGCACCGCCACAGTCCCTACAATCGGGGCTGGAACCTCCAACATGCTTCGGGGAAGGGCGCGGATGAACGACGTGGTGATGAGCGACAAAGCGGTCGGGCTGTCGGGCGCCAATTCGAAGTGGCGGGTACTGTTCGCCAGCCTGATCGGCACCACGATCGAGTTCTTCGACTTCTACATCTACGCGACCGCCGCGGTGCTGGTGTTTCCGGCGCTGTTCTTTCCCGCCGGCGATCCGGCTTCCTCGACCCTGCAGTCGTTGGCGACCTTCGCGCTGGCGTTCCTGGCGCGGCCGATCGGCTCGGCGGTGTTCGGCCATTTCGGTGATCGCATCGGGCGCAAGGCGACCCTGGTCGCCGCGCTGCTGACGATGGGGTTGTCGACGGTCGCGATCGGCCTGCTGCCGACCTATGCGCAATGGGGCGTGACCGCGCCCGCGCTGCTGGCGTTGTGCCGTTTCGGCCAGGGGCTGGGATTGGGCGGCGAGTGGGGTGGGGCGGTGTTGCTGGCGACCGAGAACGCGCCGCCGGGCAAGCGCGCCTGGTACGGGATGTTTCCGCAGCTGGGGGCGCCGTTGGGGTTCTTCCTCGCCACCGGCACCTTCCTGCTGCTGACCGCGTCGATGGACGATGCGGCGTTCTTCGCCTGGGGCTGGCGGGTACCGTTCATCGGCAGCGCCGTGCTGGTCTTTCTCGGCCTGTGGATCCGTCTGCGGATCAGCGAGACGCCGGCGTTCCAGCGCGTGCTGGAACGGCAGGAGCGGGTGAGGATGCCGATGCTGGAAGTGCTGGTCCGGCATCCGCGCGCGTTGCTGATCGGCACCGCCTCGGCGCTGGCGACCTTCGTGCTGTTCTATCTGATGACGGTGTTCGCGCTGAGCTGGGGCACGTCGCAGCTGGGCTACAGCCGCGAGCAGTTCCTGTGGATGCAGATGGCCGGCGTGGTCTGCTTCGGGCTGAGCATTCCACTGGCCGCGCACTATGCCGACCGGGTCGGACGCCGGCGGATGATGCTGCTGGCGACGCTGGCGATCATGCTGTTCGGCCTGGCGTTCGCGCCGTTGTTCGTCGCCGGCAGCGGCGTCGGCGTCATGCTGTTCCTGGCCCTGGGGCTGGGCATCATGGGCCTGACCTACGGACCACTGGGGACGATCCTGGCCGAACTGTTCCCGGCCGAGGTGCGCTACAGCGGCGCTTCGCTGGCGTTCAACCTGTCGGGCATCTTCGGCGCCTCGCTGGCGCCGTACGCGGCGACCTGGCTGGCCGCTCACCACGGACTGGGCGCGGTCGGCGCTTACCTGGTCGTGGCCGCGGTGCTGACCCTGCTGGCCCTGTTGGCGGTGCCGCGTCGGCTGCACGACTAGGCGCGGCACGGGCGGTCGACGGTATCGCCGGCGCATGTGTCAGGCGTGTGACCGTATTCATCCGCCGGTGCCGTCAGCGCCGGGCGTCATGGCCGGCATGCAACCTGTCTGTCATCGCATCGACATAGCCTTCCGGGATGAACATCCTGATGCTGTCGGACGTCTATTTCCCCCGTGTGAACGGGGTGTCCACCTCGATCCGTACATTCGCCCAGGCGTTGCTGCGGATGGGGCACAAGGTGACCCTGGTCGCGCCGGACTACGGTAGCCACGACAGCGACGGGGAAGGCGGCGATGACCCGGCGCAGGCTCCGGCCGTCAATGACGACCTGGCGGGGCTGGAATTGATCCGGCTGCCGTCCAGCGTGATCTTCTTCGACCCCGAGGACCGCCTGATCCGGGCGTCGGCATTGCGGCGGATCCTGCCCAGGCTGGCGGCGCGCAGCTGGGACGTGGTGCACATCCACACCCCGTTCCGCGCGCATCGGCTCGGCGTGCAGCTGTCGGAGCTGACCGGGGTGCCAACGGTCGAGACCTACCACACCTATTTCGAGGAGTACGTCGCCCACTACCTGCCGTGGCTGCCGGGCGCGCTGCTGCGGATGGGCGCGCGTCGCGCGTCGCGCATGCTCTGCCACGGTGTCGATCACCTGATCGTGCCGAGCCGGCAGATGGTCGAGGTGCTCGATCGCTACGGCATCCAGACGCCGTCGACGGTGATCCCGACCGGCATCGACCTGGACGAGTTCAAGGGTGGCGACGGCGAGGAGTTCCGGCAGCGCTACGGGATCGATCCGGCGCGACCGACCCTGGTGACGGTCAGCCGGCTGGCGGTGGAAAAGAACATCGGCTTCCTGATCGACGTGGTCAAGCGGCTGGTGCCGGAGTTTCCGCAGCTGCTCTTCATCATTGCCGGAGAAGGGCCGGACGCGCCGCGGCTCAAGCAACTGGTCCAGCGTCAGGGACTGGGCGACAACGTGCGCTTCTTCGGCAATCTCGATCGACGCGGGGCGCTGCTGGATGCCTATCGCGCCGGCGACGTGTTCGTGTTCGCCTCGCCGACGGAAACCCAGGGGCTGGTGCTGACCGAGGCGATGGCGCTGGGCGTGCCGGTCGTCTCCACCGCGGTGATGGGGACCGCGACGGTGTTGCGCGATACCCGCAGCGCGGTGATCAGCGGCGAGGACGTGGGCGAGTTCGCCACCCACGTGGCCGGCTTGCTGCGCTCGGAGCAGCGCCGCGCCGAGCTGTCGGCGCTGGGCCCCGGCGATGCCGCCGCCTGGAGCACGACCACCTTGATGGGGCGCGTGGTCGGCCTCTATCAACAGCTGATCGACGAGGTCTGAGCGGCCGCGTGGGCTTGCGGTCGCGCGCATGCGGCGCGACCATGAATCCTCGATATTGCTTGAGGTTCAATGCGGGCGATGGGCATGCAATCGGAACTGAGCGTCGGCGAACTCGCCGAACGCAGCGGGGTCGCGGTGTCGGCGCTGCACTTTTACGAGACCAAGGGGCTGATCCACAGCCGCCGCACGGCGGGCAATCAACGCCGCTACGGTCGCGACACCCTGAGACGGCTGGCGGTGATCCGGGTCGCGCAGAGGGTCGGCATCCCGCTGGCGACGATCCGCGACGCGCTGGCGACCCTTCCGGACAATCGCACGCCGACCCGCAAGGACTGGATGCGCCTGTCGACGCGCTGGCGCGACGAACTGGACGAGCGCATCCATCGGCTGACCCAGCTGCGCGACAGCCTCGGCGGTTGCATCGGCTGCGGTTGCCTGTCGCTGGACCGGTGCCGGCTGGCCAATCCCGGCGACCGCCTGCATGAGAACGGTGCCGGCGCGCGACGCTGGGAGGAGGACTGAGGCGCGATAGACCATTGCCGATTCGGCACTCAGGCGGTCAGGAGACGGAGGGGGCGTCGAGACCGGGGCGATCCGGATTTTGCAGGAGCGGCGTAAGCCGCGATGAGGCTGTCATGGGAAAGCTCCATCGCGGCTCACGCCGCTCCTACGGGAGGATGCGCATGGGGGGCGCATCGGCAGGGTCCAGGGTTTGCGCTGCAGACTTTGGGGATTCCCGGGCGCCGCCCGGGAATCGTGACTGCGCCGCTCCCGCGGATGGGCTCAGTGGGTGAGCCGGCCCAGGGCGTGATCGAGGACCCGCTGCAGCTTGCGGGCGGCACCGGATACCGCGGAGGCGACGCTGTCGGCATCCTCGGAGGCGGTCATTGGCGGCAGGCCCTCCAGGCGCGCCTCCATCATGCAGTGCTTGTCGTTGCCCCCGGTCTTGCCACCGTTCTTGTCCCGCACGTGGACCTCGACCCGGGTGACCTGGTCGCCGAAGCGGTCGAGCGCGCTGGCGACCGCGGATTCGACGTGACGGGTCAGCGACTCGTCGTGCTGGACATGATTGTCGGTATTGATCTGTACCTTCATTGCGCCTCCATCTTCTTGTTGTCGGCTTGCGATTGGCGACGGGGCGAACCGTTTCGCACCCGTGCCGCACCACCTTGGCAGTGCCCACATTCAGACAACGCGAAGAGCGCCCGGTTCCGGCGCCGGCACCGGCGACGTTCAGCGCCCGGGACGTGCCGGCGGCGTAGAATCGGCCGATGTTCGTCAATATCGCCGCCTACCATTTCACCCCGATCGACGACCCGGGCGCACTGTCCGGGCACCTGCACGGCCTGGCCGAGGCCGGCGGGCTGCGCGGCACCGTGCTGGTCGCCGCCGAGGGCATCAACCTGTTCCTGGCCGGCACCGCGGCGGCGATCGACGGTTTTCTGGATGGCCTGCGCGCGGACCCGCGTTTCGCCGCAATCGGGGTCAAGTACAGCCACAGCCGCACGCAGCCGTTCGCCAGGCTGAAGGTCAAGCTCAAGCGCGAGATCATCGCGTTCCGGCGCGAGGATGCCTCGCCGCTGGAGGGGCGCGCGCCGACGGTGGCGCCGGCCGAGTTGGCGCGCTGGCTCGACCAGGGCCACGACGACCGCGGCCGGCCGGTGGTGATGCTCGATACCCGCAACCGCGAGGAGGTCGGCCACGGCAGTTTCGCCAATGCGCTGACCCTGCCGATCGACAATTTCACCGACCTGCCGCAGGCACTGGCGCCGCACCGGGACGCGCTGGCCGACGCCACCGTGGTCAGCTTCTGCACCGGAGGCATCCGCTGCGAGAAGGCGGCGCTGTGGATGCGCGCGACCGGGATGGACAACGTGCTGCAGCTCGACGGCGGCATCCTCGGGTACTTCGAGCAGGTCGGCGGAACGCACTACGACGGCCGCTGTTTCGTGTTCGACGAGCGGGTCGCGTTGGACCCGGCGCTGCGACCGCTGGTCGACGGCGCGATGGATGCCCGCGCCGACGACGGCGCCCGCGACGCGGCCTGAGCCGGCGTCGCGCGGCCGGCGCGCTCCGGGGCCTATTCGGCGACCGCCATCACCGCCTCGACCTCCACCTTGAGGGCGGGGGCGAACAGGCCCGCGACCCGGATCAGCGAACTGGCGGGATAGTGGCCCCCGTAGTGCTTCTCCAGGGTCCGGCGAATGCCCTCGAGGTCGTCGCAGTCGGTGACAAGGACGGTGACCTTGACCAGTTCCGCCAGGCCGATGCCTTCGTTCTCCGCGATCCTGGCCAGTTGCGAATACACGTGGTCCAGTTGTTCGACGGTCGAGCCGTTCTCGGCCGGGGAGCCGAACGCGGTCAGCCCGGAGACGAACAGGTGACCGCCGGATCGGACCGCATGCACATAGGGGCCCGCCGGCGGCGGAAGGTCGGGATAGGTCTTTCGTTCGAGCATCTGATCGGATCTCCTGTTGTTGGGCCCCGCGCTGACCGGGGCCGGTGCCCGTCGGGGGCGTGAGGCGGCAGCGGAGTCCAGGCACCGCCGCCGGGGGATTGCGCCGCCGGTTACAGCAGTTGCGCGGTCGGCCGCACCACGATCTGGTTGACGTCGACGTCGGCCGGTTGCCCGATCGCGAAGGCGATCGCGCGGGCGATGGCCGCGGCCGGAATCGGCTCGGGGAGCGTCGCGTCCAGATGCTCGCGGGTCGTGGCGTCGGTGATGCTGTCGAACAGTTCCGATGCGGTCGCGCCCGGGGCGATCGTGGTCACCCGGATGTCGGCCCCGGCCTCCTGGCGCAGGCCTTCGGAGATCGCGTTGACCGCGAACTTGGTGCCGCAATAGACCGCGCCGCCGGGGAACACGACCTGGCCGGCCACCGAGGACAGATTGACGAAGTGGCCGGAGCGCTGCGAACGCATCACCGGCAGCGCGGCGGCGATGCCGTACAGCACGCCCTTGATGTTGACGTCGATCATCCGGTCTCACTCGTCGACGCGGCCGGCATCGAGCGGGGACAACGGCATCACGCCGGCATTGCCGACCATCACGTCGAGACGGCCGAAGTGAGCGACCGCGGCGCCAACGAAGGCCTCGACCTGGTCGTGCCGGGTCACGTCGACGGTCTGCGCGACGGCTTCGCCACCCTGTTCGCGGATGCGCGCGACCAGGGCATCGAGGCGTTCGCGGCGACGGGCGCCGAGCAACAGGCGGGCACCGTGCGCGGCCAGGTGCAGGGCGGTGGCTTCGCCGATGCCGCTGCTGGCGCCGGTGATCGCGACGACCTTGCCGTGGACCGGGTCCTGGTGAAGAGGCGATTGGGGTATGGAGGGGGTGGACATGGGAACTCCTGCGGACAGGCGCGCGCCGTCCGTCGCCGAGCGAGGCGCGCCGCGATGGGGAAGGATTGGGTGGGGCGCGCGGGTGCCGACCGGGGTCCGGTGCGACGCCCGCGCGGTGTCGCTGTTCAGGCGTTGACGGTCTGCATGAAGGCCTCCGGATAGCGGGTGCCGGCGACTTCGTGGCTGGCGAGCACTTCATCCAGCCTGGCCAGCGCATCGGCATCCAGCGCCAGCGCGGTGGCCGCCGCGTTCTCGTCCAGGCGGCCGATCTTGCGGGTGCCGGGGATCGGCACGATGTCCGGGCCGCGGTGCAGCAGCCAGGCCAGCGCCAGTTGCGCCGGCGTGCAGCCACGTGCCTGGGCCAGTGCGGTCACCGCTTCGACCAGGGCACGGTTGACGTCGATGTTGCCGTCCTGGAAGCGCGGGTTCTGCCGTCGCCAGTCGTTGTCGGACAAGGTGGCGGTGGAATCGATCGCGCCGGTCAGGAAGCCGCGGCCGAGCGGACTGTAGGGCACGAAGCCGATGCCCAGCTCGCGGCAGACCGGCAGGGCGTCGTGTTCGACATCGCGCGTCCACAGCGAGTACTCGCTCTGCAGCGCGGCGATCGGATGCACCGCGGCGGCGCGCCGTACGGTTTCTCCTGAAGCCTCGGACAGTCCCAGATGGCGCACCTTGCCGGCATCCACCAGGCGCGCCATCGCGCCGACGGTGTCCTCGATCGGCACTTTCGGATCGACCCGGTGCTGGTAGTACAGGTCGATGTGGTCGACGCCGAGCCGTTTCAGGCTGGCATCGCAGGCGGCGGCGACGTACCCGGGCGAACCGTCGATGCCGAGGAAGCTGCCGTCGGGCGCACGCACATTGCCGAACTTGGTCGCCAGCACGATCTTGTCGCGGCGCCGCGCCAGTACCTTCGACAGCAGGATCTCGTTGCGGCCGACGCCGTACATGTCGGCGGTATCGAGGAAGTCGACGCCGATGTCGAGGGCGTGGTCGAGCACGGCGAGGTTGGTCTGCTCGTCGGACGGTCCGTAGAAGTCGGACATGCCCATGCAGCCCAGACCGATCGCGGACACCTCCAGCGCGGCGCCGAGGCGGCGGCGGGGGACGGGGCGGGGAAGGGGAGTGGTCATCGCATCGCTCCAGTGGTGGGGTGCGGACAGCCTAGGTTCGGCGGCACCGGAGCCGGTAGACGGTTATCGCAGGATTCTTGCCCGATCCTGCATGACGCGTGGCGAGCCGCGGTTTCGCCCGCGCGGGCGGCGTATGCTGGGCCGCACTTGGAACTGCCATGAAAATCATGCAATTGCATACCGATCATCCGCGCGAGGCGCGCGCCGTCGACGACCCGCGTCAGCAGGAGCTGGCGGAGCGGGTTGCCCGATTGGTGCCGGCCGACGGTGTCCACCCCAGCGCCTGGGCGCCGCTGACCCTGATCCGCGCCAGCGCCCCGAACCAGGGCCTGCCGTCGGTGTACGAACCGAGCCTGTGCGTGGTCGTGCAGGGCAGCAAGCGCACCCTGATCGGCGACCGGGTGTTCCACTACGACCCGCTCAACTATCTGGTCGTGTCGGTGACCCTGCCGGCGGTCGGGCAGATCCTGGAGGCCAGCCCGGAGCAGCCCTACCTGTGCCTGCGGCTGGCGATCGACACCGAGGAGGTGGCCCGGCTGATGCTGGAACTGGGGCAGGACGGCGGCGGCGAAAGCCGCGACGGCGAGTTGGGCATGTGCGTGGCGTCGATGTCGGGCGAGCTGCTGGACGCCCTGCTGAGGCTGGTGTGCCTGCTCGACACCCCGCGCGACCTGCCGGTGCTGGCACCGGCGGCCAGCCGCGAGATCCAGTACCGGGTGCTGATGGGCGGGTTGGGTCACCAGCTGCGGCATCTGGCCGTGCACGACGGCCGCACCCATCGCGTCGCCCGTGCGATCGACTGGATCCGCTCGAATTACGACCGGACCCTGCGCGTGGACTCGTTGGCGGAGGCGATGCACATGAGCCCGTCTTCGCTGCATCACCAGTTCAAGGCGGTGACCGCGATGTCGCCGCTGCAGTTCCAGAAGCAGCTGCGCCTGCACGAGGCGCGGCGACTGATGTTCAGTGAGGGCATGGAAGCGGCCGTCGCCGCGCACCGGGTCGGCTACGAGAGCCCGTCGCAGTTCAGCCGCGAGTACCGGCGCCTGTTCGGCGCGCCGCCGCGGCGCGAGGTCAAGGCGATGCAGGGCAGCGCCGACGTGGGCGCTGTTTAGGCCGCGATCCCCAGGGCCATCCCATGAACGCCCATCGCGGCTTACGCCGCTCCTACGAAGAGCGCTCGTCTGCCTCGTGATCCAGCCCCCTGAGTCAGGGGGCGATTCGTGCCACAGGCACGAATCAGAAGTAGGCACGTGGTGCCGCAGGCACGAATGGGGGTGTGGCGGCGCATCGGCGGGGCCCGAGGTTTGCGCAGCCAACCTTGGGAGATATCCGGGCGCAGCCGGATATCGTTCCCCTGTAGGAGCGGCGCAAGCCGCGAGGGGCCCTGGCGGGCGAGCCTCGTCGCGGCTCAGGACGCTCCTGCGGGACGAGTAGTCGCGCGCATGGGGGCGTGGCGCCCCCATGTGTCGCGTCAGCCGGCCAGTTCGATCAGCAGCTTGTTGAGGCGGCCGACGTAGCCGGCCGGATCCTTGAGGCCATGACCGGCGGCCAGCGACGCCTGCTCGAACAGGATGTGGCTGAGCGCGTCGAAACGTTCGCCCGCCGCCTCCCGGTCCAGGCGCTGGATCAGCGGGTGCTCGGGGTTGAACTCGAATACCGGCTTCGACTCCGGCACCGCCTGGCCGCTGGCCTCCAGCAGATGGCGCATCTGCGCGCCGATGTCGTGTTCGCCCACCGCCAGCACCGCCGGCGACTCGGTCAGCCGATGCGACACGCGCACCTGCGAAACCTGCTCGCCGAGCGCGCCCTTGATCCGTTCGACCAGGCCTTCGCTGGCCTTGGCGATCTCTTCCTGGCGGGCCTTGTCCTCGCTGCTGTCGAGCTTGCCCAGGTCGAGATCGCCGCGGCCGACGTCGACAAAGCCCTTGCCGTCGAACTCCTGCAGATATCCCATCATCCATTCGTCGATGCGGTCGCTGAGCAGCAGCACCTCGACGCCCTTCTTGCGGAACACCTCCAGGTGCGGGTTGTTGCGCAACTGGGTATGGCTCTCGCCGACCAGGTAGTAGATCTTGTCCTGGCCGTCCTGCATGCGGCCGAGGTAGTCGGCCAGCGACACCGAGGGCTTGCCGCTGTCGTCGTGGGTGGAGGCGAAGCGGAACAGCGCGGCGATCTTCTCGCGGTTGCCGGCGTCCTCGGCCGGGCCTTCCTTCAGCACCTCGCCGAACTGTGCCCAGAACTTCGCGTACTTGTCGGTGTCGTCGGTGGCCAGTTTCGCGAGCATGTCGAGCACGCGCCGGGTCAGGGCGGTCTTCATCGAAGCGACCGCCGGGCTGTTCTGCAGGATCTCGCGCGAAACGTTCAGCGACAGGTCGCCGGAATCGACGACGCCACGGACGAAGCGCAGGTAGTTGGGCAGGAACTGGTCGGCGCGGTCGGTGATGAAGACGCGCTGCACGTACAGTTTGAGGCCGTGGTTGGCGTCACGGTGGTAGAGGTCGAAACCGGCGCGGCCGGGCACGTACAGCAGCGAGGTGTACTCGAGATTGCCCTCGACCTTGTTGTGGCTCCAGGCCAGCGGGTCCTCGAAGTCGTGGGCGATGTGCTGGTAGAAGGCGCGGTACTCGTCGTCGCCGATCTCGTTGCGCGGCCGGGTCCACAGCGCGCTGGCGTCGTTGACGCTTTCCCATCCGGTGCCGGCGTTGTCGTCTTCGCCGGCCTCGTCGGCGGCCTGCCTGGGCATCTCGATCGCGGCGCCGATATGGTCGGCGTAGCGCTTGATGATGCCGCGCAGGCGCCAGTCGTCGGCGAACTCGCCCGCGCCTTCCTTCAGATGCAGGACGATGCGGGTGCCCGGCTCGGCCTTGTCGATGCTGGCGACCTCGAACTCGCCCTCGCCGGTCGAGCTCCAGTGCACGCCCTCGCCGGCGGCCAGGCCGGCGCGGCGGGTGAACACCTCGACCCGGTCGGCGACGATGAACGAGGAATAGAAGCCGACGCCGAACTGGCCGATCAGCTGCGAGTCCTTCTTCTGCTCGCCGGTCATCCCGCGCAGCAGCTCGGCGGTGCCGGAGCGGGCGATGGTGCCGAGGTTGGCGACGACCTCGTCGCGGCTCATGCCGATGCCGTTGTCCTCGATGGTGACGGTGCCGGCGTCCTTGTCGGTGCTGATGCGGATGCGTGGCTCGCCCTGGCCCTCCAGCAGCTCGGGCCTGGCAATTGCCTGGAAGCGCAGGTTGTCGATCGCATCGGAGGCGTTGGAGACCAGTTCGCGCAGGAAGATTTCCTGGTTCGAGTACAGCGAATGGATCATCAGCTGCAGCAGCTGCTTGACCTCGGTCTGGAATCCAAGGGTTTCCTTGTGGGTTTCGATGCTCATCGCGGGGCTCTCTCCTGTGCACGATATTGCGCGGACAGGTCGGTAGATGGGCCCGCGGCCGGACCTTTCAAGCCCGCACGGTGCCGCTGGCCGCGCTCAGCGGGCGCCGGCCTCGTGCTCGCGCACGTCCAGCAGCTCGACCTCGAACACCAGCGAGCCGTTGGGCGGGATCACCCCGCCGGCGCCGCGGCTGCCGTAGGCCAGGTTCGACGGAATCCGCAATTCGCGCTTGCCGCCCACGCGCATGCCGGCCACGCCCTCGTCCCAGCCGCGGATCACCCGTCCGGCATCGAGCAGGAAGGTGAACGGCTCATCGCGGTCCAGCGAGCTGTCGAACTTCTCGCCGCGCAGGTCCGGCCGGCTCTGGTCGTAGTTCCAACCGCTGTAGTGGACAGTGACGTCCATGCCGGACTTGGCCACGGCGCCGTCGCCCTCGCGGATGTCGATGCGCTGCAGCTCGGCGACCGAGCCGCCGGCAGGCGGGCCGGGATCGCGGCAGGCGGCGAGGGACAGCAGCAGGCAGGCGAGGAGGGCGGAGCGCAGCATGGGCACGACTCGTCACGGCGGGCCGGCCAGTATCGCATCGCCGCGCGCGCGCAGGTCGGGGTTGCCCGGACCTGCGCGACGACGGTGTCCGGATTCAGGCCGCGGCCTTCGGTATCAGGCGCTCGTACTCGGCTTCGAGTTGATTGAAGCTGGCCCACAGCCCGGGCGGCGTCTGCTCGCCAAGACGTGCGATCAGCACCCGCAGGTGGGCGTGCCAGCCGCTGGCGACGCTGAGCATGGCGTCGCGGCCCGGCAGGCGGCGATGGGTCAGGACCAGTTCGACCTCGCTGCCGCGCGGCTCCAGTTCGAAGGCGACCTCGGAGCCCAGACCGGCGTCGTCCTCGTCCCAACTGATGACCAGCCGCTCGGGCGGCCGGCATTCGATCACGCGACCGCGACTGCGGGCCTCGTCGGCGATGCCGGCGTACTTGGCCGGCGGCGCGGCGTCGTTTTCGGTCAGCGTGTTGTTGCGGAACACCAGTTCATGGCGATCGCCGGGCGCGCCGAACGCGCCGTCGGCCAGCCATTGCCTGCGCAGCTCCGGCTCGGTCAGGTAGCGCCAGACCCGCTCGATCGGGCCGGGCAGGGTGCGTTGCAGGCGGATGGTGTCGGCCGCGACCAGGGTGCCGAGGGCGTCGTTGTCGGTGTGCATGGACTCACTCCTTGTTCTTGCGCTTGCGCCGTTTGGGAGAGGCGGGCGGGGTGGGGGTGGGGGGGGCGATGGAGGGGGCGGCATCGTCCGCCTCGAGCAGGGCTTCCAGGGCATCCAGGCGGCTGTTCCAGAAGCGTTCGTAGTGGCGGATCCATTCCAGGCCGGCGTGCATGGGCGCCGCCTTGAGATGGCAGGTGTGGGTGCGTCCCTCGACCTCGCGGCGGATCAGGCCGGCCCCTTCGAGCACCTTGATGTGCTTGGAGGCGGCGGCCAGCGACATCCGGAACGGCGCCGCCAGTTCGCCGACCTTGAGCGGTTGCCGCGCCAGCGCCTGCAGCATCGATCGCCGGGTCGGGTCGGACAGCGCCTGGAACAGGGCATCCAGTTGGGGGGAGTTGTTGTTAACCATGTGGTTGACGATATTCGCGTGCCCGGCGAATGTCAACCATCAGGTGAAATATCGGCGGCGCGCCCGACCCGCGGTCGCCGGCGGGGGGCGGTCAGCGCCGACGGAGCCAGTCGCGGGCGCCGCGTCCGGCGCGCAGGCCGCTGGCGAAGCAGGCCTGCAGCAGGTAGCCGCCGGTCGGCGCTTCCCAGTCGAGCATCTCGCCGGCGCAGAACACGCCGGGCAGGTCGCGCAGCATCAGCGCCTCGTCCAGCGCCTGCAGGCGCACGCCGCCGGCACTGCTGATCGCCTCGGCGATCGGACGCGGACGCAGCAGCCGCAGCGGCAGGCGCTTGATCGTTGTCGCGACCTGCGCGGCAACGTCGAGCGCGTTGGGACCGAGATGCTCGATCACCAGCGCCGCCTTGGCCGCCGACAGCCCGCTGGCGCGGCGCAGGTGTTCGCCGCGGCTGCGCTTGCCACGGGGGCGGGCGAGGTCGTCGCGCAGCCGGTCGCGGCTGCGGCCGGGGGCGAGGTCGAGTTCGAGCAGGGCCTGGCCGTCGCGGACGATGGCCTGTCGCAGCCCGGCCGACAGCGCATAGATCAGGCTGCCTTCGATGCCGGTCGCGGTGAGCACGCATTCGCCTTGCAGGGCGTGTTCGCCGTCGGCGTCGCGCCAGTGCGCGATCACCGGTTTCAGCGGTGCGCCGGCGTGGCGGGCCAGGTGCGCGCTCCAGCCGATGTCGAAGCCGCAGTTGGCCGGTTCCAGCGTGGCGATGTCGATGCCGCGCGCACGCAGCACGTCGACCCAGGCCCCGTCCGCACCCAGTTGCGGCCAACTGCCGCCGCCCAGCGCGAGCACGGTCGCACGCGCGTGGGTGGCGATCGCGCCATCGGGGGTGTCGAACCGCAGTGCGCCGGCCTCGTCCCAGCCCCGCCAGCGGTGCTGGACATGGAAGCGCACCCCCTGTTCGCGCAGCCGCCGGACCCAGCCGCGCAGCAGCGGCGCGGCCTTGCGGTCGTCCGGGAACACCCGTCCGGAGCTGCCGACATAGGTGTCCACGCCCAGCTCGCGCGCCCAGGCGCGCAGCGCGTCGGCATCGAAATCGTCGAGCCAGTGGCCGACCGCGGCCGCGCGTTCGCGATAGCGCGCATCGAAGCCGGGGCGTGGCTCGCCGTGGGTCAGGTTCAGGCCGCCCTTGCCGGCGATCAGGAACTTGCGTCCGACCGATCCCTTGGCTTCGAACAGATCGACCTCCAGGCCGGCCGCGCGCGCGACTTCGGCCGCCATCAGGCCGGCGGGGCCGCCGCCGATCACGGCGAGACCGGGCAGGGAGGTCGGGACGACGGACATCGGGCGGGCGCGTGCGGTGATCGCCGGGTGAGAGGCGGGCGCACATGATGCCACGCGACTTCCGGCCCTCCGGCGTGCGCGCGGACTTGCGGTATCGTCGGCGGCTTGTGCATTCGAACGAGGTGGAGCGTGGACCCAGCAGGTAATCGCAATCGTGCCGCCACTGACCCTGCCGCCGTGAGTCCTGCCGCCATGAGCTCCGCAGCCGTGGACCGGACCGCAGGCTGGTCGCGAGGCGCGCTGCTGGTGCTCGCACTCGCCTCGACCGGCATGCTCGCGGCGGCGCCGTCCGCGCGGGCACAGGAGGCCATGCAGGCGGCGGCCGCGGCCGAGCCCGCGGAGCTGGCCGGTTTCGACGCCTTCGTCGAAACCACCCGGGAGACCTTCGACGTGCCCGGCATCGCGGTGGCGATCGTCAGGGACGGCGAGGTGGTGCTGGAGCGCGGCTATGGCCTGCGCGACCTGCAGACCCGCGCGCCGGTGGGGCCGCGCACCCTGTTCGCGATCGCCTCCAACACCAAGGCCTTCACCAGCGCCTCGTTGTCGATCCTGGCTGACGAGGGCAGGCTCTCGCTCGACGACCGGGTGATCGACCACCTGCCGTGGTTCCGGATGTCCGACGACTACATCACCGGCGAGATGCGCATACGTGACCTGCTCGTGCACCGCAGCGGCCTGGGACTCGGCGCCGGCGACCTGCTGTACTGGCCGACCACCGACTACAGCACCGAGGAGGTCGCGCGACGCCTGCGCCACGTGCCGATCGACGGCAGCTTCCGCGGCCAGTACGCCTACGACAACATCCTCTACGGCGTCGCCCAACTGGTGATCGAGGCGGCCAGCGGTCAGTCCTACGCGCAGTTCCTGCAGCAGCGCATCCTCGATCCGCTGGGCATGGCGTCGACCCGGTTCAACAGCGACACGCTGCGCGCCGACGACGAGATCGCCACCGGCTACGCCAAGGCCGACTTCAAGGACCTGCAGCCGGCACCGCGAATGGCCTGGGCGAACGTCTCCGGCGCCGGCGGCCTGTATTCCAGCGTCCACGACATGACCCGCTGGATGCGGATGCAACTGGCCGGCGGCAGCTACCACGACGCCGCCGGCGAGACCCGGCGCCTGTTCAGCGAGAAGCGCCAGCAGGCGATGTGGACGGTGGTGACGCCGCGCGCGGTCGGCAAGGCGCCGGTACCGGAGCTTGCGCCGGCGATGCCGAACTTCTCCGGCTATGGCGAGGGCTGGAACCTCAGCGACTACCGCGGCGAGAAACTGGTCTGGCATACCGGCGGCTGGCCCGGCATGGTCTCGCGACTGACCCTGGTGCCCGAACGCGGGATCGGCATCGTCGTGCTGACCAATGCCGAGGTCGGCGGCGCCTTCCAGGCGGTCACCCTGCGGGCGCTGGACGCGATGCTGGGCGCGCCGGCGGAGGGCCCGACGGAGCATGACTGGAACGCGGCCTTCGCCGCCGCGCTGGCCGCCAGCCGCGGCAAGGCCGACGAGGACTGGGACAAGCACGTCGCCGCGCGCGACGCCCGCTCGAAGCCGTCATTGCCAGTGGCGGACTATGCCGCGACCTACCGCGACCCCTGGTACGGCGATGTCGCGATCGAACGCGACGGCGAGCGGTTGCGGATGCGCTTCACCCGCACCCCGGCCCTGCGCGGCACCCTCGAACACTGGCAGCACGACACCTTCATCGTGCGCTGGGACGAGCGCTGGCTGAACGCCGACGCCTTCGTCAGTTTCGTGCTGGACCCGGACGGCAAGGTCCGCGAGGCGAGGATGGAGGCGGTGTCGCCGCTGACCGATTTCAGTTTCGATTTCCAGCACCTGCGACTGGCGCCGGTCGAGACGGCGCAGGACGAGACCACGGCCGATCGCGGCTAGTGCGGCGCTCCCGTCGATGTGCGTGTTTGTGACCGTGGTCGCGCCGTCGCGGCGATGTTTTGACATGGTGTAACGGGCGTGGCGGGCACCATGGCAGACGTAACCGTCGCGCCTGCGTGACAACCGTGGCCTCTCCGATTCCGGAACTTCCGCGGGCGAAATCGGTCAACGGAGCGAGGCTGTCATGGACCATCCAATGACACGGAAGGCGTTCTGGCTGGACCATCCGCTGTTGGCGCTGCTGGTTGGCGCGAGCGCGTGGTTGTCGCTGACCCTGGTGCGCGCGCCCGGCGAGCTGTCGGTGGTCTGGATCGGCAACGGCATCCTGACCGGTTGGCTGTTGTCCAGGCCGACGCGGCAGTGGCCGGGCTACGTGCTGACCGGGTTCGCGGCCGGTGTCGTGGCCCATGTGTTGTGCGGGGACGCGGTCGCGTACGCCGCGGCCATCGGCGCGTGCGGCCTCGTCGAGGTGCTGATCGTGGCCGGCTTCGTCAGGCGGCTGGTGCCCGATGTCGGCGATCCCAGGAACTGGCTCAGGCTCGGCGGCATCGCCACCGGCAGCACCCTGCTGGCCTGCGCGGTGTCCGGGCTGCCGGCCGCCACGATCGCGATCATGGCCCATGGCGGTTCGTTCATGGGCGAGCTGTTCAGCTGGTACGCGGCGCACGTGCTCGGGATGGTGATCTTCGCCACCACGACGGTCGTGGTCCAACGCGAAGGGCTGCGCCTGGCGACCTTGTCCGGCAGGCGTCGCGGCTTCCTTGGCAGCATGGCGTTGCTGGCCTTGGTGGTCATCGCGGTGTTCCTGCTGGAGTATCCGCTGCTGTTCCTCGCCTATCCGCCGCTGTTGCAGGGAGCGTTCCGGCATGGTTTCGCCGGCCTCGCCGTGGGCGTGGCCCTGCTGGCGGTGATCTCCAGCGTCGCCACGGCGATGGGATACGGGCCGCTGTGGGCGCTGGAGGGCATCGACACCGCCGGGCGCATCGCGCTGTTGCAGCTGTATGTCGCCAGTGGCTGCCTGATGACCATTCCGGTGGTCCTGGCAATGGGCGAGCGCAAGCGCCTGACCTCGCGCCTGCGCGACAGCGAGCACCGCTACCGGCTGCTGGCGGAGTTCTCGCACGATCTCGTGGTCAGGATGCGCACCGACGGCGAGCGGTTGTATGTCTCGCCGTCGGCGCGGGACATGCTCGGCTGGGAGCCGGCCGACATGCTCGGATCGCGCTGGAGCCTGATCCATCCGGACGACCGGCAATACCAGGCCGAGGCGATGGCCAGCGTCATCGCCACCGGCCGGGCGAGGACGGACACCTACCGCGTGCGTCACAAGGACGGTCACTACATCTGGGTCGAAGCGGTGACGCAGCCGATTCCCAGCCCGGATCGAGAGGGGGGATGCGAGATCATTTCCGCCGCCCGCGACGTCACCGGCCGGGTCACCGCGGAACTGGCACTGGAAGAGAGCCGGCGCGAGCTGGAACGCCTCGCCCGGGTCGATACCCTGACCGGTCTCGCCAATCGGCGCCAGTTCGACGAGCGCATGTCGCTGGCGCTGGAACGTCTGCGGCGGCACGGGCAGCCGCTGGCCCTGATCTATCTCGATGTCGACCACTTCAAGGGCATCAACGACACCCACGGCCACGAGGTCGGCGACCGGGTCCTGTGCGAATTCGCCCGGCGCCTGCAGGACAACGTGCGCGCGGTCGACCTCCCGGCGCGGCTCGGCGGCGACGAGTTCGTGGTCGTGATTGAGGATGCCGACGTTCCGGGCGCGGCGGTGGCGATCGCGCACAAGCTGGTCGAGGTGATGGGGCGGCCGGTCGAGGTCGACGGTACGAGCCTGAACATCTCCACCAGCATCGGCATCGCCTATGCCTACGGTGCGATCGACGCCAAGACCCTGATGTCGTCCGCCGATGCCGCCCTGTACAGCGCCAAGAAGACCGGGCGCAACCGCTACTGCATCCGGCCGCCGGCGGAATGCTGACGCGGCGGCGCGTCGGTCATGCGGCCAGGCCGGCGGCGTGACCGGAGGCCCAGGCCCACTGGAAGTTGTAGCCGCCCAGCCAGCCGGTGACATCGACGACCTCGCCGATGAAGTGCAGTCCCGGCACCTGCCGCGACTCCATCGTCTGCGAGGACAGGCCGTCGGTGTCGACCCCGCCCAGGGTCACCTCGGCGGTGCGGTAGCCCTCGGTACCGCTGGCGACCAGCGGCCAGGCCGACAGCACCGCGGCGATCGCCTTCAGTTGCGGCGGGTCGAGTTGGCGCATCGGCCGATGCCCGCTGCGGCCCGGCAGCCAGACCTCGCACAGGCGCTGGGCGAAGCGTCTGGGCATCGCGTCCGACAGCACGGTCTGGAGTTCGGCGGCGGGGCGCGCGGCCTGCTGCCGCTGCAGCCAGTCCAGCGCGTCCTCGCCCGGCAGCAGGTCCAGGTGCAGGGCATCGCCGGGCTGCCAGTACGAGGAGATCTGCAGGATCGCCGGCCCGCTGATGCCGCGATGGGTCACCAGCATCGCATTGCTGAACGACTGGCCGTTGCAGCTGGCGGTCACCGGCAGCGACAGCCCGCTGAGTCCGTGCATGCGTTCGAGGTGCTTGCCGCTGAGGGTCAGCGGCACCAGGCCGGCGCGGGTCGGCAGCACCTCGTGGCCGAACTGGCGGGCCAGCTCGTAGCCGAAGCCGGTCGCGCCCATGCTCGGGATCGACAGGCCGCCGCAGGCGACCACCAGCCGCGGCGCGCGCAGGACGCCCTGCGAGGTGGCCAGCCGGTAGCGGCCGTCGTCGTCGAGTCCGATCCGCTCGACCGCGCAGGAGGTCAGGATGCGGACGCCGACGGCCTCGCATTCGTCGACCAGCATCTTCACGATCAGCTTGCTCGACACATCGCAGAACAGCTGGCCCAGCTCCTTCTCGTGCCAGGCGATGCGATGGCGGTCGACCATCTCGATGAAGTGCCAGGGGGTGTAGCGGGCCAGCGCCGACTTGCAGTAGTGCGGGTTGGCCGACAGGTAGTTGGCCGGGGTGGTGCCGGTGTTGGTGAAGTTGCAGCGGCCGCCGCCGGACATCAGGATCTTCTTGCCGACCCGGTTGGCGTGCTCGACGACCGCCACCCGCCGCCCGCGCCCGCCCGCGGTCAATGCGCACATCAGACCGGCGGCGCCGCCGCCGACGATCAACAGGTCGTAGTGGTCGTGGGCGCGCGCGCTCATGCGCTCACTGGGAGGCGAGGCGGACGTCCGGTCGCAGCGCGACGCTGCCCTGGTCGCTCATCAACTGCAGCTCGCCGTCCTGGATCAGTGCCTGCAGGCGCATGCCGCGCTTGCCGATCGCCGCCAGCGCGTCGACCGTGTCCGGGCGCAGGTCGAGCACGGTGAGGTTCTTCAGCCGGGTCAGCGAATTGGCGATCTTGTTCCACCAGATGTCGGCCGCGTTTCCGCTGTAGTTGACCACCACCACCTGGCGCGCCCGCGCGCAGGCCTTCTTGATCCGCGATTCGTCGGGCTGGCCGAGGTCGATCCACAGATCGATGTCGCCGGTGTAGTCGCGCTGCCACAGGTCGGCGTCGTCCTCGTTGCTCAGGCCGCGGCCGAACTCCAGCCGGTCGTTCGCGTAGAGCGCGAACGCGACCACCCGCACCATCAATCGCTGGTCGGTCTCCGAAGGGTGCTGGGCGAGGGTGAGGTCGTGGGTGGCGTAGTGGTGCCGATCCATGTCGCTGATCTGCAGCTCCGCCTTCACCACGGTGGAATTCAGGGCCATGTCCGGCTCGATGCGCAAAGGAGCGCCATTCTAGCCGCCGCGGACGCGATCGGCGGTGCCGGAGCGGGAAACCGGTTCCGCGCGCCCGGGCCGGCGGGGCGAAGAGCCGGGCCAGGAGGGCGCGCGTCGACGCGGCCGGTCGCGGATAATGGCGCGATCGTGAGCGCGACGCCTCCGCCCCTTCCCAGCCGCCTGCAACTGCCGCCAGGGCCGTGGCCGACCCTGCTCGACGGCGTCTGCGCGCGTTTCCCGCGGATCCCGCGCGAGGTCTGGCAGTCGCGTTTCGCCCGCGGACGGGTGCTGGATGCGCAAGGGCGGGCCCTGTCCGCCGATGCCCGCTACCGGGTCGGGATGGAGATCCGCTATTTCCGCGAAGTGGCCGACGAGACGCCGATTCCCTTCGCCGAAAGCGTGGTCCACCTCGACGAGCACCTGCTGATCGCCGACAAGCCGCACTTCCTGCCGGTCACCCCGGCCGGCGGATTCGTCGAGCAGACCCTGTTGTCGCGGCTGCGACGGCGGACCGGGATCGACACCCTGGTACCGCTGCACCGGATCGATCGCGGCACCGCGGGGCTGGTGATGTTCTCGGTCGAGCCGGCGACGCGGGCG
Source organism: Marilutibacter maris (assembly GCF_003233695.1). Taxonomy (NCBI): domain Bacteria; kingdom Pseudomonadati; phylum Pseudomonadota; class Gammaproteobacteria; order Lysobacterales; family Lysobacteraceae; genus Marilutibacter; species Marilutibacter maris. The sequence goes on along the minus strand of NZ_CP029843.1, from coordinate 2,214,142 downwards.
CGCTATCAGGCGTTGTTCCCGCAGCGCCGCATCGACAAGGTCTATGAGGCGCTGGCGCCGTGCCTGGGCGGGGACTTCCCGCGCCTGCACCGTTCGCGGATCGAGCGTGGCGAGCCGTTCTTCCGCATGACCGAAACGCCCGGCGAGCCCAATAGCGAGACCCGCATCGAAGTGCTGGACCGCGGCGACGGCGGCATCTGGCGCTACCGCCTGCGCCCGGTGACCGGGCGCAAGCACCAGTTGCGCGTGCACATGGCGGCGCTGGGGGCGCCGATCCTCAACGATCCGTTGTATCCGCAATTGCGGGCGCCGGCGGAGGACGACTTCGGACGACCGTTGCAGTTGCTGGCGCGGTCGCTGCGGTTCGAGGACCCGCTGGACGGGCGCGAGCGTCGCTTCGAAAGCCGGCTCGGACTCGGCTGAGCGAGGCTCCGGGCCGGCTCAACCGAACTCGCGCGAGGGCAGGGTGATCCGCCGCTGCGGGCGTCCGACCAGATCGAGGAAGCGGTTGAACACCGCCTCCGACTGCGCCTTCATCGTCGCGATGTGCTGGCGGGTCTGCGCGCGGATCGTCTCGATATCGGTCGGATGGCCGTCGGCGGCGAGCTCGGCGAGATAGCGCGGGTTCGCCAGCCAGCGCTCGATCAGGGCCTCGTCCATCTCCAGGTGGAACTGGAAGCCGTAGGCGTTGTCGCCGAAGCGGAAGGCCTGCGGCTCGCACAGCGGCGAGCGGGCCAGGTGCACGGCCTCGCGCGGCACCTCGAAGCTGTAGCGGTGCCACTGGAATACCGGCGCGGCGTCGCCGAGCGGGGCCAGCACCGGGTCGCCGCGGCCGGCATCGGTGGTCGCCAGCGGATGCCAGCCGACCTCCGGGGCCGGGTGGCGACGGACCGGTGCGCCGAGCACGTGGGCGAGCAGTTGCGCACCCAGGCAGATGCCCAGCACCGGCCTGCCGAGCTCGAGCATCCGTTCGATCGCGCGCAGCTCGGTGCGCAGGTGCGCGCGGCGGTCGCACTCGTCGACGTTCATCGGCCCGCCCAGCACCACCAGGCCGCGGTAGCGGTCCATGTTCGGCGCGGCGTCGGGGTCGCGCTCGAAGTTGGTGAAGCGGATCCGGTGCCCGCGTCGGCGGATCAGCGGGTCGAGCGTGCCCAGGGGCTCGGCGGCGACATGCTGGAAGACCTGGATGCGGGGCATGGGGAGCGGTGGCGGAGGATGCGGCGGGACGGTCCGGCCACTATGCCAAAACCGGCGCCGGCGCAGATGACGACTGCCCAGGTCGTCATGAGCGAATGGAACCAGCGGCCAGCCGGGCGCAAGCCGCGGTCCGTGGCCATTCCATGAAAGCCCGTCGCGGCTCACGCCGCTCCTACGGGAGCTCCACGGATGTCGGCAGTGCATCGGCGATGTCGACCATCGTCGGCGCCCGGCGTACAGGATGTGGCCGAGACTGAGGACCGGCCTGCCTTTCGTAGGAGCGGCGTAAGCCGCGATCCGGGTATTCCATGGAAGCCCCATCGCGGCTTACGCCGCTCCTACGGCATCAAGGCAGGCTCCCCCCCTGAGTCAGGGGGGCGATTCGCATCGCAGATGCGAGCCGCCGCTCCAACGCCGAAAGCAGCAGGTTCGGCTCAGCGTCCGCGATGCGGCTTCTTGGGGCCGCGCGGGCCGGGCTTGCCGCGCGGCTTGCCGGGGTGCGGGCGTCCGCCGTGCGGGCGCCGCGGCGGGCGGCCGTCGTCCTCCGGGATGCTGCCCGGGCGGCTGATCCGCAGCGGCTGGCCGGCGACCCGGACCTTCTTCAGGTGTTCCATCAGTTCGCGCGGCATGCCCTCGGGCAGGTCGACGTAGCTGTGGTCCTGGCGGATGTCGATGCGGCCGATGTAGCGGCTTTCCAGCTCGGCCTCGTTGGCGATCGCGCCGACGATGTTGCCCGGCTTGACCCCATGGGTGTGGCCGACCTCGATGCGGAAGGTCTCCATTCCGGCATCGGGCACGTGGGGACCACGTTCGTGCGGGCCACGCTCGCGCGGGCGCGCGTCGTCGAACATCGCCTCGCCGCGGTTGCGCGGGCCGCGCTCGCCGTGGCGGTCGGAGCCGGGACGTGGGTGCTCGGGGCGCGGCTTGTCCTTGGGCTTGTCCAGCAGCAGCGGCTGTTCGCCCTGGACCAGGCCGGCGAGGGCGGCGGCGATCTCGGCCATCGGCACGTTGCGCTCGCGTTCGTAGCGTTCGACCAGCTCGCGGAACATCGCCAGGTCGGCGCGCTCCAGCGATTCGCCGATACGGCCGAGGAACTTGTTGACGCGCTGCTCGTTGACGGTGTCGATGCTCGGCAGCTCCATCGCCTCGATCGCCTGGCGGGTCGCGCGCTCGATCGCCCGCAGCATGCCGCGTTCGCGGGGGGTCACGAACAGGATCGCCTCGCCGCTGCGGCCGGCGCGGCCGGTGCGGCCGATACGGTGGACGTAGCTCTCGGTGTCGTAGGGAATGTCGTAGTTCAGCACGTGGCTGATCCGTTCCACGTCGAGGCCGCGGGCGGCGACATCGGTGGCGACCAGCACGTCGATGCGCCCGTCGCGCAGCTGCTGGACGGTGCGTTCGCGTTGCTGCTGCTGGACGTCGCCGTTGATCGCGGCGGCGGCGAAGCCACGCGCGGTCAGCTTCTCGGCCAGTTCCTCGGTGGCCTGCTTGGTCCGCGTGAAGATGATCATCGCGTCGAACGGCTCGGCCTCCAGGATCCGGGTCAGCGCGTCGAGCTTGTGCACGCCGCTGACCCACCAGTAGCGCTGGCGGACGTTGTCGGAGGTGGTGGTGCGGGCCTTGATCGCGATCTCGACCGGTTCGCGCAGGTAGGTCTGGGCGATGCGCTTGATCGGCGCCGGCATCGTCGCCGAGAACAGCGCGACCTGGCGCGTCTCCGGGGTCTTCTTCAGCACCGCCTCGACATCGTCGATGAAGCCCATCCGCAGCATCTCGTCGGCCTCGTCCAGGACCAGGCACTCGAGCTGGGACAGGTCGAGCGAGCCGCGCTCGAGATGATCGATGATCCGGCCCGGGGTGCCGACCACGACATCGACCCCGCGGCGCAGGGCGGCCAGCTGCGGGCCGTAGCTCTGGCCGCCGTAGATCGGCAGGACCTGGAAGCCGGGCAGGTGGTGGGCGTACTTGTGGAAGGCCTCGGCGACCTGGATCGCCAGCTCGCGGGTCGGTGCCAGGACCAGGGCGCGTGGCTTGCGCTGGCCGGCGGGCGCGCCGGCGCGGGCGACCCGGGCCAGGATCGGCAGCGCGAACGCGGCGGTCTTGCCGGTGCCGGTCTGGGCCTGGCCCAGCAGGTCGCGGCCCTCCAGCAGCGGCGGGATGGTCGCCGCCTGGATCGGCGAGGGCGACTCGTAGCCGACCTCGCTCAGGGCCTTGAGCAGGGGCTCGGGAAGCGAGAGATCGCCGAAGCCCAGGGGGCTGCTGTCGTCGTTCGCGCTATCGTTGTTCATTGGAGGGCTCCCTCGGACTGCCCGCGAGGGCCAATCGCCCATTCTACGCTCCGACGGTGGCATCCCGTGCGTCGCGCGGTTCGCGGGTCAGCGTGGATTGGGGCGGCGGGCCCGCTCCGGAACGGCCCGGCGGAGCCCGTCCAGGGGCGGATTCAGGCCTGCTCGACCCGATCCCGTCCCAGGCGCTTGGCGGCCAGCAGGGCGGCATCGGCGCGGTCGGTGGTGGTTTCCAGGGGCTCGCCGTCGCGGACCTGGGTCACTCCGGCGCTGATCGTGACCGACGCGGGGGTGTCGATCGCGGCGACCGCCCGGCGGATGCGTTCGGCGACCCCGGTCGCGGCCGCCGCGTCCAGGTCCGGCAGCAGGGCGACGAACTCCTCGCCGCCGATCCGCGCCAGCAGGTCGTACTTTCTCAGTTGTGCACGCATCACCGTGGATACTTCCTGCAGCAGGGCGTCGCCGCGGGCATGGCCGTAGCGGTCGTTGATCGACTTGAAGTGGTCGAGATCGAAATACACCACCGACAGTGGCGTGCCGGCGCGCTGATGGGTGCGGCGCATGAGCTCGGCGCGCGCTTCCCAGCCGTCGCGGTTGGCGGTGCCGGTGAGCGAGTCGCGATGCAGTCGTTCCAGCAATCGTTGCCGGTGCATGAAGATGTCCGCCGACGCGCCCAGATGGGCCGCGCGCTGGGTCAGGCCGATCGCGCAACCGGCGCCGAAGAACAGGCCGTAGGCGCCCCACAGCGCCAGCGGCGTGCCGAGGTGCCACAGCAGCCCGCACATCGGCAGGGCCAGCGCCGCGATGATCCCGGTCGCGGCCAGCCGCGACAGCGCGAACGGCAGCAGGATGACCGCCATCAGCATGACCGCCACGTGGGTCAGGCTCAGTCGGGCGGGTTCGATCGCGGTGGTGGCCGCGATCGCGACGCTGAACACCAGGGTGTAGAGGATTCCGAACACCACCGTGCGGCGGCTGAAGCCGGAAGCGCGGATCAGCCAGGCCGCGATCAGCAGGGCCAGCACCAGCGCCAGACGCAACAGCAGGGTCCAGCGCGCCGACGCGCCGAGCACCACCAGGTCGCGCAGCCAGCCCACCGCGAACAGCAGCGGCATGGTGAAGGTCAGCAGGGTCAGTCCGGCGCGCGATTTGGCGAATGTGAACCTGAGCAGCCGAACGCGTTCCGAGGCCGGCAATTGCCGGTGCCGTGGCCGACGCCACCTGCGTCCACGCCATGCGGAGATCAGACCCATCGACCGTGGCCCCCTGGTTCGAAGCTGTGTTACCCGGCGTCCTGTCGTGCGGCTCCCTGTTGTTGTCGGCGATGCGAATTCGGGCCTGCCGGTTCGGGGGGGCGTCAGATCCGGCGCAGAGCGCGTGCGATCATGGTCGGGCTCCCCTTCGAACCGAACGCGTTGCCGGCGCGTCCCCGAATGCCCATCTCCTCGCCACCGATACTACGCTTCGACAACGCCTTTGTCCGCGAGATGCCGGGCGATCCCGACCAGGGGCCCGGCACCCGCCAGGTCGAAGGCGCCGCCTGGTCCGCGGTGCGGCCGACCCCGGTGCCGGCGCCGCGGATGCTGGCCTGGTCGGCGGAGATGGCCGAGCGGCTGGGCCTGGACGCGGCCTTCATGGACGGCCCGCTGGCGGCGGCGGTGCTGGCCGGCAATCGCCTGCTGGACGGTATGGCGCCGTTCGCCGCCAACTACGGCGGCCACCAGTTCGGCCACTGGGCCGGCCAGCTCGGCGACGGCCGCGCGATCGGACTGGGCGAGGTGCTCGATGCCGCCGGCGAGCGCTGGGAGCTGCAGCTCAAGGGCGCCGGCCCGACCCCGTATTCGCGCAGCGCCGACGGCCGCGCGGTATTGCGCTCCTCGATCCGCGAGTTCCTGTGCAGCGAGGCGATGCATCACCTCGGGGTGCCGACCACGCGCGCGCTGAGCCTGGTCGCGACCGGCGAGACGGTGGTGCGCGACATGTTCTACGACGGCCATCCGGAGGCCGAACCGGGCGCGATCGTGTGCCGGGTGGCGCCCTCGTTCCTGCGCTTCGGCAACTTCGAGCTGCCGTCCGCGCGCGGCGACCAGGCGCTGTTGCGCCAGCTGGTCGACTTCTGCATCCGCCGCGATTTCGCGCATCTGTCCGAACGGCACCGGTCCGGCGCGGGCGAGGCCTTGTACGGCGACTGGTTCGGCGAGGTCTGCGAGCGCACCGCGGCGATGGTCGCCGACTGGATGCGGGTGGGGTTCGTGCACGGGGTGATGAACACCGACAACATGTCGATCCTCGGCCTGACCATCGACTACGGGCCCTACGGATGGATCGACGACTACGACCCGGACTGGACCCCGAACACCACCGACGCGACGCATCGCCGCTACCGCTTCGGCCAGCAGCCGCAGGTCGCCTACTGGAACCTCGGCCGTCTCGCCGGCGCATTGGCGCCGTTGTTCGACGGTGTCGAGGCGTTGCAGGACGGGCTGCGCCGCTACGTGGACGCATTCAACCGCGCCGAACGCGGCAATACCGCGGCCAAGCTGGGACTGGAGGCCTGCCGCGACGACGACATCGCCCTGATGCAGTCCCTGCGCGAGCTGCTGAAGGCCGGCGAGATCGACATGACCCTGTTCTTCCGCGGGTTGCCCGGAGTGGACCTGTCGGCGCCGTCGCTGGACGCGCTGGATGCGGCGTTCTACGACGCCGACAAGCGCGAGGCGGTGGCGCCGGCGCTGCTGCAGTGGCTGGCCGCCTACGCGAAGCGCGTCGACGAGGACCCGCTTCCCGACGAGCACCGCTGCGCTTTGATGAAGGCGACCAACCCCCGCTACGTGTTGCGCAACTATCTCGCCCAGCAGGCGATCGACCGTGCCCACCAGGGCGATATCGCGGGCGTGACCGAGCTGCTGGAGGTGATGCGCCGGCCCTACGACGAACAGCCCGGCCGCGAGGCCTTCGCCGCCCGCCGTCCGGACTGGGCCCGCGATCGCGCCGGCTGCTCGATGCTGTCCTGCAGCTCCTGAGCCGCGAAGCGGCGCGCCGGCCCGCTAGAATGGGCGGATGTCCCTGATCAATCTCATCGACGTCGACTACAGCGTCGGCGGCCCGCTGCTGCTGGAGCGCGTCGATCTCTCGATCGAAGCCGGCGAGCGCATCGCCCTGATCGGCCGCAACGGCGCCGGAAAGTCGACCCTGCTGCGCCTGATCGACGGCGCCCTGCAGCCGGACGACGGCGAAGTGCGGCGTAGCGAGGGTGTCCGTGTCGCCCGCCTCGAACAGGAGGTGCCGGCCGGCGCCGAGGGCGACGTCTGGGACGTGGTCGCCGCCGGCTTGGGCGAACTGGGCGCGTGGCTGGCCGAGTTCCACCACCTCAGCCATGCCGATCCGGTCGACACCGAGGCGCTGGCGCGGGTGCAGGCGCGGATCGAGGCCGCCGACGGCTGGGCGCTGGACCAGCGCGTGACCGAGACGCTCGAGCGGCTGGAACTGGACGGCGATGCGGTGTTCGCGCGCCTGTCCGGCGGCATGAAACGGCGGGTGCTGCTGGCCCGGGCGCTGGTGTCCTCGCCGGACGTGCTGTTGCTGGACGAGCCGACCAACCACCTCGACATCGAGGCGATCGACTGGTTGGAGGGGTTCCTCAAGAACTGGCCGGGCGCGCTGGTGTTCATCACCCATGACCGCCGCTTCCTGCGCGCGCTGGCGACCCGGATCGTCGAGATCGACCGTGGCGCGCTGACCAGCTGGCCCGGCGACTGGAACAACTACCTGCGCCGCCGCGAGGAGCGCTTGAACGCCGAGGCGCAGGAGAACGCCCGCTTCGACAAGCTGCTGGCGCAGGAAGAGGCCTGGATCCGGCAGGGCATCAAGGCGCGCCGCACCCGCGACGAGGGGCGGGTGCGCCGGCTCAAGCAGATGCGGGTCGAGCGCGCCGGGCGGCGCGAGCTGCAGGGCAGCGTGAAGATGTCGATGGCCCAGGGCGAGTCGTCCGGGCGCAAGGTGATCGAGGCCCGCGGGCTGGGTTTCGCCTTCGCCGAACGGCCGCTGGTCCAGGGCCTGGACACCGCGGTGATGCGCGGCGACCGGATCGGCCTGATCGGGCCCAACGGCAGCGGCAAGACCACCCTGCTGAAGCTGCTGCTGGGCCAGCTCGAGCCCGCCCGCGGCGAGGTGCGACTGGGCAGCAACCTGCAGGTCGCCTATTTCGACCAGTACCGCGCGACCCTGCGCGAGGACTGGAGCGCGCTGGAGAACGTCGCCGAGGGCCGCGACCACGTCGAGATCGGCGGCAAGTCCAAGCATGTGATCGGCTATCTGCAGGACTTCCTGTTCACTCCGGAGCGGGCGCGGGCCCCGATCACCCGGCTGTCCGGCGGCGAGCGCAACCGGCTGTTGCTGGCCAAGCTGTTCGCGCAGCCCTCGAACCTGCTGGTGATGGACGAGCCGACCAACGACCTCGACGTCGAGACCCTGGAACTGCTGGAGGAATTGCTGGCCGATTACCCGGGCACCCTGCTGCTGGTCAGCCACGACCGCGACTTCCTCGACAACGTGGTGACCTCGACCCTGGTGATGGAGGGCGAGGGGCGGGTCGGCGAATATGTGGGCGGTTACAGCGACTGGCTGCGGCAGCGGCGGCCGTCGCCAACGCACCCGCGCACGGCGGAGCCGGCGGACGCCACCGGCGGGGCCGCGAAACCGGCCGCCGCCACGCCGGCGCCGCCCGCGCGCCGCAAGCTCAGCTACAAGGACGCGCGCGAACTGGAGCAATTGCCGGCGCGGATCGAACAACTGGAGACGCGCCTGGCCGAGCTGAGCGAGGCGATGAACGACCCGGCCTTCTTCCAGCGCGATCAGGCCCGGGTCGCCGAGCATACCGACGAGGTCGCCCGGACCCAGGCCGAGCTCGATGCCGCCTATGCGCGTTGGGGCGAGCTGGAGGGCGCCACCGGCTGAGGCGCCGCGTCGCCGTCGGACGGGCGCTGGCGTACCCTAACCGTATCGCCATTGGAGGTCCGTGCATGAAGCTGCGTATCCGTGTCGCAACACTGTTGCTGCTCTGCCTGGGCGGCACCGCCACGGCCGAGGTCAAGGACTCGGCCGCGGATGGCTTCACCCTGGAGAACAGCGTCGAGGTCGCGGTCGACGCCGACACCGCGTGGCGGGCCCTGGTCGGCGAGGTCGATCGCTGGTGGCCGAAGGGCCACACCTGGTGGGGCGCGCAATCGCGGTTGCGGATCGAGCCGCGTGCCGGCGGCTGCTTCTGCGAGATCGCCGGCGACCGCCAGGCCCGGCACATGCAGGTGGTGTTCGTCGAGCCCGGCAAGCTATTGCGGATGACCGGCGGTCTGGGCCCGCTGCAGGGCATGGGCGTGGATGGCGTGCTGGAGTTCCGCCTGGCCGAGGCGGGCGAGGGCGCGACCCGGATCACCCTGTTCTACCGGGCCGGCGGTTATGCGCCGGACGACCTGGCCGGCTTCGCCCCGGTCGTCGACAAGGTCCAGGCCATGCAACTGGGCGGGCTGGCCGATCACCTGCGCGCGGAGGGCGGGGCCGCCGGCGGCGGCGATCGATGAGCGTGCAGCCGCAACTGGCCGGTTTCGAGACGCCGGATCCGACCCCGCGTTACAGCCTGTTCTTCGCGCTGTGGCCGGACGACGCGACCCGCGCCCGGATCGAGCGCGCCGCGGATGCGGCCGAGTCGACGCAGCCGCATGACGGCCGCCGGCTGCGTCCGCACCGCTTCCACCTGACCTTGCGCTGGCTGGGCGAGTGGCCGCGGCAACACGCACGCGAACTGGACGCCGCCAGCGCCGCCGCCGAGGCGGCCTGCGCCGCCACGGACGCGTTCGAAATGTCGCTGGACATCGCCGGTGGGTTCGCGCCGGCGCGGGTCTGCTGGCTGGGCTGCGACACCGCACCGACGCCCCTGCATGCCTTGCGCGGGGCGCTGGACCGGGCGCTGCTGCACAGCGGGGTGAAGTTCCGCAAGGGGCAGGCGCTGGTGCCCCACGTCACCGTCGCCCGCGATTGCCGCAGGCCCTGGGACACCTCCGCGATCGACCCGCCGATCCACTGGCAGGTCGACCGCATCGTGCTGATCCGCAGCGACATCCAGCACAACCACGCCTACACGATCGCCGGTGAGTGGCCGCTGTCGCGTTGACGGCGGCGGTTGACCGCCAGGCCCCGGAGGAGCGAAGCCGTGGCAAGCCACGACGCGCACGGCCTTGCCCGTGTGCCGGCGACGCTCAGTCGAACAGGAAGGCGCCGCAACCCCGGTAGCCCTTGCCGCCCACCTGGAGCCTGGCGCCGGCCTCGAAGGCCTCGCCGCTCATGCCGTCGGTGCAGGGGCGGCGGTCGATCTCCAGTCTGAGTTCGACGCCGTCGGCCGTGGTTCCGGTGTAGCCGGCGCCGTCGGGGCGGGCGTGGGCGATCTCCAGGACCCGCTCGCCGTAGTCCAGGGTCGCGGTGACCGCGGGCGACTCGCCCATGCCGACCTCGATCCACCAGCCCGGTTCGTTGCCGGCGGCGCGGAAGCCGATCCCGCGATCGGCGGCCTGGGTCCACGGCGACGGCGTGTCGGACAAGGTGCATTCGAGCTGCGGCCGGCCGGCCAGGGTCAGCACCGCGTTCTCGTCCTTGCTGCGGAACTCGTTGCCGGCATCGTCGGCATGGCGGGTGCCGGACGCGGCCGGCGTCTGCGCCAGTACCAGTCGGCGGCCGGAGAAGGACAGCGTGGTACTGCCGGTGGTGGCGTCGAGATCGGCATCCACCCGCAGTTCGCCGCATTGCCAGTGACGGCGCTGCCCGGCGTCGGCGGCGACAGCAGCGTTGGTGAGAGCCCCGTTGGCGACAGCCGCGGTGGCGTCGGTGCCGCTGCCGGCGGCCACGTGCCGGAGCAGCAGCTCGACCGGCGCTTCGCTGCCGGGCTGGAGCGCGTGGCGGACGTCGGTGACGAACAACAGGCTCTCGTCGGGGCCGTACAGCGACGCGTGCAGGCCGTACTGGCCATCGCCGCGGAGGCTGGCCGGGTCGTAGTCCAGCTCGAAACCGATCGGCGGCGGGCCGATGTTCTCGACCCGGGTTTCGGCCAGGACCGCCTTGGGCGTGTCGGCCAGCAGGTTGTCGATCAGTTGCACCCGCAGATAGGCCCCGGGCGGCGTCGCGATCCGCTCGCGGTAGAGCGCGCTGCCCACGATGCGGGACCGGGCCGGGGCCGCCTGGCTTGCGTTGTCGCTGTCGCCGGCCGTCGAGGGCGCCGGCGCGCCCGGATCCGGCTGGCAGCCGGCCACGGCGAGGCTCGTGGCCAGTGCGAGGATGGACAGGATCGGGGGAGAACGGCGAAACGACGGCATGGATACTCCTGGGGACGGCCCGGAGGGGCCGGGCGCGCCAGTATCGAGGCCGTGACGTGGTGGCGATGTCATCGCCACCGTCGCCGCGCCGGCTGAAGCCACGGCGACGATGGCGGGTGCCGTCAGTGGGCGCCGGCCGGCACCCGTGCGGTACGCATCACCGGGTACAGCCCGTGGCGGTCGTCCCAGGAGGCGTGGCGGCGGTAGAAGAAGTCCAGCCGTGCGCGCGGATCGGCGGCGAACGCTTCGTCCTCGCGCAGCCGGCGCTCGAATTCCGCCTTCACCGCCGGGTCGCTGGCCAGCATCTGCCGGGCGACCTCCTCGGCGACGTAGTCCTCCATGTACTCCTTGCGCTCGAAGGCGTTGTTGAACTCACCCCAGGCCGCCAGCGCGTCCGGGGCGCGCGGCTCCAGCAGGGCCATCGCCAGGCGGATGCCGGGCTGGGCCGAGGGCACGAACAGGGCGCCGGCGCGGATGTCGCGGGTGGCCGGCGTCCAGTCGCCGTCAATGCTCACGCGCTGATGGCCCTCCAGCGGCTGGGCCGCGAACTCGCTGCTGGTGGCGCGGAACACTTCGACCGGGGCCCGCGACAGTGGGGCGTCCAGGCGGACATGGCGCAGTCCGTGCACCTCGAGCAGGGCCGCGACCATCGCCGCGTGCTCGACCGGCACGATATAGCCGCCGGCCGGCACCGTCGCGACCTTGTCGGGCACGATCCGGTCGCGCAGCGGGATCTTCCAGACCTGCGGCGTGGTCTCGTCGTAGCGGGTCATCAGCGCGCCGGAGACCTCGGACGGCGTGCGGGTATAGGCGTAGCCGCGGAATTCGATCGTGCGCGCCTGCTCGGTGGCCTTGTAGTCCAGCGGGACCTCGCGGCCGGCCAGCCGGCTGGCGCGCGCATCGGCCGCGCGCGCGACCGCCTGCCACTGCCGGCCGTGCGCGGCCAGCAGCTGCAGCGAGGCGATGATGGTGTCGTGGGTGGCGCGCACGCGCTCGGGGTAGGTGCGCCAGGAGTGGGTCTCGACCAGCATCCCCAGGCGATTGCGCAGCAGGGTGTAGCCGTGCGAGAAGCGCGGCGGCGCGACGCCGTCGGCGAAACCGGAGGCCGGGTTGTCGTATTCCACGAACGAGGGGTAGAACGGCAGCGGCAGCGAGCCCTGTTCGGCCAGCCGTGCGATCACCCCGTCGCGGAACGCCAGACCGACCTCGCGCAGGGGCTCGTCGCCAGCGTGGACGGGCTCGACCATGATCGAGATGTCGTGCTCGAACTGCGCGCCGTCGGTGACGTGCAGGTCGATGTAGGCCAGCGGGTCCCACTTGCCGTACAGCGCCAGCATCGCCCGCATTTCCGGCGTGTCGGCCTTGGCGTAGTCGCGGTTGAGGTTGTAGTTCTGCGCGGTGGTGCGCCAGCCCATCTCCTCGGGGCCGCGCTGGTTGGGGCGGTTCCAGGCCTTGAAGCGCTCGTGGCCGTCGACGTTGAACACCGGCACGAACAGCAGCACCTGCTCACGCAGGACATCGGACGCGATCTCGCCGTCGAGCATCTCGCGCAGGGCCAGGAAGCCGGCGTCCTTGCCGTCGATCTCGCCGGAGTGGATGCCGCCCTGGATCAGGGTCACCGGCAGCCCCTGGGCGCGCGCCTGTTCCGGGGTGAACGCGCCCGACTGGGAGACGACCAACAACTTCATCGGCCGCCCCTCGGGGCTGGTGCCGAAACTCTGGCAGCGCACCGCGTCCGGATAGCGGACGGCGAAGGCCTCGCACAGCGCGATGACCTCGTCGTAGCGGCCGGTCCTGACGAAACCGCTGCGTTCGGCGACGGTGGTCAGCGCGGTGTCGCCGGGGGCGGTCGCGGCCGCGGCGGCGGGGGACAGGGCGGACAGCGCCAGGGCGAGGACGGCGGGCAGGGTGCGGATCATCATCGGCGGGCCTTGTGGAGGACCGGCGTATGGTAGCGGAGCGTTGCCGCGTCACCAGGGCGATGGGGAAGGGCTACCGACAGCGGGTGTCAGCAGTGTTGACCGAACCCGCGGCGGCACGGCGTGGCCAAGGAAGCGACAGGAGGTGGGCGCCTGTCGGTACCGGCGGTTTTTCGGCACCATCGACAATGACGGTCGAAGGGCTCTTCATCCTGTCCCGGGAGGTTTGCCTCTCGGCCTGACCTGACGCCTTCGCGTCGATGTTTCGGATCTGATGGAATGGCGGGAGACGGCCATGCGATTTTCGGTCTTGATGTCACTGGTCTTGCCATTGACGATAGCGGCCTGCGCTTCGATCGCCACGATCGACCTCGAAGTATCGGGTGACTGTGAAGTACCAGGTGACATGCCGGTTTCAGTGGAAGTGTCCGGTTCGAGGTATCTCACCGAGTACGATCATTTCATGGACGGATCCTATGAAGTCCGGACCTTCACCAAGGTCCTGGTCACCGAGCCGGGGAAGTACGATGGTGCCAAGTTGTTGATTCTTCATCCTCAATCGGCGCCTGGCGATTCGGTATGGCTCGACGATGGAAGAGCCTTGAGAATCTGCATCAGCAAATGGTCGCTGGAGCACGAGGGCGCCCAGACTCCCGTGGACTCCATTCGAATTCTGGATCAGCAACGATCCATCAGCCATCAGCCATCAGGCTTCAATCCATGCGGGCCTCAAGCCATACGGCCCATACGCCGCATGAGCAAGTATTGGCCTCCTGTCGTGTTTGAAGTGGGTCGGTGGCAGCCATGACCTTCGGGTTCGCATGGCCTCGATCCGTGCCGAATGTGCTGCGTGGCATGAGGCGGAGGCAGCTTTCATGAAGTTCGATCGTGTAGGTTGGTTTGCGCGCCTTCTGGTTCTTCTGCTTTCTCCCCTCTCGGCGGCGGGTGAGGACGGGTTCCAGGTCTCGGTGACCATCACCCCGGTGTCGGATGGCTATGTCCTGGGTCTGGAGAACAATCATTCCGAGCCGTTGACGATCGCGCCCTTTCAGTTGGGGGAGGCGAGCGGCTTTCTGCTTTATGCGTACGATCCAGAAACCCGTGAGCTGCTACAGGCATTCTCCGTCGGGTTCCCGCCAGGTGGGCGGGGCGGTGTGGATGAGGAGAGGCAGGGGATTAACCGCGTTCAGCCGGCTGTTTCCCTATCCAGGCGCTTTTCGAAGCAAAGGATTCAGGACCACTTTTTTCGCCTGCCGAAATGCTACTTCCTCGTACTTGTCTACCGGGATGAAACGGATGGCGTTCTGGTGCGTTCGCGGCCCAGCGAGCCCGTTTGGGTTTGCGACATGGCAACGTAGTTCCATGGGGCAAGTGGCCGGGATCTGAGCCATGGCTTGGGGCCATCCGGGTGGCGTGGTTGGTTCCGATATGCTGCGACGACTCGAGTTTGCAAGCCGGGTGTTCCATTGCCGGAATGAGAAATGATCGGGTCGGCTCTTCTGGACGTATTGCTGTTCTGGCGGCTCCTGTTGTGCTTTACGGGTCTAAGGGATTGGAGTGTGGGGAGTATGGGTGATTCATGGATGAATCAGAGGTTGGAGTGAACTTGGGGTGGCAACTGACTTTAAGCTGAGTGAGTGGAGTTTCTTCTTTTGGAGGGCTTTCTTTCGCCATTCCGGGTGGCATCAGTGAGGTGTTTGTATGGGGTCCCGTAAAGTTATGCTGTTGGCGCTGCTGAGTGTGGCTGCTTGTTCGGCAAACAATGTCGATATATACCGGGTTTCACCATCTTGTAACTTGGTGCCTGGTTCTGGCATGGCGTCAGAAGTGGGGGAGAGTGAAGGCGCGACCGCTTTCTTCGATGAGTTGAGCGGGCTGACGGTGATTGTGCTTCCTGCTGCTCGGGTTGGTATGCTAAAGCCGGAAAGTGATGGTGTTTTTAGTAGCAAAGAACTGTCTTCTGGCACCTATCATGACTTGGTTTTTCGTGAATATGAAGTTGCTCGGGTGTCGGATGGCTCTTCGATGATCAGGGTGGTTGTGTACGGAGAGTCAAGGGCAATAATTATGTCTGGCCGCGATAGAAGTGTGGTCGGCGCTGGGAGAGGCATGATTGTGTGTGGTGATGACAGGGGCTGATGCATGTCGGCATCGGGTTGCCAAGGCCGACGTCGTGCTCCTCCGGTCATTGTCTCTTCGGTCTGCTGTGGTTTTCTGGACTACTCGCCGGAGAGCAGTCGCGGGAGTGCTGGGTCTACACTGAATGATCGTGCTGCCTGGTCGCTGGGCAACCAGCGTTCGCGGTTGAGGCGGCGTGGCGCGGGCAGAATGATTGACGGCATATATTATTGAGGTGCTTCAGATGGGCCGTTGTTTTTCTCCCTTCTCTCTATGCGTCCTTGCGCTGACTTTGGCATGCTCGGCGCCGGTTCATGCCGATCAGGATCAGGGTCGGGAATGCGATAGTGAGCAATGTCTGATTGTTGACTTTCTGGAGAATAGAAATAGAGGTGTGCGCGATCTTGAGGATGCGGCAGCGATATTTGGCGAGTTTCTCAAGCAGGAAGACTATGCGGGCTTTATTTCCGTGGCGGACCCGTGCGGGTATGTTCCTTCGCTCAGCTGTTTTTCTCGCGTCGTAACGATTAGGCAGAAGACTTATCGATCTGTCGACACGGATGAAATGATTGGGTGTTTGATTGTCGGCGGGATATCGAAGAGTGATCGCCTGTATCGAAGTTTTGGTGTCGTATATCGAAACTCCGTAGATCGGTGGCAGCCGGTAGGGATCAATTATTATCAGTCATTGAATGATGTTCCCTCGATGTCGGACCTGTTGAATGATCCTTGCCTGCCTCGGGAATAATCGCGATTTTCTGAGGTCGATTGGCTGGGTGGAGGCGTTGGCGCCATCTGTAAGTACTGGCGGTGATGCTCTGTGCGCGGCTGTATTCAAGTCATTGTTCTTGGGTCCTCTCCATTGCGGCGAGGATCTGTTGCGCTTGCGCTCATCCGCAAGTGAATGTAGAAAGCGTCCGAGCCTTGGGGCTGAATCTCTGAGGGAGATCAATGGCGCGATAGGCCAAGCTGGATATCCCAAAGGTCGGGCGCTCTGGGGTAGTCTTGGCCCTTCGTGCCAGTACCCGGAACCACTTGATGTCGAACACCACCGCCGCGAGCGCCGGCGCCGGGCAGTTGCCCCGGCAGATTCCCTACATCATCGGCAACGAGGCCTGCGAGCGCTTCAGCTTCTACGGGATGCGCAACATCCTGGTGCCGTTCCTGGTCAGCAGCATCCTGCTGGCCTACCTGCCGGAAGCGGACCGCGAGGGCGCGGCCAAGGACATCTTCCACACCTTCGTCATCGGCGTGTACTTCTTCCCGCTGCTGGGCGGCTGGCTGTCCGACCGCTTCTTCGGCAAGTACAACACGGTGCTGTGGCTGTCGCTGGTGTACTGCGCCGGCCATGCCTGCCTGGCGCTGTTCGAGGAGAACCGCACCGGCTTCTACACCGGTCTGTTCCTGATCGCGCTGGGCTCGGGCGGCATCAAGCCGCTGGTCTCGGCCTTCGTCGGCGACCAGTTCGACCAGAGCAACAAGTCGCTGGCGAAGATCGTCTACGACGCGTTCTACTGGACGATCAATTTCGGCAGCTTCTTCGCCTCGCTGCTGATGCCGATCTTCCTGCGCAACTACGGGCCGAGCGTGGCGTTCGGCATCCCGGGGCTGTTGATGTTCATCGCCACGGTGATCTTCTGGGCCGGGCGCCGCAAGTACGTGCACGTGCCGCCGTCGCCGCCGGACCCGGACTCCTTCCTCAACGTGGTGCGCAGCGCGCTGTTCGGACCGGCGCCGGGCAAGGGCGCCGGCACCTTCGTCGCGATCGCCGGCGTGGTGCTGGCGCTCGCCTCGCTGGCGCTGATTCCGCCGATGGGCTTCGTCAAGGCGGTGCTGATCGGCCTGGGGCTGCTGATCGCCCTGGTCGGCACCGGCGCGTCGATGCAGCTCGGGCGCGCGACCGACCGGCACCCGGCCAGCGCGATCGAGGGCGTGCGCGCGGTGCTGCGGATCCTGATCGTGTTCGCCCTGGTCACCCCGTTCTGGTCGCTGTTCGACCAGAAGGCCTCGACCTGGGTGCTGCAGGGCCAGACCATGCACATCCCGCACGAGTTGTGGTGGTGGCCGAGCTGGCTGGTGGTGACCGCCGGGCAGATGCAGGCGCTGAACCCGATCATGGTCATCCTGCTGATCCCGTTCAACAACCTGGTGCTGTATCCGCTGCTGCGCCGCATGGGCTTCGCGCCGACCGCGCTGCGGCGGATGGGCTTCGGCATCGCGTTCTCGGGCCTGGCCTGGATCGTCGCCGGCCTGATCCAGTTGTATATCGACGGCGGCGACCCGGTCTCGCTGGCCTGGCAGATCCTGCCTTACCTGCTGCTGACCTTCGGCGAGGTGCTGGTGTCGGCGACCGGTCTGGAGTTCGCCTACAGCCAGGCGCCGCGCTCGATGAAGGGCACGATCATGAGCTTCTGGCTGTTGTCGGTGTCCTACGGCAACCTGTGGGTGCTGATGACCAATGCCGCGGTCCGCAACGACTCGGTGACCGCGCAGATCGCCAGCACCGGCCTGAGCGAGAACGCGTTCCTGATGTTCTTCTTCGCCGGGTTCGCCTTCGTCGCGGCGGCGGCGTTCGGGCTGTATGCGCGCCGCTACCCGATGCAGGACCATTACCGCAGCGCCTGATCACAATCCCGGAACCGCCGGACGCGATTCCGGCGCCGATAACCGAAGCGGATAGACGATGTCGACCCTGATCCTGATCGCGATCACCGTGCTGGTGAGCTGGCAGGCCTTCGAGAAGCCGCGGCTGATCGAACGGCTGATCCTGTGGCCGCCGGCGATCGAGCGCAAACACCAGTACGACCGCCTGATCACGCATGGCTTCATCCATGCCGACTGGCAGCACCTGCTGTTCAACATGATCACGCTGTTCTTCTTCGGCCGCGCGATCGAGCCGTTCTTCCTGCCGCGGATCGGCTACCCGGGCTTCGTGCTGTTCTACCTGTCGGCGATCGTGATCGCGATCCTGCCGACCTGGATCCGCCACCGCCGCGACCCGCACTACCGCAGCCTCGGCGCCTCGGGGGCGGTGTCGGCGGTGCTGTTCGCCTACATCCTGCTGGCGCCGTGGTCGCTGATCTTCGTGTTCTTCCTGCCGGTGCCGGCGATCCTGTACGCGGTCGCCTATGTCGCCTATTCGTTCTGGATGGACCGCAACGGCGGCGACAACATCAATCACAGCGCGCACCTGTCGGGCGCGATCTACGGGGTGCTGTTCATGCTGTTCATGGAACCGCGGGTCGGCGAGCACTTCCTGAACCAGTTGACCCGGCCCTCGTTCATGTAGGGCCGGGCCGGGCCGGGTGCCCCGCATGGGCGCCGCGGCAGCTTCGGGACTGTCGCGGGGGCGCCGTTGCGCGCAGCCTGCGCGCGATGCGGCCGGGTCAGGCCGCGAGCGGGTGATCCTCGCGGATCAGCTCATCCGGGGACTGGCCGTAGGAGCGGGCGAGGCGCTCGTAGACCTCGACATCGATGACGTCGAATTCATCGCCAGCCTCGCCGTTGCGCGCGAGTGCGAACAGCCGGTCGATCAGGACCGAATCGCTGGCGGACTGGATCATAGCGATCTGGTTGCCGGTCATTGCCTTGCTCCCCCTGTGTGTCGCCCTGCTGAGGCTGACGCACATACCGTGCCAATCCTTGATCACGTCCGCACAGGCGGATTCCGGCCAAAAATGTGACGCAGTACGTCAAAGCTGGCCGCTGTTCGGGGCGATCCGACCTGAAACGCAACCAAATCCCGACACATCCGGCGTGCAGGCAGCGGCGGCCGCTCGTGTTAATACTTGGGGGGCGGCCGGCCCCCGATGGGCGGGGTGCGATGGGTCGGGGCGGTCCCGGCTCCGGCGGCCGCCCAAGCCAAAGTCGACCCCTGGAGCAGTTGCATGACCGAACAGACCCCCGCCGACGCGCCGACGATCCATCACGACACCGGCGTCCACCGGTTCGCCACCACCATCGACGGGACCAAGGCCTATCTGGACTACCGCATGGACGGGCGGACCCTGGTGGTGACCCACACCTGGGTGCCGGAGGCGATCGGTGGTCGCGGCATCGCCAGCCACCTGGTCCGGGCCGCTTTTGACTATGCGCGCCAGGCGCAGTTGAAGGTGGTGACGCAGTGTTCCTATGCCGAGGCCTGGGTGAAGCGGCGGCCGGAGTACCAGACCCTGCTGGCCTGAGCCGCCGTCGCGCCCGCACACCCACGCCGTGCCGCAAGCGATGCGGCACGGTTCCGCTGGTTTCGTGACCGCTGCATCACATCGGGAACGTTAACGTGGCCGCATTGCCTCCCAGGACGGAGTTTATGCGTCGCGTTTCTTCCCCCCCGATCGTTGTTCCCGCGTTGATCCTTTCCAGCCTCGTTGTCCTGTCCGCCTGCGATCGCGGCCAGGCGCCGGCGGCCGATGCGCCGTCGAGCCAGGCCGCCGGCGGGACGCCCGAACCCGGAACGCCGGAGCCTGCGCCCGCGCCCGAGCCGGTCGAGCTCAAGGACGTGTCCGAGGTCACCTCCGACTACGTGGTCGGCATCACCTATCCGCCTTCGGCGATGAAGTACCCGGGACTGGCGGCCGAACTCAAGCGCTATGCCGACGATGCCCGCGAGGACCTGATGCAGGCGGTCGCCGCGCGCACCGAGGGCGAGGCGGCGACCCTGTACGACCTGTCGCTGACCTTCACCGAGGTCGCCAATACACCGCAGTTGTTCGCGATCGCCGCCGACGGCAGCAGCTACACCGGCGGCGCCCACAGCTCGCCGCTGCTGGCCCGCTTCGTGTGGCTGCCCGAGCAGCAGCAGCGGCTGCGGATCACCGACCTGTTTCCCGCCGACGGCGACGGCTGGGCCGAGATCGCCTCGCAGGTCAGGGAGTCGCTGCACACCGCGCTGTCGCAGCGCCTGGATGCCGACGAACTGTCGCCGGGCGAGCGCGAGCGGATGATGCGCGATGCGCGCCGGATGATCGAGGACGGCACCGGCCCGGAGGCGGAGAACTACAGCGAGTTCGAGCCTGTCGTCGGGCGCGACGGGCGTATCGAGGCGATCCGCTTCGTGTTCCCGCCGTACCAGGTGGGGCCGTACTCGGATGGCGAGCAGGTGGTGCAGTTGCCGGCATCGGCGCTGCTGCCGTACGTCGCCGAGCAGTACCGGAAACTGTTCTCGACCCGATAGCGCGGGGCGGGCGCTCGCGCGGCGCCGTCTTGACGCCGGCGTCAGTGCCCGGACAGTAGGGTCGAGCCCGAATTGTCGCGACGCGATGGTGCCATGGCCGGAACGCATTCTCCGATCAAGCGCAGGGTGGATCGACTGTTGGCCGAAGCCGGCGTGCGCGTCGGCGGCGGCGGCGAGTGCGACCCGCGGATTCTCGACGACCGCTTCTATGCGCGCGTGATCGCGCAGGGCTCGCTCGGGCTGGGCGAGTCCTACATGGACCACTGGTGGGAGGTCGCGTCGCTGGACGGCATGCTGGCGCGGCTGATGCGGGCCCGGCTCG
Source organism: Marilutibacter maris (assembly GCF_003233695.1). Lineage (NCBI taxonomy): Bacteria > Pseudomonadati > Pseudomonadota > Gammaproteobacteria > Lysobacterales > Lysobacteraceae > Marilutibacter > Marilutibacter maris. The sequence continues at coordinate 2,193,770 of NZ_CP029843.1, read as the reverse complement.
ACCGGCGGGTGATGGGCTGGCAGGCCGCCCTCGACCGCTGGCGCGGACGCTGGTTCAACCAGCAGACCCGGCGCCGCAGCCGCGAGGTCGGGCGCCGCCACTACGACCTGGGCAACGACCTGTATCGGGCGATGCTCGGCAAGCGCCTGGTCTACAGCTGCGGCTACTGGCGCGGCGTCGGCGATCTCGACAGCGCCCAGGTGGCCAAGCTCGACCTGGTCTGCCGCAAACTGGGACTGGCGCCGGGCATGCGCGTGCTCGACATCGGCTGCGGCTGGGGCGAGATGCTGAAGTTCGCGGTCGAGCGTCATGGCGTCGAGGGGGTGGGCATCACGATCTCGCAGGAGCAGGCCGCGTTCGCCCGCGAGCTATGCGCGGGACTGCCGATCGAGATCCGCCTGCAGGACTATCGCGATGTCGACGAGCGTTTCGACCGGGTGATCTCGATCGGCATGTTCGAGCACGTCGGCCACGCCAACTACCCGACCTTCATGGACAGGGTGCGGCGCTGCCTGCGCGACGACGGCCTGTGCCTGCTGCACACCATCGGCGGCAATCTCACCCGCCACGTCACCGACCCGTGGATCGCGCGCTACATCTTCCCCAACTCGATGCTGCCGTCGCCGTCGCAGGTCGCGGCGGCGGTGGAGGGGCGGCTGGTGATCGAGGACTGGCACAACTTCGGCGCCGACTACGACCGCACCCTGCAGGCGTGGCGCGACAACGTCGAGCGCGCCTGGGACCGGTTGCCGGCACGCTACGACGAGCGCTTCAGACGCATGTGGCGGTTCTACCTGGCTGGTTCGATGGCGACCTTCCGCACCCGCAACGCCCAGCTGTGGCAACTGGTGTTGTCGCCGCACGGGGTGCCCGGAGGCTATGTCGCGCCGCGCTGAGAGCCTGTTCACGATCTCCACGCCGCCCGCGCCGCGTGCCCGGGATCACAGGGTCATCGGCATGCCGCGCGGCGGTCATCGCAACGCAATCGGCGCTGGCGAGGCTGGAACGGTCGGCTGGCAGGGGGAGTCGGCATCCCGAGATCCCGCGTCCCCGCGGCCTGCCATTGGAGGCACCGATGCACCCACCCGTCGAAACCCCGGCCGCGCCGCCCGCGCGCCGCCGTTCCCATCGCCGCCTGTCCGCCCGCGCGACGCTCGCGGCGATGGCCTTCGTGGTCTACTCGATCACGGCCTGTTCCCTGGTCGCCACCGCGCCGGCGCGTGCCGGCGAACCCCGGATGTCCGATCCCGCCTCCCTCGACCGCGCCGGCACCGGCGCCGAAGCCGCCGGGCACCGGCGTCCCCGCGCCGACAACGGCGGCCTGATCGTGATCGCCCACCGCGGCGCCAGCGGCTACCGTCCCGAACACACCCTGGAGGCCTACCGGCTGGCGATCCGCCAGGGCGCGGACTTCATCGAGCCGGATCTGGTCGCGACCCGCGACGGGGTGCTGATCGCCCGCCACGAGAACGAGATCTCCGGCACCACCGACGTCGCCAGCCGTCCCGAGTTCGCCAACCGCCGGACCACCAAGCTGATTGACGGCAGGCCGTTGACCGGATGGTTCAGCGAGGACTTCACCCTGGCCGAGATCAAGACCCTGCGGGCGCGCGAGCGGATTCCCGAGGTGCGTCCGGGCAACACCCGCTACGACGGCCGCTACACCATCCCGACCTTCGCCGAGGTATTGCGGCTGATCAAGCGCGAGAGCCGCGGCGGGCGTCGCATCGGCGTCTATCCGGAGACCAAGCACCCGACCTATTTCGCCCACGAGGGGCGGCGCCTGGACGGCGCCGCGATCGACGTTTCGCTGGGCGCGAAACTGGTCGAGACCCTGGTCGCCGAGGGCTTCACCGACCCGCGCCGGGTGTTCATCCAGAGCTTCGAATTCGAGAACCTGATCGAGCTGGAGAAGGCAATCATGCCGGCGGCCGGCGTCGACCTGCCGCTGGTCCAGCTCTACGACGACCTCTACGACGCGGTTCCCTACGACGTCCGCTACAACGTCGCCCACGGCCGCGACCTGGCCGCGCTGTACGGCGACCTCGGCGATGTCGTCGACGGTGGCCTGGCTGCGGACACCCGCTATGGCGCACTCGCGAGCGAACCGGTACTGGCCTGGATGAAGGCCCACTACGCCTCGGGCGTCGGGCCGTGGAAGGGCAACCTGCTGCCGCGGCTGGCGCTGGATCCGCCGCTGGATGGCAACGGCGACGGCCGCGCCGAGGTCGCGACCCGCAGCACCGGGATCGTGCATCCGATGCTCGCGCATGCGCTCGGCCAGGGCCTGTTGGTGCATCCCTACACCTTGCGCGCCGAGGAGCGCTACCTGGCGCAGTCGCCCAATGGCCAGGTGCAGTCGGCGATGGCCGAGGCGCTGCAGCTGTACGGCCTGGGCGTCAACGGTTTCTTCATCGACCAGCCGGACATCGGAGTGATGGCGCGCGATCTGTTCCTTGATGTGAATGCCCTCGATGTGAACGCGCGGGACTGAGACGCGAGCGACACGGATTGAGACGCCTTCGGGACCGGGCGGGAGCGAGGCAGGGAAGCTGACGGGCCCGGGCAGCATGCGGGGCGGCGGCGCGGCAGGGAGGTCGCGCCACCGCCGGGCGGCGGAGCGCCCGCGATGCTCAGGGCCGCAGCCGCGCGAGCGCCGCCGGCAGGACCGTGCCGGCATCGGCTTCCAGTTTCAGCGTCGCCAGCGGATCGGCGCGGGTGATCCCGCGGGTCAGGATCGCCAGCGGCAGGCCGGCTTCGCGCGCGGCGCGGGCGAAGCGGTAGCCGGAATAGACCATCAGCGAGGAACCGACCACCAGCATCGCGTCGGCGCGGGCCAGCGCGCTGGACGCGTCGGCGACGCGCTCGCGCGGCACGTTCTCGCCGAAGAACACCACGTCGGGCTTGATCAGGCCGCCGCAGTCGCCGCATCCCGGCACCCGATAACGGCCGAAGTCGTGGCCGTCGAGGTCGGCGTCGCCGTCCGGCGCCGACGCTGCCTGCAGTCCGATCCAGTCGGGATTGGCCGCTTCCAGCAGGTCCTGGACCCGGTCGCGCGGCAACCGGCGTCCGCAGCCCAGGCACACGGTCATGTCGATGCGCCCGTGCAGGTCGATCACCGCCGCGCTGCCGGCGCGCTGGTGCAGGCCGTCGACGTTCTGGGTCACCAGCCGTTCGACCCGGCCCAGCGCCTGCAGGCGGGCGAGGGCGTGATGGGCCGGATTGGGGCGGGCCGCCGCGACCCGCGGCCAGCCGACCTGGCTGCGGGCCCAGTAGCGGGCGCGTGCAAGCGGATCGCTGCCGAAGGCCTGCCAGGTGATCGGTGCGCTGCGTTTCCAGCCGCCATCGCTGTCGCGGTAGTCGGGAATGCCCGAGGCGGTGCTGCAGCCGGCGCCGGTCAGCACGAACAGGCGCCGGTGGGGCGCGAGCCAGTCGGCCAGGGCCTGGCTGGCATCCTCGGCGTCGACGGGCGGGGCGATGGCCATGCCGAGAATGCTAGCAGTCGTCGCCGCTGGCACCGGCGGCCTCGCGGCGCAGCCAGGCGCAGAACGCGTCCAGCGCCGGATGGACGACGGCCTCGCGCGGACGCACCAGCCAGAACGCATAGGCGTTGTCGGCGCGATGATCGAACGGGCGCCGCAGGCGACCGCGCTGCAGGTCCTCCTCGACCAGCGGCGCCAGCCCCAGGGCGACGCCATGGCCGGCGATCGCCGCTTCCTGGGCCAGATAGATGCTGGCGAAGACCGGGCCCGGCAACGGATTCACCCGGGTCGCACCGCTGCCGGCCAGCCACGCCGGCCAGTCGGGCACGCCGGGACGATCGGCGGCGCTGTCGTCATGCAGCAGGGTGTGGTGGCGCAGGTCGTCGGGTTCGGCCAGCGGGTGCGACGCGTGCTCGGCCAGCGCGGGCGCGCAGACCGGGAACGCCGGCGCCTCCAGCAGCCGTTCGGCATCCACGCCGGGGTAGCCGCCGGGTCCGTAGCGGATCGCGACATCGACGCCGTCGCGGGCGAAGTCGACATGGCCGTCGCCGGTCTCGATCCGCACCCTGAGCTCGGGGAAGTCGTGGTGGAAACGGTACAGGCGCGGCGCCAGCCACTTGGCGGCGAACGACTCCATCGTGCTGACCCGCAGGTCGGCGTGGGCGGCGGCGGTGGCGCGGTCCAGGGCCAGGTCGAGTTGCGCGAACAGCTCGCCCAGGGTGGTGGCCAGGGCTTCGCCCTCGGCGGTCAGCTCGACCGTGCGATGGCCGCGGTGGAACAGCCTGACGCCGAGATGGGCCTCCAGCCGCTTGACCTGCTGACTGACCGCGGCCGGGGTGACGAACAGCCGCGCCGCCGCGGTCTGGAAGCTGAGGCAGCGCGCGGCGGTCTCGAAGGCCCTGAGCGCATTGAGCGGGGCGGGGTGGCGGGGTTTCACGGTCGCCTCGGGCGCGGCAGCGATGCCGCATCGTATCAAGTTATTTTTTCTAATGTGATGGCGGGAATTTGTCGTTTGTCGCGCCGCGGACCGCTGGCGAGGATGAGCCCATCGCAACGACATGCGTTCTTCCGAGGTACCCGCGATGAAGCATGAAACACTCCGCCACGAAGCCCTGGCCCCCGACGTGCTGATGTTCGTCGGCAACGACCACCAGTCGGTCGCCACCGCCTTCCTCGACGGCGACGATGCGTTGCTGGTCGATTCGCTGGGCAGCAGCGAGGACGCCCACGCGCTGCGCCGGATCCTGTGCGGGGAGATGGGCAAGACCGTGCGCGCGGTCGCCGCGACTCATTTCATGAGCGACCACATCGCCGGCATGCGCCTGTTCCCGGACGCGCTGACCATCGCGCACCGGCACTACCGGCACACCTTCCTGGCGCAGAACCGACGGGTCGACGCGTTCTATCGCGAGCCGCAATTGCTGTTCGACACCGCGCTGAGCCTGCGCTGGGGCCGCCACCGGCTGCGCTTCGTGCACAACCCGGGCAAGACCATGGACCACGTCAGCGTGGACGCGCCCGAGGCCGACCTGGTCTGCGTCGGCGACGCCATCGTCGGCAATATCGTCTACCTGTCCCGCGCCGATCCGGAACTGATCCATGGTGCGATCGGGCGGATCCGCCGATTCGGTCGCGGCCGGGTCGTCGGCGGCCATGTCGGCCACTTTCCGGCGGCCGTGCTCGACAACGCGATCCACTATCTGCAGCAACTGCGCGCGCGGGTCATCCGGATCCGTGCCGGGACCGCGCCGGTGGCGGTCGCGGATCTGATCGCGGCGATCCCGATCGAGGACTGCCTGGCGCCGGGGGTCGAGGCGAGTGCCTTCGAGCGCCGGTGGCATCGCCACAACCTGGAACTGATCCCCGCGCAGTCGGTGTTCGAGCTCGACACGTCGCTCGAGGAGATGGCGGCCGCGGAGGTGGCGGCATGAGCGGCGCAGGCGGCGGGGGTGGAGGAGGAAGTGGTGGTGAAGCCGGTCGCGGGCCCTGGTTGCGACGTCGGCGGTTCCTGGCCGGCACGGCCGGGTTGCTGGCCTTGAACCTGCTCCCGGGCGGGCGTGTCCGTGCCGCGACCACGGGCGAAGGCCTGCGGGTGCAGCGGCTGGCCTGGGCCGGCATCCGTCTGCGGCTGCCGCAGGCGAGCCTGCTGATCGATCCGCTGGCCAGTACCGGGGCCTGGGGCGACAAGCTCGCCGACCCGCTGATCCCGGTGGGCGCGATCGAGGGCAATGCCTACGTCCTGGTCACCCATGCGCACGGCGATCACTTCGACGCCGCCGCGGTCGCCGACGCGCTGGGCCAGGGTGGGGTGTTGCTGCATCCGGTGGGCAGCAATCCGCGTCCGCTGCCCGAGGCGGCGCGGGCGTGGCCGGCGCCGGCGTGGGAGCCGCAATTGCTGGGCGACTTCACCGCCACCGCGGTGCCGGCTTCGGACGGCTATGGCGATCCGCAGATGTCCTGGGTGGTGTCGGCCGGCGGGCGTCGCGTCTTCCATGGCGGCGACACCCTGTGGCACGGCCACTGGTGGCGCATCGGTCGCCAGTACGGCCCCTTCGATGCCGCCTTCCTGCCGGTCAACGGCGCGCGCTTCGGATGGCGCAAGCCGGCCGGCGGACAGCCGGGGGTGCTGACGCCCGAGCAGGCGGTGGCGGCGGCGACCATCCTCGGTGCACGGCGATTGGTGCCGATCCACTACGGGGTGAGCGGGATGGACGAGTACGTCGAGGTCGAGGACCCGATCGGCCGCCTGCGCGAGGCCGCGCGCGGCACGGCGCTCACGGTGCTGCCGCTGGCCCCCGGCGACTGGCTGGACTGGGATGCCGGGGTGGATGCGGCGAGCTGACCACCGTCGACGACGCGGCAACGAAAAACGCCGCCCGGATCGCTCCGGGCGGCGTCGTGGCCTGGCTTGGGGCCGGGTGGCGCTTACTGGCCGGAAGCGGCCGCGCCGGTGGCGGTGCTCAGCCCGCGCTTCTCCAGCAGCGGCTCGATCTTCGGATCGTGGCCGGCGAAGTCGCGGAACAGCTTCATCGCATCCTGGCTGCCGCCCTGCGAGAGCAGGGTCTTGCGGAAGTGGTCGCCGTTGGCGCGGGTCAGGCCGCCGTTGTCCTTGAACCACTGCACGCTGTTGGCATCCAGCACCTCGGACCAGATGTAGGCGTAGTAGCCGGCCGAATAGCCGCCCATGATGTGGCTGAAGTACGGGGTCTTGTAGCGCGGCGGCACCGGCTTGTAGTCGATGCCGTCGGCGGCCAGCGCGTTGGCTTCGAATGCCATCACCCCGGCGGCGTCGGGCACCTGGTCGGCGCCGATCTGGTGCCAGCGCTGGTCGAGCATGGCAGCGCCGAGGTACTCGGTGGTGGCGAAGCCCTGGTTGAACTTGGACGCGGCGATCACCTTGTCCAGCAGCGCCTGCGGCATCGGCGCGCCGGTCTGATGGTGCTTGGCGTAGTTGGCCAGGATCTCCGGCCAGTCGGCCCACATCTCGTTGACCTGCGAGGGGTACTCGACGAAGTCGCGCGGGACGCTGGTGCCGCTGAAGAACGGATACTCCACGTCGGAGAACATGCCGTGCAGGGCGTGGCCGAACTCGTGGAAGGTGGTGGTCACCTCGTCCCAGGTCATCAGGGTCGGCTCGCCGGCCGGCGGCTTGGGAATGTTGAGGTGGTTGGCGACCACCGGCTGGTCGCCGCTGAGCCCGGACTGCGAGACATAGGAGTTCATCCAGGCGCCGCCACGCTTGGAGTCGCGCGCGTACGGGTCGAAGATGAAGATCGCCAGCTGCGAGCCGTCCTCGTTGAAGACGTCGTAGGTCCAGGTGTCGGGGTGGTACTTCGGCAGGTCGGTGCGCTCCTTGAACTTCAGGCCGTAGAGCTTGCCGGCGGCGAAGAACACGCCGTTCTCGAGCACGTTCTTCATCTCGAAGTAGGGCTTGAGCTGCGACTCGTCGAAGTTGTACTTCTCCGCGCGCACCTTCTCGGTGTAGAAGGCCCAGTCCCACGGCTCCAGCTTGAAACTCGGCTCGCCCTTGGCGGCCTGTTCCTTGTCGATCATCGCCTGCAGGTCGGCGGCTTCGAGCCGGGCGTTGGCGACCGCGGCCGGGGCCAGCTGGCCGAGCATCGCGTTCACCGCCTCCGGGGTCTTGGCGGTCTGGTCCTCCAGGCCGTAGGCGGCGTGGTTCGGGTAGCCCAGCAGCTTGGCGCGCTCGGCGCGCAGCTTCATCACCTTGGAGATGATCTGGCGGTTGTCGAAGTCGCCGCCGTGGCTGCCGCGGGCGACCGAGGCTTCATGGATGCGCTGGCGCAGGGCACGGTTGGTCAGCTGCGACTCCGGCGGCTGGCCGGTGGTGTTGAGCAGGGTGATCACGTACTTGCCGTCCATCCCGCGCTCCTTGGCGATGCGCGCGGCGGTGGCGATCTGGGCCTCGGTCAGGCCGTCGAGCTCGGCGACGTCGTCGACGATCACGGCCGAGGCGTTGACTTCCTTCAGCACGTTGTCGCTGAACTGGGTGCCCAGCGCGGCCAGCTCGGCGTTCATTTCCTTCAGCCGGGTCTTGTCGGCCTCGCCGAGCTTGGCGCCGGCGCGCACGAAATTGGTGTGATAGCGCTCGACCAGGCGCACGCCCTCGGCGTCCAGGCCCAGCGAGTCGCGGGTGTTGTAGAGCGCGTCGACGCGCTCGAACAGCTTGCCGTTGAGCGCCACCGCGTCCTGGTGGGCGGCGAGCTTGGTCGCGTATTCGCTGCGCAGCTTGTTGCGGGTGTCGTTGGTGTCGGTGCCGACCAGGTTGAAGAACACGGTCAGCGCGCGGTCCAGCACCTGGCCGCCTTTCTCCATCGCGATGATGGTGTTCTCGAAGGTCGGCGCCTCGGGATTGTTGGCGATCGCCTCGATTTCCTTCAGGTGCTGCGCCATGCCGTAGTCGAACGCCGGCGCGAAGTCGCTGTCCTTGATCTTGTCGAACTGCGGGTAGTGCAGCGGCAGCGGGCTTTCTTGCATGAACGGGTTGGCGGCGAGGGCAGGGGACACGGCGGCGGCACCATCGGAGGACTGGGCATGGGAGGGCAGGGCGACGACGCCAAGGGCCATGGCCAGGGCCAGCGCAAGCGGGTGTTTCATCAGGCGAACCTCGTCATAAGGAATCCCGAAGCCTAACGGATGGGGCCGGGAGCGGCCCCTGACGAAAGCCATGTTCGGGCCGGAGGGCGGCCGTCCGGGGTAACCCTGCCGGGCCGGCATACGTACCGTATCGGGTGATTGGTTCTGTCGGGTCGGGGCCGATCGGGGCTTTATTGGCCCGCTGCGGCGCGCTTCCATGGCGATCATGGCCCGCGCCGGCAACCGCCGCGGTGGCAGCGGTCGCGAATCGCTTTTCCGGGCAGTCGTCGAAGTTGAGTGCTGTTTCGACGTAGATGGCTGCATTTTGTGGGCCTACCCCCTCGTTTTGTCGATGGTTCGATGGAGGCAGTCGATGCGCGACCGGATGCACAGGAACTTGCCACGAGGCCTGCCGGGTATCGCTCTGGCGCTGCTGGCCGGGTTGTCGTTACCGGGCGTTGCTGCGGCCGAGGCGGCCATCGCCTGCGATGTCGGCAGCGAAGCGAAGATGACCCCACTGGTCGAGCTGTACACCTCCGAGGGGTGCAGCGACTGCCCGCCGGCGGACGAGTGGCTGTCGACCCTGTCGCGGGAGGAGGACCCCGCACGCACCTCGCTGCTGGCCTTCCATGTCGATTACTGGGACGAGATCGGGTGGATCGACCGCTTCGCCGATCCCGCCTACAGCCAGCGCCAGCGCGTGCGGATCAAGCTCGACAACGGGCGTACCGTCTATACCCCGCAGGTGATGGTCGGCGACAAGACCATGCTCGACTGGCGCGACGATCGCCGCGCGCGTGGGGCATTGCGGGCGGTCCGCGAACGTACCGCGCCGGTCTCGCTGCTGCTGCGGGTCGTGGTCGAGGACGCCCGGTTGCGGGTCGGGGTCAGGGCCGAACCGGTCGCGGGACAGGCGCCCGGCGAGGGCATGTTGTGGCTGGCGCTGTACCAGGACGGGCTCAGCACCCAGGTCAGGGCCGGCGAGAACGATGGGCTGACCCTGCGCCATGATCGTGTGGTGCGGGCCTTGAAGGGGCCGTGGGCGGTCGGCCGGGCGCCGGTGGTCGGCGAGACCGCGATCGAGTTGCCCGAGGGTGCCGATCCGCGCCGACTGGGCCTGGTCCTGTTCGCCGAGTCGACCCGCGACGGTTCGGCCTGGCAGTCGCTGAACATGCCCCTGGCCGACTGCGTCCGCTAGCGCGACGCGATTCGCGCCCCGGCGGTACGCCGCCGCATCCGCGGCGATGCCGCGACACTGTGACCCCGGCGACTTGTCCGTCGGCAGCGCATGCTGCATGGTGCGCGGGCGGGCAGGGTCTTACCCGTGTCCGCGACAGCATCCGATCCACGTCAACGCCATCCGCCGCAATCCGTCCAGGGGCCGATCCGCTGGCCGGCAGGGGCGCAGCGGTCGCGGTGGCGCCGCCATGATTTCCTGGTCCAGCACGAGCCGGGCTGCGCGACCGGTTCCATGCGACTGCCCGCGCGGGCAGGGCCGGGCATCCGACAGGAGTGTCCACGATGCATCGCAACCGCTTGCTCCCTTTCGCACACGTCGCACACGATCGCCGCAGCCCTCTGGCGCTGCTTGCCCTGATGCTGCTGGCTCCGCTGTTGTCGGTGGGTTTCGCCGCATCGGCCCAGGCCGCCGAGACCATCCGCTATGTGGCCCTCGTCGACGGCGGTCGCCAGGCCGGCCAGCAGTTGGTGACCCGCCACGACGACGGCAGTGTCGAGGTCGATTTCGTGTTCAAGGACAACGGTCGCGGGCCGGAACTGAAGGAGCGCTTCAGCCTCGCCGACGACGGCACCTTCCGCGACTACCAGGTCAGCGGCAGTTCGACCTTCGGTGCTCCGGTCGATGAAACCTTCAAGATCGCCGATGGCGTCGCGCGCTGGAAGTCGGCCTCCGACGAGGGCGAGCAGGCGGCCATGGACGGCGCGCAGTACTCGCCGCTGGGCGGCACCCCCGAGTCGCTCTCGGTCGCCCTGGGCGCGCTGGCGCGCCGCGCCGACGGCAAGCTGCCGCTGATTCCCGGCGGCACCCTGACCATGCGGACGGTGGAGACGGTCGACATCGCCAACCGCCAGGGCCCGCAGCGGGTGCAGCTGCTGGCGCTGACCGGGGTCGGCCTGACCCCGACCTTCGTCTGGGCGACCACCGACGAGGTGCCGCGGCTGTTCGCCTTCATCGTCCCCGGCTGGCTGCAGTTGATCGAGGACGGTTGGCAGGCAAGCGCGGCCGACCTGGAGCAGCGCCAGGTCGCGGCCGAGGCCAAGGTGCTGGCCGATCTGCGGGACCGGCTGGCGCATCCGCTCGCGGGAAGCCTGCTGATCCGCAACGCCCGGGTGTTCGACAGCGAGCACGCACGCCTGGGCGAGGCCGCCGATGTCCTGGTCCGCGACGGTCGCATCGCTTCGATCAGCGACGCCGGTGATGAAGACATCGACGCCGACCAGGTGCTCGACGCCGGCGGCCGGGTCCTGCTGCCGGGCCTGTTCGACAGCCACGGCCATGTCGGCCGCTGGGACGGCGGCCTCAACCTCGCCTCGGGGGTGACCACCGTGCGCGACATGGGCAACGACAACGCGACCCTGCAGCAGCTGATCCGCGATGCCGAGGCCGGCAAGCTGATGATGCCGCGGATCGTCGCCGCCGGCTTCCTGGAGGGCGAGAGCGACTTCTCGGCGCGCAACGGCTTCGTCGTCAGCGACCTGGACGGGGCCAGGGAGGCAATCGACTGGTACGCCGCGCACGGCTATCCGCAGTTGAAGATCTACAACTCGTTCCCGAAGGCGATCCTGAAGGACACCGTCGCCTACGCCCATCGGCGCGGCCTGCGGGTCAGCGGCCACGTGCCGGCATTCCTGCGCGCGCAGGACGCGATCGACGCCGGCTACGACGAGATCCAGCACATCAACCAGTTGCTGCTGAACTTCTTCGTCGACGAGGACACCGACACCCGCACCCTGGCGCGCTTCTACCTGGTCGCCGACAAGACCGTGGGGCTCGACCTGGACAGCGCACCGGTGCAGGACTTCATCGCCAGCCTGGTCTCGCACCGGGTGGTGATCGACCCGACCCTGGCGACCTTCGAGTTCCTGCACCAGCGCGACGGGCAGATATCGCCGATCGTCGCCGATGTCGCCGAACACCTGCCGCCGGACATCCAGCGCGGCCGTCGCGCCGCCGAGATGAACATTCCCGACGACGAGACCGGCGAGCGCTACGACCGCAGCTTCGCCAAGCTGGTCGAGTTCGTCGGCCGCGCCCATGCGGCCGGCGTGCCGGTGGTGGCGGGCACCGACGAGATGGTCGGCTTCACCCTGCAGCGCGAGCTGGCGCTGTACGTGCAGGCGGGCATGACTCCGGGCGAGGCGCTGCAGACCGCGACCTGGAATGCGGCGGAGGTCGCGCGCGTGCTCGACGACCGCGGTTCGATCGCGGTCGGCAAGCGCGCCGACCTGGTGCTGTTCGACGGCGACCCCAGTGCCGACATCGCCGACGTGCGCAAGGTCGCCTTCGTCCTGCAGGGCGATCGCGCCTACTACCCCAGCGAGATCCATGAGGCGTTGGGGATCAAGCCGTTCGTGGCGCCGGTGCGGCTGCAGGCCGGCGGCCGTTGAGCCGGCGCCGGTCCGGCGTTGCGGGTACGCCCCTGCCGCGGGGGCAAGGGGGGAGGAGCAGTGCAAGCGGCGATCCCCGGGCTGCGCCCGGGAATCCCCAAAGTTGGCCGCGCAAACCATGGGCCCCGCCGTTGCGCTGCCACACCCCCATTCGCGCTACGCGCGAATCGCCCCCTGAGTCAGGGGGAACGATATCCGGCTGCGCGCGGATATCTCCCAAAGTTTGCTTCGCAAACCTTGGGCCCCACCGTTGCGCTGCCACACCCCCATTCGCGCTACGCGCGAATCGCCCCCTGACTCAGGGGGCTGGGGTCATGGAGCAGGCAAGCGCGCTTCGTAGGAGCGGCGTCAGCCGCGATGGGGCTTGCAGCATGGGCCGCACCGCCCCCGCGACCGCCGCCAGGCCGACCGGCGGCGTACGCCGGGGTACGCTGGGCTTAACGATGTTGTAACATTCGCCTGCCACGCGATCCTCCGGGGCGCGCAATGCCGCGCCCGGGCCGTCAAGGGACGGTCCAGTCCGACCCGGACATGTCCGCGCCACCCGTGCGGCCTGTCCGTCTGTCCAGCAATGCCGGCACGTCCGTGCCGATCCGGCGTACCCCAGGGTGCGCTCCATTCGTTTCGACAGTTCGTCCAGACAGCCCTTTCCGACAGCTTCTTGCCGAGAACCCAGATGACCGCCAAGCACGTCCTCGTCCGCCACGCCCTGGCCGCCGCCATCACCACCTCGCTCGCGATCGGCCTCGCGCCGGCCGCGATCGCCCAGGAGGCCGCGACCGCCACCGACGACACCGTCACCAGCAGCGATGCCAAGACCCTCGATACGTTGATGGTCACCGCCCAGCGCAAGATCGAGAACGCGCAGGAAGTGCCGATGTCGATCACCGCGATCAACACCGAGAGCCTCGATGTGCTCGGCTCCAACGGCGGCGACGTGCGCGTACTGTCCGGCCGGGTGCCGAGCCTGAACATCGAGTCCTCGTTCGGTCGCGCCTTCCCGCGTTTCTACATCCGCGGCTACGGCAACACCGACTTCCGCCTCAACACCTCGCAGCCGGTGTCGCTGGTCTACGACGACGTCGTCCAGGAGAACCCGATCCTGAAGGGCTTCCCGATCTTCGACCTGGCCCAGGTCGAGGTCCTGCGCGGCCCGCAGGGGTCGCTGTTCGGCCGCAACAGCCCGGCCGGCGTGGTCAAGTTCGACTCGGTGCGCCCGTCGCAGGAGCTCAGCGGCTACGGCAAGCTCGGCTACGGCAGCGACGACATGATCAACTTCGAGGGCGCCGTCGGCGGCGGCCTCAGCGATCGCTGGTCGGCGCGCGCCTCGGCGATGTTCCAGCGCCGCGACGACTGGGTCGAGAACACCTATCCCGGCCCGAACGACGGCTTCGAGGGCTACGACGAGTCCGCCGCGCGCGTGCAGTTCCTGTACGAGGGCGACGGCTTCGAGGCGCTGCTCAACGCCCACGCGCGCCATCTCAACGGCACCGCGCGCCTGTTCCGCGCCAATATCTTCAAGCCCGGCAGCAACGACCTGGTCGACGGCTTCGACGAGGACAAGGTCGCGCTGGACGGCCTCAACCATTCCGAGCTCGACAGCCGCGGCGCCAGCGCCCGCCTGCGCTGGGAGCTGGGCAGCTACACCCTGCATTCGATCACCGGCTACGAGTCGGTGGAAACCTACAGCCGCGGCGACATCGACGGCGGCTACGGCGCCTCGTTCCTGCCGGACTCCGGCCCGGGCGTGATTCCGTTCGCGTCGGAAACCGCCGACGGCATCCCCGACCACTCGCAGTGGACCCAGGAGTTCCGCATCGAGTCGAACACCGGCACCGCGTTCGACTGGCAGGCCGGCCTGTTCTACTTCAAGGAAGACTACGACGTCGAAAGCTTCAGCTACGACTCGCTGGCCGGCGGTGCGCAGGACGGCTACGAGCGGGTGCGCCAGACCAACGACTCCTGGGCGCTGTTCGCCGCCGGCACCTGGCAGGTCAGCGACCGCTTCGAACTGCGCGGCGGCATGCGCTACACCGTCGACGAGAAGGAGCTGACCGTCGAGGAGTACTGGAACACCGGCTTCGTGCCCTGCGTGCTGGAGGGCAAGTGCACCCTCGACCAGCTCGCCGCGCTGGAGCCCGACGGCGACCTGTCGGCCTCGCCTGAGGACAAGAAGTTCAGCTGGGACCTGTCGGGCACCTATGCGCTCAGCGAGGACGTCAACCTGTACGCCCGCATCGCCACCGGCTATCGCGGCAGCAGCATCCAGGCCGCCGGCGCGTTCAACGCCAAGTCGGTCGCCGAGCCGGAGACCTCGACCGCGTTCGACATCGGCATCAAGGCCGACCTGTGGGACCGCCGCGCGCGCCTGAACGCCAGCGTCTTCTACTACGAGGTCAAGGACCAGCAGCTGACCGCGGTCGGCGGCTCGTCCAACGCCAACATCCTGCTCAATGCCGACAAGAGCGTGGGCAAGGGCTTCGAGGTCGACTTCCAGGCCTGGCTGACCGACAACCTGATGCTGAGCCTGGGCAGCAGCTACAACGACACCGAGATCAAGGACGACGACCTGGCGGTATCGGTCTGTGCCGCCTGCACCGTCACCGACCCCATGGTCGGCGGCAAGGCGATGATCGACGGCAACCCGCTGCCGCAGGCGCCGAAGTGGAGCCACAACCTGACCGCGCGCTGGGGCCTGCCGATGGACAACGGCGGCGAGTTCTACGTGCTGACCGACTGGTCCTACCGCAGCGAGCTGAACTACTTCCTCTACGAGTCGAAGGAGTTCACCGGCAAGTCGCTGGTCGAGGGCGGCCTGCGGGTGGGCTACAACTGGGACTACGGCAGGTACGACGTCGCCCTGTTCGGCCGCAACATCCTCGACGAGGTGCAGGCGGTCGGCGGCATCGACTTCAACAACCTGACCGGCTTCATCAACGAGCCGCGCGTGGTCGGTGTGGAGTTCAAGGCTTCGTTCTGACGTCACCGTCGGCGGCCCGGACCGCCGCGCCGCGACAACGCCGGGCATGTCCCGGCGTTGTCGTTCATGGAGCGCCGGGGGCGGGCGGGGCGTGGAGTCCGCGACCGGCGGCGCGGTCGGACTTTGCCGGAACGGCTATCCTGTCAGGCTATCCCCATCGACTAAAGGATCCGGTCATGACCACCGCCTACGATTTTTCCGCCACCGGCATCGACGGCCAGGACGTCGCACTCGACGACTACCGCGGCAAGGTCTTGCTGGTGGTCAACGTCGCCTCGAAATGCGGCTTCACCCCGCAGTACGAAGGGCTGGAGGCGCTGTCGCGCAAGTACGCGGAGCGCGGCCTGGTGGTGCTGGGCTTTCCCTGCGACCAGTTCGGTCACCAGGAGCCGGGCGACGAGGCCGAGATCAAGAACTTCTGCTCGCTGAACTACGACGTGACCTTCCCGATGTTCGCCAAGGTCGACGTCAACGGCGACGCCGCCCATCCGCTGTGGAAGTGGCTGAAGAACGAGAAGGGCGGCTTCCTCGGCATCGACGCGATCAAGTGGAACTTCAGCAAGTTCCTGGTCGGCCGGGACGGTCGCGTGATCAAGCGTTACGCGCCGACCGAGAAGCCGGAGGCGCTGGGTGGCGACATCGAGGCCGCGCTGGGCTGAGCGTGGCGGCGGCCGCGAACGGCGGCCGCCTTCGCCGTCGATTGCGGGCGCGCCTCAGCGCACGATCGATACCGGCACCTTGCCCTGGGCGATCACCTTGCTGGAGACCGAGCCCAGCAGCAGGCCCTTGACCGCGCCGCGCCCGTGCGAACCCATCACGATCAGGTCGCTGCGCTCCTTGCCGGCGACCGCCAGGATCACCTCGGCGGCATCGCCGATCTCGCAGCGCTCATGCACGTCCAGTCCGCTCTGGGCCAGCACCTTGCGCGTGGCCGACAGCATCTGCTCGTGATCCTCGGCGTGGTGGCGGCGCGCGGCGGTGACGCCGATCTTGCGCTCGACGCCCGGGAACAGCGGCGGGCTGACCGCCAGCAGGGTGAGGGTGGCCGGCTTGTCCATCTTCTGGGCGAGCTTGATCGCGAAGCGCGCGGCGCGCGTGCTGATCGGACTGCCGTCGACCGGAACCAGGATCTTCATCGTCGTTTCTCCAGCGGAATCCCGACGATTCTACGCGGCAGCCGCGCCGATGGCGCGGTCCGGATACGGCGGCAGCGGCGCGGATCTCCGCCACCGCGCAGGGGACGCGAATGCCGCGCGGCCGTCTACTTCTCGACGAAGGCGCGCTCGAACACGTACTGGCCGGCCGTGCCGATCCGCGGTGCGGCGGTGAAGCCGCGCTCGTCCAGCAGGGCGCGGAAGTCGGCCAGCATCGCCGGGCTGCCGCAGACCATCGCGCGGTCGTGCTCGGGGTCGAGCGCTTCGATGCCCAGCTGTTCCATCATCCGCCCGCTGGCCATCAGCTCGGTCATGCGGCCGCGGTGGTCGTTGCCCTCGAACTGGAACGGCTCGCGGGTCACCGCCGGGTAGTAGCGCAGCTTCTGGCTGATGACCTCGCCGAGGAACTCGTGCCGCGGCAGCTCGTTGAGGATGTAGTCGCGGTAGGCCAGGTCCTGCGCGGCGCGCACGCCGTGGCACAGGATCACCCGCTCGAAGCGTTCGTAGGTTTCCGGGTCCTTGACGATCGACAGCCACGGCGCGAAGCCGGTGCCGGTGCCCAGCAGGTACAGGTTGCGCCCCGGGTGCAGGTCGCTGATCAGCAGGGTACCGGTGGGCTTGCGCCCGATCAGCAGGGTGTCGCCGGGCTTGATGTGCTGCAGGCGCGAGGTCAGCGGACCGTCGGGCACCTTGATGCTGAAGAACTCCAGCTGCTCCTCCCAGTTCGCGCTGGCGATCGAGTACGCGCGCAGCAGCGGCTTGCTGGAGCCGTCCGCCTGCGGAACCTGCAGGCCGATCATCACGAACTGGCCGTTGTCGAAACGGAAGCCGTCGTCGCGGGTGGTGGTGAAGCTGAAGTAGTCGTCCGTCCAGTGACGGACGTCCAGCACGGTCTCGGTGCCGAAGGCTGCGGACATGGGGGAGTGGGGGTCTGGAAATGGAACGAATCCGCCAATTTTACGTGAATGCGGCCGCCGCCGCTGTACCGCCGCTGTCGGCCGCTTGCGCCTCGTCGATGGACCCGCCCGTAGGCGCGGGCGCAAGCCGCGATTCCCGGGCCTTCTCGCGGCTGACGCCGCTGCTACATGAGGAGGCTACCGCTTCTGTAGGAGCTGCGTGAGCTGCGACCGGGCTTTCCCATGAAAGCCCCATCGCGGCTGACGCCGCTCCTACGATGCCTTCGGGGGGCCGTGCTTATCGGTAGCCGGCCGCTTGCAGCTCGAACAGCTCGGCGTAGCGGCCGCCGGCGGCCATCAAGGCGTCGTGGGTACCGCTGGCCTCCAGCCGGCCGTCGGCCAGCACCAGGATCCGGTCGGCCATGCGCACGCTGCTGAAGCGGTGGCTGATCAGTACCGCGGTGCGGCGGTCGGACAGCTCCTTGAAGCGCTGGAACACCTCGAATTCGGCACGCGCGTCCAGCGCCGCGGTCGGCTCGTCGAGGATCATCACCTGGGCGTCGCGCATGTAGGCGCGGGCGATCGCGATCTTCTGCCACTGGCCGCCGGAGAGGTCGACGCCGGTCTTGAAGCGGCGGCCGATGACTTGGTCGTAGCCCTGCGGCAACGCCTGGATCACCTCGTCCGCCAGCGCCCGCCGCGCCGCTTCGCGGATCCGCGCGTCGTCGTCCATCGCCTCGATCCGGCCGACCCCGATGTTCTCGCCCGCGGTCAGGTGGTAGCGCACGAAGTCCTGGAAGATCACCCCGATGTTGGCGCGCAACTGGTCCAGGTCGTACTCGCGCAGGTCGCGGCCATCGAGCAGGATGCGGCCCTCGTCGGGGTCGTACAGCCGCGCCAGCAGTTTGACCAGGGTGGTCTTGCCGGCGCCGTTCTCGCCGACCAGGGCCAACACCTCGCCGGCGCGCAACTGGAAGTCCAGTCCGCGCAGCGCCCAGTGGTCGGCGCCGGGATAGCGGAAGCCGACGTTCTCGAACACGAAGCCCTCGCGGATCGGCAGCGGCACCGGCTGCGGGTCGGGCGGGCTGGCGATTTCCGGTTCGATCCTGAAGAACGAGAACAGGTCGTCCAGGTACAGCGCCTGCCCGGCCACCTGCGAGAAGCCGATCAGCAGTCCTTCCAGCAGTTGGCGCAGGCGCAGGAAGCTGCCGGCGAGGAAGGTCAGGTCGCCGATGCTGAAGTCGCCGCGCACGGTGCGCCAGGCGATGTAGGCGTAGGCGACGTAGTAGCCGAGGGTGCCGAATGCCGCCAGCAGGCTGCCCCAGAACGCGCGCCGGCGGGCCAGCGAGCGGTTGGCGCGGAAGAAACGATCGGCCAGATCGCGGTAGCGGGCGATCAGGAAGGTGTGGAGATTGAAGATCTTCACTTCCTTGGCGGTCTCGACGCTGGCACCCATCTGCCGCACGTACTCGAGCTGGCGCCGCTCCGGCGTCCAGGCGAAGTTCAACGAGTAGCCCAGAGCATTGAAGTGCGATTCGCCGACGAAGGCCGGCACCAGCGCGATCGCCAGCAGAACGATCAGCCACGGCGCGTAGATCAGCAGGCCGGCGGCGAAACTGATCACGGTGATCGCGTCCTGGACCTGGCCGAACAGCTGGCTCATCAGGTTCATGCGTCCCATCGTCTGGCGACGTGCGCGATCGAGCTTGTCCTGCAGGTCCGGATCCTCGAAGTCCTCCAGGTCGAGGGTCGCGGCATGTTCCATCAGACGGATGCTGGTGGCGTTGGTGAACAGCTCCGACAGCAGCGCGTCGCCATAGCCGATCATCCGGCCGATCAGATCGGAGGCGATCGCCAGCGCGAACTCGGCGCCCAGCAGCCAGGCGAGGTGCTGCAGTTCGCCGCTGTGCCAGGCCGGGGCGAGGCCATCGAACGCGGTGCCGGCGCCGACCAGGCGCACCGCTTCGTCGATGATCAGTTTGCCGACGTAGAGCATCGCCACCGGCATCAGCGCGCGGACCAGGCGCAGGCCCAGGGTCATCAGGGTCAGCCCCGGGCTGGTGCTCCAGATCTGGCGCAGGAACGGCGGCAGGTTGCGCAGCGCATCGAAGCGCTCGCGCAGACTCGGCCGGGGCGACGGTGGGGACGATGCGGAGGCGGGCATGGATGCTGCCGTGAGCGGGGTCGCGGCAGTGTATCCGTAGACGCCGCAACGGCCCGCGATGCGCGCGGACCGTTGCCGGGGGCGGGGGGCGGCTCAGGCCGCGGCGGCGACGTAGGGCGTTTCCGGCAGTGGCTTGCGCAGGCCGACGTTGAGCACGTTCCAGGCGCGGATCGCGGCCACCGCGAAGCTCAGCTCGCTGATCTCGCGTTCGTCGAACTGCTCGCGCAGGGCCTCCAGCGCATCGTCGGGCACCGGCGCATGGCCCAGCGCGTTCAAGGCCTCCGCCCAGTCCAGTGCGGCGCGCTCGCGGGCGTCGAACAGCGGGCTCTCGCGCCAGGCGGCGACGGTGTCGAGCTTGCGCTGGGCGACGCCGGCGCGGCGCAGCGCTTCGGCGTGCATGTCCAGGCAGAACACGCAGCCGTTGAGCTGGGAGATGCGCAGGGAGACCAGCTCGACCAGTTGCCCACCCAATGGTCCCTTGTACAACTGGCCGCTGAGCTGGGCCAGCAACTGGAATGGGCGCGGGGCGAGGGTGGAGTAGTCGATATGCGATGCATTCATGGCGTCTGTTTCCTTCTCATGGCGGCCACCATGGCCGATTCATCAGGTAGACGGCCCAGCGCGCCGTGGCGTGACACATCTGTAGGAGCGGCGTAAGCCGCGATCCCCGGGCTGCGCCCGGGAATCCCCAAAGTTTGCTGCGCAAACCTTGGGCCCCGCCGATGCGCTGCCACACCCCCATTCGCGCCGATGGCGCGAATCGCCCCCTGACTCAGGGGGGAACGATATCCGGCTGCGCGCGGATATCTCCCAAAGTTTGCTGCGCAAACCTTGGGCCCCACCGTTGCGCTGCCACACCCCCATTCGTGCCTGCGGCACGAATCGCCCCCTAACTCAGGGGGGAACGATATCCGGCTGCGCGCGGATATCTCCCAAAGTTTGCTGCGCAAACCTTGGGCCCCGCCGGTGCGCTGCCACACCCCCATTCGCATCTGCGATGCGAATCGCCCCCTGACTCAGGGGGGAACGATATCCGGCTGCGCGCGGATATCTCCCAAAGTTTGCTTCGCAAACCTTGGGCCCCGCCGTTGCGCTGCCACACCCCCATTCGCATCTGCGATGCGAATCGCCCCCTGACTCAGGGGGGAACGATATCCGGCTGCGCGCGGATATCTCCCAAAGTTTGCTTCGCAAACCTTGGGCCCCGCCGTTGCGCTGCCACACCCCCATTCGCATCTGCGATGCGAATCGCCCCCTGACTCAGGGGGGAACGATATCCGGCTGCGCGCGGATATCTCCCAAAGTTTGCTCCGCAAACCTTGGGCCCCGCCGATGCGCTGCCACACCCCCATTCGTGCCTGCGGCACGAATCGCCCCCTGACTCAGGGGGCTGGCCCGGAGCCCTTGTACCGTAGGAGCGGCGTAAGCCGCGATGAGGCTTTCATGGACAAACCCGATCGCGGCTTACGCCGCGCCTGCGAATACCGGCTGGCGGCGGGCCTCAATGCTCGACAGGCTGCCAGCGCCGCAGCTTGTCCGGATTCATCACCGTCAGTACTTCGCTGATGCGGTCGCCGTCGATCGAGACCGTGGTGATGGAATGCAGCCGCCCCTCGCGCCAGCGCAACAGCGCCGGTTCGCCATTGGCGGAGCCGATGCGGGCCTCGATGCCGGCGCCAACGCGTCGCGCCACCGCCGCGTACAGGCGGGCGATGCGCTCGGCGCCCAGCAACGGGCGGATCACCGCGGTGACCTTGCCGCCGCCGTCGGAGACCAACCGCGCATTGGCGGTCAGCAGCCCGGTGATCGCGGCCTGGTCGCCGGACTGCGAGGCGTGCATGAAGCGCACGAGCAGCTCGCGATGGCGGTCGCCGCTCACCTCGAAGCGCGGACGGTCCGCCTGCAGGCGGGCGCGGGCGCGATGCACCATCTGCCGGCAGTTGGCCACGCTGTGGCCGAGCAGCGGCGCGATCTGCGCGTAGTCGTAATCGAACGCCTCCTTCAGCAGGAACGCCGCACGCTCCTCGGGACCGAGCCGCTCGAGCAGGGTCAGGAACGCCAACGACACCTGGTCGGCCACCTCGGCGCCGTGCTCGGGCGTCGGCGCGCTGTCGACCTGCAGGGGTTCGGGCAGCCACGGGCCGGGATAGCGCTCGCGTTCGTGGCGCAACTGGCGCAGACGGTCGATGCCGAGCCGGGTGGCGCTGGTGACCAGCCAGGCCTCGGGGTCGCGGATGGCGGCCCGGTCGGCCTGCGACCAGCGCAGCCAGGCGTCCTGGACCACGTCCTCGGCGTCGCTGCGGCTGCCCAGCAGCTTGTAGGCCAGCGCGAACAGACGCGCACGGTGAGTTTCGAAGATTTCGATGGTCATGGTGGCCAGGACGGAGCAGGGGGCGGCGGCGTGACAGTCCGGTCGCGGGCGACACGGAATCCGATGACGGTCATCCGGAGCCGTCTCCGGGCGGCGCCTGCAATGCCTTGGGCAGGTGCCAGCCGTAGCGCAGCGCGGCCAGGCGCAGGAAGAAGCACAGTGCCGCGCCGACCACCGTCACCGGTACCGCGGGCAGTTGCAGCACATTGCCGATCGCGACCACGCTGGCGCCGGCCAGGGCGGCGATCGCGTACAGCTCGGCGTGCAGCACCAGCGGCACCCGCGCCAGCAGCACGTCGCGGAGCATGCCGCCGCCGATGCCGCTGAGCATGCCCAGGCACGGCGCCATCAGCGGGCCGATCCCGGCGCCGAGCGCCTTGTCGGTGCCGGCGACCGCGAACACCGCCAGGCCGAGCGCATCGAACACCCGCACCGGGTGGTCCAGACGTTCGATCCAGGGGCTCCAGGCGAAGGCGATCAGTCCGGCGCTGATCCAGATCGCCGGGTAGCGCCAGTCGTGCAGCGCCGCCGGCGGGGTCGCGCCGATCAGCAGGTCGCGCAGGATGCCGCCGGCGCTGGCGGTGGCGAAGGCCAGCACCAATACACCGAACAGGTCGAGCCGGCGACGCACCGCCATCATCGCGCCGCTGAGCGCGAACACGAAGGTGCCGACCAGGTCGAGGGCAAGGATCAGGGTGTCCATGCCGGTGATTCTGGCGGTTGGCCACGAAAACGCGAAACCCGGGCGAGGCCCGAGCCGCCGCGGCCGCGGCGGATGGAGCGCGGGGCCGGCGCCGCGTCAGTAGTTCCAGTACTCGCGTATCCGCGAGACCTTGCCGTCGCGGAATTCGAACACGGCCATGCGCGGCGGCTGGCCCTCCATCTGCGCGTTGCTGCGCAGGACGGCGACGGCGTCGTCGCCGTGCATCATGCCGACGATCCGGTAGCCGTACGCCTCGGCGGAGAACCGCTCGTAGCGGCCCTCGTCCACCCCGGCGAGATGGTTCTCCAGCAACTGCTGCCGGGTGTAGCTGTCGTCCATCATCGGATGCTCGTAGACGAAGTCGGCGCTGTACATCGTATACAGCCGTTCGACGTCGTCGCGGTCGGCGCCGCGGGTGGTCGCCCGGTTCTGCGCGGCCGTCACCTCCCGCACCCGTCGTTCGACCGCGGCCCGGGTCGATTCTCCAGCGTGCGCGTCTCCCGCGTGCGCGAGCACGGCTGGGAACAGCGACAGCGTGCCGAGGACAAGCCCGACGACGAGAGGCCCGACCACGAGACGGGTGGCGGTGGCGTGTCGGGTCATCGCGCCGTCCCCGCGTAGTGGCGGCCTGAGCCGGCCTGTACGGCGACCGCCTCGGTCGCCTCGATCCGTACCGGTTGCCCCGGTTCGAGACGCTCGCCACCGAGCACCACCAGCAGGTCGCCGGCGCTGAGCGGGCCGTCGACCTCGACCAGTTCGTCGAGTTCGTCGCCCAGCTCGACCGCGACCCGTTGCGCGCGCTCGCCGTCGTCGACCCGGATCACGTAGTTGCCGTCGCGCCGCAACAGCACCGCATCGCGCGGCACCGCGACGACCTGGCGGGGCCGGTCGGCGGGGATCGCCAGTTCGACCGCGCTGCCGACCGGAAGCCGGGTCTCGTCGAGGGCGACGCGGATCTCCAGCTGTCGCGACGCCTCGTCGCCGACCGGGACCACGGCGCTGATGCGATGGTCGCCGGAGGCATCGCCGGCCAGCACCCGCACCGGGCCGCCGACCGTCAGATGCGCGGCCAGCGACACCGGTGCGCGCGCCTGGATCTCCAGTCCGTCGGTGTCGACAAGGCGCGCGACCGTCGCGCCACGGGCGAGGAACTCGCCGAGCTCGGCCTGGTGCTCGACGACCATGCCGTCGAACGGCGCACGGATCACCATCCGCTCACGCTGGTGACGGGTCTGCGCCAGCAACGCGGCGGCGCGGGCGTGCTCCTGCGCGAGCACGTCGCGGTCGGCCTGCACCTGCTCGTACTGGGCGCGGGCGATGTTCTGCGCGTCGGCCAGCTGCGCGTAACGGCGCTCCTGCCGGCGCGCCTGGCCGAGCTGGGTCTGGATCCTGGCCAGCTCGGCCGAGGCTTCGCGTTCGCGCAGGCGCAGCGCGGTGTCGTCGAGCGCCGCCAGCGGCTCGCCGGTGCGCAGGTAGGTGCCTACCTCGGCGATACGGACGATGCGGCCGTCCTGTTCGCTGGCGATGCGCGCGTCGTGGCGGCTGATGACGCTGCCGGAGGCGTGGTGCAGGGGCGCGAACTCGGTCTCGACGGCGGGGGCGACCCGGACCACCGCGGGTGCGCGTTCGGCGGCGGCCGCGCCCGGGACGCCGTCGCTGGCGTCGCTGCTCGCGCGGGTGTCCGCGGGAGCGCTGCGCAACTGGTAGAGCAGCACCGCCGACGCCAGTACGGCGAGCGCAATCAGGATTTTCTTGGGGGTGGACATGGGGGGCTCCATACGCGGTGGGACCAGGGAGGGGCGGTCGGGAAAGGATCAGGCGGAACCGACGGCGTCGGCGGCGCTCATCGCTGCCGCCGGCACCCGCGCGCGGCGCGCCTCGAGCAGGCGCAGCAGCGCCGGGATCAGCAGCACCGTGAACACCAGGCTGAGCGCGATGCCGCCGACCGTGACCACGGCCATGCCGCGATAGATCTCGGCGCCGGGGCCGGGATTGACCGCCATCGGCAGCGCGCCCATCACTCCGGTCAGCGCGGCGATCAGGATCGGCCGCAGGCGCCGGCTCAGCGCTTCGTGCAAGGCGCCGTCCAGGTCGAGCCCCTCGGCCTGCGCTTCGCGGGTCTGCGCGACCAGCAGGATCGCGTTGTTGATCACCATGCCCAGCAGCATGATGAAACCGATCATCGACAGCAGGTCCAGGCTCTGGCCGGAAACCAGGTTCAGCACCTGCAGCCCGAGCACACCGCCCAGCAACGCCATCGGCAGGGTCGCCATCACGTAGGCGCTGTCGCGCAGCGAGCGGAACATAGCCGCCATCAGCATGAACAGCACCAGCAGGGCCATCGCGAAGTTGCCGCCCATGGTGCGGACCACCTCGTCGAGACGGTCGGCGCTGCCGGACACCCGCACCTCGGCGTCGGACGGAAGCTCGCCGCGCAGGGCCGGCACGATCTCCCGGTCGACGACTTCCAATGCCTCCTGCAACGACATCGAGGCGGGCGGATCGATGGTCAGGCTGACGGTACGGCGGCCGTCGAGCCGGCGCAGCTGGCTGGGCGCGAGCACGGTGTCGATGCGGGCGAGGTCGGCCAATTGGGTGATGCCGCCGTAAGGCGTCGCCAGTGGCGCGCCGCGCAGGCCGGTCAGGCTGGGCTCGTCGGCACCGCGCAGGATGATCGGCATGCGGCTGTCGCCGTCGAACTGCTCGCCCAGCCAGTGGCCGTCGCCGAGTGTGCGCACCACCGTGGCCAGGTCGCTGCGCCGCCAGCCGACCTCGGCCAGACGCCGGTCGTCCGGCGCGATCCGCAGCTCGGGTGTCGCCGCGGCGACGTTCGGCCAGGTCCGCACGGTGCCCTCGGGAAAGCGTTCGGTCAGCCGTTGCCGGCCCAGTTCGGCGGCCTCGATCAGGGCGTCCGCATCGGGATGCTGCAGATGGATGGCGATCGCCCGCGCCGATCCGCCGAAGCCGCCGAACAAGGGCCCGCGGTAGACCGAACTCATGGTGTCGGGCAGGTCGGCGGTGATTTCCTCGCGCAGGATCCGCAGGAAGTCGTCGGTCCGACCCGGGTCCTCGGTGCGCGCGCCGAGTGCGGCCGAGCCCGAGCCCCAGATGTTCAGGTACCAGTTGCGCAGCTTCGGCTGCTTGTCGCCGTCCATGTACGGACGCATCCGCTCCAGCAGGATCGGCGCGATCTCGCGATCGGCGCGCTGGATGCTCATGCCCGGCGGCAGGTCGATATTGGCGTCGGCGGCGGCGCGCTGCACCGGCGGCAGGTAGTCGATGCGCGGCATCAGCGCGACGGTCAGCAGGATCGGCGCGGCGACCAGGCCGGCGATCCAGGCCAACTGGCGCGGCCGGCTGGCGGTCGCCGCCAGTGCGCGGCGGCTGACCCTGACCCAGGGACCGTCGCCTTCGCGCGAGCCGCGGCTGCCCAGCCAGCGCCCGGCCGCGGCCGGCAGCACGGTGATCGCGACCAGCAACGACATGCCGACCGCGATCGCGATGGTCAGCGCCAGGTCCGAGAACAGCTGGCCCTCGACGTCCTCCATGAAGATCACCGGCAGGAATACCGCGACCGTGGTCAGGGTCGAGGCCAGCAACGCGCCGCCGACCTGGCGCGTGCCTTGCAACGCGGCCTGCAGCGCAGGCATTCCGGATTCGCGCAGGCGCACGATGTTCTCGGCCACCACCACCGCCGCGTCCATCACCATGCCGACCGCGAACGCCAGGCCGGCCAGCGAGATCACGTTGAGGCTGCGCCCGCTGAGCTTGAGCACGATGAAGGTCGCCAGGATCGATATCGGGATCGCGCAGGCGATCAGCCCGGTGGCGCGGACATCGCGCAGGAACCACCACAGGCAGGCGACCGCCAGCACCAGACCGGCCACCAGACTGCCGGACAGCAGCCCGATCGCGCGGCGAATGAAGATGCCCGAGTCGAAGCTCTGGGCGATGTCCAGGCCCTGCGGACGCAGCTCGCTCTCGCGAAGCTCGTCGACCGTCGCGACCACGTTCTCCAGCGTCGCCAGCACGTTGGCGCCGTTGGCGCGCAGCACCCGCAGGCCGAACGCGCGGTTGCCGTTCTGGTAGGCGACGGCCCCGTCCGGCGGCGGCCGCAGGTCGATGCTGGCGACATCGGCCAGGCGTACCGGGCGGCCGTCGCGCCAGGCCAGGATCAGGCCGCCCAGCGCCTCGGGCGAGTAGCGGCCGGCGAAACGCATCACGTACTCGCGCCGGCCGACCTCGACCGAGCCGCCGGAGACGTCGGTGGCGCGAGCCGCCAGGGCGGCGATCTCGGGAAGCTGGATACCCAGCGCCGCGGCGCGCTGCGGATCCACCGAGATCGCCAGTTCGTCGGTGTCGTTGCCGTAGACCTCGACCCCGGCCACGCCATCGATCGCGGTCAGCCGCGGCACGATCCGGTCCTCGATCAGCTTGCGGTAGTCGTCGACGTTGCCCGGGGTCTGCGCCAGCTTCTGCACGAAGAAGTAGGTCAGGGTGTCGCCGGCGCTGAAACCGCCGGAGCGCACCACCGGCGGATTGGCGTCGCGCGGCAGCGGCGGCAGCCGGTTCATCCGCGACAGCACCTCGACCAGGGTCGCGTCCATGTCGCTGCCGACCGCGAAGGTCATGTTCAACCAGCTGTTGCCGGCGCTGATGTTGGAAGAGATCTCCTCCAGCCCCGGCAGCCCCTGCATCACCGTTTCGATCGGCTCGACGATCTCCGATTCGATTTCCTGCGGCGAGGCCGAGCGCCACGAGGTCTGGATCGACATCTGCGGACGCTCGATGTCCGGGAACAGCTGCAAGGGCAGGTCCAGCAGGCTGATCAGTCCGAACACGCAGACCATGCACACGGCGACGGCAACCGCGGCGGGGTTGGCGAGAGAGGCTTGGGTGAGTTTCATCGGCGGGTCCGCGTCGGCTTGAGGGCACGATGCGTGCGCGCGGCGGAACGGCTATGGCCCTTTGGTCATGCTCTGCGGCGAAGCGAGCGGGGGCCGCGACGAAGCGTTGCCGTCGCGGACGCGGCGGGCTACTGAAGCAGCGGCAGGCGGTCGCGGTAGCTGCGCGAGAGCTTCAGCTCCTGGCCGCAGTCCAGGCGCAGGTAGCTTTCGCCGTTGTTGTGCGGACGGGTCTCGGTGACCCGGCGCGCGTTCACGATCGTCGAACGGTGAATGCGCGGGAACCGGCGCGGATCCAGTTGCCGTTCCAGTTCGCGCATGGTGGCCCGCAGCACCAGGGTGTCGTCGTCGGTGTGGATGCACATGTAGTCGCCGGCGGCGTCGATCCAGCGGATGCTGTGCAGCGGTACCCGGACCACGCGGCCGCTGTCGCGGACCGAGAGCCGGTCGTCGCTCTGCAGTTGTTCCAGCGCGTCCGGCTGCAGGGCTTCGTCCAGTTCCAGAGGAGCGCGCCCGCTCAGCTCGCCGAGCAGTCCGAGCAACTGCGAACAGTGGCCGAGCGCGGCACGGGACTCGCGGTTCTGGCGGACCCGCTCCAGAGACTGCGCCAGGCGTTGTTCGTCGACCGGCTTGAGCAGATAGTCGACCGCCGAGGCCTCGAATGCCTGGATCGCGTAGTGGTCGTAGGCGGTGACGAACACCACCATCGGCATCTCGTTGGCGGGAATCTGGCCGAGGGTGGTGAAGCCGTCCGCGCCCGGCATCTGCACGTCGAGGAACATCAATTCCGGCTGCAGGCGATGGACCTGGGCGATCGCGCTGGCGCCGTCGCCGCACTCGCCGACGATCTCGATGTCGGGGTGGGCCGCCAGCCGCAGCACCAGCCCGCGTCGCGCCAGCGGCTCGTCGTCGACGATCAGGGTGCGGATCGGGGGCGCGTGGGTCGGGGAAGGAGCCGGGGGCTCGGCCGGTGTCCGCGCCGGCTTGCGGTCATCGGGCATCGTCGCGTCCCGGGCGGCGCTCGGCGGCGCTGGTGGAGGTCTCGTAGGGCAGTTGCAGGCGGATCTGCAGTCCGCGTACCAGGTTGCGCGCGCACAGGCTGCCGGCGTCGCCGTAGAGCACCTGCAGCCGCTCGCGGGTATTGCGCAGCCCGACGCCGTTGCCGGCGGGCAGGGTGTCGCCTTCCAGGGCCATGCAGCCGGGACCGTCGTCGGTCACCGTCACGATCAGATGGTCGCCGTCGCGGTGCGCCTGGATCCGCAGCAGGCCGCCCTCGATCTGGCGCGCGACCGCGTACTTGATCGCGTTCTCGACCAGCGGCTGCAACAGCAGGCTCGGCAGCAGGGCACGCCAGCAATCCTCCTCGATCGCGGTCTCCACCCGCAGCCGCTCGGCGAAGCGGACCTTCTCGATGTCCAGGTACAGGGTCAGCGCATCGAGCTCCTGGCGCAGGGTCACCCGCTGCATCGGGTCGCTGTCCAGCGAGTGGCGCAGGAACGCCGACAGGCTCTGGACCATGCGGTTGGCGGTCGCGTTGTCGCGGTCCAGCACCAGGGTCGAGATCGCGTTGAGGGTGTTGAACAGGAAATGCGGGTTCAGCTGGTAGCGCAGCATCTTCAGCTGCGCCTGGTGGGCCATGGTGCGGGCGGCGAGGGCCCGCCGGGTCTCGTCCTGGGATTTGCGGTAGTAGGTGATACCCAGGTACAGGCCGACCCAGGCCAGCACCACGTAGATGTTGCCCAGCGCGTAGGCGAACACCATCAGGGCGTTCTCCGGCTGGCAATCGGGACAGAACTGCAGTTTGAGGTGGCGGCCGGCCCGTTCCATCAACGCCGAGCTGGCCAGGATCGGCAGCACCATCACCGCCAGTTGCAGCGCCGGTGGCCGGCCGCGGCAGGCGCGCAGCAGGTAGCGAAGCCCTAGGGTGGTCGCCGCACCGGTCGCGCCGGTGGCCAGGTAGACCATCGCGTAGCCGCCGGGCTTGCCGTAGGCCAGCGTGCTCAGGGAGCCCAGGCCGACGTAGGCCAGCCAGCCGCCCAGGTGCAGGACCCAGAACAGCTGCTTGTGGGTGAGCCCCAGAGGATGGGGAACGGCGATGGCCATGGGTGTTGGACGCGGGTCGGACGCAGGTGCCCCATGCTAGCGCGGCGGTGGCGTCGTCGTCGGATCGCTTCGTCGCGGCAGGCGCTCGCTTCGTCGCATCGACGGCGGCGCGCCGATGGGGCATGCGCGGCCGTGGGCCGCTAGAATATGCGCCCCAGCCGCCAGCCAGCCCGCCGATCCCGTGACCGCCAGCCAGCCCGCTTCCTCCGTGTCCAGTTCGCCCGTCTCGATCCGCCAGGACGACCTGATCGAGTCGGTCGCCGATGCCCTGCAGTACATCAGCTACTACCACCCGGTCGACTACATCAAGAACCTCGCCGCCGCCTATGAGCGCGAGGCGTCGCCGGCGGCCAAGGACGCGATGGCGCAGATCCTGATCAATTCGCGGATGTGCGCCGAGGGCCATCGCCCGATCTGCCAGGACACCGGCATCGTGACCGTGTTCCTGGAGATCGGCATGGGCGTGCGCTGGGACGACGCCACGATGGGCGTGGAGGACATGGTCAACGAGGGCGTGCGCCGCGCCTACAACCATCCGGACAACAAGCTGCGCGCGTCGGTGCTGGCCGACCCGGCCGGACGCCGCCGGAACACCCGCGACAACACCCCCGCGGTGGTCAACGTGAAGGTCGTGCCGGGCAACACCGTCGATGTGATCGTCGCCGCCAAGGGCGGCGGTTCGGAGGCCAAGAGCAAGTTCGCGATGCTCAACCCGTCCGACTCGATCGTCGACTGGGTGCTGAAGACGGTGCCGACCATGGGCGCCGGCTGGTGCCCGCCGGGCATGCTCGGTATCGGCATCGGCGGCACCGCCGAGAAGGCGATGCTGCTGGCCAAGGAATCGCTGATGGAGCCGATCGACATCCAGGACCTGATCGCGCGCGGCCCGTCCAACCGCGCCGAAGAGCTGCGCCTGGAGTTGTACGAGAAGGTCAACGCGCTGGGCATCGGCGCGCAGGGCCTGGGCGGGCTGACCACCGTGCTGGACATCAAGGTCAAGGACTATCCGACCCACGCCGCCAACCTGCCGGTCGCGCTCATTCCCAACTGCGCGGCGACCCGACACGCGCACTTCACCCTCGATGGCAGCGGTCCGGTGGCGCTGGAACCGCCGTCGCTGGAGGACTGGCCCCGGCTGACCTACGATCCGCAGAACGCGCGCCGGGTCGATCTGGACACGATCACCCGGGAGCAGGTCGC
Source organism: Marilutibacter maris (assembly GCF_003233695.1). Classification (NCBI taxonomy): domain Bacteria; kingdom Pseudomonadati; phylum Pseudomonadota; class Gammaproteobacteria; order Lysobacterales; family Lysobacteraceae; genus Marilutibacter; species Marilutibacter maris. Next base: position 2,163,092 of record NZ_CP029843.1, on the reverse strand, counting down.
CCAGTTCAAGCCCGGCGAGGTGCTGCTGCTCAACGGCAAGCTGCTGACCGGTCGCGATGCCGCCCACAAGCGCATGATCGACATGCTCGACAAGGGCGAGACGCTGCCGGTCGACTTCACCAACCGCTTCATCTACTACGTCGGTCCGGTCGATCCGGTGCGCGACGAGGTGGTCGGTCCCGCCGGTCCCACCACCGCGACCCGGATGGACAAGTTCACCCGCCAGATGCTCGAACAGACCGGGCTGCTGGGCATGGTCGGCAAGGCCGAGCGCGGCGATGCGGCGATCGACGCGATCCGCGACAACAAGGCGGTCTACCTGATGGCGGTCGGCGGTTCGGCCTACCTGGTGTCGAAGGCGATCAAGGCCAGCCGGGTGCTGGCGTTCGAGGACCTGGGCATGGAGGCGATCTACGAATTCGAGGTCCGCGACATGCCGGTCACCGTCGCGGTCGACTCGACCGGCGAGTCGGTGCACCGCACCGGCCCGCGCCAGTGGCAGGCGCGGATCTCCAGTGGAACGATCGGCAAGATCCCGGTGGTGGTCGAATGAGCGCGCAGTCCCCGATGGGCACGGTCCTGTACGGTTCGCCCAGCACCGCTTCGCTGGTCGTCCATTGGCTGCTGATCGAGTTGGGCATCGAGCATGAGCTGGTGATGCTCGACTTCGGCAAGCGCGAGCAGAAGTCGCCCGAGTACCTGAAGCTCAATCCGCAGGGGCGGGTGCCGACCCTGCTGATCGACGGCCAGGTCCTGACCGAGTCGACCGCGATCGCGATGCATCTGGCCGATCTGTATCCACAGGCGGGTCTGGCGCCGGCGCCGGGCAGCGCGGCGCGCGCGGCCTATTACCGCTGGATGCTGTTCGCCGCCTATACCCTGATGCCGGCCTTCCGGGCCTGGTTCTACTCCGACGAGGTGGCCGGCGAGGAACACGCCGAGGCGGTGCGGACACGGGCGCGAGCCGCGATCGAGTCGGCCTGGGAGCAGGTCGATGCGCACCTGGCCGCGAACGGGCCGTACCTGCTCGGCGAATCGATGTCGGCGGTCGACTTCGTGTTCACCATGCTGATGCGCTGGTCGCGCAACATGCCGCGTCCGGGCGACAGTTGGCCGGCGCTGTCGGCGCTGGCCGCGCGCACGAAGGCGTTGCCGTCGTTCCGCGAGGCCTACGCCCGCGAGGGCATCGAGGACTGGACCTAGATCCAGTCCTCGTCTCCGGCCGCCGTCGGCGACCGGTTCACAGCCGTGCCGTCAGCCTCTCCAGCATCTGCCGGGTCTGGGCGCGTGCGAGGTAGTGGGCGGCCATCGATTCCAGCCCGGCCAGGTTGGTCTCGCTGACGTCGTCCAGGTCGTCCAGTCCCGGCATCAGCTCGGCCTGCATCCGGAAATAGCCGTCGCCGACGATGTGGCGGGCGATGTAGTCGACCGAGTCGGTGTTGCCGTCGAACAGCACGTCGATGATCGGCACCGCCCATTCCAGCGCGCCCCATTCGCGCGCGGACTTGAGCGCGATCGGGCGGTTGCGCTCGCCGGTGCCGACCGACAGCACCAGCAGGTCGTGGACATTGTCGACGCGCCGGTCCTTGCGCATCGCCTCGGCGATCGCGCAGGCGGTCGGGTTGTTGGCGACGATGCCGCCGTCGATCAGCGAGCACTTGCGGCCCTCGACCGTCATTCCGTGGGCGGGAAAGTAGGTCGGCGCGGCGACCGAGGCGCGGCAGACTTCCCACATCGGCAGGCCGGCGTGCTCGGGCTTGAAGCTCTTGAACACCACCGGCGTGCGCGACACCGTGTCGTAGCTGGTGATCAGCAGTGGCTTCTTCGCCTCACCAAGAGTGGCGTTGCCGAAGGCCTTCTTCAACACCTTTTCCAGGCCCTTGCCGTCGTAGCGGGGCGCCGACGGGCCCTGGGTGAACAGCCGCCCCGCGCGCGACCACAGCCGCTCGGCCATGCCCGGGAAGATTTCGTGGCGTTGCCTGCGGTAGAGCTCGGCGAGATCGGCAGGACCGCGCCCTATCGCCAGTCCGCAGGCCACCAGGGCGCCGGTCGAGCTGCCGGCGAGCAGGTCGAAGCGCCTCAGCAACCCGGGCTTGCCGGCCTGCCGCAGGGCCTCCTCGACCCCTTGCAGCCACACACAGCTGACCAGGCCGCGGATGCCGCCGCCGTCGAGTGACAGGATGCGTCGCATCTTCATCGGGTGTTCTCCTTGCGCATGTCGTCGCCGGCGGCGGTCGACCATGATCGCCCGAAGGCGTCTCCGTGACTGCGACCGCGCGCCTGGCTCAGTACCACTCCAGCATCGAAACGCCCAGGCCGATATAGGTCGCGCGGTGGTTGTAGTCGATCATGCTCTCGCCGTAGCCGTCGAACACCTGCAGGTGGCCGCGCAAGGCGTTGTGGATCGGGAAGCCCCAGTCGAACTGCAACGAACCGTGCGAGCGATCGCCGCCGCGCAACGAGTGCCGGCCGGTCAGCGAGAACTGATGGCCGCCTCGGACATAGACCAGGGTCGCGTCGCCGCGGCCGACGTAATCCTCGATGTCGGCGTTGTTGTCGTCGGCCGCATCCTCGGAGACCCGCCACCACGGACGCACCACCAGCGACCAGTTGTCGCGGTCCACGCCGACCATGCCGATCACCCGGTTCCAGCTGCGCGACAGCGGGTCGGCACGTCCGTTGGACTGGTGGTTGAAGCCGATGCCGGCCATGCGTCCGTTCCAGCCGAGCAGGTGGTAGTTGTTGCGGAACACCAGCATCGCTTCGGGTTCGTAGTTGGTCTCGCGGAACGGTCGCGAGATATCGGCGTTGTAGACCTGCCAGCGCGAGCTCTGGGTATAGCCCAGCCAGAGGTCGCCGTTGTCGCCGAAGATGTTCTCCCAGGCCTTCATCTTGAAGCTGAGCTGGAACTTGGACTCCAGGTCCTGCAGGCCGAGCGGGGTGGTGACGGTGTTGTTCGGATTCGGCGAGGCCGGCATGTCGTTGACCTTGCTGGTCCAGAACACCGGCAACAGGTAGGTCGGCTTGTAGGCGCGGAAGTTGAACACGCCCAGCTTGGAGTCGCGCGCCAGCTCCCAGCGGCTGTCCAGCAGGGAGCCCTTGCCGGCATTGGCGATCGCGGTGCTCAGCGGGTCCTCGTTGGGGTACAGCTCGCCGCCGCCGCTGGTGATCGCGGGCACCGCTCCCGGAGCGACCTGTTCGCCGATCGCCAGGTTCTCCTGGATCGCGCGCGCCTCGCGCGCGGCCACGTCGGCGTCGCGCGCGGTGCCGGCCTGGTGGCGGTGGAAGGCGTCGTAGCAGGCCAGCCGGTCGGCGTCGGCATCGATGCGCAGGCAGGCTTCGGCGGTCGCCGGCTGGCTCGCCTGCTGGGCGTGGCCGGCAAGCGGGGTCAGGACGAGCAGGGTCTGCAGCAGCAGTCGCCGATCACGGCGCGGCGGCTGGGGGAGGGGCGTGGACATCGGGACTGGCATCCGTCTTGGCGTGGGCGGCGGGTGATCGCAACAGCGTAGCGGCGAGGATAGCCGGCCGCGATGACCGCTGTCGGCGGCTACAGCCACCAGGCGAGCAGGAACAGGCCCAGCATGGCGAACGCCAGGCCGAGCTTGAGCACGGTGCCGACCACGATGCCGATCCAGGTGCCCAACCCGACCCGGGTCGCCTTGCCCATGTGGCGGGTGTCGATCAACTCGCCGACCAGGGCGCCAACGAACGGTCCGACGAAGATGCCGACGAAACCGAACATGAGGCCGGCGAAGGTGCCGATCATGGCGCCGATCAGGGCAAGTCGACTGGCGCCGACGCGCTTGGCGCCCATCGCGGTGGCGGCGAAGTCGACCAGCAGCGACAGCACGGTCAGCGCTCCCAGCGCGACCAGTGGCATCCAGCCGACCTGCTGGAAATCACCGGTCCAGGCCGCCAGCAGCATGCCGACGAAGACCAGCGGCACCCCGGGCAGGGCGGGCAGCACCGTGCCGGCGATGCCGATCACGATCAGGACGCTGGCGAGGATGTAGTAGAGGAGGTTGATGTCCAAACGATCGGCTCCCGACGGGGTGTCGTGTGCGGTGGGAAACCGGCCGGTTTCCGGTCGAGCGGCCCACGGATGGGGCTCGATTGCATTTTCACATGGTGCGGGGTAAGTTGCGGACGCTGCGTTTGCCAGGGTCACCGTGAATCGTGGCCCGATGCGGTTGATCCGATGATCCGCTACATCGTTGCACCTCGCTTCCTCCTTGCAACCAGCACTTCGCGCAAGCGATGTCCAAACCAACGTTCCAAGGAGCAAGTCAATGTCGAACCGTGAAACCGGTACCGTCAAGTGGTTCAACGATGCCAAGGGCTTCGGCTTCATCAGCCGCGAGAATGGCGAGGATGTGTTCGTGCACTTCCGCGCGATCCAGACCCAGGGCTTCAAGAGCCTGAAGGAAGGCCAGCAGGTCTCCTTCACCGTCGTCCAGGGCCAGAAGGGCCTGCAGGCCGACGCCGTCGAGCCGTTGTAAGCACGCCGGGCTTCGCGTCAGCGGCAGCGACTGCCGAGGACGTGTCGGCGATACGAAAAACCCGGCCGGATGGCCGGGTTTTTTCTTTGCGCCTATTGCGTGCGTGGGCGCCGGATCAGTAGCCGTAGACGCGACCGTTGGCGACCCGCACCCGGGCGCCGGCCTGCAACCTGCCGACGCTGTCCATCGACACCACCGTGGTGCGGCCGTCGTCCATCCGCACGTGCACGTTGTAGCGGGTCTGAACCGCGTTCTGGACCGCGTTGCCGGCGACCGCACCGGCGGCCGCGCCGGCCACCGTCGCGGTGTTGCGACGGCCCTTGCTCTTGTCGTCGGCCAGTTCGCGGCCGGCGACCGCACCCACCAGTCCGCCCAGCACGGCGCCGGTCGCGTTCGGGGCGCGCTGGGTCCTGAAGGGTTCGATCCGGGTGATGACGCCGCAGTCGTAGCAGCGCTGATTGTCGTAGGACGGGGCCGGCGCGGGGTTGCCGTAGCCGTAGCCCGGGGCGGACCCGCCGTAACCGGAACTGACGCAGCCGGTCAGCGCCAGCATGCCGGCGGCGGCCACGCCGACCAGGACGGGTGTTCTGGCGGACGCCCGGCGTGTCGCGCGGGCGCTGCGGCCCGGGTCGAGCATGCTCAAGTCGTTGATGTTCATGTCGATCTCCTGGGTGGACGGGAGTGGCGGTCCGGTCCTGGGCGACAGGGCCGGGCCGGCGCGTGCCGGTTTGTGTGCCGACACGCTCACGCCCTTCACGCTAGGAGATCGCCGATGAACCTTCCACCAATCGCGGGTGCTGCGGTGGAGATCGGGGACCGGAGGTTCAGGTAACCGCGTGGCTCAGCCGCGGAAGTCCTGGTGACAGGCCTTGCATGCGCTGCCGACCTGCTTGACCACCGCCTCGACGCCGGCGCAGTTGAGCGGCGGGCTGGCCAGGGAGGTGTCGAGCGCGGCGCGCATCTTGCTGGCGCTCTGCACGAAACGCTCATCGTCGCGCAGGTCCGGGAACGCCGGTTCCAGATCGTTGGCCATCTCGCGCAGGGTCCGCAGGTGCGGCAGGGTGTCGGTGGCCGCGCAACGGTTCTGTTCCAGGCTGGTCTGCAACTGCTGGAGGTGCCATTGCTGCACGTGCATCACCGCGTCGGGCAACTGGTCGGAGAGGGTCTTGCGGGCCTCGACCGCGCGCAGCGCCATCACCGTCGCGATCACGCCCAGGACCAGACCGAGGATCAGCAGGAACAGATACCTGGATGCGTTGCTGACCGCAGGTGCCTTGGCGGCGGTGCTGGGCTGGGGGTCGTTCATGGCCTGGCCTCCTTGAGTGTGGCGGGCAAGATAGCATGCGCGACTGCGCGTCCGTGCGCGCTGTCCGTAAACTATGGCGATGCCTGAAGCCCACGACCCCGCCGTTTCCTCCCCAGTTCCGGACCCGTCGCTGATCGAGCGTTTCGCCGGCGTCGACCGGCTCTACGGCGCTGGCGCGCTGGCCCGGTTCTCGAACTGCCGGGTCGCCGTGGTCGGCATGGGCGGGGTCGGTTCGTGGGCGGTCGAGGCATTCGCCCGTACCGGCATCGGCCACCTGAGCCTGATCGATGCCGACGATCTGTGCGTGTCCAATACCAACCGCCAGCTGCCGGCGATCGACGGCCAGTACGGCCGCGCCAAGGTCGAGGCGATGGCCGAGCGCTGCCGGGCGATCAATCCGGCGATATCGGTGGATGCGATCGCCAGTTTCCTGACCGCCGGCAACATCGGCGAACTGCTGGACCGGCGCTTCGATCTGGTGCTGGATGCCTGCGACAGTTTTCGCAGCAAGGTCGAGCTGATCGCCTGGTGCCGGCGCCGCAAGCTGCCGCTGGTGGTGGTCGGTTCGGCGGGCGGCCGCACCGACGCGACCCTGGTGCGGGTACGGGACCTGTCGCGCACCGAGCACGACGCGATGCTGGCCCTGATCCGAAAGAAGCTGCGTGCGGAGTTCAATTTCCCGCGCAGCCCGTCGCGCTACTTCAGCGTGCCGGCGGTGTACTCGCTGGAGAACGTGAAGTATCCGCAGCCCGACGGCTCGGTCTGCGGCGTGCGTCCCAAGGTCGACGGCGACGCGGCATTCAAGCTCGACTGCGGTGGCGGCCTTGGTGCGGCCACCCACATCACCGGCACCTTCGCGTTCGCGGCCGTCGGCAAGGCGATCGAGCTCCTGCTCAGGAAGGCGTCTTGACGTTGCGAGCGGCGTGAGTCGGGATGGATGCCGCCGGAAAGGCCCGGTTGCCGCTTACGCAGCTCCTACGTATGGCATGTACGCACCGCCAGAGCCTCCGGTAGGAGCGATGAGGCTTTCATGGGAAGGCCCTCGCGGCTTACGCCGCTCCTACGGGGCTGCCATGGGTGTCGATGGCCGGCAGTGCGAACAGGCGCTCGGCGTTGGCGGCGGTGGCGCGGGCGAGCTCGTCCGGAGCGATGTCGCGCAGGCCGGCGATGGTGTCCAGCACCCGCGGCAGCCGCGCCGGTTCGTTGCGCTGGCCGCGGATCCCGGCGTCGGGCTGGTCCGGCGCATCGGTTTCCAGCAGCAGGCTGTCCAGCGGCACCTGCGCGGCGATCCGGCGCACCCGGTTGGCGCGCTCGTAGGTGACCGGACCGCCGAGGCCAATCAGGAAGCCCAGCGCGTACAGCCGTCGCGCCTGGTCGGCGCTGCCGGAGAAGCTGTGGACCACGCCGCGCAGCGGAGCGAAGCGGCGGATCGCCGCGATCACCGCATCGACTGCCCGCCGCGCATGCACGATCACCGGCAGCTCGAACTCGCGCGCCAGCCGCAGCTGGGCGTCGAAGTAATGCGCCTGCTGCTCCGGGTCGAGGTCGTCGACGAAGAAGTCCAGGCCGCACTCGCCGACGGCCACCGGGCGCTCGCGCTCGATCCATTCGCGCAACTGCCCGAGATGCTCGTCGCGATGCCCGGCCAGGTACATCGGGTGCAGACCGTAGGCCGGGTGCAGCCCCGGCGCCAGCCGGCAGGTTTCGCGCAGCCCCGGCCAGCCGGCGGCGGCGACCGCCGGCACGATCTGCCGCAGGACGCCGGCGGCGCGCGCCCGCGCGATCACTTCGCGCCGGTCGGCGTCGAACTCGGAGGCGTCCAGGTGGCAGTGCGAATCGATCAGCATGGCGGCAGCATGGGGGTGTCGGCGCCGGCCGGAACCGGCTTGTCTCAGTGTTGGCCGCCGCCGCCGCCCGGGGGCGCGTCGATCACCCGGTCGTCGTTCTTGTCGGTCTTGTTGCGCCCCTTCCAGTTCGCCAGCAGCAGGGTGCCCAGGCCCAGCACGATCTCGTCGATGAACGGGATCGGATCGAAGGGCCACAGTACGCTGATCGCGAACGCGACGGCGGTGATCTTGAACAGGGTCGGGTAGCGCAGGCCGCGCGCCCAGTTCATCAGTGGCAGCAGCATCGGGTTGGCCATCGGCATACTTCCGTCAACTTGGATCTGAGAACGCTATCACGCCAGCTGAACGCCGTTTGTTGCGGTTGCAGAATAGGTCACGATAATCGGCAGCCATTCAGGTTCCCGATGCTGCAATCGGGCCATCTATCGATGCGGGGCCGGTGTCCCGCTCCAGGAGGTCGTGATGAACAAGAGCATGTTGGCGGTCGCATTGGCATCCCTGCTGGTCGGCGGCATCGCCGTCGCGGCGTACCAGAGTTTCGCCGGTGGCGACCGTGGCGATGCGCCGGGCGCGCCGCTGGATGCGGCCGCATCGCTGGACGGCGCCGGCTCGGACGATGCCGCTTCGCTGGACACCGGGCGGGTCGATTTCGCCGAGGTGCTGGCGGTCGAGCCGGTGACCGAGAAGCAGAAGCTGTACGCGACCGTGACCGGCAGCGAGCCGGTCCGCGAGACCAGCACCACCAGCCAGCCGCGCGAGGTCTGCGAGGACGTGGTGGTGCAGGAGCGCCTGCCCGAGCGCGACGGCAACGTCGGCGGCACCGTGGCCGGCGCCATCATCGGCGGCGTGATCGGCAACCAGGTCGGCGGCGGCAACGGCCGCAAGGTCGCCACCGCGGCCGGCGCCGCGGCCGGCGGCTACATCGGCAACCGGATCGACCGCAACCACGAGGGCGGCAAGGTCGTCGACCGCGTCGAGCGCCAGTGCCACACCGTCACCGATACCTCGCAGAACACCCGCGTGGTCGGTTACGAGGTCGCCTATCGCGCGCCCGACGGCAGCACCGGCAGCAAGCGCATGAGCAGCAAGCCCGGCGATCGCATCCTGCTCGGCGACGAGGACGCGGTGATCGGCTACGACGTGACCTACAGCTTCGACGGCCAGGAGCGCACGGTGCGCATGGACCAGGAGCCGGGCGATCGCCTGCCGGTCATCGACGGCAAGGTCGTGACCCAGACCGCCGACGCCGCCGAACCGGTCAGCCGCGGCTGATTCCGGCGGTCCACCGCGGGCATGACGAGGGGCCGGGCGACCGGCCCCTTTTTCGTATCCGCGGCCGGCGCCGGGGCGATGGCCCGAGACGGTGGCGTATGGCCGTGGCCCATGACCATGTCGGGGTGCCACGGCTCGCGGGGCACCGATACAATGGCGGTTTCCTCATCGCTCGAGTTCACCATGGCCCTGCAACCGTACGACCTTTACGACGTCCGTTCCCTGCTGACCGAGGAGGAGCGCGCGGTGCAGGATACGGTCGCCCGCTTCACCGACGAACGGGTACTGCCGATCATCGGCGACTGCTTCGATGAAGGCCGTTTTCCGAAGGAGCTGGTCGGCGAGATCGCCGAGCTCGGCCTGCTCGGTTCCTCGCTGCCGGAGCAGTACGGTTGCGCCGGCCTCAACGCGGTCAGCTACGGCCTGATTTGTCAGGAACTGGAGCGCGGCGATTCCGGCATCCGCAGCTTCGTCAGCGTGCAGTCGTCGCTGTGCATGTACCCGATCTACGCCTACGGCAGCGAGGAGCAGCGCATGCGCTGGCTGCCGGACATGGCCGCGGGCAAGGTGATCGGCTGCTTCGGTCTGACCGAGCCGCACGGCGGTTCCGATCCGGCCAACATGAAGACCCACGCCAGGCGCGACGGCGACGACTGGGTCCTCAACGGTTCCAAGATGTGGATCACCAACGGCAACCTGGCCGATATCGCGATCGTCTGGGCGCAGACCGAGGACGGCATCCAGGGCTTCGTGGTCGAGAAGGGCATGGCCGGCTTCGCGGCCCAGGAGATCAAGCACAAGATGAGCCTGCGCGCGTCGGTGACCAGCGCGCTGTATTTCGACAATGTGCGCGTGCCGGAGGCCAACCGGCTGCCGAACGTGAAGGGGCTGAAGGGGCCGCTGGGCTGTCTGACCCAGGCCCGTTACGGCATCACCTGGGGCCCGGTCGGCGCCGCGATCGCCTGCCTGGACGAGGCGCTGAACTACTCCAAGGAGCGCATCCTGTTCGGGCGCCCGGTCGCGGCGACCCAGAGCGCGCAGCTCAAGCTGGCCGACATGTCCCGTCGCATCACCATGGCGCAGTTGCTGGTGCTGCAGCTGGGCCGTCTCAAGGACGCCGGCACGATGCAGCCGCAGCAGGTCTCGCTGGCGAAGTGGAACAACTGCCGGATGGCGATCGACATCGCCCGCGAGTGCCGCGATCTGCTCGGCGGTGCCGGCATCACCACCGAGCATGCGGCGATCCGCCATGCTTTGAACCTGGAGTCGGTGATCACCTACGAGGGCACCGAGACCGTGCACCAGCTGGTGATCGGCCGCGAGCTGACCGGCATCAGCGCGTTCTGATTCCGACTCTTTGATCGCCGCCGTCGGGGCCGCGGTGTCGCGGCCCGGCGGGGTAGGGAGGCTTCGTTGTGGGACTGGATATCGTCAACGGCCCGGTCGTCGAAACCGAGCGCCTGATCCTGCGTGTGCCGCGGATCGGGGACTTCGAGCGCTACGCACAGATGTTCGCCCATGAAAGCGCCAACCATATCGGCGGCCCGCTGCTGCGCGGCGAGGCCTGGCGCCGCTTCCTGCAGATGCCGGGGGCGTGGTTGCTGCAGGGCTTCGGCATGTTCTCGGTGGTCGAGAAGGCCAGCGGATTGTGGGTCGGCCAGGGCGGTCCCTGGCAGCCGGACGGCTGGCCCGGAACCGAGGTCGGCTATGCCTTCCATCCCGATGCGCGCGGCAAGGGCTACGCGACCGAGACCTGCGTCGCCGCGATCGACTGGGCCTTCGACAATCTCGGCTGGAGCGAGGTGATCCATTGCATCGCGCCGGCCAACAGCGCCTCGCAGGCGGTGGCGCGGCGCCTGGGCTCGACCCGGCGCGGCCCGGGGACCTTGCCGCCGCCGCTGGACGTGCATGAGGTCGACATATGGAGCCAGACCCGCGAACAGTGGCGCGCGCGTCGCGCCGGGGCGGCGCCATGATCACCGTCTACGGTTTCTCGCCCTCGGGCAATTGCCACAAAGTGCGCCTGTTGCTGGAACAGCTGGGCAAGCGCGAGGATCGCGACTACCGCTGGGTCGAGATCAACAGCGCGATCGGCGAGACCCGCAGCGCCGATTACCTGGCCCTGAATCCCGCCGGCAAGGTGCCGATGCTGGCGCTGGACGACGGCCGGGTCCTGGTCGAATCGAATGCGATCCTGCACTGGCTGGCCGAGGGCAGCGCCTATCTGCCGGAGGACCCCTGGCAGCGCGCACAGGCGCTGAGCTGGATGTTCTTCGAACAGTACAGCCACGAGCCCTGTATCGCGGTGGCCCGCTTCATCTGCGGCTGGACGCCATTGGATTCGCCGCGGCGCGCGGAGCTGCCGGCCCTGCGCGAGAAGGGGCGGGCGGCGCTGGCGGTGATGGAACGTCATCTGCAGTCGCACGAGTGGTTCAGCGGCCCCGCCTACGGCATTGCCGATATCGCTCTGTTCGCCTACACCGACGTCGCCGGTCACGGCGGCATCGAATTGACGCCGTTTCCCGCCGTCCTCGACTGGTTGCGACGGGTGCGCGCGACCCCCGGTTTCGTGCCGATGGCGGCGCCCGACGCCCGGGCCCAAGCCCTGATCGACGCGTCGCTCTGATCCTCCCGCGCGGCCGGCGCCGCGCGCCCGCCGGCGTCATCCCGCTAGAACCCCCATCCGATTCCGACCGAGTGCCCATGTTCGCCACCGTTCCCAATCCGATCCCCGCCCGCATGAAGGGGCTCAACCGCGCCGAGATCTGCGACGTCAATTTCAGCGAGTTCGTGAAAGCCTGGAACGGCCAGGCCGATGTCCGTCCGGCCGCGGAGGAGGCGGTGCTGGCGGGTAGCGCGCTGGATGCGCGCGGCTTCCGCGAGTTGCTGGAGTCGCAGCTGATCAGCCGGCATCTGGATCTGATGGCGCGCGTGCTGCGCCTGCAGAACAAGGTTTTCTACACGATCGGCTCGTCCGGACACGAGGGCAACGCGATGGTCGCGCGGCTGACCCGGCACACCGATCCGGCCTTCCTGCACTATCGCTCCGGCGGCTTCATGGCCGAGCGCTTCCGCAAGCTGCCGGGCATGGACCCGGTGATGGACTCGGCGCTGTCGTTCGCGGCCAGCAAGGACGACCCGGCCTCCGGAGGCCGCCACAAGGTCTGGGGCAGCAAGCCATTGTGGGTGCTGCCGCAGACCTCGACGATCGCCTCGCACCTGCCCAAGGCGCTGGGCACCGCGATCGCGATCGAGGCCGGCCGGCGCCTGGGGCATGCGCTGCCGATCCCCGACGACAGCATCGCGGTATGTTCCTTCGGCGACGCCTCGGCCAACCACGCGACTGCGCAGACCGCGTTCAATGCCGCTGCCTGGACCGCCTACCAGAAACTGCCGGCGCCGGTGCTGTTCGTCTGCGAGGACAACGGCATCGGCATCTCGGTGAAGACGCCGTCGGGCTGGATCGGCAACCGCTTCCGCCACATGGACGGCCTGGACTACTTCTACGCCGACGGGCTGGACCTGGCCGCGGGCTACGGCGACGTGCAACGCGCGGTCGAGCACTGCCGCACGACCCGCCGTCCAACCTTCCTGCACCTGCGCACCAATCGGATCATGGGCCACGCCGGCACCGACTTCGAGATCGAGTGGCGCTCGATCGACGAGCTGTGCCGGGTCGAGGCCGGCGACCCGCTGCTGCGCAGCGCGGCGATCGCGCTGGAGTCGGGGCTGATGTCGAAGGACGAGCTGCTGGCGCTGTACGAGTCGATCCGCGACCGCTGCTTCGCCGCCGCCGAGGAGGCCGATCGCCGGCCCAAGCTGGAGAGCCTGTCCGAGGTGGTCGCACCGCTGGCGCCGTACAGCCCGGACAAGGTCGCCGCCGAGGCCGCCCGTGCCGACTACGACGCGCGCCGCGTCGAGGCGTTCGGCGGCGAGCGCAAGCTGCCCGAGAGGCAGCCGCCGCGACACCTGGCGATCCAGATCAACAACGCCCTGCACGACATCTTCGCCAAGTACCCCGAGACCCTGCTGTTCGGCGAGGACGTGGCGCAGAAGGGCGGCGTCTACACGGTGACCAAGGGCCTGCAGAAGGCGTTCGGTCCGCGCCGGGTGTTCAACACCCTGCTGGACGAGACGATGATCCTGGGCATGGCCCAGGGTTTCGCCAACGTCGGCCTGCTGCCGATCCCGGAGATCCAGTATCTGGCGTACTTCCACAACGCCTGCGACCAGATCCGCGGCGAGGCGGCCAGCCTGCAGTTCTTCAGCAACAACCAGTACGCCAACCCGATGGTGGTGCGCATCGCCGGGCTGGGTTACCAGCGCGGTTTCGGCGGTCATTTCCACAACGACAACTCGATCACCGCGCTGCGCGACATCCCGGGTCTGGTGGTCGGCTGCCCGTCGCGTGGCGACGACGCGGCCACGATGTTGCGCACGCTGACCGCGCTGGCCCGCGTCGACGGCCGGGTCAGCGTGTTCCTGGAGCCGATCGCGCTGTACATGGCCAAGGACCTGTACGAGGCCGGCGACGGCGGCTGGCTGACCGATTATCCGCCGCCGGGCGAGGCGATGCCGCTGGGCGAGGGCAGGGTGTACGGAGAGGGTCACGACGACCTGGTGATCTTCACCTATGGCAACGGCGTGCCGATGAGCCTGCGCGCGGCGCGCGAGATCGAGCGTGCCCACGGCTGGAAGTGCCGCGTGGTCGATCTGCGCTGGCTGGTGCCGCTCAACGAAAGCTACATCCGCGAGCAGGCCGCCAGCGCCAGGCGCATCCTGATCGTCGACGAGGGCCGTCACAGCGCCGGAGTCGGCGAGGGCGTGATCACCGCGATCATCGAGGGCGGGTTCGGTGCGCGGCCGTTCAAGCGCGTGGTCGGCGTCGACACCTACACCCCGCTGGCCGGTGCCGCCTTCATGGTGATCCCGGGCGAGCAGGACATCGTCGCCGCCGCGGCCGAGCTGGCGGGCTGAACCACGACCGCCGCGATCCGCGCGACCGCCCCGGGGCCGGTCGCGCGGCGTCGCTCAGCGCGCGAGTCCGTCCAGCAGGGCGACTTCGCGGACCGGGGTCGCACCGACCCGCAGGGCCGGGCGTTCGTCGGCCAGCGGGACCACCGCCAGTGCCGACCAGCACGCACCGTCGTCGGCGGTACTGACCAGCGGACCGATCATGCGGTCGCCGCTTTGCAGTTCCTGTCCGCTTGCCAGTGGCGCGTCGGCCGCGATCGCGACCAGGCCGCGCTTGACCTTGCCGAGGAAGTGGGTGCGGGCGACGATCTCCTGGCCGGGGTAGCAGCCCTTCTTGACGCTGAAGGCGCGCAACCGCTCCAGCGACAGCTGCTGCGGCGTCCAGTGTTCGACCTGCTCGCCCAGCAGGTGCGGCAGGCCGTGGCGGAGGTCATCGCGACGCCAGCGCGCGGCCCGTGCCGGGGCCTCGTCGGCAGCGTTGCCAAGCCGCATCCGGCGCGGCTCCGACGCCGTCCCAAGGTCGAGCTCCAGGGCGCCGTTGTCGAGTGTCGCGAAGGCATTGCCACGCGCCGCTTCGGGTGCCGAGAAAGAACCTGAAACTGGTTTTTCATCAATCACTTCCATCGTGATTTTGCTGCGAAACACGAAGCGGCGCAGGGCGCCCGCCAAGGCCTCGGGATCGGCATCGGCCAGCAGCAGCCAGAGGTGCTGCGCATCGATCCGGAGCAGGGCGAACAGGGCGATGATCCGGCCCTTGGGCGTGAGCCAACCGTTCCAGTGCCACTGGCCGTCGGCCAGGGCATCGACGTCGTTCATGAACTGCGCCTGCGCGAACGCCAGCGCATCGCGTCCGCTCAGGCTGAGGATGCGGTAGTCGGGCAACGCAAACGGCTGGCCGGAGACCGGCGGGAGCGGGCCGGCGACGGCTGATGAGGGGCGTTGTGGGTTGTCAGGCATTGGGGCTGGGAATTAAGCTTCAACGCCGAGATGATAGGCGAAACGACCCACGACCCCGCTTCCGACGCGCCCGAGACCCCGGCTCCGAAGCCGGCGGACGAGGACGCCAAGGCGGTCGAGATCGGGGGGCGCGACGGTCCGGACCCCACCCGCTTCGGCGATTGGGAGAAGAACGGCCGCTGCATCGACTTCTGAGACACCCGCGCGCCGCTGCGCCTGGTTGTCCCCTGCCTGTTCATCCCGAGAGTAGCCCGACCCTTCCGCCACGCGGCTCCGCCGCCCAGCCGAGACTGTCCGTCCACCCATGGCGAACCCCCAACGTCCCTTGTCACCGCATCTGCAGGTTTACCGCTGGCAGATACAGATGGTGACCTCGATCCTGCACCGGGCCACCGGTGTGGTCCTCGCCGTCGGCAGTCTGCTGATCGCCTACGCACTCGTCGCGCTCGCCGCCGGTCCCGAGCAGTGGGCCAAGGTCGCCGCGTGCATGGCCTCGCCGCTGGGCTTCCTGGTCCTGTTCGGCTGGAGCTGGGCGTTCGCCTACCACCTGTTCAATGGCCTGCGCCATCTGGTCCAGGACGCGGGCTACGGCTACAAGGTCGCCAGCTTCGTGCGCAGCAGCTGGACCAGCGTGTTCGGCAGCCTGGCGCTGACCGCGATCATCTGGGTGGTCGCGATGACCATGCGGGGTGGCGCATGAGCAGCAATCCGCGCCTGCGCAATCCGCTCAAGACCGCCCGTGGCCTGGGTTCGGCCAAGGACGGTACCCATCACTTCATCGTCCAGCGCATCACCGCGGTCGCGCTGGTGCTGCTCGGCCTGTACGTGCTGTGCCTGCTGGTCGGCCTTGCCGGCGCCGACTACGCCAGCGTGCGCGCCACGGTCGCCAGCCCGTTCAACGCGGTCGTGCTGATCGCCTTCCTGCTGAGCATGTTCTGGCATGCCCAGCTCGGCCTGCAGGTCGTCATCGAGGACTACGTACACGGTGGTCTGGCGGTGGTCTCCCAGCTCGCTGTCCGTTTCATCTGCGTACTCGCGGCCATCGCCAGCGTGCTCGCCGTCATCCGCATCGCGCTGGGGTAATCCGACATGCCTGCCTACAAGATCCACGAACACAGCTTCGACATGGTGGTGGTCGGTGCCGGCGGCGCCGGCCTGCGCGCCACCTTCGGCCTGGCCCAGAAGGGCCTGAAGACCGCCTGCATCACCAAGGTCTTTCCGACCCGTTCGCATACCGTCGCCGCCCAGGGCGGCGTCGCCGCCGCGCTCGCCAACATGGGCGAGGACGACTGGCGCTACCACTTCTTCGATACCGTCAAGGGCTCGGACTGGCTGGGCGACCAGGACGCGATCGAGTACATGTGCAAGGAGGCCATCCCGGCCATCATCGAGCTGGAGCACTACGGTGTGCCGTTCTCGCGCACCGAGGACGGCAAGATCTACCAGCGCCCGTTCGGCGGCATGACCACCAAGTTCGGCGAGGGTCCGCCGGCGCAGCGCACCTGCGCCGCGGCCGACCGCACCGGCCACGCCATCCTGCACACCCTGTACCAGCAGTCGCTGGCGCATGACGCGCAGTTCTTCATCGAGTACTTCGCGCTCGACCTGATCATGGACGCCGACGGCGCCTGCCGCGGCGTGCTCGCGCTCGACCTGTCGACCGGCGAGCTGCACCTGTTCCGCGCCCAGGGCACGGTGCTGGCGACCGGCGGCTACGGCCGCGCCTACTTCTCGGCGACCTCGGCGCACACCTGCACCGGCGACGGCGGCGGCATGGTGCTGCGCGCCGGCCTGGCGATGCAGGACATGGAGTTCGTGCAGTTCCACCCGACCGGCATCTACGGCGCCGGCTGCCTGATCACCGAGGGCGTGCGGGGCGAGGGCGGCATCCTGCGCAACAGCAACGGCGAGCGCTTCATGGAGCGCTACGCGCCCAGCGTGAAAGACCTGGCGCCGCGCGACATGGTCAGCCGTTCGATGACCATCGAGATCCGCGAGGGACGCGGCGTCGGCGAGCACAAGGATCACATCCTGCTCGACCTGACCCACCTCGGCCCCGAGGTCATCCACGAGAAGCTGCCGGGCATCGCCGAGTCGGCGCGGATCTTCGCCGGCGTCGATGTCGAGAAGCAGCCGATCCCGGTCATTCCGACCGTCCACTACAACATGGGCGGCATCCCGACCAACTATCACGGCGAGGTCGTGCAGCTGCGCAACGGCAATCCGGACGAGGTGGTGCCGGGCCTGTACGCGATCGGCGAAGCCGCCTGCGTGTCGGTGCACGGCGCCAACCGCCTGGGCTCGAACTCGTTGCTGGATCTGGTCGTGTTCGGCCGCGCGGTCGCCAATCGCGCCGCCGAGACGGTCAAGCCCGACGGCAAGCAGGCCACGCTGGCCGGCGACGCCTGCGACCAGGCCCTGGCCCGGCTCGACAAGCTGCGCAACGCCAACGGCGACACCCCGACCGCGGTCATCCGCGACAAGATGCAGCGCACGATGCAGGCCGACGCCGCGGTGTTCCGCACCGGCGAGACCCTGTCCGACGGCGTGAAGAAGATCCGCGAGATCCACGCCTCGTTCGCCGACGTCAAGGTCAGCGACCGCTCGCTGGTGTGGAACTCGGACCTGATCGAGACCTACGAGCTGTCGAACCTGCTCGGCCAGGCCCTGGCGACGATCGTCTCGGCGGAGAACCGCACCGAGTCGCGCGGCGCGCATGCGCGCGAGGACTTCCCGGAGCGCGACGACGCCAACTGGCTCAAGCACACCCTGTGCTCGGTCGGCGACGACGGCACCACCTCGATCGACTATCGCCCGGTGCACATGTACACGTTGACCGACGACGTCGACGTGGTGCCGCCGAAGAAGCGCGTCTACTGATCCGGAGCGAGTACCCGTGGCTGAATTCACTCTTCCCAAGAACTCGCAGATCCAGAAGGGCCGCCATTTCGCGGCCACCAAGGGCGCGAAGGACGTTCGCACGTTCAAGGTCTACCGTTGGAACCCCGACGACGGCATGAATCCGCGCGTCGACACCTACGAGGTCGATCTGGCGACCTGCGGGCCGATGGTTCTCGACGCGCTGATCAAGATCAAGAACGAGATCGATCCGACCCTGACCTTCCGCCGCTCCTGCCGCGAGGGCATCTGCGGTTCGTGCGCGATGAACATCGACGGCACCAACACCCTGGCCTGCACCAAGGCGATCGGCGACTGCGAGAAGGCCGAGGTGCCGATCTACCCGCTGCCGCACATGGAGGTGGTCAAGGACCTGGTGCCGGACCTGACCCACTTCTACGCGCAGTACGCGTCGATCCGACCGTGGCTGAGGACCCAGAGCCCGGCGCCGTCCGACCGCGAGCGCCTGCAGTCCCCGGAGGATCGCAAGAAGCTCGACGGCCTGTACGAGTGCATCCTGTGCGCGTGCTGCTCGACCAGCTGCCCGAGCTACTGGTGGAACGGCGACCGCTACCTGGGGCCGGCGATCCTGCTGCAGGCCTATCGCTGGATCATCGATTCGCGCGACGAGGACACCGGCGCCCGCCTGGACGATCTGGAGGATCCGTTCAAGCTGTACCGTTGCCACACCATCATGAACTGCGCGCGGACCTGCCCGAAGGGCCTGAACCCGGCGCAGGCGATCGGCGAGATCAAGAAGCTGATGCTGGCGCGCCGGGTCTGAATCCGGCGACGCGCATGGCGGTCATGCGGACCACGAAGGGCGTGCGCGAGCGCGCCCTTCTTTTTTGACCGGGAGGAACGATGTCCGACGACACCCTGATCTGGTGGCCGGCGCTGGCGATGGCGGCGCTGACCTGCGCGGTCTGGTTCCGCATGTTCTTCATGCGCATCGGCCAGATGAGGCGCGAGCGCATCCATCCGCAGTCGGTGGCGACCTCGGCGCAGGTCGCGCAGCGCCTGACCGACAGCCGCGCCGCCGACAACTTCCGCAATCTGCTGGAGCTGCCGGTGCTGTTCTACCTGGCGTTGGCGGTCGCGGCGACGACCGGGCAGACGAGCGGCGCGGTGCTGGTGCTGGCCTGGATGTTCGTGGCCCTGCGCGTCGTCCATAGCGCGATCCAGTGCGGCTACAACAAGGTCGTGCACCGCTTCCTGGCCTACCTGGCCGGCGGACTGGTGCTGTGGACGCTGTGGGGCGTGCTGGCCTGGGGGATGCTGAAATGAGTACGAGAGGGCTGAGCGAGGCCGACCAGCGCGAACTGGCGCGACTGCGCTGGCGCTGCCGGCGCGGGATGCGCGAGCTCGATCGCTTGTTCGAGCGCTATCTGGAGCGCGAGTGGGGTGCGGCCCCGAGCCGCGAGCGGGAGGTTTTCCTAGTCCTGCTGGATACCGAGGACGATAGGCTCTGGCACTGGTTCATGGGTCATGACGCGCCTGCCGATGCCGAGCTCCAATCCCTGGTCGAACGTATCCGCCAGCTGCCGCCCTGAGCCGGCGGCGCAGGACCGCTTCGACTGGCGTCCGTCGCCGGTCCTGGTCGCGTCGGTGCTGCTGGTGGGTGTGTTGGCCGCGCTGGCCAGCCTGTGCTCGGACCTGCCGCCCCGGGCGGCGCGGGTCTTGGCCGTGTTGGCGCTGATTCATGCGGCCGGCGCGGCATGGCGCGAGTGGCGGCGGCCGCGGCTGCAGGTGGTGGTGACGGCCGCCGGCCGGGTCGATGTCGACGGCCGGCGGGTCGGGGACCTGGCGGTCGATTGGCGGGGCGCGCTGGGATTCATGAGCTGGGGTGGCGACCGCGGTCGCCGCCAGCGCCGGATCTGGCTGCCGGACACGCTGCCGGCCCCGAGGCGACGTGAACTGAGGCTGGCGCTGATGCGGGTGCGGGCGGATCTGGATCCTGAATCGGTGGCAAGATAACCCGCTATGTTGAAACCCGTTCCCGTCGCCATCGGCCTGCGCTACCTGCGCGCCAAACGCCGCAATGGCTTCATCTCCTTCATCTCGTTCGCATCGATCGCCGGCATCGCGCTGGGGGTGATGGTGCTGATCACCACCCTGGCGGTGATGAGCGGTTTCCAGCGCGAGATCCGCGACCGCCTGCTGCAGATGGTCGCCCACGCCACGATCAGCACCCATGGCGAGCCGATGCCCGACTGGCGGCATGCGGTCGATATCGCAATGGCCGACCCACGCGTCGCCGGCGCGGCGCCCTACGTGGAAAAGGAGGCGCTGCTTTCCGGCGTGCGCAACCAGCCGGCGCTGGTGCGCGGCATCGTCCCCGAGCAGGAGGCGACGACCTCGGAGCTGGCCGACAAGATGGTGATGGGCGAGCTGGACACCCTGACGCCGGGCAGCTTCAACATCGTGCTCGGCCGCGAGCTGGCCATGTGGCTCGGGGTCGGCGTCGGCGACAGCGTGATCGTGACCACGTCCAATTTCCGCAGCACGCCGATGGGCGCGGTCGCGCAGCAGAAACGCTTCACCGTCACCGGCCTGTTCGAGGCCGGCCACCAGCAGTTCGATCGCGGCCTGGCCGTGGCCCACATGGCCGACATGCAGCGGGTGCTGCGGATCGGCGACGGGGTGACCGGCGTGCGCCTGCGCCTGCACGACATGGACCAGGCCTGGAACGTCGCCGGCGATCTCGCGCTGGAGCTGAAGGGCCCCTACAGCATCAGCGACTGGGCCAGCGAGAACGCCAACATGTTCCATGCGCTGAAGATGGAAAAGACCATGGTCGGCCTGCTGCTGTCGCTGATCATCCTGATGGGCTCCTTCAACCTGGTCGCCTCCCAGGTCGGTCTGGTCACCGACAAGCAGGCCGATATCGCGATCCTGCGCACCCTGGGCCTGACCCCGGGCGGGGTGATGCGGGTGTTCATGGTGCAGGGCTCGCTGATCGGCGTGATCGGGACCGTGCTGGGCGTGGTCGGCGGGATCGCGCTGACCCTGAACCTGGAACACATCCTGCGGGTGATCGAGCGTGTGTTCGGCGTCAGCCTGCTGCCCTCGGCCGACGTCTACTACATCACCGGTCTGCCGACCGACCTGCAGGGCAGCGACGTGATGATGATCGCCGCAGTGGCGCTGACGATGGCCTTCCTGGCAACCCTGTATCCGGCCTGGCGCGCGGCGCGCACCGCCCCGGCGGAGGCGCTGCGCTATGAGTGAGTGCATGCTTCCGCGCGGTTCAGCCCAGGCGAGCTGCGCGATCCCAGGCCTGGCCGCCCGGGCAGAAGGCGCCGCAGCGCCTGCCTGCCGTTGCCGCCCGCTGCGAGGAGATCAACGATGACCGATGCCGTCATCCACTGCGACGGCCTGGCCAAGACCTATGCCGAGGGTGCGCTGCGCACCCACGTCTTCCACGACCTGCATCTGGAAGTGGCGCGCGGCGAGACCGTGGCGATCCTGGGCGCTTCCGGCGCCGGCAAGAGCACCCTGCTGCATCTGCTTGGCGGGCTGGATACGCCGAGCGGGGGCGAGGTCTACGTCGCCGGCCAGAAGATGAGCGCGCTGTCGAACGCCGAGCGCGGTCGCCTGCGCAATGCCTCGCTGGGCTTCGTCTACCAGTTCCACCATCTGCTGCCGGAGTTCACCGCGCTGGAGAACGTGATGCTGCCGGTGCTGCTGGGCGGCACCGCGAATGCTGCTGCCGAGGCGCGCGCGCGCGGTCTGCTGGAGGCGGTGGGGCTGGGGCACCGCCTCGCCCACAAGCCCGGCGAATTGTCCGGCGGCGAACGCCAGCGCGCCGCGGTCGCCCGCGCCCTGGTCAACAACCCGGCCTGCGTGCTCGGCGACGAGCCGACCGGGAACCTCGACGAGAAGACCGCCTCGACCGTGTTCGAGTTGATGCTTTCGCTCAACCGCGAGCAGGGCACCAGCCTGGTGCTGGTCACCCATGACCGCCGCCTCGCGCGGCGGCTGGACCGGGTGCTGGAACTGCACGAAGGCCGACTCAGGGAGCTTTCCGCCGCCGAGGTCTGAACCATGGAGGCAACGGCAAGGATGCCGGCAGACACACCTCTCGAAGACATTGCGGCGCCGCAGCCCCTCGTCCCGGGCGTGGGGCCCACGCCCGCGGACCGGCGGCCGCCGTCTCCACCGCACAACCCGCTGTTCGGGATCGCGACCGCATCGGCGTTGCTTGCCGGCATCGTCCTGGTGCTGTGGTTGCCGCGCCTGCCGCCCTGGCCGTTGGCGGCGTTGGCGCTGCCGATGGCGAGCCTGCTGCTGTGGCGCGGCTGGCGCTGGCCGGCGGCGCTGGTTCTCGGCGCCGGACTGGCGGCACTGCATGCCGCCCATGCATTGTCGCTGCAGCTGCCCGCGGATCTTGAGCGCGCCGATCTGACCATCGCAGGCCGCATCGTCGGCCTGCCCGAGCACGATCCACGCCGGACCCGCTTCGAGTTCCGTGTCGACGACGCCGCTGCCGAGGCGGTGAGTGGCCGATTGCTGCGCCTGTCCTGGTACGACGACGATCCAGGCGCCCGCGAGAGACTGCGGGCCGGGCAACGCTGGCGCCTGTCGGTGCGCCTGAAGGCGCCGCGCGGGCTGCGCAATCCGGGTGGCTTCGACAGCGAGAAGCAGGCCCTGGCCGGCCGCATCGCCGCGCGCGGCTATGTCCGCGAGTTGCGGCGGGCCGAGCTGCTGTCGGACGCGACCGGGCTGGACGCCTGGCGTCAGGCGATGTCGGAGCGGATCGCGGCGGCGATCCGGTCGCCGTCGTCACGCTTCGTGCGCGCGCTCGCGCTCGGCGACACCCGTGGCCTCGACGATGCCGACTGGGCGCTGCTGCGCGCCAACGGCCTGACCCACCTGATCGCGATCTCCGGCTTCCACGTCGGTCTGGTCGCCGGCTTTGCGGCGCTGTTGGCGCGCGGGCTGTGGTGGGGGTGGCCGGGACTGGCGCGCCGGATCCCGCGACCGGTGGCCGCGGCGCTGGCCGGGCTTGCCGGCGGCATCGCCTATGCCGCCGTGGCCGGATTCGCGCTGCCGACGGTGCGCACCGTGTTGATGATCGGCGCGGTCGCGGCGATGCGGGTGTCGCGGCGCCGGTTCGGACCGGCGGCCGCGCTGGCGGCCGCGGCGCTGGCGATCCTGCTGGTCGATCCGCTATCGGTGCTCAGCGCCGGTTTCTGGCTCAGTTTCGCCGGTGTCGCCTGGTTGCTCTGGTGTCTTCCCGGCTTCGAGCGCAGGCTTTTGCGCGGCTTCCTGTCCGCGCAGGCGGTGGCGACGATCGGCCTGCTGCCACTGGGCGTGGCGCTGTTCGGCCAGGCATCGCTGGCCGGCCCGGTCGCCAACCTGGTGGCGGTGCCGTGGTGGAGCCTGGTGGTGGTGCCGCTGTCGTTGCTGGGCACCGGGCTGGAGGGCCTCCATGGCGGGCTGGGGGCCTGGGCGTGGCGGCTGTCGGCCTGGTGTTTCGATCTGAGCTGGCCCTTGTTCGAGTGGTTGGGAGCGAGCCCGCTTGCGGTGCGCTGGTTGCCGGAGTCGCGCTGGTTCGCACTGCCGATGGCGCTGCTGGCGGCGTTCTGGATGTTGCTGCCGCGCGGGCTGCCGGCACGGGGGCTGGCGTTGCTGCTGTGGTTGCCGCTGCTGTTGCCGGCACGCGATCTGCCCGCCGAAGGCGAGGCCGAGTTGTGGGTGCTGGATGTCGGCCAGGGGCTGGCGGTGGTGGTGCGCACCGCCCGGCACACCCTGCTGTATGACACCGGCCCGGCCGTGCGCGACGGCTACGATGCCGGCGACCGGGTGGTGGTGCCGACATTGCGTGCGCTGGGCGTGCCGCGGCTGGAGCGGGTGGTGGTCAGCCATGCCGACAACGATCATGCCGGCGGACTGGCGGCGGTGACGCGCGACTACCCGGTTGCGGCCTTGCTGGCCCCGGCCGGGTCCGGGGTGTCGGACGCGGAGGCCTGCGTCGCCGGCAGCGGATGGCGCTGGGACGGTGTCGAGTTCGAGTTCCTGCATCCGACGCCGCACTTTCCCTACCTGCGCAACGAGGCCAGTTGCGTGCTGCGGATCGCGAGCCGCGATGGTGCCGTCCTGTTGACCGGCGATATCGGCGAGGTGATCGAGCGCGGCCTGGTCCGACGGCTGCCGGACCGCCTGCGGGCGGACGTGGTGCTGGTCGCCCACCACGGCAGCGGCGCCTCGTCCGACCCGACCTTCGTCGCCGCAACCGGCGCCCGCCATGCCATCGTTTCCAACGGCTACGGCAATCGCTTCGGCCATCCCCATGCGGGGACCGTCGATCGCTGGCGCCAGGCCGGGGCCGAGCTGCACGAGACCGGCCGTGCCGGCGCGCTGTGGGTCGGTTTCCGCGATGGAGAGGCCATCGTGCAGGGGCGCAGGGCCGCACGGGCGCGCCTGTGGGACGCCCAGGCGCGCCTGGCGGGCGCGGACGGCGCTGATTGAGCCCGGGACCGGCGGCGCGTGGGGCGCGTACGGGGCATCGGCGGTCCGTGGGCGTCGACCCGGTCACAGTGGCGGCAAGGCGTTGCCGGCGCGCAGTGACGTGAATTCTCCGGGCTGGGCTATCCTATCGGCCGGATTGAGACGGCTGCGGCCGGAGGTTTGCGAGTGCTCGAATTGGTCAAGGCCGGCGGCTGGCCGATGATCCCGCTGCTGTTGTTGTCCCTGGTCGCGCTGGCGATCATCGTCGAACGCGCCTGGACCCTGCGCCGGGCGGCGGTGCTGCCGCCGGGCCTGGGCAACGAGGTCCGGGCCTGGGCCGGACGCGGCAAGCTCGACCCCACCCACATCGAATCCCTGCGCAAGACTTCGCCGCTGGGCGCGCTGCTGGCCGCGGCGCTGGACGTCCGCCATCGCTCACGCGACCAGATCCGCGAGCGGATCGAGGACGTCGGCCGCCACCTGGTGCACCGGATGGAGCGCTATCTCAACACCCTCGGCACGATCGCCGCGGCCGGCCCGCTGCTGGGCCTGTTCGGCACCGTGGTCGGCATGATCCAGATGTTCCTGGTGATCGGCGACCAGGGCATCGGCGACGTCAACCAGCTGGCCGGCGGCATCGGCAAGGCCCTGGTCTGCACCGCGACCGGCATGATCGTCGCGATCCCGGCGCTGATGATGCACCGTTGGTTCCGCGGCCGGATCGGCGAGTACATCGTGGCGATGGAGCACGAGGCGATCCAGCTGCTGGACACCCTCGATCCGGCCAGGTCCGCGCCCGCCGCCTCCACGCCGGCCCGCCCGGTCCCGGCCGCGGCCACCGCCTGAGGCGCGCATGCGGATCCAAGACCACCGCGCGTTCGACGAGCCGGAGATCAACCTGGTCCCGCTGATCGACGTGATCCTGGTACTGATCATCTTCTTCGTGGTCACCACCACCTTCGATTCGCGCTCGGTGATGAAGCTGCAGTTGCCGCAGGCGAGCGGCGAGCCGGCCGAGCCCGATCAGGCGCTGAGCGTGCTGGTCAACGCCGATGGCCGCTACTTCGTCGACGATCGCGAGGTGATCCGGGACGATCTGGACTCGCTCAAGACCACCGTGGCCGAGGTCGCCGGCGACGACCGCGACCGCCCGGTGCTGCTGCGGGCCGATGCGCGCACGCCGCACCAGGCCGTGGTCACCGCCTACGACGCACTCGGCCAGCTCGGCTTCAAGCGGGTGATGATCGCGACCGCGCCGCAACAGTCCGGTGCCGCGGCCTCCGGCGACGGGGGCGGGGCCGCCCGATGAGCCGCTCCGAAGGGGCCTGGCAGACCTACCGGCGCCTGCTGGCCTTCGCGCGGCCCTACCGGCCGCTGCTGTTGCTGGCGCTGGCCGGCATGGTGATCGAGGCCGCGGCCGGCGGCGCCTTCACCAAACTGATGGAGCCGGTGGTCAACGAGACCTTCATCAACCAGGGGTCGACGCTCAAGGCCTGGCTGCCGCTGATCATCGTCGGCCTGTTCGTGCTGCGCGGCATTGCCGGCTACGTCAGCGACATCGGCATGGCGCGGGCCGGGCGGGGCATCGCCCGAGATCTGCGGGTCAGGGTGCTGGGCAAGTACCTGCACCTGCCGGGACAGCGTTTCGACACCGAGCCGGTGCCGTCGATGCTGGTGCGGTTGGGCTCGGACAGCGACCAGGTCGCGCAGGCCGCGGTCGACGCGCTCAAGGTCATGCTGCAGCAGTCGTTCCAGGTGCTGGCGATGCTGGGGGTGATGCTGTGGACCAGTTGGCAGGTCACCATCGCGATCCTGTTCATGGCGCCGCCGCTGGCCTGGGTGATGGACCGGGTCGGCAAGCGCTACCGCCGGATCAGCCACCGCATCCAGGAGAGCGGCGGGCAGTTGATGCAGTCGGCCGACCAGGCCCTGTCCAACCAGCAGGAGGTCAAGGTCTACGGCGCGCAGGACGTCGAGCTGGAGCGCTACGCGGTCCAGGCCGATCACCACCGCAAGCTCAGCGTCAAGGTCGAATCGACCCGCAGCATCTCCTCGGCGATGGTGCAGCTGATGGGGTCGATCGGCCTGGCCGTCCTGTTGTTCTTCGCCGGCAGCGAGGCCGCCGCCGGGCGCCTGAGCGCGGGCGGTTTCGTCGCCCTGATGGTGGCGATGATGGCGATCATTCCCGCACTCAAGCAGTTGACCAACGTCCAGAACATGCTGCAGCGGGGCGTGGCCTCGGCCGAGCGTCTGTTCAGCGTGCTCGATGCCGAGGACGAGCCCGATACCGGTACCCGGGCGCTGGACCGCGCCGGCGGGGTCCTGGAGTTCCGTCATGTCACCGCGCGCTATCCGGGGCAGGTCGCACCGGCATTGGCGGACGTCGACTTCGTCGCCCGGCCCGGCACCGTCACCGCGATCGTCGGCCGTTCCGGCAGCGGCAAGTCCAGCCTGGTCAAGCTGATCCCGCGCTTCTATGAACCCGAGGCCGGCGAGATCCTGCTCGACGGCCATCCGCTGCGCGACTATCCGTTGCGCGACCTGCGCCGCAACATCGCCCTGGTCGGCCAGCAGGTCATGCTGTTCGACGGTTCGATCGCCGCCAACGTCGCCTATGGCGAGTTGCGCCAGACCACGCCCGAGCAGCAGGAGGCGGCGATCCGCGGCGCCAACGCGATGGAGTTCGTCGACAAGCTGCCCGACGGCGTCGACAGCGGGATCGGCACCAAGGGCGGCAAGCTCTCCGGCGGCCAGCGCCAGCGCCTGGCGATCGCCCGCGCAATGCTGAAGGACGCGCCGATCCTGATCCTCGACGAGGCCACAGCGGCGCTCGACGCCGAATCCGAGCGGCTGGTGCAGGATGCGCTCGAACACCTGATGCCCAATCGCACCACCCTGGTGATCGCGCACCGCCTGGCCACCATCGAGCATGCCGACCAGGTCCTGGTGATGGACGAGGGACGCATCGTCGAGCGCGGCACCCACGCCGAGCTGATCGCCGCCGACGGTCTGTACGCGCACCTGCACCGCCTGCAGTTCCGCGAGACGCCATGACCGCGAAGCCGTCGCGCGACGCCGGTCAGGCGCCCCGATACTGGTACCAGGACGCGCCGGTTCCGCTGCATGCGCGGCTGCTGTCGGGCCTGTACGGCCGGGTGATCGCGTTGCGCCGGTGGCTGTACCGGGACGGCCGCCGCAGCCGCCATCCCGGTGTCCCGGTCATCGTGGTCGGCAACATCACCGCGGGCGGTACCGGCAAGACGCCGTTGACGATCGCCCTGGTCCAGCGCCTGCGCGAGCAGGGCTTCACCCCCGGTGTCGCCAGCCGCGGCCATGGCCGCGACGCCGCCGCGCAGGCGCGTTGGGTCGATGCCGATACCGATCCGCGACTGGGCGGCGACGAGCCGCTACTGATCGCCGCGCGCACCGGAGTCCGGGTCCGGGTCGATCGCGACCGGGTGGCCGCGGCGATGGCCCTGGTCGAGGCCGGCTGCGACGTGGTGGTCTGCGACGACGGCCTGCAGCACTACCGCCTGGCCCGCGACATCGAGATCGAGGTGATCGACGGACGGCGTCGCTACGGCAACGGCCGCCTGCTGCCGGCCGGTCCGCTGCGCGAACCGGTCGAACGCGCGGCCAGGTGCGACTTCCACGTGTTGAACATGGGCGACGCCGCCGGGTCCGATCCCGGCGCCGAAGCGGGCGAGGGCGCCGGGTTCGGCCAGTGGCCGATGCGGCTGCGTTGCGGGCAGGCAATCCCATTGCTGGGCGGGCGTCCCAGGCCGTTGACCGCCTTTGCCGGCCAGCGCGTGCACGCGGTCGCCGGCATCGGCGACCCCGAGCGCTTCTTCGCGATGCTGCGTGGGCTGGGCATCGCGGTGGTCCCGCATGCGTTTGCCGACCACCATGACTACCAGGCCGCCGATTTCGAGTTCGGCAGTCGGCTGCCGGTGCTGATGACCGAGAAGGACGCGGTCAAGTGCGCCGCCTTCCGTACCGAGTTGCATTACAGCGTGCCGGTGGACGCGGCGCTGCCCGAAGCGTTCTGGGTGGCGTTGACGGAGCGGATCGCCGCCCGCTGAACGAGTCGCCGACATCCGTCGGCAGAGGAGAGGAACCGATGAGCTCGATGTTCAACCGCCTGTTGCTGTGCGCGGCCCTGTTCGCGGCGGCATCCGTTCCGGCCGCCGCTGGCGAGAGTCCGGAAGCGTTCATGCAGCGCTACGTCGACGCGATACGCAGCGATGGCGTGAGCGCCGCCGCGGACTTCTTCCACCCCGACGAGGCCGAGCGGTTCCGCGCGATGCTGGCGCCGCTGTTCGCCGCGATGCCGGAGCCGCAGGCCGATGCGATGGCGCAGACGTTCTTTGGCGGCAAGGCGGATGCGGCGAAGGTCGCGGCGATGCCGGCCGGCGACTTCATGCGCGCCTTCCTGAGGTTCGTGGAGCAGCAGGCGATGGGAGCGGGGCCCGGCAAGGGCGGTATCGAGATCCGGCAGTTCGACATGCTGGGATCGGTGCCAGAGGGCGACGTGCGTCATTTCGTCACCCGCGGAACCGTGGCGGCCGGGCCGATCACCATGACCAAGATGGAAGTGGTCAGCATCCGCCCCGACGGCGATGGTTGGGGCATGTTGCTCTCCGGCGAGCTGGACGGGATGGCGCAGGCGATCAAGGCCTCGGCGCAGCGCGCCGCCGAGGCGGGTGAGGATCGCAAACCCCGGGCGGATCAATGATGAGTGCCGCCCCCGATTTCGTCGTCGCGATTCCGGCCCGTCACGACGCTTCGCGCCTGCCGGGCAAGCCGCTGCGCCTGCTCGCGGGCGAGCCGCTGGTGCTGCACGTCGCCCGGCGTGCGCTGGCGGCCGGCGCGCGCGAGGTCTGGGTCGCCGCCGACGATGCGCGCATTGCCGAGGCGCTGAACGGCGCCGGGGTCCGGGTCGCGATGACCGCGCGCGATCACGCCTCCGGTACCGACCGCCTGGCCGAATGCGCGCGCATCGCCGGCTGGGACGACGATACCGTGGTGGTGAATCTGCAGGGCGACGAGCCGTTCGCGCCGGCCGCCGGCATCCGCGCGGTGGCGGCGCTGTTGCGCGAGAGCGGTGCGGAGATGGCGACCCTGGCGACCCCGATCGAGGCGGTCGAGAGCCTGTTCGATCCGAACACGGTCAAGCTGGTGCAGGCCAGCAACGGCGATGCGCTGTATTTCAGTCGGGCGCCGTTGCCGTGGCCGCGCGACGCGTTCCTGGACGACCGCAGCCGCCTGCCGGACGGCGATCACTGGCTGCGCCACATCGGCATCTACGGTTACCGTGCCGGGTTCCTCAAGCGCTTCGCGCAGATGCCGCCGGGGCGGCTGGAAAGGATCGAATCGCTGGAGCAGTTGCGGG
Organism: Marilutibacter maris; assembly: GCF_003233695.1. Lineage (NCBI taxonomy): Bacteria > Pseudomonadati > Pseudomonadota > Gammaproteobacteria > Lysobacterales > Lysobacteraceae > Marilutibacter > Marilutibacter maris. The sequence continues at coordinate 2,133,494 of NZ_CP029843.1, read as the reverse complement.
TGCTGGAGGCCGGATTCAGGATCGCGGTCGCGCGCACCCCGGAGCCGTTCCCGGCCGGCGTCGACACCCCGGAGGACCTGGTCCGCGCCGAGGCGCGACTGGCGGCCGACCATGGCTGAGCCGCTGCGGCTGCTGGTCGTGTGCCTGGGCAACATCTGCCGCTCGCCGATGGCCGAGGGCGTGCTGCGCGCCCGTATCGAGGCCTCGCCCTTGGCCGGCCGGGTCGAGGTCGACTCCGCCGGCACCGGCGACTGGCACGTCGGCGATCCGCCGGACCGGCGCGCGATCGCCACCGCGCGCGAGCACGGCATCGACATCGCCGGCCTGCGCGCGCGCCAGATCGGCCGCGACGACCACCACGATTTCGACTGGCTGTTGTGCGCCGATCGCAACAATCTGCGCGACGTTCGCGCGCGGGCGCCGGAGGCGGCGAGGGCGCGCACCGCGCTGCTGCTGGAGTGGGCCGGGATCGACGGCGAGATCGAGGTCCCGGATCCCTACACCGGCGGCCCGGCCCAGTTCGAGCATGTCCACCGCCTGCTCGATGCCGCCGCCAACGGCGTGATCGAGCGTCTGTTGCGCGGCGAGACGGTTGCGGCGGGCCCGCGACAGGGGTGAATGCCCGTCGCCGGGCTTGCCTTGCCCGCGCGGCGGCCCAATCCTAGTCGCGATGCAGCCAGACGCCACGCCCACCGCAGCAGCCCCTGTCCGGACTTCGCGCCCGCCGGCGGAGCCGCGCCGATGAGCGACGCCCGCCTCCCCACGTTCGACGGCAAGGCCTTCGTGCGCCAGCTCAGCACCGCGCCGGGCGTGTACCGGATGATCGCGGCCGACGAAAGCGTGCTCTACGTGGGCAAGGCAGGCGCGCTGAAGAAGCGCGTGGCCAGTTATTTCAACGCGTCGCCGAAGTCGCCGCGGATCGCGTCGATGCTGTCCCAGGTCGCGCGGATGGAGGTCACGGTCACCCGGACCGAGGCCGAGGCGCTGATCCTCGAGAACCAGCTGATCAAGTCGCTGCGGCCGCGCTACAACGTGCTGCTGCGCGACGACAAGAGCTACCCCTACGTGCTGATGACCCAGGAAGCCTGGCCGCGGATCGCGATGCACCGCGGCGCGCGTTCGGTTCCGGGGCGTTACTTCGGTCCGTATCCCAGTGTCGGCGCGGTGCGCGAGACCTTGAACCTGATGCACAAGCTGTTCCGCCTGCGCAGTTGCGAGGACAGCGTGTTCCGCAATCGCTCGCGGCCCTGTCTGCAGTACCAGATCGGTCGCTGCAGCGCGCCCTGCGTGGGCCTGGTCGAGGCCGACGAGTATGCCGTGAGCCTGCGCCGGGCGACGATGTTGCTGGAGGGGCGCAGCGACGAGCTGACCGGCGAACTCGGCCAGCTGATGGAGGCGGCCAGCGAGCGGCTGGAGTTCGAGCAGGCCGCGCGGCTGCGCGACCTGATCGGTTCGATCCGGACCTTGCAGGCGCGCCAGTATGTCGACGGCCGCGCCGCCGATCTCGACGTGCTGGCGGTGGCGATGCAGGGCGCGGCGGCCTGCGTGCTGCTGCTGGCGTTCCGCGACGGCCGCAATCTGGGCACCCGTGCCTTCTTTCCCAGGACCAACGGCAGCGACAGCGCCGAGGAAGTGCTGGCGGCGTTCGTTTCGCAGTACTACGGCGAACAACAATCCGGTGGACAACAGCCACCGCGCGAGATCATTCTCGATCGCGACATTCCCGACCGCGAGCTGATCGAGCAGGCGCTGTCGAGCGGCGGCAATGGCCGCCGGGTCCAGATTCGCAGCAGCGTGCGCGGCGAGCGCGCCGGTTATCTCGACCTGGCCCGCCGCAACGCCGAGCTGGCCCTGGCCACCGAACGCACCGGCCACGCCGCGCAGAAGGCCCGCAGCGAAGCGCTACAGGTCCTGCTGGGGCTGGAGGAGCCGGCGGCGCGGATCGAATGCTTCGACATCAGTCACACCATGGGCGAGGCGACCGTGGCCTCCTGCGTGGTGTTCGACGCCGAAGGCCCGGTCCGCGGCCAGTACCGCCGTTACAACATCGCCGGCATCGAGCCCGGCGACGACTATGCGGCGATGAATCAGGCGATCGCCCGGCGTTTCCGGCGCGCCGTGGACGAGGACAGCGTGTTGCCGGACGTGCTGTTGATCGACGGCGGAGCGGGGCAGGTGGCGCAGGCGCGCGAAGCGCTCGACGAACTGGGCGTGCAGGGCGTGGTCCTGGTCGGCGTGGCCAAGGGGCCGGCGCGGCGCCCCGGCGACGAGGAACTGCTGCTGCCGGACGGTCGCGGCGTGCGCCCCGGGGCCGAGTCGCCGGCGCTGCAACTGGTCCAGCAGGTCCGCGACGAGGCGCACCGTTTCGCGATCACCGGCCACCGCGGACGCCGCCAGAAGGCCCGCAACAGCAGCCGGCTGGAGGACATCGACGGAATCGGGCCGCGTCGACGCGCTAATCTGTTGAAACATTTCGGCGGCCTGGGCGGTCTGAAGGCCGCCGGGGTCGAGGAAATCGCCCGTGTCGAGGGCATCAACGTCGCCCTTGCCGAGCGCATCTATGCGACCCTGCACGGCCTGGACACCCCCACTGACGACCGCCCACCCCCGCGGAGCACTGCATGAAGTTGACGGTACCGACCATCCTGACCCTGCTGCGGATCCTGCTGATCCCGGTATTGGTGCTGGTGTTCTATCTGCCGTTCAAGTGGACCAATTTCGCCGCCGCGTTCATCTTTGCCCTGGCCTCGGTCACCGACTGGCTGGACGGCTGGATCGCCCGTCGCTACGACCAGCACTCGGCGTTCGGCGCATTCCTGGATCCGGTCGCCGACAAGCTGATGGTCGCGATCGCGCTGATGCTGATCGTGCAGAAGCACCCGACGGTCTGGATGACGTTGTGGGCGGCGGTGATCATCGGCCGCGAGATCGCGGTTTCGGCGCTGCGCGAGTGGATGGCGGAGCTGGGACAGCGGGCGAGGGTCAAGGTCGCCAGCATCGGCAAGATCAAGACCGTCGTGCAGATGCTCGCCCTGGTCTGCCTGCTGTACCAGGAGCCGTTCGCCGCTCTGCCGGTATTCGCGATCGGCGAATGGATGCTGGCGGCGGCCGCGCTGCTGACCCTGTGGTCGGGTCTGGCCTACCTGCGCGCGGCCTGGCCGACCCTGAAGGAAGACGAACACAGCTCCGAAAAAACCAGTTGACAGTTTCGTGGCGAAGCCTAAAATGACGGCTCCTCAGCGGGAATAGCTCAGTTGGTAGAGCACGACCTTGCCAAGGTCGGGGTCGCGAGTTCGAGTCTCGTTTCCCGCTCCAGTTTCGATGAGGCAGGCCCGTTCCGGGCAGGCCTTCCGACGAAGCCCCCTCGCGGGGTTTTGTCTTTTCAGGATGGCGAGAATGCGGCCGCGCGCGGCGTCGAGCTTTCCGGAAAGTCACCGGCCGGGTGGCAGAGTGGTTATGCAGCGGATTGCAAATCCGTGTACGCCGGTTCGATTCCGACCTCGGCCTCCAGACGTGCGGTAGATTGACAGTTTCACGGTGCGCCCTAGAATGGCCGCCCCAAAGCGGGAATAGCTCAGTTGGTAGAGCACGACCTTGCCAAGGTCGGGGTCGCGAGTTCGAGTCTCGTTTCCCGCTCCAATTCGATGGTGCCGGTCCTTGCTGGCCGCCCTTCAAACAGGCCCCCGTCGCGGGGCCTTGTTTTTTTCCGGCCCGGTTTCTTGAGGTTATGTCTTGACGTTGTGTCTCGACGTCAGGTTCCGCCGCCATTCGCCGGCCCATTCGCGGCCTGGGCGCGACATGCGCGACATGCGCGGCAATCGGCAAAAGCGGTAAGCTTGGCGGCAGTCACCGGCCGGGTGGCAGAGTGGTTATGCAGCGGATTGCAAATCCGTGTACGCCGGTTCGATTCCGACCTCGGCCTCCAGACCCGCGGGACGCGCCTTCGCCGGCGCGTCCCGTCCTGCTTTCGCGGACGAGTCATTGCGGACGAGTCATCGCGGACGAGTGATCGCGGCGGACGCGGCGCAGCAGGCCGGTCGCGGCTCGCACCGCTCCCGCGGGCGTTCCTGCGGTAAGCTGCCCGCGCTCCAGAACGCTGCCCGGATGGCGAAACTGGTAGACGCAGCAGACTTAAAATCTGCCGGCCGCGAGGCCGTGCCGGTTCGATTCCGGCTCCGGGCACCATCCATGTCCCAGCGCTGGACGCGCAGGCCGCCGCGCCACGCCCATGCGGGGCGCCGGATGAGCCGCCGGTCGCGCGGAACTCCCGTCCTCTCGGCATCCGCAGGCGCCGCCCTGTCAGCAGTCGACGCGGCGCGCCACGGCTCTGGATCCGCGGTGCGTTGTTGGAACCTGTCGTTGAGACGGGCCTTTCGGCTGCGGTTCGAATGGATCGATGCAAATCCGGGGCGCGGTGAAGACGCTCCGGATGTCAGCAGGCTTCCTCCAGCGTGACGGTGTCGCCGGTCCTGGCGCGCGTGCTGCAGCAGACTCCCGCCTGCGCCGGACCGCTCCATCGCGGCCGACGTCGACCACTCAACAGGGAGAGTCCGAGATGTCCATGTCAAGGCGGCCTCAGCCGCTGCTTCAGCGTCTTCGCCCATCGGGGGCGCACATGTTCGCGGCCGTTCTGGCCGCATCCGCGCTGGGCGTGTCCGCACCCACGATGGCGCAGGCCTGGCCGACCGAGCCGCCGGCCCGCATGTGCGGCAATACCGCTGTGCTCGACGGGCCGGCAACGCCTCCGGCCGGCGCCATCGTCGTACCCGCCGGCGACAACGCCGGCTTCGACTTCAACCGTCCCGGGGCCACGTTCTGGTTCGCGCCCGGCGTGCACACCCTGGGCGACGACCTGTACGGCCAGATCATCGCCCGCGATGGCACGACCTATGTCGGCGCGCCGGGCGCGGTGATTGATGGACGCAATCTCAATCTGTACGCGTTCACCGGCAGTGCCCGCGACGTCACCATCCGCCACCTGACCGTGCGCAACTTCGGTCGCGGGCTCGACAACAACAACGAGGGCGTGGTCAACCATGACGCCGGCGACGGCTGGTTGGTCGAATACAACACCATCGCCGACAACGACGGCGCCGGCGTGTTCCTCGGCAGTGCCAACACCGTCCGCTACAACTGCCTTAAGGACAACGGCCAGTACGGTTTCAGCATGTTCAAGATGCCGGTCGAGGGCGGCCCGGCGATCACCGACATCGTGCTCGACCACAACGAGATCGCCGGCAACAACACCGACGACTGGGAAGTCCGGCTGCCGGGTTGCGGATGCAGCGGCGGCGGCAAGTTCTGGGACGTGCAGGGCGCCCGCGTGACCCACAACTGGGTCCACGACAACAAGAGCGTCGGGTTGTGGGCCGACACCAACAACATCGATTTCCTGTTCGAAGGCAACTACATCGAGGACAACGACGACGAGGGCATCTGGTACGAGATCAGCTACAACGCGACCATCCGCGGCAACACCCTGATCAACAACGCCTGGGTCAAGGGCCTGCGCAACCAGGGATCGCCGGCGCCGGCGATCTACCTGTCCGAGTCGGGCGGCGATGCGCGCCTGGCCAGCACCGTGTCCGGCTCGGCCATGATCCGCATTCACGACAACTATTTCGAGAACAACTTCTCCGGCGTGTCGATCTACGAGAACAGCAACCGGTTCTGCAATTCGAACGGCAACACCAGCAAGGGCTACTGCACGCCGTTGGTGACGCCCACGCGAATCCCCGAGCCGCACGACTACGACTACCTCGATCCGATCAACGCCGGTCATCCCTGCTATACGCGGATCGCGGAGGAGCCCTACCGCACGGACTGCCGCTGGCATGCGCGCAACATCGAGGTGGTCGGCAACGCCTTCCATTTCGATCCCGCCGTCGTTCCCTGCGAGGGCTCGGACTACTGTGGCGTGCAGGCGTTGATCGCCACCGGCGCCGACAATCTGCCGTGGTCGCCGTACACCGTTGCCGAGATCCAGGACCGGGTGATGTTCGGCGCCAACAACCGCTTCGCCGACAACGCGTACTTCGGCCCCTGGCAGTTCGCCAAGCGCTGGGGCGAGCGGATCGGCTTCGCCGCCTGGCAGGCCGCGCCCTATCTGCAGGATGCCGGCAGCACCAGCGACCATCCCGGAGGTCCCGGGCCGGGGCCGGTCGGCAACCTGGTCGACGCCGATACCGCCACGCTGGAGGCTTCGCTGGGCCTGTGGAGCGCCTGGTACGGCGCGGAGGTGGTCCGCAGCGACGCGCAGGCCCATGGCGGCAGCTACAGCCTGCGCGTGGACATCGCGGGCGCCTACTGGGGCGTGGAGGTCGCGAACTACCCGGGCTACGCCGCTTCGCCGGGCGCCAAGGCGGTGAGCCTGTGGGTTCGTGGCGGCGTCGGCACGCCGGTGAATCCGCGCCTCTCGCTGGACTGGCGCGGTGCGGACGGGCAGGTGCTGGACAACAGCGTGGTCGCGCTGCCGGTGCAGGGCAGCCAGTGGCAACTGGCCGAGGCCAGCGTGCAGGCGCCGGCCGGGACCGCGAGCGTGTCGGTGGTGCTGGTCGGGTCCGGCACCGCCGGCACCGCGTTCTATCTCGATGATCTGGCAATCGAGGACGTGCAGCCCTGAGGCCGAGGCGGTTGCGGCGTGCGGGTGCGAGCCGCCGCCGCGCCGTCTGATCCTCCCCGCATGCGTCCGGTCTCGACGACCGGGCGCATTGGCCTTGCGGTTGCGCGGATGGCCGTGAGTCGGCGCTCCGTCGGGTTTTGCCCGAGTGGGCGGGCGCGGGAACCGTGATCGAGTTTGCACATGGGCACGGGTAAGCTAGGCGGATGCGTATATCGATCCCGACTCTCGCCGGCGCGCTGTTGTGCGCCGGTTTCTGCGCCACCGCGTCGGCGGCGGATATCAGTTCATGCGTGCAATCCTTGCGTGGCAAGGCGGTGGCCGCCGGCATCGGCGCCTCGACCTTCGACACCCATGTGGCCGGAGTCGTCGCCGATCCGTCGTTGCTGGAACTGCTCAACCGGCAGCCGGAGTTCACCACCCCGATCTGGGACTACATGGCCGGCCTGGTCGACCAGGAGCGGGTCGACGACGGTCGCGCGATGCTGCGGACGCATGCCGACACCCTGGCCCGGGTCGAGGCCGCGTACGGCGTCGATCCGGCGACCGTGGTCGCGGTGTGGGGGGTGGAGAGCGACTACGGCAAGGTCTTCGGCAAGCGGCCCTTGCTGATCTCGCTGACCACGCTCTCGTGCATGGGGCGCCGCCAGAGCTTCTTCCGCGGCGAGCTGCTGGAGACGCTGCGGATCGTGCAGGGCGGCGACGTCTCCGCCGACAAACTGGTCGGCTCCTGGGCCGGTGCGTTCGGGCACACCCAGTTCATGCCCTCGACCTATCGCCGGATCGCGGTCGACTTCGACGGCGATGGCCGTCGCGATCTGGTCGACAGCATTCCCGATGCGCTGGCATCGACCGCGAACTATCTCAAGCGCTCGGGTTGGCGCAGCGGTCAGCCGTGGGGCTACGAAGTGCGATTGCCGGAAGGCTTCGACACCTCGGTATCGGGTCGCACCAGCCGTCGGCCGCTGTCGTACTGGACCGGTCGTGGGGTGTCGAGGATCGACGGCCAGGCGTTCGAGCCGGCCGTCGGCACCGCCGCGGCATTGTTGTTGCCGGCGGGCCGTTCGGGGCCGGCGTTCCTGGTGTTCAAGAACTTCGATGCGATCTACTCCTACAACGCCGCCGAGAGCTATGCGCTGGCGATCGCGCACCTGTCCGACCGGCTGCGCGGGCAGGGCGGGCTGGTCGCGTCCTGGCCGACCGACGATCCGGGCCTGTCGCGGGCCGAGCGCCGCGAGCTGCAGACCCTGTTGCTGGAGCGCGGTCACGACATCGGCGAGGTCGACGGCATCATCGGTTCGGCCAGCCGCGCGGCGATCAAGGCCGAGCAGCAGCGGCTCGGGCAGCAACCGGTCGACGGGCGGGGCGGACAGCGGGTTCTGCGGGCGCTGCGCCAGGCCGTGCCGCCGGCCGCTGCGGCGCCCGGTGGCTGAGCCGGCGGCAACCGCTATCCTGCCGGTGGCGCGTAAGTCGCGATTGGGCCTACCCGCGAAAGCCTCATCGCGGCTCACGCCGCTCCTGCGCCTGACAGCCTCACCGACACCGCCATCCCGACACGGAGCCTCCGATCCCGCATGTCCCGATACGTCGTCTACATCGCCTGCCTGATCCTCACCGTGGCTTCGCTGATCGCCTGGTACTGGCTGCCGGGCTGGGGCTGGGCGGCGTTGTTGTTCGCCACCCTGTCGGCGCTGGGCAGCTGGGACCTGCTGCAGAAGACCAGCACGTTGCGGCGCAACTATCCGGTCCTGGCCCACTTCCGCTACGGGCTGGAGTCGATCGGCCCGGAGATGCGCCAGTACTTCATCCAGTCCGATACCGACGAGGTGCCGTTCTCGCGTCAGCAACGGGCCCTGGTCTACCAGCGCGCCAAGTCTGTCAGCGATGTGCGCCCGTTCGGCAGCCTGCAGGACATCTACGCGGTCGACTACGAGTGGATCAACCACTCGATGAACCCGATCGCGCACGGTTCGCACGATTTCCGCGTCGTGGTCGGCCAGAACACCGCCCAGCCGTATGCGGTCAGCGTGTTCAACATCTCGGCGATGAGCTTTGGTTCGCTGTCGGCCAACGCGATCCGTGCGCTCAACCACGGCGCCAGGCTGGGCGGGTTCTATCACGATACCGGCGAGGGCTCGATCTCCAGCTACCATCGCGAGCATGGCGGCGACCTGGTCTGGGAGATCGGCTCGGGCTACTTCGGTTGCCGCAATCCCGACGGCAGCTTCAGCGAGGAGCGCTTCGTCGAGAACGCCCGCGACCCCCAGGTCAAGATGATCGAGGTCAAGCTCTCGCAGGGGGCCAAGCCCGGCCATGGCGGCATGTTGCCCGGCGCCAAGGTGACTGCCGAGATCGCCGCCGCGCGTGGTGTGGAGGTCGGCAAGGACTGCATTTCGCCGGCCCGCCACAGTGCGTTCGATTCGCCGAAGTCACTGCTGGCCTTCGTCGCGCGCCTGCGCGAGCTGTCTGGCGGCAAGCCGACCGGCTTCAAGCTGGCGGTCGGCCATCCCTGGGAGTGGTTCGGCATCGCCAAGGCGATGCACGAGACCGGCGTGCTGCCGGACTTCATCGTCGTCGACGGCGCCGAGGGTGGCACCGGCGCGGCGCCGGCGGAGTTCATCGACCACGTCGGCCTGCCCATGCACGAGGCGCTGATGCTGGTGCACAACACCCTGGTCGGATTGAACCTGCGCGACCGCGTGCGGATCGGCGCCGCCGGTCGCATCACCAGCGCCTTCGACCTGGCCCGGACCCTGGCGATGGGCGCGGACTGGTGCAACTCCGCGCGCGGCTTCATGTTCGCGCTGGGCTGCATCCAGTCATTGAGTTGCCACACCGACCGTTGCCCGACCGGCATCGCCACCCAGGACCCATCGCGCTGGCGCCATCTCGACGCCGCCGACAAGGCGGTGCGGGTGGCCGGATTCCAGCAGAACACGCTGAAGGCGCTGCGCGACATCCTGTGCGCGGCGGGGCTGAGCGATCCGGGCCAGGTCGGCCCCGAGCACATCCTGCGCCGGGTGTCGCCGATCGAGGTGCGCTCGCTGGCGGCGCTGCACCGCTTCCTCAGGCCCGGCGAACTGCTCGAACGGCTGCCCGAGCACGCGGTATTCCGCGATTTCTGGGCCGACGCCAGCAGCGAGTCCTTTGCGGCGCCGACCAAGGTCGAGGCGATGCGCCGCGACAAGTCGCAGTAGCGTTCCCGGGTCGGCCGCGGATGCTCGCGATCCGCAGCCGTTCGTAGGAGCGGCGTCAAATACCCGCCGCGGCTGACGCCGCTCCTACGGGGATGGGGCGGATGACGCGGTGCGGGGGATGGGGCGTCAGTCCAGCAGTTCCAGTACCCGCTCCGGCGGGCGTCCGATCACCGCGCGCTCGCCGACGACCAGGATCGGCCGTTCGATCAGCCGCGGGTGCGCATGCATCGCGGCGATCAGCGCGGCCTCGTCCAGCGTCGGGTCGTCCAGACCCAGCTCCTTGTACTCGGCCTCGCCCTTGCGCAGCAATGCGCGCGCATCCACGCCCAGCCGAGCCAGCAGGGTGCGCAGTGCCTCGACCGATGGCGGCTGCTCCAGGTAGGCGACGATGCGTGGCTCGATGCCGCGCTCGTTCAGCAGCGCCAGCGCGCCGCGCGACTTCGAGCAGCGCGGATTGTGATAGAGCGTGGGCGTGGCCGAGGGCATGGGCGTCTCCGGTGGCGTGGGCGCCTTGGGCCGGGCTCGACCGGGCTGGCGGCGCAGGGGATGAGGCAAAGAAAAAGGGCCGGCATGATGCCGGCCCTTCGCTGTTGGTGGGCGGTGCAGGGATCGAACCTGCGACCCTTGCCGTGTGAAGGCAATGCTCTACCGCTGAGCTAACCGCCCGTGCTCAGGGCCGTGAACGAGTCAGGCGTCTGGCGTGGGCCGCGCAGTTTACTGGCAGCGGCGACGACAGGCAAGAGCCCGTGACGCATTCAGCCGCCCGCGGCGTTCATTCGAGCTGGTCGGCGGCCCAGGCCGCGTCCAGCGCCTCCATCGCGTCCAGCGGCTTGAGCTTGGCGGCCTTCTCGTAGGCATCGGCGACAGCGTCCTCCTCGCGATCGCCGTGCAGCAGCAACAGCAGGTTGCCGTACTCGATGTGGGCGATCGGCGATTGCGGGGTCAGCTTCAACGCGGCCTTGATGTGCTTCTCGGCCTCGGAAGCCTTGGCGCCGTAGGTCAGGCCGCCGATCATCGCACCGACCTTGCCGATGATCTCGGCGTGGTACAGCGCCATCGCGGTATGCGCCTCGGCGTGCTTGGGGGCCAGTTCCAGCGCCGCGTCGAGGGCGTCGCGGACCTTGCCGGCGATGCCGGCCTTCAGCGCCTTGGCGATGCTCAGACCCTGGCTGTAGCGGCCCAGTGCGAAGGCGTGGCGGTAGTGGCTGTTGGCGTCCTCGGGCAGGGCGGCGACCGCGGCGTCGGCCAGCTTGGCCGCCTGCTCGTAGCGCTTGAGCCGCTCGCCGTCGTCCTCGACCAGGTAGGTCGCGTGGATGCCCAGGGCCTTGACCGCGACCGAGGCGCCGACCGGACCGAGCGCGTTGCCGAGGTCGAAGGCCTGCTTGAAGTCGCCGCGATGGAAGGCGCGCCAGGCCTCCTGCAGCTCGGCGGCGAGGGCATCGGCGTCGAGCTTCTTGGGCGCGGCCTTGCCGGCGGCGGCGATCAGCGCGGCCGCGCGTTTGGCGTCGGGATAGGGCTCCTGGTCGCCGGCGTGCAGCTTGGGCCAGGCCTTCTTCAGCGTATCGCCGGCGTAGGCGAAGGACTTGGCGTCGTGGGGAAAGGGGGCCCAGGAGGACTTGCTGGCGGCCATGGCGTTTCCTTGCGTTGGACGGGTACGGGACAGCCCGGTCGTCGGGCGGCCGGGTGCCGGGAAAGGGGCGAATGCGGGGCGGGGCGGCTCAGGTCATGTAGGCGCTGGTCAGGTGGTTCAGGTGCAGGCGCTCGGCGTCGCGCAGGAACGGCGCCACCAGCATCATCACCTGGACGATGCCGTCGCGGATCGCGGCGTGCTCGTCCTTGTCGCCGCGCGCGGCGGCGTAATTGAGCCAGAAGGTGGCGATCACCAGCACGTTGGTGGCGGTCGCCGCCAGTTCGCTGCTGGAGGCGCGCATCACCCCGGCCTGCAACAGGCCGCGCATCACCGCGTGCGCGCGCTCGTCGGCGCGGCGCAGGATCCGCGCGAAGCGCAACCGCAGGCGGCGGTTGCGGCTGAGGATCTCGACCAGGTCGCGGTGCAGGAAACGGAAGTCCCAGATGCACTCGAACACTTGGTGCAGCTGCAGCCAGATGTCCTCCAGTCCCGGCAACCGGCCCTCGGGCATCGCCAGCGCCTGGTCCATGCGCTCCTCGAAGCGCGCGAACAGCTGCTCGATGATGTCGTCCTTGTTGCGGAAGTGGTAGTACAGGTTGCCCGGGCTGATCTCCAGCTCGTCGGCGATGTGGTTGGTGGTGACGTTCGGCTCGCCCTGCGCGTTGAACATCGCGAGGCTGGCATCGAGGATGCGCTGGCGCGTGTGCCTGGCCATTCGCTCGGGCGGCGGCCTCAGGCCCGCAGCTTGCCGACCAGGTCGACGTATTTGCGCATCGCGTCTTCCTTGGAGGTGCCGGCCAGCTTGGCCCAGGCCTCGTACTTGGCGGTGCCGACGAAGTCGAAGAACCCCGGCTTGGGACCGCTGACGTCGCCTTCGCTGCCCTGCTTGAACAGCGCGTACAGGCGCAACAGGGTGTCGTTGTCGGGGCGTTCGGACAGGTCTTTCACGTCCTTGGAGGCCTGTTCGAAGTCGCGTTGAAGGTCCGTCATCGCTGCTGGTTCCGGCATTGGAAGTCGATCGAATCACATCACGCAGCGGGGGAGGGGTCAATACGGGAGGGAATTGTGCTGCCTGCGGGCCTCTGGCACCGTAGTCGCGAGGCGGCCGCATCCGCGCGGCCGGAGGGTTGGGGGAGAGAGGAGTCATGGATTACTTCGTCACGGGCGCGACTGGTTTCATCGGCCGGTTCCTGGTCAGCAACCTGCTCAAGCGCAAGGGCACGGTCCACGTGCTGGTGCGCAGGCAGTCGCGCAAGAAGCTCGACGAGATCGGTCGCAGAATGGGCTGGGACATGAAGCGGGTGGTCGTGGTGCAGGGCGACATGGGCAAGCCTGGCTGCGGGGTCAGCGCGGCCCAGCGCAAGGCATTGACCGGCAAGGTCCGGCACTTCTTCCATCTGGCCGCGATCTACGACCTCACCGCCAGTCCGGAGGCGCAGCGCGAGGCCAACGTCGAGGGCACCCGGCATGCGCTGGACCTGGCCGCGGCGATCAAGGCCGGCTGTTTCCACCACACCAGTTCGATCGCCGCCGCGGGCCTGTATCCGGGCGTGTTCCGCGAGGACATGTTCGATGAGGCCGAGGGCCTGGACGATCCCTATCTGCGCACCAAGCACGAGTCGGAAGGGCTGGTGCGCGCCGACAAGCGGGTCAAGTGGCGGATCTACCGCCCCGGCATCGTCGTCGGCCACTCGAAGACCGGCGAGATCGACAAGATCGACGGCCCGTACTACTTCTTCACCCTGCTCAAGAAGATGCGGCAGATGCTGCCGCCGTGGGTGCCGACGCTGGGCGTGGAGGGCGGCCGCATCAACATGGTGCCGGTCGACTTCGTCGCCGATGCGATGGACCACATCGCCCACAAGCCCAAGCTCGACGGCCACTGCTTCCACCTGACCGACCCCGAGCCGCAGCGGGTCGGCGAGGTGCTGAACCTGTTCGCCCGTGCCGGTCACGCGCCGGAAATGACCATGCGCATCGATGCGCGGATGTTCGCCTTCGTGCCGGGCAGCGTGAGGATGGCGGTCGGCAGCCTGCCGCCGGTGCGGCGCTTCGTCGGCATGCTGCTGCGCGACTTCAGGATCCCCAAACAGGCGCTGAGATTCGTCACCTATCCGACCCGCTTCGACAACCGCGACGCCGAGCGTGCGCTCAAGGGCAGCGGCATCGCGGTGCCGCGCCTGGAGGACTACGCGTGGCGGCTGTGGGACTACTGGGAGCGACAGCTCGATCCGGACCTGTTCATCGACCGTACGCTGAAGGGCAAGGTGCGCAACAAGGTGGTGGTGATCACCGGCGGTTCCTCGGGCATCGGCCTGGCCACGGCACAACGGGTGGCCGAGGCGGGCGCGGTCACCGTGATCGTCGCGCGCGGCGAGGAGGAGTTGTTCAAGGCCCGCGACGCGATGAAGGCGGCCGGCGGCAAGGTGTTCGCGTACACCGCCGACCTGTCCGACATGGCCGACTGCGACCGCCTGGTCGGGCAGGTGCTGGACGAGCACGGCCACGTCGACATCCTGGTCAACAATGCCGGCCGTTCGATCCGGCGCTCGATCGAGCTCAGCTACGACCGCTTCCACGACTTCGAGCGGACCATGCAGCTGAACTACTTCGGCTCGCTGCGCCTGATCATGGGCTTCATGCCGAAGATGACCGAGAAGCGCAGGGGCCACATCATCAACATCAGCTCGATCGGCGTGTTGGCGAACTCGCCGCGCTTCTCCGCCTACGTCGCCTCGAAAGCGGCGCTGGACGCCTTCAGCCGTTGCGCCCAGGGCGAGCTGTCGGGCAAGGGCATCGCCTTCACCACGATCAACATGCCGCTGGTGAAGACGCCGATGATCGCGCCGACCAAGATGTACGACAGCGTGCCGACGCTGACTCCGGAGGAAGCCGCCGACCTGGTGGTGAAGGGCATCATCGAACGTCCGAGCCGGATCGCGACCCGGCTCGGGATCTTCGCGGCGGTGATCAACGCGCTGGCGCCGAAGGCCTACGAGGTGGTGATGAACACCGCCTTCGAACTGTTCCCGGACTCGGCGGCGGCGAAGGGCGGCGACGGCGCCGGCAGCGTGCAACCGAGCAACGAGCAGATCGCGTTCGCTTCGCTGATGCGCGGCGTGCACTGGTAGCGGGCCGCCCGGGCGACGCGGGTGCCGCGTCGCCCGCGTGGGTTGTCAGCGCTGACGGCGGCGGGCGGGAATGCGCCTGCCGCCGCCGTTTCAGGCGTCCGTCCGGGGCGCGCTCAGTAGTTGCGGCACTGCATGAAGCGCACCCGGGCGTCGCTGCCCTCGGGGGGCTGCAGTTGCAGTCGCGATGCCCGCAGTGCCTCGTAGTTCTCCAGGATCGCGCAGATCGAACCGGTGAACGCCGGGCCGTCGGCGACACTGCCGTCCATCACGACCAGCAGGGTCGAGCGGGTCGACCACGAGACCTGCTTGATGCCGGCGAGCTGGCGGACCCGTTCGACGACCTTCCGGCGTTGCTGGGTCTCGTCGAGGCCGCTGTCCGGCGGGGGCGAGGCGGCGACAGCGGCCGGGGCCGGGGCCGGAGCGTCCTGGGCGGCGGTGGCCGCCGTCGGGGCATCGGAATCCTGCTCGCCGGCCGCGGGCGTCGCGGTACTCGCAGCCGTGCTTGGCGCCGACACGCCTGCGTCCTCACCTTCGCTGTTGGAGTCGGCGCCATTGGAGGTCGCAAATGCGACCGCGCCGCCCAGCAGCAGGGCCACGACCCAGGCCAGTACCAGTTCGCGGATATTGCGGCGTTGTGCGTATTCGCCCAGCTCGCGGCGCAGTCCGGCCGGAAGCAGGGGTTCGACCAGGGCCCAGACCGCCTGTCCGTCCATTAGCTCCATGCCGCGACTGCTGGCCTGGGCGTCCTTCTGGATCGTGCCGAGGGTGGCGACGATGCCGCCGGAGGCGCCGGCGAAACGCACCGCGTCGGCCAGGCTGGCGACATGGCTGGCGTCGATGCGGTAGTTCAGGCCCTGCTTGCAGCTCAGCAGCCAGCTCTCGCCATTGCGGGTCAGCTTCAGGTCGGCGGTCTGTCCGCCCTTGGGCGAGGACTCGAGCCGGTCGGCCCCGAAGCCCTGGGCCTGCAGCGCCTCGACCACGAAGCCGGAGAACTCCCGCCAGCGCATGCCGGCCAGAGCGGCCAGGCCACGGCCGATCTCGTGATTGCGGCGACGTACCCGCCACAGGTAGATGGTCAGCGGAGCGCCGATCGCGACGGCGACCCCGAGCATGGTCATGACGGCTGAAACCGTGAGCATCCTGTCCTCGACTGCAATGTTGATGCGATCGCGCGCGCGAAGCGCGGCGACTATACGCGTTGCCGGCGCCGAAGTCAGTGCGCTGGGTCCGCAAACAGCCTGTACGGAAGCAGTCGGTATGGAAGCAGTCGATCCGGGAGCGGCCGGCTAGCAGGTCGCTCCGGGACCGGTGCGGTGCGGACGCAAGAAGCCCGCCAGTCCGGAACCGTAAGGGGAGGGGAGCATACGGAGGTACGGACTGGCGGGCTGAACCGTGCGTCGGGCGACCTGGGGCGCGGACCGGTTCGGGCCGGCGCGCCCGGTCCGGACTCAGGAGGCCGGCGTGGTCTTGGACGCGCTGCGCTTGCGCGCGGTGGTCTTGCTCGACTTGCGCGCCGTGGTCGTGCGGGTCTTGCCGCGGGCGGCGGAAGTCTTCTTGGCCGGCGCCTTCTTGGCGGCCTTCTTCGTCGCCTTCTTCGCAGCGGTCTTGCGCGGCGCCTTGGCGGCCTTGCCGCCGCCCTGGCGACGCAGCTCGGCGGTGAGCGCCTCGACCCGGTCGCTCAGCTCGGCGAGGTCCTCGCGGCCGGGCACGCCCAGCTTGACCAGGGCGCGCTGCACGCGTTCCTCGAACACCTTCTCCAGCCGGTCCCAGGTGTCGGCGGCACGGTCGCGCGCCTGTCCGACCCGGTTCTCGACCGCGCCACGCACCGCGTCGGCCTGATGGCTGGCGAGGTCGCCGGCGAACTTGCGTGCGCTCTTCTCCAGGCCCAGACCTTCCTTGACCAGGCCCTCGAACAGCTTGGTGCCCTCGGCCTGGGCGCGGGCGAAGGCGCCCATGCCGGCCAGCCAGATGTGCTGGGCGGACTCGCTGATGCCCTTGGCCAGGCGCTCGGCCTGCTGCTGCGGATCGCTGGCGGCGGATGCCGACTTCGCGGACGCGGTCTTCTTGGCGGACTTCTTCAACTTGGCCATCTATCCCTCCGTGTTGGGCGGGACGTGGAGCACGACCCGCGCCGTTATTTGGCGTTGTATCCGACCATGCGCCCGCGCTCTAGAGTTTTCACACCAACCGCTTGCGCGCCGGGCGGCGCGTGGCGGACGACTTGGCGCCCGGACGGCCGCGGGTGCGCGGGCGGGCGCCGGGCTTGGCGTTGCCGCGGGCGACGATCCGGTCGACGTCGTCCAGAGCCCGCTTCAGCTCGGCGACGGTGTCGGTGTCGCGGCTGGCGGGAGCGGACAGGCCCTCGACCAGGGTCCGGGTGCGATCGTCGACGACCTCGGTGCGCAGGCGGATGCCGTGCCGCGCCAGCTGTGGCGCCAGCACGTCCTGGTGCCGGTGCAGGTCGTCGAGGGTGTTGCGGTAGGCGATCTCGCAGATGCGCCGGCGCGCGGCGAAGCTGAAGGCATTGGTGAAGAACAGTTCGCCGTCGTCGGGATTGGGTTCGAACACCAGTTGGTCGACATGCGGGTACTGCCTCGCGTAGCGGGCCAGGCCGACCTGCATGCGCGACTGCAGCAGACTGCGGAAGGTCTGCGAAAGCACCGCCGGCAGCCCGCCGGCGGCCAGGCGCGCATGCTCGCTGCCACGCTCGCCCGAGGCGTCGCCTGCGCCGCCGTCGCCGGTGTTGAAGGCGACCAGCGGGTTGACCCCGATCATCAGGTCGATGTCCTTGTCCAACACCGCCGAGGCATGCATCGTCCGTCGCAACGCACCATCGACGAACTGGCGGCCGTGGATCGCGACCGGCGGGTACAGGCCCGGCAGCGCGGCGCTGGCCTGGATCGCGCGCGAGATCGGCACGTCGTCCCAGCCCTGGTCTCCGAAGCGGACGGTATCACCGCTGTCCAGATCGACCGCGACCACGTACAGGTCGGTGCCGAGCTTGCGGAAGTCGTTGCTGCGGCCGCGACGGGTGAATACGTCGCGCAGGAAGCGCTCGACCTGCTCGTTGTCGAACAGTCCGGTCGGCACCAGTCCGCCGAAGCGGGCGATCAGGTCCGGCCAGCGCACCGAGGCCGGCGAGAACAGCAGCGCCTGCCAGCACTCCAGGGTCAGACGCGGCAGGCTGGCGGCGCGACGCATGTACTCGTACACCGCCGGACGCATGAAGGTTTCGGGGCGGAACCTGACATCGTCGCTGTCGCCGGTGATGAAGATCCGGCACATCTGCGCGGTATCGATGCGGTTGGCCAGCGCCGCGGCCAGGAACGCGCCGCTGCTGACGCCGACATAGGCGTCCAGGCGGGTCAGGTCGAGACCGTCGAGGGCTTCGTCCAGCGCGCGCAACGCCCCCAGCTCGTACATGCCGCCGATCGGGCCGCCGCCGGCGACGGCCAGGCCGATGCGGGGACCGTCGGAACCCTTGCGGGGACGGGCTTGGGCGTTGTGGGCGGATAGCATCGGCGGGTCGCGTACCTGGACTGTGGTCGGGTCGAGTGTAGCCCCAGTGAACGGCCCTGCGTCGCCCGGGCCATCCCGGCCGCCGTAGAATCCGCGTCAGGATGTCGCGCACGCACCGCCACCACGATGCCGTCGATCGCCTCGCGCGCCTGCTGCGGGCGCACCAGGATCTCAACGATCCGCGACGCGATCCGCGCAACCGTTCGCGCTGGCTGCCGGAGCTGCGGCGCTGGCAGTCGGCGCGGCTGGAGGCGAGTTTCCGCCACTTCCTCCACGACCCGCGGCGCGAGCCGGCGGCGCGCTTCTTCCTCAGCGACGTCTATGCCGACAAGGACTTCAGCCGCCGCGACGCCGACATCGTCAAGGTCCTGCCGATGATGCAGCGGCTGCTGCCGGCCCGGTTGCTGGCGGCGGTGGCCGACGCGATCGAGCTAGCCCTGCTGACCCACGCACTGGACCTGAGGATGATCCAGTGGTTGGACGACAATGCCGCGCGCGCGAAGGTGCTCGATGCCGCGCTGTATGCCGACGCCTACCGCGGAACCGGCCTGCCGCGGGTGCGCGGCAGGCAGATCGACCTGATCGTGCGCGCCGGACTCGGGCTCGCGCAGGCGCTGAAGATGCCCGGCGTGGGCACCCTGTTGCGGCTGTCGCGCGGCCCGGCCAGGGCGGCCGGGCTGGAAGAACTGCAGAATTTTCTCGAACGCGGTGCGGCGGCGTTCGCCCGGCTGGGCGACGTCGGCGGATTCATCGCCGAGATCGAACGCGGCGAGCGTGAGGTTTCGCGTCGCCTGTTCGCGGCGGCGCCGGACCCGTTCGGAGACGACGGGTCGTTCAGCTGAAGCGTTCGTCCAGGACCCGGCGGATCTCGTTCTCGATCGGCCCCTTGAACGCCGACATCAGGAAGCCCAACTGCGCGGTCACCCGCAACTCGCTCGGCGCCAGCGCGATGCAACCATCGACCCCGGCGCCGCGGAAGTTGAGGTCGTCGCCGGCCCAGTCGTACTCCACACCGAAGCGGTCGGACAGCTTCTCCGCGACTTCCTGCACCGCGCGGCGGGCATCGTCGTGGGCAAGCGAATGGGCGTGATGGATATCGATACTCGGCATGGGACTCCCTCCTGGCCGGCTATTGTGCGGTCATGCGGCGGCTTCGGCCAGCACCGCGGCGCGGGCATTGGCCGGTGGCGCGGAAACTGTGCCGGGATGCGCGCCGGCCATGCTAGATTGCGCTCGCGTGAATGCCATCCGACTGCAATTCCCCAACCGCGAACGCGACGACCTGCCACTGGGGCCGGGCGTCCATGCGCTCGGCCGCGACGATGCCGGCGTGCCGACCCTGGTCGACGATCCCGGCCGCGGCATGATGCAGTTCTGCGTCGACCGGCGCGGCATCTGGCTGCAGCTGCGCGACGATGTGCGCGGGATCCACGTCAACGGCCGTCCGATCCGCCACGTGGCGATGCTGCGGATGGGCGACATCCTGCATGTCGATGGCTATCAGCTTTCGTTGCTGGGGCCCGAGCCGGTGCCCGCGCCCGAGGGCCAGGCCGCGCCGGTGGCCCCGAGCGGCGCGGCGATCGTGCTGCGCGGGATCGGCGGCGCCCATCACGGTCGTGCGATCGTGATGGACCGGCCATTGCTGGTCGGGCGCCAGCGCGCCTGCGAAGTGCGGATCGACGAGCCCGGGTTCGCCGAACGCCATGCCCGGCTGGAGCCGCACCCGGAAGGGGTGGTGCTGCGCGACCTGGGTTCGGAGCACGGCAGCCGGGTCAACGGCCGGCCGGTGCGGCATGCCTTGCTGATGCCCGGTTCGCAGGTGATGTTCGGCACCCAGCACCGTTTCGTGGTCGAGGCGGCGACGATGCCGACGCACCCGTCGCTGACCCTGCCGGCGAACGAGCCGGAGCCGGCCTCGCTGCGGCCGGCGCAGGACGGTCCCGTGGCCGCCCGCAGCGCGCTGCGGATCCCGTGGCTGCTGTTGGCCGCGCTGTTGCTGGCCGGGGCGCTGAGCCTGCTGCTGCTCTACGGCGCGCGTTGATCGCGCCGGCCCTGGGGCGCGCGGGCCCTGACCGCGTTCCTCAGTCTGCGTACCAGCCGCCAGCCGAGCAGGACGGCCAGGATCGCCGCGTACAGCAGCGGCTCGCGGATGTCGGACTTCACCAGCCACCAGAAGTGCAGCACCGCCAGCACCGCGATCGCGTAGATCGCCTTGTGCAGGCGGCCCCAGTTGCGGCCCAGCCAGCGGATCGCGGCGGTGGTCGAGGTGGCGGCGAGCGGGATCAGCAGCAGCCAGGCGAGGAAGCCGACGGTGATGTAGGGCCGCTTGACGATCTCCTCGAAGATCTGGGTCCAGTAGCCGCGCAGGTCGAGGACAAGATAGGCCAGCAGGTGCAGGGTGGCGTAGGCGAACGCGTACAGCCCCAGCATGCGCCGGAACCGCAGCAGCGCGGCCTGGCCGGTCAGCTGCCGCAGCGGAGTGACCGCCAGGGTGATCATCAGCAGACGCAGCGCCCACAGGCCGAGCCGGTGTTCGATCTCGGCGACCGGGTCGGCGCCGAGGCCGCCGCTGCCGGTCAGCCATTCCTCGCGGATCTGCCAGGCCAGGATCGCAGCGGGCGTCAGCGCCAGCGCATGCACCAGCGCCTTGGCCGCGATCACCCAGCGCGGCGTGCGTGGACGAGCGGCGGGTCGGCGACGGGGGCGGGCCTGCGCGGCCGCGCGGGGCGGGGCCGACATGCGCGCTAGAACCAGCGCCGCAGGTTCATGCCCGCGTACATGTCGCCGACCTGCTCGGCATAGCCGTTGAACAGGCGGGTGGGGATGCGCTCGGCGAACAGCTGGCTGCCGCTGCCGGCGATCCGGCGTTCGGTCTTCTGGCTCCAGCGCGGGTGGTCGACGTCGGGATTCACGTTCGAGAAGAAGCCGTACTCGCTCGGCTGCAGGTCGTTCCAGCTGCAATGCGGGCGGTGCTTGACGAAGGTGATCGCGACGATCGACTTGATGCTCTTGAAGCCGTACTTCCACGGCACCACCAGTCGCAGCGGCGCGCCGTTCTGCTGCGGCAGCGCCTTGCCGTACAGGCCGGTCGCCAGCAGGGTCAGCGGGTGCATGGCCTCGTCGATGCGCAGCCCCTCGCGGTACGGCCAGTCGATCGAGCGGTAGCGGATGCCGGGCATCTGCTCTCGGTCGGCGAGGGTGGTGAAGGCGACGTACTTGGCATCCGAGTTGGGCTCGAAGCGCTTGAGCACGTCGGCCAGCGGCACGCCCAGCCACGGGATCACCATCGACCAGCCCTCCACGCAGCGCAGCCGGTAGATGCGCTCTTCCGGGGTCAGGCCCTTGAGCAGGTCGTCGAGCGAGAGTTTGCCGGGTCTGGCGCATTCGCCGCCGACCGCGACCGTCCACGGTGAGGTGCGCAGGGTCCTGGCCGCCTTCGACGGATCGCCCTTGCCGGTGCCGAACTCGTAGAAGTTGTTGTAGCCGGTAACGTCCTCGTAGCGGGTCAGGGGCTCGTCGGTCTTGAAGCCCGAGGCCGCCTCGGCGGCGCTGATCACCGGACCGGGCGGCGCCGGCGGATCGGCCTCGGCACAGCCGGACAGGCCCAGCGCCGGCAGCGCAGACAGGCCGGCGATCAGCCTCCGCCGCTGCAGGTAGACCCGCTCGTCGGTGACTTCGTTCTCCGGAATTCTCAAGGCATTACGCAAAATCATGACCGGCTCCGTCGCGTCCAAGCACCATGTCGTGGATACGTTCCAGGATCACGAAAGGTTACGCCCGCAACCGACGCGGTGCACGGTGTTGCGCTGCGGCATACTACGGGACCCGGGTCCGCCGGCCGGTGGTCGGCGGACCGGACTCACTTTCGATCACAGCCCCCACCTCGGAGTTCCAGATGACGCGTGCGTACAACTTCAGTGCCGGCCCGGCCACCCTGCCCGAATCCGTATTGCTGCAGGCCCAGGCGGAAATGCTCGACTGGCACGGTGCGGGCGCCTCGATCGTGGAACTCAGCCACCGCGGGCCGGAATTCATTCAGGTCGCCCAGGAGGCCGAGGCCGACCTGCGCACGCTGATGGCGATCCCGGACGACTACGCGGTGCTGTTCCTGCAGGGCGGCGCGACCGGCCAGCAGGCCCTGATTCCGCTGAACTTCGCCGCGCCCGGACAGAAGGCCGACTACGTGCTGACCGGCCACTGGGGCAAGACCGCTATCAAGCAGGCCAAGCCCTATGTCGACGTGAACATCGCCGCCAGCGGCGAGGGCGAAGGGTTCCGCGGCATCCCGGCGCGCGCCGACTGGCAGTTGTCCGCCGACGCGGCCTATGTCCACATCACCGCCAACGAGACCATCCACGGTGTCGAGTTCCGCGATACCCCGGAGGTCGGCGACGTGCCGCTGGTCGCCGACTTCAGCTCCAGCATCGTCTCCGAGCCGCTGGACGTGTCGAAGTACGGGGTGATCTACGCCGGCGCGCAGAAGAACCTGGGCCCGGTCGGTATCAGCGTGGTGATCATCCGCCGCGACCTGCTCGAGCGTGCCGGCCAGCCGCGCGCCGACATCTTCACCTACGCCTCGCACCTGGCCAAGGAGTCGATGCTCAATACCCCGCCGACCTGGAACTGGTACCTGGCCGGACTGGTGTTCAAGTGGATGATCGCGCAGGGCGGCGTGGCCGAGTTCGCCCAGCGCAACGCGCGCAAGTCGGCGCTGCTGTACGGCGTGATCGACGGTTCCGGCGGCTTCTACCGCAACGAGGTGGCCGCGGCCGTGCGCTCGCGCATGAACGTGCCGTTCTTCCTGCACGAGGAAGCGCTGAACAAGCCGTTCCTCGACGAGGCCAAGGCCGCCGGCCTGATCTCGCTGAAGGGGCACCGTGCGCTGGGCGGCATGCGCGCTTCGATCTACAACGCGATGCCCGAAGAGGGCGTGCAGGCGCTGGCCGGGTTCATGCGCGAGTTCCAGCAGCGCCATGGTTGATCGACCGCGTTCCGACGGTGCCCCAAGGGCATCGTCGGGAGCGGCGAGCGCGCGGTCACGGAGGGCCGGGCAGGGCGATCGGCCCGCATTGGATTGCGCCATGGACGGCGACGATCTCCATCCGGAGTCAATGGCAGACAGATGACAGGCAAATCCCGTAAACCGGTGACCGCGGCGAGCAAGAAGCCGGCCAGGACCAAGAGCGCCGCGACCAAGACCGCCTCGAGCAAGGCCGCCGCAGGCAAGGCCGCGCCGGCCGCCAGCAAGGGCAAGCCCGACCTGGCCGAGCTGCGCGTGCGTATCGACGGCATCGACCGCAGCATCCAGGCGCTGATCGCCGAGCGCGCCCAGTTCGCCGGCCAGGTCGGACAGGCCAAGGGCAAGCTGGCGGCGGCGGTCGACTACTACCGGCCCGAGCGCGAGGCGCAGGTGCTGCGGCGGGTGGTCGACCGCAACGGCGGCCCGCTCAACGACGACGTGCTGGTGCGGGTGTTCCGCGAGATCATGTCCGCCTGCCTGGCCCAGCAGGAGCCATTGAAGATCGGCTTCCTCGGCCCGGAGGGCACGCACTCCCAGCAGGCGGTCTACAAGCACTTCGGCCACTCGATCCACGGCCTGCCGCTGGGCAGCATCGAAGAGGTGTTCCAGGAGGTCGAGTCCGGCGCCGCCGACTTCGGCGTGGTGCCGGTCGAGAACTCGACCCAGGGCACGATCCAGTCGACCCTGGACATGTTCCTGACCTCGGACGTGAAGATCTGCGGCGAGGTCGAACTGCGCGTGCACCAGCATCTGCTGTCGCGCGGCGGCAGGCTCGAGGACATCGAGCGGGTCTATTCGCACCCGCAGTCGTTCGCCCAGTGCAAGGCCTGGCTGCGCCAGCACCTGCCGCATGCGGAGAAGATCCCGGTCAGCAGCAACGCCGAGGCCGCCCGTCGCGCCCGCAATGCCGACGATGCGGCGGCGATCGCCGGCATCAGCGCCGGTACCGTGTACGGCCTGAAGAACGTCGCCGGTCCGATCGAGGACCGCCCCGACAACACCACCCGCTTCCTGGTGCTGGGCCGCGAGCTGTTCCCGCCGTCGGGCAACGATCGCACCTCGCTGCTGGTGTTCATCAAGGACCAGCCCGGCGCGCTGTTCAACATCCTCGCGCCGATCGCCAAGCACGGCCTGAGCATGAACCGGATCGAGTCGCGCCCGGGCCATACCGGCCTGTGGCAGTACGCCTTCTTCATCGACGTGGCCGGTCACGTCGACGAGGACGGCATGCGCCGCTCGCTGGAGGAGATGGCCGACTTCGTCGAGGAAGTGAAGGTCCTGGGGTCCTACCCGGTGGCGATCGCATGAACGCGATGGCCGACGAGGCTGGCGGCGACGTGCTGGACGAAGCCTGGTTCGCGGCGCGCGCCTGCGCCGGTGTGCGGGGCCTGAAGGCCTACGACCCCGGTCACGACCTGGTGGCGTTCCGGCGCCGTTTTGCCGGCAGCGCCGGCGGGCATCCGCTGGTCGAACTGGGCTCGAACGAGAACCCGTACGGGCCCTCCGATGCCGCGCGTGCGGCGATCCTCGACCAGTTGCAGGCGATCCACCGCTATCCGGACCCGCTCGGCGGCGACCTCAAGCGGGCGCTGGCGGCCCGGCACGGTGTCGCGCCCGAACGGATCCTGCTCGGCAACGGCTCCCACGAATTGCTGATGCTGCTGGGGCAGGTGTTTGCTGGTCCCGGTCTCGACGTGGTTTTCGCGCGTCACGCCTTCGCCGTGTTCGCGCTGGCGACCCAGGCCGCCGGCGCGCGCATGCGCATCGCCGAGCCGTTGCCGCGCGATGCGGCGATGCCGCTGGGTCACGACCTGGACGCGCTGGCGGCGGCGATCACGGCCGACACCCGGCTGCTCTACGTCGCCAATCCGAACAATCCGACCGGGACCTGGTTCGGCGCCGACGCGCTGGCGGCCTTCCTGGCCCGGGTGCCGCGCGAGGTCATCGTCGTCGTCGACGAGGCCTATGCCGAGATGGCCGACGCGCCCGATTACGCCAGCGCACTGGGCCTGCTCGACGCGCACCCGAACGTGGTGGTGACCCGTACCTTCAGCAAGGCCTACGGACTGGCCGGCCTGCGCTGCGGTTACCTGATCGGCGCCTCCGGCCTGGTCGCGGTGATGGAACGGCTGCGCGAGAGTTTCAACGTCAACGGCCTGGCACTGGCCGCCTGCGAGGCCGCGCTGGGCGATGAGGCGCATCTGCGCTCGGCCTGTGCGCGCAACGCCGAGCAGCGCGACGGGTTGTCCCGGGCCTTGCGCGAACGCGGGCTGGACGTGTTCCCGTCGCAGACCAACTTCGTGCTGGTCGGCTTCGGTCGCGACGCCGCGCCGATCGAGCGGGCGTTGACCGATCGCGGGGTGATCCTGCGGCCGATGGGCGGCTACGGTCTGCCCGACTGCCTGCGCATCAGTGTCGGCAATCCCGACGAGAACCGCAGGCTGCTGGCCGCGCTGGACGAGGTGCTGGCATGAGCGATGGGGGACAACGCTGGTCGGCCGGTGCCGGTCGCCCGCTGGGCGGCGCACTGAAGGTCCCCGGCGACAAATCGGTCTCGCATCGCGCGGTGATGCTCGGTGCGCTGGCCGAAGGCACGACCCGGGTGCGCGGTTTCCTGGAAGGCGAGGACACCCGCGCCACCGCGCGGGTGTTCGAGACGATGGGCGTGCGCATCGAGACGCCCAGCGCCAGCGAGCGCATCGTCCACGGCGTCGGCCTGCACGGTCTGCGCGCGCCGGCGACCGAGCTGGATTGCGGCAATGCCGGCACCGGCATGCGCCTGCTGTCGGGGGTGCTGGCCGGCCAGGCCTTCGATTCGATGCTGGTCGGCGATGCCTCGCTGTCGCGGCGGCCGATGCGGCGGGTGATCGATCCGCTGACCGCGATGGGCGCGCGCATCGATTCCGGTGAGGGCGGCCTGCCACCGCTGAGAATTCACGGTGGAAATACCCTGCAAGGCATTGATTACAAAACACCTGTTGCCAGCGCCCAGGTCAAGTCGGCGGTGTTGCTGGCCGGTCTGTACGCACGCGGCGAGACCGTCGTGACCGAGCCGCATCCGACCCGCGACTATAGCGAGCGGATGCTGGCGGCATTCGGCTGGCCGATCGAGTTCGGCCCCGGTCGTGCCCGTCTCGGCGGCGGCCACCGCCTGCGTGCGACCGAGGTCGAGGTGCCGGCCGATTTCTCGTCGGCGGCCTTCTTCATCGTCGCCGCCAGCCTGGTGCCCGGTTCGGAGTTGCGCCTGCGCGCGGTCGGCATGAATCCGCGTCGTACCGGCCTGTTGGCCGCGCTGCGCCTGATGGGGGCCGATATCCGCGAGGAGTCGGTGGCCGGACGCGCCGGGGAGGCCGACGCCGAGCCGGTGGCCGACCTGGTCGTGCGGCACGCGCCGTTGCGTGGGATCGAGGTGCCCGAGGCGCTGGTGCCGGACATGATCGACGAGTTCCCGGCGTTGTTCGTCGCCGCGGCCTGCGCGCAGGGCAGGACCGTGGTCCGGGGCGCCGCCGAATTGCGGGTCAAGGAATCCGACCGCATCGCGACGATGGCGGCCGGGTTGCGGGCGCTGGGCGTGTCGATCCAGGAAACCCCGGACGGTGCGATCATCGAGGGCGGCCGTATCGGCGGCGGTCGCGTGCACAGCCACGGCGACCACCGTATCGCGATGAGCTTCGCGGTCGCGGCCCAGCTTGCGCATGGCAGCGTGACGATCGAGGACGTCGCCAACGTCGCCACCTCGTTCCCGGGCTTCGTCGAGCTGGCGAACTCGATCGGAATGGGCTTGCAGGCGGACTGAGCGCCGGGCTCAGCCGGCCGGTTCGAAGTCGACCGGGATCTCGATCGTGTCGGCGACCGGTTCGTTCTCCTCCAGTGCCGGCTCGAACTGCCAGCGGCCCACCGCTTCGCGGGCGGCCTCGTCGAGGATCAGCGAACCGCTGCTGGTCGCGACCCGGACCGCGGTCGCCTGACCGCGCGGGTCGACGACCACTTCCAGTATCACCTTGCCGCTTTCGCCGCGCTTGATCGCCTCGATCGGGAATGCCGGCGGCACCGCCGAGCCGACCACCGGCCGCGCGCGACGGTTGCGCGAGGCATTGTCCGGGTCCGCCGAAGCCGGCGTCAGCGATTGACCGTCGATCTCGGTGGCATCGATCGGTCCGATGGTGATGTCGTTGCCGGCCGCGTCGGCGACATCGTCCGGCGCCATCTTCCAGACATACAGTCCCAGCAGCAGCGCGACGATGGCCAGGCCGGCCAGCAGCAGGCGGGAGGACGAAGACGCTTGGCTCATTGACGGTTCCTCGGAATGCGGGCGCGGGACGCGACAGCGGATGTTAGCGCGTGACGGGGCAGGCGTTGAGGGGCCGCTCGCAGACCATCGGCAGGAAACTGATGCCGTCGCTGTGCTGCATCTGCGCGGTCGCTTCGAAACCCAGGCGGCGGTAGACCTCGACCGCCGATGGCGTCGAATTGACGGTGAAGCGCGCGGGGGCGCCCTGCGTCGATCCGCCGGCGCCGGTCATTGCCCGCCATAGCCGGCGAGCGATGCCCAGGCCCTGGCGGTCGCGGCGCACGAACAGATGGTAGAGGTGGGTGGTGTCGCGCATCAGGATGATCCCGCAGGCGCCGCTGCCGTCCTCGGCGAGCAGGCCGGCGAAGCGCGGCGATGCCAGCCGCTCGAACATGCCGTCGGGCCCGAGCGTGGCCAGGAAGGCGGTCGCATCCGGAGCGTCGACGACCTCGCGAGCCAGCGGCAGGACCAGGGCGCTGACCGCCATCGCGTCGCCCACCGTCGCCGGACGTATCCGCAGCATTGGCGTCGGGCTCACCGCCGGAATTCGACCGGAACGTTGACGTCGGCCTCGACCGGCTGGCCGTCGCGCAGCGCCGGCTGGAAGCGCCAGCGCCGGACCGCCGCCTCGGCGGCGCGGTCGAGGCGGCGCGAACCGCTGCTGCGGGCGACGTCGATGCGGCGCGGGGTGCCATCGACACCGACCGTGGCGCGCACGATGACGGTGCCGGTCTCGCCGCGGCGCAGCGACGCGGCCGGGTACCGCGGCGCCGGAGTCTGGCCGGCCAGCGGCATCGGGTCGGAGAACTGCGCCGGCGTCGCATCCGCCGGGGGCGGGGCCTGCGGATCGGGGGTCGGGACCGCGGGGCCGGGCGGCGTCGGCGGGGGCGCGGTCTCGACCAGACGCGGCCGATCGCCGTCGTCGTCGACCGGCGCCGGGGCATCGCCCATGCCGCTGGCGTTGTCGTCGGCGGCGCCGACCGGGGCGGGCAGGGGGGCGTACTGCGGCATCGCCGCGGTCGGCGGCGCCTCGTCGTCGCCGGCACGGTAGAAGTCGTCGTCGCGTCCGCGCAGCAGTACCAGCAGGAACAGCAGCAGGCCGAACACGAACGCCGCGGCGAGCGCCCACAGCAGCATGCGCCGCGATGGCAGCCAGGACGACAGGTCGAAGCGCCGCGAGCCGGGCTCGGACGGTTCGGGCGAAGGCGGGTTCGGCGAGGTGGTCATGGGCGGCGATGCGGAAACGGATTCGATACGTCGCGGTGGGCTGCGCGTGCCCGCATTCTTGCATGCCGGGCGATGAACCTGCCGGCAACGCGTCGCGCCCGGAGCCACGGCCAAGACAGCCGCGCCCGGACCGGCGATAATCAGCGGCCCCTTCGCTCACGTCTTGCGAGATCCGGACCGATGCTCGATCCCAGCCTGCTGCGCCAGAACCCCGCCGACCTTGCCGCCCGCCTGCGCGAAATGCGCGGCTACGAGCTCGACGCCGACGCGCTGGCCTCGCTGGAGGTCGAACGCAAGCAGGTGCAGGTGCGCACGCAGGAGCTGCAGAACCTGCGCAATACCCGCTCCAAGGCGATCGGCCAGGCCAAGGCCAAGGGCGAGGACATCGCGCCGCTGCTGGCCGAGGTCGCCGGCTTCGGCGACGAGCTGAAGGCCTGCGAGGCGCAACTGGAGGACATCAAGGCGCGCCTGGACGCGATCACCTTCGGGATACCGAATCTGCC
The DNA here is from genome assembly GCF_003233695.1 of Marilutibacter maris. Taxonomy (NCBI): domain Bacteria; kingdom Pseudomonadati; phylum Pseudomonadota; class Gammaproteobacteria; order Lysobacterales; family Lysobacteraceae; genus Marilutibacter; species Marilutibacter maris. Next base: position 2,104,357 of record NZ_CP029843.1, on the reverse strand, counting down.
GCACGACGACGTGCCGGCCGGCGCCGACGAGAACGCCAACGTCGAACAGCATCGCTGGGGCACGCCGCGCAGCTTCGATTTCGAGATCAAGGACCATGTCGAACTCGGTGCTCGCCACGGCTGGCTCGACGGCGACACCGCCGCCAAGCTGTCCGGCGCGCGCTTCACCGTGCTGCGCGGACAACTGGCGCGGCTGCACCGGGCGCTGGCGCAGTTCATGCTCGACCTGCATACCGGCGAGCATGGCTTCGAGGAGACCAACGTCCCGCTGATCGTCAATGCCGACAGCCTGTACGGCACCGGCCAGTTGCCGAAGTTCGAGGAGGACATGTTCGCCACCGAACTGGGCGAGCAGAGGCGCTATCTGATCTCCACTTCGGAGATATCGCTGACCAACATCGTCCGCGACGAGATCGTCGAGGCCGAGCGCCTGCCGCTGCGGATGACCGCGCATTCGGCCTGTTTCCGCTCCGAGGCCGGCAGCCATGGCCGCGACACCCGCGGCATGATCCGCCAGCACCAGTTCGAGAAGGTCGAGCTGGTCAGCATCGCCCGGCCCGACGACAGTTATGCCGAGCACGAGGCGATGACCCGCGCCGCCGAGGTGGTGCTGGAGAAGCTCGGCCTGCCGTACCGGCGGATGCTGCTGTGCAGCGGCGACATGGGGTTCTCGGCGGCCAAGACCTACGATCTGGAAGTCTGGCTGCCATCGCAGCAGACCTACCGCGAGATCTCCTCGGTCTCCAACTGCGAGGCCTTCCAGGCCCGCCGCATGCAGGCGCGCTGGCGCAATCCGGAGACCGGCAAGCCGGAGCTGGTGCACACCCTCAACGGTTCCGGCGTCGCGGTCGGCCGTGCCCTGATCGCGGTGATGGAGAACTACCAGAACGCCGACGGTTCGATCGACATTCCCGAGGCGCTGCGGCCGTACATGGGCGGCGTGGCGCGGATCGCCTGATTCCGCGACTCCGGGGCTGCGCCCGGGAATCCCCAAAGTTTGCTTCGCAAACCTTGGGCCCCGCCGTTGCGCTTCCACACCCCATTCGCGCTACGCGCGAATCGCCCCCTGACTCAGGGGGGAACGATATCCGGCTGCGCCCGGATATCTCCCAAGATTTGCTTCGCAAACCTTGGGCCCCACCGTTGCGCTGCCACACCCCCATTCGCGCTACGCGCGAATCGCCCCCTGACTCAGGGGGGAACGATATCCGGCTGCGCCCGGATATCTCCCAAAGTTTGCTTCGCAAACCTTGGGCCCCGCCGTTGCGCTTCCACACCCCCATTCGCGCTACGCGCGAATCGCCCCCTGACTCAGGGGGAACGATATCCGGCTGCGCCCGGATATCTCCCAAAGTTTGCTTCGCAAACCTTGGGCCCCGCCGTTGCGCTGCCACACCCCCATTCGCGCTACGCGCGAATCGCCCCCTGACTCAGGGGGGAACGATATCCGGCTGCGCCCGGATATCTCCCAAGATTTGCTTCGCAAACCTTGGGCCCCACCGTTGCGCTTCCACACCCCCATTCGCGCTACGCGCGAATCGCCCCCTGACTCAGGGGGGAACGATATCCGGCTGCGCCCGGATATCTCCCAAGATTTGCTTCGCAAACCTTGGGCCCCACCGTTGCGCTGCCACACCCCCATTCGCATCTGCGATGCGAATCGCCCCCTGACTCAGGGGGCTGGGGCGCCGACCATGCCGTAGGAGCGGGAGCGGCATAGGGCGTCGCGCAAACGGCAGCGCCCGGACGCGGGGTCCGGGCGCTGTGGTGCTCAGAACAGGTCGCCGCTCGGCCAGGCCGAAACACCGGTCACGATGTCCTCCATCATCGCGTTGATGTCCTCGACGTCGCCGCTGCTGGAGTTCGCGGCCACGGCGAAGCTGAGGCCGTCGCTGCGGCGACGCAGCACGGCGTTGGTGCCGGACATCGAACCGTAGTGCGCGTATGAGGTTCCCAGTACGGTCTCGTGGCGCGCGAAGCGCAGCAGATCGATCGGGGTCGCGATCCAGCCGCCGTGCGAGTCGAAACGCTGCGGTTTGACGCTGGAGTAGGCGCCGCCACCGTAGTACCTGACTTCGTTGGACTTGCGGTCGGCCAGCTTGTCGCCGCCGATCACCATGCCGTTGGCGCCGGCCGGTTTCAGGATCCGGTCGCGCACGTAGGCTTCGTAGCTCTTGCCCGAACGCGCTTCGATCACCCGCCCGAGCAGGCAATAGCCGAAGTTGGAGTACCTGGCCTTGCTGTCGAGTCCGGCGCCGGCGCCGGGTGCATAGCCGAGCGGATAGTTCTTCAGCGCCCAGGTGATCAGTCCCGAGTGGGTGGTGCCGGTGTAGTCGAACATCGGATCGCTGCCATTGCCGTCCTTGTCGATCCGCAGGAAGCCGCCACGGTGACGCAGCAGGTGATCGACGGTGATGTCCTCGATGTCCGGATTCTCCGTCGGGGTCGGGTACTGGGCGCCGAGCACGCTGTTGGCGCCGAAGACCCGCGAACCCAGTTGCAGCGACGTGTCGTTGGCCAGATGCCGGACCGCGGCGGAGGTCATCAGTTTGGATACGCTGGCGACGCGGAAGCGGTGCTTCGGGCCGACCGGCATTCCGGTCTCGGTCTCGGCCTGGCCGAACCCGGCCGCGTACACCAGGCGACCGTCCTTGCTGACCGCGATCGACATGCCGGGGATGCCGTTGGCCTGCATGTAGGCCCGCACCTTGTCGTTGATCAGCTTCAGGTCCTGCGACTTGAACACGCTGTTGGTCCACAAACCATTGAAGCGCACGCCGCGGCTGGAGTTGAATGCCTCCACGTACTGCGGTTCCCAGCTCTGGTAGCTGTGGTTGTCGAACACGTGCTGGTAGTGCGCGGCGGGAATGCCGTGCCGTGCGGACCACTGCGGGCCGCTGCGCCTGACCCAGATCGCGGCATAGCGGTCGCCGTTGCCCTGGCGGTAGCCGCTGACGACCTTGAGCCGGTAGCCCTGGCGGGCGAACTGGTCGAAGGCCTGCTGGTAGCCGGCCGCGGTCAGACCGTGGCGCGCGACCCAGGCCGGCCCGCCCTTTTCGAAGATAGCGGCGAAGCGCGGCGAACCGCCGACGTCGAACGCGCTGACATGGCTGAGCGCATAGCCCTCGCTTACCGCCGCGTTGACCGCGGCCTGGTACTGGTCGGCGGTCATTCCGTGGCGCGCCTTCCAGGCCGGCCCGCTGCTCTTGTCCCAGATCGCGGCGTAGTAGGGCCTGCCGCCGACCGAGTAGCCGTTGACGTAGGTCAGCCGGTAGCCCTGGCCGAGCATCTGGTTGAACGCGGCCTGGTACTGCTGCGGATCCAGGCCGTGGCGCGCGGCCCAGGCCGGACCGGCCTGTTTGCGCCAGACCGCGGCATAGCGGGCGCTGCCGCCCTGTTCGTAGCCGGAGACCGAGACCAGTCGGTAGCCCTGGCGGGCGTGGCTCTGGAACGCCTGTTGGTACTGTGCGCCGGTCAGGCCGTGGCGTGCGGCCCAGGCGGCGGCGGAGGCGCTGCCGCTGGCAACCAGGGCCATGCCGGCCAGGGCCAGCGCGACGGTTGCGATGCGTGCGCGTCTGGCGGCACCGATGGGCGGCGCGGCCTGCGGCCCGGGCGCCGCCGATGGGAAACTCGATTTCATGATCCTCTCCTTGTTCATTGAACGACGGGTGCTTCGGCGGGTCGCCTCGGTCTTGCCCATGCGACGAGTCGGACTTCCTGCATGGGTCCCGCCACCTGGACCAGCGGATCGGTGAGGTGGCGGGACAGACGCCGGAAGGTGAGCGTCGGAATCAGGCGTCGGCCCACTCCGACTCGGCGAGTTCGAGCAGCTCGCTGGCGTCCTCCAGCGCGTCCAGCGCCTGGCTGCAGCCGGCGTAGGCGCCGTCCGGCGAGCCGGTCGCCAGGTCGCCGCGGCAGTCCAGCAGGCGCTTGGCGCTGACCTGCAGGCTGCGGCCAGCGGCGTCCTCGGCATCGCTGACGTAGCGTTCGAAGTCGCCCAGGCCGGTACGGCGGCGTTCCTGCACGCGCGCGTCGGTCTGCTTGATCAGCTCGGGCAGACGCTGCTGGAGCTCGCCGAGCAGGGCATAGGCGCGGCGGGTGTCGCCGCCGGGCAGGGTCTGCTTGAGGTCCTTCAGCAGCAGCTCGACGACACCCCACGAGCTTTCCTTGACCCTGTACGTCCAGCCGCCCAGTCCGACGCAGCCGGGCAGGCAGGACAGGTGCTTGCCGTCGGCGTCGATCCAACGGCTGCCGTAGTTGGAATACAGCTCCAGGTAGTGCGTGCCCGATTCGGGCGGGTAGACCTCGCCGGTCTGCTTCTGGAACACCACGGCGTTGCCGTTCGGGCATCCGGCCTTGGGCACCCAGATCTCGACGGTCGAGTACAGGTCGGCCGAGTCGAGGGTGGCGCCGTACTGGCCGACCCAGCGGAAGTAGGACGGCAGCGTCCAGCGGCGGCCGCAGGCGCTGTTGGGGATGGTCAGCTTGGTGCTGCCGGCAACCAGATCGCCGTACTGGTGGAAGCCGTCGATGTCGTCGATGTACCAGGCCTTGTAGGAGGCGTCGGCGTTGCCCGACAGCAGCAGGAGTCCGGCGCTGAGCACGGCGGCGAGGGAGGTACGGGGGAAACGCATGGAAGTTCTCCGATGTGTGGATGGATGCGCTGCCGACGATGCGAATCGCCGGCTGCGTCGGGGTAGTCGCGATATCGCGACCGATCCCGCCACCCTGATCCGGCCATCGATTCCGGACCGGATCGCCCGGGTGGCGGGGAGCGTCGCTACTTGCGCCAGATCGCGGCGTAGCGCGCCGAGTTGCCGGCGGCGTAGCCGGTCACGTCGCGGGTCAGATAGCCGGCCTGGGTCGTGCTCTCCCACTCGTTCTGGTACTGGCTGCCGGTGAGACCGTGACGGGCCTTGTAGGGGCCACTGGCCTTGGAACTCCAGATCGCCGAGAAGTACGGCTGGCCACCGTGGACGTAGGCGTTGACGTAGACCAGCCGGCGTCCGGCCTGGGCGTTGGCATCGAACGCCTGCTGGTACTGGGTCGCGTTGAGTTGCGACCTGGCCTGCCAGGCGCCGACGTCGGCCTTCTCGTACAGGGCGGTGTAGCGGCGCTGACCGGCGACGGAGACCACCGAGACGTTGCGCGGACGGAAGCCGGCCTGGCTGAGTGAATCCATCTTGTTCTGATGGGCGCCGGCATCCAGGCCGTGATAGGCCGAGTAGGCCGGGCCGGGTTGCTTGCGGAAGATCACCGCGTAGCGGGTTCCCGAGGAACCGGCGTAGCTCTCGACCTGGTGCGGGCGGTAACCCTGGCCGGTGTACTGGTTGAAGCGCTGCTGGTACTGGCTGCCGCTGAGGCCGTGGAAGGCGGCCCAGTCGCCGCTCCTGGGCCGGAAGATCGCGTTGTAGTAGACGCGGCCGTTGACGTCGAAGCCGTCGATCCAGTCGAGCATGTAGCCGGCGGCGACGGCCTGGTCGAACAGGCACTGATAGTCGCGCGCCGGCACGCCGTGGCGGGCGACTTCCCTGGCGCCGGGGGCGATCGCGCCGGGCACCCTGCGCGCGGTGTGGGTCTGGCCGGCGGCGAACATGCCGTTGTCGATCCCGCAGATGCGGGCGATGCGATTGCGCTTGCTGCCGTCGTTGTCCCTGAGGAAACCGCCGACGGTGGTGATCGGGTCGGTCGCGCGCGGCACCGCGACCTCGAAGTGCAGATGATCGCCACCGGCGCAGCCGACGTCGCCCTCGTCGCCAAGATAGGTGCCGGCACGGACGAAGTCGCCGACCTTCAGCCCGGCCTTGCCGGTGGTCGAGCCGCGGGTCATGTGGCTGTATTTGGTCCATTCGCCGTTGGCGTGCTCGATCCAGACATAGTTGTTCTTCTTCTCGCTGGCGGCCAGACCGTCACAATCCAGGCGCTGGCTGAAGCGGTCCTCGATGAAGCGGATGCGACCGTCGGCGGCCGCGGCGATCCGGTAGCTGTCGCCGCCCTGGCCGCCGATGTCGTAGCGGCCCTTGGGCGTGTGGGTGTTGTGGTCGCGACCAACCCGGATTCGGGTGCCGTCGGTGTAGGGGATGCGGTAGACGCCCTTGGATGTCTGTAGCGGGGTGATCGCGAGCGCGGCCCGTGCCGGTCGCGGTTGCTGTGCGCCAGCCTGGCCGGCGCACAGCAGGGCGAGCGCGCCGAGCCACAGGCCGTGGCGTTGGAGGGTGCGGGTATTCATGGTCATGCTGCTCACAGTCATGCTCCGGTGTGGACGGGTGCGGAGCGGGGTGGATGGGGCGCCGCTCGCAGCCGGGTAGTCGCGGGCGGGGGCGCAATCCCGCCACCGGGCCCGCAGCGCCGCGCGGCACGGGCGCCGGTGCGCCGTGACACCGCTTCAACCTGAACGGATGCAGCATCGGCAGTGGCGGGATCCGGACGGATCTGCCGAGTAGTGGCGATAACCCGCGGCGATCACGGCCGCGTTCCAGCAGACGAGGAACCCCGCATGTCCATCATTGCCAGAACCCCCGCCTCCCCGAGGACGACCCCGCTTGCACCGGCCCGGCTCGCGGCCGCCCTGCTTGCCGCGCTCTGCCTGGCCGGTGCGGTCGGCGCGCAGCAGCGGGTGTCGCCGCCGCGTGCGCCTGCCGATGCGCCGCAGACATCGGCGACACGCGCCGACCCCAGTCCGCTCGGTCCCGCCCAGGACGTGATTGCGCAGCCGCCGAAGCCGCAGCATGACGAGGACCCCGGCGGTCCCGGACAGGGGCGGCAGACCCCGCAGCAGAGCGAACCCGATCCGCGGCCTACCCCGCGGCCCGGACTGGAACCGGTGCAGGACGAGCTGGCGCCGCTTCCCGATCCCCCGACCGATGAGGATCCGGGTGGTCCGGGGCAGGGCCGGCAGGTGTTGTCGCTGCCCGGCGGTCAGCCGGATCTCGCCCTGGTCGGCGGCTTCCAGTTCGGCAACACCATGATTCCCTGGGGGACCTCCGCGACCGTGGCGGCCACCGAGGCGGCCTTCACCCGCCGCGGTCGCTGCGGATTCCGCTACAAGTACGCGACCCGCAATCAGGGCGCGGTCGGCGCGGCGGCCTCGGGCAATCGCATCCACCGCGACCTCCCGGCGGGGCCGGTGCTGGCCGGCGATGCGCGCCCGGCGCTGGCGCCGGCGGCCGATGCGGTATCCAGCGGCCACCTGTTGCTCGCGCCCGGCACCTGGATGCTGTACGTGCACGCCGACGATCCCTCGGCGGTGGTCGAGAGCGACGAGAACAACAACCTGCGCCGGGTGCGCGTGACCGTCGACGGAACGTGCCGCTGAGCGGGTGACGCCGAGCGGGCGCCTCGGTCGCGCTATTGGTCGCGGCGCTCGCGGGCCTGCCGCAGTGCCTGCGCGGCGGCGACGGTGCGGGCATCGTCGTCGCCGAAGGCATCGCGGCGCAGTTTCAGTGCTTCCTCCAGCAGCACGACCGCCTCGTCGTTGCGGCCGCGGTCGGTCAACAGTTCGCCCAGCGGCACCAGCACCAGGGCCAGCCGCGGATGGTCGGCCGGCAGGCGTTTGCGGAAGATCGTCAGTGCCTGGCGGATGCTGCGTTCGGCCTCATCCATCCGGCCTTGCCGGTGCAGCACGATGCCGATCCGGTTGAGGTCGATGCCGACCCGTTCGTGGTCTTCGCCGTAGTCGATGCGCTGACGCTCCAGCGCGTCGCGGTAGTGGCGTTCGGCCGCGGCCAGGTCGCCGCGCTTCTCGGCCAGCATGCCGAGGTTGAACACGGTCGCCGAGCGCCACGGGTGGTCGGCGGGATAGGCGTCCAGCGCCTGCCGGTAGTACTGCTCGGCGGCCGCCGGGTCGCCGCTTTCGGCCAGCGCCAGGCCGAGGTCGTTGAGGTTCATCGCGACCTCCGGGTGGCGCTCGCCCATGGTCTCGCGACGGATCTCCAGCGCCTGCCGCAACATCGCCTCCGCGCCTTCGAAGTCGCGTTTCGCCTGCAGCAGCCTCGCCATGTTGTTCATCACCAACGCCACCAGCGGATGACGTGCCCCGCGCGACTGTCGCATCAGCGCCAGCGCCTCGCGGTACAGGGCCTCGGCGGAGTCGTATTCGCCCAGGTTGACGCGGGTGGCCGCGAGGTTGGACAGGCTGCGGGCGAGGTAGGGATGGGTCTTCGGCAACAGCCGGCGACGCAGGGCCAGTGCCTCGCTCAGCAGCGGTTCGGCGGCGGCGTAGTCGCCCTGGTGACGCAGCACCGTGCCGAGGTTGTCGAGGCTGGTGGCGACGTCGGCGTGCTCCTCGCCATGCAGTTGCCGCCACATCGCCAGCGCGTCGCGGTGGTAGCGTTCGGCGGCGGCCAGGTCGCTGGCGTGGAAGCGGGATCGGCCGAGCTCCTCCAGGGTGCGGGCAACATCGGTGTCGGGTCCGGCGACACCCGCACGATAGGTCGCCAGGGCCTGCAGGAGCAGCGCGTCGGCGCAGTCGTAGTCGCCCTCGTCGATGCACAGACGGCCGCGGCTGCGCTGGGCGCGCGCATGCAGCAGCGGACGGCTCGTCGCGAGCGCCGCGGTGGTTTCGATGGCGCTATCGAGCAGCGGCCGGGCGCGATCGTACTCGCCGAGCTGGCGATAGGCTTCGCCCACCGTGTCCAGAAGCTCGGCGCGGACCTCGGGCTGTGCGCCCAGTTCGCGTTCGATGCCTTGCCAGCCGCGGTCCAGCAGTTCGCGCGCGGTCAGTTGGTTGCCGCCGGAAAGGGTCGGGTCGGCGCCCTCGAACAACTGCAGCACCAGCGCCTGCACCTGTTGCGCCTTGATCGCCTCGGCCTGGGCACGGTCGCGCTCGTGGGCGATCGCGTTGGCCTGGCGGGTGACCGTCACCGCGTAGGCGACCAGCAGGGCGAGCATCGCGGTCGAGGCGGCGATTCCGAACGGGTGCCGACGCACGAACTTCCAGCCGCGATAGCCGAAGCCCTCCGGTCGCGCCTGTACCGGCCGCCGGCGGTGCCAGCGTCCGATGTCCTCGGCCAGCGCCAGCGCCGACTGGTAGCGGCGTTCCGGCGCCTTGCGCAAGGCCTTCGACACGATGTTGTCGAGATCGCCGCGCAGGCGTCGCCGCAGCGAGGCCGCGGTGGCCGCGCGTGCCGCCGCGGCGTCGGCGTCGACCCGCTGGCTCGGCCGTGGCGGCTCGATCTCGCAGACCGCGCGTTCCAGCGCCGCCGCCGACCCGCTGCCGGCATCCTGGGCACGCTGTCCGCACAGCAGTTCGTACAGCAGCAGGCCGAGCTGGTAGACGTCGGTGGCGGTGGTCGCGGTACCGCCGGCGACCTGTTCCGGGGCCGCGTACTCGGGCGTGAACATCCGCATCGCGGTGCGGGTCATCGGTTGCAGCGGCGCGTCGGCGTCGCCGAGCACCTTGGCGATGCCGAAGTCCAGCAGCTTCACCTCGCCGTCGCGGGTGACCACGATGTTGGAAGGCTTGATGTCGCGATGGACGATCAGGTGCCGATGCGCATGCGCGACCGTTTCGCAGATGCGCACGAACAGATCCAGGCGCCGGCCGATGTCCAGGCGCCGGGTGTCGCAGTAGCGGTCCAGCGGCTCGCCTTCGACGTACTCCATGACCAGGAACGGGTGGCCGTCCTCGTCGCGACCGCCGTCGAGCAGGCGGGCGATGCCGGGGTGATTGAGCGATGCGAGGATCTGCCGTTCCTGGGCGAAGCGGTGCAGGAACTCGCGCGAGCCTAGGGTCATGTGCAGACGCTTGAGCGCACCGAGCTGTTGGAACTCGGCGTCGGCGCGGCGGGCCAGATAGACGGTGCCCATGCCGCCGTGGCCGAGCGGCTGCAGCAGTTGCCACTGGCCGAGCTGGCGGCCGCTGACGTCCTCGTCCGCGGGAGCTTGCGGGTGCGCATCGGCCCAGGCGCGCAGCAGCGGTCCTTCGCGCACCGCGTCGGGTTGCAGTTGCGGCGCCTCGCTGGCGGCCAGCTCGAGCAGGGCCTCGACCTCGGCGCGCAGGGACGGATCGTCGGCGGTTTCGCGATCCAGCAGCGCCGTGCGCGCCGCCGGTTCCAGGTCCAGTGCCTGCTCGAACAGGGCGTCGATCCGCAGCAGCCGTGGATCGGGGGGCGGGGCCTCGCCGGAGCGCGGATCGCGGTCGTTCATCGGTGCCGATGCCGGCTCAGGCCAATGCCTTCAACAACCACGCGCGTGCGCGCATCCAGTCGCGCTGCACGGTCCGCAGCGAAGTGTCGAGCGCTCGCGCGGTCTCCTCTTCGGTCATGCCGGCGAAGTAGCGGCATTCGACCACCCGTGCCAGGCGCGGGTTGAACGCGTCCAGCCCGTTCAGCGCTTCGTCGATCGCCAGCACCTGCTCGGACTGGCTGTCGGCGGCGACCATGTCTGCTTCCAGCGTCACCGCGACCGCGCCACCGCCGCGCTTGGCCGCCTGCCGGCGCCGCGCGTAGTCGACCAGGATCCGTCGCATCGCCCGCGCGCAGATCGCGAAGAAATGGCCGCGGTCCTGCCAGTCGACGCCGTCGGCGTCGACCAGTTGCAGATAGGCCTCCTGCACCAGGGCGGTGGTGTCCAGGGTCTGGCCACGGCGACCGGCGCGCGCCAGCTGGCCGCGGGCGATCACCCGCAGGCGCTGGTAGACCAGCGGCACCATGCGGTCGAAGGCATCACGGTCGCCCTCGTGATGGCGTTGCAGCAGACGGGTGATGTCGTTGGCCGCGTCGCTGTCCATGTCCCGGTATCCGGATTCCCCTTGTCCGCGAGCATAACGCGCGCGCGGCAAGCCACCGGACAGCAGGCGGCACGGATCGCGACCGTGGTCGCAGATTGCCGGTGCGCGCGGCTTGCGGGAGCGGCCGTAGGAGCGGCGTGAGCCGCGATGAGGCTTTCATGGGAAAGCCTGGTTGCAGCTTACGCAGCTCCTACAGGGGGAACGATGTCCGGCTGCGCGGATATCTCCCAAGATGTGCTTCGCAAACCTTGGGCCCCACTGTTGCGTCTCCACACCCCCATTCGCATCTACGATGCGAATCGCCCCCTGACTCAGGGGGGAACGATATCCGGCTGCGCGCGGATATCTCCCAAGATTTGCTTCGCAAACCTTGGGCCCCAGCCGTTGCGCTTCCACACCCCCATTCGCATCTACGATGCGAATCTCCCCCTGAGTCAGGGGGCTGGCCTTATGGGGCAGGTAAACGCACTTTGTAGGAGCGGCGTGCGCCGCGACCGGCTTTCATGGGAACGCTTGATCGCGGCTTACGCCACTCCTACGGGGACCACGGCAGGTCAGGCGGCCTTGCGCAGTTGCGTGGGCGCCTTGATCGAACGGTGGGCGGCGGCCAGGGCTTCGCTGCGGTGCTGCGGCGAATAGGCCACGCCCTCGGCGCGGACGAACTCGACGTCGTCGATGCCGAGGAAGCCGAACACCTGGCGCAGATAAGGCTCCTGGAAGTCGGTCGGCGCGTCGCTGTGGATGCCGCCGCGGCCGCTGGCGACGATCACCTTCTTGCCGCCGGCCAGGCCGACCGCGCCGCTCTCGGTGTACTTGAAGCTCTTGCCGGCGATCGCGATCCGGTCGATCCAGGCCTTCAGGGTCGAGGGAATGCTGAAGTTGTACATCGGCGCGCCGATCACGATCACGTCGGCGGCGAGGAACTGCTCCAGCGCCGCCGCGGCGGCCGCGGCCTCGTCGGCGTCGGCCTGGGCGAGCGAAGCGCCGGTCAGGTGAGGCAGGGGAAGGGCATCGAGATCGCGGTACTCGACCTGGATGTCGGGGAAGGCGTCGCGCCAGCGGCCGGCGATGGCGGCCGACAGTTCGCGGGTGACGGAGTTGGCGCCCAGGGCGCTGGAGTCGATGTGCAGGAGTTTCATGACGGGCCTCGCGGGGAGCGGTGGGGCGGCGGCGTCGCCGCGGTGAGGCCAATCTAGGGTGTTGCAATATCGAGATAAATATCGGTAAATATCACAGATCGTTCCATATTCGGAAAGGCGACATGTACGACCTCAACGACCTGTACTACTTCGCGATGGTGGTCGAGCACAGCGGCTTCGCCGCCGCCGAGCGCGCGATGGGCATCCCCAAGTCGCGCCTGAGCCGTCGCATCAGCCAACTGGAATCGGACATGGGGGTGCGCCTGCTGCAGCGCTCGACCCGCCGCTTCGCGGTCACCGACGTCGGCCAGAGCGTCTACCGCCACGCCCAGGCGATGCTGGCCGAGGCCCAGGCCGCGCGCGAGGCGGTGGATCGCCTCAGCGCCGAGCCACGCGGCACGATCCGGGTCAGCGTGCCGGTCAGCGTGGCCCAGCAGCAGATGCCCAAGCTGTTGCCCGAGTTCCTGGCCCTGTATCCGCAGGTCAACGTGCAGTTGCTGATCAGCAACCGCCGCGTCGACGTGATCAACGAGGGCGTCGACGTCGCCCTGCGGGTGCGTTCGCGGCTGGACGACGACGGCAGCCTGGTAATGCGCAGCTTCGGCCAGATCCAGGAACTGCTGGTCGCCAGCCCGAACTACCTGCGCAAGATGGGGCGGCCGGTGTCGCCGGACGACCTCGACCAGCATGTCACCTTGAGCATGCACGAGGACGAGCAGCGCCAGCGCTGGGAGCTGCACGGCCCCGACGGGGCCGTGCGCCGGGTCGACCTCAAGCCGCGCGTGGCCGGCTTCGACTTCCCGATGCTGATGGCGATGGCCAAGCAGGGCGTCGGCATCACCATGCTGCCGGAGACGATCTGCTCGGACGCGGTGCGCAACGGCGAGCTGGAAGTGGTGCTGCCGGACTGGCGCCTGCCGCAGGGCATCTTCCACGCGGTGTTCGCCTCGCGTCGCGGCCTGCTGCCGGCGGTGCGGGTGTTCATCGATTTCCTTGCCGAGCGGGCCTCGGGCCTGGTCGAGGCCGACCGCCTGAACTGTGCCGAGATCCATGGCCGCCCCTGCGACGATGACGCGCAGCCGTCGGCGGAGAAGCGACGTCGCCCCGGCCGGGTGGAACCGCCACAGCCAGGCATCGCCGCGCAGGGCGATTGAACGGGTGGGGGCGGCGACACTTCGATACCGTCTGCCGCGACACGGACAGCCCCGCGTCGCGGCTATGGATTGCCGGGCACCCGTGCGACAATGCGCCCGCCCGGCGCGATGCCGAGGCCTGTCAGACGGCGACACGCCGACACCGGAGAGATGGCCGAGCGGTTTAAGGCACCGGTCTTGAAAACCGGCGAAGGGTCAAACCTTCCGTGGGTTCGAATCCCACTCTCTCCGCCATATATGCAAGACGCCTCGAATGGGGCGTTTTGCGTATATGGGGGTGACAGTGGAGCTTGATGAGAACCCGGCGCCGCAGGCGCCGGTTCGACAGATCGGCAGGACGCCGATCTGGACAGCCGCATGGCTGCCCCTCGCGTAGCGAGGGGTGAGGGCCATGGATGGCCCGAATCCATCCCACTCTCTCCGCCATCTTCGATGGCTGCGTTCGTGGGATTGCCGGCCCGTGGGCACAGCCCACGGGCGTTCGCGTCGGCGCAAGCCGGTGGCTCGCAAGCCGCCGCCGCTCACCCCATCTCTCGGCCAGACACCTCCGATTCCACGCGACGGCCCGATATGCTTGAGTCGGGACGACGTACGGAATCGGACATGGGTGGCGACGGCAGTCAGGCGAACGATGATGAGTGATACGGAGCAGGGCGACGTTTGCGCGCCCATACCCGTACCCGCGTGCATGTCCGCCGCGCTGGCGGGCTACAGGTGGGCGCGCGACGTCATTGGGGAATCCGACGGTGCCGTTTATCGGCTCCATGGCGAGGCAGGTGCTTCGGACCTGTTCTTGAAGCATGGCGAGGGTGTCGTCGCCGATGAGATTACCGACGAGATGGCGAGGCTGCGTTGGCTGGCTGGGTACCTGCCCACGCCAGCGGTCTTGCAATTCGTCCGTACGTCCGACGAAGCCTGGCTCCTGATGACGGCAGTGCCGGGGAAAATGGCCATCCAGGTGATGGAAGCGCGTCCGGACATCCGCGACGCCGTTGTCGATGCCATCGCGGCATTCCTGCGCCGACTGCATGCGATCCCGGTGGCCGAATGTCCCTTCGACAGCGATCGCGCGTACCGACTGATTCAGGCTCGCAAGCGTATCGACACAGGGCGGGTCGACGTCGACGACTTCGACGACGAGCGCGAAGGCTGGACGGTCGAACAGGTCTGGAAGACGATGCTGGACCTGCCGCCATTCGAGCCCGATCCGGTCGTGACCCATGGCGACTTCACGCTCGACAATCTGCTGATCCGGGAAGGCGAAGTGACCGGCTGTATTGATACCGGACGTCTTGGCGTGGCCGATCGCTATCAGGACCTCGCCATACTCTGGAACGGTCTCGGCCACTTCGGCCCCTTGTTGCAGGCGAGATTCCTGCAGCAATACGGCATCGCCGAGATGAACTGGGACAAGCTGCGGTTCCATCTGATGCTGGACGAGTTCTTCTGAATCGGAATGGTCGCTTGCATGGCCGTCCGGACGACATGGACAGGACATGCCATCCCACATCGCTACTTCAAAGCTGTCGCGGGCAGTATGCGCACCGCGATGCTTTCACGTAAGGAACACCATGCAGCTCGAAACCCTCAAAGCCGACATCACCACGCTGTCCGTCGATGCCATCGTCAATGCGGCGAACAGTTCGTTGTTGGGCGGCGGCGGGGTGGACGGCGCCATTCACCGGGCGGCGGGTCCCGATCTGGTGCATGAGTGCAGGCTGCTGGGAGGCTGCGGGACCGGAAAGGCCAAGGCTACCGGAGGCTATCGCCTCGCGGCCGCGCACATCATCCACACGGTCGGTCCGGTCTGGCGCGGAGGTGGAGAAGGCGAGGCCCGGCTCCTGTCCGACTGCTATGTCAACGCATTGAGGGTCGCGGAAGCCCTTCGCGTTCGCTCGATCGCATTCCCGGGAATCAGCACGGGCATCTACGGCTATCCCAAGCTGGAGGCGGCGCGGATCGCGGTCGCGGCGGTGTCCTCGCACCGTCCGCAATACATCGAGCAGGTCGTCTTCTGCTGTTTCAGCGACGATGATCTTGAGATCTATCGCGTGGTGCTGGACGATGTCGAAGGTCGGTAGTCAGATGGCGTACCGGTCGTTTCGCCTTGCGGCGGGAGTTCTGGGCAAGGTTCGTACAAGTGTCTGGATCTTCGCGCTTGGGTGCTTTCTTTCATGCCTCGCCTTCGTGGCCAGACCCAATGTCTGGTCGCAGCTGATGAGCATGCTGTTCTCGCTGACAGCGCTGCCATGGCTGGCCATGCTGGTGATTCAGGGCGCGATCCGATGGCGCGAACGCGCGGTGGGCAATCTCGTCTCCTGCCTGCTCATCGTAGCCTCGTTCCAGTTCGCGATCTCCTGCGGACATGTGGTCCGCGATGCCGTATTCCGCTTCCAGTCGGATCGCTGGAACCGCGCCGTCACCTGGGTGGTCCGCCACAACGCGCCCAATGGTGGGCGACCTATCGCGCTTCCGGACGAATACTCCGACCTGGCCTACGGCGTCCACTACCGGCATGACGAAGCATGTGGGCTCATGGTCGACTTCTTCTGGGGCGGCGGGTTTCCGGTGAAGCACACCGTGCGTCGTTATGCGCTCAATCCGGATTGGGTCGATATCGGGCAATGTCGCAAGAGCTGGAGTCGGGGACGTGCCTTGTCGGGGAGCTGGTATGAAGTTTCGGACTGAGTCGAAAAGGAAGCCAAGAGAGTGGGGGTCAGGTGCTACCTTTCAGGTGGCTGGTGTTTGCTGATTTTCCGCCGCGCCACGCTGTCACCATGGCTTTCCGGTGCGGCCGTATCGAGAAGGACATGACCGTGCACAAGCCCCTTGGCGACTGCGGCAAAATGTCAGCCAGATTGTCTGGAAACCGATGTGCGCGAGTTGCGCTCCCGGTTTCGCTGTTAGTGCTTTCCGCCTGTACGCATATCCAGTCGGTGCAACAATTGGAGATCGTGATCGCGCCGGCCTCCGCTTTCTGCCTCTCGCCGCTGGCCGATGGCAAGACACGGATAGTGGTGGTCAACAACTCACAACAGAAGGTCGCCTTTGACGTCTATGGCGACGACGGCCCTCCATACGATCTGTTTCCGGAAGCATTCGACTTGCTCGCCGCCAGCGAGCCATCCGATGAGTTCTCATCATGGGCCCTCGTGCTTGAGCACTTCATTCCGCCAGACCATATCGTGAGGCTGGGGCCTGGAGATCGAGCTGAGTTTGTCGTCAGCCAAGGTGCCTGGCCAGCGCATGACAGCAGGCAAGTATTCAAGTTTGAAGTTCGCGATACCGATTGGAGGGCGTACCCATCCGCCATCCTGCGGATGTGCCCGTCCAATGGGGTATCTGATCGTCGTGACTGAAGGCGTACACCTTGAACAGTCAACACTTCCATGTGATCACCGGCGCCTCCGGTGCCGGCAAGTCGAGCCTGCTGGCGGCCTTGTCGGCGCTGGGCCATTCGACTGTCCCTGAAGTCGCGCTCGCCATCCTCCGCGAGCAGCGGGCGGGCAACGGCCGCCTCCTGCCCGGGGTCGATCGGGCCGGCTTCATGGAGGCGCTGCTGTTGCGGAGCATCGAGGCCCACCGGGCCGCCGCGGCGTTGCCGGCGCCGGTGTTCTTCGATCGCGGCGTTCCCGAGTGCGTGGCCTGGATGCGGTTGATGGGGTTGGAGGCGAAGTCCGAGCACCTGGAAGCTGCAGCGCGATGTCGCTACGCCGGCACCGTCTTCGTCGCCGAGCCCTGGCCGGAAATCTATGTCCGCGATGGTGAGCGCGAGGCAAGCTTCGAGCGGGCGGCGCGCTCCTTCGCGCCGACCGTGGCCGCCTACGTCGAAGCCGGGTACAGGATCTGCATCCTGCCCAAGGTGCCGGTGCGCGAACGGGTGGCCTTCGTGCTTGCGCAACTGGGGGGCGATGCCTGCGGGTTTGATTCGCGCGAGCCCCGAGAAGCGTAGGCTGGCAGGGACGGAAGCGTCCGTAGCAGGAGGAAGGCAACAATGTCGGTCGCAGGCACGGTCAGGGCGTTCGTCGTATGGACCGCGATCCTGGCGCTGGCGATCGCCAATGGGGGGCTGCGCGAGGCGGTGCTGGTGCCGGCGCTCGGTCCCGTGGCGGGGCTGGTCGCCAGTGGTCTTCTGCTCTCGTGCCTGATCCTGCTGGTGGCCTATCTGACACTGCCCTGGATCGGAGCCCGTGCCGATGGGACGCTGCTGCGCATCGGCCTGGGCTGGCTGGCGCTGACCCTGGCGTTCGAGTTCTCGTTCGGACTGCTGCGCGGCAAATCGCTGGACGCGATCCTGGACGCATACACCTTCAGCGGTGGAAACCTGTGGCTCGTCGTGCTGGCGGTCACCGCGCTGGCGCCGTGGCTGGCGGCCAGGCTCAGGAAATGGCCTTGACCTCGTGCCCGTCGACCTCGGAGCGCACGTCGTGGCGGGGTCCGCGCGCGGGCGGTCGCTTGCCCATCCGCATCGTGCGTGATCGAATCCGCCGGACTCGAAGACAGAAGAGAGGGTTCCATGCAACAAGGCTCGCACTCCAGGCGTACCCGTTTGATGGGCGTCGGCCTGGCGTTCTGGTTGGCCCTGGGTTGCGCGGGTGCATTGGCGGGCGAGGTGACCGAACAGGCGCTTCTGGGGACCTGGGAATGCGGCCCGACGACGATGCATGGGCCCGGATTCAAAGTGGAAGTGACCACCCGGATCACCAAGCGCGCGGACCATACCTACTCGGATACGAACACCAGTGTCCTGATCCCCGATACCGGTGTCGTGATGACGAACCGCGATACCAGTCACGGGACCTGGCGTCTGGACGGAGACATCGTGACCTCCGAAGTGCTTGAGGTGCGGTTCCTTTCCTCGTCCAATCCGGACTTGAGCCGGGAAGAAGGACAGCGGATCCTGGATGAGCTGGTCAGCAAGAAGTCCGTCTACCGCTCCCGGATCCTGGCACTGGACGCGAACACTTCGCGCTCGATACCGGTGGGGTCGATGTACAAGGAAGCCGAAGTCGAGTCCACCTGCCGACGCCTTGCGGGCTGAATGCGCTGGCGCGAGTGCATCGGCTTCGAAGACGGACATGAAAAGGTTTCTACGCAGGCTGGGCCTGATCGCCATCGTTCTGGTCGGCACGCCGGTGGTCGCCGTGCTCGTCTATGACGTTGTTGCGATCGTTCCGCATCTTGACCGCATCGAGGCCGTGCTGGCCGCGGCGGATCCCGAGGACGCCTCGCCACCGGGCCTGATTCGCAGGATGATCGATGCCGAGACCGGAGGACCGGAGGCGCAGGTCGCACGGATGCTCGCGCATCGGCTGCGTCCGGACGACAGGTCGGGCTGGAGGCACCTGCACGAGCTGATGTTGAGCCGGCTGTTGCCGCTGCACCTGGATAGGTCGCGGATCTACGGCCTGTACTGCACGATGTCCTACAACGGCCGCGGCCAGGGCCTGAACGATTTCGCCCGGCGCGAGTTCGGAAAGCCGCTGAGCGCGCTCACTCCGATGCAGGCGGCGACGACCGTCGCGATCACCCGGGCGCCGTCGAGCTATCTCAGGGATCGAGGCCAGTTGAAACAGCGCGCCAGATCGTTGCTGGAGGCAAGTACCCGCGCGAACACGTCCAGATAAAGCCGGCACCGATACTGTCATGCCGTGTCGCAGCGGGGCACGTCGTTGTCCGCGCATTCTTGCTAGGGCAGAATCAAGATATAGTGGAATTCATACGGGATGCCTAGCTCGATGTCAGATCCTGACCGTTGGAGCAAGGCGGGTTCTTGTATGGCGCGCGGGTCCGAACATGGGAGTAAGCGGATGAGGGTCGTTGGCGTGGGTTTGGCTTGTGCGTTGCTTGCCTTTGCGTCTGTTTCCAGTGCGAGTGGCTATCTGACACCGCTCAACGATGGCGTGGTCGTCAAGCGTTACCTGATGCACGGAGGGGGAGGCATGACAGTCTGGGTTTCGGGGACCGACAATCCGGACGATTGTGCCAGGACGGATATTGTTCACCTGAAAGGTGATCTACCCGGCCACGACAGGATGGTCGCGGCCGTTCTTGCGGCTTCTACCTCGGGGAGAAAGGTAGGGTTCTACGGTAGTGGTTGCGAAATTATCCCGTTCTGGGGCGATGCTGGCGGCAGCGTTGCCATCGTTATTAACCTTTGGGTGGTCGAGTGATGAAGGTTTTGACTCCGAGGCGCTATTCCGATCAATGATGTTGGTAAGACGTCCGGAGGAACGAGCATCGAATCCAGGTGACGCTGACGCGATTTGGTTGCACGTCTGACGGTCTTCGCACATGTTTGGCCTGGTTGTAGGAGATCTGAATCCGCTTGGCCTTTCGGCCCCGGCCCTTGGAGTCTCAAGTGCTCAGGCGCTTCCTGAGCGGTCACTCGATCCATGAATCCCGCGTCAGGAGGGGCAATTCTCAGCCATTGCCCCCGATCCGCTTCAACACCGCCGCCATGATCGCCTCCTGACAGTCTTCCTGCACCAGGTGCCCGGCGTCGGGTATCTTGATGCAGGGCGAATCGGAGATCAGTCCGGCCAGGGTCTCGCCCATGCGGTGGGGCAGCCAGCCGTCCTGTTCGCCCCACAGCACCGTGACCGGGCAGTCGAGCCGGCGGTAGCGGTCCTGGATCTCATCGGTGAACGTCTGATCCATCAGGGGCGGGCCGTCGCCGCTACGGCCCCATCGGATCGCGTTGCCGTCGATCACCGACGTGTTCGGCAGTTCCAGCATGGGCGGCACCTCATATTGTCATTTAGCTAATTGACGATACGATAGGCGCATGGAACGCTCGCTGCAAATCAAGGCCATGGCCAATCCGGGCCGGATGCGGATCCTGCAGTTGCTGGCCGCGCCGAAGAAGCACTTCGGCCACCAGTGGTCGGCGGACCCGGTCGAGTTCGGCGTCTGCATGACCCTGATCGCGGACGAGCTGGCGATCGCCCAGCCCACCGCCAGCCGTCATCTCGACATCCTCAGGCAGGCCGGCTTCGTCCGTGTGCGGAAGCAGCACAAGTGGTCGTACTGCAAGCGCGACGAAGCCGCGATCGAGGACTATCTGGCGTGGTTGCACGGCGAGCTGTCGGTGCCGGTCCAGGCACGCGCCCGGACGCGTCGACAGCGATAGCGGCGGGTGCGGTTTCCCGCCGTTCGGCACGGGGTTCCGACCCTCAGTCGGCCCCGGTCGCGAACGCCGCCTTCAGCGCATCGACCACCGCGCGGACGCCGGCGGCGGTCTTCATGTCGGCGTGGATGGCCAGCCAGATCTCGCGCTGGAACGGTGGCGCGTCCTTGTCGACGCGGACCAGGGCCGGATCGTCGTCGGCCATGAATCCCGGCAGCATCGCGACTCCGGCACCGGCCCGGGCCGCGGCCTGTTGCAGCTCTGCGCTGCTTGCGGTGAACGCGATTGCGCGTCCGGCCGCGATCGCGCGCAGCCGGCGTTGCTGCGGCGATTGCGCCATCGGTGCGTCGTAGCCGACAAAGCTCCAGTCGCGCTCGTCGCGATCGCGCAGGTAGCCGGGACTCGCGTAGAGCCGGAACGGCATCGCGCCCAGCCGGACGATGATCAACTCGCCACTGCGCGGCCGGCTCAGGCGGACCGCGATGTCGGCCTCGCGCCGGTCCAGCGCCGCGCTGCGCGACTCGCCTATCAGACGCAGCTCCAGTCGCCGATGCTTTTGCTGCAGGGCGACCAACGGCCCGATCAACTGCGCCGCGGCGAGGGCGGGGGGCGCGCTGATCGTGACCGTGCCGGTCAGTTCGCTGCGTGCTCCGGCGGCCGCGCGCTCGACCGCATCGGCGTCGTCGCGCATACGCCGAGCGATCGCGGCGATGCGCTCGCCGTCGCCGGTCAACAGCAGCCGGCGACCACGCCGATCGACCAGTCGGGTCTGCAGTTGCGTCTCCAGCGCCGCGATCCGCCGTGCCACCGTCGCGTGCTCGACCCCGAGCGCGCGGGCGGCGGCGGCCAGGCTGCCGTGCTCGGCGAAGGCGTACAGGTGACGCAGGTTCTCCCAGTCCATTTGGGAATTTTTTCACAATTGATGTGGAGATTCAGGGAATTCCCTGCCGGAAGATCGCCCCCCATTCTTGGCTCCCCGTTCCCATGTGAGGTGATGCCGTGGATATTTCGATCCGGACCCGGGGCGCCGGCGGCCCCGAAGTGCTCGAGGTGGTGCCGCAGGAACCGCAGCCCCCCGGGCGTGGCGAAATCCGTCTGCGTCAGCACGCGGTCGGAGTGAACTTCCTCGACATCTACCACCGCAGCGGACTCTATCCGTTGCCGGCGCCGGGGATCCCGGGCGTCGAGGCGGCCGGTGTCGTCGAGGCGCTCGGCCCGGGCGTGGAGCATCTGCAGGTCGGCGACCGCGTCGCCTATGCGGGGGCGCCCGGCGGCTACGCCTCGACCCGGCTGCTGCCGGCCTGGCGCGCGGTGCGGCTGCCGGAGGATATCGGCTTCGATATCGCCGCGACCTCGATGCTGCGCGGGATGACCGCGTACATGCTGCTGACGCTCGGCTATCCGGTCGGGGCGGGTTCGACGGTGCTGGTGCATGCGGCCGCCGGCGGCCTGGGGACGGTGCTGACGCGCTGGTCCAGACGTCTCGGGGCGACGGTGATCGGCACCGCCAGCAACGAGGCCAAGGCGGCGCTGGCCGTCATCCATGGCGCCGACCACGTGATCATCGGTCGCGATGCGGACGTGGTCGGAGAAGTGGCCCGACTGACCGATGGCCGCGGCGTGGACTTCGCGATCGACGGCATCGGCGGCGACATGCTGCGCCGTTCGCTGCGCTGCGTGCGTCCGTTCGGTGCGCTGGCCAGCATCGGCTGGGTTGCCGGGCCGGTACCGCCTGTCGATGTGCAGGAACTGGGCACGGTGTCGTTGGCCAAGCCCAGCGTGATGGCCTATTCGGCCGACCCGGTGCGCTATCCGGACGCCGCCGGCGCGGTGGTCGAGGCGATCCGCGCCGGCATCGTCGCCGGGATCGGCGGGCGCTATCGGCTTGCCGAGGCGGCCCGCGCCCACCGCGAGCTGGAGGCCGGCGCCACCACCGGCAGCCTCCTGCTGATGCCCTGAGGGCCCGCGTGCTCGGAACGATCAGGTGGCCTCGAGGAAGTCCAGGACCGTGTCGACGAAGGCGTCCTGCCGCTCGACGTTGAGCATGTGCACGCCGGGCATCAGGACCAGCCTGGCGCCCGGAATGGTGTCCGCGATCGCCTCGCTGTGGCTGGCGAGGGTGACGGTGTCGTCGTGGCCGCCGATGACCAGCGTCGGCGCTTCGATCAGCGCATTGCTGCGGCGCAGATCGGCATCGCGGACCACCGCGAAGCTGCCGGCCAGGCCTTCGGGCGAGGTCGCCAGGATCGTCTTGCGGAAGCCCTCGACCAGCTCCGCTTGCGCGTCGTGCATGTGCGGTGGAAACCAGTTGCCGATGAACATGTCGGCCATCGCCGTCATGTCGCGCTGGTCCAGCACCTGGCGGATCAGCGCGTCCCATTGCGGCGCCGGGCCCAGATGGGCGGCGGTGTTCGACAGGATCAGCCGGTCGATGCGGTGCGGCGCGCGCAGCCCGAGCCACTGGCCGACGAAGCCGCCCAGCGACAGTCCGCAGAAGTGCGCGCGGTCGATGCCCAGCGCGTCGATCAGCTCGACCACGTCGAGACCGAGCCGGTCCAGCGAGTAGGGGCCCGACGGCGCATCCGAGCGGCCGTGCCCGCGCATGTCGTAGCGCAACAGCCGGAAGTGCTCGGACAGCGCCGCGACCTGGCCGTCCCACATGCGGTGGTCGGTGGCGATCGAGTTGGCCAGGATCAGAACCGGCCGTCGGGCGTCGCCGTCGAGGCGGTAGGCGATCCGGTAGCCGTCGCCGGTGGTGATGAAGTCGATGCGGTCGAGGGCGGTGCTGTCGCGGCCGGCGCTGTCGAGTGCGATGCCGTTGCGGTTGCTGTCCATGTCGGATGTCCGTGTGGGAGAGACACCAAATCTAGCGATCGCATGGAAACTGAAAATTACTATGATTGGATAATGAATGTAGACAAAAAGGACAGTGTGGCGCCGTTCAAGCTGCACGAGCTGCGCTGCTTCGAGGCGGTCGCCCGGCTGGGCAGCTTCCAGGCGGCGGCGACCGCGCTCCACCGCACCCACCCTTCGGTGTTCGCCGCGGTCGCACGTCTGGAAGAAGCCACCGGTCTCGCGCTGTTCGACCGCAGCGGCTACCGGGTCGCGCTGACCGACGCCGGGCGGATGTTCAACGCCCGTGCGATGGCATCGCTGCGCGAGATCGACAACCTCGGCGACTATGCGCGGCAGCTGGCCCAGGGCGAGGAGGCGCAGTTGCGGATCGTGCTCGGCGACCTGTGTCCGCGCCCCCGGGTACTGGCGGCGTTGTCGGCCTTCTTTGGCGAGCGCCCGGGGACCCGCCTGCACCTGGATTACGAAGCGGTAAGCGGGCCGTTCGAGCGCCTGTACGACGGCAGCGCCGATCTGGTCTTCCATCGCGCCGACCCGTCCAGGAGCGGGCTGGAGCAGATCGCATTGCAGCGGATACGGCTGCTGCCGGTTGCGGCGCCGGGACTGCTGCCGTTCGATGACGGCGACGCGCTCACGCCGGCGCGCCTGCAGCCGTTCACCCAGTGCGTGCTGAGCGACAGCGCCCGCCAGGCGAGGGCGGAGGATCACTTTCTGGTCGATGGCGCACCGCGTTGTCTGGTGCCGGATCACGCGATGAAGAAGGAACTGATCCTGCATCGCCTGGCCTGGGGCCATCTGCCCGACTTCATGATCGAGGACGAGCTGCGCAGCGGTGCGTTGATCGATCTGAGCAACCCGCATCTGCCGGGGCGCGAGGAGACGTTCGCGGCGATCCGGCGCGGCGACAGACCGCACGGACCGGTGGCGCAGGCGCTGTGGCGGCACCTGGCGGAGGCGTTGCGCGGCTAGCGCTGTGCCGCGGATCCCGCTACGGCGGGTCTGGCTGGAGCCGGTCCAGGTGCGCCGCCACCGCCGCCATCGCGGTATCGGCCCGTTGCTGACCGACCAGGACCGCGGTGCCGAGGCCGTGCAGCAGGCCGAGCAGGGCGACGGACTCCAGCGCGATGTCCAGGTCGGCGCGGAACTGGCCCTTCGCGACGCCATGCTCCAGTGTGGCGGCGATGTGCGCCTGCAGACGGTCCGGGCCGTCGACGAAGGCGCGCTCGGGGATTTCGGCATCGGTCATCGCCAGCACCGCGTACGCCATCCATAGCACGTGGAAGGCGCGGCGTTCGTCGTCGACCGGCAGGGCCTCGGCGAACAGGGCCAGCAGGACGTCGCGGGCCTGGCCATCGGCGTCGGCCGGGGTTCGCGCCGCCCAGCGCTGCATGCCGCGGGCCTCCAGCCGTTCCAACCCGGCCCGCATCAACGCCGCCTTGCTGCCGAAGTAGTACTGCACCAGCCGCAGCGAAACCCCGGCGGCTGCGGCCACGGTGCGCATCGAGACCGAGTGCAGGCCGTCGCGCACGGCGACCGCGGTCATCGCCCGCAGGATCTGCTCGCGGCGTCGTTCGTGGTCCTGGTGTGGCGGCATCGACGGGGTCTGGTTCGGGACATGCGTTTGATACGACTGTATCATGGGCGCCTGGTCTTGCCTGAATGCGATCGCCCGAAGTGTCGAACACGCGCCTTCCACCGCCAATTCCGTCCGAGTTGTGGGCGCTCGCCGTCATCACCGGCGCGGGCGCGTTCATCGCGATGCTCGACTCGACCGCGACCCATCTGGCGCTGGAGTCGATCCGTGTCGATCTGGGCGCGCGCCTGAGCGATGTGCAATGGGTCGCCACCGGTTACCTGATCGCACTGGCGGTCGCGTTGCCGATGACCGGCTGGCTGATCCGTCGTCTGGGCGAAGGCCGGGTATGGGCGCTGAGCCTGGCCGGGTTCGTCGCCGCCTCGATGTTGTGCGCGCTGGCGCCGGATCCAACGCAACTGATCGCCGCGCGTTGCCTGCAGGGGCTGGCGGCGGGGCTGATGGTGCCGGCCGGACAGGCACTGCTTGCGGCGCGCTCGGATCGCCGGCAACTGGGGCGCTTGATGGGCAGCGTCGGCTTCGCCGTGGCGCTGGGACCGGCGTTCGGGCCGTGGCTGGGAGGGTGGCTGGTGGAGCTGTCGTGGCGCTGGATCTTCTGGCTCAACCTTCCGGTCGGTGTCGTGGCGCTGGTGGCGGCGAAGCGCTGGGTGCCGCCTGGACGTGCGCAGGCGTGCGCGCCGCCGGACATGCCGGCGCTGCTGGCGATCGGCGCCGGGCTGCCACTGCTGCTGTACGGGGCCGCCGCGATGGCCGAGGACGGCGCCAGCCGCCACGCGCTGGTCGCGGGGGCGATGCTGATCGTGTTGTTCGTCGGCCGCAGTCTGCGCGTATCGGCGCCGCTGATCGATCTGCGACTGCTGCGGCGTCCGCGCTTCGCCGCCGCACTGGCCACGGTCGCGTTGACCGGTGCGAGCCTGTATGGCGGCCTGTTGCTGCTGCCGTTGTATCTGCAGCGCGAGGCCGGGCTGGCACCGGTCCAGGCCGGCGCCCTGCTGTTGGCGATGGGCCTGGGCTCGGCCTGCGCGCTGCCCCTGGCCGGCACCCTGACCGACCGCCTCGGCGCGAGGCCGGTCTGCGTCGCCGGAGGCGGCCTGCTGTTGCTGGGCACGGCACCGTTCCTGGTCGCGGCCAGCTGGGCGACGCTGCCGGCGGCGGCGGTGCTGACCCTGCGTGGCGCCGGCCTCGCCCTGGCGCAGATGCCGGCGATGACGGCCGCCTATGCCGGCGCCGGGCGCGACCGCAGCGGCGACGCCGCCACCCTGGTCAATATCGCCCAGCGCCTGGGCGGGGCCGCCGGCGCGGTCGCGGTGGTGGCCCTGCTGGAATGCGGCGATGCGCGGGACTGCGGTGCCCAGGCCTACCGCTGGGGATTCGTCCTGCTGGTCGCGACCGCGATCGCGGCCATGCTCGCGGCGCTGCCGCTGTCGCGGGACGCGCCTCGGGACTGAGGCTCAGTGCGCGCCGACGGCGGCGGGCGCGGCCTCGGCGTCCCAGCGCCGCAGTGCCGCCTCGACCACGTCGATGCCGCGCACGACCCCGTTGGCATCGAGCGCGGCCAGGGTGTCGCCGTCGCTGTGGATCACCTTCATCACCTTCGGGGTCCGCTTCGGCTTGCGTCCCTGGTACATCATCAGGATGCCGTCGATCTCCTCATTGCCGACCATCGAGTAGGACACCGCCGGCCACTCGGCCGCGAGGAAGGCCCGGTGGTCGGTCGGCGGGTATTGCTCGCCCGGCACGAACGCCAGTCGTGCCGCGTCGGCGGCGGCGCGGGTGGCGGTGGTGATCCGCGCGGACGGGTCGGGGGCCATCATCCACAGGGTGTCGCCCCAGCCGAACACGTCGAAGTTCACGTACAGCGCGGGGCGCTCACCGTCCTGTTCGATGTAGGCGCGCGAGCCGAGCAGACCGCGCTCCTCCAGGTCCCAGAACGCGACCGCGACGCGATGATGGGCGAGCGGGCGCTCGCGGAAACGCTCGGCCAGCGCGAGCACGACCGCGCTCCCGGACGCGTTGTCGGTCACACCGTCGCCGACATCGACCTTGTCGTAGTGCGCGCCCAGCAACAGCAACGGCGCATCGTCGGCGCCGCTGACCGTGGCCAGCAGGTTGCGGCCGCGTTGCTCGTCGATCTCGAACGCCTGCGCCCGCGACGGGATCCGCAAGCCGTCGAGCAGGGCGACGATCGCCTCGCCGCGCCCGGCATTGTCGCCACCGGCGGTGATCGCGACGACGTCGTCGCGCCAGTCGCCCGCGGCCGGCGACACCGGCAGCGTGGGCGGGGACGGCTGCGACCGTGGCAACCCCGCGCATGCGGACAGGGCCAGGGCCAGGCTGGCGACGATGATGGAAGTATGGCGAAGGCGCATCCGCAGTCCGTGTGTGTTGTCTCCACCGGAGTTTGCCGCAGCGCCGTGGCCGCGCTCATGGGCCGCAGGTCACGGAAGGCGCACGACCCGGGCGGTGAAGCCCGGTCACGGCTTGCGACAGCGGCAGCCTGCACGTAGCCTCTCGGTCGCCAACCGGGGCAGGTGCCACAAAGGGCAGGGATGACAATCCGGGTATTCCTCGTCGATGACCATGCGCTGGTGCGGACCGGCCTGCGCATGCTGCTGTCCGCCGAACTCGACATCGAGGTCGTCGGCGAGGCCGCCAACGGCGAACAGGCGCTGCCGGAGATCCGCCGCCTGCAACCCGACGTGGTGCTGTGCGATCTGCACATGCCCGGTGTCGGCGGCCTGCGGTTGACCGAGCAGATCGTCGCCATGGACCATCCCCGGGTGATCATCGTGTCGGTGCTGGAGGACGGTCCGATGCCGCGGCGGCTGCTGGAGACCGGGGCTTGCGGCTACGTCGGCAAGGGTGGCGACGCCGCCGAACTGCTGCGGGCGATACGCGAGGTCTCGCGCGGCAAGCGCTACCTGGCCGGCAATGTCGCCCAGCACCTGGCGCTGGAGACGATGGGCGACAAGGCGTCGCCATTCGACGGCCTGAGTCGGCGCGAGCTGGAAGTGGCGATGCTGCTGATCCAGGGCATGCGCCAGGACGCGATCGCGAAGCGTCTGAACCTGAGCCCGAAGACGATCTACACCCACAAGGCCAACATGTTCGTGAAGCTCGGGGTGGAAGACACCGTCGGTCTCGCGCGCCTGGCCCGTCAGTACGGCCTGGCCGACCCTACGCTGGCGCTGTGAGCGGACGCCGCGGCGCTGAAAGCATCGCGCCTCCGGCACCGCTGAACCCCCTGTAACGCAACGGGCTGCCGACACCAGGTGTGGGCAGCCCGTGCGGGCGCATCCGTCCGTGCCGGTCGCGCGACCGGCGCGATCAGGCGTGGCGCTTGCCTGCTGTGTTGGCCTGGTCGTCGTCGCCGGCATCCTCGCCGCTGGCATCGTTGGAGGCCTGCTCGGAGGCCTGCCGCTCGGAGGCAGATTCCGCGGACTTGGCGTCAGGTGCCGGGGCTTCGGCGGCAGGCGCCACGGCCTCGTCCTCCGCGACCGCTTGGTCGTCGGCAGCGGTGCTGTCGGCCGGTGCCGCATCGGCGGAGGCGTCGGCGCCGTCGAGGTCGAACAGGCTGACCTGGCGGGTCGCGGCCTCGGTCACCGGAGCCGGGGCGGCTTCCGTCGTCCCGGCATCCGCCGCCGCGGCCGCTTCGGCGACGTCGCCCGTCTCGGCCGGGGCCGGGGCTACGGGCTCGGAGGCGTCCGCTGCGACTTCGCTGGAGACTTCATCGTGCCCGGCTTCAGGCGCGGACGCTTCGGCGTTCGCCACGACGGTGCCGTCGCTGCCGGTCGCGGCATCGCTCGGGCTCGCTTCGCTGCCGACATCGGCGGCGACTTCCGGTTCGGCGGCGTCGGCCGACGGCGTAGCGTCGCTGCCCCCATCGGTCAGGGACGTGTCGGCGACAGCAGGCTTGGCGACGACAGGCTCGGAGACGGCTGCCTTGGCGACGACCGGTTCTGCCTTTGCGGCCAGCTCGGCCGTGGTCGGCTCGGGCTGTTGCGCCGGCGCCGCATCGGCGACGGCGGTCGCAGGCGCCGGGGCCTCCGCCTGCGGCGCC
Organism: Marilutibacter maris; assembly: GCF_003233695.1. Classification (NCBI taxonomy): domain Bacteria; kingdom Pseudomonadati; phylum Pseudomonadota; class Gammaproteobacteria; order Lysobacterales; family Lysobacteraceae; genus Marilutibacter; species Marilutibacter maris. Next base: position 2,075,699 of record NZ_CP029843.1, on the reverse strand, counting down.
GCCGGCAGCTCGATATCGTCGAAGTCGAACTCGGGCTGGGTGCGGCTGACCGCCTTGACACCGGCATCCTCGCCGGCGTCGTCCGATGCATCGTCAGCGACGCTGACAGCGACCGCCGCTGCGGTCACCGCCGCCGCCGATTCGCGCGGCGGCGCATCGCCGGTCGCGGCCTTCGGACGGGCGTTGCTGTCGCCGGCGTTCGCCGCCTCGGCTGCCTCGTTGGTGCTGACTGCGTCGCTCGCAGCCTTGTCGGCGACGGCATCGGCGACATCGCCCTCGCCAGCGCCGGAGGCTGCGTTCTCGCTGCCGCCCTCGGTCGCGCCGCCGCTGCGACGGCGACGACGGCCACCGCGGCGGCCACGGCGACGACGGCTGCCGCCTTCGCCGGCCTCGTCCGGGTTGGAACCGGCATCGGCCGCGGTCGTCGGTGCGGTCGCGGCCTGCGGCTGGTCGGCGGACGGCTCCTTCTCCTGCTCCTGAGGCGCGGCCTCGCTCGTCGTCGCAGTCGCGGCAGCGGCGGCCGCAGCCGCGGCGGCCTTGGCGGTGTCGACGTCCTCGCTCGCGGCCTGCTTCGCCCGCGCCGCGGCACGCTCTTCGCGCTTGTCGCTGCTACCGGTGTCGCGCTGAGCGTCGCGCTGCTTGCGGCCGCCGCTCTCGCCCTGGGCCTTGTCGGCCTGCGCGGCCTTCTGGCCCTTGCGGCTGTCGCGGCCGGATGCGGCGTCCTTCTGTTCGGCGCCGCGCTGTTCGGCGGCGCGATCGCTCTGCTTGTCGGCCTGCTTGTCGCTGCCACGGCCCTGGCCGCGCTTGGCCTCGTCGCGACGACCGCCCTTGCCGCCACGGCGGTTGCCGCGGCCTTCACCGCGACTGTCGGCGCGACCGTCGCCACGGTTGTCGTTGCGATTGCCGGCACGCTCGCCGCGGGCCTGCTTGGTGGAGGCCTCGCTCCTGGCCGGCTTCTCGGCCTCGACCGCACCGCTGCCACGGAAGAAGCGCAGGATGCGCTCGACCATGCCGACGGAATGGGTCGGAGCCTGCACCACCGGCGCCGGCGCGACCGGTGCCGGCTCGGCCTCGCGCGGCTCGCGCTGCGGGGCGGGGCGGTTGGGCTTGACCTTGGTCACCGCCGGTGCCGGCGGGACGTTCAGATGGGCCTTGGTCAGCGCATGGGTGGGCAGCTTGCGCGGCGTGCCGCGACGGTAGCTGGGCTTGTTGGACTCCTCGTCCAGCTCGTTCTCGCGAATGCGGGTGACTTCGAAATGCGGGGTGTGCAGCTGCTCGTCGGCGACGATCACCACAGGCGCATCGTGGCGCTGCTCGATCTCGATCAGGGCGCGGCGCTTCTCGTTGAGCAGGAAGGTCGCGATCTCGGTCGGCGCCTGCACCAGCACCTGGCCGGTGTTGTCCTTCATCGCGTGCTCTTCGGCCAGGCGCAGGATCGACAGCGACAGCGACTCGACGCTGCGCATGCGGCCATGGCCCTCGCAACGCGGGCAGACGATCTGGCTGGACTCGCCCAGGCTCGGACGCAGACGCTGGCGGCTCATCTCCAGCAGACCGAAGCGCGAGATGCGGCCGACCTGGACGCGCGCGCGGTCCTGCTTGAGCGCCTGCGCCAGCCGGTTCTCGACGTCGCGCTGGTGGCGGTTGCTGGACATGTCGATGAAGTCGATCACCACCAGGCCGCCGAGGTCGCGCAGGCGCATCTGGCGGGCGACCTCCTCGGCCGCCTCCAGGTTGGTGTTGAACGCGGTCTCCTCGATGTCGCCGCCCTTGGTCGCGCGCGCGGAGTTGACGTCGATCGCGGTCAGCGCCTCGGTCTGGTCGATCACCAGCGCGCCGCCGGACGGCAGCCGCACTTCGCGCTCATAGGCGCTCTCGATCTGCGACTCGATCTGGAATCGGTTGAACAGCGGCGTGTCGTCGGTGTAGTGCTTGAGCTTGCGCAGGTTGTGCGGCATCACCTGCTCGACGAACTCGCGCGCCTCGGCGTACATCTCGTCGGTGTCGACCAGTATCTCGCCGATGTCCGGGCGCATGTAGTCGCGCAGGGCGCGGATGATCAGGCGCGATTCCTGGTAGATCAGGAACGGCGAGGGCTTGGCCAGGGCGGCGTCGGTGATCGCCTTCCAGACGCTGGTCAGGTAGTCCAGGTCCCACTGCAGTTCCTCGGCATCGCGGCCGACGCCAGCGGTGCGGATGATCACGCCCATGTCCGGCGGGATCTGCAACGCGTCCATCGCCTTCTTCAGCTCGGCGCGGTCGTCGCCCTCGATCCGGCGCGAGACGCCGCCGGCGCTGGGCGAGTTCGGCATCAGCACCATATAGCGGCCGGCCAGCGAGATGAAGGTGGTCAGGGCGGCGCCCTTGTTGCCGCGCTCCTCCTTGTCGACCTGGACCACGACTTCCTGGCCTTCGCGCAGCAGCTCGCGCAGGCCGGCCTTGTTGTGGTCGACGCCCGACTGGAAGTAATCGCGGGAGATTTCCTTCAGCGGCAGGAAACCATGGCGCTCGGCGCCGTAGTCGACAAAGGCGGCTTCGAGGGAGGGCTCGAGGCGGGTGATCTTGCCCTTGTAGATGTTGGACTTCTTCTGTTCCTTGGACGGCTGTTCGATGTCGATGTCGTACAGGTTCTGGCCGTCCACGATCGCGACACGCAGCTCTTCGGCCTGCGTTGCGTTGATCAGCATTCGCTTCATTGTTCACGTCCTCGCGCGCTTCATCCCGCCCGAGGGCAGGCCGCGCGGAACGCCGTGGCGTTTCGCCTCTGGACACTTCGTCCGAGCCGTCGCCATGCCCGGAGGCAGGCGCCGGCAAGGTTTCAATTTCCAGCGCTACGACACCACGGCACGCCGCGGGAGCGCTTTGGTTGTTGCTTTCCGGTTGGAGTCCCGGCGACACGCGCACCTGGGTGCGCACGCCCCCGGGACGGGGACCTCGCGGCAGTTCCGGTCGGGGGTGACCCTCACGCCGCACAGGTGTGTTCATTTCTCGCTGCAGACGGTTTGACCCGCCGGACGAGGCCAGGTTCCGCCGTCCGCCCTTGCTAACATGGCGCCACGGATCGTTGACGATCGTTTCGTGGACACCGTCGCACGCGGACCGGATCCGCAGGAACGCCGATGCCACGGAGCGCCCCCTGTAGCGGTGATCTGTACCCGGGATGCGCCAGAGGGTGTCTGCCGGGATGGCCGGGCAGCGACTTCCTGCGAAATCAAAACCTTAGCTCGCGTCGCGAGTGTATCAGATAAGCCTTCCCAAATGCCCCGTTCAGATTCCTCAGATCGTTCATCCCGTTCCGATACCGCCACCCCGGAGCCTTCCCGTGGCGGCGCCCGCCTGGTGCGGGTGCCCGACGACCGCGATGGCCAGCGGCTCGACAATTTCCTTTCCGGCCAGCTCAAGGGCGTTCCCAAGTCCTTGATCTACAAGATCGTGCGCTCCGGCCAGGTGCGGGTGAACGGCGGCCGGGCCAAGGCCGAGCGCAAGCTCGCCGGCGGCGACGAGGTGCGGATTCCACCGGTCCGCGTGGCTGAACCGGGCCAAGCCACGACCCCGGCCAAGGGCCTGCTGGAGGCGATGGAAGCATCGATCGTGTTCGAGGACGCCCGCCTGCTGGCGATCAGCAAGCCGTCCGGGATCGCCAGCCATGGCGGCAGCGGCATCAGCCATGGCGCGATCGAGACCCTGCGCGCACTGCGGCCGGGCCAATCGCTGGAACTGGTGCACCGGCTCGACCGCGACACCTCGGGCCTGCTGGTGGTGGCCAAGAAGCGCTCGGCGCTGACCGAGCTGCAGGCACTGATGCGCGAGGACGCCTCGGTGAAGGGGCGGGGCATCCATAAACGCTATCTGACCCTGCTGGTCGGACGGATGCCCGACGGGGTGATGAGCGTGGATGCGCCACTGCACGTCGGCCTGCGCCAGGGCGGCGAGCGCCACGTGCAGGTGAACCCGCAAGGCAAACCCTCGCTGAGCCATTTCAGCGTGATCGAACGCCGTGGCGGGCAGTCCTACTGCGAGGTCCGGATCGAGACCGGACGCACCCACCAGATCCGCGTGCATGCCCAGCACATCGGCCATCCGGTCGCCGGCGACCCCAAGTACGGCGACGAGGCGGCCAACCGCCGCCTGCGCGAACAGGCGGGACTGAAACGGATGTTCCTGCACGCCTCGACCCTGGAGTTCAGCCTCGACGACGGCCGCACGCCGTACCTGCTGAACGCGCCGCTGCCGCCCGAACTGGCCGCCGTCCTCGATCGGTTGGGGTGAGAGCCGGCGTTTGCGAGCCACTGGCTCGCGCCGGCTCGAACGCCCGAGCGCTGCGCGCGAGGGCCGGGGCAGGCGTTTGCGAGCCACTGGCTCGCGCCGGCTCGAACGCCCGAGCGCTGTGCGCGAGGGCCGGGGCAGGCGTTTGCGAGCCACTGGCTCGCGCCGGCTCGAACGCCCGAGCGCTGTGCGCGAGGGCCGGGGTCGGCGTTTGCGAGCCATTGGCTCGCGCCGGCTCGAACGCCCGAGCGCTGTGCGCGAGGGCCGGGGCAGGCGCTTTTCGTAGGAGCGGCGTGAGCCGCGATCCCCGGGCCGCGCCCGGGAACCCCCAAAGTTTGCTGCGCAAACCTTGGGCCCCGCCGTTGCGTCTCCACACCCCCATCCGCGCTGCGCGCGAATCGCCCCCTCACTCAGGGGGCGGGGCAAACGCCGCCGCTCCTACGGGAGTAGCCGTGAGTCAGGGGAGTGCCCGTTCAGCTGGTTCCGCACTTCATAAAATGTGAAACAAGTCCTGATTCTCCCGGGGTTGGCGATATGTGTTGAGAAGACGCCATCCGCGCCAGGGACACCGATCCACACGGGACCGGGGGCACCTCTCCAGGAATGGACCGGACGGCCGACGCAGCAACCCGAGCGTTGGGGATAGATCAGTGATACAGGGAAAACGATACCGCGCCCATGCCGTGACGGCCGTACTGCTGGCGGCCATGGGCCCGCCCATGATTGCGCATGCCGACCAGTGGATGAGCAGCGCGACCGGCAGCACGACCGTCAACGGGCAGCAGATCAACATGGCGTTCGGCAATGGCGTGACCGCCTTCTATCGCCAGACCGATCATCTGGTGGTCGGCGGCTGCGGGCCGGGCGGGGCGCTGGCGACGGGCACCACGGCCCCCCTGTCCGGGACCAATGTTCCCGCCTTCATCGAGCCGAATCCGCCTGCGGCTTCGGCGCGGGTCGGCCAGTGCCTGACCTCTTCGCTGGGACGGGTCAATCACGTGTTCGCGTTCAACAAGCCGGTGATCAACCCCACTCTGCACATCGTCAACATCGATGCCAGCGACTACGCGGTCAGCGGCGCCTCGATCACCGGTGGCACGGTCACGTTGCAGGCAATGGCATTCAACAATGTGATGCAGTTGAGCAGCGGGACATTGCCGTCGACCTTCAACACCAATCCCGGCAACGCGGTCAATTTCGGCTGTGAAGCCAACAATGGCACCAACCCGCGCGGACGCTGCGGCAGCTTCCGCCTGTTCTCCACCGACCCGATCCAGGCCTGGGCGACGGTCAACACCTCGCGGCGGGTCCTGCAGAGCGCCGATGGCTGGCAGTGGTCGGTGTCGTTCCAGCTGGCGACCCTGACCAAGGCCTTCGCGCCGGCGGTCATCGCGCCCGGTGATGTCAGCACCTTGACCTTCACCATCGACAACACCAATGCGACCAACGGCACCAATCCGGTCACCGCGTCCGGCCTGTCGCCGCTGGACTTCGGCGACCTGCTGCCCGCGGGCGTCACCATCGCTGACGCCAACGTCGCCAGCACCTGTCCTGGCGCGGTATTCCGGGACCTTGGCGGTGGCGCGCTCGGCGCCGGCGATACCGGCGTGCTGGTGACCGGGTTCCGTGTCGGGGTGAATGCCACCTGCACGTTGACGCTCAATGTCACCGCGGCGACGCCCGGGACCTATGTCAACACCGTCGCGAACATGGGCAGCAGCATCGGCAACCTGGTGCTGGCGCCGAATGCGACCCTGACCGTGGTGCCGACATCCCTGCGCCTGCGCAAGGCGCTCCCGGACGGACGCGCGATCGCGAGCGACCAGTTCACCCTGTCGATCGCCGGGACCGGCGGCCCGGCCAATGCGACCACGACCGGCAGCAACAACGCGCCGGCGGAGGAGGCGGTGATCGACCCGGCCACGCCCGGCGCCACCTACACCCTGTCCGAGACCGGCGCCGCGGCTGCCGACCTGGGCAACTACGTGACCAGCTATGCGTGCACCAATGCACTGGCCGGCGGGCAGACGCCATCGGGCACCGGTACCAGCTTCGACATCACCGCCGCGCTCGGCGATGACCTGACCTGTACCTTCAGCAACCGGCGCCGGCAGGCGGACCTGACGATCAGCAAGACCAACACACCCGCCGCCGGTCCTAACGACCAGGCGGCCGACACCCTGGTGGCCGGCACCACGACCACCTACACCCTGGCGGTGACCAACAACGGACCGGACGCGGTCGATGGTGCGGTCGTGACCGACGCCGGTCGTGGGCCTGAACTGCCCCGCGGGCAACGCGGTGACCATCACCGGCGCCGGCGTGCCGGCCGGCAGCTTCACCGTCGCCGACCTCACCGGCGCAGGCATCGCCCTGGGTGCGCTGGCGGTCGGCGAAACCGCCGTGCTGAGTTTCAACTGCAATGTCTTGTGATCGAGGAGGCCGCGACGTGGGCAGGCATGATGCGTCGTTCAACAAGTTCGGACTGGGTGCAGGTCGCGGCGGCCTGAGGTCGGCAGCGATGGCGTTTCGCGTCGCCGCGATCGCGCTGTCGGTGGCGCTGGCGGTTCCGTGCATCCTGCCCGCCGGGGCGTGGGCGGCCACGGTCGGCGGTTGAGGCGAAGCCGCGGATGGCAGGCTCGGCATGCGCCCGGGCCTGGCGCGCGGTCCTCCTTGCAGCGACGGTTATGGCGGCGCTGCGGGGCGACGGCAAGCCGCGGCCTTGATCAGAGCTGGTCGGGCTCGGTCTGCTCGCGCTGCAGGCAGAGTTCGGACTCCTGCGGCGGGGTGAAATTCATCGGCACCTGGATGGTCTGCGAAACCGGCTTGCCGTGGCGGGTCGCCGGCTTGAATTCCCAGGCGCGCACACCGGCGTCGGCGGCACGGTCGAGCTCGGGAACGCCGCTGCTGCCGGTAATGGTGACCGCCGTCGGCCGCCCTTCCGGCCCCACCACCACCTGCATCACCACCTTGCCGCCGACGTCCGAGCAGGCCAGTTCCAGCGGATAGTCGGGGGGCGGCGTGTGGATCGCGGCGATCTCGGTCGAGGGAATCTCGGGTTCGGGCACGGGTGCCCGGCAACCGCTCACCGCGAGCGCGGCGACCGATATCAGCAGCAGGGGGCTTTGACGATTCATGGGAGGCTCCCGCCGCGGATTCGCGGCATGTGGACTCAGTCGGCCAGGGCGTCGGCCTTGGCGGCGCAGATGAAGTCGTTCTCGCTCAGGCCTCCGACATCGTGGGTCGAGAAGCGCACCACGCAGCGGTCGTAGTGCACGCCCAGATCGGGATGATGGTCCTCGCGATGGGCGACGAAGGCCAGCGCATTCACGAACGCCATCGTCTGATGGTAGTTGTCGAAAGTAAAAGTCTTGCTAAGCGCATGCCCGTCCTCGACCCGTTCCCAACCGCTCAGCTGTGGCATCAGTTCGCGGATGCTGGCTTCGTTGAGACGGTGCTCCTTGCCCCGACGCGGGATGCAGTGGGCCTGGGCGAGCGGGATGAGGTCGTTCATGGCGGGAATCCTGGCGAGCGGTTCGTGGCGCCGGACGGCCGCGTCCGGATGAACGAACCATGTGTATGAAGCAGGCGGGCGGTTTCGATGCCGCCGCACCCGATTTACCCCGTTAGAATAGCCCCATGATCCAGATTTCAGAATCCGCCCAGGTCCACTTCCGCAAGCTGATCGATCGCGAGGCGATTCCAGGCCTTGGCGTGCGTCTGTCGGCGGTCCGTCCCGGCACGCCCGGCGCGGACGTCCGCCTGGAGTTCGCCGAGCCCGGCGACCTCAACGGCGACGAGTGGGCGATCGACTGCGAGGGCTTCACGCTCTGGCTCGACGGCGCGAGCACACAGTATCTCGACGGCGCGGAAATCGACTACGAAGCGCGCGCCACCGGCGGCCAGCTGCAGATTCGCGCACCGAGGATCAAGGGCGAGGCGCCGGCCGAAAGCGCCTCGCTGGTCGAGCGGGTGCGCTGGGTGGTCGAGCAGGAAATCAATCCGCAGCTGGCGCAGCACCGTGGACACGTGTCGGTCGAGCAGGTCACCGCCGAAGGCGAGGTCTACCTGCGCTTCGGTGGCGGTTGCCATGGCTGTGGCATGGTCGATGTCACCCTCAAGCAGGGCATCGAGAAGACCCTGATGGGCAAGGTGCAGGGCGTGACCGCGGTACGTGACGCGACCGATCACGACAGCGGCACCGCCCCCTACATCCGCCGCGACTCTGCGGCCTGACCGGACAGGCCCTCGCGCCGCATGTTCTCGGCCTCCGACCTGGTCCAGGCCGTCCAGCGCCGACTGCGGCTGAGCCAACGCCGATCGCATCCGCCTGGCGAGTTCCCGCCGGGTTGGGAGTCGTGGTTCGCGCAGATGCGCGAGCGGGTCGACGCGGTCACCGGCGCCAGTGCGGATTCGGTCCTGGCGGTGCTGCTGGCGCGGCCGCCGGCAAGGCCATTGCCGCAACCGATCGGCGCAATGAACCAGTGGCAGGTGTTCGCATCGGTCTGGCGCCAGCATTGGCACCCGCCCGAGCCGCAGGAGCGTGGGCTGCGCTGGCTGGCCGGCATCCTGTCCGCGGTGATCCACCTCCTGCTCGGGATCGCGTTGCTGTGGCTGCTGTTTGCCGCGCCCCGGTTCGCCGCCGCGCCACCGGAGGGTGAGACCGTGGTCCAGGTCGAGTACATCGGCCAGGGCACACCGGAGGAGGTCGGCGGCGGTCCCGCCCCGCCGGCCCCGACCGAACCCGAAACGGCCGAGACTCCGGTCGCCGCACCGGCCCAGACGCCGGCGCCGAGCGACCCTGAGCCGACGCCGCGGACATCGCCGGCGGCCACCGTGCCGCAGATCGATGTCGCGATCGAATCCCCTTCCTTGCAGGCGCCACCACCGCCGATGCCTAGTCGCGAGGTGCCGGTGCCGGAGCCCACGGCCGTCGAAACGCCATCGGCGGCCGAGCAGCGCCTCACCGTCAGCGAACCGGCCGCCGATACGTCCGCGGTGTTCCTGCTGCCGCCGCCCACGCCCCGGGTCCAGGCACAGCCGACGCCGGCACCGGAGCTCGACGCCGTCCAACCGGTGGTGCGGACGCGCGAGATTCCGGCACCGGCGCAGGCGCCGTCGCGACCATCGCTGGAGATCCGTGCGCAGGCGCCCGACGACGCGCCCGCGGTGCAGAGCAACCTGCCGGGCGTCACCGAGCGCGAAGTGCCCGCACCTGTGCAGCGTCCGCGCCTGCGGGCACCGGCCGCGACCACGGTCGCCGCGCCACAGCTGCAATCGCGTACCCAGGCGGTGCGCGAGGCCAGCGTGCCGATGCCCGCCGCGACGACGGCCTCACAGCCATCGGCCCCGACGACAGGGCAGTCCACACCCGCGACATCCCAGGCCGCATCGTCATCCCAGGCGGCGACATCGACGCCGTCCACCGCGCCGGCCCCGGCCGCCGCCGGCGCGCCGTCGCAAGCGGTCGCGGGCAGCGGACCGCGCAGCGAGCCGGCACCGGGCGGATGGCCGACGCGCGAACGCGCCGACGATTGGGGCGCCTCCGACCGCAACGTTCCCGGTGGCCAGCGTGGCGAAGGACCGGGCCTGTTCAACAGCGACGGCAGCGTGCGGCTGGCGGAACAGCCGGGCTCGGCATCGCCGGCGCAGCCGCCGGGGACCTATACCGAGGAAATCACCGACCTCGACCGCAACGGCACCTGGCTTAAGCGGCCGCCGGTCGGCTACGAGCCGACCCTGTTCGATCGCTACTGGCGGCCGAACGAGAACCTGCTGCAGGAATGGGTGCGGCGCGGCATCAAGTCGGTCGAGATCCCGATCCCGGGCACGACCAAGAAGATCAGCTGCGCGGTATCGCTGCTGGCGCTGGGCGGCGGTTGCGGGATCAGCGACCCCAACCTCAACGAGCAGCCGGCCGAGGCGCGGCCGCCGCCGGACATTCCGTTCAAGCCGGAGCTGCAGGAAGACAACGGCAGTCTGCGCCCCGCCGACGGCGGTTGAATCAGGCTTCCGCGGTGACCGGGTCGATCACCGCGGTCACTTCCGACACCCGGTCGACCGGGAAGCCGCCCTGGCGGGCGTGCTCGCGGATCGCCGCCTCGTCGTTGGCGATGTAGATGCAGTAGACCTTGTCGCCGGTGACGAAGCTCTGCTGCCACTGGATCTGAGGCCCCATCCCGTCGAGCACCTCGCAGGAATTGCGCGATATCTCCTGCAACTGCGCCGCGGTCAGCTGGCCCGCGCCTGGAATCTCTCGTTCGATCACGAATCTGGGCATGACGATGGCTCCTGTGGTGAGGCGTCCCGCCGCATGCGGGGCGATCATCACAACGCAGAATGGCAACGAAAAAGGCCCGCTTGCGCGGGCCTTCGTCGTCCGTTGCCGGCAGCTGACTGACGGCTCAGTGCACGTCGTGCAGATCGCGCAGCTGGCTCTCGCGCGAACCGAAGTAGGCCGCCAGGTCGGCAATCTGCTGGTCGGTCAGGCTCTTGGCCTGGCTGGACATCAGCGCATGCTCGCGATCACCGCCGCGGTACTGCTGCAGGGCGTGCGCCAGATAGTCGGCGTACTGGCCACCGAGCTTGGGGTAGGTCGCGTCGATCGGGGCGTTGCCCTCGGCGCCGTGGCAGTCCACGCAGGACTGGCCGGTGGCCTCGCCCTTGGCGCTGGCCAGCTGTTCGCCGGCGGTGACATGGCCCTGCGGCAGGCCGGCCGAGGAGGAGGTCGGCGCCGCGTGGGCTTCGCCGGCCTCGCCGTGGCCGTCTTCGCCGCCGCCGGAGCACGCGGCCAGGGCGAGCAGGGCGGCCGCGATGGCGCTGATCCTGATGATGCTGATCTTGTTCGTCATGGGCTTGTGCTCACTCACTTCAGGCTGGACAGGAAGGCGGCAATATCGGCGATGTCCTGGTCGGAGAAGCTCTGCGCCTGGGCCTGCATCGTCGGGTGCTTGCGCGTGCCCTTCTGGTACTCGTGCAACGCGTTGGCAAGGTACTCCGCGGACTGTCCGCCGATCTTGGGCACCTTGTAGCTCGGGTAGGCGTTCTTGTAGCCGGTGATCCCGTGGCAGCCCTGACAGGTGTAGGTCAGCATGCGGCCCTGATCGGCATTGCCCTGCAGGGCGGCCTGGGCGGCGGCGGGAGCGGCCTCGGTGGCGGCCTCCTCGGCGGGCGGCGGGGTCACGCTCTCGTCCTGGGCGCGGCTGGGCGCGAAGGCCAAGGCGGTGGTCAGGGCAAGGCTGGCGGCGATCGTCAGCGGTCGCATCATGTCTATGTCCGCAATCTCGAATGGCTGGCAGGGAAGGCTGGCTGGCGGCGGGGCGGTCGCCCCGTCACTCCGACCACGCATAAGTCCGCAAGTATAGCCTGCGATTCGGCCTCTGTTTAGGGAGGCGGGGTGGGGAGGCTGGTTTGGGAGGCTAGAACAACGCGGTCCCGGACCCGCACCGGCGTCGCCGGTTCGAGTCTGAGGCGGTTCCGATGCCGGCCGCATGCCCGGCCGGGGCCTCCGGCGAGGTCGCGGCGGGGCGGCGAGCACATCCGCCCCGTTCGTCGCAAGCCCGACTTGCGGGACATGACGATGCAACCGGTCGACGCCATGCTGCATCCCATGTTCATGGCGTATCCGACGCCGGCGCCGTCCCGCCCGCGTCGCAGCCGCCGTTGGTCGGAGTAGGCGGGCGTGGCGGCAGTCACCATGACCTTCGGCGCATGCCGAAATCAGAACTGGTGATATACATATCTACAACACCGGCATACACCCCGGTCGGGACCGGGGTGCAGCGGTGGTCCCGACCGCCGACGGCCGCCCCCGGGCCGCCCGCCGGCACCGGTCTCCAGACAACTTCATCAATACTCCAGGGTCCCAGAATCATGTCTTCCCTCACGCGTAATCCCGGCGCCTTCGGTGCCCGCGCCGCCATCCTGACCTTGAGCTGCCTGCTCGCGCTGTCCGCCTGCAAGGGCGGCAACGGTGAGGCCGAGGCCAAGGAAGGCAAGGACAAGAAGGTCGAGGCGATCCCGGTCGAGGTCGTCGAGGCCGGCCACCGCGCGATCTCGGCCAGCTACACCGGCACCGCGGCGCTGGAGGCGCGCGCCGAATCGCAGGTCATCGCCAAGATCTCCGGCGTCGCCCTGGACGTGATGGTGGAAGAGGGCGACCGCGTCAACGCCGGCCAGCAGCTGGTGCGGCTGGACGCCGACCGTGCGCGGCTGCAGGCGGCGCAGACCGCCGCGCAGATGGCCAAGCTGCAGAACAACTACGCGCGCGCGCGCCAGCTCGCCGAGCAGAACCTGATCAGCGCCAACGACAACGACCAGCTCAAGTACGACCTGGAAAACGCCCGCGCCGCCAACCGGCTGGCCCAGCTCGAGCTGTCCTACACGAACGTGACCGCACCGATCTCCGGCGTGGTCGCGTCGCGTTCGATCAAGCCGGGCAACTTCGTCCAGATCAATACCCCGATCCTGCGCATCGTCGACATCTCCAGGCTCGAGGCGACCCTGAACGTGCCCGAGCGCGAACTGGCCACGCTCAAGCCCGGCCTGCCGGTGCGGATGCAGGTCGACGCGCTGCCGGGCCGGACCTTCAGCGGCACCGTCGATCGCGTCGCCCCGGTGGTCGATGCCGGCAGCGGCACGTTCCGGGTGATCTGCGCCTTCGATGGCGACGACATCCTGCAGCCGGGCATGTTCGGCCGCATCAGCATCGACTACGACCAGCGCGCCAATGCCCTGGTGGTGCCGCGCAACGCGGTGGTCGACGCCGAGGGCGACCCGGCGCTGTTCGTGCTGCGCGACAGCAAGGCGGCGCGCGTGCCGGTCAAGCTCGGCTACATCGACGGCGAGTGGGTCGAGGTGGTCGAGGGCGTGAAGCCCGGCGACCGCGTGGTCACCGCCGGCAAGAGCGCGCTGCGCGAGGGCACCGACGTGCAGGTGGTCGGCGCGCCGGGCAGCGACCCCGAGCCGGTCGCCGCCGCCGAGGCCAAGTCCGACGACAAGACCGAAACCCAGCAGTAAGCGCCGGAGCCCGACGTGAGCGACCCCGTGACGAACCACGCCCCGCCCGAGCCGCGCGGCTTCAACCTGGTCGAGTTTTCCACCCGCCGCCGGGTGACGATCTGGATGATCACGATCAGCCTGCTGCTGTTCGGCGTGATCTCGCTGTTCAACCTGAAGGTCAACCTGCTGCCCGACCTGAGCTTCCCGACCCTGACCGTGCGCACCGAGTACACCGGTGCGGCGCCGTCGGAGATCGAGACCCTGATCACCGAGCCGGTCGAGGAAGCGGTCGGCGTGGTCAAGGGCCTGCGCAAGCTCAAGTCGGTCTCGCGCACCGGCCAGAGCGATGTCGTGCTCGAGTTCGCCTGGGGCACCGACATGGACAAGGCCATGCTCGAGGTGCGCGACAAGATCGAGGTGCTGCAGCTGCCGCAGGAAGCCGAGCAGCCGGTGCTGCTGCGCTTCAATCCGTCGACCGAGCCGATCGTCCGCCTCGCGCTCAGCGTCAAGGAGGAGGCCTCGGGGGACGGCCTGCGCCAGCTCACCGCGATGCGCCGCTATGCCGACGACGACCTGAAGAAGAAGCTCGAGCCGGTCGAGGGTGTCGCCGCGGTCAAGGTCGGCGGCGGCCTGGAGGACGAGATCCAGGTCGATATCGATCAGCAGAAGCTGGCCCAGCTGAACCTGCCGATCGACACCGTGATCACCCGCCTGCAGCAGGAGAACGTCAACGTCTCCGGCGGGCGCCTGGAGGAGGGTTCGCAGCGCTATCTGGTGCGCACCGTCAACCAGTTCGCCAGCGTCGACGAGATCCGCGAGATGCTGGTGACCACCCAGCGCGTGGGCGCCAGCGACGCGACCAGCGCGGCCGAGCAGATGGCGCGGGTCGCCGCGGCCACCGGCGACGCCAGCGCGATGGCCGCCGCGGCCTCGGTGCAGAGCGCATCCTCCTCCGGCCAGAGCACCGCCGCCGGCGGCATGCCGGTGCGGTTGAAGGACATCGCCGAGGTCCGCCAGGGCTACAAGGAGCGCGAGGCGATCATCCGCCTGGCCGGCAAGGAGGCGGTCGAACTGGCGATCTACAAGGAGGGCGACGCCAATACGGTGTCGACCGCCGACCAGATCCACAAGCGCCTGCAGCAACTCGAGTCGACCCTGCCCGAACAGTTCGAGCTGACCGTCATCGAGGACCAGTCGCAGTTCATCCGAAGCGCGATCAGCGAGGTCAAGAAGGACGCCCTGATCGGCGGCCTGCTGGCGATCCTGATCATCTTCCTGTTCCTGCGCGACGGCTGGAGCACCTTCGTGATCGGCCTGTCGCTGCCGGTCTCGATCGTCACCACCTTCTTCTTCATGGGCCAGATGGACCTGAGCCTCAACGTGATGTCGCTGGGCGGTCTGGCGCTGGCGACCGGCCTGGTGGTCGACGACTCGATCGTGGTGCTGGAATCGATCGCCAAGGCGCGCGAGCGCGGCCTGGGCATCCTCGAAGCGGCGATCACCGGTACCCGCGAGGTCAGCATGGCGGTGGTCGCCTCGACCCTGACCACGATCGCGGTGTTCCTGCCGCTGGTGTTCGTCGAGGGCATCGCCGGCCAGCTGTTCCGCGACCAGGCGCTGACCGTGGCGCTGGCGATCGCGATCTCGCTGCTGGTGTCGATGACCCTGATCCCGATGCTCAGCTCGCTCAAGGGCCGCGCGCCGATGAGCTTCCCGGAGGAGCCGTCGCATCCGCGCTGGCACCCGGAGTCGAAGCTGCAGAAGCCGCTGGCGGCGACCGGACGCGGCATCGGTACCGGCATCCGCGGTGCGCTGTTCGGTGTGTTCTGGGTGTTCGTGCGCCTGTGGCGCGGCCTGGCCGCGGTGGTCGGCCCGGTGATGCGCAAGGCCAGCGACATCGCGATGGCGCCCTACGGACGTGCCGAGCGCGGCTACCTGCGCCTGTTGCCGGCGGCGTTGGCGCGGCCGGGTCTGGTGCTGGGCGTGGCCGCGCTGGCGTTCGCCGCGTCGCTGGCGATCGTGCCGATGCTGGGCGCCGACCTGATCCCGCAGCTGGCCCAGGACCGCTTCGAGATGACGGTCAAGCTGCCGCCGGGCACGCCGCTGCGCGATACCGACGCACTGGTGCAGGACATCCAGCGCAAGCACAGCGAGGACCCCGGCGTCCGCACCATGTTCGGCGTCTCCGGCAGCGGCACCCGGCTCGACGCCAGCCCGACCGAGAGCGGCGAGAACATCGGCAAGATCAGCATCGTGATGACCGATGGCGGCAGCGAGAAGATCGAGGCCGAGGAGACCGAGCGCCTGCGCGAAACCATGCTGGCGCACCCGGGCGCCCAGGTCGATTTCAGCCGCCCCGAGCTGTTCAGCTTCTCCACGCCGCTGGAAATCGAACTGCGCGGCGACGATCTGGGCGTGCTGCAGGAGGCCGGCCAGCAGATGGCGACGATGCTGCGCGGCAACGACCACTATGCCGACGTCACTTCGACGGTCGAACAGGGCTTCCCCGAAATCCAGATCCGCTTCGATCAGGACCGGGCCGGCGCGTTGGGCCTGACCACCCGCGAGATCGCCGACGCGGTGGTCAAGAAGGTGCGTGGCGAGGTCGCGACCCGCTACAGCTTCCGTGATCGCAAGATCGACGTGCTGGTCCGCGCCCAGGAGTCCGATCGCGCGTCGGTCGAGGACATCCGCCGATTGATCGTCAATCCCGGCAGCAACCGGCCGGTGACCCTGGAGTCGGTCGCCGAGGTGCTGGCCACCACCGGTCCCAGCGAGATCCATCGCGCCGATCAGGTCCGGGTCGCGGTGATCTCGGCCAACCTGCGCGGCATCGACCTGGGCACCGCGGTCGAGGAAGTGCAGAAGATGGTCGACGAACGGCCGCTGTCGCCGGGCGTGCGCATGCACATCGGCGGCCAGGGCGAGGAACTGGCCGAGTCGGTCGCCTCGCTGCTGTTCGCGTTCGGCCTGGCGATCTTCCTGGTCTACCTGGTCATGGCCTCGCAGTTCGAGTCGCTGCTGCACCCGTTCGTGATCCTGTTCACCATCCCGCTGGCGATGGTCGGTGCGGTGCTGGCGCTGATGCTGACCGGCAACACGATCTCGGTGGTGGTGTTCATCGGCCTGATCCTGCTGGTGGGACTGGTCACCAAGAACGCGATCATCCTGGTCGACAAGGTCAACCAGTTGCGCGAGTCCGGCCTGGGCAAGCATGAAGCGCTGATCGAGGGCGCGCGCTCGCGCCTGCGTCCGATCACCATGACCACGCTGTGCACGCTGTTCGGCTTCCTGCCGCTGGCGATCGCGGTGGGCGAGGGCGCGGAGGTGCGTTCGCCGATGGCGATCACGGTGATCGGCGGCCTGCTGGTCTCGACCCTGCTGACCCTGGTGGTGATCCCGGTGGTCTACGACCTGCTCGACCGCCGTGGCGACGCCTATTACCGCGAGCGCGGCGCGCGCGGTCTGCATGTCGGCGCGGCATTGCCCGCCGATGCCCGCGGCGACCTGGACAGCGGAGAGCAGCAGGCATGACAGTCGCCGAACTCAGCCTGAAACGTCCCGTCACCACGGTGATGCTGTTCGTGTCGATGTTCGTGGTCGGCCTGATCGCATCGTTCCGGTTGCCGCTGGAAGCGCTGCCGGACGTCTCGGCCCCGTTCCTGTTCGTGCAGCTGCCGTACACCGGCTCGACCCCGGAAGAGGTCGAGCGCACGGTGCTGCGGCCGGTCGAGGAAGCGCTGGCGACCCTCAACGGGGTCAAGCGGATGGGCGGCGGCGCGCGCGCCGACGGCGCCTACGTGTTCATGGAGTTCTCCGACTGGGACAAGGACATCGCGATCACCGCCTCGGAGGCGCGCGAGCGCATCGATGCGATCCGCGACGAGCTGCCGGACGATTTCCAGCGCTACTTCGTCCACAAGTTCTCGACCAGCGACGAGGCCTTCCTGCGCGTCCGCCTGGCCGCCGACATCGACCTGACCGGCGCCTACGAGCTGATCGACCGCGAGATGAAGCGGCGTATCGAGCGGGTTCCGGGCGTGGCCCGGGTCGAGATCAGCGGCGCGCCGCCCAACGAGATCGAGATCGCGATCGACCCCGAGCGGCTGACCGCGCACGGGGTCAATCTCAATGAACTCAACGCCACCCTGCGCGCGGTCAATTTCTCGGTCTCGGCCGGCACCATCGACGACGCCGGTCTGCGCCTGCGGGTGCAGCCGATCGGCGAGCTGACCACGCTCGACCAGCTGCGCAACCTGGTCGTCGGCGCCAACGGTCTGCGCCTGTCCGACATCGCCGAGGTGCGGCTGAAGGGCTCGCGGATGGACTATGGACGCCGCCTGGACGGGCGCGCCGCGGTCGGCCTGGACATCTACAAGGAGCGCAACGCCAACCTGGTCGAAACCTCCAAGCGCGTGCTGGAGGTGGTCGATGAGATCCGCGAGTCGCCCGAACTGAGCGGCATCGACCTGAAGGTGATCCAGAACCAGGGCGAGGAGGTCACCGACTCGCTGATCGAACTGGCCGAGGCCGGTGCGATCGGCCTGCTGCTGTCGATCGCGGTACTGTTCTTCTTCCTGCGCCACTGGCCGTCGACGCTGATGGTCACCCTGGCGATTCCGATCTGCTTCGTGATGACCCTGGGCTTCATGCACTTCTCCGGGGTGACCCTGAACGTGCTGACCCTGATGGGCCTGCTGCTGGCGGTCGGCATGCTGGTCGACAACGCGGTGGTGGTGGTCGAGAGCATCTACCAGGAACGCGAACGGATGCCCGGGCAGCCGGCCAAGGCCTCGATCGTCGGCACCCGCCACGTCGCCATCGCGCTGTCCGCCGGCACCCTGTGCCACTGCATCGTGTTCCTGCCCAACCTGCTGGGCGAGACCAACAACATCAGCATCTTCATGGCCCAGATCGCGATCACGATCTCGGTGTCGCTGCTGGCGTCGTGGCTGGTCGCGGTCAGCCTGATCCCGATGCTGTCCTCGCGGATGAAGACGCCGCCGGCGGTGCAGAACGAGAAGGGCCTGATCTCGCGCCTGCAACGCCGCTACGCGGGCACGCTGCGCTGGACCCTGGAGCACCGCGGCTGGAGCGTGGTCGGCATCATCCTGATCATCGCGCTCAGCATCGTGCCGATGACGCTGACCAAGTTCGACATGTTCGGCGGCGGCGGCGGCAAGGAAGCGCAGATCTACTACCAGTGGAACGGCGGCTACACCAAGGAGCAGATCTCCGACGAGGTGCTGCGGATCGAGAAGTACCTGGAAGCGAACCGCGAGCGCCTGCAGATCAAGCAGATCTACTCGTGGTACAGCGAGCAGGGCGACGCCGCCACCATGGTGACCTTCGACGACGAGATCGGCGACATCAAGCCGCTGACCGAGATCATCAGCAAGGAGCTGCCGAAGTCGGCGCGGGTCGAGGTCGGCATCCGCGGCCAGGGCGACCGCGACGGCGGCAACGAGGGACTGCAGGTGCAACTGGTCGGCGACTCGACCCAGGTGCTGACCGATCTGGCCCGCGACATCGTCCCGGTGCTGGCCGCCCGCAGCGAGCTGCGCGACGTGCGCGTCGACGCCGGCGACCAGAACAGCGAACTGATCGTGACCGTCGACCGCGAGCGCGCGGCGGCGTTCGGATTCAGCGTGCAGGAAGTGTCGAGCTTCGTCGGTCTGGCCCTGCGCGGCGCGCAGCTGCGCGAGTTCCGCCGCGGCCAGACCGAGGTGCCGGTATGGGTGCGCTTCGCCGGCGCCGAGAAGTACGGGGTGGAGGACATGGAGAGCTTCATGGTCCGTTCCGCCGACGGTCGCTCGGTGCCGTTGCTGAGCATGGTCGATGTCAGCGTGGTGCCGGCGGCGACCCAGATCAGCCGCACCAATCGCCAGACCACGGTGACGATCGCCGCCAACCTGGCCGGCGAGACCACCACCCCGGACGCGCGCAAGGCGATGGAGGAGACCCTCAAGTCGATGGCGTTCCCGCCCGGCTACACCTACTCGTTCGACGGCAGTGCGTTCCAGCGCGACGACGAGGCGGCCAAGCAGATGATGTTCAACACCCTGCTGGCGCTGGTGATGATCTACGTGGTGATGGCGGCGGTGTTCGAATCGCTGCTGTTCCCGGCCGCGATCATGAGCTGCGTGCTGTTCTCGGTGTTCGGCGTGTTCTGGCTGTTCTGGATCACCGGCACCACCTTCAGCATCATGGCCTTCATCGGCATCCTGGTGCTGATGGGCGTGGTGGTGAACAACGGCATCGTGATGATCGAGCACATCAACAATCTGCGAAGGCGCGGACTGTCGCGCACCGACGCGCTGGTCGAGGGCAGCCGCGAACGCCTGCGTCCGATCATGATGACGATGGGCACCGCGATCCTGGCGATGGTGCCGATCTCGCTGAGCGACACCGTGGTCCTCGGCGGCGCCGAGTACTCGCCGATGGCGCGCGCGGTGGCCGGTGGGTTGGCGTTCTCGACCGTGGTCAGCCTGCTGTTCCTGCCGACGATCTACGCGATCCTCGACGATCTGCGCAACGGCATGATCCGGATCATCCGCCGCGCCCGCGGCAAGTCGCCGGACCCGGCCGGCGCGGCGGTCGCGGCGATGCACGTGGAGTGATGTCGCGACAGGGCCGGCGTCCAACGCCGGCCCCGCTCGCAAGGCTGGACAGCAACAGGCCCGGGCGGGAAACCGTCCGGGCCTGTTGCATGCTCTTCGCGATATCTCCCGTAGGAGCGGCGTGGGCCGCGATGGAGCTTGTAACAGGAAACACCCCGGTCGCAGCTCACGCAGCTCCTACGAAGCCCATCCTGGAGCGCGTGGACACGCCGTCAGCGTCTCCCGTAGAGGCGGCGCAGGCCTCTAACGGAAACATCCCGGTCGCGGCTTACGCAGCTCCTACGAAACCCATTCTGGAGCGCACGGACACGCCGTCAGCGTCTCCCGTAGGAGCGGCGTAAGCCGCGATGAGGCGCTGCCGGAAGCGTCGAGCGCGGTTTGGAGTCAGCCGAACAACTTGCCGAGCATGCGCAGGCCGCCGGTCCACACGCCGATCGCGGTGCCGAGGCTGGTCAGGAAGAAGTTGAGCAGGACCCGGGCGACCCGGTTGCGCCACCAGCCGCGCAGGGTGCCGACGTCGTCGCGCAGGGCCATGAAGTCGGCATAGGTCGGTTTGCGCACCCAGGCCTCGGTCAGCGCGCTCAGGGTGCCCGAGGCCAGGGCCGGATGCAGCGGAGTGATCGGCGAGGCGAGGAAGGCGACCAGGATGCTCAGCGGATGTCCGCCGGCGATCGCGCAGCCCAGCGCGCCGAGCAGACCGGTGGCCAGTACCCATTGCAGCAGCAGGTCGGAGCCCACGTCCAGGCCGCCCTGCCAGAAGCCCCAGGCGAAGCCGCCGAGCACGAACACCGACAGCGCGATGGTGAACCACGGCACATCGCTCTTCTTCGGCAATGCCTCCAGTTCCTCGCGGATATTCACCGGCGGCGTCGGCTCCTCGCGCAGGTGCCGGGCCAGGCCCTGCAGGTGGCCGGCACCGACCACCGCCAGCACTTCGCGGGCGTCGCCGGCGCTCTCGCGCAGGCGAGCGGCCATGTAACGGTCGCGCTCGGCGATCACGGTCTCGTACAGCGCCGGGCTGTCGCTGGCGAACTCGCTGAAGCTGGAGGCGAGCATGTCGCCGGTCTTGAGCTTCTCGATGTCGTCCTCGTGCACCGGCTCGTCGACGAACAAGCCGGCGAGCAGGCCGCCGCCGAGTTTGGCCCGGCCCCAGAAGCCCAGCTTGTTGGATGCGCGCTTGAAGGTCAGGCCGACCTCGCGATCGATCAGGTGCACCGGCAGTTCGCGTTCGCGCGCCTCGACCACGGCGCGCTTGAGCTCGGCGCCGGGCTCGATCCCGAGTTGTTCGGCGAGTCGGCGCTGATAGGCGGCCAGGGCGAGATTGGCCGCGAACAACGCGGTGCGGCCGGTGCGGATCACCTGCACCAGATCGAGTTTGGCGAGCGCGTCGGGGTCGGTCAGCGACTGCAGGCGTTGCGGATCGAGCTCGACCGCCACCGCGTCGAAACCGCCGCCCTCGATCGCCTCGCAGACCGCGTCGACACTGGCCTGCGACACGTGCGCGGTGCCCAGCAGGGTGTAGCGCACGCCCTCGCGTTCGACGATTTCATGAGGCTGGTCGCGCCAGGTCGGCGGCGCGGCGGTCGCGGTTTCGGTCATGCGGGAGGAATCCGGTGGGAAGCGGTCGATCGGGGCATCGCCGATGCGCGAGGGCCCGGTCGTTCGATCTGGGGGCCATCATGCG
Organism: Marilutibacter maris; assembly: GCF_003233695.1. Lineage (NCBI taxonomy): Bacteria > Pseudomonadati > Pseudomonadota > Gammaproteobacteria > Lysobacterales > Lysobacteraceae > Marilutibacter > Marilutibacter maris. Next base: position 2,054,129 of record NZ_CP029843.1, on the reverse strand, counting down.
CGAGACAAGCCCGCACCGCCAATCCGCCGTGGCCAGCGGCTGTCGCGACGACGATACGGGCATCGTCCTGGCCGGTGTCTTTCCCCAGGACCGTCCATCGCGGCTGACGCCGCTTCTACGAAAGGCAACAACACCTCCCTGGCGTAATAGTGATGCGAGCGGTGATGGCTTGTTCCGCTCAGGCGAAGCCATAGGGCAGGTCCTGGGTCGAGACGATCCGGTCGCCAACCGTCCTGCCTTCGATGAAGTCGACGCCGGCACGAATCACTTCCGGGTCGTCGAGGATGCGGCGGTGACCGAGGCCGTCGGTGGTCAGCAGCCGCGCATGCGGCCAGAACCGCGCGTAGCGCTCGCCCTCGCTCCAGGGCACTTCGCGGTCGCGCAGGTCGTGCACCACCAGCGCCGGCTGCGCCAGGTGCGGCACCACCGTGTGTGCCTGCATGTCCTCGAAGCGGATCCCCAGCCGCGACTCGAACTGCGCGCGCATGCGCCGGCACACATGGGCGGCCAGGCCGATCATGCCGGCGAAGCGACGGCTGGCATCGATCGGGTCGGCGGCCGGCGCGACCAGCACCACGCGGTCCGCGCGCAGGCCCGCCTCCAGCGCCAGCATGGTCGCCGCACCGCCGAGCGAATGACCGATCACCGCCGCGGCCGGCCCGAACCGCCGTCCGACCGCGAGCAGATGGTCGCGGAATCCGGGCAGGGTGGTCTGTCGGCCCGGACTGCGGCCGTGCGCGAACTGGTCGAAGCCGACCACCGCGTAGCCGGCCGCGGTCAACGCAGGCAGCCAGCTGTCGATGCGCAGGCCATGGCTGGACCAGCCGTGCGAGAACAGCACGTAGGGTTGTCGCGCCGGCTCGCCCCAGACATAGGCGACGACACTGTGGCCGTCGGCGTCGACATCGACCCGACACCCGTCCGCCGGCAGCGGCTGGCCGGCGGCGCGGCGGGTAGCCGCCAACGGGGTGGCGAATAGCCGGCCGGCGCGGGCCGCCGTCGTTTCCGGCGCCAGCCAGCCGCCGAGTCCGAATGCGGTACGGATCAGTCGCCCGATGATATTTGATCGAACGGTCGTGCTTATTTTCTGTCGTGGCAAGGCGTGATTGCGGGTATCCCGGTTCATGGCATGTACCTGCGGGTTTCGTTCAGGAGGTGGGGGAGGGCTCGGCGGCGTAAGCGCCCAGCAGCCGCTCGAGGCCCTTGCGGCCGCGCTCGGCGGCCGATGCGTAGCCGAACAGCCCGGCGTCGTGATGCACGCCAAGCGCGATCGCATACAGCTCGAACGCCATCTGCTCGGGCTCGGTATCGGCGCCGAGCTCGCCGACGTCGACCGCCAGCCGGATCGCCCGGGCCAGCTCGCCGCGCCAGGCATGTTGCTGCATCAATACCCGATCGCGCAGCGGACCGGGGCGGTCGTCGTACTCGCTGACTGCGGCGACCAGCAGACAGCCGCCCTCGTTCTGGCGGGCCCAGTCGAACCAGCCCAGCACGATCGCGCGCAGCCGCGCCAGGCCGCGCGGCTGCGCCAATGCCGGCGTCAGCACCGCGTTCACGAAGCGCTCGCCGGCATGGTCGAGGACCGCCAGTTGCAGGTCCTCGCGCGAGCCGAAGTGGGCGAACACGCCGCTCTTGGACATGCCGACCGCCTGCGCCAGCGGCCCGATCGACAGGCTCTCCAGGCCGCCGGCACAAGCGAAGCCGTAGGCCTGATCGATGATCGCCTCGCGGGTGGCGGTGCCTTTGCAGGTGGCGGCCAGTGCGTTCATGACGGCAAAATAGCACGACCGTTCTAAAATTCAACGACCGTTCGTCGGCGCCGGGCAGGCTCAGCCCGGCCAGATCACGCCGAACGGGGGCGCCAGCCCGTCATCGCCACCGCCACCGCCACCGCCACCGCCGAGCCTGCGTTGCATCTGCACGGTATCCAGCCAGCGCCCGTGTTTGCGCCCCAGGCCGCGGAACACTCCGACGGTACGGAAGCCCAGCCGCTCGTGCAGGATCACCGAGGCACGGTTGCCGCCATCGCCGATCACCGCGACCATCTGCCGGAAGCCGATCGCCTCGCAACGCTCGATCAAGGCCTGCAGCAGGGCCCGGCCGACACCGCGCCCCTGCAGGCCCGGAACCACGTAGACAGTGTCCTCGACCGTCCACTGGTAGCCGATGCGGTCGCGATAGGGACCGGCGTAGGCGTAGCCGGCGAAGCGGCCGTCCAGCTCGGCGACCAGGTACGGAAAGCCGTGATCGACCAGGTGACGCCAGCGGCGCCGCATCTCGGCCGCCTCCGGCACCCGGTATTCGTAGGTGGCGACCCCGTGCAGCACCTCGTCCGCGTACAGTGCGGCGATTGCCGCCATGTCAGCGTCGCCTGCCTCGCGCAGTCGCGCGGCCGGACTCATCGCTCAGTCGCGATAACGCTTGAGCAGGTCGTCGTAGGCGTCGATGCGGCGGTCGCGCAGGAACGGCCAGATCCGCCGCACGTGCTCGCTGCGCTGCAGGTCGACCTCGGCCATCAGCAGGGTCGGATCGCCACCGGCCTCGGCCAGGAACTCGCCCTGGGGGCCGAGCACGTGGCTGTTGCCCCAGAAGTCGATGCCCGAAGCGCCCAGCGGCGACGCCTCGTGTCCGACCCGGTTGCAGCTGAGCACCGGCAGGCCGTTGGCGACCGCGTGCCCGCGGTGGCTGAGGACCCAGGCGTCGCGCTGGCGGTTCTTCTCGTCCTGGGCGTCGTCCGGGTCCCAGCCGATCGCGGTCGGATACAGCAGCAGTTCGGCGCCGGCCAGCGCCATCAGCCGCGCGCCCTCGGGATACCACTGGTCCCAGCACACCAGCACGCCGAGCCGGCCCACCGAGGTGTCGATCGGCTCGAAGCCGATATCGCCGGGCGTGAAGTAGAACTTCTCGTAGAAGCCCGGATCGTCGGGGATGTGCATCTTGCGGTACTTGCCGGCGGTCGAGCCGTCGGCATCGAACACCACCGCGGTGTTGTGGTAGAGCCCGGTCGCGCGCTTCTCGAACAGCGAGCTGACCAGGACCACGCCGTGCCGCTTCGCCAGCCGGCCGAGTCGCTCGGTCGAGGGGCCGGGGATGGTCTCGGCCAGGTCGAACTCGTCGACCGACTCGTGCTGGCAGAAGTAGGCGCCGTTGTGCAGTTCCTGCAACAGCACCAGCTTGGCGCCCTGGCGGGCGGCCTCGGCGACGCGCGCCTCGATGACGGCGAGGTTGTCCTCGGCGCCGCCGTGGTTCTTTTCCTGGATCAGGGCAACGGGCAGGGTTCTGGTCTTCATGCCGGCATTGTATGCGTATGGAGTGCAGGCGCCGGGCCAGGGGGCCGTTGGCGTCGAGGGCGCGGATGGGGATGGGATGCGCGCTGCGCAGCCGGGCGCTGGGCGCGTTCGGGCGTCAGCCCAGAAGCCCCGCCGGCAGTTGCATGGTGATGCAGTGCAGGCTGCCGTTCTGCCAGATCAGCGGGCGGCACGGCACCGGCACGATCTCGCGGTCGGGAAAGGCCTGCGCCAGCACCGCAGCGGCAGCCTGATCGGCGGGGTCGTCGTAGGCCGGCATCAGCACCGCGCCGTTGACGATCAGGAAGTTCGCGTAGCTGGCCGCCAGGCGCCGGCCGTCGTCGACGATCGGGCGTGCCCACGGCAGCGGGAACAGGCGATAGGGACGGCCGTCGCGGGTACGCAGGGCCGCCAGTTCCGCGCCCATCGCGGTCAGCTCGGCATGGTGGCTGTCGTCGCTGTCGTCGCAGGCCTGGTAGACGATCGAGTCGACGCTGGCGAAGCGGGCGAGGGTGTCGACGTGGGCGTCGGTGTCGTCGCCTTCCAGGTAGCCGTGATCGAGCCACAGCACCCGTTCCTGGCGCAGCCAGTCGGCCAGGCGGGTGCCCAGCTGATCGCGGTCGAGATCCGGATGGCGTTCGTGCAGGCACCGCCAGGTGGTCAGCAGCGTGCCTTGTCCATCGGTGTCGATGGCCCCGCCTTCCAATGCAAAATCAATGACCTGCCGGTCACTGTTCGCAAACAACCTGATCTCGTCGAGGGCGCCGACCAGGGCATCGTCGCGGCTGGCCTCGAACTTGCCGCCCCAGCCGGTGAAGCGGAAATCCAGCAACCGGAAGCGCGGCGATCCGGCACCATGCGTCGCGCCAGGATCGCCGTCCCCGTACATCAGGCTTATCGGCCCGGAGTCGCGCAGCCAGGTATCGTCGTAGCCGACCTCGACGAAGCGCACGCGCTCCATGTCGACGCGGTTGGAGCGCAGCCGCATCTCGGCATAGGTCTCCACGTCGGCGTCGGCGACGCAGATCACCGCCGGCTGGAAGCGGGTGATCGCCGCGACCAGCGCGATGTAGGTTTCCTCGACCTCCCCGAGACGTTCGGCCCAGTCGGTATCGGCGTGCGGCCACGCGATCAGGATGGCGGACTGGGATTCCCATTCCGCCGGGAAGCGCAACTCGGGTCGGGTCATCTATGGCTCGGGCGATGCGGTCAGTTGATCGGGGACTTCGGGCCGATCTCGTTGGCGTTGGCCTGGTTGGCCACCGCGTCGATGACCCGGCTCTTCTCGAAGTAGACGGTAAAGGCGGGGTAGACCCAGCGGTTGATGGTCGGCCACTGGCGCTTCTGGCCGCCGCGCGGCTCCATGCGCTGCGAGGGCGCGCCGTAGCGGGCCTCGACCTGGGCCATGGTCATGCCGCGGGCCGGCAGGTTGGCGCTGGCGGACTCGCGCACGCGCTCGATCAGCAGGGTCTCGGCGCTGGCGGCGGTGGAGACGACCGACAACGCGAGCAGGGCGGAGACGACAATCGACTTGGAGCGGAACGGCTTCATCACGCGGCACCTCGCATTGGACTACGGCGATTGTATGCACTGCCGGCGCAATCCCGCAGGGGCTGGCCGTCACCGTCGTCACGGAATGGCAACTTCGGCGCCGTCGGCATGCGCCGGCCCGGGTCGCGGTTCGAACTCCGGATACGGAAAGACCGCCTCTCGGCGGCCTTTCTGCGAACCTGGGCTTCCTCGGCGCTGACGCGCCTTGGACATACCTGGTTTCCTCAGCGCTGGCGCGCCTTGGGCATGCCAGGTTTCTTCAGCGCTGACGCGCCTTGGACATGCCTGGTTTCTTCAGCGCTGACGCGCCTTGAAACGCGGGTTCGACTTGCAGATCACGAAGACCTTGCCACGACGGCGGACGACCTTGCAGTCGCGGTGACGGGCCTTCGCCGACTTCAGGGAGGACAGGACCTTCATGACAGACCTCGGCAGTAAAAAGAAGCGGGAAGATGAATCAAGCCGGCGAGTATAGCGGCCATTCCGCTGTCGGATCAAGTCGTTAGCGGATTCGCTGAACACGAGGGCCCATTCCGGGCTGCCGCCGTTCATAATGCCGGCCATGCATAACGAAGCCCAGTCCCCCGCGGCCACCGTGCCGGTACTCACCATCGACGGCCCCTCCGGTTCAGGCAAGGGCACCATCAGCCGGATGGTCGCCGCCCGCCTGGGCTGGCGCTACCTGGACTCCGGCGCACTGTACCGCGCGGTCGGGGTCGCGGCCGGCTGGGCCGACCTCGATCTCGACGATCACGGCGCCCTGGTCCGCTGCACCTTCGATACCGAGGTGGGATTCCGCGACGACGGGCGGGGCGAACCGCGGGTGCTGGTCAACGGCACCGACGCCACCGACGAATTGCGCACCGAAACCGCCGGCGCCGCCGCCTCGGCGATCGCCGCCATCCCCGAGGTGCGGGCCGCGCTGAAGGACCGCCAGCGGCGGTTCCGGCAGCCGCCGGGCCTGGTCGCCGACGGCCGCGACATGGGCACGGTGATCTTTCCCGATGCCCCGTTCAAGGTATTCCTGACCGCCAGCGCCGAGGAACGCGCGCAAAGGCGCTATAAACAGTTGAATGACAAAGGGGTTTCGGTTACATTGGACGGTCTCCTGCGGGAGATCCTCGCCCGCGACGCGCGCGATGCCCAGCGTGCGGTGGCGCCGTTGAGGCCGGCCGATGACGCCGTCCACATTGACACCACCGGCATGGACATCGACGCCGTCGTCGAGCAGGTGCTGGCCCTGGTGAAGCCTTAACCGGCGCGAATCGCGTCGACGAACCGCTCCGGAAACGGAGTCGGCAGAGGCGGCACCGGCCCGCCGTTGGCCCGGCACGGGGCCTTCCGCAGGGGAAAAGCCCCGCCACGGCTGTCGTGGCGGATTCATCCATTACACGTGGCGCAGCCGCATCGTGCCATATCTCAACGGGTGGGCCGGAAGCGTTCGATTTGCCTTCGCGAGATCGATATCTCGAGTCGGCAGGCCTCCGGCCTGTGTGTCCAACCGAGTAATCAACAATGACCGAATCATTTGCAGAACTGTTCGAGCAGAGCCAGCAGAACCTGGCGAAGCTGAAGCCCGGCGCGATCGTGACCGGCACCGTCGTGGAAGTCCGCGGCGACGTGGTGGTGATCAACGCGGGCCTGAAGTCCGAAGGTATCGTGCCGATCGAGCAGTTCCGTAACGACGCCGGCGAGATCGACGTTGCCGAGGGCGACGAGGTCAAGGTCGCCCTCGACTCGATCGAGAACGGCTTTGGCGAGACCGTGCTGTCGCGCGAGAAGGCCAAGCGCGCGATGGTGTGGGACGAGCTCGAGCAGGCGCTGGAGAACAACGAGACCATCACCGGCCGCATCAGCGGCAAGGTCAAGGGCGGCTTCACCGTCGACATCAAGGACGTGCGCGGCTTCCTGCCGGGCTCGCTGGTCGACGTCCGCCCGGTCCGCGACTCCGCCTACCTGGAAGGCAAGGAGCTGGAGTTCAAGCTCATCAAGCTCGACCGCAAGCGCAACAACATCGTCGTCTCCCGCCGTGCGGTGGTCGAGAGCGAGTACAGCGCCGAGCGTGAGCAGCTGATGGAGAAGCTGGTCGAGGGCGCCGTGCTGAAGGGTGTGGTCAAGAACCTCACCGACTACGGCGCGTTCGTCGACCTCGGCGGCATCGATGGCCTGCTGCACATCACCGACATGGCGTGGAAGCGCGTGCGTCACCCGTCCGAGGTGGTGGAAGTCGGCCAGGAGCTGGAAGTGCGCGTGCTCAAGTACGACCGCGAGCGCAACCGCGTCAGCCTCGGCCTCAAGCAGCTGGGCGAGGATCCGTGGGACAACATCTCGCGCCGCTACCCGGCCAACACCCGCGTGTTCGGCAAGGTCTCCAACGTCACCGATTACGGTGCGTTCGTCGAGATCGAGCCGGGCGTCGAGGGCCTGGTGCACGTGTCCGAGATGGACTGGACCAACAAGAACGTCAACCCGTCGAAGATCGTCCAGGTCGGCGACGAGGTCGAGGTCATGGTCCTGGACGTCGACGAGGAGCGTCGCCGCATCTCGCTGGGCATGAAGCAGGTCAGCTCGAACCCGTGGGAGACCTTCGCGGTCATCCACAAGAAGGGCGACAAGGTCGAGGGCCAGGTCAAGTCGATCACCGACTTCGGCATCTTCATCGGCCTGGACGGCGGCATCGACGGCCTGGTCCACCTGTCCGACATCAGCTGGAACACCACCGGCGAGGACGTGGTCCGCAACTTCAAGAAGGGCGACACCCTCGAGGCGGTCGTGCTGGCGGTCGATCCGGAGCGCGAGCGCATCAGCCTGGGCCTGAAGCAGCTTGAGCAGGACCCGCTGGGCCAGTTCGTGGCGTCCAACGCCAAGGGCTCGCTGATCACCGGTACGGTCAAGGAAGTCGACGCCAAGGGCGCCGTCATCGAGCTGGCCGACGGTGTGGAGGGCTACATCGCCGCCCGCGACATCGCCGCCGAGCGCGTCGAGGACGCCGGCAAGTACCTGAAGGTCGGCGACAACGTCGAAGCCCGCTTCATCGGCATGGACCGCAAGGGCCGTGTGATGCAGCTGTCGATCAAGGCGAAGGACGAGGCGGAGATGCAGGAGGCCGTGGCCGACTACAACCGCGCCAACGCCGACGCCGCCAGCGGCACCACCAAGCTGGGCGCGCTGCTGCGCGAGCAGCTGGGCAGCAAGTCCGAGTAATCGGCAATCGCGGTACCCGAGGCGGCCCGGTCATTGGCCGGGCCGCCTTTCTTATGTAAGGTGTTGCCCAAGCAGGGTTTTTCCTGTGATGGCAACCGATGGTAGCTTCACCCCCGTCGTCCAATGTCAGCGGTCCGCATTGCCCATGACCAAGTCCGAACTGATCGAGATCCTGTCGCAGCGTCAGGCCCATCTGAAGGGCGATGACGTGGACCTGGCGGTCAAGGCCCTGCTCGAAATGATGAGCGGCGCGCTGGCCGGCGGCGACCGCATCGAGATCCGCGGATTCGGCAGCTTCTCGCTGCATTACCGGCCGCCGCGGATGGGGCGCAATCCGAAGACCGGCGAGTCGGTCGCGCTGCCGGGCAAGCATGTACCGCATTTCAAGCCCGGCAAGGAGCTGCGCGAACGCGTCAGCGAAGTGATGCCGCTGGGCGATGCCGCCACCGGATGAGCCGCGCGGCACGCGCCGCACGACCCGTCCCGCACCTGTGTGTTCCGTCTGCGCTGCGACCTTCGCGGCCCGGGCAGTGCTTTCCGCTGCATGCCGCTCGCGCATGCGGCCGGAACTTCTTGAGCCATGCCGTCCTCGGCTAAGCTAGTCCCGAACCCGTCGATCGACCGAGGCTGAGATGCGCCTGATCCGTCTACTCATAGCGATAGCCTGTCTCGCCGCGGGAGGCGTCCTGGGCGCATTGAACCGCGCCCCGGTGTCGATCGACCTGGCCTTCAGCCAGGTCACGCCACCGCTGGGCATGGCGCTGATCCTGACCCTGCTGCTGGGCGTATTGCTGGGCGGGGTGGCGATCACTCTGAGCGTGGTGCTGCCGTTGCGCGCGCGCCTTTCCCGCATGCAGAAGCAGCCGCCGGCGACCCGCCCCATCGAACCCGCGGACGGAGCCTCCTGATCGATGGAATTCATCAGCGAGTGGTTCTGGTTTTTCCTGCTGCTGCCGGTCGCGGCGATCAGCGGCTGGGTGATCGGGCGGCGCGGCGGCGAACGCCATAGCGATACCCAGGTCAGCCGCCTGTCGACCACCTATTTCCGCGGCCTGAACTACCTGCTCAACGAACAGCCGGACAAGGCGATCGAGCTGTTCCTGCATATCGCCGAGCTCGACAAGGAAACCTTCGAGACCCAGGTCGCGCTCGGCCACCTGTTCCGCCGCCGCGGCGAGGTCGACCGCGCGATCCGCCTGCACCAGGCGCTGGTCCAGCGTCCCGGCCTGAGCGACACCCAGAAGGTGCAGGCGCTGCTGGCGCTGGGCGAGGACTACATGCGCTCGGGCCTGCTCGACCGCGCCGAGACCGTGTTCAGCGACCTGGTCGCGCTCGACATGCGGGCGCCGCTGGCCTTGCGCCACCTGATCGGCATCTATCAGTCCGAGCGCGACTGGGACAAGGCGATCGAGAACGCGCAGCGCTACGAGGCTGCGACCGGCGAGGCGATGGGCAAGCTGATCGCCCAGTTCGAGTGCGAACTGGCCGACAAGCATCGCGCCGGCGGCGATGTCGATGCCGCCCGCGCCGCGGTCGCCCGTGCCTACGAGGCCGATGCCAATTCCGTCCGCGCCGGCATGATCGAGGGGCGGATCGAGATCGAGGCCGGTCGCGACGCGGCCGCGATCCGCGCCTTCGAGCGGGTCGCCCGCAGCGACCCCGACTACCTGCCCGAGGTGCTGCCGGCGCTGTTGTCCAGCTACGACCGCAGCGGCGAGACCACCGGCGCGCGCGCGTTCCTCGCGGAGATGTGCGAACACTACCGCGGCATCGCGCCGGTGCTGGCGCTGACCCGCATGGTCGAGGCCCAGGAGGGCGTCGCCGCGGCGCGCGCCTATCTGGCCCAGCAACTCAAGGACCGGCCCTCGGTGCGCGGCGAAGCGGCGCTGATCGACCTGACCCTGGCCGAGGGCGCCGACCCGATGGCGACCCTGCACGACCTCAAGCACATCACCGACCAGTTGCTGGTGCGCAATCCGAGTTACCGCTGCACCCGCTGCGGTTTCGGCGCCCGCAGCCACCACTGGCAGTGCCCCAGCTGCAAGGAGTGGGGCTCGGTCAAGCCGCTGCTGAACTACGCCGTCGTATGAGCCTGACGGCCGTCGGCGGCGCGCTGCTGTTTCTGTCGATCGGGTTCGCGGGCACCTGGCTCGCGCGTCGCTATGCGTTGGCGCGCCGCCTGCTGGACGAGCCCGGCGAGCGCCGCAGCCACAACGTGGCGACACCGCGGGGCGGCGGCATCGCCATCGTGGTCGCGGTCCTGGTCGCGGTCGCGATCGGATGGACTGCCCTGGGCGGTGGCCTCGCACTGGCCGCTTTCGCGACCGGGTTCGCCCTGGTCGCGGCGATCGGCTGGGTCGACGACCACCGACCGCTGTCGCCGGCCTTGCGGCTGCTGGTGCACGTCCTGGCCAGCGCGCTGTTCGCGGCGGCCGTCCATGCCGGCTCGGGCGCCCCGGCGACGGTGGCGATCGCCTTCCTCGCGCCGTTGGTGCTGACCAACGTCTGGAACTTCATGGACGGGATCGACGGCCTGGCCGCCAGCCAGGCGCTGATCGTCGGCGGCCTGCTCGCGCTCGGGCTTGGCGGGCCGTGGCCGCTGGTCGCACTGGCGCTGGCGGCCGCCTGTGCCGGCTTCCTGCCATTCAACCTGCCGACCGCCAGGATCTTCATGGGCGATGTCGGCAGCGGTGCGATCGGTTACGCGATCGGCGCGCTGTGCGCGATCGCGACGGGCCAGGGAGGCACCGCCGCGGCCTGGCTGCTGCTGCCGCTGGCCCCGTTCCTGGTCGATGCCGGTCTGACCCTGGCGCGAAGGGTGCTGCGGCGGGAGCGCTGGTGGACGGCGCACACCCAGCATGCCTACCAGGCCTGCGCCCGCCGCCATGGCCACAGGGCGGTCACGCTCGGCTATGCGCTGGCGACGCTGGCCGGTGCGGCGGTCGCCCTGATCATGAAGGAACACGTAACGACCTTCATCGCGTCTTCCCTGTTCACGTGGTATATGTCCGCGGCCATTTTGTGGGGGTGGCTGCAATACAGCCGAGGGGCGGGCACCGATGCCGCTGCTCCATCCTGGAAGGAGAACGAGTAGTCCAATGAGCAGCTGGCAGGATCGATTGAGAGCCACCGTGCCCCGCGTGGCCGTCGTCGCCCACGACCTGGCCATGGTCTGGCTGGTGTGGCAGGGCCTGCACCGGCTGCGCTTCGGAATCCTGCCCAATCCCCCGGAAATGCCGCTGTGGTCGACCGAGATCGCGCTGGTGCTGGCGGCCCAGGGACTGGTGCTGTGGCAGGTCGGCCTGTACCGCGGGCTGTGGCGGTTCGCCAGCGTCCCGGACCTGTGGAACATCTTCAAGGCCTGCACCCTGGGCCTGCTGACGATCGCGCTGGGGCTGTTCCTCTACAACCGGCTCGACCTGGTCTCGCGCACCGTGCTGGTGCTTTACCCGCTCGCGCTGATGGCGCTGCTGGGGGCACCGCGACTGCTCTATCGCGCCTGGAAGGACAGCGCCACCGAGCGCGCCAACGCCGCCTCGGTACGGATCCTGATCCTGGGTGCCGGTCACGCCGGCGAGGCACTGGTCCGCGACCTGCGCCGTTTCGGCACCTATCAGCCGGTCGGCTTCCTCGACGACGCGGCGCGCATGCGCGGCACCAAGGTGCAGGGTGTGCCGGTGCTGGGCAAGGTCGGCGACGTCGCCGAGATCGCGCGCGAGACCGCGGCCAAACTGCTGGTGATCGCGATGCCGTCGGCCGACGCCACCGCGTTGCAGCGGGTGCTGGTCGCCTGCGAGCGCACCGGCCTGCCGTTCCGGATGGTGCCGCGGCTGGCCGACGTGCTCGAAGGGCGCTCGCTGCCCGGCGAACTCAAGGAAGTCGCGATCGAGGACCTGCTCGGACGCAAGCCGGTGCTGCCGGACTGGAAGGCGATCCGTCACTGGCTGGGCGCCCGTTCGGTGCTGGTGACCGGCGCCGGCGGCTCGATCGGCTCGGAACTGTGCCGCCAGTGCGCCCGCCATGGCGCGCGCCGGATCGCCCTGGTCGAGATCGACGAGCTTGCGCTGACCACCACCGAGGCGGCGTTGCGCCGCGACTTCCCGGATCTGGAATACATCCCGGTGCTCGGCGACTGCGGCGACCCGGCGGTGATGGCCTACGCGCTGCGCCTGTGCGAGCCCGAGGCCGCCTTCCACGCCGCCGCCTACAAGCAGGTGCCGCTGCTGGAAGGACAGCTGCGCGAGGCGGTGCGCAACAATGTGCTGGCGACCGCCACGGTGGCCGGGGCCTGCCGCGACGCCGGCGTCGGCACCTTCGTTCTGATCTCCACCGACAAGGCGGTGGATCCGGTCAACGTGCTCGGCGCGACCAAGCGCCTGGCCGAGATGGTGTGCCAGTCGCTGGCCAACGAGCGGACCACGCGCTTCGTCACCGTGCGCTTCGGCAATGTGCTCGATTCCGCCGGCAGCGTGGTGCCGCTGTTCCGCGAGCAGATCCGCAACGGCGGACCGGTGACCGTGACCGACCCCGAGGTCACCCGTTATTTCATGACCATCCCCGAGGCCTGCCAGCTGATCCTGCAGGCATCGGCGATCGGTACCCACGAGGCGATCTACACCCTCGACATGGGCGAGCCGGTGCCGATACGCCTGCTTGCCGACCAGATGATCCGTCTCGCCGGCAAGCAGCCGGGGCGCGACATCGCGGTGGTGTACACCGGCCTGCGCCCGGGCGAGAAGCTCCACGAGACGCTGTTCCACGCCGACGAGCGCTACCGGCCGACCGCGCATCCGAAGATCCTGCAGGCCGAACCGCGCACCGTGGTCAGCAACGAGATCAGCGTCGCGATCAGGGCCATGCGTTCGGCATCGGAAACATACGATTGCGAAACCCTTGCTACCCTGTTGCGGACGACGGTGCCCGAGTTCCTGCCCGAAGACGCGCCTGCCATCGGGGCGAACGACTCGACCACGGTCGTTGCATTTCCCGCTCGTAGCGCCAGGAAGATTTGATGTCCCAACAGTCCAGACAGTTTCCCCGCATTCGCAAAGCCGTTTTTCCGGTCGCCGGCCTCGGCACCCGGTTCCTTCCCGCCACCAAGACCGTTCCCAAGGAGATGTTGCCGGTCATCGACCGACCGCTGATCCAGTACGCCGTCGATGAGGCGATCGAGGCCGGTTGCGACACCCTGGTGTTCATCACCAACCGCTACAAGCACGCGGTGGCCGATTACTTCGACAAGGCCTACGAACTCGAACAGAAACTGGAGCGGGCCGGCAAGCACGAGCAACTGGAGCTGGTCCGGCACGTCCTGCCCAAGGGCGTACGCGCGGTGTTCGTGACCCAGCCCGAGGCCAAGGGCCTGGGCCATGCGGTGCTGTGCGCCAGGCCGGTGATCGGCGACGAGCCGTTCGCGGTGCTGCTGCCGGACGACCTGATCTGGAACCGCGGTCCCGGCGCGCTGTCGCAGATGGCCGACGTCGCCCAGCAGGGCGGTTCCAGCGTGATCGCGGTGCAGGACGTGCCGCGCGAGAAGACCGCCAGCTACGGCATCGTCGCGACCGACGACTTCGACGAGCGCCAGGGCCGGATCCGCGCGATGGTCGAAAAGCCCAAGCCCGAGGTCGCGCCCAGCACCCTGGCCGTGGTCGGCCGCTACGTGCTCAACCCGCGGATCTTCGAACTGCTCGAAGCGACCCCGCCGGGCGCCGGAGGCGAGATCCAGCTCACCGACGCGATTTCCTCGCTGCTGGCCGAGGAGACCGTCAACGCCTACCGTTTCCGCGGTACCCGGTTCGACTGCGGCACCCACCTGGGGCTGATCGAGGCGACCATCCGCTACGCGCTCGACCACGAGAAGCTCAGCGAGGCCGCCGCGGGAATGATGCAGAGCGCGCTCGACGAACTGGGCGTGCGCGAGAACGAATAGCCCCGGCGCGGATCGCGGCATCGACGCCTGCGCCCGGCACCGCCGGAAGCCCGAACGATGCGCCAGAACGATGCTTCGACCTACTACCACGAAGGCCTGACCGGCGACGGCGCCGGCTGGCCGGCGTTGGAGACGCGAACCGCCGCCCGCGTCTGCGTGATCGGCGCCGGCTTTGCCGGTCTCAACACCGCGCTCGGACTGGCCGAGCGCGGCATCGACGACGTGGTGCTGCTGGAGGCCCGGCAGGTCGGCTTCGGCGCCTCCGGCCGCAACGGCGGCTTCGTGTTCGGCGGCTACTCCCGTGGCGAGGCCGAACTGCTGCGCGACCTCGGCCGCCGGCGCGCCCGCGAGCTCTATGCCGGCACCGTGGCCGCGGTCGGCCTGATCCGGGAGCGCATCCGGACCCACGCGATCGACTGCGATGCCGTCGACGGCGGCGTGATCTGGGCCAACTGGTTCCGCGACAGGGACGTGTTGCGGGTGCGTCAGCGCCTGCTCGCCGACGCCTATGGCATCCACTGGCAATGGCTGGACCGCGAGCGGATGCGCGAATGGCTGCGCACCGAGCGCTACGGCGAAGGCCTGTTCGAGCCCGATGCCTTCCACTTCCATCCCTTGAAGTACGCCCGCGGACTGGCACGGGTCGCGTCGCGGCGGGGCGTACGCCTGCACGAGCGCAGCCCGGCCATCGCGCTCACCCGCAGCGGTGCCGGATGGCGGATTGCGACGGAGCGGGGCGAGGTGGAGGCGGAAACGGTGGTGCTGGCCTGCGGCGGCTACCTGGCCGGACTGCTCGGACGCGTCGACGCTGGCGTCCTGCCGATCGCGACCTACGTGATGACGACCGAACCCCTGGGCGACCGCCTGCATGAGGCGGTCCGCACCCGCGCCGCGGTCTACGACACCCGCTTCGCGTTCGACTATTACCGGGCGCTGCCCGATACCCGACTGTTGTGGGGCGGACGCATCTCGATATGCGAGCGTCCGCCGTCCGCGGTCGAGCGGTTGCTGTATCGCGACCTGATGAGGGTGTTTCCGCAGCTGGAAGGCGTGCGTATCGAGCATGCCTGGTCGGGGCTGATGAGCTACGCTCGCCACCAGATGCCGCAAATCGGCCGCATCGACGACGGGTTATGGTTGGCGCAGGCCTTCGGCGGCCACGGCGTCGCCCCGACCACCCATGCCGGCGAGGTGCTGGCCGCGGCGATCGCCGAGGGCGACGAAGGCTGGACCGGCTTTGCCGACTACGGGCTGGTATCGGCAATGAAGCCGGCCGGTTTCGCCGCCGCGCAACTGGGCTACTGGTGGGCCGAGGCCCGCGACGCATGGAAGGACTGGATGGAGAAGAGGGCAGGCGGATGAGCGAAACCGATCAGGCATGGCCGACGATCGCCTGGAGCGATTTCGAAAAGCTCGCGCTGTGCGCGGGCACGGTGTTGCGGGTCGAGGAATTTCCCGAGGCCCGCAAGCCGGCCTGGAAGCTGTGGGTCGACTTCGGCCCGCATGGTGTGCGCAAGACCAGCGCGCAGATCCGCGATCTCTACCGCCCCGAGGACCTGGTCGGACGGCAGATCGTCGGCGTGCTCAACTTCCCGCCCAGGCAGGTCGGCAAGTTCATGTCCGAGTTCCTGCTGACCGGCTTCCCGACCGACGACGGAGTGGTGATCACCACCGTCGAACGCGAAGTTCCGGACGGTACGCGACTGGCTTGAGGCGGGACTGGCCTGAGCCGGTGCGGCAGGAAACGAAAACGGCGCCCGAAGGCGCCGTTTTCCGCGAGCCGCAGGAGCGATGGCCTTACAGCGCCTCGAAGATGCCGGCCGCGCCCATGCCGGTGCCGATGCACATCGTCACCATGCCGTACTTCTGCTGACGACGGCGCAGGCCGTGCAGGATCGTCGCGGTGCGGATCGCGCCGGTCGCGCCCAGCGGATGGCCGAGGGCGATCGCGCCGCCAAGCGGGTTGACCTTGGCCGGGTCCAGCCCGGAATCGCGGATCACCGCCAGCGCCTGCGCGGCGAAGGCCTCGTTGAGTTCGATCCAGTCCAGCTGGTCCTTGCTCAGCCCGGCCTGGGCCAGGGCCTTGGGAATCGCGGCAATCGGACCGATGCCCATCACTTCCGGGCGCACACCGGCGACCGAGAAGCTGACGAAGCGCGCCAGCGGGGTCAGGCCGTAGTCCTTGACCGCCTGTTCGGAGGCCAGCAGGACCGCACCCGCGCCGTCGCTCATCTGCGAGCTGTTGCCGGCGGTCACGGTGCCGCCGAACTGGCCGTTGCGGAACACCGGGCGCAGCTTGCCCAGGCCTTCGATCGAGGTGTCCGGACGCGGGCCCTCGTCGGTGTCGACGAGCTTCTTCTTCAGCCGCACCGCGTTGCCGGCCAGGTCGGGCAGGTGCGAGAGCACCTCGTAGGGGCTGATCTCGTCCTTGAACTCGCCGGCGGCGATCGCCGCCAGCGCCTTCTGGTGCGAGGCCAGGGCGAAGGCGTCCTGGTCGTCGCGGGAGACCTTCCATTCCTCGGCGACCTTCTCGGCGGTGATGCCCATGCCGTAGGCGATCGCGATGTTCTCGTCGCGGGCGAACACTTCCGGGCTCAGCGCGACCTTGTTGCCCATCATCGGCACCATCGACATCGACTCGGTGCCGCCGGCCAGCATCAGCTCGGCGTTGCCGAGGCGGATCTCGTTGGCCGCGAGCGCGACCGCCTGCAGGCCAGAGGAGCAGAAGCGGTTGACGGTCTGTGCGGCGACGGTGTTGGGCAGGCCGGCCAGCAGCGCGCCGATGCGGGCCACGTTCATGCCTTGCTCGCCTTCGGGCATCGCGCAGCCGATGACCGCGTCGTCGATGCGATTGACGTCGATGCCTGGCGCCTGCGCGACCACGCTGCGCAGCACGTGCGCGAGCATCTCGTCGGGACGGGTGTTGCGGAACACGCCACGCGGGGCCTTGCCGACCGGGGTGCGGGTGGCGGCGACGATGTAGGCGTCTTGGACTTGCTTGTTCATTTCCTGATCCCTTGTTATGACGCCTTCCCCCGATTGCGGGGGAAGGCTGGGATGGGGGGCTGCCCCACCTCAATCCTCCGCCGCAAGCGGTGGAGGAGGCTGGAAAGGCTTAGTTGCGGAGCGGCTTGCCGGTCTTGAGCATGTGGGCGATGCGTTCCTGGGTCTTGGGCATCTGCGCCAGGGCGACGAAGTGCTCGCGTTCCAGGCGGATCAGCCATTCCTCGTCGACGCGCGAGTCACGGTCGATCTCGCCGCCGCAGATCACGGTCGCGATGCGGCTGGCGATCTCGTAGTCGTGCGGGGAGATGAAGCGCCCCTCAAGCATGTTGACCAGCAGCATCTTGAAGGTGGCGATGCCGACGTCGCCGGCGACGCGGATGCTGCGCGCCGGCAGCGGCGGACGGTAGCCGCCCTCGGCCAGCGCCAGCGCACGGGCCTTGGCCACGTGCAGCAGCTCGAAGGCGTTGAACACGATGCTGTCGTCCTCGCGGGCCAGCTTCAGCTGCCTGGCCTCCATCGCCGAGGTCGCGACCTTGCCCATAGCGACGCTCTCAAACGCGGTCTTCAGCTCGGCGAACACGTCGCCGCTGGCCCCGGCCTTGTCGGAAGCGCGCACCGCCAGCTCCTTCAGGCCGCCGCCGGCCGGCAGCAGGCCGACGCCCGCCTCGACCAGACCGACGTAGCTCTCCAGCGCGAACACGGTGTGGGCGGCATGCATCTGGAACTCGCAGCCGCCGCCCAGGGCGAGACCGCGCACCGCCGCGACCACCGGCACCAGCGCGTACTTGATCCGCTGGCTGGTGGCCTGGAAGTTGGCGACCATCGCCTCGAAGCCCTTGACGTCGCCGGCCTGCAGCAGGCCCAGCGCACCGGCGAGGTCGGCACCGGCGGAGAACGGCTCCTTCGGCTGCCAGATCACCAGGCCGCGGAAGTCGCGCTCGGCGATGCCGATCGCTTCCTGGATGCCGTTGAGCACGTGATCGTTGACCGTGTGCATCTTGGTCTTGAAGCTGAGCACGGCAATGTCGTCACCCTCGTCCGCCCACATCCGGACACCGTCGTTCTCGTACACGGTGCGGCCCTTCGGGAAGGACTCGCCGAGCAATGCGTCGGGGAAGCGCTGGCGCGCGTAGACCGGGTTGGCCGAGCGCGGCACCTTGGCGTTGCGCGCCGGGCTGTAGCTGCCCTCGGCGGCATGCACGCCGTCGCGGCCGTCGAACACCCAGTCGGGCAGGGCGGCGTTGCTCATCGCGTCGCCGGAGACGATGTCCTCGGCGATCCACTCGGCGACCTGCTTCCAGCCCGCGGCCTGCCAGGACTCGAACGGTCCCAGCGACCAGCCGTAGCCCCAGCGCATCGCGAAGTCGACATCGCGGGCGGTATCGGCGATGTCGGCCAGGTGGTAGGCGCTGTAGTGGAAGGTGTCGCGGAAGCAGGCCCACAGGAACTTGGCCTGCGGGTGCACGCTGGCGCGCAGGGCGGCGAACTTCTTCGCCGGATCGCGCTCCTTCAGCAGCGCGGCGACCTCGGCGTCGAGCTCGCCGGCGGAGGCGCGGTAGTCCTGCTGCTGGAGGTCGAGCACCAGGATGTCCTTGCCGCGCTTGGTGTAGACGCCGGCGCGGGTCTTCTGGCCCAGCGCGCCCTTCTCGATCAGCGCGGCCAGCCACTTGGGCGCCTTGAAGTACTTGTGCCACGGGTCGTCGGGCAGGGTGTCGGCCATGGTCTTGATGACGTGGGCCATGGTGTCCAGGCCGACCACGTCGGCGGTGCGGTAGGTCGCCGACTTCGGGCGCCCGATCAGCGGACCGGTCAGCGCGTCGACGGTGTCGAAGCCCAGGCCGAACTGCTCGGTGTGGTGCATCGCCGCCAGCATCGAGAACACGCCGATGCGGTTGCCGATGAAGTTCGGGGTGTCCTTGGCGAACACCACGCCCTTGCCGAGGGTGGTGGTCAGGAAGGTCTCCAGGCCCTCCATCACCGCCGTGTCGGTGCCGCGGGCCGGGATCAGCTCGGCCAGGTGCATGTAGCGCGGCGGGTTGAAGAAGTGCACGCCGCAGAAGCGGTGGCGCAGTTGCTCGGGCAACACGTCGGCCAGCGCGTTGATGCCCAGGCCGGAGGTGTTGCTGGCCAGCACTGCGTGATCGGCGACGAACGGCGCGATCTTGCGGTACAGATCCTGCTTCCAGTCCATGCGCTCGGCGATCGCCTCGATCACCAGGTCGCAACCCTTGAGCAACTCGAGGCCCGTCTCATAGTTGGCCGGGGTGATCCGCGCCGCCAGCGCCTTGTCGGCCAGCGGGGCGGGGCTGAGCTTGGCCAGGCCGGCGATCGCCTTGATCACGACCCCGTTCGGGTCGCCGTCCTTCGCCGGCAGATCGTAGAGCACGGTATCGACACCGGCATTGGTCAGGTGCGCAGCGATCTGCGCGCCCATGACACCGGCGCCGAGCACCGCGGCGCGGCGCACAAGAAGTTTATTAGACATATCCTTCAAGTCCTTGTTTGGAAAATAAAATGTGATCGAGGATCGGGCCCGGTCAGCTTTTGAAGCCGGCCGCGGCGAATCGGATCAGTTCGCGTGCCGCACGCTCACGGTGCGCCGCTTCGGTGACACCGGCGGGACGCTTGATCATCCCGAAGTCGGCCATCGCATAGGTCAGCGCACCGGCCAGGAAGTCCAGCCGCCAGTACAGCTCCTCCTTGCTCAACCCCGGCACCGCCGCGGCGATGGCCTTGGCGAACTCGCGCAGGACATGTCCGTAGTGATCGGACAGGAACCGGCGCAGGCTGTCGTTCTTCTCGGCATAGGCGCGGGCGACCATGCGCACGAAGGCGGCGCCGCCGTGCTTGTCCTGGGCGATCGCCAGAGCCGGCTCGACGAAGGCCGCCAGAATCGGCTCCAGTTCACCGGGTGACTGTTCGATCGCGGCATTCAGCGCCGCCAGCCGGCGTGCGCTCATGTCGTCCATGCGGCGACGGAACACCTCGTTGACCAGGTTCTCCTTGCTGCCGAAGTGATAGTTGACCGCCGCGATGTTGACGGCGGCCCGGCTGGTGACCTGGCGCAGCGAGGTGCCGGTGAAGCCGAACTGGGCGAAGAGCTCCTCGGCGGCGCCGAGGATGCGGTCCTTGGTGGAAAAGTGGGCGGTGGCCGCCATCGGATTGCTGCCGTGGTAGTGGGGGACAGGGTGGATCTGAATCAAACGCTTGTTTGATGCTAGGGCCGGGCAGGGACGACGTCAACGTGGTCCCGACGGCAATCGCCCGCCGGCGGTGACAACGCGGTGGAGGATTCGCTAGAATTACCGCAGCCATATCGGCTAAACCCGTGCCCCGGCACGGGTTTTTCTGTTACCTTTGGGCTCTCGCCAAGGAATTGCGCGAGGCCGGCCCGCCAATCCGGAGACACCTTCCATGGCGCTGGAGCGCACCCTTTCCATCATCAAGCCCGATGCCGTCGCCAAGAACGTCATCGGCGAGATCTACACCCGCTTCGAGAAGGCCGACCTCAAGGTCGTCGCTTCCAGGATGAAGCACCTCTCGCGCGCCGAGGCCGAAGGCTTTTACGCGGTCCACCGCGAGCGTCCGTTCTTCAATGCCCTGGTCGAGTTCATGATCTCCGGCCCGGTGATGATCCAGGTCCTGGAAGGCGAGGGCGCGGTGCTGAAGAACCGCGAGCTGATGGGTGCGACCAATCCCAAGGAGGCCGCGCCGGGCACCATCCGCGCCGACTTCGCCGACAGCATCGACGCCAATGCGGTGCACGGTTCCGACAGCCTGGAGAATGCCGCGATCGAGATCGCCTACTTCTTCCCGGCGACCGACGTCCACGCCCGCTGATTCCAATCACTGCCACCGTCCCGATGAGCACGCAACACGACAACCCGGCCGAAACCAACGGCACCGAAGTGCCGGTGGCCTCGCCGGGCGCGGCCGCCGGGACGGAGGGCAGGGCACCGACGCAGCCGCGCATGGCTTCGTCGGTGGCCGCCGGCGGCGCCGATGGACGCCGCAACATCTTCGATCTCGACCGCAGCTCGCTGGAAGACTTCTTCGAGCAGGAGCTGGGCGAGAAGCGCTTCCGCGCGCACCAGGTGATGAAGTGGATCCATCACCGCCACGTCACCGATTTCGACGGCATGACCGACCTGGGCAAGGCGCTGCGCGCCAAGCTGGAGGAACGCGCGGTCGTGCATGCGCCCGAGGTGATCTTCGACAAGCCTTCCGCCGATGGCACCCACAAGTGGCTGCTCGGCATGGACGCGAAGAACGCGATCGAGACCGTCTACATCCCCGACAAGGGGCGCGGGACCCTGTGCGTGTCCTCGCAGGTCGGCTGCGCGCTGAACTGCCAGTTCTGCTCGACCGCGACCCAGGGCTTCAACCGCAACCTGTCGACCGCCGAGATCATCGGCCAGGTCTGGGTCGCCGCCCGCCACCTGGGCAACGTGCCGCACCAGCAGCGCCGCCTGACCAACGTGGTGATGATGGGCATGGGCGAGCCGCTGGCCAACTTCGACAACGTGGTGCGGGCGATGAGCATCATGCGCGACGACCTCGGCTACGGCCTGGCCAACAAGCGCGTGACCCTGTCGACCGCCGGCATGGTGCCGATGATCGACCGCCTCGGCGAGGTCAGCGACGTATCGCTGGCGGTATCGCTGCACGCGGCCAACGACGAGCTGCGCACCCGCCTGGTGCCGCTCAACAAGAAATATCCGATCGCCGAGCTGATGGACGCCTGCGTGCGCTATGCGCTGCGCAAGCGCGGCACCTCGGTGACCTTCGAGTACACCCTGATGAAGGGGGTCAACGACCAGCCCGAGCATGCGCGCGAACTGGTCCGGCTGATGCGTGCCTTCGACCGCGCGGTGCAGATGAAGGACGCGGCCAAGGTCAACCTGATCCCGTTCAATCCGTTCCCCGGGACCCGCTTCGAGCGCCCCGACGACCTCGCGATCCGCAGCTTCCAGAAGCTGCTCAACAATGCCGGGATGATCGCCCCGGTGCGGCGCACCCGCGGAGACGACATCGATGCCGCCTGCGGCCAGCTCAAGGGCCAGGTCACCGATCGCACCCGCCGCCAGGCGGCGTTCCGCGAACAGTTGAACCGTCGGCAGCCGGACGAGCGCTCCGATCGGCCCGACGCGAACACGGAGGCCGGCGATGCCGCGGCGTGATGCCCGCAGCCCTCGCGTCTCCCGGTGGCCGTCGGCCGCTGCCCATCCATTGTGGTTCTGCCTGCTGCTGGTGCTGCTGGCCTCCGGCTGCAGCCGGCTGAGCTTCGTCCGCCCCGACCTCGACAAGCGCGAATACACCCGGGTGGCGCCGGAGTACGACATCAGCGACGACAATCGCGGCCGCAACTCCAGGACGCGGGCGGCGGTCACGGTCCATGCGGGGCAGCGTGCGCTGCTGGCCAACGACCTCGACAGTGCCGCCGAGGCGGCCCGGACCGCGCTCAAGCTGGACGACTCCTCCAGCGCCGCCCATACCCTGATGGGGGCGGTCTACGAACGCCAGGGGCAGTCGGCCCGGGCCGGCGAGCATTATCGCCGGGCCGCCGAGCTCAGCCCCCGCGGCGCCCAGCTCAACAACTACGGCGCCTGGCTTTGCCGGACCGGACAGGCCTCCGAATCGCTGGAATGGTTCGAGCGGGCGCTGGGCGACCGCGGCTATGCCACGCCGGACTTCGCGCTCGCCAACGCCGGCTCGTGTGCCGACAAGGCCGGACTCGACGAGAAGGCGGAGCGCTACCTGGCGGCCGCGCTCAGACTGGCGCCCGAAAATCCAGTCGCGCTGGCGGCCATGGCCGAGCGCGAATTCCGCACCGGCGACGCGTTCAAGGCGCGTGCCTTTTCCGAACGCAGGCTGGCGGCGGCACCGGCGGACGCCCGCGCGTTGATGCTTGCGTCACAAATTGAGCGACAACTCGGCGACAAGGACGCAGCCGATCGTTATGTTCAGCGGCTGAGGGCGGAGTTCCCGGACGCGTCGGGCTCTGACACGGGGGAAAGCGGTAGACGATGATCCAGCCAGACCCAATCGAATCGGGTTCAGTACATAGTTGTGGTTCGCGTTTGCGGCAGGCCCGCGAAGCCGGCGGCCTGACCCGGGAGCAGGTGTCCTCCCGCCTCAGGATGCCGTTGCGGGTGATCGAAGCGCTGGAGAACGACGACTGGGACGTCCTCGGTGCGCCGATCTTCGTACGCGGGCAACTGCGCAGTTACGCCCGCCTGCTCAAACTCGACCTGGATGTCGATGGCTGCCTGGACGAGGCCCATGTCCCCCGCGTGGCGCCGCCGGAACTGGTCAGCCACAGCCACACCCCGCGCTACCGCCGGGTGCTGGAACAGACGACCCGCAATGCCGTCTACATCGTGATGACCGCGGCGATCGCCCTGCCGGTCTGGTGGGCCACGCGCGACCACCTGTCTCCGACTTCCGGGACGCCCGACGTGCAGTCGCTGGATGTCCCCGAGGGCCTGGCACCGGTGCGCCAGGACGCGCCGGCCTCGACCACGGCCCGGCGCCCGGCGCGCACTCCGGTGGTCGCCTCGATGACCCCGCGCAGCATCGACACGCGTGCCGACGACCCACGCCCCGACAACCGCGACGACAACCGCGACGACAACCGCGACGACAACCGCGACGACGACGCGGCGGTGTCGCTGCTGTTCAACGACGAAAGCTGGTTCGAGGTGTTCGGTTCCGACGGCCGGACGCTCGAGAAGGGCCTGGTCGCCGCCGGCGAGCGTCGCAGCTACCCGGCCGGCCGGGTGGCCCGCATGACCGTGGGCAACGTGTCGGCCATCGAACTGCGCCACGACGGCGAGATCGTCGACCTGACAGCGTTCAGCAAGTCCAACGTGGCTCGCTTTACGCTATCCTCTGACGGCTCCGTGGTTCCGCCAGCCGAATAATCGGTTGCGGCGGCACCGTCGAACTCCATACTCGGCTTCCGGGCCGGTCCATGCATGTCGCCTCCGGCCCGCGTCCGGCGGGTCGTGCCGGGCGTCCGGCTCCGAAGCCCCGGCCCGACTATCTGATCAATGGCAATCGACGACCTTCTCGACGAACACGAACAAAGCGAGCGCGTCCTGCAGTGGCTGCGCAACAACGGCGCTGGACTGATCGGCGGCATCGCCCTGGGTTTCGCCGCGATCGGCGGATGGAAATGGTGGGAACACAGCCAGCAGCAGCAGAAGCTGGAAGAGGCCGACCGCTACAGCACCGCGATCGAGGCGATCGAGTCCGACGACCCCAAGGCGGCCGAACTGACCGGGAACCTGCAGCCCGGCATGCTGGCGCTGCTCGCCGGCCTGGAGCTGGCGCAGAAGCAGGTCGCCGCCGGCGACAACGAGGCCGCGATCGCGACCCTCGAGGGCGTTTCGGCCGAGGACCCGGCCCTGGTCGAGATCGTCAACCAGCGTCTGGCCCGGTTGCAGATCGAGGCCGGCCAGGCGGAAGCGGCGCTGGCGTTGATGGCGCAATCCGACTCGGCGATCGCGCTGGAGATCCGCGGCGACGCCCAGTTCGCGCTCGGCAAGGCCGACGAGGCCCGCGCCTCCTATGAGCAGGCGCTGACCAAGATGGATGTCGGTTCACCGATGCGCAAGATGCTCGAGCTCAAACTCACCGAAGTCGGCGGCACGCCCGTCGAAGCCGAAGCCGAGGCCAAGTCCTGATGAATTCCGCTCTGATCACTCCCGTCCGGGCCTGCGCTCGCCCGCTGTCGGCGCGCCCGGTCGTTCGCGTCGCCGCGGTCCTGGTCTGCGTGTCCGCGCTGGCCGGCTGCTCCACGGTCAAGGGCTGGTTCGGCGGCGGCAAGGGCAAGGACAAGCCGAACGAACCCGCCGACCTGGTCGAGTTCACCCCCAGCCAGTCGGTCGCCGAGTTGTGGACGGCCCGGGTCGGCAAGGGCGAAGGCCTGATCGGCGCCCAGCAGGGCCCGGTCGTCGCCGATGGCCGCATCTATGCGGCGGCGGTGGAGGGCGGCGTGCGGGCGCTGGATCTGCAGAGCGGCCGTACCCTGTGGACCTACGAATCCGAGCTGGCGCTCAGCGGCGGCCCCGGAGTCGGCGACGGTCTGGTGGTGGCCGGCGGCCTCGACGGCCAGATCGTCGCCCTCGACGCCGAAACCGGTGCCGAGCGCTGGCAGGCGCAGGTGTCCAATGAGGTGATCGCCGCGCCCGCGGTCGGCATGGGCATGGTCCTGGTCCGTTCCAACGACAATCGCGTCACCGCCTTCGACGCCGCCACCGGCGAGCGCCGCTGGTTCTGGAACCACGACGTGCCGGCACTGTCGGTGCGCGGCAACGACGCGCCGCTGCTGGGCCCGGGCCTGGTCTTCGTCGGCAACGACGACGGCACCCTGTCGGCGCTGTCGGCGACCGACGGCCGCCCGTTGTGGGAACAGCCGATCGGGCAGCAGGAAGGGCGCACCGAGCTGGATCGCATGGCCGACGTCGACGGCACCCCGGTGCTCGACGGCCAGGTCATCTTCGCGACCAGCTTCAAGGGCAGCACCGTGGCGATCGACGGTCCCAGCGGCCGCCCGATGTGGGCCTCGGACAACGGCGGCCCCGGCCGCATCGGCGTCGCCGCCGACCGCATCGTGATCACTGCCGCCAGCGGCAGCGTCTACGGACTGGACAAGCGCAACGGCGCCGCGATGTGGCAGCAGCCGGGCTTGGCCCGTCGTGCGGTCACCGCACCGGCGGTGCAGGGCGACTTCGCCGTGGTCGGCGATTACGACGGCTACCTGCACTGGCTGAAGCTGGACAACGGCGAGTTCGCCGCCCGCGTCCGCGCCGGGCGCAACGCGCTGCGTGCCGCGCCGATCGTCGCCGACGGCATCCTGCTGGTTCAGGATGTCGAGGGCCGGCTCTCGGCCTACCGGCTGCAGTAAGGTCAACCCGGCGGCCGCCCGAGCGCGCCGCCGCGACATTCCGGAAACGGCCGGCCACACGCCGGCCGTTTCCTTTTCCTGTCCGCACCGTCATCATGCGACCCAGTAGCGTCGCCGGCGCCGGTCCACCGGTCGCTCCGCGCGCCCATCCCGTTCCCGTCCCTCCAGTCCGGTTCCCGCCATGCTCCCGCTCGTCGCCCTCGTTGGCCGACCCAACGTCGGAAAGTCCACGCTGTTCAATGTGCTGACGCGTACCCGCGACGCGCTGGTGCATGACGAGCCGGGGGTGACCCGCGACCGCCACTACGGGGTCTGCCGGCCGGAAGGACGGCCGCATTTCGCGGTCGTGGACACCGGCGGCATCGCCGGCGAGGACGAGGGCCTGGTCGGCGCGACCACCCGCCAGGCCCGAGCCGCCGCCGAGGAGGCCGACCTGGTGCTGTTCGTCGTCGACGGCCGCGAAGGCGCGTCCGCACTGGACGACGAGATCCTGGCCTGGCTGCGCAAGGCCGCGCGGCCGACCCTGCTGGTGGTCAACAAGACCGACGGCCTCGATTCCCAGGCCGCCCTCAACGAGTTCGCCCGCTACGGCTTTGCCGACGCGATCGACATTTCCTCCGCGCACCGCCGCGGCATCGACGATCTGATCGACGAAGTGCTGGAGCGGCTGCCCGAGCAGGGGGCGCGGGTCGATCTCGATGACGATCCCGAGCGCGTCCGGCTGGCCTTCATCGGGCGCCCCAACGTCGGCAAGTCGACCCTGGTCAATCGCCTGCTGGGCGAGGAGCGGATGATCGCCTCCGACGTGCCCGGCACCACCCGCGACTCGGTCGCGATCGACATGGAGCGCGACGGCCGCCGCTACCGCCTGATCGACACCGCCGGCGTGCGCCGCAAGGCGCGGGTCGAGGAGGCGGTCGAGAAGTTCTCGATCATCAAGACCCTGCAGGCGATCGAGGACTGCCAGGTCGCGGTGGTGATGCTCGACGCGTCCGAGGGCGTCACCGACCAGGACGCGACCGTGCTGGCGCTGGCGCTGGACGCCGGCCGTGCCCTGGTGATCGCGGTCAACAAGTGGGACGGACTCAGCGACTACCAGCGCGAACAGGCCGAGGCGATGCTGTCGCGCAAACTGGGCTTTGTCGGCTGGGCCGAGGCGGTAAGGATCAGCGCCAAGCACGGCTCCGGTCTGCGCGAACTGTTCCGCGCGGTGCACCGCGCGCACGCTTCGGCGACCCGCGAGTTCGGCACCAGCGAAGTCAACAAGGCCCTGGAGATCGCCTACGCCTCGAACCCGCCGCCCAGCGTGCGCGGTCACGTCGCCAAGCTGCGCTTCGCCCACCCCTCCGGCACCAACCCGCCCAGCTTCGTCGTCCACGGCACCCGCCTGCGCACGCTGGGCGATTCCTACAAGCGCTATCTGGAGAACTTCTTCCGCAAGCGCTTCAAGCTGGTCGGCACCCCGGTGCGCTTCGTGTTCAAGGAAGGCAGCAACCCGTTCGAGGGGCGCAAGAACGAGCTCAGCGAGCGCCAGGTCGCGCGCAAGCGGCGACTGATGCGCCACGTCAAACGCGGCAAGTGAGCGGCGACTCCCGGGTCGCGGCGGCAGGAGCGGCGTAGGCCGCGATGGGGCCTTCATTGGAACGTTTGATCGCGGCCCGCGACACTGCGGCAAGATTGCGCACGGGAGCGTTGCACCGATGCTGAGAGCATCCGACATCACCCTGGGCATTCTCGCTGGCGGCCGCGCCTCGCGGCTGGGCGGGATCGACAAGGCCTGGCTGGAGCGGGACGGGCAAGCGCAGGTGCTGCGCTGGTGGCAGCGCTTCGGCGGCGAGGTCGGGCAGGTACTGGTCAGCGCGAACCGGACCCCGCAGCGTTACCGCGAGGCCGGATTGGTCTCGGTGCCGGACCGTGTCGGCGACGGAATCGGTCCGCTGGCCGGCCTGGATGCCCTTGCCGATGCCTGCGCCACGCCATGGCTGCTGACGATTCCGGTCGATCTGGTCGGGGTCAACGAATGCCTGTTGCAGACCCTGGCCGCGATGCGCGATGCCGACGGGGCGTTCGCGGTCGACGACGACGGCGCGCAGCCGCTGGTCGCGCTGTGGCGGGTGCAGGCGTTGCGGCCGGCGCTGAGCGCGGCGCTCGCCGCCGACGAGCGCGCGGTGCGCGGCTTGCAGGCCCGGCTCGAGCTGGCCGCGGTGCGACTGGAGGGCGTACGCTTCGGCAATCTCAATACGCCCGACGACCTGGCCGCGGCCGGGATCCCACCCGCGACATGAACGACTATCCGACACGACTGGGCTTCGACCAGGCCCGGGCCATCATCGACACGGTCGCCGCCGCGCATCGGCTGGAGCGCGAGCGGGTGCCCCTGGCCCGTGCGCATGGACGGGTGCTGGCGACCGACGTCGATGCGCCGATCGCGCTGCCGCCGTTCGACAACAGTGCGATGGACGGCTTTGCGCTGCGCCACGCCGATCTGGACGGCGAGCAGACCGCGCTGCGACTGGTCGGCGAGCAGTTCGCCGGCGTCGCCAGCGGGCAGGGCATCGGCCCGGGCGAATGCCTGCGCATCACCACCGGCGCGCCGCTGCCGGCGGGCGCCGATTCCGTCGCGATCAAGGAGAACGTCCGCGTCGACGGCGATCGCGTGTGGGTGCCGGGCAGCGTCGCGCGCGGCGCCAATGTCCGTCATGCCGGCGAGGACGTGAACGTCGGCGATCCGGTCCTGGCCGCCGGCGACATGCTGACCCCGGCCCGGGTCTCACTGGCCGCCTCGCTCGGCCTGGACACGCTGGAGGTGTCGCGGCGGCCGACGGTGGCGGTGTTTACCAGCGGCGACGAACTGGTCGAACCGGGCATGGCGCTGGCCCCCGGGCAGATCTACGACAGCAACCGGGAACTGTTGATGGGCCTGCTGCGAGCGGAAGGGCTGGAACCGACCGCGTGGCCGCGGCTGCCCGACGACCCGCGCGCGGTCGAAATTGCCCTGCGCGACGCCGGCTGCGCATTCGATCTGGTGATCACCTGCGGCGCGGTGTCGGCCGGCGAGAAGGATCATATTCCCGAGGTGATCGAACGCTTCGGGCGGATCCATTTCTGGAAGGTGATGATGAAACCCGGCATGCCGGTGCTGTTCGGCAGTCTCGACCAGTGCCGCTTCCTCGGCCTGCCCGGCAATCCGGTGTCGGTGCTGGCGACCTGGCTGAGCCTGGGCCGGGCCCTGGCCGACGGCCTGCAGGGGCGTCGGGAACCGCGTCCGCAGCGGCGCGCGCGGCTGGCGGCGCCGATCGACAAGGCCCACGCCCGCCGCGAATTCCAGCGCGCCCGCGTGGACAGCGACGATGACGGCGTCCTGATCGCGACCCCGGACCCGGCGACCGGTTCCCACCGGCTGGCCGCGGCCGCCGCCGCCAATGCCCTGGTCGTGGTGCCGGAAGGGCCGCAGATGCTGGCCGCGGGCGCCGTGGTCGAGGTCCTGGACTATCCGTAACTGTCGGCGGCGACAGTGGGCAGGGCAGCGGACCCGATTGGCGCAATTGGCGCGATAATCGGCGCATGGACATCGAACACCTGACTCCGGCCCAGGCCTTGCGGCGCCTGCGCGAGGGCTGCCTGCTGATCGACGTGCGCGAGTCGCACGAGCGCGCCACCGGACATGCCGAGGGCGCGCGCGGCATCGCCCGGGCCGAACTGGAGGCCGAGCCGGCAGCGCTACTGCCGGACCCCGACGCACCGGTGATGCTGATCTGCCAGGTCGGGGGGCGCTCGCTGAAGGCGGCCGAGGCGCTGCGCCGGGCCGGCTACGCACGGGTCGCCTCGGTCGATGGCGGCACCGAACGCTGGATCGCCGAGGGCCTGCCGGTCGAGATTCCGGCAGGCGATACCGATTTCTACGACCGCTACTCGCGCCACCTGCGCCTGCCCGAGGTCGGCGAGGCGGGCCAGCGCCGGCTGCAGGCCGCGCGCATCGCAATGGTCGGCGCCGGTGGCCTGGGCTCGCCGGCGGCGTTCTACCTGGCCGCCGCCGGTGTCGGCACCCTGGTGCTGGCCGACGACGACGTGGTCGATCGCAGCAATCTGCAACGGCAGATCCTGCACACCGACGACCGGATCGGAGTCGCCAAGGTCGAGTCGGCACGGACCGCGCTGTCGGCGCTCAATCCGCGGGTGCGGGTCGAGGCCTTCGCCGAACGCGTCAGCGCCGCCAACGTCGAACGGCTGATCGCCGACGCCGACGTGGTCATCGACGGCGCCGACAATTTTCCCGCGCGTTATCTGCTCAACGACGCCTGCGTGAAACTTGGCAAGCCGCTGGTCTACGGCGCGGTGCACCGCTTCGAGGGGCAGGCCAGCGTGTTCGACGCCGGCCGCCGGCGCGGCGAGGCGCCGTGCTACCGCTGCCTGTTCCCGGAGCCGCCGCCGCCCGAGGCCGCACCCAACTGCGCCGAGGCCGGCGTGCTCGGCGTGCTGCCCGGCGTGATCGGCCTGTTGCAGGCGACCGAGGCGATCAAGCTGGTGCTCGGGCTGGGCACGTCGCTGGGCGGACGCCTGCTGCATTTCGACGCGCTCGGCATGCGCTTTCGCGAGACCCGGCTCTCGGCCGACCCGGATTGTCCGGTCTGCGCGCCGGGCCGCGAGTTCCCCGGCTACATCGACTACGCCGCGTTCTGCGCCGGCGGCTGAGCGCGGGCCCCATCGCTCACTCCGTCGCGACACCGCCTCTGGAACGATGCCCCGACACTTGGACCGGAATCCCGACATGCATGTCCGCGGCCTGGAAGCGGCCTTCGCTTCGCTCGCTTTCGCGCTGGGGCTTTGGCTGGCGACGCCCGGGACCGCCTGGGCCGGCGGCGGCTGCCGCGGCGAGGATCCGCTGCAGGCACGCACGCTGGCGGCACGGGTGTCGGCGGTGGCCTGCCGCGAGAACCGGCTCTGGTACGAGGCGTTCATCGATATCGACGGGCGTCTGGCCAGCACCACCGTGGCCGAGATGGAGGCCGACGCGCTCAGCGACGGCATGACCCCGGCTTGGAAACGGGTGGTCGATTACTGGCGCGGCAGCGGCCTGCTCGGCGCGGTCGCGCAACGGCCCGGCGCCAGCACCTGCGAGTACGTGACCAACGACAGCTACGCCTCGCCGAATTGCCGCGGCTTCCTGATCGACACGCCGTGGTCGGCCGCCTTCGTCTCCTACGTGATGATCCAGTCCGGGGTGCCGGGATTCGCCGCCTCGCCCAGCCACATCGACTATGTCCGCGATGCCTACCGCAACCAGGAACACGGTCCGTTCCGGATCGCCGATCCGCTGAGCGAGACGCCAGCCGACGGCGACCTGTTGTGCTTCACCCGCGGCGCCTCTTCGGTCACCGATCATGCCGCACTGATGACCTGGCTGGGCACGAACGGCTCGGGCGCACTGGCGATGCATTGCGACATCGTGGTCGACGCCAACGGCAGCGGCGACGGCCGCGCCTACCTGGTCGGCGGCAATGTCTTGCAGGCGGTGACGATGCGGATCCTTCCGATCAACCATGCCGGCCGGTTCTGGAACCTGCCGCAGGGCCGCAGCATCGGTTGCAGGCCGTCCAACCCCGGGGCCTGTTCCTTCAACCGGCAGAACTGGGTCGCGCTGCTGAAACTCAAGCCCGGCCTGCCGATGCCGACGATGCCGGCCAGCCCGCGCGACTGGCAGCCGGCGGCACCGCAGGAGCAGTGCTGCATCCACTGCGTGGTCGGTTCCGGAGTGCCGCGCTGTCCGAATCCAGCGACGCCCTGAGCCGCGGGGACCGGGTCGTGGCAGGCCTTCAGCGGGTCATGTCGACCGCCGCGCCGTCCGAGTCCCGCTGTGAGGCATCCGCCTCGACGGCAGGCACGTCGAAGAAAGCGGTCAGGGCTCCGGCGTACTCGGGGCGCGCATCGAAACCGTTGTGACGGGCGCCGGCCAGGGTCAGCACCCGTGGCGCGCGCGGCAGGGCCTCGACCAGTCGACGGGTATGCGCGGCCGGGATCACCTCGTCGGCGCTGGCCTGGACCACCAGCACTTCGCCGCGATAATCGGCCAGGTGCCGGGCCGAGTCGAAGCGGTCCTGCATCAGTCGCCCCACCGGCAGCCACGGATAGGCCGAGCCGGCGACCCCGACCAGGCTGTCGAACGGGGTGACCAGGGCCAGGCGCCGGACCGGTCGCCGCGCCGCCAGTTGCGCGGCGACGCCGCTGCCCAGACTGCGGCCGATCACGTCGATGCCCGGGTGGCGGGCGGCGGCGAAATCGTGCAGGGCCAGGGCATCGCCCACCAATGCCGCTTCCGACGGGTTGCCGTCGCTGGCGCCGTAGCCGCGGTAGGCCAGCAGGTAGACGGTGTGATCGGGGAACCAGGCGGCGAAGGCCTCGCGGTTGTGCTCGATCGCCTCGGCATTGCCGCCGAAGTAGAGCAGGGCGCGCGCCTGGCCGGGATTGAGCACCCAGCCGCGCAACACCGCGCCACCCCGGGCCAGCTCGAAGTCGGTCGCCTGGGCGGCGACCCGGGTGACCTGCGGAAAATAGACGAAGTCGCGCTGCTTGGCGTACATGAAGCCGCAGATCGCGGCGTAGCCCAGCGCGGCGAACGCGGGGAGGCCGAGCGCGTACACCCAGAGCCCGCGTCGCGGGGGGCCGTGGTGCTCGAACGGCTGGCGGCGCGCGGCGGGGGCTTGTGGGGCGTGGTCACCGCTGGCGACTCAGTCGTGGCGCTTGCGCGCGGCCTCGAACGCGGCCAGTTGCTCGGGCGTGGCCGGCTGCTGGTGCTTGGCCTTCCAATCGCCGAAGGGTTCGCCGTAGACGGCTTCGCGCGCCTCGTCCTTGCTCATGGTGATGCCGCGCGCCTCGGCCGCCTCGCGATACCAGTCGGCCAGGCAATTGCGGCAGAAACCGGCGAGGATCATCAGGTCGATGTTCTGCACATCGGGGCGGGCCTGCAGCAGGTGTTCGCGCAGGCGGCGGAACACCGCGGCCTCGATATGCAGGGTTTCGTGATCGGTTGCGTTCATGACGGGAATTCGATGCGGGGCCGCGTCGCGCGGCCGGATGGGGGATAATGCTCGGCTTCGAATGTAGCGCAGGCCCCCGGAATCCGCATGAGTGACACCCCAGCCCGCATCCTCGACGGCAAACGCATCGCCGAGGACCTGCTCGATTCACTCAAGGCCCAGGTCGAGGCCCGACTGGCCGCCGGCAGGAGCCGCCCGGGCCTGGCGGTGTTGCTGGTCGGCGACGATCCGGCCTCGGCGGTCTACGTGCGCAACAAGCGCCGGGCGGCCGAGAAGGTCGGCATCCGCGCGGTCGATTTCGACCTGCCGGCCGACACCTCCGACGCCGAGCTGGCGGCGTTGATCGACCGCCTCAATGCCGATCCGGACATCCACGGCATCCTGCTGCAGCTGCCGCTGCCCGACCGCCGCGACGCCAATGCCCTGATCAAGCGCATCGATCCGGGCAAGGACGTCGACGGCTTCCATCCCGAGAACGTCGGCCACCTGGCGCTGCGCCAGTTCGGCCTGCGTCCGTGCACGCCACGCGGGATCACCACCCTGTTGGCCTATACCGACCGCCCGGTGCGCGGCCAGAGCGCGACCATCGTCGGCGTGTCCAACCACGTCGGCCGGCCGATGGCGCTGGAGCTGCTGATCGCCGGCTGCACCGTGACCAGCTGCCACAAATTCACCCCGCCGGAGGTGCTGGAAGCCTCGGTCCGCAACGCCGACATCCTGGTCGTCGCGGTCGGCCGCCCGGGCCTGATTCCCGGCGAGTGGGTCAAGCCCGGCGCGGTGGTGATCGACGTCGGCATCAACCGCCTCGACGATGGCCGCCTGGTCGGCGATGTCGGCTTCGCGGCCGCCGCGCAGCGGGCCAGCTGGATCACCCCGGTGCCGGGCGGGGTGGGGCCGATGACGGTCGCCACCCTGATGCAGAACACCCTGGAGGCGGCCGAGGCGGCCGGATAGGCGCCACCGGCTGCGCCCGCCCTGGTCCACCGAGCTCGGTAGGAGCGGCGCAAGCCGCAATGAAGTCTTCGCGGGAAAGTCCGGTCGCGGCTTACGCAGCTCCTACAGGAGCGGTCGCCTTCTCTCGCAGGAGCGGCGTGAGCCGCGATCCCCGGCCCGTGCCCGGGGGAATCCCCGGGATCCTGCGGCGCAAACCTCGGGCCCCGCCGTTG
The DNA here is from genome assembly GCF_003233695.1 of Marilutibacter maris. Taxonomy (NCBI): domain Bacteria; kingdom Pseudomonadati; phylum Pseudomonadota; class Gammaproteobacteria; order Lysobacterales; family Lysobacteraceae; genus Marilutibacter; species Marilutibacter maris. The sequence continues at coordinate 2,020,041 of NZ_CP029843.1, read as the reverse complement.
CGCCTCCACACCCCCCCGTTCGCGCTGCGCGCGAATCGCCCCCTGACTCAGGGGGTTGGGGCATGCCGCTCCCGGGGCTTTCGGGGCCGGATCGTCCCGCTGGCGGGACACGGAGTTCAGCATCCGTGCGCGCGTGCGGGGTGTCGAACAGGTTACAATGGCGCGCTTCATCCTCCCCGGTCCCGCCCATGCTGCGCATCCAGGCTGAAGCGCTCACCTACGACGACGTATCGCTCGTACCGGCGCACTCCAACGTCCTGCCCAAGGACGTCTCGCTCTCCACCCGTCTGACCCGCGACCTGACCATCCGCCTGCCGATCGTGTCGGCGGCGATGGATACGGTCAGCGAGGCCCGCCTCGCGATCGCGATGGCCCAGCTCGGCGGCATCAGCATCGTCCACAAGAACATGAGCGCGGAGGCGCAGGCGGCCCAGGTCGCAAAGGTCAAGAAGTTCGAGGCCGGAGTGATCAAGGAGCCGTTCACCGTCGGTCCGGAGACGACCATCGGCGAGGTCCTCAGTCTGACCCGGGCCCGCAACATCTCCGGCGTGCCGGTGGTGGAGGGCGGCCAGCTGGTCGGCATCGTCACCAGCCGCGACATGCGCTTCGAGAAGAAGCTCGACGATCCGGTCCGCCACATCATGACCAAGCAGGACCGCTTGGTCACCGTCGCCGAGGGCGCCTCCGACGAGGAAGTGCTCGAACTGCTGCACAAGCATCGGATCGAGAAGGTGCTGGTGGTCAACGACGGCTTCCAGCTGCGCGGGCTGATCACGGTCAAGGACATCCAGAAGAAGCGCGACAACCCCAACGCCGCCTACGACAGCAGCGAACGCCTGCTGGTCGGCGCCGCGGTGGGTGTCGGCGGCGACACCGAGGCCCGGGTCGAGGCGCTGGCCGCCGCCGGCGTCGACGTGGTGGTGGTCGACACTGCCCACGGCCATTCCCAGGGCGTGCTCGAGCGGGTGCGCTGGGTCAAGAAGACCTTCCCGCAGTTGCAGGTGATCGGCGGCAACATCGTCACCGGCGACGCCGCGCTGGCGCTGATGGACCACGGCGCCGACGCGGTCAAGGTCGGTGTCGGTCCCGGCTCGATCTGCACCACCCGCATCGTCGCCGGTGTCGGCGTGCCGCAGGTCACCGCGGTGGCGATGGTCGCCGACGCACTGCAGGACCGCATCCCGCTGATCGCCGATGGAGGCATTCGTTATTCCGGCGACATCGGCAAGGCGATCGTCGCCGGTGCGTCCAGCGTGATGATCGGCGGCCTGTTCGCCGGCACCGAGGAGGCGCCGGGCGAGGTCGAGCTGTTCCAGGGCCGCAGCTACAAGAGCTACCGCGGCATGGGCAGCCTCGGCGCGATGGAGAAGGGCTCCAAGGACCGCTACTTCCAGGATGCCTCCGACGCCGACAAGCTGGTGCCCGAGGGCATCGAGGGCCGGGTGCCGTACCGCGGCCCGCTCGGCAACGTCGTCCACCAGCTGGCCGGCGGCCTGCGCGCGACCATGGGCTACGTGGGCTGCGCGACCATCGAGGACATGCGCACCCGGCCCAGCTTCGTCCGCGTGACCAACGCCGGCAGCCGCGAGAGCCATGTCCACGACGTGCAGATCACCAAGGAGCCGCCGAACTACCGCGCCGGCTGAGGCCGGATCGGTGACACGCGGACTCGTAGGCTGCGGGACGCTGCTGGCGGTGCTGGTCGGCGGCTGCAGTACATCGCAGGGACCAGGACCGTCGCCGCAACCGGCTGCCAGGTCCGCGGCCGCGCAGATGGAACAGGTGCAGGCCTGCGGCGCCTCCTTCGGTATTCCCGGCGGATGGCGGTCCAGGCAGGTACGGCCGGGCCACTGGCGACTGGCGGACGCGTCGGAGCAGGGCATCGTCGTCGACGTGCGTTGCCTGCCTTCGCTGCGGTTCCCGCACGACCGCTGGGACGGGATCGCCGAAGTCGCCGCAGCACTGGAACTGGACGGCACGCAGCTCCCTTCGCAGGACCAGCTGCGCTACCTGGCATGGATCGAAGGGCGGCAGGACGCCGCTCGAGGGCGGGTTTCCAACCTGGCCGCGCTGCGCAGGGAAGCCGCTGAAACACACCCGCACGGCCTGCGCCGGCAGGTGGCGCTGTGGCCGGTCGACGGCGACTGCGACCGCGATGTCCGGCCGTGCTCGGCGCTGCTGTCGATGCGCTGGTCCGCCGACATACCGGCGCAGCAGGCCGGCTACGACGCGCTGTCGGCGACGATGGCACAGACCCTGCAATTGCCTGAACCGCACTTCTGAACCGCACTACTGAAGCCCTGGGGCGCCCGATGACCGACATCCATTCCGACAAGATCCTGATCCTCGACTTCGGCGCGCAGTACACCCAGCTGATCGCCCGCCGCATCCGCGAGATCGGCGTCTACTGCGAGATCTGGGCCTGGGACCACGACCCCGCCGAAATCGCCGCCTGGGGCGCCAAGGGCATCATCCTGTCGGGCGGTCCGGAGTCGACCACGCTCGAGGGCGCGCCGCGTGCGCCGCAGGAGGTGTTCGACGCCGGCCTGCCGATCCTCGGCATCTGCTATGGCATGCAGACCCTGGCCGCGCAGCTGGGCGGCGCGACCGAGGCCGCGGATGCCCGCGAGTTCGGCCACGCCGAGGTGCGGCTGCTGGCCGACGATGCGCTGCTGGGCGGTCTCAGCGACCACGACGGCGAACCGCGCATCGACGTGTGGATGAGCCACGGCGACCATGTCGCCCAGGCGCCTCCGGGCTGGACCGTCACCGCCACCACCGACCGCATCCCGGTCGCGGCGATGGCGCTGGAGGACAAGCGCTGGTACGGCGTGCAGTTCCATCCCGAGGTCACCCACACCAAGCAGGGCCAGACCCTGCTGCGCCGCTTCGTCACCGATATCTGCGGCTGCCAGACCCTGTGGACGCCCGCCCACATCATCGAGGACCAGATCGCGCGGGTGCGCGAACGCGTCGGCGACGACGAGGTGATCCTCGGCCTGTCCGGCGGCGTCGACTCCTCGGTGGTGGCCGCGCTGCTGCACAGGGCGATCGGTCCGCAGCTGACCTGTGTGTTCGTCGATACCGGCCTGCTGCGCTGGAACGAGGGCGACCAGGTGATGGCGATGTTCGCCGAGCACATGGGCGTCAAGGTGATCCGCGTCGATGCCGCCGACCGCTATTTCGAGGCGCTGGAAGGCGTCGCCGACCCCGAAGCCAAGCGCAAGATCATCGGCAACCTGTTCGTCGAGATCTTCGACGAGGAAGCCGGCAAGCTGAGCCGGGCCAAGTGGCTGGCCCAGGGCACGATCTACCCGGACGTGATCGAGTCGGCCGGCAGCAAGACCGGCAAGGCCCACGTGATCAAGAGCCACCACAACGTCGGCGGCCTGCCCGAGCACATGAAGCTGGGCCTGGTCGAGCCGTTGCGCGAGCTGTTCAAGGACGAGGTGCGCCGTCTCGGCGTCGAGCTCGGCCTGCCCGAATCGATGGTCTACCGCCACCCGTTTCCGGGCCCCGGCCTGGGCGTGCGCATCCTCGGCGAGGTCAAGCGCGAGTATGCCGAACTGCTGGCGCGCGCCGACCACATCTACATCGAGGAGCTGCGCAAGGCCGGCCTGTACGACAAGACCAGCCAGGCCTTCGCCGTGTTCCTGCCGGTGAAGTCGGTCGGCGTGGTCGGAGACGCGCGCGCCTACGAGTGGGTGATCGCGCTACGCGCGGTGGAGACCATCGACTTCATGACCGCCCACTGGGCGCATCTGCCCTACGACTTCCTGGGTCGGGTATCAAACCGTATTATCAATGAGTTACGTGGCATTTCTCGTGTCGTTTACGACATCAGCGGGAAGCCGCCGGCGACGATCGAGTGGGAATGAGCCGCTCGTTCGCCCGCGATGGCGCGAAGATGCCGCGCCAGCTACGGCGGCGATGAGATCGGAAGCGGCTGGAGAGCGAGCATGACGAATCCGGATTTCCGGGCCGACAACGACCAGCGCTGGATGCGCCACGCGCTGGCGCTGGCCGCGCGCGCCGAGCGCGAGGACGACGAGATTCCGGTCGGCGCGGTGCTGGTCTCGGCCGACGGCCAGGTGCTGGGCGAGGGCTGGAACCGCAACATCACCGAGCACGACCCCAGCGCCCACGCCGAGATCGTGGCGATGCGCCAGGCCGGGATGCGGCTGGGCAATCACCGCCTGCTCGGCAGCACCCTCTACGTGACCCTGGAGCCCTGCGCGATGTGCGCGATGGCGATGGTCCACGCGCGGGTCGGTCGGGTCGTGTACGGCGCCCGCGACCCCAAGACCGGCGCCGCCGGCAGCGTATTCGACCTGCTCGCCGATCCGCGCCACAACCATCGCGTCGAGGTGACCGGCGGGGTGCTCGGTGAGGAGGCCGGCGCCCGCCTGACCGCCTACTTCCGTGCCAAGCGCGCACGCCGGCCGGATTGAGCGGGGCCGGATGCCGCTTTGTCGCGCACCTTGGCGACCGCCGGCGCGACCGGCCCGATGCGAATCTTCCCCCGTTGTTTCGTGGCACTCTCCGTGTGATTTCCGCATGACCCGACCTTATCGATTCTGGCTGCTTGCCGCCGTTGCATGGGTAGCGGTGGGCGTAGGCGGCACCGCCGTCGCGCAGGGCCGCGAGGCCTGCCGCCACGGCTCGACCCGGTTGCCGCCGACGGTCAACTTCCGCGTCGACAACGACCTGTTCGGCGGCCAGGACCAGGGCTACAGCAATGGCGTGCAGTTGACCCTGGTCTCGCCCAACCTGCGCGACTACACCGACGACCCGTGCCTGCCGCGGCTGGCGCACTGGGTCAACCGCCATCTGGAAGCGCTGCAGCCGAGCCGGTTCGAGCAGCAGAACATGATCGCGACCTTCGCCCAGGGCATCTTCACTCCGACCGACTTCAGCCGCAGCGACCTGATCGAGGACGACCGCCCATACGCGGCCGGGCTGCTGGTCGGACTGGGCTACAACGCCCGCGAGGGCGACCGGCTGCGCACCACCCAGTTGCAGGTCGGCATCGTCGGTCCCGCGGCGCTCGGCGAGCAGGTGCAGGACGCGGTCCACGAGGTCACCGGCAGCGAGAAATTCCGTGGCTGGGACAACCAGTTGCGCAACGAGCCGGTCGTGCGCTTGATCCACGAGCGGATGCGCCGGGTCTCGGCCAATCACGACGGCGACCCGGGCTGGAGCTGGGACGCGATCGGTCATTACGGCGGCAGCCTCGGCAATCTGACCACCTTCGCCAACCTCGGCGGCGAGTTCCGCTTCGGCCGCAACCTGCCCGACGACTTCGGCAGCACGCCGCTGCGCCCGGCCGGCGAGAACACCGCGCCGACGCGGGAGCCGCAGAGCCGGTATCCCAGCGGCTTCCACTTCTTCCTGACCGTGGATGCGCGCTGGGTGCTGCACGACATCACCCTGGACGGCAACCTGTTCCGCGACAGTCACAGCGTCGCTCGCCGTCCGCTGGTGGCCTATGCCGGCTATGGGGTGGCGCTGATGCATCGCCGCTGGAAGTTCGCCTTCGCGCGCTACCACAGCACCCGCGAGTTCGACGAGCAGACCGAGACCCCGGTGTTCGGCAGCTTCACCGTCAGCCGCGCGTTCTGAGCGCGGCAGGGCGGGGCGGGGGCTTCAGCGTCCGCCCAGGCGACGCCGCGCTGGCGCTGATGGGCCACGGTGCCGACACGCTGCGGGACCGCATCACGCTGGTCGCCGACGGCGGCTCCGCGAGGCTGGCGCCTGCCCGACGGCCCCCTTCAGGGCCCAGCACGGCCGCAGCGCCGGTCGGTCGCCGCGGCCTTTCCAGGACGGCCGCAAGCCACGAACCGATCCCTCCTGACGGAAAGCAAGATCCGGATATTCACTGACCGGTTGCCTCTCTAGCCTCTGCTGCGTTCATTGCGCTGCGTTCCCGCTACTGCCTGGACCCGCGCATTCGACACTTCTCATACGCAACAGATGGAAGGAGATACCCATGCGCAAATTCGCTCTCGTGATCGGGATGATCGCGGGCACGTCGGCCGCATTTCCGTTGGCGGCCCTTGGCGGGCCCGTACCGACTGCCGCGCCTGTAGAGCACGTCCCGGGACGTCTGGTGCCGGTGAATGGGACAAGACTGTGGGTGGAGGCGGAAGGCAAGGGGCCTCCACTGGTCGTCCTGGTCGGCGGCCCCGCGAACTCGCATGTGTCCATGCATCCGACCTTCAGTTCGCTGGCAGACCGGTTCCAGATCATCTACTACGATTATCGGGGGCGTGGCAGAAGCGACGCACCCGCTGCAATCGGAGATGTCACCTTCGAGCAGGATGTCGAAGACCTGGAGGCGCTGCGCGCCGAGCTGGGTCTGGAGACGATGAATCTGTATGGCTTTTCCTACGGAGGGCTCGTGGCGCAGGCCTATGCGCTTGCCCAGCCATCCAGGGTGGATCATCTGATTCTTGCGAATACGCTCTACAGCGCTGAGATGTGGAAGCTCAATCACGACAACATCAACGCCGAGCTCGAGAAGCAGTACCCCGAAGTCTGGGAACGCATCCAGGGGCTGCGGGAACGGGGCTACACCTCATCCAGTCCGGAAATGCAGGCACTCTATGCCGTGCATTCCCCCCTTATCCGCTGGTACAACCCGGACCGTGCGCACCGACGCAGGACGGAACCGGGGTCGACCAACAAGGCGCTCTACTGGGAGTTCGTCGGCCATGACATCGATTTCGAACCGGGAGGGGAGGTCGTCCGCCTCCCGGACTTCAGGCCGCGACTGGGCGAACTGGAGATGCCGACCCTGATCCTGGCGGGACGCTACGACCGTGCGCTCTATCCAAAGCTGCAGTGGGAATTCAAGCGCCACGCTCCCCAGGCGTGTTTCATGATCCTGGAATACAGCGGGAGCTACGGCCATGTGGAAGAACCCGAGACGGTCATTCCGCTGGTGGAGGAGTTTCTGTCGATGCCTCCGGCCGAGTTCAGCAGCGCATCCGCCAGGTTCCTCCACGACAGGAAGTCGTGCTTGTAGGCGGAGCGAGCGGGCAGGCGGACATCCGCTCCTGCTCGCGTGGATCCCGATGAGGTCCGCATCGCCAGCGGAGGATCAATCTCCGCTGGCCCTCGATGCCTGACGCACCATGGCCGACAGGAGTTCGTGCTGTCGTTCCCGTTCCAACCCGGCAAGAATGTCGTCGAACACGTCCGCCCGCTCATCCTGGCCAAGCTTGAACCTTGCGCGGGTGTCGATGATCCGCGCGCGAAACGCAATCACCGCACGCGAGAGTCCCGGATAGCGGTCGCCCATCTCGGACACGCGCCAGGCGTCCCGGCGCCCGTGCTCCATGCGGGCGACAAGCCGTTCCAGCGCGAACCCCGCGTCTTCGTCGAAGTCGACTTCGACATCGAACTGGACGGATTCGTAGTTCCAGGTGGGCGCCTGTGTCCGGTCCCGCATCCACGACGGTGAAATGTATCCATGCGTACCGCTGAACACCACGAGCGCGCGGGGCTCACGAACGAGGGCGGCTGCATGGGGGTTCGACCGGGCCAGGTGACCGATGAGGTGCGGAGCTTCGACGTCATGATCGAGAACCAGCGGCAACGGCGTGCACAGCAGCTTGCCACTCCGGCTGGAGATCAGATGAGCGAAAGGATGGTCGCGGACAAGACGATGGATGGCGTCCTCGTTGCGCGGGCAGGACTTGGGATCGACTCTCATGGCAATGCGGTACCGTGCGGGAAGTAGCGCCAGCTTGTCCGGCCCCGACCGGGATGCCTATCCGGTTCTTGCGGTGCGTGGACAGCGCCGCGCCGGCATGACCGGCCGCCCTGGGCGACCGGCATCGACCGCAAGAACCGGAGTTCCTGCGGTCGAATTTCCCCCTATGCTGATCCGATGAGCGGATGCTTCCAGGTACCAGCCATGCCTTCGACCGTCCAGGACTCGGCCGACTACACGACGGATGATGCGCGCTGGCGCGCCGTTCAGGCCCGCGATCGCGACGCTGCGAGGCATTTCGTCTATGCCGTGCGCACCACTGGCGTGTATTGCCACCCGGGCTCGCCGGCGCGGCTCCCGAAGCGGGAGAATGTGGAGTTCTTCGATTCGCCGGCAGCGGCCGAGGCGGCGGGGTACCGCGCCAACCGGCGGAGCAAGGGCGACCGGACCGATCCGGCGATCGGACGCGCGGCGTTGGTGGCGCAGGCCTGCCGCCGGATCGAGGCTTCCGAAACCGAACCCTCGCTCGATGAGCTGGCCACGCAGGCTCGCATGAGCCCGTTCCATTTCCACCGCGTGTTCAAGGCCGAAACGGGTCTGACACCCAAAGCCTATGCTTCGGCCCATCGCGCCCGGAAGCTGCGGCAGAAGCTGGGGGCCGCCGACGTTTCCGTCACCGAGGCCATCTACGATGCCGGATTCGGCTCCAACAGTCGCTTCTACGAGGCATCCGACCGGCTATTGGGGATGCGCGCGCGCGACTACCGGGCAGGCGGCGCGGGTATGACGATCCGTTTCGCGGTAGGGCAATGCTCTCTGGGCGCGATCCTGGTTGCGCAAAGTCAACGAGGCATCTGCGCCATCCTGCTGGACGACGACCCGGATGCCTTGATTCGCGAGCTCGAGGATCAGTTTCCGAAGGCACAACTCATTGGCGGTGACGCCAAGTTCGAGCGTCTGGTCGCCGAGGTCGTGGGCTTCATCGAATCGCCTTCCATCGGCCTGAACCTGCCGCTGGATGTGCGCGGAACCGCCTTCCAGGAGCGGGTCTGGCAGGCGCTGCTCGAAATTCCGCCCGGCACCACGGCGAGCTATGCCGACGTCGCACAACGCATCGGCGCACCGAAGGCGGTCCGCGCCGTGGCCCAGGCCTGCGGCGCCAACCGCGTGGCTGTCGCCATTCCCTGCCATCGTGTCGTGCGGCGCGACGGGGACATATCCGGCTATCGCTGGGGCCTGGAGCGCAAACGAGAGCTGTTGAGGCGCGAAGCCGAGAGCTGAGAACCCTTCCCGAACCGGTCGCGACGGCTACGGCCGGCCCAGGCGCCGCTGGTTGGCGCGCTTGTGGCCGTGGTCCATCTCGTCGTTGACCACCCGCACCGCCAGCGACGACTCGTAAGCCAGCAGGATGCTCGCCGCCAGCATCATCGTCACCCCCAATGCGGCCAGGATCGTCGGCGCGGACACGAAGCGGTAGCCCATGAAGGCGTCGGCGGCGACGGTCAGGCTGGTGCCGACGAAGCAACTGATCGCCAGATACAGCAACTGGCTGCCATGCAGGGTGATCCGGCTGCGCCGGCGCTGCATCAGGATCAGCGCCTCGATGCGGGCGCGCTCGCCGTCGTTGTCGACGGTCTCCAGTTCCAGCAGCAATTGGCGGGCGCGGTCGATGACCCGGGCCAGGCGGTTGTTCGCCGACATCAGCAGCGACGCGGTCGCGGTCAGGAAGAACGCGGGCGCGAGCATCGCGGTGAGGATGGCGTAGTGCGAGGCGGCGTCCTTGAACATGGCGGTACGCGGGCGTTGGGTTGCCGCTATCATGCCCCGACGCGGCGGTCGCGGCGAGCAGGCAACGAAGGACAGCATGACGATGACAGCGGGGATGGCGATGGGGAAGGGCGAACGGCTGGTCTGGATCGACCTGGAGATGACCGGCCTGGACACCGACAACGACTCGATCCTGGAGATCGCGACCGTGGTGACCGACGCCAGCCTCGAGGTCCTGGCCGAGGGGCCCGAGCTCGCCATCCATCACCCGCTCGAACGCCTGCAGGCGATGGACGAATGGAACCGCCGCCAGCACGGCAGCTCGGGCTTGTGGGATCGGGTGCTTGCCAGCCTCGTCGATATCGCCGAGGCCGAGGCCAGGACCCTGGCCTTCCTGCGCGAATGGAGCAGCGCCGGCGCCTCGCCGATGTGCGGCAATTCGATCTGCCAGGACCGCCGCTTCCTGCACCGGCTGATGCCGCAGGTCGAGCGGCACTTCCACTACCGCAATCTCGACGTCAGCACGATCAAGGAACTGGCCCGGCGCTGGGCGCCGGCGGTGCTTGCCGGGGTCAGCAAGCAGTCGCGCCATACCGCGCTGAGCGACGTGCACGACTCGATCGCCGAGCTGCGCCACTATCGCGGCTTCATGGGCCGTCTGGGCGGCCTCCAGGCGGACTGAGCATCACCCGCCGGAAAGGATTTTCCGGATCACCACGACGCAGGAGGCGAAATGAACCGGAGCCGCAACTGTCTTCTCTGCCTGGCGCTGGGGGCGGCCTGGCTGCCGATCGCGGCCAGCGCCGACGAAACGCCGGCCATCCACAACGTGGTCACCGTGACCGAGCAGCGTTGCCAGGGACCGGCGATACTGCAGTGGGCGGTGCATCCGCGCCGCCGGCAGGCGCAGGAAAGTGGCTCCCTGGCGCTGGGCGACACCGGTTACCGGGTCGACCTGTCGGCGCTGGCGCCGTTCCGCGAATGGACCCTGATGGAGCGCCTGCACGACGGCTCGCGCGGGGTCGACGACAGCTACGCGCTGTTCAGCCGCGATGGATCGGGCCCGATCGAAGCCGCCTACGTCATCACCCGCCTGCCGGAGGACCTGCGCGACAACGAGCTGGCGCTGCGCCAGGTGGTCGCGATCCAGCAGGGCAACACCGGCGACGGCAAGGCGTCCTTCATCGAGGCCGACACACCGTTCGGGCGCGGCCTGGAGATGGTCGTCGGCGGCCGGGTCGGTTCGACCTGCTATCCGACCGCGCGGTTCCTGTACGCGACCGCCGAGGCGCCTTCGATCGGAATCAGCCGCTTCGTGGTCAGGAACGACGACCTGATCGAATACTCGCTGGTGATGTCCTGGCCCGACGGGGTCGGGCAGGGCGCGATCATCGAACAGGCACAGCGCAGGATGGACGGCTTCCAGCGCGGGCTGGCCGCGGCCGACCCGCGCTGAGCGCGGGATCCGCGGCTTACTCCGGATCGGCCGAGGGCTGGTGGTCGGGGCTGGCGAGACTGTCCCTGACCTGCGGCGGCAAGGTCGCCGGTCCACTCTGGCCGCCACCGGCGACGTGGTGGTACATGTGGACGTCGCGCTGCGGGAACGGAATGCTGACTCCGGAGGCATCGAAGCCCTTCTTGATCCGCTCGGTCAACTCGCACTTGGTCACGAAGAAGTCGGCGTTGGCGACGTGGCAGCGGATGCCCAGGTTGACGCTGTTGTCGCCCAGCCCGTAGACCAGCACGTCCGGCGACGGCTCGGCCAGCACCCGCGGGTCGGCATGCATGATGTCCAGCGCCAGCTTGCGGGCGAGGTCGATGTCGTCGGTGTAGCCGATGCCGATCACCAGCTCGACGCGACGCATCACGTCCGGCGTCAGGTTGATGATCGAATCGCCGGTGATCAGGCTGTTCGGCAGCACGATCAGCTGGTTGTCGGCGCCGCGCAGCTTGGTCTGGAAGATGCTCACGTCCTCGACCTTGCCGGTCTCGCCGGCGATGGTGACGATGTCGCCGACCCGGAACGGCTTCAGCGACACCAGCATCACCCCGGAGGCGACGTTCGACAGCGAATCCTTCAGCGCCATGCCGATCGCCAGGCCGGCGGCGCCGAGCACCGCGATCATCGACGTCGGGGCGATGCCGAACACGCCCTGCAGCAGGCCCAGGATCAGCACCACCAGGAGCCCGATGTAGACGACCTTGCGCAGGAAGCGGACCGCGATCGGGTCGACCTCGGCGCGGTTCAGGCCGCGCTCGGACAGGCCCGCCAGCCAGCGGGCGATCCGCAGGCCGATGTAGAAGACCACCAGGCCAATGCCCAGCTTGACGCCGAGGTTGGCTGCGTATGCGAGCCACTCCGAACTGAGCTGAACCGCTCCAATCTGCATTGCGTACTCCTTTTTCCCTGTGATGAAACGGGCGCCTGCGGGCGCCGCGGTCCGCAACGGCGGCCGCAAAAGCAACGCCCCGCATCGGCGGGGCGTTGTCTGGTTTGACGCAGCCTAACGCGTCGCGCGTGAGCGACGCGTTACCCGCGCACGATGCGCTGGCAGGCGGTTCAGCCGGCCTTTGCCTTGGCCAGCTTCAGCCAGGTATCGACCACGGTGTCGGGATTGAGCGACACCGACTCGATGCCCTGTTCCATCAGCCACAGGGCGAGGTCGGGATGATCGCTGGGGCCCTGGCCGCAGATGCCGACGTACTTGCCCTTGGCCTTGGCGGTGGCGATCGCCATCGCCAGCAGCTTCTTCACCGCCGGGTCGCGCTCGTCGAACAGGTGCGCGACCAGGCCCGAATCACGGTCCAGGCCAAGAGTGAGCTGGGTCAGGTCGTTGGAGCCGATCGAGAAGCCGTCGAAGATCTCCAGGAACTCCTCGGCCAGCAGCGCGTTGGAGGGCAGCTCGCACATCATGATGATCTTCAGGTCGTCCTTGCCCTGCTCGAGACCGTTGGCCTTCAGCACCTCGACCACCTTGCGGCCTTCCTCCAGCGTGCGCACGAACGGGATCATCACCCAGCAGTTGGTCAGGCCCATCTGCTCGCGCACCTTCAGCACCGCGCGGCACTCCAGCGCGAACGCGTCGGCGAACGCCGGATCGACATAACGGCTGGCGCCGCGGTAGCCGATCATCGGGTTTTCCTCGTGCGGCTCGTAGCGACTGCCGCCGATCAGGTTCGCGTACTCGTTGGACTTGAAGTCCGACAGGCGCACGATGACCGGGTTGGGCGCGAACGAGGCGGTGATCGTGGCGATGCCCTCGGCCAGGCGATCGACGTAGAAATCGACCGGATTGCCGTAGCCGGCGGTGCGCTCGTCGATGCGCTTCCTGGTCTCCGCGTCCTGCTGGTCGTACTCGAGCAGGGCCTTGGGATGCACGCCGATATGGCTGGCGATGATCATCTCCAGCCGGGCCAGGCCGACGCCGGCGTTGGGCAGCATCGCGAAGTCGAACGCGCGCTCGGGGTTGGCGACGTTCATCATCACCTTCAGCGGTGCCGGCGGCATGCGCTCCAGGTCCGCGGTGTGACGTTCGAAGGGCAGGGCGCCCTCGTAGATGAAGCCGGTATCGCCCTCGGCGCAGCTGATGGTGACGGTCTGGCCGTCCTGGATCGCGTCCAGCGCGTTGCCGGTGCCGACCACCGCCGGCACGCCCAGCTCGCGGGCGATGATCGCCGCGTGGCAGGTGCGGCCGCCACGGTTGGTCACGATCGCCGCCGAACGCTTCATCACCGGCTCCCAGTCGGGGTCGGTCATGTCGGCGACCAGCACGTCGCCGGGCTGGACCCGGTTCATGTCGTCCAGCGAGCGCACCACGCGGGCGACGCCGCTGCCGATCTTCTGGCCGATCGCGCGGCCCTCGCAGACCACCTTGCCGCGTTCGCTCAGCTGGAAGCGCTCGATCTGGGTCGCCTTGGCGCGCGACTTCACCGTCTCCGGACGCGCCTGGACGATGAACAGCTTGCCGCTGACGCCGTCCTTCGCCCACTCCACGTCCATCGGGCGGCCGTAGTGCTTCTCGATGATCAGCGCCTGCCGGGCCAGCTCGTGCACGTCCTCGTCGCTGATCGAGAAGCTGTTGCGCAGCTCGGCCGGGGTGTCCTCGGTGCGCACGCGCTCGCCGGGCACGTCGGAATAGACCATCCGCAGCTGCTTGGCGCCGATCGCCCGGCGCAGGATCGCCTGGCGGTCCTCGGCCAGGGTCGGCTTGTAGACGTAGAACTCGTCCGGGTTCACCGCGCCCTGCACGACCATCTCGCCCAGGCCGTAGCTGGAGGTGATGAACACCACGTCGCGGAAGCCGGACTCGGTGTCGAGGGTGAACAGCACGCCGGAGGCGCCGATGTCGGAGCGCACCATCAGCTGCACGCCGGCGGACAGGAACACGTCCTCGTGCTTGAAGCCGTGGTGCACGCGGTAGGCGATGGCGCGATCGTTGTAGAGGCTGGCGAAGACTTCCTTGACCTTGTGGACGACATCGTCCTCGCCGGTCACGTTGAGGAAGGTCTCCTGCTGGCCGGCGAACGAGGCGTCGGGCAGGTCCTCGGCGGTGGCCGAGGAGCGCACCGCGACCGCAACCGGGTCGCCGCCGTTCTGGTCGCACAGCTTGCGGTAGCCCTCGCGGATCGCCGCGTCCAGGTCCGGCTGCAGCGGCGCATCGATGACCCAGCCGCGGATCTCGCCGCCGGCCGCGGTCAGCGCCGGCACGTCCTCGACGTCGAGGGTCGCCAGGCGGTCGAAGATGCGCTGGTGCAGGTCGTTGTGGGCGATGAAGGCCTTGAACGCCTCGGCCGTGGTCGCGAAACCGCCGGGAACCGACACCCCGAGGTTGGCCAGATTGCCGATCATCTCGCCCAGCGAGGAGTTCTTGCCTCCCACTCGGGCGAGGTCGGACAGGCGCAGCTCATGCAGCCAGAGGATGTTCTCTTTCAAGGCGGGGGCTCCTGGTACGGCGGAACGGAAGCGATGGGGGCGGGCAGGCCGCGGACGGGGGCAGGGGCGGATGTCCGGCGGACAAGCCGCTATGATCGCCTGTGCGCCGGGCGCTTACAAGGTTGATCCGGCGGGCTTTTTCCTGTTGGCAGGCGGATTTTCGAGGGGTTTGGCATGGGTCTGCGCCCGGTGTTCTACATTTCCGACGGTACCGGCATCACCGCCGAGACCATCGGCCATACGCTGCTCACCCAGTTCCAGGAGACCCGCTTCGTCAGCGAGCGCATCTCCTTCGTCGACAGCGTCGAGCGGGCGCGCGAGGCCGCCGAGCGGATCCGCAAGGCCGCCGAGATGCACGGGGTGCGCCCGGTGATCATCAATTCCTGCGTCGACAACGAGGTCAGCGCCGCGCTGGCCGAGAGCGGGGCGCTGCTGCTGGACGTGTTCGCGCCGTTCATCGAACCGCTGGAGCAGGAGTTCGGCGAGACCCGCCGGCACGCGGTGGGGCAGGCGCACGGCCTGGTCGATTTCGAGACCTACCATCGCCGCATCAACGCGATGAACTACGCGCTGACCCACGACGACGGAGCCAGCATCGACTACGCCGAGGCCGACCTGATCCTGGTCGCGGTCTCGCGCGCCGGCAAGACCCCGACCTGCGTCTACCTGGCGCTGCACTACGGCATCCGCGCGGCCAACTATCCGCTGACCGAGGAGGACCTCGAGCACGATCGGTTGCCGCCGCGGCTGCGTCCATACCGTCACAAGCTGTTCGGGCTGACCATCGACCCGATCCGGCTGCAGCAGATCCGCCAGGAGCGGCGGCCAAATTCGCGCTATGCCAAGTTCGAGACCTGCAAGCGCGAGGTCGCCGCGGCGGAGATGATGTTCCGTGCCGAACGCATCCCGACCCTGAGCACGACCCATACCTCGATCGAGGAGATCTCGAGCAAGGTGCTGTCGACGCTGGGAATCCGTCGCGAGATGTTCTGAACGAGAGGCTCTGGACCGCGCAACCGGGCCTGGAGGGCAGGGCGCTGAACGGCGGTTCAGCTTGCGGCCGCCGCGCGCGATGAGCGACGAATCTTCAAGTTATGCCGCCCCGGGCGGCGCGTCAACGCTGCCGAAATCCACCCCGCGCGTGTAGCATCGGGTCCATGTCGACCGCTGCCGCCACCGCCGAACGCCTGCCCCGCCTCAACCGTTTCGGTTGGCTGATGGGGCTGTACGCGGAGAACCACGCGCGCTTCCAGCGCCTGTTCGCGCCGGCCGCGCTGGAAGCGGGGCGGTACCGCTCGGTGATCGGCGACGGCCTGGACGTCTGCCTGGACGTGATCGAGCGGCATCGCTACACCACCGAGCTGCGGCTGACCTACGCGATGCCCGATCCGGTCACAGGCGAACCGGACCCGTCCGCCTACCTGCGCGTCTATCACGATGCGCGCCAGTTGGAAGCGACCCACTGCTATATCGGCCGCCGCTGGCAGGACGTGATCGGCCTGTATCCGCCGCCGGCGGAGGTGATCGGCCACCGCATGCGGATGAACACCTTCCTCGGCAAATGGCTGGAGTACCTCGCTGAACGCGGGCATGGCGTGGCGACCTTGCAGGGGCCTGAAGCCATTCCGAAAAAAGTCATCGAAATGTCTTGACGACCTTCGGGACGGCCCCTAAGATGGCCGTCTTTCCAGCGCAGTGGGGCCATAGCTCAGCTGGGAGAGCGCTACAATGGCATTGTAGAGGTCGGCGGTTCGATCCCGCCTGGCTCCACCAAATTTCTGGAACATTCGCAGTAACCGCAACACCCGTCCCCATCGTCTAGAGGCCTAGGACACAACCCTTTCACGGTTGCGACCGGGGTTCGAATCCCCGTGGGGACGCCATATTCGAAACACCCAGCCCTGATGCGTCGGGGCTTTTTGTTGTCAGACTGGCTTTTTTGCAGGCCGGTTTCCAGCACAGTGGGGCCATAGCTCAGCTGGGAGAGCGCTACAATGGCATTGTAGAGGTCGGCGGTTCGATCCCGCCTGGCTCCACCAAATTCCTGGAACGTCCGCAGTACCCGCAACACCCCGTCCCCATCGTCTAGAGGCCTAGGACACAACCCTTTCACGGTTGCGACCGGGGTTCGAATCCCCGTGGGGACGCCATATTCGAAACAAAAAGCCCCGGCATGCCGGGGCTTTTTGTTTTCATGCCTGGACTTTCGGTTACCGGATCGTGGCGCTAGCTCACAGGGACGGCCACACGCATCGGATGTTCCGGGTTGTCGCGGATGAAGGCTTCGACATCGCGCAGCCTGGCGGGCAGCGGTGGAGCATCGAAGCTTCCATAACTGAAGAACCGGAACCCCGCTTCGTACAACGCCTGGACCTTGCGCCACTGCTCGCGATTGCGCGCAGGCGGAGCCTTGAAAGAGCGGCCCATCTCATGAAGGACGCCAGCGCAGCAAGGACAGCGGGACCTCCGCTGCGGGCGCGGGGCGATCCCGAAGCTCTTGCGGCATATGAAGCAGGCGTGCGCGACCAGGTATGCGGCCGCACGAGGACGAAGCGGCGGCGGCGATGGAGCAGGGCGGTTGCCGGTGTCGCGACGCAGTGCCATGCGTCTGGCCTTTTCGAACTTGTTCATTCGTGCCGGCTGCGAAGATGTCGGGCGGGTAGCCCGTAAGGGCCTCGAATCATTGACCCTTGGATGGTGGAGGGCATGAAGCGAGTGGTCAACAACCGCAACATCGCCAACGGTGTGGCGCGGCGTTGGCCCCGGTGGGCAAGGGATTCGCGAGCCAACACTGGACCAGCTCCAGAGTTGCGCCGCGCCCCCGGCATCGGTCAGCATGCGCCCGGTTCACCGCTACCGGCGTATCATCGACCGCATGTCCCGTTCGTCCGTCCTGCTGCGAGTGCTGGTCGCGCTGATGCTGGTGCTCAATGGCATCGGCGGCACGATGGCGTCCGCGCGCATGCTGGTCGAGCACAAGGCGCTGACGAAGCAGCACGCCGGTACTACTGCCACGACGATGCCGCCCTGCCATGAGGACATGGGCGGGATGGAACACGACGCGCCAGCAACGCCGCAAGCGGCCGGCCACGGCGACGATCCCGACTGCTGCAACGGCGGCCAATGCGCCTGCGAGTGCATCCAGCACTGCTGCGCGATGCCGGCGCCGGCGCTGGCCGGCGCACCGCCCGGACCGTCCGGCACCGCCGTTCACCCGCTCAGCGACGGCCACCCCGAGCCCGTCCGCCCGCGACTGATCCGACCGCCGATAGGCTGATCCGGCACCGGCACGCCAGTGCCGGAACCGTGCGCGCACGCCTGGATGCGGTGCGCCTCCAGTCTTGCCCGTCCCGATGCGGAAGGGCAGCCGATTTGCGAACGGAGTTAGCGATGTCTTCCGATTCTTCCGATGCCGGCCGCGGTATGCCCGCGCCCTCGCGTCGTCGTTTCGTCCAGGGCCTGGCCGCCGGCGGCGCGATCGCCGGCCTTGGCCTGTGGCCGCGCCCGGGCTGGGCGCTGAAATCCCCGGGCCAGCCAAACGTGCTGACCGGCACCGAGTTCGACCTGTCGATCGGCGAGATGCCGGTCAACTTCACCGGGCGGGTACGCACCGCGATCGCGGTCAACGGCAGCGTGCCGGCACCGTTGCTGCGCTGGCGCGAGGGCACCACGGTCAACCTGCGCGTGCGCAACGACCTGCCGGCCGGCTCGATCCACGGCGACACCACCTCTATCCATTGGCACGGCATCATCCTGCCGGCCAACATGGACGGCGTGCCCGGGCTCAGCTTCGACGGCATCCGCCGCAACGAGGCCTATCACTACCGCTTCGAGGTGGGGCAGGGCGGCACCTACTGGTACCACAGCCATTCCGGCTTCCAGGAACAGGCGGGGCTGTATGGCCCGCTGGTGATCGACCCGCTCGAACCCGAGCCCTTCAGCTACGACCGCGACTATGTGGTGATGCTGTCGGACTGGACCGACCTGGATCCGGCCTCGCTGTTCGCGCGGCTGAAGAAGATGGCCAGCTACGACAACTACTACATGCGCACCGTCGGCGACTTCGTGCGCGACGCCCGGCGCGACGGCCTGGAACAGACCCTGGACGACCGCAAGGCCTGGGGCGAGATGCGGATGACGCCGACCGACCTGTCCGACGTCAACGCGAACACCTACACCTACCTGATGAACGGCACCACCGCGCTGGGCAACTGGACCGGGTTGTTCCGCAGCGGTGAGAAGATCCGCCTGCGCTTCATCAACGGCTCGGCGATGAGCTATTTCGACGTGCGCATCCCGGGCCTGAAGATGACCGTGGTCGCCGCCGACGGCATGCACGTGCATCCGGTGACGGTGGACGAGTTCCGGATCGCGGTCGCGGAGACCTACGACGTGATCGTCGAGCCCAGCGGCCAGGACGCGTTCACGATCTTCGCCCAGGACATGGGCCGCACCGGCTACGTCAGCGGCACCCTGGCGGTACGCGAAGGCCTGCGCGCGCCGGTGCCGGTTCCCGATCCGCGACCGATCCTGACCATGGCCGACATGGGCCATGGCGGCATGGGGCATGGCGGCCACGACATGGCGGCGATGAAGGGCATGGAGGGCGGCTGCGGCGGCAACATGGGGCACGGCGCGATGCAGCACGGCTCCGACCAGCACGATTCCAACCAGCACGGTTCAAACCAGCACGCCGGCATGGACCATGGCGGCGGGGGCATGCAGACGCACCCGGCCAGCGAGGAGGGCAATCCGCTGATCGACATGCAGACGATGGCGCCGGAACCGCGTCTGTCCGATCCGGGCATCGGCCTGCGCGACAACGGCCGCCGGGTACTCAGCTACGCCGACCTGCGCAGCACCTTCGAGGATCCCGACGGCCGCGACCCGGGGCGCGACGTCGAACTGCACCTGACCGGCCACATGGAGAAGTTCGCGTGGTCGTTCGACGGCATCAAGTTCGCCAGCGCCGAACCGTTGCGGATGACCTATGGCGAGCGTCTGCGCATCGTCCTGGTCAACGACACCATGATGACCCACCCGATCCACCTGCATGGCGTGTGGAGCGACCTGGAGGACGAGGACGGCAATTTCATGGTGCGCAAACACACCATCGAGATGCCGCCGGGCACCAAGCGCAGCTATCGCGTGCGCGCCGACGCGCTCGGCCGCTGGGCCTATCACTGCCACCTGCTGTACCACATGGAAGCCGGCATGATGCGGGAAGTGAGGATCGAGGAATGAACACGATCGTCTCGACATTCGCGCCGCTTCCGGTCGCGCTCGCCATCGCGCTGGCGCCCGCGCCCGCATCGGCCCAGGACCGGCACGCACAGCACCGCCCGCAGGCCGCGCAGGACAACGACGGACATGCCGGCCATGGCGCCAGGGCGTCGATGCCGCATGAACCGGAACCGTCGACCGCGACGAGTGCCAACGATGCTGGCGACCACTCCGGGATGGACCACACGGGCATGGAGCATGTGCGCTCACCGCAACAGCCAAGCACCCCGATTCCCACGGTCAGCGACGCCGACCGCCGCGCCGCGTTCCCGGAACTGCACGCCCATGCCACCCACGGCGACAGCATCCACAGCTATTGGTCGCTGGACCGGCTGGAGGCCTGGGATGCGGACGAGGAGGGCACCGGAACCGCCTGGGAAGCGCTGGCCTGGGTAGGCGGCGACATCGACCGTCTGTGGTTGCGCAGCGAGGGCGAACGCACCGACGCCGGCACCGAGTCCGCCGATCTGGAAGTGCTGTACGGGCACAGCGTCTCGCGTTGGTGGGATGTCGTCGCCGGCATCCGTCACGACTTCGGTGGCGAGGGGCCCTCGCAGACTTTCGCGGCCTTCGGCGTGCAGGGCCTGGCGCCCTACAAGTTCGAAGTCAGCGCGACCGGCTACGTCGGCGAATCCGGCCAGACCGCCGCCAGCCTCGAGGCCGAGTACGACACCCTGATCAGCAATCGCCTGATCCTGCAATGGAGCGCGGAAGCCGAGCTGTACGGCAAGGACGATCCGGCCCGCGGCATCGGCTCGGGCCTGTCGTCGCTGGAAGCCGGCGCGCGTCTGCGCTACGAGATCAGCCGTCGCTTCGCGCCCTATGTCGGCGTCAGCTGGGAGCGCAGCTACGGCGGCACCGCCGACCTGAAGCGCGCCCACGGCGAGGACATCGAGGACACCCGCCTGGTTGCCGGCGTGCGGGTCTGGTTCTGAGGAGAAGGCGATGAAGACGATCATCAGGACCCTCGTCGGCATCGGCCTCGGCACGGCCGCCATCGCGGCCGCAGCGGCCACCGTGGTGTACTCCGGCGTCTACGACATCGCCGCCGACTCACCGCATAGCCGCACCGTGTTCGCGCTGCTGGAGACCGCGCGCGAACGCTCGGTGGCCCGGCGCGCGCGGGCCTTGCAGGTGCCTGCCGTCCTCGACGACCCGGACCGGATCCGCCAGGGCGCCGGCAACTACGACGCGATGTGCGTGAGCTGCCATCTCGCACCGGGTTCCGGCGAATCCGAGCTCAGTCGCGGTCTATACCCGGCACCGCCGGATCTGAGCCGCGAAGCGGTGGACGCGGCGAGCGCGTTCTGGACCATCAAGCACGGGATCAAGGCCAGCGGGATGCCGGCCTGGGGCCGCAGCATGGAAGACGAGTACATCTGGAACATGGTCGCCTTCCTGCGAGCCTTGCCGACCCTGGACCGGGAAGGGTATGCCGCACTGGTCGCCAGCAGCGAGGGGCATTCGCACGGTGGCGGCGGGCACGACAACGGTAGTGGCGGGCACGAACACGACGGCGCGGAGGCGCGTGAGCGGGATTCCGGGGCCGTCGAGCCGCAGGGACACGTCCACGCCGACGGCTCGCACCACGACCATGGGTCTGCCTCCTCGACCGAGCCATCGATGCCCGAACAGGCGCGCGCAAACGACGACAACCACGACGAATCAGCCCCATCGCACAAGGACACCCACACGCATGAACACTGATGCAAGGCACGCGCGCAGGACGCGCCTGCGCCAACTGACGACACTGGGGCTCGGCGGCCTGCTCGCGCTCGGCCTGAGCGCCCATGCCCATGACGGCGCAGCCGCGGCCGCAGCCGAGGCCCAGGCCTCCACCTCCACAGGGACGACCCACACCGACATCGACGACCGGCAGGCGGCGATGCGACAGAGCTTCGTCGCGGTGGCCGACGCGTTCTCGGATGCGCTCAAGACCGGCGACCTGGAACGCGTCGGCGACTTCCTCGCCGAGGACGTGCTGATCCTGGAAAGTGGCGGCAGCGAGCGCACGCGCGAGGAGTACCTCCGCGGGCACGCCGGCCACGATGCCGCCTTCCTGAAGGCGGCGCAGGTGCGGCTCCTGCATCGTACCGTGCGCACCAGCGAGCACATGGTCTGGATCGGCAGCGAACGCGAGATCCATGCGACCGGCGACGGCGGGCCGATGGCCCTGCTCAGCAGCGAGACCCTGGTGCTTGGCGACACCCCCAAGGGGTGGAAAATCGTCCATATCCACTGGTCGTCGCGTCCGCTCAAGGCGGGGGAGGGCAACCGATGAACGCGCGTATCGTGGCCCTCGGCCTGCTGGTCCTGTCGCCGCTGCTCTCCGCCTGCGCCGGCGACCGGGAGACGCTCGTCGCCGGCGCGGACGTCGACACGGCCGCGGCCAGGCAGACGGACACCGCGCCCATGGCGCCGGAGTCGACCGCGCTGCCGCCGGCGATCGTCCACAAGAGCCCGACCTGCGGCTGTTGCGAGCTGTGGGTCGAGCATCTGCGCGAAGCCGGCTTCACGGTCGAGGTGCGCAATCACGCGCCGGACGCGCTGAACCGGCTCAAGGGCGAGGTCGGCGTTCCCTACGGCAAGGGCTCCTGCCACACCGCCCGGATCGGCGATTACTTCGTCGAAGGACACGTGCCGGCCGCCGACATCAAGCGCCTGTTGGCCGAGGCGCCGCAGGTGAACGGTCGCGCCGCGAAGGGGCTCGCGTTGCCGGGCATGCCACTGGGTTCGCCGGGCATGGAGGTGCCCGACGGCACCGTCCAGCCCTACACGGTCGAACTGGTCGGCGAGGGCGGCGGCACCGTTCCCTTCGCGTCACACTGACCCGGCGCGGGGCAGGGTGTTGACTCTGGACCATGGTCCAGACTGCAGACTGCCCCCATCGCCCATCGTGGGCACGCATGGACAAGGCCATGAAGATCGGAGAACTGTCGCGCCGCACCGGCATCGGTATCGATACCGTGCGCTACTACGAACGCCAGGGCCTGATGCGCCCCGCCAACCGGATGGCTTCCGGCTACCGCCTGTTCGACGAGCAGGATGTCGCCCGCCTGCACTTCATCCGTCGCGCCAAGGTGCTGGGCTTCACCCTGGAGGAGATCGGCGAGCTGCTGGCCCTGTCCGACCATCGCGACGAGGACATGGCGTCGATGAAGGCGGTGGCCACCGCCAGGCTGGCCGATGTCGAGCGTCGCCTGGCCGAGCTTGAGCGGATGCGCGATGGCCTGCGCACCCTGGTCGATGCCTGCCCGGGGCACGGCGCGATGGCGCGCTGCCCGATCCTCAACGCCCTGGTGGAGGACGCGGCATGAGCGCGCACGGACACAAGCACGGCCACGATCGCGCAGCTGCCGACCACGAACACGACCATCGGGGTTGCGGCCACGCGCACCCGGAAGCGACGGCACAAGGCCAAGACAAGCGGCCGCAGGCCGCCCACGCACACGGCGGCCACGCCGACCCGGGCGCGGCGTCGGGCAGTTGCTGCGGAGCGCCCAAGTCCTGCCAGGGTGGTGCCGGCAACGATGCCGACGGCGTCGTCGATCCGGTCTGCGGCATGCGCGTGGACCCGCAGACCAGCACGCATCGCCACGACCACGAGGGCCGGATCTATCACTTCTGTTCGGCGCGTTGCCGCGAGAAGTTCGCCGCCGATCCGCAGCGCTGGCTGTCGCCGGACCCGGCCCCCGCGCAGGAGATGCCGGCCGGGACGATCTACACCTGCCCGATGCATCCGGAGATCCGCCAGGAGGGACCGGGCACCTGTCCCAAGTGCGGCATGGCGCTGGAGCCGGAAATGCCGAGCCTGGAAGAGGAGGAGAACCCCGAGCTGCGCGACTTCGGCCGCCGCTTCTGGGGCACGCTGCCGCTGACCGCGGCGGTGTTCATACTGGCGATGTTCGGCGGCCGGCTGGGCCTGTTCGACCCCGACACCCGCAGCTGGGTCGAGCTGGTGCTGGCGACGCCGGTGGTGCTGTGGGCGGGTTGGCCGCTGCTGGAGCGCTGTGTGCAGTCGATCCGCAACCGCAGCCCGAACATGTGGACCCTGATCGGCATCGGCGTCAGCGCGGCGTTCGGCTACAGCGTGGTCGCCACCGTCGCCCCCGACCTGTTTCCCGAGTCGTTCCGCGAGCACGGCCGCATCGGCGTCTATTTCGAGGCGGCGGCGGTGATCGTCTCGTTGACCCTGCTCGGCCAACTGCTTGAACTGCGCGCACGCTCGAAGACCTCGGCGGCGATCAAGGCGCTGCTGGGACTGGCGCCGAAGACCGCGCGCCGCCTGCGCGAGGATGGCAGCGAGGAGGACATCCCGCTCGAACACGTGCATGTCGGCGACCGCCTGCGGGTGCGTCCCGGCGAGAAGGTGCCGGTCGACGGCACCGTGCTGGAGGGCCGCTCCAGCGTCGACGAGTCGATGCTGACCGGCGAGCCGATCCCGGTCGAGAAGCAGGCCGACGACAGCCTGATCGGCGCCACCCTCAACGGCACCGGCAGCCTGGTGATGCGCGCCGACCAGGTCGGCAGCGCCACCGTGCTGTCGCGGATCATCCAACTGGTCGCGCAGGCGCAGCGTTCGCGTGCGCCGATGCAGCGCATGGCCGACAAGGTCGCCTACTGGTTCGTGCTGGCGGTGCTGGCGGCCGCTGTGTCGACGTTCTTCGTTTGGGGCCTGCTCGGCCCGGAGCCGTCATGGACCTACGCCGTGCTCAATGCGGTGTCGGTGCTGATCATCGCCTGTCCGTGCGCGCTCGGTCTGGCGACGCCGATGTCGGTCATGGTCGCGACCGGGCGCGCCGCCAATGCCGGTGTGCTGTTCCGCGACGCCGAGGCGATCGAACGGTTCCGCACCATCGACACCCTGGTCGTCGACAAGACCGGCACCCTGACCGAGGGCAGGCCGGCATTTCACGAGGCCAGCGGCGCCAGTGGATTCAGTGCCGACGACGTGCTGCGGATCGCCGCCAGCCTGGATCTGGGCAGCGAACATCCGCTGGCCGAGGCGATCGTGGACGAGGCGCGCGCCCGATCGCTGGCGCTGGAAACGGCGCAGGACTTCGAGTCGGTGACCGGCAGCGGCGTCCGCGGCCGGGTCGGGGGCAGGGCGGTGGTGCTCGGCAATACCCGCCTGATGGCCGACACCGGCGTCGACGTCGCCAGTGTCGCCGACACCGCCGAGCGGCTGCGCGGCGAAGGCGCGAGTGTAATGTTCCTGGCCGTCGACGGACGCCTGGCCGGCCTGGTCGCGGTCGCCGACCCGATCAAGGAATCGTCCGCGCCGGCCCTGGCCGCGCTGCGCGAGGCCGGCATCCATGTGGTGATGGCGACCGGCGACGGTGAGACCACCGCCCGTGCGGTGGCCGGAAAACTCGGCATCGACAGCTTCCACGGCGAGGTGCGGCCGGAGGACAAGGCCGAGCTGGTCACCCGGCTGCAGGCGCGGGGGCAACGCGTGGCGATGGCCGGCGACGGCATCAACGACGCCCCGGCACTGGCCGCCGCCGACATCGGCATCGCCATGGGCACCGGTACCGACGTGGCGATGTCCAGCGCCCAGGTGACCCTGATCAAGGGCGATCTGCGCGGCATCCTGCGCGCCCGCGAACTGTCCGCCGCGACCGTGCGCAACATGAAGCAGAACCTCGGATTCGCCTTCGTCTACAACGGCATCGGCGTGCCGATCGCCGCCGGCGTGTTGTATCCGCTGACCGGTCTGCTGCTGAGCCCGATGCTGGCCGCGCTGGCGATGAGCCTGTCGTCGGTGTCGGTGATCGGCAACGCGCTGCGGCTGCGGGGCGCACGGGTCTGACGGGACGGATCTGACTGGACGGACCGCGCGCATGCCGGTGCCGGGCCGCGCAACGGCCGGCGCCGGCATCGCATCCGGCGACCGTCACCGCCCCGGATGCGGCGCCTGAGACCCGTTCAGGCGCTCGGTGGCGACACGCAGGCCAGATCCAGCCGCACCAGCGAACCGTCGCGACCGCGCCGGTCCGCGCGCAGATAGCGATGATCCCGCCAGCATTGCAGGTCGACCGGCGGCTTCACCGGCTCGCCCCACAGGCTCAGCTCGAAGCCCTGCTCGACCAGCCACCGGAGCAGGGCGTCGAAACGCGCCTGATCCGCGGGCAGCAACAGGTCGGCATCGGCGGGCGGGCGTCCCGAAGCCGGTTCGCCGGCCTCCCGCCAACCTGCGAGGCTGCCGTACAGGCGGAACGTGAAACCGGCGGCTTCGATCGCGCGCAGCAGCTCCTCCGTCGCCTGCAGGTCGATGGTTTCGCGGCGCTTCTGGTAGATCAATGCGTACTCGTGACTGCGGTTGCTGGCGGCGACCGCATGCGGCAGCGGCGACACCGGACGCGGATAGCACAGCACCCGTTCCTCGTGGGCCACGAACAGGCTGTCGAGAATGCGCGCAAGATCCCAGGCCAGCGAAAACCGGCGGCCGCCAATGACGATGTTCTCGGCCATCGCGATGCAGTAGCCATCGTCCGCCAGGACCCCGCGCAGCGAGTGGAACACCCGGCGCAGACCACGCAGGAAGCCCGCGTAGTCCTGCTCCAGGTACAACTGTCCGGCCGCGGGTTCGCCGGTCCAGCCGCAGCCGAAGTAGGGCACGCTGGTCAGGCCCAGGTCGGCACGCGCCTGTTCCCCGTGCGTGGCGAGTTCGCCGT
This sequence comes from Marilutibacter maris, assembly GCF_003233695.1. Classification (NCBI taxonomy): domain Bacteria; kingdom Pseudomonadati; phylum Pseudomonadota; class Gammaproteobacteria; order Lysobacterales; family Lysobacteraceae; genus Marilutibacter; species Marilutibacter maris. Next base: position 1,993,664 of record NZ_CP029843.1, on the reverse strand, counting down.
CGCGGATATCCGCCTGGAGTCCGAGTCGATCCAGACGCTCGCGGGCGAGTCCCGCCCGTCGCGGATCGATCTCGTAACCCAGACCGTGGCGTCCCTCGATCGAGGCGGCGAGCAGGGTGGTGGCGAAGCCGCAGAAGGGGTCGAGCACGGTTTGCCCGGGCTGCGAGAAGTGACGGACGAACGGGCGCATCTGCTCGACCCAACCGCAGTCGCGACCGTCGAATCCGTCGCGTGCGCGGATGTCGGCCGGCAACGCCCAGCGGGCATTGTCCGTGCGCGGCTGGAACCAGCTGGCGTCATCCATGGTGTCACCCATCGGCGGGCGTCCAGATCAGGTCGTGGTCCGGCTCCCAGCCCGCGCACAGATGGCCGTCGGGGTGGAACACCAGCTTGTAGACATCGCCGCTGCGGTGGCAGCGATGCATCGCCGCGTAGTCGGAGGTTTCGAACACGACTTCGAGCCCCGACTCGCTCTGCATCACCAGATTCCAGAAGTAGTAGCCCTCGGTCAGCCGGAGCGGACGCATCGACGACCACCAGGGGGCGGTCATGCAGGCCTCCAGCAGCGTCTCGATCGAGACCCGGGCGTCGTCGATGTAGCGACGGGTGACGGTGCTGCGGTAGCCCGCATCCAGCCGCGAGAACTCGCGGAAGATCACACTGCGCGCCCCCAACGAAGCCGCCCAGCGCAGGTAGTCGATCACCTCGTCGGGATTGTCGACGCCACCGCGCTGGAGCAGGCAGACCAGCTTCAACGGCAGCGCCGCGGCCAGTGCGCGCGCGGTGGCCGCGAAGGTATCGGCATCGGCAACGCGCTCGCCGGGGCGGAACCGCATGATCGCCTGATTGCGGTCCTCCCGCGGGTGGTGCCGCGACAACTCCAGCCACGACAAGTCGAACGCCCGCAGCGCCGAAATCAACTCGCCGCCACGTCCACGCGCCAGTCCGGCGCCATTGCTGTACAGCACGCGCTCGTGGATGACGCCGCCGCGGCGCTCCTCATCGCCCAGGGTCTCCAGCAGCCGCAGCAACCAGGCCTCGTCGTCGCTGGCCTCGAGCCCCGACAGCGACCACGACATCGGTATCCCGCGTACCGCCCGCAACGCGCGTTGCAGGGTCTGGAAGTAGTCCGCATCCGGCCGCAACCGTGCGGCCATCCTGCCGTCCCGCTCCGGCTTGAGCGTCTCCGAGCAGAACCGGCAGCGTGCCGAACACGGTCGGGCGGCGGCGTAGGGGGTGAAGGTCAGCGGTTGCGCGAAGCGATAGGCGCGACCGGCGACGGTCGCGCGATGCCAGCGCGCCGGATCAGACGGTGCGGGCGCCCGACGCAACAGCGCCGGCGTGCGCTCGCGCAGACGCTCGAACAGCGGCGAGCGGCCGGCCAGCGGTAGCTGACCCGGCGCGGCCGTGGCCAGGGGCTCGGCTGCCGGCATGACCCGGCTCATGCGGAAGCTCCCGTTGCCGGGAACCGCGACGGGTCGCCATCGCTCGCGCGAGTGCGGTCGGAGGAGGTATCGAAATGCGGGAACGGAATGGGACGCACGTGTGTTTGAACACCTTGTATCGCGGCAAGGGAAGGGCCGATGATGGTACCGGTCGGGATACCGGCGCATTCAGGCGCCGGCAACCCGGAGGCCCCGCGCCGAGGCAGGGCGAAGATGCCTGTTCAGGATGAAGAATTGACCCCGATCAATGCCAGCGCCCCGGCAAAGGCGTGAAATACAGGGACAACCACTGATACCGGAGTAGCCGACATGATCAAAGATCTAATGCTCGCTCTTACCGGTCTGCCCGAGGACAACAACGCTCTGGACAACGCATTGACGATGGCGGACCACGTACAGGCGCACCTGACCGTGGTGGGCACCGTGCGCATGATGATCCCCGCGGTCGGCGACTGGGGCGTCGCCCCGGACGCCGCGTCGATACAGCTGATCCATGCCGAGATCCAGGCGATGGCCGATGCCGAGGCGGCGCGACTGCGCGAGCGCCTGGAAGGCGAGTCGGTTCCGTCCGAGGTGCGCATGATCGAGACGACATCGTTCGACATCCAACGCGAATGCGCCTTGCAGGCGCGCCATGCCGACCTGGTGATGATGACGGCCGACAACGGCAGCAGGGCGGAAGGGGCGGTCGTGCATGCGCTGTTCAACGCCATCCTGCTCGAATCCGGCCGCCCGGTGATGGTCGTTCCTCCGAACCATCGGCTGCGCATGCCGATCAAGCACGTTGTCGTCGCCTGGCTGCCGACCCGCGAAGCGAGCCGCGCCCTGCACGACGCCATGCCATTCCTCAAGGCCGCCGAGTCGGTGGACGTACTCGAGATCGAGCCGGCGGGACCGGATGCGCGCAGAGACCATGGCCCGCAGTCCGGTGAGGATGTCGCCGCCCATCTTGCCCGGCACGGGATCAAGGTCAACGTGGTGGTCCAGCCGCAGCAGGACGACACGGTCTCGAACGCCTTGCTTCATCATTGCGAACAGTCCGGCGCACAACTGCTGGTTGCCGGCGGCTACGGCCATTCGCGCCTGCGCGAATGGATGATCGGCGGCACCACCCGGGAACTGCTCCAGTTGGCCCAGCTGCCGGTGCTGTTCTCGCACTGAACGGCCACGTACGGGCCTCCGTCCCGGCCTTCGTCCGTAGCCAACTGCGGGCGGACGCCGGACCCGGCCCGGATGCAGCCGGTGCTCGCGAACGCCGGCCCGGTGCCGAACTAGCGCGCGGTATAGCCGCCGTCGATGACCAGCTCGGTACCGGTCACGAACTTCGATTCGTCCGAGGCCAGATAGACCACCCCCCAGGCGATGTCATCGGGTTCACCGACATGGCCGAGCGGATGCAACTGGCCCAGCTCGATGCGGGCGGCATCGAGATCGGTCGCACCGCTGTCGCGCAGATGATGCTCGACCATCGGCGTCCAGATGTAGCCCGGATGCACCGAGTTCACCCGGATCCCGTCGCCGGCATAGAGCAGGGCATCGGTCTTGCTCATCAACCTGACCGCACCCTTTGACGCGTGATACGGCGGCACATCGGCCGCACCGACGATCCCGTATATCGACGACAGATTGATGATGCTGCCGCCGCCACTGCGCTTGAGGTGAGCGATCGCATGCTTGGTGCACAGGAACACACCCTTGACGTTGACCGCCTGCACGCGATCCCATTCCTGCTCGCTGATCTCGTGGGTGGGGCGATTGACGCCGGCGATGCCGGCATTGTTGACCAGGACGTGAAGCCCGCCAAAGCGCGAGGCGACCTCGTCGATGGCGGTCCTGACCTGGTCCTCGACGGCGACGTCGACATGCCAGTAGTTCGCTTCGGCACCCCATGCCAGCAGCTCGCCGAGCAATTCGTCTCCGGCATCGTCCTGCACGTCGAACAGCGCCACCGTTGCTCCTTGCTCGGCAAGACGCCTGACACAGGCCCGGCCAATGCCCATGGCAGCCCCGGTGACGATGCAGACCTTTCCGTTCACTCGACTCATGGCGGCTTCCTCACAACGGCGGACGCTTGCAGTCCATCACATCGGCGGAACAGGCGTATTGATCCGGATCAATCCATCCCAGGCCCTGGAATCCGTGCCAGCAGACGAAGCATCTGGCCGATCGGTGGTCAGCACCAGGCCGGGCAGGCGCGCCCAAACGCAAGAGCCGGACGGATTCGTGCCGGGTACTTGCGGCTGGGTACTCGTGGCTTCGGGCCCTTGTGGAATGGACATAATATGCATTATGCGAAGTGACCGAAGGTGGCTGCGGTCGCTCTGCCTCGGAAATTTCCTACCCGCCCTCGCTGTTTGCCTACAGGGAAATGCTGTTTGCCTACAGGGAAATGCCCCGGCGGCGACCAACAAACGCCCGTTCTTCGACTGACAATCGCCCGCATTTCGCATCCCCACCAAGAAAACGCCGCGACGAACGAACAACCCGCCGACAACATGCCCGAAGTTCTACGGAAACCAGTTGGGCGTTGGCCGGTGGCGCCAACCAACAACTTGCCCTGTAGCTTCTTAAACGCTACGAGAAGTTGCCCCACGCTCAGCGGGTCATCGCTTCGTGGATAGGTGTGCCGATCTTGCCTTCTTGGTCGAAGCCTTTCTGGCGGGTTTGTGAACTTCGCTTCTGCGCCATACCGCTTCCAGGGCGGCAGGCAGATCCTGCAGTTTGGCCAACTGGGCCTCAAGTGCGTCCGCTCGTGCACGTTGAGCGTCAGCATCTCGAACAGCATCGGCGGCTTTCGACTTTGCCTGTTCGGCGATTTCCTCAAGGACTTTAGTGGTTGTTGCGTGTTCCTTCGTGATGGCGGCCAGGCGGCTTTGCAGCTCTTTGGCCTCCTGCCGGGCACGATCGATCTCCGCATGGGCACGATCTTCGACGGCCTGCACATGCTGGGCCAGACTCGCCCGCTCGGACCTGGCGGCATCCTGTAGTTCCTGAACACGAACATCGATCGCCTGACGCGCCGCATCGGACTCTGAAGCCCGCGCGAGTGCGGCATCGCGCTGCCGGGCCATTTCCTCGACTTGTGCCTCAAGCTGGCTGGCCAGCCGCTGCAGTTCGGCAGCCTGGATCGAGGCCAAACGCTCTGCCTGGACGGCGGCCTCCATCTGCTCATGCAGCGCTGCAGCCTCGGCGGCGAACTCCTCCCGTTCCTTCTGGAGTGCGTCCCGGTCCGTTTGCAGCGCGACGCGGTCAGAGGCGATGCTCTCATGGGCCGCCGCACGGGCGTGCTCGAGCGCCAGGGCCCACCACTCCCCCGCCATGGCGGCAACCGCCTCCGGTGCGTCAGGAATCGCCGCGCGGTGCTGCTGCGCCTGCAGGCGATCGCCGAGCCGCTGCCACCAGGTGTCCAGCCAACGGGTGATCGTATTCGGCGAGCCGGTGCCCAGGTGCGCGCGGATGCGCTCAATGGTCGGGCGTTCACCCACGGCCACCAGTTCATCGGCCGCGCTATGGACGTCTTGCTCAGTGATGCCTCGCGCCACGGATGTGCCTCCTACTAGGTGCCCTGCCCCGTTGATCGCCTACTGGCGATAAGTGATGATTATCATGGCTATAAGCCTCAATTCGTAGTAAATATTACATACTATGAATGATAATTCCACGATTCCGACCCTTGCCCAACCCGCCGCCGGCGTGGTGCTGCCCGTCCAATTGGCCCAGCAGGCGGCCGATGCGGTCCGCGAACTGCTCGCCGAGGCCGCGGCCGCCAACACCACCCGCAGCTACGCCACCGCCCTGCGCTATTGGGCCGGCTGGCACGCGGCGCGTTTCGGTCTCGAGCTCACATTGCCGGTGCCCGAGGCGGTCGTGCTGCAGTTCGTGGTCGACCATGTCGTCCGGCGCTCAACCGATGGCAAGCTGACCTGGGAACTGCCGCCGGCGATCGACCACACGCTGGTGGCCGCGGGCCTGAAGGCCAAGCCCGGGCCGTGGACCTTGGCCACGGTCCGGCACCGGGTCGCCGTGCTGTCGACCGCCCATCGGCTCAAGCAAGTGTCGAACCCGTGCGAGCAGCCGGCGATCCGCACCGTGCTCAGCCGCGCCGCCCGGGCGGCGGTCAAACGTGGCGAGCGGCCGCGCAAGAAGACCGCGATCACCCTGGCTGAGTTGGAGGCCATGCTGGCCACCTGCGACGACAGCCTGGAAGGCCTGCGCGACCGCGCCCTGCTCTGCTTCGGCTTTGCCAGTGGCGGGCGCCGCCGCAGCGAAATCGCCGCGGCCGACCTGCGCGACCTGCGCCGCATCGGCGACGCGGGCTACGTCTACCGGCTGGAGCACAGCAAGACCCAGCAGGCCGGCGTCACGGCGAGCTCAACCCCAGACAAGCCGGTGCTCGATCGGGCCGCGCTGGCGCTGCAGGACTGGCTGGAGGCGGCCGGCATCACCGAAGGCGCCATCTTCCGGCGCCTGTGGAAGCAGCGCGTGGGCCCTGCCCTGTCCCCGGCCGCCGTCGGGGAGATCGTGCAGCGGCGGGCGCGTCTGGCCGGGCTGGAGGGGGATTTTGGCGGGCACAGCCTGCGCTCGGGGTTCGTGACGGAGGCCAGCCGCCAAGGCGTGGCGCTACCCGCGATCATGCAACTAACGGAGCACCGGTCAGTTTCGAGCGTGGTTGGGTATTTCCAGACCGGAGGGGCGGCCGACAATCCCGCAGCTCGTTTGTTGGACGATTCTGCCTGAAGTGCCACGTCACAGGCAGCTGCGCTGTCGCGCATCGAACTAAGCGAATCGGGACAGTTTCGATCGAAACTCGGTCTACATCCGTCGCAATAGCGCTGCGTAGGAACCTTCGGATGGCGCTTGACTTAGATACTCAGCTGCGCCGTTGGGCGACTTTGAGAACTCCACCATTCGCTGATGTTCGTCAGCCTTCTTCCGGATGAGAGCCGACAACTCCGGGCTGTCTTCTTCCATCTGCTCCAGCGCACGGCGTGCTCGCTCAGGAAGAACGACCCAATACTGATACGTCACTGCCCCTTTCCTGATCACATGGTCCAGGACGACCAAGTCGCCGGCTGGTTGGGCATCGGGGTGCGACGTCCTGTGCAAGGAGATATCGATCTTCTTCCCTTCGTATTCGAGCCAAGCATGGGAGGTTGCACCGTCCCACTGGCCATCATTGACCCATCCGACAATTACGTCCAGCTCGATACCGTGCTGGAGGCGCAAGTATTCGTGCAAGAAAAAAGCCAAGTGATAACAGCCTTCAGTCATGCCCAAACCTAAGACAATGCCGTCGTAGGCCCGTTGTGCGGCATTGGCGATGAACTGTTCTACAGGTGACAACGACGCCAGCCAGAGGACGTTCCTGGTCTTTAGCGCTTCAATCTCAGCCTTTCGTCGTGCTGCTTCGCCCATCATCATTGTCCTCTCTTGCAGGTCTTTATTCAGGCATTAAGTAGCCGCCGCAGGCCGTTGAGCCGGATGTAGGCGGGGTCATCGACGACCCCTGCGTCACTCGCAACGCATTCCTGCAGGACGGCAGGCAGATCATTTGGTACTGGGAACTTCGTCGGGTCGATCAGGGCATTGACTAGTCGAATGAACGCACGCGGATGCGCGTGGAGTAAATCCTGATGGTGACGTTCAAGCCGCAAGGCATGGGCGATCTGGTAGAGCTGATAGGGCACCAGGACGTCCATAATTGCGGACACGGCTTCAGGAAATGCAGCTCCACACTCCAAGGCCATCAACACGAGCCTTTCAGAAGAGGTCTTGCCGCGAGCCTGCACGTCCAAGGGCCACAGGTCGGAGAACAGCGGGCCCACCATTCCTCGCCAGTGGGCGGCCTTATCGACAATCGTTTCGTCAGCCATCATCCGCCATAGGTTCCAGGCTACGTTCCGCCGAACTTCGCTTGGCGCTATGGTCAGAGCATGCTTGAGCTGGGCCGGCGAGACGATGTAGTCCCCGCCCTGCCCCTTGCGGTGCCAAATCGCCACACTCAGAAGCTTTGAGAAGACTCCCTCGAGTTCCTTCTCGGGCAGGCCCTTGCGCTCGAATGCATCCAGCATGGCGGGGCGAAGAGCATTGAACAGCCGCGCCGAGCCGATCTTGCCGTGGGCGAAGGCGCGCCACAGGGGCAATGCTTCTTGATGGGCCCAGTCCAGCCGCGGCAGCAGGTGGCGCGAGGTCCATTCGGGCGCTACCGCATCCAAGTAGGCTAAGGCTCGCATGATGTAAACGCGCGCTAGTAAGCCAGCATGGTTACCGGCGGCGATCAGACACTCGAACCGCGGGGCGAACTCAGCATTCAATTCGTTGCCGGCCTCGGGCTGGGTGGCGGCCAACGCATCGAGCAAGGAAGCCGCCAGCATGCCGCCGGATCGGTTCAGTGCCTCGGAAATCAGATCATCGCCAAAGCCATGCTCGACCGGCTCAGCATCCGGTGCGTCATAGGCAAGGTGGGAAAGGCGATCCCACACTGCGAAAAAACGCGCGCCATTGTCTGTATCCCATTGCGCTAGCGCCTCTCGCTGCCGCTGGATCCACGAACTGGCCGCCGACAGAAGCTCAACCAACGACTCCGGCGGCATCTGGAGGACTTGGTCGGCCAGGTCGCGCTGGAACTCCAAATCTCCCTGTTCGCTCGCTGCCCACAGGAGGCATCGCCAAGCTTCCGGTGCCCATTGACCTCCCTCGCTTTCATGCTTGAGGCCGCGCAAGGCACGCTCAGGATCGGCGGAACAGAACACACGCCAAAGATCGCCCTCGTCGTATTGCCGCTCCTGCTGAAGCCGGAATGCTTCCCGGACCAGGTGGTCGTCTGCGATTCCCGCCAACAGCTCGGGATGGCCGTCCGGCCCCACACGCATTTCATGCCACGAGCCGAAATCATCCCGGTCGCCCGCTTGCGGCTGCCACTTGGGGTGCCGCTCGGCGATTTGACCGAGCACGGTACGCGTGGCGTCTGTCAGCAGGCCGCCTGCCGCCTCGATCCGCTTCAATCGCCGGAAGATGGAGTTGTCAACGATCGAGGACCAATGGTCGGCGTCGGCTGCAATGCCGTCGACATACAACTGCGCAGGAACACCTCGACAAAGACGTTCCTCCAGTGCCTCACGTTCTGCCTGGGTCCATTGCGGCCAACGGCCTACCAAAAGGCGCATGACTTCGACTTGGGCCTCGCTGTCCCAAAAGGTCTCATCATCGAGAGCCAATATCGCCGTGGCGACCTCGCCAGAAGCGTAAGCCTCGTTGGCGAGTGCGAAGAGATAGAGACGTCGAAGCAACAGATAGGGAGCATCAGACCAGTGTGCAATCAATGCGCGAGCCAGCGCCGGATCGTGGCCGGCGATACGCTGCCAAAGCTCCGCTAAAACGCGGGTGATAGGCTGGAATCCAGAACGATCCGAGTTTTGGGGATGGGGGGCAATAGACGGGACATCGTGGCTTGCCGTGTCCCATGCATCGAGCAGCCCCAAGTCCGAAGCCTGCTCCAAAGCCTCGAAGATGGCTCGATCGAGCGTGCGGAACAACGCACTGCCCTGCTCTGCCGTGTCGGGCCAGACCTCCAAGATTTCGGTCGCCCCGGGATGATCGGCCGGTTCTAGTTCAAATCGAAGCAGGTCGTGCAGCGTCTCATCGCCATCGCCATCAGTGGTGTCTTCGTCGTGCCAACGAAAGACCTTGCTGATCTTCAGGCGAGGTTGCACGATGCGGGCCACGATCTGCCGCGCTTGCAAATGCGTTTGGCCACGACGAATCAATGGCGCCCAGTCGTACCAATCACTACTCACGGCCCCACCGTCCGATTGCGCCCGCAGGGCCAGCAAGAGTCGCCACGCTCGCTCTTGGGCGGGCGTCAAAGCGACGTCTTCTTGGTCCAGAGCCCGCTCGATCCGCCAACGGGTGGGTTCGTCGAGCGGCCCTAACCCGGCGCATGCTCGGATCATTTCGGAGTCGTTGATTCGGCTTGCAATCCAGACGTCGGGCAATTGGGCATTGTGCAGCCCGGCTTCCACGACAATGGGCAGCCAAGCAGCCACTGGCGACAACTCGCCCAGGAGCTGCTGGGCGTCTCCCCGGTTCAACAAGGCGAGACAACGTTGGATCTGCTCGTCCGTGGTCGGCGGGGTATCCAGCATTCCCCTCAACTGTTCGCGTCGCCAGGCGGTGGGGTCATCGGCGTAACGTCGCCATTCCTGCAACGTGTTGTAAAGTGCAGAGTGGTCGTGATGCTCGACTTGATAGAGGATGGGTTCGACGCCTTTGGCTCGCCATAGCGCCTCGATTAGTTCACGCTCACCTGCTTCGTAGTGCCCAAAGGCGTAGACCTTCTTCAGGTCTGGGTAACGTTCGCGATCCGCTTCCAACGCCTCCAGCAAGTAGCGCATGGGTGGGTCCTCGGCTTGATAGCCGACCAGAACCACCGTGTGCCCTCGCACCAGATCATACACATAGCGCGAGGCCCACCCCGAGCGTAGATAGGCGTCACCGAACTCGGCGCTGGTCAGCACCCAATCGGTTTCCGTCACCTGGACCGAAGCGTCGGCAAGTCGGCCGTGAAGGTGCAGTACTCCGCTGAACGCAACAGTCTTGGGCTGGGGAAGCGCCACGCCCGCGTGGCTGGGAATGTTGTTGTGATTGGCGGCCTGCCAAGCCCGTTCAAATAGCGTGTCGAAGTTGGTGGTGAGCAGACGCATTTGTCCTTCAGCGTCCCGCGACAGTTCCAGTAGAGCCAGATGATTGGATAGCTCCGCCTCCTGCGGTGGCGCGAGAGCCTCACGCACTGCCGCGCGAATGCGTTCCTTCATGTTTCGGTTGCGCGGCGCATCTGAGGCAGACAGCCGTCGTTCCAGGCATCGAAGCACACGGTCATACTGACCGTACAGCTTGCCGTCCGGAGCCATGCCCGCCCGTTCGGCGGGATGGTGGGTCCAGTTTTCCCCCAGCCGGCGATAAACGTCCTCCACCAGTCCATGAAAAAGCGGGAGACCGGCGGTGCGTGACACACCCGCACCGCAAACGAAGATAGTCTCGCCGCGTTCTTGAGCCACGATCAGGTCGTACGGAATGTCAGGCCCCGCATCAACAAAGCGCATGCATCATCCTCGGTCGTTTGAAGCGTTGATGACTGTAGTGTCGGCGAGAGAGGGAAAAGTCATCTTGGAGCAGAGCCATCCGCCACTGCGTAAGCGGTAAACAGCTCTACCGCAAAGTGGCGGAAGAACTTTAGGTAGCGCAGCAACAGGCCCGCGCCAGCGACAATTGCCACGCCGGCGAAGTAGACGTCTTTGCTACTGCCCCCGCCCCACTGGTAGTGAGCTACCAGTAACCCCGCATCCAAGAACGCCACCAGCGCGGTGTTGCGGCAGAAGCCGTACAAGTTCAGGAAGTTGTCCAGCCGTCCCATCACCACCGGTGATGACCGAGCATGCCCATACGCCGCCCAGAACAGTGCCTCCCCGGCATCATCGATGCCCGCGGCTCGGGCGCGCGCTAGCGCAGCCCGTCGGGTTTCGTCGGGTAATGCGTGGAAATACCCCGGTAGCGCCCGACGCAGCCAACGACTCGCACGGGCGTTTCCGAACAGTACATTGCGTGGGTAACCCAGCCATAGCCCGACAAGGCCTCGTTCAAACATCCACGCCGAAGCGCTGGCAACCAACTGCCCCACCGCATAGGCAGCGGACACTGCCACAACTCCCTGTACCAGCGTCCACGACGTGCGGCTAAACACGTGCGTGCCGATTACGTAGTCCCCTACGAAAAGCAGCAAGAATCCCGCTGACAAGTAGGCCCAGAAGTCATACGAGGTAAACGGTATTTTGCTATCCATGGCCGGCCTGTTAACGAGGATGCGAACCGCAGCGGTTCACGGGTAAGGGACGGGTTCGCGCGGTGACATCATTCGCCGCTGCCAGATGCAAGCTGCGGCAAATACGGAATCAGCGCATCGCGATTGACTAACACGATCTGCTGCTCGTGGGCTCGTGCCGGTGCGGGTGGCTGCGTCAGTCCCAAGCGCTTCAGCAGGTAAAAGCCCAAAGCTTGACGCGTCTTTACAATCAACTGCCCCTCAGTCATTTCATAATCCAGTTCGATGACGCGTTGCTGTGCGGCGGTCAACGCTGGATTGGGCGCAATAACGACGTCCAGGATGCGATGCCACTCGACATCCGCATGAGCATCTACATCCGATAGTTCTCCGACGGACAACGCGAGGATCCGCGCGAAGACGAAGTCGCGGTAGCCGCGTCGCAAATGGCAGTAGCCACGCACATGCCAGCGGTAGCCGTCGTAGCCCAATGCATGCGGGCTGATTACCCGGTCCGTGGGTTCCGCTCGCCCCATTGCTTGGTAGGTGATCTTGAGGCTGCGCCGCTCCCGAATGGCTGCCAAGGTTTGGCGGAGCACCGTGTGCGGAACCAACCGCGTCGGGTGGCGCACGATGTCGGCGCTGGGGGTCCAGCCGAGAAAGCTGATATCCGCCGCTAGCACGCCCGTGGTCAGTGCATAGAGTTCGGCCAGATAGCGGGCACTGCTCGGATCGGTGAAGACCGGCTGGAACTGCTCGGTCGCCAGATACGTCTTCTGGGACAGGTCATAGATGGTGTTGTTTGGCGCCACTCGCATGTACTCGGCGAGGTCCAGCGAGGCTTGCTGCACCGAAATGCCGAAGAAGTCGGTCAAGGCGCCCCGGTTGAGCCGCCCTTCCCAGTAGAGCCTGGAATCAATGAACTCTAGACGGCGCTCCTGCCCCCATCGCCCACGCTTGCCGGGGGGTGATGTCGCTATCTCATTGTTTTTCATCAATATTCCCTTCTAACTTGAATTTCGCATCCACTCACTAGACGCATCCAGTGAGTGGATGTATTATAGCCCGGACCGCGGCCACAAAGCCCGCTGCATCCAAAAAAAGGTACTCGCTGAATGAGCGCTTCGATCACTTTCTTCCCCGTTGGCTGCGGCGACATGACCCTCGTTCGCCTGGCCGATAGCAACGCGACCGCTGTGCTCGTCGATGTGAACATCCGCACGGCGGCCGACGATCCGGATGATGCGACCCGTGACGTCGCCGGCGACCTGCGCGAGCGGCTGCCGCGCGATGCACAGGGGCGACCTTACGTGGACGCCTTCCTGCTGAGCCATCCCGACAAGGATCACTGCAGCGGCTTGGAGACCCACTTCCACCTGGGGCCGCTGTCGGACTACCCCGACGATAAGAAGCCCGACACTGAGAAGAAGATCGTGATTCGGGAGATCTGGTCATCCCCACTGGTGTTTCGTCGCGCCTCCAAGCACCACACGCTGTGTTCGGATGCCAAAGCGTTCAACCGCGAAGCCAAGCGCCGGGTCCAACGCTTCCGGGATGGCATCGGTAATGCGGACGGCGAACGCATCTTGATCCTGGGCGAGGACGAGAACGGTAAAACCGACGATCTCGGGGCGATCCTCGTGCGCGCGGGGGAATACTTCAATCGCATCAACGGAAATGCGAATGCCTACTTCCAGGCTCATTTGCTGGCGCCCCTGCCCTGTCAAGACGACGATGACGTGGAGCTGTTGAGCAAGAATCACTCCAGCACCATCCTCAACATGCAACTGGCATCCTCGGCACTGCGTCCGGATAGTTGCCGGTTCTTGACCGGGGGCGACGCGGAAGTGGCGATTTGGGAGCATGTGTGGGCACGTCACAAACACACCCCGGATGTACTCGCCTACGACGTGCTGCAGGCCCCGCACCACTGCTCCTGGCATTCCCTGTCATACGACAGCTGGTCGCAATTGGGCGAAAAAGCCAAGGTGGCGCCCGACGCGCGGGCGGCCCTTGGCCAGGCCCGGTTTGGCGCTTTTGTGGTGGCGAGTTCCAAGCCGATTAAGGACGATGACGCGGATCCGCCCTGCATCCGTGCCAAGCGCGAGTACCAGGAGATTCTCTCAAGCGCCTCCGGTATGTTTCTCTGCACCGGCGAACACCCGAAGAGTTGGGCGCCGGAGCCGCTGGAGATCGAGATTACTGCGGCGGGGGCGCGAAAGAAGGCCGCACGATCTTCGGCCGTGGCTTCGGTTGCTGCCGCTGCAGCACCTCGCGCGGGCTAAGACATGGAGTACTTCGAGTTGGGGGAGCCGCTGCCGGGAATCGACCCGGCACTGCTGCAGGATGAGCGGCTGCGGACATTGCTGAGTGCGTGCCAGGCTCACCCCGATATCGAAGTGCGGGAGTTGCGGCGCGTCTCTGGCGATACGAGCTTCGACCTGATCGTGGTCGAAGCGGGCGATGGTACGGTGGCGCCTCGCAACGAGGCGGGCATCCATCGGCGGGAACGACTCGCTCTCTACTACCAGAACGAGAACGGGATTCCATTCCAGGTCCGTGCGCTGCGTCGAGACTTTCCCGACACACTGCATCAGAATGGAGTTGAGTCAGGTACACCCAAATCCCTGTGCCTGTACGAGCAGGATTGGGACACGGTCGAGCGTAGCTGGACGGCCCCCAAGCTGTTGGCGCAAATTCTGCGTTGGTTGGAAAAAATAGCAGACGGCACGCTCCACGCGCAGGATCAAGCGCTCGAGCAGGTGTTTTATGGCTCCGGAATCCAGCTCGTATTACCCGCCAACTTCGCTGCTGAGATTGATAGCCCCAAACATGAGTTGCGACTGCACCGAGCACCCGGGAGTCCGCAGCGTATCGTGCTGATCGGCACGGTAGATGACCGCGATCCAGCAGTTTCCTCGGCCCTGCCCTTCCAAGTGTTGAGTATCGCATTCGATGGAGTCGCCCATCCGCCCATCCAGGCGCCGCCAACCACGTTGGGGCAGTTGCAAGGCCTGTTGGAGCGAGTCGGCACCTCATTGTTTCCAGCGTTGACGGAAATTATTTGCGCGAAGGCACGCGACGGCGCGACCTCTTCCAAGGGAGAGACACGCAAGAAAGTCATGTTGTTGCTGCGCGTTCCGCGGCTACGCGAAAACGTCCGTGAACGCATCGATGTACTGGGCTTTTTGTTGGACGCGGACCTCGCCGGTTTGGGCTTGGCACTGGGTGTGTTGCAGCAAACCCAGCCGAATGGCCCTGCGTTTCCTTTCCATCAACTAAACACACCGCAAGCTACGGCTGTCAGCGATGGAGTTTGGTCGAAGATCGGCCTGATGCCGGTGGACTTGCGTGAGAGCACCACGCGCGCAAGCGCGCGCCACTGGTCAGGTATCAGCGAAGGCGCTGGCGAGTTTCGGGGACTATTGGCTGGCGTAGGCGCGCTGGGCAGCACCTTGGCTGATCTCTGGGCCCGTTCGGGTTGGGGCTGCTGGGACTATGTGGACCCCGATCTGATCGAACCTCACAACCCCATCCGTCACCTTGCCCGCCAAGGCGATGTGGGGCGACCGAAGGTCGACGTGGTCCGGGAGCTGACGGCGGCTACGCTGGGCGAATCATGCTCCGACTCGAACGATCTTCCAGTAAAAGCCAACGCTGGCGATGAGGCAGCCCTGGCGACCGCAATCGCTCGCGCCAGTCTGCTGGTTGATGCGACCACGACGCTGTCGGTACCCCGGGATTGGTCCGAGCGCGAAGTTCCGCGCACGGCGTCGGTTTTTCTCACTCCGTCCGGGCAGGCATCAATACTGTTGCTCGAAGATGCAGCAAGGCGTGTGCGAGCAGCCTCGCTAGAGGCTCAGTACTACCGGGCCGTATTGCGATCCTCCTGGGGCGCCGGTCATCTAACCACTGAATCTGCGGTACGACGCACGGGCGCAGGGTGTCGTGACCATTCTTTGGTGATGTCAGCGGAAAGTGTCCTGCTTCATGCCGCGTTGCTATCGCGTCGGCTACGGCAGTTGGCAGACGGTACTACGGCCTCGATCGGAGTTTGGAGCGCTGATGGCGAGAATGGCGCCGTGTCATTTCAGGACGTGCCCGTCCGTGACATGCGGCAGCTGGCATGCGGAAACTGGAAGATCTATTGGGACGACGGACTCGATGAGCACCTGCGCGCTCTGCGTGCGCGCTCGCTTCCCAACGAAACCGGGGGCATTTTGCTGGGCGTGACGGACCACAAGTTGCGCACGATCCACTTGGTGGATGCATTAAGCGCGCCGTTGGATAGCGCCTCAAGCCCCGAAGGCTTCACGCGAGGACGAGAAGGCGTCACGCAAGCCCGGCAGGATTGTTTGGCCCGGACGGCGAGGATGGTCGATTACGTCGGCGAATGGCACTCTCACCCGCGCGGTGTCGGTGCCACTCCCAGTAGCTTGGACGTCGAACTCCTCGCGCATCTGGCCACGGCTTTAGCCTCAGATGGTATTCCCGGCGTCATGCTGATTGTTGGAGAGCGCGATTTGAGCATTTCATTAGGCTCTGGCATCGATGTATAGCCCAATACCGCGTCCGCTTGCGTGGAAGCCCGTGGTGACTTCCCTCCCACGATTTAGGAGCGATCACGATGTCCAAACGTGAACAGTCCGGCCCCAAAGTCACCCGCACCGCTTCGTCGGTACTGCGCGATCCGGCCAAGTCACTGGCCGGTAGCGCGCTCGCCCAGGTCCGCACCGCTAAACAATCCTCATCTGCCACAGCGCGAACCGCAGGCAAGGCGCTCAATGACGGACGCACCAGCACAAGCCCCCGTTCTCTGGCTGGCAGCGTGCTGACCCAGAAGCCCAAAAGGTAGGTCCAGTTGGCCAGCAGCACTTCGTCCAATTCCGGTGCATGGGGCCAGCTCTCGCACACGGCGTCTGGCATAGTGCGCACTCTGGCCTAGGAGACCTCGAGCATCACGGATGCCCGATCAGTCGACTAACGCGCCTAGCCCTACCCCCGATAAATCCAACTAATCTCCTGCTTATGCTACGTGCGCTTCGCAGCGCACCCGCGACCCACCCGCCTGAAATACTCTTGCAGCCCAGAGAAACGTCCATCACTGCTTGCTTCGGCTAAGCTTTCTATTTCTCATCTCCCCCAGGGATATGATGAATAGATCGTTGGTGGGCGGAACCTGCCAGGCGTTGGCATGGAGCTTATCGAATCCCTTCGAGCAAATGAGTGATTGCATGAAGAAGCGCAAGAAAAAAATGGCTCGTGGATCGAGGGCGCGTTCCAGCTTGGCCTCACACAAGCATGTGGGAAAGCAGCTAATAGCACCAATGATGCAGATACAGAATACGACGGGTGTCTCGTGGCTGAACGATCGCCTCCCGGAAGTCCTATGGGCTGCTTTGATACTTGGCGCGTGTGATCGTGCTGACGGATTAGCGGTGTTTCGTCGGTTCTGCGCTTCCTGTCGAAAGTTCGGTGCGCAAGCCACAGGCCCTGAGCTCAATTGGGACATCACTCTCAGCGCGTTAGCTCACCTTCCCGTCGATGTCACCGGCTGCATCTTAGGCGCCTTGGACGAGACGGGGATTCCGCGGCAGACGCTATCACCATTGCTGTTGTTCCCAGATCTGCCAGGTTTGGACCGTTGGAAGGAATCACTGCCACCGATTACAGAGGCAGACGAGAACAACGCGTGGCAAGCACTCGGCATCGCGGTGGCCAGCACCCTAGACCACCAGTCACAGCCCTCAACTGACATCCGCTGGATGAATGTCCTTTTTAAGGCATTGCTCGGGAAGATTCATTTCCGCCGCGATGCCGACGACGAAATGGTAGAGAGCCTGCGCAGGTATCCCGACTACGGCGACATGCGTAGTGTTAGGCCACGCATTCGGGCAATGGAGATGATCTTTCGAGGGGCACCGAATGGCGACGTAATGCCATCGTCCGCGTGGTGCAAGGATTTCTGGGACAGTTGCTTGGAACGTACTCAGTGTTTACCGCTTGAGCCAACTCAGCCCAAAGATCCTCAGCCCGATCGCGATGCGGTAGCCAAAGATATCGATGATGCCCGACGCAATCTGATCAATCACTGGTCAGAATCGTTGGTGACTTCGGGGCTGGATGCTCGGCATGACATCACGTTTGCGCTTGCCTTCTATGCATTGTCCTGTCTACGCGAGATATGCATGGGGGTCAACTCGCGCATCATTTCGGGCCGGTTGCTAATCAGGACGCTAACGGAGATACGCATCAATTTGGCTTTTATGACCCGGAGCGCCGACCCTCAAATATGGGGGCGCTTCCGTACCTACGGTTCCGGTCAAGCGAAACTGGCGCTCTTGAAGTACGAGGAGACGGGAGGCGACCGGCCCAGTCTAGTGAGTGCGCAAACGCTGGAGGCACTAGCAAATGAAGACTTCTTCGAAGAATTCGTCAACATAGATCTGGGCAGCTGGAGCGGCTCGGACCTGCGTAGGATGTCTGAGAAATGCGACGCCAAGGAGGACTACGACCGCTACTACGGGTGGACCTCGGCTTTCGTGCATGGGCAGTGGGCTGCTGCCCGCGACGCCGTCTTCGCAACGTGCCTGAACCCACTGCACCGGGTGCACCGAGGTCCTATGCCCTCGCAACGCCCTATGGAAAGCTGCGTGCCAGATGGCTTCTATCTCGTCAACCAGATTCTCTCCACTGTGGATGAGAACTATCCTGAATTTTCCTTCCGCTTAACTGCAAGCTCCGCTGTCAACATTCGGGACGACGAGACCACGAGGTCTGCCAAAACGGAGTAGGACAACGGCCGGACCGTCGCAGAACCTTTTAGGACGTGAGCAACCGCCCGCATGGTCTCCGGCGATCACTTTGCCGAAGCATTGGTAGTGCTCTTGCCCGTAAGTGCGCGAGGCTCGCCTTTTCGTACAGTTGGATGGGGCGTCCCTGTCATTCTGTCCAGAGCACCATCCGCTTGCGTCCCGCCGCCCACATGAACATCCGACATGCGATCGTCAGGGTAGCAGCCTTTGCTTACCCGCGATAACCAGCCCTAATCCTATGCCTCCATAGGCACCGATCTTGAGGAGACGACCGAAACCAAAGCTGAGAAATTCTGAGCGCCAGCAGCGATCGCCTCCTGTTCAAGCGGGCTTGGGCTTGTTCTCTCCCCATGGCGTAGCTGCTCGTACACAAGACCTACGGACGGCCATTCCCGACTCGTTGATAGGAAACGCCCTCCCAAGGCTTCTCGACATCAGGGAGCACCTGAAGCGTGCGCCTGTCGCCAAAAAATACGTGCCCCAAATATGGCACCTCGCATCTAGGATCTGACAACTTCGAAAAAGACAGAAAAACGCGGCGGCCTTCCTGATCTAGATCCCATGTCCCATTCCCCGAAAGCGAACCCGAGACATCTTCGTCAGAACAGGCAACTTGGGCAGGCAGCCCAGCAGCTGTGAACTGGCCGTCCGCTGAGAAGTTCAGAGTTGCACCATTATCTGCGCTATTCCATTGACCAATCAACTCTGATGCACTCATATCCGAGCAAGCAGAATTCAATAGCATAAGCATGCATAGCGCGATGCCTATCTTCAGCTTATCTGTCGATAAGATAAATGCTCGATTCATAAATTTATTCACATCCACACTTCGTCAGATCAAAGCTCAAGTTGAAGGTTTGGGTGATCTCAGACATCGGCCCAGTCTTTCTCCAGTTATTCAGTGGATCACCTATATTTCTCCCCCACCACTTAGTGTACCCAAGTATTGGAGGATGAGTCGCAGATTGGATGCTTGAGGAGTTCCACACTCTGACGTTCAGTGTGCTTCCTACTATCTCAAACTTTGTCTTGTAACTACCAAGATATGTAACAGCAATGTTTCCGGTATGCCCGCCTGTGAGCAAGTTTGAGTAGTCATGCAAGTAGAGGAATACACCACTAACTCCACCTACTGAATAATCCCAGTTCCCCTTCCTAGGGAGCGGATTTCCATTGGATTGTTTTCCGGTACATGCCGCCTTCAGAAGACGCTGAAGGTTCGAGTGCTCCCGAAGCTTCTCCGCAAACGGATCACCATCAGTGAACTCACGGTGTCGCGGCCCGTTACCGGTAAGCCACTCCCAGCCTACAGACCAAGGCGATGACTGATCAGCTAGTCCAAGAAGATCGAATGCCATGAGTGGATTGCCGCCAACATACCCATATGTGTTCATCCCACCCGCCAGACCGATCGGATCGCTCTGCGTATACCGCCCCACTACCGGATCGTAATCGCGGAAGTAGTTGTAGTAGAGCCCTGACGCCGCGTCGTAGCGCTGGCCGGGGAAGCGCAGGTCGTAGACGAAAGTGGTGCCGTCGCCGTCGGGGTCGACGTTCGGGGCGGTGTTGCCGAACGGCTCCGTGGCCAGGTCCAGCGTCCAGATCGCCACCTGCCGAGTCGCATCGATGATCGCCCGCGGCGTGCCCAGGTGATCGGCTTCGACGTAATGCAGGGCCGAACCTGAAATGACGCCCACCGGCTGGTCGTCCATCCACACGTACTGCTGGATCGGGGTGCCGGTGATGCCGTACTGGCCCAGCAGGTGCCCTGCCTCGTCGTAGACGAAGATCGTGCTGACCGTCGTCGCACGCAACACCTGCTCGCCGCGGCCGTTGTACTTGTAGGTAGCGCGAAGGGTGCCGGCTTCCTTCGTCAACGACATGCGGCCGGCATCGTTGTAGCCGTACTCGCGCGCCGTGCCGCCGACCGAGGTCAGGTTGCCGGCGGCATCGTAGCCACGCGCGACACCGCCCACCGCCGTCAGCCGATGGCTGTCGGCCGCATAGCTGTACGCCTGCGCGGTGGCCGTACCCAGCGCCAGGCTGGTGCGGTTGCCGGTCGCGTCGTAGGTGTAGGTCTCGACCGGCGCGCTGGCGCTGTCGCTGCGCCCGGTCAACCGGCCAAGGGCATCGTAGTCGTAGCGCATCCGCGGCGTGGTCGCCAGCGCCGCATTGGTCAACTGGGTCAGATAGCCGGCATTGTCGTAGCGCAGGCCGATGTCGAGGCCGCCAGCGCCGGTATCCTTGATGGTGGAGGCGCGGTAGTCCTTGTCGTAGGTCCGGCTCATCACCCGGCCGTTGCCGAAGGTCCAGCCCGCCGACGGGCCCGCCGGGTAGTAGTTCGCGCTGTCCAGCAGCACCTGGCGCGATCCGCCGGCCAGAGCGACGCCGATCTCCGCGATGCGCTCCTGGGTATCGCGGACGTTATCGACCACGGTACCGTCCGGATAGGTGGTCGCCGCCAGCTTGCGTCCCAAGGTGTACGCATAGCGCACGGTGAAGGCCTGCCCCGCCGTGGTCTGGACCTTGCGCACGGTGTTGCCGAAGCGGTCGTAGCAGTAGTCGGTCGAACCGCTCGCGTCGGTGATGCGGGTCAGCCGGCCGACCGTGAAGGTCTCTCCGGCCGCGCATACCGGGCTCGCCACGTCGTAGGTGTAGGCGACGTTCTCAGCCGCGGTCGGATAGACCACCGTGGCGAGCCGGTTGAGGGCGTCGTAGGTATAGGTGGTGGTGATGCCGCGCGCGTCGGTCTGGCTCAGACGGTTGCCGGCATCGTCGTAGGTGTAGGTCGTGGTGCCGCTGTCCGGACTTGCGACCTGCAGCAGGCGTCCCAGCGCATCGTAGCTGTAGGTCGTCGACAGGCTCTTGGGATCGACGACCTCGCGCAGGTTGCCGATGGCGTCGTAGCTGAACTGCGTGGTCGCGGCGATCCCGCCGGTGGCGGCGTCGGACACCGTGCTGACCAGGCGATCGAGGTCGTCGTAGACCTGCATCACCTCGACCAGGTTGGGGTCGACGGTCTTGATCAGCCGCCCGGCTGCGTCATAGGTCAGATTGGTGACCTGACCGCTGGTCGAGCCGGTGAGCCGGATCAGTCGGCTCCATTTGTCGTAGAGGAAGGACTGGACCCGCCGCTGCGTATTGCCCGCGGTGTAGGCCTCTTCCCTGGTGCGGTTGCCGACCGAGTCCAGGGTGTAGCGGATCTCGTTGCCGGCCTGGTCGCGGATCGTGGTCAGCCGGTCGCGGCTGTCGTAGATCATCGTGACGGTGTTGCCGTCGGGCGTGGTGATCTGGGTCAGGTTGCCGCGTGCATCGACCTGGTATTGGGTGATCGCATCGTCGGTGGTGATCGCGTCGTTGGCGCCGCGCACGATCGACTGCTGCAGCCAGCCGCGCGGATGGTAGACCATCTCGGCGGCCACGCCGTTGGCATCGCGGATCCGCACCGGACGGCCGCTGGCGTCGTAGCGCAGGAACTCGGTGGCCTGCCCCAGTGCGTTGGTCACCGCCTTCAGATCGCCGCGCCGGACGCAATCGCCGCTGGTGCCGCCGCAACCGCCGGTGCTGGTTGTCCCGTAGTAGCTGAACGACGCGATGTCGTTGACGTCGGTTCGCGGGCCGTCGATCGACTTGACCAGCGAAATGTCCGGGCAGGTCGAGGCGCCGGCAGCGGCCTCGGCCGATGAGCAGTAGCTATAGGTGGTGGTCGCAAACGTGCCGTCGTCCTTGCGCTGGCGGACGCTGGCGATCGCGCGCGGGATGCCGCCGCCATCGCGGACAAAGGTGTATTCGGTGCGGAACAGCTGCGGGTTCGCGCTGGAGACGGTCTGCTCGCTCGCCACCCAGCCGTTGTCGTAGGTCCAGGTACTGGTGACCACTTCCCCGCTGTCCAAGGTGGTGCTCTCGCTGAGCAACTGGCCGGTGGCGGTGTAGGTCGTATCAGTGGCCTTAAGCAGCGCCAGCGCGGCCCCGGACTTCTCCCACAACTCGGTCCGGGAAATCTGGTTGTTGGCGTCGTAGGTGTAGCGCAGCTCGTGACCGTCGGGGCCGACGTTCCTGGTGAGATAGCCTTCGGCGTTGTACTCGCGACGGCTCACCCGGGTCTGCAGGGTGCTGCCGGTCGCGCTCTTCACCGTCTCGGTGATGGTGGTGACGCCGAGCGAGGGATAGGCCAGCACGAAGGTGCTGCCGCCCTCGACCTGTTTGGTGACGCGATCCTTGTTGTCGAAGGTGTTGACGACGGGCTGCGCGCCGGTGCCGTCGAGGATGGTGGTGATGTTGTGGGCGTCGTTGGCGTCGACGTAAGCGAAGCTTTGGGTGTAGTCGTCCAGCCCCGCGATCGAGACCAGGTTGCCGGCCGTCGCGCTGCCGACGACGTCGTGCCCGTAGAGGATCTCGCGGCCGTCGCTGGCGACCAGGCGGGTGAGGCGTCCGGTCGAATCGTTGTACTCGAAGTCGACGAAGTAGCCGGTCAGCGTGCCGTCGGCGCCGCGCTCCTGGATCCGGGTCAACCGCGGCTGATAGGCGACGACCATCGGCGCGGTCGGGTCCACCGCACGCGGCGAGGTGCCCACCAGCGGCAGCTTGCCGCGGGCATCGTAGATGAAGTCCTGGCGGGCGCCGGAGCGCGCGACCCGGGCGGTGAGGCGGCCGCTGGCATCGTAGAGATCGCTGTTGCCGTCGCGGTAGCGGAACTGGTAGGTGCCGTCGCCCTTCTCGGTCAGCTGGCCCTGGGAGCCGCCCTGCGGGGTGACATAGGCGCCACCGCTGAACACGAACTTGTCGCGCCGGCCACACCCTGTGCGGATGATGATCGAACCGTCGGGGTACTCGAACAGCCGCTGGTCGTGGAAGAACGCCCAGCCATAGCCGACGGCGCTGTCATAGGTCGAATGACTGTCGTAGTTGCGCACCACATTGATGGGCATGACCGCGCCTATCGACAGGTCGGTGTAGCTCAGGTGCAGGCTGCCATCCTTGGTCCAGATCGGATCGGCGACGCTCGCTCCCTGGAAGCCAGGCGTGTTGCCGCCGCTGCAGCTGCAGCCGTTGCATGCCCGCTGAGGTGGCCCGCCGGGCTGGGCTTCCGGTGTGTAGGAGGCCCGAAAGCCGTCGGCATGTGCGGCAAACGTGCAGAACCAGAACAGTACGGCGGCCAGATGGAAGCGGAAGCGACGCATGCTGCGAATCCTTTGCGGCGAATGAAGCGCCAGCGGGGGTCAGGGGGTGGGAACGGCGGCGCGTGCCCGCCCGCTCTGGGTCATGAACAGGGCATTGGCGGCTTCGGCTTCGCGCCCCAGGCCCATCGCCGACAGCACCTGGCTGCGGCGCAGTTGTACGGCAGGAAAGCCCGGGCGCAGCTGCGCCACGCGATCGAAGCTCGCCAGCGCCTGGCGGTATTCCTGGCGCTGGAACTGCAGGTCGCCCAGCAGCAACAACGCGTTGCTGTTGTCGACATCCAGGCGCAACGCTGCCCGGGTCTGGACAAGGGCATCGTCCAGCTGTCCGGTGAGGCGGTAGTCGCGTCCGAGTTGGACCAGGTCCTCCGCCGTGCGCTGTTCGGGCGGGATCCGCTCGATCGCCGCGATCCGCTCATGGACAGTGCCGGGCGACCGCCCTTGGCCATTGGCCGCCGGGCTGCACGCCAACAGCAAGAGCATGGAAAGTACGAGAAAGATCGCCGGTCTCATGGTGCCGCCTCCGTGGTGGGTACTGCGCTGGCATCGCCCGCCGCCGGCTCGACCCAGACCCGCAAGGTGGCCGTGCCGTAATTGCCTTCATAGCCGCGGATATTGGCGGTGAGGTAGTGCTCGCCGGGGTTGACCACCGTGCTGTCCCAGTTCCAGGTCATCGGCAGCACACCGACCTCGGTTTCGAACACGAAGATGCCATCGGTGAAGAACACCGGTTCGAAGCGTCGTTCCAGTACGCGCCCGCGCACATCCGCCGGCACGTCCAGGCGGACCGGCACCATGCCCGAGACCACATGACGCCCCTGCTCGTCGCGCTCGAAGTCACCCAGCAGGGTCAGCTCGACCGGCACATCGCCGCGCGTCTCCAGCGGCTGGTCGGCGTGGAAGAACATCCGCGTCTTCTGCGGCTTCTCCTTCCTGTCCCGGGTCCCGAGCGGCCGCATGGCGACAAACCGGACCTGATCGGCATCTTCTCCGACGAACACCGTGTTGTGCGGCAAGGTGTAGGCGCGCACCGTGGGCGAGATCATCGGGTGCCGGGCCAGATTCATCACCCGCGAGGCGTCCCAGCCATCCCAGGCCAGTTCGTGATCGCCGGCATCGCGCGCGACCCAGTCCACGACCGTGCGCACGTAAGGGCCATCCATCAGACCGAAGCGGACATTGATGCGGGCCGGATGATCGAGGCGGAAGCGAAGCTTGCCGCTGGCCGCGTCCCAGACCGGTTCGTGCGCCAACAGCGCCTCGCTGCCGGTACTGTCGGTGAGGTCGTGGACCACTTCGCCGGCAGCGCTGCTGGCGCGAATCACGTAGTGGTAGGCCTCCGACGGCACCGGTTCGCCACTGGCGTCGTGGCCGTTCCACCCCAAAGCATGGGGGCCGGGCTCGACCTGGACCGGGTCGCTGCGATAGATCAGTGCGTCGCGACCGTCGTACATCTCCAGGACGACCTCGGCGGCAGCATCGATGGCGTAGCCGATGGACACGCGTTCGCCCGAAACTGGATCGATGCGATCACGATCGGTACTGACGTCGGTGATACGGAACGGGGCCTGCTTCGGGGCCTCGGAAGGCGGCGATGCGCCCGCTTCCACAGAGGCCGCACTGGAAGGCGCCTGCTGCTGGCAACCGCAAAGGAACGCAAGGATCACCAGCAGGCCAAGTGCGGAGCGGCTCATTCGTTCGCTCCATGGACGGCGACGACGGGCATCCGGGCGCCATCGGGCGTCTTCGTCAGACGGGCGATCTGTCGGGTGTCGATGTCGAGCTTCCAGAGATCGAGCCCGCCCTCCCGGGTGGACTCGAAGATCAACGAGCGGCCGTCGGCCGACCAGGCCGGACGTGCGTCCAGCGCGACGTCGTTGGTGAGGGCCTCACTCTCGCCGCCGGGATGGCGCAGCCACAGATCGTAATTGCCGTTGCGATTGCCCGAGTAGGCGATCGTGCCGTCGTCGCGAAGGGACAGGTCAAAGTGGTACAGCTCGTTGACGGTGACCTGCTCCATCGAGCGGTCAGAGAGCTTCAACCGCCAGATATCGTGGAACTGACCGCCCATGCCCGACAGGAAGTACAGCCACTCGCCATCCGCGGACCAGGCCGGATCATGCTGTAACCCCGGCGTGGAGGTGAGCTTGGCATGCTCGCCGCTGGCCATGTCGAGCATCCAGACGTCGTTGTCGTAGGTGCTTTCGTTGACGCCGTACGAGAATGCAATGCGCTTCCCATCCGGGGAAATCACCGCATCCTGGATCCCGGGCATCTGGGTCTGGATCACGGTGCGCTCGCCGCTCGCCACGTCGACCCGGAACAAGCGGCCGTCCTGGAAGTTGACCAGCAGCTCCCGTCCGCCCGGAAACCACGAGATCCGCGAGACGTCGAGCTCGTCCTTGGTCAGGAGGCGTGCGCCCTCGCCGTCGACATCCGACACCCACGCCTTCCAGTAACCGTCGTTCTGGGCGAGGTAGGCCAGCGACGCCTCCTCCGGGGAAGGCGACTTCTCGCGCGCGCAGCCGGCGAGCACCAGGGCCAGCACCGTTGCCGCGAGTGCGACCGGGAAAGCGATGTTTCTCATGAGCAGCGGTCGCGTCATCATTGGTGCAGGTTCACCACGCCGCGGTACACCGTACTCTGCCCGCTATTGGCCGAACGGGCCTCGATCGCGAAGGTGTAGGCCCCCTCCGGTGCGACCTGGATCTGCGAAGGCTGCGCCGGGTCGTAGCCACGCCATTCGATAACATGGTCGTTCGGAGTGCCGGTCCCGTCGGCCGCGGCCTGCAACGCGTTGTCCAGAAGCACGACCGCCGACGGGCCATGGATATCCGTATCGCCCGGAGGCAGCAGCACGAAGCGGACGAACGCATCGTCGCTCAGGCGATAAGCCATGCGGGTGATCTGCTCATAGCTGTGGGTCACCAGATAGGGATCGGCCTTGACCTCGATATTGGGCGCCGGCTGGATGCCGGTGATCTCCGGCCTGGCGGCCAGCACTTGGATGGCGTTGGCGGCGACGTAGGTCGAATCGGTGGTCAGGATCTCCACTTCGGAATCGATGACGTGACCCTCGGGATCCCGGCCGTCCCAGTACACCCAGTGGGTACCGGCGGGATAGTAGATGTTCTCCCAGGCATAGAACGGGCTGCCCCCGACCGGGGTCACCTGCATGCTGATCAGGCCCGGTTGGGCGAGCGTGATCGAGCCCTTATAGAACTCGTTCCGGTAGGGGCGGTACATCGACGGCGCACTGCCGGTTGTGATCGCCACACCGGACTGGGCCTGAAAGTCGGCACGCATCGAGTCGCGCCCGTCATCGGCGATGAGCACGGCCCGGTACATCCCGGGCTCGACCATGGCACCACCTGCATCACGACCGTTCCAGGAGAACCCGTATTGGCCCGGATCCGCGAAGCTTTGCTCGTACTGGTAGACCAGACCGTAGTCCGACTGCCGTCGGATCTCGGTCTTCACCGTGCCTCCCCGGCTGATCGTGAACACGCCCTGGGCGCTCGACGCGGGGTCGAGCGGCTGGATCTGGCGGACCGTCGTCGCGACGCCGGTCACGTTGATCGCCAGAGGGCCCGTGGCCGCCGTCAGAGGCGTGCCGATGTCCACGCTCGGCGAAGAACTGGCACCGGTATAGATCGTGGCACGAATGTCGGCCGGGTCCGTCACCTGCCACCAGTTGCCGGTCGCATCCAAAGTCACGGTCGACGGACTGGAGAATCCACGCGCTGAGTAATTGGTCCCATTGGCATAGATGTTGTTGCCGGTCGTCACCGGCAACGGATTGTTGGCGGTACCGCTTTGATTGCCGATCACCGCTATGCCGTAGTCGTTCGACGTGATCTCGTTGTTCGACGAGATCGTCGGGCTGCTCTTGGACTCGACCGTGATTCCCTGGGTGTTGAAGCGGATCAGCGATTCCTGAACGGTGCCTTGACCACCGGCAAAATCAAACCCATACGTGGAGTGCTCGATACGCGCATGCTCGACGTTCATCACACCGCCCGCACGCACCACCACACCATACCAATCGCCCCTCTGCCGGATCCGCTCGGCCGATCCGAAGACAATGCGCTGTGCCGGAGTACCTCCCGCGTTCAATGTGCCATCAACGAACAAGCCACGGCCCGGAACAAAGCGTATCTCTGCCCCGGGGTCGATCGTCAGCGTGGCCCCCGCGGTAACAGTCGTGTGTCCCAGCACCTCATACTCGCCGGCTCCCAAAGTCTGATCGGCATCGATAAGCCCCAGCAGCGAGCTTCCGTTGAAGACTGCACTACCACCTGGCCCGTCCAGATAGCCGGAGAAGTCGACATACGGAGCCGCGGAGCTGTTCTTGCGGTCGTAAATCGACTGCGAGATCCGAGTGGGATCCAGCGTTCCCCACCAATTGCCGGTCGCGTTCAGCACATGCGAGGAGTTTCCAGAAAAGTTAGCCGCATAGATGCTGTAGTCCGCATTGCCATGAATGGCGTTAGCATTAATCGTGACATTGGGCTGACGTATCAGGCTGCTGCTGCCGTATACATAGATACCGCGATCATTGCCCTTAATCAGGTTTCCGGCGTTGATCACCGGGGCGCTATCCGTACCCACATAGACGCCATACCTGTTGTTGACCATCTCGTTCGACTGAATCGTTGGCGCAGCGATGGAGCTGGTCGAAGCTCCCTTGACGTTGACTCCTGTGAGGTTAGACAAGAACCGACTATTGGTGATGGCGATCGAAATGGGGACGTACAGCCCGTTCTCAGCACAATGGATATCGGCATGGTCGACTGAACCGCTTGAACCCGTCTGATAGAGCACTCCGCCCCAATCATTGCGATCCCGGGCCGATGCGTCGCAGGCCACAGCGAGCGGTTTGAACACCACGCGGGACTGCGCGGTGCCCGATACATTCAATGTCCCACGCACCACGAACGGCAGATCGGCGACCGGTGTAACTCGGGTCCCGGCAGGCACCTGGACGCTCACGCCGGTATCCACTTCGACCCGGCCGAGCATCAGATGCTCCGTCACGGCGAGCGTCTGATTGGCGCTGATCCGTCCGTTCAGGGTCGGGCCCGTCCAGGCCGCTGTTCCACCAGCCGCATCCAGATAGCCCGAGTAGTCGACCACAGGCTGGGTGGAAGTGTTGTCAGACCAATCGCGGATCATGTTGGCGCTGATGGCCGTAGGATCTGTGGTACCCCACCAGTTGCCGGTAGCATCGATACGAGCGTTGCTGGCGTCACCGAAGCTGCTCGTATAAAACGACTGTGTCCGACTGCCTTCAATAGAGTTGCCCGTGACTACAGGAGACGGGTTCTGTGCCGATGAGCTGTTGCCGTAGACGTACAGCGCATAACGGTTGTCGATGAACAGGTTGCCGCCAGTGATCGTCGGCGAGGAATTGATATAGGCAACCACGCCATAGGCATTGCCCCGGAACTCGTTCCCTGTCGTGATACTGGGCGTGATCCGCGCGGAGGCGGCAGCCTGTGTCCTGATGCCTCGATCGTTGTTCAGAAACCGTGAGTTATGAACCTCGCCCGTCCCCCCGTTCAAGAACAGGGCGATGTCCGCGCAATGGAACTCGGCGTAGTTGACCGCAGCCGTCGCACCAGGAACCACCTCGATGCCGAACCAGTCGCTGCGATCACGGGCGACGCCATCGCAGGCCGGGGTCGTCGGCCGGAACACAACCCTGGAATTCGATGTGCCCGTGATCGACAACGCACCGCGCACCAGTATCCTGCTGCCCTCCGCAGCGGTCAGGTGCGTGCCGGCATCGATCGAGAGCGTCACCCCTGGATCCACGATGATGCTGCCAAAGGTCTGGACTTCTTCTCCCTGCAGTGTCTGGTCCGTGGTGATCCGCCCCAGCAAGGTCTGGCCGGCGAAGAACGGCGCACCATTGGGGCCATCCAGGTAGCCGGAAAAGTCCACGATGGGCATGTCGCTGCTGTCGAGATTGCTGGCGTCGTGCCAATCGACAATTTTGGCGGCGATTGTGCTGTGGTTTGTGGTCTCCCACCAGTTGCCGGTCGCGTTGACGGTCGCTGGTGGACCCACTTTGAAACTGTCGGTGGATATGCCCCGAGTGTTGCTGAGCAGGATCTGATTGCCGGTTATGACGGGTTCGGGATCCTGCATCTGGCTGGCGCCGGCACCGCCACTCAGATAGATTGCATCGGCATTTGCGGAAAACAGGTTGTTTGCGGAGACGATCGTGGCGCTGTTGGGCCTTACCAGCGCACCAATGGTGTTGTTGCTGAACTCGTTCTCGGCGGTTATGACAGGCGCAATGATCGAAGATGGATCCGCGCCCTGGGTGCGGACACCGCGGGTGTTGTTCACGATGCGCGAATGGCTTACCGAGCCGGTACCTCCCTCGAAGTTGACGCCTGTATTGGCGCACTGGACCTCGGCATACTCCAGGTCGGCCAGGCCGCCAGCCAACACCTCGATCCCCAACCAATCGCTGCGCCGGGTGCTGCCGTTGCAGGCGCTCGCGGTGGCCTTGAACG
Organism: Marilutibacter maris; assembly: GCF_003233695.1. Taxonomy (NCBI): domain Bacteria; kingdom Pseudomonadati; phylum Pseudomonadota; class Gammaproteobacteria; order Lysobacterales; family Lysobacteraceae; genus Marilutibacter; species Marilutibacter maris. Next base: position 1,963,883 of record NZ_CP029843.1, on the reverse strand, counting down.
TGGCCAGTGCTGTCACGGATCCCGCCACGACCAGGTGACCTTGCGCGATCAGCTTGTAGTTGCCGGCAACGGTGACGGCCGCGCCGGGCTGGATCCACAGGGTCGTCCCGGGAGCGACCGTCAGGTTCCCGGTAAGCGAATAGGCGCTGCCGTCGCCCTTGGTCCAGACCGTATCCTGGGATATCAGGCCTGTCTGGGTACGCACCAGCGTGTTGGTGTAGCCGGTCTCGACCGTGTTGGACGTCGCGCTGGTCCCGCCTGCGTCCGTGGCCGTGGCGTAGATCGCGTTGGCGTCGTCCTCCAGCGGCACCCAAGTGGAGAACGCGCCATTGACGTCCGCGGTCACCGACCGGGTGTAGCGGCCATTGACGAAGAAGCGCACTTCGCTGTTCGCCGCGGCGGCGCCGGAGATCGTGATCGGATTGTCCGTCGTGGTTGCCGGGATGCCGTCGAGTGCGGGGGGGCTGGGAGCAACCATCGGCTGCACCTCGGAAGCGCCGCTCACGCTCGCAGCTTGCGCCTTCATCACCGGCTCAGCGGGTGCCGGCAGGTGGCTGGACACGTAGCGAATCAGATGTTCATCCGAAGCCGTCGCAAAGCGGGCCTCCGGCATGTCCAACCGCAGAATGTTCGCGCCACGATCCAGTTCGGCCACAACGGCGAAGTCGCCACTCTCGTTGGCGCGAGTCCTGGCAACAGCAGCGCCATTCACCTCGACCACGACCGCCTGCCCGGGGCGCGCGATTCCCGTCAATGTGATCTCCGACCCGTAGACCGTCTGCGGCAGCGGGTACAGGATCACATCCGGCTCGGCCAGCTGCGCGGCCGCCATGAACACGGGCGCGATCAGCGCAGCACCCAACAACCAGGCGACCCTCGGCTTGCGAAACATGCCGAACCGGTTACGCCGCACATCATCCTTGGCCATGGCAGCTCTCGATATCAGTGTGTAGAAGCGTCGGACGCCAACTTGCTGCCGTTGCGGGCGATTGCCGCTTTGGCCCTGCGGGCTCCCAGCCAGGTGGCTGTACGAGCCAGCGCTATCAGCGCGAGGCTAGAACCCATGAAGAAGAACACATAGACCAGCACGCCATAGCGGCTTTCACTGCCGATCGTTATCGAATGCACAAGTGCCAGCGCGAATACCGCAGGCCACAACATGTGGATCGCCTTCCAGCGGCGATGTCCGCGACGCAGCCGCCAACCCGCGAAAAGCGCGATCACCAGCAGGTACAGCGCCACCGCACCCAGGGTGATCATCTGGAAGTAGTAGCCGTGGTCCAGATTCGGCAGCAGGAGTTCCCAGGCCACCGTCTTCTTTCTCAGAGATGAGCCCGCGACGAACAGCCCAACGTGCGCCGCGATCAACATCGCAGCCCCGCAGCCGAGCCCGATGTGGGCCGAGCGGCTTATCACAGGCAAACCACGGAACGACGGGACGCGCGGAGCCATTCCCAGAAGCGCCTGCACCCAGAGCAGCGCGAACCCCAGGAGGCCAGCCAGCTTGGCGAAAGCATAAAGCCCCTGGCCCGCGGGAAGGTCATGGGTGAAATAGATCGACGGATCGCCAACCGACCACCACCAGGCGGCTACCGGAGCCGCCAGAACGACAGCGATCAAGCCGTAGGTGATCCATGTTGTTGCGCTGCGCCCCTGCATGCTCGATTCCTCAATGCCTGTCTGTTTTGGCGGCCAGGCACGCCTCGGGAGACTGCACGCACTCGGAAAGACGCTTCTCACCGTCGCCTTCGCTCAACCCCTTGCTACCGACGACAGGCAGCCCTTCTTCCACCCAGCCGCGGAGGCCGTAGGGATTGAGGATCACGGAATTTTCCACGCCCGCATCCTTCAAGGCCTTGGCCATCTCGAAGCCCCGGAAATCCTTGATGCAGTAGCTGACGACATAGTCCGCACCGGCAACCTGGGAGACCGCGAGCGCCTTGTTCCGGATGGGCACGTTCAATGCCCCGGGGATATGCGCCTCGACGAACTCATCGGCTTCGCGCACGTCGACAAAGGCCACCCGTTTGCCATTGCGAATCTCGCCGAGCAACTGCTCGATGGACACCTCGGCGACGACCCTGCGTGACGCCTGCTGTACTGCCACATCGCACTGAGTGGCGAGCGCCTCCGCGGCGATGGGCGCGTCATTCCTGCGTGCCGTCTGGATGGCGGCATATACGTCGCCAAAGAACTGCAGATAGCAGTCGGGCTCGACCTTGTCGCGGCCGTGGCGCTGCTGGAGCGATCGGAACGCATGCTCGACGGCCGGCGACTCGGGGTCGGCCGCCGCCCCCCATGCGCCAATCTCGATATCGTGGACGATGCGGGCGAAGCGCTGTAGATCGGGGTCGGACTGCAGATGTTCCTGCCCGGCGACCTCGAATGCAGAGGAGGTTCCCTGACGAAGGATCTTCGCGCCCGGCACGTCGAAAGGGATGCCCTCCGGCAAGGCTTCGCCGATGGCCACCACGCGCAGTTCGGCGCCTGGACTGATGTGCCGGGTCAGCAGCCAGGCCGTCGCCCACTTGTCGGGGCCGAGACCATGCTCGGTAACGTAGGTCGCTTGGGTCTTGACGCACCCGCAAAGCAGGCAAGCCAGCGCCACCATTGGGGCCCACAACCTGCACGGCACGCACTCCTTTGCGACCATCCCTCCTGTTCCTTGGAGCATCTTTGCGGTAAGCATATCCAGCGTCGGGCACCCCATGCAAGCATCTCCGATGAGCCGGATGGAAGACTTCACACCTAATCCGGACTCCAAGGGATCGTGTCCGACAGCATGGAGTAAACGTTCGGGCAGCAGCACTAATCCAAGCGCCCGATTTGGGATAGGAACACCTCCTGTTGGAGGTAGGAAAACCACCCGATGCAGGGTAGGAAATTTCCTACCTTGCTCAAGGAGGCAGCTGGACGGATCAATCAGTGAAGCGGCGCCAACTCGATATGGCGTTGGACCCGCTCATCTGGCGCACCGGTCGCGGCCAGCTTTCCGGTGTGATCTTCAGTTACCCTTCCCTATCCCCGATAACGGTCCCTAATCGATCCGAAAGTGTTGGGGTCAAGTCGTGACACGCACTGCGCGTGATGCGTGTCGTGACCGAGCACCTCGCGAAGCGATCGCTGATGCCACGACCTCAGCATGACGTCGTCCAAAGACACTGTTCTATATATTGGAGCCCCAGCTCCTGTGCGCTACTCTACGTCGATGGGCCGACCGCAGTTGCTTGACCACCGAATACCGGAGTGATCGCAAAGATCGATCACGCCCCTGTTGCTCATGTTGGTCAGAGCGCCGGCCTTATACCCCGGTGAGAGCACGCGCCAGATAAGCGCGTCCACGTCGGTTCGATTCCGACCAAGGGCACCACCGCACAAGCGGTTGCTCTTGGAGAATGCGCAACATGCGCCTATTTTTCGACTGCGAATGGAGTGATGCCGAGGGTCGCCAGCTGATCAGCCTGGCGCTCCTCGACTCGTCTGCCCAGCATCGGTTCTATGTGGAGCGGGATCCGTTGCCGAACACTCCATCGGACTTCGTTCGCGAAGTCGTTTACCCGCTGCTCGACCGCGGGGCCACCACGTTGCCGGACCTTGCCTTCACCTCGGCCCCGCGCACTTTCCTGGCGGGCTTCGAGGATCCGTTGATTCTGGCCGACGCCGGCGAGGATTTCATGCTGCTGTCGCACGCGTTGGGCGGTTTCGGACAACCAGGCTGGCCACCGGCGCCACCTTGGCGCCCGATGCTGGTCACCTTCGGCGATGTGCTGATGCGCATCGAAGACTATTTTGACGCCCGGCCAGAGGCTAGGACGAGGCGTCATCACGCGATGGTCGACGCCGAGGCATTGCGCTGGGCATTCGAGACGATTGGAGGCGCCAAGTCATGACCCGACTGTTTCTCGACTGTGAATGGGCCGACAACCTTGGTCGCGAACTGGTGAGCCTCGCCCTGGTCTCCGAGGACGGCCAGGATCGGTTCTACAGCGAGGTTTCGCCGCTTCCAAAGCACCCCAACGACTTCGTCCGGGCCGTTGTCTATCCGCTTCTCGATCACGGCTTCCATGCTCGGCAGCCCATCGACCTTACTCGGGATCTGCGCGCCTTCCTGTCACGGATTTCGGAGCCCTGTGTGCTCTTCGACCACCCCGTCGACGGCACCTTGTTCGGCCATGTGCTCGACGGCTTTGACCTGCCGGAAGCGGCACTGGCACACCTGCGGCCTGTGCCCAAGGTGGTGACCACCCTCATCGCAGAGTGCGATGCCGTGCGTCGCCAGATAGACCGCTACTTCATCGAGCACCCCGAGCAGGTCAACCGCAAGCACCATGCCATGGTCGACGCCGAGGCGTTGCGCTGGGCGTATTGCAAGGCGCTTAAGGTAGACACACCATGACCAACTCACCCAAAGGCAAAACCATCGCGCTGGACGCAGATGGTGTCCTGCTCGACTACAGCACGGCCTACGCGCACGCCTGGGCCAAGGCTTTCGGCACGTTGCCTGCACTGCGCGATCCCGACGCCTACTGGCCGATCGACCGATGGGCCGTGGAACGCCTATCGGGAGAACGCCTGGCCACCTTCCGTGCCGCGTTCGACGAAGCGTTCTGGTCGACGATCCCGGCGATCGAAGGTGCCGTCGAAGCCTGCCACCGGTTGGTCGATGCCGGCTACCGCCTGGTTTGCATCTCGGCCCTGGACGATGCCTTTGCCGCAGCCCGGCAGCGGAACTTGGAGATGCTCGGGTTTCCAATCGCGGATGTGATTGTGACCGACGGCGAAACTGGAGATGTCAGTCCAAAGGCCTTGGCCGTCGCGAAACTACGACCGCTGGTGTTCGCCGACGACTACCTGCCATATCATCGCGGCCTGCCGGCGGCGGTGCACAAGGCGCTGATCCTGAGGGCGCCGGGAGGCTCGCCGAATGTCGGAAACGAGCTGGCCGATACAGATTCACAACATGTTGACCTTTGTGCTTTTGCTAGCTGGTGGCTGCGAAGGCCGCAAGCGCGATGATCTTCACCGCTCATTGTGACGCTCGAACCGCGGCGCAACGTTGCCTCGCCACAGTTCTATTCAATAGGCACTCAAATGCCGACTCAAACTGTCGACCACAACAGCTTTCCCACTTGGCACCACTCCTTCACCTGCCAGATTGAGTCACAGAATTCGAATAATGACTCGCTGCGTTCCCGCGAGCTTGGCTCGGCGACTACTTCCGATGCGTGCCTCCCCAAACATACCTCAAGCATAAACACCGAGCTCAAGTCGAAGCCGCTCAAGGGCATCCCGGTGATAGCGAGGCCACACACCGACCTGGCAAGGACCGTTCGGATGGTTAAGCGGACTCCGCTGACTCGACCACGGTCGAACCGTCGGAGCACGGCCGCCTTCACCCACGTTGCCCAGATTGGCCTCAATCCAGTTGCGTGTAGCATCGGGCACGGCTAACCTCCTCCGCCCCCTGAGCACCTCGATTCGCACTCCCGTCACCTCCGGCGCGGATTCAGTCATGCTAGGCAAGTCGCAGTCCTCCAGTTTCAAGTGACGCTCGGCATCGTAGATATGATCCAATGTCAATTGCCGCATGCGTGCCAGAATTGGCAGCGCCACACGCCTACCCCCCGGGGTCTGCGCCAATAAGGCCAATGCAGGTGGCACGTAGCGCGCGTACGAAAGCGCCTGGCCAGGATCAACGCTGATCGCCTCCAGTAGCAGAAGCCATATCGCCGCCACTGCGTCGAACGAACGGCACGCCGCCAGCTGGGTCATGACAGATTCGGACGCAGAGGCGCGGAACTCTTCCGGCATCAGCGGCACATAGTAGTGAAACCCCAGAAAAGCCGTTTCCTCGAAGTGGTCCTTGAACCAAGTCGCCGGGTACGTAGCAGGAATGGGGGCCGCGCAGCGAAGCAACTCCCACAGCCAGGAGCGGGCCACCGTCACTACGGCAGGCTGAGCCCGCCCCCATTCCGCCACGCGTTCGCGCGAGGCCACGAACTGACCAGAGCGCGAGCGCGCCATTGAACCCCGGGTTCTGGGCCCGGCCCATAGGCCGCCCGGCCGCGTTCCGTAGTGGCGCGCCTCCCATTGATGCGGCGTTAACCCTTCCGCGTCCAACAGCGTCTCTACGCAAGCCACTGTTCGCAGCGTGCCCGCTAGGTCCTTTGACCAGCGCGTGTGGAGCTCAGTGGGCTCGAAACCAGGCATCGGAGTTCGCGATCTGCCGCGCACCATTCCAATCTGCGGCACACCCTAGCGAACAAGGCGTCACGGCCACGAGATGCTCCGAGCCCCGTGGCGGCGGCGTTTTAGCCGCCCCGCACGAAGTTCGATTCTTGCCGGGCATTGGCACGGGCTCGGAAATGTTGCAGAAAAGGCAAAACTGGAACTGGAGGTGGCCGTGTCCCGCAGCGAACTCGAATCTCGACTGCTTCAGGCTCTGATAGAGGACTGGGGTTACGTTGTCGGCAGCGCGGGCCTGCGGCAGGCACTGGGCTACCCGAGCCAAGCCGCCTTGCGCCAGGCCATCGCCCGCAAGTCGGTGCCGGTCCGCACGTTCACCATCCCCGGTCGCAAAGGCCCGTTCGCCCTCGCCCATGACCTAGTCTCTTGGCTAGCGTCCCAAGCAGGTGGTCCCGAGGTCATGGGGTCAATAGAGGCGCTACGACCAAAGCCAGTGAAACGGCCGAGCGTGGCCCGGCGCCGCCGCAAACCGCCCCACATCTGATCGGACTACGAGAACACCTGCCTCGTCCAACGGAGGAACCTGCCCGCCCAGAACGCCTAATTCCACCTTCGGATCGCTTTCAGACCCAGAAAAAGAAACGGGACCCATGCAGGGGTCCCGCGAGTCCATAGAGGCCTCACCTCGTACACTCGCTCTTTTCAGGGTCCAAGTCAAGTGCTGCCTATTGACAGCCCCAACCTGGATTCGACCCATGAAAAACGACCTTCTGCCGGCGGCGATCTCCACCGGTCGCGATGACCTGTCCGAGCAGCTAGTTTTCGAGTTTTCCGACGAACACGACACGGCACCGCGGGCTCGCCCCGCGGCGAACGGCTATTTCCTCGAAACCATACAGCTGCTGACGGGCAACGGCCTGCCATACGTGCTGCGCGTATGGCAGGACTGCCGCACGGGCGAGATCCTCAGCTACCGCCTCCTGCGCGCTACCACCACCCCAACGCCTACCGACATCTCTCAGTAGGCGACAGCCAGAGCTTCCTCGCACCGCCCCCACCGGTGCGAGGCGAAGCTGTCCGTCTTTTCCTTGCCGCGTTGCCGACAACAACGGCGCGTGGCCTTGTTCTTTGGAGAGAAGCCATGACCGCCGGTACTGCAGCGACACGTGATGTGTACGAACCCAAGGCGCATGTCACTAACCACGCTCTTCCACACGAGCCCCGCAAGCTCACGCGAAGCGAACGCAACCGCCGCGAGACCTTTGTCTTTCCCTCACCACGCAACGCCCGTGTCGTAACTGTCACCGACTTCTTGCACCTGGCCATCGCCCTGCAGTTCGAGTTCGATCCAGCCTTGCAGTGCTATGTCGAGCGCCCGCGACGAATCGCCCTATCGCCCCGCCAAGACATCGACATCTCGTTCTGGACCCGAAGCAAACAGGGCGAGGAGCGCTACTACTTGGCTATACCGGCGTCGGGCACCATCGGCAGCACCAGCGGCACGGTATCCATCCGCGACCGCGAAGCCCTTGACGCCGCCGCGGATCGCCACGGACTCCAACTTGCGTACATCACCGAGCGTGAGCAAGTCTCGTCGATCGGCGATTGTGCTGTGCGCTTCGAGCTGCTCCACCACGTATGGGCTTACAAGCGCTTGGTGTCTCGCACAATCATTCGCTCACAGATTATGGCTCTGCTAGCCAACTGCCCGCGCCTCACCCTGTCGACCTTGATCCACCACTTGGATTTCGATGCCGACAGCGTGCGCGCGGTGGTAGCCGGCATGGTGCACGAAGGCGACTTGCGTCTGGTCGACTACGTCGCTGGCAGTGCACAGGCAACGGTGGAGATGTGCCATGCGCACTGATCGAACCGAGATCTTAGATGCCGAGCAGCTGCAGGCCTGGTTCAAGCCGGATCTGTCTACCGTAAAGGTGGAGTTAGTTGAGCGATTCCAGCGCCGTTGTGCCGCGTTGACTGCCGTGCTCACGGGAGAGATGAACCTAACCCGCGCAGCCGAAGTCAATGGGCTTTGCAGGAAGGGGCTCAAGCGCATGGTGAAGCTCGCTCCGAAACTGGCGCGCGACGGTCACCCATATGGCTATCGTGTGTGTTTGCCGTGGGGAACCTATGAGGAGGCCGACGATGCCCTCGATGATACGGAGATGCCGCGTACCGCGGAGCCGCACGCAATGCGTAAAATGCTGCTGGCCCAGCCCACAGTTGCAGAATGGGTCGATGGCTTTACTGCCAAACTTCCTCCAGGACGCCCACCAAAGGCCTTCGAGCGCTTGTTCGCCAAGATTGTCGCCGAGCTCAAGCGCTTGGATCAGCACGCATTCTATCCGCTGAATCAACCCGACAAAGGTCGGCGGGCGCTGCTGCGATACCTGCGCAAGAAACGCATCGATGACATCGTAGCCCCCAGCCTTGACGAGATTCCCTCTCCCCCAAGCGTACTCGCCGATGCCTTGCTTGGCCGCCCGTTCCACCGGTCCGAGTTTGATGCGCACTCATTCGACATCGACGCTGAAATCGGTGTGTCGTTGCCCAATGGCGGCGTGGTCAAGAAGCGGATCACTAGGATGTGGTTCCTGTGCGAGGTGGAGATAGAGTCCCGGGCGATTCTTGCCTGGATATTGCGGGTGGGACGCTCCTACAACAACCTCGACTTGGCGAGTTGCGTCGCGCGAGCACTGCACCCTTGGACGCGCCGCGAGCTGACTATTCCTGGACTGGAGTACGCCCCTGGCGCCGGGATGCCCAGCGGCATGCCCGGTGATCGCGGCCGTCGGCGCGCTCGTTGCATTGCAATGGACAACGCCAAGGCTCACCACGCGATCAGCTTCGAGGACGCGATGGGTCGCGCGCACGGCGCAATCCTGTTCTTTGGGCGTGCCCACGAGCCGCGTTCGCGACCGGTGGTCGAACAGCTGTACTCGCGTCTGGAGCGCGGAGTCTTCCGGGATATTCCAGGTGGCTTCGAACCGGCGACTCGATTGGGCGAGCGCAAGTTGCGCATCAGCAACTTCGCGCCCGGCGACATACCGATTCAGCTTCATCTGTTCGAAGAGCTGTTGGACGTACTGGTAGCGAACTACAACGCCACCCCGCACCCGGCGCTTGGGAGTCTAAGCCCGCTGCAGTTTCTGCAGATGCAGACGCCGCGCGCATTCGATTTTTCCTTGCCCGATCCAGAGAAGGATGCCCGCGAGATGGGCAGCGTCCTGGTGCCGGTCGTCGTGCACGGGAACCGGAAGACCGGCGAGCTACCGCACGTAAACTACTTGTACGTGCGCTACCGAAGCCCCGAACTGGACCAGCAGTGGGAACTGGTCGGCAAAACGGTCCTGGCGCGCGTTTGCCGCCACGATCTGCGCACGCTTCTGCTGATGCGCAGCGTCACCGTACCGCTCGGCTTCGTGCGCGCTATGCCACCTTGGGACCGCACGCCCCATGACGAAACGACGCGTGCCTTGGCCATGCAGTGGGCCAAGCAAAAGGGCGGACTCTCGTTTGTCGGCTGCGAGTGCGCCGTGGAAGCGTACACGGATCACCTGCGCATGCTGGCGTCCAGTTCCCAGAAGGCGGTGGATCAACTCGCGCGCATGCAGCAGGCATCGGGGGCGAAACAACCTCAATCCACACCGCTGCCCGCCGCCGACCTGACCGTGCCAACTCCGCGCCGCGGCTGGATCAGCTTCGACACTTCGCGTGATCACTGACGGCTACTCAATTTTCCTAGATACATCTTGTACGCGGAGGCTTACATGTCTTCGGAACAGCACCCAATCTTTGTCCCCAATGGGTTTCACATCTCAACGCGGCCCATCGAGGTGTTCGCCAACTACGTGTTGAGCAACGTCGAGCTCGATCATCACGGCGCCCCGGCGTACGGCGGTGGCGGCCTGGGCAAGACCAGCGCCCAGGAATACCTCACCCAGAACGTATCGCGATGGCTTGTGGATCACGACAACAGGCCAATCGGCGTCGCCAGTCGCTTGATCATGCCCAGTGGGCAACGGCGCAGCGACGGCGCGTTCTACACCGCGCTAAACACTCGTTTGAACCTGACGACCAGCGATCGGTTGACACCACAGCGCGGCAAGGACCGCATCGTAAACTTCGTCAAGACCCGGTGTGGTCAGGCTGATCTTCCGTTGATGGTCATGTTCATCGACAACGCCCAGCGCATCACGCGGGCAGAGTACGACTACTTGGCCGACATCGACGAGCAGGTGACGGACGCGAAGCTGCGGTTGTTTATCGTGTTTGTCCGGCAGAACGATGCCACCGGCGTCAATGCTCAGGATGACTGGGCCGGTTACCCCTCGCATCTGTTGCGGCGCTGGTTCATGTCGACCCACGCTTTCCAGCCTTTGATGGGGCTGGCAGAGATTACTCATGCCTTGGACCGGTACGACCATTTCGCAACTTGGCCCAAGCCGGACATGCCGTTCTCCCGATTCTTCGCGCGCGGGGCATACGACAGCGGCTGGCGGCTAGCGGTACAGGCTGGGTTGATCCTGGAAGGCGTGATCGCTTTACGGGCCGAGAACAGGCTACCGGCCAGCGACGCGTGGCCTATGGCCACGTTCACGTTGACAGTGCGTCACCTGCTCGCCAGCGCCGCTGAGGACAGGGGGTTCAGCGAATTCACTCCGGCACATGTCCGCGCCGCCCTGCTGGCCAGCGGCTATCTGCGTCTGGAGTACGTCCGAGCCAACCTAATCTCCGGTGATGAGGCGGCGCAACATGCATAGAACTGCGCCCAGGTCTTCACGACTCGCGCTGTTGGGGGCCGACCTAGATACCTACCCGTACCTATCCGGGTACGGGCTACTGCTTCGAGTTTGCCGCCTGATGGCATTGGAACGGCGCGAACTGATGTCCTCCCTTGGGCTCCGGCTGAGGAAGGACGTCAGTTTGCTCGACCAGGTTCAGCGCCCTAGTCGTGCACAGATGTCCTTGTGCACGGCCATTGGCATCGATCCTGCTTGCGCCAGAGCGCAGTGGCTTCCGGAGAGCTGGTCCCCGCTCCAAACTTGCGGCGTCCTTGATCGGCAAGCCCCTGTTCGACAGTGCCCTGAATGTGCTCGACACGGCTATCACACAGCCGTGTTTCAGCTGCCGTCAATTGTCGAGTGCCCTTGGCACGGCCAGAGATTGATCGAGGCCTGCCCGAGCTGTCGTCGCCCAATGTTTCAGCTGTTCGACGTCCCCGAGCAGATGGGGGTCTGTCCATGCGGGTTTGATCCATTCGATGCCGATACGGCGTCGACGTATATGCGGCGATTTCCCACGCTGCACGCCCGGGGCTGGCTGGAGGCTTACTGGCGATGGGCCCGTGAACAGCGCACCACCCGCTACCTGGTGGCTCCCGAGCACGATTACCGCTGGCGCGACCTTTACCGCACGCAGGCAGCGCCCCCGGACGCGCCACCAGCGGACCGCACCTACCTTGAGATCGACGAGTTCAGTGCAAGGGGCCGCGTCGAGCCCACTGCGCGCGAATGCTGGGCGTGGTGCCTGCTCGGTTCAGAACGCCCCATGACGTTCGTCCCTCTTCCGGGACACATGCATGCGATGCTGAGCGACATGACTCAAAGGGTTGTCAATGGGCTTCCCGCCAGCGTCGGCACGCCCTTGGAGCTAGTAACGTTTAGTGGCTTGGGCGCGAAAGCTACCCTACTGGATAACGTGAGGGCGCGACCAGATTGTTTCATCTTGCCGCACAGCCCCGCCCGCGGCGCTGAGATTTGGTTGAACCTGTCGGCGATCGAACCGGAGCTGCTGCAACTGTGCGGTCGTCTCATTGATTGCGTGATCGTCGCCTGCGGGTTCGAGCCGGACTGCCAAGCCCGATCGCTCCAAGCGGCACGCAGCCACGCCCTGGAACAGATCACGGGAAGAGAGTGTCTTGTGCGTTCGCTCGAATGCTTGATTCTACGCGGATACGCTCAAGGCCTAAATGCGGTGATACGCGGTCATTCTCGCAATCGGATACCCAATGATATTAGCTGGTGGCTGCCATCGATCGAGGTTCGCGCACGCCCGGGGCACCTGGATCAGGTCCAAATTGCCTGGCTCCAAGTGGCAACACCAAAGAAGCGTTGAATCGTGAGCGCTCCACTCACCCTGCCCAGGTCTGGGGAGGCGAAAGTGGCCCTATCAGACGGCCAGCATCGACGCGTATAGAGCCTAGCTACGACGGGGCAGTTTGTTGTCGCTCGCGTTGACTTAGGGGTGGCTTGTCAGTACCGGATTCGAACCGGTGGCATCTATGCGAAGCTTGGCGCCAATGGGGTGTCTTGTCTTCGAATTGCTCGTCAAGGACTCGCCCCGCTCCGCAAGCAATTTGCAATAAATTCAAATAGCTATTTGTGATGCGTATTCTTGTCGTCAATCAAATGCCCCGGCGGCGACCAACAAACGCCCGTTCTTCGACTGACAATCGCCCGCACTTCGCATGCTCGCCAAGAAGCGGTTGCACGGTTACATCCGCGAATCAATGCCGCGTCGTCGATCACGCGGAGTGTCGACCGTAGCCGCATGCTTGCGCAGTATAAGGAGCGGCAAGCCGAATTCCGCCGCTGGCGAGACAAGCCAAGCAGGCTTTCCAGTATCGCGGCCGCCAGCGCGCTTGCAGAGCGTAATCTGCGCATCGCCGAGCTAGAGTCTCAAGTAGCTTTGCTGACCTACCCTCTTGTGTACGTCAGCTCACAACGGAAGGCACGGGCACCGCTCAAGTGGATGCTTGACCTCGTTGCTTCGTTTCGACTTGATCGAGCACTTCCTTTCGCTCAGAAGGACTCATCTCTGCCCACAGCAGCAGCAACTTCGCCAGCTGCTCGTCTTCGGCAAACAAGAAGGCGGTGGGGACTTCCGCCAAACGCCTGGCGGTTGCATGGAGGGGCACGTGGGCACCCTTCTCGTATTGATTGACTCGGGGACTTGCCACGGAGGGATCCAGCCCTGCTCGGCGACCTGGGCCGCCACACGACAAGGGGCATCGGTTACGTTACAGGTTCGAAATTGCAGCGTGGCTGCTGTGCGAGAAGCGATTTATATCGAACTAGGTAAGCGGGCGCGCTATGTCTCCACGGGAGTCTGGGGCGGTTGTTCCTTCCTCCCTTCAAACCCTGTCCCCAAGAATGCCTTGGCCCGCACATTCGCGCAGGAGTGGACTCGACTCGAGTCCGGTTTCTGGGTTCTTCCACCGGAAGGGCGTGCGCTTGGTTTGTAGCAGATGACCTAGTGGATCGCCCGATTCCGTGAGAACAGGGGGTGAGGCTATTCCCACATTCAGAACTGACTTTTTCAGCGTTGCCTTAGACGAATCCGTGCTCAACCGCTCGGTTCCAAGCCTCCTTAAGTTTGGTCAGCCGAAGTCCACGGGGAGAGAACTCGGAGGTGATGGCCGCCCAGCCGACCAGTTCGGTTTCGCCCGGGGTCAGGATCTCGGTTTTCTTGTTCCATTCGTCCAGGCGTTTCCATGAACCCGAATGCCAGAGAAGGGTCGCATTTGTACGCCAGTCCTCACGCTGCGGAACGACTCTCGTTTCTGGAATCAAAGTTTCCATGAATGCCACGGATAGTTGGATGTTGCTGCCTTTCACCCGCTCCCAGCAAGCCTCCCGCTTCACCCATTCGGTTATGAGTCGATTGCGGACCTGCTCTTCCGGGATTTCCTGAAGAAGTGGAAGCAACAACTTGGCGACTCGTATAGCCTCCTGCATAAAGGAATCTGGCGCCCGCTGCGCCTTCCAGATCGCCACGTAGTTGGGCTGAAGATCCTTTGCCTGCATCCGACTGCTCATGAGCGAAAGCGTGTAAGAGGTCAGTGGACGCAAGATGGATCCTGGATACCAATCCTGTGCAGGGATCGCGGCGTCTACGGCACGAGTGAGGATCGCCCGTCCAACTAACCGCTCGTAGTAGGGAAGATCGAAACTGGTCGGATCCACGTCCCATGCCCGGCTGATGACCTTCCCGAACGCTGCAATATTCTTCTGTGCACCCGAGCTTACTTGGTGTGGCGCGCCCTCAAAGGTCATGTCGTAGCGAGCAACATCGGTCTTTGTCAGCACCTGCTTCTTTGGATGCAGTAGTTGCCAAGTCTTGGCCGCCATACCGCTCTTGCGCTTCAGCTCGACCTTGTAGCTTCCGGTGGTTCGTTCGAAGTACCAGTAGCTTGGTGCATCTCCAGGCTTTCCAGGAGGCGCCAAGGTCTGACGAGAGATCCCCTCCAAGCGCTTGAAGTAAGGATGCCCCGCGAAAAGGTCAGAGGCCGATACCGCGTTCTGTGCATTTGCAAAGCGCGCGATGTTGTGAACAGCATCCTCGAAACCCTCCTCCGGAAGGCGTGAGAGTTTCATCTGTACCCTGACCTTGGATAGGTCGAGACCGGCCTTGCGGGCCCAGTAAAGCGACGCGGTCGTCTGACCTCCGTTGACGATCTGCAATCCTGTCGCCTTTATGATCTGGGTATGGCCCATCTCGTGGATATCGCTGATGAGGTTGGACACAGTCACCGTCAGGCCGTTATTGAACGCAAAAAACAGCTCTGGCTCGGTGCGCAGCGTATTCCGGATGCCTTTGTTGACCTTGCGGTTGTCGCCAAGAAACGCACGGACATTCTGTTCCAAGATGCGCCCGCCGAACCGATCATAGAGATCGGCAAGAATATTTCCGGGCATGACACACATGTAGGAGTCATAGTGCGAAGCGCTGTCCAGCCCCGCGGGAAGTGCCGGAATTCCTTCCTCATATTCCCTGAGGAAGTCGATGACGATCTCTTCGCGGCCGCCCACAGATGCTTCGACCCGCGCGAGACGGGAAATGTCCCATATTTGGACCTGCACCACCTTGGTTCCAAGTGACAGTTCTGGAACCTTGCCAATTGTCGGTGCCAGCGGCCTATCAGAGATCAGGTAGATACATGCCTTTGTCATCTCGTCCGAAGATGCGATCGAGAAGGTCTCGCGGGACAAAGCGTGGGCTGGATGACTTTCATCCCATTGGTCGGCGATTGAATCGTGGACGCTGCCCTCGAGGAACCGGAATGCCCCCTGCACCAGACGCCGCACACACGCTTTTTCACGAGCTATCGCATTCCTACAATGTAGTCACCGGCACCATGCAGCGGGGCGCCTCCGCCCAGCCCGGTCAGGATAACGGTATCCAACGCGCGGAGCTGCAGGCCACCGGGCTTCCAAACGATGGTGTGAGCCACAACTTCCCGGGTGGCAGTGGCCCCAGCACGGTCAACCCGTTCAACGAAAACGCGCTTCGTCAGGAAATGGGCCTGCCGCTACGGCCCAATTACAATTTCCCGTCAACATGGAACGGCGGCATGGGCTCGCCGACCGCAATGGCGCCGACCGGAACCGGTGGCACTTCGCTCGCAACCACCGGAGATCCGCTGCTGG
Organism: Marilutibacter maris; assembly: GCF_003233695.1. Classification (NCBI taxonomy): domain Bacteria; kingdom Pseudomonadati; phylum Pseudomonadota; class Gammaproteobacteria; order Lysobacterales; family Lysobacteraceae; genus Marilutibacter; species Marilutibacter maris. The sequence goes on along the minus strand of NZ_CP029843.1, from coordinate 1,948,266 downwards.
ACCGCATGCTCGCGGCGTCGGAAAATGGTGATCTTCAAGGACTGGCGCGAGCTTCCAGCAGCTTGTACGAGCGAGACAGCGGCACGTTCAAGGAACAGGGTGTGGCCGAACTCATGCGCCAACAGAGTGAGCAATCGCCGAATCAACCCGGGCAGATCGGCTCACCGCAGATCGAGCAGCCTGAAGATCCAGTGGCCAGTACCGGAGGCATGTGTCGATAATGCATCGGCTGAGCGCTATTTTCTTCTCGGTCGTGGCGCTCAGCGCCTGCACCGGGGCCAAGTCTTCCCTGCCCTCGGAGTCCCTCATGTCCTCGCCCTCCGTCACCGTCGATTCACTCCCCGAAGCCCGGGTCCAAGGCCCCTTCGATACGCATTTACTGGTCGCCTTTGACGTACGTCCGGGCCGTTTGGTGGCGGATGTGCGCTATGCGCTGCGCAATGACGGGCAAGTCCCGCTGATTGTGTTCGATCGAGGCACCGTGCACGGTGCGGACATCGGACAACAGACCTTGGGCGGGGTCGGGGTACCGATGCAGGAGTCAACCGGCGAAGACGTGACTTTGGTGCACGCTGCCATGCCCTTGCCGGACCCGTCGCCGACCTCGCCGCCGACGCCTCTGGGGGTCGAGTTGGCGCCAGGTGCGAGCCTGGCTGCCCAGTTCCAGGTGATGCTGCAGGGGCCGTCGTTACCGAAACGCCTGCGGTGGTGCGTTGGCGTCATGCCGTTCGATGAGAAATTGCTGAGTTCGCCGCTGCAGACAAAGGATGGGCTGGTGTGGACGGCGTCTTTCGAATCAGCAGAGCGCCAGGAGCGCTTGTGCACACCGTGGTACGACACCGTGAACACACGTTTCGAGGGGTCCTGATTCCGCGGTCACATCCCCGTCGGCCGGAGTGCCGACCGCGATTGGAACAAGTTATTGCGATCCGGATGTCTGCTCCTGTGTCGAAGGCGCAATATCCAATAGAACGTATTCGCCGCCCTTACCCCAACGAGGGGTTTCCTGATCGAGCTTCAGGCAAGGGTGGCCGCCGCAGGATGTGACATGCGCGCGCTTCATGGCCTCGGCAATGGTCGCCTCGACTTCGGCGGCACGCGTGCGTTCCCGCGCATCCCGATAAGCCTGGGCCTGGTAGTAGAGAAGGCCAAACCCTCCCAGAACCAGCAACCCCACTGAGAGCCAGCCCAGCGCATTGGCCTTGCGCAGCAGTGTCCTTAGTCCGGAAGCGAATTGCGCTTGATCGCCCCGCGCAGCTTCCCCCGCCTGCTGCAGATGGCGCACGAGATCGCGCGTGGCCGCATCGAACTGCTGCGCACCCGGTGCAAGGCAGCGCTCGACGGCTTGATTGAGAACGCGCTCCAACCGATCGCCCGCTTCACCGACACTCGCCTGCAGTTGAGTATTCGCATTGATAGCCGTTTGCTGGAGGTCGGCGGCGGATTTTTCCTGCCGCTCAATCGCATTGCTGGCATTGCGTCCCAAAGCCTCGGCCAACATCGCAAAACGCTTGGTTGATTCCACCATTGCGTTGTACTGATTCTGATCCATGAGCGGTCCTTGCCATAGCTGTTGAGCCCTCGAGTCAGTGTACTTTATCCACTTACAGCCTCTGCCCTGCTGAATCCAAACCCGAATTTTCAGCCCCCGCGATCGCTGGGTGATCGCCGCTCGACAAGCGCTCAAGATAGGTGGCTGCGACAGAGCTTATTGACCAATCGACAGCCAGTAAACAGGCGAACTGGGTATACACAGTTCGTGGAGTGCACAAATAGGACTCGACAGATCGCTCGGATACCAAAGGTGACCGGCGCCGGACGTCGCGACGTGGTGGGCTCCTCCTCTTCACCTCAATCTGCCAGTTGAGAGTCGGCCGCCCACATCGGCAGCGCCCCCGTCATGGCCGCGCAACTGCACTCATCGACACCCGACACATGGTCATGTGTCTTGCCCGCCCCGCCCTAGCGTTGCCCCTGCGCCAGCAACAGGCCGAATCCGACCAGCAGCCCTCCGAACAGGCGGTCGATCCAGTGGCCGATCGCCAGCAGCTGCCCGCGTACCGTACGGGCGGAGAAGCACAGCGCGACCAGGCCGAACCAGGCGATGTGCGCCAGGGAAATGAAGGCGCCGTAGCCGAGCTGGATCGCGAGCGGCGTTTGCGGCTGCACGACCTGCATGAACAGGCTGACGATGAAGACCGTGGTCTTGGGGTTGAGCACGTTGGTCAGGAAGCCGCTGCGCAGCGCCGCCATATCCGACAAAGCCACCGCGGGCGCGACGCCCTGGGCCTGCCGCGGCCGCGCGAGCAGCATCCTGATGCCCAGATAGATCAGGTAGGCGGCGCCGAGCAGCTTGATCGTGTCGAACATCCAGCGCGACTGCCGGATCAACAGCCCCACGCCCAGCATCGTGTAGCCGACATGGACCAGCACCCCCAGGCCGATGCCCAGTGCGGTCAGCACGCCGGCGCGGCGTGACAGCATCAGGCTGTTGCGCGAGACCATCGCGAAATCGGGCCCCGGACTGATCACGGCGACCAGGGTTATCGTGATTACAGCTATCAGTTCGGTCATGCCCGGCGCTTCCGGATGTCTGCGATACTCGCTCAATCTATTGACATAGGTGCCCGGACAATAGCGATGTTTACTGACGACATCGGTGATGATTACTCACATAAAGCGGACCGGCGCCTGCCCTCTCTCCAGGCCCTGCGCTGTTTCGAGGCCGCGGCGCGACTGGAGAACTTCAGCCAGGCCGCCGAAGCCCTGCACCTGACCCACGGCGCGATCAGCCGTGCCGTGCGGCTGCTGGAGGACGATCTGGGGGTGGCCCTGTTCCAGCGCCGCAACCGGCGGGTGTTCCTGACCGATGCCGGGCGCCGGCTGGCGGGCGCCGCCTCCGAGGGACTGGCGGTGATTCGCCAGGCCACCGCCGAGTTGCGCGCCGGCGCCCGTCGATCGACACGGCGGGTGCTGTCGTGCGAACCGACCCTGTTGATGCGCTGGCTGATTCCGCGCTGGCCCGATTTCACCGCCCGACACCCGCAACTGGATTTCCATCTGGTCGCCGGCGGCGGCCCGTTCTCCTTCGACGACGGCGTCGACCTGGCGATCCGGCGCGCCGACTTCCCGTGGCCGCCCCACTACCACGCCGAGCACCTGTTCGAGGAGCGTACCGGCCCGGTCTGCCGCCCGGATCGGGCCGGGGACTGGCTCGCCGGCGCCCACGCCTCCCCCGCCCTGCAGGCGCATGCCCCGCGGCTGCATACGCGCACGCGGCCATCGGCCTGGGACGCGTGGGCGGCGGCAACCGGATGCGCGCTGCCGCCGGCACCGGAACAGCAGTTCGAGCACTTCTACTTCAGCCTGCAGGCGGCGGTCGCCGGGCTCGGGGTCGCGATCGGTCCGTGGCACCTGGTGCGCGACGATCTCGACAGCGGCCTGCTGACCGCGCCGCTGGGCTTCGTCGAGGACGGTACGCGCTACTGCCTGCTGTCACCGGCGCCGCCGTCGGACGGCAGCCCCGAGGCGAAGCTGCTGGCATGGCTGAGGGAGATCGCCTGAGCATGGAGCGGATACGCCGCTCGGCGCCGGCGCGCGACTAGTGCCCGATCAGCTCCCACGCGACCGGCCCGGGCAGCGCGCCCAGTGCGGCGAGTATCACCAGGACAACGATCAGCGCCGCCACCGAGAACGGGCCGAGCCCTTCGGACTTCAGTGGAACCCTTGGCTGACGATCGTCGTGCAAGAGGTTTTCCTCCAGCGCGCCGCGTTTGCGGTCCGATACCGGATCCGGGCCTTGATCGCGGTCACAGAGGAACAAGGCCGGGCGCCCCAGGCGCTGCGGGGGCGCTCGGCTTCAGATTACCATTGCCGGGAGTTCGCCGCCTGCGAGTACACGATGGATCAGACAAGCATGCCGACGCGAGGTCTTCGCGCCAGCGCCTGGATCACGACGATCGCGGTGGTCCTGCCGCTGATCGGAGGCTGCGCCGATCGCGACGCGGCACGTGCCCCACAGACGACGACGCCGGCACCGGCAACCGCGCCGGCGACCGACGACCGGCCCCTGTCCAAGGATCAGCGCGAGGCCGCGCTGAACGAGATCCGGCGCAAGCGGATCGAAGCCGCGGAACGCGAACGCGTCATGCGCGAACAGGCGCAGCGCGAACGCCAGGCGCTGCAGCAGTCCGGCGGCAAGTGCATCGACGGACGCGCTTACCGCAAGGAGGGCAACGAGTGGCAGGAGGTCGGGCCGTGCTGAACGCCGCCGCCCGACCGTTCCCGCTCATCCCCGCGCTCATCCCCTGACCATCATCGCGACCCGGGCGCCGCTCCAGACCAGGAACAGGCCGCAGGCCAGGGTCAGGCCGAGGTACAGGAACATCAGCGGCGTGCGCTCGGAGCGCGCGTACAGCAGGCAGTCGAGCATCAGCGCCGAATAGGTGGTCAGCGCGCCCAGCACGCCGACGATCAGGAACGCCTTCCAGTACAGACCGGCCGGGCCGCGCCCTTCCAGCCAGATGGCGAGGAAACCGGCGGCGAACGAGCCGATCAGATTGGCGGCGAAGGTGCCCCACGGGAATCCGTTGCCCATGTGCCGCAGCAGCACGCCGCCCAGCCAGTAGCGCCCGGCCGCGCCCAGCGCACCGCCGCACATCACCACCAGCAGTTGTTGCCACCAAAGCGGAATCGACATCGCGCCCCCGGTCAGTCCCCACGCTCGCCGGCTTCGCGCCGGGCCCGTTCGCGCTTCTCGCGCAGGCGTCCGAGCTTCTCGCCCAGCTTGATCTCCATGCCGCGCTCGACCGGTCGGTAGTAGACCCGCTCGCCCATCGCATCGGGAAAGCCGGTCTGGTCCAGCGCAATGCCGCCCTCGGCATCGTGATCGTACTGGTAGCCCTTCGAGTAGCCCAGCGACTTCATCAGTTTGGTCGGCGCGTTGCGCAGGTGCATCGGCACGTCCTGGGTGCCGAACTCGCGCACGTCGGCGCGCGCCGCCTTGAACGCCGCATAGGCGGCATTGGACTTGGCGGTGCTGGCCAGATAGATCGCGACCTGCGCCAATGCCAGATCGCCCTCGGGGCTGCCCAGGCGCTCGTAGGTATCCCAGGCGTCGGTGGCCATCTGCAAGGCGCGCGGATCGGCCAGGCCGATGTCCTCGACCGCCATCCGGGTCAGCCGGCGTGCGAGGTAGACCGGGTCGCAACCGCCGTCGAGCATCCGCGCCAGCCAGTACAGCGCGGCGTCGGGATTGGAGCTGCGCACCGACTTGTGCAGCGCCGAGATCTGGTCGTAGAACTGCTCGCCGCCCTTGTCGAAGCGGCGGGTGCGGTCGGCCAGCACCTGCATCAGGGTCGCCTCGGTGATCCGGCCGCCCTCCTCGGCCGCCAGCTCGGCGGCGATCTCCAGCAGGGTCAGGGCGCGGCGCACATCGCCGTCGGCGGCGCGGGCGATCTCGTTCAGGCAGGCATCGTCGACCTCGACCGCCTGCGCGCCCAGGCCGCGCGCCTCGTCGTCCAGGGCGTGCCGCAGGGCGACGGCGATGTCCTCGGCCGACACCGCTTCCAGCACGTGCACGCGGCAGCGCGACAGCAACGCGGAATTCAGCTCGAACGAGGGGTTCTCGGTGGTCGCGCCGACGAACAGGATCGTGCCGCGCTCGATATGCGGCAGGAACGCGTCCTGCTGGACCTTGTTGAAGCGGTGGACCTCGTCGACGAACAGCACCGTGCGGCGGCCGTTGACGAAACGGTGCTCGGCCTCGGCCAGCACCTTGCGCACCTCAGGCAGCCCCGACAGCACCGCCGAGATCGCGCGGAACTCGGCATCGGCGTACTTGGCCAGCAGCAGGGCGAGCGTGGTCTTGCCGCAGCCCGGCGGCCCCCACAGCACCATCGAATGGACGTGACCGCCCTCGATGGCGCGGCGCAGCGCCGTGCCTTCGGCCAGCAGGCGACGCTGGCCGACCATCTCGTCGATGCTGGCCGGACGCATGCGCTCGGCCAGCGGGCGAAGCGACGCGTTTGCGGACGGCTCTATCGTCGCCTCGCCTGTCGCTGGCGACAAAGACGACTCGGCACCGGGACCCAGCAGGTCCGGCGTTTCAGGCGGCGATTGCGAAGCACGGCGTGACAAGATTCGGGGCGCGGATGACGGTGGGGACGCCCACGATACCAATCGGGCGTCCGCCAGGGCGAGACCGGCTCGGTGGGAAATCGGGACGAGGCGGCACCACTGCGTGCCGGTAACGCCGGCCGCGGCTCTTCCGCAGGAGCGTGCAGACTGCGGCAAGCCTTCCCACGAACGCCAGATCGCGGCTCACGCCGCTCCTACGGGCGGGCATCGTTGGTCCGAGCGCTCGGCCCTCAACCCTCGCCGATCACGTCCACGCCTTGCGGCGGCGTGTAGTCGAAGGTGCCCTTGGCGAAGCCCGGATTGCGGGTCCAGGGGCTGAACTCGATCTCGGTGCGCTGGCCGAGCGTGTCGACGATGTTCATCCGCGCCAGCGCGCCGCCGCGGAAGCCCAGCCGTGCCGAACTGAAGCTGGCCTCGCTGCCATCCTTCGGCGCCAGCGTCAGCCAGCTCAGTCCGTCGGACTGGCCGGCCTCGGTGACCACGAACTGGGCGTCGAGCCGGGCCGGGTCGACCAGCGCGCCCAGCGGATTGTTCTGCTCCTCGACACCCTGCGGCCGGCGGCTGACCTGCTCCAGGTCCGGATCGTAGATCCACACCGTCTTGCCGTCGGCGACGATCAGCTGCGGGTACGGGGTCAGGTACTCCCAGCGGAACTGGCGCGGCGCCGACACCGCGACCTTGCCGGTCGAGGTTTCCTTGAGTCGGCCGTTGGCGTCGAACACCTTCTGGGTGAATTCGCCGTCCAGGCCCTTCAGGCCCTGGGTGAAACGCGCCATGTCCTCGCGGGCACCGGCATGGACGCCGGAAACGAACAGCAGCGTGGCCAGGGCGACGATCAGGGTGGTCAGTTGGGTCAGACGCATCGCGGGCATCCTTCGGAAAGTCGTTGCGGCGAGTGTGCCGAGTTCAGGATGAATGCAGACGCTCCGTCGATCCAGGGCCGCGCGAGCGATCGGACCGGCGGCCCGGGCACGCCCCGCACCGCGCGCGTCGCCCCATCTCAGCGGGACCGCTCGGGCGGCAACAGCACCTTGCCGTCCGGGTCGAGCAGCCCGTTGGCGGCAATCTCGTCCATCCGCGCCAGGTCGCGCGCGGAGCAGGCGATCGCCGACAGCTTCGCGGCCACCTCCGGATCGTCGCGCAGCGGCGCCAGCACATAGGGGAAGAAGCGGTCGCTGCGGATGCACTGCGAGTGCCGTTCCCGGGCCAGACGCTCGTCCAGCAATGCCAGCACCGCCCCGGCCTGGCCCTGCCTTGCCAGCAGGTACAGCTTGAGATCGATATGCCGGCTCAGCCCGAGCCGCATGCCCTCCTCCATCGCACGCGCCCGCGCCAGGTACGGATCCACGATCGCCAGCGCGGCATCGGTCTCGCCCTCGGCGATCGCGTCCAGGGCCATCAGGCTGTTGACCTTCGACACGAACCAGGCGTTCTTGTAGCCGTACGGGGTGTCCAGCAGCGCCAACGCCTTTGCATGCACGGCCCGGGCCTCCTGCCTTCGCGACAGCGCCAGCAGGTACTCGCAGTGCCTCTGATAGGCCGCTGCCAGCCGGAATTCCATCGCGCCCCTGTCATCGGTGGCGCGCTCCGCCAGTGCGATCAACCGCGCGTTGGCCCGCAATGCCCGCGGGTAGTCGCCGAAGGCCTCGTGCAGCAGCGCCTCTTCCGCGAGCGTCTTGATCAGCAGGAACTTCTGCAGCGGCCAGCGCGGCTCGCCGACCGCCTCGAAGAGCGCCTCGAACCGCTCCAGCGCTTCGGACTTCAGCGCCGACGCATCGGCGCGTTCCTTGCGCCGCGCGTTGATGGCCTCGTAGGCCGCGAACTCGGCCAGGGTGTAGCGCTGGGCGGCCTGCAGCACCGGCCAACAGGTCTGGGCCACCTCGTCCAGCCACGCGCTGGAAGCCTCGCCGCAGCTCGACAGGTCGGCGCGTCGCTCCGGTGGGATCGACAGGTCGAGGATCGGCGGGCGCTGCTGCTCGATCAGGGGCGGCTCGCGACCGGGCGCGGCCGGGCTGACGGGATCGGCGGCCTGGGCGGCAGCGGCCATCAGCCATGCCACCCATGCGAACCGCCAGCGGCGGTTTCGAGCCCGGATCCGGACCGGCATCAGTCGCGCGGCGGTGGCGGTGCCAGCACGGTGCGGTCGCCGTTGTGCTCGGGTGCGCTGACCACGCCGGCGGCCTCCATCGCCTCGACCAGGCGGGCGGCCCGGTTGTAGCCGATCTTCAACCGCCGCTGCACGCCGGAAATCGATGCGCGCCGGGTCTCGGTGACGATCTGCACGGCCTGGTCGTAGAGCGGATCGGACTCGTCGCCGCCTCCGCCGCTCTCGGGCAGGCCGGTGGCGCCGACGACCGAACCGTCGCCCAGGGTCTGCACCTCGTCGAGCACGCCCGCGATGTAGTCCGGACCGCCGCCGGCCTCCTTCAGGTGCTCGACCACGCGGTGCACCTCCTCGTCGGAGACGAAGGCGCCGTGCACGCGCTCGGGCATCGCGGTGCCCGGCGGCAGGTACAGCATGTCGCCGTTGCCGAGCAGGGTCTCGGCGCCGGACTGGTCGAGGATCGTGCGCGAGTCGATCTTGCTCGACACCTGGAACGCGATCCGGGTCGGCACGTTGGCCTTGATCAGGCCGGTGATCACGTCGACCGACGGCCGCTGGGTCGCCAGGATCAGGTGGATGCCGGCGGCGCGGGCCTTCTGCGCCAGGCGCGCGATCAGCTCCTCGACCTTCTTGCCGACGATCATCATCATGTCGGCGAACTCGTCGATGAACACGACGATGTACGGCAGCGGCTCCAGCGTCGGCGGCGCCTCCTCGATTTCGGGATTGGGCTTGAACAGCGGGTCGACCATCGGCTGCCCGGCGTCCTGGGCGTCGCGGACCTTCTTGTTGAAGCCGGCCAGGTTGCGCACGCCGACCGCGCTCATCAGCTTGTAGCGGCGCTCCATTTCCGCCACGCACCAGCGCAGGCCGTTGGCGGCCTCCTTCATGTCGGTGACCACCGGCGCCAGCAGATGCGGAATGCCCTCGTAGACGCTCAACTCGAGCATCTTCGGGTCGATCATCAGCATCTTCAGGTCTTTCGAGGACGCCTTGTAGAGCAGGCTCAGCACCATCGCGTTGACCGCGACCGACTTGCCCGAACCGGTGGTGCCGGCGACCAGCAGATGCGGCATCCGCGCCAGATCGGCGACGGTCGGACGACCGGCGATGTCCTTGCCCAGCGCCAGGGTCAGCGGGCTGGCGGCCTTGTCGTATTCCTTCGAGCGCAGCAGCTCGGACAGGAAGATCATTTCCCGCGAGGTGTTCGGAATCTCCAGGCCGATCACCGACTTGCCCGGGATCACGTCGACCACGCGCACCGATTTCACCGACAGGCCGCGGGCGATGTCCTTGTCCAGCGAACTGATCTGGCTGACCTTCACGCCCGGCGCCGGCTCGATCTCGAAGCGGGTGATCACCGGGCCCGGATAGGCGCCGACCACCTGGGTCTCGATGCGGAAATCCTTGAGCTTGAACTCGATCTGCCGCGACAGCGTCTCCAGGGTCTGCTCGTCGTAGCCCTTGGGCTGCGGCTTGGGATCGTCCAGCAGCGCCAGCGGCGGGATGCCGGAGCCGTCGCCGGCGTGGAACAGCGGAATCTGGGTCTCGCGCTTGGCGCGTTCGCTCTTCTCCACCACCGGTGCCGGCGGCGGCTCGATCCTGACCGGCGCGCGCTTGGCGCGCAGTTCGCTGTCGACCTTGCGGACCTCCTCGCGCTCCTCGCGCATCGCCCGGGTCTGCTGCCACTGGCTGGCCTGCTTGCTGCCGTCGCGGAACAGCCGGGAGGCCAACGGCCCCAGCGCCATCACCCACTGGCCGATCCGGTCCATCACCGCCAGCCACGAGATGCCGGTGGCGAGGGTGACCGAGACCAGCATCAGGGCGAGCAGGAACAGGTTGCCGCCGACCGGACCGAAACCGCTGTAGAGCGACTTGCCGACCAGCTGCCCGAGGATGCCGCCGCTGCCGGCGGAGAAGTTCTCGGCCACGCCCAGGCGCAGATGCAGGAAGCCGGTCGAGGACACCAGGAAGCCGACGATGCCGACCAGGCGCAGGGCCGGACCGAGGTCGGCCTGGCCGTCGCCGTCGCTGTCCATCCCGAACAGGGCGATCCAGGCCAGCAGGCCCAGCACCAGCGGCAGCAGGAAGGCGACATAGCCGGTCAGGTACAGCAGCACGTCGGCGATCCAGGCGCCGACCTGGCCGCCGGCATTGTGCAGCGGCGCGGTGACGCTGCCCGACTGCGACCAGCTCGGGTCGTCGGGCGAATAGGTGAACAGACTGACCAGCAGGTACAGCAGGAACGGCGCGATCAGGATCAGGGCGATGTCGCGCATCAGCCGCTGCCGGCGCGGCGACGGCGGCGCGCGCTTGGGATCGGCGGATTGGGACTTCTTTCTGCTTGTGCTTGCCGCGGACGCCACCGTGATGTTCTGCCTCAGCTAGGTTCCGTTAGTCGTTGAAGATACAGCAAAATCACTGCCTCGGGTGGGTGCGGCGCGGATGCCGGGGCGATCCCGCGAGCTCGCCACGCCGATATGCCCTCGCGCGAACCCCGGCCGCACCCGGACACATCCGCGGTCCGTGCGGGCCCTCGCCTCGCCCCCTCGCCGGGCCACGCACCCATCGTGCCGTTCCGTCGCCGGCGGCGCGCCCGTCGCGTGGAACCCAGCGTCGCGTCGGCCGCCTTGTTTTGCCGACACGCCGCCTCCAAGCTATTGAACCTCGATCGGCGCTGCGCGTATCCCCGGTGCCGCGTCGTCCGAAGACACGATTCGACACCCACGGTTGGACACCGGTTCGACACCCGACTCCACGCGCGCGGACGCGCGCCACAACAGGCTGCGATTATACCCATGACCCCTCCCAAGCACGCCCGCCTCGTCATCCTCGGCTCCGGTCCCGCCGGCTGGACCTCCGCCGTCTACGCGGCCCGCGCCAACCTCAAGCCGGTGATGATCACCGGCCTGCAGATGGGCGGCCAGCTGATGACCACCACCGAGGTCGACAACTGGCCGGGCGACGCCCACGGACTGATGGGCCCGGACCTGATGGCGCGGATGCAGGCGCATGCCGAGCGCTTCGACACCGAGGTGGTGTTCGACCACATCCACACCGCCGACCTGTCCGAGCGGCCGTTCAAGCTGGTCGGCGACAACGGCGAGTACACCTGCGACGCGTTGATCATCTCCACCGGCGCGACCGCCAAGTACCTGGGGCTGGAGTCCGAGGAGGCGTTCAAGGGCCGCGGCGTGTCCGCCTGCGCGACCTGCGACGGCTTCTTCTACAAGGACCAGGACGTGGCGGTGATCGGCGGCGGCAACACCGCGGTCGAGGAGGCGCTGTACCTGTCCAACATCGCCCGCAAGGTCTACCTGGTCCACCGCCGCGATACCCTGCGCGCGGAGAAGATCATGCAGGACAAGCTGTTCGCCAAGATCGAGGCCGGCAAGATCGAGCCGGTCTGGCACCACGTGGTCGACGAGGTGCTGGGCAACGACGCCGGGGTCACCGGGCTGCGGGTGAAGTCGGTGCAGGACGACTCGACCCGCGAGCTGGACATCCACGGCCTGTTCGTGGCGATCGGCCACACCCCCAACACCGGCCTGTTCGAGGGCCAGCTGGCGATGAACAACGGCTACATCACCATCAAGACCGGCCTCGCCGGCGAGGCGACCGCGACCAGCGTGCCGGGTGTGTTCGCCGCCGGCGATGTCGCCGACCAGGTCTACCGCCAGGCGATCACCTCGGCCGGCTTCGGCTGCATGGCGGCGCTGGACGCGGAACGCTTCCTGGAGAAGTGATCCGGTCAGGCTGAGCCCGCGGCATGGACAAGCTGCAGATCAAACAGGCGCTGTTCCTCGGCAGCTACCTGGCGCTTCCGGTCCTGGCCTGGCTGCTGTGGCGCCTGCGCCGCCGACAGTGGCGGCTGCTCGCGGGCGCCGCCAGCGCCGCGCTGCTGGTGTTCGTGTGGGCGCGTTTCGTCGAGCCGCAGTTGCTGGTGGTGCGCGAAACCACCCTGGCCGGGACTGGAGCGCGGACCTCGCTGGCCCTGGTCAGCGACATCCACCTGGGCGTCTACAAACGGCGCGATTACCTGGAAAGCGTGGTCGGGCGGCTCAATGCCCTGCCGGTGGACGCGGTGCTGATCGCCGGCGACCTGACCTACGAGCCCGATGGCGCCTCGCTGCGGGAGATGTTCGCGCCGCTGGCGGCGGTGCGGGTACCGGTCTACGCGGTGCTCGGCAATCACGACCAGCAGGCGCCGGGACAGGACATCGACGCCGAATTGCGCGCGGCGCTGGCCGCGCACGGCGTCGAGGTGATCGAGGGCCGGATCCTGCCCGGCCCCGGCGGCACGCGCCTGGCCGGCCTGGGCGACCGCTGGGCCGGCAAGGACGACCCCGACTTCCTGAAGGCGGCACCGGCCACGGACCGTCCAACCCTGGTGCTCGCGCACAACCCCGACAGCGCGGTCGAACTGGCGCCTGGCGACGCCGCCCTGGTCCTGGCCGGACACACCCACGGCGGCCAGATCCGGATCCCGTGGCTGTACCCGCGGGTGATTCCCAGCGCCTACGGCTTCGACCGCGGCGAGCGCCTGTTCGAGACGCCGCAGGGCACGGTGCGGACCTTCGTCACCGCCGGCGTCGGCGAGGTCGGCCTGCCGATGCGTCTGTTCAACCCGCCGGTCATCGACGTGCTGCACCTGCGGCCCTGATTCTGGCGGCCCGGTGGCGGCGAGGAACCGGACTGAAGACCGCCCTCACCCGCCGCCGGTCATACTGATGCGGATGCTCCGAAGGGGGATTGCGTGGCGATCACCGAGAAGTGGCGGTTCCTGTTCTCCAGGCTGAAGCGGCGGATGTGGTTCCGCGCGTCGCTGTACGGCGCGCTGGGCATCGTCACCGCGCTGCTGGGCGCGGTCGCCCAGCCGTTGATTCCGCACGGCCTGGCCGGCTCGATCGGCGCCGGTTCCGTCGGCAACATCCTCGGCATTCTCGCCACCTCGATGCTGGCGGTGACCACGTTCTCGCTGGCGACGATGGTGTCGGCCTACGGTACCGCGTCGACCACGGCCACCCCGCGCGCGGCACGGCTGCTGATCGAGGACACCACCGCGCAGGCCTCGCTGGCCACCTTCATTGGCGCCTTCCTGTATTCGATCGTCGGCCTGATCGCGCTCAGCGCCGGCATCTACGGCGACAGCGGCCGGGTCCTGCTGCTGGCGGCGACGATCGCGGTGATCGTCCTGATCACGGTCACCCTGCTGCGCTGGATCGAGCAGTTGTCGCGCTTCGGGCGCATGGGCGAGACCATCAACCTGGTCGAGGACGCGACCCGGCGCGCGATGCAGCACCGTGCGCGCAATCCCTGGCTGGGCGGAGCCCCATACCGGCCGCCGCCGGAGGACGGCACTGCTGTCGAGTCCGGACAGGTCGGCTACGTCGAGTACATCGACATCGAGCAGTTGGACCGGGTCGGGCGCGATGGCGGCTTCGACATCCATCTGCAGGCCCTGCCCGGCACCTTCGCGGTTCCCGGTCGGGCGCTGGCGGCGGTCGCGGCGAGCGCGCTCGACGACGATCAGGCCGCGCGCATCCGTGGCGCCTTCATCATCGGCGACGCCAGGACCTTCGAGCACGACCCGCGCTACGGGCTGGTGGTGCTGACCGAGGTCGCGGTTCGCGCGCTGTCCCCGGGCATCAACGACCCCGGCACCGCGATCGACGTGATCGGCACCGCGGTCCGGCTGCTGGCGGGCTGGTCGCAGGGGCGCGCCAACCGAGAGGACGAGATCGAGATCGCCTACCCGCGGGTGTTCGTGCCGGCGCTGCGCGAGGAGGACATGTTCGACGACGTGTTCCCCCCGATCGCGCGCGACGGTGCCGGCATGCGCGAGATCGGCATCCGCCTGCAGAAGGCGCTGGCGGCGCTGGACGACCTCGGCGACGCGCGCTTCCAGGCGCCGCTGCGGCGGCACGCCCGCGAGGCATTGGCGCGGGCGCAAGCGACGCTGGACTTCGTCCCGGACCTGGAAGCGGTGCGCGCCGCCGGCCGGCCGGCGCTGCTGCAGGCCCCGTCCGACGTCGTCGACGAACGATGAGCGCCGAGATCCGCTGGCTCTCCGGCCTCGATGCCGTCGGGGCCCCGGCATGGGACGCGCTGCACGATGGCCGCAACCCGTTTCTGGCCCATGCCTTCCTCGCCGGCCTGGAGCGGCACGGCTGCATCCGCGGCGACTGGGGCTGGACCCCGCACCACCTCACCCTGTGGCGCGATGGCGTCCTGGTCGCGGCGGCACCGGGCTACCTGAAGGACAACTCCCACGGCGAGTTCGTGTTCGACCACGCCTGGGCCCACGCCTACGCGCGGCAAGGCCTGGACTACTTCCCCAAGTGGCTGTGCGCGATTCCCTACTCGCCGGTGAGCGGACCGCGACTGCTGGCCACCGATGCCGGCGACCGCGCCATCCTGCTCGATGCGATCGTCGACGCCTGCGCCAACGACGGTCTGTCGTCGGCGCACGTGAACTTCCATGCCGCCGCCGAGACCGCCAGTTTCGACAGCGACTGGCTGCCACGCCTGGACGTGCAGTACCACTGGCGCAACGACGCCGGCTGGGACGACTTCGGCGCGTTCCTGGCCGCGTTCGACCACAAGCACCGCAAGAACATCCGCCAGGAACGCGCGCGGGTCGCCCGCAGCGGCATCGGTTTCCGCGTCGTGCACGGCGACGAGGCCGACGACGACGATCTGGCCGCGATGCACGGTTTCTACCTGCAGACCTTCGCCGAGTACGGCAACCACCCGGCGCTGACCCTGCCGTTCCTGCGCCACCTGGCCGCGACCCTGCCGCGGCGGCTGGTGCTGATCCTGGCCGAACACGAGGGGCGCCGGGTCGCCGGCGCGCTGTGCCTGCGTGGTGGCGACACCCTGTACGGACGCTACTGGGGCAGCCGGCTGCAGTCGCCCGGGCTGCATTTCGAGACCTGCTACTACCAGGGCATCGAATACTGCCTGCGCAAGGGACTGACCCGGTTCGAACCCGGCGCCCAGGGCGAACACAAACTCGCCCGCGGCTTCCTCCCCACCCTCACCCGCAGCCACCACTGGATCGCCGACCCGCGGTTCCGCGAGCCGCTGCGCGAGTGGTGCCGGCAGGAGGGCGAGGCGGTCCGCGGCTACGCCGGGACCCTGGCCGGGCGCACGCCGTTCCGGCGGACGGGCGCCTGACGCGCGACCGGCTTCGCGCCACAATGCCGGCCATGGCGCCGACCCCGCTCACCCTCCCCGCGCTGCTGGCGGACGATCCGCGGGCGCCGTTCCCGGCGCCGGAAGCCGCGCTGCGGCACCCCAACGGACTGCTCGCCATCGGCGGCGACCTGTCCTGCGCGCGCCTGCTCAATGCCTACCGCCACGGCATCTTTCCCTGGTACTCCGACGGCCAGCCGCTGCTGTGGTGGTCGCCCGATCCACGCGCGGTGTTCCGGACCGGCAACGACGGCGTACGGCTGTCGTCCAGGTTCCGGCGTCGGCTGCGCCGCTCCAGCCTGGTGGTGCGGGCCGACCACGATTTCGAGGCGGTGATCGTCCAGTGCGCCAGGATCCGCCGCGCCGGACAGGACGGCACCTGGATCACCGACGCGATGATCCGCGCCTACATCGAGCTGCACCGGGCCGGTCACGCGCATTCGATCGAGGTCGTCGATGCCACCACCGGGGGAGATGGCCTGGTCGGCGGCCTGTACGGTGTCGCGGTCGGGCGGATGTTTTTCGGCGAGAGCATGTTCAGCGCACGCTCCGGTGGCTCCAAACTGGCCCTGGCCGGACTCGCGCGGCGGCTGTGCGAGTGGGGCTGGCCGCTGCTCGACGCCCAGGTCGAGAACGACCATCTGCTCGGTCTCGGCGCGGTCGCGATGCCGCGCCCGGCCTTCCTCGCCGAAGTCGCCCGCCTGACCGCCCTGCCCGAACCTGCCGGCCACTGGCGCGATCGCTTCGGCTGCCTGCCGGCGGCGGCGCTGGCCAAGGCCTGAGCGCTCCGCCGGAGGCTCCGTCCCGGGGCCGGCCCTTCGCCGGCAGCGAGGTATTCTTTGCGCCGCCGCCAAGAGCATGGCAGAATGCGCGGCTTGTCAGTCGCTTCTGGAAGACCGTCTGTAGCGGCTTCCCTCCCGACAACCCCTGCACCGCAACACCAAGGAACACATGGCCAAAGACGACGTGATCGAATTCGAGGGCACGGTATCGGAAACCCTTCCGAACACCATGTTCCGTGTGCGCCTCGAAAACGGGCACGAGATCATCGCCCACATCTCCGGCCGCATGCGCAAGCACTACATCCGCATCCTGACCGGCGACCGCGTGAAGGTGGAAATGACGCCCTACGATCTGACCAAGGGCCGCATCACCTACCGCATGAAGTGATTCATGTAACTCATTGATTGAAAAAGGCGGCCAAGGCCGCCTTTTTCGTGCCGTCAGGCCGCGCCGGGCGGCGCGGCCGCCGCTCACACGACCGACGCCGGCAGCAGCCGTTCCGGTTCCGGCTGGACATCGATGACCAGCTCGTCGTCGCGCACGTCGATGGTGACCCGACCGCCCTCGACCAGCTTGCCGAACAGCAGCTCGTCGGCCAGCGGACGCTTGATCCGGTCCTGGATCACCCGGGTCATCGGGCGTGCGCCCATCAGCGGATCGAAGCCGTGCTGGGCCAGCCAGTCGCGCGCGCTCGGCGTCGCGCTCAGGGTCACCCGCTTCTCGTGCAGCTGGGTCTCCAGCTCGATCAGGAACTTGTCGACCACCCGCAGGATGTGCTCCAGCTCCAGCGCCTGGAACTGCACGACCGCGTCCAGGCGGTTGCGGAACTCCGGGCTGAAACTCTTGCGGATGACCTCCATCGCGTCGGTGGAATGGTCCTGGCGGGTGAAGCCGATGCTGCGGCGCGAAGCCTGGGCGGCACCGGCATTGGTCGTCATCACCACGATCACGTTCTTGAAGTTCGCCTCGCGGCCGTTGGTATCGGTCAGCACCCCGCGGTCCATGACCTGCAGCAGGATGTTGAAGATGTCCGGGTGCGCCTTCTCGATCTCGTCCAGCAGCAGCACACAGTGCGGGGTCTTGACGATCTTCTCGGTCAGCAGCCCGCCCTGGTCGAAGCCGACATAGCCCGGGGGGGCGCCGATCAGCCGCGACACCGAATGCGCCTCCATGTACTCGGACATGTCGAAGCGCACCAGCTCGATGCCCAGTTGCAGGGCCAGCTGCTTGGTCACCTCGGTCTTGCCGACGCCGGTCGGGCCGGCGAACAGGAAGTTGCCGATCGGCTTGTCCGGATTGCCGAGCCCGGAACGGGCCAGCTTGATCGCCGAGGTCAGGGTCTCGATCGCCGGATCCTGCCCGAAGATCACCATCTTCAGGTTGCGCTCCAGGTTGCGCAGCACGTCCTTGTCGGTCGCGCTGACCTGCTTGGCCGGAATCCGCGCCATCTTGGCGACGATCAACTCGATATCGTCGACGTCGATCAGGTTGTGGCGCTCCTCCTCCGGCATCAGCCGCTGGCGGGCGCCGGCCTCGTCGATCACGTCGATCGCCTTGTCCGGCAGCAGACGGTCGCCGATGTGCTTGACCGACAGGTCCACCGCCGCCTGCAGGGCGTCGTCGGTGTAGAGCACGTCGTGGTGCTCCTGGTAGCGCTTGCGCAGGCCCTTGAGGATCTCGAAGGCCTCGCCGACGGTCGGCTCGACGATGTCGACCTTCTGGAACCGGCGCGCCAGCGCCCGGTCCTTCTCGAAGATCCCGCGGTACTCCTGGAACGTGGTCGATCCGATGCAGCGCAGCTCGCCGGTCGCCAGCGCCGGCTTGATCAGGTTGCTGGCGTCCATGGTCCCGCCGCTGGCCGAGCCGGCGCCGATGATGGTGTGGATCTCGTCGATGAAGAGGATCGCCTCGGGCTGCTTCTTCAGCTGCGACAGCACCGCCTTCAGGCGCTTCTCGAAGTCGCCCCGGTACTTGGTCCCGGCGACCAGGGCGCCGAGGTCGAGCGCGTAGATCACCGCGTCCTTGAGCACCTCCGGCACCTTGCCCTCGACGATGCGCAGGGCCAGGCCCTCGGCGATCGCGGTCTTGCCGACCCCGGCCTCGCCGACATACAGCGGATTGTTCTTGCGCCGGCGGCACAGCACCTGGATGGTCCGCTCGACCTCCTCGGCGCGACCGACCAGCGGATCGACCCGCCCCTCCTCGGCCGCCTTGTTGAGATTGGCCGCGAACTCGTCCAGCGGATCGGCCTTGCCCTCGCCCTCGGCTTCGGGGGGACGGATCTCGTTCTCGCTGCCGCCCTCGGCCTCGCCCTCGCCGGACTCGTGGCGGACGATGCCGTGGGAGATGTAGTTGACGACATCCAGCCGCGAGATGTCCTGCTGGCCCAGGTAGTAGACCGCATGGGAATCCTTCTCGCCGAAGATCGCCACCAGCACGTTGGCGCCGGTGACCTCCTTCTTGCCCGAGGACTGCACGTGGTAGACCGCCCGCTGCAGCACCCGCTGGAACCCGAGCGTGGGCTGGGTGTCGCGGTCCAGGTCCTCGGGCAGGACCGCGACCGAGGTCGATATGGCCTGCTCCAGGTCGGCGCGCAGACGATGGAAGTCGGTGCCGCAGGCCTTGAGCACCCCCTCGGCCGAGGGGTTGTCGAGCAGGGCCAACAGCAGGTGTTCGACCGTCATGTACTCGTGGCGGGCCTCGCGGGCGCGCTTGTAGCACTGGCCGATGCTGTATTCGAGATCCTTGCTGAACATGGATGATCTCCGGAAAGCTACTGCGGTCCTGTATGGGGGTAACCGCGGCGGAATTCCACCGGGCCGGGAGGGACACTGAATCCCGCCGGCGGCCGTGCTGCTGTCCCTTCACCCGATTGGACCGCGCCGGCCGCACGGGGTTCAACGCCAGGAGTCGAACCACCTGCAGGTTCGCCCATCCTCGTGCCCTCATCAACTAGGACGTGATGAACACAGCTTTTAGGCCTTTTCCATCGTGCACAGCAAGGGATGCTGGTTGAGCCTTGAATATTCGTTCACCTGCGCCACCTTGGACTCGGCCACCTCGCGGGTGAAGACGCCGCACACGCCCCGGCCGCGGGTGTGGACGTGGAGCATGATCTGGGTGGCCTTCTCGATATTCATCGGGAAGAACCGCATCAGCACCTCGACGACGAAGTCCATCGGGGTGTAGTCGTCGTTCAGCAACAGTACCGAGTACAGCGGCGGACGCGCCACCTCGGGCTTGTCGACTTCCACCAGTGTCCCGTGGTGATGTTCTTGATCGGTCTGTTTGGCCATCCCGGGATTATAAGAGGCTGGGCAAGGCCTTCGCATGACCGCCACGCAATCGCGGGCGCGCGCGACGGGCGACCGGGGACGGCGGCGCGGTTCCGCGCGCGCCCGGCTCCGGCGCCCGGATGCGGGTGCGGATGGACGCTTCCCCGCGGGCGGCGGCACAATGGGGTTTCTTCATCACCATCAATCCAAGCAGGGGGACACACGATGCGACCGATCAAGGCTTTGCTGGCGGCTCCACTCGTCTGCGGCGCGCTGTTGTGCGGCACGGCCCAGGCCGAGGACGCCTCGATCGAGCGCCAGCTCGACGCGCTGGGCTACAACTACGATGTCGACGAGGACGGCGACTACAAGATGACCTTCGAGGTCGAGGACGGTCGCACCCAGTTGGTCTTCGTGATCTCCAAGGTCGAGAGCTACGGCAAGCACAAGGTCCGCGAGGTCTGGGCGCCGGCCTATCGCGCCGAGGACAGCGACTTCCCGACCCTGGTCGCCAACCGCCTGCTGCAGGAAACCATGGAGAACAAGCTCGGCGCCTGGGCCAAGCAGGACGACATGGCGGTGTACGTGGTCAAGATCGCGGCCGACGCCTCCAACGAAGAGCTGGAGGACGCGATCGAGTATGCGACCCAGGTCGCCGACCGCATGGAAGCGATACTGACCGACGGCGAGGACGAGTTCTGACGCCGTTCCCCTTTCCCCATTCCACAGGTATCCGATGAGCTATCGCGAAGGCCGTTTCTGGCAACCCGACGTGACCGTGGCCACGGTGGTCACCGATGGCGGCCGGGTATTGCTCGTCGAGGAGATGGTGGGCGGCGCGCGGGTGCTGAACCAGCCCGCCGGCCATCTGGAGCCGGACGAGACCCTGCTGGAAGCGGCATTGCGCGAGACCCGCGAGGAGACCGGCTGGGACGTTCGCCTGACCGCCTTCGTCGGCGCCTATCAGTGGAAGTCGCCGGCCGCCGCCGATGGCCGCGGCGGCCGGCACTACCTGCGCTTCGCCTTCGCCGCCGAACCGCTGCGCCACGACCCGGCGCGGCCGCTCGACGAGGGCATCGTGCGCGCCGTGTGGCTCACCCCGGCCGAACTGCAGGCCCGCCACGACGAGCACCGCAGCCCGCTGGTGTGGCGCGCGGTCGCCGACTTCCTGGCCGGCCAGCGCCATCCGCTGGAACTGGCCAGGGCCCTGGCATGACGCAGGCGCGGATCATCGTCGGCATGTCCGGGGGGGTGGACTCCTCGGTGGCGGCGCTGCGCCTGCGCGATGCCGGCGAACCGATCGCCGGACTGTTCATGCAGAACTGGGCCGAGGACGACGCGCTCGACGGCGGCGGCTGCCGCGCCGAGGAGGACCGCCGCGATGCGGTCGCGGTCTGCGGCCGGCTCGGCATCCCGATCCATTTCCGCGACTTCTCCGGCGAGTACTGGGCCGGCGTGTTCGAGCACTTCCTGGCCGAGTACGCGGCCGGACGCACGCCCAATCCGGACGTGCTGTGCAACCGCGAGATCAAGTTCAAGCACTTCCTCGACGCCGCCCGCGAGCTGGGCGCGGAGTCGATCGCGACCGGCCACTACGCCCGGGTTGCCCGCGATGGCGGACGCCAGCGCCTGCTGCGCGGCCGCGACCGCGGCAAGGACCAGAGCTATTTCCTGCACCAGCTCGGCCAGGCCCAGTTGGCCGCGACCGAGTTCCCGCTGGGCGAGCTGCCCAAGCCCGAGGTGCGCCGGATCGCCGAGGCGGCCGGCCTGCCGACCGCGGCGAAGAAGGACTCGACCGGCATCTGCTTCATCGGCGAGCGCGACTTCCGCGAATTCCTGTCGCGCTACCTGCCGGCGCGCCCCGGCCGGATGCTGACCCCGGACGGCCACGAGATCGGCGAACACCCCGGGGTGTTCTACTTCACCCTCGGCCAGCGCGAAGGGCTGAACATCGGCGGTGTCCGCGGCTTCGAACCCGCGCCCTGGTACGTGGTCGGCAAGGACGTCGCCCGCAACATCCTCTATGTCGACCAGGGCGCCGACAGCCGCTGGCTGCGCTCCGAGCGGCTGTGGAGCGAGACCGCGCACTGGATCGCGGGTGCGCCGCCGGCCGCGCGCTTTCGCTGCACCGCCCAGGTCCGCTACCGCCAGCACGACCAGGCCTGCGAGGTCGAGCTGGGCGAGGACGGCAGCCTGGCGATCGCCTTCGCCCAACCCCAGCGAGCGGTCACACCGGGCCAGTCGGTGGTGCTGTACGACGGCGACGAATGCCTGGGCGGCGCGGTGATCGCCGCCACCGACGCACCGCTGGAACGGCGCCTCAGGGCCGAAGCGGCCTGACCCCTCCTCCCTATCCGTTTTCGATACCGAGTGATGACCGACTCCAGCAACGACCACAGCAACCACGCGCCCGCCGACCGGACGATCGCCGACCGCGCGCTTGCCCTCGCCGGCCTGCTTCAGGCGCTGGGCCAGGTCCGGCGCATCGCCGAGACCGGCCAGGCCAATGTCGAAGTGCTGGCGACCTCGCTCGACTCGGTGTTCCGCATCGATGCCGCCTCGCCGGCCGAGGTCTATGGCGGTACCGCCGCCCTGCGTCCGGGCCTGACCCTGCTGCGCGAGTACTTCACCAGCCGGTTGAAGGACGAGCAGTTGCCAAGGCTGGCGCTGGCGGTGATCCAGCTCGAGCGCCGCTTCGTCGCCGACCCGGCGATGGCGCAGCGGGTACGCGACGGGATCACCGCCCAGCAGGGGGCCGCCGAGCACCAGGGCAGCACCCACCCGGAGGTGATGACGGCGCTGGGCGATCTCTATGCCGAAACCCTCAGCCACCTGCGCCCGCGGGTGCTGGTGCAGGGCAATCCGCATTACCTCGGCCAGTCGGCGGTGGTCGCCGAGGTCCGCGCCGCGCTGTTGGCGGCGGTGCGCTCAGCGGTACTGTGGCGCCAGCTCGGCGGCAGCCTGTTCGACCTGCTGCTGCGCCGTCGCCAGCTCGTCAACGCGGTCGAACAGTTGCTGCGCTGACACCGCCGCCTGTCGGGGCCTGACCGGGTCCTTCATCGCCCGCGTTTCCGAACCGCAGGCGGTTGCCATGCTCAACTGCGCCGGCCGCTGTGGCCGCCCGCGCTCAGCTCAGCAAAAGGACTCGCACCATGTTCAAGCGCACCCTGCTCCGCGGCACCGCCGTCGTCGCGTCTGCCCTGCTGATCGCCGTCTTCGCCGCGCATGCCCACTCGCCCTACGATACGGTCGTGGTGACCCGCCACTACGACGCCGGCGGCGTCCTGGTCGGGGTCGAGGCCATGGGCCCCTGCGGCTTCGCGCTGTACGGCGCGACCGGCGCCAGCAGCAGCACCGAGCTCATCCTGTGCCGGGACATCGACCGGGTGGAACTGCCGTACTGACCGTTCCCGCGGCACCGTACGGACATGAAAAAGCCCGGCACGAGCCGGGCTTTTTCGCGACCGCCGGAGCGGCCCGGTCGACGCTTACGCGGCGACGGTGTCGGCGACCGTCTTGTACTCCTCGATCTGGTCGAAGTTCATGTAGCGGTAGACCTCGGCGCCGATCGAGTTGATCACGCCGATGTCGGCCATGTACTCCTCGCGGGTCGGGATCCGGCCCAGTCGCGAACAGATCGCCGCCAGCTCCGCCGAGCCCAGGTACACGTTGGTGTTGCGTCCCAGGCGGTTGGGGAAGTTGCGGGTCGAGGTCGAGAACACGGTCGCGCCCTCGCGCGCCTGCGCCTGGTTGCCCATGCACAGCGAGCAGCCCGGCATCTCCATGCGCGCGCCGGCGCTGCCGAAGGTGCCGTAGTGGCCTTCCTTGGTCAGCTCGGAGGCGTCCATCTTGGTCGGCGGCGCGACCCACAGGCGGGTCGGGATGTCGCGCTTGCCTTCCAGCAGCTTGGCGGCGGCGCGGAAGTGGCCGATGTTGGTCATGCACGAGCCGATGAAGACCTCGTCGATCTTGGCCCCGGCGACATCGGACATGGTCTTGACGTCGTCCGGATCGTTCGGACAGGCGACGATCGGCTCGACGATCTCGGCCAGGTCGATGTCGATGACCGCGGCGTACTCGGCGTCGGCATCGCCCTCCAGCAGCTGCGGATCGGCCAGCCAGGCCTCCATCGCCTTGATCCGGCGCGCCAGCGAGCGGGCGTCGGCGTAACCCTCGGCGATCATCCACTTGAGCAGGGTGATGTTGCTGTTGAGGTATTCGACGATCGGCTCCTGGTCGAGCTTGACCGTGCAGCCGGCGGCCGAACGCTCGGCCGAGGCGTCGGACAGCTCGAACGCCTGCTCGACCTTCAGCTTCGGCAGGCCCTCGATCTCGAGGATGCGACCGGAGAAGATGTTCTTCTTGCCCTGCTTGGCGACGGTCAGCAGGCCCTGCTTGATCGCGTACAGCGGGATCGCGTTGACCAGGTCGCGCAGGGTCACGCCCGGCTGCATCTCGCCCTTGAAGCGGACCAGCACCGATTCGGGCATGTCCAGCGGCATCACGCCGGTGGCGGCGGCGAACGCGACCAGACCGGAGCCGGCCGGGAACGAGATGCCGACCGGGAAGCGGGTGTGCGAATCGCCGCCGGTACCGACGGTGTCGGGCAGCAGCATGCGGTTGAGCCAGCTGTGGATCACGCCGTCGCCCGGGCGCAGCGAGATGCCGCCACGGTTGGAGATGAACTCCGGCAGGGTGTGGTGGGTCTTGACGTCGACCGGCTTGGGATAGGCCGCGGTGTGGCAGAACGACTGCATCACCAGGTCGGCCGAGAAGCCCAGGCAGGCCAGGTCCTTGAGCTCGTCGCGGGTCATCGGACCGGTGGTGTCCTGCGAGCCCACCGAGGTCATCTTCGGTTCGCAGTAGGTGCCAGGACGGATGCCAGTGCCCTCGGGCAGGCCGCAGGCGCGGCCGACCATCTTCTGCGCCAGCGAGAAGCCCTTGCCGCTGTCGGCCGGGTTCTGCGGCAGGCGGAACAGCTCGGACACCGGCAGGCCCAGCGCCTCGCGCGCCTTCGCGGTCAGGCCGCGGCCGATGATCAGCGGGATGCGGCCGCCGGCGCGGACCTCATCGAGCAGCACCTCGGACTTGAGCGCGAACTCGGCGATCACCTCGCCGTCCTTGAGCGCCTTGCCCTCGTACGGGCGCAGCTCGATCACGTCGCCCATCTCCATCTTGGACACGTCGAGTTCGATCGGCAGCGCGCCGGCGTCCTCCATCGTGTTGTAGAAGATCGGCGCGATCTTGCTGCCCAGGCAGACGCCGCCGAAGCGCTTGTTGGGGATGAACGGGATGTCCTCGCCGGTCCACCACAGCACCGAGTTGGTCGCCGACTTGCGCGAGGAGCCGGTACCGACCACGTCGCCGACGTAGGCGACCAGGTGGCCCTTCTGCTTGAGGTCGGCGATCAGCTGGATCGGACCGCGCTTGCCGTCCTCCTCGGGCTCGAACGCGGCGCCCTCGCGCTTGTTCTTCAGCATCGCCAGGCCATGCATCGGGATGTCCGGGCGGGTGGTCGCGTCCGGCGCCGGCGACAGGTCGTCGGTGTTGGTCTCGCCGGGCACCTTGAACACGGTGATGGTCAGGCTCTCGGGAACCTCGGGACGGCTGGTGAACCACTCCGCCTCGGCCCAGCTGCGCATCACCGCCTGGGCGTGGGCATTGCCGCCCTCGGCCTTCTCCTGCACGTCGTGGAAGGCGTCGAACATCAGCAGCGTCTTCTTCAACGCCTCGGCGGCGATGGTCGCCACCTCGGCATCGTCGAGCAGCTCGATCAGCGGGTGGATGTTGTAGCCGCCCAGCATGGTGCCCAGCAGCTCGGTGGCGCGGGCGCGGTCGATCAGCGGGTTCTTCTCGCTGCCGAACGCCAGCGCGGCCAGATAGGACGCCTTGACCTTGGCGGCGTCGTCGACGCCGGCCGGCACGCGCTCGGTCAGCAGTTCGAGCAGGAAGGCCTCCTCGCCCGCCGGCGGGGACTTCAGCAGCTCGATGACCTCGGCGGTCTGCTCGGCGGTGAGCGGCAGCGGCGGAATGCCCAGCGCGGCGCGCTCGGCAACGTGTTGGCGATAGCTGGAAAGCATGAAGACTCCCGTCGGGGTACAGCGGAGGGGACGCCCGCGCATCGACGCACGTCCTGCCTGGACAGGGCTGTCCTCGGCGGGCGCAGAAGCGGGATCGACGGGCGTTGCCGGAGTGTCGGGCGACCGCCAGGGGCTGCCCTACGACCCCGTATTTTGCCCGATCCGGCCTCTCACGGCAATTCGGAGTCTGTCTGGAACGCCTGTCGCACAAGGCTTTCAGCGCCCGAAACAGCGCCCGCAGGGGCTCCGAGCGGCCGCCATTGGACGAATGTCTCCACGCTACCTGAATGCGATGGCGCGATAATGGGCGGTGCGCTTCGCCGCCGCCCGCCCTCCACGCGGCCGCGGCGTCGCCAAGCCATCGCCCCCGGGACCGCCGGGGACGCAGCCATGCCAACACAGGAGCCCCACCCCCATGTCCGACTCCTATTCCACCCGCCGCACCCTGACCGTCAACGGCCGCGAGCTGGGCTACTTCAGCCTGCCCGCGCTGGGCGAGCGCTTCGACATCAGCCGCCTGCCCTACTCGATGAAGATCCTGCTGGAGAACCTGCTCCGCCACGAGGACGGCGGCCAGACCGTCGGCGCGGAGCACATCGAGGCGGTCGCCCGCTGGGACGCATCGAAGGAGCCGGACACCGAGATCGCCTTCATGCCGGCGCGGGTCGTGCTGCAGGACTTCACCGGCGTGCCCTGCGTGGTCGACCTGGCGGCGATGCGCGATGCGGTCGGCCGGCTCGGCGGCAACGCCGCACAGATCAATCCGCAGATCCCGTCGGAACTGGTGATCGACCATTCGGTGCAGGTCGACGTGTTCGGCCGCCCCGATGCGCTCGACCTCAACGGCAAGATCGAGTTCGAGCGCAACAAGGAGCGCTACAGCTTCCTGCGCTGGGGCCAGAAGGCGTTCGAGAACTTCAAGGTGGTGCCGCCCAATACCGGCATCGTCCACCAGGTCAACCTGGAGCACCTGGCCCGGGTGGTGGTCGAGCGCGAGGTCGGCGGCCAGGCGCTGGCGTTCCCGGACACCGTGTTCGGCACCGACAGCCACACCACGATGATCAACGGCATCGGCGTGCTGGGCTGGGGCGTCGGCGGCATCGAGGCCGAGGCGGCGATGCTCGGCCAACCGTCGTCGATGCTGATCCCGCAGGTGGTCGGCTTCAAGCTGACCGGCAAACTGCCCGAGGGCGCGACCGCGACCGACCTGGTGCTGACCGTGACCCAGATGCTGCGTTCGCTCGGCGTGGTCGGCAAGTTCGTCGAGTTCTTCGGCGACGGCCTACAGCACCTGCCGCTGGCCGACCGCGCGACGATCGCCAACATGGCTCCGGAGTACGGCGCCACCTGCGGCATCTTCCCGATCGATGCCGAGGCGTTGAACTACCTGCGCCTGTCCGGCCGCAGCGACGACCAGATCGCCCTGGTCGAGGCCTATGCCCGCGCCCAGGGCCTGTGGCACGAGCCCGGCGCTGCGGAGGCGACCTACTCGGCGACGCTGGAACTGGACATGGGCGACGTCAAGCCGTCGCTGGCCGGTCCCAAGCGCCCGCAGGACCGGGTCCTGCTCAGCGAGATGCAGACCAATTTCCGCGAGAACCTGACCGGACTGATCGCCCACCGCGCACCGCGCAACGGCGAGTCGCGGATGGACGCCGAGGGCGGCCACCAGCACCAGGCCGACCACCTGGCGGCGTTGCCGGTGTCGAAGATCACCATCCGCGACGAAGAGGCGGAACTGCGCGACGGCTCGGTGGTGATCGCCGCGATCACCTCCTGCACCAACACCTCCAATCCGGCGGTGATGATCGGCGCCGGCCTGCTCGCCCGCAACGCAGCCAAACTGGGGCTGAGCGCCAAACCCTGGGTCAAGACCTCGCTCGGACCGGGCTCGCTGGTGGTGACCGACTACCTGCGCAAGGCCGAGGTGCTCGACGACCTGGAGAAGCTCGGTTTCTACGTGGTCGGCTACGGCTGCACCACCTGCATCGGCAATTCCGGCCCGCTGCCCGACGAGGTCTCGCGCGGCATCGCCGAGAACGACCTGGTGGTCGCCTCGGTGCTGTCGGGCAACCGCAACTTCGAGGGCCGCGTGCACCCGGAAGTGAAGATGAACTATCTCGCCTCGCCGCCGCTGGTGGTCGCCTACGCGATCGCCGGCACCATCAACATCGACCTGGTCAACGACCCGATCGGCCACGACCGCGACGGCAACGCGGTCTACCTGCGCGACATCTGGCCGAGCAACAAGGAGATCGGCGACACCATCGCCGCGACCGTCGGCCCGGAGATGTTCGCCCAGAACTACGCCGACGTGTTCAAGGGCGACAGCCGCTGGAACACGATCGCCTCGCCGGACGGCGAATCGTTCGCCTGGGAGGCGGACTCGACCTACATCAAGAACCCGCCCTACTTCGACGGCATGACGATGCAGGTCGGCTCGATCGACGATTTCGCCGGCGCGCGCGTGCTCGGCCTGTTCGGCGACTCGATCACCACCGACCACATCTCCCCGGCCGGCAACATCAAGAAGGACTCGCCCGCCGGCCGTTACCTGATCGAGCGCGGCGTGCAGCCGGCCGACTTCAACAGCTACGGCAGCCGTCGCGGCAACGACGACGTGATGGTCCGCGGCACCTTCGCCAACATCCGCATCAAGAACCTGATGTTCGGCGGCGAGGAAGGCGGCAACACGCTGTACTTCGGCAAGGGCGCGCCGGAAAAGATGTCGATCTACGACGCGGCGATGAAGTACAAGGCCGACGGCGTGCCGCTGGTGGTGCTGGCCGGCAAGGAATACGGCACGGGTTCCTCGCGCGACTGGGCGGCCAAGGGCACCAACCTGCTCGGGGTGAAGGCGGTGATCGCCGAGAGCTTCGAGCGCATCCACCGTTCCAACCTGGTCGGCATGGGCGTGCTGCCGCTGCAGTTCAAGGACGGCGACAGCGTCGGATCGCTCGGCCTCGACGGCAGCGAGACGATCAGTGTCGCCGGGCTCGAGGACGGCGGCTCAAGGACCGCGACGGTGACCGCACGCAAGGCCGATGGCAGCGAGGTCAGCTTCCAGGTCAGGGTGCTGCTGCTGACGCCGAAGGAAGTCGAGTACTTCCGCCACGGCGGCATCCTGCACTACGTACTGCGCCAGCTCGCCGCGAACCAGACCGCCTGACCTCCGAAACCGGCGGAAGCCCCGCCCGTCGCAGCGCGACGGGCGTTCGGGCGCGCGCGGTCATGCCGCGCAACCCGTTCGCCCTCTCCTTCCAATGCTAGCTGCGCGGCTCCCAGCGGATGCTGGTCAGGCGCCACTCGCCACCCTCCAGGCGCCAGCCGCTCTGAACCGAGTAGACCCGCGCCGCATCCGGCAGGATCCGGCCCTGGCCGCCGCTGAGCACGGCATCGAAGCCCACCGTCGCGTGACCGTCGCCCATGCCGACGGAGACCGGTCCGACGGTGACGCCGACATTGCGGTAACGCAGGAACATTCCCTTCGCCATCCGCTCCGCAGCCTTCGCGTCCATGCCGTCCGGACCGATGAACTCCGCCGACAGGGTGTCGCCGAGCGCGCCCGCATCGCGGGTTTCCAGCGCCTGCTGCAATGTGTCCAGATTCGAACGCAATGCGGTCTCCGGATCCTCGCGGGCACACCCCGAAAGCACCAACAGGCAGACCAGCAACAGCCCGCTCCAGGCGACCGTCGACGTTCTCGGATGCATCCGCGACTCCCCGCTCCAAAGCCCCAGCCTACTGCATCGGAAGCTTCGCGGGAGTCCCGCTCGGCCGTCGTCGCTGATTGCTGCGGCCGACCTTGCCAGCCCCTAGAGCCTATGCTCCAATCCAAGCCACCGTACGCTTGCGAATCGCATGCGACGGCATCCGAAATGCATAGGGGATCGCAATGAGTGCTGACCGTCCGTGGCTGAAGCAGTATCCAGAAGGTATGCCGTCCGAAATCGACGTCGATGAGTTTCCTTCTGTTGTTTCCGTCCTCGAGAACGCGATCAGTCACTACAACCAGCGTCCGGCCTTCGCCAACATGGGCAAGACCCTGACCTACGGTGAGATCGACACCCTCAGCCGCCAGTTCGCCGCCTACCTGCTGGACGAACTGAAACTCAAGAAGGGCGACCGGGTCGCGATCATGCTGCCCAACTGCCTGCAGTACCCGATCGCCACCTTCGGTGTGCTGCGCGCGGGTCTGACCGTGGTCAACACCAATCCGATGTACACCGCGCGCGAGCTCAAGCATCAGTTGGTCGACTCCGGCGCCAGCGTGATCCTGGTGCTGGACAACTTCGGCGACACCGTCCAGGAAGTGGTCGCCGACACCCCGGTCAAGCAGGTCATCACCACCGGCCTGGGCGACATGCTCGGTTTCCCGAAAGGCGCGATCGTCAACTTCGTGCTCAAGCACGTAAAGAAGATGGTGCCCGACTACAGCATCCCGAAGGCGATCCGCTTCCGCGACACGCTGGAGCTGGGCCGCAAGCACACGCTGCCGGAGATCAGCATTTCGCCGCAGGACATCGCCTTCCTGCAGTACACCGGCGGCACCACCGGTGTCGCCAAGGGCGCGATGCTCACCCACCGCAACCTGGTCGCGAACATGCAGCAGGCGGCGGCCTGGGTCGGCATCAACGTCCGGCTCGGCGAAGAGGTGATCATCACCGCGCTGCCGCTGTACCACATCTTCGCGCTGACCGCGAACGGGCTGGTGTTCATGAAGTTCGGCGGCCTCAACCACCTGATCACCAACCCCCGCGACATGCGGGGCTTCGTCAAGGAGCTCAAGCAGGTCAAGTTCACCGCAATCACCGGCGTCAATACCCTGTTCAACGGACTGCTGAACACCCCGGGATTCGACGAGGTGGACTTCTCCGGATTGCACCTGACCCTCGGCGGCGGCATGGCGGTGCAGCGCTCGGTCGCCGAACGCTGGAAGAAGGTCACCGGCACGACCCTGGTCGAGGCCTACGGGCTGACCGAGACTTCGCCGGCGGCCTGCATCAACCCGATGGACCTGAAGGACTACAACGGCTCGATCGGCCTGCCGATTCCGTCCACCGATGCCTGCGTCAAGGACGAGGAAGGCCGAATCCTGGCAACCGGCGAGGTCGGCGAGCTGTGCATCAAGGGCCCACAGGTGATGAAGGGCTACTGGCAGCGTCCGGACGAGACTGCCAAGGTCATCGACGCCGACGGCTGGCTGCATACCGGCGACATGGCCAAGATGGACGACGAGGGCTACTTCTACATCGTCGACCGCAAGAAGGACATGATCCTGGTCTCGGGCTTCAATGTGTATCCGAATGAGGTCGAGGACGTGATCGCGCTGATGCCGGGGGTGCTGGAGGTCGCGGCGGTGGGCGTGCCCGACGACAAGTCCGGCGAGGTGGTCAAGGTCGTGATCGTCAAGAAGGACCCGGCTCTGACCGAGGAGCAGGTCAAGGCCCACGCCCGCGAGCACCTGACCGGCTACAAGCACCCGCGGATCGTGGAATTTCGCAAGGAACTGCCGAAAACCAACGTCGGCAAGATCCTGCGCCGGGAGCTGCGCGAGGAGTCACCCGGCGCCTGAGCCCCGCCTCCCGTTCAGGTTATCCAAGCCCCTCCCCGGAGGGGCTTCTTATTTGTGGCCCCTCGTGCGGGTGTAGCATCAAAACCGGTGGGAACACCACACCGCCTGAAACCCACCTGCATACCAATCCAGGGCGGTCAACCGGGGGCCTCCTAATGAACACCATCAAGCTGCAACGCACACGTCAATACCCTACCCTGCAAATCGAGTCGGATCCCGCAGGCAATAGCCATTGGATATACATGCACAACGACATCGGACCGGGGGTTCGTCCTTGTTTCCGGACCGAATTGATGAGCGACATGTGGAGTTTTCTGTCTTCGATCACGCTTCGTGAGGAACAACGCCAATCCGGGCGTCTACGCCATGTCGTACTTGCCTCGGCTGCCCCGGCCTTCAATCTGGGGGGAGACCTGGAACTCTTCTCAAGACTGATCCGCGAAGATAACCGCGAACAACTGCTGGCCTATGCCCGCCGCTGCATCGACGGGGTTCATCACCTGCATTGCGGCCTGGGTGGCGATGTCCGGACAATCGCGCTGGTCCAGGGTGACGCGCTTGGAGGTGGCATGGAGCTGGCCCTGTCCTGCCACACGATCGTCGCCGAGGAAGGCGTGGAAATGGGGCTGCCTGAGGTCATGTTCGGATTATTCCCGGGAATGGGCGCTTATTCCTTCCTGTGCAAACGAGTATCTCCGAACGTAGCGGAGAAGCTGATCCTCGAAGGTACGCTCCTCCCCAGCGAGGAACTCCATCGGATGGGCATCGTCGATGTGCTGGTACCCAGGGGCGAAGGCGAGGCCACGGTCCAGGAAATCATCCGACAGCAACAGCGCTCCCCCTATGCGCATCTGGCACTGAATGCGGTGAGAGGAATCTCCCAGCCCGTCGGTTACGATGAACTGATGGGCATTGCCGAAGTCTGGGTGGATACCGCCCTGGCTCTGGGAGAAAAGTCCCTTCGTACCATGGAACGCATAGTCCGTGCGCAGACGCGGCGCTCGGCAATGGCCGCATGAGCGACTGTTCAGGAGGTATGCTCGTCGCCGCGGGCACGAATGTGTCCGCGTGCTTCGAGCATCTTCCTGCCCTGGTCCAGCTGCTCGCTCAGTTCACCATGCTTTAGCTTCCATTCCGCCGCCATTCGCCAGTCCACGAGCCGCATGAGTTCGCCGCTGGTCGTGACCAGTCTGACCAGTCCAATATTGCTCGCCACACCCTTGAGTGCATGAGCCTGCTCTCTCACGCAGTTCCAGTCTTCGTTCATTCCGGCCTTCTCAAGATTCTGGATGCAGACGGTCGCGTCATGCAGGCATTGCGCGACGAACTCCCGCTCGAAGGACTCACCCATACCAAGTGCCCGGAGTTCATCGAGCACGGAATCATCCAGCGTTTCGCTGTCCAGGAATGCGGGCACGGAAACGTCGTGTAGGGAGACGATCGAAGAGGTCTTGGCACCATTGGTCGCGATATCGGCCAAGGCATCGAGCAGCCGGACGGCCGATACCGGCTTGGACAGGAATGCACGCGCTCCCGCCTGCTGGCAGGAACGAATGGATTCTGGAGTCACATCCGCACTGAGGATCAGCACCGGGGTTCGAACCCTTCTTCCCGCCTGCATGACCTTCAGCTGGCGCAGCAGATCGAGCCCGCTCACATCTGGCATATGCAGGTCGGCAATCACCGCATCGAAGTCGGCAACGGCGAGCGCATCCAGAACCCTTTCTCCTCCATCCGCACAGGTCACGCGATGTCCGGCCTTTTCGAGCAGCCGCTGCAATACGTTCCGGTTAGCGGCATGATCGTCGGCGACGAGAATCGACAGGCTTGGAACCCTCGCCCTATGCCGCAGGAACGGATCGCTGAAAGCGATCACATTTGCCGCGCGCGCCTCGTGTCCGTCGCCGTCTGCCATGTCTTCTCTGGCGCCATCGGCACTGGAGGCGACTTGTTCAAAAGGCAGCTCCACCCAGAATTTGCTGCCGCGTCGCTCAAGGCTCTCGAAGCCTATGCTCCCGCCCATC
Source organism: Marilutibacter maris (assembly GCF_003233695.1). Lineage (NCBI taxonomy): Bacteria > Pseudomonadati > Pseudomonadota > Gammaproteobacteria > Lysobacterales > Lysobacteraceae > Marilutibacter > Marilutibacter maris. The sequence continues at coordinate 1,915,090 of NZ_CP029843.1, read as the reverse complement.
GCCTCGGTAAGGCCCTTGGCGATAGTCGTGCCGAGGCCCGTGCCGCCATAGCGCCGGGATAGCCCGACGTCGGCCTGCTCGAAGGCCTCGAACAGGCGTTGGCGCATCGACTCTGGAATGCCGATCCCGGTATCGGTAACGGTGAAGCGCAGCCTGATCGTATCCTCGGTCCGCGTGGCGACCGCGACATCCATCCGCACGGAACCGAAATCCGTGAACTTGACGGCATTGCTGGCCAGGTTGAGCAACACCTGCCGCAAATGGGCGGCATCTCCGCGTAGTGCCTCCGGCACCTCTTCCGAAACAAGGGATTCGTAGCGAATCTGTTTGGCTCGGGCCTGCGGTTGCAATATCAGGCTGACGCTCTCAATGACCTCGCGAGGAAGGAATTCGGCCGTATCGAGTTTGAGTTTTCCTGCCTCGATCGCCGAAATGTCCAGCACATCCTCGACGAGAGACAGCAGACTGCGGGTAGAGGCCTGGATGGTGTCCAGACACTCGCGCTGCTCGGCGTCCAGCCGGGTCGTGGCCAGAAGTTCCGACATGCCGGCCAGGCCATTGAGGGGGGTCCGGAACTCATGGCTCATGTTCGCGAGAAACCGGGTCTTGGCCTCACTGGCCCTTCGCGCCTCTTCAGTCGCTCGGGTCAGTGCCCGCAACAGGCCCGACAGGTACAGAGGAATGGCGACCAGGCCAAGCAACAGACCGAATGCAATCACCCGGTTGGCCTGCCAATACGGATTCAACGCAACAACCATGCCGAAGCTGATACAGGCCATTGCCACTGCGGCGTAAAGATATCGGTTGCCGTAACGAAGACCGTTGCCGATGGTGACCCACATGATGATCACGTAGACCCAGGCGAGTGGCTCGCCCATGTGGGTCATGGCAAGTCCCATCAATCCATAGTCGGAGACCATCCCGACCCCGCGCCGTGTCCGCGACTTGCCAGGTGAGAGCAGTATCCACCCGATAATGGCCAAGCCGACACTGATGCCGACCACGACCATTGCCAACACGTTGAAATACTCCTGCCTCGGTAGCGAACCGCCGTAACCCCGAGCCAGCATGTAGACAAGCACGACGAACAGTATCGCCAGCCGCACGAAGGCCTGGCCGTGCTCGCTGTCCGGCCGCTTGGCCAGGCGTTGTTTCAGGCTGGAAAGGATGCCGGCCATGCCGGTCACGGCAGTCCTGGTCGCACCGAGCCGGCGGCGTAGCGCTTGCAGATCTCGTCCAGCCGCGCACGACTACGCATCAGTGCGTCCACGCAGGTCGGGTCGAACAGACGGCCGCGTTCGGCCATCAGGTACTCCAGGGCGACGTCGATTCCCCACGGCTCCTTGTACGGCCGCGGCGAGATCAGCGCGTCGAACACGTCGGCGACGGCGACGATACGCGCTTCGATCGGAATCTCCTCGCCGACCTGGCCGTCCGGATAGCCGCTGCCGTCGTAGCGCTCGTGATGGCGCAGGGCGATGGTGGCCGCGGTCTGGATGAAACGGTTCTGGCTGCCGCTGAGCAGCTCCTGTCCGATCACCGGATGCCGGCGCATGATGTCCATCTCGTCCTCGCTCAGCGGGCCGGGCTTGAGCAGCACCGCGTCCGGGATCGCGATCTTGCCGATGTCGTGCAGCGGTGCGGCCATCTCGATCATCCGCACCTCGTCCTCGAACATGCCCAGCTGTTCGGCGATCAGTCCGGCGACGTGCGACATCCGCTCCAGATAGACGCTGGTGCCGCGGTCGCGGTACTCGATCGCGCGCGCCAGCCGCTGCAGGGTCTCGCGCTCGCGCTCCTCGACCTCGTGCATGCTCGACAGCAACCGCTGTTCCAGCGACATCGCCCGCTGCTTGACGCTCTCGGACTGCTGCCGCAACTGCAGCAGGTTGCGGCAGCGGGCGCGCAATTCGCGCGGACGTACCGGCTTGACCAGGAAATCGATCACGCCGGCATCCAGCGCCGCCTGGCGGATCGGCTCGTCGCCGACCACGGTCACCAGGATGATCGGAATGTCCCGGTGCAGCGGTCGACGGCGGAAACGACGGGCAAACTCCAGCCCGTCGATTCCCGGCATCCGGTAATCGAGCAACAGCAGATCTGGATGGTTGTTCTCACACCATTCCAGACCGCTCTCGGCCTCACCGAAATCATGCACCTTCAGCTCCGGCGCAATGTCCTCGATGATATGGCGCAACATCGTGCGCGCCGATGTCTGGTCGTCAACGATGACAACGTTCACACTGGTCCCTGCATGCAACGTCACCTGTTGGGTGGCTATGTCGGCAGCATACCCCGCCTTTGCCACGCTTGGCAGCTTACGCCTGATCCAACCACCCTTCCATGGTCGGGGCCATTGGCGGCCCCGAAAGTGTTAAGAACGAATCAAGCCGCCGATTCCGGACGCATGTACGGAAACAGCAGCACGTCACGGATCGAGGCCGATCCGGTCATCAGCATCACCAGCCGATCGATGCCGACGCCGAGCCCGCCGGTCGGCGGCAACCCGACCTCCAGCGCCCGGATGTAGTCGGCGTCGTAATGCATGGCCTCGTCGTCGCCGCCCTCCTTCTGCTCGACCTGGGCGCGGAAGCGCGCGGCCTGGTCCTCGGGGTCGTTCAGCTCGGAGAAGCCGTTGGCCAGCTCCTTGCCGTTGACGAACAGCTCGAAGCGGTCGGTGATGCCCGGCTCGCTGTCGCTTTCGCGGGCCAGCGGCGAGACCTCGACCGGATAGTGGGTGATGAAGGTCGGCTGCTCCAGCTTGTCCTCGACGGTCTTCTCGAAGATCTCCAGCAACAGCTTGCCCCAGCCGTAGGACGGCTTGACCGCCACCCCCAGCCGCAGGCAATGCGCGACCAGCGCCTCGCGGTCGCGGCAGTCGGCGATGCTGATCCCGGGATTCATCTCGCGCACCGCCTCCTCCAGCCGCCAGCGCTTGAAGGCCGGGCCCAGATCGATCCTGGCGCCGTCCCACTCCATCGTGGTCGTGCCCAGCACCGCGACGGCGACATCGCGGACCAGGTTCTCGGTCAGGTCCATGATCTCGTTGTAGGTGGCGTAGGCCTCGTACAGCTCGAGCATGGTGAACTCGGGATTGTGCCGGGTCGACACACCCTCGTTGCGGAAATTGCGGTTGATCTCGTAGACCCGCTCCAGACCGCCGACGACCAGGCGCTTGAGGTACAGCTCCGGCGCCACGCGCAGGAACAACTCCAGGTCGAGCGCGTTGTGATGGGTCACGAACGGCTTGGCCGCGGCGCCGCCGGGGATGTAGTGCATCATCGGCGTCTCGACCTCGAGGAAGCGACGGCTGTCCAGCCACTCGCGGATCGCGCGGATGATCCGCGAACGCTTGACGAACACCTCGCGCGCCTCCGGCGACACGATCAGATCGACATAGCGCTGGCGGTAGCGCTGCTCGACGTCGGCGAGGCCGTGGAACTTGTCCGGCAGCGGACGCAGCGACTTGGTCAGCAACCGCAGCTCGGTCGCCTTGACCGACAGCTCGCCGGTGCGGGTGCGGGTCAGCCCGCCGCGCGCGGCGACGATGTCGCCGACGTCCCAGCCCTTGAACGCGTCGTAGGCCTCACCCAGCGCGTTGGCCTGCAGGAACAACTGGATGCGGCCGGACTCGTCCTGGATCTGCACGAAGCTGGCCTTGCCCATCACCCGCTTGAGCAGGATCCGGCCGGCCACCGCAACCCGGCGGCCATCGGCCTCCAGCGCCTCGGCGGTCCAGCGCTCGGCGTCGGCGTACTCGGCCTGCAGGTCGCCGGCATGGTCCTCGCGGCGGAAGTCGTTGGGGAATGCCCCGCCCTTCTCGCGCAGCGCCGCGAGTTTGCTCCGACGCTCGGCGATCAGGAAGTTCTCGTCGGCGTGGGTGGGCGGCTCGTGCGTCTTGTCGGTCATGGGATTCGCGATCGGGGGTCAAAGAAAGAAAAGAAAGGAACGGGCAAGCCCGGAGGATAACGGGCGGGACCGGATGCGGCGCCGGTCCCGTCCCTCAGACGGCGTCGGCGCGTTTGGCGCCGACCTCCAGGCCGGCCTTGAGGCTGGCCTCGACGAAGTCGTCGAGATCGCCATCGAGCACCTTCTGGGTGTCGCTGCGTTCGACGCCGGTGCGCAGATCCTTGATCCGGCTCTGGTCGAGCACGTAGTTGCGGATCTGGCTGCCCCAGCCGATGTCGGACTTGGTCGCCTCGACCGCGTCGCGCTCGGCGTTGCGCTTCTGGATCTCCAGCTCGTACAGCTTGGCCGCCAGCATCTTCATTGCGGTGTCGCGGTTCTGGTGCTGGCTGCGGCCGTTCTGGCACGCCACCACGATGCCGCTGGGCACGTGGGTGATGCGCACCGCCGACTCGGTCTTGTTGACGTGCTGGCCGCCGGCGCCGGAGGAGCGGTAGACGTCGGTCTTCAGGTCGGCCGGATTGATCTCGATGTCGATGTTGTCGTCGACCTCGGGGGACACGAACACCGAGGTGAAGCTGGTGTGACGGCGGTTGTCGGAGTCGAACGGCGACTTGCGGACCAGGCGGTGGACGCCGGTCTCGGTCTTCATCCAGCCGTAGGCGAAGTCGCCCTCGACCCGGAACGTGGCCGACTTGATGCCCGCGACCTCGCCGCCGGAGACCTCCATCAGCTCGGTCTTCCAGCCGCGGGACTCGGCCCAGCGCAGGTACATGCGCAGCAGCATCTCGGCCCAGTCCTGCGCCTCGGTGCCGCCGGCGCCGGCCTGGATGTCGACGAACGCCGCGGCGCCGTCCATCTTGCCGCTGAACATGCGCTGGAACTCGAGCTGCTCGACGTCGCGCTGGTAGCCGTCGATGTCGGCGACCACCGCCAGCGCGGTGTCCTCGTCGTCCTCCATCTCGGCCAGCTCCAGCAGCTCGAGCGCGCCGGCCAGGCCTTCGTTCAGGCGCCGGCTGCCGAGCACGACCTTCTCCAGCGACGCGCGCTCGCGACCCAGCGCCTGGGCGCGCTCGGCATCGTTCCAGATATCGGGGCTTTCCAGCTCCCGGTTTACTTCCTCGAGACGTTCGACCTTGCTGTCGAAGTCAAAGATACCCCCTCAGCGCATCCAGCCGACCCTGCAGGTCGGCGACGCGCTGGCGGACGGGATTCAGTTCGATCATGAACCACCACCACCTGAAAAAAGACCGTCGATTCTAACAGGCAATCGCCGTCGCCGGCCGCCGTGTGCGGGCCGGGGTCACGCGGGCGCCAGCCACGCCCGACTCAGACCGCTTCGCGGTGCACCACCACCAGTTGCACCGCGTCGCCGCCACGATAGTCGTCGGGCTCGAGCCGATAGGCGATGCGCACGCGGCCGGGCGGCGCCTGCCCGTCCCAGCTGCCGAAGTGGATGGCATTCAGGCGCTGGCGGCCATGGCCGAGCTCCAGCTTCAGGTGACGCTCGCCGACCACCCGCCAGCCGAGCACGTCGAATTCGCCATCGAACTGGGGCTCGGGGAAGCCCTGCCCCCACGGCCCGCCGTCGCGCAGGGCCTCGGCATTGACGCGGGTGAACTCGTCCGCCGCCAGGTCGCCGTCGCTGAGCACCACGGCCTGCAGCAACTCCGGGCCCAGGGTCTCGGCGGCGACCCGCGCGAACGCGTCGCGGAACGCCTCCAGTCGCGCCATCGGCAACGACAGGCCGGCCGCCATCGCATGACCGCCGAAACGCTCGACCAGGCCGGGATGGCGCGCGTCGACCGCCGCCAGCGCATCGCGGATATGGAAGCCGGGAATCGAGCGCGCCGAACCGCGCAGGGCGTCGCTGCCCGGCTCGGCCGGCGCGAACGCGATCACCGGCCGGTGCAGGCGCTCCTTCAACTTGGAGGCGACCAGGCCGACCACCCCGGGATGCCACTGAGGATCGTGCAGGCAGACCGCCAGCGGCGGTTCGCCGGCCAGCGCGACCCGGGCCACGGCGGCCTCGGCCTCGTCGGTCATCTGCTGCTGGACCGCGCGACGCTCGCCGTTGATCTCGTTCAGCGTCGCGGCGATCTCGCGGGCCTGGCGCGGGTCGTCGGTCAGCAGGCACTCGATGCCCAGCGACATGTCCTCCAGGCGGCCGGCGGCGTTCAGGCGCGGGCCGACCGCGAAACCGATGTCGGCGGCGGTCAGGCGCGCGGCGTCGCGGTTGGACACCTCGATCAGCGCCTGCAGCCCGGCGCAGCCCCGCCCCGCGCGCAACTGCCGCAGGCCGGCCGCGACCAGGGCGCGGTTGCAGGCGTCCAGCGGCACCAGGTCGGCAACGGTACCGACCGCGACCAGGTCCAGCAGCGCGGTCAGATCCGGACGCGTCCGCGCATCGCTGTCGGGACGGTCGTGAAGGTGCCGGCGCAGCGCCAGCAACACGTAGAACATCACCCCGACCCCGGCCAGCATCTTGCCGGGAAAACGGTCGCCGGGCTGGTTGGGATCGACGATCACGTCGGCCGCCGGCAGGGTCTCGCCGGGCAGGTGGTGATCGGTGACCAGGACCTGCCAGCCGCGCGCCTTGGCCGCGGCGATGCCGGCGTGGCAGGCGATGCCGTGATCGACCGTGACCAGCAGGTCGGGCTGCAGCGCGGCAAGCTCGTCGACCAGCGCCGGCGACAACCCGTAACCGTGGACGATCCGGTTGGGTACCGCGTGCGAGACCCGGCGCGCACCGAGCATGCGCAGGCCGCGCACGCCCAGCGCGCAGGCGGTGGCGCCGTCGCAGTCGAAATCCCCGACCACCACGATGTGACGATCCTCGGCGATGGCCGTTGCCAGCAGCTCGGCCGCGGCGTCGACGCCGACCAGGCCGTCCGGAGGCGGCAACTGGGCGAGCCGTGGGCGTGCCTGGGCCTCGTCGAGAGCGCCTCGCGCGGCGTAGATGCGGCGCAGCAGCGCCGGCACCCGCGCCGACCACTCGCCGGCCGCCGGCGCCTCGCGGCGCTGCAGACGGGTCCGCGGCTTCACCGGGACGCCCTCGTCGAACGGCTCGGGCTCATTGGGCCAGCCGCTCGCGCGGGCGACGCCAGAACCGCCAACGCTGTCCGCGCCGGAGCTTGAAGCACTGGCCGTCGGCGCAGTCGAGCCACAGCTCGGAAACCCTGCCATCGGTCAGCTGGGCGAGCAGCGGCAGCAGCCAGTCCTGCTGCAGGCGGGCCAGATCGCGCGCCTCGCGCAGGTCGAACAGGCCGGCGCCCGCCGCGACCGGCGCGAGCGTCGGCAAGGGATGCGCCGGGACCCCGGCCAGGGTCGCGAAGGCGGTCAGGCTGTCGTCGTCGGAATGGATCGCCGCGGCCGCGCTGCGCACATGATCGGGCAGCGCGCCGCCGCCCCACAGCCACAGCGAATTGACCGCCGGCAGGCCGGCGGCGACGCGCCGGGCATTGCGCGGATGGTTGTGCAGGACGATCTGGGCCTCGCTCAGCAAGGTCCGCCAGCGTCTCGACTCGCGGTCGCCGGCCGCGCCCGGCAGGTGCTCGAACAGCTCGTCGCCCAGCGCGTCCTCGGGCGTGCTGAACGTCGGCACCGGAGTGCCCGGCGCCAGTCGCAGGTACCAGCGCGACGGCGTCGGCGCGTCGATCGGGCTGCCGAAGTCGCCGAACAGCGGGCGCAACGCCGGCAGGAAGGCGGCGACATCGTCGGCGTCCAGCGCCAGGCCCTGGCCATGCGCCAGCAGGCGCGCGCCATTGATGTCCGGTTGCACGTGAGCCGGATCGGCGCGCAGCCAGGTCGCGCCGGCGGCATCGCCGGCATCGGCCTGACGGGTGACCGCGGCGACCGGCCAGCCGCGCGGCAGCACGTCGAACACGCGCTCGCGCTGCGGACGCGGATCGAGCGAGACGTCGGCGCGTCCGAGCGCGCGGGCGCAGTCCGCGCCCAGGCGCTGGCCGCCGAAACGCTGCGGATCCGGCAGCAGCAGCCCGACCCGCATCAGCCGGCGTAGCTGACCGAGACGATCTCGTACTCGCGGGTGCCGCCCGGTGCCTCGATGGTGACGCTGTCGCCCTCGTGCTTGCCGATCAGCGCGCGCGCGACCGGCGAGGAGATCGCGATCCAGCCCTGCTTGATGTCCGCCTCCAGGTCGCCGACGATCTGGTAGGTGGTGCTGGCGTCGGTCTCGACGTCGGCCAGCTCGACGGTCGCGCCGAACACGATCCGCGAACCGGCGTTGAGCCCGGCCACGTCGATGACCTGGGCGTGCGAGAGCTCGGCCTCGAGCTGCTTGATCCGGCCCTCGATGAAGCCCTGCTGCTCGCGCGCGGCGTGATACTCGGCGTTCTCCTTGAGGTCGCCGTGGGCGCGCGCTTCGGCGATCGCATTGATCACCGCCGGCCGCTTGACCGACTTGAGTTCTTCCAGTTCCGCGCGCAGGCGCTGCGCGCCCTTCACCGTGATCGGTGCTCTCATGGGTACGTCCTTTCTTTCGTTCGTGGCCGCAAAAGTAAAGAAGGCGGCGGATGCGATTGGCGTCATGCCAAGGCGTCCCACCACCCACTCACGGCCGTTCAAAGAAGCCGCTACAGGCTAGCAGGAATGCGGGGCGGGTCGAAACCCGCCCCGGTCCGTCCGGCGCCGTGGCCGGAACGGCGCCGTTCAGCCGGCGCCGCCTGGCAGGGCTTGCCGTGCCAGCACTAGGAGGACGCGACCTCCGCATGCAGCTCCTGCAGCGACCACACCGGGCCGGTGCCGCGGTACTCGAGCGAATTCACCAACGCTCGGGCGCCGGCGATCGTCGTCGAATAGGTCACCCGCTGCTGCAGGGCCTCGCGCCGGATCGAGAACGAGTCGTTGATCGCCTGGCGGCCCTCGGTGGTGTTCACGATGTAGGCGATCTCGCCGTTCTTGATCAGGTCGACCACGTGCGGGCGGCCCTCGATCACCTTGTTCACGCGCTCGCAGTCGATGCCGTTCTCGGCCAGGAAGGCGTGGGTGCCGGAGGTCGCGACCAGCGAGTAGCCGCGCGCGATGAGGTCGCGCGCGACCGGCACCACCCGCTTCTTGTCCGGATCGCGGACCGAGACGAATACCTTGCCCTCGGTCGGCAACGCACGGATGCCGCCGGCCTCCTGCGCGCGCGCCATCGCCGCGCCGAAGGTGCGGCCGACGCCCATCACCTCGCCGGTGGAGCGCATCTCCGGGCCGAGGATCGGGTCCACGCCCTGGAACTTGGCGAACGGGAAGATCGCCTCCTTGACCGAGAAGTACCCAGGCACGACCTCCTCGGTCGCACCCTGCTCGGCCAGGGTCCTGCCGACCATGCAGCGGGCGGCGATCTTGGCCAGCGCCAGGCCGGTCGCCTTGGACACGAACGGCACCGTGCGCGAGGCGCGCGGGTTGACCTCGATCAGGTAGACCGTGTCGGCGCCGTCCTCGTCGAAGGTCACCGCGAACTGGGTGTTCATCAGGCCGACCACGTTCAGCGCCTTCGCCAGCGCCATCACCTGCTCGCGCAGCTTGTCCTGCACCGCGGCCGGCAGCGAGTACGGCGGCAGCGAGCACGAGGAGTCGCCCGAGTGCACGCCGGCCTCCTCGATGTGCTCCATCACGCCGCCGATCAGCACGTTGCCATCCTTGTCGGCGATCACGTCGACATCGACCTCGACCGCGTTGTCGAGGAAGCGGTCGAGCAGCACCGGCGAATCGTTGGAGACCTTGACCGCGTCGCGGATGTAGCGGGTCAGGTCGGCGTCGGAATAGACGATCTCCATCGCCCGGCCGCCGAGCACGTAGCTGGGCCGCACCACCAGCGGGTAGCCGATCTGCGAGGCCAGCAGCAGCGCCTCCTCGGGATTGCGCGCGGTGCGGTTGAGCGGCTGCGCCAACTGCAGGTCCTCGACCAGCTTCTGGAAGCGCTCGCGGTCCTCGGCCAGGTCGATGCTGTCCGGACTGGTGCCGACGATCGGCACCCCGGCCGCCTCCAGCGCCCGCGCCAGCTTCAGCGGGGTCTGTCCGCCGTACTGCACGATCACGCCCTTGGGCTTTTCCAGCTCGGCGATCTCCAGCACGTCCTCGAGCGTCAGCGGCTCGAAATACAGGCGATCGGAGGTGTCGTAGTCGGTCGACACCGTCTCCGGGTTGCAGTTGACCATGATGGTCTCGTAGCCGTCCTCGCGCAGGGCCAGCGCGGCGTGCACGCAGCAGTAGTCGAACTCGATGCCCTGGCCGATGCGGTTGGGACCGCCGCCGAGCACGATGATCTTGTCGCGGTCGCTTGGCGCCGCCTCGCACTCTTCCTCGTAGGTCGAGTACATGTAGGCGGTGGTGGTGGCGAACTCGGCGGCGCAGGAGTCGACCCGCTTGTAGACCGGGCGCACGCCGAAGGCGTGGCGCAGGGTGCGCACGGCGGCCTCGTCGGTGCCGGTCAGCTCGGCCAGGCGGGCGTCGGAGAAGCCCATCCGCTTGAGCGCGCGCATCCGCTTCTCGTCGAGCGCGGCCAGGCCGGACTCGGCGACCGCCTTCTCCTCGGCGATGATCTCCTCGATCTGATCGAGGAACCATGGGTCGACGAAGGACAGCGCGTGCACGTCCTCCACGCTCATGCCGGCGCGGAAGGCGTCGCCGATGTAGAACATCCGTTCCGGACCCGGCTCCTTGACCTCGCGGCGCAGGGTCGCCAGGTCGGCTTCGCTGGCCAGGTCCAGCCCGGTCGGATCGAGACCGACCTTGCCGGTCTCCAGGCCACGCAGCGCCTTCTGCAGCGACTCCTGGAAGGTCCGGCCCATCGCCATCACTTCGCCGACCGACTTCATCTGGGTGGTCAGGCGGGCCTCGGCCTGGGGGAACTTCTCGAACGCGAAGCGCGGAATCTTGGTGACCACGTAGTCGATGGTCGGCTCGAACGAGGCCGGGGTCGCGCCGCCGGTGATCTCATTGCGCAGCTCGTCCAGGGTGTAGCCGACGGCGAGCTTGGCGGCGACCTTGGCGATCGGGAAACCGGTCGCCTTCGATGCCAGCGCCGAGGAGCGCGACACCCGCGGGTTCATTTCGATCACCACGACCCGGCCGTTGCTGGCGTTGATGCCGAACTGGACGTTCGAGCCGCCGGTGTCGACGCCGATCTTGCGCAGCACCGCGATCGAAGCGTCGCGCAGGCGCTGGTATTCCTTGTCGGTCAGGGTCTGCGCCGGGGCGACGGTAATCGAGTCGCCGGTGTGCACGCCCATCGCGTCGAAGTTCTCGATCGAGCAGACGATGATGCAGTTGTCCGCCTTGTCGCGGACCACCTCCATCTCGAACTCCTTCCAGCCCAGCACCGACTCCTCGATCAGCACTTCACTGGTCGGCGACAGCTCGAGGCCGCGCTTGGCGATCTCCTCGAACTCCTCCTTGTTGTAGGCGATGCCGCCGCCGGTGCCGCCGAGGGTGAAGCTGGGACGGATGATGGTCGGATAGCCGACCGTGGCCTGGATCTCGACCGCCTGCTCGAAGGTCCTGGCGACCGCCGCGCGCGGGCACTCCAGGCCGATCTCCTCCATCGCCACCCGGAACAATTCGCGGTCCTCGGCCATGCGGATGGCCTCGCGCGAGGCGCCGATCAGCTCGACGCCGTGCTTGTCCAGCACGCCGTTGTCGGCCAGGTCGAGCGCGCAGTTGAGCGCGGTCTGGCCGCCCATCGTCGGCAGCAGCGCGTCGGGCTTCTCCTTGGCGATGATCTTCTCGACCGTCTGCCAGTTGATCGGCTCGATGTAGACGGCGTCGGCCATCTCCGGGTCGGTCATGATCGTGGCCGGATTGCTGTTGACCAGCACGACCCGGTAACCCTCGTCGCGCAGCGCCTTGCACGCCTGCGCGCCGGAGTAATCGAACTCGCAGGCCTGGCCGATCACGATGGGACCGGCGCCGATGATCAGGATGGTTTTGATATCAGTGCGCTTGGGCATGGGTCGACTTCACAGGTATGCGGAGGGGGGCACATCGCAGGAGCGCATGGCCTTGATCATCTGACGGGCGGCAAGCGAGAAGCCCTTCTGGTATCCGGACTTCTCGATCTGGGCCTTGGACTGATCCGGCGACATCGATTCGCCCAGGCCGGTCATGCGGCGCAGATCCGCATAGTCGGGATCGCCGACCAGGGTCATCATCGACAGGACCTGGTCGTTGCTGACGCCCGCCAACAGTTCGCTCTCGTCGACCGGCTCGCCCGACTGGGCGGACATCACGCCGCCCATCACCAACTTGCCGAGCAGCTCCGCCGAGCCGGACTGCAGCAGGCGCAGGTCGTCATCGAAGCGGTCGGGATGGGCCTCGGCATACTCGACCACCTCTTCCCGCTTCGCGCGCCAGTAACCCGGCTGCGACAGCTCCTCGCGTACGCAGGAAAGCTGCTCCGCGGTGATGGCATCGGGCTTTTCCTGCATCGGCCACAGCGGGTCCTCGGTCGCGAACATCTCGAACACCCTGCCCATCGGGAACAGCTGGACGGCGGCATCGGTCATCTCGTCGATCGCCTCCTGCTTGACCCCATCCGCCATCGCGGCGCCGCTGAAACCGGCGCACAGGATGCAGATCAGCCAACCCGCCGGGGCCCTCATGCGCGCGCCCCGGCGGACGCCATCATCGCCACGAAGCGATCGAACAACGGCGCCACGTCGTGCGGTCCGGGGCTGGCCTCGGGGTGGCCCTGGAAGCTGAACGCGGGGGCATCGATCAACTCGATGCCCTGGTTGGAGCCGTCGAACAGCGAACGGTGGGTCACCCGCACGTTGGCCGGCAGGCTGCTCTCGTCGATCGCGAAACCGTGGTTCTGCGAGGTGATCATCACCCGGCCGCGCCCCTCGTCGCCGGCGCCGACGTCCTGCACCGGATGGTTGGCGCCATGGTGGCCGAACTTCATCTTCATCGTGCGCGCGCCGGCGGCCAGGCCGAGCAGTTGGTGGCCCAGGCAGATGCCGAACACCGGCATGCGGGCGGCGACGAATTCGCGGATCGCGGCGATCGCGTAGTCGCAGGGCTCCGGGTCGCCAGGGCCGTTGGACAGGAACACGCCGTCGGGCTTGAGCGCCATCACCTCCGCGGCCGGCGTCGTCGCCGGCACCACGGTCAGCTCGCAGCCACGCTCGGCCAGCATGCGCAGGATGTTGTGCTTGACCCCGAAGTCGTAGGCGACGACCTTGAAGCGCGGTTCGGCGCTGACGAAGGCGTTGCGGTCCAGGTCGAGCTGGCCATCGCGCCAGCTGTAGCGCTCGGCGGTGGTGACTTCCTTCGCCAGGTCCATGCCCTTCAGGCCGGGAAACTTGCGCGCGGCCTCGACCGCCTTGTCGGCGTCGATCCCGTCGCCGGCGACCAAAGCCCCGCCCTGCGCGCCGGTGTCGCGCAGCAGCCGGGTCAGCTTGCGGGTGTCGATCCCGGCAATGCCGACGATCCCGCGCGCGGCCAGCCACTCGGGCAGCGCCACCTGGCTGCGCCAGTTGCTCGGACGACGCGGCACGTCGCGCACGATCAGCCCGGCGGCCCAGACCTGGCGCGCCTCGTCGTCCTGGTCGGTGCAACCGGTATTGCCGATGTGGGGATAGGTCAGGGTCACCAGCTGACGCGCGTAGGACGGATCGGTCAGGATTTCCTGATAGCCGGTGATCGCGGTGTTGAATACCACTTCGCCGACCGAAAGGCCGGGCGCGCCTACGGAAACGCCCTCGAAGAGGGTGCCGTCTTCGAGCGCGAGGAGTGCGGGTTGGTTCACGGGGGTCGCCTTGGATGCAGATGGGTGCTGACCGGGCCCGGCCTTGCGCCACCGCAGAAAGCCGGCTGCACAAAAGCGCGGACACGGTGCGAGGCCGGTCCGGTTCGGGGGGTTCAGGCGAGCGGGAATTCTAGCGGGCCGGAGGCCTCGGCGCCAGCCTTCGATGACATTCGGATGACACGCCCCGGGGGACGCGTTCAGCTCAGCAGATCGGCGACCCGGTAGCGTCCGGCCGGGCGGTCGCGCAGGCGCGCGGCCACATGCAGCGCGCCGCGGGCGAAGATATCGCGGCTGGTTGCGCGATGCGCCAGCTCGATGCGCTCGCCCAGGCCGGTGAACTGGACCATGTGTTCGCCGACGATGTCGCCGGCCCGCAGCGCCGCGTAGCGCGGCTCGGCCCCGCCCGCCCGCGCGGCTTCGCCCAGGGTCAGCGCGGTGCCGGATGGCGCGTCCTTCTTGTGCACGTGATGGGATTCGACGATGTCGCAGTCCCAGCCCGGCAGCGCCGCCGCCGCGCGTCGGACCAGATCGTCCAGCACCGCGACGCCGAGGCTGAAGTTGGATGCCCACAACACCGGGATGCGAGCCGCCGCCGCGTCCAGCGCCGCATGCTGCTCCGGCTCCAGTCCGGTGGTGCCGGAGATCAGGCCGCAGCCGCGCGCCTCGCACAGCGCCAGCAGCGGCGCCATCCCCTGCGGCAGACTGAAATCGATCGCGACGTCGAACTCCGGGACCGACACCAGCTCGGCGGCGGAGAAGTGCGGCACTCCGTCGACCACCCGCTGGGCCGGGGTCGAACGCGCAACCGCCGCAACCACGGCGATGTCCTCGCGCTCCCCCGCCAGCCGCAGCAGCGCCTGGCCCATGCGCCCGGACGCGCCGTGGATCAACAGCCGCACAACGGGACGAGACTGGCTTTCGGACGGGCTTTGCGACGGGTCTGACGACTGATTCATCGGCGCAGGCTACTGGCTGCCGCCGTCCCTCACAAGCGCGCGGACAGGCCGCCCGGCGCTCAATCGCGCGCGCCTGCTCCGGCCAACCGCTGCGGGTGGCTGTAGACCACGCAGCGCCCCGGCCGCACGAAGCCGGCCAGGGTCAGGCGGCTGGCACGGGCCAGGTCGACCGCCAGCGCGGTCGGTGCGGAGATCGCCGCCAGCAGGCCGATCCCGAGCCGCGCGGCCTTGGTCACCATCTCGTAACTGGCGCGGCTGGTCACCAGCACGAAGCCGTCCCCCAGGTCGACGCCGTCGCGGACGAGCGCGCCCAGCAGCTTGTCCAGGGCGTTGTGGCGGCCGACATCCTCACGCACCAGCACGACCTCGCCGGTCTGGGTCGCCCAGGCGGCGGCATGCATCGCACCGGTGACGGCGTTGAGCGGCTGGCGCCCGGCCAGCGCGGCCTGGGCCCGCTCCAGCGCGTCCGTCCCGACCCGCGGCCCGTCCGCCACCGGCGCGATCGGGCGCAGCACGTCCTCCAGATGCCGGCTGCCGCACAGACCGCAGCCGCTGCGCCCCGGCAACAGGCGCTCATCGCCATACCGCGACGGCACCGCGGACGGCGCGTCGATATCGAGCACATGGCCTTCCAGCCGCGCATGCACCCGGACCCCGCGGATGTCGCCGATGCCGGCGACCAGCCCCTCGCTCAGCGAGAATCCGAAGGCGAAGTCCTCCAGGTCGGCGGGGGTTGCCATCATCACCGCGAACGCCTCGCCGTTGTAGCGCAGTTCGACCGGCACCTCCTCGGCCAACCAGTCCTCGCCCGCCCGCTGCGCTCCGTCCCGGTGCACGGTGACGGAGCGGTGCGCCCGCCCGGGGCCGCGCGCCCCGCCCGCCTCGGCGGCGGACGGCTCAGCCTTCACCGGCGGCCTGCGGCGCCGACGCCGACAGCCGCACCGGCACCGACTTGTAGCCCGGGGTACCGGAGCGCGGGTCGCGATCGTCCAGCGCCAGCAGGCCGTTGCCTTCGGGGTAGTACATCGCCACCGAACCGCGGGAGATGGCGAACGCCACCGCCACATAGCCGCGCACGCTGCGGCCGTTGGCGGCGCCCAAGGGGTCGCAGGCCTGCACGTCGATGCGGTCGCCCTCCTTCAGGCCGCGCTCGGCAAGGTCGTCGGGATTTACGAAGACGACGTCGCGGCGGCCATGGATGCCGCGGTAGCGGTCGTTCATGCCGTAGATGGTGGTGTTGTACTGGTCGTGCGAGCGCACCGTGGCCAGCCTGAGCAGGCCGTCGGCAGCCGCCGGGTCCTCGTCCAGCCCGCGCGCGAGCAGGAAATGGGCCTTGCCGTCGGCGGTGTTCCAGTGCCGCCGGGAAGCCGCGTTGTCGAGGCGGAAGCCGCCGGGCTCGCGGACCCTGTCGTTGTAGCCGGCGAAGATCGGGAACACCGCCTCGATGTCGGCGCGGATACGGTCGTAGTCCTCGACCATCTCTTCCCAGTCGACCTTCGAGTCCGGCAGGGTCGCGCGCGCCAGCAGGGCGACGATCGCCGGTTCCGAACGCAGGTGCTCGGAGGCCGGCTTCAACCGCCCCTGCGAGGCGTGCACCATCGACATCGAATCCTCCACCGTCACCGATTGCGGGCCACCGGCCTGAACGTCCAGCTCGGTGCGCCCCAGGCACGGCAGCAGGAAGGCCTGCCTGGCCGGGATCAGGTGCGAGCGGTTGAGCTTGGTCGCGATGTGCACGGCCAGGTCCAGCTTGCGCATCGCCGGGAAGGTCGCCTGCGGATCGGACATCGCCACCGCCAGGTTGCCGCCCAGGCACAGCAGCGCCTTCGAGCGGCCCTCGGCGATCGCCTGGACCGCGGCGACAGCGTCGTGGCCGTGCGCGGCCGGCGGCTCGAAGCCATAGGTCCGACGGATGCCGTCCAGCAGCGCCGCGCTGGGCTTCTCGGTGATGCCGACGGTGCGGTCGCCCTGCACGTTGGAGTGACCCCGCAACGGGCATATGCCGGCGCCGGGGCGGCCGATATTGCCGCGCAGCAACAGCAGGTTGGCCAGCTGCTGCACGTTCTCGGTGCCGTGGCGATGCTGGGTGATGCCCATGCCGTAGCAGACGATCACCCGTTCGGCGCGGGCATAGATCGAGGCCGCGCCGGCGATATCGTCGCGGCTCAGGCCCGAATGGCGCTCGATGCCGTCCCAGTCGCTGGCCCGCAGATCCGCCGCCAGCGCCTCGAAACCGCGGGTGTGCTCGGCGATGAAGGCGCGGTCGAGCAGGCCCTCGCCGCCCTTGGCCAGATCGGCCGCGTCGGCCTCCAGCAGCCACTTCATCATGCCCTTCAGCACCGCGAGGTCGCCGCCGATCCGGGGCTTGAAGTAGGTCGAGGCGATCCGCACCGCGTGCCCGGTCAGCATCTCGGCCGGATCCTGCGGCGACACGAAGCGCTCCAGCCCGCGTTCGGGCATCGGGTTGATCACCACGATCGGCGCGCCGCGCAGCGAGACCTCGCGCAGCGTCCCCAGCATCCGCGGATGATTGGTGCCGGGGTTGTGGCCGATGCAGAACACCGCGTCGGCGTGCTCGAAGTCCTCCAGCGTCACCGTGCCCTTGCCGACTCCGATCGACTCCGGCAGCCCGACGCTGGTGGCTTCGTGGCACATGTTCGAGCAGTCGGGGAAGTTGTTGCAGCCGTACTCGCGCACGAACAGCTGGTACAGGAAGGCGGCCTCGTTGGAGGCGCGGCCGGAGGTGTAGAACTCGGCCATGGTCGGGTCCGGCAGCGCGCGCAACGCGTCGCCGATACGCTCGGCGGCCTCTTCCCACAGGATCGGCAGGTACTTGTCCTGGGCCGGGTCGTAGACCATCGGATGGGTCAGGCGGCCCTCGTTCTCCAGGTCGTGGTCGTTCCACTGCCACAGCTCGGACAAAGTGTGTCGGGCGAAGAAGTCGGGCGTGGTGCGCCTGGAGGTCGCTTCCCAGGTCACCGCCTTGGCGCCGTTCTCGCAGAACTCGAACGACGAGGTGTGGCTCGGATCGGGCCAGGCACAGCCCGGGCAGTCGAAGCCCACCGGCTGGTTGACCCGGTGCAGCGCCTCCATCGAGCGCGGCACCGCCATCTGCCCGCGGATCGCGCCGGCGACCGCCCGCAACGCCCCCCAGCCGCCGGCCGGGCCCTCGTAGGGGCGGACGGTCTTGTCGAAGTCGGCCTCCGGTGGCGGCGCCTTGGGCGGATCCTGCGGGGGAGTCTTCATCGGACGCCTGCAAAAACTTGATGACCGACGGTCATCATAAACCTGACGCAGTGTGCGCCAGGTCGTCGTGCAGGCGAGCGGCGGCGCGCGCCGCGGCGGCTCAGGAAACCATCCGGTCCCAGAAGCCCTTGACCCCGTCGAGGAAGGTCGCCGACCTCGGCGAATGCTTGCGCGCACCCTCGCCGGAGAAGGTCGCCTCGAACTTCTCCAGCAGATCGCGCTGCTCGGCGGTGAGATTGACCGGCGTCTCGACCACGACCCGGCAGTACAGATCGCCTTCGCTGCGGCTGCGCACCGACTTGACGCCCTTGCCGCGCAGGCGGAACAGCTTGCCGCTCTGGGTCTCGGCCGGCAGCCGGATCTCGGCGTCCCCGTTCAGGGTCGGCACCCGGACCACGTCGCCCAGCGCCGCCTGCGAGATCCGGATCGGCACCTCGCAGTGCAGGTCGTCGCCGTCGCGATGGAATATCTCGTGTTCCTTGACCCGCACCTCGACATAGAGGTCGCCCGGCGGCACGCCGACCGGACCGGCTTCGCCCTCGCCCGCCAGGCGGATGCGGTCGCCGGTATCGACCCCGGCCGGCACCTTCACCTGCAGGGTCTTGTTGCGCTCGATCCGGCCCTGGCCGTGGCAGTCTTCGCAGGGGTTGGCGATGGTCTTGCCGCTGCCGCCGCAATGCGGACAGGCCTGCTGCATCGAGAAGATGCCGCGCTGGAAGCGCACCTGGCCGCGACCGTTGCAGGTCCCGCAGGTCTCGGTCCTGCCGTCGGCCGAACCGCTGCCGTTGCAGGTGTCGCAGCTCTCCAGGGTCGGAATCTCGATCTGCCGTTCGACCCCGCCGACCGCCTCCTCCAGGCTCAGCTCCATCACGTAGCCGACATCGGCGCCGCGACGCGGGCCGCGCGGGCCGGCGCCTCCGCCGAAGATGTTGCCGAAGATGTCGCCGAAGATGTCGCCCATGTCGGCGTAGCCGGCGCCGGGACCGCCACCGCCCATGCCGTGCTCGAACGCCGCGTGGCCGTGCTGGTCGTAGGCCCGGCGCTTGTTGGCGTCGGACAGGACCTCGTAGGCCTCCTTGCACTCCTTGAACGCGACCTCGGCCGCCACATCGCCCGGATTACGGTCCGGGTGATGCTTCATCGCGCAACGGCGGTAGGCCTTCTTCAGCTCGTCCGCCGACACGTCGCGGCCGACGCCCAGCACTTCGTAGTAGTCACGCTTGCTCATGGTTGTAGCGACTTCCCCCGCCGCACCGGCATCGGCCGGCGCGGACTGTTGATACGACAAGGGTCCGGAACCGCGGAACGGTCCCGAACCCCTGTGGCGGCCCCGCCGGGTTCATGCCAGAGGGGCCGGCCGGCTTACTTGTTGTCGTCCTTGACCTCGGTGAACTCGGCGTCGACGACATCGTCGCCGGTCGCGCCGGAAGCGGCGGCGCCCTCGCCGGGCTGGCCCCCGCCCTGGGTACCGGCGAACAGTCCCTGCGCGGCCTCCTCCAACGCCTTCGACTTGGCCTCGATCTGGGCCTTGTCGTCGCCCTTCATCGCGGTCTCGAGTTCGGCGATGGCGGTCTCGGCGGCGGCGATCGCCTCGCCCGGCGCCTTCTCGCCGTGCTCCTTGATCGAGCTGCGGGTCATGTGGATCAGGGCGTCGGCCTGGTTGCGGGCCTGGACCAGCTCGTGGAACTTCTTGTCCTCCTCGCGGTTGGCCTCCGCATCGGCGACCATCTTCGCGATCTCGTCCTCGGACAGACCCGAGCCGGCCTTGATCTCGACCTTCTGCTCCTTGCCGGTCTTCTTGTCCTTGGCGGTCACGTGGACGATGCCGTTGGCGTCGATGTCGAACGACACCTCGATCTGCGGCATGCCGCGCGGCGCCGGCTCGATGCCGGCCAGGTCGAAGCGGGCCAGCGACTTGTTGTAGCGGGCCTGCTCGCGCTCGCCCTGCAGCACGTGCACGGTGACCGCGGACTGGTTGTCGTCGGCGGTCGAGAAGGTCTGCGAGGCCTTGGTCGGCACCGTGGTGTTCTTCTCGATGATCTTGGTGAACACGCCGCCCAGGGTCTCGATGCCCAGGCTCAGCGGGGTCACGTCCAGCAGCAGCACGTCCTTGACGTCGCCGGCCAGCACGCCGCCCTGGATCGCGGCGCCCAGCGCCACCGCCTCGTCGGGGTTGACGTCCTTGCGCGGGTCCTTGCCGAAGAACTCGGCGACCGCCTGCTGGACCTTCGGCATGCGGGTCTGGCCGCCGACCAGGATCACCTCGCTGATGTCGCTGGCGCGCAGACCGGCGTCATTGAGCGCGGTGCGGCACGGCTCGATGGTCTTGCGGACCAGGTCCTCGACCAGCGACTCGAGCTTGGCCCGGGTCAGCTTGATGTTCAGGTGCTTGGGACCGGAAGCGTCGGCGGTCACGTACGGCAGGTTGACCTCGGTCTGCTGCGACGAGGACAGCTCGATCTTGGCGCGCTCGGCCGCGTCCTTCAGGCGCTGCAGGGCCAGCGGGTCCTTGCGCAGGTCGATGCCCTGGTCCTTCAGGAACTCCTCGACCAGGTAGTCGATCACGCGCTTGTCGAAGTCCTCGCCGCCGAGGAAGGTGTCGCCGTTGGTCGACAGCACCTCGACCTGCATCTCGCCGTCGACCGAGGCGATCTCGATGATCGACACGTCGAAGGTGCCGCCGCCGAGGTCGTACACGGCCACCTTGCGGTCGCCGCCCTTCTTGTCCATGCCGTAGGCCAGCGCGGCCGCGGTCGGCTCGTTGATGATGCGCTTGACCTCCAGACCGGCGATCCGGCCGGCGTCCTTGGTCGCCTGGCGCTGGCTGTCGTTGAAGTAGGCCGGCACCGTGATCACCGCCTCGGTGACGGTCTCGCCCAGGTAGGCCTCGGCGGTCTTCTTCATCTTGGTCAGCACTTCGGCCGAGATCTGCTGCGGCGCCATCTTGCTGCCTTCGACGGTCTGCACCCAGGCGTCGCCGTTGTCGTGCTCGATGATCCCGTAGGGAACCAGGTCGATGTCCTTCTGGACCTCTGCGTCGCGGAACTTGCGGCCGATCAGGCGCTTGACCGCGAAGAAGGTGTTCTTGGGGTTGGTGACGGCCTGGCGCTTGGCCGAGGCGCCGACCAGGACCTCGCTGTCCTTGGTGTACGCGACGATCGACGGCGTGGTGCGGTCGCCCTCGGCGTTCTCGATGACCTTGGCGTTGCCGCCCTCCATGATCGCCACGCACGAGTTGGTCGTGCCGAGGTCGATACCGATGATCTTGCCCATGGTGGTGTTCCCTCTCTAAGACTGTTGCTGTTGCGAATCCGGTAGTCCGGGGGGCGGGGGCCTCCCGGAGGGCGGCCGCGCCGCCGATGTCTGCTATCTAGGGGTCGACTGCGCGCCCTTCAAGGGGGCGCGGACCCGTATCTGCGGCGCTGCGGGCCGCAGACACCCGCCGCTCAGTCGTGTCGGCTGACCACGACCAGGGCCGGCCGCAGCAGGCGGTCGTTGAGCAGCCAGCCCTTCTGGTAGACCTGGACCACCTGGCCGGGCGCGTGCTCGGCGCTGTCGACCATGCTCATCGCCTGGTGGTGGTCGGGGTTGAAGGCCTCGCCGACCGGGTCGACCACGGCCATGCCGTTCTCGCCGACCACCTTCAGCAGCTGCTTCAGGGTCAGCTCCATGCCCTCGCGCAGATGCGCGGCGGTATCGCCCTCGACCCCGAGGCCGGCCTCCAGGCTGTCGATCACCGGCAACAGATCGGCCAGCAAACGCTCGTTGGCGAACTTGCGCGCGGTGTCGATCTCGCGCGCCATCCGCTTGCGCTGGTTCTCCAGCTCGGCGCGCTCGCGCAGCGATTCGTCGCGCACGGCGGCCAGTTCGGCCCGGGTCTCCTCCAGCTCGATGGCGAGCCGGGCCTGGGCGTCGTTGTCGTCGGCGTTCATGGCCATGTCCTGGTGGGTTTCGTCCTGATGCGATGCTGTGGTCATGTGCTTGGTCTGTCCCCTGCGCTGTACAGGTGTGGCTGGGAGGGTGGCGGGCGGACGACGGGCGTCCGCGACAGGGCCAGCAATGGGGACGTGGCGGCAGGATTCAAGCAGCGGGCGCGTATCCGGGCCCGGTTCAGCCTGTCGGCGGCGACGACCGGCTCAGCCCGGGTCCGGGGACAGCGCGTCGCCGAGCACGTCGGCGGCGGCCTGAACCACCGGGATCACCCGGTCGTAGGCCATGCGGCTGGGACCGATCACCCCCAGCACGCCCAGCACCTGGCCGGCGGCGACATACGGCGCGGTCACCAGCGACATGCCCTCCAGCGGCGCCAGCCCGGTTTCCTCGCCGATGAAGATGCGCACGCCCGGCGCCTGGATCGTGCGTTCGAGCAGCTGGAGGATCTCGCGCTTGCGCGCGAACGCCTCGAACAGCTCGCGCAGGCGGTCCAGGTCGGCCAGGTCCTGCACCCCCATCAGGCGGGTCTGCCCAGCCAGCAGCATGTCGTCCTGGCCCGGCACCAGCACCTGCTCGGCCAGCTCGACCGAATGCGCCAGCAGGCTCTCCATCTCGCTGCGCGCGCTCTTGAGCTCGTGCAGCAGCGAGCCGCGGATGTCGGCCAGCGCACGTCCGGCGAACTGGCTGTTGAGGTAGTTGGCGACCTGTTCGAGCTCGCCGGCGTCGAACGAGCGCCGGGTCTGGATGATCCGGTTCTGCACCTCGTTGTCGGCGAACACCAGGATCGCCAACACCCGCTGCGCGTCGAGCGGGACGAAGTCGATCCGCCGGAACGCGAACTGCTCGCGCCGCGGCAGGCTGACCACGCCGACGAAATGGGTCATCGCCGACAGCAGTTCGGAGGTGCTGCCGAGCAGGGCCTGGGTACCCGAGCCGGCCGGCAGTTCGCCG
Source organism: Marilutibacter maris (assembly GCF_003233695.1). NCBI lineage: Bacteria > Pseudomonadati > Pseudomonadota > Gammaproteobacteria > Lysobacterales > Lysobacteraceae > Marilutibacter > Marilutibacter maris. The sequence continues at coordinate 1,892,341 of NZ_CP029843.1, read as the reverse complement.
CGCAGCCGCGCCAGCTCGCCGTCCGGCAACGGCTTGACCTGCAGCAGCGAGTCGACGAACAGGCGATAGCCCTGAGCGGTCGGCACCCGTCCGGCCGAGGTGTGCGGCGCGCTGAGCAGGCCGGCGTCCTCCAGGTCGGAGAGGATGTTGCGGATCGTCGCGGGGCTGACCGCCAACCCCGCGTGGCGCGCCAGGGTCTGCGACCCCACCGGCTCGCCGTCGCGGATGTAGCGGCCGATCAGGGTCCTCAGCAGCTGTCGGGCCCGGGGATCGAGATCGTCGGAGGCGGAGGAACGGTGGCCCATGGGACGGATATAAGCGCCAGCGCCGCCCGGCGCAAGGCTTGCGGAGCCCGGGTGGCGACGTGACCCGGAAACGACATCGCCGGCGGACGTGTCGGCGGCCGCGGCGAAAGGCACCGCCCAGCCCTATCTGCGGACCGCCAACAGCCCCTAGAATCGGCACCCATGCTGACCCACCTGTCCATCAAGCAATTCGCCGTCGTCGACAGCGCCGAACTCGAGTTCGGCCCCGGCATGACCGTGATCTCCGGCGAGACCGGCGCCGGCAAGTCGCTGCTGGTGGACGCGCTGGGGCTGATCTGCGGCCTGCGCGCCGACAGCGGCGTGGTCAGGCACGGCGCCGACCGCGCCGAGCTCTCGGCCGGGTTCGCGCTCGTCGACGCGCCGCTGGCAAGGGCCTGGCTCCACGACAACGACCTCGACGAGGACGAGGCCTGCCAGATCCGCCGGGTGATCCGCGCCGACGGCGGTTCGCGCGCCTGGATCAACGGCCGCCCGGCCACGGTCGGGCAGTTGACCGAACTGTCCGCGCGGCTGGTCGAGATCCATGGCCAGCACGAGCAGCAGGCCCTGCTGTCCCGCCCCAGCCAGTTGGCGCTGCTGGACGCGTTCGGCCGCACCGACGCCGAGCGCGCCGCGGTGGCCGAGGCCGCGCGCCGCTGGAGCGCGCTGCTGCGCGAACGCGAGAGCCTGTCCGCGCAAGGGGACGTCTCCGACCGCATCGACTGGCTGGAGCATCAGTTCGCCGAACTCGAACGCGAGGAACTGGAGCCGGCGGCACTGGAGCAACTGGGCGCCGACCACCGCCGCCAGGCCCACGCCGCCGACCTGATCGCCGCCTGCGACGAGGCCCTGGCGCAACTGGCCGGTGACGAGCTGCCCTCGCCGGTCGGCACCATCGAACAGATCCGCGGCGCCCTGCAGCGGATGAACGAACACGAGCCACGGCTGGGCGAGGTCGACGCGATGCTCGATGCCGCCGCGATCCAGCTCGACGAGGCCCAGGTCCTGCTCGACCGCATCCGCAGCGACCTGGACATCGATCCGGGCGCGTTCCAGACGCTGGAGCAACGCCTGGGCCGCCTGCACGAGCTGGCCCGCAAGCACCGCGTGCCGCCGGACCAGTTGCTGGCCCGGCGCGAGGCGATCGCCGCCGAACTGGACGGCCTGCGCGGCGCCGGCGAACGGCTGCACAAGCTCGATGCCGAGATCGAGAGCGCCCGTCAGGCCTGGCGCCGGGCCGCCGACGCGCTCGGCACCCGCCGCCGCAAGGCCGCCGACGCGCTGTCGGCCGAGACCACCGCGCTGATCGCCGAGCTTGGCATGGGCGCGGGCCGGTTCGAGGTCGCCGTCGAGGCGGTCGAGGAGGACCGCCCCGACCCGCAGGGCGCCGAACGGGTCGAATTCCTGGTCGCCGCCAATCCCGGGCAGCCGGCGCGCTCGCTGCGCAAGGTCGCTTCCGGCGGCGAGCTGTCGCGGGTATCGCTGGCGATCGAGGTCGCCACCCTGGGCCTGGACGCGGTTCCGACAATGGTGTTCGACGAGGTCGACTCCGGCATCGGCGGCGCGGTCGCCGACATCGTCGGCCGCAAACTCAGGGCGCTGGGCGCGCGTCGCCAGGTGCTGTGCGTGACCCACCTGCCGCAGGTCGCGGCCCAGGGCCATGCCCACTACCGGGTCAGCAAGGCGGCCAGCGAGGGCGTGACCCAGAGCGCGGTGCAGTCGCTCAGCGCCGGCCAGCGCGAAGAGGAACTGGCGCGCATGCTCGGGGGCGTGGAAATGACCCGCGAGGCGCGGGCGGCGGCGAAACGGCTGCTCGCCGACGTCGGCTGAGCACGACCGGCGATGGGCGGCGTCCCGTGCCGCCCGGCCCCGGTCAGCGCTTCTTGCGCACGTAGAGCACCAGCGAGTGCTCCTCGATCTCGTAACCGTGCTTGGCCGCGATCCGGTGCTGCAGCTCCTCGATCTCCTCGCTCTCGAACTCGATGATCTTGCCGGTATCGATATCGACCATGTGGTCGTGATGGTGGCCGCGATCGAGCTCGTAGACCGATTGTCCGGATTCGAAGTTGTGCTTGAGCACCAGGCCGGCGGCTTCGAACTGGGTCAGCACCCGGTACACGGTGGCCAGGCCGATGTCCTCGCCACTGGCCATCAGGTGGCGGTAGATGTCCTCCGCGGTCATGTGCCGCGGCTTGGCGCTCTCCAGCAGTTCGAGGATGCGCATCCGCGGATGGGTGACCTTGAGGCCGGCGTTGCGCAGTTCTTGCGATTCCATAGGGGCTCCGGATATGGCTCTGTCGGGGCTCTGCCTCGGCGGCCCGGCGGTAAGTATCGCCCGGGACGTGTCGGCACGATGGCAATGACGGAAGTCGGCGCGATTCCTGCTGGCGGGTCCGGAGGACGGATCCAGAAGGCCGACCTGCCGGTTCGTAGGGCTGGCATTGCGGCCGCGAAGCCAACGTTCGATGAACGCCGGCCCGCCGCTGCCGCGTCGCGATGGCTTCAGTGTATCATCGGCGGGTCCTGGGCAAGCCGTGAATACCCACCGTGAATTACCCGATGCGCAAGCTCCTGCCGATGCTCCTGGTTTCCACGATCGCCGCCACGACGGTCGCCGGCTGCGGCGTGATCTACCGCCAGCCGATCTACCAGGGCAACCTGCTGGAGTCCTCGGCGGTCGAACAGCTGCAGGCCGGCATGAGCAAGCAGCAGGTGATGACCCTGATCGGTTCGCCGTCGATCCGCGATCCGTTCAGCACCGACCGCTGGGACTACACCGCCAGCCAGCGCGTCGGCCGCCTGGCCCACACCGAGATCAGGAACCTGACCCTGTACTTCGAAGGCGACACCCTGTCCCGCTGGGACGGCGACTACTTCGAGGAGCAGGACGAGCAACTGGCGCGCGACACCGTCCAGCAGTTCGGCCCCAACCTGGCCAAGGACAAGAACAAGCGCGGCCGCTGAGGCCGCGACCCGCGCGGCACCGGTCGGGCCGCGCCTTCGACGCGCGTCTTCGCCAGCGCGGCCTCTTCAGCGGCGCGGCTTCTTGAGCGGCCGGGCCTCGGCCCGCCGCCGGCGCGCTTCCTTCGGGTCCAGCGCCAGCCCGCGCAGCAGCTCCAGGCGATCGCCGTCGCGCAACGGCGAGGCCGGCGTGGCGCGACGGCCATGGATCGCATACCCCGCTATTCCTTCCAGCGCCGACCAGCCCGCCGCGTCCAGCGCGTCGGCGACACGCGCGCCTTCGGGCAGCTCGACCTCGACGCTGTCGAAGCGACGCGGCCAGGCGCGCAGCAGCGCCACCCTCACACCACTTCCTCGCGATCGGCGACACGCACGAAATCGTCGACCATGCGATCGGCCAGGCTCTGGAAGCCCAGGGTGAAGGCCGGGGTCAGCAGCTTCATCGACGGCTCGAAGTCCAGGGTCAGGGTGACCTTGCAGGCGGACTCGTCGAGGGCATGGAACTCCCAGCGCCCGCTCAGGCGCCGGAACGGCCCGTCCACCAGCACCATGTCGATGTGATGCGGCGGCGACAGCGTGTTCTCGGTGGTGAACCAGGTCCGCAGCCCGCCCAGGCCCAGGTCCAGGCGCGCGACCAGGCGGCCCTCGTCGGCGGCGATCACCTCGGCCGCCTCGCACCAGTCGAAGCGGCGCGGATAGGCGGCCACGTCGTTGACCAGTTCGAACATGCGTCGGGTCGAGTGTTCGACCAGGGCGGAGCGGCGGATCGTCGTCATGCAAACATTTCGTGGGTCGGGCCGGGTCGCCTATCGGCCCCGCAATCGGGGACAATGTGGCGATGGCAAAGAAAACCAACAACAAGGCCGGCAAGGATAAAGGAAAGGGCGGTGCCGGCGGCACCATCGCCCTGAACAAGCGCGCGCGCCACGAATACCACCTCGAGGAACGCTTCGAGGCCGGACTGGCCCTGCAGGGCTGGGAACTGAAATCGATCCGCGCCGGTCGCGCCAACATCGGCGAGAGCTACGCGGTGATCCGTCACGGCGAGATGTTCCTGTTCGGCGCCCAGATCACCCCGCTGATCTCGGCATCGACCCACGTCGTCGCCGAGGAGCGCCGCACCCGCAAGCTGCTGCTGCACCGGCGCGAGATCGACACCCTGATCGGCCGGGTCGAGCGCGACGGCTACACCCTGATCCCGACCGCACTCTACTGGAAGGGCAACAAGGTCAAGGCCGAGCTGGCGCTGGCCAAGGGCAAGCAGCAGCACGACAAGCGCGCGGCGAGCAAGGAGCGCGACTGGAACCGCGAGAAGCAGCGGGTGATGCGCCAGCACAACCGCGACGCCTAGTTTCCGGGCGGTGCCCGGGAAGCCGGGGCCGACGGACGTGCTTCCATCCCCCATTCGCGCCGTTGGCGCGAATCGCCCCCGCCCTGGGCCCTGGGGGCTGGAATCGACGGTGCCACACCGCGTACCGGCCTGTCAGGCCGCCGCCTCGGCCTGCGCCTGGTCCGGCAGGCTGAAGTAGAACGTCGCGCCATGGTCGACCCGGCCCTCGGCCCGGAGCGTGCCGCCGTGGCGCTCGACGATGCGCCTGACCGAGGCCAGGCCGATCCCGTGCCCGCTGAACTCGTCCTGCCCGTGCAGACGCTGGAACGGACGGAACAGTTTGCCGGCGTACTCCTGCGGGAAGCCGGCGCCGTTGTCGCGGACGAAGAACTCGACCGTGCCGCCCGGCCCGTCCTGGCGCCCGATCTCGACCCGCGGCGAATCGCGGCCGGCACTGAACTTGATCGCATTGCCGATCAGGTTCGACAGCAGGTTGCGCAACAGCGGCGCGTCGCCCCAGGCGCGCAGGCCCGGCTCGATGCGCACTTCCAGACCCGGACGCTGCTCGGCCGTTTCCAGCTCGTCGACCGCTTCGCGCGCCAGCTGGCTGAGGTCGACCGGCCCGGGGTTGATCGCGACCCGGCTCAGCCGCGACATCGTCAACAGCGCGTCGATCAGGTCGGCCATGCGCCCGGTCGCCGCCCGCACCCGCGCCAGGTAGGCGCGTCCGGCATCGGTCAGGCGGTCGCCCTGCTGCTCGGCCAGCACCCGGCTGAAGCCGTCGATCGCGCGCAACGGCGCGCGCAGGTCGTGGGAGATGCTGTAGGCGAACGCCTCCAGCTCCTGGTTGGCCTGGCTGAGCTCGCGGGTCCTGGCCATCACCCTCGCCTCCAGGGTGCGATTGAGCGCGTGCACGCGGGCTTCGGCAAGGATCCGCTCGGTCACGTCCTCGGCCTGGATCAGGCCGCGCACGTCCTGGCCGATGTTGCCGGGCACCCGCGCGCAGTTGAGCTGCACGTGCCGCGGCAGGTCGCCGGCGCGGTGCAGGCGCCGGGTCGAGCGCTTCACCGATTCGGCATCCGCCCCCTCGCTGGCCAGCCATTCCTTCAGGTCCGGCCCCTCGTCCTCGAACAACGACTCGAAATCGACCCCGACCAGGCTGCCCGGATCGAGGCCGACGATCCGCCCCAGCGCCGGGTTGGCCTCGACGATGCAGCCGTCGCTGTCGAGCAGCGCCTTGCCGATCGCCGAGTACTGCATCGCGGTACGGAAGCGCTGCTCGCTGCGCTGGTAGTCCTCGGTCATGCGCCGCGCGATCTGGCGCGCGCGACGCTCGGTGCGCGCCAGCGCCCATACGATCGTCGACAGCAGGATCGAGGCGAAGATGCCCAGCGCCAGCGCGCTGTACAGGTTCGTCAGGCGCGGAATCGCCCGCGCCTGCGGCACCGACTCGAACTGCATCCGCCAGCGCCGTCCGAACTGCTCCAGCACCACCACGTGGGTGAACGCCGGCGGCTCCTGCCCGGCCGCCTCGTCGCCGTTTTCGGAGGCCGAGGCGAATACCGGCACCGCCGGGCCCTGGGTCACGTCGTGGATCGAGAAGCGCCTGACCAGCGGTTCGTCGCCGAGGGTAGACTTGACGAAGTGGTCGACGTAGAACGGCGCGTACACCCAGCCGCGCATCGCGTCGCGGCGCGCCGCCGGCGTCCTCAGGATCGCGCCGTTGCGATAGATCGGCACGTACAGCAGCAGCCCCGGCGGCGAGCCTTCCGGATCGCCGAGCAGGTGCACCGGCCCCGACATCCGGGTCTGCCCGGTCTCCATCGCATGCGACATCGCCCGGTGCCGGACCGCGTCCGACATCATGTCGTAGCCGACCGCGGCGACATTGACCGGCGTGCGCGGCTCCAGATACAGCACCGGTCCGTAGAAGCGCCGCGTGCCGCGCGGAAACACATCCAGCAGACCGTAGCCGGCGTCCTTCCATTCCAGTTGCAGCTCCGGCAGCCTGGAGTGCCGCACATAGGCGGCGTAGCCCAGCCCGGACATCGACGGGAAGCGCCCGCCCAGCCGCATGCCCTCGGCATAGGCCTGCCACTGCAATGGCGTCGGCCGGTCGACGCTGGCGAACAGCGCCGCCCCGCCCTTGAGCACGATCTCGTAGTTCTCCAGGCGCGCACTGATGGTGCTGGCGACGTCGCTGGTGATGGCGACGAACTCGGTCTGCGCGGCGCGGATCTCCTTCTCGCGCGCGTACTCCCAGGTGCCGAAGGTCACCAGCAGCGAGAACACCAGCACCCCGACCGCGAGCAGGTGCCCGCGCTGCAGCGACAGCGGCCTGGGACGGCCATCGGTGGGCTCGACGGGTGCTCGGGTTTCGCTCATCCGCGCAGGATACCGTGCCGCCGATCGCCCACGCAGGGTGCCGGCGTGCGGGTGAACGCAACGCCGCCGGCCCCATTGCCTTGGCGCCCGCCGCCCCTATACTGGAGGGGACAGGTTTTTCATGTCCCCGGGGGGTGCACTGGCTTCGACGGGGGTCGCGAAATCGCCTGGCGCATGTCGAGGGGGTAGCTTTCCTCGTAAATCCAGCTGCAAAACTCATAGTTGCCAACGACGACAACTACGCTCTGGCCGCTTAAGGCCTAAGCCCCGAAACAGCTTGTGTCCGTGCTCGCTGCGTAGGGTCATCATCACGGAATCGCCGGGGGCGGCCGCCTGTCAGCCCCTGGTTAACCCAAAACAGGCTGGCCCGCCGATGCGCTTTGTGCGCCGTGCTGTCGGCAGGCGAGATCTAACGGAGCACTAAACATGTAGTGCCGGGGATGGAGTGCCTTCGGACGGCGGTTCGATTCCGCCCACCTCCACCAATAACCCGTCTCAGGACGGATCAAAACAGGCCGGAAAGCCAATACAATCAAGGCTTCCGGCCTTTTTTGTGTCTAACGCCGGCTCACCCCGGCTATTGCAATCTGGGGGCATGCAGGGGCAGGCTTGGGGGCACGAGGCCTCCCTGGCCGACCGGATGCCCCCAGATGCCCCCGTCGGACAAGCTCACCGATACCGCCGTCAGAAAGGCCAAGCCTGTCGCCAAGACTGTGCGCATGTTCGACGGCAAGGGGCTCTATCTGGAGCTGACTCCCGCCGGCGGCAAGCTTTGGCGGCTGAAGTATCGCTTCGACGGGAAGGAGAAGCGCCTCTCCTTCGGAAGCTACCCCGAGGTGTCCCTCGCGGATGCTCGTCAGCGGCGCGACGCAGCGCGCAAGCTCCTGGCCGCCGACGTTGACCCTGCCGAACACCGGAAGGCGGCCAAAGCGGCGCGTGCCGCGCGCTCCGCCAACAGCTTCGAGCTACTTGCTCGCGAGTGGCATGGACAGCAGAGCTGGGTCCATGGCTACTCGAAGAAGGTACTGGCTTGGTTCGAGAACGACGTCTTCCCATGGATCGGCAACGAGCCGGTCGCCGGCCTAGAAGCACCCGACTTCCTGCAGGTCGCCCGAAAGATCGAGGGCCGCGGCGCGATCGAGTCTGCTCACCGGGTGCTTCAGAACTGCGGTGCGGTCATGCGCTACGCGATCGCCACTGGCCGAGCCCGACATAACCCGGTGCCGGACCTGCGCGGTGCGCTCAAGGCATCCCCTGAGCGCCACCATGCCGCGATCACGGATCCCGCAGAGCTCGGTGCCCTCCTCCGCGCGATCGACAACTACCGAGGCTCCTTCGTGACCCTCTGCGCCCTTCGCCTGTCCCCACTGGTCTTCACTCGGCCCGGCGAACTGCGGCATGCCGAATGGTCGGAGGTCGATTTCGATGACGCCCTGTGGAGCATCCCGGGCGAGAAGATGAAGATGGGACAGCCGCACATCGTCCCCCTGTCCGAACAGGCGCTCGCCATCCTCCGGGAGCTCGAGGCCGTGACAGGACGCGGACGGTATGCGTTCCCCGGGATCCGGACGCGAAGCGGATCGGCCAGCGAGCGGCCGATGAGTGACAACACGGTCAACGCGGCCCTGCGCCGGCTTGGCTACGACAGCTCAACCGCTACTGCGCACGGCTTCCGGGCAACGGCCAGGACAATCCTGGACGAAGTCCTGCACTACCGCCCCGACTACATCGAACACCAACTGGCGCACGCCGTCCGTGACCCGAACGGTCGCGCCTACAACCGCACCGCCCACCTCGCCGAGCGCAGGAAGATGATGCAGGGCTGGGCGGACTACCTGGACACGTTGAAGGCCGACACCGGCACAGTGGTGCCCTTCCGCAAGGCATCCGGCGAGAGCCGGTGAAAGCGGCGGGCCAGGGTGCTGGTACCACCCTGCCCGCCTTCCACAACCGTTCAACTGGAGAACGACCATGGCAACCGAAAGTGTAGCAACCGGTCCGGACTTCCATAGCCTGTACCTCGGTATGCGGAAGATCCGAGCGATCACGGCATCCCTGGATCATTCCGACTATCTCGAAACCCATGCCACCCGCAATGAGCTCTGCGGCCTACTCGACGCCATAGGCGACATCGCCATGCAGGCATTCGATGGCCCCAGCCATGTGAACAGTGCGGAGGTGTGACATGGAGACCAAGATGGTGATGGCAATTGGAGATAGCGGCGCGGAGCTGACTCCCGCGAACGAAGCGGTGGAGATCCCGGTCCTTCCAATGGGGCCAGGGAACATCGTGATCCCGGCAAGCATCCGATTCATGGCAAGTAGAGGTGGCTATGTTCCGACCAAGCTGCGCCGTGTCCTGCGACCCAATACGCGATTGAACAAGTCGGAATTCGCGCGCATCGAGTTCGACTGCACGCCCTTCGTTCGCTATGAGACCGACGCTGGCCCCGTGATGGGGGACTGGACCAGCTGCTTCATAAGAGACCGCGTAGACGCGGAGGATCGTCTGTTCGCCGGACTTAGTGGCGAAGAGCGCGATAGAATCTTCGAGGCGGCTGCCGAGCAATGACCGCCGAGATAATTCCGTTTCCGACGACGCTGATTCGCAGGCCGCTTGCAAGCAACTATCCGACGGCAACCACCTACCAAGCTCAGTTGGAGCGCGTCGCTCAGGTCCTGGCGCGTCGAAGTGGATGTTCATTCGATACAGCAATGTCTGTGCTGACCAAGGTTATCCAGGACACACAGCGATGACCCGGAAGAAGGCAACGAGGATCGCCCCTGCCAAGGCGGGGGGCAATGCCTCGATTACCAAAGGCAGCATCGGCGAACTCAAGCGCCTGCAATGCGCGCCTCGCTTCGTTGGCCCAGGCTGGAACCTTCGAGACAGCGATAGGACCAAGTTCCTCGCTACTACTGGCGTCGATGACGTGGTGAAGCGCCTTGGTGAAGGTGTACACGCTGGGGACAAAGAGATCCTTGAGAACGCGCTAGGTGCACAACTTGGCTTCCATACCTTTTCGGACATCGTCGACAGAATCGACTACTGGGTAAACCATTAAGATGACCTTGAGTCTGAACTTCAAAGTGCACGCATTGCCTTTGAATTGAGCATCCAGGCTCTCGACGCTGCTCTCGGTGGACGGTATGCGGACCTCCTTAAACAGCATCGCCAATCGCTTCAGCAGTCTACGAGAGCTAGCAAGGCCAGGACGCCGCTCCTGACCGATGTAGTGCGACGGATCTCTTTTCAACCGGGTACCGCCAAGGAATTATGGCCTGACCTTTTCTGGGCCATGGAGAATGCCGGCCTAGCCCCGGTCGATGAAGTGACACCAGGTGGAAACCCTGCAATCGCCTACACCGATGATCATGGGCGCGCTAAGCGCGTATCACTCGCGACGTTCCAGAATCGCCTGACAGCGATGAGGAGAGAATCGCGATAGCCGCGGCTATCGGGAATTCGCCAATAGCTTGACTCCAACCCCCGCCAATGCGGTCTAAGGAGCAGGCAATGGACAGTAATGCGGCACCCCGGAAGGGCGACAGTGTCCTCAGGATTCAGGAAGTAGAGCGGCGCACCGGTTTGCGGAGGGCGAGTATCTATCGCCGCGCAGCCATGGGCACGTTCCCCAAGCAGATCAGGCTTGGGCCCAATACCACCGGATGGCTCGAATCGGAGATCGATGGATTCCTGGCTGAAGCTGTCGCAAAGCGCGACGCGCAGGTAGGCACCAAATGAACCGCCGTTGCGGGGACAAGCTCAAGACTGCCAAACCCGGGCCCGCGCTCAGTCTGGAAGCGCTGCAGATGACCGCATGCAGACCGGGAGGGAGGACGCTTCTCCAAGAGGAGAAGAAGCGTCTTATCGCACAACGCGAGATGCTGAGTCGACACTACCAGGCTCAGATGGCCGAGCTCGACGAGCTCATTCAGCGATTCGACCTCGCTATCAATGGGGGGATCAAGGCATGAATGAGCGCTACCCCTCCTCGGCATCGGCAGTCCTACACGGACAGACCACGGCTGACATTCTCGACACCCTGCCCGACATGGCAGACGGCCTGCAGGCTCAACTGATCGAGCTCTACAAGCGTCCCAGTGCCGACCGGTGCGACCACATGGCAGCGAATCTAGCGGGGGCTCAGGTGACGATCCGAAAGCTGCGGGAGGCGATCCAGCGGGAAGGGACGGGTGATGAGCGATGAAAAGCGCCCAATCGTCCTGCGCTGGCGATCGGCCGTGCTGAACAGTTCCGAGCCGTCGAGCGTGAAGCTGACGCTCCTGGCCCTGGCCGAGCACGCCAGCCCATCCGGCGGGAAATGCTATCCCGGCGTCGACACGTTGGCAGCTCAGACAAGCCAAGGTGAAAAGACCTGCCGGAGAGCGCTGGATGCAGCGGACGGGCGCTGGTTCACCAGAACGCCGATGAAGTTCTCAGGTCGACACTGGAGGGGTTACAGCTACCAGCTCCGCATCCCCGATGGTGCGGTCACCATGACCGGACCTCGAAGGGAAGTAGCGGTCACCATGACCGGACCTCAAGGCGCTAGCTGCGGTCATTCTGTCCCTGAGCTGCGGTCACTGAGTCCACGAGCTGCGGTCACAGTGACCGATGAACTAGGAAAAGCACCTAGGAAGAGCAACAAGGAAAGAGCACGCGCGAGAAAGACAGAATCCGTTAGGTTGCCAACCTGGCTAGCTCCTGACGCTTGGCAAGCATGGAAGCAACACCGCGGTTCAAAGTTCAGCGCCCAGGCCCAGAAGTTGGCAATCACGAAGCTGGAGACCCTTCGGAGCGAAGGCCACGATCCTGTGAAGCTGATCAACCGGGCAATCGAGTCGTGCTGGTCTAGCTTCTACCCCCACGAGAGCACGAAGGCCAACAATGGAGCCGCCGGGCATATCGATCGCGACGCGCGCTCGGAGGATGAGCTGGCTGCCGCGAACGAAGCAGAACTCGCTAGGTTCTGGGGAGACGCCGCATGACGACGCACTCTGACTTCCTCGATAAGCTCGAAGCAATCGAGCCGCGGACATGGACGTGCCCGAAGCACGGCATCGAGTACGGCGACGGCAAGCCAGATCCGCATCGGTTCATCGACGCTTGCCCCGAGTGTGAAGCAGACGCCTGGAAGGCCGAGCGCAGACTACAAGCCGATCACCGCCGCTATCGCTGGTGGTGTTCGAGGAGCGGTATCCCTGCACGCTACCGCTCTGCCCTACCCTCCAGCATCCGTCCGGTGTCCCGATCAGCTGAGGCACTGGAGAAGGCAGTCACCGCCTACACGGACACCATCGCCGAGCGCATGGATGCTGGCGACGGGCTGTTGCTGCTGGGACCAGTGGGTCTAGGCAAGACTCTAGCCCTGACTGCCATCGTGAACGCCGCGTGCGGAATCCTTCAAGGCGCGAGCTATGCCAGTTGGCCAGAGGTACTTGCAGACCTCAAGGCGAGCTTCAGCGGCCCCAGAAGAGACGACAGAAGGCAAGCCGTGGACCGGCTGCGCGAAGCCCCCCTACTGGCCCTGGACGAGTTGGGCGTTCGTGCCATGTCGGAGTTCGATCACGGAGAGCTGTTTGGCTTGATTGATTACCGCTACCGCGAGGGTCTTCCGACGCTGGCCGCGGCAAACGCCACCCCGGCGAATTTCTCGACGCTGATCGGTGAGCGTGTGGCCGACCGTCTGCGGGAAATGGGGCCTACCCTGGTTCTGTCCGGTGATAGCCAGCGCGGCAAGCTCGTGATCGCAGGAACGGATGCACTGTCCGAGCCACCGGGGTCAATCAACCTCCCGGTGCACAGCAGAGGGCAATGGCGGGAGCGCGTGCTCAAGCAAACTGGCTGGGATTGAGGCGGGAGCAGTGACTTCTGGAATCGACCCGCTCCGCGACAAGATCCTGGCAGAAGCTGCGCAACGGGAAGCGATCATCCAACGGCTCGAGCGACTGGGTGACGTAGCGGCGCTTGCGGACTTAGCTCTCCACCTGGTGCGAGCTGATACATACCGCCGCCTGGGCAGAATCAATCCACGCACTACACGCACCGCCAAGCTGGCGAATCGCGTCGCAAAAGCCCATGCCCAAGGCGTTGATATCGCCGCACTACAGGAGCGATTCAGCATCAGCCGGGCAACGGTCTATCGACTTCTGAATGTCTCACGAATTGGTAAGCCAAACGCGCCCTAGCCTACGGATATGCCCACTGGAGAAGCAAACATGCGAAGGGAAAGGCCTGCGAAACAAAGTCGTCGCTCGCTCGACCAAGAGATCCGCGCACACCTGCGGCAGCAGGAACGGCGTCGCACGGCACTGACGGACAAGCCATCGCTGGCTGTTCAGCTACGCGCCCAGGTCGCCGCAAAGGTTTCGCGTCACTTCGGGAGGACTGGTCGATGAACGTGGAAAACACAAGCAGCATCGACTCGGCTATCACTGCCCGCCTGCGCAAGCTCGGACTGCTTGAGGAAACATGTGAGGAGCAGGCCGATCGGCGCCGCGAACTTCGCGACCGTCTTGCCGAGGTCGAAGGCAGCCTGCTGGCCCAGATGCGGAAGGCTGAGGCCAGGCTCAAGGAACTGGAGGACGAGGCAGCAGAAATGCGCGCCAAGGCCGAAGCGGCTCAAGACAACGAGACGGGCGCACGATTCGACACCAGCCTGGCTCGATCAGCCTACTCAGAGGCGCGAAATGCTGTCTGGGAGGAGATGCGCAAGATCCCCTGCCCCGAGTTGGTGTCGTTCCTCCAAGAAGTTGAGGGGCGGCAGGCTGAGATCCCGCAGCTGGGACGCCGGTGGCTGAGCCGCAAGGTCGACATGGGTACCGGCACCAGAGTCGCGGTTGGCAACGACAAGTCGCTGAACGACTACGCGCACGCCCTGATTCGGACCAAGCGGGACATCGACGCGGCGATCAGAAAAGGCATGGACGGCGACGAGGCACGGACAGCCATTGCGGAGATGAAGGCATCGTGGCCGCGGGTGCAGGTGGGGCTGAACGAGTACATCACTCCGGGATGGCGTAGGTAGAAAGCATCGCCCGGGCGACCTGACCATACGGGACTGGCGGAGGGGGTATGGAAAGTCTGGAGCCCCTTCCCGGCTAGACCGGCTGTCCTCTCACGCAGAGGTTTTTTTCTGCCGCTGAGAAATCACGACGATGCGTTTTGAACGCAAATAACCCCTGAAATCATGACCGAACTAGGGTTTTTGCGCAGATCTGGAGAATCAGAAAATGACCACCGAAAGCATCGGCACCGCCCGTCTCGACATCGTCGTCGACACGGAGAAGATGATCGCTGGCGTCAAGCAGGCGACGCGGACGGTAACTGACTTCTCCCAGGCAGCGCAGGAGCAGTACAACAAGCTCAACGCGGTTGAGAAGCGCCGTATCGACTCGCTGGTCAAGCAGGCGAACACGCTCGGCCTGACGCGCGCAGAGCAGATCGCCTACAACGCCCAGCTGAAGGCGAGCGGGCCGTTGCTGGGCGAGATCAACAAGACTCTGGCATTGAACGCGGCGCGGGCCCAGGTCGCCACGACCCAGTTCAACAAGTACGGCCAGTCCCAGCGGCAGGTCGCGGCCGCCCTGCGCGGCGTGCCGGCGCAGATCACGGACATCTTCACCTCGCTGCAGGGCGGGATGAACCCGATCACCGTGTTCCTGCAGCAGGGCGGCCAGCTGAAGGACATGTTCGGTGGCATCCGGCCGGCGGCGGAGGCCCTGGCCGGCTCGCTGATCCGGCTGATCAACCCGGTCACCGCCGGCGCCGCGGCTGTGGGCTTGCTCGCGGCGGCTTGGTATCGGGTGTCGGAGGCCCAGCGCCAGGCAGACCTCGCGTTGATCGCCACCGGCAACTTCGCCGGCGTGACCGCGGAGCAGATCGCCAGCCTCGCCCGGGAGCTGGACGAGCTGGAAGGCGTATCGCGAGGCCGGGCGACGCAGGCGCTGACCGCAGTGGCGGCCTCGGGTCGCTTCGCCGGCGAGCAGTTCGAGCTGGTGGCCGAGGCCGCAGCGCGGATGGAGGCAGCCGCCGGGCAGTCCGTCGACGCCACCATCACCAAGTTCACGGAGATCTCCAAAGCGCCAGTAGACGCCCTGCTCAAGCTCAACGAGACCGAGCACTTCCTGACCGCGGCGCAGCTCGAGCGCGTCCGGGCCCTGGAGAAGGAAGAGAAGCAGCAGGAGGCCGCCGCGGAAGCGGTGCGCATCTACGCCGACCACCTCGACGACGTGGCCGAGCGGTCGCGCCAGTCGCTGTCGTCCGTGTCGGTGTGGTGGCAGCAGGTGAAGGACGACACGTCGCTGGCGTTCGACGAGCTCGGCCGTTACATCGACAACCTCGACCAGTTGATCAGCCGCTACAGCGGCCTGAACCGCGGCGCGGCGGCAGAGGGCGCATCCCTGTTCACGCCCATTGCTGGCCAGGCGAAGGCGATCGGCGGAATCCTGGGCGTGGCCAATGACTTCGCCGAGCGCCGCTTCGGGCTCGGCGTCGGATTCGGATCACCAGCAGGTCCTCCGGGTGGCGTCGTGGACTCGCGGGCCGAGGCCGCTGCCGAGGAGACTGCCGACAAAGCACGCGAAGCGCAGCGCAAGTTCTTCGAGGAAGGGCTTCGCTACGGCAGCGAGCGGGAGCAGCTGGAGCAGCGGATCCTGGCGATGAAGGCCGATGGGCTGCAGGCCGGCATCGACGAGGACAAGCTGCGGACACGCGAGGCTCAGATGCGCGCTGAGTTCGCTGAGCGTGAGGCAAAGGCCGCAAGTCGAAAGGCCCGGAAGCGTGGTGAGGCTGACCCGGCCGACGCGATCGTTCGCCGCCTGGAGAAACAGATCGCACTGAACGAGGAGCAGCTCCAGCAGGACACCGCGCTCACGGCCAGCGACCGGCTGCGCATCCAGGTGCAGCAGGAGCTGGACCGGATCGGCGGCAAGATCACGGGCCAGCGGCGCGCCGAGATCGACGCGATGATCGATCAGGTCTCGATGACCGGGAAACTGGTCGAGGCGCACAAGGCCGAGGTGAAGGCCAAGGAGCAGGTGCGGAGGCTCGAAGCCCAGCTTACGGCTGCCGAGGAAGATCGCCGGCGGGCCAACGAACTGGATATCGCATCATTCCGCCTTGGCGACGCTGAAATGGAACGGCTCCAGCGCAGGCTTGCGATCGAGCAAGAGTACGCCGACGAACTGCAGCGGCTACGCGACGAAGGCGTCGCCGAAAGCGATGAGTCCTGGCGACTCCAAGAGGCTGCCGCACGCGCAGCCCGCGACAAGATGCTGCAGGACGAACGCCGGCACCAGGAGGCGCTGGCGATGGTCCGGCGGGACGCCAGTGCCGGTATCGAGAAGGCCTGGGCGGATCAGCTCGAGCAGGCGTCGAACGTCTCCGGCCAGACCTACGACATCTTCACCAACACCTTCCACGGGCTCGAGGATCTGATCACCGAGTTCGCGCAGACGGGGAAGCTGTCGTTCAAGTCGTTCTTCGACGACATCGCCGTCATGATCACGCAGTTCGCCTCAAAGCAGATCGTGGCGCAGTTCCTCCGCGGGCTCAACGGCGAGGGTCAAGCTGGCGCGGCGGCCGGCGACTTCTTTGGCAGCTTCCTTGGCGCGATCGGCGCCGGCTGGGGCGGCATCGCCAACGGCGCGGCCTTCGGCAATGGCCAGCGGATCGAGGCCTACGCCAATGGCGGGGTGGTGCATTCTCCGCAGCTCTTCCAGCACGGCGGCCGCATGGGCTTGATGGGAGAGGCCGGCCCCGAGGCGATCATGCCGCTGCGGCGGCTGCCGAGCGGGCGTCTCGGTGTCGAGGTTGCCAACCCGATGCCCCAGGCGGGGCCGCAGACCTTCAACATCACCGTGCCGGTTGAGGGGCAGGTCACCTATCGGACGCGGACCCAGATCGCTCGGGACACGTCGCGGAAGCTGCGCGAAGCATCGAGGCTCGGATCGTGAGCTTTATCGATCACCGGCTGAGCCTGCGCGTCGGCGAAGGCTTTCGTGGCGGCCCTGAGTTCAGGGCGCTGGAAAAGGAGCTTCGCCGCCGAGCCCCCTCCTTCACCGCCTAGGCTTTCTGGCTGAGCGTCCACCATGCGTCAATTGCTGGACGGGACCAACCAAAGTGCACAACAGACGATGATCCAACGGGCTTGAGAGAATCTCTCGGATCTGTTGGAAGAACAGCAAGTTCCCACGGACTCAAGCTCAAAGGGATGGGATCGGTCGGCCAAGTAGCCTCGACAGAATCGAGACCTCCACAATCGCGGAAGCACAACGGCGGACCATGCCGTTGCTGGCTGAGGAACCCTCGTTGTACTAGCTGGCACCACACCAGTGGATTCTTTTCGTGGCCGCAACCTCCCGGGCCGACAGTTGCGCCCGGATCCGACAATCTTTCCCTCGTGAATCCTAGTTCCGGCCCTGCAAGGTACGCGGACATCGCTAGGAAAAGAGGATTGGCAAGCCTGGACTGAAGGATGTCCACTACACGTAGGCCATCAAACTAGGTTCAGCAGTCTGCCGTAGCTGCAGACCGGTAGTGCTGCCCCAAGGTGCCGAGCGTCACTTGGACAAATAATTGCCAGCTCGGTCTTTCCGGGTAAGTTCCTGTCTCATCGCATCACGCCGCTTTTTATCCACAGGCAATGCACAGACTTGTCTGCAACACCACAAACAATTCTGTGTCTATGATCCATCGCATCGCACGCATCGGAGGCGTTTCACTTGCGCCACGTTTTCATAGACGAGAGTAGCCAGAACGACCACCACTACATGGTTCTAGGAGCGCTCGTGCTTCCCGGCTCGGGCGTCGCTCCAGCGACCCAAATGGTGGAGGACGTGCTCACGGTGCATCGCATGTCCAACAGCGAGTTCAAATGGAGCAAAGTTAGCCGGGGTAAAGCGGATGCGTATCGTGCGATTATCAACCTCTACTTCGACGAGTTCGCTCCGCGCGGAGCTGAATTCCATGCCTTGGTGATCGACAATCACGAACTGGATCACCGTGGCTACAACAACGGCGACCCTGATCTCGGCTTCAACAAGTTTCTATTTTCTCTGCTGCGTCATCGCGTAGGAAGACGCTTTGGCTGCACGGAACGCATCGTTGTAGATCTCGATGCCCGAAACACCAGCCGGCACCCAGATGAGCTGCAGCGCGTGCTAAACAGCGCCATGGGTAGGGATCTGGGCGACTTTCACATAGCCCCATTCTCCCGCATCGCCCACCGTGACTCTCGAAACACTCGGCTACTGCAGCTGGCCGATCTTCTGGCTGGCGCAGTTGCCTGGCATAAGAACGACCACGATGCTCACCCCCACGCGAGCCCAGCGAAAGTCGCTCTGGCCAATCACATTGCCAACCGAGTAGGGTTAAGTCGTATCGGCTTAGACTCACCAAAATCAGAGACTAGACTGAGCGTGTGGAACCATGCTCTCAAGAGGAGAGGCGCCCGGTAGCCTAGGCCTGAAGGCCACGACCTGTGTCGCTTCCCCCACTCTAGGTAGGGGCTTCGGCTACCGAGGGCTTGGGGAAGTTGACGACATTTCGGGCTCCCGGGTCAAGCGACCACATAATCTAAGGTTCAGTAGACCGACGGGCGGCGGCTTGGAGCATGATCAGAGCCGACCGACAGCATGTCACCAAGCAGCGCAAAGCATGCTACGGGTCAGGCTACCCTGCGTCGGGCTGATCTGTACTCAGCACGCGCTGCAGCTGGCCGCCGGTCCGTTCCACAGCGACGCCCGTAGTGTGCTCACGCCGATATTTCCCACCCCAAACTGACCGAGCCATGCGCCCAGGTGGGCAAGCGCGACAACACCGTGGGCGAGGCCGTGCGCTTGGCCAATGCCAGGAAGGCTGCACTGGATGAGTGTTCGGCCAGGATGGCTCAGATCCGGGCATTGGGCGAGGAGCCCCAGGACTGATGGCCAAGCTGGCCACGCTCAAGCCGAGGGTGCAGCCGGCGCCGTCGCGGATCGCCACCATGCAGCCGGGCAGCTGGCGCACGGGCAAGCAATCATCGGCGGCACGCGGCTACGGCTACCGGTGGCAGCAGTACCGCCTGCGGTTCCTGGCTGAGCACCCGCTGTGCGTGATGTGCCAAGCCGAGGGCCGAGTCACCGCAGCGACCATCGTCGACCACAAGCAGCCCCACCGTGGCGACGAGCGCCTGTTCTGGGAGCCCACCAACCACCAGGCCCTGTGCAAGCCGCACCACGACGGCGAGAAGCAGCGGGAGGAGCATGAGCAGGCCTGACCCCAGACCTCCGATGTTCCACGGGCTCGATGTTCCACGTGATCGGTCGATGGGAGGGGGGGAGGCAGAAGTTGGGGCCGGCCCGGGGCCTAGACCGGCTGTCCTCTCATTCACGATTTTTTTTTGCGGCTGAGGTAATCAAATGGCAGGCGTGAAGGGCCGAAGCGGCGGCGCCCGCGCAGGCGCTGGACGCAAGCCAGCAAAGCCGCGCAAGACGCGGGCCAAGGGATATCTGACCGACGATCCGGACGACTTCTTGCGTGCGGTGATGCGTGATCAGAACGCGGACTTCAAGGACCGTATGGCGGCGGCCTTAGCGCTTAAGAAATCGGGCAAGGCTGGTGTTCCAGCTGGCAAGAAGGAACAGGCGGCGGCGAAGGCAAAGGAGACGATGGGGCAGTGCTCGCTTGCACCAGTGCGTGCGCTGCCCAGATCCACGCGGTGCTGTCCGACGGTCGCGCGGGCCGAGCCCTGATCAACGGCCGCCCGGTGCGCAGCCACGCCGAGGCCACCTGTATCCAGCACTCCCTGGCCGAGGCCGGCATCGCCGCGGTCGCCGCAGGCAAGCAGAGCCTGTACGCCACCGGCGAGGCCGGCGAGCTGCACATCCTGCTGTTGGCCCTGCTGCACGGCGGCGATGACGGCCGCCGCCTGAAGGTGCACTAGGCGATCGGACTGGTCGGCAACAGCGTGAGCCCGCCGCCGCTGCATGACCCCGGCGATTTGGTCGATCGGCGCGCCCTAGCCCAAGCTGGCCCTGAACACTCCTCTGTCTTGCCAGGCACCCCAATCAGAAATGTTGCCTAAGCTCATTCAGCAAGAGTAAAGTCTCAAATTGAGCCCTTTATCACAGATCGATAGCTCACTCCGTACCTGACCATAAGGATGTGAAGATGCCACCAAGAGTTGTCAGCAGAGCACTGCAAGCTAAGCGTGTCCGATTCAAGGGGCGGATTCCAAAGGGAACCATTGTCAGGTATCCACCGATCGACGAGCTACTCAAGAACATAGCTGCGCAGAAACCACATTGGGCACAGCGTCACCACCCGCTGCCGAACCCAAGTGCCCCGTTCGCCGCTGGCACGAACTGCTCCTTTCTCGTTGACGTAAAACCGAGACTGTCCGGCGATACCAAGGGCGTCTACTTCGAGATCGGGACGTATGTACATGGCCTTGCTCACCAGCAAATTACACTTGATTTCAGTCAAGCCGCCCCTCCATTGCAAAGTGCGACCTTACCGAATGACGGGCACCATCCACGAGCGATCAGCAATGTCATTCGCGGAGTCGCACTTGGTGAGACAGTCATACTCGACAGTCCAAAGGGCACCGGAGGCTATGGTTCCGCCCAGAGTCTTCTGAGCAAGCTGATTGTACAGAACTGCTTGAAGCCACTTCCTCTACCCGGCCAACCTGCTCACAAGTCCCCAACGTGGCCTGGCATAGAATTGATGGACGTAGTTTCCAAGGACTTACGCCGTGAAATTGAACGCGGCGGTGGTGTAGCAAAAATCTACATGCGTGTGGCCGAGGCCGCCAGGGTTGAAGACGAGTACTGGCAGAGCCGCCTGCGGGGCGCATTGGATGCCATGCCTCACGCCAGCAAGTTTCACGCGACGTGGGAGGCCGATGATGAACCGCTGGACACGGATGCCGTTATTGGCGCTGTAAACGAGTTTTCTGAAGATGAAACAGCGATCGAAGCCCTAACCCTTGAGCTTGTAGAAGGCAACCGCATCAGGACCTTGGGCAAGTTCAAGGTCCGCAAGCCAGTCGACGTAACGGTCGACTCAGCTGGGGTTCTTCATAGCAGTGACATCATTAATGGCCTGTGGCGGTTCTTGGATGAACTCAGAACGCCGGACGGTGACAGATGGAGACTCATTGATGACGATGGGAACTTCACAACTCATGCGACCATCTCATTTTCTACGGGGCCTTAAGGAGGCTCTCTCGCGATCTGCGCCGGCGGAATGGGCAACAGCACACGACGTCTTCAAGGAAATGTGTGCGCTGGAGAACCGCAGCTCTAGAGAACGATCATATGCTCGCATCTGGATGACTGCTCAGTTCCTCGCTGGCTTTGTCCCAGCACTTGCTATATCGGCATGCTCGACATTCTCAAGCGAAGGAATGGTAAGCACTTTCGTCGGCGCCCTGCTGGCATTTAGTGCTTTAGTCGTCGGGTTCATTGTGGCACTGATGCTATTCACAGGGACTGTCGGCAACATGGCCGCTCTAAGCCTTGAGCAGCTTCAGGCGCACACTGCGCGCATAAAGTACCTTCTGGTATCGCAAACGACGACTCTTGCTGCCGCGCTCTTGACCACGATCAGCGCGATCGTTTGGCTCATCCTGTTTTCTGTGAGCGCTCAGAAATTGCTGATTGACGTGAATTCAGGCTTGATCGGCGGCTTCATGCTAATAACCTTGATTAGAACTGTATTGCTACCTCTTCAGATATTTGAGCTGCATGCGGCCACCCTCGCTGATGAAGAGACAATTAAGGCACAGGAAACCCGGAATCGTTATACCCAATCTCAATAGCAGCCCCCATATATTGGCGCCGACCCGAGAGATGGCTAGAGTGCTACTCCTGCCGAATTCAGACCAGTTCGGCACCCGTGCTATATGGAGTGCAGTTAGTCGGTAGCACAGTCATCAGCGCCAACCTCAAGAACGAGGACAAGGTCCGAGTACGTGCGCCAGCAGCGACTACGACTGGATCATCTAGATAGATTCCACTGACATCAGTGGCACCATCCAGCACGAGTCGCCAGCAGCGCCGCCGGGGGAACATATGGGCTTTCGCTTCTATCGCAGGGTCAACCTGGGAAGTGGCTTCGGACTGAACATGAGCAAGTCCGGGGTCGGCGCCAGCATGCGCGGGAAACATGGCTCCATTGGGTCGCGAGGCTTCAGCATCCGCACAGGAATCCCGGGACTCAGCTTTCGACAGAACTGGGGCAAGGGCGGCCAAGGTGCCTTGGCGTTCCTCCTGATTGCCGCAGTTGTTGCAGTCATCTTGGCGGTTCTCGTTGTGGTTGCCAAAGTTGTAATGGTGCTTGCCGTCCTTGCGTGGGAGGGCGGAAGATGGTGTTTTCTTACCGCTCAGGATTACCTCGAGCACAGGCGAACTGGCCAACAGAACTTCCTCGAATCTCCTGAATCAGAGGCCAGCGCTGATTCGCCTGCCCGGCCAGAGAAGACCTTGGCCGAAATTCTCGCCGCGGAAGAACGTTCAACGTCTAGTAACGATTGACAGAGATGCAATGACGAAGTGACGGAGATCATCCGCACACTGACTTCCAGAGTGCAATCACCATCGTAGACGGTGCTCCATCGTCCAAGAACTTCCGCAGCTCTAGAACTGAGATCGGACAGTGAAAAGCCCCTCCGGAGAGGGGCTTTCGGTATGCTCATTGGGACTGAGGACTACGGCTACCCATAGGCAGCCATGGGCTCGCCATCATCCTCACATGAGGAATGGCTAACGTCCTCCACAGCAGAGGGCGTAGCCATCGAGGAAGCAAAGCGCTCCTGGGCCTCAAGCTTGTATTCGTGACCGACCCAGCGCATCAGTACTCGACGGATGAGCGGCTGGTAACCAAGCCCTTCCCTCTCAGCAAAGCGCTTAAGGTCTTCGATCAGCACCTTCGGCAGTCGGATCGAGATCATCTGAAGCCCCATGGCATCATCAACAGCGCGATCGTGCTCACTAGAGGACGCAACCGCGTGTTCCGCTGAGTTACCCAGCACTCCATCTTCCCATGGGCACTCAACTACCTTAGTTTCGGTTGTCACCTTCTTTGCCATTGGCATCTCTATACCCCTTTCTTTGTGTGCTTAACGCACAACTGCTCATATAGAGCGTCAGACCCATCAGTAGGTGGGAATGCGGTCTTTATCGCGTAAAAATCTTCATACTCGACATAGCAGACTTTGATCAGCTGACCTCTGTCTGTGCATGACACGAACCACCTTGTAGGTGGGTCAGTGTCATGTTTCTCTCGCGAGTCTCGGAACGATGGCCCTGTGCGATTCAGAAAACACTCGCCTATGTCCGCTTGGGTCACTCCGTGCTTCGTCTTCAGCTTTTCCCTGACGCGCCCCGAGATCTTGAAATCCTTCATCCTTGTGCCGCGCTCCCGAGTGGGTGATGCATTGTATATACGCAAGATTTGTATATACAAGGCCATTCGTCACGGTCTACCTACCATCGTTCGGCTGACACTCACCAACTACAATCGTAAATGATTGATTTATAAGGGCGACGGTCGCATGTCTCGTTCAATGCTTCAGCCCTCCTGTTCAAATTTTGAACAGCCATCCTCCGTTCAACCCTAGGAACGCGCTGCTGGGCGGGGTGTGAGGGGAGGCGTCAGCAACGCTAACGGTTAGCGGGGTCCCAGGGAGCCGTTCGTCGGGGACTATTAGCCAGTGCCCCCCGAGACGTCGGGGTCAATGCCCCTTCCGTCGCGTGGTCGCTCCATGTGGGCATTCGAAGCCGCCATCGAGCCCGAGAAGAAGGACTTTCGGGGGCATCATTGGGGGCATCTATGCCCTACTCTTCCCAAATATTTCGCGCAAACAGGCCGTTTCAGCCCTCTATTCAGTAGGGCCCACCCCACCAAACGACCAGAACCCCCGCCGGCAACGGCGGGGGTTCTTTCGTATCGGCTGCGGCGAATGTCGCGACGTCGCGACGGGAGGACTCAGCCCGCCGGGTTGTGCTCCATGTACCAGGACGCGGCGCCCTGCAGGCCGAGCTGGCCGTGTTCGACCAGGTGCACCGGGACCCGCTGGAGCACCTCGCCCATCACGCCCTTGTCGACGAAGCGCGCGGCGAAGTCGCTGGCGAGCAGGAAGTCGGCGATCTGCGCCGGGATGCCGCCGGCGAGGTAGACCGCCTTGGCGCCGAAGGTCAGCGCCAGGTCGCCGGCGACGCTGCCCAGCACGTCGCAGAACATCGACAGGGCCTCGACCGCCTGCGGGTCGTCGCCGCGTTGCGCGGCCAGGGCGATCGCCGCCGGCGCGTCGTGGCGGGCGGCGACGCCATCGATCCCGCACAGCGCCTGGTAGGTGTTGAGCAGGCCGGGGCCGGACAGCAGGCGCTCGATGCCGACATGGCTCCAGCGGCGCATGAACACCGCCAGCACCTCCAGTTCGCGCGCGCTGCGGACCGACAGCGCGGCATGGCCGGCCTCGGTCGGCACCACCAGCGGCGGCCGCCCGGGCACGCGCACCGCGGCGCCGAAGCCGGTGCCCGGGCCGATCACCAGCGCCGGGCCCGGCTCGGTGGTGCGGTCGGGGCCGCTGACCCGTCGCGCCCGTGCCAGGTCGATGCTCGGCACCGCCCAGGCCATCGCTTCGAAATCGTTGATCAGGCGCAGGTTGTTGAGGCCTGCCGCGGCAATGGTGCCGCTGACCGAAACCGACCACGGCAGGTTCGCGTGCACCAGGGTGTCGCCGACCAGCAATCCGGCGATCGCGACCGCGGCGTCGGCGCGCGGTGCGATCCCGACCTCGTCGATGAAGCGGCGCAGGATCGAGGCCAGATCGTCGAACCCGGCGCAGTCGTAGCGCCGGAACTCGGTCAGACGCACCGTCGCCGGCACCGCCACCGGTTCGACCAGGGCGACCCGTGCATGGGTGCCGCCGACATCGGCGGCGATCAGCGGCGCCCGGTCGGCCGCGCGGCCGGGCCCGGCTTCCGCCGCGCCTTCATCGGCGCCGTCGCCCTTGAAACCGATCGCGCTCATCCGCGGGCCCCGCTGCGGCGCGGACGTCCGCCGAGGCGGGTCACTGCCGGTGCGGACAGGTCGTGGCCGCTCGATGGGGTCGGGTCGTAAGGATATGCCTGTTGCCTTGGGGTCACGCGTGTACGGGTTCCTGCTCGGTTCGCTGCCATAGTAACGCCAGCGCCGGGAATCGGACCGGAAATGTCCGCAACCGGAACGATGGCGGCGAAAAGAAAAGCGGGCCGCGATCGCGGCCCGCCGGTGGTGCGCCTGTCCGCCGGAGCGGAAGGCCGGTTCGGTGTCGTGCCCGCGACGCTCCGCTCAGGAGCGCACCGGCACCAGGGTGATCTCGACCCGGCGGTTCTGCGCGCGGCCGCTGTCGGTCTCGTTGCTGGCGACCGGATGGCCCTCGCCGGCACCGATCAGGATGAAGCGGTCCCGCATCAGGCCACGCGACATCAGGTAATTGCCGACCGAGGCCGCACGGCGCTCGGACAGCTGCTGGTTGTAGGCATCGCTGCCGACGCTGTCGGTGTGGCCAGCGACCTCGACAATGGTCTGGTCGTACTGGCGCAGGGTATTGGCGACGTCGTCGAGCACCGGGTAGAACCCCGGCTTCAGGTCGGACTTGTCGAAGTCGAAGGTGATGTTGCTGGGCATGTTGAGGGTGATGTTGTCGCCCTGGCGGATCACGTCGACGCCGGTACCGGCCATCTGTTCGCGCAGCGCACGCTCCTGGCGGTCCTGGTAGTTGCCGATCGCACCGCCGGCCAGGCCGCCGATGCCGGCGCCGACCAGGGCGCGCTGGCGCCGCTCGGTGGCGTCGTCGCCGCTGAGCAGGCCCGCGGCGACGCCGGCGAGCGCGCCGATCAGGGCGCCCTTCTGGGTCCGGCTCATGCCTGAGCGCTGTTCCTGCGGCTGTCCATAGCCCTGATCGCCATAGCCACCGCCATAGCCACCGGTGGTTGCGCAACCGGCCATCATCGTGGTGACGACGGCGGCTGCGAGCATGCTGCGGATCTGGGTTTTCATCGGTTCAACCTCGTTGTCTGGCGTGAGGGCAGGCACACACGCTAATCCCTCCCGCGTCTCCGGGGAGTGACGGTCGAAAACCCCATTCAGCTTCCAGCAGGCCCGCCTGGTAGGCGTTTCGGACCGCTTCCGCCCCTCCCCCGCTCAGCCCTCGATCAGCAGCGCCTGCGCTGCGGACGCGTCCAGCGGGGTGTCCCAGTCGCCCATCAGCGCCAGGTACAACAACTTGTCGAACTCCTCGCCGAAGTGGCAGATCACGTCGCCCGGGTCCGGGATCAGCTTGCCGTCGGCGATCAGCCCGAAGTGCACCCGGCCGTTGTAGCTGAGGATGGAAATGCCGACCCCGATCGAGCCGGTCTGCGGGACCCAGAACATCATCTGGTCGAGCGCGGCGCCGGCCAGGTACAGGGTCTGCTGGGGCCCGGGCACATTGGTCGCCACGGTCGAGGCCTTGCGGCTGAGCATTTCGAGCGCGACCGTCTGCACGCCCGCCGGCGCGACCCCGAGCGTCGCAAGAAGTCCATAAGCAACAATGGCTTGCTTTGAATTCTTGAGGGATTCCATGCAGCTGGCGACACGCTCGACCCGGCGCACTGGGTTGGCCTCGCCGACCGGCAGGTCGAGGAACACCAGGCCGAAGTGGTTGCCCAGCTTGCGGGCATGCTCCAGCGGCCGCAGGTTGACCGGCACGGTCGCGCGCAGGGTCAGTCCGTCGACCGGATCGCCGCGCTCGACCATGTAGTGGCGCAGCGCGCCGGCGGCGACCGCCATCAGCACGTCGTTGACGGTGCAGCCGCAGGCGCGACCGACCGCCTTGACCTCCTCCAGATCCAGCGGCTCGGCCCAGGCGACCCGCTTGCGTGGCCCCAGCGCGCCGCGCAGCAGCGACGGCGGATCGTCCGACAACGCCAGCGCGGTCAGCAGCTCGCGTGCGATCTCGCCGCCTTCGCGGGCCAGCACCGCGGCCAGGGTCGGATCGCGGTACATCTCCAGGCCCTTCTCGACCATCTTGCCGCCGATCTTGCCGCCCAGCCTCACGTAGCGGTCGACCGCGCCGACGCGGCGCGCCACGTCCGCGTGCTCCTGCTTCAGCCAGGTGTGCGGCAGGCCGTCGCCGCGGCGCGGATGGCGGCGGGTATCGGTCAACGACAGCAGCACCTGCACCAGCGCCATGCCGTCGGCGTAGCAATGGTGGATACGGGCGACCAGCGCCGAGCCGCCGCGGTAGTCCTCGATCAGGTGGAACTGCCAGCGCGGACGCTGCGGATCCAGCGCGGTGGAGGCGAGCCGACTGACGAAGCGTTCCAGCGCCTGCTTGCCGCCACGGCCGGGCAGGCTCGCCGGCTGCACGTGCCACTCCAGATCCAGCGCCTCGTCGGTCTCCCAGACCGCCGCCGACGCGGTCTGCACGGGCCGCTGACGGAACCGCGCATAGGCCAGGAAACGCTCGTCGATCAGCTCGCGCAGCGCGTCCAGCGACAGCCGCTCGGCGAACATCAACACCCCGGTGATCATCATCGGGTTCGAGCGCCGCTCCATCCGCAACCACGCGGTATCCACCTTCGACATCGGTTCGCGACGGCCGCCGGCATCCGGCCGGCCGGGCGACGTTGACTTGTCCATGTACCCTCCCCGGTTCGCCCGGAGTGAATCACGCCGGCTCGAACAACGTCAACGCGGCTGCGGTTCCGGACCGCCAACGTAGTGGCGCGGAATGCGCCCGTTGAGGCCGACCATGATCTCGTAGGGAATGGTGCCGGCCATCCGCGCCAGCTCCTCGGCGCCGATGAAGGCGTCGCCCTGCGCCCCGATCAGCACCACCTCATCCTCGTTCCAGGCGCTGTCGGCGCCGATGTCGACCATGAACTGGTCCATGCAGACGCGGCCGACGATCGGATGGCGGCGGCCGCGGATCAACACCTGGCCGCCACGTCCGTCGGCGGACGACGACAAGGCGCGCGGATAACCGTCGCCGTAGCCGATCGGCACGGTCACCACCCGGGTATCGCCGGCGGGCGCCCAGGTCGCGCCGTAGCTGACCGGATTGCCGGCACGCACCACCTTGAAATACACCACCTGCGATACCAGCGACATCACCGGGCGCAGGTCGATGCTGCGCCGCGACGCCGGGTCCGGCAGCACCCCGTACAGCGCGATCCCGGGACGGACCATGTCCAGCCAGGTCTGCGGGAAGTGCAGCACACCGCCGGAATTGGCCAGGTGGCGCAGCGGCATCGGCGCGCCGATCCGCTCGAAGTGGGCGCAGGCCTCCAGGAACCGCTCCAGCTGCAGCGCGGTCATCGGCGACCGCGGGTCGTCGGCGCAGGCCAGGTGCGAATAGACCGCCTTCAGCTCGCACCAGCGCGACGCCGCCGCCGCCTCGATGAACGCCCGCGACGAGTAGCTGTGCACGCCGATGCGCTCCATCCCGGTGTCGATCTTCAGGTGGATCACCGCCTTGCGCCCCATCGCCTCGGCCGTGGCCTCGACCTGGCGCAGCTTGTCCAGCGAGGACACGGTGATTTCCAGGTCGTGGGCGATGAACTGACCGGCCTGGCGGGCGCAGATGCCGCCCAGCACCAGGATCGGCACGGTGACGCCGGCGCGGCGCAACTGCACGCCCTCCTCGACGAAGGCCACGCCGAGCTGGTCGACGCCGCGGGCCTGCAGATGCCGCGCCACCGGCACCAGGCCGTGGCCGTAGGCGTTGGCCTTGACGATCGCCATCACCGGCACGCCGACATGGGCGCGGATGCCGGCGAGGTTGTGGGACAGATTGGCCAGATCGACCATGACCCGGGTCGGACGGGTTCCGACGGTGCCGGGAACCGGGACGTCGGACGGATTCGCGGAGGATTCGGGCGCCTGCATGGCTGCCTATGCTAATGCAGCCGGCGTCGACGCCGGCGCATCACTCGAAACTGCCGACCGAGTCGTGGGAAAGGTTGTCGAAGCGGGTGTACTCGCCGAAGAACTTGAGCTTGACCGAGCCGGTCGGGCCGCTTCGCTGCTTGCCGATGATGACCTCGGCCAGCCCCTTGTCGGGCGAGTTTTCCTTGTTGTAGTAGTCGTCGCGGTAGATGAAGACGATCATGTCGGCGTCCTGCTCGATCGCGCCGGATTCGCGCAGGTCCGCCATCACCGGACGCTTGTCGGTGCGCGTTTCCAGCGAGCGGTTGAGCTGCGACAGCGCGATCACCGGCACCTCCAGCTCCTTGGCCAGGCCCTTGAGCGAACGCGAGATCTCGGAGATCTCGGTGGCGCGGTTCTCGTTGTTGCCCGGCACCGACATCAGCTGCAGGTAGTCGATCACGATCAGGCCCAGGCCGTGCTCGCGCTTGAGCCGGCGCGCCTTGGCGGCGAGCTTGGTCGGCGACAGGCCGGGCTCGTCGTCGATGAAGATCTTGACCTCGCGCAGCTGCCGGATCGCGCTGGTCACCCGGCTCCAGTCCTCGTCCTCGAGCTGGCCGGTACGCAGGCGCTGGGCGTTGACCCGGCCGACCGAGGAGATCAGGCGCATCGCCAGCTGGCTGGCCGACATTTCCATCGAGAAAACCGCCACCGGCAGCTTGCTGCGGAACGCGGCGTACTCGGCCATGTTCAGCGCCAGCGTGGTCTTGCCCATCGCCGGACGCGCGGCGAGGATGACCAGGTCGGTCTTCTGCAGGCCGGCGGTCATCTCGTCGAACTCGGTGTAGCCGGTCGGCAGGCCGGTGATCGCGCCGCCGTTGGCATAGCGGGTCTGCAACTCGTCGAAGGCCGCGGTCAGCGCCTGGTGGACGCTGGTGAAGTCGTCCTTGCCGTTGCTGTTGGCCTGGGCGATCGCCAGCACCTGGCGCTCGGCCTCGTCGAGGATCTCGCTGCTGTCGCGGCCGTCGGGCTGGAAGCCGTCGTTGACGATGCCGGTGCCGACGTCGATCAGCTGGCGCAGGATCGCCTTGTCGCGGACGATGTCGGCATAGGCGCGGATATTGGCCGCCGACGGCGTGGTGCTGGCCAGTTCGATCAGGTAGGCGCCGCCGGCGACCTGCTCACCCAGGCCCATCGACTCGAACCATTCGCCGAGGGTGACCGCGTCGTAGGGCTTGGCCTTCTGCGCCAGCTCGTTGATCGCGCGGAAGATCAGCTGGTGGTCGCGACGGTAGAAGTCGGACTCGGAGATGTGGTCGACGACGCGATCGTAGGCGTCCGGGGCCAGCATCAGCCCGCCCAGCACCGCCTGCTCGGCCTCGATCGACTGCGGCGGCACCCGCAACTGGTCGATCCGGCCCTCGTCCCGGTCCTTGAAGCGCCTGTCGCTGCGGCCGTCGCTGCGAAAACCGGGGCGTGCGTTCATGGGCGGCGGTCTCCTGGCTGGATGCATGCGCTCGCCCGCGGCGGCGCGGCGGGCGTGGATCAGGGTTGGGCATCCTAGCCCCGGCGGCCTGCGACAGGTTGCAGACAAGTCTGTGGCAAGCCTGTGGATATCCGGGTATCGACGCGGGGATAACTCCCGCGGCCGGACCGGTGATATCAGCTGGGCGTCTCAGATCCTGCGACCGCCGCAGCGGCGGCGGGCGGACGCCCAAAACGAAGCGGGCGCCCTGTCGGACGCCCGCCGCGTGGTGTTGCCGGCGGTCGTGCTCAGGCCGCTTCCGGCGCCACGATCACCTTGACGGTCACGTCGATGTCGGCGTGCAGGTGGATCACGACGTCGTACTCGCCGACGTGGCGGATCGCGCCCTCGCCCATGATCACCTCGGACTTCTCGACCTCGAGGCCGGCCTTGGTCAGCGCCTCGGCGATGTCGCGGGTGGTGACCGAACCGTACAGCTTGCCCTCGGTGGCGGCGTTGGCGTAGATGGTCACGCTGGCGTCTTCGAGCTTGGCCTGGCGGGCCTGGGCATCGTCGTGGATGGCCTTGGCCTTGGCTTCGTACTCGGCGCGACGGGCCTCGAACTCGGCCAGGTTGGCCTCGGTGGCCGGCACGGCCTTGCCCTGCGGCACCAGGTAGTTGCGGCCGTAGCCCGGCTTCACGTCGACCTTGTCGCCGAGCCTGCCGAGGTTCTGCACGTTCTGCAGGAGGATCAGTTGCATGGTGTTGCTCCGTATTCGTTAGCGGACCTGTCGGCCCGCAGCGGGTTTCGCTGTCCGAAAAAGCGGCGGCGCCGGGAGCTCGCCCTCACCCCCGCCCTTCTCCCGGGGACGGGAGAGGGGGAGCCAGGGCCGCCCCGCGGGCGACGGCTTTACTCAAGCGTTGTGGTTGTCGGTGTACGGGATCAGGGCCAGGAAGCGGGCGCGCTTGACCGCGGTCGCCAGCTGGCGCTGGTACTTCGACTTGGTACCGGTGACGCGGCTCGGCACGATCTTGCCGGTCTCGGTCAGGTACTGGCGGAGGGTGTTGAGATCCTTGTAATCGATCTCCTTGACGCCCTCGGCGGTGAACTTGCAGAACTTGCGGCGGCGGAAGAACTTGGACATGGGAGTGCGGCTCCTAGGAAGGCGTGATCAGGCGGCTTCGGCGTTGTCGTCGGAATCGTCGGCGTTGTTGTTGTTGCTGTCGCCGTCGTCCTTGCTGCTGTCGTCGTCACGGCGACGGCGCTCGGAACGCTCGGGCTTGTCGCCCTTCTCGTCCTTGAACTTCATGATCAGCGACTGCTCGGTGTCGGCCTCGTCGCGCTTCATGACCAGGTGACGCAGCACCGCGTCGTTGAAGCGGAAACCGTCGACCAGCTCGTTCAGCACGGCCTGGTTGCACTCGATGTTGAGCAGCACGTAGTGGGCCTTGACCAGGTTCTGGATCGGATAGGCCAGCTGACGGCGGCCCCAGTCCTCCAGACGGTGGATCTTGCCCTCGCCGCCCTCGATCAGCGCCTTGTAGCGCTCGACCATGGCCGGAACCTGCTCGCTCTGGTCCGGATGGACCAGGAACACGACTTCGTAATGACGCATTGTGTTTTCCTTGTGGATGATGGCCGGAGCGTTCCGGCCGGATCAGCCCCCCACCCGTCCATCCGGGCGGTGGAGCAAGGGTCTCCCACGGCGGGGCCGAGGGAGCCGGTAATTATCGCAGTAGCGGACGGTTTCAGGCAAGCTGCGCCGACGAGCACCCCGGCAGGCCCTGTTCAGGCGGGCCCGCGGCCCGCCACGCCGTCCGCCCCGCTCAGCCCTGCAGCTGGGGCAGCGCCTCGGTGGTGAAGCTCTCGCCGCAGCCGCAGGCCTCGGCGATGTTCGGGTTGTGGAACAGGAACTGTTCGCCCAGGCGCTGCCTGACCACGTCGATGCGGGTGCCGTCGACGACCGGCAGGCTGGTCGTGTCGACGAAGATGCGCACCCCGTCCTGCTCGAACACGGTGTCGCCGGGCTTCTCCTCGCGGGCCAGGTCGGCGACATGCTGCCAGCCCGAACAACCGGTCCGGGTCACCCCGAAACGCAGACCGAGCGCGGACGGATCCTCGGTGAGGAAGCGCTGGACGCGGGCAAGGGCGGCGGGAGCGAGGGTGACGGCCATGGACGACTCCGGACAGAGGCAAAACGATCGATCGGGCGATGGTTCGATTATAGAGGCGCGCCCAACCGGTGTCGCCGCGCCGGCGGAACACCCGTTAAACTGCGCTGCTTTCCCCCATATCGGCCCGGACCGGGCCGGTTTCAAGCCATAGATGGTGCCCACAGCATGACGATCATCAGCGTCGAACACGCGCTCGCCGGCAAGGTGCCGGTCGGCGGCGAAGTCACGGTCCGCGGCTGGGTCCGCACACGTCGCGATTCCAAGGCGGGGCTGAGCTTCGTCAACGTCAGCGACGGTTCCTGCTTCGCGCCGATCCAGGTGGTCGCGGCCGACACCCTGCCCAACTACGAGTCCGAGGTGAAGCGCCTGAGCGCCGGTTGCTCGGTGATCGCCCGCGGCGAGCTGGTGCAGTCGCAGGGCAAGGGCCAGGGCTTCGAGATCCAGGCGCGCGAGATCGAGGTGGTCGGCTGGGTCGAGGACCCGGAGACCTACCCGATCCAGCCCAAGCCGCACTCGCTGGAGTTCCTGCGCGAGGTCGCCCACCTGCGTCCGCGCACCAACCTGTTCGGCGCGGTCACCCGCATCCGCCACTGCCTGGCGCAGGCGGTGCACCGGTTCTTCCACGAGAACGGCTACTACTGGATCAGCACGCCGATCGTGACCACCTCCGACGCCGAGGGCGCCGGGCAGATGTTCCGGGTGTCCACCCTGGACCTGGCCAACCTGCCACGCGACGGCAAGGGCGAGGTCGACTTCTCGCGCGACTTCTTCGGCAAGGAGGCGTTCCTGACCGTGTCGGGCCAGCTCAATGTCGAGGGCTACTGTCTGGCGCTGAGCAAGGTCTACACCTTCGGCCCGACCTTCCGCGCCGAGAACAGCCACACCACCCGCCACCTGGCCGAGTTCTGGATGGTCGAACCGGAGATCGCGTTCGCCGACCTGATGGAGAACGCCCGGGTCGCCGAGCAGTTCCTCAAGTACCTGTTCCGCGCGGTGCTCGACGAGCGCGCCGACGACATGGCCTTCATCGCCGAGCGCGTGCAGAAGGACGCGGTCAGCCGACTGGAAGCCTTCGTCAACGCGCCGTTCGAGCAGATCGACTACTCCGATGCGGTCGCCCTGCTGCAGCAGTCCGGGCACAAGTTCGAGTTCCCGGTCGAGTGGGGCCTGGACCTGCAGACCGAGCACGAGCGCTGGCTGACCGAGCAGCACGTCGGCCGCCCGGTGGTGGTGACCAACTACCCCGAGCACATCAAGGCCTTCTACATGCGCCTGAACGACGACGGCAGGACCGTCGCGGCGATGGACGTGCTGGCACCGGGGATCGGCGAGATCATCGGCGGCGCCCAGCGCGAGGAGCGCCTGGACGTGCTCGACGCGCGCATGGCCCAGTTCGGCCTGGATGCCGAGCACTACGGCTGGTACCGCGACTTCCGCCGTTACGGCAGCGTGCCGCACGCCGGCTTCGGCCTGGGCTTCGAGCGTCTGGTGGTCTACGTCTGCGGACTGGCCAACATCCGCGACGCCATCCCCTACCCGCGCGCGCCCGGCCAGGCTGAATTCTAGGAGTGAGTGGAGAGGAGTGAGGCGCGGGAAAGGGCAGGAGCCCGCCACGCTCGTCACTCCCGCTACCCGCCCCGCCTCTCACTTCTCCACCACTCACTCATCGACCCGCCCGTGATCCTGTTCTTCGCCCTCGTCTCGCTGTCACTGGCCATCGCCGGCGCCACCGCCTTCGTGATCTTCTGGCCGTTGGCCCTGGTGCACATCCGCGACCGTCACCCGGGGGTGCTGGCCGAGTTCGGTCCCGGTGCCTTCATCAATCCGGCCGCGCTGGGCTGGCTGCTGGCCAAGCGCTACGCGGCGATCGGCGACCGCAACCTGAGCGGACTGGCGACCCCGGCCCGGCTGTCGCTGCTGACCATCATCGGCGGCCTGCTGATGGCCGGTGCGCTGTGGCTGCTTTCGCAGGCGATCGCATGACCGGAGGAAACGACACGATGCACACGCAATGGTGGCTGGCCACGCTCGGCCGCACCGTGATCTGGGCGCGACTGCGGGTCCGCGAGGCCGGCACCGCCGAGGTCTTCGACAGCGACGGCAACACCCTGACCTACGACAGCGAGGACAGCGCGCGCGCGGCGCTGATGGATGCCGAATTCGTCGCCCTCGACGGCCTCGACGCCGACGACGCCCGCACCCGCGGCTTCCTGCTCGACGAGTTGGCACCGCCGCAGGCCGACGACGACGAACGGTTGCGCGCGCAGATGGTCAGCAAGCTGCCGTCCCACCACTGAGCGTGGCATGTATACGCCACGCGCCTTCGCGATCGACGACCTCGCCGCCCTCGACCGGCTGATCGACGCGGACCCCTTCGTCACCCTGGTGACGACCGCCGACGGCGTTCCGGGCGTCAGTCACCTGCCGGTGCTGTACCGCCGCGACGGAGACCGCATCCGCCTGTCCGGCCACTGGGCGCGGCCGAATCCGCAGGCGCGGCACGGCGGTCGCGCGCTGGCGATCGTGCATGGGCCGCACGCCTACGTGTCGCCGGGTGTCTACCCCGACAAGGAATCGGCGGCGCGGGTACCGACCTGGAACTACGCGGTCGCCCATCTCGGCGGCACATTGCGGACCTTCGACGACGAGGCCGCGCTCGGCGCGCTGGTCGCCGCACTGAGCAACGCCCACGAGGCCAGGATCGGCCGCGATTGGACGTTCGAGCCCGAACGCGACGACCACCGCCGCCAGTTGCGCGGCATCATCGGCTTCCACCTCGAAGTGGACCGGGCCGAGATCAAGTTCAAGCTCGGCCAGAATCATCCCGTCGCCAACATCGCCGCGGTCGCGGCCGACCTCGACGCGCGCCCAGAGCCGCGCGAGCGCGCGGTCGCCGCACTGATGCGCGAGCACGCGCTGCCGGCGGCCACCGACCCGACGCAAGGAGACTGAACATGGATCTCGACCTGTCCGGCAAACACGCCCTGGTCTGCGGCGCCAGCCAGGGCATCGGCCTGGCCAGCGCGCGCGAACTGGCCCTGCTCGGCGCCGATGTGACCCTGCTGGCACGCCGTGGCGAGCGCCTGCAAGCGCTGGCCGCCGAGCTGCCATGCCCCCGCCCCGGCCAACGCCACGACTGGATCGCGGTCGATGCCGCCGATACCGATGCCCTGCGCGCCCGCGTCGAGGCCCTGGCGGCGCAGCGTCCGGTCCATATCCTGGTCAACAACAGCGGCGGCCCGCCGCCGGGACCGGTGCGCGGCGCCGAGATCGCCGCGTTCGAGGCGGCCTGGCGCCAGCACCTGATCGCCAACCACGTGCTCGCCGAGCTCGTCGTACCGGGCATGGAGCAGGCCGGCTACGGCCGCATCGTCAACGTGATCTCGACTTCGGTGAAGGAGCCGCTGTCGGGACTGGGCGTCTCCAACACCACCCGCTGGGCGGTCGCCAGCTGGGCCAAGACCCTGGCCACCGAGCTGGCCGCCAGCGGCATCACCGTCAACAACGTGCTGCCCGGCTCGACCCACACCCCGCGCATCGAGCAGATCATCGATACCAGCGCCGAGCGCAGCGGCCGCGAGCGCGAAGCGGTGCAGGCCGACATGGTCGCCGCGATCCCGATGCGCCGCTTCGCGCGTCCCGAGGAGACCGCCGCCGCGGTCGCCTTCCTGTGCTCGCCGGCGGCGGCCTACATCACCGGCATCAACCTGCCGGTCGACGGCGGCCGCACCCGCTCGCTCTGAGCCCGCGTCCGCGGTTTCCCGCGAGCGTGGCCGGACGCCGCCCGGCGCGCGCGGCAACCATCGGGTCGCGTACGGTGAACGCGCCTGGCGGCACTCGCGTTAAGCTTGACCGATGCGCCTGAACCACTGGATCGATGGCACCGCCCGCCCACCCGCCAGCGACCGCTGGCTGGAGGTGTTCGCCCCTGCCACCGCCAGCGCCTACGCCGAGGTTGCCAGTGGCGACGGCGACGATGTCGACGCAGCGGTGGCCGCCGCCGAGGCGGCATTCGCCGACTGGTCGGGCCTGCCCAACAGTGCCCGCGCGCGTTGGCTGGAGCGACTGGCGCAGGCCCTGGAGGAGCACGCCGACGACTTCGCCCGCGCCGAGTCGCGCGACGCAGGCAAACCGATCCGGCTGGCCCGCGATATCGAGATCCCGCGCGCGGTCGCCAATCTGCGTTTCTTCGCCCAGGCCGCGACCCAGTTCGCCAGCGAATCACACCACGGCGAGACCGGACTGAACTACACCCTGCGCCGGCCGCTGGGTGTGGTCGCGACGATCTCGCCGTGGAACCTGCCGCTGTACCTGTTCACCTGGAAGATCGCGCCAGCGCTGGCGGCCGGCAACACCGTCGTCGCCAAGCCGTCCGAGGTCACTCCGGTCAGCGCGACGATGCTGGCCGAACTGGCGGCCGGGATCGGCTTTCCGTCCGGGGTGCTGAACCTGGTCCATGGCCTGGGTCCCGAGGTCGGCGAGGCGCTGGTCTCGCACCGGTCGGTTAAGGCGGTCTCGTTCACCGGCAGCACCGCGGTCGGCCGCCGCATCGCCGGCATCGCCGGACCGCAGCTGAAGAAGGTCTCGCTGGAGCTGGGCGGCAAGAACCCGACCCTGGTGTTCGCCGACAGCGCCTGGGAGGACCATCTCGACACCCTCGCCCGCTCGGCATTCCAGAACAGCGGCCAGATCTGCCTGTGCGGCTCGCGGATGCTGGTCGAGCGGCGCATCTACCACGCCTTCCGCGACGCCCTGGTCGAGCGCGCGCTGTCGCTGCAGGTCGGCGATCCGGTCGACCCGGACACCGACATGGGCCCGCTGGTGTCGCAGGCGCATTTCGACAAGGTCACCGCGGCGCTGCGGCGCGCCCGCGACGAGGGCGGCCAGGTGCATTGCGGCGGCTCGGCGATCGACCGCCCGGGCTGGTTCGTCGCCCCCACCGTGATCGACGGCCTCGGCCCCGACTGCGCGACCAACCGCGAGGAGATCTTCGGACCGGTGGTGACCCTGCAACCGTTCGACGACGAACACGAGGCGCTGGCCCTGGCCAACGCTTCCGACTATGGACTGGCCGCATCGGTCTGGACCCGCGACCTGGACCGCGCCCACCGCGTCGCCGCCGCCCTGCGCTGCGGCATGGTCTGGATCAACACCTGGCTGATGCGCGACCTGAGAACGCCATTCGGCGGCATGGAGGCCTCCGGCCTCGGCCGCGAGGGCGGCATGGAGGCGATGCGATTCTTCACCGAGGCCCGCAACATCGGCCTGCTACTGGATCCCTCACCGCGATGAGCAAACTGCACGACCTTCTTGAACGCAACCGCGAATGGTCCGAACGGATCAATGCCGAGGACCCCGGCTTCTTCGAGCGCCTGTCGGACCAGCAGGCGCCCAAGTTCCTGTGGATCGGCTGCTCCGATTCGCGGGTCCCCGCCAACCAGATCATCGACCTGGCACCGGGCGAGGTCTTCGTCCACCGCAACATCGCCAACGTCGTCGTCCACACCGACCTCAACTGCCTGTCGGTGATCCAGTTCGCGGTCGACGTGCTCAAGGTCGAGCACATCATCGTGGTCGGCCACTACGGCTGCGGCGGCGTGCACGCGGCCCTGCACGGCCACCGGGTCGGCCTGGCCGACAACTGGATCCGCCACGTCACCGACGTCGCGGTCAAGCACGCCGGCTGCCTGCATGCCGCCGCCGAGGGCGAGCGCCACGACCGTCTGTGCGAGCTGAACGTGATCGACCAGGTGCAGAACGTCTGCCAGACCAACATCGTCCGCGACGCCTGGAGCCGCGAGCAGCCGCTGACCGTGCACGGCTGGGTCTACAGCCTCAAGAACGGCCGGGTCAACGACCTGCAGATCGACGTCGAGCGCTACGAGCAGCTCGGCGAGCGCTACAGCGCGGCGATCGCGCGCGTGCATGCCGCCGGCGGGGACTCGCCGCGATGAGCAATGGCATCCACGCCGGCGCCGCGCCACGGCCGGTCGGCCGCTACCCGCACGCGCGCAGGGTCGGCGACCTGCTGTTCCTGTCCGGCATCGGTCCGCGCGATGCGGCCACCAACGCGGTTCCGGGCAACGTCCACGATGCCGACGGCCGTCTGCTGGGCTACGACATCGAGCTGCAGTGCCGCTCGGTGTTCGCCAACGTCAAGGCGGTGCTCGAGGCCTGCGACGCGCGCTGGGAGGACCTGGTCGACGTGACCGTCTACCTCACCGACATGGCGCGCGACTTCGCCGCCTACAACGCGGTCTGGGCCGAGTACTTTCCCGACCCCGACACCGCCCCGTGCCGGACAACGCTCGGCATCGACGCGTTGCCGACCCCGATCGCGATCGAACTCAAATGCGTGGCCCGTGCCGGCGCGCAGGCAACCGGAGAGCGCTGATGCTGCCCAGCCCGATCAATTTCCAGGCCTGGATCGAGGAGCACCGCCACCTGCTCAAGCCGCCGGTCGGCAACAAGTGCATCTACGACGGCGACTTCATCGTGATGGTGGTCGGCGGCCCCAACCAGCGCACCGACTATCACTGGGACGAGGGTCCGGAGTGGTTCTACCAGCTCGAAGGCGAGATGGTGCTGAAGATCCAGGAGGACGGCCGGGTCCGCGACATCCCGATCCGCGCCGGCGAGATCTTCCTGCTGCCGCCGCGGGTGCCGCACTCGCCGCAACGCATGCCCGACTCGGTCGGCCTGGTGGTCGAGCGCAGGCGCCTGGCGCACGAGAAGGACGGCCTGCTGTGGTACTGCGAACGCTGCAACCACATGCTGTACGAGGAGTACTTCCACCTGCGCGATATCGAGCAGGACTTCCCGCCGGTGTTCGAGCGCTTCTACCGCTCCGACGCGCACCGCCGCTGCGACGCCTGCGGCCATCTGAACCCGCGGCCGGCGCGCTACGAGGCGCAGGACCCGGGCGCGGACCGGGGCTGAGTCGCCCGCCACCGTGGCCGCGCCGAAGCCCTCGCCGTCTCGACCGTCGCGCCGGGCCATCGCGCCTGCAATGACCATACTGGCGGTACTACTGGCGACGCTGGCGATGGCGGGAGCGGCATCCGCCCAGCCGGGGCCTCCCGACGGCGACCCGGCGGCCGACGCCGCGACCACCGTGATCCTCGCCGGGCACCTGATCGCCGAGCCCGGGCGGCCGGCCGCCGGCCCGCACACCCTGGTCGTCCGCGACGGACGCATCCAGCGGATCGTACCCGGCACCGATCCGGCCGCTGCCGGCGAGCCGGCGCAGGTGATCGACCTTGGCCGATCCTGGCTGATGCCGGGGCTGATCGACCTGCACATGCACCTGGGGATCTCGATGCATGCCGATCCCGGCACCGCCGGCGACGAGGCACGGATGGCCCTGCTCGTGGCCGCCTACGCGGGCGAGCTGGTCCGCGCCGGCGTCACCACGGTGCGCGACGTCGGCGACAACGGCGGCGTGGTGTTCGCGGTCCGCGACGCGATCGATGCCGGTCGCCTGCCCGGCCCGCGCATCCTCGCCGCCGGCCGGGTGGTCTCGCGCAGCGGCGGTCACGGCGCGCGGCGGCCACAGCCGGGCGAGATTCCCTACGAGCCGGCGGCCTGCGACGGCCGGGAGTCGTGCCGGCGGGTCGTGCGCGAGAACATCGAGCAGGGTTCGGACTGGATCAAGATGACCGTGTCCGGTTCCGGACGCGAGAGCGGCGGCCGCCCCGACGCCGCGCCGATCATGTTCGAGGACGAAGTCCGCGGCGCGGTCGACGCCGCCCATCAGGCCGGCCGACCGGTTGCCGCCCACGCCCACAGCACGCCGGCGATCGCGCTGGCGCTGCAGGCCGGCGCCGACACCATCGAGCACGGCACCTATTTCGACGACGCGGCCGCCGCCCGCTTCAAGCGCGGCGGCGCCTACCTGGTGCCGACCGCGTTCGTCGCCGACTACGTCGGCAGCCAGTTGCAGACGTTCGCCGGCGGCCGCGACGGCAAGCCGGCGGAGGAACTGGGACGCTGGGCCGAAGCCGCGGTCGCCAATCCCGGTCGTGCCTGGCGCGCCGGCGTGCCGCTGGCGCTGGGCACCGATGCCGGCCCCAGCTTCGCTGTCTCCGCGACGGCCCGCGAGATCGCGCTGTATGTCGCGGCCGGAGTCCCCGCCGCCGCCGCGCTGGAGGCGGCGACCGTCAACAATGCCGATGCCCTGCGCATGGGCGACCGCCTCGGGCGCCTGCGCGAGGGCTATCTGGCCGACATGATCGCGCTGGAGAGCGACCCCAACGTGGAGACCGCCACCCTGAGCGCGCCGCGCTGGGTGATGAAGGCCGGCCGAGTGGTCTGCGATCGCGACTGCGTGATGGGAACGCAGCAGGAGCCCGCGACCGGGAACCGGACACACGAGGACCGGGCAGAGCGGGACGCGAGCCGGTAGATTGACCCCATGCTGAAGATCGACACCCACGCCCACTACCTGCCGCGCGACTGGCCCGACCTGGTCAAGAAGTACGGCGACAACCGTTTCCCGGTGATCCACCACACCGACGACGGTCGCCACCGGATCTACAAGGACGGCAAGTTCTTCCGCGAGATCTGGTCCAAGACCTGGGACCCGCAGGAGCGCCTGGACGACTACGCCCGCTTCGGCGTCCAAGTGCAGGTGCTGAGCACGGTGCCGGTGATGTTCAGCTACTGGGCCAAGCCGCATCAGGCGCTGGAGCTGCACCAGTCGCTGAACGACCACATGGCGCGGACCTGCCACGACTTCCCCCGCCACTACGCGGGGATCGGCACGGTGCCAATGCAGTCGCCGCGACTGGCGGTGCAGGAGCTGGAACGCTGCATGGACCAGCTCGGCCTGCAGGGCGTGCAGATCGGCAGCCACATCGGCGACTGGAACCTGGACGCGCCGGAACTGTTCCCGTTCTTCGAGGCTGCCGCCGAACTCGGCGCCGCGATCCTGGTCCATCCCTGGGACATGATGGGAACCCCGTCGATGCCCAAATACTGGCTGCCGTGGCTGGTGGGGATGCCGGCCGAGCAGTCGCGCGCGGCCTGCTGCCTGATCTTCGGCGGCGTGCTGGAGCGGCTGCCGAAGCTGAAGGTCTGCATGGCCCACGGCGGCGGCGCCTTCCCGTACACCATCGGCCGCATCGAGCACGGCTTCAACATGCGCCCCGACCTGGTCGCGACCGACAACCCGCGCAATCCGCGCGACTACCTGTCGCAGCTGTACTTCGACTCCTGGGTCGCCGATCCGCGCGCCCTGCGCTACCTGCTCGACACCTGCGGCGTCTCCCAGGTGATGCTGGGCACCGATTATCCGTTCCCGCTCGGCGAACAATCGCCGGGCGCCGGCATCGCCTCGCTGGACCTGTCCGGTTCCGATCAGGCCCGCCTCTACCACGGCACCGCGCTGGAATGGCTCGGACTGCCGCTGTCCCGGTTCGAATAGGCCGCCCGCACAAGCCGCCCGAACGCTCCGTACGCCGCCGACACCGCCAAGAGATCCAACCGCATGACCGACCTGTTCGACCCCGCCCACGCCGCCCGTCTCGATGCGAGCGACCCGCTGCCGACGCTGCGCGAGCAGTTCCTGATCCCGCGCCATGGCGACGGCGAGCAGGCCTACTTCGTCGGCAATTCGCTCGGGCTGCAGCCGCGGCGCGCGCGCGACCACGTCGAGGAGGTGCTGCGCACCTGGGCCGAGGTCGCGGTCGAGGGCCACTTCACCGGCGAGTCGCAGTGGATGACCTACCACGGGCTGGTGCGCGAGCAGCTCGGCCGCCTGGTCGGCGCCAAGCCATCGGAAGTGGTCGCGATGAACACCCTGACCACCAACCTGCACCTGATGATGGTCAGCTTCTACCGGCCGACCCCGGAACGGCCGGCGATCCTGATCGAGGCCGGCGCGTTTCCGTCCGACCGCCACGCGATGGAGTCGCAGGTGCGCTTCCACGGCTTCGACCCGGCCCGCGACCTGATCGAGCTGGAACCCGACGAGCCCAACGGCACCCTCTCGATGGCGGCGATCGAGGACGCGATCCGCACCCACGGCCACCGCCTCGCCCTGGTGCTGTGGCCGGGGATCCAGTACCGCACCGGCCAGTTCTTCGACCTCGCCCGGATCGTGCGGCTGACCCACGCCGCCGGCGCGATGTGCGGCTTCGACCTCGCCCACGCGGCCGGCAACCGCGAGCTGGCGCTGCACGACAGCGGCGTCGACTTCGCGGTCTGGTGCCACTACAAGTACCTCAACAGCGGCCCCGGCGCGATCGCCGGCTGCTTCGTCCATGAGCGTCATGCCAATACCGATCGCCCGCGCTTCGCCGGCTGGTGGGGACACGAGCCCTCGACCCGGTTCCTGATGGGGCCGGACTTCACGCCCACCCCGGGGGCCGAGGGCTGGCAGTTGAGCAACCCGCCGATCCTCGGCATGGCACCGTTGCGCGCTTCGCTGGAGCTGTTCGACGCGGTCGGCATGCCGGCCCTGCGGGACAAGTCGCTGCGCCTGACCGGCTATCTGGAAACCCTGATCAGGCAGCGCCTGGACAGCGTGCTGCAGATCGTCACCCCGGCCGAGCCCGAGCGTCGCGGCGCGCAGTTGTCGCTGCGCGTCGCCGGTGGCCGCGCCCAGGGACGTGCCCTGTTCGATTACCTGGCCGAGAACGGCGTGCTCGGCGACTGGCGCGAACCGGACGTGATCCGGATCTCGCCGGCACCGCTGTACAACACCCATGCCGACATCCTGCGCTTCGCGCGAACCGTGGAGGCCTGGCGCGATGCCGCTTGACGACCTGGGCCGGGTGGAACGGCGCATCACCGTGATCGGGGCCGGCCTTGCCGGCGCCCTGTTCGCGACCCTGCTCGCCCGCCGCGGCTGGGAGGTCGAGGTGTTCGAGAAGCGCGGCGATCCGCGCCTGCGCGGCTACGAGGGCGGCCGCTCGATCAACCTGGCCCTGGCCGAGCGTGGCCGCCACGCGCTGCGCCTGGCCGGCGCCGACGAGGCGGTGATGACCCAGGCGGTGATGATGCGCGGGCGGATGGTGCATTTCAGCGACGGTCGCACCAGCCTGCAGCGCTACGGCCGCGACGACAGCGAAGTGATCTGGTCGGTGCACCGCGGCGAGCTGAACATCGTGCTGCTGGACATCGCCGAGCGCGCCGGCGTGCGCTTCCACTTCAACCGCGGACTGGAGAGCGTCGACTTCGACGCCCGCATCGCCCGCTATCTCGACGAGCGCGACGGCAGCCGTCACCAGGCGGCGTTCGAGGCCCTAGTCGGCGCCGACGGCGCCGGCTCGACCCTGCGCCAGGCGATGGCGGCCGAGACCGCGCTGGGCGAACGCAGCGAGTTCCTCGACCACTCGTACAAGGAACTGGAGATCCCGCCCGCCGCCGACGGCGGCTTCCGGATCGAGCCCAACGCCCTGCACATCTGGCCGCGCGGCCGCTACATGTGCATCGCCCTGCCCAACGACGAACGCACCTTCACGGTCACCCTGTTCTTGCCGAACAATGACCTACCGAACAATGACTTGCCCAACGACGACCTGCCCGACGGCGACGGCCATCGCGACGGCGGACCCAGCTTCGCCAGCGTCCGCAGCGGCGCCGACGCGCGCGCGCTGTTCGAGCGCGACTTCCCCGACGCGCTGCCGCTGATGCCGGCGCTGGAGGAGGACTTCCAGAACAATCCGACCGGCGTCCTCGGCACCCTGTACCTGGACTGCTGGCAGCTGGACGACCGCGCGGTCCTGCTCGGCGATGCCGCCCACGCGATGGTGCCGTTCCACGGCCAGGGCATGAACTGCGCGTTCGAGGACTGCGTCGCCCTGGCCGAGCACCTCGACGCCACCGCCGACCGCGCCGCCGCGTTCGCCGCGTTCGAGGCCGAGCGCCTGCCCAACTCGCGCGCGATCCAGGCGATGGCGCTGGAGAACTACCTGGAGATGCGCGATCGCGTCGACGACGACGACTACCTGCTGCAGCGGGCGCTGGAGCAGAAGCTCGCCGAGCGACACCCCGACCGCTTCATGCCGCGCTATTCGATGGTCAGCTTCCACCGCCTGCCCTACGCGATGGCCTTCGAGCGCGGCCGGCTGCAGCGCGAACTGCTGGTCGAACTGACCCGCGGCCACGACTCGCTCGACAGCCTGGACTGGGACCTGGTCGACGCGCGGGTGCTGGCGTGCCTGGCCCCGCTGCCGAACGACTGACGCCATGTCCGACAGCTTCCTGTTCTACGACCTGGAGACCTTCGGTACCGACCCGCGCG
This sequence comes from Marilutibacter maris, assembly GCF_003233695.1. NCBI lineage: Bacteria > Pseudomonadati > Pseudomonadota > Gammaproteobacteria > Lysobacterales > Lysobacteraceae > Marilutibacter > Marilutibacter maris. The sequence continues at coordinate 1,847,587 of NZ_CP029843.1, read as the reverse complement.
GCAACCGCATCGCCCAGTTCGCCGCGATCCGGACCGATGCCGACCTGGTCGAGGTCGAGGAGCCGATCAGCTTCTTCGTCCGTCCCGCCGACGACCTGCTGCCGTCGCCGGGCGCGACCCTGGTCACCGGCATCACCCCGCAGCATGCGGCCCGCGAGGGCGTGACCGAGGCCGAGGCCTTCGCCCGCATCTTCGATGCGATGTCGCGTCCGCAGACCTGCACCCTGGGCTACAACTCGCTCAAGTTCGACGACGAGTTCGTCCGCTACGGCCTGTTCCGCAACTTCTACGACGCCTACGAGCGCGAATGGCGCGGCGGCAACTCGCGCTGGGACCTGCTCGACGTGCTGCGCCTGGCGCACGCGCTGCGCCCGCAAGGCCTGGTCTGGCCACGCCGCGACGACGGCTTCGCCTCGTTCCGGCTCGAGCACCTGGCCGAGGCCAACGGCGTGCGCGAAGGCGACGCCCACGAGGCCCTGTCCGACGTGCGCGCGCTGATCGGCATCGCGCGATTGCTGAAGGCGGCACAGCCGAAGTTCTGGGACTACGCCCTGCGCCTGCGCAACAAGCGCTTCGTCGCCGGCATGTTCGACACCGTGGCGATGACGCCGCTGCTGCACGTCTCGCAGCGCTACCCGGCCAGCCGCCTGTGCGCGGCGCCAGTGGTGCCACTGGCGCGGCATCCGCGCATCGACAACCGGATGATCGTGTTCGACCTCGACCAGGACCCCGCCGCGCTGCTGGAACTGGAGGCGGCCGACATCGCCGACCGCCTGTACACGCCGGCCGCCGATCTGCCGGAGGGCGAGCGCCGGATCGCGCTGAAGGAGGTCCATCTCAACCGCTGCCCGGCCCTGGTCGCCTGGGCGCACCTGCGGCCGCAGGAGTTCGAGCGCCTGGGCATCGACCGCGACCTGGCCGAGGCGCGCGCGCGGACCCTGCGCGAGGCCGGTCCGGCGCTGGCGGAAAAGCTGCGGCGGGTGTTCGACGACGGCCGCGAGCGGCCGCCGTCCGATGTCGACGCCTCGCTGTACGACGGCTTCATCGGCGACGGCGACAAGCGGCTGTTCCGCGACGTGCGCAGCACCCCGCCGGAAGCGCTGGGCGCGGCGACCTTCGGCTTCCGCGACCCGCGCCTGCCCGAGCTGCTGTTCCGCTACCGCGCCCGCAACTGGCCATCGACGCTGTCGGCCAGCGAGCGGGCGCGCTGGAACGAGTACCGGCGCCGCCGGCTTCGCGACGGCGGCATCGCCGACTACGATTTCCCCCGCTTCGACGCCGAGATCGCCGCCCTGCGCCTGGAGCACACAGGCGACGGCCCGCGCCTGGCCCTGCTCGACCAGCTCGAGGCCTGGGGCCTGGAGCTGCGTTCCAGCCTCGGCTGATTCGCGCCCCGTCATCCGCCCCACGGAGTTCCCCGATGCCCGCCTATTTCAGCGATGCCAGCTTCAAGTTCCTCAAGGACCTCGCCCGCCACAACGAGCGCGAATGGTTCCACGCGAACAAGGCGCGCTACGAGTCCGAGGTGCGCGACCCGTTCAGGCGACTGCTGTCCGACCTGCAGCCGGCGCTCACCGAGGTCAGCGCGCACTACCGCTCCGAGCCCAGGGGCGTCGGCGGCTCGCTGTTCCGGATCCACCGCGACACCCGTTTCAGCCACAACAAGGCGCCCTACAAGACCTGGCAGGGCGCGCGCCTGTTCCACGAGCGCAGCCGCAATGTCGAGGCGCCCGGTTACTACATCCACCTGCAGCCGGGGAACTGCTTCGTCGCCGCCGGCATCTGGCATCCCGGCCCGGACAGCCTGCGCCGGATCCGCCACTTCATCCTCGACAACCCTGGCAGTTGGGCCGCCGCCACCGGCGACAAGGCGTTCCGGCGCCGCTACGCGCTGGACGACAGCGAGATGCTGACCCGGATGCCGCGCGGCTTCCCGCCCGAGTTCGAGCATGCCGAGGACCTGCGACGCAAGAATTTCGTCGCTTTCCGCAACATCGACGATGCGACGGTGACCGGGCCACGCCTGCGCTCCGTGCTGGAGAAGGACCTGGCCGGACTGGCGCCCCTGCTCGACTATCTGTGCGCGGCGCTGGATCTGGAGTTCTGAACGCGACAGCCGTCGCAATCGACATGCCGTCGTCACCGCGTCGTCACCGCGCCGAAACCCGCCACCCCAAGCCTTGCGTTCTGTGACCTGACGCCGCTTCCACGCCGCAACGCCGCATGACATACCCGTACGGATGGGTACGCTCAGGGACGATGCGCCATAGGGGTGGCGCAGGAAACGACCCAGCACTCAGACCGGCGGCATGAGCCGTGATGGGCCACGGCCGCTCCAAGGAAAGGGGAAACACATCATGCGGAAACTCGCCTGCGGCCTGCTGATGGCCGCGCTCGCGCCATGCGCCTACGCCGAAGTCACCGGCGTCGCCTTCGTGCACGGCACCGGCAAGCAGACCAACGCCTACCAGGACTACTGGCAACCGGCGATGGTCAACTCGGTGCGCCAGGGGCTGCCCGACAGCGCCAACTACACGGTCATCAACTGCGATTTCGAGCAGTACATGTGGGACAACCGCGCCGCCGGCTGCCTGGCCGACCAACTGACCAGCTTCATCAACAACCGCGGCATCACCCGGCTGATCGTCATCACCCACTCCAACGGCGGCAACGTGATGCGCTGGATCATGTCGAACCCGACCTGGGACAGCCGCTATCCGAACATCATCAACAAGACCGTCCGGGTCAACGCGCTGGCGCCGTCCTCGGCCGGCACCCCGCTCGCCGACGCGGTGATGAACGGCAACGCCTTCGAGCAGGCGGTCGGCTGGCTGCTGGGCTACGAGTCCGACGCGGTGCGCATGCAGCAGGTCAGCTGGATGGCCCACTACAACGCCCAGTACCTGTACGGCACCTCCGGGCGCCCGGCGCTGCCCAAGCCGTTCCGCAGCGTGGTCGGCAGCGATGTCGACTCCTCGCCGTTCGACTCCGACAGCTACTGCGGCGGCTACTGGGAGAACGTCGGCCTGGAGACGACCCAGAACTGGCTCAACAGCTGTTCCGACGGCTTCCTCGACTGCAGCAGCCAGTCGGCCGCCGGCACGGTCTGGTTCGTCGACAAGGACCGCACCGCCGGCCGCGAGCCGCTGAGCCACAACCAGAGCCGTCGCGCCTGTTTCCGGCTCGACACCATCCTGCGTTCCGACGTGCAGCAGTGAGGTGACCGCCATGTCCAAGCATCGAATTCTTGCCCTGTCCCTCGCCGCCCTGCTCTCGGCCCCGCTGGCCGCCAACGCCTCGCAACCGCTGTTGCCGGCCGGCGGCGGCGACCAGGTCCCGCAGCGACTGACCGCCGCGCCGGTGCCGGCCGGCGACTTCGAACGCGCCCCGGTGTCGTTCTCGTGGCCGCTCGACCCCAATGCCGAGCTGTCCGCGCCCGCCCCGCATGCCGCCGAGAGCCGCGAGTTCTGGATGACCGTCGACGGCGCCGAACTCGAACGCGGCGTCGATGTCGGCCTGACCGCTCCCGGTGCGCTGATCCGGGTCAGCCCGGCCCGCGGCGCCGCCCCGATCGCCCCCGGACGCCTGCAGATGCAGCAGGCCGGCCGCGCGATCCCGCTGCAGGCGATGGCCACCGACGCGCAACTGCGCGCGACCGGAATGGCGGTCAACCCGGGCACCGCGGTGGTCCGCGCCGACCGTTCCGCCAGCGCCGGCCGCTACCGCCTGCAGGCCGCCGGCGCCGACGGCCGCTACGTGGTCCACGTGTTCGAGCCCGACAGCGACCTGGTCCTGCACGCCCAGCCGCGTCGTCACCACGCCCTCGAGAACGGCCGCATGCAGGTCGACGTTCGCATGCAACGCGGCAAGCAGGGCATTCCGGCGCGCGCCGAGGCGTTGCTGGTCGCGCCCGACGGCGAGAGCTTCCCGGTCAGGCTGCGCCTGGACAGGCAGGGCCGGGGCACCGCCGACGTGCGCCTGCCGGCCCATCACAGTCGCCAGCCCGGGCTGTGGGAGCTGCAGGTATTCACCAACGATGGCGAAACCGCGCGCGACGCCCGTACCGCGTTCGCGGTGGCCGCGCCGACCGCGCGCCTGGACGGCGGCTTCCGCGCCGACCCGGGCAAGCTGCAGATCGTGCTGCCGGTCGAGGCCGCGGCCGAGGGCCGCTACGAGGTCCGCGGCGTGCTGTACGCGACCGCGCCCGATGGCGTGCGGCGGCCGGTGTCGCAATCGCACTCGGCCGCCTGGCTGGCGGCCGGCGACGGCGCGCTGACCCTGAAGTTCGATCCGGCCCACCTGCCGCGCGGCTATCACGCCCCGTTCGAGGTGCGTCAGCTCGAGCTGCACGATCAGACCCGGATGGCACCGCTGGAAGTGCGCGAGCGCGGCCTGCGCTTCTGATCGCCGTGCGCGCGGCGGCCGCCCCCCGCGGCCGCCGGCATCGGCAGCGCACGCAACCCCGGCCCGCCGCGGCCGGGGTTGCGTCTACACTGGACGGCGCGGCGGTCCTGCGTCGCGACCGTCCCACCTTGTCCGCCTGGATCCGATGAAGAAATTCCTGCTGTCGCTCATCCTGCTCGCCGCGGTACTGGCCGGCCTGTATCTGGCCTCGCCGCTGTACGCGGTCAACGGCATCCGGACCGCGCTGCGCGAGGACGACGCCGCCGCTCTCGCCCGCCATGTCGACTTTCCCGCGTTGCAGGACAATCTGCGCGCACAGAGCGAGGATTTCATCGCCCGCCAGGCCGGCCCGGTGATCGGCGACAGCCTGCTCGGCTCGGTCGCGATGGCGGTCGCCGGGCACCTCAGCGGCAGCCTGATCGACTACGTCGCCACCCCCGATGGCGTCGGCGTGCTGATGCGCGGGCGGGTCGCCTGGCGCCAGGGCACCGCCTCCGGCCTGGAGCTGGACAAGCCGGTCAGCACCGAGCCGGCGCCGGACCCGTTCGAGCACGCGCACTACCGCCTGCAGTCGCACGACCGCTTCAGTGTCGGCCTGGACAACCCCGGACAGATGCCGGTCGAGGTCGTGCTGCGCCGGCAGGGCCTGAGCTGGAAGGTCGCCGAGATCAACCTCGGCGAACAGGACCAGGGCTGAAGGAACGGTATCCGGCTGCATCCAGATACCGCGGCTCACGCCGCGCGTACGGGAGAAGGCCATCGCTTCTGTAGGAGCTGCGTGAGCTGCGACCAGGCCTTCCCATGAAAGCCCCATCGTGGCTTACGCCGCTCCTACGAGATAGGTATGGACGGCCCAGCCCCCTGAGTCAGGGGGCGATTCGCGCCGTAGGTGCGAATGGGGGTGTGGAAGCGCAACGGCGGGGCCCAAGGTTTGCGAAGCAAACTTCGGGGATTCCCGGGCGCAGCCCGGGGATCACGGCGTAAGCCGCGATCCCTGACTGAACGGCGACGGCCGCCGTCAGTCGCGGTTGGCGATGCCGTGCGGTACGTGGCCGGCGGCGACCAGGCCGCGCGCCGACTCGATGTTGTGGACCGAGTCGTCGAAGAAGATATCCGCGCCGAAGGCGTCCAGGAACGGGCCCTTCGCGCGACCGCCCAGGAACAGCGCCTCGTCCAGGCGGATGCCCCAGTCGCGCAGGGTGCGGATCACCCGCTCGTGCGCCGGGATCGAGCGAGCGGTGACCAGCGCGGTGCGGATCGGCGCGTCCTGGCCGACCGGGAACGCCGCCTGCAGCCGGTGCAGGGCATCGAGAAATCCGCGGAACGGCCCGCCCGACAGCGGCTCGCCGGCGCGGGCCCGCTCGTGCGCGGCGAAGGCGTCGAGGCCGCCCTCGCGCGATACCCGTTCGCCCTCGTCGTCGAAGATCACCGCGTCGCCGTCGAAGGCGATCCGCAACTGGTCGTGCCGTTGCTGCGCCGCCCGCGCCGGCAGCAGGGTCGCCGCGGCGACCCCCGCCTGCAGCGCGCTGCGCACGTCCTCGGCATGGGTCGACAGGAACAGGTCGGCGCCGAACGGGCGGATGTAGGGGAACGGCGGCGAGCCGTTGCTGAACGCGGCACGCTTGATCGACAGCCCGTGATGGGCGATCGAGTTGAAGATGCGCAGCCCGGTATCGGCCGAATTGCGCGAAATCAGGATCACCTCGACCCGTGGCGCCTCCGGCGGCGCGCCATCGTTGAGCCCGAGCAGCTTGCGCACCAGCGGGAAGGCGACGCCCGGCGGCAGGATGTCGTCCTCGTGGTCGCGCTGGTAGTCGGCGTAGGCATCGATGCCCTGGGCCTCGAACAGCGCATGGCTGTCCTCGAGGTCGAACAGGGTGCGCGAGGATATCGCGACGATCAGGGGGTCGGCATCACGGTCTGGCATGCCGCCATTGTGCCCTGCTCCGGTGTCATCCGCTGAGACTTTCGCCGCCGCAAACGGCGGCGCGCTCAGCTGGAGAACTGCTCGGCCAGGATCCGCTCCTCGAGATTGTGCTCGGGGTCGAACAACAGGGTGACCGTGCGATCGCGCGACTCGCGGATGGTCACCTCGACCACGTCGCGGACCTCGTGGGAGTCGGCGGTCGCGCTGACCGGCCGCTTGTACGGGTCCAGCACCCGGAACCTGACCTCGGTATCGGCCTTCAGCACCGCGCCGCGCCAACGTCGTGGCCGGAACGCGGCGATCGGAGTCAGCGCGATCACATTGGTCCCCAGCGGCAGGATCGGGCCGTGCGCGGAGAAGTTGTAGGCGGTGCTGCCGGCCGCGGTGGCGACCAGCACGCCGTCGCTGATCAACTCGTCGAGACGGACCTGTCCATTGAGTTCGATCGACAGATGCGCGGCCTGGCGGGTCTGCCGCAGCAGCGAGACCTCGTTGTAGGCCAGCGATCCGACGGTCGCGCCGGACTCGGTGACCGCGACCATCTCCAGCGGCCTCAGCACCGCCGGCTCGGCCGCGTGCAGGCGTTCGAGCAGACCGTCGGGATGGTGATGGTTCATCAGGAAGCCGACGCTGCCCAGCTTCATTCCGTAGACCGGTTTGCCCTGCCCGCCGTAACGGTGCAGGGTCTGCAGCATGAAGCCGTCGCCGCCGAGCGCGACCAGCACGTCGGCCTCGGCAGGGTCGTGCTGGCCGTGCCGGGCGACCAGTTCCTCGAAGGCCTGTCCGGCCCCCTCGGCGGGGCTGGCGAAGAAGGCGATCCGGGGCGATGCGGTCATCGGCGACTCCTGGTGGCTTCGGCCGAGGATACCCCGGAGGCGCTACGTCCGCCTCCGGGCCCCGCGGTTGCGACGATGGATCGCGCCGCCGGCACTCAGACGCTGGTGCCGGCGACCTGGGCCAGCCGGCGCACCGCCACCGACACGGTCGGGTAGTCGACCGCCTTCTGGTTCAGCAGTTCCGACAGCATCGCCTGGGTGAAGCGCAGCGACGGGTCGTCGCGGTTCAACCACGCCTCGACCTTGGCGCTGGCCGACTGCCTGCCGCCGCTGGACAGGATCTGCCCGACCAGGGCGCGCTGCTGCACGCCCAGCTCGTCGCGCAATGCGCCACGCGCGAGCGCCTGCCAGCGACCGTCGACCTCCAGCGCATCGATCTGCTCGTACAGCCACGGCATGTGCAGGGCCGCGCCGAGCGCGAAGTAGGCGCAGGCGACCTCGGCCGGCGGCAGCCGGCGGGCGTTGGCCACCTCGACGATGTCGCAGCCGAATTCCAGCAACGGCAACGCGGCCAGCTGCTCGGCCAGCGGGGCCGGGAAGCCCTTGTCCTTCCACTCGGTCTTGCGCGCCTCGAAGCCCTCGCGACGCACCTCCGACATCGCGGTCGGCAGCGCGGCCTGCACCGCCTTGAGACCGGCGCCGTAGCGCGCCATCGCGTCGGTGATCTCCGGAATCGCCCCCGGTCGCGACAGCAGCCAGCGCGACATGGTCCGCAGCAGGTGCCAGATCACCTTCAGCGCGTCGATCTGCACCGACTCCGGCACCTTGCCGTCGAGCGCGTCGATCTGCGCCCACAGCGCCCGCGCGTCGATCGCCTCGCGGCTGATCGTATAGGCCTTGGCGACCTCGGCGGCGCTGCGGCCGGTGTCCTCGGTCATGCGCAGGGTGAAGGTCGCGCCCATGCGGTTGACCATCGAGTTGGTGACCGCGGTGGCGATGATTTCGCGCTTGAGCCGGTGGTGCTCCATCGACCCGGCGTACTTCTTCTGCAGCGGTTGCGGGAAGTAGCGCACCAGTTCCTTGGACAGGTACGGGTCCTCGGGAATGTCCGACTCCAGCAACTGCTGGTAGATCACCAGCTTGGCGTAGGACAGCAGCACCGACAGTTCCGGACGGGTCAGGCCCTGGCCGCGCGCCTTGCGCTCGGCGAGCTCGGCGTCGCTGGGCAGGAACTCGATCTGGCGGTCGAGCAGGCCCTGCTGTTCCAGGGTGCGGATGAAGTGCTGCTTGGAGCCCAGCCGCGGCACGCTCATCCGCTCCATCAGGCTGATCGCCTGGTTCTGGCGGTAGTTGTCGGTCAGCACCAGCGCCTCGACCTCGTCGGTCATCGCCGCCAGCAGCTTGTTGCGCGCCGGCACCGTCAGCTTCTTCGCCTGGACCTCGCCGTTGAGCAGGATCTTGATGTTGACCTCGTGGTCGGAGGTGTCGACACCGGCGGAGTTGTCGATGAAGTCGGTGTTGAGCAGCACGCCATGATGCGCGGCCTCGATGCGGCCGAGCTGGGTCAGGCCGAGGTTGCCGCCCTCGCCCACCACCTTGCAGCGCAGATCGCGGCCATTGACCCGCAGCGCGTTGTTGGCGCGGTCGCCGACGTCGGCGTGGGTCTCGCTGGCGGCCTTGACGTAGGTGCCGATGCCGCCGTTCCACAGCAGGTCGACCGGCGCGCACAGGATCGCGCTCATCAGCTCGTTCGGGCTCATCGCCTCGATGCCCTCGTCGATGCCCAGCGCCTCGCGCGCCTGCTTCGACAGCGGGATCGACTTGGCGCTGCGCGGGAACACACCACCGCCCTTGCTGATCAGCGCGGTGTCGTAGTCCTGCCAGCTGGAGCGCGGCAGCTTGAACAGCCGCTGGCGCTCCTTGTAGGAACGCGCCGCCTCCGGCTCCGGATCGATGAAGATGTGGCGGTGATCGAACGCGGCGACCAGGCGGATGTGCCTGGACAGCAGCATGCCGTTGCCGAACACGTCGCCGGACATGTCGCCGATGCCGACCGCCGTGAAGTCCTGCTTCTGGCTGTCGCGGCCGAGCGCGCGGAAGTGGCGCTTGACCGACTCCCAGGCGCCCTTGGCGGTGATGCCCATGCCCTTGTGGTCGTAGCCGACCGAGCCGCCGGAGGCGAACGCGTCGTCGAGCCAGTAGCCGTGCTCGCGGGCGATGCCGTTGGCGATGTCGGAGAAGGTCGCGGTGCCCTTGTCGGCGGCGACCACCAGGTAGGGATCGTCCTGGTCGTGGCGGACCACGTCGCGCGGCGGCACCACCTTGCCGTCGACCAGGTTGTCGGTGATGTCGAGCAGGCCGTTGATGAACATCTTGTAGCAGGCCACGCCCTCGGCCCACACCGCGTCGCGGTCGCCATCGGCCGGCGGACGCTTGCTGATGAAGCCGCCCTTGGAGCCGACCGGCACGATCACCGTGTTCTTCACCATCTGCGCCTTGACCAGGCCCAGCACCTCGGTGCGGAAGTCCTCGCGGCGGTCCGACCAGCGCAGGCCGCCGCGGGCGACCGGACCGAAACGCAGGTGGATGCCCTCCACGCGCGGACCGTAGACGAAGATCTCGCGGTAGGGGCGCGGCTTGGGCAGGTCCGGCACCTTGGCCGAGTCGAACTTGTAGCTGACGTAGCCCTTGTCGGCACCGTCGTCGGCCCCGCCGTTCTGGTAGTAGCTGGTGCGCAGGGTCGCTTCGATCACGCCCATGTAGCTGCGCAGGATGCGGTCCTCGTCGAGGCTGGAGACGCGGTCGAGCAGGACCTTCAGCGCCTTGCGGGTCGCCTCGGTCTGTGCCTCGCGCTTGCCGGCGCGGGCCTCGATGACCGGCGCCAGCGCCGCCAGCGCGGACGCGTCGCCACCGGCCAACCGTTCCAGCTCGGCGCGGAACGCCGCCATTCCGGCCTTGATCTCGGCCTTGCTCTCGCCGCCGGTGGACGGATGGAAGCGGGCCTCGAACAGCTCGACCATCAGCCGCGCCAGCAACGGATAGCGGGCGAAGGTCTGCTCGACATAGGCCTGCGAGAACGGCACCCCGACCTGCAACAGGTACTTGCAGTAGGCGCGCAGCATCGCGACCTGGCGCCACGACAGGCCGGCGCCGAGAATCAGGCGGTTGAAACCGTCGTTCTCGGCATCGCCGCGCCAGATGTGGGCGAAGGCGTCCTCGAAGTTGGCGCCCAGTTGCTCGATGTCGATGTCGCCGCCGGCGGACTCGACCTCGAAGTCCTGGATGTACAGCGGAACGTCGTCGACCAGGATCCGGAACGGATGCTCGGCGATCACCCGCAGCCCCATGTTCTCCATCATCGGCAGCGCGTCCGACAGCGGAATGTCGTCGAGCTGGCGGTAGAACTTGAAGCGCAGGCCGCCGACGCCCTCGTGCTGGCGGCACAGGCTCAGGCCCAGGTCGTCCGGGCCGGTCAGCGCGGCCAGGTGATCTACGTCGCCGGCGGCGGCCTCGGCGCCGGAGTGCTGGATGTAGCCGGCCGGCAGCGCACGGCCGAAACGCTGGCTGATGTGCAGGCCTTCCTGCTCGCCATGGCGACGGATCAGCGCGTCGCGCAGGTCGTCCTGCCAGTTGCGGACGATCTCGGCCAGCTCGGCCTCGATCGCGGCATGATCGATCTCGATCGCCTCACCGGACTTCGGCCGCACGATCAAGTGCAACTGCGCCAGCGGCGACTCGCTGAGCTGCACATTGGTGTCGATGTGCTCGCCGCACAGGACCCGCTTGAGCATCGCCTCGATGCGGTGACGGACCTCGGTGTTGAAGCGGTCGCGCGGGATATAGGCCAGGCCCGAGAAATAACGGCCATAGCGGTCGCGGCGCAGGAACAGCTTGCTGCGCACCCGCTCCTGCAGGCCGAGGATCGCCATCGCGGTGCGCAACAGCTCGTCGCCGCTGGCCTGGAACAGCTCGTCGCGCGGCATCGTCTCCAGGATGTGGCGCAGCGCCTTGCCGTTGTGGCTGTTGGGCGCCAGCCCGGAGCGCTCCATCACGTACTCGTGGCGCTCGCGCACCAGCGGGATGTTCCACGGGCGCGAGGTATAGGCGCTGGAGGTGTACAGGCCGAGGAAGCGCTGCTCGCGGACCGGCTTGCCGGCGGCATCGAAGTCGAGGATGCCGACATAGTCCATGTAACCGGGCCGGTGCACGGTGGCGCGGGCATTGGTCTTGGTCAGGATCAGCGCGTCGACCGCGCCGGACTGCGGCATGAAGTGGGCCGCCAGCGAGGTCAGCAGGCGCGGCTTGCCGACATCGCCCGCGCGCAACAGGCCCAGGCCGCTGTCCTTGACCGCGCTCAGCACCTCCACGCCCTTCTGGCGGGTCACCTCGTACTCGCGGTATCCCAGCAGGGTGAAGTGGTTGTCCGCCGCCCAGCGCAGGAACTCCCGGGCCTCGCGCCGGCCGGCCTCGTCGACCGGCGAATGGCGGTTCGGCAGCTCATCGGCGATCTCGACCATCCTGTCGCGCATCGCCTGCCAGTCGACCACGATCGCGCGCACGTCCGCCAGCACCGCCTGGATGGCCTGCTCGATGTCGGCCATGGAGTCGCTGGCCTGGCGGTCGATCTCCAGGTGCATCAGCGACTCGGAATTGCCGGAGCCGATCGCGGTCACCCGGCCGGAGCGGTCGCGCTCGAAACAGACCACCGGGTGGCCGAGCACGTGCACGCCGATCCCCATCTCCGCCAGCCGCATCGTGATCGAGTCGACCAGGAACGGCATGTCGTCGTTGACGATCTGCAGGACCGTGTGCGGCGACTCCCAACCATGCGACTTCACTGTGGTGTTGAACAGCCTCACCAGCGCCTTGCCGGACCTGCGCACGCGCGCGAAATCGAGGAAGTCGGCGGCCAGTGCCGCCCAGCCCGCGGCGCTGTGCTGGGGCAGTTCGTCGTCGCCCATGCGGACATAGAAGGCCTTGACGAAGGCCTCGGCCTCGGCCTGGCGCGCCTTGGGCAGTTTCTTGCGCATCGCGGCCACGATCGGAGCGAGGGAGACCGCATCGTTGCCCGAAGCGGCTTGGCCGGCGGTCGGGTTCGCGCGCTTGACGGACTTGGCAGTCTTGGCGGTCTTGACGGCCTTCTTCTTGGCAGGAGTCTTGGAAGTGCTCATGGGTGCTCAGGGCTCATGGAATCCGGGATTCCAATGCAGTGAGGCCCACGCTTTCGCGCGGGCCGCTCGGGGGTCATGTGGGAGAAACCGCGCAGGTGTGGGCTGAACAGTCTTCGACGGTCATAACAGGGGCTATTGCACGCCCCATCGCGTGAACAGGCAATGACGCCGCGGCGACCGGCGCGATCGCGCAAAGTCGGCGCGCGGGGTCGCGACCACGCCCGTTGCCGGACGATCGGCAACGGCACGCGGAAGACCGGCCCCGGGAGGCGTTCATGGCCTTGGACGGGCGCTCAGCGCAGGCCGGTCTCGTTGCGGGCTATCACCAGGCGCTGGATCTCGCTGGTGCCCTCGTAGATCTCGGTGATCTTGGCATCGCGGAAGTAGCGCTCCAGCGGCATCTCCTTGGAATAGCCCATGCCGCCGTGGATCTGCACCGCCTGGTGGCTGATCCACATCGCCGCCTCGGACGCGGTCAGCTTGGCGATCGCCGCCTCGTTGCTGAAGCGGCCGCCGTTCTTGTCGGTCTCGCCCTTGGTCCAGGCGGCGCGCAGGGTCAGCAGCAGCGCGGCGTCGAGCTTGCACTTCATGTCGGCGATCTTGGCCTGGGTCATCTGGAACGCGCCGATCGGCTGGCCGAAGGCCTTGCGCTCCTTCACGTACTCCAGGGTCTTCTCGTAGGCGGCGCGGGCGATGCCGATCGCCTGGCTGGCGATGCCGATGCGGCCGGCGTCGAGCACGCCCATCGCGATCTTGAAGCCGTGCCCTTCCTCGCCGAGCACGTCCTCGGCGCGGGCGACGTAGTCGGTGAACTCGATCTCGCAGGTGGCCGAGGCGCGGATGCCGAGCTTGGGCTCGGTCTTGCCGCGGTGGAAGCCCTCGCGCTGGGTATCGATCATGAACGCGGTGATGCCGCGCGCGCCCTTGTCCGGGTCGGTCATCGCGAACAGCACGATGTAGCGGGCGACCGGACCGGAGGTGATCCAGCTCTTCTTGCCGTTGATCACGAAGCTGCCGTCGTCCTGCTTGACCGCCTTGCAGCGCATCGCGGTGGCGTCGGAGCCCGACTGCGGCTCGGTCAGCGCGAACGCGCCGATCTCGCGGCCCTCGGCGATCGCGCGCACGTAGGTCTGCTTCTGCTCCTCGCTGCCGAACTTGAGGATGCCGTTGCAGAACAGCGAGTTGTTCACCGACATGATGGTCGAGTGGGCGGCGTCGCCGGCGGCGATCTCCACCATCGCCAGCACGTAGCTGACCGGGTCCATGCCGGCGCCGCCGTACTCGGCCGGCACCTCGATGCCCATCAGGCCGTTCTCGCCGAGGGTGCGGATGTTCTCGAGCGGGAACTCGCCGGTCTGATCGTGGTGCTCGGCGCTCGGGGCGATCTTCTCCTGGGCGATGCGCCTCGCCACGTCCTGGATCATCAACTGCTCGTCGGTAAAGCGGAAATCCACGTCGGCACCTCGAAATCTATCCGGAGTGAAGCATCACCGGGCACGCCCGGATCGGCTGAACAATCCGGCCATTGTAGCTCCCGGACGCCGATAACCCCAGCCATGCCCGGCCCCGCCGACGGCCCCGGACTTGACCGCGGCAGCCCTGCGAATCAAACTTATCGCTATATCGCGATGATTTGATGGATGCGCCCGCCGGGTGCCACTCCGCATCGCCACGCACATCCAGGAGCCCGCATGGATCTCGAAGGCTGGTCGTCAAGGCTGAAGGTGTTCGCCGACGCCACCCGCGTCCGCCTGCTCGCCCTTCTCGAAGGCGAGGAGCTGACCGTCGCCGAACTGTCGGCGGTGACCCGGCTCGCCCAGCCGCGGGTATCGACCCATCTCGCCCGGCTCAAGGAAGCCGGGCTGGTCCGCGACCGCCGCTCCGGCGTCTCGGCCTACTACCGGTTCGAGGAGGATTCGCTCGATCCGGCCCAGCGCGCATTGTGGCAGACCCTGCGCCGCGGCAGCGACGATCCGCTGCTGCGCCAGGACGCCGAACGGCTGCCGGACGTGCTCGCCAGTCGCGCCGCCGACCAGAACTGGGCCGACTCGGTCGCCGGCGACATGGAGCGCCACTACTCGCCCGGCCGTACCTGGGAGGCGATGGCGCGCTCGGCGCTGCCGTTGCTGGAGCCCGGCGACGTGCTCGACATCGCGTCCGGCGATGGCGTACTGGCCGAACTGATGGCCCCGCACGCCCACCGCTATGTCTGCCTCGACGCCAGCAGCAAGGTCGTCAACGCCGCCACCGAGCGTCTGCGCCGGCTCGGCAACGTCGAGGTCCAGGAAGGCGACATGCATGCGCTGCCGTTCGCCGACGGCGAATTCGACCTGGTCGTGCTGATGCATGCGCTGACCTATGCCGACCACCCCGCGCGGGCGGTCGCCGAGGCCAGTCGCGTGTTGCGGCCAGGCGGCCGACTGCTGCTGACCAGCCTGGCCAGCCACGAGCACCGCAGCACGGTCGAGGCCTACGGCCACGTCAACCTCGGCTTCAGCGAGAAGGAGCTGCGCCGGTTCGCCGACCGCGCCGGGCTGGAGATCGTCAGCTGCGAGACGGTCACCCGCGAACGCCGCCCGCCCCACTTCGAGGTCATCGCCCTGATCGCGCGCAGCCCGCGGGCGCCGCGCAAGACACAGAGGAAGAGCTGACATGCAGACCCTGCCCTGGTTGAACCCGCAACGCACCGAGCGCCTGGAACGCTGTTTGCGCGAGCGCATCCTGGTGATCGACGGCGCCATGGGGACGATGATCCAGCAGCACGGCCTGGCCGAGGACGACTACCGCGGCGAGCGCTTCGCCGAGGGCTTCGACCGCGACCACGACGCCGTCGACGGCCATGCCCACGGCCCCGGCTGCGGTTGCGGCCACGACCAGCGCGGCAACAACGACCTGCTCAGCCTGACCCGTCCGGAGATCATCCGCGGCATCCACCGCGCCTACCTGGACGCGGGCGCCGACCTGGTCGAGACCAACACATTCAACTCGACCTCGATCTCGCTCGCCGACTACGGCCTGCAGCACCTGGCCCGCGAACTCAACGAGGCCGGCGCGCGCCTGGCTCGGGAAGCCTGCGATGCGGTCGAGGCCGGCGACCCCGGACGTCCGCGCTTCGTGATCGGCGTGCTCGGCCCGACCAGCCGCACCGCCTCGCTGAGCCCGGACGTGAACCGCCCCGGCTTCCGCGCGATCACCTTCGACGAGCTGCACGCGGCCTACCGCGAGGCCGCGGACGGCCTGATCGACGGCGGCGCCGACGTGCTGATGGTCGAGACCGTATTCGACACCCTCAACGCCAAGGCCGCGCTGTTCGCGATCGAGGACGCGTTCGACGCGCGCGGGGCGCGGCTGCCGGTGATGATCTCCGGCACCATCACCGACGCCTCCGGACGCACCCTGTCCGGGCAGACCGCCGAGGCGTTCTGGTACTCGCTGCGGCACTCCCGGCCGCTGGCGATCGGGCTCAACTGCGCGCTGGGCGCGCGCGACCTGCGGGTGCACGTGGACGTGCTGTCGCAGGTCGCCGACGCCTATGTCAGCACCCACCCCAACGCCGGCCTGCCGAACGCCTTCGGCGGCTACGACGAAACCCCGCAGGACATGGCCGGGGTGCTGGGCGAGTTCGCCCGCGCCGGCCTGCTGAACCTGGTCGGCGGCTGCTGCGGCACCACCCCCGAACACATCGCCGCGATCGCCGATGCGGTCCGCGAGATCCCGCCACGCCAACGCCCCGAGCTCGACCAGGCCGCATGAGCGCATTGCCCCGCCACACCCGGCTCAGCGGCCTGGAGCCGCTGCAGATCACCCCGGAAAGCAACTTCGTCAACGTCGGCGAGCGCACCAACGTCACCGGCAGCGCGAAGTTCCGCAAGCTGATCAAGGAAGACCGCTTCGACGAAGCGGTCGACGTCGCCCGCCAGCAGGTCGACAGCGGCGCCCAGGTCATCGACGTCAACATGGACGAGGGCCTGCTCGATTCCGAACAGGCGATGGTGAACTACCTCAACCTGATCGCCGCCGAGCCGGACATCGCCCGGGTCCCGGTGATGGTCGACAGCTCCAAGTGGAGCGTGATCGAGGCCGGGCTCAAATGCCTGCAGGGCAAGGGCATCGTCAACTCGATCTCGATGAAGGAAGGCGAGGACGAGTTCCTGCGCCAGGCGCGGCTGGTGCGTCGCTACGGCGCCGCGGTGGTGGTGATGGCCTTCGACGAGCAGGGCCAGGCCGACACCGTCGAGCGCAAGATCGAGATCTGCTCGCGCGCCTACCGGCTGCTGACCGCCGAGGTCGGTTTCCCGCCCGAGGACATCATCTTCGACCCCAACGTGTTCGCGATCGCGACCGGGATCGAGGAGCACGACGACTACGCGGTCGCCTTCATCGAAGCCACCCGCGAACTGAGGCGGCGCTTCCCGCTCAGCCACATCTCCGGCGGCGTCTCCAACGTCTCGTTCTCGTTCCGCGGCAACGAGGCGGTGCGCCAGGCGATCCACGTGGTGTTCCTGTACCACGCGATCCGCGCCGGCATGGACATGGGCATCGTCAACGCCGGCGCCCTGCCCCTGTACGACGACCTCGACGCCGACCTGCGCGAGCGGGTCGAGGACGTCGTGCTCAACCGCCGCAGCGACGCCACCGAGCGGCTGCTGGAGATCGCCGAGCGTTTCAAGGGCCGCAAGGGCGAGAAGAAGGTCGAGGACCTGGCCTGGCGCGAACGTCCGGTGCGCGAGCGCCTCAGCCATGCCCTGGTGCACGGCATCGACCAGTACATCGAGGCCGACACCGAACAGGCCCGCGCCCAGGCGACGCGGCCGCTGGACGTGATCGAGGGCCCGCTGATGGATGGCATGAACGTGGTCGGCGACCTGTTCGGCGCCGGCAAGATGTTCCTGCCGCAGGTGGTCAAGTCGGCGCGGGTGATGAAGAAGGCAGTCGCCTATCTGCTGCCCTTCATCGAGGCCGAGAAGCTGCGCACCGGCGACGTCGGCAAGTCCAACGGCAAGATCGTGATGGCGACGGTCAAGGGCGACGTCCACGACATCGGCAAGAACATCGTCGGCGTGGTGCTGGCCTGCAACAACTTCGAGGTGGTCGACCTCGGGGTGATGGTGCCGGCGCAGACCATTCTCGACCGGGCGAAAGCCGAGAACGCCGACCTGATCGGACTGTCGGGCCTGATCACCCCGTCGCTGGAGGAGATGAGCCATGTCGCCCGGGAGCTGTCGCGACAAGGGTTCGCGACTCCGCTGCTGATCGGCGGCGCGACCACCTCGCGCGCGCACACGGCGCTGAAGATCCACCCCCACTATTCGGCGCCGACGGTCTGGGTCAAGGACGCCTCGCGCGCGGTCGGTGTCGCCCAGTCGCTGATCAGCGCCGACCTGCGCGGTCCGTTCGTCGCCGCCAACGACGCCGACTACGCCGAGATCCGCCAGCGCCACCGCAACCGCGGCGACGGCAAGCGGCTGGTGTCGCTGGAAAAGGCGCGCGGCCAGAGGTTCGACGGCGGCTGGGACACGCATGTCCCGCCCGCCCCGCTCCACCCCGGCCTGCATGTGCTGGGCGACTACCCGCTCGAGGAACTGGTCGACTACATCGACTGGACGCCGTTCTTCAACACCTGGGAGCTGGCCGGGAAGTTTCCGGCGATCCTCGACGACGAGGTCGTCGGCAGCCAGGCCAGCGAGCTCTACCGCGACGCCCGCGAGATGCTGCGACGGATCGTCGGGGAGCGTTGGCTGACCGCCCGCGGCGTGTTCGGTTTGTGGCCCGCCAACAGCGTCGGCGACGACGTCGTCGCCGAGATCGACGGCGAGCCGGTCACCCTGCACTTCCTGCGCCAGCAGGCCGACAAGCCGGTCGAGCGCCCCGATTTCTGCCTGGCCGACTTCATCGCGCCGCGCGACAGCGGGCTCAAGGACTGGATCGGTGCGTTCGCGGTGACCGCCGGCATCGGCATCGAGACGCATGTCGCCCGCTTCGAGGCCGATCACGACGACTACAACGCGATCCTGCTCAAGGCCCTCGCCGACCGCCTCGCCGAGGCCTTCGCCGAGCGCCTGCACGAGCGCGTGCGCAAGGAGTTCTGGGGCTATGCGAGCGGGGAATCGCTGGACAACGATGCCCTGATCGACGAGGCCTACAGCGGCATCCGCCCCGCCCCGGGCTATCCCGCCTGCCCCGAACACAGCGAGAAGGCGACCCTGTTCCGGATCCTGGACGCGGAGCGCAGCGCCGGCGTCAGGCTGACCGAGAGCTTCGCGATGTACCCGGCCGCCGCGGTGTCCGGCTACTACTTCAGCCACCCGCGCAGCCAGTACTTCGTGGTCGGCCGGGTCAGCAAGGAACAGG
This sequence comes from Marilutibacter maris, assembly GCF_003233695.1. Taxonomy (NCBI): domain Bacteria; kingdom Pseudomonadati; phylum Pseudomonadota; class Gammaproteobacteria; order Lysobacterales; family Lysobacteraceae; genus Marilutibacter; species Marilutibacter maris. The sequence continues at coordinate 1,828,958 of NZ_CP029843.1, read as the reverse complement.
TCGAGGACTATGCGCGGCGCAAGGGCGTCGGGCTGGAGCAGGCCGAGCGCTGGCTGGCCTCCAACCTGGACTACGACCCCGAGTAAGGGCGACAAGAGCAGGACGCGCGCACTCTCTGGCTCCTGTAGGAGCTGCGTAAGCTGCGATCGGGCCATCCCATGAAAGCCTCATCGCGGCTCACGCCGCTCCTACGAAGAGCGTTTATCTACCTCATCAACCCAGCCCCCTGAGTCAGGGGGCAATTCGTGCCGCAGGCACGAATGGGGGTGTGGCAGCGCAACGGTGGGGCCCGAGGTTTGCGCAGCAAACCTTGGGAGATATCCGCGCGCAGCCGGATATCGTTCCCCCCTGAGTCAGGGGGCAATTCGTGCCGCAGGCACGAATGGGGGTGTGGATGCGCAACGGCGGGGCCCATGGTTTGCGTAGCAAACCTTGGGAGGTATCCGGGCGCAGCCCGGGAATCGCGGCTTACGCAGCTCCTACGGGCATGGGTGGCGTGGTGCTACCAGACCAGGTCGTCGGGCACCTGGTACTTGGGGTCGGCGTAGGGATCGTCGGCGACCGGCGCGTCCGGATCGACCTTCAGCGCGACCGCGGGGGCGAACAACTGCTCGGCCTGCGCCAGCACGTCGGCGTCGACCAGCAGATAGCGTCCATTGTGCTGAATCACGCCCAATTCGCCGGCGTTCAAGGCCTTGAGCTGGTCGGCGCTCACGTAGACCCGCTTGATCTTGCCGCCGTACTCGAAATGGCGGGCGATATCGGCGTCGTCGCGATTGAGCGCCTTGCCCTCCAGCATCTCGGCGAGCCTGGCGCGGGCCTCGCGGCGCTTGCGCGCCTCTTCCTGCCGGGCCTGCTCGGCCGCGATCCGTTCTTCCTTCTCGCGCTGGGCGCGGATCGCGTAGGCCTTGCCCAGATCGATGTCCTCACGGCTGCGGGCCTTGCCGCCACCCCGGGCGGGTTTGCCGGCCGCGGCATTCTGGCGCGGCTTGTTGCCGCCGCCGCCCTTGCGCTTGCGGTCTGCGGGCTTTCCCGGACTGGGCTTGAAGCCGAGTCCGAGCAACTGGTTGCGGAGGGTGTCACTCATCTTTTTGCGGCCGCTGTGTCGTGCTCGTTCAGTAGTGCGGAGGCGGTGGTTCGTTCGCCGGATCGGCGGCGACGGGGCCGCTGGAAAGCGCCAGGCGCAACTGCCTGAGGTCCTCCAGCGCCCGCTGCAGCAACAGCGCGTTGCGGGCCTCCTCGTCGCGCGCGGCGGCCAGCGCGTCGCTGAGCTCGTTCAGCGCATGCTCCTGGAACGCGATGCGCGATTCCAGCTCCGCCAGGCGTTGTTCGTGATCGTCGCGCATCGTCGTGTCGTCCGGATTCATCGGCCCGGGCTCAGTCCAGGCCGATCGAGCGCCCGCGGCCGATGCCGTAGTACGCGATGCCGGCCGCCTCGACCTCGTCGGGATGGTACAGATTGCGGCCGTCGAAGATCACCGCATCGGCCAGGGCTCCGCGGATACGCGCGAAGTCGGGGCTGCGGAACGGCTTCCATTCGGTCACCACGACGAGCGCGTCGGCATCGGCCAGGGCCGCGTTGGCGGAGTCGCAGAGCAGCAGATCGTCGCGCTCGCCGAAGATCCGCTGCGCTTCCTGCCGCGCCTCCGGATCATAGGCGCGGACCCGTGCGCCGGCCTCCCACAGCTGCGCCAGCAGGCGCCGGCTGGACGCTTCGCGCATGTCGTCGGTATTGGGCTTGAACGCCAGCCCCCACACCGCCACGGTCTTTCCGCGCAGCGCGTCGACACCGCCGTAGTGGCGCGCCATCAGCTCGAACAGATGGCCCTTCTGGTGCTCGTTGACCGCCTCCACCGCATTGAGCAGGCGAGGTTCGACGCCGTGGTGCTGGGCGGTCCGCGCCAGTGCCTGCACGTCCTTGGGGAAGCACGAGCCACCGTAGCCGGCTCCGGGATAGATGAAGTGCCAGCCGATCCGCGGGTCCGAGCCGATGCCATGGCGGACCATCTCGACGTCGGCGCCGACCCGCTCGGCGATGTTGGCGATCTCGTTCATGAAGCTGATCTTGGTCGCCAGCATCGCGTTGGCGGCGTACTTGGTCAGCTCCGCCGAGCGCACGTCCATCACCACGATGCGTTCGTGGTTGCGGTTGAACGGCGCGTACAGGCGCTTGAGCTTCTCGATCGCGTCCGGGTCGCTGGCGCCGATCACGATACGGTCCGGGCGCATGCAGTCGTTGACCGCATCGCCCTCCTTGAGGAACTCGGGGTTGGAGGCGACCTCGAATGCGATATCGGCGCCGCGCGCCTGCAGCTCGGCGGCGATGGCCGCACGCACCTTGTCGGCGGTCCCCACCGGCACCGTCGACTTGTCGACCACCACCGCCGGTCGCGACAGGTGCCGACCGATGGTCCGGGCGACCTCCAGCACGTACCTGAGGTCGGCGCTGCCGTCCTCGTCCGGCGGCGTGCCGACCGCGATGAAGATGATGTCGCCGCTCTCGATCGCCGCCGCCGCGTCGGTGGTGAAGCGCAGGCGACCGGCGGCATGATTGGCCTTGACCATCGGCTCCAGGCCGGGCTCGAAGATCGGAATCACGCCGCGGTTCAGGCCCTCGACCTTGGCCTGGTCGATATCCACACACACGACGTTGTGACCGACATCGGCCAGACAGGTGCCGGTGACCAGGCCGACATAGCCGGTTCCGAAAATGGTTACTTGCATCTTCCGTCCTAATTCAAATGCTGATTTGACTGCATCTTGCCCGTGCGCCCGTTGGCGCTGGCGACCTGGTCAGTTGGCCGCCGGCTTTTCGATGCCGAGCAGCTCGACCTCGAACACCAGGGTCTGGTTCGGCCCGATCGGGCCGCCCGGGGTTCCCATCTCGCCGTAGCCGAGGTCGCCCGGGATCCAGAACTGGTACTTGCTGCCGACCGGCATCAGGGTCAGCCCCTCGCGCCAACCCGGCACCACCTGTCCGAGTGGGAACACCGCCGGCTCGCCGCGGGCGATGGAGTCGTCGAAGGTGCTGCCGTCGAGCAGGGTGCCCTTGTAGTGGACACGAACGACGTCACTCTCCTTGGGCTTGGGCCCCTTGCCCTCGGTGAGCACCTGGTACTGCAGACCGGACTCGGTGGTCACGACCCCGTCCTTCTTGCCGTTCAACTCCAGGAACTGGCGACCGGCCTCGGCATTCTTCTTGCCCTCCTCGACACGCTCGGCCTCCAGCTTGCCGGCCATGTGCTCGCCGAAGCGCGCGGCGACCTGCTGGGCCTGCTCCTCCGACAGCAGCGACGGCTTGCCGTCGAGGCTGTCGCGGATCGCGCCGAACAGCACATCGGTATCGACCTCATCCTTCACCGACTCCAGCGACTTGCCGATCTCCATGCCGATCATGTAGCTGGCCTGGGCCTTGTCGCCCTCCAGCCCCTCGATCACCAGGGCATCGCCATCGGCCTTGTCGGCATCGGCGGCGTCGGCGGCGTCGGCGGTGTCGCCAGCGGCCTCGCCGGACGCCTCCCCGGAAGGAGAACAGGCGGACAGCAGCGCGATGCTCAGGACGGAGGCGGTCAGCGCCGCCTTGGCGGTACGGGCAATCGGGGACATGGACTGGGTTCCGGCAATGAATTGGGAAGAGGAAAAGGGTCGCACGTTGTCGATGAACACGACCGCGACGCGTCGAACGGTTCCGCATATCCGCTCGCCGCGGTGCCGTGCCTACGCACGGTGCCGCGGCGTGGCGGCGACCGGTCGAGCCGTTACAGGATGGTCTGCAGCTCGACCTCGAACACCAGCAGCGCGTTCGGTCCGATCACGCCACCGGGCGCGCCGTTGGCGCCGTAGCCCAGGTCGCCCGGGATCCAGAACTTGTACTTGCTGCCGACCGGCATCAGGCCCAGGCCCTCGGTCCAGCCCGCGATCACCTGGTTCAGCGCGAACTCGGCCGGCTGGCCGCGATCGTAGGAGCTGTCGAACTGGGTGCCGTCCAGCAAGGTGCCGCGATAGTTCACACGCACCCGGTCGGTCGGCTTGGGACGCGGACCCGAGCCCTGGCGCAGGACCATGTACTGCAGGCCAGACGGCGTGGTGAACACCCCCTTGACCGCCTTGTTCTCGGCGAGGAACTTCTCGCCCTCGGCCTTGTTGGCCTGCCCCTTGGCGGCGGCCTTCTCCTTCAGTCGCGCGGAGAACGACTCGCGCACGCTGCCCAACTGGGCCTCGTCCAGCAGCAGCGGCTCGTCGTTGAGCACCGCCCGCACCGCCTGCACCAGCACCTTCACTTCGATCTCGTCCTTGATCGGCGAGATCGAGCGGCCGATGTCGGCGCCGACCAGGTAGCCGGCCTTGTCCTTGGCCACCTCGGGGATCTGCGCGCCTTCCGGCGCCTGGCCGGCACGCGCCGCCGAACGCATCATCATCGCCTGGCCGATCGCCGGCACCTCGCTCTCGCTGAGCAGCGGCTCACCGCCGGCGAACGCATTCTCGATCGCGCGCTGGAACGCCTGCAGGTCGAGATCGGGGCCGATCGGCTCGATCGAACGGCCGACATCGTGGCCGACCATGTAGCTGACCTTGTCGCGCTCGCTACTCAGCTCGGTCCCGTCCTGGGCCTGGGCCACCGAGGGGGAAACGACGCCGGTGATCGCCGCGGCGGACACCAGTAGCGTGGCGGCGCCATGCATCAAAGCCTTCATTGCAAACCTGCTCCTGTATCGGTGGATGTTGCTGTCTTGAACCATATTGTTGTGTATCGCCCGCCGCGCACCGGACCGCAGCGGGATGCCGACGATCCGGACGCCGCCGGTGGCGGAACCGGCGGACATTGTCGCGGGGTCGTGCGATGCCGGCAAATCGGTGCCGGCTCGATCAGTCGCCGCCGGGCTGCGGGCGCGGCGCCGCCAGCGCCCGCTCGATCGCCGCGACCAGCGCCGGATCGTCCGGCGTGGTGCGGCTGCCGTAGCTGGCGACCAGGCGCCCGTCGCGCCCGATCAGGTACTTGTGGAAGTTCCACTGCGGCGCCTCGCCGGCCGCGGCGGCGAGTTCGCGATACAGCGGCGTGGCCTGCTCGCCGACCACGTGCACCTTCTGGAACATCGGGAACTTCACGCCGTAGGTCAGGGTGCAGAACTCCTGGATCTGCGCCTCGTCCTCGAACTCCTGCTCCTTGAAGTCGCCCGACGGGAAGCCCAGCACCGCGAAACCGCGCTCGCGGTAACGGGCATGCATCGCCTCCAGGCCCTCGAACTGGGGCGTGAAGCCGCACTTGCTGGCGGTGTTGACGATCAACACGACCTCACCCGAATAGGTGCTGCCGAGGTCGACCGGCGTCTTGCCGGCCAGCGGGCGGTAACTGTGGGCGAGCAGCCCGTCCGCCGCGAAGGCGACGCCGGCGGCCGACAGCAGGAAAGCGGCAAGCGCCGCTGGCAGGAAGGGTTTCAGGCGGATCCGGGCCATTCAGGAATGCTCCGAGGGGGTGGCCGGGACAGTATGACTTCAGTTGGGGACGGCGGGACTTGACCGAGCGTGTTTCGGTGTTATAGTTGCATACAACACCGGTCTACCAACGAGCAGGAAGGCCCCCATGAACCGCAAGCTCCAAAACAGCCTGACCGCCCTCAGCACCTGCGGCATCGCCCTCGCCTTGGCGCTGGCGGTCTTCAGCCCGGCGATGCGGGCCGGCGATCCGCCCCCGATCACGATGCTGGAGGTGGCCTCCGGCGCCGACGGCCTGGTCGCGATCGTCGCCACTTCCAGCGCGGTGTCGGCCACCTGCGCCGCCTCCGCCGCATGCCTGTCGAAAGTCGCCCCGGCCGCGCTGCATAGCGCGGCCCCGGTCGCGCCCGACCTGTCCCTCATCCGGAACATCAAATCGGCCACGGACCCGGCCACCACCCGCCATCGCAGCAGGCGCGACAAGCGCCAGCCGTTGGTCATGCCTTATTTCTCATTCGCACCGCGGGGTTGACCATGACCGCCATCCAATGGAGCGACGGCGCTCCGATCTATCGCCAGCTGAAGGAACGCGTCATCGCGATGATGCTTGACGGCGTCCTCAAGCCCGGCGACGCCCTGCCCTCCGTGAGGCAGGTCGCCGCCGAGTACCAGCTCAATCCCATCACCGTCTCGCGCGCCTATCAGGAGCTCGCGGACGAGGCCCTCATCGAGAAACGCAGGGGACTTGGCATGTATGTCACCGAAGAAGCCGCCCGGAAGCTGCTGGTCAACGAGCGCGAACGCTTCCTCAAGGAGGAATGGCCGCTGGTGCTGGAGCGCATCATGCGCCTGGGCCTGAGCACCGAGGAACTGCTGGCCGCCGGCCAGCGCGAGGGAGGCACGCAATGAACGCTTCCACCGTCGTCAACGCCCGGGGCCTGCGCAAGGCCTACAAGAACAAGCTCGCACTGGACGACACCCGGTTCGAGATCGCCGCGGGCCGCATCGTCGGCCTGATCGGCCCCAACGGCGCCGGCAAGACCACCGCGCTGAAGGCCCTGCTCGGCCTGATCCCGTTCGAGGGTTCGCTGAGCGTGCTCGGCCTCGATCCGCGCACCCAGCGCGACGAGCTGATGCGCGATGTCTGCTTCATCGCCGACGTGGCGGTGCTGCCGCGCTGGATGAAGGTCAAGGAGGCGATCGAGTTCGTCGCCGGTGTGCATCCGCGCTTCGATCGCGACCGCTGCGAACGCTTCCTGCAGGGCACCCAGCTCAAGCCGAACATGCGGGTGCGCGAGATGTCCAAGGGCATGATCGTGCAGCTGCACCTGGCCCTGGTGATGGCGATCGACGCCCGCCTGCTGGTGCTCGACGAGCCGACCCTGGGGCTGGACATCCTCTATCGCAAGCAGTTCTACCAGCGCCTGCTGGAGGACTACTTCGACGAGCAGAAGACCATCATCGTGACCACCCACCAGGTCGAGGAGATCGAACACATCCTCACCGACGTGATGTTCATCCGCGACGGCAAGATCGTGCTGGAGAGCGGCATGGACGAGCTCGGCGACCGCTTCGTCGAGGTGCTGGTCAACGGCGATCGCGCCGAGGAGGCGCGCGGCATGGGGCCGATCGACGAACGCGCGCTGCCGTTCGGCAAGACCGTGATGCTCTACGACGGCGTGGCCGGCGATCGCCTGGCCGCACTCGGCGAGACCCGCACCCCGGGCCTGGCTGACCTGTTCGTCGCCACCATGAAGGGAACCTACGCATGAACGCCATCGTCGAAACCCATGATTCGCCGACGCCGGGTCCGCAGACGGCGCCCCACCCGACCCACAAGTTCAAGCTGCTGCTCAAGCGCGAGTTCTGGGAACACCGCGGCGGCTTCTTCTGGGCCCCGATCATCGCCGGCGCGATCTCGCTGCTGTTCGCCCTGATGGGCATCATCGTCGGCCTGGTCGCCGGCCACCGCGCCGCCGCCGCCGGCGAGTTCGAGATCGACGGCGTCCAGGTCAACGGCTTCGACCTGGCAATGCTGACCAGCAAGCTCAGCGCCGACGACCTGGCCAAGCTCAGCCAGGGCATCGACATCTCGCTGCTGTTCAGCGGCATGTGGCCCTACATCGTGCTCGCCTTCGTGGTGTTCTTCTACTGCATCGGCGCCCTGTACGACGAGCGCAAGGACCGCAGCGTGCTGTTCTGGAAGTCACTGCCGCTTTCGGACACCGAGACGGTGTTGTCGAAGGTCGCCAGCGCGACCCTGGTCGCTCCCCTGATCGCGGGCCTGGTCGGCGTCGCCACGATGTTCGGCTTCCTGACCCTGATCAGCATCGTGGTGCTGCTCCACGGCGGCAACCCGTTCACCCTGCTGTGGGGGCCGGCACACCTGTTCACCCTGACCATCGGCCACCTGACCTGGATACCGGTCTTCGCGCTGTGGGCGCTGCCGACGGTCGGCTGGCTGATGCTGTGCTCGGTCTGGGCCCGCAGCAAGCCGTTCCTGTGGGCGATCATGATCCCGCTGTTCGCCGGCATCTTCGTCAGCTGGTTCGACGTGATGGAGCTGTTCAACATGCAGAGCGGCTGGTTCTGGTCGAACGTGGTCGGCCGCCTGCTGCTGGGCACGGTGCCGGGCAGCCATCTGTTCTATCGCGAAGGCTCCGGCGACATGATCGGCGACAACGAAGGCGTGCAGGCGCTGCTGCACGAGGCCTCGCTGTCCGGCATGGTGGAAAACCTGACGATGCCGGAGTTGTGGATCGGCGCGATCGTCGGCGCGGCCTTCGTCTTCGCCGCGATCCGGCTGCGCCGCTGGCGCGACGACAACTGAGTCGCGCCCCCCGTCACCCCGAAGGACACGATCGAGATGAAGCGCATGCGAATCACCATCATCGCGCTGGCCCTGCTGCTGCCGCTGGCCGGCCAGGCCGCGGACCGCGAGGCGGACGGCATCGGCGAGGAGATCCGCCGGGATCTGGCCGAGGCCCGCGAGGAAGTCCGCACCGATCTGGCCCGGGCGCTGCGGGAGCTGGAAGAGGAGAACCTGCGCCTGGACGGCAGTCTTCGCTTCGGCACCTCCGGGCACGCCCGCGACGAGCTTCCTCCGGCGGAGATCACCCCCGCGGGCGATTTCCTGGTCGAGGGCCGCACGTTGGCGATCGACGCCCGGCAGCGCCGGGACCTGCTCGCCTATCGCGGGCAGGTCCTGGACATCGCCCGCTCCGGCATCGCCATCGGCCAACGCAGCGCGGAAGCCGCGCTCGATGTCGTGGACACCTCCTGGGCCGGCCTGCTGTTCGGCGCGATGACCGGAAGCCTGGAGCGGCGCGTGGAACGCAGCGTCGCCCAACAGATCGAACCCGCGGTGCGCGGGCTGTGCATGCAACTGCCCGCGCTGATGGACTCGCAGCAACGACTCGCCGCCAGCGTGCCGCAGTTCCGACCGTACGCCACCCTTGAAACGAGCGACATCGACGGCTGCGAGAAGCAGATCCGCGACGAGTTCGCATCGCGTTGACCGGAGACCCGACCATGAAGAAGCACCTCGCCACCGCCCTGCTCTGCATGCTGCCGCTGCTGGCCGCCTGCGGACAGGACAACAACGCCGCGCAGGGCGCCGCCGACGCCAGCCGCAAGACGACCTCGGAGCTGCGCGGGAAGATGCAGGAAGTCCGCGAGAAGGTGCGCACCGAGATCCAGTCCGAGGACATCGAGCTCGATGCCAAGGGCGCGGACAAGGATGCGCCCGAGGCCAGGATCACCCCGGCCGGCGACTTCTATGTCGGCGACCGCCAGATCGAGATCGACGACGCGCAGCGCGCGCTGCTGTTGAAGTACCGCGGCCACGTCGCCGAAGTCGGCGCCGCCGGCGCCGAGATCGGCCTGCAGGCCGCCGAGCTGGCGACCGACGCCGTCGGCGAGGCGATCAAGGGGATCTTCACCGGCGACAGCGAGCAGGACATCGAGAAGCGCCTCGAGAACGACATCGAAGGCAAGATCAAGGCCTCCGTCACCCAACTGTGCCAACAGTTGCCGCCGATGCTGGAAACCCAGCAGGCACTGGTCGAGTCGTTGCCGGAGTTCGTTCCCTATGCCGACATGGACCAGGGCGACATCGACGACTGCATGGACGAGGGCAAGGTCGACATCTGAAAATCCGCCACTACCGTTCACCCATTGCAGGCCCTGCCGATCGCGGGGCCTTTTTATTTGATTTCCTGCCCGGAATGCGGATATCCGGCCGTGCTAGGCTGGCGCCGCCGCGGCCTGGCCGCCTCGTGACGGACAGCCTAAGGGAATGGGCCCGGCATCTTTACCGCACTGCCACAAGGACAAGCAATCATGAAGAAAGTACTGGTTCACAAGGTACTGGCCGTAGTCGCACTGTCGATGGCCTTCTCCTCCGCGCACGCGATCGACTTCCTCTCGCACAAGACCGGCACCCAGATCAGTGCCGAGCAGTTCGATTCCTTCGAGATCGGCAAGACCACCAAGGACCAGGTCGTCGAAGCGATCGGTCACCCGGGACGCAAGGAACAGCTGGGCTCCAACCAGGCCTGGTACTACGATTTCTCCAAGATCAGGACCTTCGGCAAGAACATCAACGAGTCGACCGTGTTCGAGTTCAACGGCGCCGGCGTGCTGATCGAGAAGTACAAGACCAACAATGCCGCTCCGGCCAGCAACGCGCTGGAAGAAGCCGCCAACAACTGACCGACCCGACCAGCGTCGGAACAGGTCATTGCGGAGCGGGCGCCTGCGCCCCTCCGCTTCCGCATCCCCGACCGCCCGGCCCGCTCAGACGTCGTGGATGCCGCCGCGGGTCAGCGCGGCCGGATCGAGCAGGCGCCGCAGCTCGCGCGCCGGCATCCCGGTCGCCTCCACCGCGACCTCCAGCACCGGCCGCCCTTCCCGATAGGCCTGCTTGGCGATCGCCGCCGCCTTCTCGTAACCGATGATCGGGTTCAGGGCGGTGACCAGGATCGGGTTGCGCACCAGCGCCTCCTCGACCCGCGCCTTGCGCACGCCCAGGCCGGCGATCGCATCGTCGGCGAGGTGCCGCATCGCGTTCGCCAGCAGACCGATGCCGTCGAGCAGGTCGCTGGCGATCAACGGCAGCATCACGTTGAGTTGGAAATTGCCGCTCTGGCCGGCGACGGTGATCGCCGTGTGATGCCCCATCACCTGCGCGCAGACCATCGCCACCGCCTCCGGGATCACCGGATTGACCTTGCCCGGCATGATCGAGCTGCCCGGTTGCAACGCCGGCAGTTCGATCTCGCCCAACCCGGCCAACGGCCCGGAGTTCATCCAGCGCAGGTCGTTGGCGATCTTCATCAAGGCCACCGCCAGCGCGTTGAGCTGGCCGGACAGTTCGACCGCATCGTCCTGCGCGGCGATGCCCTCGAAGCGGTCGCCGGCGGCCTCGAAACGGGTACCGGCCAGCGACGACAGGGCCCTCGCCATCGCCGCACCGAAGCGCGGATCGGCATTGATGCCGGTGCCGATCGCGGTGCCGCCGATCGGCAGTCGCCGCAACCGCTTGAGCGCATCGTCGATGCGGGCCTCGGCCGAGCGCAACTGCGAGGCCCAGGCGCCGAACTCCTGGGCGAAGGTCAGCGGCATCGCATCCATCAGGTGGGTGCGGCCGGTCTTGGTCACCTTGCCCAGCGACCGCGCGCGCTTCTCGATCGTCCTGCGCAGATGCGCCAGCGAGGGCATCAGGTCCTCGCGCACGCCCAGACAGGCCGAGACCCGGATCGCGGTCGGCACCACGTCGTTGGAGCTCTGGCCGAGGTTGACGTGGTCGTTGGGATGGACCTTCAACCGCGCGCCCGATGCCAGCCGGGCGATGACCTCGTTGGCGTTCATGTTGCTGGAGGTGCCCGAACCGGTCTGGAACACGTCGATCGGAAAATGCGCGTCGTGGGCGCCATCGGCCACTTCCAGCGCGGCCTTGCCGATCGCCGTCGCCGCGCCCTTGCCGAGCAGCCCGAAGCGGCCGTTGACCCCGGCGGCGGCGGCCTTGATCAGGCCCAGCGCGCGGATGAACCCGCGCGGCATCGGCCGTCCGGATATCCGGAAGTTCTGCACCGCCCGCTGGGTCTGCGCCCCCCACAGCGCATCGGCGGGCACCCTCAGCTCGCCCATGCTGTCGTGTTCGATGCGCTCGTCCTGCCTGGTCATGCCGTCCTCCGGGTTCAAAAACCGATCATCGGCCCGCAGGATACGGGCGCGGGCGTGGCCGGTGCGTGAGCCGGCACCACGGCCCCGGGCCATCGGCGTTAGAATGCGCGCCCGTCTCCCGCACCCCGCCGCCCCGCCATGTCCGTCCAGAACATGTCCGTCCAGAACCAGCTCGTCGCCCTGTCCCCGCTCGATGGCCGCTACGCCGGCAAGGTCGATGCGCTGCGGCCGATCTTCTCCGAGTACGGCCTGATCAAGGCCCGGGTCACGGTCGAGGTCGAATGGCTGCTGGCGCTGGCCGCCGAACCGGCGATCGTCGAACTGGCACCGTTCTCCGACGCGGCCGCGGCGCGCCTGCGCGCGCTCGCCGAGCAGCTGTCGGTCGAGGACGCGGCCCGGGTCAAGGACATCGAGCGCACCACCAACCATGACGTCAAGGCGGTCGAGTACTTCATCAAGGAGCGGCTGAAGGACGACGCCGAGCTTGGGCCGGCGCTGGAATTCGTGCACTTCGCCTGCACCAGCGAGGACATCAACAACCTCAGCTACGCGCTGATGCTCAACCAGGCCCGCCAGCAGGTGCTGCTGCCCCGGCTCGACGAGCTGATCCAGAAACTGCGGGCGATGGCGCACGAACACGCCGCCCTGCCGATGCTGTCGCGCACCCACGGCCAGACCGCCTCCCCGACCACGGTCGGCAAGGAACTGGCCAACGTCGTCGCGCGCCTGCAGCGCCAGGGCGAGACCCTCGCCGGCGCGCGCATGCCCGGCAAGATCAACGGCGCGGTCGGCAACTACAACGCCCACGTCGCCGCCTACCCGGAAGTCGACTGGCCGGCGTTCTCCGAGCGCTTCGTGCACTCGCTGGGCCTGAACTGGCAGCCCTACACCACCCAGATCGAGCCGCACGACGGTATCGCCGAGCTGTGCGACGCGCAGCGCCGGATCGACACCATCTGCATCGATCTGGCCCGCGACATCTGGGGCTACATCTCGCTGGGCTACTTCAGGCAGGCGGTCAAGGCCGGCGAAGTGGGCAGCTCGACGATGCCGCACAAGGTCAATCCGATCGACTTCGAGAACGCCGAAGGCAATTTCGGCATCGCCAACGCGCTGCTCGAGCATTTCGCCGCCAAGCTGCCGATCAGCCGCTGGCAGCGCGACCTGACCGACTCCACCACCCTGCGCGCGCTGGGCACCGCGTTCGGCCATGCGCTGATCGGCTTCGATGCGCTGGGACGCGGCCTGGGCAAGCTCAGCGCCAACCCCGAGCGGCTGGCCGAGGACCTGGACGCGGCCTGGGAGGTCCTGGCCGAGGCGGTGCAGACGGTGATGCGCCGGCACGGCCTGCCCAACCCCTACGAACAGCTCAAGGCGCTGACCCGCGGCCAGCAGGGCATCAACGAGGTCTCGATGCGCGAGTTCATCGGCTCGCTGGAACTGCCGGCCGAGGCCAGGCAGCGCCTGCTGGAAATGACTCCGGGCAGCTACACCGGCATCGCCGAGCGCCTGGCCCGCGACATCTGATCGCATCGCCTTTCCGCACATGTAAAAGGGCCGCATGGCGCGACCCTTCCCGCCTCGGCCGCTTGTCCCGAGAACACCGCCCCCGGGCAGCGGCCGGAATGCCGGCGACGACACGGCGCCGACCCGGGGACAGGTAGAATCCGTCCCCCGAACCGGGCCCGTCCTGGCCCGCCAGGCCCACCGCCTTGAACCTGCTGCTGAACATCGACGTGCCCGACATCGACGCCGCGCAGGCGTTCTATTGCGCGGCGTTCGGCCTGCATCCGGGCCGGCGCCTGGGCGCAGGCGTGCTCGAGCTGCTGGGCCTGGAAGTGCCGCTCTACCTGCTGGCCAAACCCGCCGGCAGCATCGGCGCGAGCGACCAGCCGCGCCGCTACGAGCGTCACTGGAGCCCGCTGCACGGCGATCTTTGCGTCGACGATCTCGACGCCGCGTTGACGCGGGCGCTGGCGGCCGGGGCGATCCAGGAGGGCCCGGTCCGCGAAGCCCACTGGGGCCGGCTGGCGCAGATCGCCGACCCGTTCGGGCACGGCTGGTGCCTGATCCAGTTCCTCGGCCGCGGCTACGATGAGCCTGCGGGGGCCTGACCGCGCGCCTTCCCGCTCCCCCTCCGATCCCCCAGGACCCCCAATTCCGATGGGCAAGACCAACAAGACCTCCTCCAGACCGTCGGCCGCAAGGCCCTCGCGTCGCGCCCGCCCACTGCCGCTCGAGGTCGATGCGGGGGGCGGTCGCTGCTGGGCATGGCCCCGGCCGAGTTCCTGCGCGACTACTGGCAGAAGCGGCCGCTGCTGATCCGCAATGCGCTCGCCGGCTTCGTCTCGCCGATCCAGCCCGAGGACCTGGCCGGGCTGGCCTGCGAGGAACTGGCGTTGTCGCGGATCGTCAGCCACGACCGCGCCGGCGACCACTGGCAGCTGCGCAGCGGACCGTTCCGTGAGGACGAGTTTCCCGGCATGCCGCACCAGGACTGGACCCTGCTGGTCCAGGACGTCGACAAGTGGGACGCCGACGTCGGCGCCCTGCTGGAACACTTCGATTTCCTGCCGCGCTGGCGCATCGACGACATCATGGTCTCGTTCGCCGCCCCCGGCGGCTCGGTCGGCGCCCATGTCGACCAGTACGACGTGTTCCTGCTGCAGGCCCAGGGCCACCGGCGCTGGCAGATCGATGCATCGGTGGCGCTGGGGGGCGCGCAGCCGTCGCTGGACTTCCGCAACGACGTCGAGCTGAAGCTGCTGCGCGAGTTCGAGCCGACCCACGATTGGGTGCTCGGTCCCGGCGACATGCTCTACCTGCCGCCCAACGTGCCCCATCACGGCGTCGCCGAGGATGCCTGCCTGACCTTCTCGGTCGGCATGCGCGCGCCGTCGGCGGCCGAACTGCTCGGCGACTTCGTCGATACCCTCGCCGCGGACGCCGACGACACCCTGCGCTACCACGACCCCGACCTGGCGCCGGCCGCCGATCCGGCGCAGATCGACACCGCGGCGATGAACCGCGCGGTCGAGGCGCTGAACATGCTGCGGATGAACGACCCCGAACGCCTGGGCGACTGGTTCGGCCGCTTCATGACCGTCTACCGCAGCGCCGGCGAGGTGGTCGCGGCCGGGCCGGAGCGCTCGCGGATCGAGGTCGAATGGGATCTCGAACAGGGCGCGCTGCTGGAGCGCCATCCGTGGTCGCGGATGGCCTGGCGCAAGGCCAGCCGCGGCGCGCGCCTGTTCGTCAGCGGCCGGATCCTTGCCCTGTCCGCCCGCGACGCGGCGCGGATCGCCAATGCCACCGCATTGGACGGCGGCGACTACCGGGCGCTGTCGCAGAAGGGCCGCGACTGCGTGTTCGAGCTGTTCCGGGCCGGCCACTACCAGCTGCAGTTCGGCGACGACGACGGCGGCAACGGGGCCAGCTACGCGCCCGATACCGGCACCGATGATGGCGGCCCCGACGACGGGAGCGGGCATTGAGCGCGACCGGCTTCGGCGTCGAGGCGGTCGACTACGCCACCGCCCTGCCCGCGCTGCGCGCGATCCGCGAGGCGGTGTTCGTGCGCGAACAGGGCGTCCCGGCCGAACTTGAGCTCGACGCGCTCGACCCGCTGTGCGACCACGTCCTGGCCCGCGACGGCGACGGCCAGCCGATCGGCACCGGCCGGCTGACGCCCCAGCGGCGGATCGGACGGATGGCGGTGCTCCCGCAATGGCGCGGCCGCGGCGTCGGCAGCGCACTGCTGGAGGCGCTGATCGAGCGCGCGCGCGTCCATCACTGGCGCTCGCTGTCGCTGCACGCGCAGGTCGACGCGATCGACTTCTACCTGCGCCACGGCTTCCTGCCCGAGGGTCCGCGCTTCGAGGAAGCCGGGATCGAACACCAGACCATGTCCCGGGTGGTCGACGGCCCCAATCCGGTCGGCGACCGCGAGACCGCGCTGGCGGCGATGCTGGGCCTGGTCGCCAGCGCCGGCCGTCTGCTGTGCGTGTACAGCCGCGAGCTGGACCCGGGTCTGCTCGACCGGCCCGGGTTGATGACCGCGTTCCGCCGCTTCGCGATCGCCGGCGGCGAGCTGAGGATCCTGCTGCAGGACCCGGGCCCGCCGCAGCGCGAACAGGCGCCGCTGATCGCGCTGTCGCAACGGCTGCCGTCGGCGATCGCGTTCCGGGTGATCGAAGAGCCGGTCGACCGCGATTTCGCCGGCGCCTACGCGGTCAACGACCGCGGCGGCTGGTACACCCGCACCCTCGGCCACCGCTTCGAGGGCGAGACCCGGCTCGACGCACCCGGCCGCGCGCGCCAGCTGCGCGCCGGTTTCCGCGAGGTCTGGGAGCGCGCCCGCCCCTGTACCGAGTTCCGCGCACTGGGCCTGTGAGCCCCGCGGCGGCGGTCGAGGATGACCCGCGCATGACCCGCGACCTCGCCAGAACGGTTCTTTCGACTTTAGGTGGTGGCCGCCGCCCCCCCTGCTGCCGTTATAATTCCGCGTCTTGGCCCCCATTAAGGCGCGAATCGCGCCCGCGGACGGTCCAGCCCCTCCCCTTGAGTTTCCCGATGCCATCGTGGACAGCCTCCTAAAGCAGTTTTCCCAGTCGTCGCAGCTCGGCGCCAACGGCGCCTATATCGAAGACCTGTACGAGCAGTACCTGGTCGATCCCGACAGTGTCGGGCCCAAGTGGAAGGCCTATTTCGACGGCTTCAAGGGTCGCGAGGCCGGCGACGTGCCGCACTCGGCGGTCCTCGACAGCATCGCCGTCGCCGCCCGCAACGCCGGCAAGGCCGCCAGCTCCGGCGGTGGCGACGAGCGCGAGCGTTCGGTCGGACGCCTGATCACCGCCTACCGCTCGCGCGGTCATCTGGCCGCCGACATCGACCCGCTGGGGATGCTCGAGAAGCTGGAGGCCCCGGACCTGGACCTGCCGTTCCACCGCCTGAACAAGTCCGACTTCTCGGCAGAGTTCAGCACCGGCGGCGTCGCCGGACGCGAACGGATGAAGCTCGGCGAGCTGATCGACCTGCTCAAGGCCACCTATACCGGCCCGATCGGCGCCGAGTTCATGCACATCTCCGACGCCGAGCAGCGCCGCTGGGTGTATGAGCGGCTGGAGAAGGCCGGCGGCCGCTTCGGCCGCGCGGCCGCGGACCGCAAGCGGATCCTCGAGCGCCTGACCGCGGCCGAGGGCCTGGAGCGCTACCTGGGCACCAAGTACGTCGGCCAGAAGCGCTTCTCGCTGGAGGGCGGCGACAGCCTGATCCCGCTGATGGACACCCTGATCCATCGCGCCGGCGCCAACGGCGTGCAGGACGTGATCGTCGGCATGGCCCATCGCGGCCGCCTCAACGTGCTGGTCAACACGCTCGGCAAGCCGCCCCGGCAGCTGTTCGACGAGTTCGAGGGCAAGTTCGAGCACCCGCAGAGCGATCGCGCCCACACCGGCGACGTCAAGTACCACATGGGCTTCTCGGCCGACATCGCCACCCCCGGCGGCCCGGTCCACCTGGCGCTGGCCTTCAATCCCTCGCACCTGGAGATCGTCGATCCGGTGGTCGCCGGCAGCGTGCGTTCGCGCCAGGTCCGTCGCGGCGATGACGGCCGCGGCCAGGTGCTGCCCGTGCTGATGCACGGCGACGCCGCGTTCGCCGGCCAGGGCGTGGTGATGGAGCTGCTGCAGATGTCGCAGGCGCGCGGCTTCGCGGTCGGCGGCACCGTCCACATCGTGATCAACAACCAGGTCGGCTTCACCACCAGCGACCGCCAGGACGCCCGTTCGACCCTGTACTGCACCGACGTCGCCAAGATGGTCGGCGCGCCGGTGCTGCACGTGAACGGCGACGACCCGGAGGCGGTGGTGTTCTGCGCCGAGCTGGCGCTGGACTTCCGCAACACCTTCGGCAAGGACGTGGTCATCGACCTGGTCTGCTACCGCCGCCACGGCCACAACGAGGCCGACGAGCCGGCGGCGACCCAGCCGCTGATGTACCAGAAGATCCGCAAGCACCCGACCCCGCGCGCGATGTACGCCGAGAAGCTGGTCGCCGAGGGCGTGCTGGAGTCCGAAGAGGCGCAGCAGCTGGTCGACGCCTACCGCGACCGTCTCGACAACGGCGAGGTCACCACCGAGCTGGCCGAGGCCAAGTCCGACGAGTTCACCATCGACTGGCCGCGCTTCCTCAAGGGCCAGCTCAGCGATCAGGTCGACACCCGTTTCGATGGCGGCGAGTTGCGCAAGCTGGCCGGACTGATCAACGAGGTTCCGGCCGAGGTCAAGTTGCACCCGCGCGTGGCCAAGATCTACGACGACCGCCGCAAGATGGCCGCCGGCGAGCTCTCCGGCGACTGGGGCTTCGCCGAGAACCTGGCCTACGCCACCCTGCTGACCGAGGGCTACAAGCTGCGCCTGGTCGGCCAGGACTGCGGTCGCGGCACCTTCTTCCACCGCCACGCGATCCTGCACGAGCAGAGCACCGACGAGTACATCCTGCCGCTGCGCCGGCTGGTCGACACGCCCTCGGACGTGACCATCATCGACTCGCTGCTCAGCGAGGAAGCGGTGCTGGGCTTCGAGTACGGCTACTCGACCACCGACCCGATGACGCTGGACATCTGGGAAGCCCAGTTCGGCGACTTCGCCAACGGCGCCCAGGTGGTGATCGACCAGTTCCTGTCCTCCGGCGAGGCCAAGTGGGGCCGTCTGTGCGGACTGGCGCTGTTCCTGCCGCACGGCTACGAAGGCCAGGGCCCCGAGCACAGCTCGGCGCGCCTGGAGCGCTTCCTGCAGCTGTGCGCGCTGGAAAACATGATCGTCTGCACGCCGACCACCCCGGCGCAGGCGTATCACATGATCCGCCGGCAGATGCTGATGACCACCCGCAAGCCGCTGGTGGTGATGACGCCCAAGTCGCTGCTGCGCCACAAGCTCGCGGTCTCGACCCTGGACGAGCTGGCCGATGGCGAGTTCCAGCACCTGATCCCGGACGCCGCCGCCGACCCGAAGAAGGTCAAGCGCGTGGTGGTGTGCGGCGGCAAGGTCTACTACGACCTGCTGGAGCAGGCGCAGAAGGACGGCCTGGAAGACGTCGCGATCGTCCGCATCGAACAGCTGTACCCGTTCCCGCGCAACCTGTTGTCGGCCGAGCTGAAGCGTTTCTCCAAGGCCACCGACGTGGTCTGGTGCCAGGAAGAGCCGCAGAACCAGGGGGCGTGGTACCAGATCCGCCACCACCTGATCCACTGCCTGCAAGGCAAGCAGAGCCTGCACTACGCCGGACGTCTGCGTTCGCCGTCGCCGGCGGCGGGCCACTATGCGGACCACGTCGCCGAGCAGACCCAGCTCGTCGCCGATGCGCTCGTCAATCCGCTCCAGGGCGACGCAAGTCCCGAATAACCCACCTCCTTCGCCCACCGACCCTCATTTCAAGCAATCCAGGATGCCCACCCCATGAGCACCGAGATCAAAGTTCCGGTACTGCCCGAGTCCGTCTCCGACGCCACCATCGCGACCTGGCACAAGAAGCCGGGCGACGCGGTCAAGCGCGATGAGAATCTGGTGGACCTCGAAACCGACAAGGTGGTGCTGGAAGTGCCCTCGCCGGTCGACGGCGTGCTGAAGGAAATCAAGTTCAACGAAGGCGACACCGTCACCAGCGAGCAGATCCTCGGCCTGGTCGAGGCCGGTGCGGTCGCCGCCGAGGCGCCCAAGGCGCAGAGCGCCAGCGCCGGCAAGGAGGCCGCCCGACAGGAAGCCGACACCAAGCCGGTCCAGCCCAAGGCCGAAGCGCCCAAGCCCGCCGGCAAGACCGACGACCTGCCGCCGGGCGCGCGCTTCACCGCGGTCAGCCAGGGCATCGATCCGGCCAACGTCGAGGGCACCGGCCGCCGCGGCGCGGTGACCAAGGAAGACCTGCTCAACTACGCCCGCGACGGCGGCGTCGGCCAGGCCGGCGGCGCGCGTCCCGAGGAGCGCGTGGCGATGACCCGTATGCGCAAGCGCATCGCCGAGCGCCTGATGCAGTCGAAGGAGTCGATCGCGATGCTGACCTCGTTCAACGAGGTCAACCTGGGCAAGGTGATGGCGATGCGCAAGGAGCTCGGCGAGAGCTTCCTCAAGGAGCACGGCATCAAGCTGGGCTTCATGAGCTTCTTCGCCAAGGCCACCGCGAACGCCCTGCAGCGCCACCCGATCGTCAACGCCTCGGTCGACGGCGACGACATCATCTACCACGGTTACGCCGACATCTCGATCGCGGTCTCGACCGACAAGGGCCTGGTCACCCCGGTCCTGCGCAATGTCGAGCGCATGGGCTTCGCCGACGTCGAGAAGGGCATCGCCGAATACGCGACCAAGGCACGCGCCGGCAAGCTGGCGCTGGAGGACCTGCAGGGCGGCACCTTCACGATCACCAACGGCGGCACCTTCGGCTCGCTGATGTCGACTCCGATCGTGAACCCGCCGCAGTCGGCCATCCTCGGCATGCACGCGATCAAGGAGCGCGCGATCGTCGAGAACGGCCAGGTCGTCGCCGCGCCGATGATGTACATCGCGCTGAGCTACGACCACCGCATCATCGACGGCAAGGACGCGGTCCTGTTCCTGGTCGACATCAAGAACCAGCTCGAGAACCCGCACCGCATGCTGCTGGGCATGTAAGGGCAAGGAGCGAGTGGTCGGGAGCGAGGCGTGAGAGCGGTTGATTGGCTCGATCCTCGCTTCCCTCCACCCACTCCTGCAGATTCGAGCGGGAAGTGAACGACCGGGAGGGAGGAGTGGGAGCAGCCTGCTTTGTTTCCTTCTCCCGCTCCTCGCTTCTCTCCACTCACTCCTCCTCTCGTGAGCGAATGAAATGAGCGAACAATTCGACGTAGTCGTCATCGGCGCCGGCCCTGCCGGCTACCACGCCGCCATCCGCGCCGCCCAGCTGGGCCTGAAGACCGCCTGCATCGACGCGGCGCTGGGCAAGGACGGCAAGCCCGCCCTCGGCGGCACCTGCCTGCGCGTGGGCTGCATTCCGTCGAAGGCGCTGCTCGACTCCTCGCGCCAGTACTGGAACATGGGCCACCTGTTCGGCGAGCACGGCATCAGCTTCAAGGATGCCAGGATGGACGTCGGCACGATGATCGACCGCAAGGACAAGATCGTTAAGCAGTTCACCGGCGGCATCGCGATGCTGTTCAAGGCGAACAAGGTCACCCCGTTCTACGGTTTCGGCACCCTGCACAAGGGCAACATCGTCAAGGTCAAGCAGCACGACGGTTCCGAGGTCGAGCTCAAGGGCACCAACGTGATCCTGGCTGCGGGTTCGGATTCGATCGAGCTGCCGTTCGCCAAGTTCGACGGCGAGAACATCGTCGACAACGTCGGCGCGCTGGACTTCACCGAGGTGCCCAAGCGCCTGGCGGTGATCGGCGCCGGCGTGATCGGCCTGGAGCTGGGCAGCGTGTGGAAGCGACTGGGCGCCGAGGTCACCATCCTCGAGGCACTGCCGGACTTCCTCGCCGCCGCCGACGCCGAGGTCGCCAAGACCGCCGCGCGCGAGTTCAAGAAGCAGGGCCTGGACATTCGCCTGGGCGCCAAGGTCAGCGCGACCGAGATCAAGGGCAAAGGCAAGAAGAAGGAAGTCGTGGTCACCTACAGCGACGCCAAGGGTGAGCAGAGCCTGACCGTCGACAAGCTGCTGGTGGCGGTCGGCCGCCGCGCCGCGAGCGGCGGCCTGCTCGCCGACGGCACCGGCGTCAAGCTCAACGAGCGCGGCCAGATCGAGGTCGACGAGCACTGCCACACCGGCGTCGACGGCGTCTGGGCGGTCGGCGACTGCGTGCGCGGTCCGATGCTGGCGCACAAGGGCTTCGAGGAAGGCATCGCGGTCGCCGAGCTGATCGCCGGCCTGCCGGGTCACGTCAACCTCGACACCATTCCGTGGGTGATCTACACCGAACCGGAAATCGCCTGGGTCGGCAAGACCGAGCAGCAGCTCAAGGACGAGGGCGTGCCGTACAAGACCGGCAGCTTCCCGTTCGCCGCGGTCGGCCGCGCGGTCGCGATGGCCGAGCCGGCGGGCTTCGTGAAGGTGATCGCGCACGCCGAGACCGATCGCGTGCTGGGCCTGCATCTGGTTGGCGTGAACGTGTCCGAGCTGGTCCACGAGGGCGTGCTGACGATGGAGTTCAAGGGCTCGGCCGACGACCTCGCACGCATCTGCCACGCCCACCCGACCCTGTCGGAGGCGATCCACGACGCCGCGATGGCGGTGTCCAAGCGCGCCATCCACAAGGCCAACTGAGCGATTCCGGAGCCCGACTCCGGATCACCCGCCGAAGCCGCCCGCCGCCCCGTGCCGCCGGCGGCTTCGTCGTTGGAGGAACACCGCGATGAACGACCCGCGCCCGATCCGCAACGTATCCGACACCGCCCTGTGGGTCGCGATGTATCGCGCGATGGAAAGCGAGCGCGGCGATGCGCATTTCCACGACCCGTACGCGCGCCGGCTCGCCGGCGAACGAGGCGCGGCGATCGTCGCTTCGATGCCCAAGGGCATGTCGATGAGCTGGCCGATGGTCGTGCGCACCCAGGTGATGGACGAGCTGCTGCTGGAGGCGGTCGGCAACGGTGTGCGCAGCGTGCTCAACCTGGCCGCCGGTCTCGACGCCCGCCCCTACCGGCTCGACCTGCCCGCCGACCTGCGCTGGCTGCACGTCGACCTGCCGGAGATGGTCGACTACTTCCGCGGCCACATGCGGCAGGAAACGCCGCGCTGCCGGCTGGAGTTCGTCACCGCCGACCTGCGCGAAGCAGGCGCCCGCGACGCGGTTGTCGCCCGCGCCGCCGCCGACGGACCGGTGCTGGTGATCACCGAGGGCCTGTTGATCTATCTCGAGCCCACCCAGGTCGCCGACCTCGCCCGCACGTTGCGCGGCCTGGGCCCGGGCACGCTGTGGATGAGCGACCTGGCCTCGCCACGATTGCTGAAGATGCTGGCGCGCAACTGGCAGCGCCGTCTGCAGCAGGCCAATGCGCCATTCCTGTTCGGTCCCGCCGAAGGCACCGCCTTCTTCGAGCCGCTGGGCTGGCGCGAGCGCGACTTCCGTTCGACCTGGGACGAATCGCTGCGACTGGAGCGGACCATGCGCGGGGCCTGGTTCTGGAACCTGCTGTCGAAACTGCAACCGCGCGCCCAACGCGAGGCGGCACGGAAAATGTCGGGCATCATCATGCTGGAGGCTTACTGATCATGCGCAGCGTCTGCGTCTATTGCGGCTCCAATGCCGGTTCCAACCCGGCCTATGCTGAGCGGGCCATGGCCCTGGGCCACCGGCTCGCCGCCGAGGGCATCGGCCTGGTCTACGGCGGCGGCAACGTCGGCCTGATGGGTATCGTCGCCGATGCCGTGCTGGAGGGCGGCGGCGAGGTCGTGGGCGTGATTCCCGAGCAACTGGTGCAGTGGGAAGTCGCCCACCAGGGCCTGACCCGACTGGAGGTGGTTGCCAACATGCACGAGCGCAAGGCGCGCATGTTCGACCTCGCCGACGGCTTCATCGCCCTGCCCGGCGGCTTCGGCACCCTCGACGAGATGTTCGAGATGCTGACCTGGCGCCAGCTCGGCATCGGCCAGCGCCCCTGCGCCTTCCTCGACGTGGAAGGCTTCTACGCGCCGCTGATCGCGATGATCGACCGCATGGTCGCCGAGCGCTTCCTGCATCCGGACCAGCGCGCCGACCTCTGGCACGGCGACGACATCCCGGCGATGCTGGCGTGGATGCGCGACTATTCACCGGCCCAGGCCGACAAGTGGATGGACGAGAAGCGGCGCAAGTCGCTGCGCTGAATCTCCGCCCCGGCCGTCCGCCACGTCCGACCCACAAGGAGCTCCCGATGTCCTCCCTCCCCGCGACCTTCGACGCCTTCCGCATCCACAACGATGACGCCGGTTACCGCAGCGGCATCGAGCCGCTGTCGATCGACGACCTCTCGCCCGGCGAGGTGGTGATCCGCACCGCCTATTCGTCGGTGAACTTCAAGGATGCCCTTGCCGGCACCGGCAAGGGCAAGATCCTGCGCCGCTTCCCGCTGGTCGGCGGCATCGACGTGGCCGGCCACGTGGTCGCCTCGACCGACCCCGGTTTCCGCGAGGGCGACGCGGTGCTGGTCACCGGCTGCGGCCTGAGCGAGACCCGCGACGGCGGCTACTCGCAGTACGCGCGGCTGGAGGCGAAGTGGGCGATCCCGCTGCCGTCCGGGCTCAGCCTGCGCGAGAGCATGATCCTGGGCACCGCCGGCTTCACCGCGGCGCTGGCGCTGCTGCGGATGACCGAGAACCGGCAGACCCCCGAGCTGGGCCCGCTCGCGGTCACCGGCGCCACCGGCGGCGTCGGCTCGCTGGCGCTGGACATCTTCAGCCGCGCCGGTTTCGAGGTGCACGCGATCAGCGGAAAGGCCGACCAGGCCGACTATCTGAAGTCGATCGGCGCCAGCCAGGTGCTCGGTCGCGACGCCCTGGCCACAACCCGGCCGATGGAGTCGGCCCGCTTCGGCGGCGGCCTGGACAACGTCGGCGGGCCGATGCTGACCAGCCTGCTGGCCCAGACCGAGCCCTACGGCAATGTCGCCAGCGCCGGCCTGGCCGCCTCGCATGCGCTGGAGGCGACAGTGATGCCGTTCATCATTCGCGGGGTCTCGCTGCTGGGCGTGGCCTCGGCCGGTACCGCCCGCGATATCCGTGAGACCGTCTGGCAGCACCTGGCCAGCGACTGGAAGCCTCGACACCTGGAGCGGATCTGCACCCGCGAGGTCGGCCTGGATGGGCTGCCGGAGGTGTTCGGGACCATGCTGTCGGGCGGATCCTTCGGCCGGACCCTGGTCGCGTTCGCGGACTGAGGCACCGGCGCTTGCGGCGTCACCGCCCGCCGTTACAATCGGGTTCACGTTCCCGGGGGACCACTATGGCGCGCATCCTGATCGTCGACGACTCACCTTCGCAGCTGATGGGCATCCGGCGCATCGTCGAGAAGCTCGGCCATGAAGCACTCACCGCGGAGGATGGCGCCGCCGGCGTGGAGGCGGCCAAGCGCGAGCTGCCCGACCTGGTGCTGATGGACGTGGTGATGCCGAACCTCAACGGCTTCCAGGCCACCCGCTCGATCTGCCGCGACGAGGCGACCCGCCATATCCCGGTGGTGCTGGTGACCACCAAGGACCAGGACACCGACCGCGTCTGGGGCATGCGTCAGGGCGCCAAGGCCTACATCACCAAGCCGTTCACCGAAAGCGACCTGTCCGAGGTGATCGGCCAGCTGCTGCCGGCCAGCGCCTGAGCGGCGCCAGCCACCGGTCCCTGGCGGCAGCGGCGCCCCGCCCGCCTCACACCCTCCGCCAGTCGTCCCCGAACGCATCGCGCAACGCGGTATAGGCGTCCTTCTGCGCCTCGTTCTCCGCGCGCGGGGCCAGCACCTCCAGCTCGACGATCTGATCCCCGGGAGTGGCGCCGGGCAGCCCGCGGCCGCGCAGGCGCAGCTTGCGTCCGGCTTCGGAATTGGCCGGCACCTTGACCTCGACCGCGCCGCCCAGGGTCGGAACACTCAGGCTCGCACCCAGCGCCGCCTCCCACGGGGCCAGCGGCAGCACGTGGATGATGTTGCGGCCGTCGACCTCGAACTGCGGATGCGCCGCGTACTCGATCTCCAGCAGCAGATCGCCGTGCTCGCCCTGCCCGGCCAGGCGGATCGCCTGGCCCTCGCGGACCCCCTTGGGCACGCGCACGTCCAGGGTCTTGCCATTGATCGAGATGCGCACGCTGCCGCCGTCGTAGACCGCTTCCAGCGGCACCGCGAGCTTGGCGCGGGTATCGCCGCGCGGCGGCACCGACGGCCCGCGCGGACCGCCCGGGCCACGGAACCCGCCGCCGCGACGGCCCTGGCCGAACAGGCTCTCGAAGAAGTCGCTGAAACCGCCACCGGCACCGCCGCCGGCGAAGATCTCCTCGAAACCGGCACCGTCGAAACCGCCTCCGAAACCGCCCGGCGGCGGCTGCACCTCGTCGCCCGGCCGGTAGCCGCGCGCGCGCAACTGGTCGTAGGCCCGGCGCTTGTCCGGATCGCGCAGCGCCTCGTAGGCCTCGTTGACCGCCTTGAACTTGTCCTCCGCGCCGGGCTCCTTGCTGACGTCGGGGTGATACTTGCGGGCGAGCCGCCGGTACGCGGTCTTGATCTCCGCATCGCCCGCGCTGGGCTCGACGCCCAGGGTTTCGTAGTAGTCCTTGAACTGCATCCAGGGCTCCTGGTCCGGAAAGTGTTGGGTGACGGCGGGTCAGGCAGCCCGGGAACCGCTCCGTCACGGACCTCCACGGGCAGCGGCCGGCGATGGTCCGCCGGCCGCGTTGGGGGCCTCGCCGGAAGCGTGGCCGGTCAGCCGGGCCTGCCCACCTGGATACGACGCGGCGTGGTTTCGGGCTTCCTCGGAATGACGATCTCCAGCACCCCATTGTGGCCGTTGGCGGCAATCCCGTCGGGATCGGCGCTGTCCGGCAACGCGAAGCGGCGATGGAAGCTGCCATGGTAGCGCTCGATACGTGAAAACCGCTCGCTGCCGGTGGCGTCCTGAGCCTTGCGCTCGCCCTTGATGGACAGGATTCCCTTGTCCATCTGCACTTCGATCTCCTCCGGGTCGACGCCCGGCAGATCGGCATACAGCACGAAGCGGTCGGCCTCTTCCCTGACGTCGACGCGGGGCACCCACTGGCTGGTCACCACCGACGATTCGTCGCGGTCGTCGTTGTCGAAAAAGCGATCGAAGACCTGCCTGATTTCTTCCTGCAATGCGCCAGGGCCGGGCCGCTGGCTGTAACGGACAATGTTCATGTCGATACTCCAGTCAAGAGGGATTCGGGTCCGGCCGCCTCGGCCCACGGCCGCTGCGGCCATGTCCGGAAAATGGGTACCGGCGGGCGGATTTCAAGTCGTTCCGAGGCATTCAGGCCGTCTCCGACGCGCTAGACTTCCGGCTTCCCCACGGAGATCTCCCATGACCGTCCAGATCGGCGACACCCTCCCCGACATCCAGCTCCAGAAGGTCGGCAACGACATCGAACCGGTCGCGTCCGCGTCGCTGTTCGCCGGCAACAAGATGGTCCTGTTCGCGGTCCCGGGCGCGTTCACCCCGACCTGCTCCGAACGCCACCTGCCGGGCTTCGTCGAACACTTCGACGCGTTCCGCGCCAGGGGCATCGACATCGCCTGCCTGTCGGTCAACGACCCGTTCGTGATGCAGGCCTGGGCGCAATCCCAGCAGGTGCCGGCCGAGCTGCTGATGCTCGCCGATGGCAACGGCGAGTTCACCAAGGCGCTGGGACTGGAGCTGGATGCCACCGCCTACGGCATGGGACTGCGCGCCAAGCGCTTCGCGCTGTATGCCGAGGACGGCGTGGTCAGGCAGCTGTGGGTCGAGGCGCCCGGCGAGTTCAAGGTGTCCTCGGCCGAGTACGTGCTCGCGCAGCTGTCCTGACCCGGGAGTGCGGACGCCCGGGTACCGGGGCGTCCGCATCGCGGCTTACGCCGCTCCCCCATCGCCCATCGCCCCGCCGCCTCGTAGGAGCGGCGCAAGCCGCGGCCGGCCGGCACCCTTCAGCGCAGCACCCTGAAGTCGACGCTGGCCCAGGCGCCGCTGTCGGCCAGCGCGGTCAGGGTATGCGCGCCGGGCTCGCCGAAGTCGTGTTCGAAGCGCCCGCTGCCCTGCGACTCGCCGATCAGGTGTCCGTCCAGCAGCCAGCGGATCCGGGTATCGCTGCCGACCGCCCGCACGAACAGGCGCAGACCGCCGCGCCCGCCCGGCGCCGTCGCCAGGGTCGCGCGGTGGTTGATGCCCTCGATGCTCAGCGCCTCGCCCCCTTCGCGGCCGTCGTCGACGCAGCCGGCGGCCAGCGGCGGCAACCGCGAAGCCGCGCGTTGCGCACGCGTCAACCACGGCGATGCCAGCGCCGGCCAACGCGCGATCCGGGCGGCGCGGCGCTCATGATCGCGGACGCACTGCGCCGACAAGCGTTCGCCACTGCCGGCATCGACATCGAAACGGACCTCGCCGGCGCTCCACAAGCGGGCGCCGCGCTCGGCGAAGGTCGGCGGCACCACCCCCTGCAGGGTCCACGCGGCGTGCCGCTGCTGGCACAGCTCCGGCGCCCGCGGATCCGGCGGCAGGCCCAGCGGCCAGCAGATATCCACCTGGGCCACCGTGTCCGGCGGCGGCGACGGCGCGGCATCGCCGCGCGGGCTCGGCAAGGTGTTGATCACCTCGAACAGCAGCGGCAGCGCGGTCACCGCGCCGTACTGTCCGGGCAGCGGCGTTCCGTCCGGCCGGCCGACCCAGACCCCGACCGTGTAGCTGCGGGTCGAGCCCAACGCCCAGGCGTCGCGGAACCCGTAGCTGGTGCCGGTCTTCCAGGCCACCCGCGCGCGCCGGCTGGCATCGAAGGTATCGACGGCGGTGCCCGGGCGTGGATTGCCTTCCAGGATCTCGCGCACGATCCAGGCCGCCCCCGGCGAAAGCAGGCGTCGTTCGCTGGCGGGTTCGTCGGGCCGGTAGCGGACGTGGCCGGCGAGTCCGTCGCGGTTGAGCGCGGCATAGGCGCCCACCAGATCCTCCAGCCGCGCACCGGTGCCGCCGAGGATCATCGCCAGGTTCGGCGACGCGCCGCGCGGCCAGTGCAGCTCGATGCCGGCATGCGCGAGCCGGGCCGAGAACCGCGCCGGCCCCAGCCGGTCGAGCACGTCGACCGCCGGCACGTTGAGCGACAGCCGTAGCGCCGTCGCGACGCTTACCGGTCCGTTGAAGGCGGCGTCGAAGTTGCCGGGGCGGTAGTCGCCGAAGGACTGCGGCGCATCGACCAGCAGGCTCTCGGAATGGATCAGGCCGTCGTCGATCGCCAGCCCGTAGAGAAAGGGCTTGAGCGTCGATCCAGGCGAACGCCAGGCGCGCACCATGTCGACGTGGCCGAGCCGCTCGGCATCGGCGAATTCGACCGAGCCGACATAGGCGCGCGCCTCCAGGGTCGCGTTGTCGACCACCAGCAGCGCCGCCGAGGTGCGCTCGGGCAGGCTCGAGAAGTAGCTGGAAACGCGCGCTTCCAGGGTCCGCTGCAACTCGATGTCGAGAGTCGAGGTGATCCTGCGCGCCCGCGGCAACTGCTGGCGCAGGCGCCTGGCCAGCAGCGCGGCGTGGCGCGGCGGCGCCAGCGAACGCGACACCACGGTCTCGATGCGCGCATCCTCGACCTCGGCCCGGCTCCAGCGGCCGAGCCGGGCCATGCGTTCGAGCACCTTGTCGCGGGCGGCACCGGCCGCCTCCGGTTCACGGTCCGGGCGCCACCGGCTCGGTGCCTGTGGCAGCACCGCCAGCAATGCCGCCTCGGCGTGCGACAGCTGCGAGGACGGCTTGCCGAGATAGGCCCAACTGGCCGCCTCGACCCCCTCGATGGTGCCGCCGAACGGCGCATGGTTGAGGTACAGGGTCAGGATCTCGCGCTTGGACAGATGCGCTTCCAGTTGCAGCGCCCGCAGGACCTGGCGCGCCTTCGCCCACGGCGTGCGGCTGCCGCCCGCCGGCGGATCCAGGATGCGGGCGACCTGCATGGTCAGGGTCGAACCGCCGGACACCACCCGGCCATGCCGCAGCCACTGCCCGCCCGCGCGCAGCATCGACAGGGGATTGACTCCCGGGTGGCGCCAGAACCAGCGGTCCTCGTATCCCAGCAGCGCCTCGACATACAGCGGCGAGACCTCCTCCAGCTCGACCGGGTAGCGCCAGATCCCGTTGCGGTCGGCGAAGGCGCGCAGCGGCGTGCCATCGGCGGCGACCACCACCGCGCCGGCACCGCGCGCGTCCGGCACGGGCAACGGAAAGGCCAGGTCCAGCAGCATCGCCAGGGTCGCCAGCAGCAGTCCCGCCAGGGTGAGCTTGAGGGCAAGCCGGCGCCCTCTCGGGGGACGCCGGCTTGTGCTGGGGTCGATCACGGACATGTGCGGATGAGAACGTCGTGCAATCGCGGCTCTCGCCGCTCCTACGGGAGCCTGGGACGATGGCCCGCCGGGCATCGGACCCCGTCCCCGGCGACAGCCGCCGGGGCGGGATCAACCGCCCGGCGGCACCACCGTGATCCTGGCCGGTACCGCCCGGCCGATGCCGCGCAGATTGGGCCGGTACATGTCCTCGACCAGCGACGGCGGTACCGCGTAGACGCCCGGGGTGACCGCCCTGACCATGTAGAACACGTGATCGGTATCGCGCCGGTCGAGCTTGAGCGCGGCCACATAGCGGTCGTCGCGATACTCCTCGTAGCGGATCTCGGCGGCCCGGTCGCGCTCGCTCAGGGTGATGCCGTCGACCACCACGTCGGCCCACTGCTTGGCGTCGCTGAGATTGAAGTTCTCGATCTCCAGTCCGGCCGGCAGCAGCTCGGTCAACAACGCGTCGGGCATGTCCTGGTCGGCGCTGACGCTGACCGCGGCGATCAGCACGTCGCCCTCCTCCAGCGCACCGCCTTCCCAGGGCTTGCCCTCCGGCGTGAACCAGCGGCGTTCGACCTTGATCACCGACGCGTCCGGCGCCGGTGCGCTGCGCGGCACGCCGGCGACCTCCAGGTTGGCGTACAGGGGCACCTTCCCTTGCGGGTTGAAGCGCACCCCGGACAACAGCCCGGCATGATCGAAGTCGCGACCGATGTAACGCGCCTCGGCGGCATCGCTGATCTTTCCATCGACCAGCCATTGGCCGGAGACGCGATTGCCCTGGTCGGCCATCAGCGCCTTGCCCAGTCGCGCCAGCGCGACCTGCTCCTGGGTGCTCAGCCACAGCCAGCCGCGGTTGCGGCGGCTGTCGAGTTCGCGGCCCAGGTCGACCACCCGTGCGTCGTACTCGGGCCTGGCGAGGTCGTGTTCGTGCACCAGCGCGATCATCAACGCATCGTCGCGCACGCGGCTGCCGTAGTCGCCCAGATAGCGCGGCCGCGACGCCGAGCTGCGGTCGAAACCGGCGGCGATCGCACGGGCACCGCGTGCCTTGTCGCCCTGCAGGCTCAGCGCCAGGCCCAGGTGCACCAGCGGCAGTCCGGTCACGCTCTTGTCGCGCTCGTTGTCGTACATCGCCCGCAGCGTGCCCAGCGGCGCGCGGTTGACCCGCGCCAGCGCGTAGCCGGCGTAGGCCTTGTAGGCGAACTTGAGATGCTCGCGGCGGTCGTATCCGAAATAGGACGGCCCGCCGGCCAGCAGATCCTCGTTGAGCACCTTCAGCGCCTTCTGCAGCATCGCATCGGGCACCGCGAAGCCGGCTTCGCGCGCATCGAGCAGGAACTCGACGATGTAGGGCGTGATGATCGGATTGACGTAGTCGCCATCGCCCCACATCGAGAAGTGTCCGGAGTTGATCTGCATTCCGGCCAGGCGCGCGAACGCGCCTTCCATGCGATGACGGCGCTTGCCCTCGCCAAGCCCCTCGATGCCGAGCATCTTCGCGGTCGCATCGTCCAGTTCCAGCGTCGCATAGCCCTTGCTGGTGGTCTGCTCGGCGCAGCCGTACGGGTACTTGAGCGCGCCGTCGAGCGCGCTGGCGAACGGGATCGGCGGCAATGCGCTGACCGACAGGCGCGCGGTCACCGAGCCGGGCATCAATCCGTCGGCCAGGCCCGGATCGAGCTGGATCGCGGCGAGCTCGTCGAGCACCCGGGTGCGGGCGCGCAGCACCGACGGCCAGGCCGGTCGCACCGGCAGGTCGTACTTGCGGTCGACCTTGTAGCCGTTGCCTTCGACACGGACCCGGACCTGGGCGACGTCGTAACCCTCGCGCGCGGTCAGCGGGAAATCGAGCGTGGTCTTGCCCTCGACCTTCAACTCGACACTGCGCTCGCCGCCGTCGACCGACAGCGGGCCGATGCCGTCGACACGGACCTTGAAGCTGCCGGGCTTGTCGGTGAAGTTCTGCACGTCGAGGGTGACCTTGCTGCGGTCGCCCGGCGCCAGCACCCGTGGCAGGCTCGCCTCGGCCAGCACCGGCGCCCGCACCACGGTCTCGCGATCGCGGCTGCCGTAGTGGCCGCCGGCATAGACCAGCGCCGACACCCGCAGGGTGCCGTTGAAGTCCGGCACCGGCAGCGCCAGGCGCGCATTGCCCTTGCCGTCGAGCTTGACCGGCCCGGCGAACAGGTCGACGGTCTGCACCCGCGCGGTCGGACGCCGTGCCTGCACCAGCGGCTGCAAGGCCATGTCGCCGCCGAAGCGGATCCGCGCCAGGCTGCCGTCGAAGCTCTCGATCACGCGGCCGTAGACGTCGTAGGCGTCGACGCCCAGTCGCCGCTGGGCGAAGAAATGCGCGGCCGCATCGGGTACCGGGAAGCGGGTGATGTTGAGGATGCCGACGTCGACCGCGGCGACGGTCACCCATGCGTCCTTGCCGGCCAGCTCGGGCACGCTGACGGTCACCGGCATGTCCTGCTCGGGACGCATCATCTCCGGCGAAACCAGGCCGACCGCGACCTTGCGGTCCTTGCGGTCCATCACCACGTGGGCGACGCCCACCGCCCGCGCCGGGGTCACCTTGCTCGGTGCGCTGCCGCCGCGGAACACCAGCGCGGTCACGTAGACGTCGTGGCGCTCCCAGTCGGCGGTGACCGGAATCTCGACCTTGGTGCCGGCCTTCACGTCCACGCCCTGCACGAACAGCATGCGGTCGCTCTCGACCATCACCAGGCCCCGCCCCTCGTGCGGCGGGGTCAGGGTCACCTCCAGGGTGTCGCCGGCGCGGTAGCTGGTCTTGTCCAGCGACAGCTTGACCTTGTCCGGACGCGCGTCGAGGCCGCGGTTCTCGTCGTTCCAGCTCCAGCCGGCGGTGAACGGGTAGCGCGTGGTCAGCCGGGTCTGGGGGTCGAACACGTCGATCCGGTAGTCGCCCCACTCGACCGGGAAGTCGATCCGCAGCGGCGCACTGCCGGCCTCGACCTCGCGCGTTTCGATGTCCTCGAAACGGCGGACGAAGTCGTAGTCCCAGCCGTGTTCGTCGTCGTGGTTCCAGTGGTAGTCGCGATGCTCGCGCACCAGGGTCACCCGCAGGCCCTTGCCCGGACGCGGCTTGCCGTCGACGCCGAAACGCCCAAGCTCGAAACCGGCGCTGGCATTGGCGTCGGTTCCCTCCTTATCGTCGAACAGCGGACGCACGCCGACCAGGGCCTCGGCCGGCCACAGCACCCGCTTCAGATTGCGATTGACGCTGCGTCCGCCGGTTTCGAACAGGCTTCCGGACACGATCGCCGCGACCGGCGTGTCGGCCTTGACCTCGGCCGGCAACTTGATGTCTGCGGTGTAGCTGCCGTCCTCGCCCAGCTTGGCGTCGACGACCTCCTTGGCCTCGCGCGGCAGATCCACGGTGGGATCGCCGAAGAACCAGCCCGGCAGGTTGTCGAGCGGATGCTGTTCCACCGCGACCGCGAGCTTGGCGGTGAAGCGGTTGCCGGCCGCCGAGGCGCCATACAGGTAGGCGCCGGTGGCCTTGAGCTTCAGCGCTTCGCCCGGCTTGAGCACGGCCTGCGCGCTGTCGAGGTCGAGCTTCATCCGCTCCGGCAGGAACTCCTCGATCCGCAGGGTCATCCCCTGCACCGCCTCCTTGCTCGCCGGGTCGCTGCGGAACTCGATCTTCCAGCGTCCGGTCGCGGCATCGGCCGGGATGGTCTGCTCATGACGAACGTAACCGCGCGCATCGGGAGTGAGCGCGGACTCGATCAGGATCTTGCCGTCGGGCTGCACGTAGCGCACGTACAGCGGTTGTTTGGACAGGTCGCCGCCGCTGCCGCCGGCCTTCAGCGGCTGACCGTCCTGGTCGCGCAACAGCGCCGACACCCGCACCGTCTCGCCGGGCCGGTACAGATCGCGACCGGACCAGGCGAACACGTCGAACCAGGCCTGCTCGCGTCCCGAGACGGCGAACTCGGACAGGTCGAGCGCGGGCTGGTTGAACGGCAGCATCGAAACGTCGCTGCCGCGCTCGGCGACCAGCACGTGGCCGGCATCGAGGCTGTATTCGAGCATCGCGTTGCCGTGCCGGTCGGTCTCGCCCTTGAGCACAGGCTCGCCCTTGGCGTCGAGAATGCGCAGCCCGGTGCCGCTGACCGGCGCGCCGCTGGCCAGCGAGGCGGTATGCACGAACAGCTTGTCCTTGTAGGCGCGCACGTGCAGGCCGAGGTCGCTGACGGTGAAGAACGCGGTCTCGAAGTCGTCGCCGAAGCGGCCGGTGCGCTTCATCACCGCGAAGTACAGGCCCGGTTCCTGCAGCTCCCTGATGTCCTGCAACGGCAGATAGGTCAGCACCCGTTCGTTGGGCTTGCCGCCGAGCACGAAGCGGTTGACGTAGACCGGTTCGGCCAGATCGCCCAGCGGTGTGTTGTCGCGGTAGTTGGCGTCCAGCTGCCAGCCGTCGCGGCGGCCGCCACGCTGGTACTCGCTGAAGAACCTGGGCAGGGATGCCTCGCGCACGCGCAGGAACTCGACGTCGACCTCGTCCACGTTGACCGAAACCACCGGCAGGCCGCGGCTGTCGCGTGCGGGCAGCACACTGCCCTGGGAGGCGAAACCGACCACCGGTTCCAGCGGCCCGGTATGCACGGTCTTGACCAGTTCCCGGTCGAGGCGGTCGCCGGCGGCGGCGGTCAGCCCGGCCTTGATCGTGACCGTGTAGTCCTTGTCGGCCTCGACATGCGGAAACCTCAGCACCTTGCCTTCGTCGTCGAGCACCCAGCTGCCCGATACCGCCGCGCCCTTGGAGCTGGCGACCGCGATCAGGGCGTCGAAGTCCTGCGAGCCGACCACCGGCTGGGTGAACTCCAGCGCGATCGCCAGCTGCTCGTCGTGCTGGTCGGGATAGGCCGAAGCCAGCGCGAAACCGGCCTGCGTGGTCGCCGCCTCGGCCTGTATCTTCTCGCCGCTGGTGGCGGGCAATTGGCCGTCCTGGTCGCGCTGGCAGGCGGTCGGTAGCAACAGGGCGAGCAGCAACAACGCAGTCCATCGGCCACCGCCGCGGCTGCGGCCCTCTGCGGACTTGCGCAAGCGACTGATCCCCATCGTGGTACTCCCCCTGGCTGCGGCTTCCGTGACGTCGCGCCAGTATAGACCTGCGTCCGTGACGAAAATTTCGCGCGACACCAGGGCTCCGGCGCGGCAAAAAAAACGCCGCCCGAAGGCGGCGTTCTCGATCGCAGGAACCGTCTGCGCTCGGCAAGCGTGGGATCAGGCCGTCGGATCCGGCTGTTCGCCACCGACCTCGTCGGGGGCCGCGGACGCGGCTCCGGCGGCGTCCGCCAATGCCGGATCGATCTCGCCATCGGCTTCGTCGCCGCCATCGAGCGAGGCGTCCAGACGCTCGACCGCCTGCAGCGACTCGTCGGCCGCCAATCGCATCAGGGTCACGCCCTGGGTATTGCGGCTGACCTGCGAGATCTCGGCCGCGCGGGTACGCACCAGGGTGCCGCCATCGGAGATCAGCAGCACGTCGTGCTGCTCGCTCAGCTGCACCGCGCCGACCAGCTTGCCGTTGCGCTCGGTGGTCTTGAGCGCGATCACGCCCTGGATGCCGCGTCCCTTGCACGGGTACTCGTCGACCGGGGTCCGCTTGCCGTAGCCGCGCTCGCTGGCGGTCAGGATGTCGCCGTCGCCCTCGACCACGATCAGGCTCACCACCTCCTCGCCGTCGGCCAGCCTCATGCCGCGCACGCCGGTGGCGGTGCGACCCATCGAGCGCACCTCCGACTCGGCGAAACGCACCGCCTTGCCATTGCTGGCGAACAGCATCACCTCGCGGTCGCCGTCGGTCATCTCGACCCCGACCAGGGCGTCGCCGTCGTCGAGCTTGATCGCGATCTTGCCCTTCTGCAGGCGGAACGCGTACTCGGTCAGCGGGGTCTTCTTGACCGTGCCATTGCGGGTGGCGAAGAACACGAAGCGGCCCTCGTCGTACTCGCGCACCGGCAGTACCGCCTGCACGCGCTCGCCATCCTCCAGCGGAATCCAGTTGACGATCGGGCGTCCGCGTGCGTTCGGGCCGGCGTCGGGCAGCTGGTGCACCGGCAGCCAGAACACCCGTCCTGCGCTGGTGAAGGTCAGCAGGGTGTCGTGGGTATTGACCAGCCACAGCTGGTCGATGAAATCCTCTTCCTTGGTCGCCGCCGCGCTGCGGCCGCGGCCACCGCGCTTCTGCGCGCGGTAGCTGGTCACCGGTTGGCGCTTGGCGTAGCCGGCGTGCGACAGGGTCACGACCACGTCCTCCGGCGCGATCAGATCGAGGATATCCAGGTCCTCCTCGCTCTGCCGGATCTCGCTGCGGCGGGCATCGCCGAACTCTTCCTTGACGTTGCGCAGCTCGGTGCGGATGACCTCCATCAGCACCTCGGGATTCTCGAGGATCTCGATCAGGCCGCGGATGACCTCCAGCAACTGCTTGTACTCGTCGGTCAGCTTCTCCTGCTCCAGGCCGGTCAGGCGGTGCAGGCGCATCTCCAGGATCTGCTGGGCCTGGGTCTCGGTCAGTTGGTAGGTGCCGTCGACCAGGCCGACGCCCTTGGGCAGGTCGTCCGGACGCGAGGCCTCGGCGCCGGCCGCGGCCAGCAGGCTGCCGACCAGGCCCGGTTCCCAGCGGCGGGCGAGCATGCGCTCCTTGGCGACCTGCGGGTTCTCCGAGGTCTTGATCAGCTCGATCATCTCGTCGATGTTGGCGAGCGCGACGGTCAGGCCTTCCAGGATGTGGGCGCGCTGGCGGGCCTTGCGCAGCTCGAAGATGGTGCGACGGGTCACCACCTCGCGGCGGTGGCGCACGAACACCTCGAGCATGTCCTTGAGGTTCAGCAACTGCGGCCGGCCGTCGACGATGGCGACCATGTTGATGCCGAACACCGACTCCATCTGGGTCTGCTGGTAGAGGTTGTTCAGCACCACCTCGGCCGACTCGCCGCGCTTGACCTCGATGAAGATGCGCATGCCGTCCTTGTCGGACTCGTCGCGCAGCTCCGAGATGCCCTCGATGCGCTTCTCCTTGACCAGCTCGGCGATCTTCTCGATCAGACGCGCCTTGTTGACCTGGTAGGGGATCTCGGTGACGACGATCGCCTCGCGGCCGGTGCTGTCGTTGACCTCGACCTCGGCGCGCGCGCGCATCCGCACCCGGCCGCGGCCGGTGCGGTAGGCGGTGATGATCCCGGCGGTGCCGTTGATGATGCCCGCGGTCGGGAAGTCGGGACCGGGGACGTACTCCATCAGCCCGTCGATGTCGATCTCGGGGTTGTCGATCAGGGCGATGGTCGCGTCGACCACCTCCGACAGGTTGTGCGGCGGGATGTTGGTCGCCATGCCGACCGCGATGCCGGCCGAGCCGTTGACCAGCAGGTTCGGCACCCGCGTCGGCAGCACCGACGGTTCGAGTTCCTTCTCGTCGTAGTTGGGCTGGAAGTCGACGGTTTCCTTGTCGATGTCGGCCAGAAGTTCGTGGCTGAGCCGCGACATCCGCGCTTCGGTGTATCGCATCGCCGCGGCGTTGTCGCCGTCGATCGAGCCGAAGTTGCCCTGGCCGTCGATCAGCATGTAGCGCAGCGAGAACGGCTGCGCCATGCGCACCAGGGTGTCGTATACCGCGCTGTCGCCGTGAGGGTGGTACTTACCGATCACGTCACCGACCACGCGGGCCGACTTGTAGTACGGCTTGTTGCTGTGCGCGCCGAGCTCGTTCATCGCGTACAGGACGCGGCGGTGCACCGGCTTGAGTCCGTCCCGGGCGTCGGGGAGCGCGCGACCGACGATCACGCTCATCGCGTAATCCAGGTAGCTGCGACGCATCTCGTCTTCGAGGTTGACCGGGATGATTTCCTTGGCGAGATCGGCCATCAGGTTTCCGTATTGGGCGTTGGATCGGCCGCATCGCGCCACCCGCGGACAGGCCGATCCGGCGCCGCCCGCGACGACGCGCGCGGCGCCATCAAAAAGACGTGAAATCTTACCACAACACGGCCCCTCGCCGCAGCCTCGGACGCGGCCGATTTATGGGCAGAAACAAGGACTTGGCGCGTCCGCCGGCGGTCCCGGCGCGGCCCGGAGCGATGGCGCGGATTCAGCCGCCGAACGCGGCCCGCATCGCCGCCGCGTCGGGGCGCTCGATCACGCCCTTCTCGGTGACGATCGCGTCGATCAGTTCGTGCGGGGTCACGTCGAACACCGGGTTCCACGCGGCGATGTCCGGGGCGGCGGTACGCACGCCGCCGATCGCGAACATCTCGCCGGGGTCGCGCTCCTCGATCTCGATCGCGTCGCCGCTGGCGGTATCCATGTCGACGGTCGAGGACGGCGCGACCACCATGAACTTCGCGCCATGGTGGCGGGCGGCGATCGCCAGCTGATAGGTGCCGATCTTGTTGGCGGTGTCGCCGTTGGCGCAGATCCGGTCGGCGCCGACGATCACCCATTGCACCGCCCCGCCCTTCATCAGGTGCGCGGCGGCCGCGTCGGCGACCAGGGTCGGCGCGATCCCGTCCTGCTGCAGCTCCCACGAGGTCAACCTCGCGCCCTGCAGCCATGGCCGGGTCTCGCCGGCGAACACGCGGGCGATCCGGCCCTGGGCGACGCCGGCGCGGATCACTCCCAGCGCGGTGCCGAAGCCGGCGGTCGCCAGCGAGCCGGTATTGCAGTGGGTCATCACCCCGCTGCCTTCGGCGATCAGGGCCGCGCCCAGAGCGCCCATGCGGCGATTGGCGGCCAGGTCCTCGTCGGCGATCGCCTGCGCCTCGCGCGCGATGACCTCGCGCCAGTCGGCGCCGGCGGCGGCCAGCACCCGGCGCATCCGCGCCAGCGCCCAGGCCAGGTTGACCGCGGTCGGGCGGGCGGCATTGAGCCGCTGCATCGCCGGTTCCAGCCGCTGCAGCGTCTGCGCGCCGTCGGCCGCGTCGATGTCGCGCGCCGCCAGCACCACACCCCAGGCGGCGGAAATGCCGATCGCCGGAGCGCCGCGCACGATCAGCAGGCGGATCGCCTCCGCGACCGCATCGCTGTCCGCGCAACGGACGTATTCGACCTCGAACGGCAGCTTGCGCTGGTCGAGCAGTTCAAGGGTATCGCCGGTCCAGCGGATCGGGCGGATGCGGTCGTAGCGGTCGAAGTCGATGGCTTGCGTCATCGATAGATTCTAACCGCTGGCGGGTGCGCGCAGCGGACCTCGACCGCGGTCGCTCAGCGGACGCTGAACTCGGCCCGGCAGCCGCTGCCGACCCAGATGCCGTTGCGATCCCAGCCCCAGCTGCTGTCGCGGATGCACGGCGCGCGCGACAACTGCCGCGACAGGACCACGCCCCTGGGCACGTGCACGCTGCAGCGTTGGTGGCGGCCGTCGCGCGACTCGCAGCGCACGATCCGGCCATGTCCCGGGTCCGGCGTCGGACGGTGGCCGCCACCGCGACCGGTCACGAACTCGGCGCGACACCCCCGGCTGACCCAGATGCTGCCGCGGTCGTAACCCCAGCTGTGGCCCTCGACGCAACTGGCACGCGACAGCTTGCGCGACAGGCGCACGCCGCCACGGGTGTCGGCCGGGCAATGCCGGGTGCGGTTGTCCTGCGACTCGCAGCGCACCAGCCCGGTGCCGTAGCCCGGCGGGGTGCCGCCGTAGCCGGCAACGAATTCGGCACGGCAGCCACGGGTCACCCACACGCCGTTGCGATCCACGCCCCAGCTCTGCCCTTCCACGCAGGAAGCGCGCGACAGCTTGCGCACCAGGCGCACGCCGCCACGGGTATCGGCCGGGCAGCGCTGGGTACGGTTGTCGCGGGACTCGCAGACAAAGGGACCGCCGCGACCGTTGTCCGGGTACGGATCGGGATAGTTCGGATAGGTCGGGTAACCGGGGTGGCCGCCGCCCGGATAGGGCGTGCCGGGCGCGGTGGGGCCGCCACCGAAGAACCCCGGATCATAGATACAGCCTGCGCAGGCCAGCACCAGTACCGGCGCGAGCATCCGGATCAACGCACCCATTGCCTGTTCCCTCCCGATATGACTTCGTCATCGCGCATGGCGTGACCGCTTCCACGGTACCGCGACCACCTGAATCCCCGCCCGCCAGCGGACGATCGCGGCGCAACCGATCCTGAACGGACAAGCGGCGGCGCCGATCGCCACCGTAGTGACACGCCGCCCGACACGCAATGCCCCAAGCGCCCGGTTACCGTTCCCGCGTCACGGATTCACGCCCGCGCGAAGTCGAACGCCAGCACGTCGCCGATCCGTCCGCTGTCGAGCATCGCCATCAGCAGCCGGTCGACGCCGAGCGCGACCCCGGCGCAGGCTGGCAGGCCGGCCTCCAGCGCGTCCAGCAGGCGCTCGTCCACCGGGGGTGACGTCTGCTGTCGGCGTGTACGCACGCTGCCGTCGTGCAGGAAGCGCCGCCGCTGCTCGCCGGCATCGGTGAGCTCGTGGTAGCCATTGGCCAGTTCCAGCGGGCCCAGGTACAGCTCGAAACGCTCGGCGACCGCGACGGCGTCCCCGTCTTCGCGAACCCGCGCCAGCGCGCACTGCGAGGCCGGGTAGTCGATCACCGCCAACAAGGTGTCGCGATCGAAGCCGGGTTGCAGGCGATGGGTCATCAACAGATCGAGCCAGTCGTCGCGACCCAGCCCGCGTGGGTCGATCTCGATGTCGCCCAGCGCGGCGCGCAGGCCGGCCTCGTCGGTACTGGCCGGATCCACCCCCAACCGCTGCCGGTACAGCTCGTGGTAACCGATCGTCTGCAGCCGCGCGCGACGGTCGACCAGGGCCAGCGCCGCCTGCACCAGCTCGGCGGTCTCGGTCACCAGACGTCGGTGGTCCCAGCCCAGCCGGTACCACTCCAGCATCGTGAATTCGGGATTGTGGCGGCCGCCGGCCTCGCCGTCGCGGAACACCCGGCCCAACTCATAGCAGTCGCCGAAACCGGCGGCGAGCAGGCGCTTGAGCGGAAACTCCGGCGAGGTGCGCAGCCAACGCGTGCGCGGCGCGCCATCGGTGCGACCGCTGAACTCCAGCGCGAAGGAGGCGATGTTCGGATCGGTGTTGCCGGCCACCGACATCACCGGGGTCTCGACTTCGGTGACGCCGCGCTCGGCGAAGAACGCGCGGATGCGGGCGTTCAAGCCTGCGCGCAGGCGCAGCGCCTCGAACGAGGCCGAGGGTCGCCAGCTCACCTGCCCCGCCTCGCGGCACGGACCGGATCGCGTCCCACGCCGCTCCTGCGGCCACCGCCAAGAACGGCGTCGTTGCGGTTCATTCGTGCTCCGCCAGGAACGCCAGCAGGCGCGCCTCGTCCCAGACCTCGACACCGAGCTGTTCGGCCTTGGCCAGTTTGGAACCGGCAGCCTCGCCGGCGACGACGAAGTGGGTCTTCTTCGACACGCTGCCGGACGCTTTGGCGCCCAGCGCCTCCAGCCTGGCCTTGGCTTCGTCGCGGGTCATCGCCGACAAGGTGCCCGTCAGCACCACGGTCTGGCCATCGAGCGGGCCGACGGCGGCGGCCTCGCCCTCGGGCATGCGCGCAAACAGCTCGGCCATCGCTTCGCCGCAGCGCGACAGCAGCGCCGCATGCGGCGGTTGCGACAACCACCCGGCCAGTGCGCGCGCCGAGTCCGCGGGCAGGCCGGCGGTCACGAAGGCGTGCTCGGGCGCATCCCGCAGCGCTGCGGCGTCGGAGAATGCCGTCGCCAGCTGTTCGGCGCGCAGCGCGGTGACCTTGGGAATCTCCATGTCGGTCAGCACGGCCGCCAGGCCCAGCGCCTCGCGCAGCTTCGGCGACGGCGCATGGGTATCGGCGATCGTTACCCCGCGTTCGAGCAGGTCATCGATCACCTGCTGGTTGCCGGGCTGGTCGAAAAAGTGACCGATGCTGCGCGCGACCTCGCCGCCGATGTCCGGCACCCGCTTGAACAGCGGCCACGGCAGGCGCCGGATCAGCTGCAGGTCGCCGAACCAGGCCGCCAACGCCTTGGCCGTGCTCTCGCCGACGTGCTGGATGCCCAGCGCGAACAGGAAGCGCTCCAGCGAGGCCTTGCGGCTGTGGTCGATCGCCTCGATCAGGTTCTCGGCCCACTTGGTCGCGACCTTGCCGCCCTTCGCCCCGGCCTTTTCCAGGTGAGCCGGCGTGGTGCCGTCGCGCTCGTCGGCGCGCCGCTTCATCTCCAGCAGGTCGTCCAGTTCCAGCTTGAACAGGTCGGCCACGCTCTGGATGTAACCCAGATCGTCGAGTTCCTCGACATAGCGCTCGCCCAGGCCCTCGATGTCCATCGCCCGGCGCGAGGCGAAATGACGCACGGCCTCCTTGCGCTGCGCCGCGCAGGTCAGTCCGCCGGAGCAGCGGAACACCACCCCGCCCTCGTCACGGACCAGCTCCGAGGCGCACACCGGACACTGCGCCGGCATCGTCCACGGTTGCGCGTCGGGTGCGCGCATGTCGGCCACCACCCGCACCACTTCGGGAATCACGTCGCCGGCGCGGCGCACGATCACGGTGTCGCCGACGCGCACGTCCAGGCGCGCGATCTGGTCGGCGTTGTGCAGGGTCGCATTGGTCACGGTGACGCCGGCGACCTGCACCGGCTGCAGGCGCGCGACCGGGGTCGCCGCGCCGGTGCGGCCGATCTGGATGTCGATGCCCTCCAGCACGGTCGACTGTTCCTGCGCCGGGAACTTGTGCGCGATCGCCCAGCGCGGCGCGCGCGAGACGAAGCCCATCTCGCGCTGGCCGGCGTAGTCGTCGAGCTTGTAGACCACACCGTCGATGTCGAACGGCAGGCTATCGCGGGCGGCGCCCATGCGCCGGTAATAGCCGAGCAGGCCGTCCAGGCCGGTCACCACGTCGCTCTGGCTGCTGACCGGGAAGCCCCACTCGCGCAGCCGCGCCAGGGTCGCCGAATGGGTGTCCGGCAGCGCGCCGCCCTCGACCAGCCCGACGCCGTAGGCATAGAACGCCAGCGGCCGGCGCGCGGTCACCCGCGGATCGAGCTGGCGCAGCGAACCGGCGGCGCCGTTGCGCGGATTGGCCAGTACCTTGTCGCCACGGCCTTCCTCGGCGGCGACCAGCGCGCGCGCGTTGTAGGCCTGGAACTCGGCCAGCGGCATGTAGACCTCGCCGCGGACCTCCAGCACCTCGGGCCAGCCCTCCCCTCGCAGGCTCAACGGAATCGCCTTGACCGTGCGCAGGTTAGCGGTCACGTCCTCGCCGGTGGCGCCGTCGCCGCGGGTCGCGCCCTGCACGAAGCGGCCGTGCTCGTAGCGCAGGCTGATCGCCAGGCCGTCGAGCTTGGGTTCGACCGAGAACACCGGCGCCTCGCGGCCGATCCGCTCGTCGATCCGGCGCACGAAGTCGGCGACCTCCTCGTCGCTGAAGGCATTGCCCAGCGACAGCATCGGCAGCGCGTGGCGGACCTCGTCGAATGCGCCCGACGGCGCCGCGCCGACGCGCTGGGTCGGCGAGTCGGGGCTGGCCAGCTCCGGGTGCGCGGCCTCCAGCTCGTCCAGCTCGCGCAGCAGGCGGTCGTACTCGGCATCCGGGATCGCCGGATCGTCGAGCACGTGGTAACGGTAGTTGGCGTCGTTGAGCTGACGGCACAGCTCGGCGATACGGGCGGCGGGATCGGTGCTCATCTGTGTGGCTGCATGTCCCAATGGACGGCTGTGGCAGCGGCGTGAGCCGCGAACGCGTCCTGACAGGTAACTTCTAACTTCATCGCGGCTTGCGCCGCTGCTAGGTAGCGCTCCCGGAAACCTGGACGCGAATCACCAGCGGCCGGGCTTGCTCAACG
Organism: Marilutibacter maris; assembly: GCF_003233695.1. Taxonomy (NCBI): domain Bacteria; kingdom Pseudomonadati; phylum Pseudomonadota; class Gammaproteobacteria; order Lysobacterales; family Lysobacteraceae; genus Marilutibacter; species Marilutibacter maris. The sequence goes on along the minus strand of NZ_CP029843.1, from coordinate 1,785,506 downwards.
GCGGCGCTTCGCGCTGACGGTCGTAGGCGCGCAGCTCGTCGCGGATGTGGGCGATGCGCTGACGGCCGAGCGCATTGCGCTGCTCGTCGAGGACGATGCCGTCGAGCAGCTCGGCCATCCGTTGCGCGGTGGGCAGCATCGCCTCCCAGGCGTCCAGCGCCGGCATCGGCGCGGGCAGGGTCAGGAAGAATGCGATCGCCGGCGTCTCCAGCGACTGGATCTCGGCCATGTCGAAGCTGCCCGGCTTCATGATGTTGGCGACGCTGAACACCGGGCCGCGCTCGGGATGATGCTCGACCAGGCGGTGGAACACGCCCATGTAGCCGTAGACCAGGCCGGCCTTCTCGGCGGCGACGACGATGTCCGGACCGTGCAGCTTGTGGCCGGCGCGCGCGGCCAGATAGAGGGTCACGATCTTGTCGAACGCCTCGCTGGTGCGGCGACCCAGTTCGCTGCCGCCGCCGGCGTCCGGCGCCTCTTCGGCGGCGAACAGGTTGCCCTGGCTGGCCGGCGCGCGCTCGTCGCCGCCGTCATCGGCGGCGACACCGGAATCGCCATCGCCGGCCCCGGATGCGAGGGTCTCGCCGAAGGTCGGTTCGCGACGCCCGCCCGCCTCGCGCGACTCGCGACGGCGCCGGGTGCCCTGCCCGGGCTTGCTCGGACGGCCGAAGAAATAGATCGCTGCGAGCAGGATCAGGCCGGCGATGAGGATGCCTAGGCGCAACAGCCAGACTTCAGACATCGGAGGGGCTCCTTGCTTGGGCGGGACGACGGGCGATGGCGGCCGGCGGCATCATGCGGCACCGGCCAGGCGCGCCGCCTCGGCCAGATCGACCGAGACCAGCCGGCTGACGCCGGGCTCGCGCATGGTCACGCCGGACAGCTGCATGGCCGCTTCCATCGTCGCCTTGTTGTGGGTGACGAACAGGAACTGTACCTGCTCGCTCATCTCGCTGACCATCTGCGCAAGACGGCCGACGTTGGCCTCGTCCAGCGGCGCGTCGACCTCGTCGAGCAGACAGAACGGCGCCGGGTTGAGGCGGAAGATCGCGAACACCAGCGCCACCGCGGTCATCGCCTTCTCGCCACCGGACAGCAGCGAGATGTTCGATACGCGCTTGCCGGGCGGGCGCGCCATGATCGCCACGCCGGTGTCGAGCAGGTCCTCGCCGGTCAGTTCCAGGTAGGCGTGACCGCCGCCGAACAGACGTGGGTACAGCTCCTGCACACCGGAGTTGACCCGGTCGAAGGTGTCCTTGAAGCGGCCGCGGGTTTCGCGGTCGATCTTGCGGATCGCGTCCTCCAGGGTCTCCAGCGCCCCGGTCAGATCGGTGTCCTGGGCGTCGAGATAGTTCTTGCGCTGCTCGGCCTCGGCGTGCTCGGCGATCGCCGCGAGGTTGACCGGTTCCAGCCGGCGCAGGCGGGTGTCGATGTCGCTGACCGACTTTTCCCAGACCGACGGTTCGGCCTCCTCGGCCAGCCCGTTGGCGACGTCCTCCAGCACGAAGCCGGCCTCGGTGACCGCCTCCACCAGTTGCTCGGCCTTCAACAGCAGGGCCTGCTGGTCGAGCCGGCGCTGGCCGATCGCCTCGCGCTGCTGCAGGGCCTGCTCGTCGCGCTGCTGGCGCACCTGCTCGAACCGGCGCAGGTCGGCGTCGATGCCGTCGAGCGTGGTCCGCGCCTGGTTCAGTTCCTGCTCGGTCTGCACCCGCTGCTCGAGCGCGACCTGGCGCTGCTGTTCCAGGTCGTCGACCGGGGAGTCGCCGTCCACCAGCTGTTCGGTGAGCTCCTCCAGGCGGTTGTCGAGCTGGCCGCGTTGACCGCCCATGCGGTCCAGCGCCTGGGTCAGCGCCGCGATCTTGGTGCGCTGGGTCTCCAGCGTCAGCGCCAGCGCGTGCGCGGTGTCGCGCGACTCGCGCGCCAGCGTCCGGGCCTGGTCGCGGGCCTCGTGCAGGCGGCTGCGCTCGGCGTCGAGCTGCTGGCGGACGTCCTCCAGCTCGCTCATCCTCATCACCGCCTCTTCCTGGCGCATCCGCGACTCGCGCGACTGCTCGCGGCTGGTCTCGGCGGCCTCGCTCAACTGCGAAAGCTCGGCGTCGATCTTCTCGATGCGTCCGCGCGCGGAGTCCAGACGGCCCTGCTGGCTCTGCAACTGGCCGGCCAGCTCGGACACGCTGCGGTGGGCCATGTACAGGGTCCGCTGGGCGTCCTCGCGCTGCTGCTCGGAGGCCAGCGCGCGGTCGCGCAATTGCACCTGCAACGACTCCAGCTCGTGCTCGCGCGCCTGCAGGGTCTCGATCTCGCCGCGCAGCGACTGGATCTCGCGTTCGCGCAGCAAGGCGCCCTGCTGGGCCGCGCCGGAACGCAGCACCCGCACCCAGCCGGCGCCGAGGCGCTCGCCGTTGCGGGTGATGATGGATTCGCCGTCGCCCAGCATCGGCAGCATCGCCCGCGCCGCGACCAGATCCTCGGCGGCATGCAGGCGCGACAGGATGCGACGTATCGCGATCGGACCGCGCACCTTCGAGGCCAGCGAGGTCGGTGCGAAGTCGACCGCGTCGTTCTTGGGTTCGACCAGGGCCAGGCGGCCGTCGCCGAGCTCGCCGATCGCATCGACCAGCGCCTCCGGCGATTCGACCAGCACGCCCTCGATCAACTGTCCGAGCGCGCCCTCGACCGCGTTTTCCCAGCCGGCCTCGACCTGCAGGCTCTCGCCGACCCGGGCCGCCGAGTCCAGCCCGCGCGCGCGCAACCATTCCAGCGCGGCGCCCTGCTCCTGGCCCAGCGCCGCGTTCTGCAGGGTCTCCAGCGACGACAGCCGGCCGCGCGCGGCCTGCGCCTGCTTGCGGACCTCGGCCAGCTCGCCCTGGGTCGAGCGCTGCTGCTCCTGGACCTCGGCCAGGGTCGCCTTGCGCGCTTCAAGCGCCTCGGTCAGCGAGTCCAGCGAAAGCTTCTGGGTCTCGTGCTGTTCCTCCAGCGCGGTGAACGCCTCCGACAGCGCGTCGAGGTCGAGACCGCTGCGCTCCGAGGCCAGCGCCTCGCGGCGGCGCTCGGCGTCCAGCGCCTGGCGATCGAGATGTTCGATACGGGTGCGCTCGACGTCGGCGGCGCGGACCGCCTCGGACTGGGCACGGCTGTGCTCGTCCCAACGCTGCTGCCATTCGCCCAGGCGGGTCTCGGCATCGCGCAACGCGTCCTGGCGGGCGATGTCTTCCTCGCGCAACTGCTCCAGTCGCGGCTCGGCCTCGCCGACCGCGGTCTGCAACACGTCGAGCTGCGACTGGTCGTGGCCGATGTGCTGGGTCAGCTCGGCCAGGGCCGACTGCGCCTCGTCGCGCGCACGCTGCAGACGCGTGGACAACTCCTTCTGGTGCTGGATCTGCTGTTCGATCCGGGCCAGCGCGCCGCTGACCTCGTAGCTGGCCGCCTGCGCCTTGCCCAGCGCCGACGCCGCCTCCTCGCGCCGCGCACGGCCGGTCTCGATCTCACGCTCGGCCTCGCGCTGCTCGGCGATCAACTGCTGCAGACGGGTTTCCTGCTGGGCCAGCTTCTCGCGCTGGGCCTGCAGCCGGTTGTCCAGGGCGCGGTGCTCGAGCGCCTTCCACTCCGCGTCCTTGATCTTGCGCTCCGCCTGCAGCGCCTGGTACTGCTCGGCCTGGCGGGCCTGGCGCTTGAGGTGCTCGAGCTGCTTGCCGACCTCCTCGCGCAGGTCGTTGAGGCGATCGAGGTTCTCGCGGGTGTGACGGATCCGGTTCTCGGTCTCGCGGCGACGCTCCTTGTACTTGGAGATGCCGGCCGCCTCTTCCAGGTAGACCCGCAGCTCCTCGGGCTTGGCCTCGATGATGTTGCTGATCATGCCCTGCTCGATGATCGAGTAGCTGCGCGGCCCCAGGCCGGTGCCCAGGAACAGGTCGGTGATGTCGCGGCGGCGGCACTTGGCGCCGTTGAGGTAGTACTGGCTCTGACCGTCGCGGCTGACCGTGCGCTTGACCGAGATTTCATCGTAGGCGCCGTACTCGCCGGTGATGGTGCGGTCGGCGTTGTCGAAGATCAGCTCGACCATGGCCTGCGAGACCGGCTTGCGCGCCGAGGAGCCGGCGAAGATCACGTCGGTCAGCGAGTCGCCGCGCAGGCGGCTGGCCGAGCTTTCGCCCATGACCCAGCGCACCGCATCGATGATGTTGGACTTGCCGCAACCGTTGGGCCCGACCACACCGGTCATGTTGGTGGGCAGGTGCAAGGTGGTCGGGTCGACGAAGGATTTGAAACCGGACAGCTTGATCGTGGACAGACGCATTCGTCGCAGTCACCCTTGGCGGGCGGCATCGGCCGCACGCGAAATTAGGTATTGGATTAATTATCGCGCCCAAGTCATTGACTGATATAGGCGCAATGCGACCCGAAAGTCGCACTCCCCGCAGTATAACGGGCCTGCGGCGCCGGAAGCGCCCCCGCTCCCCGGGCATCCGCCGCCAGCGGCGGTGGACGGTTCAGCTCGGCAGGCGGTCGCCGCTGGCGGGATCGAAGAAATGCAGGCGTTCCGGCAGCGGGCGCCAGTGGACCCGGTCGCCGACCCGCGGCAGGTCGCGCGGCGGCACCCGCACCACCAGCGCACGGCCGCCGCAGTCCAGGTTGAGAAAGGCCTCGCTGCCGACCGCCTCCACCACCTCCACCCGTGCCGGCAGCGTCCCGGCACCGGCTTCGGCCAGGGTCAAGTCCTCGGGGCGGACCCCGAGCGTGACCCGCCCCGCCGGCACCGCCGGCGCATCCGCCAGCACCAGCGCCATGTCCGCTGCGATCCGCAGCTGCCCGCCCTCGCCGGCGGCGACCCAGTCGCCCTCGATCAGGTTCATCGCCGGGCTGCCGAGAAAGCCCGCCACGAACAGGTTGGCCGGGCGCTCGTACAGCGCCATCGGCGTGTCGATCTGCTGGATGCGGCCGTCGCGCAGGACCACGATGCGCTGCCCCAGGGTCATCGCCTCGACCTGGTCGTGGGTGACGTAGATCATCGTGGTGCCGATCTGCCGCTGCAGTCGCGCAATCTCGACCCGCATGCCGGCGCGCAGCTTGGCATCGAGGTTGGACAACGGCTCGTCGAGCAGGAACACCCGCGGCTGCCGCACCAGCGCACGGCCCAGCGCCACCCGCTGGCGCTGGCCGCCGGACAGCGCCGCCGGCCGCCGTTGCAGCAGCGGCGCGATCTCCAGCATCTCGGCCGCCTCGCCCACCCGCCGCTGCACGTCCTGTTTCGGCATCCCGCGCAGCTTCAGTCCGAAGCCGAGGTTCTCGGCCACGGTCATGTGCGGATACAGCGCGTAGTTCTGGAACACCATCGCGATGTCGCGGTCCTTGGGCGACAGCTCGTTGACCCGTGTGCCGCCGATGCGCAGCTCGCCGTCGCTGATCGCCTCCAGCCCGGCGATCATCCGCAGCAGGGTCGACTTGCCGCAACCCGACGGGCCGACCAGGACCAGCAGCTCGCCGTCGCCGACCTCGAAACTCGCTTCGTGTACGGCCACGTGGCCGTTGGGATAGACCTTGCGCAGACGCTCGAGCGAGACCTGGGCCATATGGCAATCCAATCCTGTGAGGGGCGACGGTGCAATTGTCGCCGGGCTCGGCTATCCTGCCATGTAATCGTTTACATTCCCAACCGACATACCTGTCTGGAGGCCCGTCGATGAGCCAAGCCCCCGTCTTTCCCGATGGATTCCTGTGGGGAGCCGCGACCGCCGCCCACCAGATCGAAGGCTCGCCGCTGGCCGACGGCGCCGGCCCGAGCATCTGGACGCGGTTCGCCCACACCCCCGGCATGACCCTCAACGGCGACACCGGCGACGTCGCCTGCGACCACTACCGGCGCTGGAAGGACGACGTGAAGCTGATGCGCGACCTGGGCCTGCAGGCCTACCGCTTCAGCGTGGCCTGGGCGCGGGTGCTGCCCGAGGGCACCGGCCGCATCAACCAGGCCGGCCTGGACTTCTACTCGCGCCTGGTCGACGAGCTGCTCGCCAACGGCATCGAGCCGTTGCTGACCCTCTATCACTGGGATCTGCCGGCGGCACTGGACGATCGCGGCGGCTGGCTCAACCGCGACAGCGCCGACTGGTTCGCCGAGTACGCGTCGGTGATGTACAAGGCGCTGGACGGACGGGTGAAGAAGTGGGTGACCCTCAACGAGCCGTGGGTGATCACCGACGGCGGCTACCTGCACGGCGCGCTGGCGCCGGGTCATCGCAGCCTGTTCGAGGCGCCGATCGCCTCGCACAACCTGATGCGCGCGCACGGCGCCGCGGTCCGCGCCTACCGCGAGATCGGCGCACACGAGATCGGCCTGGTGGTGAACATCGAGCCCAAGTACGCGGCGTCCGACTCCGAGGCCGATCGCGTCGCCACCCGTCGCGCGCACGCCTACATGAACGAGCAGTACCTGCACCCCGCCCTGCTCGGCCGCTATCCGGAGGAACTGGAGGACGTGTTCGGCGCCGCCTGGCCGGAATGGCCGAAACAGGACTTCGAACTGATCCGGCAGAAGCTCGACTTCGTCGGCATCAACTACTACACCCGCGGCGTCACCGAGGCCAACGACAGCTACCCGCTGAAGGCCGGCAGCGTGCGCCAACCGCTGGCGACCTATTCCGAGACCGGCTGGGAGTTCTATCCGAAGGGACTGACCGACCTGCTGGTGTGGTTCAAGCAGACCTACGGCGACACCCCGGTCTACATCACCGAGAACGGCGCGGCGATGTACGACCCGCCGGCCGCCGAGGTCGATGCCGACGGCCGCGGCCGGGTCCGCGACCCGCTGCGCACCGCCTACCTGCGCCAGCACATCGGCGCGATCCACGATGCGATCCAGGCCGGCGTCGACGTGCGCGGCTACATGTTGTGGTCGCTGCTGGACAACCTGGAATGGTCGCTGGGCTACTCCAAGCGCTTCGGCATGGTCCACGTGAACTACGCGACCCAGCAGCGCACGCCCAAGGACAGCGCGCACTGGTACTCCGGAGTGATCCGCAGCCACGGGCGCAGCCTGGCCGAACCCCTGCCCTGATGATCGCGCCGGCACCTCGCGCATGAAGGTCTCCACCCGCGAGGCACGCGCCGACGGCGCGCGCGCGCGCGACGGTGGCCGTCGGGTCCGGACGCTGGTCGCCGACATCGGCGGCACCAACGCGCGTTTCGCGCTGGCCGACGCCGACGCCACGACGCCCCTGGTCGACGACAGCCTGCGTACCTACGAAGCCGACCGATTTCCATCGCTGGCCGACGCAGCGACCCATTATCTGACCCAGGCCGGCGCCGCCGTGGATGAGGCGGTGATCGCGGTCGCCGGCCCGCTCGAAGACGGCCAGGCCCGGATCACCAACCTGCCCTGGGTGATCCGCGCATCGCAGTTGCGGGACACGCTGGGCCTGCGGCGGTTGTCGCTGGTCAACGACTTCGTCGCCCAGGCGATGGCGGTCACCGCGTTGTCCGCGGCCGACGTCGTGCCGATCGGGGACGTCCCGGCCCGGGCGCTGCCTTCGGGCGACCGCCATGGCCGCGACCGCAGCTACGCGATCATCGGCCCCGGCACCGGCCTGGGCGTGGGCGGCCTGCTGCGGCGCGACGGCCGCTATTGCCCGGTCGAGAGCGAAGGCGGCCACACCGGCTTCGCGCCGGAAAGCGACGAGGAGATCGAGGTGTTGCGGCGGCTGCGCGCGCGCTTCGGGCGGATCTCCAACGAACGCCTGGTCAGCGGCGCCGGACTGAGCAACCTGCATCACGCGCTGGCGCAGATCGAGGGCCACGCCGGCGAACCGCTGGCGCCGGCACAGGTCAGCCTCGGCGCCGAACGCGGCGATCCGCTGTGCCTGCGGGCGGTGGCGCTGTTCTGCCGGATATTCGGTGCCGCCGCCGGCGATACGGTGCTGACCCTGGGCGCGTGGGACGGCGCCTACCTCACCGGCGGCCTGGTGCCGCACCTGCTGCAGGCCCTGCAGGGACCCGGCTTCCGCCAGCGCTTCGAGGGCAAGGGCCGGCTGGCGCCGACGATGGCGCGGGTGCCGGTGATCGCGGTCGTGCATCCGCAACCCGGCCTGCTCGGCGCCGCGGCGATCGCGCGGGCGGCTGTCTCCGCCGGTCCCAGCGGCAACGCGTAAGAGCGGCGTAAGCCGCGAAGCAAAGGCCCTCATGCTCCGTAGGAGCGGCGTAAGCCGCGATCAGGCCTTCCCACCAAAGCTTCATCGCGGCTGACGCCGCTCCTACCGAGAGCATGGAAGACTCGGCGCCTTCATCGCGGCTTGCGCCGCTCCTACGAGGGCATGGGAGGGTCGGCGCTTACGCCACGCCTACCGGTACGCCGCCCGCTCAGCGGCAGCGCGGCAACTCGACCCGGGCGCTGACCGGAAAGTGATCGCTCGGGTAGCGACCGTCGCGGGCGAAGGTATCGATCGCCGCGTCGCGGACGCCGAGCGCGCCGCGGGCCAGGATCCAGTCGATGCGCGCGCCGCCCGCGGCCTTCGCGGTTCCGCCGTAGTCGTGGAAGCTGCCGAAGCCGGGCTCGTCATGACCGGCCGCGGTCCAACTGTCGACGAAGCCGCCCTCGCCGGTCAGCCGCGCATGCACGCCGTCGACCGCCGCAGCCGCATCGCCCGGGCCGGTGTTGAAGTCGCCGGTCAGCAGCACCGGGATGCCCGGCTCGAAGCCGTCGATACGCTCCAGCAGCAGCCGCGCACCGTGGCGGCGGGCGTCCGCTGTCTCGTGGTCGAGATGGGTGTTGACCACGTACAGCTCGCAACCGCTGCCAAGATCGCGAAAGCGGACCCAGCTCGCCATCCTCGGAATGCGGTTGCCCCAACTGCGCGAGCCAATCGTCGCGGGCGTGTCCGACAGCCAGAAATGGTCGTACTCCAGCGGCTGCAGGCGGTCGCGGCGGTAGAACACCGCCATGAACTCGCCATGGCTGCCGCCCTCCCGGCCCAGGCCGATCCAGTCGTGCTCCGGCAGGCCCCGACCGAGGTCGACCAGTTGCCGGTACAGCCCTTCCTGGGTGCCGACCAGATCGGGCGTATCGCGCCGCAACGTTTCCAGCACCAATGGCAACCGCGCCGACCAGGCATGGGGCGGACGCTCGTCGGCGTAGCGCAGGTTGAAGCTCATCACCTGCAGCGTCGGCGCCTCGGCGGCGCTCGCCGGCAGCGCGGCGGCGCACATCAACGCCAGACCCAACAGCCACGAGCCCCTCGCCTTCATCGCCCTCTCCCGTGCAGGTATCGCCGCATCGCCACGATCACCATCGTGCCAGCAGGCTCTGGCGCGCACCATGCTCGCGGACCCGCACCGACAGGACCCGGGTCGCCGGGTCGTGATGCCAGGCCTTGTCTTGCAGGCGCGTGCCGTCCAGGCTCAGCTCGACGGGCGGCTCGGCGATATCGTGCAGACGCAGTTCCAGCATCCGCGCCGGCACCCGATGGCCGTCGTGGACGACCTCGCGATCCAGGCGCAGGACGCCATCGTCGCGCTGCGCTCGCAGCCGGGTCAGCCGGTAGCCACCGCGCTCATGATCGTGGCTGCGGCCGTCGTCCTCGTACAGATCGAAGCCGTCGTCGTTCGCTCCGGCGAACACGTCCAGGGTCAGGGTGCCGCTGTCGCGTTCGCCGACGTACTGCATCGCCTCCTGCGACGGCAGGATGCCGCCCTCGGCGAGGAATACCGGCAGCCGCTCCAGCGGCGTCTCGACGGTGACCGCGCGACCGCCCTCGAACACCTCGCCCGTGCCCAGTTCGAGCCAACGCCCGGCCGGCAGATAGACCTTCTGCAGGGCGACGCCCGGAGCGGTCACCGGCGCCACCAGCAGCTGCCGACCGACCAGGAACTGGTGCTGCCACTCGCGCGCATAGGCCTGCGCATCGTCCTGGTGATGCCAGAACAGCGGCCGCAGCACCGGCGCGCCGCTGTCGTGGGCCTGGTGGAACAGGGTGTACAGGTAGGGCATCAGACGGTAGCGCTGGCGGATCGCGTCGGCCGCGACCGCCTCGATCCGCTCGCCGAACGACCACGGTTCCTGTCCCGGCGTGTCGTGGGCGGTATGGGCGCGGAAGAACGGCGAGAACGCACCGACCTGCATCCATCTGGCGAACAGTTCGCCCGAGGGCGTGCCCTCGAAGCCGCCGACGTCGGTACCGTTGAACGCCGCGCCGGACAAGCCGAGACCGATCATCATGCGGATGCCCAGTTGCAGGTGCTCCCAGCTGGCGACGTTGTCGCCGGTCCAAACCGCCGACCAGCGCTGGGTGCCGGCGAAGCCGGCCCGGGTCAACACGAACGGACGCTCGTCCGGACGCGCCGCGCGCAACGACTCGTAGGTCGCCTGCGCCATCAGATGCCCGTACAGGTTGTGCATGCGCTTGAAATCGGCCGCGCCGTCGGCGTCCCGCATCAGCACCTCGTTCGGGAACGCCTTGCCCCACACCGCCGGCTCGTTCATGTCGTTCCAGATCCCGCGCACGCCCTGCTCGCGCAGCCGCGCCAGGTACCCGCCCCACCAGGCACGGGTGGCGGCGCGGGCGAAATCGGGAAAATAGGAACGGCCCGGCCAGACCGAGCCCACATAGGTCTCGCCATCGGGATAGCGGACGAAATGGTCGCCGGCCAGACCTTCGCGGGCGATCGGGTAGTCCGGGTCCTCCTTGACGCCCGGGTCGACGATCACGATCGGCTTGAAGCCCATGTCGCCAAGCTCGTCCAGCATCACCGCCGGGCGCGGAAAGCGCTGCGGGTCCCAGCTGAACACCCGGTAGCCGTCCATGTAGTGGATGTCCAGGTAGATCACGTCGGCGGGGATGCCGCGCTCGCGGAAACGCCGCGCCAGCGACAGCACCTCGCTGTCCGGGTAGTAGCTCCAGCGACTCTGCTGGAAACCCAGAGCCCAGCGCGGCGGCATCGGGATGCGCCCGGTCAGCGCGGTGTAGTCGGCGACCACCTCGGCGATCCTCGGCGCGGCAAACACGAAGTAGTCCAGCGTGCCGCCCTCGGCGGAGAACGAGTAGTAGCGGTGATTGCCGGCGCCCAGGTTGAAGCGGCTGCGGTGGCTGTTGTTGAGGAAGACACCGTAGCTGCGTCCCTCGCGCAGGCCGACGAAGAACGGGATGCTCTGGTACAGCGGATCGCTGGCATCGCCGTAACCGGGCGTGTCGGAGTTCCACATCACCCATTCGCGGGCGCGCTTGTCGACATCGCCGCTTTTCTCGCCGAGGCCGAAGAAACGCTCGTCCCCGGCGATGCGCTTCCAGGTCCGCACCTCGTTGCCGTCCCAGCCGGTGCCCATGCCAGAGTCGTCCTGGACCAGCACGTGGCCGGCGCCGTCGAACACGGTCATGCGGCAGCCGCGGTGCGCCAGTTCGACCCGCATCGCCGCGGTCGCCAGCACGGTTGCGTCCTTGCCCTGCTCGACTGTGACCTCGACCGGGTCCGGCTCGCGCCCGACCAGTGCATGGGTCAGCAGACGCGGCCGGCGATCCTCCCGCAGCAGGGTGACGCGGACGACGTCGTCTTCGACGAAGTGCAAGCGCAGCGCGGCGCCGTCGCAGCTGGCGGTAGCGCCGGCGTCGTTGCGCTCGAACGCGCGCAGGTCGCCGAGGAAGCTGTACCCCGATGCGGTCGCGCCAAGCGGCAGGGCGGCGGCGACACTCAACACGCTCGCCCACCACCCGCTCGCCCCGCGGCGACCGCGATCCCGATTGCCGGAACGATTGCCGGAACGATTCCTGGAATCCTGCATCCTGCCTCCTGGTCAGCGCCGCCGCAGATGCAGCGAATTGATGATCGTCTCGCCGGTGCGCGCGCCGAAGCGGACGGTCACGCCTGCACCGCCAGACGCCCATGGCCGGGCCTTGCGCGAGCGCGGAGACCGCGGCATGCGCCGCCGGGCCGGAGCGCACCGCCTACCCGCCACGCTCACGTCTCCGCATCCGCGGCCGGCAGGTCCTTCACCAGGCGGAAGCCGACGTGGAAGAACGCGCTGTCCGGCGTGGAGTGACTGCGTGCGGAAACGCGATAGCCGTGGCAGTAGCTGGGGTGGCACATGAACGAACCGCCGCGCTGGCTCTTCTCGCTGGCGGGACCTGGCTCGAACGGCCGCCCGCGCTCGGCGTAGGGGCGGAACCAGTCGGCGGTCCACTCCCAGACATTGCCGCCCATGTCGGCCAGCCCCAGCTCGGTGGTACCGAACGCTCCCACCGGCGAAGTCGAGCGATAGCCGTCCTCGCCGCTGTCGCGACCGGGAAACGCGCCCTGCCAGGTATTGGCGCGGTGGCGCCCGCCCTCGACCAGGGCGTCGCCCCAGGCATAGCGGTCGCGCGAGTCGCGCGCATTGCGCGCGGCATGCTCCCATTCGACCTCGGTGGGCAGGCGCTTGCCGGCCCATCCAGCGTAGGCGACGGCATCGTTCCAGGACACCTGGGTGACAGGATGATCGTCGACGGCCGCCGTCGCCGACGGCCCGCGCGGGTGCCGCCAGTCCGCGCCCGCGACCAGCCGCCAGCCGCCGCTGCCGGAGTCGTACACCGCCGCATCGCCGAGCCGCTCGGCCTCGGTCACGTAGGCGGTCGCATCGACGAACTGGCGGAACTGGGCGACGGTCACCGGATGGGTATCCATGAAGAACGGCGCCACCTCGGCGGTGAACACCGGCCGTTCGATCGGCAGGCCGTCCTCGGCACCGATCCGGGTACTGCCGCCAGGCACATAGACCATGCCGCCCGGCGCGGCGACCGGCGGCGGCGCCAGGGGCGCCCGCCCGGTCCGTGCCATCAGCCACCAGCCGGCGGCGAATGCGGCGACGGCCACCAGTGCCGCCAGCATCGCCGCATTCCGGCCCGTCCACACGCGGCCGGCCCGGCTCACGGCTCCGGCTTCCGGTCCGCCGCCTGCCACGACCCCGCGCGCTTGAGCGGGATCGACATGCCGCCGGTCTGCTCCAGCAGCTCCCACATCCGCGCCTTCATCGCCTTCGCGCGCTCGGCCTGGGCCGGGTCGAGGATCAGGTTGCGGGTCTCGTGCGGATCGTTGCCCAGATCGTAGAGTTCGTCCTTCTCCCACACGCCGTGGTAGTAGACGTACTTGAAGTCCTGGTCGCGCAAGGCGAACACCGTCGGCGTATGCGGGAACGCATGCTCCCAGTAGTACTCGTAGAGCATCTCCAGCGGCCAGTCGACCGGCTCGCCCCGCAGCAGCGGCATCACCGAGCGGCCGTCCATGTCGATCGTGGTGGAGGCGCCGGCCAGGTCGAGCAGGGTCGGGGCGATGTCGATGTTGCGCACCATCGGCTCGATCGTCGTGCCCGGCTCGATCAACCCCGGCGCATAGGCCAGCAACGGCACCCGCATCGACTCTTCGTAGGCATGGCGTTTGTCGATCAGGCCGTGCTCGCCCAGCAGGAAGCCGTTGTCGCCCATGTAGACGACCAGGGTGTCGTCGGCCAACCCGGCCTGCTCCAGGTAATCCAGCACCCGGCCGACGCTCTCGTCCAGGGCCAGCAGCGTCTCGGTATAGGCCTTGTAGAAGCCGTCGAACTCCATATCGCCGTGGTACATGTAATCCACGCCGTGCCAGCTGTTGCGCTGCGCGCGCACCCAGTCGGGCTTGTCGCGGTTGGCCTCGGCCGGCATCGTGTCCGGATACGGGATCGGCGCGTCGGCATAGCGCCCGCGATGGCGCTCGGCCGGCTCGAACTCGGCATGCACGGCCTTGTGAGAGAGGTACAGGAAGAACGGCTTGTCCGGCTCGGTCTGCCGGTGCCGGCGCAGCCAGCCCAGCGCGTGATCGGTCAGCAGGTCGGTGGTGTAGCCCTTCTCCTGACGGCGCAGGCCGTCGACGTTCAGCACCGGGTCGCGGTAGGCGCCCTGGCCGCGGAAGCTGACCCAATGGTCGAAGCCCGGCTGCGGGATGTCGTCGACCTCGCCCATGTGCCACTTGCCGATGAAGGCGGTGCGGTAGCCGGCCTGCTGCAGGAACTCGGGGAAGTAACGGGTGCCCTCGGGAATCGGCGAGGTGTTGTCGACGATCCGGTGACGGTGGGCGTACTGCCCGGTCAGGATCGAGGCACGGCTCGGCGAGCACAACGAGGTGGTGACGAAGGCGTTGCGGACATGCGCGCCGCCGGCGGCGATCCGGTCCAGGGCCGGTGTTTCCAGCCACTGCGGCGCGTCCGGCATGAAGCCCATGAAGTCGTAGCGGTGGTCGTCGCTGAGGATGAACACCACGTTGCGCGGCCGGGCGGCCGCCGATGCCCCGCCGCGTTCGGCGTCGGCGTCGGCACCGGCCGGACCGTCACCGGCGCCGGGCTCGCCGCAGGCCGACAAGGCCAGCAACGCGCACGACGCCAGCGCGACGGCGGCACGAGTGATGCGACGGCCACCGCGTCGCTCCCGCATCCGGCCGATCCCGATCATCTGGGCACCACCTCGAATCCGGTTTCGATCACATCGTCGGAACTGCCGCCGGCGAACACGGTGAAGCGACCCGGCTCGACCCTGATCCGGCCGCCGGCGTCATGGAAGCCCATCGCCTCCGCCGTCAACACGAACTCGATCCGACGCCGCTCGCCCGGCTGCAGGTGGATGCGGCGGAAGCCGCGCAGCTCGCGCACCGGCCGGGTCACGCTGGCGACGTCGTCGCGCAGGTACAGCTGCACGACCTCGTCGCCGGCGCGCTTGCCGACGTTGGTGACGGTGACCGCGACCGTGACCGGCTCGCCGACCGCCACCCGCGCGCGATCGACCGCGAGATCTCCGTAGTCGAAGCGGGTATAGCTCAGTCCATGTCCGAACGCGTACAACGGCGTCCACGGCACGTCGATGTACTTGGAGGTGTACTTCTCCTGCTCGGACGGCGGACGGCCGGTGTTCTTGTGGTCGTGGTAGATCGGAATCTGGCCGACGTTGCGCGGGAAGGTCACCGGCAGCCGCCCGGCCGGGTTGTGGTCGCCGAACAGCACGTCGGCGATCGCGTGTCCGGCCTCGATGCCCGGGAACCAGGCCTCGAGGATCGACGGCAGGTTGGCGTCGAGCCAGCCGATCGACAACGGCCGGCCGTTGAACAGCACCGCCACCACCGGCTTGCCGGTCGCGTGCACCGCCTGCACTAGCGCCTGCTGCACGCCGGGCAGGTCGAGCGTGGTGCGGTTGTGCGCCTCCGCGCTCATGTCGTGATGCTCGCCGATGAACATCAGCACCACGTCGGCCTGACGCGCGAGCGCGACCGCCTCGTCGAAGCCCGAACGGTCGTCGCCCTCGACGTCGGCGCCGCGGGCGTGCAGCACCCGCACCCCGGGCCCGACCGCCTCGCGGATGCCTTCCAGCGGCGTCACCGCATCCTCGGCGCGGCCGGCCGCGGCCCAGCCGCCGAGCATGACCCGCTTGTCGTCGGCGAGCGGACCGATCACCGCGATCGTGCCGGCGGCATCGCGATCCAGCGGCAGCAGGTCGCCGGCGTTCTTCAACAGGACCATCGACTTGCGGGCGACGTCGCGGGCGGCGGCGCGGTATTCGGGACGCAGGATGCGCTCGCGCTCGCGGGCGTCGTCGCTGTAGCGGTACGGGTCATCGAACAGGCCCAGCCGGTACTTGGCCCTCAGCACCCGTCGCACCGCCTCGTCGACCCGCGCCTCGTCCAGGCTGCCGGCACGGACCACCGCCGGCAGGTCGTCGACATAGATGTCGCTGACCATGTCGATGTCGACGCCGGCCTCCAGCGCGCGCACGCCGGCCTCGGCGCGGTCGCCGGCGACGCCGTGCGGGATCAGTTCCAGCACGCCGGTGTAGTCGCTGACCATGATGCCGTCCCAGCCCCACTCGCCGCGCAGCACGCCGTCGATCAGCCGGCCGTTGGCGTGCATCGGCACCCCGTCGACCTCGTTGAAGGCGGCCATCATCGAGGCCGCACCGGCATCGGCGGCGGCCTTGAACGGCGGCAGGTAGACGTCGCGCAGGGTCCGTTCGGAGATGTCGGCGATGTTGTAGTCGCGACCGCCCTCGGCCGCGCCGTAGGCGACGAAGTGCTTGGCCGTGGCCATCAGGGTGTCGTCGGCGCGCAGGTCCCCGCCCTGGAAGCCACGTACCCGCGCGGCCGCCAGCACCGAGCCCAGATAGGCGCTCTCGCCGGAACCTTCGACGATGCGGCCCCAGCGCGGGTCGCGGGCGACGTCGACCATCGGCGCGTAGGTCCAGTGCAGGCCCGCGGCGGTCGCCTCGTCCGCGGCGATGCGGGCGGCATTCTCGATCGCATCGACGTCGAAGCTGGCCGACTCGCCCAACGGCACCGGAAAGATCGTGCGGAAGCCGTGGATCACGTCGTGGGCGAACAACAGCGGGATACCCAGGCGCGACTCCTCGACCGCGATCTTCTGCATCCGCCGGGTGTAGTCGGCGCCGTGCACGCCGAGGTAGGAACCGATCCGGCCGGCGCGGATCTGGTCTTCGCCGCCCTCCTGCACCTGCGGACCGGTCTGGCCCCAGCGCCCGCGCGGCTGGTTGAGCTGGCCGAGCTTCTCCTCCAGGGTCATTTTCGCCAGCAGCGACTCGACCAGGGCCGACTCGGCCTCGTCCTCCGCCGCGGCCGCCGGGATAGCGACTGCCAGCGCCATCGCGAACGCGGCGATCCCCGAGCGCAGCCGGCGCATCTTCATCCTCGTTGCGGGCGTGCTCATTCGCAGCGCCCCTCAAGCCAGCCGCCGCGGTAGCCGGCCCGGCACAGGCCTCGCACGATCGGCGGGCTCTTCTTCATCAGCTCCCAGATCATGCCGCTGCGATGGTTCTCGATCATCAGCAGGATCGGCCCCTGGTCGATGCCCAGGTAATCGTCGTTGAACCAGCCCTGCCCCGGCACGATCCTGCCGCGCGTGACCGCCATGCCGGCCTCGTCCAGGCTCGGATTGAACGCATCGAGATAGCCGTACTCGGTGAACAGGTTGTCGCCGTAGCGCTCGGCCATCGCCCGCAACGCCGGAATCGTCACCTCCGGCGCGAACGGCACCGAGCCGCCGGCGGCGGTCGGCACGATGGTGCCGTCGTCGCGGATGTCCTCGTGCGCGGCGCCGCGGGCCCAGTAGGAATGGAACTGGCGCTCGACGCCGTCGACGGTGGCGGTGAAGCCACCCGGTCCGTCGCTGGCGGTCAGGCCCCAGACGTTCTCGCCGTAGCCGCGCCAGCCGCCGGGATTGGCGATCGCGTAGGCGCGCTGGGACAGCGTGGCGCGGCGCGAGTTCTCGAAGTAGTCGATGCCGCGCTCGGCCATGTAGTCGTCCTGGATGCCGCGGAAGTCGATCCAGACATGCGAGTACTGATGACCGAACAAGGGTGCGAAGTTGACGTGCGGCTGGCCCTGGAAATCGGCCCACTCGTAGGTCGAGGTGAAGCGCGGGTACAGCCCGGGGTCCAACGCGTGGGTCGGCGATCCCAGCGCCAGCACCTGCAGCAGCAACGACTCGTCGTAGCCCTTCCACTGCGCCGGACCGAAGCCCTTGCCGGGGCGCCAGCCCATCGTCACCAGCGGCGGGTTGTTCTGGAAGAAGCTCCAGTCGACGCGGCCGTAGATGCGGTCGGCCAGCGAGCGGATCTCCGCCTCGTCCGCGTCGTCGCCGTCGAAGTAGGCCTGCGCCAGCAGCACACCGCCCAGCAGCAATGTGGTGTCGATCGACGACAGCTCTGAGTTGTCGTAGCGATGGCCGTTGTCGGCGTCGAGGAAGTGATAGAAGAAGCCGCGATGACCGGCGCGGCCGGTCGGCTCGGGACCCTGTGGGGCCTCCCAGAACAGGCGCAGCGTCGCCAGCGTGCGCTCGCGCGCCTGCTCGCGGGTGACCCAGCCGCGCTCGACCCCGACCGGGTAGGCGCTGAGCGCGAAGCCGACCGCGGCGATGCTCGACATCGTCTTCGACGGCCAGCGATCCGGGGTCAGCCCGTTCTCCGGCGTCGCCTCCCAGAACCAGCGGAAGGTCCGCTCCTGGACCAGGTCGAGGAAGGCGTCGTCGTCGGCCGGCAAGGTCATGGCGGCGGCGTCCGCCGCTTGCGTCGCGGTATCGCCGCCCTCCTCCGTCGGCGCGGTCGGCGAACCTCCGCAGCCCGCCAGCACGGTCAGCGCCATCGCCAGGATCGCGGTACCCAGGGTTGATCTCATTGCACTCACTTCTCTCTCCGGTTGGTCGGACGGGACTGGCGAGGGGAGCCCGGATCGGCGCTCATCCCTTCACGCTGCCCACAAGCAGGCCCTGCAGGTAGTAGCGCTGCAGGCACAGGAACAACACCAGCACCGGCAGCACCGTGACCACCGAGCCGGCCATCATCAGTTCGCTGTCCTGCACGTGCTCGCGCGACAGCGAGGCCAGCGCGACCGGCAGGGTGTAGAGGTTGTCGTCGCTGAGCACGATCAGCGGCCACATGAAGTCGTTCCACACCGCCAGGAAGGTGAAGATCGCCAGCGTCACCACGATTGGACGCAGCAGCGGGAACACGATCTGCGCGAAGATCCGCCACTCGCCGGCACCGTCGATGCGCGCGGCTTCCAGCAGCTCGTCGGGAATCGAACGCGCGTATTGGCGGACCAGGAAGATGCCGAACACGCCGGCCATGCCGGGCACGATCGCACCGGCGTAGCTGTTGACCAGGCCGACCTGCTTGAGCATCAGGAACAGCGGCATCATCGCTACCTGGGCCGGGATCACCAGCGCCGCCAACAGCGCCCTGAACACGCGCTCGCGGCCGGCGAAGCGGAGCTTGGCGAATGCGTAGCCGGCCAGGGTGTTCAGCAACAGCGCGATCGCGGTGGTGACGGTCGCGACCAGCGCGCTGTTGGCCAGGTGATGGCCCAGCCCGGCGCGGGCGAACAGTTCGCGGTAGTTGTGCAGGGTCGGATCGGACGGCAGCAGCGGTGGCGGGAAATGCGCGGCCTCGCCGGACTGCATCAGCGACACCGACAGCATCCACAACAGCGGCGCCAGGCTCAGCGTCGCCATGCCGATCAGCAGCCCGATCACGGTCGCCCTGGCCAGTCGCGGTCCGCTCATCGGCTCACTCCATGCCCCGGCGCCGGGCCAGCCACAACAGCGCGCTGGTGGTCGTGGCCATCAATGCGAACAGCACGAAGGCGACCGCCGACGCGGTGCCCAGGTTCCACCACTTGAAGCCGTCCTCGTACATCAGGTACAGCACGCTGACCGTGCTCTGCAGCGGCCCGCCCTGGGTCATCACATAGGGCTCGGCGAACAACTGGAAGTAGCCGCTGAGGGTCAGGATCGCGACCATCAACAGGACCGGTCCGAGCATCGGCAGGGTCACGTGCCAGAACTGGCGCGCGGGCGAAGCGCCGTCGATGCGCGCGGCCTCGTACAGCTCCTCCGGAATCGCCTGCAGGCCGGCGACGAAGATGATCATGTTGTAGCCGAAGTTCTTCCACACCGCGAACAGGATGATCGTCGGCATCGCCCACTGCGGGCTGCCCAGCCAGTCGACCGGATCGATGCCGAACGAGGACAGGCCCCAGTTCACCAGCCCGTAGCGGGTGTGGAACAGGTAGCGCCAGATCACCGCAACCGCGACCACCGTGGTGACCACCGGCGCGAACAGCGCGGTGCGGAACAGCGGCCGGGCGACCGCCAATCGCGAGTTCAACAACAGCGCCGCCGCCAGCGACACCGCGATCGACAGCGGCACCCCGACGATCACGAAGTACAGGGTGTTGCCCAGCGCCTGCCAGAACAGCGGCCGCTGCAGCAGGGCGAGATAGTTGTCCAGACCGACGAAACGCAGATTGTCCGGATCGGCCAGCGCGTAGATGTCGTAGTCGGTCAGGCTCAGCGCGAACGCGGCCAGCACCGGCAACGCGAAGAACAGCCCGATCACCGTCAGCGCCGGCGCCGCGAACACCCACCCGGCCAGGCCGGCGCGGTTCATCGGGCGCCTCCGGCGGCGTGGCGGTCGAGCATCCAGCGCCGTTTCTCCAGGATCGCGTCGGCGCGACGATCGAGCTCGGCGGCGGCCTCCTCGACCGTGTAGCGACCGCCGACCATCTGCTCGCCGACCAGGCGCATCTCCTGCGCGATGCGCTCCCATTCCGGCACCCGCGGCGCCGGTCGCGCGCGCTCGAGCTGTTGGCGGAAGGCGGTGGCGTACGGGTCCGCGGCCAGCTCGCCGTGCGTCCAGGCGCTGCGGCGCGGCGGCAGGTCGCCGGTCATCGCGTGGAAGCGCGCCTGCACCTGCGGATCGGACAGGAACTCGACCAGTTGCCACGCCGCGGCCTTGTTGTCGGACTGCCGGAACAGCACGAAGCTGGTGCCGCCGGCCACCGAGGCGCCCGGACCATCCGGGCCGGGCAGCGGCATGGTCATCCAGTCGTCGGCGCGCTCGGCCGGCAGGCGCTTGCGGAACTCGGCGATGTTCCACGGCCCATTGACGTAGAACGCGTAGTAGCCGCGGCCGAACTCGTCCCAGACATTGGATATCTGGGTGTTGCTGACCGGCGGCGCCCAACCGCGGTCGAACATTTCCTTGTAGAACGCCAGCGCGCGGCGGAAGCCGGGACTGCGGAAGTTGCCGTAGCGCCCGTCCTCGCGCAGCAGCGGGTCGGGTTGCTGGATCGCCAGGTTCAGCAACGGCTCGAACTCGTTCAGCGGCAGCAGGATCGAATAGCGGCC
Organism: Marilutibacter maris; assembly: GCF_003233695.1. NCBI lineage: Bacteria > Pseudomonadati > Pseudomonadota > Gammaproteobacteria > Lysobacterales > Lysobacteraceae > Marilutibacter > Marilutibacter maris. The sequence continues at coordinate 1,764,838 of NZ_CP029843.1, read as the reverse complement.
GGGACCGGCCTGGCGCTTGAGCGCGTCCAGCGCCTCGCGCCACTGGGCCCAGTCCCGCGGCGGCTGCGCGATGCCGGCCGCGGCCAGCAGGTCGCTGCGATAGAACGGCAACCGGGTCTCGACGTACCACGGCACCGCGTAGACCCGCCCCTCGATCACTCCCGACTGCCAGGCGCCGTCGAAGTAGTCGGCCGGATCGATCGCCGGGCTGCGTGTCAGCATCGGCTGCAGCGGCTCCAGCGCGTCGAGCAGGGCGAATTCCGGAATCCAGGTGTTGCCCAGCGCGCACACGTCCGGCAGCGCGTCGCCGGCAAACGCAGTCAACAGCTTCTCGTGCGCCGCCGTCCACGGCAGTTGCTGCACTTCGACCTGGATGTGCGGATGGCGACGCTCGAACTCGGGCACCAGCCGCGCCATCACCTCGCCTTCATAGCCCATCGCCCAGAACCGGACCACGCTGCGGTCGTCGCGCTGCTGGCCGCACCCGGCCAACAGCACCAGCAGGCAGGCGAGCACGGCACACCGCCAGCCGGCGCGGGTGCCCGCGACGGCTGCGGCGGTTGTGTTCAGGGCACCGGCTCTGGACAGCAAAGCTTCCCTCCTCGATCGCGGCCGTAAGGCCGTGTGCACACCCCGTTCGGCACCGGCCACGAACACGCGACCGGTACCGCGACGGGCTTCCAGCCCTGGCTTACCAGTCCAGGCCGAACGACAACTTGAACGTGCGCGAGGGCTCGATGATCTCGTTGCCGTTGCGCTGGCCCTGGTCCGGGTTGACCGGCAGGCGTCCACCGGGGCCGATGCCGTAACGACCGTCGAACTGATTCCAGTTGGCCCAGTTGAACACGTTGATCAGGTCGGCGCGGACCTTGAACGAGACGTCGCTCCCGGTATTCCAGCGCTTCTCCGCGGCCAGGTCGAAACGCTTGTAGCCGATCGAACCGTCGGGCGTGTACGGATCGTAGTCGCACAGGTAGTTTGGTTCCGGCTCCGGCGGCGAGTTCAGACAGTTGTTCGACGAGCGCGGCTTGTGGCTCTCCAACACCAGCTTGCCGCTGAAGGTCAGGTCCCAGCCCGGCGAATAGATCCCCGACAGCACCAGACGATGCTCCGGCACACCGGTCGACGGGTAGTACTGACTGGTCGCGAACGGGTAGTCGAACAGGAAAGTCTCACCGTTGGACGCGTTGGGCCGGTTTTCCTCGGCATCGTTGTAGGTGTAGGCCAGATTGAAGCCCCACGGCGAGGCCTCGGTGAACGGCTTGTCCAGCGAGACCAGCAGCGAGTTCAGGTTGTACTCGAAGCCGTTGTCGCCGAGGATCAGGCTGCCGTATCCGGGAATGCCGAAGCCCCACGGGGTGCCGCCCCAGGTCTGCCCGCGATCCTCGAACTCGTGGAAGCTGCCGTCGGGCCGCCGGTTGCCCAGATGGAAGTAGATGCCGTCGCGGCTGCGGATATGCGAGAAGGTCACCGAGGTGTTCCAGTCGTGACCCCACCACTCGACGATATTGCGCATGCCGATGCTGTACTGATCCGAATACGGCGTCTTCAGGTCGTTGTTGAGCAGCTGCACCTCGCCGCCGGCGATCGGATTGGCCGCGGCGTAGGCCGCCAGGCCCTCGGGGGTCAGCAGCGCCGGATCGAACGGCGTGCAGGTCTCGCCCGCACCGGGGTCGCAGTGGATCGGCGACGGAAAGTTGATCCGGTAGGTGGTGAACGCGCCGCCGTAATACTCGCGCGCCATGTAGTCGAACAGATTGCGGTCGTAGGCACGGCCGGCGCCGCCGAAGATCACGTGGCGCTGGTCGCCGGACAGGTCGTAGGAGAAGCCCAGCCGCGGTTGCCAGGCGCCCTTGAAGTCGCTGCGGTTGCCGCCGTCGCTGATGTAGTCCTCGATGTCGTAGTCGGTGTTCTGGATGTTGCTCCAGCCGCGCAGCGCGGCGGCGATGTCCGGGTCCAGCCGGTAGTCGGTGTAGCTGGGAATCCGCTCGTAGTCCCAGCGGATGCCGAGGTTCAGGGTCAGCCTGTCGGTGACCTCCCAGTCGTCCTGGATGTAGATGCCGAACTGCTTGTTCTTCGACTCCACGAACGGGTCGCGCCCGACCCGCGCGGTGGTGTACTCGACCCGGTATGGCTGGGTCAGGCTCTCGTTCACGTCGTACCAGTAACGCGGGAACGGCGGGAACTGCTGGAATGCCTTCAGGTCGACCTGCTTGTACTTCACGCCCATCTTCAGGGTGTGCCCTTCCCAACCGAAGAAGGTCAGGTCGTCCTGGAAGCCCCAGCCCTTCTGGCCCTTGTCCTGGTAGTTGGGGCCGCCGCCGGTGTTGAGGACCTGCAACTCCTCGTTGTTGGGGTTGGTCGGATCGATGATGGTGTAGCGGTTGCTGGTGGTCGGCGTGATCGGCGACGGGTTGTAGGCCGCCTCCTCGAAGGTGATATGGGCGTCGTTGAGCCAGTTCACGGTCGAGTAGACCGAGCGCAGGTCGTAGCGGCTCTCGTCGTTGTTGAGCGCGGTGCCGGCGCTGGGCACATTGACCCCGCCGATGCCGAGCACCCCGGTCTCGCGGCGCTCGCGCGCGATCAGCTCGATCAGGTGCTCGTCGGAGACCTGCCAGCTGAGCTTGCCGAAATAGGTGTCCTGGTTGAACGGCCGGCTGGCGCTGCGATACTGCGAACTGATCTCGGAGGGCAGCGCGGCGATATCGCCATCACCGAGTTGGTTCGGCGGCAGTACCGGCGCCGGGCGCAGGATGTCCTTGCCCTCGTAGACCATGAAGAAATGCAGCTTGTCGCGGATGATCGGCCCGCCGAAGGTCAGGCCGTACTGGTCGACCGACTCCTCGTCCTTCTCGCCCGCCGCCTCTTCCCGCGGCGACGGCGAGGTCCAACCCTCGCTGCTGCGGTCCCAGAACACGCTGCCATGGAAGTCGTTCGTGCCCGAGCGGGTCACCGCGGTGACCGCGGCACTGCTGATCTGGTCGTACTCGGCCTTGTAGTTGGAGGTGATGACCTTGTACTCGCCGATCGCCGCCTGCGGGAACGGGTTGCCCTCGCTGTCGTCCTGGCCGGTGATGCCGCCGGGGGTGACGTAGTTCTTCTGGCCGACGCCGTCGATGTAGACATTGATCGCACTGGAGCCCTGCGCACCGCTGCGCAACTGGCTTTCCTGGCCATTCGGCGTGGTGATGAACTGCATGCCCGGCACGGTATCGGCGAAGGCGAGGAAATTGCGCGAATTCTGCGGCAGCGCCTCGATCTGCTTCTGCGACACGTAGGTCGCGATTTCCGAGGTCCGCGTCTCCGCCAGCAGGGTGCCGGTGACGGTGATCGTGTCCAGGTCGGTGGCGGCGTCGACCGGTCCGGTCTCGGCGAGGCCGCCGGCGCTCAGGTCGAGCCGCGCGGTCTGGCCGACACGGACGGTCACCACCTGCGAGGTGCTGCCGCCGCCGGCGCTGACCTCGACCCGATAGGTGCCCGGCGGCAGGCCAGCGAGGCTGTAGCCGCCCGACGCCGAGGTCTGCGCGCTGCGCGACAGGCCGGTCGCGGTATTGGTCACCGTCACCGTCGCTCCGTCCGCGGGCGCGGCGTCCACCGTGACCTGGCCGTGGATGATCGCCGACGTGCTCTGCGCGAGCGCGGCCGGCGAAGCGATGGCCAGACACCCGGCCAGCGCGCAGGCCAGGACGCCCGGTCGTGGATGGAACGCGTTACAGCGCTTGTTGACCGCTTGGCGCTTGTTGACTGCTTGATGCTTCATGAACCTTTCCCCTCTCTCCGAAGAAATGTCTCAAGCCTTGAAACCGTTTACATGCAAAGTCCAAAAAATGGCTGACGACAGCAAGCCATGGTGAAACCGCATTGCGCCCACTCCGGGCTAACTGGAAGTCCGCCGCTCTGGCGGACCGCTGGATTCGCGCACGATCAGTTCGGTCGCCAGCCATCGCCTCGGTTCCGTTACCGGCTCCTTGGAAGCGATCGCCGCGACCAGCAGCTCGGTCGCGTGCGAACCCAGTTCGGCGATGTTGACCCGCATCGTGCTCAGGCCCGGATGCACGTAGCCGGCCAACGGGATGTCGTCGAAACCGGCCAGCGCGATCTCGCCGGGCACGTCGATGCCCGCCTGCAGGAACGCGAACATGCACCCCAGCGCCATCATGTCGTTGGCCGCGAACACCGCGTCGGGACGCTCGGACGCGGCGATCAGCTCGCGCCCGGCACGATGCCCGGAAGCCTCGTCGAAGTCGCCGCGCAGGATCCATTCGGCGGTGCCCGGCAACAGCTCCGCCAGCGCATCGCGGTAGCCGCGCAGGCGCTCGTGGGCGTCGAAGTTGTCCTCCGGCCCGGCGATGAAGGCGATCCGGCGATGACCACCGGACACCAGGTATTCGACCATAGCCCTGGCGCCGCCGTGGTTGTCGACCCCCAGCACCGTGCCGGCGGCGCCGCCGGACTGGCTGTTGATCAGCACCACCGGCAGCTGCGACAGCGAGCGCGCGTCCTCCAGGCTCTGCGAAGCGGCGGTGTACGGCGACATCACCAGCAGGCCGTCGACGCGCCCGCGCATCGCCTGCAGCGCCGTGCCCTGCTCCTCGACGTCGCCGTGGTAGCTCGACAGCAGCAGATGCAGACGGTGACGACGCGCGACCTGGTCGATGCCGCGGATCAACTCCGAGAAGAACTCGCCATGCAGGTCCGGCAGCACCACTCCGAGCGCCTGGGTACGACGGCTGCTCAGGCTGCGGGCGGCGGCATGCGGGGTGTAGCGCAGCTCACGGGCGACCGACAGCACCCGGTCGCGCACGTGCTCGGTCACATTGTCGTGACCGTTGAGTACCCGCGAGACGGTGGCGACCGATACACTGGCCGCGCGCGCGACATCTTTGATGGTGACGTTTGCCAAGCTCGGACCGCCCCTCCGCGGCGTGGTGCGGGGCGACTGTAAACGTTTTCATCAAATTGTGTAAAGTCGCGTTCGCAAAATCCCGAGGTGGCTCACAAATCCTTGTTTCAACTGGGATTTTTCGATCGAAAAATGTTGCGGCGCGGCATCGATCAGGCGCCGATCGGCGGCGCCGAGGCCTCGATCGACAGGGCGTGGATATCGGTCTCCATCAGCCCGCCCAGGGCCGCATAGACGGCCCGGTGACGGGCGATCGGGGCCATTCCCGCAAACGCCTGGCTGACGATCCGGACCCGGAAGTGGCCACGCCCGTCGCGGGCGCCGGCATGGCCGGCGTGGCGCTGGCTGTCGTCGACGATCTCCAGCTCGACCGGCGCCAGCGCCGCCTCCAGCGCGGCACGGATCGCCGGCACCCGCTGCTCGCGCGGCAGCGAACCGGGCATGACCGGCGGCAGCGGCTTCATGGCAGCACCCGGCGGAACGGCCGCACCTCGACCCGGGCATAGACCCCGGCCCCGACGTAGGGATCGGCATCGGCCCAGGCCCGGGCGGCGTCCAGCGATTCGAACTCGGCGACCACCAGGCTGCCGCTGAAACCGGCCGGCCCCGGATCCTCGGCATCGATCGCCGGACACGGACCGGCCAGCATCAGCCGCCCCTCGTCGCGCAGCGCGACCAGTCGCGCCAGATGCCCGGCCCGGGCGGCCATGCGCCGCTCCAGTACCTCTTCACCGTCATAGCCTTCGATCACGTACCACATGCCGTCCGGGTCCTCTCCACGATGCCTGCGCCGGCTCCGGCGCTGAACCGGCATTGTAGGGCCTGGGGCCGATCGCCCCACAGCCGCTGGACAGGCTTCCCGCGAGCCCTTACCCTAGTTGTCAATAGCCAGAGGCCGGAACGCAGCGGCCCGTCACGACAGGCTCCCCACGCCGTCGTCACGCATTGCACCCACCGGTGCGTCGCTGCCGCACACCTGCCCGGGCCGTAACGACTCCCGCACCTCCTCCGCCGCGCGGCCCGCGTCGGGGCCATTGGGGCTGTTCCGCGCCGCATCGACCTTTATGCAGTCTGTCGCATCTCGTCCGTCGCACTCATGGGCAATCCGCCCGTGGCCGATCCAGGCTCCGGGGCATCCCGGCGTCGACGGCACCGCTCGATCCGTCTCCGACGGGTCGCGATCCGCAACACAGCGGCCGCCAAGGCCGAACCGCAAGGCCCCAGGAGGGGCCGCCCACGCATGACCCAGACAGCCGCGCCCGACGCGACCGAGCAGCCAGAAGCCGAGAACGGAGCCCCGTCGTCCGACGGCGGCGTCGCGACGGCCGAAGCCGGAGCGCAGGCGGAGACGGTGTCCGCCGCGGCCCAGCCGCAGCAGCAGGAGATGCCGCTGGCGGTGGTGCACGGCCAGCCGGTGCTGCAGATCCCGCAGGACCTGTACATCCCCCCGGACGCGCTGGAAGTCATCCTGGAGGCGTTCGAGGGACCGCTGGACCTACTGCTGTACCTGATCCGGCGGCAGAACCTGGACATCCTCGACATTCCGGTCGCCGACATCACCCGCCAGTACGTCGAGTACATCCAGGCCATGCACGAGATGCGCTTCGAGCTGGCCGCCGACTACCTGGTCATGGCCGCGATGCTGGCGGAGATCAAATCGCGGATGCTGCTGCCGCGGCCGCCGGCCGAGGAAGGCGAGGAAGAGGATCCGCGCGCCGAGCTGGTCCGCCGGCTGCAGGAATACGAACGCTTCAAGAAGGCCGCCGAGGACCTGGACGGCCTGCCCCGCCAGGATCGCGACACCGCGCCGGCAGCGGCCTTCGTTCCCGACCGGGCCGCGGTGCGGCTGCCGCCACCGGTCGAGCTGCGCGAGATGCTGCTGGCGCTGCACGACGTGTTCAAGCGCGCCGAGCTGTACACCCAGCACGCGATCAAGCGCGACGCGCTCAACGTCCGTCAACGCATGGGCGAGCTGCTGGAGCGGCTCAACGACGGCCAGTTCCACCGCTTCGAGCAGTTGTTCACCGTCGAGGAAGGCAAGCTCGGCGTGGTGGTGACCTTCCTCGGCCTGCTGACCCTGGCCAAGGAGCAACTGGTCGACATCGTCCAGGAGGCGCCGCTGGCGGCGATCTACGTCAAGTCGCTGGCGGTGCTGGACGACCCCAGCCAGATCGAGCTCAGCAGCGAGTTCGACGACGACGAGCCCGCCTGAGGCGCGGCCGTCCCCGACCCCAACCATTCCGAAGCACCGCATGGATCAATCGCTCATCACCCGGATCGTCGAGGCCGCCCTGCTGGCGGCGAACCAGCCGCTGACGCTGACCCAGTTGCACGCGCTGTTCCCCGAGGACGAGCCGGCGCCCAACGGCAGCGTCGAGAACGCGATCGAGACGCTGCAGGCGGGCTGCGCCGAGCGCGGCGTCGAACTGGTCGAGCTCGCCTCCGGATTCCGCTTCCAGGTCAAGGGCGACGTGCACCCCTGGGTCGCGCGCCTGTGGACCGAGCGCCAGACCCGTTACACCCGCGCGACCCTGGAGACCCTCGCCCTGATCGCCTACCGCCAGCCGATCACCCGTGGCGAGATCGAGCAGGTCCGCGGCGTGGCGGTCAACAGCAACATCATCAAGGCGCTGGAGGAGCGCGAATGGATCCGCGTCGTCGGCCATCGCGACGTGCCCGGCAAGCCGGCCCTGTTCGGCACCACCAAGGTGTTCCTGGACTACTTCGGCCTCAAGCGCCTGGACGAACTGCCGCCGCTGTCCGAACTCAAGGAGATCGGCGAGCTGGAACCCCAGCTCAAGTTCGACGACGGCCAGAAGCCGTCGGCCGCGCCCGGCGAAGGCGAGACGATCGCCGCCGGTGGCATCGCGACCGCCCCCCAGGAAGACGCCGCGAACGAGGCCGACGCCGGAACCGAGGCCGACGCCGACGCGGGCGACAACGAGAACCCAACCCCCCTTACCGCGGAGGACGACGGGACGCTCCCGTCCGAGGCCGCACAAGAACCCGAAGCCGCGCCGGGCGAGCGCGCGGCGGACGAGAACGACGAAATGGCGTCGCAGCCCGAGGCTGACGACGACCTTTCGGCAGCACCGGAAGTGGACGCGGGCGCACCGCCCGAGGCCATCGCCAACGCCGTCGAGACGACGACCGTTCCCGAGTCTGAGGCCGCCTCCGAAGAGGACGCGCCGGAGCAGAGAAATGACTGATACGAAGAGCCGCAAGCTCACCCTCAAGCGCGCCGGCAGCGACGCCGCCGCCCCCACGCCCCGCCTCGAGGAGCGCCTGCACAAGGTGCTGGCCCAGGCCGGGCTCGGTTCCCGTCGCGCCCTCGAACAGCGCATCGCCGACGGCCTGGTCAAGGTCAACGGCGAGGTCGCCCAGGTCGGCATGTCGATCAAGGGCGGCGACAAGGTCGAGCTGGACGGACGCCAGTTCGTCGCCAGCGCGCTGACCGATCCGGCACGCGTGCTGATGTACAACAAGCCCGAGGGCGAGGTGACCACGCGCGAGGACCCCGAAGGCCGTGCGACCGTCTTCGAGGCCCTGCCCCCGCTCAAGGGCGCCCGCTGGATCGCGATCGGCCGCCTCGACATCAACACCACCGGGCTGTTGCTGCTGACCACCGACGGCGAGCTGGCCAACGCGCTGATGCACCCCTCCTACGAGGTCGAGCGCGAGTACGTCTGCCGCGTGCGTCCGCCGGAAGGCCAGGAGAACGTCGCCGACAGCATCCCCGACCGGCTGCGCCGCGGTGTCGCCCTCGAGGACGGCCCGGCGAAGTTCGACGAGGTCGAACGCATCGGCGGCACCGACTCGCACGACTGGTTCCGGGTCGTGGTCAAGGAAGGCCGCAACCGCGAAGTGCGCCGTCTGTGGGAGTCGCAGGGCTGCCAGGTCAGCCGCCTCAAGCGCATCCGCTACGGCGAGGTCACCCTGCCGCGCGAGCTGCTGCGCGGCCACTCGCAGGAGCTGGCGGGCGACCGGGTCGAAGCGCTGCGCAAGCAACTGGGCCTGGAGGACGGCACGCCGTCCGCGCTGACCCTGCAGCCGGTGATCGGCCAGCGCAAGGCGGCCCGGGCGACCATCAACCTGACCGGCAGCGACCGTACCCAGGGCTATGTCGGCGGCCCCAGCCGCGCCGACGAGGGCCGCGAGCTGCGTCGCTTCGACCATGTCCGCGAGGACCGCGGTCGCGGCCGCGGCGGCAAGAAGGGTCATGGCGGCCTCACCGTCAGCGGCGAGGCCGCGGCCAAGCAGTCGCAGAAGCCGTTCAAGCAGCGCAAGCAGAAGGGCCCCAAGCTGCCCGAGGGCAGCCCGGCCGCGTTCCGCACCTGGTACGTCCCCGATGGCGTCGAGACCGGTCCCAACGGCCACCGCAATCCCGGCGGCGGTCGCGGCGCCGCCGGCAAGTTCGGCAAGGGACGTCCGGGCGGCGGCCAGGGCCAGGGCCAAGGCGCGAAGCCGCAGGGCAAGAAGGGCCCGGGCCAGCGCGCCGCGCATCCCTATGGCCATCCCGGCAATGCCGTGCACTTCCCGTCCGACCATGCCGGCGGCGGCGGCGGTGGCAACGGCCCCTACGGCGACAAGCCGCGCGGCCCGCGGCCTGGCGGCGGTCGTGGCCGGCCGTCCCACGGCCGCGGCGGCAACCGCGGCGGTGGCGGCGGTGGCGGCGGTGGCGGCGGTGGCGGCGGCAATCATCGCGGCTGATCCCGGCCGGATCGCGTGATCCCCACGAAGGGCGCCTCAACGGCGCCCTTTGCTTTATCTTGCGGGCACCGTTGCCAGCGGCCGACCGACCGGCGACCGTGCCGCGGCGCGGACATGAACGGCGGCCGCAGTCCGCCCGTGGCCGGTTTTTACGTTGGTGTCTGGGAAGACGGATACCGGAACGGACATGACAGGCCTGTTGCTGGGCATCGGCATTCCCATCGTCCTGCTGTTGGCGATGGTCGCGGTTCTCGCCCGCCGCGGCCTGCAGATGCGGCGGCTGCTGGCCGAAGGCGTCGAGACCGAGGGCCGGGTGATCGAGCAGGTCAGTCACACAGCCCGTACCTACCAGGCGCAGAAGCGGATCCGCTATGAATACATCGATGCCAGCGGCAAGCATCACCGGCACCTGTCCCTGGTTTCCGACGAGACCTGGGACGCGCATCCGCGCGGCACCCGCATCGCGGTGGTCTATGCACGCAGCCGCCCCTCGGTCAGTGCCCCACTGGCCCTGGTCGAACAGGCCCGCAAGGCGATGAAGTCGTCCTGATCGGTACGCCGCCCGGTGCCGTCCGCGGCGGACGCCATCCATGCCGGCGCCACTTCGCACCGGCTTCACACAGCCGCCATCCTGCCCACGCCGGCGGGATCGAGACTGCGCATGTCGCCTCTCCACGGACATGCCCATGCCCCTGCCCCCGGTCTCCCACGATTACGATCTGGTCGTCGTCGGCGCCAGTTTCGCCGGCGCCGCCTGCGCCCTCGCCGCCGCCCAGTCCGGGCTGCGTGTCGTCGTCCTCGAACGCAAGCGCGATCCCGGCGAGAAGCTCCACACCACCGGCATCATCGTCAAGGAAGCCGCCGAGCAGACCCTGCTGGGCCAGTTGCCGGCGCCCCTGACCCGGCGGGTGGAACAGGTGCGGCTGTACGCGCCCAGCCTGAAGCAGATCGCCCTCGCCGCGCCCGGCTACTACTTCCAGACCACCGACACCCCGCAGGTGATGCGCTGGCTGGCCGGGCAACTGCGCAGCCACGACGTCGAGCTGCGCCTGGGCACCCCGTTCACCGATGCGCGCCGGGTCGACGGCGGCTGGCACATCGAGGGCGTCGGCCGCTGCCGCTACCTGGTCGGCGCCGACGGGGCCCGCTCGCGGGTGGCCGCGCGCACCGGCCTGGGCCAGGTCCGGCAGTTCCTGTACGGGGTCGAATACGAGTTCCCCGGCGCCTGCCTGCAACACCCCGAGGCGCTGCACTGCTTCATCAGCAAGCGCTACGCGCCCGGCTACATCGGCTGGATCGCGCAGAGCCCGACCGGCATCCAGGCCGGATTGGCGCTACGCCACGATCCCGGCAACGCGCGGGTGCCCGACATCGACGGCTTCCTGCTGCGGGTCGGCGCGGCCGGCGGCCTGCCCCGCCGCCTCAAACCCGGCACCACCCGCGCCGGCCTGATTCCGTGCAGCGGCCCGGTCTGGCCGATGGTCGGCGACGGGGTGATGCTGACCGGCGACGCCGCCGGCATCGTCTCGCCGGTCACCGCCGGCGGCATCCACTCGGCCTGGGAACATGGCTGGGCCAGTGGGCGCGCGATCGCCGCCCATGTGCGCGGCGACGGCCCGCGTCCCGAACCGGTGGCGATGGCCGCGGCGCCGCGCTTCCGCACCAAGCGCGCCCTGCGCTGGGCCTACGACCGCCTGCAGTTCGACTGGCCGTTCGACCTGTTCATGCACTCCCCGCCGCTGCGCTGGGCCGCCGAGCAGGTCTACTTCCACAAGCGCGGCATCGCCGCGTGAGCGCGGCCGACGACGGCGCGCGGGTCGCGATGCCCGATACGGAACGCAAGGGGACGCCTCCCAGCGTCCGGCGCGGATGCCTGGATGCACTGGGTCTGCTGTTCGCACATGCGTGGATGACCTTCAACGTCGCCGTCGTGTTCGGCGTCCTGGTCGCGTTTGTCCATGCAATCCTTCCGCCCTACGCCCTGCTCGCGATGCTGGGATGGGCTCTCGACTACTGGCGGTTGAGCCTTCCAGCCATGCTGATCTGGATGGTGCTGCTCGCCGGCCTGTGGCGCGTCGCCGGCCCAACCTTCCTTCATCGTCCGATCGCATGGGGCATTTCCCTGCCGGTGCTGTTGCTGTGGATGCCGCTGCTGTCCGCCGAGTTCGTCCGCAGTTCCGCGATGGGCCTGTCCCTGAGGACTGCCCGAAGCCAATGCCATGACACCCGGAACATTCTCGAATCCACGCAAGGACGCATCGACGGATTCGCCATCCGCTCTCCTCACGCCTGGATGATCAAGGACGGTCAACGCTACCTGTGGAGCTATCGCACGATGGCGTTCGAGCCAGATCCGCGTCCACTGGCATGGGGACCGGTGTGCCGGCCATGAGAAACGAGGCGCCCCAAAGGATCCCGGCCGCGCAAACGACGAAGGGCGCCCTCAGGCGCCCTTCGCGTTCGATGCATCCCTGCCCGATAGTCCTTACATGGTGCTGGCGGTCTTCGGTCCGGCGTAGTCGACGACCAGGGCGATCCGGCGGTTGTCGCGGCCGGCCTCGCCGGTGGCGCCCGGACGCACCTGGCGGTTCTCGTCCTCGCCGTAGCTGACCGAACGTACCTGGGTCGCCGGCAGACCGGCGCTGTTGACCAGGTAATCGCGGGCGGCGTCGGCGCGACGCTGGCCGAGGCGCTTGTTGTAGGCGGCCGAGCCGGACGGGTCGGCGAAGCCTTCGACGGTGATCATCGCGCTGCTGTGGCTGCTGCGGATGGCATTGGCGAAGTCGTCCAGCAGCGGCTTGGCGTCCTCGCTGAGCATCGCCTCGTTGGTGGCGAAATAGGCGGCGGTGTCGACTCGGGTGCGGCCGGCCATCTGGGTGACCAGGGCATCGTGCTTGGCCGACAGTTCCTGGATCTGCGATTCCAGGCGGGCATCGGCGGCACGCAGGTCGGCGATCGCGGCGTCGAACTCGTCGCGCTTCACGTAGTGGCTGCAGCCGGCCAGCGTGGCGCTGGCCAGGACGACGGCCAGGATGGCCTTTCGGGACAGGGGCATGGTCATGTTGAGATTCTCCTTACATGTTCATTTGCGGCGTCGCGGCATGCGGGCATGCCGTGCGGGGGATGCGCCGACAGCGAAGCTAGGACAGCTTGAATTTGCACCGGATGAACGGGTGAACCGCTTGCGCGAACCATTCCCGAAACCGTGACGGCTCGCGCAGCGGTCGCGGCATACGCGTTCTATACGCACGCGTGTTCGGGCATGCGCCGGCACGCCGGGAGTCCGGTCACAGTTCCGGGCGCAGCGAACGGCGCTGTGGTTGTCGTTCATCCGCCCGGCGGCCCGGACCACCGCGATCGATCAATGGCGGGTCATAGACGCCATGTGCGGATGCACCAGCCGTTCGAAATCCTGCCAGCGGACCCACATCAGCTCGCGGTGGCTGCCGGCGTTGAACGCGATCCGCTCGTCGTCGGCCATGCTGTCGGCGACATAGACCTCCATCCCGTACAGATTGCCGAACGGCGGCATCGCGCCGACCTCGCACTCGGGGAAGCGGTCGCGGAACTCGGCCTCGCTCGCCAGCCTCGCCTCGCGCGCGCCGGCGGCGTCGCGCAGGCGCTCGATGTCGAGCCATTCGTTGGATGGCAGCACCGCCATCGCCAGTTTGCCGTCGACCCTGACCATCACGGTCTTGGCCATCGCATGGCTGTCGATATGCGCGCTGGCGGCGGTCTGCACCGCGGTGAACGCATGCGGGTGGGTCACGGTGTGGAAATCGACCTGCTGCTCGGTCAGGAATTCCTGCAAGCGTTGCGAAGTCATGGTCCGACCTCCTGGTTAAACCTGCTCTGGGCGGCCGCAGCCGGGCTGCGCGACCGCAATCGGTTGCCAAAGCCGTGCGACGACGACGGCCGCATCGGCCACCTACCCCAGTCTAGGACCGCCGCGCCACGGTGGGCCGCCGCACGTCGGAGATCCACACGTCGGAAATCCGCCGGCTATTCCCGCCCGTCGCCCTCGCCGCCGAGGCGGCGGGCCAGCGCCTCCACCGTGCCGACCGGCAGCGGGAACACGATCGTCGAACTCTTCTCGCCGGCGATCTCGGTCAGGGTCTGCAGGTAGCGCAACTGGATCGCACGCGGGTCCTCGCCCAGGATGCGGGCGGCCTCGACCAGCTTCTCGGCGGCCTGCTGCTCGCCTTCGGCGTGGATCACCTTGGCCCGGCGTTGACGCTCGGCCTCGGCCTGGCGGGCGATCGCGCGGACCATGGTCTCGTTGATGTCGACGTGCTTGATCTCGACATTGGCGACCTTGATGCCCCAGGCATCGGTCTGCGCATCGAGGATGGAACGGATGTCGTCGTTGAGCTTCTCGCGCTCGGCCAGCATCTCGTCCAGGTCGTGCTGGCCCAGCACCGAGCGCAGGGTGGTCTGGGCGAGCTGGCTGGTGGCCTCGTAGAAGTGCTCGACGTTGATGATCGCCTTCTGCGGATCGACGACCCTGAAATACACCACCGCATTCACCTGCACCGACACGTTGTCGCGCGATATCAGGTCCTGCGAGGGCACGTCCATCACGATCGTGCGCAGATCGACCCGGACCATCTGCTGGATGACCGGCACCAGGATGATCAGGCCCGGCCCCTTGACCTTCCAGAACCGTCCGAGCTGGAACACCACGCCGCGCTCGTATTCGCGCAGCACCTTGATCGCACTGGCCAGCAACGCCACCACGACCAGCAACAGGGGCACATAGAAGACCACGTTCATCGCTCACCTCCAGGTTGTGCGTGCGCGGGTTGCGGCCGTTCGCCGACCGGGGCGACGCGCAGGACCAGTCCGTCCAGCGCCTGCACCCGCACCGGTTCGCCGCGTTCGACCGGAACCGCGGCGCGCGCCTGCCAGACCTCGCCATGCACGCGCACCGTGCCGCGGCCATCGGCATCGAAGTCGGCCAGCGCCAACGCGCTGGCGCCGAGCAGTTCCTCGACCCCGGTGGTGACCGGCCGCGAACGCGCACGCGCGGCCAGCCAGACCGCACCGGCGAAGGTCAGCGCGCTGGCCATGCCGATACCCAGGATCAGCTGCCCCGAGACCCCGAACCCCGGCACCTGGGTGTCGAACATGATCAGCGAACCGGCGATCAGGGCGACCACCCCGCCGATGCCCAGCGCGCCGAAGCTCGGCATCGCGAACTCGACCGCGATCAGCACCACCCCCAGCACGATCAGGGCGACGCCGGCGTAGTTCACCGGCAGTACCTGCAGCGCGTACAGCGCCAGCAGCAGGCAGATCGCGCCGACCACGCCGGGCACGATCGCGCCGGGGCTGTAGCCCTCGAAGATCAATCCGTACAAACCGATCAGCAACAGCAGGTAGGCGACGCTGGGCTCGGTCAGCACCGACAACAATCTGAAGCGCCAGCCGGGCTCGACCGCGACCACCGGTCGGTCGCGGGTGCCCAGGACCGCCTCGCCGTCGCGCAGGCGCACGCTGCGGCCGTCGGCCTCGGCCAGCAGGCGCGGCAGGTCGGCGGCGATGATCTCGATCACCCCGCGCTTGTGGGCCTGGCCGGCGGACAGGGTCGCCGCCTCGCGCACCGCGGCCTCGGCGAAGGCGACGTCGCGACCGCGCAGTTCGGCCAGGCTGCGCAGATAGGCGACCGCGTCGTTGACCACCTTGTGGGTCATCGCGCTGTCGTCCCCGGCTCCGGCCCCGTCGTCGGCACCGTCGTCCCCGTCCCCGGGGGATTGGCCCGGGTCCGGCGCGATGCCCGGCCCGCCGCCGCCGATCGACACCGGGGTCGCCGCCCCCAACGATGTCGCCGGCGCCATCGCCGCCAGGTGGCAGGCGTAGAGGATGTAGGTACCGGCGCTGGCCGCGCGCGCGCCCTCGGGGGCGACCCAGCCGATCACCGGCACCTCGGAGGCGAGGATCGCCTGATTGATGTCGCGGGTCGCCGCATCCAGGCCGCCCGGCGTATCGATCCGCAACACCACCGCCGCCGCCGACTGCTCGGCGGCCTGTTTCAGGCCTCGGCGCAGGTAGTCGCGGGTGGCCGGGCCGATCCCGCCCTTGATCTCCAGCAGCAGGACGGCACCGGCAGCTTCTGTGCCAGCGGCCTCGGTGCCGGCGACTTCATCGCCTGCGTCGGCCGCACTCGCCTGTCGCGCCGACATCGCCGGCGCCAGCAGCGACCCCAGGAGCAGCAGCCCCAGGATCAGCAACGATGCGCGAACGTACCCGTTCATGATGATGGCAGCCGGGACGCGATTGCCCGCCTGCGGATTCAGTAAAGCGCAGAGCGCGTAAAAACGGCGGCAAGACCGGGCCTGCCGGCCCGTTCAGCGGATATACGCCGGCTGGGCGTCGTACCACCTGCGCGCCCGCAACAGGTGGTACTCGCGGTGCGCGCCGTCCAGGTCGACCGCCATGCTCAGCACGCCCCAGCGCGCGTAGAGATTGCCGCGGCGGTCCTGCCCCTGCAGGCGCAGGCGCGCGTTGACGTCGAAACGGTCGTTGTTGGCGACCAGGTTGTCGAAGATCAGAACATCGTCGCGCCAGCGCACGTCCCCGGTCACCCGCGCCTGGCCGGCATCGATCAGGCGTCCGACCCATCCGGGATAGTCGCGCTGGCGCGCGTACAACGCCAGCAGGAAGCCCACGTCCCTGGCGGTGATCCTGGCATGGCCGTCGATATCGACATCGGCCGCGGCGCCAGCGGCGCGGCCGGCCGCCCGCGCCGGATCCCAGTCCAGGCGCGCGCGGGTCAGATCGATCCGCGCCCACCAGCCGCGCCGGACCTCGCCGTCGGGCTCGACCAGGCTGATGTTGTCGAGCCTGACCTGGGAGCCGTCGATGTTGAAGCGGCCGTCCTCGATCCCGGCCCGGCGCAACCGCGTGTTGATATCGACGTTGCCGCGCAGCGCCATTCCCGCCGCATGCAGGCGGGTATCGCGTCCCCGGACCCGCAACCAGCCCTGTCCGACCGCACCGGCGCCGTCGACGCTGAGGTCGCCGCTGAGCCGGCCGCTGCCGCCCTCGAACCGCAACTGCGAACGCGGCAGATAGCGGTTGTAGGCGCGCAGGTCCGGCACCGATGCGTCCTCGAAACGCAGACGCGCCTTGAGCGCGCGCCCGGCGCGCGCCAGTGCCGCGCCCGGGGTCGGGCCGGCGGAGGCGCCCGCCCCCGCGCCGGACGGCGCCAGCAGACCGGTCGCCAGCGGCTCGACCGCCTGCACGTGCAGGCTGAGATCGCGGCCCTCGACGTAGCGCGCGCCGCGGCCCTTGTCGGCGGTGATCGAGAAGCGCTCCAGATTCAGCTCCAGCCGCGGGCGCACCCCGCCGGCCCCGGCGTCCTCATCCCCCTGCAGGGTGCCCAGCGCGCGGGCGCGGCCCTGGACCCGGTTGCCCATCAGGTCGACACTGACGTCGACGCCCGGCACTTCGACGCGGCTGCCGGCCGCGGGGGCGCCATCGACCAGACGCAGATCGGCGTCGACGCGTCCGGCCCCCTCCAGCGCCAGCCACGGCGCATCGGCGAAGAACGTGCCCAGCCAGTCCAGCGAGGCGAACTGCCAACTGCCGACCAGGTGTCCGGACGTCCGCGGTATCAGGCTGCGCGGGTCCCCCAACGGCACCTCGATGCCCTCGATCCGCAAGCGCGCGTCGACCGCCAGCGCATCGCCGTTCTCGTCGACCTGCCTGGGCAGATCGATGCGCAACCGGATGTCGTCGTCGACCTCCACGCCAAGCTGCAGGGTCGCCTGGCCGTCGCGCGAGGCCATCGACACCGGCGCGCTCCAGTCCAGCCGCCCGCCCGGCGCCAGTGCGCCGCGGTTCCACCCGATCCGCCCGCCGACCCGGCCATGGCCCGCGGCCGGCACCGGCTTCAGGTTCAGGCGTTGCGGGCCGCTGCGCTGCACCTGCAAGGCGCTGGTCCGCCCTTCCACCGACAGCTCCAGCTCGGTCTCGAGCAGTTTGCGCAGACCGCTGGCCTGTTCGCGGGTGTGCCGGTCGATCGAAAAACCCGCCTCCAGCACCGCCTCGTCCAAGAGCGTGTCGTCGGCGAGCGACAGGCGCGCGCGCTCGAAGCGCACCCGCGACGGGGTCAGCTCCAGCGGACCGCCCCGCAACTGCTTGTACAGGCCGAGCGTGGCCTGCCCCTCGCCATCCAGCCTCAGCGTGCCGAAGCGGGCGCCACGCACGCTGTCGCTGGCGATACGATCGAAGCGCAGGCGCCATCCGCCCGGCCGTGCCGGGGCCGGCTCCAGGCGCTGGTCGACACGCTCCAGTGCCGCCTCGACATCGGCGACCTCGATCGACGGGAACCGCAGTTCCTTCTCAAGCAACGGCAACAGCGCGATCCGGCCATCGGCGCGGCGCGCGTGCAGCGACCAGGTCACGTTGCCGGTGTGGCCCTGCAATCGCGGATCCCACAGCAACACCTGGCCCGGCCAGGCGGTCAGCCCGGCCTGCCAGTGCAACTGGAAGCGCTCGGGCTTGCGATTGATCGCCCAAGGCGCCAGCGCGGTGTTGAGGAACAGGTTGCCCAGCAGCAGGTAGACCAGATAAGCAGCGGCCAGGACGATGCCGGCGCGGCGCAACAGGCGTGCAGCACGCCGGCGTGATGGGGACCGTTCGGATATCTCGACCATGGCGCGAGCATAGCCGAGCCGAGCCGACCGGCGCGGCCGGCTGGCGCTGGCGGTCAGCGCAACTGGAAGCTGTCGCCGTCGAGCATCGCCGGGAACCGTTCGCGATGCGCGGCCAGTTCCGACGCCTGCAGGGTGGTGGTGACCACGACTTCCTCGTCGGTGCATTCGCTGACCGGGTGGCCGAGGAAGTCGATCACCGCGCTGTCGCCGGAGTAGTGAATGCCGTTGCCGTCGCTGCCGACCCGGTTGAGTCCGGCGACGTAGCACAGGTTCTCGATCGCCCGCGCCCGCAGCAGGGTCTTCCACGGGTAGGCGCGCGCGGCCGGCCAGTTGGCGACGAACAGCAGCAGGTCGTAGTCGAGCGCGTCGGCCCGCTCGACGTCGTAGCGGTTGCGCGCGAACACCGGGAAGCGCAGGTCGTAGCAGACCTGCGGACAGATCCGCCAGCCCTTCCACTCCACCGTCAGCCGCTCGCGGCCGGCGGCATAGCGCTGGTGCTCGTTGGCATAGCGGAACAGGTGGCGCTTGTCGTAGTGCTGGATGCCGCCGTCCGGGGTCACGAACAGCATCCGGTTGAAGACCTGGTCGCCGACCCGCAACTGCACGCTGCCGGTGATCGCCGCGCCGACCTTCGCCGCCTGCTCGCGCATCCACGCCACGGTCGGGCCGTCCATGTCCTCGGCGCGCTCGATCGCATCGTTGGAGAAGCCGCTGGTGAAGGTTTCCGGCAGCAGTACCAGGTCGGTGATGTCGTGCAATGGCGCGATCAGTCCGCCGTAGTACTCGCGGTTGGCCTCGGGGTCGTGCCAACGGGTGTCGCCCTGGATCAGGGAGATGCGCAGATTGTCCATGCTCGGGTCCTCAAAGCGTCTGCAGGCGGGCGATCGCCTCGTCGAGGGTCGCCTCGTTCTTGGCGAAGCACAGCCGCGCCAGGCGCTGGCCGGCCGGCGGCGCCTGGTAGAACGGCGACAGCGGGATCGCGGCGACGCCCTTGTGCTCGGTCAGCCAGCGGCAGAACGCGGCATCGTCGAGGTCGCTGACCGCCGAGTAGTCGACCAGTTGGAAATAGCCGCCCGGCACCGGCAACGGCTTGAGCCGGGTGGTCAGCAACTGTTCGCGGAAACGGTCGCGCTTGGCCTGGTAGAACGCGCCCAGTTGCTCGTAGTGCGCGGGCTCGGCCTCGATCATCTCGGCGAAGGCGGCCTGCGCCGGGGTGAAGGTGCAGAAGGTGTTGTACTGGTGCACCTTGCGGAACTCGGCGGTCAGCGCCGGCGGCGCGATGCAGTAGCCGACCTTCCAGCCGGTGCAGTGGTAGGTCTTGCCGAAACTGGAGATCACGAAGGCGCGCTCGCGCAGCTCGCGGTGGCGCAGCACCGATTCGTGGCGGGCACCGTCGAACACGATGTGCTCGTAGACCTCGTCCGACAGCAGCACGATGCCGGTGTCGCGCAGCAGCGCGGTCAGCTGGGCGATGTCGTCCGCACCGAGCATCGCCCCGGACGGGTTGTGCGGGGTGTTGATCATCAGCATCCGGGTGCGCGGGGTGATCGCCGCGCTGATCCGCGACCAGTCCGGCTCAAAGCCGGTCGGGCCACCGTCCCGCCCCAGCGGCACGTGCACGGCGATGCCGCCGGCCAGGTCGATCGCCGGTTCGTAGCAGTCGTAGCAGGGGTCGAGCACGATCACCTCGTCGCCCTGACGCACCACCGCATGGATCGCGTCGAAGATCGCTTCGCTGGCGCCGGAGGTCACGGTGATCTCGGCATCGGCGTCGGGACGGTGGCCGTAGCAGCGCTCGGTCTTGGCGGCGATCGCCGCGCGCAGGACCGGCAGCCCGTGAGCGGGCGCGTACTGGTTGAGGCCGGCACGCATCGCCCGGTCCAGCGCCTCGACCAGTCGCGCCGGCACCTCGAAGTCCGGAAAACCCTGTCCCAGATTGACCGCGCGGTGCTCGGCGGCCAGTTGCGACATCACGGTGAAGATGGTGGTGCCGACCTTCGGCAGCTTGGTCTCGGGAGTCATCGCTCGCGGGGGTGTCGGTGGGGCCTCCGAGTGTACGGAATCGTGGCGATCGGGGATGTTTCCGCCGCGCCGCCCGGCCCCGCCCAGCGCGGATGTTGCAGCCGGGCGCGACTACCGCGACACTGCGCGCATGCGCGAGCTCCACGTGGTCGATGCCTGCGAACTGGCCGCCGCCTATGCCGCGGCCCACTATGCGGTGGTGCTGGACGGCGACGCGATCCCGTTGCGCGTCGGCGAGAGCGCCGGCGACGTCGAGGCCTACTGGGCGGCGCGCCGCTACGCCTTCATCACCGCCTGGAATCCGGCCTCGCGCCCGTTGTCCGAGGAAGCCAACAATCTCGCCGACGCCCGACTGGTCGCCCGCATGCAGGTGCTGGATCTGTCCTTCCACCCGGCCTGGGCCAGCGACCACGACCGCCAATGGCGCGAATCCGGCTGGCTGATCGCCGACGTCGACCCGAGCACGCTCGACGCCCTCGCCGGCGAGTTCGGCCAGGCCGGCGTGCTGCACTGGGAACACGGCGAACCGGTGCGGCTGCGGATGATGCTGCAACGGCCCGGCGACTGCGCCGACCGGCCATGCGTGGACTGGCGGAGCGGAGCCGACGGCGACCGGACCGCCGACGCCATCCCGTAGAATGTCCGCTTCGCGGCCACAGCGGCCGCCCGCCGCCGCCTGATGACCCGACCCGACCGAACCACCGCGCCAGCGGATGCCCGCCCGCGGCCTTCCGCGCCAACCGAACCGGCCTTGCTGGAGGTGCGTGGCCTGCGTTTCTCGCGCAACGACCTGCCGGTGTTCGGCCCGCTGGATTTCGCGGTCGCCACCGGCGAGGCACTGCTGGTGCAGGGCGACAACGGCGCCGGCAAGACCACCCTGCTGCGGGTGCTGGCGGGCCTGCTGCGGGCCGATGCCGGCGAGGTCGCGATCCGTGGCGAGACGGCCGAACCCCTGTTGCGCGCCCGCGCGCTCGCCTACCTGGGCCACCTGCCGGGGCTGAAGGCCGACCTCAGCGTGGTCGAGAACCTGCAGCACCTGTGCGGCCTGCACGGCCAGCGCGGCAGCCAGACCATCGAAGGCGCACTGGAGGTGGTCGGGCTGGGCGGCTACGAGGAGGCGCTGAGCCGCCAACTCTCCGCCGGTCAGAAGAAGCGCCTGTCGCTGGCGCGGCTGTGGCTGTCGCCGGCACCGCTGTGGCTGATGGACGAGCCCTACGCCAATCTCGACCTGGAGGGCATCGAACTGGTCAACCGGATGGTTCGCGCGCACCTGGACGCCGGGGGCGCCTCGCTGGTCACCACCCACGGCGCCTATGCCGCGCCGCCGGTGCGTACCCGGCTGCTGGTGCTGGACCGGCGGGGACGCGACGGCGCTCCGCGGACGGAGGGCTGAGGGCATGGACGTCGAAGTAGGCCTCATCCAGTCCGCGCGCGCCCTGATCGTGCGCGACCTGCGCCTGGTCTGGCGGCGTCGCGGCGACGCCCTGCAGCCGGCCCTGTTCGCCCTGCTGATGGTGGTGCTGTTCGCGCTGGCGCTGGGCAACGAGCCGGCGACCCTGGCCCGGGTCGCCCCGGCCGTGCTGTGGCTGGCGGTTCTGTTGGCCGGATTGTTGTCGCTCGACAGCCTGTTCCGGGGCGATGCCGAGGACGGCTCGCTGGAACAGTGGATGCTGGCGCCGGTACCGCTGGCCTGGCTGGTCGGGGTGCGCACCGCGATGCACTGGGCCACCACCGCGCTGCCGCTGCTGCTGGCCGCGCCGCTGCTGGGCGAGATGCTGCACCTGCCGCGCGGCCAGTTGCCGGTGCTGCTGGCCTCGCTGGCGCTGGGGACCCCGCTGCTGAGCCTGATCGGCGCGGTGGTCGCCGCGCTGACGGTGGGGATGAGGCGCTCCGGTATACTGGTCGCCTTGTTGGCATTGCCCCTGTACGTGCCCGTCCTGGTGTTCGGCGCGGGCAGTGTCACCGCCGCCGCCCAGGGACACGACGTCGCGGGCGCGATGCTGTTGCTGGCCGCCGGACTGGTCCTGGCGGTGTTGCTGGCGCCGATGGCGGCAGCCGCCGCGATCCGCATCGCATTGAACTGACGCCCACCTCCCCTGCCCGGCATGGGAGCGGACAGACGCAAATGAATCCGATCGTCCTGTGGTTCCACAAACTCGGCTCTCCGCCCTACTTCGACCGCTTCGCCGCGCGTTGGGCGCCGTGGGGCCATGGCATCGGCCTGTTGATGATGGCGGTCGGGCTCTACGGCGGCCTGTTCCAGGTGCCGGCCGACTACCAGCAGGGCGACAGCTTCCGGATCCTCTACATCCACGTGCCCAGCGCCTGGATGAGCCTGGCGGTCTACGGCGCGATGGCCTTCTATGCGGCGATCGCGCTGATCTGGCGGATCAAGCTGTGCGAGATCCTGGCGATGGCCTGCGCGCCGATCGGCGCCGCCTTCACCTTCATCACCCTGGCCACCGGCTCGATCTGGGGCAAGCCGATGTGGGGCACCTGGTGGGACTGGGACCCGCGCCTGACCACCGAGCTGGTGCTGCTGTTCATGTACCTGGGCGTGATCGGCCTCTACCACGCGATCGACGACCGCCGCGCGGCCGCCCGTGCCGCCGGCCTGCTGGCGATCGTCGGCGTGGTGCTGCTGCCGGTGATCCGCTATTCGGTGGTGTGGTGGAACTCCCTGCACCAGGGACAGACCATCCGCATGTTCGGCGAGTCGAGCATGGACTCGAGCATGGTCTGGCCGCTGATCTGGGTCGTGCTCGGCAGCAAGTTCTGGTTCCTGGGCTCCCTGCTCGCCCGCGCCCGCGCCGACAACCTGCTCCGCGAATCGGGCAAGGCCTGGGTCGGCACCCTGGTGGCGCCGGCCACGGAGGCGCGTCGATGAGCTACCTCGGCTACGTGGCAGCCGCCTACGCGGTGTTCGCGGTGGTGATGGCCTGGGACTGGCTGGCGCCGCAACTGCAGATCCGCCGTGCGCTCGGCCGGGCCCGCCAGCGCGCGGCCCGCGAGGCCGCGCAGGCCCGGCGCGCCGAGACCCGCGCCGCCTCCGAGGAATTGATCCGATGAACCCTACCGAGCCGAAGCCCGCCGCATGAACCCGACCCGACGCCGCCGATTGATCTGGGTGATCGCCCTGGTCGCCGCCGCCGCCATCGCCGCGGTGCTGGTCGCGACCGCCCTGCAACGCAACATCGCCTATCTGTACACGCCCGGCGAGGTGCTCGACGGTCGCGCCGGTGCCCAGGTCGCCGGGGGCCAGACCCGCTTCCGCCTCGGCGGCATGGTCGCCAAGGGCTCCTTCCAGCGCGCCGAAGGCTCGCTGGAGTCGAGCTTCCGGGTCACCGACGGCGACGCCGAGATGGCGGTGCGCTACACCGGCATCCTCCCCGACCTGTTCCGCGAGGACCAGGCGGTGGTCGCCACCGGACGCATGCAGGGCGACACCTTCGTCGCCGAGGAAATCCTCGCCAAGCACGATGAGACCTACATGCCGAAGGAGGTCGCCGACAAGATGGGCAAGGCGCACCAGAAGCATGACGTGCAGACGCCGGCGGGCGACACGAATGACTAAGCCCGCCCAGGACACCCTCTCCCGCGCCCGGGAGAGGGGGGAGGCACGCTAGGTGCTGCCCGAACTCGGACAGATCGCGCTGCTGCTCGCGCTGC
The DNA here is from genome assembly GCF_003233695.1 of Marilutibacter maris. Taxonomy (NCBI): domain Bacteria; kingdom Pseudomonadati; phylum Pseudomonadota; class Gammaproteobacteria; order Lysobacterales; family Lysobacteraceae; genus Marilutibacter; species Marilutibacter maris. The sequence goes on along the minus strand of NZ_CP029843.1, from coordinate 1,740,874 downwards.
TGGTGACCTGCCTGCAGGGCGCGCTGCCGCTGCTGGGCGCCCACCGCGGCCTCGACAGCTGGATGGCGATCGCACGCCCGGCCGCGTACGCGCAGCTGGCCCTGGTCGGCATCGCCTACGCGATCCTGACCCATGCCTTCGTGGTGCAGGACTTCTCGGTCGCCTACGTCGCCCATCACAGCAACAGCCTGCTGCCGCTGGTCTACCGCTACACCGCGGTGTGGGGCTCGCACGAGGGCTCGCTGCTGTTGTGGGTGCTGGTGATCGCGCTGTGGACGGCGGCGGTCGCGCTGTTTTCCCGGCGCCTGCCGGAAACGGTGATCGCCCGCGTGCTCGGCGTGCTCGGCATCGTCGCCGCCGGCTTCCTCGCCTTCCTGATCTTCACCAGCAATCCGTTCGAACGGCTGTTGCCGGCCGCGCTCGAGGGGCGCGACCTGAACCCGCTGCTGCAGGACCCGGGCATGGTGATCCACCCGCCGATGCTCTACATGGGCTATGTCGGTTTCGCGGTGTCGTTCGCGTTCTCGGTCGCCGCACTGATTGACGGCCAGGTCGATGCGCGCTGGCTGCGCTGGACGCGGCCGTGGACCAACATCGCCTGGGCGTTCCTGACCCTGGGCATCGCCCTGGGCAGCTGGTGGGCGTACTACGAACTGGGCTGGGGCGGCTGGTGGTTCTGGGACCCGGTCGAGAACGCCAGCTTCATGCCCTGGCTGGCCGGCGCCGCGCTGATCCACTCGCAGGCGGTGACCGAGAAACGCGGCAGCTTCCGCAGCTGGACCCTGCTGCTGGCGATCGCGACCTTCTCGCTGTCCCTGCTGGGCGCGTTCCTGGTCCGCTCCGGGGTGCTGACCAGCGTGCACTCGTTCGCCGCCGACCCGTCCCGCGGGGTGTTCGTCCTCGTGTTCCTCGGCTTCGTGATCGGCGGTTCGCTGCTGCTGTACGCGCTGCGCGCGCCGTCCACCGGCGACGGCCCCGGCGGTTACGAGGGACGGCCATTCGCGGCCAGCTCGCGCGAGACCCTGCTGCTGATCAACAACCTGCTGCTGACCACCGCCTGCGCGATGGTGCTGCTGGGCACGCTGTACCCGTTGCTGGCCGATGCGCTGGAGCTGGGCAAGATCTCGGTCGGGCCGCCGTACTTCGCGCTGATGTTCACCCTGCTGATGGCCCCGATGGTGCTGCTGCTGCCGTTCGGGCCGCTGACCCGCTGGCAGCGCGAACAGGCGCTGCGGCCGCTGGCGCTGCTGGCGCCGTGGCTGGCGCTGGCCGCGATCGCCGGCATCGTCGCCTTCTTCTTCGCCCCGCAGGGGCAGTGGAAGGTCGCCGCCGGACTGGCCGGCGCGGTCTGGGTCGGACTCGGCACGCTGCGCTTCGTCTGGGCCCGCTTCAAGGCCAGCGGCCGGATGACCGCGGAGATGGCCGGCATGGCGCTGGCCCACTTCGGCATCGCGATCTTCCTGGTCGGCGCCCTGCTGACCGAGGGCCTGAGCCAGCAACGCGAGGTCGCGGTGGGGCCCGGCGAGTCGGTCGAACTGGCCGGCTACCGGTTCCGCTTCGACCGGGTCGAGCACCACCAGGGCCCGAACTACGAAGCCGACCGCGGCACCGTGTCGGTGTTCGAGGACGAGCGCCTGCTGGCGGTGCTGCATCCGGAGAAGCGCGCCTACGCCAGCGGCGGCCAGGTGATGACCGAGTCGGCGATCGAGCGCGGCTTCACCCGCGACCTCTATGTCGCCCTCGGCGAACCCCTGGGCGGCGGCAGCTGGGCGCTGCGCGCGCACGTCAAACCGTTCGTGCGCTGGGTCTGGGCCGGCGCGCTGCTGATGATGCTCGGCGGCCTGGTCACCGCCTGCGATCGTCGTTTCCGCCTCGCTCCCTCCGCGCGTCAGCGACAGAATCCGCAGCCCGGCGCAAAGCCGCACATGCAGGAGAACCCGGCATGACCGAAGCCCCCCGTTCCGCGATGCGCTGGCTGCCGCTGGCGGTGGTCGCCGCGCTGGGCCTGTTGCTGGCCGCCGGCATCTGGCTCAGCGCCCGGCCCGACCGCGAGGCCCTGCCCTCGCCGCTGATCGGCAGGCCGGCGCCGAGCTTCGCGCTGCCGGTGCTGCACGAGGCCGGCCGGCTGGTGTCCTCGGACGAGCTCAAGGGCGCGCCCTACCTGCTCAATGTCTGGGGCAGCTGGTGCCCCGAATGCCGGGTCGAACATCCGGTGCTGACCCGTTTCGCCGAGACCAAGCGCATCCGCGTGATCGGCTACAACTGGAAGGACGAGCACGCCGACGCGGTCCGCTGGCTGGAGCAGTACGGCAATCCGTACTGGCTGGTGCTGGTCGATTACGAAGGCAAGGCGGCGATCGACTGGGGCATCTACGGCGCGCCGGAGACCTTCCTGGTCGACGCCGACGGCATCGTGCGCTGGAAACACGTCGGCCCGGTCGGCGAGGCGGAGATCCGCGACCAGTTGCTGCCGCTGCTGGACCAGCTGGACGCCGGGCCCGCCGCGCCATGAGCTGCGCCATGAACCACGCCCCGTTCCATCGCCTCCGCCTGGCCCTGCTCGGGGTCGGCCTCTGGCTGATCGCCGCATCCGCGTTCGCCCAGGCCGGCACCGCCACCGCGCCTCCGGAATTCGTCGATGCCGCCGAGGAGCAGCGCTTCCACGCGCTGGTGGTCGAATTGCGCTGCGTGATGTGCCAGAACCAGTCATTGGCCGACTCCAACGCGCAGATCGCGGTCGACCTGCGCCGCGAGGTGCTCGAACTGATGCGCGAAGGCCGCAGCGATGCCCAGATCAAGGAATTCCTGGTCGAGCGCTACGGCGAGTTCGTGCTCTACCGGCCGCAGGTGAAGTCGCGCACCTGGCTGCTGTGGTTCGGCCCCCTGGCGCTGTTGCTGACCGGCGCCATCGCCGTCGCGGTGATCGTGCGCCGCCGCGGCAGCGGAGCACCGGTCCCGCCCGACGATTCGCAGGAATGGTGATGGACACCCCGATCGCGCTTTTCATCGCCCTCGCCGCGACACTGGCCGTCGTCGCACTGGGCTACGTGCTGCGCCCGCTGTGGCGTGGCGCCCGTGGCGTCGGCGCGACCCTGCTGATTGCCCTGGTGGTGCTGACCGGCACCGTGTACACCATGATCGGCACCCCCGAGGCGCTGGACCCGGCACGCCGCGCCGCGCCGCAGACCCTCGACGACGCGATCACCCAGTTGGAGATCAAGCTGGACCAGGACCCGGCCCAGCCCGAGGGCTGGCGCCTGCTTGCCGGCGCCTACGCCAGCAAGGGCAATCTGGAGGAAGCCAGCAAGGCCTATGCGCGGGCGGTCCAGCACGCGCCAGACGACCCCGACCTGCTCGCCGAGGCCGCCGAGGCGCGGGCGATGGCCGCGCCACAACGCCGTTTCGATGCCAAGGCGGTGAGCCTGCTCGAACGCGCGATCGCCCTGCAACCGATGCACCAGCGCGCACGCTGGTTCCTCGGCATCGCCCATCGCCAGTCCGAGCAGCCGGCCGAGGCGGTGAAGGTATGGGAACCGCTGCTGGACGTGGTCGATGCCCGTACCGCCGCGGCCCTGCGCGAACAGATCGACCTCGCCCGCCAGGAAGCCGGACTGCCGCCGCTGCCGGCGGCCGAGCCCGCCGTCGAAACCGCGCCCACGGTCACGGTGGCGGTCTCGCTGGACCCGCAGTTGGGGATGCAACTGCCGGCGGGGGCGACCTTGTTCGTGATCGCCCGTCAGCCCGGCGGTTCGCCGATGCCGGTCGCGGTGAAGAAACTGCCGGTCACCCAATTCCCGCTGACCGTCGGCCTGGGCGACGGCGACAGCCCGATGCCGACGATGAAGCTGTCGCAGCTGCAGCACGTCGAGCTGATCGCGCGCATCTCGGCCAGCGGCAACGCGATGCCCGCCAGTGGCGACTTCGCCTCGCAACCGGTCCGCATCGACACCGGCAAGGCCGCCAGCGCGGCATTGCTGATCGACCAGGTCGTGCCCTGAGCGCCTGCCCGTCGAGCGACGGGCAGATCGCCATAACCGATCGGCATCACGCCGGACCACGACATCGCCATGCGTTGCAGGCACACTGGGCCGCCGGCGCGCCGACGCGCGCCGTCGTCACCCGAAAGGACACACGCCCGCCGCATGACCGAATTCATCCCGCCCGGTACCCGCTACGTCGACCTGCCCTCGCCGTTTCCGATGAAGCGCGGCGGCGAACTCCGCCAGGCACGCGTCGCCTACGAAACCTGGGGCACCCTGGCCGCGGACGGCGGCAATGCGATCCTGATCGTGACCGGGCTGTCGCCCGACGCCCACGCCGCCGCCAGCGACAGCAACCCCGAGCCGGGCTGGTGGGAGGCCATGCTCGGTCCAGGCAAGCCGATCGATACCGATCGCTGGTTCGTGGTCTGCGTGAACTCGCTGGGCAGCTGCAAGGGCTCGACCGGACCGGCGTCGATCGACCCGGCGAGCGGACGTCGCTATGCACTGGGCTTTCCCGAACTGTCGATCGAGGACGGTGCCCGGGCCGCCGTCGCGGTCGTCGACGCGCTGGGCATCACCCGCCTCGCCTGCCTGATCGGCAACTCGATGGGCGGCATGACCGCGCTCGCCCTGCTCACGCAACGCCCCGGCCTGGCCCGCGGCCACATCAACATCTCCGGCGCCGCGCGGGCGTTGCCGTTCTCGATCGCGATCCGCTCGCTGCAACGCGAGGCGATCCGCCTCGACCCGAACTGGAACGGCGGCGACTACGACGAGGACAGCTACCCCGAGTCGGGAATGCGGATGGCGCGCAAGCTCGGCGTCATCACCTACCGCTCGGCACTGGAATGGGACGGCCGCTTCGGTCGCGTGCGGCTGGATTCCGACCGCGCCGACGACGAGCCGTTCGGACTGGAGTTCGAGGTCGAGAGCTATCTGGAAGCCCACGCGCGCCGCTTCGTGCGCCGCTTCGACCCGAACTGCTACCTGTACCTGAGCCGCTCGATGGACTGGTTCGACATCGCCGAGTACTGCAGCCCGCGCTGCGGCGAGCACGATGCCGACGCCCGCAGCGCGCTGGCGGCGATCGGCCGCGCCGGCCTGGAGAAGGCGCTGGCGATCGGCGTGCACACCGACATCCTGTTCCCGCTGCAACAGCAGGAGGAGATCGCCGAGGGCCTGCGCGCCGGCGGCTGCGACGCGCGCTTCCTGCCGCTGCCCTCGCCGCAGGGACACGACGCCTTCCTGGTCGACTTCGAGCGCTTCGGGCCGGCGGTGGCCGGATTCCTGGACGAGCTGCACGTCCCCTCCCCCGCGTAGAGACCGTGCCCGGGCACACCCGATCGCGGCTTACGCCGCTCCTACGAGATGCGGTACGGCATGGACCCAGCCCCCTGAGTCAGGGGGAACGATACCCGGCTGCGCCCGGATATCTCCCAAAATTTGCTGCGCAAACCTTGGGCCCCGCCGTTGCGCTTCCACACCCCCCATTCGCATCTGCGATGCGAATCGCCCCTGACTCAGGGGGGGAACGATATCCGGCTGCGCCCGGATATCTCCCAAAGTTTGCTGCGCAAACCTTGGGCCCCGCCGTTGCGCTTCCACACCCCCATTCGCATCTGCGATGCGAATCGCCCCCTGACTCAGGGGGCTGGACCACGCGGCCACGCGCCTTCATCCCGTAGGAGCGGCGTGAGCCGCGATGAAGCTTTCATGGGAAGGCCCGATCCCGGTTTTCGCCACTCCTGCCCGGGCGCAGCCCGGGGATTGCCGCATTGCGGTGTGCGGCCTTCCTCGCCCCGTCCTACAATGGCGGCCATGAGCGCCCAGACCCTGCCCGACCTGCCCTTTCCCGGCCACGACAAGCTGCTCCAGGCCCTGGACGCGGCGGTCGCCACCGGCGACGAACACGCGATCACGTCCGCGCTGCGCGGCACGCTGTGCCGGATGATCCGCGACCGCGACGTCGCCTTGCCGGGCTGCGTCTACGAGCCGATCGACGACCACTATGCCCGCCGCGAGATCTACCGCAGCCCGGTCCACGGTTACAGCGTGGTCGCGATGACCTGGGGCCCCGGCCAGGGCACGCCTGTGCATGACCACTGCGGCCTGTGGTGCGTGGAAGGGGTATGGGACGGCGAGCTGGAGATCACCCAGTACGAGCTGCTGGAACAGGACGGCGAGCGGTTTCGTTTCCGCGCCGCCGGCGGCATGCAGGCCGGCCCCGGCAGCGCCGGCAGCCTGATCCCGCCGCACGAGTATCACACCATCCGCAACACCAGCGCCGACGCGGTCGCGGTGTCCCTGCACATCTACAAGGCACCGATGGAGTCCTGCTCGATGTTCGTGCCGCAGGATGGCGAGTGGTTCGCCCGTCTCGACAAGCCGCTGGAGACCGACGAGACCCACTGAGGGCGCTCCGCCATCCGGCGCCGCCTGCCCGCGCGGCGCTGGCGGCTCAGCGCATCGCCGCCGCCGAATGATGGTCCAGGTGGATCGCCCCGCGTTCGCCCAGGCGCTGCTCGAGCATCTTCTGGGTGTCTTCATCGGCATCGACCACCACCAGCACCCGGCCGGCCTCGATCTGGTCCTGGAACTTGCGCCGGATCGGATCCGGCAGGGCCGAGCCCATCAGCGCCGAGGCCCAGGCGCCGACCACCGCGCCTACCGCCGCCATCAACGCGATCCCGAGCCCACCCAGCGGCACGAGCATCAGCCCGATCAGACCGATCACGATCCCGGCCAGGGCACCGTAACCGGCCCCGCGCAGCGCGGCGGGCATGAAGTCGGTGTCGGCCTCCTTGCGTTCGTTGGGCACCTCGCCCAGCTCGATGTCCGCGCGTGCGACCAGCGAGATGTCGCGGTCCGGCACCCCGCTTTCGCGGGTCAGCGCGACGACCTCGTTGGCGTGGCGCATGTCCCGCGTGCTGAATACATGGTGCTGTTTCATATCGGCCTCCCGGTCGGGGACGACACGGCAGGCGGCGATGCCCGGTACGGCCGACAAACCCGACCGAGATCGAGCGGCCGACGGACGACCGGCACGGCCCCCGCCCCATGTTCACTCAAGCACGATCGGGCTTCACGGCAGGAGAAGACCGCGTGACGGCTGGCTTCACAAACCCATGCCCGCTACCGGGTCGCAGCGATGGCCCCATCGGTTCCAGCGCAATCGGACTTGCGCCGGTCGCATCGCGCCGCTAGCGTGAGCCGGCCTTCGCCACGGACGCCACCATGCTCGTCGACCTGCTGCTCGCCGCCATCCACCACCTGCTGGTGTTCGGGCTGATCGCCATGCTGGTCACCGAATCCGTGCTGCTGCGCGGCCATGCCGACGATGGCGCCATCGACAGCCGCACCGCCGGCCGGCTCGCGCGCCTGGACGGCGGCTACGGCGCCTGCGCGGTGCTGCTGCTGGGTGTCGGCGTGCTGCGCCTGATCTACGGGGTCAAGGGCTACGACTTCTATCTGCACAACCCCTGGTTCCACGCCAAGATCGGCCTCTACGTGCTGACCGGCCTGCTCTCGGCGCTGCCGACGCTGAACTTCATGCGCTGGCGCCGCGCCCTGCGTAGCGACCCCGCCTTCGTGCCGGCAGTGGCCGATGTCGCCCGCGCACGCCTGATCGTGCGCCTGGAGCTGGTCGCGATCGCACTGATCTTCGTCCTGGCCGCGGCAATGGCCCGCTACGGCGGGTTCTGATCGCAGGCCCGGCGCGCGGCCGGGCGACTTCGTCAATCGGTATTTTCCTGGGCCAGATAGCGCAGGATCTCGCCGCGCGCCGGCTGCTGCTGCAGCCAGGCATGCAGCCGCTGCACTTCCTCGAAGGTGTCCGCACCTATCGCGGTGCGGAACCGCTCCTCGCGCTGCCGGGCCGAGGCCTGCTCACGCAGCCTGCGTTGCCAGGCTTCCGTGGTGACCTCGGTGACGCGCAGGTGCAGGCCCTCGGACTTCAGGTATGTCCACTCGCCACGGTCGAGCCAGACCTCCTCGCAACCGAAGCAGTAATCCAACCCGTGCCGGCCGTCGGCCTGGACCTTGTACTTGACCATCAACCGGCCGCACTTGGGGCAGCACATCGCATGCCGGGTATCCGAGCCGTCATGCTCGAAGGGCTCCGGCTGCGACTCCGACGCGGTCCGGTCCTGGGCCGCCATCCAGTCCACATACGGAGACAGCGACAACAGCGTGCCGCCGCAGTTCGAACACTGATAGCACGGCAGGCCATGTTCGAACCGGCTTGCCTTCAGCTCCCCCTCTCGACACGACGAACAGCGCATCCCTTCTCCCTTCAGACTCGTTTCAATGACGGCTTGCCGCCGATTGTCGGGCTTTACCGCAATCGGCGGAAGAGAAGTTCTGCCACGGCGAGGCTCTGATCGCAGCGGCATCGGTCACGGCCAGGATACGTCCCTGGCTTGCCGAACAAGCCGCGCCCACCGCACCGACAGCTCCGCCCTCACACCGCCTGCCGCCACTGCAGTCCATGGGGAAGCGAAGGCGGACCAAACAGGAAATGCAGCACTCTCCGCATGCTGGTGCCCGTGGCCCTGGACGAAGCGTGCAGCAACAACGGACGCATCGCCAGGACCGAGCCCCGCGGTGCCGCGCATACGACCTCCGGCCGCGCCGCACGCAGAGCTGCGATCTCCCCGGCCGCGATCCGTCCATGGGTGTGCGACCCCGGCACCACGCGAAGCGGCCCGTCCGTCTCAGCGCAGGCATCGACGTGAAGCCGGATTGCGACCAGGTCCCGCAGCACCCCCAGCGGCGGCTGGACGTAGAGCGCGCCCTGCTTCCGCGACCAGCCCGAAAGCGACGGATGCGGCACGCGCGCCCTCACCGGCACGGCCAGGTCCTGATGGGTCGCGACCAGCCAGTTGGTGGCGGTGGACTTCTCGAAGCAACTGCACTGGACGGCGACATGCGTGGCCGGAACCAGCCCGGCCAGCGCGGGGCTGGATCGAATCCGCGACGCCAGCGCGCCGCACCAGTCGCGCTGCAGCAGATCACGTGTACCCGGCCTGCCGAGGGACTGCAGGCGTGTCGACAGACGATCGCATTCGGCGCCATCGAGCACGTCCTCGACCACGGCGAAACCATGCTCGGAGAACTGTCGATGCGACATCACGGCGAGCCCCGATGTCCCGCGCGCCCCCGGTCGCGACGGCGCGACGGCTTGTGCGCCTGCACCGGGATCAACCGGCGAATATCACCAGCAGCAGGCCGATCAGCCCCGGAAGCGCCTGCACCATCAGGATCTTCCGGCTGGCGGTCAGCCCGCCAAAGATGCCCGCGACCACCACGCACGACAGGAAGAACACCTTGAACGCCGTGCCCTCGGCTCCCTGCAACAGGCCCCACAGCAGGCCCGCGGCGATGAAGCCGTTGTACAGGCCCTGATTCGCGGCCAGCACCTTGGTGGCTTCGGCCTTTTCCCTGCTCTGGCCAAACACCTTCAGCCCTATGGGCTTATCCCAGAGAAACATCTCCAGAATCATGAAGTACACGTGCAGCAGTGCCACCACGGACACCACGATTGCAGACAGCACGAACATCGATACCTACCTCCCTGTTGCTACAAACACCATCCAAAGAACCCGCTCGCGACACCCGGATCATGCCCCGGGGTCGGGCGGAATGCATGGATGCCTCACGCCCGACAAAGGACACCGGGAATGAGGCCTGCCGCGATCAGTTCGCGCCTGGATCGTACGGCCCCTTGACCTCGCCCCAGCCCCAGGCCGGCATCGGCGCATCCTCGTCCACCTCGGTACCCGGCTGCGAATTGATCACCGCCAACCGGCTGCCCCATTCCAGATAGCCGACCAGCGCGGATCGGAATTCCGGATCGTCAGGAAGCCCGAGCTCGTCGGCGGTGTCAAGGAACAGCGCGACCCAGGCTTTGCGCTGCTCGTTGCTGAGATGCCGGTTGAGATGATGGCGCACCATCTCGGCATGTCCACCGTGGCGGCTCGAGTACTCGCGGGGACCACCAAGCACCTCGGCAATGAATACGGCCACGTGTTCGGGATGGTCGCTCCCCATGTGCTCGAATATCGGCGCCAGCAACGGTTCGGACGGGACGCGCTGATAGAAGCGGGTCGTCAGCGCGGTCAACGCCGTCATGCCGCCGGCCCACTCATAGAGACTGGGAACGCTCATGCATCTCCACTCCTGATTGGTGATCTGCTCCGGATTCGAAACCGGGCCGCAGATCGCTGCCGGCCGCAATGGACCGACAGGTGGCGCGCCATCGATCCTGGCTCCCCCGGCCCGATCCACGCGACATCCCGCCCCCGTCGAGGCGGCATTGTGGCAGATGGCGCGATGCCGCACAGGCCCGGGCGCGGCAAGGTCCGCGGGCCTCCCGCGACTGGCATGGGCACGTGACGCTATCCCACCTCCGACACGATGATGCCGGGCCCGGGAAGGCTGGCCAGCTTGGTTGCGCTCTTGAGATGGTCAATCCAGCTGGGGAAGCCGGAGGGGCTTACCACCAGAACAATCCCACACCTCTAAGCGTAACCATCCCACGATTGAGACTATTGGCGAGAGCCGCAGCCAGCCGCCCGACAGGGCCTCATAACCGCCCTGCGCGCGTCGGTATGCGTCGCCGCGGCCACCCTTCAGATACCCCGCCCGCGCCCAGCGTGGCGCCCCTGATTGGGCGCCTGGCATCCGAGTCGAAAGGGACACAAATGGTGAGCAGGCGAGGTGGGGGACGACTGCGCGCGCTCCACATCTACAGCGCTTGTACCCTGGTGGTGCCGATACCGCTGAATACCAAACTTGACCAGTCTTACGCAGACCTGCACGATTCTGATATCACTTCATTTCTGGGGTCTACTTGGTGTTAGGCGACTCGGAGGAACTTCACAATGAATAATCACGCAAACAAGAAAAACGAAGAACATGTTTTTTGCAAATTCATGGAAATCACGGGAGTCCCCGCCTCGTCGATTGCCCAAGAAGAGCCACCCAAACCCGACATCACCTGCAAAATCTCCGGGCTTGAGGTTGGCTTTGAGTTGATGGCCTTAACTGATAGAACAATTGAAAGGAAGTTTGGATCGGGGGAATCCCATGGCTCGAACTTCAAAATTGAAATTTCGGATGTTATCGCATGCATCAACCGAAAGTCGGGAAAAAACTACTCAATGGAAGATATTGAGCTCCTTATCCATGAAGGATCAACGCCTCTTGACGACTTGTGGCGATACAATCAGTCAGACCTGAATGCACAGATCCAACAAGCAACCAACAAGTCGCCCTTCTCTAGAGTATGGATTCTTGACATTAGCAACAGCATCGCCCGCTCATTTGTCCCCAAAGCGAGCCTTGCCCATTCAAGAAAAGGTCAAGGGAGCGCCGCCTAACAATTCGTTCAAGCCGAACCCGCTTCGCGGCTTCGGCTTTCCGGGCCACTCTGCGCTAACATCGGCTTCGGAACCGGCCCCGGGCGGGTCGGCTTAACTCAGGCGTTAGGCGGCAGTGGAAGCGACTCTCCAAGCAGACCATGTGTTCGATCTATTTGCTGCTGCTCCCGCCCCCTCGCAACAGACTTCGTACCGGTAAGTTCTAATGAAGAGAGCTCATCTGATTGCACAGATTCCGCCGACGCGCTTTCGCTCAATAGACGGAAGCACTCCACAGATTGGTGATCTGGTTGTTCTAGACCAAGGTTTCACGTTCCCGGACGGGAAACCTGGGGGGCTCGTGTACTGTATGGGCCAAGGCGGGGAGTTCAGGTGGGAGGCTGAGGTGTATGAGTCGGAGATTGGCCCAGACATTGCCGCCTAACAATTCCTTCAAGCCGACGCTGCTTCGCAGCGCGGCTTAATTCAGGTGTTAGCCCTCCGCATGAGCATCACTGACAAGACAAGAAAAGTGCTCTGGGGCCGCTCCGGCAACTTGTGCGCATTTTGCAAAGCGCATCTGGTCGTTGATGCATCCGCTCTCGATGCCGAGTCCGTTGTTGGAGATGAATGCCATATAGTTTCTGGAGCTCCGAGTGGGCCGCGTCATGACCCCACCCTCGCCCCAGAACTGATTGATAGTCTTGCCAACCTACTTCTTCTATGCCGCGTTCATCACAAGCTGGTAGATGATCAGCCAGAGACGTTTACTGCAGACACACTGCGCCAACTTAAAGCAAATCACGAGAAATGGGTCAAGGACAGGCTCGGCCAGTCAGTGCAACCGGAGCCCGTCAGGGTTGTTCGGACAGCCGCCGAGATTCCCACGCACCTTGTCTTAGTCACCTCAGCCAAAAGCTTGCTGGATCTGGCCTCGGACTGTCATGAGCGCTACGACGACTATCCAGACGACCTGACAGAGACCGATCTCGACTGTGTCGGTGCCTTTCTCCATAACCTAACGGATTGGGTAGATCTAGGGTTGCATGAGCCGCACGAGAGAATCAGCGCTCAGAGGTCACTTGCGGAGAACATGTCGGAGCTGGATCAAGCCGGGCTTCGTGTATACGTAGCCCGCGAGAAACAGCTGCTCCGTGGCGGTGCCGTCGCACCGTCGGCGTTCTATGCCTTGCACTTACGGATAGTTCGGCATGACGACCCTAATCAAATTTCCCTGGCCACGCAGCCAGAGGACTAGCCGCTTCACAGCTCGGCTTAATTCAGGCATTAGGCCACACCAGACTCCAATGACAAGGAACCGCATGAAGAAGCCCTGACCTGCACGCCGTCCTTCTTGCCACTTGGGCTGTACAGGAACAGGCTGCGGAAGTTGCCCCACCCCTTCGAGTCCCGCACTACCTGCCGGATGCCATCGATGTCGTCCTCGCTCTGGGACGCGCAGACGCAGCCGCCGGCCACCGATGCTGTCGGTGCGCTCGAGGCAGCCGTTTCCGAAAATGAAGTAGTCGAGCGATCAGCGGGCAAACCCGGCTTGGGACAGCAGCCGGTGCGGCTTGAACGTCGAGACCCGCGTGGCGGAGGCAGCAAGCCCCCTCAGAGTCTTGCGCAACGCTGGTACCGGAGGTGGGACTCGAACCCACAAGGTTTTTAGGCCGGCGGATTTTGAATGCGCGTGCGAGTGTAGGATTCCCAACGCCTCCACGGCAATTTCCGCTCCGCAACTCTACGGATATCCACACGATGAAACCCTTGCGTAGCAAGGGCTCGCCTGAGATTGCGGAGCAGCTGAGCGGCACACAGTCGCCACCTGAAGCACCCCGAGATCGCCCTGACGCGCGCGAGCTGGAACCGGGCCAGCGCTCGATCGCAGCCTGACCACCTGCTACCCTCAGAACCGCTGTTGCAGAGCCTGCTCGTGCAGTTGGTCGACGAGCGAGGTCCGCGCAGCAATCCACGCCCCCCGGATCACCCGGCGGCACCAGGTTCGATCTCAGGTTCTGGCCAGCGCCGATAGACCCAGTGTCCTGCCTCCACCGGGCGTACCAGTGATTGCCGACAAAGCCCGGGATCGCACCCGAGACCTGCGCGCGTCCAACAGTTTGCCCAAGCTGACATCGCTTCGCGGCGCGCACTTGACTCAGGCGTTCGACCGTTATTAGGAGTTCTCTCAACATGGAAAAGACACACGCTGATGCAATCGCCCAAGCCATCTTGGAGCCAGACCTTCGCGTCCAGGAGGAAGTACGCAGGAAGCGGGCCAAGAAGGCTGCCAACCTTCTGCGCAAGCGTCGGGTTGCTTGGATTGTCTTGATCGGCTCGGCTATTGGGGCCGCCATTGCCTACTCAAGCGGCATTCACTTCTCGCTCGGCGTTATATGGGGCGGAGTTGCCGGTTCTGCGTTTGGCTGGATTGCCACGCACCGGGCAGCGGCCTAGCCATTCGGTCGAGTCGAGGTGACTTCACCGCTTGGCCTAGTTCGGATGTCAACGCCCACAAGGAGGAACAATGAAAAGCGTAGGTAGCGCAGCTCTTGCCGTATCGATTCTGATTTCACTGGTAGCTTGCGGGCGAATTGACGACGAGCAAACTGACGATCAGATTTTGCAGCAATTTCGCACAAACTTTCCAAGAGCGTGCGCAGAAGAGCCATCACCCGGCATAGCGCCTCAAAATTTGCTACAGCTTTGCGAATGCATCGGGAATGAGATGGCGAACACTTTCAGTGTTGAGACACTGAAACGAATGGCGAAGCATCACATTGAAACCGAGACGGAGAAATCACAAGTCGCTGCCATTAATCGTCGTTGCGCCGCCAGCCTCGACATCAAGATACGGCCTTAGATCACCTACTGTGCATATAGGTAGAAAGCTGGGGACGTACCAGAGCGGCACGCTGCCGCCACCTGAAGCGTCCCGAGATCGCCCTGACGCGCGCGAGCTGGATCCGGGCCAGCGCTCGATCGCCATGCCGGCCTCGACCTGCTTCAGGAACCCAATGATCTGCTCGGTGGTGAATCGACTCTTGCGCATGTCCGTCCTCTCGGGTTGACGGACTTTACTCAGATTCGACTGGTATGGCTCAGTGGGTGCAGGTCAAAGGAGCGCTTTACCAAAGAGCAGACCATCGGCTTCCAGCGTGAGGCCGAAGCCGGGATGCCGTTGTTGGCGAAATCCATTGAATTCTTGGAGTGCTAGCAAGCGCGAACTACTGCCTAAATGCTGGCACTTGGATAGTCGCGCACCTGGAGGCGCTTCCCTGAAGAACAACCACAGTCAACGCGCAAGTGTCGACATCAACAGGAATCGACCACCCTTCATTCTCTGCGCGCTCCACAGCTAAAGCCAACTCATTGGCAAGACAGTTACGAGAAGGGCCATCAAGCTGAAGACACTCTGAAGCGTTCAGCACAACGCGATGTTTCTTGAGGGGATTCATGGTTACTCCGGGTGCTATGCAAACCGGCACACTGCGGATGACCTGCCCCCGATAGCCGTACCAGTCATTCCTGACAAAGTCCGGGATTGAAGGTTACTGCGTTGTTGGCTTGTTGTGCTCGGTGGTTGGCAGCGAACTGCGATGGCGGGATGCGGCCGCAGCTGCTGTGCGGTCGAACCTCGTTGTAATCACGTCTCCAGTCGGCGATGACGTCACGGGCTTGGGCGAGTGACGTGAACCAATGCTCGTTCAGGCATTCGTCGCGGAACTTTCCGTTGAAGCTCTCGATGTAGCCGTTCTGCATCGGCCGGCCGGGTTCGATCAGCAGGTGTTCGATGCCGTGCTGCTGCGTCCAGGCGATGAAGGCGCGGCTGGTGAACTCCGGGCCGTTGTCAGTGCGCACGGCACGGGGATGGCCGCGGAAGCAGGCCGCCTGATCCAACATGCGCACGACGTAGGCGCCGCTGATGCCATGGTCGACCACGATGTCGACGCACTCGTGGCTGAAGTCGTCGGCGACGGTCAGGCACTTCAACCGGCGGCCATTGGCCAGGGCGTCGCTCACGAAATCCATGCTCCAGACCGCGTTAGGCTGGTTCGCCTGCAACAAGGGCTGGCGTTCTACAACCGGCCGCTTGGCCTTCCGGCGACGACACACGGCCAAGTTCGCCTCGCGGTACAGGCGATAGACCTTCTTGTGGTTCACGTTCGGGAACTCCGGGCGCAGCAAGTCGTGCAGGCGGCGATAGCCGAAGCGCCGGCGCAGCTGAGCCAGTTCGATGATCCGGGCCGACAGCGTCTGTGTAGCAGGTGTTGGGACCGGCTCGTTGCGGAAGGCATCGCGGGATAGCCCCGCAAGGCGGCAGGCCCGGCGCTCGCTCAATTTCGTGTGTTCAAGCATGCGCCGGACCACCTCGCGCTTGCGTTGCGGGGCTAGCGTTTTACCCCGAAGCCGACCTTCAGCGCCTCGATGTCCAGGTGGGCCTCGGCCAGCAACCGCTTCAGCCGGTTGTTCTCAGCCTCCAGCTCCTTCAGTCGCTTGGCGTCTTCGGCTTCCATCCCGCCGTACTTGGCCCGCCACTGGTAGAAGCTGGCCGGGCTGAAGCCGTGCTGGCGGGCCAGCTCGGCGACCGCCATGCCGGCCTCGACCTGCTTCAGGAACCCAATGATCTGCTCGGTGGTGAATCGACTCTTGCGCATGTCCGTCCTCTCGGGTTGACGGACTTTACCCAGATTCGACTGGTATGGCTCAGTGGGGGCAGGTCACGGACACGGGAGCTAGCCGAAATCGGAATCCCGCGCCTGATCACGCTAACACCCGCAGCAACGGAGCGAACAACTATCGGACGGGCGGACATCACGTTTGAGTAACAGCGCAACGCGCATGATGTCCTGGCTACGGTGCAATACCGTACCGGTTGCTCTGCCGCGTCACCTGTTCACCCCACACTCCGCAAAGAGCTAGAGCCTGGCATTCCGTCAAGGCTGCGGTTTCGGCCGCCCACGGGGACCAAGAACGGGTCCGCAACGCAGGAACCACTCATGAACAAGCAACGCAAATACCGCGCTGAACATAGCCTTTCGGCGACGTCGACCAGCACTCTCGGCTTCGACACCCCCGCGAGTTCGGCTGGAGGGGAAACCGCAGCAACACCCACCAACGCGACGGAGAAGTTCACAACGTTCAAACCAACGGACGAAACATTTGCGGTACCGCCTACACGCGATGACGACCGCCTCTTTTCATATCGTCAACCGAAGGAGGGTTGGCAGCCCGGAGGAATCGCTCCCCGGTCCTGACATGGCACCCATAGCTGTCAACCCTTGCCTCTAAAGGGCACTTCCAACATGGTATCTTCAGGGAGCAAGGCAGCAGGTTATTCATGCGGCGGGGAGCGCCCCGCCGCTTTCCATGTGAGCTGACCCTTCACCTGAGAGAAGCACGTTAGTGCAAGCATGAGCCATGACCTACAGCAGC
The DNA here is from genome assembly GCF_003233695.1 of Marilutibacter maris. Lineage (NCBI taxonomy): Bacteria > Pseudomonadati > Pseudomonadota > Gammaproteobacteria > Lysobacterales > Lysobacteraceae > Marilutibacter > Marilutibacter maris. The sequence continues at coordinate 1,724,097 of NZ_CP029843.1, read as the reverse complement.
TGCCTCGAGAGCCGGCAGATAGGCTCACGCGTCTCTTCGCGCGATTCCTTCGCGTGGAGGCGGCTGCTGGTGCGACATTGTTGTTGTGCGCGATCATCGCACTAGGATTTTCCAACTCGGATCTCGCGGCGACCTACACAGCGCTTTGGGAAACGCCAGCGGTCCTCCGACTTGGCTCGTTCAGCTACGCTGACTCAGTCAGACACTGGATAAATGACGGAGCGATGACGCTGTTCTTCTTCGTCGTCGCTCTTGAGCTTAAACGGGAGACGGTGCTTGGAGAGCTGCGCGATCTGCGCACAACAGCGTTTGCCGCATCAGCCGCACTAGGCGGAATGGTTGTGCCAGCCCTGCTGTTCATCATTCTGGACGGCGGTGAAACGCCTAAGGGTTGGGGAATCGTAATGGCTACCGACACGGCCTTCGTGGTTGGCTGCTTGGCGTTGCTGGGCTCGCGCATACCTCATAGCCTGCGCCTGTTCCTGCTCTCTCTCGCGATATTCGATGACATTGGTGCAATTCTGGTCATCGCAATTGGCTACGGAAGCGACGTCAACTGGCAGCCGCTAGGCTGGGCCGCACTCGGGCTGACAGGAGTGGCCCTTCTGGGTCGCATGGGCGTTCGTCCTGTCGCCGCGTATGTGGCGCTTGGCGGGTTCGTCTGGGTCGCCGTGTATGAGTCTGGAATACACCCCACCCTGAGCGGCGTGATTCTTGGGCTGATGACACCGACCAGGAGCTGGGTAAGCGACGATCGCCTTCAAGCAATCCTGGCCAAGGTCACGGCCTACCCGGCGGGCGCGCATTGGAGCGGTGATACTCCGGACCGTCGAGACCTGCGTCGTGCAAGTATTGCCACGCGAGAAGCCCTCTCTCCACTGGAAAGAATTGAGCTTTCGCTACATCCGTGGGTCGCCTTTCTCGTGCTCCCTATGTTCGCGTTGGCCAATGCAGGGTTCTCCCTATCACCGAGCGGGATCGATTGGCAGCTGGCGACCGCTGTAGCTGTAGGCCTCTCATGCGGAAAGCCTCTCGGCATCCTGTCCTTCAGCTATCTGGCGGCCAAACTCGGTATTGGCTCAAAGCCTTCGGGGCTGTCCTGGCCATTGCTTACCGCCGGAGTGCTGCTGGCCGGCATAGGCTTCACGATGTCGCTTCTGATCGCGGAGCTCGCACTGGATGCCGGGCACTTGGACTCGGCTAAGCTCGGCATACTCATCGCCTCGGTCGTATCGGCGGCATCTGGCCTCTCCATGTTGGCCTGGATGACCCATACCGCACATCGCCAGAAGCACATCCATACCTGATCGAGCGTCGAAGTAGGCACAAGATGTCGGTTCCATCGGATATATGGAAGCCAACCAGACCCGACCACGGCTTCCGCTACGCGAACATCATCTTCGCGAACAGTCACGCGAACCCACGACGATCCGCGCTTAACCCCTGGATCATCCTGCGGCACCAGATTCGACTCCAGGTGCGAGCCAGGCGCCGACAGCCCAGATCGCGGCCTGATCCGGCCAGCAGCAATCCCCCTCCACTCCCTCTCCTGCCAACCCTCTCCGCGCCGACGCCGCAAGTGTGACGGCGAGGCGGCCCGGCACTAGCATCGAACTCACCAATAGCTGCCCGGCGTGGCTGCCATTGAGGCAGTAGTTGCGCCGGAACAGCGTCGAACTCTCGTTGAGCAGCACGGACTGCAATGCGCTCAGACACTCCGGCAGGCCGTAGATCTCCTGGTGCGCGCCGGATTCCAACAGATGGTAGGCAGCGCCATGCTTGAAGTCGTGCTCCAGCCGGTGCCCGGGGACGAAGTAGTACTGACCGTCCCCCCGCCCGCGGGCAGGTGTACTTCGCCAACGAGCTGCGCAGCCGGAGCGGCCGGCCGCCGATGCTATCGGTGCGCTCGAGGCAGCCGTTCCCGGGGATGAAGTAATCGAGCGATCAGCGGGCAAACCCGGCCAGGGACAGCAGCCGGTGCGGCTTGAACGTCGAGACCCGCGTGGCGGAGGCAGCAAGCCCCCTCAGAGTCTTGCGCAACGCTGGTACCGGAGGTGGGACTCGAACCCACAAGGTTTTTAGGCCGGCGGATTTTGAATCCGCTGCGTCTACCAATTCCGCCACTCCGGCGCGGCCGCGCAGTATAGCCCAGTGCAGCGGGCTCGGAAACGTGGTCGCCATTCCGTCCGGCGGGCACGCCCCGCGGGCGCCCGGCACGGCGGCGGCGGCCATACGGCCGGGGTCGGCGGTGGCCTCTGCCCTATCCTCCTGCCCTGCCGCAAGCGCTGGGAGGGTCACCCCGCGCAACAGGACCGGACAATGAGAAGACCCGGTCTCCCAAGTCTCCGTCGCTTGGTCGGCCGGGCCTTCTTGGCCGGGCAGGTTGCGCAGGCTTGTGCGTATGTCAGGCTTCGCCTGAATCGCCGTCCTGTCCGGTGAATCGATGCTATGCCGGTGACTGAAGCGCGTCGTTACGAAGTCGTGAATGAACGGGGACCGCTCGTCGGCCCATCGCCGAGGGCGACGGCCCGCGCCAGGGCGCCCCACGGCCGCATGCGTCGCGCCGCGCGTCGGCTCGCACTGGCGGTGCTGGCCGCACTGGCGATTCTGCTGCTCGGCGGCTGCCGCACCCTCGGCTACTACGCCCACGTCGGCCATGGGCAACTGGCGTTGATGGCCCAGCGCGAACCGATCGCCGAGGTGATCGCCGACCCGGCCACCGACCCGGCCCTGCGCGAGCGCCTGGGCGAGCTCCGCGATGCGCGCGCGTTCGCGTCCGAACGGCTCGGGTTGCCGCGCAACGGCAGCTACACCGCCTATGTCGCCCTGCCCGGCCCCTATGTGACCTGGAACGTGTTCGCGGCGCCGGAATTCTCGGTCGAACCGCTGACCCACTGCTTCCCGATCGCCGGCTGCGTCGCCTATCGCGGCTACTTCGACGCCGACCGCGCCCGCCGCGAGGCGGCGCGCCTCCGCGGCCGTGGCTACCAGACCTATGTCGGCGGCGTCGCCGCGTACTCGACCCTGGGCTGGTTCGACGATCCGGTGCTGAGCAGCATGCTCGCCCCCGGTCAGGACGACCCGGTCGGGGTGATGTTCCACGAACTGGCGCACCAGTGGCTGTACCTGCGCGACGACACCGCCTTCAACGAATCCCTGGCCAGCTTCGTGCAGCGGCAGGGCCTGCGCGAATGGCGCGCGGCGCGCGGGAAGTCGCCCCCGGACCCGGCCCTGGACGCGCACGAGCGGGCCTTCGTGAGCCACGCGCTGGCCCTGCGCGACACGCTGGCGGCGATCTACCGGCGTCCGCTCACCCACGAGGCGATGCGCGCCGAACGCGACACCGCCATCGCCGGATTCCGCGCCTGGCATGCGCAGGTGCGCCGCGAACGCTGGCCGGACGACGCCCGCTTCGACCGCTGGGTCGCCGAACCGATCAACAACGCCAAGCTGGTGCCGCTGGGGCTGTACGACCGCTGGGTGCCCGCTTTCTCGGCCCTGTTCCAGCAGTCCGGCGGCGACTGGCAGCGCTTCGAGGCCTCGGTGCGCGCGATCGCGGCGCAGCCGCGGGCGACCCGCTCGGCAAGCCTGGAGGCGCTGCTGCCTCCGGGGTCGGCGGACTGACGGTTTATCCCCTAACATCGCCGCATGTGCCTGATCGCCGTGGCCTGGCAGGCCCACCCGAGATACCGGCTGGCGTTGATCGCCAACCGCGACGAATTCCACCAGCGCCCGACCGCCGCCGCCGGCCCGGACCCGGAGCGGCACGAGCTCTACGGTGGCCGCGACCTGTTGCAGGGCGGCAGCTGGTTGCTGGCGTCGTCGCGACGCCGGCTGGCGGCCGTCACCAATGTCCGCACCGGCACCTCCCCGGCACCGGCGCCGCTGTCGCGCGGCCGCCTGGTCCGCGACTTCGCCTCCGCCGACGCGCCGGTGGCCGACTGGCTCGCCGGCCTCGCCGCCGATGCGCCGGATTACGGCCACTTCAACCTGATGGCCTGGGACGGAGAGACCCTGGGATTCGCCAGCAATCATCCACGGTTCGCGCGAGCCGAGATCGCCCCCGGCCTGCACGCGATGTCGAACGGCGCCTTCGACGCGCCGTGGCCCAAGAGCGGCCATGCGACACGCGCCCTGCAGGAATGGCTGGACACACCGCTGGCATCGTCGCGACGGACGGAGGACGCCGACAGTCTGGCCCCGCTGCTCGACGCGCTCGCCGAAACCACGCCGGCGCCGGACGCGCAGCTGCCGGACACCGGGGTCGGCCTGGAGCTGGAGCGGATGTTGTCGCCGGCCTTCGTGTCCGGCGAGCGCTACGGCACCCGCTGCAGCAGCGTGGTCCTGGTCGAGGACGATGCGATCGCGTTCTTCGAGCGACGCTTCGGCCCCGACGGGGTGCGGTTGGGCGAGTCGATCCAGGTGTTGTCGAACGAGTGAGACGGCCGCATCGCCGTCGTCGCGGTCGCGTATCGGCAACGACTGCAGCGAGCAACGCTGGAGTCCGTCATCCTTCCCCGCGCGACCAGGGCCACCAGCCGCGGCCGCTGCGCGCATAGCGATCGGCGGCACGCTCGAAGCGGTTGCGCACGCTGACGCCGCCGCACAACAGGTACAGCGGCAGGAACAATGGGCCCAGCACCATGTACTGGTAGACGTGGGCGCGTTCATGATCGGCCAGTCGAATGCCCGGCTCGTTGCCCAGACCGGCCCGGTGGGCATAGGTCAGGCAGTCGGTGTCGAGGCTGGCGCCGGTGTGCAGGATCACGTTGCCGAGGGTCAGCGCGCCGCCCGGCCCCCACGGCCAATGCTGGAACACCACCGCGCAATCGTCGGCGCGCCACCTCACGCGCGCGCCGAACGCCAGCCCGACCGCACCGCCCACCAGGCCCAGCACGGTGTTGGGCAGGGTCCAGGCGATGCCCAGCGCGAACAGCGCCGCTCGCGACGCCGGGTTCAGTCGGTTTCTTCCGGCATCAGCAGCCACAGGATCAGGTACACGATGATGCCGGGGAACGCGGCGGACGCGATCGACACGACCACGAACACGATCCGCAGCAGGGTCGCGTTCCAGCCGAAGCGACGGGCGATTCCGCCCATCACGCCGGCGATCATTCTGTCGTGTCTGGACCGCGTGAACGGTCGCGGTTTATCGGCCATGGGGGAGCTCCTTGATCCTGCAATATGTGCCAGTGTCGGGCACTCAACGTGATGGCGGCGTGGGTTCGCGGATGCCCTCGAGCGCGCGCCGCAACCACGTCGCGGAAGGTTCGGCCGGACGGTCCGGACAACGCACCTGGTAGGCCCGGCCACTGACGCTGCTGCGGGTCGCGGCACGTTCGATGAACTGCTCCGCCGAGGCGACCATGTCGCGCTCGACCAGCCAGTCCAGCTTGCGTCGCAGGTGCGACTGCGCACGTCCGGCGTCGTACCAGCGCCCATTGCGCTGGAACTCGCATCCCGAATCGGCCAGGGCCGAGATCAACCGGTCGATCTCGACGGCGGCGGCGGCCGGAGGCGGTGCGGCCCGCCCCTTCGCCGGCGCCAGCAGCGCCGACACCGCCAATACGCACGGCAACAGCGCCCTCCCGGCCAGCCTGCCGACATTCATCGGTCGCGCTCCCGCAGCCAGTCGCGAATCGAGTCCGGCACCTCGCGCTGGGCGCGGCTGGACACGTAGATGCCGATGTGACCGCCGCGGAACGAATGCTCGGTGTAGTCGGTGGTTCCGATCAGCCCGCCCAGCGCCTGCGACGCCGCCGGCGGCACCAGATGGTCCTGCAGCGCGTAGATGTTCAGCACCGGCATGGTGATGTCGGCCAGGTCGACCTCGCGCTCGCCGATGCGGACGCCGCCATTCACGAAGCCGTTGCCCTGATAGAACATCTTGATGAACTGCCGGAACGCCTCGCCGGCCAGGTCCGGCGAATCGAAGATCCACTTCTCCATCCGCAGGAAGTCCTCGATCGCCTGCTTGTTGTCGAGGATGTCGACCAGGCCGACGTACTTCTGCACGAACAGGCGCCACGGCTTGAGCGTGAGGTAGCACCAGTTCATCAGGTCGGCCGGCACGTTGCCGAGGGTGTCGACGAACTGGTCGACGTCGATGTTGCGGGTCCAGTGCGACAACATGTTGTCGTCGGTATGGAAATCCACCGGCGTCACCATGGTGATCAGGTTGCGCACCTTGTCCGGGTTGAGCGCGGCGTAGCACAGCGAGAACGCGCCGCCCTGGCAGATGCCGAGCAGGTTGATCGCATCGTGGCCGCTGGCCTGGCGCAGATGGTCGACCGCGCCGCCGAGGAAGCGCTGGATGTAGTCCTCCAGCTCCAGGTAGCGGTCGGAGCGGTCCGGATAGCCCCAGTCGAGGATGTAGACGTCCTCGCCGCGCTCGAGCAGGCCGCGCACGATCGATTTGTCGGCCTGCAGGTCGGTCATGTACGGCCGGTTGACCAGAGCGTAGGCGATCAGCAGCGGCACCTTCGCGGTCGGCGCCTTGTCGCCGCGGAAGCGGTACAGCACCACCCGGCCGTCGCGCCAGACCTCTTCCTTGCCGGTCGCGCCGTAGTCGACGTCCTCGACCTGGCGCAGCGTGTCCAGACCGGCGCGCAGCTTGGCCTGGAACTGCATCGCCTCCTGCGCCAGCGACTCGGCGGTGAAATTGAGCGGCGCATTGATGTCGATACGCGTCATCTCAACGCCCTCCCTTGCCCGTGCTGCCGCCGGCCTTGCCCGTCGCGCGCTTGCCGGCGGGCTTCTTCGTCGGCGCCTTGGCCGCCGCCGTTCGCCCGCTCGCCGGTGCCTTCTTCGCCGCAGTCTTCGTGCCCGCGGCCTTAGCCGCACGGCGCGGCGTCGCGGGTTCGTCCCCGTTCCGCGCGGACGCGGCCTGCGGCGAGCGATGGATATCGTCGCGCAGCCGCCGCAGCTCGCGTTCGAGCTGGACGATCTTGCGGTGGGCCGAGTCGATCTCGGTTCGCGACGGCATTCCGAACAGGCCCGCGACCAGCTCGACCTCGTGCTGAATCGCCGCGCGCAGACGCATCTGCGCATTGACCATCTCGCCGAAGTCCTCGCGATAGCGCGGCGACATCGCGACCTCGGCGTAGGCCTCCTCGGCGGCATCCACCCACAGGTCGAACAAGGCCCGCGCCGAGCTCAGCTGGCGGCCGGGTTCGGCATGTTCCTCAAGCTTGCGTTCGAAGTGCCCGAAGGCGCGCTGACCGGCCTCGGCCATCAGCGCCTGGCAGGCCTGGCTGCGTTGCTGGTAGTCCACCTGCAACTGGCCGATGCGCTGCCAACGCTGCTGGTGCTCGCGGCTGAAGCCGAATGCCGGCATTCCCATCCAGCTGCGCCCCTCGCCCTGCATCGAGGCGATGAACGGCGCCACCTGCTCCATCCACTGATCGAAGCCCTGCTGCCCGCGACCGCCCATGCTGGCGAACACATCGCCGAAAGGATTGGCATTGCCGCCGCCGAGCATGTTCTTCCATGCGGCGACGACCTCGGACACGGCCGGGTTCTGGCCGGCGAAACCGGCCGCCAGCTGCTGGATGCGGCCGAACCAGTCGCGGGCCTGACGATCGAAGCGGCCGACCGCGGCGTTGGCGTCGGGTTGCGCGCCGCGCGCCAGTTGCGACCACCAGCCGATCGCCTCCTCCCATCCAGGCATGCCGCCGCCGGCGGCGAAGTTCGGCGGCATCGCCTGCGCGCCCGGGGCGGCGCCTGCGCGCATCATCTCGCCCCACTGGTTCCAGTACTGCTTCGCTAGCGACTCGAAATCACTGCCGAACGGGTTGTTTGCCATGGTGCCCTCCGATACTGGGGGCGATCATAGCAACGCGATGTTCATTCCATGTGGCTGCGACGGCGCCGCATACGCGTGCGCACGGGCCTCGACAGCACCGCAGCACCGCCCGTGGCCGACCCGCTCAGGGTTTGGGAATGTGCAGGGTCTTGCTGATCATCAACGAACCGGACAGGGCGAACACCAGCACCAGGGGGTGCAGCTGCCAGGGCCCCAGTTGCCAGGTGCCGAACCACAGATCGGGGCCGATCGCGCCCTGCCAGGCCGCCACCGCGAGCACGACCACCAGCAGCAGGCTGGTCGGGATCGGCGTGCCCTCGAAGTAGCGGACCTTGTCCTCCCCGCCCGACAGCTGCTCGGCGGTGACGTTGTAGCGGGCCAGGCGGCTGACCCCGCAGCCGACGAAGTAACTCAGCACCAGCCAGTCCCAGCCGCCCTGCAGGCCGCAGGCATAGGCCAGCGCGGCGGGAGCGACGCCGAAGGAAATGATGTCGGCCAGCGAATCCAGCTCGCGGCCCAACGTCGACGACGACTTGCGCCAGCGCGCGATGCGCCCGTCGAGCGCGTCGAACACGAAGGCCAGAGGGATCAGCGCCATGCCGATCAGCAGGTCGCGCAGTTGATCGCTCTGCAGATAGCGCATCGAGGCGAACACCGCCCCGGTGCCGCAGAAAGCGTTGGCGAGCGTGAACCAATCGGCGAGGTGGAACTCGCGGAGCATCGAGAAATGGCGCGACATCGGGACCGTGTCATGCGGCCGCAGCGGCCGTTACCCGTGCCAGCGTGCCAAATGTTGCCGGAATGCTGCAAGACCGGCGTGCATCGCCCCCCTGCCGGAGCCGGCACGCGCGCTTCGACGGCAAGCGCCTCGCGATCTGTGAAACCCGGCACGGCGGGTCCGTGGCACGCCGCTATAGTCGCCGGATCGGACACACGTTCATGGGGAAACGCTTCGATGTCCATGTTTGACAAGGTCTTTCGCGACCTGTTCGAAGACCGTGCCGCGCGCGCGGATCGCACGCCATCGATGGCGGATACGCAGCCGGCCGCTCCGGCGCCGGCACCCACGCCCGGCCCCGCGCCCGCACCCGCGCCCGCGCCGACCCCGGCCAATGCCGGCTTTCTCGCCCGCCGCTACGGCGACGGCGTGCGGATCGCGACCCAGGCCCACCTCGGCGACAACGCCGGTGGCCCGGCGTCGACCGCGGCCCCCTACGCCGGCCGCCAACCGCAGGCCGCGCGCAGCGCGCCGCCGCAGCTGCTGACCCTGGCGCGCCCGCCATTCGCGGTCCGGATGCTGTCCAACCTCAGCTACGGCATCACCCCGCAGAGCATTGCCGAGTTCAATGCCCTCGGCGACAGCGACGCCGAACGCCTGGCCAACTACGTCGACTGGCAGCTGGACTGGACCGCGATCGACGATTCCGCGCTGGACAGCCGCCTCGCCAGCGCCGGCTACACCACCCTGGACAAGCCGCTCACCCGGCTGTGGAGCGAGCATGTGCAGGGCGACCCGGACTATTCGATCAGGATGCGCCCCGCCTGGGAGGTCCAGTGCGCCGCGTTCGTGCGCGCGACCTATTCCAGGCGCCAACTGCGCGAAGTCGTGGTCAACTTCTGGCACGACCACTTCAATGTCACCGCCGAGGAGTATTCCGCCGCCCCGGTCTACGTCCATTACGACCGCGACGTGATCCGCCAGCATGCGCTGGGCAACTTCCGCGCGATGCTGGAAGCGGTCGCGACCAGCCCGGCGATGCTGTACTACCTCGACAACGTCTCCAATTCCCGCGCCGGCCCGAACGAGAACTGGGCGCGCGAACTGCTGGAGCTGCATACCCTCGGCGCCGAGAACTACCTGGGCTTCATGGACCCGTTCCAGGTACCGCCGGACCCGGTCGATCCGGCCTACCCGTCGGGCTACACCGATATCGACGTCTACGAGACCGCGTCCGCATTCACCGGCTGGACCCTGAAGAACGGCCACTGGGAGTTCCCCGACGACAACGACGGCACCTTCGTCTATCGCCAGTCCTGGCACGACGCCGGCCCCAAGTTCGTGCTGGGGAACCTGCTCAATCCCGAGCAACCGGCGATGAAGGACGGCCGCGACATCCTCGACCGTCTCGCCAGCCACCCCGCGGTCGCCCGTTTCGTCTGCGCCAAGCTGATCCGCCGCTTCGTCAACGACACCCCGCCGCCGGCACTGGTGCGCAGCGCCGCCCAGGTGTTCCGCCAGCACTGGCGCAGCGCCGACCAGCTCGAACGGGTGCTGCGCCACATCCTCACCTCGGACGCGATGTTCAACGCCTGGGGCCAGAAGAGCCGGCGTCCGTTCGAGGCGATCGTCGCGGCGATGCGCGCGACCGGCTGCGACTGGACCCTGCGCCTGGATCACGAGGCTTCCAACAGCTTCCTGTGGCGACTGGGCTTCACCGGCCACGAACCCTATGCCTGGCCGGCGCCGAACGGCTATCCCGATACCGAGCTGGCCTGGTCTGGCGCCAACAGCCTGGCGATGGGCTGGAAGCTGCTCAACTGGCTGACCAACACCACCGACGAAGGCACGCCACTGCTGCCGATCCTGGCGATCAGCCGCAACCAGGTGCCGCAATGGACCGCGACCAAGCTGGTCGACTACTGGTGCAGGCGCATCCTCGGCCGCCTGCCGAGCAATGTGCGCCGGCAGACCCTGATCGGCTTCATGGCGCAGAACGGCGACCCGGCCAGCCATGTGATCGCCGATACCAATGCCTGGGCCGGCAACGACCTGAAGAACCACTACAACCAGGAGCGCCTGACCAGCATGGTCTCGCTGATCCTGATGTCCCCCGAATTCCTGAGCCGTTGAGGAGGCGACGATGAACACGATCGAAGAAAGCCGCCGCCGTTTCCTCAAGGGCTGCGCCGCCGCCTCGGCGATCGGCGCGGTCGGACCGGGCCTGTTCTTCTCCGGCAGCGCGCACGCGGCCAACGGCCACGACACCGTGGTGTCGGTGTTCCTGCGCGGCGGCATGGACGGATTGAACCTGGTGATCCCGGTTTCCGGCGAGGACCGCGTGCACTACGAACAGGCGCGTCCGGAACTGGCGATCGCCGCCACCGGCACCTATGGCGCGCTGCCGCTGACCCTGGGCACCGGCGCCGCCACCGGTTTCGGCCTGCACCCGGCCGCCAGCGGTCTGCGCGACATGTGGAACGACGGCCTGCTGGCGATCGTGCAGTGCTGCGGCCTGCTGACCTCGGTGACCCGCAGCCATTTCGATGCGCAGTTGTCGATCGACCTGGGCACGCCCGGCCAGCAGAGCATCGGCAGCGGCTGGCTGGCGCGTGCGCTGGCGACCCAGCCCGGTATCAGCGGCACCCCCGCGTTGCCGGGCCTGGCGGTCAACAGCCGGCAACCGGCGAACTTCAACGGCAGCACCGCCGCGCTGACCATGGGCAGCCCGGGCGACTTCGAGCTCAACGCCGGCGCGTGGTCGTGGCAGAAGGCGCGCGACAACTCGCCGGCCGGCCTGGTCGGCGTCAACGACGTGCTCGAATCGATGTGGAATCCCGGTTCGACCGGCCTGGAGCATCACGGCGCCCGCGCCGAACGGGCCCTTCGGGTCATCGCGCAACAGCCCTACGGCGCCTTGCCCGCGGACTGGCCGAACAACAACTTCTCGCGCCAGCTGTGGACGATCGCGCAGTCGATCCAGATGAACCTGGGCCTGCGCTACGCGACCCTGGACCTGGGCGGCTGGGACACCCACGAGGGCCAGGGCACGGCCGGCAGCGGCTATCACTACTACCAGGGCAGGATCGCCGAGCTGTCGGAGGCCTTGGCCGCGTTCCATCGCACCCTGGCGGCGAGCGGACACCTCTCGCGGGTCACCACCGTGGTGCAGTCCGAGTTCGGCCGCCGCGTGCGCGAGAACGCCAATCGCGGCACCGATCACGGCTACGGCAATCCGATGCTGGTGATGGGCGGCACCGTCAACGGCCGGCGCCTGTACGGCAACTGGCTCGGCCTGGATCCGCAGGTCCTGTCGCCCTACTACGGCGACGTCCCGGTCACCACCGATCACCGCCGGGTGCTGTCCGAGATCCTGATCCGGCGCATGCGCAATCCGAACCTCGGCGCGGTGTTTCCCGGCTACGGCGGCTATGCCCCGCTGGGCCTGATGAAGGGCAGCGACCTGACACCGGTGGGCATGGCGGCCAGCGCGGCGCCGGTCGCCGTGGCGGCATCCACCGCGGCATTCCGGCCACGTCCCGCACAACCGCGACCACAGCCGCCACGGCAGGCCGTGCCGACGCCGCCGAAACCGCAACCGCGACCGGCGTCGCAGCCACCGGCCCGCGACTGGACGCAGCGCCTGCAACGCGAGGTCATGCAGCTACAGGGACGGCTGGAACGCTGGCTGCGGGAGGTCATGCCCTGACAGCGCCCGGTCCGCCGGCACCGACCGCGGACCGCGACACGAACGACGACGGGCGAGCGGATGAACACCGGTCGCCCGCGCCGATCCGTTCAACCGGAAGGGCCGGACGGAGCGCCTTTCGTCGATGGCGCCCGGCGGCCCCGCCCGGCCCTGTCCCGTCTACTCCTGCGGCATCGCCAGATGTGCCGGGGTCAACGGCTTGCCGGGACCGCGCGGCATGGTCGCGATGACCGCGTCCGCCGGCAGCGCGGCGTTGCCGTCCAGATGCGCATCGACCCGGTCCAGAGCCGCGTACACGTACGGCAGCAGGGGCACGTAGCGGGCCGCGTAGTCGGGCAGGCCGAGGAAGGCGTCGAAATGCTGCGCGTGACGCACCTGCCAGTAGCGCACGTCGCGGCCGGCCGCGCGCGCCATCGCGACGTAGGGCTGACTGCTGAACGCCATCGGCACCAGGCCGTCGTCGGTGCCGTGAATCACGACCACCGGCAGCCCGGCGCGTGGCGCCGAAGCGCGGACTTCGGCGACGCCCTTGCGCACGCGTTCGGCGCCCGCACCGTCGCCGGTCCACAGATCGCGCAGGCAGCGCAGTCCGAAGAAGTGCGGATCCGGGGCCGCGTTCGGCGTTTCGGCGATGCCGACCCCGGCGCCGGGAGGAATGCCACTGCCATCGGCCCACCACGCCGCGCGCTCGGCATCGCCGGCACGCCGCGGCGCGAAGTTGCCGTCCAGCGCGGCGAAGTCGAAACCGCAGGGGTGTTCGCCCGGCGCATGGCGGCCGTAGGCGGAGGCATAGGTCACCGCGATCGCGCGCCACAGATCGAAACCCGCCGAGGCCGCACCCGCGCGCAGCGCTTCGTCGCTCCAACCGCTGGCGTTGAGCCGACGGTGCGCATCGACCGCCTGCGCGCCGGCGTCGGCGCCTTCGACCAGGCCATTGCTGCGCAGGCTGCCGCAACGCGCCAGTCCGATCGCTTCCACCTGCGCCGCCAACGGTGGCTGCGACAACGGCGCCAGCGCGGGGTCCAGCAGGGCGCAGGGCATCAGCAGCCCCGCCTCGGTGGCGAAGTCGTACAGGCTGCGCCCGCCCTCGGCGTCGATGTTCGGCTCGCCGGCCACGACCGCGTCCAGCCAGTCGGCATCGGAATCGCCGTCGTCGAGCTCGGCCGCGCGCAGCACCGCACCGCCGCCGTTGGAAATGCCGACCGCGATCACCCGGGTGTCGTCGAAGGTGAATGGCGCATCGTCCGGCCGCGCCTGGTCGAGCGCCTGCAGCGCGAACTGCGCGGCCTGGCGGACATGACGGCCCCAGTCGGCTTCGGGGTTGTCCTGCGAATGGGCGTGCTTGACCGCGACCCCGCGCACCTGGCCGTCGCCGCTGCCGGTCGCGGGCGCGTCGGGCGCAAACCCCAGTTCGGCAGCGCCGGCGAAGGCGATCGTGCCGTCGGCGGAGACGCCCTGCCCGCTGTCGAGGTCGAAGTAGTCGGTGCCCGCGCCCTTGTCGGTGTAGGCCACCGCGCAGCCCTTCGGCAGCCCCCAGGCGCCGGCGACCGCGATCGAACCATAGACCCCGCGCGAACCCGACGAAGCGGTCACCACCACACAGCGCTTGCCGGCATCGAAATCGTCCGGCACCTGCACCAGGACCCGATGCGGCTGGCGCGCGCCATCGACGCGGGCGAACGCGCTGTACTCGCGGCCCGGCACCCTGGCGGTGCTGCCGAACAACTCGCCATAGCCGCCACCGGGGGCGAGATCGGCGATCCCGCGCCAGTTGCCCCAGATCGCACGGCGGCGCAGCTCGACCGCCGTGGGATGGGCCGGGTCGGCGAAGGTCGGCGGCGTCATCGCGCGCAGGCCATCGAGACCGAGTCCCGCGGTCAACAGATCGTCGCCGTCGCGATGCGTGGTGGTGCGCATGTCGGTGAATGAGGAGGTCGCTGCGGTGGTGGCCGCCATGTTCTGATCCGGATCGGAGGAGGCGCCGGTGGACGCGCATGCGGACAACGCCAGGGCCAGTGCCGACGCCTGCGCGAAGGTGCGGAATATGGGCATGTTCATGGCTTCCAGCCTAACAAGCACGCTCGGGCTTCTCATCGTACTTATGTACGAGCGCGATCGACGTCCCGGATTGCGCATCGGCCTGCTAGGCTGGCGACGAAGCCGGGCCTGTCCCGACCCCTACCCTGCCCGATGTCACACCTGCTCATCGCCGACGACCATCCATTGTTCCGCGCCGCGCTGCGGCAGGCCGCGGCCGATGCCGTGTCCGGCGCACAGGTGAGCGAGGCCGATACCCTCGACGCGGTGCTGGCGGCGCTGGACGACGCGCCCGACACCGATCTGGTGCTGCTGGATCTGCACATGCCCGGCAATCACGGGCTGGCCGGCCTCGCCGCGATCCGCGCCCAGTACCCGGGGGTCGCGGTGGTGGTGGTTTCGGCCAACGACGATCCGCGCGTGGTCCGGCGCGCGCTCGATCACGGGGCCGCCGGCTACCTGCCCAAGAGCGCCGGGCTGGAGGAACTGCGCGACGCGATCCGCGCGGTCCTGGCCTGCGAGCAATGGCTGCCCGCCGCGCTGCGCGGCGCGGTCGCGCGCACCGAGAGCACCCGCGCCGACGCCGACCTTGCCGCGCGCCTGGCCAGCCTTTCGCCGCAGCAGTTCCGGGTGCTGACCCTGGTCGCCCAGGGCCTGCTCAACAAGCAGATCGCCGACCGCCTCGACGTGCAGGAACGCACCGTCAAGGCGCACCTGTCGGCGATCTTCGAACGCCTGGGGGTGCGCAACCGCACCCAGGCCGGGGTGGTGCTGCGCGAACTGGAGCTGAGCGACCCGAGCCGCCAGTTGCCCGACGACCCGCCCTCCTGACCGGACGTTCCCGGCCGCGCCCAGGCGCTACAGGCCGAACAGCCTGCGCGCGTTGCCGCCGCGGATCTTCGCCTTCTCCTCGTCGCTGAGGTCCAGCTTGTCGAGGGCTTCCAGCGTGTCCGCCAGCGACAGCTGCGGATAGTCCGAGCCCAGGATCAGACTGTCGATGCCGACGTTGCGCAGGGTCCAGACGAACTCCTCCTCGATCGGCGAGTCGGCCGCCAGCAGCACGGTCCCGGAAATGTCGAAGTAGACGTTCTCCAGCGCCAGTCCCTCGGCGGTACGCGCCAGCGGCAGGATATTCCAGAAACGGAAGTTCAGGCCGCCGATGTGGGCGAAGACAAACTTCGTTCCCTGCGCGCGGATCGCGAGGCTGAACAGGTTTTCGCTGTCGCCGGCGACGATATTGGCGTTGTCCATCAGCACGACGACGCCCAGCTCGCCGGCCTTGCGCACCAGCGCCAGCAGCCGCGGGTCGTCGACGTCGAACCGCTGGGTATGCGCGTGCAGCTTGATCACCTTGACGCCACGGCCGGCAATCCGTTCGAGCTCGTCGAGCGCGGCCTGGCCGTCGTAGGGATGCACGGTCGCGATCGGCATCACTGCCGGGTCCGATGCCGCCATCCCGATCAGCGCGTCGTTGCGGGCGCGGATATCGTCGGGATCGCCCGCCTGGGCCTGGTTCGGACCGCCGAACCACATCGCCCCGAGGCCGATCGGCGCCAGGCCAGCGGACTCGGCTGCGGCGCGGTACTCGCGCAACGACTCCGCGCCATCGTGCAGATGCACGTGGATGTCGAATACGGGGGTATCGAACACGGGCGGCGACGCGCTGGCCCGGGGATTCTCCTCGGCGAAGGCGACGCATGAGAACAGCAGCAACAACGAGGTCAGTGCACGTTTCATCGGTCCACGGTTCCGGTTCGGACTGGCGGCCAAGTCTAGCGGCAACGCCGGTCGGTCCGGTGTCGCCCGGCATCGAAAGGCGCGGAACGTGACCTAGACCGGCGCCGCCTGCGCGCCGCGCGCGGCCAGCAACCGGTCCAGCACCGATTTCAATGCCAGCGGCTTGATCGGCTTGGCGATCAACGCCAGGCCGGCTTCATGCACCGCCCGACGCACTTCGCCACCGCCGTCGGCGCTGAGGATCAGGGTCGGACGCGCGCCGAAGCGCGCGCCCAGCCGCTCGGCCAGGGCGACACCGGTATCGTCGTCGTCGAGGTGGTAGTCGAACAGCCACAGCGACGGCGCGCCCGCCCGCAACTGCGCCGCGGCGCCCTCGCCGTCGGCAGCCGCGCGTACCCGGTAGCCCCAGCGTTCCAGCAGCGCGGTCAGCGCGGCCAGGGCCTGGGGGTCGTTGTCCACCACCAGCACTTCCAGCGCGGCTCCGGATGCGTGGCGCTCGACCGGCATGTCGGCCACCGCGGCCGGCCCCGCCACCCTCACCACCCGCACTGTGAACGCGGTGCCGCGACCGGGCGCACTGCGCAGGCCCAGCGGCACCTGCAACAACTGGGCGATGCGGTCGGCGATCGACAACCCCAGCCCGAGCCCCTGTCCCGGTGCGTCGATGCCACGGCGGAACTCGTCGAAGATCACCCGCTGCTGCGATGGCTCGATGCCCGGACCGGTGTCGTGCACCTCGATCCGCAGGCCGTCGCCATCGCGACGCACGCCCAGCAGCACGCTGCCGGTCGCGGTGTAGCGGATCGCATTGGCGAGGAAGTTCTGCAGCACCCGCCGCAGCAACTGCGGATCGCTGTGCACCCAGGCCTGGCTGCCGATGAAACGGAAGCGCAGGCCGCGGTCGGCGGCGATGGCGCCGAACTCCGACGCCAGCGGCTCCAGCACCTCCGACAACGGGAACCCGCGCGGCTGCGGCACCAATCCGCCCGCCTCCAGCCGGGACATGTCGAGCAGTCCGGTCAGCAGGTCGCCGGTGGAATCCAGCGCGCCGATGATCTGGCGCGCGGTCTCGCGCTGGCCCGATGCCACCTGCTGCTCGAGCGCATCGGCGAACAGCTGCGCCGCGTGCAGCGGCTGCATCAGGTCGTGGCCGACCGCGGCCAGGAAGCGGCTCTTGGCCTCGTTCGCGCGCTCGGCGTCGCGCTTGGCCGCCTCCAGGTCGGTGGTGCGCTCGACCACGCGTTGCTCCAGGGTTTCGTTGGCCTGGATCAGTCCGGCCTCGGCGCGGCGGAACGCGGTGACATCGGTGAAGGTGGCGACGAAGCCGCCGCCGGGCATCGGGTTGCCGCGGATCTCGATGATCGTGTCCTCGATGCCGCCGCCACCGGGCAGCACCCGCTCGGTCAGATGCACGGTGCCGGCGCGCATATAGGCCAGACGCCGTTGCAGGGCGCGTTCCAGATCGCCCTCCGGCGGCACCTGCCGCATCGCCCAGCGCGCGAGGTCGGCGATCGGCCGGCCGACCTGCAGCAACTCCTCGGGGAAGTCGAACAACTCGGCATAGCGGCGATTCCACGCGACCAGGCGCAGCTCGGCGTCGACCACGCTGATGCCCTGGCTCATGTTGTGCAGCGCGGCCTCCAGGACGCGCTGGTTGAAGCGCAGGTCGGCGGAGGCCTCGCCGACGATCTGGGCGACCGTGTCCAGCGCCCGGCCGGCCTCGCGACGGGCCGCGTCCAGCAGCACCCGGGCCGAGGCCGAACCCAGTACCGCCGCCAGCTCGCGCTCCAGCGCGGCCTCGGTCGCGGCCGGCACCGCCCCCTCGGCGGGGGCGTTGGACAACAGCTGTTCGACGCGTTCGCGCGGCAGGAACCGTACCCCGGCATCGCGCAGGCTCTTGGCATCGAGTCCGCGCCGGGCCGAGCGCGGCGCTTCGCGGCGCAGCGCCGCCGCCAGCACCGTCGCCAGGGTGCCGGTGAACAGGCTGGCGCCGACCGCGCGGGCGAGCCGGCTCCAGCCGGTCAGGCCGAACAGGCCGTCCGGCGACAGCCAGCGCCAGCCCGCCGGCCCTTCGCTCAGCCAGTCCGGCGACAACCCGCGCGCGGCCAGGAACATCGGCACCAGCAGCACCCACGCCCACACCGCGAACCCGGCCAGCACCCCGGCCACTGCGGCGCGCGGCGGCGTCTGTGGCCGCCACACCGCGAACGCCAGCGCGGGGGCCAGCGTCGCCAGCGCCGAGAACGACACCGCGCCGACATCGGCCAGCGCGTCGTTGCTGGCGACCATGCGACTGTAGACCCAGGCCAGCAACATGATCACCACGATCCCGGCGCGGCGCAGCGCCAGCACCCGTCCACGCAGATCGCTGCCATCGTTGCGCGACCACGCGCCGCGCAACAGGCCCGGCGCGAACCAGTGGTTGCCGATCATCAGGCTCAGGGTCAGGGTGCTGACCACGACCATGCCGGTGGCCGCGCTCAGCCCGCCGAGGAACGCGACCAGGGCCAGTCCCTGCTGTCCCTGCGACAGCGGCAGGGCCAGCACATAGAGGTCCGAGGGCACGCCGGTGCCGCCCAGCAGGGCCGCGCCGGCCCGGGCCAGCGGCAGCACCGGCAGGGCGATCAGCACCAGGTACAACGGAAACAGCCAGCGCGCGGTGGCGATGTCGTGCTCGTTGCGGCACTCGACCACGCCGACGTGGAACTGGTGCGGCAGGATGAACATCGCCAGCGCGCCCAGCAGCACCAGCGGCACGAAGCCGCCTCCCGGCGGCGGTTGCGGGGGCGCCGCGACCACCGCCTCCGGCACCGTCGCCCCCTCTAGTCCGAACCAGACGAAGGCGCCGATCGCCAGCATCGCCGCCAGCTTGAACAGCGATTCGAACGCCATCGCCAGCACCAGCCCGCGGTTGTGCTCGGCGGCGCTGGCCCTGCGGGTACCGAACAGCATCGCGAACAGCGCCATCGCCAGCGCCACGTACAGCGCGCTGTCCTGCCAGGCCGGCAGCGCCGACACGTCCGTCGCCTGCGCGGCCGACGCGCGCGCGGTGAGCATCTGGAAGCTCATCGCGACCGCCTTCAGCTGCAGGGCGATGTAGGGCACCAGCCCGAGCGCGGCGACCAGGGTGACGGTCGCCGCCAGCCATGCGTCCTTGCCCAGCCGGGTCGCGATCAGGTCGGCCAGCGAGGTCGCGTTGGTCTCGCGCGCCAGCCGTACCAGCCGCACCATGAAACCGACCGCCAGCGCATAGAACAGGATCGCGCCGAGGAAGGTCGGCGGCAGCGGCCAGCCATAGCGGGCGGCCTGGGTGACCGTGCCGTAGAAGGTCCACGAGGTGCAGTGCACCGCCAGCGACAGCGCGTAGACGTGGCGCCAGTGGCGGGCCCATGCGGTCGGCCGGCGCTCGGCGTACAGGGCGGCGCCGAACATCAGCGCCAGCCAGGCCAGGCTGGCGATCGCGACCGTGGTCAGGCTCAGCATGGGTAGGACGGAGGCCGCATCGGCCGGCAGCATAGCGCAGCGCGAGCCGGGCTCGTCCCTGATCCCGTCCCGCGCTACTTGATCGGACCGCGCACCGCCCGCTCAAGCGCGGGCGGCGGCGGCATTGCCCGGATCGTCCGTCGGGATCAGAAGTCGTAGCGGGCGGTCGCCCAGTACTCCCGCGGCGGGCCGTAGAAGCCGGTCAGCACGCCGAGCACACCGATGTTGTAGCCGGTGGTGCGGTACTCCTCGTCGAGCAGGTTCTTGCCCTGCAGCGCGAAGCTCCAGGCCTCGTTCATGCGCCAGTTGATGCCGGCGTCGAGCAGGCCGTAGCCGTCCTGCCTGATCGCTTCCGACAGATCGGTGGTCGGGTAGACCTCGCTCTGGTAGGCGTAGCCGACCCGCGCCGAGAAGTCGCCGCCGTTCGCCAGCGGCATCCGGTACTCGACGTTGATGGCTCCGGAAAACTCCGGCGCATTGGTGAACTTCTGCTGGTCGGCGACGTTGACGCCGTTGGTGATGAACTCGTCGTAGTCCGCATCCAGCCAGGCCAGGTTGCCGTTGATCGCCCAGTTCGGGCTCGGCAGCCACTGGTACTCGACCTCGACGCCGTCGACCGTGCCGGCGCCGGCATTGGTGAAGTCGCCGAAGAACGCATCGTCGGTACCGTCGCCGTCGGAGTCGTAGGCGGTGAACACCGACAGCTGGATGTCCTTGTACTCGTTGTGGAACGCGGCGAAGTTCAGGAACAGGGTCTGGTCCAGCAGCGCCATCTTGGTGCCGATCTCGTAGCTGTCGACGATCTCGTCGTCGAACGGCTCGGCCGAGCGCGGCACCGCGGTGGCGTTGGCGCGGATGTTGAAGCCGCCGGACTTGAAGCCGCGCGACGCCGAGCCGTAAACCATGATGTCCGGGGTGACCTGGTAGTCCAGCGAGACCTTCGGCGAGGTGTTCTTGAAGTTGATGGTCTTGTCGAAGTCCGCCACCACCGCGGTCGGCGTGGTGTAGCTGCCGTCGCTGTAGCTGCGGTTCAGCACCACCGCGCGCTTGTCCTCGTCGGTGTAGCGGGCGCCGACATCGAGCTTGAGGCGATCGGTCAGATCGAAGGTCCAGTCGGCGTAGAGGGCGACGCTCTCGGTGTAGACGGTGCCCTGGGTGTCGCCGAACAGGCTGCCGAGGAAGTTGTTCAGGACCTGGCCGCCGGCCTCGCCGTCGAACCAGTACAGGCCCATCACGCCGCGGGCGCGGCCGCCGCCGTCGTAGTTGACCTGCAGCTCGTTGCTGACCTGCTGGTCGCTGTAGAACGCCTTGACGTCGACGATCGGCGCGGTGGTCAGGTCGAAGTCGATGTTGGTCTCGGTGTCGGACTCGCGCTTGGCGATCACGTACTTCAGCGACCAGTCGTCGTTGACCCGCCAGCTGGCGGTCGCCGACAGCCCCTTCATCGAGGTGTCGTTGATGTTGGGCATGCCGTTGCGCACGTCGTAGCGGTCGTCCAGCGGCGGGAAGTCGCCGTACTGCGGGAACAGCGCGTTGAACGGGTTCGGCGCCAGCATCTGCGCGCCGCGCACGCCGGACTGGTCGTCCATCCAGTCGTAGGCGACCTGGATGTTGAAGTCGTCGCTGACGTAGGCGCCGAGCTGGGCGCGCATCGCCAGGATCTCCTTGTCGCTGACCTTCTGCCCGGTCACCCGGTTCTCGCCGTAGCCGTCGCTGTTGAGGCTGGCCACCGAGATGCGGCCGCGCAGGGCGTCGTTGCCGGCCAGCGAACCGCCGATGGCGGCCTTGACGTCGAGCTTGCCGTGGCTGCCGGCGGTGACCGAGGCGAAACCGTCCAGACCGGTCGGCAGGCCGCGCGAGACGTACTTGATCGCGCCGCCGATGGTGTTCTTGCCGTACAGGGTGCCCTGCGGACCGCGCAGCACCTCGACCCGCTGGACATCGAACACGTCCAGCAAGGCCCCCTGCGGACGGGCGATGTAGACATCGTCCAGGTAGATGCCGACGCCGGGGTCGACGCCCCACAACGGATCGGACTGGCCGATGCCGCGGATATAGGCGGTGACCGTGCTGCTGGAGCCGCGCGCGGCATAGATGGTCAGGTTCGGCACCTCGGCATCGAGGTCGGAAATGTCCTCCACGCCCATCTTGTCGAGCGCGTCGGCGGTGAACGCGGTCACCGCGACCGGCACGTCCTGCAGGGTCTCCTCGCGCTTGCGGGCGGTGACCATCACCGTGTCCAGGGTGGCGGCGGCACGCTGCTCGCCCTGCGCGGCGCCGGCGTCGGTCTCCTGCGCCCAGGCGCTGGGCGCCAGCAGCGCACAGGCGATCGCGATGCTCAGGTGTCTGCGGTTCATCTCGTATCCTCTCCCCAAAGTGCAGTACGTGCTTGTTGACTGCCGGCTGTTGACGGCCGGCCGGTGGCGGCGCCGGTCGTTTCGCTGACGGCGCAACCCGCCATGGCGCCAAAGACTAGGTACGGGGACGGTCAACGACAGCTGTACCTTCGGACAATGCCCCTGTGTGGCCGGCTTGCCGAGACTCTTGCCAAACCAGAATCTGCGCCTTTCCGTCGCCGGTCCCGCATCGGCGGACCTGCCGGGAGGGCGATCCATGAGGCTGGCGGCACCGCCGTCCGCCCACGTACCGGGGATTTTCGATGGCGTTCGTGATCGTGCTGGCCGCACTGTGTTTCCTGATGTTCGTCGCCTACCGCGGCTACAGCGTGATCCTGTTCGCGCCGGTGGCGGCGCTTGGCGCGGTGCTGCTGACCGACCCGTCGCTGGTCGCTCCGATGTTCACCGGCCTGTTCATGGACAAGATGGTCGGCTTCATCAAGCTGTACTTCCCGGTGTTCCTGCTCGGCGCGATCTTCGGCAAGCTGATCGAGATATCCGGCTTCTCCAAGTCGATCGTCGCCTCTACGATCAAGCTGGTCGGCGCACAGCGGGCGATGCTGTCGATCGTGCTGGTCTGCGCGCTGCTCACCTACGGCGGCGTCTCCCTGTTCGTGGTGGTGTTCGCGGTGTACCCGTTCGCGGCCGAGCTGTTCCGCCAGAGCGACATCCCCAAGCGGCTGATCCCCGGCACCATCGCGCTGGGCGCATTCACCTTCACCATGGATGCGCTGCCGGGCACTCCGCAGATCCAGAACATCATCCCGACCGCGTTCTTCGGCACCGACTCCTGGGCGGCGCCGGTGCTGGGCGTGCTCGGCGGCGTGTTCATCCTGATCGTCGGCATGACCTGGCTGGAGAGCCGGCGCCGCAAGGCCGCCAAGGCCGGCGAGGGCTACGGCGATCCGGCGACCCTGCTCAACGAACCGCCGCCGTTCACCGGCGGCAAACTCGCCAACCCGTTCGTGGCGATCCTGCCGCTGATCCTGGTCGGGGTGTCCAACAAGGTGTTCACGATCTGGATCCCGCAACTGTATGGCGCCAGCCACAGCTTCGAACCGGCGGTGGTCGGCAACGCCGCGCCGGTGGTGCAGGAAGTGTCGAAGATCGCCGCGATCTGGGCGGTCCAGGGCGCGCTGCTGGTCGGCATCGCCAGCGTGATCGCGTTCGCCTGGAAGCCGGTGATGGCCAGTTTCGCCGAAGGCACCAAGAGCGCGGTCGGCGGCGCCCTGCTGGCGTCGATGAACACCGCCTCGGAGTATGGCTTCGGCGCGGTGATCGCCGCCCTGCCCGGCTTCCTGGTCGTCGCCAACGCGCTGGGCGCGATCCCCAACCCGCTGGTCAACGAAGCGGTCACGGTGACCGCGCTGGCCGGCATCACCGGTTCGGCATCCGGCGGCATGAGCATCGCGCTGGCGGCGATGGCGGACACCTTCATCGCCAACGCCGACGCCGCCGGGATCCCGATGGAGATCCTGCATCGGGTCGCGTCGATGGCCTCCGGCGGCATGGACACCCTGCCCCACAACGGCGCCGTGATCACCCTGCTCGCGGTCACCGGCCTGACCCACCGCCAGGCCTACAAGGACATCTTCGCGATCACCGTGATCAAGACGATGGCGGTGTTCGTGGTGATCGGCCTGTTCTACGCGACCGGCTGGGTGTGAAGCCCTGCCCGCCTCATCGATAACAGGCGCCGAAGCCCTCCCGCGACCGGGCCTGTCCCTGAAACCTCATCGCCGCTCCTGCGGTCGCGCACGCCATCCGAACCCGAGCGTCACGGTACGTCCCGGCGCCGGCTCGAAGAATCGGCGATTGCCCTCGTTGACGATCACCGAACCGGCGAAATCGCGGTCGAAAAGATTGTCGATGCGGGCAAAGCCATGCCAGCCGCTGCCGGCATGGCGCCAGTCCAGGCGCAACGCGACCCGCGCGTGACCGGGCGCGGCATCGCTGTTGATGTCGTCGACCGGAACCGATGACGCCAGCCGCGTCTCGACCGCGGCGCCGAAGCGGTCGTCATCCGAACGCCAGGCCAGCTCCGCGAAGCCCGACGCCCGCGCCACGCCGGGCAAGCGGTTGCCGTCGGCCACCGTGCGGGTCTCGGCGACGCCGTTGCGCACGACACGGTAGCCGAACGCGTGGACGAAGCGCGCATCGATCCAGTTGGCGGCGAGCACGTACGACCATCCGGCACCGATGTCTCCGTCCAGCCCCAGCTCCACTCCCATCCGGCGGGTCCGGCCGGCGTTGGCGTAGCGGGTCCGCCCGCCCTGGCTCAACGCCGGCACGATCTCGTCGCGACCTTCGATCCGGTACAGCGCCAGCGAGCCGCGCATCGCAGGCCCTCGCCAGCGCAATCCGACCTCACCGGAACCGAAATGCGCAGGCACCAGTCCGGTATTGAAGCCGGCACCGCCGTCGGGCCGGTATGCCAGCTCGGTCACCGTCGGGGTCTCGAAGCCGCGGCCGACACTGGCGAACAGTTCGCCGCCGGTCCGGTCGTCGCCGAATCGCCGCGCGACACCGAGCGAGACGGCCTGCTCGTCGTAGTCGAGCCGGCCGCTGTCGTCGCCGTTGCCGGCAGCGATGTAGCGATCGTCGGATGCGAACGCGACCCGGCTCGCCCGCACCCCCGCCAGCGCCGTCCACGGCCCCGCGAATCGCCAGTCGCCGACCAGGTAGGCGTCGCGGGTGCGGACCCGGTTGTCCTCGTCGCGGCGCAGGCGCCCGCGGACGCCCGGCACCGGGTTGCCGTCCGGACCCGCCACGAAGTTCTCGTAGCCCTTGCGCGCCTCGTCCAGCCAGGCCGCCTCCACGCCCAGCGCCAGCGACGCCGTCCGCCATTGCCAGCGATGCCCCGCTTCCATCCCGTGCGACCGCCGCGCCACGTCGATCACGCCGCCGCCACTGCCCGGGGCGGCCTGCGCGCCTTCCGGGATCGCCAGCACCTGGACGATGTCGCGCTGGATCGCATGCACACCGATCCAGCTCTGGTCGCCATCGGCGGCATCGTGCTGCCAGCGCAATCCCAACTGGTGGTTGTCGATCCGCTTGCGGGTGTTCCAGCGCAGCGCCGCCGGATCGGTGCCATGACGATCGCGTCGCCACGTCTCGCGATCCAGACCGAGCGGGTCGTCGGTATCGGGCTGGACCAGGCTCTGGGCGGCGATGCGGACAAGCTGATCCGGATGCGGCTGCCATTCCAGTACCGCGCCCAGCTGGGTCCGCCGCGCGTCGCTGTGCGGGCGTTCGCCCTGCACGTCGAGCCGGCTCGCACCGGCCCGCCAGCGCAGCCGCCCGCCGTCGCTGCCGGCACGCGCGGCCAGGCGGCGGCTGCCACGATCGTCGGCCCATGCATCGATGCCGCTGCGCGGCTCCTGCGACAGCTCGGTGTGGCCGACGATCACGCCGCCGGCGGCATTGCCGTACTGCAGCGCCAACGGACCGCGCAACACCTCGATCCGGTCCAGCATGTCGAGCGGAAAGGTCGCCGCCTGTCCCTGGCCGTCCGCGGCACTGCCCGGAATGCCGTCGACGACCAGGCGCAGTCCGCGCACCCCGAAGCTGGAACGGGCACCGAAGCCGCGACTCTGGACCTGCAGGTCCTGGGCGAAGTTGTGCCGGTCCAGCACCGCGATGCCCGGCACCCTGGCCAGGGGTTCGGCCAGGCTGCTCTCGCGCTGGCCGCGATGAAGAGCATCGCCGGACACCACCGACACCGCTCCGGGGAAGTCCGCCAACGGGCGGACCCGGCCGAGGACGCGCACGGTGTCGAGCGTGGCCGCGTCCTCCGCTGCCGGGGCCGAAGCCTGCGCCCCGGCCTGCGTCGCCAGCACCAGCAGTTGCAACGCGACAGCGGACACGACGACACGGCGGCGGCAGCCGTGCGCGATCAGCGATGACGAAGCCATCAATCCCCCAGCAGACATTCAGATCCCAGACCCGTTCCAGGCGGCCATCTTGCCCGCTCGCCCCGCTCGCGGCGACCCGCCCCGCGCGGTTCCATGCGCAAGCGGCTCTGGCCATGTCGCGGCCGGCGAATTAGTATTTTGACTAACCGCGCCACCCTCGTAGCACTCGAACCGTGTCCGCCCCCACCCGCAAGATCGTCCACGTCGACATGGATGCGTTCTACGCCTCCGTGGAACAGCGCGACGACCCCGCGCTGCGCGGGCAGCCGGTGGTGGTCGCCTGGCGCGGCGCGCGCTCGGTGGTCTGCGCGGCCAGCTACGAGGCGCGCAGGTTCGGCGTGCGCTCGGCGATGCCGGCATTGCGGGCCGAACGGCTGTGTCCGCATGCGGTCTTCGTCGCGCCCGACTTCCAGCGCTACAAGGCGGTGTCGCGGCAGGTCCGCGAGATCTTCGCCCGCCATACCGAGCTGATCGAACCGCTTTCGCTGGACGAGGCCTATCTCGACGTCACCCGGACCAAGACCGGGATGCCCTCGGCGACGGCGACCGCCGAGGCGATCCGCGCCGCGATCCGCGAGGAGACCCGGTTGACCGCCTCGGCCGGGGTCGCGCCGAACAAGTTCCTCGCCAAGATCGCCTCGGACTGGCGCAAGCCCGACGGTCTGTTCGTGCTCAAGCCGCATCAGGTCGAGGCATTCCTGACCCCGCTGCCGGTCGGCCGCCTGCCGGGCGTCGGCAAGGTCACCGAACGGCGCCTGGGCAAGCTCGGCATCGCCACCGTCGGCGACCTGCGCACGCTCGGTGGCGAGCAACTGGAGACGATGTTCGGCCGCTGGGGCGCGCGCCTGCACCGGCTTTCGCTGGGCATCGACGACAACCCGGTTGAGCCCAGCCGGCCGACCATGCAGGTCTCGTCGGAGGACACCTTCCCCGACGACCTGCCGCTGGACGCGCTGGCGCCGCACATCGAAAGGCTGGCGGAGAAAACCTGGGCGGGCTATGCCCGCGAGCGCGAACGCGACCCGCAGCGGATCGCGCGCACCGTGGTGCTGAAACTGAAGACCGCCGACTTCCGCATCCTCACCCGCAGCCTGACCCTGCCGACCCCGCCCGAGGGCGCGGCGGCGCTGGCCGAGGTCGCCTGCGGCCTGCGCGAACGCGTCGACCTGCCGGCGGACACGCTCTACCGGCTGGTCGGCGTCGGCGTATCCGGGTTCGCCGATGCCGACGAAAGCCTGGCGCAGACCGATCTGTTCGAGGCGGACCGGGGCCGGCGATAGCCTGTGGACGATCAGTCGACCGCCATGCCCTCGATCGGCACGTCGTAATGGATCCGCTTCGAGGGCTCCGGGTCGAGGGTGTAGTGCCACCATTCCTGCGGATAATTGCGAAACCCGTGCCGTTCCATCGCCGCGCGCAGTCGATCGCGGTTGCCGCGCTGTTGCGGGCTCGCCTGCGGCGAGTCGGTATTGGCGCGCGGATCGAAGAAATCGAACGGCGTGCCCATGTCCAGCGGACGACAGGCGCCGTCCCGGTCGCATTCGAGCAGGGTCAGGTCGACCGTCGCGGCGCGGCTGTGGCCGGACAGCGCCGCGATGTATTCGCCGCGCAGCGCGCGCTTGGGCAGGTTCGGGTAGTAACGCGCACGAGCGACCGGGTCGTCGTCCTCCTCGATCCAGCGCATGAAACGGCGCACCGCCCGCACCGGTCGATAGCAATCGAAGATCCGCAGCCGCAGCCCCTGCGCGCGCAGGTCGGACTCGACCGCGGCCAGCGCATCGGCCGCCGGCGCCAGCAGATAGCAGCGCGCCGCCGCGTATCCGTCCACCGGTGCCCCGGTGAAGTTGTCGTCGCCGGCGTAACGGATGTCCAGATCGATATCGGGAACCCGCTCGCGGATGTCGACCAGGCCCGCCTCCGCGGCGGTCGTCGCGGTGGAGAACATCGGCGCATCGACCGGCGCGCTCGCCGGCTCCGCGATCACCGCGCCGGCGCCACAGCCGCTCGCCAGCGCGATCGCCAACAGCGCCGCCGACGCGACCCGCATCCGCGTGCCTCCGGCAACGGTCTCAGCGTTCACAGCCGCGCACCCGCACAAAAGCCAGGTCCTCGTAGTCGGAACTGAAGTCGCCGTCGGGATCGACCTTGGCCAGGGTCATCCGTGGCGACGAGGTGGCGGTGGCCGGATGCAGGTCCATCCAGGCCTCCGGGTCGATGGTGTCGTCGTCCCAGTCGATCAGCGCGCGCCCATGCACCCGCATGATCCGTCCGGACAGCCGCGGCGACTTGGTGGCGACGAAGCGCACACCACCGTCGGCTTCGCACAAGCGGGCCTCGCCCAGCCACGGATCGCGGTAGACGCCCAGGTAGGCGCTCATGTCGATCGCGTGCGCGGGACGCCGACCGGACGTGTCCGGCAGGCGCGATCGGCGCGGCCCTTCCTGCTCGCGCTCCAGCGCCGCGGCGAGCGTCGCCACCGAGGTGCCCGACTCCGGCCGGACCAGATAGTCGAGCAGGACCGAGGTCAGCACCGTGCGCGCTGCGCTTCCGTCGCCGTTGATCATCACCACGAAGCCCGAGCGGCGATCGGGCAGCAGCATCAGCACCGAGTACATGCCGGCCAGAGTGCCGGTGTGCGAGACCGTCCACTCGCCGTGGACGTCGGCCAGTCGCCATCCGTAGCCATAGGCGCGTATGTGGGTATCGTCCCAGTCGCGACTGCGTGCCGACAACGGCAACGGCGTGTGCGCCGTCCACAGCGCCTCGCGCTGCGCACGCGGCAGCCATTGCAACTGTTCGGGCGTCGGCACCAGCCAGTTGCGCGCCCAGGCCAGCATGTCGTCGAGGCCGCAGCGGATGCCGCCGGCCGCCGCCGAGGTGATCGCCGGCACGGTGTCGCCGTCGACCCGGATCGCGACATTGCCCTGCCCGTCGCGCATGTGCGGCTGGGCGACGCTGCCGGCATCGGCGCGGGACCACTCGCCGACCCGGCAACCGGACAGCCCGAGCGGTTCGAACACCTCCCCGCGCAGCAGCGATTCGTAGGAGGCGCCACCGGCCGCGGCCGCGACCTCGCCAGCGACCACGTACAACAGATTGTCGTAGGCATAGCCGGACCGGAAGCTGCGCTCGGGCTTGAGGTGGGCCAGCCCGGCGATGATGTCGCCGCGATCGAAGCGGTTGGGCTCGGGCCACAGCATCAGGTCGCCGGCACCTTCCGGCAGGCCGCTGTTGTGGATCAGCAGGTCGCGTACCTGCATCTGTTCGGTGACCCAGTCCTCATGCATGCGGAACCGCGGCAGATGACGGGTGACCGGATCGTCCCAGCGCAGCTTGCCGGCATCGACCAGCCGCGCCAGCAGCGCGGTGGTCATGGCCTTGCTGTTGGAGGCGATCTTGAACAGCGTGGCGTCGGTGACCGGGTCGCCGGAACCGGCGACGGTCTCGCCGCCGGTACGGGTGTAGACGACCTCGCCGTCCTCGATCACTCCCATCGCCATGCCCGGCAGCCCGAACCGCGCCATCGCATCGTCGAAGGCGCGGTCGAGGGCCGAAGGATCGCGGGCGGTCGGGGGTGTTGCGGCGCCGGCCGGCAGCGCCATCAGCAGAGCCAGGCAGGCACCGACCGCCGACCTTGTGCGGCCAGTGCCCTTGCGGCGTGCGGCTCGCTTCCCGCAGTCGCTCAGAAGCTCCACGATACGATCAGCTGTCCGTACCTCGGCGACTGCAGGAAACGCTCCTTGCCGAAGAACTCGTCCCGATCGCCGACACCCGGCTCCAGTTCCTGATAGACCCACACCGGCTCCTGGCGGTTGAACACGTTATAGACAGAGAACTTTGCCTCAAGCTTGCCGGCATCGAAAGTGCGCTCGTATGCCAGGCTCAGGCCGAGGTCGATGATCCACGGCATGCGCCCGGCGCCGCCCCGCGGAGAGTGCTCGAACACGCGGTCATCAGTGCTCCAGGTGTCGCCGTCCTGCGCGTTCTCGGGCGGCGTGCAGTTCTCCACGCAGATGAAGTAGCTGTGGTAGCTCTTCCAGTTGTACGGGTTTCCAACGCCGAGTGCGGTGATCGGACCGCCCGAACGCGCATCCAGCGTCGCACCGACCCGCCAGTTGTCGTTGAATGCATAGGTGCCGCGCAGCTTGATCTGATGACGGTGATCGTTGGCCAGCGGGCCGTCTCCGCGATAGTTGACGAACGGATCGTCGAAGTTTTCGGTGCGACCGGTGTCACCAAAATTGGTGTCGGTGTTGACCGGCCCCTCGGCGTTGCCTTCGTTCCACGACAGGGTGTAGGACGCATTGAGTGCCCACTTGCCATCCCAGGCGCGATCGACCTGGAACTCGAGCGCCTTGTAGGTACGGTCGGGCTTGACCCAACCTCGCTGTCCGGTGGGTGTCGAACCGACATACTCCCATTCGCCATTGATGTACTCGTAGTTGTCGGCCTCGGTCCAGTAGCCCGCCTTCGAGGTATCGATCGTCAGGTAGCCGTCGTCGACACCGTCGCAATCGGTATCGCCCCAGACAGTGACGTCCTCGCCGGGATTGGCCATCACCCAACGGCTGGCGATACGACCGCAGTGCGTCGCGGTGATGTTCATGTCGTCGATCGCATTGTTGAGCTTTCGATAGATGCCGCGCACCCCCCATGACCATGTCGAGTTCAGCTGCTGCTGGAAGCCCAGGATCAGTTCGTCCTGGTAGACCGGGTCCATGTCCTTGTCGACCTCGGCGCGCAGGTCTCCGACGCTGCCGTCGCCCTGACTGTTGTCGAAGCCGAACTGGGTGCCGAGAATCGGCACCGCATACTGCACGCCATCGCGCTCGCGAATCTCCCAGCCATCGAATCCGTAATAGGTACGCTCGTCGAGCAACGCACCGCCTTGCTTGATGTTGATCACATTGGCGACAGGCAGGAAGTAGCGACCGATATTGCCGAATACCTTGGTGGTGGAATCGCCCCTGACATCCCAGGAGAATCCCAGCCGGGGCGCCCACATATCGTCCATTTCGATGTAGGTACGTCCCTCGGCGTCGCGATTGTCGAAGCTCTCGTTGCGGATACCCAGATTCAGCACCAGGTTGTCGCTGACCGACCAGTTGTCTTCGAGATAGAAGGCTTCGTTGACGCTCTCGAACTCGCCGAATATGGAGTATCTGCGAGCCCGCACATAGGCGGTGTAACCGGGCGGCACGATGCCCGCTCCCGGAATCTGGGCACCCGGCGTGGTCGAGTAGACGTTGTACTGGATGCCACCGGGACCGGCATAGACCTGGTCAAGATCGGAGGTGTTGCTCTCACGATCGATGCCGAAGCGCAGCAGGTGATCCCCCATCGCCCATTCGAAATCGGCCCGGGCCTGCTCGCGCTGATCATTGCGATCATAGATCGTCGCATTGTTGGTACACCCCAGGGGCACCCCTGGATCGGGAACACCGGAAGCCCGGGTGACGTAGTTGCAATCGCCATCGCTCGGTGAGGCGGTGATGTTGTCCCTTTCGCTGTTGCCGTACATCAGCTTCATCGACAGGTTGTCGCTCAGGTAGGACGTCCAGGTCAGGGCCCAGTTGTCTCCACCATTTTCCGAGTACGACCTGCTGAGCCGGTCTCCGACACGGTTGTCGTCGAAATCGTACGCAAAGGTCTCATTGTCGACGCGGTTCTTGTTGGAGAACGCCATCAGGCTTAGCAGATTGTTGTCGTTCAACTGCCAGTCCATCGTCGCGCCCCAGAAGCCGTCGTCCGACTCCCCGCGCGTGAAACTGGTGCCCCCGTTGTTGGTGCTCTCGGGCGATATGTCGCGTCCCTCGTACATCGCAAAGAAGAACAGGCGATCGCGGACTATCGGTCCCGAAGCCCAAAGGTTCACGCGCGCGGAATCGGTACTGTCCCGGCTGCGCGTAAGATACCGATCACCGTCCAGATAGCTGTCGCGGGCGGAGGACTTCCAGGCGCGCGGCGAGAAAACGAGCTTGCCGCCACCATGGAACTCGTTGCTGCCCGACTTCGCCAGCGCATTGACCACACCGCCGGTGGTGCGGCCGAACTCCACCGAGTAGCCGCCGGTCTTGACCTGGAACTCCTGGTAGAAGTCGAACGGGGCTTCGGAGAAACCGACCCGGTTATAGAAGTCGGTGACGTTCAGACCGTTGATGTAGAACGCGTTCTCGGCCACCGACGAACCGCCGAACGAGATGCCGCCAAAGCCCGCCGAACCACCGGCCACGCCCGGCGCCAACAGCGCGACCGAGGCGACGTTGCGGTCCACCGGCATCCGCGCGATTTCCTCGGCGGTGATGTTGGTCGCCGACTCGGTCGAGCTCACGTCCACCGGCGAGATCACCCGCGAACCGATGACCTGCACCGCGGCCATGTCGACCACGCCTTCGGCACCAAGATTGACGGTAGTGGCGTTGCCCAGCGAAACGCTGACGTCGATCGCCTGCCCGACCGCCTGGCCGTCACGGCTGACCTGCAACGTATAGTTGCCGACCGGCAACTGGGACAGGCGGTAGCTGCCATTGGCGCCGACCGATACCGAACGGGTCAGACCCGTTTCGGGATTGATGACGGTGATCATGTCCCCTGCATTGGCGCGGCCGGCAATGGCGCCGTTGACGTTCTGGGCCAGCGCCGTCGCCGGCGCCATCGAGGCCAGGCAGACGCCCATCGCCACATAGAGCGCTGTCTTTCGCAAAGCCGTGCCGTACATGTCGTCTAGTCCCCCGAGCATTGGTTGTGATTGAGGTATGCGGCGTCCATGCCGCAGAAGCCCGGACAAGGCCATCCCCGCCTTGTCCGGACGGGTCGGCCCCGGCATCCGCCGGGCCCGTTGCCACCGGGTCGTCCATCCGTGCTCCTGAGCGGTGAACGCACCGTCCCTGGCGCGCAACGCCTCCGCTTCCCGGCAGAGGCTTCCTAACGCGCGTCCGGGTCGGGACCCAGGACCTGGGCACTGAACCGGTAGTCCCACTGGTCGAAGTAGAGATTGCCCCCCTGCCACTCCACTTCGCCGCGCTGCGAGTCCACCGTTTCCGAGCGGAAGTGCCGCTTGGGCGGAAACAGTGGCTGCGAATAATCGTCGTTGAAGGCGATCCGGTACGCGTCCAGGCCACCCAGGTAGAACCAGCGCAGGTCCTCGTCGTCGCTGTCGAGCAGGCCACTGGTCACGTCCATCGGCACCCAGCCGTAGGGCGCCAGGTACATCCAGCCCCAGTCGTGCAGGTTGTCGTAGTCGCCGTCGGAATAGACCATGCCCGACTGCCAGCGGGTCGGAATGCCGTTGAGCCGCAGCAGGCTCATCAGCAGCAGGGTCTGCTGGCCGCAGTCGGCATGGCCGGTGCGCAGCGCGTAGTCGCTGATGTTGGAAATCGTCGAATACTCGCGCGCCGAGGCCCACGGAATCCGGTCGACCGCGGCAAACAGCCTGCGCGCGATCCTGTAGGGATTGCTTTCGTCGCCGACGACCTGCTGCGAGAAGCGCCGCAACTCGTCGGTGAACACGATGTGCGGCGCACGCTCGGCCAGGAACGGCGCCAGCCCGGCATCCGCCTCGGTCGCCACCACCCGCTCGGGATCGATCGCATGGTACTGGCCGCGCACGGTCATCTCGTACTCGACCGAGAACTCGGTCGGCTCCCCCGCGACCGCCACCCGGCTCATGTGCACGGTGCGTTGCAACGTCGCCTCCGGCGCCAACACGTGCGCCTCGGGAGTCGTACCCAGCAGGCGGATGTCCTCCTGCTGGCCCGGGATCGCACGCGGATACGGAATCCACGCGCTCAGCGGCTCGCCGGCCGGCACCGCGTCGGCATCGACGATCAACGACTGGACGACCCGGATCCGCCGGGGCGCCACGTGCACGCGCCCCTCGGCCTTCGCCGCATCGCGGACCTCGGCATGGTGGGCGTTGAGGGTTTCCATCGGACCGGAACCGCCGCCGCGCGGCTGCGCGCGCCGCGCCGCGGCCTCGGCATTGACCCGGAACAGGTTGGACACGGCGCGCGCGAAGTAGCGTCGCTCGCCGTCGATGAGCAGGTGTTCCAGCGCACCGGACGCATCCCAGGCGGCGAACTCGCCCGGGCGGAGATCGGGGATCTCCCGTCGCAGTCGCGCCATCACTTCGGCCGCGTCGTGCGGAAAGTCCAGGCGGATCCTACGCATCCGCTCACGCTCGAACGCCAGCGCCCGGCGGATCGGCGCCGGCGACTGGGGATCGGCGAGTCGCTCCCCGATCCGCGCCTGCGCCTCATCGAAGCGTCCGGCATCGACCAGGGCGGTCACTTCACGTACGGTGTCCGCAGCCATCGCCGATCCAGGCAGGATCATGGACAGCATCGCGACCAGGACCAGCAGATTCGCCAGCGCATGCGCCAGCAACCGGCGCGCGCGCGCGGCCGGCGGCGCTGTGGCGCGCCTGCCCCCGTCCCGATCCATGAACCCACCATTCGCCACGACACTGCCCCTGCCGCGTCAGCACGCCCTCGGTGTAACACGGTCGACACGGCAGGGTCAATAATTTATTCCAAGTTGATCATATTTCTGAAATAAGTATTCTCAGGGCGGTCCGGAGCGATCGGCCGGTGGCGATCGCTGCCGCCAGCGCCGCGGATCGTTTCGCAGTGGCGATGCGCACGCGGGTGCGCGCAAACCAGAGGGATGCAACTCATGCGAGCACGCGTGCCTGACTCACCCCGGTCGCAGCAGCGCCCTGCCGGCCCGCCATGGTCCGGTCCTGGCTCCAGACCGCGAATCCGCACGCCGCTGCTGGCCGCCGCCTTCGCCGTCGCCTGCATGCTCGTGGCGATGCCGGCGACGGCCTTCGAACGCCCGCGCCCGCATCCGGTCGACGCCGAAACCGGGGCCACCGGAATCGCCGGCGTGCGGGCCGAACAGCTCACCCCCGAGTTCTGGACCCGGCGCCTGTCCGACCCGGACCGTGTGGTGATGGACCGCGCCGCGATCGCGCGCCAGAACCTGCGCCTGTTCGCCGAGGATCGCTCGGTCCGCGACCTCGACGCCCTGCCGGCACAGATGCCGCGGGCCGAGGTCACGCGCTGGATCCGCGCGGCTTCGTCGCCACCGACACGCGAGCTGTTCGACGCGTCCGGTGGGAGCTTCGACGGCATCGACGCGCTCGAGTCGGCGCTGGCGCTGGACCGCATTGCCGACACGGTGACGGTACGCCACGGCCTGGTGGTCGAACGCGCCGACATGCGCGGCTACCCGACCGCGATGCGGGTGTTCAGCGCACCCGGCGATACCGACATCGACCGATTCCAAGAGACCGCGCTGTTCCCGGGCACACCGCTGGCGATCCTGCACGAGAGCCGCGACGGCGCGTGGTGGTTCGCGGTCAGCCCGCGCTACGCCGCCTGGATCCGCAAGCAGCACGTGGCGACCGGCGATCGCGACCGCGTACTCGGGTACCGCCATCGCACGCCCTACCTGGTGGTGACCGGCGCCACTGTCGACACCGTGTACAACCCGGAAGTGCCGCAAGTGTCGGAGCTGCAACTGGACATGGGCGTGCGGGTACCGCTGCTTGCCGACTGGCCGGCCGATCGCCCGGTCAATGGACAGGCGGCCTACACCGGCCATGTGATCGAACTGCCGATCCGCGATGCCGACGGAAGCCTTCGCTTCACCCCGGCGCTGCTGCCGCGGACCCGCGACGTCGCCGCCGACTACCTGCCGTTGACCCAGGCCAACCTGCTGCGACAGGGCTTCAAGTTCCTCGGCGAACGCTACGGCTGGGGGCATTCCTACAACGCCCGCGATTGCAGCGGCTTCGTCTCCGAGATCTATCGCGCGTTCGACGTGCAACTGCCGCGCAACACCAGCGCCCAGGGCGTGAGTCCGGTATTCAACACCGTGCGCTTCGACGAGAACGACGACCGCCGGAAACGGCTGGAGGTACTGCGCACCCTGCAGCCGGGCGACCTGATCTACATTCCCGGGCACGTGATGATGGTGATCGGCCAGTACCAGGGCGCGCCCTACGTGATCCACGACGTCACCGGCATCACCCTGGGCGAAGCCGATGGCTCGCGCCGCCGCATCGCCCTCAACGGGGTCTCGGTGACGCCACTGGAGCCGCTGCTGGCCAGCGGCGACGCCGCCCTCGTCGACCGCATCTACAGCATCCAGAAGATCAGGCCTTGAGCCGGACGCCATGACCAACGCACCGGGAGGGGAAACGGGTGATTCGCAATCGAAGATACCGACCGCAGCGGCCGACGGCTTCGCCCCGTCGCGCCAGGCATTGACCCGCAGCCCGATCAGGACACCCGAATGAAAGTCACCGACATCCGGATCGGCATGCTGCGCGTGCCGCTGAAGACCCCGTTCAAGACCGCGCTGCGCACCGTCGACACGGTCGAGGACATCGTGGTGATGGTCCATACCGACAGCGGCCACGTCGGCTACGGCGAGGCCGCCGCCACCGCGGTGATCACCGGCGACACCCACGGCTCGATGATCGAGGCGATCCGCAAGTGCATACGTCCGCGCCTGATCGGCGCCGACGTCGCCGACCTCAACCGCAACACGCGGATCGTGCAGACCGCGCTGGAACGCAACTTCAGCGCCAAGGCGGCGGTCGAGATCGCGCTGTACGACCTGTTCGGACAGCTCTACGGCGCGCCGCTGTACAAGCTGCTGGGCGGCGGCGACCCGGTCATCACCACCGACATCACCATCAGCGTCGACTACATCGACAAGATGGTCGCCGACTCGCTGAGCGCGGTGGAGCGCGGCTTCGAGTCGCTGAAGATCAAGGTCGGCAAGGACATCGGGCTCGACATCGAACGGGTCAAGGCGATCTACGCGGCGGTCGAGGGCCGCGCCCTGCTCCGCCTCGACGCCAACCAGGGTTGGAGCGCCAAGCAGGCGGTCTACGCGATGCAGGCACTGGAGGATGCGGGGGTGCAGCTCGAGCTGCTGGAGCAACCGGTGAAGGCCCAGGACATCCGCGGCCTGAAGTACGTCACCGACCGCGTGCACACGCCGGTGATGGCCGACGAGAGCGTGTTCGGGCCGACCGAGGTGATCGACCTGATCAAGATGCACGCCGCCGACATCATCAACATCAAGCTGATGAAGACCGGCGGTCTGTCCAACGCGATACGGATCGCCGACATCGCCTCGCTCTACGGCGTGGAATGCATGATCGGCTGCATGATAGAAACCAGCATCAGCGTCGCCGCCGCCGTCCACCTGGCGGTCGCCAAGTCGGAGGTGATCACCAAGGTCGACCTCGACGGCCCGTCGCTGTGCCGCTATGACCCGGTCGACGGCGGGGTGATCTTCAACGAGTCGGAGATATCGATCGTCGATGCACCGGGGCTGGGCATCCGCGAGGTCCGCGGGCTGGAGATGCTGGAGGAGTGACGGCGACGCCGCCATTCCGCCACGACCGCGTTTCGGAGGTATGCTTCTGGACATGTCGCCCCTGCTGAAGATCCGCGCCGAGCGCGACCGGATGTCGGCCATCGAGCGCCGGATCGCGGACTTCCTGCTCGACAATGCGCACCTGCTGCGCGACTACTCGTCGCAGCAGTTGGCCAGCGCGCTCGGCATCAGCCAGTCGAGCGTGGTCAAGTTCAGCCAGAAACTCGGCTTCAAGGGCTATCCCGACCTCAAGTTCTGCATCGGCGAGGCGCTGGCCCGCGAGGGCGCCGGCGAGCCGCAGTTGCCGGACCGGGAGCCGGATTCGGGACCGCACGTCGCCCTCGCCGAGTCGCTGTGGCGGGCCAAGGCGCTGGCCGAACAGGAGACCCGCCTGCTCAACCCGGTCGAACAGATCGACGCGATCGTCAAGGCGATCTCGGGAGCCGGCCGGGTCTTCATCTGCGGCCTCGGCCAGGACGGCATCCATGCCCGCGGTCTCGGCCTGCGGCTGTCGCTGGTGGGCATCGCCACCGTCGAACACGCCGACCCGGTGCTGATGGCCGCCAGCGTCTGTTCGGCGGGAGCGGGCGACGTGCTGATCGTATTCTCCGAGCACGGCAAGCAGCCGGAGCTGTGCCATATCAGCCGCCAGTTCCGCGCACGACGCGGCCGGATCATCTCGGTGACCCGGCACAGCGCCAATCCCTTGCGCGCGCATGCCGACGCGTCGCTGCTGATCTCCGCACACGACGAGCATCCGCATGTCGAGCCGCTGCTGTACCAGGCCGCCCTGCAGCAGATGCTCGACCTGATCCTGGTCCTGGTGTGCCAACATTCACCCGACTACGTCGCCCACTACGGCAACAGTCTGGAACACGTCCAGCAATTGCTCGATCCCTGACCGCCGACCGAGGACTCCTTCCGCCATGCCGATCGCCGTCCCGCTCAGCCGCTCCCGCCCTCACCGTTCATGGCGAAGCGCAGTGCGATCGGGCGTGCTGCTGGCGGGCCAGCTATTGGCGGGCATGCTGCTGGCGGGCGCGCAGCTCTCGGCACCGGCACGGGCGGCCACTCCCTGGAGCCAGGCGCAGCAGGCGGTGGTGGTCACCGCTGCGGACTGGGACGCCAGCGCGGGACAGCTGCACCGGTTCGAGCGACGCGGCGATGGCTGGCACAGGGTCGGCCCGGCCCTGCCGGTCCAACTGGGACGCAACGGCAGTGCCTGGGGCCTGGGCCTGCACCCGCAGCGTCCCGATGACGGGACTCCGGTCAAACGCGAAGGCGACGGCCGCAGCCCGGCCGGAATCTTCGCCATCGCCGAAGCGTTCGGCTACGCCGACGACGCCGGCATCGAACTTCCCTATCGGCCGATGCGGCAGTCGAGCTATTGCATCGACGTGCGCGGATCCGCGCTGTACAACCGCATCGTCGACGCCGAGCGGGTCGGCGCGGACGCGGTGCGCGGTTCGACCGAACCGATGCGCCTGGACCTGCACAACGACGGCGACCAGCGCTACAAGCTGGGCTTCGTGATTGCCCACAACCCCGGCAACCGCGACGGCGCCGGAAGCTGCATCTTCGCCCACCTGTGGAAGAACGCCGATACCCCGACCGCCGGCTGCACCGCGATGCCCGAGCCGGCGATGGCGCGACTGCTGGACTGGCTGCGTCCGGCGGACCGGCCGATCTTCGTGCTGATGCCCGCTTCCGAGTACGCCCGTCTGCAGGCGCCCTGGCACCTGCCCTCCATCGACCGCACCGCTTCCCGCAAGGACATCGCGCATGAGTGAACCGTCCACCACCGCCCACGGCCAGGGTCCGACCGTCATCGACAACGACACGGGCATGGTGCGGGCGGTCAGCCGCTGGCAGATCGTCGGCCTGTCGATCAACGACGTGATCGGTAGCGGCATCTACCTGCTGCCCGCCAGCACGGCGCTGCTGTTGGGCCCGGCCAGCCTCTGGGCGGTGCTGCTGGCCGGCGTCGCGGTGGGACTGCTGGTGCTGTGCTACGCGCAGGCCGGCAGCTACTACGACGATGCCGGCGGCAGCTACCTGTATGCCCGCGATGCGTTCGGCGACTTCATCGGCTTCGAGGTCGGCTGGATGACCTGGCTGACCCGGGTCGCGTCCGCTGCGGCGCTCAGCAGCGGCCTGGCGCTTGCGGTATCCAAGTTCTGGGCGCCGGCCGGCGAAGGCTGGGGCTGGACCGCGGTGGTGGTCGGCTCCATGGCCTTCTTGACCTTCATCAATGTGATCGGCGTGCGCTCGGCCGCCCGCACCGGCGTCGCCCTGGTCCTGGCCAAGATGGCGCCGCTGCTGTTCTTCATCGTCGTCGGCGCGTTCTTTGTCGACTGGTCGCAGGCGGTCGCGATGGGCGCACCGCCCACCGACAAGCTGGGCGAAGGCGCGCTGCTGCTGCTGTATGCCTACGCCGGCTTCGAGAACACGCCCGCCGCGGCAGGCGAGTTCCGCAACCCCCGACGCGACGTGCCGTTCGCGCTGCTCACGATGATCGTGCTGGTGAGCCTGATCTACGTCGCCGTGCAGGTGGTGGCACAGGGCACCGTCCCCGACCTGGCGGCCTCGAAGTCACCGCTGGCCGACGCCGCGGAGACATTCGCCGGTCCCGCCGGCGCCCTGCTGCTCACCATCGGCGCGGCCATCTCGATCCTCGGCAGCAACAGCAACACCATGCTGTTCGGTCCCCGCTACCTGTACGCCCTGTCGGCGGACGGCTACGGCCCGGCGATCCTGTCCCGCGTGCATCCGCGCTTCCACACGCCGACCGTGGCGATCGTCGTCACCGGCATCCTGGCGCTGGCGCTGGTGCTCGGCCAGCAGTACGGGGGCAGTGGTGTGTCCGAGGCCTTCGCCAATCTGGCACTGCTCTCCGTCGTCGCCCGTCTGTGCAGCTACATCGGCACCTCGGCCTCGCTGTTGGTGCTGCGCAAGCGCTACCGCGACCGCCCGAACGCGCTCGCCCTGCCCGGTGGGCCGCTCATCCCGGCCCTCGCCCTGCTGCTGTCGCTGGCACTGATGGCCAGCGCCGGCGCCGGCAACCTGATCGCCGCCGGCGTCGCGGTGCTGGTCGGCGCGCTGATCTATCTGCTGCGACGCAAACCAGCGGCCTGACCGCGACCGCACATCTGTAGGAGCGGCGTGAGCCGCGATGAGGCTTTCACGGCAAGGCTCTTCGCGGCTTACGCCGCTCCTACGAAGATCCCGGCTACCAAAATCCCGGGAAGGCCCGATCGCATGGCCGGTGCGATGATCCACTAGCTGCGGCGCAAGCCGGCGACCGGATCGCGACCGCACATCTGCAGGAGCGGCGTAAGCCGCAATGAAGCTTTCACGGCAAAGCCCAATCGCGGCTTACGCCGCTCCTGCGAAAACCCCGACAGGTCCGAGCGCATGGTCGGGACCTTGATCTACGCGCTGCAGTGCAAATCGGCAGCCTGACCGCTCCTGCGAAAGGCGTTCGCCTGTGCTGCCCCTGTAGGAGCGGCGCGAGCCGCGATCTCCCGGGTCCGGAGACAGGCCCCCTTGCGGCTTACGCCGCTCCTGCGACGGCGTCCTTTCGCAGGACAGGCAAACAAAAAGCGGGCCGAAGCCCGCTTTCTGCGTATCCAGCATGGGTCGCGCGGCTTACTCGGCCGCGACGCCCTCGCCTTCCTCGACGGCCTTCATCGACAGGCGGATGCGGCCCTGCTTGTCGACTTCCAGCACCTTGACCTTGACCACGTCGCCTTCCTTGAGCTTGTCGCTGACCTTCTCGACGCGCTCGTTGGAGATCTGCGAGACGTGGACCAGACCGTCCTTGCCCGGCAGGATGGTCACGAATGCACCGAAGTCCATGATCTTGGCGACCTTGCCTTCGTAGATGCGGCCCGGCTCGACGTCCGAGGTGATCTGCTCGATGCGGCTCTTGGCGGCCTGGGCGGCGGCGGCGTTGACCGAGGCGATGACGATGGTGCCGTCGTCCTGGATGTCGATCTGGGTGCCGGTTTCCTTGGTGATCGCCTGGATGGTAGAACCGCCCTTGCCGATCACCTCGCGGATCTTGTCCGGATGGATCTTCAAGGTCAGCAGGCGCGGGGCGAACTCGCTCAGCTCGCCACGCGGCGCGGTCAGCGCCTGGGCCATTTCGCCGAGGATGTGCAGACGACCGGCCTTGGCCTGGGCCAGCGCGGTCTTCATGATCTCCTCGGTGATGCCCTGGATCTTGATGTCCATCTGCAGGGCGGTCACGCCGTTCTCGGTACCGGCGACCTTGAAGTCCATGTCGCCGAGGTGATCCTCGTCGCCGAGGATGTCGCTCAGCACGACGAAATCATCGCCTTCCTTGACCAGGCCCATCGCGATGCCGGCGACCGGCGCCTTGATCGGCACGCCCGCGTCCATCAGCGCCAACGAGGAACCGCAGACCGAGGCCATCGACGAGGAACCGTTCGATTCGGTGATCTCCGACACCACGCGGATGGTGTACGGGAACTCCTCCATCGTCGGCATCACCGCCAGCACGCCGCGCTTGGCGAGGCGGCCGTGGCCGATCTCGCGACGCTTCGGGCCCATCATGCGGCCGCACTCGCCGACCGAATAGGGCGGGAAGTTGTAGTGGAACAGGAAGTGTTCCTTGTACTCGCCGGAGACCGCGTCGATGACCTGGCCGTCGCGCGCGGTGCCGAGGGTGGCGACCACGATCGCCTGGGTCTCGCCGCGGGTGAACAGCGCCGAGCCGTGGGTGCGCGGCAGCACGCTGACCTTCGAGCTGATCGGGCGGACGGTGTCGAGCGCGCGACCGTCGATGCGGACCTTGGTGCCCAGCACGGCGCTGCGCATGGTCTGGTACTCGAGCTCGCCGAATTCCTTCGACATCTCCGAGCCGCTCCAGCCCTCGGCCTCGGCGCGGCCGGCAAGGGCCTCCATCACGTCCTTCTTGATCGCCGAGATCGCGTCGCGGCGCTGCAGCTTGTCGCGGACCTGGAAGGCCTCGGCCAGCTTGTCGCCAACGGCCGTCTTGAGGTCGGCGATCATCGCCTCGTTCTTGGCCGGCGCCTGCCAGTCCCAGGACTTGGTGCCGGCCTCGACGACCATCTCGTTGATCGTGTTGATGACCTTCTGCATCTCGCGATGGCCGAACATGACCGCGCCCAGCATCACGTCTTCCGACAGGCCCTTGGCCTCGGACTCGACCATCAGCACCGCGCTGGAGGTACCTGCGACGACCAGCTCCAGCTCGGAGTCGGCCAGCTCGCTCACGGTCGGGTTCAGCAGGTACTCGCCGTTCTTGTAGCCGACCTTGGCGGCGCCGATCGGACCCTGGAACGGGGCGCCGGTCAGGGCCATGGCGGCCGAGGCGCCGATCAGCGCCGGGATGTCGGCGTCGATTTCCGGGTTCAGCGACATCACCGTGGCGATGATCTGGACTTCGTTCTTGAAGTCTTCCGGGAACAGCGGACGGATCGGACGATCGATCAGGCGCGCGGTCAGCGTCTCCTTCTCGGTCGCGCGGCCCTCGCGCTTGAAGAAGCCGCCCGGGATCCGGCCACCAGCGTAGAACTTCTCCTGGTAGTCGACGGTCAGCGGGAAGAAGTCCTGACCCTCGCGGGCGGTCTTCGCCGCAACCGCGCTGACCAGCACGACGGTGTCATCCATCTTCACGATCACGGCGCCGCCGGCCTGGCGGGCAATCTCGCCGGTTTCCAGGGTGACCTGATGGTTGCCGTACTGGAAGGTCTTGGTAATTTTCGCCACGTTGGGTTCCTTCGTTTCGATGCTGGCCGGCCAGGCCCCTGCCCTGCCGGATTGGCCGTGGAGCGACCGGTGGTAGAGGCATCCGCCTGATCCGGATGCCGCTCAAAAACAAGCCGCGGCGCTTGCGGCGCCGCGGCGGGAGTCTGGATCAGCGGCGCAGACCGAGCTTCTCGATCAGGGCCTTGTAGCGCGCGTTGTCTTTGCGCTTGAGATAGTCGAGCAGGCTGCGACGACGGTTGACCATCATCAGCAGGCCGCGACGGCTGTGGTGATCCTGCTTGTGCTGCTTGAAGTGCTCGGTGAGCGTCTGGATGCGAGCGGTCAGCAGGGCGACCTGGACTTCCGGCGAACCGGTGTCGTTGGTGCCGCGGGCGTGTTCCTGGATGACTTTGCTGGTGTCGATGGACATCGTTTTATTGCCTCTTTGCCGCGAGGTCCGCAGGAATCACCGGGACGATGGAAACACCGAACCGGCGCACCGCGTGGCCCGCCGTTGGAATGAAATGACTAAACAGGGTGCTCGCCCTCGGGAAAGCGGCGAAATTGTAACAGTTTCCCCGGCCCGCGCGCGACCCGCCGGCGACATTCGGCACGAATCCGCGGCCGGCCCTCGTGCCGTCCCGTTCAGGAAAGCCCGGGCCAGCCGGGACCGAGGCTCACTGCCCGGCCACCGCCCAGCGGAACATCCGGCTCGGCGCGATGGCGTCGCCGTCCGCACGGCCGATCCCGAGGCAGCGACCGTCGCGATCCAGGATCGCCACCGGCTCGGCGCCCGGAGCCAGCCCGTTCAGCGGTGCCGGCTGACCGTGCGCGAGCCGTTGCTCGCCGTCGACGTCGACGGTCACCGAGGGCAGCCCGGCCAGTCCGGCCTCGATCGGCAGCAGGCAGGCCAGCAACGCCTCATCGCCCTGCCCGGCCAGCGCCTGCAACTGCTCCAGGGTGTGCATGGCCGGCGCCACGAACGGCTCGACCCACAGCCGGCGCAGCATCGACACGTGCGCGCCGCAGCCCAGCGCCTCGCCCAGGTCGCGGACCAGGCTGCGGATGTAGGTGCCCGAGCCGCACTCCACGAGCAGGCACAGACGGTCGCCGTCGCGGCCGGTCACCTCCAGGCGCTCGACCACGACCTCGCGCTCGGGCGCTTCGATGGCCTCGCCGCGCCGGGCCTTGGCATACAGCGGCTCGCCCCCCTGCTTGAGCGCCGAAAAAATCGGAGCGCGCTGGCGGATGCGACCGCGCAGCGGGGCCAGGACGGCCTCCATCCGCGCGTCGTCGATCTCGGGAACCGGCCGTTGCCGCAGCACCTGGCCGTCGGCATCGTCGCTGTCGGTGGTCGCCCCGAGCACCGCCTCGGCCACGTAGGCCTTGCGCGACCCCAGCAGCAGACCGGCGATCTTGGTCGCTTCGCCGAAGCAGATCGGCAGCAGGCCGGTCGCCAGCGGGTCGAGGCTGCCGGTGTGCCCGCCCTTCTCGGCGCGGAACAGGCGGCGGACCTGCTGCAGGGCCTGGTTGGAACTCAGCCCGGTCGGCTTGTCGAGCAGCAGGATGCCGTCGAGCGGGCGGAAACGGGTACGGGCACGTCGGCTCATGCGGAAATCGGCGGGGCGTGCGTTGCGGGGAACGGAATCGCGGTGAAATCGCGGCGGCGCCGGACGCGAGTCCCGCAACGCCGCCGCGAGAGGCGATCAGTCGCGGTCCGGACCGTCTTCGGGGTCGGCCGCCGGCGACAGATCGCGCAGCAGGTTGTCGATCCGCTCGCCGCGGTCGACGGAATCGTCGTAGTGGAAGTGCAGTTCGGGCACGTGGCGCAGCTTGACCGCGCGCCCGAGCTTGAAGCGCAGCTCGCGCGACAGCTCGCGCAGGGCCTTGACCGCCTCGGCCGAGCGCTCTTCCTGCAACGCGGTCACGAACACCTTGGCATGGGCC
Organism: Marilutibacter maris; assembly: GCF_003233695.1. Lineage (NCBI taxonomy): Bacteria > Pseudomonadati > Pseudomonadota > Gammaproteobacteria > Lysobacterales > Lysobacteraceae > Marilutibacter > Marilutibacter maris. Next base: position 1,679,219 of record NZ_CP029843.1, on the reverse strand, counting down.
AGGTCGCGGGTGACCTCGACATCGGACACGCTCACCGAGGGCAGGCCGTGCTCGCGCACGGCTTCGTGCACGATCGTGCCCAGCTCCCGACGGAGCTGGGCCGATACGCGATCGGTGCGATGGAAAGACTTGGTCGGCATGGCGGTCAGAGCGTGCGCTGGACCTCGATGCGCTCGAAGCACTCGATCTGGTCGCCCGACTTGATGTCGTTGTACTCCTTCACGCCGATACCGCACTCGGTACCGTTGCGGACCTCGTCGACGTTCTCCTTGAAGCGACGCAGCGACTCCAGCTCGCCCTCGAAGATCACGGTGTTGTCGCGCAGCACGCGGATCGGCTTGTGGCGCTTGACCACGCCCTCGACCACCATGCAACCGGCAACCGCGCCGAACTTGGAGCTGCGGAACACGTCGCGGACCTCGGCGGTACCGATGATCTCCTCGCGGATCTCCACGCCGAGCAGACCGGACGCCACCTGCTTCACCTGGTCGATCACGTCATAGATGATCGAGAAGTAGCGCAGGTCGACACCGTGGGTCTCGATGACCTTGCGGGCCGAGGCGTCGGCGCGGACGTTGAAGCCGATCACCGTGGCCTTGGAGGTCGCGGCCAGGGTCGCGTCGGACTCGGTGATGCCGCCGACGCCGCCGCCGATCACGTTGATGCGGATGTCGTCGGTCGACAGCGCGGTCAGCGCGTCGCGCAACGCCTGCACCGAACCCTGCACGTCGGCCTTCACCACCAGGTTCAGGGTCTGCTGGCCTTCGCCGGAGCCCATCTGGGCGAGGATGTCCTCCATCCGGTTGCCGGCCTGGGCGACCAGGCGCGACTCGCGGCGCTTGGCGTCGCGCTGCTGCGCGACTTCCTTGGCCAGGCGCTCGTCGTCGACGACCACGAAGTCGTCGCCGGCATCGGGCACGCCCGACAGGCCCAGGACCTGGACCGGGATCGACGGCGTGGCGCTGTCGACCTGCGAGCCGGTTTCGTCGAACAACGCACGCACGCGGCCGTACTGCACGCCGCAGACCAGGTAGTCGCCCTTCTCCAGGGTGCCCTGCTGGACCAGCACGGTCGCGACCGGACCACGGCCCTTGTCGAGCGAGGACTCGATCACCACGCCGGTCGCGCGGCCTTCGACGATCGCGGTCAGCTCGAGCACTTCCGCCTGCAGCGAAATCGCGTCCAGCAGCGCGTCGATGTTCTGGCCGGTCTTGGCCGACAGCTCGACGAACTGGATGTCGCCGCCGAATTCCTCGGCCACCACTTCCTGCGCCATCAGCTCGGTCTTGACCCGGGTCGGATCGGCGTCGGACTTGTCGACCTTGTTGATCGCCACCACCAGCGGCACACCGGCCGCGCGGGCATGCTGGATCGCCTCGATCGTCTGCGGCTTGACGCCGTCGTCGGCGGCGACCACCAGCACCACGATATCGGTCAGCTTGGCGCCACGGGCGCGCATCGACGAGAACGCCGCGTGGCCCGGGGTATCCAGGAAGCTGATCACGCCCTTGTCGGTTTCGACGTGATAGGCGCCGATGTGCTGGGTAATGCCGCCGGCCTCGCCGGTGGCGACCTTGGTGCGGCGGATGTAGTCCAGCAGCGAGGTCTTGCCGTGGTCGACGTGACCCATGATGGTCACCACCGGCGGACGCGACAGCTTCTCGCCCTTGGCATCCTCTACGTGGGCCAGCAGCGCGTCCTCGGCGCTGTCCTCGCTGGCGCGGACCGCCTTGTGACCCAGCTCCTCGGTCACCAGCACCGCGGTGTCGTGGTCGATGCTCTGGGTGATGGTCGCCATCACGCCCATCTTGAACAGCGCCTTGACCACCTCGCCGCCCTTCAGCGCGAGCTTCTGCGCCAGGTCGGCAACGGTGATGGTGTCGCCGATCTCGACCTCGCGCACCACCGGAACGGTCGGCTTGGAGAAGCCATGCGGACCGGCGCCGGTGCGGGACTGCTCGGCCTGGCGGCGACGCGGCTTGCCGCGGGCACTGGAGGAACGGCGTGCACGCTCGGAAGCGCTGAGGTGCATCTGCCCGGCGAAACGCTTGGCGCTGTCGTCGTCGGAACCCGCCGGCGCGCCGCCACGTGGCTTGTGCCGGCCGCCCGCTCCGCGATCGTCCTCGCGACTGGCCGGCGTCTTCGGGTGCCCATGACCGCCGGCCTTGCGCGGCGCGGCCTCGGGCGCGGCTTCGGGTTCGGCGGCAGGCGCGGCGGCGGCCAGCGCCGCTTCCTCGACCTTGCGACGCTCGGCCTCCTCGGCCTCGCGCTTGGCGCGCTCGGCTTCCTCGGCGCGGCGCTTGTCGGCCTCGGCCAGGCGCTGCTGCTCCTCGATGTTGCGCTGGCGCGACTCCTCGAGCTTGCGCAGGATTTCCTCGCGCTCGTTGTCGCCGCCGGCCGCGTCGGCGCCGGAGCCTTCGCTCGGGCGCACCAGGGTGACCTTCTTGCGCACGACCACGTCGACGGTGGAACGGCTCTTGCCGCCACCCACCGTCAGCTCCTGCTTGCGGCTGCGGTTGAGAGTGATCTTCTTCGGCGACGAACCTCCCTCGGTGGACTTCTCGTCCTTGCCGTGGGTACGACGCAGGAAGCCGAGCAGCTTGACCTTTTCGGTACTGGTCACGACCTGGTCGGGGTCGCTGAACGGCATACCGGCCTCGGCCAGCTGTTCCAGCAACTTATCGACCGGCGTGTTCACCAGTGCGGCCAGCTTGCGAATGGTGGTTTGTTGCGACATTCGGTTTCCGTGTCTAGTGGCGCGGAACGGAGCCCGCGCAGGGTGTCGCCATTCTAGTCCCGCATCGCGTCCGGACAAGTCGGCGTCGTGCGGGACCTGAACGGCCCGTCCACAGCCCGGCGCGAGCCGGGGCTGCGAAGCCGGCGCGTCCCTGTCGGGTCGCACCGACCGTCAATGGCTTACTCGAACCAGTGCTTGCGCGCTTCCATGATCAGCGCGGCCGCACGGTCCTCGTCGATACCTTCGATATCGGTGATCTCGTCGGTTGCGGCGTCGGCCAGATCCTCGCGGGTGACCACGCCCTGTGCCGCCAGCGCGAACGCGGTGGCCTCGTCCATGCCCTCCAGCGACAGCAGGTCGGCCGCGGGCTGGTGCTCGTCGAGCTCCTCCTCGGCCGCCAGCGCCTCGTTGAGCAGCGCGTCGCGGGCGCGGGCGCGCAGCTCCTCGACGATGTCCTCGTCGAAGCCCTCGACCGCCAGCAGCTCGCCGACCGGAACGTAGGCGATCTCCTCGACCGTCGAGAAGCCCTCGGCCACCAGGATGCCGGCGATCTCCTCGTCGACCTCGAGCTTCTCCTGGAACAGATCGCGCGCGGCGCCCTGCTCGGCTTCCGACTTCGCGGTCACCTGGTCCTGGGTCATCACGTTGAGCTGCCAGCCGGTCAGGCGGCTGGCCAGGCGCACGTTCTGGCCGCCCTTGCCGATCGCCTGGGCGAGACGGTCCTCGGCGACGGCCAGGTCCATCGAATGCCGCTCCTCGTCGACGATGATCGACTGCACCTCGGCCGGCGCCATCGCGTTGATCACGAACTGGGCCGGATTGTCCGACCACAGCACGATGTCGACGCGCTCGCCGTTGAGCTCGTTGCTCACCGCCTGCACGCGCGAACCGCGCATGCCGATGCAGGCACCGATCGGATCGGTGCGATTGTCGTGCGCGAGCACCGCGATCTTGGCGCGATCGCCCGGATCGCGGGCGCAGGCCTTGATCGAGACCAGGCCCTGACCGACTTCCGGCACCTCCAGCTTGAACAGCTCCATCATGAACTCGGGGGCGGCGCGGCTGATGAACAGCTGCGGGCCGCGCGGTTCGGAGCGCACGTCGAACAGGTAGCCGCGGACACGGTCGCCGGCGCGCAGCACGTCGCGCGGAATGCCCTTGTCCTTCTGGATGATCGCCTCGGCGTTGCCGCCCAGGTCGACGAAGATGTTGCCGCGCTCGACCCGCTTGACGATGCCGGTGACCAGTTCGCCGACGCGGTCCTTCCAGGCGTCGACGACCTGCTGGCGCTCGGCCTCGCGCACGCGCTGCACGATCACCTGCTTGGCGGCCTGCGCGGCGATGCGGCCGAAGTCCGGGTTCTCGATCTGCTCCTCGATGAAGTCGCCGATCTCGACGCCTTCGGCCTCGTCGACCGCGTCCATCATCCGGATCTGGCGATCCGGCGATTCCATGACCACGTCGTCGGCCACGACCTCCCAACGGCGGAAGGTCTCGTAGCTGCCGTCCTTCTGGTCGATGGACACCCGCACCAGCACGTCCTGCTCGTGGTAACGCTTCTTCGCCGCCGAGGCCAGCGCGGCCTCGATCGCCTCGAAGATCACGTCGTGGGGCACGCCCTTCTCGTTGGCGACCGCATCAACGACCAGCAACAGATCCTTGCTCATTCGGATAGACCTTTGAAAACTTGGGTTACTCGGCTTCGGATGCAGGAGGTCATGCCTCCACATCCCCCACCAGCCCCTCCGGGACTGGCCGCCCCCTTGACTCAAGGGGGCTGAAAAACGGATAGACCTTTGAAAACTTGGGTTACTCGGCTTCGGATGCAGGAGGCCATGCCTCCACATCCCCCACCAGCCCCTCCGGGACTGGCCGCCCCCTTGACTCAAGGGGGCTGAAAAACGGATAGACCTTTGAAAACTTGGGTTACTCGGCTTCGGATGCAGAAGGCCATGCCTCCACATCCCCCACCAGCCCCTCCGGGACTGGCCGCCCCCTTGACTCAAGGGGGCTGAAAAACGGATAGACCTTTGAAAACTTGGGTTACTCGGCTTCGGATGCAGGAGGCCATGCCTCCACATCCCCCACCAGCCCCTCCGGGACTGGCCGCCCCCTTGACTCAAGGGGGCTGAAAAAACAGTTGCGACTATTGGTTGCGATTATCGACCGCCCGCTTCCATTGTTCCGCTCATTTCTTCCGTCCCTGACGCCCCGCCGCATCCTTTCCCGGCCGGGATGGCGCCAGGCCCAGCGCGGCCCAATCGGGAACCAGGCGCGCCTTCTCGATGTTGTCGAGTGCCACGCCCAGACGATTGCCATCGACCTCGAACACGACCTCGTCCCCGCCCGCCTCGACGATCACGCCCTGCAGCCGGCGACGGCCGTCCTGCGGCAGCTTCAACACGACCTTGGCCGCCTGGCCCTGGAAGCGGCTGAACTGCGCCGGAGTGAACAAGGGGCGGTCCAGCCCCGGCGACGACACCTCAAGGGTGTAGTTGCCGCTGATCGGATCCTCGACGTCGAGCTGCGCCGACACTTCGCGGCTGACCGCTTCGCAATCCTCGATGCCGACCGCCCGCGCATCCTCTCCCGCCGCCTCGGCCTCGGGCACGTCGATGTACAGACGCAACACCGCCCCGCCGGGTGCGGGCAGATATTCCACGCCGAGCAGCTCGACGCCAAGCGACGCCACGGTCGGGGCCAGAAGAGCTGAGATTTCGGTTGCCTTGTCCATCACGCGCTCGACCTCGCTTGCGATTACGAATGCCCCGGTTCCGAACGGGCCGCCCACAGGCGGCCCCGGAAACGACAAAGGGCCCGATGGGCCCCTTGTCCGGCACTGCTGGATTTCGGCGCGACCGCACGAGCAGAGTGCGATCACAAAGCCCAGGCCCTGGTCCAAAAAGAAAGCCTCTCTTGAGGCTTTCTTCGGATCCGCATGTCTGCGAACCCGAGGACCGAAGCTGGTAGCGGGGGCAGGATTTGAACCTGCGACCTTCGGGTTATGAGCCCGACGAGCTGCCAGACTGCTCCACCCCGCATCAGGCCGCCTATTATAGCAGTGAAGTGTTGCTACGCAACCCCTATTCACGCCAACAAGCGGAAAACTTCGATACACGCTCCTGCGGAGCATGCATCCGGACGCACGTGGCGCCCGTTGCCGGCACGGATCAGCCGGCGAACGCCTTCTGGCACCAGGCCATGATCGGATTCCATGCCAGACCCAGCGCCAGCAACGCCAGCGCATTGACCCCGAACACGATCCGCAACGGCCGGTTCGGCTGCGCTTCGGGCACCTGTCCTTCCGGTGCGTCGAAGTACATCGCCTTGATCACGCGCAGATAGTAGAACGCACCTACCACCGCGAACACAACACCCACGATCGCCAGCCACATCATGCCGCCGTCCAGTGCCGCACGCAGCACCGCCAGCTTGGCCCAGAAACCCAGGAACGGCGGCACGCCGGCCAGCGAGGCCATGATGCACAGCACCAGTCCGGCCATCCACGGATTGCGCGCGTTCAGGCCCTTGTAGTCATCGATCTCGTCGGCCTCGAAGCCGCGGCTCGACAGCACCACGATCGCGCCGAAGGCCGCCGCCGACATCAGCGCATAGCTGATCGCGTAGAACATCGCCGCGGAGAAGCCCTGCGCGCCGCCGCCGGCGAAGCCGATGAACAGGAAGCCCACGTGCGACACGGTCGAGTACGCGAGCAGGCGCTTGAGATTGCTCTGCACCAGTGCACCGAGGTTGCCCAGCATCAGCGACAGCACCGCCAGCGCCGCCAGCATCAGCCGCCAGTGATCCTCCAGCGGGCCCGCGGCCACCTCGAGCAGGCGATAGGTCATGCCGAACGCGGCCAGCTTCGGCGCGGAGCCGATGAACAGCGTGATCGGGGTCGGCGCGCCCTGGTAGACATCGGGCAGCCACATGTGGAACGGCGCGGCGCCGAACTTGAACGCGATGCCGGCGACCACGAACACCAGGCCGGTGACCAGCATCAGCGACGACGAGGACTCGCGTGCGGCCGCGGCGATCGTTGCCAGGTCCAGCGAACCGGTGGCGCCGTAGACCAGCGACAGGCCGTACAGCAGCAGGCCCGACGCCAGCGAACCGAGCACGAAGTACTTGATGCCCGACTCCGAGCCCAGCGGGCTGTCGCGATCGGTCACGACCAGCGCATAGGAGCACAGCGACAGCATCTCCAGGCCGACGTAGATCATCACCAGCGAGTTCGACGACACCAGCAGCATCATGCCCAGCACGGCAAACAGCATCAGCACCGTCACCTCGCCCTTGTACAACCCGCGCTCGCGCAGGTAGGGCCAGGTGTAGATCAGCGCCAGCGCGGACACCGCGCAGATCGTCAGCTTGAGCACATCGGCGGCGACGTCGCGGACGAACATGTCGCCGAGCACGCTGCCGTGACCGCCGGCGCCGGTGGCGATCATCGCGACCACGCCCAGCAACAGCACGATGCCCAGCAGGTGGGTAAGAAAGCGCCGGCTCTCGCCGATGAACAGATCGAGCATCAGCAGCGCAAAGGCACCACCGACCATCACCAGTTCTGGCAACAGCGGCAACAGGTCGGCAGCGGTGCGTACGGGCATGTTCATGGAGCTGACCTCAACCTCAAAGCTTCGACGTGGCGATCTGCATCGCCAGATTCGCGATCGACGGCTCCATCAGGTCCGTCAGCGGCTTGGGCCACACGCCCAGCAGCAGCACACCTGCGGCGAACACGCCGAGGACGAAGGCCTCGCGGGCATTGATGTCCTTGAGCTCGGCGACGTGGGCGTTGCCGACCTCGCCCCAGATCGTCCGCTTGACCAGCCACAGCGTGTAGGCGGCGCCGATCACCAGGGTGGTCGCGGCGGCGAACGCGATCAGCGGATGCTTCTGGAAGCTGGCCAGGATCACCATGAACTCGCCGACGAAGCCGGAGGTACCGGGCAGGCCCGAGTTCGCCATCGCGAACAGCACCACGAACGCGGCGAACCACGGCATCACGTTGGCGACGCCGCCGTAGTCCTTGATCATGCGACTGTGCATGCGGTCGTACAGCACGCCGACGCAGGTGAACATCGCGCCGGACACGAAGCCGTGGCTGATCATCTGCACCATCGCGCCCTGCAGGCCCAGCCGCGCGGCGTCGTAGTTGCCGAAGTCGCGGACCAGCCCGAACGCGATGAAGGTACCGATGGTGACGAAGCCCATGTGCGAGACCGACGAGTACGCGATCAGCTTCTTCATGTCGTCCTGCACCAGCGCGACCAGGCCGACGTAGATCACCGCTATCAGGCTCAGCGCGATCACCAGCCAGGCCCATTCCTGCCCGGCGTCGGGGACGATCGGCAGGGTGAAGCGCAGGAAGCCGTAGCCGCCGATCTTCAGCATGATCGCGGCCAGGATCACCGAGCCGGCGGTCGGCGCCTCGACGTGCGCGTCCGGCAGCCAGGTATGGACCGGGAACATCGGCACCTTGACCGCGAACGCGGCAAGGAAGGCGAAGAACAACCACATCTGCTCGGTGGCGTTGAGCTGCAGCTGGTACATGTCGGCCAGCTGCCAGCTGCCGCCCTTCAGGTACAGGTAGATCAGGCCGACCAGCATGAACACCGAACCCAGGAAGGTGTAGAGGAAGAACTTCACCGACGCATAGACACGGCGCGGGCCGCCCCAGACGCCGATGATGATGAACATCGGGATCAGCATGCCCTCGAAGAAGACGTAGAACAGCATCGCGTCGAGCGCGCTGAACACGCCGATCATCAGGCCCTCAAGGACCAGGAACGCGGCGTAGTACTGGTTGACCCGCTTGTCGACCGAGCCCCAGGCGCTGATCAGCACCAGCAGCGAGGTCAGCGTGGTCAGGCCGATCAGGGCGACGGAGATGCCGTCGGCGCCGAGGCTGTACTGGATGTCGTAGGCCGGGATCCAGGCATGGCGTTCGACGAACTGCATCGTCGGACTGGCCATGTCGAAGCCGGTGAACAGGAACACGCTCAAACCCAGCGTCACCAGCGCGACCGTGCTGGCGAACCAGCGCGCGGCGTTGGCGCGTTCGTTGCCGAAGGCAAGGGTCGCCAGACCGCCGAAGATCGGCAGCCAGATCAGCAGGCTCAGCAGTGGAAATGCATTGTCCAAGGGCAGGTTGTCCAGAGGCAGGCCGTTCAAGGGCTCGGTGGTCACGTCGCGGTCCTTGTCAGGTCAGGGCCCGGATGAGCACGGCCAGGAGCACGATCAGGCCGAGGATCATCGCGAAAGCGTAGTGGTAGAGATAGCCGGACTGGGCACGCCGGGTCAGCTGCGCCACCAGGTCGACGACCCGGGCGCTGCCATTGACGATCACCCCGTCGATCAGCTTGCTGTCGATCGCGCGCGAGACGCGGCCCAGCAGCACACCGCCGCCGGCGAAGCCGTCGATCCACAGATTGTCGAAGCCGTACTTGTTCTCCAGCACCCGTACCGGCCAGGCCAGCGCGTGGCGCGCCTTCGCCGGCAGGTCCGGCTTGATCAGGTACATCAGCGTGGCCAGGGCGAAGCCGGAGAAGGCCAGCCAGAACGCCGGCGCCTGGAAACCGTGCAGGGCGAACTTGAGCGGACCGTGCCACATCTCCGCGCCGACCGCGGCGACGGTGTCGCGTGCCGTCTGCAGGTCGATCGCACCCAGGAAGAACGGCAGCTGCGCATGGTGCCCGGCCCAGTCTGTGCCGAACAGCATCGGACCGGCGGTGAAGTAACCGATCAGGACCGACGGGATCGCCAGCAGGATCAACGGCACCGTCACCACCCACGGCGACTCGTGCGGGGTATGCGCATGGTGGCCGTGATCGTGCGCCTCGTGCTCGTGCGCCAGGTCCTGGGCATGGCCGTTGCTGTCCGCTTCCGGGGCGACATAGTGATCCGGCGCCGGAGCGTGGAAGCGCTCCTTGCCGTGGAAGGTCAGATACAGCAGGCGGAAGCTGTAGAACGCGGTCACGAAGGCGCCCAGCAGCACCGCCCAGTAGGCGTACTGCGAGACCCAGCTGGCGTGCTCGCCGGTGGCCGCGTGATGAGCGGCCTCGATGATCGTGTCCTTGGAGTAGAAGCCGCTGAAGAACGGCGTACCGACCAGGGCCAGGGTGCCGAGCAGACTGGTGACATAGGTGATCGGCATGTACTTGCGCAGGCCGCCCATCCGGCGCATGTCCTGCTCGTGGTGCATGCCGATGATCACCGAGCCGGCGGCCAGGAACAGCAGCGCCTTGAAGAAGGCGTGGGTCATCAGGTGGAACACCGCCGCGCTGTAGGCCGACACGCCCAGCGCCACGGTCATGTAACCCAGCTGGGACAGGGTCGAATACGCGACCACGCGCTTGATGTCGTTCTGCACGATGCCGATCAGGCCGGTGAAGAAGGCGGTGGTCGCACCGACGAACAGCACCATGTTCAGCGCGGTCTCGCTCATCTCGAACAGCGGCGACATGCGCGCGACCATGAAGATGCCCGCGGTCACCATCGTTGCGGCGTGGATCAACGCCGAGATCGGGGTCGGGCCCTCCATCGAGTCGGGCAGCCAGACGTGCAGCGGTACCTGCGCCGACTTGCCCATCGCGCCGATGAACAGACAGATGCAGATCACCGTCGCGACCAGCCACTCGTGGCCCTCGATGATGCTGATGGTCGCGCCGTCGAGCACGTTCGGCGCATTGGCGAACACCACGCCGTAGTCGAGCGAACCGAACATCAGCAGGATGCCGCTGATGCCGAGCAGGAACCCGAAATCGCCGACGCGGTTGACCAGGAACGCCTTCATGTTGGCGAACACCGCGGTCGGCTTCTTGAACCAGAAGCCGATGAGCAGGTACGACACCAGGCCGACCGCTTCCCAGCCGAAGAACAGCTGCAGGAAGTTGTTGCTCATCACCAGCATCAGCATCGAGAAGGTGAACAGCGAGATGTAGCTGAAGAAGCGCTGGTAGCCCGGATCCTCCTCCATGTAGCCGATCGTGTAGATGTGCACGAGCAGCGACACGAAAGTGACCACCACCATCATCATCGCGGTCAGCTTGTCGACCATGAAGCCGACGTGGGCCTCGTAGCCGCCGATCTGGAACCAGGTGTAGACGTTCTCGTTGAACGGCGCGGCGCCCTGCCCCGCCAGTTGCCACAGCACCTGGCCGGACAGCGCGCAGCTGACCGCCACGCCGAGAATGGTGATCCAGTGGGCCCCGGCGCGACCGACCTGACGGCCGAACAGGCCGGCGACGATCGAGCCCAGCAGCGGTGCGAGCACGATCGCCAGCAGCACCGATTTGGAAATGACGACATCCGTACCCGGCATGGGATCAGCCCTTCATGCTATCGATTTCGGCGACGTTGATCGTGCGCCGGTTGCGGAACAGCGTGACCAGGATCGCCAGACCGATCGCGGCCTCGGCCGCGGCCACGGTGAGAATGAAGAACACGAACACCTGCCCGGCCTGGTCGCCCAGCTGCCTGGAGAAGGTGATGAAGTTGATGTTCACCGCGAGCAGCATCAGCTCGATGCACATCAACAGCACGATCACGTTCTTGCGGTTGAGGAAGATGCCGGCAACGCTGATGCAGAACAGCGTCGCGCCCAGGGTCAGGAAGTGTCCCGGGGTCAGGCCCGAAAACAGACCGGCACCCAGCAGGCCAGCGCCCGACAAGCCCGTCGCGAGCACGCTCATGCCTTGCCCTCCTCTGCCGCCGACGCATCATCGCCGGCCGCCGGTACCGGACGCACGGCGTCCATCTTGATCATGCGCACGCGATCGGCCGCGCGCACCCGTGTCTGCTCGCCCGGGTTCTGGTGACGGGCGCCTTCGCGCCGGCGCAGGGTCAGCATTACCGCGGCGATCACCGCCACGGTCAGGATCACCGCGGCGATCTCGAACGGCAGCAGGAACTTGGTGAACAGCGCACGCGCCAGCCAGGCGGTGTTGGACACGCCCTCGGCCTCGGCGGCATCGGGGGTCAGCGGGATGGTCGACTGCACCTTCACGCCGATCAGCACCAGCATCTCGACCAGCATCACCACCGCGACCACCAGTCCGACCGGCAGGTAGCGTACGAAGCCCTCGCGCAGCGGCGCGACGTCGATATCGAGCATCATCACCACGAACAGGAACAGCACCATCACCGCGCCGACGTAGACCAGGATCAGGGCCACGCCGAGGAACTCGGCACCGGCGATGATCCAGACGCAGGCCACCGAGAAGAACGTCAGCACCAGCGACAGCGCCGCGTGCACCGGGTTCTTCACGCTGATCACCGCGATGCCGGAAAGCACGGCCGCGGCAGCGAAGACGAAGAATGCGATCGTTGCGAAGTCCATGGGCATTTACCGGAAGGGCGCGTCGGCGGCGCGGCGCTCGGCGATCTCGGCTTCGAGACGGTCGCCGATCGCCAGCAGCTGCGGCTTGGTGACGATGTTCTGTCCGCGCTGGTCGAAGTGGTACTCGTGGATGTGGGTCTCGACGATCGAGTCCACCGGGCACGATTCCTCGCAGAAGCCGCAGAAGATGCACTTGAACAGGTCGATGTCGTAGCGGGTGGTGCGGCGGGTGCCGTCCTCGCGCTTGTCCGAGTCGATGGTGATCGCCAGCGCCGGGCACACCGCCTCGCACAGCTTGCAGGCGATGCAGCGCTCCTCACCGTTGGGGTAGCGGCGCAGCGCATGGATGCCGCGGAAGCGCGGCGACTGCGGCGTCTTCTCCATCGGGTACATCAGGGTGTACTTCGGCCGCCACAGATACTTGAAGGTCAGCCACAGCCCCTGTGCCAGCTCGATGAGCAGCAGGCTCTTGAAATAGGAAACGATCTTGTTCATGCCCCTGCCCTATTGCCCCGGCTCGAACACGCCGTAGTACGCCATCAACGCGACGACGCAGATCCAGGCGATCGTGATCGGAATGAAGACCTTCCAGCCCAGCCGCATGATCTGGTCGTAGCGGTAGCGCGGGAACGACGCGCGGAACCAGATGAAGCAACTGGCGAAGAAGAACACCTTGGCCAGCAGCCACCACCAACCGTCGACCGACAGCAGCGGAATGCCCAGGCCCTGGAACGGGCTCAGCCAGCCGCCGAGGAAGAAGATCGCGGTCAGGAAGCTGATCAGGATCATGTTCGCGTACTCGGCGAGGAAGAACAGCGCGAACGCCGACCCCGAGTACTCGACCATGTGACCGGCGACGATCTCCGACTCGCCCTCGACGACGTCGAACGGCGCGCGGTTGGTCTCGGCCACGCCGGAGATGAAATAGACGACGAACAGCGGCAGCAGCGGCAGCCAGAACCACTCGAACAGGCCGGCGTTGCCCGACTGCGCCATCACGATCTCGCTGAGATTCAGGCTACCGGCGGACACCATCACACCGACCATCGCGAAGCCCATCGCGATCTCGTAGGACACCACCTGCGCGGCCGCGCGCATCGCGCCGAGGAAGGCGTACTTCGAGTTCGAGGCCCAGCCGGCGAGGATGATGCCGTAGACGCCCAGCGAGGTCATCGCCAGCAGGTACAACAGACCGGCATTGGCGTTGGAAAGCACCAGCTTGGTATCGAACGGCACCACCGCCCAGGCCGCGAAGGCCGGCGCCAGCGCCAGCAGCGGCGCCAGCTTGTACAGGAACGGCTCCGCCCGGGTCGGCTGGATGACCTCCTTGAACAGCAGCTTGAACACGTCGGCGAAGGCCTGCAGGATGCCCTTGCCGACATACATCGGCCCGTGGCGGACATGCATCCAGCCGATCAGCTTGCGCTCCCAGACCACGTAGAACGCAACGGTGATGATCACCGGCATCGCGATCAGCAGGACCTTCAGCACGATCCACAGGATCATGCCGAAGGTGCCCAGCGACATGAACCACTCGTGGATCGGGTCAACGAACGTCGCCAGCATTTCAGGCCCTCCCCCCGTTGACGCGCCCCTGGCCCAGCGGCGCGGTGGCGCCATGGCCGGACTCGATCAGCACCGTGCCCGGCGCGATCCGCGCGTCCACGGTCACCGGCAGCGTCGCGGTACCCGTGGTGGTCGTGAACTTGCCCATCGCACCGTCCTGCAGGCCCAGGGTGGACGCGTCCTGGGGATTGAGGACGGCCGCCGGACCGGTGTTGAGCGGATGGGCCTGCAGCGCGCTGGCGCGGCGGACCACCGCGTCGCCGCGGTAGATGCCCGGCACGGCGACGATCTCCAGCCCATCCGAAGCCAGGTAGGGCGCCAGACCGGCGACCGGCGCGACGTCGCGCGCTACCCCTTCCGAGCGCAGCCCGGCCAGGTCGGTGAAGTCGAAACCGGCCGCCTGCAACGCACCGCCGAGGGCGCGCAGCACGCGCCAGCCGGCACGCGCCTCGCCCGGCAACTTGCCGGCGGCCTGGGCCGTCTGCTCGCGACCGTCGAGGTTGGTCAGGGTCGCCTCGACCTCCGGCAGCGCGCCGATCGGCAGGATCACGTCGGCGACCGCGCGGGTCGACGCGCAGGCGAAATGGCTGAACGCCACCACCTGGGCCGAGGCCAGCGCCTTATTGGCGTTGCCGGCAGAGGCGAAATCCAGGCCCGGCTCGATGCCGTAGATCAGGTAGGCCGCACGCGGCTCGGCCAGCATCGTGCGCGCGTCCCGCGAGGTCGGCAGCACGCCAGCGTCGGCCAGGCCGACCGCGTTGGCGCCCTGCGGGATGCGGCACAGCTTCGCGCCGGTCGCCTCGCACAGCTCGCGCGCGGCGCGGCGGATGGCCGCGGCATGCAGACCGTTCTCGGCGATGCCGCCGACGATCACCGCGGCGTGGCTGGCGCCGTCCAGTGCCCTGGCCAGCTCGCCGTTCGCGATCGCCGCGTCCATGGCCGACGGCGCGACGATCTGGCGGCTGGCCAGGTCGAACGCGAAATCGAAGTCGGCCGGATTGACCACGTGCACCCGGGCGCCGTTGCGCCAGGCCTTGCGCACGCGCTGGTGCAGCAGCGGCAGCTCGTGGCGGAGATTGGAGCCGATGATGACGATCGCGTCGGCCGAATCGAAATCGGCGACCGGCATGTCGAAGGTCGCAGCCACCGCGGCATCGGTCAGATCGCTCTGGGCGATGCGATGGTCGATGTTGCCGGTACCCAGCGAGGATGCCAGGCGCGCCAGCAGCGCGCCCTCCTCGTTCGAGGTGGCCGGATGCGCCAGGATGCCGAGGTCGTCGCCGGCGTTGTCGCGCAGGATCGCCGCCGCGCGCGCCAGCGCCTCGTCCCACGACGCCTCGCGCCAACCGTCCTCGCCACTGCCGTCGCGGATCATCGGCACGGTGGCGCGATC
Organism: Marilutibacter maris; assembly: GCF_003233695.1. Taxonomy (NCBI): domain Bacteria; kingdom Pseudomonadati; phylum Pseudomonadota; class Gammaproteobacteria; order Lysobacterales; family Lysobacteraceae; genus Marilutibacter; species Marilutibacter maris. The sequence goes on along the minus strand of NZ_CP029843.1, from coordinate 1,664,180 downwards.
GGCCGCGTACAGGCCCTGGTGCGAGTAGCGGTCGCGGTCGGACAACCAGCACTCGTTGACCGCGTCGTTGTCGCGCGGCACCGCGCGCAGCACTTCGCCGCGGCGCACGTGCAGGTACAGGTTGCTGCCCATCGCATCGTGGTAGCCCAGCGACTCGCGCGCGGTCAGCTCCCACGGACGCGCCTTGAACTGGAACACCTTGTTGGTCAGCGCGCCGACCGGACAGACATCGATGACGTTGCCGGACAGCTCGGTGGTCAGCGGCTTGCCGTCGAAGGTGCCGATCTGCAGGTTCTCGCCGCGGTTCATGCCGCCCAGCTCGTAGGTACCGGCGATCTCGGCGGTGAAGCGCACGCAGCGGGTGCACTGGATGCAGCGGGTCATCTCGGTCGCGACCAGCGGACCGATGTCCTCGTCCGGGACCACGCGCTTGCGCTCGACGAAGCGGCTGACCGAGCGGCCGTAGCCCATCGACAGGTCCTGCAGCTCGCACTCGCCGCCCTGGTCGCAGATCGGGCAGTCCAGCGGGTGGTTGACCAGCAGGAACTCCATCACGTTGCGCTGCGACTTGAGCGCCTTCTCGCTGCGGGTGAACACCTTCATGCCATCGGCGACCGGGGTCGCGCAGGCCGGCAACGGCTTGGCAGAGGCGCGACCGCCCATCTCCGCGTCGACCAGGCACATGCGGCAGTTGGCCGCGATCGACAGCTTGTCGTGATAGCAGAAGCGCGGGATCGGAATGCCGGCCTTGTCGGCGGCCTGGATGATCATCGAGCCCTTCGGCGCATGCATCTCGACGCCGTCGATCTCGATGGTCACATGATCGGGCGGCACGTTCGGGTTGGCGGGTTGCGCGCTCATGCGGCCTCCTCCACCTTGCCCGCGGCCTGGTCGTCGACCAGGAAGCGCTTGTTCACGATCGCGTACTCGAATTCGTTCCAGAAGTGGCGCAGGAAGCCCTGCACCGGCCACGCGGCGGCCTCGCCGAACGCGCAGATGGTGTGGCCCTCGATCTGGCCGGCGGCCGAGCGCAGCATCTGCAGGTCCTCGAGCGTGGCCTGCTTCTCGACGATGCGGGTCAGCATGCGGTACATCCAGCCGGTGCCCTCGCGGCACGGCGTGCACTGGCCGCAGCTTTCCTTGAAGTAGAAGCGCGCGATGCGCTGGCAGGCGCGCACCATGCAGGCGCTGTCGTCCATCACGATGACCGCGCCCGAACCCAGGCCGGAGCCGGCCTTCTGGATCGAGTCGTAGTCCATGGTCAGGCCGAGCATCACCTCGCCCGGCAGCACCGGCATCGACGAGCCGCCCGGAATCACCGCCTTGATGGTGCGGCCCGGACGCATGCCGCCGGCCAGCTCCAGCAGATCGGCGAACGGCGTGCCGAGGCGGATCTCGTAGTTGCCGGGACGGGCGACGTGGCCGGACACCGAGAACACCTTGGCGCCGCCGTTGTTCGGCTTGCCCAGGTTGAGGAACCACTCCGGACCGTTGCGCACGATCGCCGGCACCGATGCGTAGGTTTCGGTGTTGTTGATCGTGGTCGGCTTGCCGAACAGGCCGAAGTTGGCCGGGAATGGCGGCTTGAAACGCGGCTGGCCCTTCTTGCCCTCCAGCGACTCCATCAGCGCGGTTTCCTCGCCGCAGATGTAGGCGCCGGCGCCGAGCGCGCCGTGGATGTCGATATCGACGCCGCTGCCGAGCACGTCCTTGCCCAGCCAGCCGTGCTCGTAGGCTTCCTTCAGGGCCTGTTCGAAGTGCTCGAACGGCTCATGATGGAACTCGCCGCGCAGGTAGTTGTAGGCGACGGTGGAGCCGGTCGCGTAGCAGGCGATCGCCATGCCCTCGACCACCGCGTGCGGGTTGTAGCGCAGGATGTCGCGATCCTTGGCGGTGCCCGGCTCGGACTCGTCCGAATTGCACAGGATGTACTTCTGGGTCTCGCTGCCCTTGGGCATGAAGCTCCACTTCAGGCCGGTCGGAAAGCCCGCGCCGCCGCGGCCGCGCAGGCCCGACTGCTTGACCATCTCGATCACGTCGGCCGGCGGAATCTTCTCGCTCAGGATCTTGCGCAGCGCCGCGTAACCACCGGTCTTGAGGTAGTTCTCGTACGACCACGGGGTGTCGTAGTGCAAGGTCGTGTAGACGACGCTGTGCTCCTGCGGGGCCGATCCGACCGGGCCGTAACCCTTGGAATAGTCGTGGTGCGCCATCGCGTCCGCCTTACTCCAGTCCGTCCAGCAGCTCGTCGACCTTCGCGGCGTCGAGCTTTTCGTGGTAGTGGCCGTTGATCACGACCACCGGGGCGCCGCAGCACGCGGCCAGGCATTCTTCCTCGCGCTTGAGGAAGACGCGGCCGTCGGCGGTCGATTCGCCCAGCTTGCAGCCAAGCTTGCCCTCGGCGTGCCGGACCAGGTCCTCGGCGCCGTTGAGCCAGCAGCTGATGTTGGTGCAGAAGGCGACGTTGTTGCGGCCCACCTTCTGGGTCTCGAACATCGAATAGAACGATGCGACCTCATAGGCCCACACCGGCGGAATGTCCAGGTACCTGGCGACCGCGGCGATCAGCTCGTCGCTGAGCCAGCCATCGTTCTGCTCCTGCGCCGCATGCAGCCCCTGCAGCACGGCAGAGCGCTTGCGGTCCGGCGGGAACTTGGCCAGCCAGTGGTCGATATGGGCCCGGGTCTTGTCGGACAACGCGACCATCGGGTCGACGTTGCGGCAGGCCTCGAAATTTCCGGTCGCCTTCATTCGTTCAAATCCTCAGCGGCCGCCATGCGCCCTCGATGGGCGCATCAGCGGTCGATCTCGCCGAACACGATGTCGTAGGTGCCGATCATCGCCACCACGTCGGCCAGCATGTGGCCCTTGACGATCTCGTCCATCGACGAGAGGTGGGCGAAGCCCGGCGCGCGCAACTTGACGCGGAACGGCTTGTTGGCGCCGTCGGACACCAGGTAGCAGCCGAACTCGCCCTTGGGCGCCTCGACCGCGGCATAGGTCTCCCCGGCCGGCACGCAATAGCCTTCCGAGAACAGCTTGAAGTGGTGAATCAGCGCTTCCATGTCGTCCTTCATGCCTTCGCGCTTGGGCGGAGCGACCTTGAAGTTGTCGACGATCACGGGGCCGGGGTTGGCCTTGAGCCACTTCACGCACTGCTTGATGATGCGGGTGGACTCGCGCATCTCGGCGACGCGGACCAGGTAGCGGTCGTAGCAGTCGCCATTGACGCCGACCGGGATGTCGAAGTCGACATCCGCGTACTTGGCGTAGGGCTGCTTCTTGCGCAGGTCCCAGGCGATGCCGGAACCGCGGATCATCGGACCGGTCATGCCCCAGGCCAGCGCCTGCTCGGGCGAGACCACGCCGACGCCGACGGTGCGCTGCTTCCAGATGCGGTTGTCGGTCAGCAGGGTCTCGTACTCGTCGACGCGCTTGGGGAAGTCGTCGGCGAACGCGTCCAGGTAGTCCAGCAGCGAACCTTCGCGCCACTCGTTGAAACGCTTGAGCTTGCCGCCCTTGCGCCACGGCGACTCCTTGTAGCGCGGCATCTGCGCCGGCAGGTCGCGGTAGACGCCGCCGGGGCGGTAGTAGGCCGCGTGCATGCGCGCGCCGGAGACCGCTTCATAGCAGTCCATCAGCTCCTCGCGCTCGCGGAACGCGTACAGGAACACCGCCATCGCGCCCAGGTCGAGCGCGTTGGAGCCGATCCACATCAGGTGGTTCAGGACGCGGGTGACTTCGTCGAACAGGGTGCGGATGTATTGCGCGCGCTCGGGCGCCTCGATTCCCAGCAGGGTCTCGATCGCGCGCACGTAGGCGTGCTCGTTGCACATCATCGACACGTAGTCGAGGCGATCCATGTAGCCGATCGACTGGTTGAACGGCTTGGATTCGGCCAGCTTCTCGGTGCCGCGATGAAGCAGGCCGACGTGCGGGTCGGCACGCTGCACGACTTCGCCGTCCATCTCCAGGATCAGGCGCAGCACACCGTGCGCGGCCGGATGCTGGGGACCGAAGTTCAACGTGTAGTTGCGGATCTCGGCGCCACGGCCGAGTCCGGAGGTGTTGGACGCGCTCACTTGCTGGCCTCCACGCGCTGGGCGGCCTCGCCCTTGGCGGTCTGGTAACGCGCATCGTCGCGGATCACGCGCGGCACGCCCACGCGCGGGTCGATCGAGACCGGCTCGTAGACCACGCGCTTGCGCTCGGCGTCGTAGCGGACCTCGACGTTGCCGATCAGCGGAAAATCCTTGCGGAACGGATGGCCGACGAAGCCGTAGTCGGTCAGGATCCGGCGCAGGTCCGGGTGCCCCTCGAAGACGATGCCGTACATGTCGAACGCCTCGCGCTCGAACCAGTTGGCGCCCGGCCACACCGGGGTCAGCGAGGCGACCACCGGCAGGTCGTCGTTGTCGGCGAAGGTGCGCAGGCGCACCCGCAGGTTGTGCTGGACCGACAGCAGGTGGGCGACCGCGGCGAAGCGGCGCTCCGGTGCGGCGGCGGCGCCGTTGGGCTGCTCGCCCCAGACGAAGCGGCCGGCACTCTTGCCGTCGACGCCGCGGGAAAAGCCTTCCGAGGACACGTCGGTATCCCACTCGTCGCTGCCGTAGCTCAGGTAGTCGACACCGCTGACGTCGACCAGCTGCTCGAAGCCGAACTCGTCACGCAGCGCGACCGCGGCGGCGAACCAGGCGTCGGCGGCGACATCGAGGGTGAGCTCACCGCGCGGCTCGGCGATGTCGACGACGGCCTCGACGAAACGCGCGCGCAGTCGCCCGGCGAGTTCGTGATGGTTCGCGCTCATGCCGCCGCGTCCTCGCGACCGGCGCCGATCAGCGGATTCTGGCCACTGCGACGGATCTTCTTCTGCAACTGCAGGATGCCGTAGACCAGGGCCTCGGCGGTCGGCGGACAGCCCGGCACATAGACATCGACCGGCACCACGCGGTCGCAGCCGCGGACCACGGCGTAGGAATAGTGGTAGTAGCCGCCGCCGTTGGCGCAGCTGCCCATCGAGATCACCCACTTGGGGTCGGGCATCTGGTCATAGACCTTGCGCAGCGCCGGGGCCATCTTGTTGACCAGGGTGCCGGCGACGATCATCACGTCGGACTGGCGCGGCGACGGGCGGAACACGACGCCGTAGCGGTCGAGGTCCAGGCGCGCGGCGCCGGCGTGCATCATCTCGACCGCGCAGCAGGCCAGGCCGAAGGTCATCGGCCACATCGAGCCGGTACGGGCCCAGTTCCACAGCGCGTCGAGACTGGTGGTGACGTAACCCTGCTGCATCACCGGGTTGTCGGCCTCCGGGCGCAGGATGTCGTCCAGCCGCCCTTCCGGCAGCGGGTTGTTCATCAGCCCCGCGATGGTCTGGCTCACTCCCATTCCAGGGCTCCCTTCTTCCACACGTAGACGAAGCCGAGCAGCAACATGCCGGCGAACAGGCCCATCTCGATCAGGCCGACGATGCCCAGCTCACGGAATACCGTGGCCCACGGCACGATGAAGATGATTTCCAGATCGAAGATGATGAACTGGATGGCGATGAGGTAGTAGCGCACATCGAACTGCATGCGCGCGTCCTCGAAGGCCTCGAAGCCACATTCGTAGGGGGAGAGTTTCTCCGCGCTCGGACGCTTGGGTCCGAGGACATTGCCCACGATGAGCAGGGCGACGCCAATACCGCTGGCGACGATCAGGAACAGCAGGGTCGGCAGGTATTCGGCCAGCACGTGTGTTCTCTCGGCTATGGCCACGCAAGCGCGGCTTGGCTCGGCGCCGCAGCGCCACCGGGCCCTCCCCGGTCACGCTTGGCGCGATCTGCGGGAAGGCTCGAATGTATGGTGCCCAAGGGGGGACTCGAACCCCCACGACTCTCGTCGCTACCACCTCAAGGTAGTGCGTCTACCAATTCCGCCACCTGGGCAAATTCCGTCTTCCTGACGTTGTGGCAACCGTGCGTACCGACCGACTGCCGCTGCGATTATGACCGATCGCCGCCCCGCCTTCCTGGCCGGGCGTCAAACTCGTGTTGCGGGACCGCCTCAGTTGCCTTCGACCGGCGCCTGGACCGCTTCTTCCGGCTGCGGTGCCGGCGAAGCCTCGGCCGGCGCCTCGGCAGCCGGGACCTCGACCTGCTCGCCGGCCGCGCTGGACGGCGCTTCCGGGATCGACGGCGCAGCGGCCGGCACGGCGGCGTCGTCGGCCTGCGGCGCCGCCGGAACTTCCGTCATCAGTCCCAGGTCGCCGTCGGGGGCGTCCGCCTGACGGGCGCCATGGGTGGCCTGCCAGGCCATGAAGAAGGTGATCACGAAAAAGACCACGGCGAGCCACTTGGTCGCCTTGGTCAGGAAACTGGCCGAACCGCGCGCGCCGAACACGGTCGCCGAGGCGCCGCCGCCGAAACCGGAGCCGGCCTGGGCGCCCGCGCCGCGCTGCATCAGGATGAGCGCGATCATCGCGATCGCGACCAACACGAAGATGACATTGAGGATCAGCATCGGTTCAAGAACTCTTCAATCGTCCATGGGGCCGGACAGTGCCCGATCACCCGCGAGACGCCGCCGCAGCAGCGATGGCGTTGAAATCCGAAGCCACCAGCGAGGCGCCTCCGACCAGACCGCCATCCACGTCGGGCTGGGCAAACAGCTCGGCCGCGTTGTCGGCTTTCACGCTGCCGCCGTAAAGGATGGGCAGCGAGCCCGCAATTGTAGCATCGTGTCCGGAGATTTCGCTACGGATGAATGCGTGGACCTGCTGGGCCTGTTCCGGGCTGGCGGTCCTGCCGGTGCCGATCGCCCAGACCGGCTCGTAGGCCACCACCGCGCCGTCGAACACCCCGGCCCCGCCCAGCTCGAACAACGGCGCCAACTGCTCCTGGATGCGCCACTGGGTCCGGTCGCCTTCGCGCTCCTCCAGGCTCTCGCCGACGCACAGCACCGGCACCAGCCCGGCCGCCTTGGCAGCGAGGAACTTGCGCGCCACCAGGGTGCTGCTCTCGCCGTGGTACTGGCGTCGCTCGGAGTGGCCAACCAGGCCGTAGCGGGCACCGACGTCGACCAGCATCGCGGCCGACACCTCACCGGTATAGGCGCCCTTCTCGTTCGAGCTCACGTCCTGGGCGCCGAATGCCAGACCCTTGTCGCCATAGGCCTGGACCAGGCCGTGCAGATACGGCATCGGCGGCATGATCACCCGCTCCACGCCTTCCGGCGCCGCCACCGCGGACACCGCATCGAGCAGCTCCGCCGCGAACCGGCTATCGCCGTGCAGCTTCCAGTTTCCGGCAACGATTCTGCGACGCATGTACGGATTTCCCTGGCAGGAGATGGGTCGTTCGAGGCGCGGCATTCTAACGCAGGGGCGCGAAAATGCACGGCTAGACTGTCCGGATGAGGCGCACTTCCCACCAATCGGCCGTTGCCGCACAGCGTCTGCGCGGCCTGGCACCGATCGTCGGCGCGAACGCCCGGGTGCTGGTGCTGGGCAGCATGCCCGGCGTCGCATCGCTGGATGCGGGCCGCTACTACGCGCACGCGCGCAACCATTTCTGGCCGTTCATGGGCGAGCTGGTCGGCGCCTCGCCCGAACTCCCCTACCCCGAGCGATCCGCCCGCCTCGCCGCCGCCGGGATCGCCCTGTGGGACGTGATCGCCAGCTGCCGGCGCCAGGGCAGCCTGGACAGCGCGATACGCGACGCCGAGGCCAACGACTTCCCGGCCTTCCTCGCCCATCACACTTCGATCGGCTCGCTGCTGTTCAACGGCGCCGCCGCCGAGGCCGCCTTCATGCGCCAGGTCGAGCCGGCGCTGGCCCGCCTGGGCCTCTCGGACGGCCTGCGCTACTGCAGGTTGCCCTCGACCAGCCCCGCCAACGCGGCCCAGCCGCGAGCGGCCAAGCTGGCCGCCTGGCGCGCCGCGCTGAATGAAGCGGGGATCGCCTGCGACGGCCCCTCTTCTCTCCCGTAGAAACGGCACGAGCCGCGATCCGGTTCGAGAGGAAAGCCCATCGCGGCTCACGCCGCTCCTACGGCCAGGAGGCGATGCCGATGCCCCAACCCCCTGAGTCAGGGAGCGGTTCGCATCGCAGATGCGAATGGGGGTGTGGAGGCGCAACGGCGGGGCCCAGGGTTTGCGAAGCAAGCTTTGGGGATTCCCGGGCGCAGCCTGGGAATCGCGGCCTACGCCGCTCCTACGGTGGCCGAGCCGCCGCGCCACGGCGGCGGTTTGAACCGCGCCTACTTCAGCTTGATCTCGCGCAAGCGCTCGTCCAGATAGCCCTGGGCGGTGATCGCCTGCGGATACCGGCTCGGGTTGTCCGGACTGACGCAACCCGGCAGCACGTCGATCAGGAAATCCGGATTCGGGTGCAGGAAGAACGGCGTCGAGTAGCGCGGCTGGCGCGCGGTCTCGCCCTTGGGATTGACCACCCGGTGGGTGGTCGACGGGTACACGTGGTTGGTCAGGCGCTGCAGCATGTCGCCGATGTTGACCACGATGGTGTCCGCGTCGGCGGTGAACGGCACCCATTCGCCCTTGCGCGACAGCACTTCCAGGCCCTCGGCGCTGGCGCCGACCAGCAGGGTGATCAGGTTGATGTCCTCGTGGGCGCCGGCGCGCACGTTGGGAATGTCGTCGGCGGTGATCGGCGGATAGTGGATCGGCCGCAGGATCGAATTGCCGCTGTCGGTCTTGTCGCGGAACCAGTCCTCCGGCAGCTCGATGTGCAGGGCCAGCGCCGACAGCACCGAGCTGCCGAGCCGGTCCAGCGCCTGGTACAGCCCGTAGGCGTGTTCGCGGAAACCCTCGATCTCGGTCGGCCACAGGTTCGGCGGCATCACCTCGCGGTAGCCGGAGTCGTCGGCGATCTCGCGACCGACGTGCCAGAACTCCTTGAGGTCGTGGTGCTTGGAGTCCTTGGCGGTCTCGACCCCGAACGGGGTGTAGCCACGGGCACCGCCGGAACCGGGCACGTGGTACTTCATCTTCACCGCCTCGGGCAGGTCGAAGAACTGGCGGAACACCTCGTAGGCGCCGCCGATCCGGTCGTCGCCGATGCCGTGGCCGCGGATGCCGGCGAAGCCCCACTCACGATAGGCGGCGCCCAGTTCGGAGACGAAAGCGTCACGGTCGGCGGGCGACGCCGGGTCGGTGAAGCGACGGATGTCGAGGGTCGGAATCTGCGGACTCATAGAATCGGAACACTCCATGTGGGGTCTTCAGGCCGCCGCCTGGCGGACTGCTTCGGAAAGGGCGTCGAGGGTGGTCTGCATCAGCTCGGGAGAGTCGGCCTCGACCGTCACCCGCACCACCGGCTCGGTGCCGGAGGGTCGCAGGAACGCGCGCCCGTGGCCGGCCACCGCGGCCTGGGCCTCGGCCAGCGCGGCCTTGACCGAGGCGGCCTCGACCGGCTGACCGTTGCCGGCCTCGTAGCGGACGTTGACGGTCTTCTGCGGCACCTTGTCCAGGCCACCCAGCGCCTCGCCGAGCTTCAGCCCGCGACGCTTGAGCACTTCCAGCGCCTGCAGCGCGCTGATGATGCCGTCGCCGGTGCTGGTCCGGTCCAGGCACAGCAGGTGCCCCGAGGTCTCGCCGCCGAGTATGCCGCCGTGCGCGATCAGTTGCTGGTGCACGTAACGGTCGCCGACCTTGGCGCGGATGAAGCCGATGCCGCCGCGATCGAACGCTTGTTCGAGGCCGAAATTGGTCATCAGGGTGCCGACCACCGGCCCCTGCAGGCGCCCGCTCTGGCGCCAGTCGGTGGCCAGCAGGAACAGCAGATCGTCGCCGTCGCGCACCTGGCCGCTCTCGTCGACCAGCAGCACGCGGTCGCCGTCGCCGTCGAAGGCGATGCCCAGGTCCGCGCCGCGCGCCCTGACCTCGGCGGCCAGCGCCTGCGGATGGGTCGAGCCGACGCCGTCGTTGATGTTGGTGCCATTGGGGTCCACGCCGATGGTGTCGACACGGGCACCGAGCTCGCGCAGCACCAGCGGACCGATCTGATAGGTCGCGCCGTGGGCGCAATCCATCACGATGCGCATGCCCTTGAGATCGAAGCCTCGCGGCACCGAGTTCTTGCAGGCCTCGACGTAGCGGCCGACCGCGTCGCGGGTGCGCACGGCCTTGCCCAGCGCATCGGAATCGACGGTGCGGAACGGCTGGTCCAGCGCGGCCTCGATCGCCAGCTCGGTGGCGTCGTCGAGCTTCTCGCCGCTGGCGGAGAAGAACTTGATGCCGTTGTCGTGATGCGGGTTGTGCGAGGCGGAGATGACGATGCCGCCGTCGGCGCGCAGCGAGCGGGTCAGATGGGCGACCGCCGGGGTCGGCATCGGCCCCATCAGCTGCACGTCGACGCCGGCGGCGACCAGTCCGGCCTCCAGCGCGGCCTCGAACATGTAGTTGGAGATGCGGGTGTCCTTGCCGATCACCACCAGCGGCTTGTGTCCGCTGCTGGCGGCGGCCAGCACGTGACCGTAGGCGTTGCCCAGGCGCAGCATGAAGTCGGCCGAGATCGGGCCCTGGCCGACCCGGCCGCGGATGCCATCGGTACCGAAATACTTGCGGGTCATTGGATATCCATCTTCCGGAACGGGCGCCCGCGGCACGGGCGCGACTGCATCGATGCGGAGCCGGCTTCAGGCGGCCTCGACATCGTCCTCCGGCGCCGGCTGCTTCTGCAGCAGGGCCAGCAACTGGGCCAGGCGATCGCGCAGCTCGCGGCGGTCGCAGATCTGGTCCAGCGCGCCGTGTTCGAGCAGGAACTCCGAACGCTGGAAGCCCTCCGGCAGGGTCTCGCGCACGGTCTGTTCGATCACCCGCGGGCCGGCGAACCCGATCAACGCCTTGGGCTCGGCGATGTTGATGTCGCCCAGCATCGCGAACGAGGCGGTGGCGCCGCCGAAGGTCGGATGGGTCAGCACCGAGATGAACGGCAACCCCTTCGCACGCAGGCGCGCCAGCGCCGCCGAGGTCTTGGCCATCTGCAGCAGCGAGAACAGGCTCTCCTGCATGCGCATGCCCCCGCAGGCCGAGAAGCACACCAGCGGCGCACCGATTTCCAGCGCGTGCTCGGCGGCCAGGGCGAACTTCTCTCCGCTGACCGAGCCCATCGAGCCGCCCATGAACGCGAAATCCATCGCGCAGGCGACCAGCGGCCTGGATTTCATGGTGCCCGACATCGCGACCAGCGAGTCGCGCTCGCCGGTCGAGCGCTGCGCGGCCTTGATCCGGTCGGCGTACTTCTTCTGGTCCTTGAACTTGAGCACATCGGTCGGACCCAGCCCGGTCGCGAGCTCGGTCGTGCTGCCGGCGTCGAACAGGGCATTGAGACGGGCCCGTGCCCGGATGTTCATGTGGTGGCCGCACTTCGGGCAGACCTCGAGGTTCTCCTCGAGCTCGGGCCGGTACAGGACCGCGCCGCACTGGTCGCACTTCTCCCAGAGCCCCTCCGGCACGCTGCGCCGCTTGGCGCTGCCGGATTCGGTGCGGATGCCGGACGGCATGAGTTTCTTGAGCCAGGACATACGTTGAGTCTTTCCCGTTCAGCCATTGGGAGGTCGAGGCGGACCCCGACCGAGCGGGTCAGTTTACTGTAGGAGCGGCACAGGCCGCGATTGGGCTTGCGGAACGGCGGTCGCCGCTCCCATGGCGTCGATCGACCGTCGATGGGCCTCAGCCCCCCGGAGTCGGGGGGCGATTCGCGCGCCGGGCGAATTGGAGGGGCACGCACCTGCTGTCGTAGGAGCGGCGTAAGCCGCGAGGGCCGTCCCATGAAGGCCGCATCGCCGCTCACGCCGCTCCTGTGGCATCGATGGCCCTTCTCTGCCCTCTGCCCGACAGACTCTACCCCGGGGGGGCGCGCAGCCCGGGGATCGTGGCTCACACCTGGCCTGTGCGGTCCAGCGCCTCGCGCAATGGTGCAAGGAAGGCCCGGGCCGCGGCCGCCGGATCGACGGCATCCGCCAACGCCGCGACCAGCGCGCTGCCGACAACCACGCCATCGGCCTCCTTCGCCATCGCCGCCGCGCTGGCCGCATCCTTGATCCCGAAGCCCGCCACCACCGGGACCCGGCTGCGGGCCCGGATCGTGTGCAGTCGGTCGTTGGCGGCACCGGCATCCAGACGGTCGGCGCCGGTCACCCCGGCGTAGCTGACGTAGTACAGGTAGCCCTGCCCTTCGTCGCACAGCTGGCCGATACGGGCCGGCGAGGTCGTCGGCGAGGCCAGCAGGACCAGGGCCAGATCGTGCGCGTCGAAGCCGGCGCGGAAATCGGCGGCCTCCTCCGGTGGCAGGTCGACCAGCAGCGCGCCGTCGACCCCGGCCGCGGTCGCGGCGGCGGCGAAGGCCTCCGCGCCGCGGATCTCGACCGGATTCAGGTAGCCCATCAACACCACCGGCGTGTCCGCATCGCGCTCGCGGAACCCGCGCACCGCCTCCAGCACCCAGGACAGGCCGGCACCACGCGCGATCGCGCGTTCGGAACTGCGCTGGATGGTCGGTCCGTCGGCCATCGGGTCGGAAAACGGCACCCCGAGTTCGATCACGTCGGCACCGGCCTCGACCAGCGCGTGCATGACCGGCACGGTCGCCTCCAGCGAAGGATCGCCGGCGGTCACGAACGGCACCAGGGCCTTGCGGCCGGAGGCGGCGAGGGCCTGGAACTTGCGGTCGATGCGGTTCACAGCGAGATGCCCTCCCGAGCGGCGATGGTATGCACATCCTTGTCGCCGCGGCCGGACAGGTTGCACAGCACCAGGGCGTCCTCCGGCAGGTCGCGGGCGAGCTTGATCGCCTGCGCGATCGCATGGCTGGACTCCAGCGCCGGCAGGATGCCCTCGCTGCGGGTCAGCCGGTGGAACGCCGCCAGCGCCTCTTCGTCGGTCACCCCGACATACTCGGCGCGCCCGGTCTCCTTCAGGAAGGCGTGCTCGGGACCGACGCCGGGATAGTCGAGCCCGGCCGACACCGAGTGGGTCTCGGTGATCTGGCCGTCGTCGTCGCACAGCACGTAGGTGCGGTTGCCGTGCAGCACGCCGGGGCGCCCGGCGGCAAGCGAGGCGGCATGACGCGGGGTGTCGATGCCGTCGCCGGCGGCCTCGGCGCCGACGATGCGCACGCCCGGATCGTTGAGGAAGGCATGGAACACGCCGATCGCATTGCTGCCGCCGCCGACGCAGGCGGTGACCGCGTCCGGCAGGCGCCCGTACTCGGCCAGCATCTGCGCGCGCGCCTCGCGGCCGACCACGGCATTGAAATCGCGCACCATCCGCGGATACGGGTCGGGGCCGGCGACGGTGCCGATGATGTAGAAGGTGTCGCCGACGTTGGTGACCCAGTCGCGCATCGCCTCGTTGAGGGCGTCCTTCAGCGTCGCCGAACCGCTGGACACCGGCACCACCCTGGCGCCGAGCAGGCGCATCCGGTAGACGTTGATCTTCTGCCGTTCGATGTCGGTCGCGCCCATGTAGACCACGCACTCCAGCCCCAGCCGCGCGGCCACCGTCGCCGAGGCGACGCCGTGCTGGCCGGCGCCGGTCTCGGCGATGATCCGGGTCTTGCCCATGCGGCTGGCCAGCAACGCCTGGCCGATGGTGTTGTTGATCTTGTGCGCGCCGGTGTGGTTCAGGTCCTCGCGCTTGAGCAGGATGCGCGCGCCGCCGACCTCGCGACTGAGCCGCTCGGCGAAGTAGATCGGACTGGGCCGGCCGACATAGTGGGCCAGGTCGCGCTCGAAGGCGGCGATGAACTCGGGGTCGGTACGGGCCTGGTCGTAGGCCTCGGCCAACTCCTGCAGCGGACCGATCAGGGTCTCGGCGACGAAGCGGCCGCCGAAACGGCCGAAATGGCCGTTCGCGTCGGGGTAGAGGTTGTAGTCGATCGAAGCGCTGTCGATTGGACCCGAAGCGCTGGCCGCGCCCTGCGCGGCATGGGGGTCGGGAGTTACCACGGGAATTCTCCGGTGCCATGAAACGGCCGCGAACCGTGTCGCGGCGAGGGATGCGAAGGCCGGCGGGCGGCCGCGTCGAGCGCGGTTATCTGACCGCGGCCGCGGGCACGCGTCGCCAGCGGCGAAGCGAACGGCCAAACGGAGCGGGCGGACGACGAGGTTTCATGGCGCCTCCTATCCTACACGTCCGGCGCAGCTAGCTGCGCGGCGCGCCATCGCCATCGGCGCATCGGACCGCCTCGACGAAGGCACGCATCCGCGCCGCGTCCTTCAGCCCGGGCGACTGCTCGATGCCGCTGGAGACATCGACTCCCCAGGGCCTCGCGGTGGCAATCGCGCGGGCGACGTTGCCGGCGTCGAGCCCACCGGCCAGCAGGAACGGGCGCTCCAGCGTGTCCGGCAATCGGGTCCAGTCGAAGCGTTGGCCACCGCCTCCGGGCTCGCCCGCGGCATGGCCGTCGAACAGGAAGGCCGCGGCATGCGGGAAACTCCCCAGGCCGGCCAGCGCGCGGTCGGGGTCGCCGCCCATCGCGATCGCCTTCCAGAACGGCAGCCCGAAGCCTGCGCAGAACGCGTCGGGCTCGGCGCCGTGGAATTGCAGCAGGTCGGGGCGGACCGTCTCGACGACAGCACCGACCTCGGCGGCGCTGGCGTCCATCAGCAGCGCGACGGTGGCGATCCGGTCCGGAATCCGTGCGCGCAGCGCCGCGCCGGTCATCGGGTCCAGCCGGCGCGGACTGCGCGCGGCGAACACCAGGCCGATGAAGTCGACCCCCAGCGCGACCGCCAGATCCACGTCCTCCGGCCGGGTCAGGCCACAGAACTTGATCCGGGTCGCGCGTGCGCGTGGTTCACGGTCCTTGGGATCGCGTTCCACGGAACCCTGGCCCATCTCAGTCGTCCTCCGGCGCCGCCGGGCCCGGCGCCGGACCGCTGAGGGTCACTTCCGCCGGCAGCCCGCAATCGGCCGGATACAGCGGTCGCAGGAACATCAACCCGTTCGGCGGCGCGGTCGGCCCGGCGACGGTACGGTCGCGCCCGGCCAGCAGCTCGGCGATCCAGCCCTCGGGCTTCTCGCCGCGCCCGACCACCAGCAGGCTGCCGACGATGTTGCGGACCTGGTGATGCAGGAACGCATTGGCCTGTACCTCGACATCGACGATCTCGCCGTCGCGGCGCACGCTGATCTCGTGCAGGTTGCGACGCGCATGCGGCGCCTGGCAGTGGACGGTGCGAAACGCGGAAAAGTCGTTCTCGCCCAGCAACGCCTGGGCGGCGCGGTGCATGGCGTCCGCGTCCAGCGGTCGCCGTTCCCAACTCAGGTACTCGCGCATCAGCGCCGGGCGCACCGGCCGGTTGACCAGACGATAGCGGTAGCGGCGCGCGCGCGCCGAAAAGCGGGCATGGAAGTCCGCCGCCACCGGCACGCACCAGCGCACGCAGACCTCCGGCGGCAGCCGGGTGGTGGTGCCGAGGACCCAGCCGCGGGGCTCGCGCCGTACCGGCGCGTCGAAATGGATCACCTGGGCGCGGGCGTGGACCCCGGCGTCGGTGCGGCCGGCGCAGACCGTCGCCACCGGCTGCCCGGCAACGAAGCCCAACGCCTGCTCGACGACCTCCTGCACGGTGCGCTCCGGACGCGCGCCCTCCTCGCCCGCGCGGGTCAGGCGCTGCCAGCCGGAGAACGCCGAACCGTCGTACTCGATCGCCAGCGCCAACCGTTCGACCGCGGACGGCGCCGGTGCCTGCTCATCCACGACGGCGATACCGCGACCGGATCATTCCAGTTCGCGCAGCATCTGCATCGCCTGCTGACGCGCGGCCAGGTCGCCGTGCAGGCGCACCTCGGCCAGCAACTGGCGGGCACTGTCGCGATCGCCCAGGGCGATGTAGGCGCGGGCCAGCTCCAGGCGTTCGTTGCCGCCGCCATTGCCGGCGGTCGCATCCGCCATCACCGGCGAGGGCTCGTCCTCCGCCTCTTGCTCTTGGGCACCGTGCCAGGCGGGCGCCCCGGCGCCGGCATCGGCGGCCGGTTCCGGTCCGGCGGTCGCGGCGGCCGGCGCCGGGACCACCGCGGCGGCTTCGGAGCCGGTCGCGGTCGCCTCGTCGTCAGCGGCGGTCGGCGCCGCCACGGCAGCGCCCGCGGCGCCCGCCGCGAACGCGTCGGCAACCGACGATCGGCGCTCGCCATGGGACTCGTCGGGGGCACGGAACACCGGCTTGGCATTGCGCTGCCGCAACGCCCAGCCGCCGGCCAGCGCGGCCAGCAACAGGCCGAAGCCGCCGAACAGCCACGGCATCGCGGTCCCCTGCCCGGCGTCCTGTGGAGCGGCAGTGGCGGACTGGGTGGCCAGGCGCTGCTGCACCTCGGCCAGCTCGCTGTCCTTCAGTTCCAGCAGCTTCTGCTGCTGTTGCTGCAGCTTCTCCAGCTCGGCGATCCTGGCCTTCATCTCGCCCAGTTCGGCCTCGCGGGCCGCCAGGGTTTCCTGCGCCTGCTGCATGTCCTGTCGAAGCATGTTCCCCTCGCCTCCGGCGCTGATACCGGACTGGTTGCCGGGTGTGTTGCCGGCCTGGTTCGCATCGCTCGCGCCCGGCGGCACGATCTCCAGCCGTGCGTCGGCCACCGCGGCCTGCTGCGCCTGGCCCGAGGCAGGCGCCGGCACGCCGACCCGGCCCGCATCGGCCGGCTGCGGCACGGTCGCGACCGGTTGCCGCCACTGACGGGTCTGCTCGCGGACCAGTTCGTCGGCCTCGGCGCGCTCGAACCCGGCCATCGCCTCGGCATCGGGAATCCGCAGCACCGCGCCTGACTTGACCTGGTGGATGTTGCCGCCGATGAAGGCTTCCGGGTTGGCCTGCAGCAAGGCCACCATGCGCTGGTTGAGGCTGAGCCCGCGGGCACCATCGATGCGGCTGGCGATGTGCGACAACGTGTCGCCGCTGCTCACCTGGTAGCTGTCGCCGTCGATCCGGCGCACCGGACGCGCCACCGCGGCCGGACGCGGCTGCGCGGGGGCGGTCGCCACCGGAGGCGGCTCGGGCGTCGGTTCGGTCGGCGGCGCTGTCGGCACCGTGGTCCCGGCATCCCCGGCCGCCACCGCATCGGCCGCGGCCTCGTCGGACACCGCCGGCTCGCGCACGATCTGGTTCGACGGCGCGACGGTCGGCGCCTCGATCGGAGGCTGTGCCGCGGCCGACACCGTGCGCGGCGCATCCAGCAGCGCCGAGTACTCGCGCACCAGCCGCCCCTGCCCCCAGTCGACCTCGATCAGGAAGGTCAGCGCGGCCTGGTCGACCGGCTGCGCGCTGGTGACCCGCACCACCGGGTTGCCGGCGTTGTCGAGGCCGACCATGAAGCGCAGGTTCGACACCACGCCCTGCGGCGGCTCCAGACCGACGCGGGCAAAGGTCTCCGGCGAGGCCAGTCGCGCCTGCAGGCGCTCCAGCTCGGCCGGGTCGTTGGAGATGATCGGGATTTCGGCCAGCAACGGCTGGTCCAGACGCGATCGCACCACGATCTCGCCCAGACCCAATGCCGACGCCGAACTGCTGGCCACCACCAGCGCGAGCGCCAATGCACTACGTGCCAACGCACAACGCGCGAACTGCTTCACAAGAGCACCTGTTTCGTCTCCCCCAGATTGCCGACTCTAGCCGGCGCGGCGTGCACGGCGCAACGCGTGACGGCGATCGCCCTGCAACCACGCCCGGCCAGCGAGGCGGGAGCGAAGGCCCCCGCCCCGAGCGACATCGATGCCGATATCCGGACCGGCTCGCGGCTCACTCCGCCGCGACCAGCTCGGCCAGCTGCACCGCGTTCAAGGCCGCGCCCTTGCGGATGTTGTCGGACACGATCCACAGATTGAGCCCGCGCGGATGCGACAGATCCTCGCGGATGCGGCCGACATAGACCGCGTCGTTGCCCGAGGCGTGGGTGACCGGGGTCGGATAGCCGCCGGGCTTGCGCTCATCGACGATCTCGATGCCCGGCGAGGCGGCCAGCAGCGCGCGCGCCTCGTCCGGCGTGACCGGGGTCGCGGTCTCGATCGCGACCGCCTCGGAGTGACCGTAGAACACCGGCACCCGCACCGCGGTCGGGTTCACCATGATCGAGTCGTCGCCGAGGATCTTGCGGGTCTCCCAGACCATCTTCATCTCTTCCTTGGTGAAACCGTTGTCCTGGAAGTCGTCGATGTGCGGGATCAGGTTGAACGCGATCTGGACCGGGAAGCGCTCGGGCTCGGGATCGCGGAAGTTCAGCAGCGCGCCGGTCTGGCGACCGAGCTCCTCCATCGCCGCACGGCCACCGCCGGACACCGACTGATAGGTGGCGACGTTGATGCGCTCGATCCTGTACTTGCGGTGGATCGGCGCCAACGCGACCAGCATCTGCATGGTCGAGCAGTTCGGGTTGGCGATGATGCCGCGCGGACGGTCGGCGATCGCCTCGGGATTGACCTCCGACACCACCAGCGGCACATCGTCGTCGTAACGGAAGGCCGAGGAGTTGTCGATCACCACCGCGCCGGCGGCGGCGAACTTCGGCGCGTACTCCTTGGACACGCTGCCACCGGCGGAGAACAGCGCGATGTCGACGCCGGCTGGATCGAACGCGGCCAGGTCCTGGACGATGTATTCCTCGCCGCGGTATTCGATGGTGCCGCCGGCCGAGCGCTCGCTGGCGAGCACGTGCAGGGTGCCGATCGGGAAGCGGCGCTCGGCGAGGATCGCCAGCATGGTCTCGCCGACCGCACCGGTGGCGCCGACGACGGCTACGTTGAAGGTCTTGCTCATGATTCTGGATTCCTTGGGGTCTGGGGCGCCGCGCAGGTCTGGGTCGCGCGCCCGGATGGATCGGCGTCGGGCCCTGTTCGCTCAACGCGGCTCAGCCGGAACGGCGCTGCCCGGGCCCAGCGGGGGCGCGCCTGACGACTGGCCGCTATCGTTTTTTCGAGCCCTCGGCGGGTTCGCCGGGAATACGCGGCGGCACCTCGCCGACATCGCCGCACTGGGCGCGGTGGACCAGGGCCTGGTCCATCAGCACCAGCGCCACCATCGCCTCGCAGATCGGAGTCGCACGGATGCCCACGCAGGGGTCGTGGCGACCGGTGGTGACCACCTCGACGACATCGCCATGCACGTCCAGCCCCTCGACCGGCAGGCGCAGGCTCGAGGTCGGCTTGAACGCGACCGAGCAGCGCACCGGCTGGCCGGTGCTGATGCCGCCGAGCACGCCGCCGGCATGGTTGGACTGGAAACCGTCCGCATGCATCACGTCGCGATGCTCGCTGCCGGACTGGGCGACCGAGGCGAAGCCGTCGCCGACCTCCACGCCCTTGACCGCGTTGATGCTCATCAGCGCCGCCGCCAACGCGCCGTCGAGCTTGCCGTAGATCGGCGCGCCCCAGCCCGGCGGCACCCCTTCGGCGATCACGTCCACGCGCGCGCCGACCGAGTCGCCGGACTTGCGCAGCGCGTCCATGTAGGCCTCCAGCGCCGGCACCTGCTCGGCGTGCGGCCAGAAGAACGGGTTGTCCTCGACCACCGACAGGTCGAAGCCTTCCGGCACGATCGCGCCCAGCTGCGACAGCCAGCCCTGGATGCGCACGCCGTGGCGCTCGGCCAGCCACTTCTTGGCGATCACGCCGGCGGCCACCCGCATCGTGGTCTCGCGCGCCGAGGAGCGGCCGCCGCCGCGCGGATCGCGCACGCCGTACTTCTGCCAGTAGGCATAGTCGGCATGGCCGGGGCGGAACTGCGCGGCGATCCGGCTGTAGTCCTTGCTGCGGGCGTCGGTGTTGCGGATCAGCAGGGCCACCGGGGTGCCGGTGGTGACGCCCTCGTAGACCCCGGACAGGATCTCGACCTCGTCGCTCTCGCGTCGCGCCGAGGTGTGGCGGGTGCGCCCGGTCGCGCGCCGCTCCAGGTCCTGGCGGAAATCCTCCGGCGCGATCGCGATGCCCGGCGGCAGCCCGTCGACCACGCAGCCGATCGCCGGCCCGTGGCTCTCGCCGAAGGTGGTGACGCGTAGCAGCCGGCCGAAGCTGTTGTCGGACATCGCCGGTCAGCCGCGCGCGTCGGCGAGTTCGCGGATCCGGTCCCGGTGCTCGACCAGGTCCTGGCGCTCGACCACGAAGATGCCCATCTGCCCGACCTTGAACTCGACCCAGGCCATCGGCAGCTCCGGCAGCAGCTCGACCAGGGCGCGCTCGGCCTCGCCGACCTCGCAGATCAGCAGGCCGTGCTCGCTCAGGTGCGCGGGCGCGTCGCGCATGATCCGCAGCGCCAGGTCGAGACCGTCGTCGCCGGCGCGCAGGCCCAGCTCGGGCTCGTGCGCGTACTCCTGCGGCAGCGCATCGGTCTCGTCGTCGGTCACATAGGGCGGATTGGTGACGATCAGGTCGTAGACCTCGCCGTCGAGCGCGGAGAACAGGTCGGACTTGCGGAAGGCGACGTTGTCGGCGTGCAGCCGCGCCTTGTTCTCGGCCGCCAGCGACAGCGCATCGTCGCTGATGTCGATGCCGTGCACCTCCCAATCGGGATGGTAGTGCCCGGTCGCGATCGCGATGCAGCCCGAGCCGGTGCACAGATCGAGCGCGCGCCGGACCTCGCGGCCGCCGAGCCAGGGCTCGAAGCCGGCCTCGATCAGCTCGGCGATCGGGGAGCGCGGCACCAGCGCGCGCGGGTCGGACTTGAAGCTCAGGCCGGCGAACCAGGCCTCGCCGGTCAGGTAGGCGGCGGGAACGCGCTCGCGGATGCGGCGCCCGAACAGCGCCAGCACCTTCGCCTTCTCCGCGGTGGTGACCCGCGACTGGCCGTAGACCGGGCTGAGGTCGTGCGGCATGTGCAGCGCGTGCAGCACCAGCTGGGTCGCCTCGTCGAGTGCGTTGTCGTAGCTGTGGCCGAAGGTCAGCCCGGCCTCGGCGAACAGGCTGCCGCCATGGCGGATCAGGTCGACGATCGTCAGTTGCTCGAACGTCGCCGACTCGGGGCTGGCGCTCAGGGGACCGTCGCTGGGGGGCGGGCTCACGGGCATGTTCACGGCGGGTCGGGGGATGGCCGGCGATTATAGCCGCCGCCGGCCGCGCATGGCCGCTATCATGCCCCCGCGTTCTCAGTCGGATCGATCATGTTCAACCGCACCACTGCTTATATCCTCATCGTCGCCCTCGCCGCCGGACTGGGCCTGTGGGCGGCGACGCGCTACTTCGGACCGGCCGGCGGCGCGCCCGCGCCGGAGCTGCAGACGGTACGGCTGTTCCAGCCGGTCCGCACCCTGCCCCCGTTCGAGCTGACCCAATCCGACGGCACCCCGCTGGAGCCTTCCGAGCTGCAGGGACACTGGACCGCGGTCTTCCTCGGCTTCACCCACTGTCCCGACGTCTGCCCGACCACCCTGGCGGAACTGGCACGCGCGCAGAAGGCCTGGGAAAGCATCCCCGAACCGACCCGGCCGCGGGTGCTGTTCGTCTCGGTCGACCCCGAGCGCGATACCCCCGAGCTGATCGGCCAGTACGCCCACGCCTTCCACACCGACACCCTGGCCGCGACCGGCAGCCTGCCGGCGCTGGAGCAGCTGGCGGCGTCGCTGAGCATGGTGTTCGCCAAGGTGCCGCCGCCGGAAGGCGTGCCCGCCGACCAGTATTCGATCGACCACAGCGCGACGATCGCCGTGCTCGATCCGCAGGGCCGGATGGCCGGCTTGATCCGGCCGCCGCTGGAGCCGGCGAAGATCGCCGCCGACCTGGCGGCGCTGACCGGGGACGCGCGCCCATGAGCCTGGTCACCACGCTGACCTATGCCCTGCCGCACCGGCTGCTGTCGTCGCTGGCCCGCGGGTTGGCGTACTCGGACAACCCGCGGATCAAGCAGTGGCTGATCGACACGGTGACGCGGAAATTCGGCGTCGACCTGTCCGAGGCGGCGCAGCCGGACCCGACCGCCTACCCGACCTTCAACAGTTTCTTCACCCGCGCGCTCAGGCCAGGCGCACGCACGCCCGACCCCGACCCCGGCGCCCTGCTGATGCCGGCCGACGGCCGCATCAGCCAGTGCGGCCCGATCGACGCCGACGGCCGCATCTTCCAGGCCAAGGGGCAGTCGTTCAGCGCCGCCGAGCTGTTGGCCAGCGAGACCGATGCGGCCGCATTCCATGGCGGCCGCTTCGCCACGGTCTACCTGTCGCCGCGCGACTACCACCGCGTGCACATGCCCTGGACCGGCACCCTGCGCGAGACCGTGCACGTGCCCGGGCGTCTGTTCAGCGTCGGCCCCGACGCGGTCCGCAACGTGCCGCGCCTGTTCGCCCGCAACGAGCGTCTGGTCTGCCATTTCGACACCGATTTCGGGCCGATGGCCTCGGTGATGGTCGGCGCTCTGCTGGTCTCCGGGGTCGAAACGGTATGGAGCGGCGAGGAGATTCCGGCCTACGCCGACCGGGTGACCCGCAAGGACTATCGCGGCCAGGACATCCTGCTGGAGCGCTTCGAGGAGATGGCCCGCTTCAACTACGGCTCCACCGTGGTCGTGCTGCTGCCGCCCGGGGTCGCCGAACTGGCCCCGGACCTGGGCGCGGAAACGCCGGTACGGCTGGGCCAGCGTCTGGGCGAGCGCTTGCCGACGCCCTGACCCCGTCCGCGCTCAGCCCGCGTCGCGTTCGGACATTCCCGAACGCGCGATCAGCGCCTGCGCGAACCAGTAACTCGCCAGCACGAGCAGCACCGCGGCCGGCAGCGGCGCGACGAAGCGGTCCAGCGCCAGGCTCGCATCCGAGACCACGAAGCTGAGCCCGCCCAGCGCGGCGAAGCCGGCAGCGCCGCCCACGCGCCGCCAGGCCTGCGTGGCGCTTGCGGCCATCGCCACCAGCACCGCGATGTAGGCCAGCACCGGCGCCTGCAGCGCACCCGGCAGATGCGGCCACAGGACCGCCAGCACCGCCGCGGCGACGGCGACATAGGCCAGCCACGGCCACTGCGGACCGCGTCCGGCCACCGACTTCAGCCGCCGCCGGAACGCCGACCAGTAGGCCAGGTGGGCGAGCAGGAACGCGCCCAGGCCGATCATGAAACAGGCGTCGCCGGGAAACATCAGGGCGATGTCGCCGACGGTCGACAGCAACAGGCCGACCAGCACGCGATGGGCATAGCCGCCATCGGCGCGGTCGCGATGACGCCACAGGCCGCCGGCGATCAACAGCGTGGTCAGCGGCTTGAACAGGTAGTGCAGCGCCGTGGGGCCCTCGCCCCAGGCGCCAGCGACCGCCAGCGCGCCGCTGGCGCCGATCGCCACCCACAACCAGGCCGGCGCCCGCGCGCCGCGATTCACCCGCCGCAGCCCTCCAGGCTCAGCTTCTGGCCGGGCCGGATGGTGTAGCGCGGCGGGCGGATGCCGTTGGCCCGGGCCAGCTCACCGGTGCCGCAGGAGAACTTGCGGGCGATCGACGAAAGCGTCTCGCCGCGTTGCACCCGGTAGGTGCGCGGACGCTGCGGCGCTGCCGCCGCGACCGCGGTGTCGGCGACCCGGGTCACCGTGCCGGTGCGCACGATCGCCCGATCCGGATCGCTGAGCACCAGGGTGCGTGCCAGTTCGGCACGCGCGCCACGCACGCACCAGCGGTTGTACAGGCCGGCCACCCGGGTGGTCGCGTTGAGCACGGTGCCGGCCGGCAGCACCGTATCGGCGTCATAGCGCGGATTGAGGTTGCGCAACGCGCGCATGTAGCCGTCGCGGGTGCCGCCGCTGCCCAGGCAGATGGTCAGTTGGTAGATCGAGGTCGGTTGCGCCAGGGTCAGCGCGGCCGGCCGCGGGTCGACCTTCGGGAATTCGATGCCGTACTGCTTCGGGTGCAGGAACAGCCACGCGGCGGCGATCACCATTGGCACGTAGTCGCGGGTCTCGGCGGGAAATTCGTTGTAGACCGACTCGTCCCAGAAGTCCTGGCCCGGGTGCTCCCGGTGGATGCGGCGGGCGCGGCCTTCGCCGCCGTTGTAGGCGGCCAGCGCCAGTTCGATGTTGCGGTTGAGCTCGCCCATCCGCTCGTTGAGATAGCGCACGCTGGCCTCGGAGGCCGCATACGGGTCGTAGCGGGTGTCGAAGCCGTGGCTGTCCTTGCCCAGGCCGAAGCGCTGGCCGGTCGCGTACATGAACTGCATCGGCCCGGCGGCGCCGGCGCGCGAGCGCGCGTGCACCTTGCCGTTGGACTCCTTGGCCATGATCCCGAACAGCAGCGCCTCGGGCAGGCCGGCGCGCTCGTAGTGCGGCCACATCAGGTGGCGCATGTACTGGTAGTTCTCGTAGCTGTTCATCAGCGACGGCCGCATGTCGGTCAGCCAGCGGCGAATGCCGGCCTGCACCGCCGGGTTGTACTTGACCATCTCGTCGAAGCGGTGGCGGCGGTCGTCGAGCAGCGCGGCGGCGCGGGCCGCCTCGGGCACGTCGGCGGCCAGCGGATCGGACTCGCCCTCGCCCAGGTCGACGTGGTCGGGGTCGGCATCGGCCGGGTCCAACTGGCCGGCGAACGGGTCCTGGGCGTCGACATTGAGCTTGAGCAGGCGCTTGTAGGTGGCCAGCAGGGTGGTCGGCGAGCAGCCGCGCTGCTTCGCGCAGTCGGCCATCACGTCCTCCATGTCCTCCAGCGCCTCGTCGCCGATCCGCACGCCCTCCGGGTCGGCGTTGCCGGTCATCACCATCGCCTCGCGGTACTTGGCCTCGGCCGCCTGCATGCGCTGGTCGATCGATTCGACCGCGGCCTGGTCGCGGCGCGAAAGCGCCTCGGCCGGCGCTGGCGACAGCAGGGTGACGAGAGCGACCGACAGGGCGGCGGTGGCGGCGACGCGAGCGGACGCTCGAGCGGGGAAGTGCGTGGACGAAGAAGCGGAAGCGGGCATGAACGACGGCTGATGAAAAACGAAGGCGCAGGGTATCGTCTGCACTCTCGGTATCACAACCACCGCCGGTCACGATGCCCGCCGTCTCGGTTTGCACCTAGAATCGCCAGGAACCTGAATGGAGTCGAGCATGGACCCTATCCTCATCGGCAAGGCCATCACCGGCACGACGGACGGCGCGTCCGACGGTCCTGGCCACGTCGTCCTGCAGCCTCGGCTGGGCAACCGCCACGGTCTGGTCGCCGGCGCCACCGGCACCGGCAAGTCGGTCACCCTGATGGTGCTGGCCGAGGGCTTCTCGCGGATCGGCGTGCCGGTGTTCATGGCCGACGTGAAGGGCGACATCGCCGGCCTGGCGGTGCCCGGCGAGATGAGCGACAGGCTGCAGGAGCGGATCGACCGCATCGGCATCGACGGCTACGCCAGCGAAGGCAGCCCGACCGTGTTCTGGGACCTGTTCGGCCAGCTCGGCCACCCGGTCCGCACCACCGTCAGCGAGATGGGCCCGACCCTGCTCGCCCGCATCCTCGGCCTCAACGATACCCAGTCGGGCGTGCTCGACATCGTGTTCAGGCTCGCCGACGACCGCGGCCTGCTGCTGCTCGACCTGGAGGACCTGCGTGCCCTCCTCGGCCTGGTCGCCGCCGAGCGCAAGGACATCTCCACCGCCTACGGCCTGGTCAGCGCGCAGTCGATCGGCGCGATCCAGCGTGCGCTGCTGCGACTGGAGGGCGAAGGCGCGCAGATGTTCTTCGGCGAGCCGGCGCTGGACCTGGCCGACCTGATGCGCACCACCACCGACGGCCGCGGCGTGATCAACCTGCTCGCCGCCGACAAGCTGATCCTCAAGCCGCGGCTGTATTCGAGCTTCCTGCTGTGGCTGCTGTCGGAGCTGTTCGAGCAGTTGCCCGAGGTCGGCGACCTGGACAAACCGAAGCTGGTGTTCGTGTTCGACGAGGCCCATCTGTTGTTCGACGACGCGCCGCCGGCCCTGCGGCAACGGGTCGAGCAGGTGGTGCGGATCATCCGCTCCAAGGGCGTGGGCGTGTACTTCTGCTCGCAGTTCCCCGACGACGTCCCCGACGAGATCCTCGGTCAGCTCGGCAACCGCGTGCAGCACGCGCTGCGCGCCTATACCCCGCGCGACCAGAAGGCGGTGCGGACCGCGGCGGAGACCTTCGTCGCCAACCCGGCGCTGGACGTGGTCGAGACGATCTCCCGGCTCGGCACCGGCGAGGCGCTGGTATCGACCCTGCAGGACAAGGGCGTGCCGATGCCGGTCGAGCACACCCTGATCGCGCCGCCGCGCTGCCGGATGGGCGCGATCACCGAGGCCGAGCGGGCACGGGTCCGCGCCGGCAGTCCGGTCGGTGCCAAGTACGACACCCCGGTCGACCGCGAGTCCGCCGCCGAGATGCTCGCCGCCAAGGCCCAGGCCGCGGCCGGGCAGGCCAAGGCGCCGCCGGCGCGCCGGCGCGAGGACGACGATGCCGAGGAAGGCGGCTTCGGCCAGGCGATCAAGGACGCGGTGTTCGGCACCAAGCGCCGCCAGGGCATGGTCGAGACCATGGCCAAGCAGACCGCGCGCACCGTCGGCAGCCGGATCGGCCAGCAGATCGTGCGCGGCCTGCTCGGCGGCCTGTTCGGCGGCAAGCGCTGAGCCCGGCTTCGGGCGACGTTCAGCGCCGCGCTGCCAGCGTCCGCAACATCGGTTCCATCCGATTCCGTTTTCCAGCCCCCCACACAACGCCCACCCGACCACAAGGAGTCCACGGATGCGTCGCTTTCCCCTGATTCTCGCCGCCACCACCGCCACCCTGCTGTTGGCCGCCTGCCAGAAGCAGCCCGAGCCCGCCGCCGAAGCCGCTGCCGAACCCGCGCCGGCGGCCGAGGCCGTCGCACCGCCCGCCACCGAGACGGTCGCGCCGATCGACACCAAGGCCCTGCCCGGCGTCTTCGCCGGCACCCTGCCCTGCGCCAGCTGCCCCGGCATCGACACCCGTCTGGAACTGATGGCCGACGGCACCTTCAAGCTCGATGAGCACTATCAGGACCAGGCCGATGGCGACTTCGAGCTGGGCGGCACCTGGACCGTCGAAGGCGAGCCTGCGACCGGCGAGAGTCTGCGCCTGGACCCGAACAGCAAGCGCGACGACGATCGCCTGTACCGGCTGGTCTCGGTCGACGAACTGCGCCTGCTCGACATCGAGGGCCAGGACATCGACAGCACCCTCGACTACGGCCTGCGTCGCGAAGCCGCTGCCGATGCCGATGCGGCGGCCGCGGAGTAAGCGACCACCATGGGTCGTTGGCGTCCGCCCCCCGAACGCAGCACCGCGCTGATCACCCGCGAGGGCCACGACCGCCTCAAGGCCGAGCTGGACGTGCTGTGGCGCGTCCGCCGGCCCGAGGTGGTGCAGGCACTGGCCGCGGCGGCGGCCGAGGGCGACCGATCGGAGAACGCCGAGTACACCTACCGCAAGAAGCAGTTGGGGGAGATCGATCGCCGGGTGCGCTACCTGAGCAAGCGGCTGCCGGCGCTGAAGGTCGTCGATGCCGCTCCCAGCGACCCGCAGGTCGTGTTCTTCGGCGCGCGGGTCGAGATCGAGCACATCGACAACGGCGAATGCCGACGCTACCGGATCGTCGGTCCCGACGAGACCGACGCCGGTCGCGGCTGGATCAGCATCGACTCGCCACTGGCGCGAGCGATGCTGAAGAAGCGCCTCGACGACGAATTCGACGCCGAGCTGCCCGGCGGCCTCGCCCGCTACACCATCGTCGCCATCGAATACGGCCGCATCGACCTCGACTGACGCGCCCGCCCTCCCGCTGCCGCGGGACGCCCGTCACCCACCTGTCGAGGGATGCGACGGCGGTACGAACCGCTGCACGCTCCAGGCATAGGTCGCGCCCATCGTCGCGCCGGCGGCCAGATGGATCAGCGCCGACACCCAGTGCCGCATCTCGGCGAACCACGGGAACAACTGGGTGAAACCGTAGTAGTTGACCGCGTACAACAGCAGGCCGACCCCGGCGCCGAGCAGGGTATCGGTCAGCAACGAGCGGCCCTTGGCGAAGAACGCGAATGCCAGCGCGTAGACGAACGACAGGATGAAGTGGACGACCAGGGCCGCGGCGACCGCGCCGGACTCGAAGGTCTCCGGTGGCGGCAGCACCGCCCGGCCCATCGTGATCGCGGCGATCATCCGCATCGGCACCCAGCTGCTGACTCCCATCAACAGGGGCGTCAGGATCAGCTCCAGCACCAGGAACACGATGCCGGCGGCGACGCTGGCGCAGACCACGGCCTTCATCGAGATGTGCGCGCCCGGCACGCTGATATGGAAGTCGTGACGGTGCTTGTGGGAGTGGTCGGTCATGGTGGTAGGCATGGGCCCTCCTCGCGCAGTGCCATGCAGCCGCCCGGCGCGGGTGCCGGAACGCGTAACGCCGGCAGCTTGCGCTGAGACCATGCAAGCACGGACACCGTGACAGGACCGTCTAGGCCGCCTCCGCCCCGTTCAGCTCGAGTCGTCGTTGCCGCACCGGCCGGCACCGACGCCGTACCATGGCCGCATCACCTCCGGGAGTCGACGTGAACCCATCCCTGTCCGCGCAAGGCCTGCTGACCGCGATCTCGATCGGACTGCTGATCGGCGTGATCCGCGAACGCCACCATGCCCCCGACGACATCGCGGTGGCCGGGGTACGCACCCACACCCTGGCGGCGACCGCCGCCGCCGTCGCGATCGTCATCGGCCCGGCCGTGTTCGTGGTCCTGCTGCTGGCGATCAGCGCCTACGCGATTGCCGGCTATCTGCACACGCGCGAGACCGACCCCGGGCTGACCGGCGAAGTCGCCCTGCTGGTCACCCCGTTGCTGGCGGCGCTGGCGCAGCTGTCGCCGCCGTGGGCGGGCGGGCTGGCGGTGGTCGCGGCGCTGCTGCTGTTCGCCAAGCGGCCCCTGCAGGGTTTCGCCCGCCGCTGGCTGGCCGAGCAGGAACTCCAGGACGGGCTGATGCTGGCCGCCGCCGCGCTGGTGATCCTGCCGCTGCTGCCCGACAAGCCGATCGACCCGTGGGGCGTGCTGGTGCCGTCGGCGCTATGGCGGATCGTGGTGCTGGTGATGGGCGTGGGCATGATCGGCCACCTCGCCCTGCGCCTGGTCGGGGCGCGCTGGGGACTGCCGATCGCCGGCTTCTTCTCCGGCTTCGCCTCGTCGACCGCGGCGGTGGCCGGCTTCGGCCAGCAGGCTCGGCAGGACCCGGCGCACGTCGCGCCGGCGGCATCGGCCGCCCTGCTCGCCAACCTCGCCTCATTGCTGCTGTTCGCCGGTGTCGTCGGCACCGTCTCGCCGACCCTGTTGCGCGCCAGCCTGTGGCCGTTGCTCGGCGCGGGACTGGCGTTGCTGGTATCGGCGGCCTGGGGCCTGCTCGACCGCGACGGGGTCGAAGCGCTGCCCTCGGCACCGTCGGCGCGCGCGTTCAAGATCGGCCAGGCGTTGCTGCTGGGCCTTCTGATCAGTGCGGTGCTGCTGCTCTCGGCCTGGCTGCGCAGCCTGTTCGGCGATGCCGGCGCGCTGGTCGCGGCGATGCTGGTGGCGCTGGCCGAGCTGCACGCGGCCGCGGCCAGCGTCGCCCAGCTCGCCCAGGGCGACGGCATGACCCTCGAACACGCGCGGTTGGGCCTGGCCGGCCTGCTGCTGGCATCGGCGCTGGCCAAGGGCGTGCTCGCGGTCGCCAGCGGTCCGCGCGGCTACGCCTTGCAGGTCGCCGGCGGACTGGCGGCGATGGCCGCCGCGGCATTGCTGTTGACCTGGCTGGCGGGCTGAACGGCGGCCGCCACCGTCCCGGAAACGACGAGGCGGACCCGAACGCCCGCCTGCCGATGCCGCGACCGCGATGCCGCGGGCTCAATCGTCGAACGCGACCTCGCCGTACAGGTCGTGCTCGTCGCTGCCCATGATCTGGACGTCGACGAACTCGCCCGGCTTCAGCCCCGCCTCGAAGCCGTTCTGGACCTGCACCAGGCCGTCGATCTCCGGCGCATCGGCCATCGAGCGCGCGATCGCCAGCTCACCGTCGAGCGCATCGACCAGACAGCGCTGGGTGGTGCCGACCTTGGCTTCCAGCTTCGCGGTCGAGATATCGGCCTGCAGCTCCATGAACCGCGCCAGCCGCTCCTGCTTGACCTCCTCGGGCACCGGGTCGGGCAGGTCGTTGGCGACAGCCCCCTCGACCGGCGAGTAGGCGAACGCACCGACGCGGTCCAACTGGGCCTCCTCCAGGAAGTCCAGCAACTGCTCGAACTCGCCGTCGGTCTCGCCCGGGAAGCCGACGATGAAGGTGCTGCGGATGGTGATGTCGGGGCATATCCCGCGCCAGCGCTGGATCCGCTCCAGGGTCTTGTCGACCGCGCCGGGGCGCTTCATCAGCTTGAGGATGCGCGGGTTGGCGTGCTGGAACGGGATGTCCAGATACGGCAGCAGCTTGCCGTCGGCCATCAGCGGAATGATGTCGTCGACGTGCGGGTACGGGTACACGTAATGCAGGCGGGTCCAGATGCCCAGTTCGGACAGCCCCTCGCACAGGGCCTTCATCCGGGTCTGCCAGGCGCGGCCGCGCCACTCGCGCTCGGCATAGCGCAGGTCGACGCCGTAGGCGGAGGTGTCCTGCGAGATCACCAGCAATTCCTTCACCCCGCCCATCGCCAGCTTCTCGGCCTCGCGCAGGACCTGATCGACCGGGCGGCTGACCAGGTCGCCGCGCATCGACGGGATGATGCAGAAGCTGCAGCGGTGATTGCAGCCCTCGGAAATCTTCAGGTAGGCGTAGTGCTTCGGGGTCAGCTTGATGCCGACATCGGCGCTGTCCTCCAGCGCGCGCCGCGGCACCAGGTCGACGAACGGATCGTGCCGGGGCGGCAATGCGGTGTGCACCGCGCTCATCACGCTGGTGTAGTCCTGCGGGCCGCTGATCGACAACACGCCCGGGTGGGCTTCGCGGATCACCTCCTCGCGCTTGCCCAGGCAACCGGTGACGATGACCTTGCCGTTCTCGGCCATCGCCTCGCCGATCGCGTCCAGCGACTCGGCCACCGCCGAATCGATGAAGCCGCAGGTGTTGACCACGACCACGTCGGCGTCGTCGTAGCTGGGCACCAGATCGTAACCCTCGACCTTCAATTGGGTCAGGATGCGTTCTGAGTCAACGAGGGCCTTCGGGCAGCCGAGGCTGACGAAGCCGACCCTGGGATTGGCGGACTTGGCGATGGGCTGGGTCATGCGGGCAACCTGGAACGGGGGGCGAGCGCGGACCGGCGCGGTGTCGGGCGCGCGACGGGACGGCGGCGGGGCGCGAATTATAGCCCCGGGGCCGCTCGCATCGGTGCCGGCAACGACCGCGCCGGCACCTGCAGTCACCCAGGCGAGGCCAGCGCGAACACCCGCCAGGCCCTAGAATCGGCGGTTCAGGGCGCCCCAGCACCTCCCTGTGTCCACCTGAACGGAGATTGCCGCATGTCCCACTGGATCGACCTCGTCACTCCGCACGGCCCGATCGGTGCCTGGCGCGCCGACCCGGTCGGCACCGGCAAGGGGGCGGTGGTGGTCCTGCAGGAGATATTCGGCGTCAACGCGCACATCCGCAGCGTCGCCGAACGGCTGGCCGAGGCCGGCTTCACCGCGCTGGCGCCGGCGCTGTTCGATCCGGTCGAGCGCGGGGTCGAACTCGACTACGACGCGGCCGGCATCGAGCGCGGCCGCACCCTGGTCGCCGCGCTCGGGCTGGAGCGGGCAATGGACTGCGCCGCGGCGGCCGCCGAACTGCTTCAGGCCGAGGGCCTGCGCACCGGCGCGGTCGGCTTCTGCTACGGCGGCACCCTCGCCTTCCTGTGCAACACCCGGCTCGGCCTGCCCGCGGTCGGCTACTACGGCAGCCGCAGCGTGGCGTTCCTGGACGAGCCGCTGCGCGCGCCGATGATGTTCCACTTCGGCGAGCACGACGCCAGCATCCCGCCGGCCGCGGTCCAGGCCCATCGCGAGAAGCTGCCGCAGGCGCACATTCATGTCTACGACGCCGGCCACGGCTTCAATTGCGAGCAGCGCCACGACTACGTGCCGGAGGCCGCCGCCGCGGCCTGGCCGCGCACCCTGGAGTTTCTCGAGGACAGCCTGCGATGAGCGCGCCACCGAACGACTGGCACCTGGATCCGCAACTGGCGGAGGACACCCACCCGGTCGCCCACCTCGGGCTGAGCGAACTGCGGCTGATGGACGACGCCAACCACCCCTGGCTGATCCTGGTGCCGCGGATCGCCGACGCGGTCGAGCTGACCGACCTGCGCGCCGCCGACCGCGCCGCACTGACCCGCGAGATCGACACCGTCAGCCGGGTGCTGCAGGCGGAGTTCAAGCCCGACAAGCTCAACGTGGCCGCGCTGGGCAACATGGTGCCGCAGCTGCACGTGCACGTGATCGCGCGCTTCCGCGACGACATCGCCTGGCCGCGACCGGTCTGGGGCACCGCCGCCGCCCGTCCCTACACGCCGGAGGAACTGGTCGCCCGCGTGGACCGGCTCGGGCGCGCCCTGGACAGGTGAGCGGCGCACAGGTGCCCGCCTCCGCCCCGGCGCTGCAAGCGCTCGCCGAAGACGCCTGGCTGGTCGGATTCGGCGACTCGGTCGACACCGCCACATTGACGCGGGTGCACGCGCTGGCGGCCCGGCTCGACCGCGAGCGCCTGCCGGGAGTGACCGACCTGGTCCCGGCCTATTCGAGCCTGGGCGTGTTCTTCGACCTCGACGTGGTCGGCGCCGACGCGGTGGCGCGCTGGCTGCAGGCCGCGCTGGACCGGGACGACGACCAGCCACGGCCCCCGGCAGGACGCGTGGTCGACATCCCGGTCAGCTACGGCGGGCGTTTCGGCCCCGACCTGGACGACGCCGCGCGGGAGCTGGGCCTGGACGCGGACACCCTCGCCCACCGCCATGCCTCGGTGGTGTACACGGTCGCGATGATCGGTTTCGCGCCGGGCTTTCCCTATCTGAGCGGACTGCCCGCGACCCTGGCCCTGCCGCGACTGGCGACGCCGCGGACGCGGATTCCCGCCGGCTCGGTCGCGATCGGCGGCCACCAGACCGGCATCTATCCGCGCGACAGCCCCGGCGGCTGGCGGATACTCGGCCGCACGCCGCTGGTGCTGTTCGATCCCAGCCTGGAGGCCCCGGCCCTGCTCGCGCCCGGCGACCGCGTGCGCTTCCGCGCGATCGACGCCGATACCTTCGAACGGCTCGCCGGCCGGCGGACCGGAGCGGGCGAATGAGGCCGGGCACATGAAGTTGCAGGTCGAGCAGCCCGGCGCGCTGACCACGGTCCAGGACCGTGGCCGCACAGGTTGGCGCCATCTCGGCGTCGCCGCCGCCGGCGCACTGGATCCGGACGCGGCGCGGCTGGCCAACCGCCTGGTCGGCAACCCGGCCGATGCGGCCGTGCTCGAATACACCCTGATCGGCCCGACCCTGCGTCTGGACGCGCCGACGACAATCGCCCTGTGCGGCGCCGAGGTCGAGGCCTCGCATACCGCTGGCGACGGCACCCGCACCCCGGTCGGCAGCGGCCGGCCGGTACGACTGCCACCGGGTTCGTTGCGGATCGGCCCGCTGCGGCACGGAATCCGCGGCTGGCTGGCGATCGCCGGCGGCCTGCGCACCCCGCCGATGCTGGGCAGCCGCAGCACCGATCTGCGCGGCGGCTTCGGCGGCCATGCCGGCCGCGCCCTGGTCCGCGGCGATGTGCTGCTGGCGGCCAGCGCCGGTCTGCCGTCGCCGCAACTGCCCTGGCAGCCTTCGTGGTGGGTCGAATTCGACCCGCTGCCGGATGCGGCGATCGTCGTGCACTTCGTCCCCGCCATGGCCTTGGACGAGACCGCGCGCGCGCTCGCATCGCGGCCATGGCGGGTGGATGTCCGCAGCAACCGCCAGGGCCTGCGCCTGCAGGGCGAAGCGCTGCAGGTGCCCGCCGGCGACATCGTCTCCACCGCGGTCGCCCCCGGCACCCTCCAGTTGCCACCGGACGGTCAACCGATCGTGCTGCTGGCCGACGCCCAGACCACCGGCGGCTACCGCCGGATCGGCCATGTCATCACCGCCGATCTGCCGCTGCTGGCCCAGGCCGGCCCCGGCACCGCCCTGCAACTGGTGGCGGTGGACGCGGACACCGCCGCCTCGCTGCGAGAGGCGCGGCGGGCGCAGTGGCGGCGACTGGAGTACCTGCTCGACGAGCGGCTGCGGTCGTTGCCACCGGCCGGCTGATTGCCTAGGCTCCTTTCGCATATCCATCACGGACCGGGCCCGGTGCCGGACATCGATTTCAATTGCGACCTGGGCGAGGGTTGCGGCGACGACGCCGCGATCATCCCGCTGATCAGCAGCGCCAGCATCGCCTGTGGCGGCCACGCCGGTGACGATCACAGCATGCGCGCGACCCTGCGCCTGTGCCGGGATCACGGCGTCGCCGCCGGCGCCCACCCCGGACTGGTCGACCGCGAGCATTTCGGCCGTCGCGAACAACCCGTGACATCCGGTCACGTCATGCTGCTGGTCACCGCGCAGCTGCGGCGATTGGCGCGCATCGCCGCCGAGGAGGACGTGCGCCTGGCCCACGTCAAACCGCATGGGGCGCTGTACAACATGGCCGCGCGCGATGCCGCCGTCGCCGAGGCGATCGCCGAGGCGGTGGTGCAGTTCGATCCGGACCTGATCCTGTACGGGCTGTCCGGTTCGGCGCTGACCGCGGCCGGCGAAGCCAACGGGCTGCGGGTCGCGCACGAAGTGTTCGCCGAGCGCGGCTACGGCGACGACGGCCGCCTGCTGCCGCGCGGTACCCCGGGCGCGGTGCTGGAGGACATCGACGCCGCCATCGCCCAGACCCGCGAACTGGTACTGCGTTCGCGCGCACCGGTGGCCGGCGGCGGCCATGTCGCGGTCCACGCCGACAGCCTGTGCCTGCACGGCGACCGGCCCGACGCGGCGGCCTTCGCGCGACGGCTGCGCGAGACACTGGAGGCCGACGGCATCGGCATCCGCGCGCCGGGCGCATCGGGATGAGCGGCCCGCGCCCATGAGTGCCGCGCTCGTCAGCGACGCCGTCATCAACTACTGGCCGCTGCTTGGAGTGGCCTGCGTCGTCGTCGGCTTCGTGCTGCGCTTCAACCCGGTGATCGTGGTGGTGGGCGCCGGTCTGGTCAGCGGACTCGCCGCGGGCAAATCGATTCCCGAACTGCTGGCCCTGCTCGGCAACAGCTTCGTCTCCAACCGCGCCCTGCTGCTGTACGCGCTGACCCTGCCGACGATCGGGCTGCTGGAACGCGCCGGCCTGCGCGAACATGCCCACACCTGGATCGGCGGCCTGCGGCGGCTGAACCTGGTCCGCCTGCTGATCGGCTACCTGGGCCTGCGCCAGGTCCTGAGCATGCTCGGGCTGACCAATGTCGGCGGCCATGCCCAGACCGTGCGGCCGCTGCTGGCGCCGATGAGCGAGGCCGCCGCCGAGAAGGACCTGGGCCCGCTGCCCAGGGACGAGCGCCAGCGGTTGTTCGCGATCGACGCGGCGACCGACAACGTCGGTCTGTTCTTCGGCGAGGACGTGTTCGTCGCGATCGGCGCGGTGCTGTTGATCCAGGGCTTCTACGCCGAGCACGGCATCGTGCTGGAACCGTTGCAGATCGCGCTGTGGGCCCTGCCGACCGCGATCGCCGCGTTCGCGATCCACGCGCTGCGGGTACGGATGTTCGAGCGCGCGATGCGACGCCGGCTGGCCGCGGCCGGCCGGGAGGTCCCGAATGCTCAGCCTTGACCTGTTCTACTGGCTGCTGGGCGGCCTGCTGCTGTATGCCGGCGGCTGCAATCTGCGCGACCGTCGCTACGCCCACGCCGCGTTCTGGTCGCTGGTGGCGGCGCTGTTCGGCACCGGCAACATCGTGCTGGCCGCGACCGAAGCCGGCGACCCGCTGCCATCGCAGCTGGCCGGCACGGCGGTGATCGCGCTGGCGCTGCTGGCGCCGCGGATGCGCCGCGAGCACCTGGCCGAGGCACCGGAAGCGCAGCGCCGGGCCTCGGCCCAGCGTCTGGGCCACCGGTTGTTCGGGCCGGCCCTGCTGATTCCGCTGATCACCGTGCTGGTGGTGCTGTTCGGCGACAAGCTGGGCTGGGGCGAATTCCGCCTGTTCGGCGCCGGCAGCATCACCCTGATCGGGCTGTCGCTGGCCAGCGTGGTCTCGGCCCTGGTCGCGATCCGGGTCACCGGCGAACGCCCGCGGATGGCCGCGGTCGAGGGCCGGCGCCTGCTCGACACGATGGGCTGGGCGGCGCTGCTGCCGCTGGTGCTGGCGACCCTGGGCGGCGTGTTCGGCGCCAGCGGCGTCGGCGAAGCGGTCGCCAGCCTGGTGTCCTCGGTGATCCCGACCGACAGCCGGCTGGCCTGCATCGTCGCCTACGGGCTGGGCATGGTCGTGTTCACGGTGATCATGGGCAACGCCTTCGCCGCGTTTCCGGTGATGACCGCCGGCATCGGCCTGCCGCTGCTGATCCAGCAGCATGGCGCCAATCCGGCGATCCTCGGCGCGCTGGGCATGCTGACCGGCTACTGCGGCACCCTGCTGACGCCGATGGCGGCCAACTTCAACCTGGTGCCGGCCGCGCTGCTGGAGCTGGACGACCCCAACGCGGTGATCCGCGCGCAGGTACCGACCGCATTGCCGCTGATGCTGGCCAACCTCGCGCTGATGTACTGGCTGGTGTTCGCGTTCTGACCTCAAGCCTTCCGACGGAGCCCGCCGATGTCCCGCCGATCCCTGCCCACGGTACTGCTGACCGGTTTCGAGCCGTTCGGCGAGGATGCCGGCAATCCCAGCTGGGAGGCGGTGCGCATGCTCGACGGCGCCCGCATCGCCGGGCACCGGGTGGTCGCGCGTTGCCTGGCGGTCGAGTTCGACCGTTCGCTGAAGCAGCTGCGCGCCGCGATCCGCGAAACCCGGCCGACGCTGGTGATCTGCGTGGGCCTGGCCGGCGGCCGGGCGCAGCTTTCGCTGGAACGGATCGGGATCAATGTCGACGACGCCCGCATCGCCGACAACGCCGGCGCGCAACCGGTCGACACGCCGATCGTCGCCGACGGTCCGGCGGCCTACTTCGCCCGCCTGCCGCTGAAGGCGATGATGCTGGCGCTGCGCGAGGCCGGGATTCCGGCCGAGGTCTCGCAGACCGCCGGCACCTATGTCTGCAACCACGTGCTGTACGGCCTGATGCACGCGCTGAGGGCGAAGCCGCGGGTCCGCGGCGGCTTCATCCACGTGCCCTACTCGCCCGAACAGGCCGCGCGCCATCCCGGTGCGGCAAGCCTGCCGGTCGGCACCGTCGCCGACGGACTGCGGATCGCGGTGCGCACCGCGCTCACCACCGATGAGGACATCCGCGTCGCCGCCGGCGCCACCCACTGAGTCCCGTATCCGGCATCGCCGCCCGCAAACGAAGAACCCCTCGCCGGAGCGGGGGGTTCTCGTTGCTGCCGGGGCCCTGCGGCCGGTTCAGCGCGCCTTGATCACCCGGGTGCCGGCGATCAGGTCGTGTCCGCAGCGGCGGTCGCCGCGGAAGATCAGCAGCACGTTGACCAGGCCGATCAGGCCACCGAGGTACGGGATCGAGGTCGCCACCTGCACCGGCAGGTAGCGCTTGCCCAACAGCTGGCCGATGCCGGGCTGGCTGCCGTCGAGATTGGCGATGCGCACGCCGACCAGGCGCTTGCCCCAGGTCTGCGCGCTCGCGTTCAGCGGCACGAACTGGATCGCGACGAACACCACGAAACCGATCACCACCCACATCAGCTGCGACACCACCGACACCTGCTCGCCGCGCGCGGCCGCTTCCATCGCCAAGCTGAAGTAGCCTCCGAAGTACATCAACGGCCCCATCACCGCGATCATGATCAGACCGTCGATGATCGCCGCGCCGAGCCGCTCCCCGCGGCCGGCCAGGTCGTCGCCGTCGACCACGTCCTCGACGACGGTCTGCGGGCTCTGGTACGGATTGTTGTTGTCCTGTTGCATACCCCCTCCTTGCATGTTGCCTGTTGTGTTGAAGATCGATCCGCCGGCTCAGGTCCTGGGCAGGGTCACCCCGGTCTGGCCCTGATATTTGCCGCCACGGTCCCGGTAGCTGGTCTCGCAGACCTCGTCGGACTGGAAGAACAGCATCTGCGCGACCCCCTCGTTGGCGTAGATCCGCGCCGGCAGCGGCGTGGTGTTGCTGAACTCCAGGGTCACGTGCCCTTCCCACTCCGGCTCCAGCGGGGTCACGTTGACGATGATGCCGCAACGCGCGTAGGTGCTCTTGCCCAGGCAGACCACCAGCGTGTCGCGCGGGATCCGGAAATACTCGACGGTGCGCGCCAGCGCGAAGGAGTTGGGCGGAATGATGCACACGTCGGACTCGACGTCGACGAAGCTGCCGGAGTCGAAATGCTTGGGGTCGACGATCGTCGAGTTGATGTTGGTGAAGACCTTGAACTCCCGCGAGCAGCGCACGTCGTAGCCGTAGCTGGAGGTACCGTAGCTGACGATCCGCTCGCCGCCGGCATGCTTGACCTGGCCGGGCTCGAACGGCTCGATCATGCCCTGTTGCTCGGACATGCGGCGGATCCAGCGGTCGGACTTGATGCTCATTCGGGACGTGTCACCTGTCTTGGGGAACGCCGATTCTAGCCGCAGGCCGTCCGCGATGCGCGGCCCCGCCCGCTCCCGCCGCCGCATGCAGAAGGGCCCGGTCGCCCGGGCCCCTCTGGTCATACGATTGCCGGATCGATCAGAACCGGGTCGATCAGAGCCGGATCGATCAGAAGCCGCTGGCGTCCAGGCGGCCGCCGGTCAGCACCTTGCCCTGCAGCGACGGGGTCGCGACCGTGGCGTTCAGGATCGCCGCCTTGATCTGCGCCGCGGTGGCGGTCGGATGCGAGGACGCGTAAAGCGCCGCGGCGCCGGTCACGTGCGGAGTCGCCATCGAGGTGCCGCTGTAGCTGGCATAGCCCGACACCACGTTGCCCTTCGAGCGGACCGGCACGGTCGAATAGATCGCCGAGCCAGGGGCCCCCAGGTCGACCGTGGTCGCGCCCCACTGCGAGAAGCTCGACAGCGCTCCGGAACTGGTGATCGAGGCGACCGCGATGATGTTGGCGTTCGAATAGTTCGACGGGTAACTCGCCCGCGCATCGTTGTCGTAGGCATCGTTGCCCGCCGCGGCGATGAACAGGATGTCGGCATCGCCGGCGCGCCCGATCGCGTCCTGCAGCGCCTGCGAGAAACCGCCGCCGCCCCAGGAGTTGTTGGTCGCCACGATGTTCATGTTGTGGCGGACCTTCAGGTCGGTCATGTAGTCGACCGCCTCGATCGCGTCGGCGGTGCTGCCGCCACGGCGGCCGAGGAAGCGGCCGCTGATCAGCTTCACGCCCGACCAGCACACGCCGGCCACGCCCTTGCCGTTGCCACCGACGCCGGCAATGGTGCCGGACACGTGGGTGCCGTGGTCGTCGTTGGAGCCGCCGGAGTTGACGTCGTTGCCGCCGCCCTCGAAGTCCCAGCCATGGACGTCGTCGACATAGCCGTTGCCGTCGTTGTCGATGCCGTCGACCGGATCGTAGGGATTGGTCCAGACGTTGGCGGCGAGGTCTTCGTGGTTGTAGTAGATGCCCTCGTCGATCACGCCGACATAGACGTTGCTGCAGTCGGTATGGCCGGCGGCCCAGGCCTCGGCGGCCTGCGAACCGTAGGCGTTCGAGGGGCTGGTGGTGTTGCCGTACATGCCCCACAGCGAGCCGTTGGTGTAGTAGGTGTCGTTGGAGGTCGCGAAGTGCTGGTAGGTCCAGTTCGGCTCGGCGTACTCGACCGCCGGGTCGTTCTGCAGGGCCTTGATCGCGACGCCCAGCGCCATGCCGGCCGGCAGTCGCATCAGCTCCACGTCGCCGCCGTTGCGGCCGCGATGGACGGTCCTGGCCTGCTGCGCACGCAGTCCGCCGCGGACCGCACCACGCTGGTCGGCGTCGACGCCGTCGCGGAACTTGACGATCAACTCCCCGGCCCGGTGCGCCTTGCCCGCGCCCAGATCCCTCAGCACCAGGTCCGGACGCCCACCGGCGACCGCGACCGACGAAACGCCAAGGACGGCCACTACCGCACCCGCCAGGATGGAACTGCGAACTGCTCGGTTCATGCACTAACCCCCAGAAAATGGTCTTGCACGACGCCCCGAAACGGGCGACCGGCCGACGCTAGCAGAACCTGTCAGATCGCGCAGCCCGGGAAAAACCCTCAGCCCGACTCACCCCGCCTTTGCCGAGCCTGTCTTTTTTCTTTTCGGATCAAGGCTGTTTTTCGATGCTGCGGGCGCAACAACCCGGCGCCGGCCCCCTGCGCGAGTCCATTCAAGATTCATTCATATTTGTGACTCAGTCCCGCAATGACGCCGAGATCGGCATCGGCGCACGCGGCCGCCCGTCCAGCGCCTGCGCCATCGCCCTGGCCGCCTGCCGGTAGGCCTGGGCCGCCGGCGAATCCGGAGCCGCGGCGGTGATCGGGCTGCCGGCGTCGCCCTGTTCGCGGATGCCGACATCCAGCGGCAGACTGCCCAGCAACGGCACCCCGTAGCGCTCGGCCATCTGTGCGCCGCCGCCGCTGCCGAAGATGTGCTCGCTGTGGCCGCAGTTCGAGCACACGTGCACGGCCATGTTCTCGATCAGGCCCAGTACCGGCACCTCGACTTTCTCGAACATCTTCAATGCCTTGCGCGCGTCGAGGGTGGCGATCTCCTGCGGCGTGGTGACGATCACCGCGCCGGCCACCGGGATCTTCTGGGCCAGGGTCAGCTGGATATCGCCAGTTCCGGGCGGCAGGTCGACGATCAGGTAGTCCAGGCCCTCCTCGCCGCCCCAGCGGGTCTGCTCCAGCAGCTGGGTCAACGCCGAGGTCGCCATCGGCCCGCGCCAGATCATCGGCGTGTCCTGGTCGACCAGCAGGCCGATCGACATCGCCTCGACCCCGTAGGCCCGCATCGGCTCGATGGTCTTGCCGTCGGGGCTGTCCGGGCGCCCCGACAAACCGAGCATCGCCGGCACGCTGGGCCCGTAGATGTCGGCATCCAGCACGCCGACCCGGACGCCCTCGGCCGCCAGCGCCAGGGCCAGATTGACCGCGGTGGTCGACTTGCCGACCCCGCCCTTGCCCGAGCCGATCGCGATGATGTTGCGGATGCCCGGGATGGGCGACAGATTCGGTTGGACCTTGTGGGCGGAGACGGTCATAGACGGGGGCAGCCATGCGGGGAACGGAACCCGATATTTTAGCGCGCCGCCCCCGTCCCCACCGACGGCACCGGACGGGCCACCCGCCCGGCAGTGGCGTAGACCTCGTCTGTGTCCTTGGGCTACCGTTGACTGTGAAGGCCGTCGCATCGTGCATGCACGTCGATGGCCCGGGGGACAAGTCAGGGGGACTGTCAACATTCGACTGCAGGGGGCCTGTTTCCGTCAGGCCGGGCGTAGGGTGTTTGCCAGCTTCATACGTTGTCTTTCTTCACTCCCACGAAAGTGTCGAGGCCACCGTCCGGTATGCGCGCTGTTGATCACCTCGTGATCTAGAAGCCGCAGTTTCGGGGGAACACGGGACCTAAGTCTGCGAGCCGAGGAACGATGAGAAATAGAAAAATGACCATTAAAAGCAATGGGTTGCGCGCAATTGGCGCCACTCTTCTCCTGGCCTGTGCCGCTGTATCGGCACGCGAGCCGATTCCGGCGGAGTCATTCGCACGGATCCCGGCCATCCAGTCGGTTTCGATGAGCACCGACGGCAAGAACCTGGTGGCGCTGGTCGAGGCCCCGGGCTCCGACCACCAGGAAACCGCACTGGCCGCCTGGAACCTGGACACCCCCGACCAGGGGCCGGTGATCACGCCATCCGGCGACCGGATGAAATTCATCTTCGCCAGCGCAATGAAGGCTGACCGGGTCCTGGCGTTCGCCCGCCAGGAGTGGTCCGGCGCCCTGGGCGGATGCGGCGAGGGCCGCACCACCGGCTCCACCCGCACCTTCGTCAGCAAGCTCTACCTGACCGACACCAAGCTCGAGCAGTTCGACGAGGCGTTCGCCAACAAGCGCGGCAACATCGGGATCAGCAAGGAAACCCAGCGCTGTTTCGAGCTGGCCGGGTCCGCGCGACTGGTCAACTCTCTGCCATTGGACCCGGAGAACGTGATCATCTCCCAGACCAACATGGCGGATTACAGCTCCAGCTACCTCCTCTACAACCTGCGCAGCGGTGATACCAAGTTGCTGTTCAAGGGCGGCGGTCGCTCCTCGCCAGGCCTGTTCGATCCGCGTACCGGCGACCTGCTGACCCGTACCGAGCTCGAGGCGACCTCCGGCACCGAGTTCGAGCAACGCATCCTGATCAAGAACCCCGAGACCGGCGAGTTCGAGACCCATGAGAACCTGACCACCAAGCTCAGCGAGCGGTACTCGCTGGACATCGTCGGGCGCGACGAGGAGACCGGCAAGTTCTACGTGCTGACCGACCTTTTCTCCGATCAGGTGCAGGCGTGGATGTACGACCCCAAGCGCCGGGAGTTCGACAAGGAAGCCCTGATCGCGCATCCGACTTTGTCGATCAGCAACATCATCCTCGGCAGCCAGCCCAGCAACTTCAACAAGGTGCTGGGCTTCACGGTCTCCGGTCTGGTGCAGGAAACCACCTACGTCGACCCCACGATGAAGTCGATCCAGGACGGGTTGAAGAAGGCCTTCCCCGACCAGTCCATCTCCATCATCAGCTACAACGACGACCTTTCCCGGGTGCTGTTCGAGACCGAAAGCGCCCAGGTTCCGCCCAGCTACCACCTGCTGCTGGACCGCAAGCAGGTCAAGCTGTTGGGCAGGTCGCGTCCGTGGGTCGACAGCGCCTCGATCGGTGAGCAGCGCTGGGTGAGCTTCACCGCGCGCGACGGCATGACGATCCCGGCGATCCTCGACCTGCCGGCCGGCTGGACCAAGGCCGACGGCCCGCTGCCGACGATCATCCACCCGCATGGCGGTCCGTGGGCGCGCGACTTCGGTGGCTGGGACGGTTCCGGCTGGGTGCCGTTCCTGACCTCGCGCGGCTACGCGGTGCTGCGCCCGCAGTACCGTGGCTCGTCCGGGCTGGGCCGCAAACTGTGGCTGGCCGGCGACGGCCAGTGGGGCCAGGCGATGCAGGACGACAAGGACGACGCCGCTGCCTGGCTGGTCGGCCAGGGCATCGCCGACAAGGACCGCATCGCGATCTTCGGCTACTCCTACGGCGGTTTCGCCGCCGCCGCCGCCGTGGTCCGCCCCAACAGCCCCTACCAGTGCGCGATCTCCGGCGCCCCGGTCACCGACCTGGCCCGCATCGGCATGTCGTGGTCGGACAATCGACTGCAGCGCATCCTGCAGGGCAACACCGTCAAGGGCATGGACCCGATGCGCAACACCGACAAGGCCAACATCCCGGTCCTGCTGTACGTCGGCGACCGCGACGTGAGGACGCCGTCGTTCCATGCCGAGGAGTTCTACAAGGCCGTGCGCGGCAAGGTAGACGCCGAGTTCGAGCTGATTCCCGACATGCCTCACAGCATGCCCTGGTATCCGCGTCACCAGACCCAGACCCTGGGGCTGATCGAGAACTTCCTCGCCAACCAGTGCGGCCCGGACGGGCTCTAGTTCGGTGCCGGAGGCAGTGTGCAGCACACCTGGCTCTCGCAAACGAGGATCGAACAACGGTTGAACGAATCCGTGGCGGCGGGCACCGGAGCCCCCCGTCGCCACGTTTCAAGCGAATGGTCGGGGGCGGCCTCAGGAGGGGAGCCGCCAGGGCCCCGACCCCCGGTGCACGGATCAAGCGGCCTATCGCACCCCGCCGCGACCGGTCAAGCACTGATTTGCGTAAATTGTGACTCCGTGTTTACACTCGCTTAACGTAAGCACAACGAATGGCTTACGTTTTGGGGTTATCAATCTCTTAGGGGAAATCAGAACAATGCAAGTGGATCGAAAGAAGCGCCAGCCGCTCAACAGGCTGCCCCTCTTCGTTGCAATGCTTGGCTGCCTGTATGGAGCTTCCGCCATTGCCCAGGAGGCTCCGGAAGCCGACACCCAGACCAGCGAGCAGCAGAGCCAGGAAGCTGAGAGCGCACCTACCGAGCTCGACAAGATCACCGTCACCGGTTCGTTGCTGCGTCGCGTTGAATACGACTCCATCTCTCCGGTGCAGGTGGTTACCGCCGACACCAGTGTCGCGGTCGGCCAGGTCGATGCCGGTGAGTTCCTGCAGAAAGCCAGCGTCGCCGCCGGCTCGACCCAGATCAACAACCAGTTCGGCGGCTTCGTCGTCGAGGGAGGCCTGGGCGTGCAGACGGTCGGTCTGCGCGGCCTCGGCGCCAACCGCACCCTGGTGCTGCTGGACGGCCGCCGCCCGGGCCCGTCGGGCACCCGCGGCCAGGTCGGCGCGTTCGACCTGAGCATGCTGCCCACCAGCGTGATCCAGCGCGTCGAGATCCTCAAGGACGGCGCCTCCTCGATCTACGGCTCCGACGCCGTCGCCGGCGTGGCCAACTACATCACCCGCCGCAGCGTCGACCGCCCGGAGATCACCATCAACGGCCGCATTCCGTTCGACGGTGGCGGCGAGAACTACAGCATCTCCGGTGCCACCGGCTGGAACTTCGACAACAGCAGCTTCGTGCTTGGCGCCGAGTGGCAGAAGTACGAGCCGCTCAAGGTCGGCGACCGCGACTTCTTCCGTTGCCCGCGCGACCTGTTCCGCGACGAGAACGGCAACATCATCGATCGCGAGGACCGCTCGATCCTGGCCGGCACCGGCCTGGCCGGCTGCAACAATCTGTATGCCAACACCGTCATCGACGCCCTGTTCGGCGACCGCTACATCCCGTCGCCGGACGGCTCGACCGTTGGCATGATCCCGGGCTACCGCCC
Source organism: Marilutibacter maris (assembly GCF_003233695.1). Classification (NCBI taxonomy): domain Bacteria; kingdom Pseudomonadati; phylum Pseudomonadota; class Gammaproteobacteria; order Lysobacterales; family Lysobacteraceae; genus Marilutibacter; species Marilutibacter maris. Next base: position 1,619,299 of record NZ_CP029843.1, on the reverse strand, counting down.
GCGCGCCAACGGCCGCTACGACGATCCGAATGGTGAGGCGTTCTACGAGGACGTGCTGAACTACGACTTCTACGGCAACCAGTACATCCTCAACGAATCCGAGCGCTACAAGCTCTACGGTAGTGCCCACTTCGCGTTCCAGAACTTCGACTGGAACACCCAGGTCCTCGTCGCCCACCGCGAGACCAGCAGCGAGCGCTTCCGCCAGTTCTTCCCGCTGATCGGCGGCTCCACCGCCCTGCTGCCGGGCTACGGCTACGCCAACGATCCGACCTACGCGGCCCCGGTCGACTCGGGCCTCGCCCAGCCGATCATGCCGTTCCGCTCCGACAGCAGCGAGAAGATCGACTACTACTACGTCAACAGCGGCGTCAGCGGCATCTTCGCCTCCACCGACACCTGGGCGTGGAAGGCCGACCTGTCGTACACCCGCTCCGACGGCGACTACACCAACCTGGGCATCGTCGCTTCGCGCTCGGGCGACGTGCGCTTCGACGACAACGCGCCCGTGCTGGACTACTTCAGCCCCGGCTTCCTGAGCGGCGAGCGGATGGACGAGCTGCAGGCGCAGATCGGCCAGAACCACACCGGTCGCACCGTGTACGACCAGACCGTGTTCACCGGTATCGTCAATGGTGAGCTGTTCGAGCTGCCGGCCGGCCCGCTGTCCAGCGCGTTCGGTATCGAGTACCGCGACTTCAGCATCGACGACCAGCCCAGCGCACTGTCCAAGAACGGCGACCTGTGGGGTGCCTCCTCGGCACAGACCACCAAGGGCGACGACAACGTCACCGAGCTGTTCATGGAGTTCGAGGCACCGCTGCTGAAGGGCCTGCCGGGTATCGAGTCGCTGACCGTCAACGCCTCCGCGCGCTGGTTCGACTACGACTCGGTCGACGACTCCGACTATGTCTGGAAGACCGGCCTGGGCTGGCAGATGACCCCGTCGTTCCGGGTCCGCGCCACCCGCGGCACCTCTTACCGCGCACCGGGTCTGTACGAGCTGTACCTGGGCAACCAGACCGCGTTCCTGAGCCAGCTGTCGATCGACCCCTGCATCGACTGGCAGAACAGCACCAACTCCAACGTGCGCGCCAACTGCGCCGCGGACGGCATCCCGGGCGACTATGCCGGCGGCGCCTCCTCGGCTCTGATCGTCACCGGCGGTGGCGCCGGCGTGCTGAAGCCCGAGACCTCGGAAGCCTCGACCATCGGCGTCGTGTTCACCCCCGAGTTCGCCGACTTCAGCGTGGCGCTGGACTACTTCTCCATCGAGGTCAACGACCAGATCGACCGGCTGGGCGCCGGCGCGATCCTGGGCGGCTGCTACGGCGCACCGGTCTACCCGAATGCGTTCTGCAACCTGTTCGACCGCAACAGCGGCACCGACCCGACCGCACCGAACGCCATCACCGAGGTGCGCGACTCCTACCTCAACGTGAACAAGCAGCGTACCCGTGGCTATGACCTGCTGGTCCGCTACGAGAACGACCTGCCGATCGGCCAGTTGGAAATCGAGGGTCAGTTCACCTACGTGATGGAAGACTTCCAGCTGCTGTTCGATTCAGAGCAGGCCAGCGGCTTCGACCTCGACGACTTCAACGGCGACATCACCCGCCCGAAGATCTCCGGCAACGTGCGTACCGCGTTCAAGCGCAACGACTGGACCTACACCTGGTTCGTCGACTACGTGCACGGCACCAACGCGCTGGAACTGTCGCCGAGCACCACCTACTTCGGTTACCCGACCGCGGTGCGTGATGTCGTCGCCGAGCGTACCGTCTACCACGGCTTCTCGGTCCGTTACGAGCAGCCCGACTGGTCGCTGCTGGTCGGTGTCAGCAACCTCTTCGACGAGGATCCGCCGGAGATCTCCAGCGGCGTGCGCAACACCTACGGCAACGTGCCGGCGTTCGCCACCCAGTACGACTGGTACGGTCGTACCGGTTTCGTCCGCTTCCAGTACAAGTTCTGACCGGACGCTTCCAAGCGGTAAACGACAAAGGCGGCAGCGATGCCGCCTTTGTCTTGTCCGCGTCCCGGCCCCGGCGCTGCTGCAACGCAGCTTCCATACGTAGGCGGATGCGGTATAACAGGCAGCACGCCGGCGCCACCCGCGTCGTTGCCCTTGCGCCATTTCCTGGAGGGGAAAATGCCGATCCGACCCACACGCATCAAATTGCTCGCACTGCTCCTCGCCGCGCCCCTGGCTGCGGCCTCGTTCGCCAGCCTCGCCCAGACCGCGCCGTCGTCGCCGGTCGGCAACTGGACCACGATCGACGACAAGACCGGCAGGCCCAAGTCGGTGGTCGAGATCTACGAGGCGGCCGATGGCACCCTGGCCGGCCGGGTAAGCGAGATCCTGCAGTCCGATCGCGGCCCCAATCCGGTCTGCGACAAGTGCTCGGGCGAGCGCAAGGACAAGCCGGTCAAGGGCATGGTGATCCTGTGGGGCCTGCGCCGGGACGGCGAAATCTGGGAGGACGGCCAGATCCTCGACCCCGCCAGCGGCAAGATCTATTCGGCCAAGCTGACCCCGGCCGACGACGGCAGCAAGCTGGAGGTGCGCGGCTTCCTCGGTTTTTCCCTGCTCGGCCGCACCCAGACCTGGATCCGCGAGTAGGTCAAGCAGGTCCAACGACCGCGTTCGATTTCCCGCAAGGCCCGGTTCGCCGGGCCTTGCGCGTTCCAGCGGCACCAGGCGCCACGACCCGGACGGGCCGAGCCGGCGATGCCGTGCGATAATTTGCGCCCTTTCGCCAGCCCCCCGGTCATGTCACGCGAGTTCGTCGTCACCTGCGCCCTGCCCTACGCCAACGGCCACCTGCACCTCGGCCACCTGGTCGGCTACATCCAGGGCGACATCTTCTCGCGCGCCCAGCGCATGGCCGGGCACGCCGCGCACTTCGTATGCGCCGACGACACCCACGGCACGCCGATCATGCTGGCCGCCGAGAAGGCGGGGATGACCCCGGAGACCTACATCGCCGGAATCCAGGCCAGCCACGAGCGCGACTTCGCCGCGTTCGGGGTCGCCTTCGACCACTACGACTCGACCAACTCGTCGCGCAACCGCGAGCTGGTCCACGCGATCTACCGCAAGCTCGATGTCGCCGGCCACATCGGCCGACGCTCGGTCGCGCAACTGTACGACCCCGAGAAGGGCATGTTCCTGCCCGACCGCTACGTCAAGGGCATCTGTCCGAACTGCGGCACCGCGGACCAGTACGGCGACAACTGCGAAAACTGCGGCGCGACCTACGCGCCGACCGACCTCAAGGAGCCGCGCTCGGTGCTCAGCGGCGCGACCCCGGAGCTGCGCGAGTCCGAGCACTTCTTCTTCGAGGTCGGCCGGTTCGAGGCCTTCCTGCGCGAATGGATGGCCGGCGACGTCGCCCTGCCCGGGGTCAAGGCCAAGCTGCAGGAGTGGCTGGACGCCGACGGCGGCCTGCGCGCCTGGGACATCTCCCGCGATGCGCCCTACTTCGGCTTCGAGATCCCCGACCATCCCGGCAAGTACCTGTACGTGTGGCTGGACGCGCCGATCGGCTACCTGTCCAGCTTCCAGGCGCTGTGCGAACAGCGCGGTCTGGACTTCGACGGCTACCTGTCGCCCGACAGCAAGGCCGAGCTGCATCACTTCATCGGCAAGGACATCGTCAATTTCCACGGCCTGTTCTGGCCGGCGGTGCTGCACGGCGCCGGCCTGCGCCCGCCGACCCGGCTGCACGTCAACGGCTACCTGACCGTGGACGGCGCCAAGATGTCCAAGTCGCGCGGCACCTTCGTGATGGCGCGCACCTACCTCGACGTCGGTCTCGATCCGGAAGCGCTGCGCTACTACTACGCGGCCAAGACCAGCGGCGGCGTCGACGACATCGACCTGAACCTGTCCGACTTCGTGGCCCGGGTGAACTCCGACCTGGTCGGCAAGTTCGCCAACCTCGCCAGCCGCTGCGCCGGCTTCATCGGCAAGCGCTTCGACGGCCGCCTCGCCGCGGCCCTGCCCGAGCCGGCGATGTACGCGCGCTTCGTCGAGCAGTTGCGCCCGATCGCCGGGGCCTATGTCCGCAACGAGGCCGCCACCGCGCTGCGCCTGACCATGGCCCTGGCCGACGAGGCCAACAAGTACGTCGACGAGCACAAGCCGTGGGTGCTGGCCAAGCAGGACGGTATGGAGGCCGAACTGCACGCGGTCTGCACCCAGGCGCTGAACCTGTTCCGCGTGCTCAACACCGCGCTCAAGCCGGTGCTGCCGCGGGTCAGCGCCGAAGCCGAGGCCTTCCTCGCCGCGCCCGCCACCGGCTGGGACGACGTGCGCGACCCGCTGCTGGGGCACACCATCGCCGCCTACACGCCCCTGTTCACCCGCATCGACCCGAAACTGATCGAGAAAATGACCGACGCCAGCAAGGACACCCTCGCCGCCAAGCCCGCGCCCGAAACCGCTCCCGCCAAGCCCGCGGCGCAGCCCGCCGCCGAAGCGCCGGCGACGATCAAGATCGACGACTTCGCCAAGCTCGACCTGCGCATCGGCAAGGTGCTGGTCTGCGAGTTCGTCGAGGGTTCGGACAAGCTGCTGCGCTTCGAACTCGACGCCGGCGAACTGGGCAAGCGCCAGATCTTCTCCGGCATCCGCGCCTCCTACGGCGAGCCGGACACGCTGGTCGGCCGCCACGTGGTGTTCATCGCCAACCTCGCGCCGCGCAAGATGCGCTTCGGCCTCAGCGAAGGCATGATCCTGTCGGCCGGCTTCGACGGCGGCGACCTCGCCCTGCTCGATGTCGACAGCGGCGCGCAGCCCGGCATGCCGGTGCGCTGAAACCCGCTGGAACGGATCGAGCGAACGACACCGGGTCGCGATGCCATGCCGACGCCTCCCGCCCACCCGCGCGCCCCGCTTCCCGCGCTGATCGACCGCCTCGACCGGATCCTGCCGCAGACCCAGTGCCGGCAATGCGGCTTCGACGGCTGCCGTCCCTATGCCGAGGCCATGGCGCGCGGCGAGGCCGATATCGACCGCTGCCCGCCGGGCGGCGATGCCGGCGCGCGCGCGCTGGCGCACGTGCTCGGAGTGCCGGCGCGCGGCTACGACCGCAGTCGCGGCGAGCACCACCGCCCCGCCCCGGTCGCGCTGATCGTTGAAGCCGACTGCATCGGCTGCACCAAGTGCATCCAGGCCTGTCCGGTTGACGCCATCGTCGGCGCCAGCAAGCTGATGCACACGGTGATCGAGCCGTTGTGCACCGGCTGCGAACTGTGCATTCCGGCCTGCCCGGTCGACTGCATCGAGATGGTCGAACCGATCTGCCAACGTCCATGAGCGCACTCGCGCACCGGCCGCGATCGCTCCCCGCTCAGCCCAGCGACGCCTCGTAGACCGGGGTCTCGGCCGGACGCCCGTACAGATAACCCTGGCCGCGCGTGCAGCCCAGCCCGCTGAGGGTCTGGCTCTGCGCCAGGGTCTCGATGCCTTCGCCGATGGTGTAGATGCCCAGGGTTCCGGCCAGGGCCTGGATCGCGCGGACCACCGCGACCGCCTCGTGACCGCCTCCCGAATCCAGGCCTGACACGAAGCTGCGATCGATCTTCAGGCATTCGACCGGGAACCGGTGCAGGTACGACAGCGCCGAGTAGCCGGTGCCGAAATCGTCGAGCTGGGCCAGCACGCCGTGATCGCGCAGCGTGCGCAGCATGCGGATCGCGCGCGAAGCGTCGTCGAGCAGGGCCACCTCGGTGATCTCGATGCGCAACCGCGACGGGTCGGCGCCGGCGGCGTCGGCCAGCCGCAACAGACGGTCGGCGAAGTCGGTCGCGCGGAAGTGGCGCGGCGATACGTTGATCGACACGTAGCTGTCGCCGGGCTCGGCGGCCAGATGCTGCAGCACCCGCCGGTACATCACCCAGTCGACCTCCTCGATCAGGCCGCTGTCCTCGCCCAGTCCGATGAACTCACCCGGCAACAGCAGGCCGCGGCGCTCGTGGCGCCAGCGCAGCAGCGCCTCGTGGCCGACCACCGCGCCATCGTGCAGTTGCACGATCGGCTGATAGAAGGCGATGAAGCCATCGCCGTTGATCGCCCGGCGCAGGTCGGCCTCCAGGTCGAGGATGCGTACCGCCTGGTCGCGCATCGCCTGATCGAAGACCGCCCAGCGATCGCGACCGGACGCCTTGGCGCGATACATCGCCGCATCGGCGTCGCGCAGCAGGTCGGCGCCGTTGCGGTAGCGCGGATTCCAGAACGCGATGCCGATGCTGGCCGACGGGAACACCTCGCGCCCGGCGACCCAGCACGGCTGGCTGAGCAAGGTCAGGATGCGCTGGGCCAGGGTCTCGACCACCGCCAGGTTGTCGACCCCGGAATCGGGGCGGTCGTCCAGGTTGTCGACCACGATCGCGAACTCGTCGCCGCCCAGCCGCGCGACCATGTCGTCCTCGCGGACCGCGGCGACGATGCGGCGGCCCGCCTCGACCAGCAGGTGATCGCCGGCGGTGTGGCCAGCGCTGTCGTTGACCAGCTTGAAGCGGTCCAGGTCCAGGAACAGCACCGCGAACGACGCTGACGATGCCGACTGCCGCGCCCGGCTGATCGCCATGCCCAGGCGCTCGAGCAACTGGCTGCGGTTGGGCAGCCCGGTCAGGGCGTCGTGGCGAGCCTGGTAGGTCAACCGCTGCTCGGCGCGCAGGCGCTCGCCGATCTGCTCCAGCAGGTCGGCATTGGCCTGGGCCAGCTCCTGGGTGCGCGCCTGCACCCGCTGCTCGAGATCGGCGTGGGCGGCGACCAGGCGGTCCTGCGCGCGCTTGCGCGCCAGACCGTTGCTGATGTGGTGGGCGACGAAGGTCAGCAGCTCCTGGTCGCGGCGGGTGAAGTTGATCGCCGGCGAGTAGCTCTGCACCGCGATGACGCCGACCACGGCCCCCTCGTGCAGCAGCGGCACGCCGAGCCAGCAGTGCGGGATCGCGCCGTGCAGCTTGACCTCGCCGGAGGCATGCAGCTGTTGCAGGCGGGGGCTGTCGGCCAGCATCGCGGTGCCGGCCCGGATCACGAACTCGGTCAGGCCGGCGCCGAGCTTTCGGGTCGGCCGGGCCGGGTCGCGCTCGTCCACCGAGTACGGAAATTCCAACGTGCCGCCATCGTCGCGGACGATCGCGATATAGAAATTGCGCGCATACAGCAGCTCGCCGACGACGTCGTGGATCTGCGCGTAGAACCGCTCCAGAGAGCCTGAGGTGATCGACAGCTCGGCGATCCGGAACAACGCCCGTTGCAGCCGCTCGGCGCGCTGGCGCTCGACGATCTCCGCCTGCAGGTCGCGGTTGGTCAACTGCAGCGCATAGGTGCGCTCCTCGACCCGGCGTTCCAGCTCATCGCGGGCCTGGCGACGGTCGAGCGCGGTCAGGATGTGCTGGGCGACATAGCTCAGCAGGGCGCGCTGCTCGTCGCCGTAGACATTGGCCTGCTCGTAGGACTGCACCACCAGCGCGCCGCAGACATGGTCGTCGCGCCGCATCGGCACGCCCAGCCAGTCCTCGCTGTCGGGGCCGTGGGCGATATCGCGGGCGACGCCCAGACGATGGCGGATCTCGGCCGAGGGTCCGAACAGCGGCTCGCCCTGCTTGAGCAGCGCGATCGTCATGCTGTTGGGAAGTTCGCGCTCGTGGATCTCCAGCTCCGGGTCGGCCTGGTAGGGATCGCGCATGTCGGCGAAATACAGGAAGCGGACCGTCCCGCGCACCGCGTCGTAGAGGACGATGTACAGATTCTCGGCATACATCAGCCCGGCCACGACCTGATGGATGCGTTCGAGCATCTCGGTCACGTCCATGTCCGAGCCGGACAGGTCGGCGATCTCGTACAGCGCCTGCTGCAGGCGCTCGGAATCCTCCAGCGACTTCACCCGCGCCTGCGCCCGCTCGGCGACCAGGTAGGCATCGGCCAGCGCACGGGCCATGTCCAGCCATTCGTTGCGCTCGACCTGCGGCATCGGCTCGGAAAGGATCGCCGCGAGCGCAACCCGGGCACCATCGGCGGCGGTCCAGACGATGGCGACCTGGCGCGGGCCCTCGTTGCCGGGCTGGTTGGCCAGCAGGCGTTCGGCGACAGTGCCCGCCGGCGACTCCGGCCCATCGCCAACGGCCGCCACGACACCGTTGCGGGTCTGCCAGCGCAGCGCCACGTCGGCGCCGTGCCCCAGCGAGCGTCGCAGCACCCGCAGCAGGGCGTCGGCGGCCGGCAAGGGCGAGGCCCGGACTGTCCCCTCGGCGGCATCGCCCATCGATTGCACGGATTGCAGCCCCATTCAGTACGCCCGCCAGTACGCCCGTTCAGCCGTCGCCCGGGCCCGGGATGGAAGGGCCCCATATTGAAATCACGTGATCCGCGCCCGAATGCCGGACAGCCCGATCGCCTGGACAACCCCGAACCGGGCCTCCAGGCGTTGGAATACCCATGAGTCTCGCGATCCCCGGTCACGGAGACGCCTGGTTCCCGCCTCCAGCGCCTCCTGCGACCGCTACACAATGCACCAGACGCTTCCCGTCGGCAACGGCAGAACGTAACCTGCGCCGGATGGATTCGGGGATCGACACCACCGCCTTGCAGACCGCAGAGCCGGACGACGCCGCCTTGATGCTGGCCTGGGCCGGCGGCGACGTGGCTGCGTTCGAGCAGTTGTACGCGCGCCACCGTGCGCCGCTGTACCGGTTCCTGATGCGCCAGCTGCGCAACGCCGCGCTGGCCGACGAGCTGTTCCAGGACGTCTGGCAGCGGGTGATCGGCGCGCGCGCCGGCTGGAAGCCCGAGGCCGCGTTCAGCACCTGGCTGTACCGGATCGCCCACAATCGTCTCAACGATCACTGGCGCAGCCTCAAGCACCGTCCGCCGGCGCCGGAGGACGGCGACGAGCGCGCCGCCCGGATACCCGACCCCGATACGCCCGAACGCACGTTGACCGAGTTCGAGCAGCGCCGTCGGCTGCAACGTGCGATCGAGGAGCTGCCGGACGAACAGCGCCTGGTGGTGAGCCTGCGCCTGGAACAGGAACTGAGCCTGGAGGAAATCGGCGAGATCACCGGCGTTGGCCGGGAAACCGTCAAATCGCGACTCCGGTACGCGATGGACAAGCTGCGTGCGAGATTGAACGAATGACGCGCCACGACCACCCACCGCTGACGCCCGAAGAGCGCGCCCTGGCCGACCGGCTGGCGCGGCTGGGCCCGCATGGCGGCCCGCCGCCGGCGCTGGATGCGAAGATCCTGGCCGCCGCGCGCGAGGCGGTCGCCGCCCCTGCGCGCCGCAACCGGCGGCGCTGGCTGGGCCTGTCCGGCGGTGCCGGCGGCCTGGTCACCGGACTGGGGCTGGCGGCGTCGCTGACCCTGGTGCTGGGCGTGGTCTGGCAGTTGCGGCCGCACGACCAGACCCTGTCGCAGATGCGCGAGGGTCCGGCCACCGAAGTCGAGCAGGTGATCCTGGTCGGCGAACTGCCCTCCAGCGAACCGCGCACCCGCATCGTCGAACCGCCCGCCGAGTCCTCGGCCGCCGCCCCCGCCGCCGCCGCGGACCTGGCATCGGCGGCGCCCAAGGGCGAGGCCGGCGCGGAACCGGAACCGGCGGGCCGCAGCGAACGGACGGAGTCGCCGCCACCGCCACCGCCCGCCGCAGACGCCGAACACGAGCTGCGCGAGCAGGTACCCGCGGCCGCCACGCAGAAGTCGCTCCCGCTCGATGACGAGGCGCTCGAGGCCCGCGGGGATGCCGCGCCGGCGGCGTTCCCCGCCTCCGCGCCGGTCGCCCCCCCTCCTCCCGCCGCCGCTCCGGCCGCGGAGGCGACCGTCGAACCGTCGGCTTCGCGCCGCGCGACATACACCCGCGCCGCACGCGCCCAGCCCGAGCGGGCGGAGAAGGCAGCCGCAGGCGCGGCCGACAGCGCCCGGGTGCAAGGCATCTTGAGCGCGCCTCCCGCGGAGGCGTACTCGGCGCCGGTTGCCACCGATATCGCCGACGCGGTGGAGGCTGGCGATGTGAAAGCGACCGGAGCGGCGCAAGCGACGGCCGTCGAACACGATGCCGCCGCGCTCGACCGGATCGAGGTCACCGGCAACCGGATCCGCGGCGCCGGGGGCGGCGTGGGGGCGATTCCCCTGCACGAGGACCGCTCGCTGGCGCCGGCAGACTGGCTGGAACGCATCCGCGCGCGCCGCGCCGCCGGAGACAGCGACACCGCCCGCGAGAGCCTGGAACTGTTCCGCAAGACGCACCCGCACGTACGCCTGCCCGACGATCTGCTCGAACTGCTGGAAACGGCGGACACGGACGCGGCCGGCACACCGTGAACGCCGCATCGTGAACGCCGATACCCTCGCCGCCCGCGCCAGCCACTCGATCGAGGTCAAGCACAGCCGGTTTCTCGCCCACGCCGCCCCGGTCGAGTCGGCCGAGCAGGCGCTGGCCTTCTTCGACGAAGTCGGCGACCCGGCCGCGACCCACAACTGCTGGGCCTACCGCATCGGCGGGCTGTACCGGTTCAACGACGACGGCGAACCGGCCAGCACCGCCGGCCGGCCGATCCTGGCCGCGATCGAGGGCCAGGGCTTCGACCGGGTCGCGGTCGTGGTCACGCGCTGGTTCGGCGGCATCAAGCTCGGTGCCGGCGGACTGGTCCGCGCCTACGGCGGCTGCGCGGCCGAGTGCCTGCGCACCGCCGCGCGGCAACCGCTGGTGGCGATGACAGAAGCCGAGATCGCCTACCCGTTCGAGGTCACCGGGACCGTCCACGCGACCCTGGCGCAGTTCGCGGCCGCCAAGCTCGACGAGCAGTTCGATGCCGAAGGCACGCGAATGCGGCTGGAATTGCCGGCCGACGAGCTCGCGACCTTGAAAGTGCGCCTGCGCGACGCCACCCGTGACCGGGTCCGCTTCAAAATCCGCTGATCCCAAGCTCCGCCAACCCCAGGCTCGGCCAATCCCGGATCGCGTCGGTGTCTGGCCGCCTCGCTTGCGTCCACACCCGCGACGCGAACCTCCCGCATACTTCGATCATGACCGACACCCGCTCCATCAAGGCCCCGGTCGGGCAACTGCGCACCCTCTGGCCATTCGTCCGCAGGCACCGCGGGTTGTTCTTCGCCTGGTTGCTGGCGCTGGCGTTCTCGTCGACGGCAACGCTCAGCCTGCCACCGGCATTCCGCATGGTCATCGACCACGGCTTCCAGTCCGGCGGCGACGGCATCGACCGCGCGTTCGCGCTGCTGTTCGTGGTCGCCGTGGTGCTGGCCTTCGCCACCGCCGCGCGCTTCTTCTTCGTCTCGCTGCTGGGCGAGCGCGTGGTCGCCGACCTGCGGCAACAGCTGTACGCCCACCTGATCGGGCTCGACGCCGGCTTCCACGACGCCAACCGCAGTGGCGAGCTGGTCTCGCGGCTGACCGCCGACGCCGAGCTGCTGCGCAGCGTGGTCGCCTCCAGCATGTCGGTGGCGCTGCGCAGCGCGGTCACCTTCGCCGGCAGCATCGCGATGCTGTTCGTGACCAGTCCGCGACTGGCCGCCTACGCTCTGGTCGGCATCCCGCTGGCGGTGCTGCCCATCGTGTTCGGCGCGCGCCGGCTGCAGAAGATCTCGCGTTCGGCCCAGGACCGCATCGCCGATGCCAACGCGCTGGCGACCGAGACCCTGGGCGCGGTGCGCACGGTCCAGGCGCATGCGCGCGAACCCTACGAGCGTGGCCGTTTCGGTGAGGCGGTGACGACCGCGGTGGCCACCGCGCGCCGGCGCATCCAGGCCCAGGCCTGGGTCACCGCGATCGCGATCAGCCTGGTGTTCGGCGCGATCACCCTGGTGCTGTGGTCGGGCGCGCACGACGTCGCCGGCGGCCGCATGAGCGCCGGCACGCTCGGACAGTTCGTGTTGTACGCATTGATCGGCGGCGGTTCGATCGGCGCCCTGGCCGAGGTCTGGAACGAGCTGCAGCGCGCGGCCGGCGGCATGGGCCGGATCGGCGAACTGCTGCTGGCCGAGCCGGCGGTGGCCGCACCCGCGCATCCGCAACCGATGTCGGAGCCGGTACGCGGTGCGATCGCCTTCGATGGCGTCACCTTCCACTACCCCGCCCGCCCCGATCTGCCGGCGCTGGATGCGTTCGAGCTGAAGGTGGCGCCGGGCGAGACCGTGGCCCTGGTCGGTCCCTCGGGGGCCGGCAAGAGCACGGTGTTCTCGCTGCTGCTGCGGTTCCACGATCCGGACACCGGGGTCGTGCGCGTCGACGGCGCCGACATCACCGGTCTCGACCTTGCCCGGTTGCGCGAGGCGGTCGCACTGGTGCCGCAGCAGCCGACGATCTTCGCCACCAGCGCGCGCGAGAACATCCGCTATGGTCGCCTGGATGCCGGCGACGCCGAGATCGAGGCGGCACTGGTCGCGGCCAATGCCGCCGACTTCGTGCAGGCGCTGCCGCAGGGGCTGGACACCGAGCTGGGCGAGCGTGGCGCGCGCCTGTCGGGCGGCCAGCAGCAGCGCATCGTGATCGCGCGGGCCCTGCTCAAGGACGCTCCGATCCTGTTGCTCGACGAGGCCACCAGCGCACTCGACGCGCAGAGCGAGCGGGCCGTGCAGCAGGCGCTGGAAACGCTGATGGAAGGCCGCACCACGCTGGTGATCGCGCACCGGCTGGCGACCGTGCTCAAGGCCGACCGTATCGTGGTGATGGACCGCGGCAGGATCGTCGCCGAGGGGACCCACGAGCAACTGCTCGCCGAAGGCGGCCTGTACTCGGAACTGGCCAAGCTGCAGTTCCTCGACTGAACCCTGGATCGGAACACCGATCGCGGGCCCGTACGAACCGGCCTCCCGCGAAAGCCCATCGCGGCTCACGCCGCTCCTACGAAATGCGATCTGGCACGGATCCAGCCCCCTGAGTCAGGGGGCGATTCGCGCCGCAGGCGCGAATGGGGGTGTGGAAGCGCAACGGCGGGGCCCAAGGTTTGCGAAGCAAACTTTGGGAGATATCCGGGCGCAGCCGGATATCGTCCCCCCCTGAGTCAGGGGGCGATTCGCGCCGCAGGCGCGAATGGGGGTGTGGAAGCGCAACGGCGGGGCCCAAGGTTTGCGCAGCAAACTTTGGGAGATATCCGGGCGCAGCCGGATATCGTCCCCCCCTGAGTCAGGGGGCGATTCGCGCCGCAGGCGCGAATGGGGGTGTGGAAGCGCAACGGCGGGGCCCAAGGTTTGCGCAGCAAACTTTGGGAGATATCCGGGCGCAGCCGGATATCGTCCCCCCCTGAGTCAGGGGGCGATTCGCGCCGCAGGCGCGAATGGGGGTGTGGAAGCGCAACGGCGGGGCCCAGGGTTTGCGAAGCAAACTTTGGGAGATATCCGGGCGCAGCCGGATATCGTCCCCCCCTGAGTCAGGGGCGATTCGCATCGCAGATGCGAATGGGGTGTGGAAGCGCAACGGGGGGCCCGAGGTCTGCGCAGCAAGACTTTGGGGATTCCCGGGCGCAAGCCCGGGGATCGCGGCTTACGCCGCTCCTACGGGACAGGGACGGGCCCGCCTCACTGAGTCAGGGGCGGCCCCATCCTGTAGGAGCCGCGTGGGCCGCGATTGAACATCCCGGTGAACGCCTGACGCCGCGCCCACACGCGTCCGCGCAAACGCCTGCCGTTGCCTCAACGCCGCGCGCCCGGCACGGCCAGCGGATTCAGGCGCCGGCCGCCAACGCCGCGCCGCGGCGCGGGCGGCTCGGGAAGGCGTGGCGCAGGATCCGCCAGGTGACCTGGCCGAACTGCTTCGGCAGCGAACCGGTGTTGTAGTGCTGACCGTAGCGCGCGCATATCTCGCGCACCTCGACCGCCATCCCGGCGTAGCGGTTGGCCGGGATGTCCGGGTAGAAGTGGTGTTCGATCTGGTGGCTGAGGTTGCCCGACAGCACGTCGATCACCGCGCCGCCGGAGATGTTCGACGAGCCGCGCAGCTGGCGCAGATACCAGTGCCCGCGCGATTCGTTCTTGATCACTTCGCGCGGGAAGGTCTCCGCATCGGCGGTGAAGTGACCGCAGAAGATGATCACGTAGGTCCAGACGTTGCGGATCAGGTTCGCGACCACGTTGCCCAGCAGCACCGGCAGGAAGAACGGTCCGGCCAGGGCCGGGAACACCACGTAGTCCTTCAGTGCCTGGCGAGCGATCTTGCGGCCGACCGGGCGGAACTTGCGCCACAGCTGCGAGCCGCTCATCTTGCCCTGCACCCAGCGGCCGAGTTTGAGGTCCTGGATCGCCACGCCCCATTCGAACAACAGCGCGAACACCGGCGCGATGATCGGCTGCAGCAGGAAGAACGGCTGCCACTTCTGCTCCGGGAAGATCCGCAGCAGGCCGTAGCCGATGTCGTCGTCCAGCCCGCGCACGTTGGTGTAGGTGTGATGGCGGAAATTGTGGGTCTTGCGCCAGGCCTCGGCGGTGCCGACGATGTCCCATTCGTAGGTCTTGCCGTTGAGCTGCGGGTCGCCCATCCAGTCGTACTGGCCGTGGATGACGTTGTGGCCCAGCTCCATGTTCTCCAGGATCTTCGACAACGCCAGCAACAGCACGCCGGCGATCCAGGCGGGCAACAGCACGCTGTGGACGAAAGCGCCGAGGAACAGCAGGCCGCGACCAGCGACCTCGGTATAACGCACCGCCTTGACGATGTTGCGGATGTAGCGCGCGTCGCGCGCGCCGAGGCTGGCGACGGTGCGGGCACGCAGCGCGTCGAGCTCGGCGCCGAAGGCGTCCATCTCGGCGATGCTCAGCGGGCGACTTTTGAAAGGTTTGCGGGCGGTCTTGCTCATTCGGGATTCGGCCTTCTTCACAGGTCGAGGGTCAGATCGGTGGCGGCGCTGTGGATGCAAAGCTTCAGCGCCTGGTTGTGCTCGTGATCGAGGTCGCCACTGGGCAGGTGGCGCACGCTGCCGGCGGACTTGCCGCAGGCGCAGGTGTTGCAGATGCCCATCCGGCAGCCCGACGGCGGGCGCACGCCCTGCGCCTCCAGCGCCGACAGCAGCGGCTGTCCGCGCGGCACCGTCAGCACCCGGCCGCTGCGGGCCAGGGTCACGTCGACCTCGCCCTCGTCGACCACCGGCGCTTCCGGCGCGGTGAACGCCTCGGCCTGGAAACCGCGCACGCGTCCGGCCAACAGGGCGCGCGCGGTCTCGACGAAGCCACCGGGACCGCAGGCCATCACCTGGCGCGCATCGAGATCGGGAATCAGCGTCGACAGGCGATCGTCGATGCGACCTTCGTGCTCATCGTCGGCAGCGGCCGCCTCGCGGGTCAGCAGCAGGTGCAGATCGAAGTTCGCATGCACGGCCGCCAGCCGCCGCAGTTCGTCGACGAAACACAGCTCGTCGCGACGGCGAGCCCAGTAGCACAGGGTCAACGGCGTCGGCATGCCCTGCTCCGCCAGTGCGCGCAGCATCGCCATCAACGGTGTGATGCCGCTGCCGGCGGCGAGGAACAGCCACGCTCCGGAAACGGTCCGCGGCAGCACCATCCCGCCAAACGCCTGGCCAAGCTCGACGATGTCGCCGACCTCCAGACCGTCGAACAGGCGCGGGCTGACCTTGCCGCCGGGCATCGCCTTGACCGTGACCGCGATCAGGCCGTCGCCGCGCGGCGGCTCGGACAGGCTGTAGCTGCGGGTGACGCGGGCACCGTCGACCTCGACCCCGAGGTTGAGGTGCTGGCCGGGGCGGAACCCGGCCCAGTGCCGGTTCGGACGCAGCAGCAGGGTCACCGCGTCGACGGACTCGCGGCGGCGCTCGACCAATTGCGCCAACGGGCGCTCCCAGGTCCACAGCGGATGCAGCCTTGAGGACCAGAAATCAAAGACTTGCGGCGCAACGAAGGGCGACAACAAGCGTTTGAGACGGGGTCTGGGTCGACGTCGCGACGGGCGGACACGTGCATTCATGGCGGTGACTATACCAGCGTATGGACGCACGTATATACAACCGTATATTAATTACAGAACGATGATCACCTTCCCCGCAGGCCGTTCAGACTCGTCATACTCCCTACCGTGACCATCGCTCCCGCCAACAACGCCGCCGACGCCAACCTCTCCGCCAGTGCCGCGCCGGAGGATCACGGCCCGGGCCGCAAGCCGTCGATCTCGCGCGAGGACATCCTGGCCGCGGCGCTGAAGCTGATCGGCCCCCACCGCAGCGTCTCGACCCTGAGCCTGCGCGAGGTCGCCCGCGAGGCCGGCATCGCCCCCAACAGTTTCTACCGCCAGTTCCGCGACATGGACGAGCTGGCGGTGGCGCTGATCGATCTGGCCGGACGTTCGTTGCGGCACATCATCGGCGAGGCGCGCCAGCGCGTCGCCGGGGGCAAGCGCAGCGTGATCCGCAGTTCGGTCGAGGCGTTCATGGAGCAGTTGCGTGCCGACGACAAGCTGCTGCACGTGCTGCTGCGCGAAGGCACGGTCGGCTCGGACGCGTTCAAACAGGCGGTCGACCGCGAGCTGCAGTTCTTCGAGGAGGAACTGCGACTGGACCTGATCCGCCTGGCCCGGCTCGACCACGCGACCCTGCACGAGCCGGCGCTGGCGGCCAAGGCGATCACCCGCCTGGTGTTCGCGGTCGGCGCGACCGCGATGGACCTGCCGCCGGAAAAGGATCCGGAGCTGGTCGAAGAGCTGTCGACGATGGTGCGGATGATCGTGACCGGCGCGCGGGCACTGCCGCCGGAGCGCTGAACACCGGCGCCGGCAGCGGCGCGGTTCATGGGCAAACCCATCGCGGCTCACGCCGCTCCTACGAAATGCGATACAGCATGGCCCCGGCCCCCTGAGTCAGGGGGCGATTCGCATCGCAGATGCGAATGGGGGTGTGGAAGCGCAACGGCGGGGCCCAAGGTTTGCGAAGCAAATTTTGGGAGATATCCGGGCGCAGCCGGATATCGTTCCCCCCTGAGTCAGGGGGCGATTCGCATCGCAGATGCGAATGGGGGTGTGGAGGCGCAACGGTGGGGCCCAAGGTTTGCGCAGCAAACTTTGGGAGATATCCGGGCGCAGCCGGATATCGTTCCCCCCTGAGTCAGGGGGCGATTCGTGCCGCAGGCACGAATGGGGGTGTGGAAGCGCAACGGCGGGGCCCAAGGTTTGCGAAGCAAACTTTGGGAGATATCCAGGCGCAGCCGGATATCGTTCCCCCCTGAATCAGGGGGCGATTCGTGCCGCAGGCACGCATGGGGGTGTGGAAGCGCATCGGTGGGGCCCAAGGTTTGCGCAGCAAACTTTGGGAGATATCCGGGCGCAGCCGGATATCGTTCCCCCCTGAGTCAGGGGGCGATTCGTGCCGTAGGCACGCATGGGGGTATGGAAGCGCAACGGCGGGGCCCACGATTTGCATAGCAAACCTTGGGAGATATCCGGGCGCAGCCGGATATCGTCTCCCCCCGTAGGAGCGGCGTAAGCCGCGATAGGGCCTTCCCACTAAAGCCCTCGCGGCTCACGCCGCTCCTACAAGAGCTCGTGAGTCGTTTGGGTATCCAACCTCGATCACAACGGTGGCTACGGCAGCGTGCGGGCGATCGCCGTCTCGAAATCGATGTCGCCCGGCAGCGTGCCGAAGGCGAGGCCATGCCCGCCTTGCAGACGGCTGCGCACGAAGGCCTCCGCCAGCGGGCTGTCCGCCCGCAGCAACGCCGCGGCCTGCAGCCCCAGCGCCAACCGCTCCACCAGCAACCGCGCGCCGCCCTCCTCGATCCGCGACATCGCATCCGCCAGCCCGGCGATGAAGGTCTCCGGGATGCCGTCGGCCTCCGACAGCTCCTGCTGCAATGCCGCCACGCACTCCGGCTCGCGCGCGAGCGCGCGCAGCACGTCCAGGCACTGGATGTTGCCGCTGCCCTCCCAGATCGAGTTGAGCGGCGCCTGCCGGTACAGCCTCGGCAGCATCGACTCCTCGACATAGCCGGCGCCGCCAAGGCATTCCTGCGCCTCGTTGACGAAGGCCGGCGCGCGCTTGCATATCCAGTACTTGCCGATCGCGGTCGCCACCCGCGCGAACGCCGCCTCGCCGGCATCGCGGTCGGCGGCGTCGACCGCGCGCGCGACCCGCATCGACAGCACCAGCGCGGCCTCGGATTCGATCGCCAGATCGGCGAGCACATTGCGCATCAGGGCGTGCTCGACCAGGCGTTTGCCGAAGGTGCTGCGATGCCGCGCATGGTGGATGGCCTGCGCCAGCGCCATCCGCATCTCGGCGCTGGAACCGAGCATGCAGTCCAGCCGGGTCAGCATCACCATCTGGATGATCGTCGGCACCCCGCGCCCTTCCTCGCCGACGCGATGCGCCCAGGCCCCGTCGAACTCGACCTCGGAGGACGCGTTCGACCAGTCGCCGAGCTTGTCCTTCAGGCGCATGATCCGAAACGCGTTGCGGCTGCCATCCGGGCGCCAGCGCGGCATCAGGAAACAACTCAAGCCGCCCGGCGCCTGCGCCAGCACCAGGAACCCGTCGGACATCGGCGCGGAGAAGAACCACTTGTGCCCGACCAGGCTGTACTCGTCGCCCGACTGCCGATCGGCGGACAGTGGCGTGGCGGCGGTCGTGTTGCTGCGCACGTCGCTGCCGCCCTGCTTCTCGGTCATGCCCATGCCCAGGGTGACGCCGCGCTTGTCGGCGATCGGCACGTTGCGCGGGTCGTAGTGCGGCGCGGCGGCCTTGTCCGCCCACTCGGCCAGCGCCGGCGCCTGCCGCAGCACCGGCACCGCGGCATGGGTCATCGTCAACGGGCAACTGCTGCCAGGCTCGACCTGGTGATGCAGGTAGCTCAGCGCCGCGCGCGCGACATGGCTGCCCTCGCGGCCTTCCCGCCACGACAGTCCGGCGACGCCATGCTCGATCGCACTGCGCATGACCTGGTGGTAGTTCGGATGGAACTCGACCACATCGATGCGATGGCCGAAACGATCGTGGCTGCGCAGTCGCGGACGGTCGCGATGGGCGTCGAAGCCCAGCGCATACAGCGCGTCGCCGGCCAGCGCGCCATACGCCGAGACCTGCGCGGTCCATGCCTGCCCTCCCTCGCGCGCCAGCGACTCGCGCAACACGACATCGTCGTTCCACAGATCGCGCGGCGCGAACTCGGGGGGCTGGTTCTGTACGAGATGATTCTCGACCCGGTGGCTCCCAAGCCCACCTGCGGCAGACGGCACGAACGCGGACATCCTCGACTCCTTTCAGCGGTGTGCTTCGATTCTAGGCGCTTCGCGAACCGGCATATCGTTCGCGCTTGCGATGCCCTCATCGCCGCGGATCATCGCTCCGCAAAAGCCCCGCCATAAAAAAGCCCCGCCGAAGCGGGGCCGGGAAATCTTGAATCCTGTAAGGGTCACGCCTCGGCTGCGATCGTCACTTCGGAGGCCTGGGCGCCCTTCGGACCCTGGGTCAGCTGATAGCTGACGCGCTGCCCTTCCTGCAGACTGCGGAAGCCCTTGGCATTGATCGCCGAGAAATGGACGAAAACGTCCGCACTGCCATCCTCGGGTGAAATGAAGCCAAATCCCTTGGCGTCGTTGAACCACTTGACGGTACCGTACTGCATGTCCTTGATGACCTCATGCTGGATGCGATGGGTGCGCCCGCGCGAACCGCGCGCGACACAGACCCGAGTATGCAAACTGAACGAGCGCTTGACAACTGCAAGATCGCCTGTGTACGTCCTTCACATTTTCTACACAGCTCGCGCGTGTCGAACGGCGCACGAACGCTGACGTTCATCCATTCGCGCATGCATCGCATCGCTGCATCGACGGACGCTGATCGTGCCGATCCCGGCCGCCGACGAAGTCGCAAGAAAACCGAACTGCCGCTCAGTGCTCCAGCAATGCCGCCAGCAGCGCCGGCAGACCCGCCGATGCGACCGCGACGTTGTCCAGCACGTCCTGCAGGGTGATCACCTCGTCGGGATCGGGGCCCGCGCCGGCCGCCCAGTTGGCGACGATCGCCAGACACGCGTAGTCCAACCCCAGCTCGCGGGCCAGTCCCGCCTCGGGCATTCCGGTCATGCCGACCAGGTCGCAACCGTCGCGACGCATCCGCACGATCTCCGCGCGCGTCTCCAGGCGCGGCCCCTGGGTGGCGCCGTAGCAGCCGCCATCGACCAGGGCGACGCCGGCATCGCGCGCGGCTTCGATCACCGCCGTGCGCAGCGTGCGGGTATAGGGCTCGCCGAAATCCACGTGCAGCACCTCGCCGCCGGAACTCGCCCAGGGCTCGCCTTCGCACAGGGTCGACACCCGTCCCCAGGTGTAGTCGATCAACTGGTCCGGACAGGCCAGCACGCGCGGACCGAAACGCTCGCCGATGCCGCCGACGGTATTCAGCGCGAGCACGCGCCGGGCGCCCAGCGTCTGCAGCGCGGCCAGGTTGGCGCGGTAGTTGATCAGGTGCGGCGGCACCGAATGACCTTCGCCATGCCGGGCCAGAAAGGCGACCCGACGGCCGTGCAGGGCGCCGACCCGCACCGGTCCGGACGGGCGCCCGTAACCGGTTTCAAGCTCATGGCTCTCGACATCCTGCAGGGCCGCCAACCGGTACACCCCGGTGCCGCCGATCACGGCCAGATCGATTGCGCTGTCGGTCGTGCCCACGTTCAGTCCTTCAGTGCGTAGATGGCCGGCAGGTTGCGGCCCTGTTCGTGGAAGTCCATGCCGTAACCGAACACGTAGCGGTCCGGCACCTCGACACCGACGTAGTCGGCGCGGATGCCGGGCACGCAGCGGTCGTGGCGCTTGACCGCGAGCACCGCCACGTGCACGTCGCCGGCGCCCTCGCTGCGGCACCACTGGATGATCTCGGCCAGGGTGTGCCCCTCGTCCAGAATGTCGTCGACCAGCAGCACCCGGCGTCCGGCCAGCGATGTCGCCGGGCGATGCTTCCAGACCAGGTCGGAACCGCGGGTCTCGCCGCGGTAACGGGTCGCGTGCAGATAGTCGAACGTCAGGTCGAGACCGCGCGCGCCCAGCTCCATCGCCAGCCGCGCGGCGAATGGCAGGCCGCCGTGCATGATGGTCAGGAATACCGGCGCCTCGTCGTAGTCGGCACGGATCGCATCGGCCATGCGCACCACCGATGCCTCCAGTTCGTCCTGGCCGACGACGACGTCGGCATTGTCCAGGGCCCAGGCCAGATCGCGTCCACTCATCAACTGATGTCCTCCAGCCGGCTGCGGCTGTCACTGTATCGGGTGTCGGCCAGCAGCGCGTCCCAACCGGGCGCGTCGCGCCCGGCCAGCGCCGCCAGCCTGGAGATATCGAAACGGCGGTCGCGGACCGCGGCGAGCGCATCCTCGACCAGTTCCGGATGGCAGACCAGGACCGCGTCGCAACCGGCGTCCAGATGCGCATCGACGCGGGTGCCGACACCGCCGGCGGCGTCGGCCGCCTTCATGCCGATGTCGTCGCTGAACACCACGCCTTCGAAGCCCAGCCCACCGGTCGCGGTGTCGCCGCGCAGGACGCTCTGGATCCAGTGCCGCGAGTAGCCGGCCGGCTCGGCATCGACCTGCGGATAGCGCACGTGCGCCATCATCACCGCCTCGGCGCCGGCGGCGATGCCGGCAGCGAACGGGACCAGGTCCAGGGCGTGGATCTGCGCCAGCGTGCGCGGATCGCTGGCCGCCTCGAAGTGGGTGTCCTCGGCCACCGAACCGTGGCCGGGGAAGTGCTTCAGCGTCGCCGCCATCCCCGCCTCGTGCATGCCCCGCACATAGGCGCGGGCGAAATCGGAGACGATGACCGGGTCGGCCGAGAACGCGCGGTTGCCGATCGCGCGATTGCCCCGCCCCAGATCGACCACCGGCGCGAAGCTGATGTCGACACCGCTGGCGCGGACCTCGCTGGCCATCAGCCAGGCGTGCTCGCGGGCCAGCGCCAACGCGGCATCGCGGTCCTCGCCATGCAGACGGCCGAACACCTCCAGCGGCGGCAGGGCCGCATAGCCGTCGCGAAAGCGCTGCACGCGTCCGCCTTCCTGATCGACGCAGATCAGCTGCGGGCGCGGCGCGCCCTCGCGAATCGCCGCCGCCAGTTCGGTCACCTGCGCCTGCGAGGCGAAATTGCGCGCAAACAGCACCACGCCGGCGCAGGCATCGTGCTGCAGCCATTCGCGCTCGTGCGCTTGCAGTTCCAGTCCGGCGACACCGATCAGCAGCATTCGACAACCTCCATCAGTCCAGCGTTCCGGCGCGCTCGGCCTCGCTCCATTGCGAGTACGGCCGCGTCGCCAACGCCAGATTGTAGTAACGCACCGCGTCGGTCACCTCGCGTCCCAGCCAGTCGGGGCGCTCGAAAACCTCTCCGGCATCGTCGAGTTCGATCTCGGCCACCACCAGGCCGGCGTTTTCGCCGAGAAACTCGTCGACCTCCCAGGTATGCGCGCCGACGGCGACCAGGTGGCGGCGCTTCTCGATGCGCCCGCCGACGCACAGGGTCAGCAACTGGTGCGCATCGGCGACAGGGATCGGATAGTCGAACTCCTGGCGGGTATGCCCGAGTTCGCGCGACTTCAGGTTGAGGTAGGCGGCGTCGCCGGCGATGCGCACGCGCACCGATGCCTTCATCGCCGCCCGGGTGCCGTCGCCGGCGTCCATCGCCGCCAGGTCGTTGAGATAGCCCTGGGCCATCGGCACGATCGTGTGCGCGGCATCGCGCCAGCCATCGGCGGTGACCAGGAACTTGCGTTCGATTTCTAGGGGCATGGAGGGGTGTCCGTTGGGTCGCGCGTGGGCGCGGACCGGGATGTGGATGCGGAACGCGCGGGGCAAGGATGGCGAGGATACGCAATCGCGAAGTCGAGCCTCATCGCCGCCCGCGCCCCGCCCTCATGGCTCGAACAGCGCGATCGACTCCACATGGGCGGTGTGCGGGAACATGTCCATCACGCCCGCCGCCTTCAGCTTCCAGCCCTTCTCGTTGACCAGATACCCGGCGTCGCGCGCCAGCGAGGCCGGATGGCAGCTGACGTAGACGATGCGGCTGAACTGTTTCAGCGGCAATACCGACAACACGAAGTCCGCGCCCGAGCGCGGCGGATCGAGCAGCAGCTTGTCGAAGCCCTCGCGCATCCACGGTTCGGCGGACAGGTCCTTGGCCAGGTCGGCGGCGAAGAAGCGCGCGTTGTCCAGGCCATTGTGTTCGGCATTCTCGCGGGCGCGCCGGACCAGGCCGGCCTCGCCCTCGACGCCGACCACCTCGCGCACCTGGCGGGCCAGCGGCAGGGTGAAATTGCCCAGGCCGGCGAACAGGTCGAGCACGCGCTCGCCCGGCTGCGGATCGAGCAGGTCGAAGGCGTGGCGGATCATCTTGCGGTTGAGCCCGGCGTTGACCTGGATGAAGTCCAGCGGCCGGAACTTCAGTTCGATGTCCCAGTCCTGCAACCGGAACGACAGCGGCTGCGGCTCGGAGGACCCACCCTCCAAAGACGCGCCCTCCAGCGCCAGCGGATGCACGCTGTCGACGCCGCCGGGTTGCAGGAAGATGATGAAGTCGTGCGCTTTCGCGAACGCGGCCAGTGCCGCCCGGTCGCCCTCCGACAACGGCGCCAGGTGGCGGAAGGTCAGCGCGACCCGGCTCTTGCCGGTCCCATCCAGGCCGGCCTCGCCGTCGCCGGCGATGAACTCGATCTGCGGAATTTCACGGCGCGCCTCCAGCCCGTCGACCAGGGCGGACAGCGCTTCCAGCTTGGTCCCGATCTCGGGAATCACGGTGTGGCATTCGCGCAGGTCGGCGACGAAGCGCGGATCGGTCTCGCGGAAACCGACCAGGGTCTTGTCCTTCTTCTCGACCCGGCGCACCGACAGCCGGCCCTTGCGGCGGTAGCCCCAGGCGGCGTCGGTCAGCGGCTCCAGCCAGCGCTCCGGGGTCACGTGGCCGATCCGCTCCAGGTTCTCGCGCAGCACCCGCGCCTTGGCCAGGATCTGGCGGTCCTCGGCGTAGTGCTGCAACGCGCAGCCGCCGCAGGTGCCGAAATGCGGACAGCGCGGCTGCACCCGCTCGGGCGCGGCCTGGAGGACTTCCAGGGTCTGCGCCTCGTCGAAGTGGCGGTGGCGGCGGACCCGGCTGGCGACCACCCGTTCGCCCGGCAGGGCGCCGGCCACGAACACGGCCTTGCCGTCCTCGCCGCGGGCCACGCCGCGTCCGTCGTGGGTCAGGTCGGTGATTTCTGCTTCGAAGGGAGTTCGGTCGAGTCGGGCCACGGGCTGGCGGTCAGGCTGGCGGGCCGCGCATTGTCGCAGATACGCGCGCGGCGGACCTGTCCGCAGCGGGCGCGACCGGGGACGGCAGCGGCGGAAACGGCAACGGCCCGCCAAAAGCGGGCCGTCTCGTGGGGCGGGGGCTGGTCGGGGCCTACTTCTGCCGCCAGCTGCCGCCACTCTGGTACCACCAGCCCTTGCGGGCGCTGGCGATCCATTGGCGCGCGAACACATCGCGGATCTGCGACTCCCACTCCGGATGGCCGTTGGCCACCGCGACCTCGCGGTAGACCGCCTTGCGATCGCGGTTGTCGTCGGCGACCGCCTGATTGATCGCGACCCGATCCTTCAGCGGCAGCTTGGAGGCGTCGCGCACGACGATGGTGCCGTCGGCGGCGAAGCCCAGCGCGCCGGCATCGAAGCCCGCCCGCAGCTGCGAATCGAAACGCGACGCCATCCGCGCCTGGATCGCCTGGATCGCCGGCGTCTTGATGGTGATGTCCGGCTGGCCCTGGGCCTGCGCGCTGCCCACGCCCGCCAGCGCCCACCAGTCGACCCGATCGACCCGCGCGAGCATCGACGCGACCGATACCGGCATCGAAGCGCCCGGCAATGCCGCGCTCTGCCCGCCCTGCGCATCCGGCGCCGGCTCCGGCATCGCGGCATCGTCGCCGATGACCTTCTCGACGAACTCCTCGGCCGCCTCGCGCGCCTCGGCGGCGGGGAAATAGACATTGATGGTGACGCAGGCCGTCAACATCACGGCCGCTACCGGAAGACCCAACCAACGACGCATGCTCACTCTCCTGACAGTTGCGTTACCTGACCCGTTCCCCGGCCGGCGGACCGCGCCCGCGATCCCGGTCATTCCACCACCGGCGCGACATCGCCGCTGCCGATGGCGCCCAGGCGTTCGACCAGCGTCGGCCAGTGTACACGCCGGTTGTATCCGACCACGCTCAGGCGCGGAATGCCCGAGCCCTGGACGACAATAAAGCCGCGCCCGGCTGAACCCAGCCCGTCCATCTCGCAGACTTCGTCGGCCAGTCTGCAGGCGATGCCGATGCGCGCGTAGCCGAAATCGTCGAACAGGCCGATCAACTGGCCCTGCAGACTGGTCACGAACGACGCGTCGCCGACGCTGGACAGATCCTGCACCGCACGTTGACTGATCCGCTGGCGCACGCCCCGAGTCTTCTCGGTATGCAGTTCGGCGTCGAACGCGACCGGCGCCCAGTCGACCAGGCGCAGGCCGTCGATGCGGCCGTGCAATCGCCCGGTGATGCTGCCGAAACCGAACACCCCGGTCAGCGCTTCCAGGTCGAGGCCATCCATCGCGATGTCGGCGGTCAGGGTCGGCGCGACGCCGAATGGACGCTCCATCGACAGCTCGGAGACCGCGACCCGGCCCTCGAACAATTGCATGTCGAGGCCGCCCTCGAAGTCGAGGCGATCGTCGGCATAACGCGCCATCGGAATGCGTCCGCTCAGCGCGCCGGTGAACGCCGGCCACTCCAGTGCGGCGCTGAGTTGGCCGATGTCCAGGCTGTCCAGGCCCAGTCCGAAGCGCACGTCCAGGCCCTGTCCCGCCGTCGGCGGACGGATCTGCAAGTGATCGAAGCGAACCTCGCCGCCGAGCATCGGCATCGAGGTGGCCGGCATCCGCAGCGCGCCCTCGCTGCTGAGGAACGGCAGTCGCGCGGCGCCGAAGTGCAGTCCGTACAGTTCGCCGCCGTTCCAACGTAGCTCGCTGCCCACCTCTGCGGCGGCGGAATAGCGGATATCGCCACGCAGGCCGGCGAAGGCGAAGCGCCCCTTCGGATCGTCGATCGCGGCACCCTCGCCATCGTTGCCGGCCAGCGCGACCGACGCCTCGGCGAGCGCGCCGTCGTCGATCGTCACCTCACCCTCGGCGCGCCCTGCCAGCTGCAACTCCGCCAATCCGGCCATGCCGAGCCAACCGCTCAGATAAGCCTCGCCGAACCGGCGCAGATCGTCGCTGCGGAAACGAGCATGCAGACCGCGCAGACTGGCGTCACCGGCCACATCGGCCGAACCCTGCGCCTGTACGACGCCGCCGTCGTCCCAGCGCCAGTGCGGCAGCCGCCAGCCGCCGTCCGCGTCCTGCTCGGCAACCAGTTCCAGCGCGGCGCGGCGGCGCCCCAGCGCGATGTAGGTGGTGCCGAACAACAGCTCGCCACCGTCCAGATGGCCGCCGGCCTCGATGCGCGGCGCGGCACCGAAGCGGGCGTCGAGATCGACCCGGGCGCGGACGCCTTCGGCAGCGATACTGCCATCGGCGGTATCCAGCGACAGCGCCGCCAGCTGCAGCGGTCCCGACACCCGCAACGGCCGATCGGCCGGCGCATCGATCCTGAGTCCGGCATCGATCACGCCCCCACCCAGGCGCCCGTCCGGCCAGGCCCGGGACACCAGCGCCTGCACCCATGCCACCGGCACCCGCCGCAGATCGATGTCGGTGATGTCCGGACTCGCCGCATTTCTGCGCAACGTCAGCCGGGCATCCGCCTGTGCCAGCTCTGCATCGGTACTCACCGTATCCAGGGCCAGCGACAAGTGCGCCGACGCATGCCCGCGACTGTCGACGCGGCCCTCGCAGCGCCAGCCGTCGTTGTCGTCGCGCCGCAGCGCGCAGCGCCAACTCACCGCCTCGAACCGGTATCCCAGTTCCGGCGCGAAGACGCGACGGGCCCGCACTTCCAGTTCGCCCGCGTCTGCCCGCGGCGGCCAGTCGACGCGCACCCGCACGCCTTCCAGCGTCGCCACCGCGGTATCGATCCGTTCCGCCTTGAGGACCAGCGCACGCGCCACCCCCTCACCCGGCATGCACAAAGCGAGCAGTACCGTTGCGCTCAGAAAGCGGGCTAACATCGTCGGCGACATGGCCGGCAGCATACCGGGGCTGCGCCTGGTTCCGGTGAACGCCACACGGGTCGAGCAGGCGCACCGATGAATCACGCACCGGTCGATTCATGTGTGCCGGCCTCGCAGGCTTCCCTTCCCGCACACGGACGTTGCTGATGATCAAGAACACGGATTCCGCGCCGCCGCGCATCCTTCTGGTCGAAGACGACGCGACCAGCCTCGCCTTCTTCAAGGCCGCCCTCAAGCCGCTCAATGCCGTCGTCGAGACCGCCGATTGCAGCGGCACCGCGCTATCGCTCGCGCAGGACCGTCGCCACTCGCTGTGGCTGTTCGACTCCCGCCTTCCCGACGGTACCGGTATCGGCCTGCTGAGCCGACTGCGTGCGCAGGGACTGCGCACCCGGGCGATCGCGCACACCGCATCGACCTCGACCGCGGAACAGGCGCAATTGCTGGCGGCCGGATTCGAGCAGGTGCTGGTCAAGCCGCTTTCCGCGGCCGAGCTGCGGACGCAGATACTGACCGCGTTGCGGGCATGCGATCCGCAACCGGGCGATCAACCGGTCCACGAGCGCGTCAACGACGCCCTGCCGGTCTGGGACGACCGCGCCGCGGACCGCGCCCTCAACGGCAACCACGAACACGTGGTCACGCTGCGGCGGATGTTTCTGGGCGACCTGGAGCGGGTACGCGACCTGATCGTTTCCGGCTGGAACACGCAGGCTGAGGACGCCCACGGCGAACTGCACCGGCTGCGCGCCGCCTGCGGTTTCGTCGGCGCCACCCGCCTGGCCGATGCGGTGGAAGCGCTGCAGCACATGCCCGACCTGCCGCAGAGCCTGGAGCGCTTCACCCGTGCCGCGAACGAAACCCTGGCCTCGCAGGCGCCTTCCGGGCCGGAGCAGTCCGGCCGCGGGCACGGCAACTACGAGCGGTCCCGCTCCGGCATCGCCTGAGCGTCGGGCGGCGCCCGCACCACACCGGCCAGGGCCGCGAGCATCTCCCAGGACTTCAGCCCGCGTGGACCGAGATGGTGGGCCAGCACCTCGCGGATCGGCCGTCGCAGCGAAGCCAGATCGGCGCCTTCCGGCAAGCGGTCCTCGCCCAGCGCGATCAGCGCGCGACCGGTCGCGGCGCCGGCCCGGTCGGCCTGTCCGCGATCCAGCAGCAGTCGGCGCGGCCCGTGTTCGGGGTCGAGCCGATAGCGCGCGGCGGGATCGATCGGCTCGCCGTCGCCATCGAAACGCAGGTCGAAACCGACGCCGAGCGCCTCCAGCAGATCGCGCTCGAAGCGGCGCAGCGTCCAGCCGAGCGGATCGCCGTCGCGCAGGCGCTCGCGCGCGAGCGCATAGGCCGCGAACAGCTCCGGCTGCGGCACCTGCCGCGGCGACAACCGCAGGGTCAGCTCGTTGAGGTAGAACGCCGACATCGCCGCCTCGCCCGACAGCCGCGGCGCGACGTCGACCGCCTCGGCACCGGTCAGGCGCGCCAGCTCGCCGCGCCAGACCGCATCGAAACGTATCGACTGCAACGGCTGCAGCGCCGCACGCAGGGGATGGCGTCGCGCCCCGTGCACACCACGCGCAAGCAGTCCGACCCGGCCATGTCCGGCGCTGAGCACCTCGACCAGCAGGCTGGTCTCGCGCCAGGGCCGCGCATGCAGGACGAACGCGGGCTCTGCGGTCAGGCGCATGGCGACATCGCTCAGTCGTGGTAGCCGAACGCCCGCAGCGCCGCCTCGTCGTCGGACCAGCCCTGGCGCACCCGCACCCAGGTTTCCAGGAACACCCGGGCACCGAACAGGCGTTCCATGTGCTGCCGGGCCTTGGCGCCGATTTCGCGCAGCCGCTCGCCGCCCTTGCCGATCACGATCGCCTTCTGGCCATCGCGCTCGACCCAGATCACCGCACCGATCCGCAGCAGCGGCCCCGACTTGGCAGACTCCTCGACCTCGAAGCGCTCGATCTCGACCGTGGTCGCATACGGCAACTCCTTGCCGAGCTGGCGCATCAACTGCTCACGCACCATCTCGCCGGCCAGGAAGCGCTGGCTCTTGTCGGTGATCTCGTCCTCGCCGTAGATCGCCGGCTGCTCCGGCATCAACGCCAGCAGGGTGTCGACCAGCGCCTCCAGCCCGTTGCGCTTGAGCGCCGAGATCGGGTGCACGCCGGCGAAGTCCCGGCCCTCGCTGATCTGGGCCAGATACGGCAGCAAGGCGCTCTTGTCCTTGAGCCGATCGACCTGGTTGACCACCAGCACGACCGGCAGCCCGGCCGAGCGCAGGGCCTCGTAGGCGAAGCCGTCGGCCTCGTCCCACTGCCCGGCGCGAACCACCAGCATCGCCGCGTCGACCCCTTCCAGAGCGCCGCGCGCGGCCCGGTTCATCCAGCGGTGCATCGCCGACGCGGTGGCCTTGCCCTGGTCGCGATGCAGGCCCGGCGTGTCGACCAGCACCAGTTGCCCGGCCGGAAAGGTCGCGATGCCGAGCAGGCGATGGCGGGTGGTCTGCGGCCGATTGGAGACGATGCTGACCTTGGCCCCGACCAGGGCATTGGTCAGGGTCGACTTGCCGACGTTCGGGCGGCCGATCACGGCGACGTGCCCGGCACGGAAATTGGAAGTGCTCATGCAGGGATTGTACTTGGCGGAGGGGCCCCAGGGCTTGCGCCGCTGCTACGAGCGTGTCCGGCGCGCGCCGGCCCTCGGTTCTCAGCCGGCCTTCAAGCCTGCCAACGCCGCATCGGCGGCGGCCTGCTCGGCGCCGCGTCGCGAACTGCCCTCGCCCTCGGTCCGCAGCGGCGGATCGGCCAGGGTGCAACTGACGTGGAAATGCTTGGCGTGCTCCTCGCCGCTCTCGGCCAGCAGGGCATAGACGGGGAGCGGCTTCTGCCGACCCTGCAGCCACTCCTGCAGCCGGGTCTTGGCGTCCTTGCCGACCTTGTGCGGCGGCGGCATCGCCGCCATCGCCGGCTCGAACCAGGGCAGCACCGTCTCCCGGCAGGTCTCGAAGCCAGCGTCGAGGTAGATCGCCGCGACCACCGCCTCGACCGCATCGGCCAGGATCGAATCGCGTCGGTGGCCACCCGACTTCATTTCGCCCGGGCCCAGGGTCAGCTGCGCTCCGAGGTCGAGCTCGCGGGCGATCGCCGCCAGCGAGGACTCGCGCACCAGTTCGGCGCGGGCCCGGGTCAGCGCACCCTCGTCGACCTGCGGCCAGCGCAGGAACAGCGCCTCGGCCACGAACAGATTGACCAGCGCATCGCCCAGGAACTCCAGGCGCTCGTAGTGCGGAGCGCCGGCACTACGATGGGTCAGGGCCTGCCGAAGCAGGCCCGGGTCGGAGAACCGATGGGAGATCCGCCCACTCAAACCGGTCAGTCGAGACCGCCGCCGCGGCGCATTTCCTGGCTCGCCTCGAAGCGGCCCACGACGTCCAGATTGCCGATCAACTGCTTGCGGACTTCGTAATCGACCGAAAGCACGTAGCCGGCGTCGCGGCGCTCGATCTTCAGGTCTTCCTTCTTCACGTTGTCGGAGTAGCTGACGTACAGGCGCCGGAAGAACAGGTCGCGGATCTTGGCCGGCTCGGCATTGGCGGCGGCCGGATCGGTCGACAGTTCCGACAGCGCGCGCTTGACCGCGTAATACTCCGAATACATCGGGATCAGCTTCATGCCCATGTAGACGAATACGCCCACCACCGCCAGGACGATGATGAAGCTGATCAGGGTCATGCCACCTTGGGTAC
The DNA here is from genome assembly GCF_003233695.1 of Marilutibacter maris. Taxonomy (NCBI): domain Bacteria; kingdom Pseudomonadati; phylum Pseudomonadota; class Gammaproteobacteria; order Lysobacterales; family Lysobacteraceae; genus Marilutibacter; species Marilutibacter maris. The sequence goes on along the minus strand of NZ_CP029843.1, from coordinate 1,588,431 downwards.
GTTTCGTGCGGTTCATGCGGTTCTCCCCATTGCTCTTTGGACGCGATCAATCCGTTCAGCGCCGTTGCCCGGACCGGCCAATCGGTCGGCTTCCAGTCCCCGGCCCGGTCGGGCCTCAGTCGATCCGCGACCCGATCCGCGACCAGTCGACCCCACCGTCGATGTTCATCCAGATCAGGAACGCCTTGCCGCGGAGGTTCTCCTCCGGCAGAAAGTGCGTCTGCCAGAAGCGACTGTCCTCGCTATTATCACGATTGTCGCCCATTACGAAATAGTGCCCGGGCGGAACCACCCACTCGCCCTCGCCCTGATCGGCGTACGGCAGGCTGATGCGCTCCAGGATCCGGTGCTCGCGACCGCCCAGATTCTCGCTCAGTTCCTCCGATCCGGTCATCTCGCGGCCGTTGCCCTTGCCCTCGTAGATGCCGATCGCCTGGTACTGCATCGGCTGGCCGTTGAGGTACACGGTGTTGTCGCGGTAGGCGACGGTGTCGCCGGGCAGGCCGACGATCCGCTTGATCCAGTCCTGATCGGGGTGATGCGGCGGACGGAACACGACCACGTCGCCGCGCGCCGGTTCGCCCAGCGCCACGACCTTCTGGTTGCTGATCGGCAGGCGCAGCCCGTAGGTGAACTTGTTGACCAGGATGAAGTCGCCGGTCAGCAGGGTCGGCATCATCGAGTTGGACGGAATCCGGAACGGCTCGGCGACGAAGCTGCGCAGGATCAGCACCACCAGCAGCACCGGGAAGAACGCCTTGGAGTAGTCGACGTACCAGGGATCGCCCTCGTCATCGAGCAGGGTGGCCTGGGCGACCCGGCGCTTGGCCAGGAACAGCTTGTCCAGCAGCCAGATGAAACCCGAGACGAATGTCAGCGCCACCAGGGCGATTTCGAACCAACGCATGCCTGCTCCTCAGGTCATATTCCGGAATCGGACCCGGTGAAGTGAAGGACGGACGCCAGCCCGCCACCAGTGCCGGAAGATCGCCGCCCCATCGTGACCGACCCGCCCCTTCGACCGGCGGGCCAACCCCTCGTCTACTTGTTGTCGGTCTGCAGCACCGCGAGGAAGGCCTCCTGCGGAATCTCGACCCGTCCCACCTGCTTCATCCGCTTCTTGCCTTCCTTCTGCTTTTCGAGAAGCTTCTTCTTGCGGGTGATGTCGCCACCGTAGCACTTGGCCAGCACGTTCTTGCGCATTGCCTTGACCGTGGTGCGGGCGATGATCTGGGAACCGATCGCCGCCTGGATCGCGACATCGAACATCTGCCGCGGAATCAGATCCTTCATCCGCTCGCAAAGTTCCCGGCCGCGGCGGTCGGCGTGGCTGCGGTGGCAGATGATGCTGAGCGCGTCGACCTTGTCGCCGTTGATCAGGATGTCGACGCGCACGAACGGGCCGGCGTCGAAGCGCAGGAAGTGGTAATCCAGCGAGGCGTAGCCGCGGCTGACCGACTTCAGCCGGTCGAAGAAGTCGAGCACCACCTCGCCCATCGGCAGCTCGTAGCTGATCTGCACCTGGCTGCCCATGTAGGTGATGCCGATCTGGCTGCCGCGCTTCTCTTCGCACAGGGTGATGATTCCGCCGATGTAGTCCGGCGGGGTCAGGATGTTGGCGCGGATGACCGGCTCGCGGACCTCCTCGACCTGGTTCACCGGCGGCAGCTTGGCCGGATTGTCCATCGGCACCACGGTGCCGTCGGTCTTGAGCACCTCGTAGACCACGGTCGGCGCGGTGGTGATCAGGTTGAGGTCGTACTCGCGCTCCAGGCGCTCCTGCACGATCTCCATGTGCAGCATGCCGAGGAAGCCGCAGCGGAAGCCGAAGCCCATCGCCTCCGAGCTTTCCGGCTCGAACCGCAGCGCGGCGTCGTTCAGGCGCAGCTTCTCCAGCGCCTCGCGCAGGTCCGGATAGTCCTCGGCATCGACCGGGAACAGGCCGGCGAACACGCGCGGCTGCATTTCCTGGAAGCCCGGCAACGGCTTGGGCGCCGGGTCCGCGCTCAGGGTCAGGGTGTCGCCCACCGGCGCACCGTGCACGTCCTTGATGCTGGCATTGACCCAGCCCACCTCGCCGGCGCCGAGCCGGGTCAGCTCCTTGCGCTTGGGGGTGAACACGCCGACGTTGTCGACCTGGTGGCTGCGACCGGTCGACATCACGGTCAGCTTGTCGCCGGGCTTGATCTCGCCCTGCATCACCCGCACCAGCATCACCACGCCCAGGTAGTTGTCGAACCAGGAGTCGATGATCAGCGCCTGCAGCTTGTCGGTGTCGCGCGGCTTCGGCGGCGGAATGCGGTGGACGATCGCCTCCAGCACCTCCTCGACATTGAGGCCGGTCTTGGCGCTGACCGCGACCGCGTCGGAAGCGTCGATGCCGATCACCGCCTCGATCTCGGCCTTGGCCCGCTCCGGATCGGCGGTCGGCAGGTCGATCTTGTTGAGGACCGGCACCACTTCCAGGCCCTGTTCGACCGCGGTGTAGCAGTTGGCGACCGACTGCGCCTCCACGCCCTGGGCGGCGTCGACGACCAGCAGCGCGCCCTCGCAGGCGGCCAGCGAACGGCTGACCTCGTAGCTGAAGTCGACGTGGCCGGGGGTGTCGATGAAGTTGAGGTAGTAGGTCTGGCCGTCGCGGGCGGTGTACGGCAGCGACACCGACTGCGACTTGATGGTGATGCCGCGTTCGCGCTCGATCGGGTTGTTGTCGAGCACCTGGGCTTCCATCTCGCGCGCGGTCAGGCCTCCGCACAACTGGATGATGCGGTCGGCCAGGGTCGACTTGCCGTGGTCGACGTGGGCGATGATGGAGAAGTTTCTGATCTGCTGCATGCGGGCGATTCGGATCCGCCCGGAGCTGCGCGTCCGGGCCTGCATTGGGCTCGAGGGGTCGCGCGAGGGGCCGCGCGCCGGGTTAACGGGAGATTATCGCACAGCGGCGACGCCCCACGGGCACGGCGGTCCTGGCCGACCGCGCCGCATGGGGCCGCTATTCATCGAGCCCGCCGGCCCGCTGGAACGGGCCGGCGCCCGCTCAGCGCGCCTCGTCCAGGGTGATGGCGACGAATTGGGTGCCGCCGCCGCGGCGCACCAGCAGCATCACGGTATCGCCGGCGCCGACACCGGCCAGCTCCCGGTCCAGGGCCGCCGGCGAACCGACCGCCTTGCGCCCCACCGCCATCACCACGTCGCCCTGGCGCAGCCCCGCCTCGCGGGCGGCGCCGTCGCCGACGGCGGTGACCAGCACGCCCTCGCCGGCCTCCAGGCCGAGCTGGCGGCGCTGGGCGGCGCTGGGCGCCTGCACGGTCAGGCCCAGCGGGTTGCCGGAGGAGGCCTGCGCACCGCCGTCCTCGTCCGGGCCGGTCGGCGCGGCACTGGCGACCTCGCCTTCCAGCGCGCCGAGCACGACCTCGACATCGCGCTTGTTGCCATCCCGCACGACGCCCAGGCGCACCCGGGTGCCCGGGGCCTTGGCGCCGATCAGCGGCGGCAGGTCGGCCGAGGTATTGACCGGACGGCCATCGACGCTGCGGATCACGTCACCGACCTCCATGCCCGCCTTGTCGGCGGCGCTGCCGGGGCTGACCACCGACACCAGCGCGCCGCTGGTGTTCTGCAGCCCGAAGCCGCGCGCGGTCTCGGCATCGATCGCCTGCACCTGCACGCCGAGCAGGCCGCGCCGCACCGAGCCGGTCTCCTTCAGCTGTTCGGCCGCGTTCATCGCCAGGTCGATCGGGATCGCGAAGCTCACGCCCATGTAGCCGCCGGAATTGGAGAAGATCTGCGAATTGATGCCGATCACTTCGCCGCTGGTGTTCAGCAGCGGGCCGCCGGAGTTGCCGCGGTTGATCGCCACGTCGCTCTGGATGAACGGCACGTACTGCTGGCCGGAATACGGATTGCTGCGACCGACCGCGCTGACGATGCCGGCGGTGACCGAATGGTCGAGCCCGAACGGCGAACCGATCGCGACCACCCACTGGCCGGGCTTGGTCAGGCCGGCATTGGCCGCGCGCAGGAACGGCAGCCCCTTGGCATCGATCTTGAGCAGGGCGACGTCGTACTGCTCGTCGCTGCCGACCACCTCGGCCTCCATCTCGCGCCGGTCGGACAGCCGCACGGTGACCTTGTCGGCGCCATCGACGACGTGGTGGTTGGTCAGCAGATAACCGTCGTCCGAGATCAGGAAGCCGGTCCCCAGCGAGGTGCCGCCGCCGCGCGGGCCGCCCGGCCCCGGCTGGCCCGGACCACCGGGAGTCGGAAACTGGTCGCCGAAGAAGCGGCGGAAGAACTCGGGAATCTGGTCCTGGCCGGGCGCCTGCCCGCGGGCGACGCGGCGCGGGGCGATCTCGGCACTGACATTGACCACCGCCGGTCCGACCCGCTGCACCAGCGCGGTGAAGTCGGGCAGCCCGGTCACCAGCGGTTGCGCCGGCGCGCTCGCCGGCGGCGGCGCGATGGTCGAGGTCTGCGCCGAGCCGGTATCGGCCGGCGGCTGGGCGGTGCAGGCCACGGGCAGCGCCGCGGCGATCAGTCCGGACAAAGCGAGAGCACGAAGCGGTCGGCTCATGGAATCGGCCTCCTCAGGGGGATGGGTGTCGGGTTCGTGAATCGATGCTGCGGTCCGGACGCGGCGCCCGGGTGCGACCGCAAGGCGCTGGCCGGGAGACCACTCCGCCCCGCCGGGGCCGGAATCGTCGCAATCGCGGTCGCGGCGTGTCGCCGGCGCTCAGCCGCCGGGCGGCGACTCCACGCTCGGCGCTGCGTCCTGCTCCTCGGGCAGACGCGGTTCGAACGGATAGAACGATGGGGTGACCGGTATCGGCTCGCCGTATCCGACCGTATAGCCGCTCGGGGCGCCGTAGCCCGGAAGCACCGCGCGCGGCCAGGGCTTGGCGGCGCCATCGTCGGCGCCCCCCCCGGGCTGGAACGGGTCGCGCGCCGGCGCGCGACCGTCCAACTCGCCGGCCGCCGCGTAAGCGGGCGCGCTCATCGCGGTCGCGGTCTCGTTCGCCAGGGCGGTGGTGGCAGGCGCCTCGCGACGCGTCGCCCGTACAGCCGCCCGTTGGCTCTGGCCGCGCGAAGGACGCTCACCGCTGCGTCGCGGCACTTCGGCCACCGCCACCGCGGCGGCGGCCACAGCAGCGCCGGCCGCGGCGGAGCTCTCGACCCCGTCGCCGGTGTCGTCGACCGTCGCCGGCACCGCCGCGGCGACCTGCGACGGCGCCGCGGGTTGGGCGTCGGGCGCGTCGGGATTGCTCAATGGACGGGCGACGAACAGCGCGGCGACCGCGACCGATGCCGCCAGCGCGGCGCCCGGGACCCAGCGACGCCGGGAACGCCGCGACGCCGGGGCGGCGGACGAAGCCACCGCCTGGCCGGCAGCGGCCTCGTCGGCCAGCGCACGGGCGACGCGGTCGGCAAAACGGATCGGCGCCACCGCGTCGGCACGCCGACGCAGCACGTCGCCGGCAAGCTGCCAGCGCCCGCAGGCATCGCGCCACTGGCCGTCGTGGAGCAGCCGGCGCTGCGCGAAGCGGGCGGCATCGGACTCCAGTTCGCCGTCGAACAGGGCCGACAGGGCTTCCCGGTCTTCGCCACCGGGTGTCATCGGGGGATCGGTCGGAGCGTTGTGCATGCGGGCCATGTCAGTGGGTGGGTTCGCGTTCGGGGCGGTTGTCCAGCAGCGGACGCAACTGCGCGTCGATCGCTTCGCGGGCGCGGAAGATCCGCGAACGCACGGTGCCGATCGGACACTCCATCTGCCGGGCGATCTCCTCGTAGCTCAGCCCCTCGACCTCGCGCAGCGTGATCGCGGTCCTGAGCTCCTCGGGCAGGGCGTCGACCGTCTGCATCACGGTGCGTTCGATCTCCTGCCGCATCAGTTCGTGTTCGGGGGTGTCGGTGTCGCGCAGGCGGATACCGCCGTCGAACTGCTCGGCATCGGCCGCGTCGACGTCGTCGGTCGGCGGGCGGCGGTTCTGTGCGACGAGATGGTTCTTGGCAGTATTCACGGCGATCCGGTGCAACCAGGTATAGAACTGGGCGTCGCCCCGGAAATTCGGCAGCGCGCGATAGGCGCGCATGAACGCTTCCTGGGCCACGTCCTGGCACTCGCTCCAGTCGGGGATGTAGCGCCCGATCAGCCCGACGATCCGGTGCTGGTACTTGCGCACCAGGGCATCGAAGGCCGTGCTGTCGCCCTGCTGGACACGCCTGACCAGCTCCTGGTCGAGCACCGTGTCCTGCCCTTGGGCAGTGTCTTGAGCAAGTTTGTTTTCGGCCATGCCGCGCCGGCACTCCTGTCAGCTCGGCAACATGCATCGATACGCATCGGCCGAACAATGGGACACCCCTGTCGGGGAAAAGTTCAATCTTCCGATTAATGGGGACTGTGCCCACCGCCACAAGCGCCAGCGGTCACGGTTGCGGCAGGCCGGCCCGGCCCCAGGGGCCGGAAAACCGGGGGCAACCGGGATACATTTGACGGCGACGAAACATCCTCGGGATGATATCGGCCTCCCATACGTTAACGGATGGTGCAGCACATGATCGCTGGCCTCGACGGTCTACGCTTCCAGCACTGGCAGACCTCGCTCCGCGAGGACGGCGTCCTCGTGCTTTCCTTCGACCGCGCCGACGCGGCGGTCAACACCTTTTCCCAGGACGTCCTGATCGAACTCGACAGCCTGCTCGAACGGCTGGCGATGGACCCGCCCAAGGGCCTGGTGCTGGCCTCGGCCAAGCCCAGCGGCTTCATCGCCGGCGCCGACATCAAGGAATTCGCCGAGTTCGACGTCAAGGGCACGGTCGGCGACGCGATCCGCCGCGGCCAGCAGGTGTTCCAGCGGCTGGCCGAGCTGCCCTGCCCGACCGTCGCCGCGATCCACGGCTTCTGCATGGGCGGCGGCACCGAGATTTCGCTGGCCTGCGACTACCGGATCGCCAGCAAGAGCCCGTCGACCCGGATCGGCCTGCCCGAGGTCAAGCTCGGCATCTACCCCGGCTGGGGCGGCAGCGTGCGGCTGCCGCGGCTGGTCGGCGCACCGTCCGCGTTCGACATGATGCTGACCGGCCGCAGCCTGTCGGCGTCGGCCGCGCGCGCGACCGGCCTGGTCGACAAGACCGCCGAGGAACCGGTGCTGGTCGACGAAGCGGCCAAGCTCGCCCTGCGCGGCGGCGCCCGTCCGTTCAAGCAGCGCTTCATGGCCTGGGCCAGCAACACCTGGGCGGCGCGCCAGGCGCTGGCGCCGATGCTGGTCAAGCAGGTCGCACGCAAGGCGCGCAAGGACCACTACCCCGCGCCCTACGCGCTGATCAACACCTGGAAGCGCGCCGGCGGCGGCATCCAGAGCCTGCTGTCGGCCGAGCGCAAGTCGGTGGTCAAGCTGTCCTCGACCCCGACCGCACGCAACCTGATCCGGGTGTTCTTCCTGCAGGAACGGCTCAAGAGCCAGGGCGGCAAGGATCACGGCATCGCCCGGGTGCACGTGGTCGGCGCCGGCGTGATGGGCGGCGACATCGCCGCCTGGTCGGCCTACAAGGGCTTCGAGGTGACCGTGCAGGACCGCGAGCAGCGCTTCATCGACGGCGCGCTCAGCCGCGGCCGCGCACTGTTCGAAAAGAAGGTCAAGGACGAGGGCAAGCGCGAACAGGTCAACGCGCGGCTGCGCGGCGACCTGGCCGGCGAGGCGGTCGCCGGGGCCGACCTGGTGATCGAGGCGATCATCGAGAATCCCGAGGCCAAGCGCGAGCTGTACGCGACGCTGGAGCCGAAGATGAAGGCCGACGCGCTGCTGACCACCAATACCTCGTCGATCCCGCTGACCGAGCTGCGCGAGCACATCCAGCGTCCGGCGCAGTTCGCCGGCCTGCACTACTTCAACCCGGTCGCGCTGATGCCGCTGGTGGAGATCATCGACCACGATCAGGTCGCCGAGGCGACCCGCAAGCGGCTGGCCTCGTTCTGCCGCGCGATCGACAAGCTGCCGGTCCCGGTCGCCGGCACGCCCGGCTTCCTGGTCAACCGGGTGCTGTTCCCGTACATGCTGGAGGCCGCGACCGCGTTCTCGGAGGGCATTCCGGGCGCGGCGATCGACAAGGCCGCGGTCAAGTTCGGGATGCCGATGGGACCGATCGAGCTGATCGACACCGTCGGCCTGGACGTCGCCGCCGGCGTCGGCGCCGAGCTGGCGCCGTTCCTCGGCCTGCAGGTGCCCGCGTCGCTGGGCAGCGTCGAGGCCGGAAAGCGCGGCAAGAAGGACGGCCAGGGCCTGTACAAGTGGGAGCAGACCGACAAGGGCAGCAGACCGGTCAAGCCGGAACTGGCGAAGGACTACAAGGCGCCGGCCGACCTGGAGGATCGCCTGATCCTGCCGCTGCTCAACGAAGCGGTGGCCTGCCTGCACGACGGCGTGGTCGCCGATGCCGACCTGCTCGACGCCGGGGTGATATTCGGCACCGGCTTCGCCCCGTTCCGCGGTGGCCCGATCCAGTACATCCGCGAGACCGGCGCGGCGAAGCTGGTCGAAAAGCTCAAGGCCCTGCAGGCCAGCCACGGCGAACGGTTCGCACCGCGGCCGGGCTGGGACAACCCCGCCCTGCACGACTGAGCTCCGCCGACGACCGTACCCACCACGCCGCTCCTGCGGCCCCGCAGCAGCGGCGCAAACCGCGATCGAACGGCCTCATGAAAGCCCCATCGCGGCTCACGCCGCTCCTACGAAATGCGGTACGGCATGGGCCCAGCCCCCTGAGTCAGGGGGCGATTCGTGCCGCAGGCACGAATGGGGGTGTGGAAGCGCAACGGCGGGGCCCAAGGTTTGCGAAGCAAACCTTGGGAGATATCCGCGCGCAGCCGGATATCGTCCCCCCCTGAGTCAGGGGGCGATTCGTGCCATGGGCACGAATGGGGGTGTGGAAGCGCAACGGCGGGGCCCAAGGTTTGCGCAGCAAACTTTGGGAGATATCCGGGCGCAGCCGGATATCGTTCCCCCCTGAGTCAGGGGGCGATTCGTGCCATGGGCACGAATGGGGGTGTGGAAGCGCAACGGCGGAGCCCGAGGTTTGTGCAGCAAACATTGGGAGATATCCGCGCGCAGCCGGATATCGCGGCTTGCGCCGCTCCTGCAAAAAGCCGACCGCTCGCGCGGAAGAGGATGCCTCGGAAACCCCGTAGGAGCGGCATAAGCCGCGATGAGGACCGCGGAGTGCCTTATCTGATCGCGTCGATGGCACTCAGCGGCACTGCGCCGGCGCGGTCCAGTCCAGCGTCGGCTCGACCCATTCCGGCAGCGGCGTGTACAGGAAGCCGTGGCCAAGCCCGTTGTCTAGCTCGAGCGAGCGGCTGGCGGTGATGCCCGGACTGGCGGCGAACACCTCCGCACAGCCGCCGGCGATGCTGTCGCTGCGTTCGTGGATATCGAGCAGGTACCCGCTCGGTCGCGGCGCCAGTTCGTCGCGGACCCAGTCGTTGCAGGCGCCCATCGCCACCACCCGCAACTGCGGGTCGGCCAGCCGATCGGCGGCGATCAGGGCGATGATCGCGCCCTGGGACGCACCGACCACACCGATGTTCTCGCTGACGACACCGGTGGCCTTGAGCGCGCGCACCTCGGCCACGACCGCATCGGCGGCCGCCTGCAACTGCGTGCCCGGCGCGCGCAGGTCGGCATGGACCACGGCGCCGCGCTGGCCCAGCGCCTCGACGATGTCGTCGAAGCGATAGGGACCGAACTCGGGGCTGACCGCGTGGCGGCCCGACTCCTGCACGATCCGGCCATGCAGGTAGATCAGATGACGGGGCGGGCACGCGTCCGCCTGATGCCGACCCGCGTCGCCTTCCCGCGCCGGCGGCACCGCTCCGGCGTCCGCCTCCATCGCGCACCCGGCCAGCGCCATCAGCGCCGGCAGGCACCACCCTGCGATGCGCATGCCGGGCCTCACATCGTCTGGGTCGGACGGTCCGAGTTGAGCTGGCCGGCGAGCAGGGCTTCGACCTTGCCCTTCACCGCCTCGCCCTCGGCGTTCTCGTTGAACTGCACGCCGATTCCCGCCGGGCGGTTGCCCTGGGCCCCGACCGGGGTCACCCAGACCACCTTGCCGGCGACCGGCATGCGCTCGTTGGACTCGGGCAGGGTCACCAGCAGGAACACCTCGTCGCCGATGAAGTAACGCTTGGGCGTCGCCACGAACAGGCCGCCGCCCCGGATGAACGGCATGTAGGCGCCGTAGAGCGCGGCCTTGTCCTTGATCGCCAGAGTCAGGATGCCCTGTCTTGCGCCTGCGCCGCTCATGCCCGGCTCCCTGTGTGTTGGATGTTCATTGTCGCGCTGTCCCCTATCCCAGATACCTTTATCGGCCATCCAGCTGCCGTCGCTAGCCTCGACGGCTGCCGCCCGCGGCCCCCGCGCCCAGGCGATTCGCGGCCCGCCACGCCAGCAGCAGCTCCACCACCGCGAGGTCGGCGCGCACGGTGGTGCACAGCAGGTCACGGGTGCGGTTGGCCTTGTCGAACCAGGTCGCCAGACTGCGCGTCCGCACCGGGTCGGTCAAGCGCGACGCCTCGAAAACGGCCAGGTCGGCGGCATGGCGCAGGCGCAGCGCCGCGTCCTCGTCGCCGGTCCAGCGCTGCGCGGTCTCCAGCGGCGAGGCCTGGCCCCGTTCGAGCCGCTGCAGGTCCTCGGCGACCTCGCGGCGCAGATCCAGCCCATTGCCCTCCAACCACTGGTGGGCGAGCCCCGGATGACCGCGCGCGGCCTCCAGCGCATCGCTCGCATCGGCCTCGTCGTGCCCCTGCGTCCGCAACCAGGCCAGTGCCTCGTCGTAGGGCGGCAGACGAAACTCGACCCGCTGGCAACGGCTGCGGATGGTCGCCGGCAGCCGGGCCGGCTGCGCACTGACCAGCCACAGATAGCGCCCCGGCACCGGCTCCTCCAGGGTCTTGAGCAGGGCGTTGCCGGCCGCGGTGTTGATCGCGTCGGCCGGGTCGAGGATCGCGATCTGGGCGCCGCCGTACTGCGGCGTCAACGCCAGTTGCGCGGACAACTCGCGGATCTGGTCGATCACGATCTCGGTGCGTAATTTGCTGCCGTCGCGGGTCGGGATGAACGACACGTTGCGGAAGTCGGGATGCGAACCGGCCGCGAGCAGCAGGCAGCCGCGGCATTCGCCGCAAGGCTCGCCGCCGTCGGCCCGCCCGCTGCACAGCAGGCGCCGGGCCAGGTACTCGGCCACCGCATGCTTGCCGAGCAGGGCCGGACCGCAGAACAGCAGGCCGTGGCCGAGGCGGCCCGCGTCCAGTGCGGCAACGGTGCGTTCGCATGCCCGTGCCTGCCACGGGGCGAAGTCCGCGCGCGCGATCATGCCGCCGCCTCGATCTGCCGCTGCAGGTGCCGCAGCGCCTCGGCGGCGACCTCGGCCGGCGGCCGGCTCGCGTCGACGACACGGAAACGCTCGGGGATGGCGGCAGCGCGGGCGCGATAGCCGGCGCGGACGCGCTCGAAGAAGACCTCCTGCTCGGATTCGATGCGGTCGGCGCCACCGCGTCGGCGTGCGCGCTCCAGACCGACCGTCACCGGCACGTCGAGCAACAGCGTCAGCCCCGGCTCGATGCCGACGACCCGCCGCTCGAGCTCGGCGATGAAGTCGATGTCGCCACCGCGCGCGGCGCCCTGGTAGGCGTAGCTGGCATCGGTGAAGCGATCGCTGACCACCCAGGCGCCGCGCTGCAGGGCCGGCAGCACGACCTCGCGGACGTGCTGGGCACGGGCGGCGAACACCAGCAGCAATTCGGTCTCCGGCGCCGGCGGCTCGTGGCGCGGATCCAGCAACAACTCGCGGATCTGCTCGGCCAGTGGCGTGCCACCGGGCTCGCGGGTCGCCACCACCTCGGCGCCGCTCGCCCGCAGGTGCGCGACCAGGGCGTCGAGCACGGTCGACTTGCCGGCGCCCTCGCCGCCTTCCAGGCTCACCAGACGCGGACAGGCACGCAGGCTCATGGCGCGTCCGGCCCGGTGCCGGTCGCCTGCGCGGCCGTCGCGGCGCGCTCGGCCGCGCGTGCCTGACGGTAGCGCTGCAGGTAGCGTGCGACCGCGGCATTGTGCTCGGCGAGCGTGCGCGAGAACGCATGCCGGCCACTGCCGTCGCCAAGGGCGACGAAGTACAGTGCGTCGCCGTCGTCGGGACGGGCCACCGCCTGCAGAGCATCGACACCGGGCATCGCGATCGGCGTCGGCGGCAGGCCGGCCCGGGTGTAGGTGTTGTACGGCGTATCGGTTTCCAGGTCGCGGCGACGGATGTTGCCGTCGTAGGCTGCGCCCAGGCCATAGATCACGGTCGGATCGGTCTGCAGCTTCATCCCGATCTTCAGCCGCCGCTCGAACACCCCGGCGATCCGTGCGCGCTCCTCGGCGATGCCGGTTTCCTTCTCGACGATCGAGGCCAGGGTCAGCATCTGGTCCGGCGTCTCGAGCACGCTGTCGGGATTGCGCGCGACCCAGGCCTCGTCCAGTGCCCGGCCCATCGCCGCATGGGCGCGCCGCAGCAGGTCCAGATCGCTGTCGCCGCGGGTGTAGTGGTAGGTCTCCGGCAGGAACCGCCCTTCCGGGTGCTGGCCGGCCTGGCCCAGCGCGGCCATCAATGCCGCATCGTCGAGCCCGGCGATCTCCTGCTCCAGCGGTTCGGCCCTGGCCAGCGCGGCGCGCAGCTCGCGGATGTTGCGTCCGGGCAGGATCGTGAACGCGTAACGCACGACCCGGCCGTCCCGCATCGCCAACAACACGTCGCGCGGGCTCATGCCCGGGCTCAGCGCGTACTCGCCGACCTGCAGACGGCCGGCCGCGCCCAGCTCGCGGGCCAGCACCCGCCACTCGGCCTGATGCCCTTCGCTCACCCCCAGCCCGCGCAGTTTGCGCAGCACCGTCGGCAGCGAATCGCCACGTTCGACGAGCAGCTGCGAATCGGGCCGCAGACTGGACAGCGGGCGATCGGCGAAGCCCTGGTAGCGTTGCCAGGCCCAGAAACCGGCGGCCGCGGCGACCGCGACCAGCAGCAGGACGACCGCACCCAGGCGGCGCAGGACTTTGCGACTCACAGGTTCTCCATCACGAAAGCGGGATGTGCAGCGGCGAGCCGCGCCTGCAGCGCGGCCACCTCCCGGTACTCAGGCGCGGGCAATGTCCATTGCCGTGCCCCGAGTCGGACCACCGGCAGGATACCGCGCACGGCGTTGCACAGGAAAACCGCGTCCGCGGTTTCGACATCGGTCACATCCAGGCGCGTCTCCAGCGCATCGAGCGCACCCAGCAGCCAGCCACGACAGATGCCGGCCACACCGCAGCGATCGACCGCCGGCGTCCGCCACCGCCCCTCGCGCAGCACGAACAGATTGGCGGCGGTGGCGCAGACCGCGTCGCCCTCGGTGCTGCGCATCAGGCCCTCGTGGATCCGCGGATCGTCCCACTCCGCACGCGCCAGCACCTGCTCGAGCCGGTTGCAGTGCTTGAGCCCGGCCAGGCGCGGCTGCAACGCCAGCCGGGTCTCGCACCAGCGCACGGCCAGCCCCTGGGCCGGGGCCCGGGGCGGCAACGGATGCCGCGACAGCATCACGGTCGGCTCGGCCGGCACCGGCGGCGCGTAACCGCGCCCACCGACACCGCGTGTGAGCAGCAGCTTGAGCACGCCGTCGTCGCCGGCGAGCAGTGCCCGCGCCTCGCCAAGGAGCATGGCCGGGTCCGGCAGCGGCAGGTCCAGACGCGCCGCCGCCAGCGTCAGCCGCGCCCAGTGCGCATCCCACCACGGCAGCTCGCCGCGATGCGCACGCATGGTCTCGAACAGGCCGTCGCCGTAGGCCAGGCCGCGATCGGCCGGATCGACCGTCGCGATCCTGCGATTCCCCTGGAAAATGACCGAAACGCTGGCGTTCATCGTCCCTCATCCGGGCCCGGGCGGCCGATGACGGCCCTTCATGGCGATGTTATATCGACGCCGGGCCTGCCGGCCCGGACCTTCATGCGGCGCGTCTTTCCGCCGGTTCAGCCCAGCGCGCGCAGGGTGCCGCGGGCCTTGGCCCGGCTCTCCTCCAGCTCGCGCTGCGGATCGGAATCGGCGACGATGCCGGCGCCGGTGCGGAACCGCAGCATCGCACCGTCGACCTCGGCACTGCGGATCAGGATATTCAGGTCCAGATCGCCGTCGCGGTTCAGCCAGCCCATCGCACCGGTATAGGCGCCGCGCCCCACGCCCTCGAGCTCGGCGATGATCTGCATGCAGCGGACCTTGGGACAGCCGGTGATCGTGCCGCCGGGAAACACCGCGCGGATCACCTCGCCCGGCGTCGCGTCGTCGCGCAGGCGGCCGCGCACATTGCTGACGATGTGGTGCACGTGGGCATAGCTCTCCACGGTCATCAGCTCGTCGACCTCGACACTGCCCGGCGCGCATACGCGCCCCAGATCGTTGCGCTCCAGGTCGATCAGCATCACGTGCTCGGCGCGTTCCTTCGGGTGTCCGACCAGTTCGCGGATGCGCTCGACATCGTCCTCGCCGGCAGCGCGCGGCCGGGTGCCGGCGATCGGCCGGGTCTCGACCACATCGCCGCGCACCGACACCAGCCGCTCCGGCGAAGCGCTGACCACACTGCCCCGGCCAGTCGCGAACACGCCCGCGAACGGTGCGGGATTGTGTTCGCGCAACCGCTGGAACAGCGCCGCCGGATCGACCGCCGCATCGAAATGCGCATGCCAGGCGCGCGACAGGTTGACCTGGAACACGTCGCCGGCGCGCAGATACTCCAGCACCCGGGCGATACCGTCGAGATAGCGCTGCGGCGGTTCCTCCTCGATCCGGCTCGGAGCGCGCCAGGGCGGCAGCGCGGCCAGTCGCGCGGCCTGGCCGCAGTCGGCGTGGATGCTCTCGAGCAGGTCGTCATGACCGGGCTCGGCGATCGCCACGCATTCGCCGCTGACGTGGTCGCGCAGGACCGCGGCCGGACAGCGCAGCGCCATCGCCACCGGCATCCGTCCCGGCGCCGGCGGCAGTGCCAGCACCGGTTCGACCTGGGCGGCCAGCTCGTAGCCCAGCAACAGGGCCCAACCACCGCGGAACGGCCAGCGCGGCTCGTCGCGCGGGCTGCGTTCGGCCGCCCATACCCGGTCCAGCGCCTGCAGGAAGTCGCGTCCGAAACCGCGGCCTTCGCGGTCGCGGGTGATGCCGTCGGCGTCCAGCCGCAGTCCTTCGCCGCGCCCGACCAGCAACATGTCCCAGCGTCCCTGGGCGGTACCGTGGGCGCTGGATTCCAGCAGCAGCGGATAACGGGCCGGATCGGTCCGGTGCAGCGCCAACAGGTCGAGGTCGGCGGGAAGCTGGCGGGTCAGGAGCATCCGGACATTGTCCGCTATTCCGGACGCTTCCGGCGGCACCGCCCGGTCGCCGCAGCGGGCCACGGAAACGACGATCCCCGCCGCGGCGGGGATCGTTGCGGCACATCGATGGCCGGACTCAGGCGCGCTTGAACACCAGGGTGCCGTTGGTGCCGCCGAATCCGAAGCCATTGGAGACGGTCACGTCGACCTTCGCCTCGCGCGCGGTGTTGGGCACGTAGTCGAGGTCGCAGCCCTCGCCCGCCTCGTCGAGGTTGACGGTCGGCGGGATGATGCCGTGGTGCAGCGCCAGCACCGAGAAGATCGCCTCGGCGCCGCCCGCGGCACCGAGCAGGTGGCCGGTCATCGACTTGGTCGAACTGACCATGGTCTTGTAGGCGTGATCGCCGAGCGCGCGCTTGATCGCCAGGGTCTCGGCGAGGTCGCCCAGCGGCGTCGAGGTGCCGTGCGCATTGAGGTAGCCGACCTGATCGGCACTGATGCCCGCGTCCTTGAACGCCGCCGCCATGCAGCGCGCCGGGCCCTCGCCGTTCTCGCTCGGCGCGGTCATGTGGAAGGCATCGGAGCTGGCGCCGAAACCGGCCAGCTCGCAGTAGATGCGCGCGCCGCGGGCCTTGGCGTGCTCGTACTCCTCCAGCACCAGGATGCCGGCGCCGTCGCCGAGCACGAAGCCGTCGCGCTCCTTGTCCCACGGCCGCGAAGCGCGGGTCGGATCGTCGTTGCGGGTCGACATCGCCTTCATCGAACAGAAGCCGCCGACCGAGGTCGGCGAGGAGCCGCGCTCGGCGCCGCCGGCCACCATCACGTCGGCGTCGCCGTACTGGATCATGCGCATCGCCATGCCGATCGAATGGTTCGACGTGGCGCAGGCCGAGACCGCCGAGAAGTTCGGCCCCTTGATGCCGGTCAGCAGGGAAACCTGGCCCGGCAGCATGTTGATGATCGTGCTGGGCACGTAGAACGGGGAGATCTTGCGCGGACCGCCCTCGTGATATTTGACGGTCTGCTCCTCGATGCCGAGGATGCCGCCGATCCCGGAGCCGATCAGCGCGCCGATGCGCTCTGCATTGGAGTCGTCGACCACCAGACCGGCATCCTCCATCGCCATCAGCGAGGCGGCGACGCCGTAATGGATGAAGGAGTCCATCTTCTTCGCGTCCTTGACGCCGACCCAGCGGGTCACGTCGAAGTCGCGCACCTCGCCGGCGATGCGGGTGGTGAAACCCGAGGCGTCGAAGTGACTGATCGGGCCGATGCCCGAGCGGCCGTTGACGATGCCGTCCCAGCTGCTGGCCACATCGTTGCCCAACGGGGACACGAGGCCGAGTCCGGTAACCACTACGCGACGTTTCGACATTGATGACTCCGAATGCGGGGCATTGCCGGGTACGGCCGGCCAGCCACCGGAAAACTGTTGGAATGGGCCGGCGGAAGCTGCGCCGGGCGCCCGGATGGTCGGCGATCCGCGTTACAGGAAAGCCTTCGGGAAAGCCCGTCCGGCTCCGGCACGGCCGCGGCGTTTGCGCCGGGCGCGGGGGCGCATCGCCTCCCGGAACAACACGGGGCCGCAATGCGGCCCCGGGGTGGCGCGCGGTCGCGCCCGCGTTGTCGCCGGGTCGCAACCGCCCTGGCGGGGCCTGCCCGCCAGGTCTGGATCAGGCCTTGACGTGCGCCTTGACGTAGTCGATGGCCTGCTGCACCGAGGTGATCTTCTCGGCCTCTTCGTCCGGAATCTCGCACTCGAACTCTTCTTCGAGGGCCATCACCAGCTCGACGGTGTCGAGCGAGTCCGCGCCGAGGTCGTCGACGAACGAAGCGTTGTTGGTGACTTCCTCTTCCTTAACGCCGAGTTGTTCGACGACGATCTTCTTGACGCGCTCTTCGATGCTGCTCATGGGTTCTCACTCCTCCCGGACGGGATGTTCGACGGAATAGTCTAATGGAATCGGGGCTCGGGTGCGCCCCCTGGAAAATACTTTGCAATCAGCCGCTTATATGTGAGACCCGGGTCTCAGGGCATGTACATGCCGCCGTTGACATGAAGGGTCTCGCCGGTGATGTAGGCCGCCGACGGGCCGGCCAGGAACGCGACCGCGCGGGCGATGTCGGCCGGCTCGCCGAAACGGCCCAGCGCGATCTGCCCGAGCATCGCGCCCTTCGCGTCTTCCGGCAGGGCGCGGGTCATGTCGGTGTCGATGAAGCCCGGCGCGACCACGTTGACGGTGACCCCGCGCGAACCGATCTCCTTCGCCAGCGACTTGCTGAAGGCGATGATGCCGGCCTTGGCCGCGGCGTAGTTGGCCTGGCCGGCGTTGCCGGTCACCCCGATCACCGAGGCGATATTGATGATGCGGCCGCGGCGCGCCTTCATCATCGAACGCATCACCGCCTTGCTGGTGCGATAGACGCTGGACAGGTTGGTGTCGAGGATCGCCTGCCAGTCCTCGTCCTTCATCCGCATCAGCAGATTGTCGCGGGTGATGCCGGCATTGTTGACCAGGATCGAGACCGGGCCGATCTCCTTGCCGATGCCGTCGATCAGCGCGTCGATCGACGCCGCATCGGCGACGTCGACGACACGGCCGTGGCCGCCGTGCGCGGACAGCCGCGCGGCGATCGCCTGGGCACCGGCTTCGGAGGTCGCGGTGCCGATGACGGTCGCGCCCTGGGCTGCGAGTTCGTCGGCGATCGCGGCGCCGATGCCTCGGCTGGCGCCGGTGACCAGGGCGATCTCGCCGGCAAGGGGTGCGTTGCTCATCTCAATCCTCTCAATGGGGTTCGGACAGACACGAAGGGTTCGGACAGGCACGGATCGCACCGATGATACCGATGGCGTGCGCCATCGCGAATCCGTGCGGAGTGTGTCCTGCGTTGCAGAAGCGCCGTGTCTCGATCAGCGCCAGTCTTCGGTCGCCTT
This sequence comes from Marilutibacter maris, assembly GCF_003233695.1. Lineage (NCBI taxonomy): Bacteria > Pseudomonadati > Pseudomonadota > Gammaproteobacteria > Lysobacterales > Lysobacteraceae > Marilutibacter > Marilutibacter maris. The sequence continues at coordinate 1,570,131 of NZ_CP029843.1, read as the reverse complement.
GGCGAAGTCCGCCGGGGCGCCGATCGCACGCGCGTCCAGCGCCTTGTCGATGCGCTTGGCCAGGCCGGCAAGCACCTTGCCCGGACCGCACTCGGCGATCCGGGTCGCCCCGGACGCGGCCAGCGCCTGCACGCAACCGGTCCATCGCACCGGCAGATACAGTTGCCGGACCAGGGCGTCGCGGATCGCGTCGACACCGTCATGAATCCGCGCGTCGACGTTCTGCACCACCGGCAGCGTCGGCACCGACCAGGCGAGTTCGTCCATCGCGACCGCGAGCCGGTCGGCGGCATCGCGCATCAACGGCGTGTGCGAGGGCACGCTGACGGCCAACTTGACCGCCTTGCGCACGCCGCGCTCGGCGAGTCGCACCAGGGCCGAATCGACCGCGGCCGCATGTCCGCCGATCACGACCTGGCCGGGCGAATTGAAATTGGCCGGCACCACCACCGCGGCATCGCTCGACACCGCCGCGCAGACCTCCTCGACCAGCGCGTCCTCGGCACCGAGAACCGCCGCCATCGCACCGGTACCCGCCGGAGCGGCGGCCTGCATCAGTTGTCCGCGCAGCCGCACCAGGCGCGCGGCGTCGACCAGCGACAGCGCATCGGCCGCGACCAGGGCGCTGTACTCGCCCAGGCTGTGGCCGGCCAGGCGTGCCGGACGCGCGCCACCGCGCGCATTCCACAGACGCCACACCGCGACCCCGGCCGCCAACAGGGCCGGCTGGGTGAACTCGGTGCGGTTGAGCTCGTCCTCCGGCCCCTGCTGGCTCAATGCCCACAGGTCGACGCCGGCACCCTCGCTGGCCTCGGCGAAGGTCTCCTCGATGCCCGGGGCCTCGGCGGCCAGCTCGGCGAGCATGCCAAGCGACTGCGAACCCTGCCCGGGAAACACGAACGCCAGCGAAGGATCGGAAGCGGCTGCGGTGGTCATGGTTTCGGTCACGCACGAACCCTGTGAAGCGGGGCGTGCATGATACGGGCGAAAGCCCCGTGGCGTCTGTACCCCTGCGTACTGTTGCAGCCCTTGGCGTATGGTCGAAACGGCGATAGTCGGGCGAGATCATCGTGACCGGACGCGGTCCGACCGGACTCGTGGCGTCCGCATGCCGTGCGGCGATCGAAAAAAGTGCCCCGGCGCGCAAGGCACCGGGGCACAGGGACGGCACACCACCCGACCGCAACGGCCGGGCGATCAGTTCATGGACAGGACGATCAGAAGGTCAGGCTCCACTCGTTGATGTAACCGATGTCGCCGCCCGCCCTGTCGCGGACACGAAGCTTCCAGGTGCCGTTCAGGGTCTCCGACGACAGGTTCAGGGTCGCGCTGCCGATGATGTTGTCGGCCGAGCCGCCGGAGTAGTTCGCCAGCAGATAGGTCGAACCGTCGGGCGCGACCAGGTCGACCCGCAGGTCGCCGCGATAGGTGTGGCGGATATCCACCGCGATGACCGCATCGGTCGGGGCGTTGCCGCTGCGACCGCTGACGCTGATCGGGCTCTCGACCGTGGTGTAGTCGCGGATCTGATAGTCGCCGGTGTTGCTGTAGGTCTGGGGACCGGCCGGCGGATCGACCGGATCGGGATCGGGGTCCGGCACGTTGCCGCCAGCGGCCGCCGCGACCGCCGCCGCGGCATCGATCAGGCCCGGACCGCAACCGCCGGGGCACTTCGCCGCGGAGATCGGGCGGGCGGTATCGGCCAGGATCTGGCGCACCTGGTCGGGTGTCTTCGGCGTGGCGGCCGCGGCCTGCATCAGGGCGACGACGCCGGCCACGTGCGGGCTCGCCATCGAAGTGCCCTGATAGAAGTCGTAGCCGTTGCCCTCCACGGTCGACAACACGCCTTGGCTCTTGTGGCTGCGCGTGCACTTGCCACTGGGCGACTCGCCCAGCGCCAGGAACTCGGAGTTCGGCGAGCAGGTCTCGCCACCGGGGGCGGTGATGTCGATGCTCGCGCCATAGCTGGAATACCAGGCACGATTGCCGCTGATGTCGCTGGCGGCCACCGAGATCACGTTGGCGCAGCTTGCGGGGGTGGCGCCGGAGACGTCGATGTTGCTGTTGCCGGCCGCGGCGACCACGACGCTGCCCCGGGCGATCGCGGCATTCACCGCGTCCTGGTAGGCCGGGGTGTCCGAACAGGGACGATCACCGCCCAGGGACAGGTTGATGACCTCGGCCGGATTGGCGTTTGCCGGCAATCCGGCGACGTTGCCGCCCGACGCCCAGACGATGCCGTCGGCGATGTCGGCGGTGTCGCCCAGTCCGTCATTGCCCAGCACGCGCACCGGAACGACCTTCGCCCGATAGGCGACGCCGGCGACGCCGGAACCGTTGTTGGTCACCGCCGCGACCGTGCCCGCGACATGGGTACCGTGCACGATATCGGACGAGTCGGTCGCATCCGCATCGCGACCGTCGCCATCGCCGGAGCCGCCGCAACCGGCCGAGGCGCCGATCGAGGCGCACTGGAACGCGCTGTAGCCGTTCACGCTGGTGATCATGTCGTAGCCCGGCAGGATGTTCGCGTCCAGATCCGGGTGCGCAAGGATGCCCGAATCGACCACCGCGACCACCACGCCATCGCCCTGGGACTGGTCCCAGGCGGTCGGCAGACGCGCGCCGACGGCGCTGTTGGCGTAGTGCCACTGCTCGGCGTATCGGGTGTCGTTCGGGGTCGCCAGCGCACGCATCAGGTAGTTCGGCTGCACGTACTCGACATTCGGGTCCTGGGCGATCTGGCGCATCAACGCCTCGGCCTCGACCCGGTCCAGCTTGCGGTTGGCACGCACCAGGTCGGCGCCGGTCGCCAGCTTGCGGCCGTGGGCAAACGCCAGCGCCTGCCCCTTGGCGCTGCGGATCGCGCCCAGGCCACGCCCGTTCTGGTTGAAGGCGCGCATCAACGCGCCGCTGTCGTTGCGCTCGGCCGATCCGTTGCGGTACTTGACGATAAACGAGTCGTACCCGCCCGTATCGTCCATCGACGCGGTAACGCCCTGCGCCGAAGCGGTCCCGGCGAACAAGGCCACGGCGGTCGCGGCCGCCAGCAGGGTCTTCCTGCCGTTTCCAACACGAAATGCATTCATCTGGCTAAAGCTCCTTAGGATGGAAGTCGATCTTCGAAGTGCTTCAATATCCGGCCCGGCAATCGCACGGCCCCGCCAGGGGCTCGACAACAGCAATCCCGGAGGCCGGAACCGCCCTCGCCTCTTCTGCCTGCTTCTCTCGCTCCCCGTCGGCGCCCCCAGTGCCAGCGGGCGCCTGCTCTTGCCGGAGGCAAGGCACGACATCGCGGTGTCATGTTCCCGACACGTCTCGGATCGATTCTTGGACCGAGGAACGCCCGCTGGCGTCCGACAGCGATCGTTGGCCGTGTGAATTCAGAGCACCTGCTCCATCGTGCGTCCGACGGTATAGATCGCAGCGATCACGCCAGCATCTTCGCCGGCATCATTTCTGCGTCTTGAAAGCATCTCGATCGGATCAAGAGATCGCGTTCGCCATGCGATCCACATCCATTCCGTGAACTGACGCACACGGATGGTGCCCGCGCGCCGGATGTTGACGAGCCTTCACCTGTTGGAATCAGGCGATGCAGGATTCGCGGATCCACGGCGCGATACGCGCGTGAACGGGGCCACCTCCGGAGCGGGGTGACGGCTGTCGACTGCCCTGGCGCCACGCTCGGACATGCGCCGCGACGACGGGTAACAGGGCCGGGAGCCGCCGCCACCGTGGAACGGACGTGGGCGCCCGGCCCGATATCGCAGGACCCAAAGAAAACGCCCCGCACAGGCGGGGCGTTCGGATTGCGACGCGCGGACGGGCGCGGCCCGGGTCAGTAGCGCAGCAGCGCCGAACCCCAGGTGAAACCGCCGCCGAAGGCCTCCAGCAACACCAGCTGGCCGCGCTGGACCCGGCCGGAGCGCACCGCCTCGTCCAGCGCCAGCGGCACCGAACCCGAGGAAGTGTTGCCGTGCCTGTCGACGGTCACCACCACCCGCTCCATCGGCATGTCCAGGCGCTTGGCGGTGGCCTCGATGATGCGCAGGTTGGCCTGATGCGGGATCAGCCAGTCGATGTCGTGACGGTCCAGGCCGTTGGCCTCCAGCGCCTCCTCGACCACCGAGTCGAGCGCCTTGACCGCATGCTTGAAGACCTCGTTGCCGGTCATCAGCACCTTGACGCCGGCATTGTGCTCGCCGGGCTTGAAGCCCACCGAAACGCCGACCGGGTTCCACAGCAGCTCCTTCTTGCCGCCATCGGCATGCATGTGGGTGCTGAGGATGCCGGTCTCGCTGTCGGCCTTGAGCACGACCGCGCCGGCACCGTCGCCGAACAGCACGCAGGTCGAACGGTCGTCCCAGTCGAGCATGCGGGTCAGGGTCTCGGCACCGACCACCAGCACGGTGCGGGCCGCGCCGGAGCGGATGAACTTGTCGGCGACGGTCAACGCGTAGACGAAGCCCGAGCAGGCGGCATTGACGTCGAAGGCCGGGCAGCCATTGGCGCCGAGGCGATGCTGCAGCAGGCAGGCGGTCGACGGGAAGATCAGGTCGGGCGTGGTGGTGCCGAGCACGATGAGGTCGAGCTCGGAGGCATCGACGCCGGCCGCCTCCAGCGCGCGGGTCGCGGCATGGAACGCCAGATCGCAGGTGGTCTCGCCCTCGGCGGCAACATGACGCTCGCGGATGCCGGTACGGGCGGCGATCCACTCGTCGCTGGTGTCGACGATCTTGGCCAGATCGTCGTTGGTCAGCACTTTCTCCGGCAGATAGCTGCCCGTGCCCGCAATGCGCGAGAAAATCCTTCCCGCCTGCGCATCCGCGCCCTGCTCCACCTGTTGCCGCTCACTCATCAAGCCACTCCCGGCCGGCATCACGCCCGGCGATTGCAATAGCCGCCAGCCTAGCTGGCAATGGACACGCTGATACTGGAGCCGCCTGGCAACCGGCGGGACCGGATCGCACGCGACGCCCGCGCAATGCGGTATCGGGCGGGACGGCTCCGCATCCGGCTGGAAACGGCGACCGCCTTCGCGGCATCGCGGCCGCAAAGGACGAAGCCGCCGCACCTTGGCCCGGCGCGGCGGCCTGCGAGGAGATTACTCCTCGTCGGCGACCCGGCTCTTGGTGTCGATCACCTTCTTGCCGCGGTAGTAGCCGTCGGCGGTGACGTGGTGACGCAGGTGGGTCTCGCCGGTGGTCGGATCGGTGGCCAGCTGCTTGCTGGTCAGCGAATCGTGCGAACGGCGCATGCCGCGCTTGGACGGGGAAACTTTCGACTTCTGGACAGCCATGGTCTTGCTCCGGAAAAACTAGGTCGTAAGAACTAGGTAGATGTTGACGAGTATGTCGGTTACAGCGGATGTCGTTTACAGCCGGACGTCACTTGGACTTCTTCAACGCCGACAACGCAGCGAACGGGTTGGCGCGCTCGACTTCGCCCTCGGGGGCCGGCCAGTCACGCTCCATCGCTTCCGTGCCGGGCATCGTCGGCACGACCGGGACGGCCAGGATCAATTCATCCTCGACCAGCCCGGCGCCCTGCAACATGCCGTCGGCGGGCATCAGCAGCGGTTCGTAGTCCGGCGGCAGCGCGGCCTCGTCCGCCTCGGAGCGGATCAGGCCGAGCCGCTGCACGATCTTTACCGGCAACAGGAAACGCTGCAGGCTGCGCTGGCAAAGCAGCGGCAGCTCGGCGTCGATACGCAGCTCGACATAAGGCACCTGCAACGCGTCCCTGTCGAAATCCAGCGAATACGAAACCTCGCCTTCGGTATCGACCAGACTGCCGGCCAGACGGGTCAGCGAGGACAGCGGCAGCCGACCCTCGACACCGCGCCGCGCGGACACCATGCGCCAGGCATCCAGCAACTCGGGCACCTGAACTCGTGGCACATCAGCGGACATAAGCCGCTGAATGTTAAGGATGCCCCACCCCTGTGTCAAACCCGTTCAGCGGCCGCCTTCAGCCGGCGGCCGGCCGGGTCGGCGATTTGCCCCGCCCCGGCGCTCACGGCAGACTTGGAGGCTCATCCGCGCCCGCAGTCGCCGTGATCCTGACCCTCATCCTGTTTGCCATCGCGGCGGCCGCCGTCGTCGCCCTGATCATGCTGGTCCGGCACCTGCGCCGGCGTCGTGCGGTCCGCGAGATCCTGGATGCCGCCGATGCGCTCGAAGACCGTCTCAGAATCGCCCGAGACGAGATCGAGGCGGTCGCCGGCGACCAGCCCGAGGACCCGGTCCAGGACGCGCTGCGCGAAATGCTGCGCCAGCGCCTGTGGCTGCGCGATCACGGCAATGCCGCCAGCCTCGACGATCTGCAGGAGGTGCGCAGCGGCATCGACAACGCCCGCGAGCGGATCGAGCGCCAGCTCGACCGGATCGAAGAAGCGCGCGCGCCGCAGACCTGAGCCGGCCGATGACCGCACCGCTGATCCTGGCCTCCACGTCGGTCTACCGCCGCGAGCTGCTGACGCGGCTGCGGCTGCCGTTCGAGACCGCGCGACCGCGGGTCGACGAGTCGCCGCATGCGAACGAGCCGCCGGATGCGCTGGCCGCCCGACTGGCGGCATCCAAGGCCGAAGCGGTGGCCGCGAGCCGCCCCGACGCCTGGGTGATCGGCTCCGACCAGGTCGCCGAGCTCGACGGCCGGCCGCTGGGCAAACCCGGCCACCGCGACGCCGCGATCGCGCAACTGTCGGCGATGTCGGGCCGATCGGTCCGTTTCCACACCAGCGTCTGCGTGACCCGTGCCGGCCATGCGCCGGCGCTGGCGACCGACCTGACCGAGGTCGTGTTGCGGCCGCTGCAGGACGAGGAGATCGCGCGCTACGTCGATGCCGAACAGCCCTACGACTGCACCGGCAGTTTCAAGTGCGAGGGACTGGGCATCTGCCTGTTCGAGGCGATCCGCACACACGACCCCACCGCCCTGGTCGGCCTGCCGCTGATCCGGACCGCGCGCCTGCTGCGCGCGGCCGGTTACCGCCTGCCCTGACGGCGCGACGCCTCAGGGCGCCACCATCACCGGCTGCTCCGACCAGTCCTCGACACTGCCGTCGCGACCGCGCAGGCGCAGGCCGATCCAGTGGCGTCCGGGCGTCAGGGTGCCGGTGTCGAGCTCGCCCCTGAATCCGACCCGCGGATGCTGCGGGTCGTTGGATATCCGCCAGTAGGCCGCGACCCCGGGGTCGTCCAGGCCGTACTCCAGCTCGCCGACCGGATGCCCGTCCACCATCAGTTCGACCGCGGCCAGGCCGACGCCCTCCTTGAAGGCCCAGCCGGTCACCTCGACCGTGCCGTCGATGCGCTGGCCGGTTTCCGGCGTCGTCATCCATGCCATTGCCGGCGCGACGCAGGTTGCCGAAGCCGGCTCGCGGCGGCTCGAAGCCTCGCCGTCGCCGGCCGCCTGCGCAGCGGTCGCGCCCGGCATGCGGAACAGCAGGAAGCGTTGCCGGCCATGATCGACGTTCAGCACCCGCGGCGGCGGCAGCGGGCCGACCATCGCGCACAGGGCGTGGTAGCGCTCCAGCAGTTCGCGATATCGGACCTCGCTGGCGGCGACCACCAGCAGGACCGGTCGCCCGTCCCAGTCCTCGCGTCCGGCGCTGGCCAGGCCCCACAGGCGAAGCTGCGGCGCGCGGCCGTGGAAATGGTTGAGCGGGTGGTCGAGCACCGGGATCTCGGCATCGCCCAGCGCGAACCCCAGCTCGGCGCCGACCTTGAAATTGTCCGCCACCAGCAGGGTGTCGGCCGGCATCGCCGCGCGCTCCTCGCGCACCGCGGCCGCCAGCGCGTCCCAGCCGGCGAAGTTGGACGGGTACCACTTCTCGGCCGCGGCCCGCGCACGCACGTCGGGCACCGACACCGCGACGTAGTAGCCCAGCACCGCGACCAGGCCGATGCCGGCGGTGCTCCACAACGCGATGCGACCCGGCCTGGGCCAGCGCAGGATCACCGCCGGCAGCAGCGGCAACAACGCCAGATATCCCGGCAACGGCCAATGGAAGCTGACCCGCTCGGTATCGGCGAAGAAACCCAGCACGAAGAAGCCGGCCACCACCAGCACCCCGAGCCAGGCGAAGTAGCGCGACTGCGTGCGCTCGGCCGACAACGCGCGCTTGCCGGCGATCGCCATGGCGGCGAACAGCAGCGGCGTCACCAGCAGCGCCTGGATCGCCAGGAACAGGATGCCGTCGACATGGAATGCCCATGGATGACGATCGACCAGTTGGAACCTCAGGCCGGCGTCGGCGTTGTCGAAGTTCCAGGCCACCAGCGGCATCCACGCCGCCGCGCCGAATGCGATCGCGGTCCACACCCGCACATCGCGCAGCACCCGCCGCCCGTCCGGCAGCAACAGCAGGGCCACGAACCCGACCCCGATCACGGCGATGAAGCGATAGTGGCTCAGGGCGCCGATCGCCAATCCGCCCGCGAGCTCCAGCACGGTGGCGGCATCGACCCGGCGCAACAGCTGCGCGCCTGCGTCCACGCACAGCAGGGTCGCGACCGCCATCGCCGCGTCCGGCAATGCCAGCAGTCCCAACGACCCCGACAACGGCAGCAACAACGCCAGGCTGCCGGCGAGCCAGCCCTCGCGCGCGCCGAACTCGCGCGCGGCGATCCTGACCGCCAGCCAGGGCACGCAGGCCGACAGCAACAGGAACGGCAGTCGCAGTGCCAGCGTGCTGTCGCCGGCCACCGCGACGCCGAGCCGGGTCAGCCAGGCGGTCAGTCCGGGCAGGTCCGAATAGGCCGGGGCCAGGTGCTGGCCTTCCTGCCAGTAGAACGCCTCGTCGACGAACAGCGGCAGCCGCATGGCGACCAGCAGCTTGAGCAGCATCACCGCGAAGAACAGTGCCAGGAATGCGAAACGCGTCCGCTCGACGCCGCGCGCGTCCAATTCGCGCATGCCCGGATCACGCATGCCACTCGACCTCGCTACACTCTGAAGGATTGGGGTCCGAGCAGCGACGCTGGGCCCGGTTCGAAATCGCAGAGGAGAAGCGAATGGCCTCGACCCCCGCAAGGGCCGTCATGCTAACCGATGACCTGCGCACGTCACTTGACCGTGCGATAACCCAGGTCAACACCCTGGTGCTGGGCAAACCGCTCGAAGTCCGTCTCGCCTTCGTCGCCCTGCTCTCCGACGGCCACCTGCTGATCGAGGATCTGCCCGGACTCGGCAAGACCACCCTCGCTCACGCGCTCGCCGCGACCCTCGGGCTGGAGTTCCAGCGCGTGCAGTTCACCTCCGACCTGCTGCCGGCCGACGTGGTCGGCGTGTCGGTGTTCGACGCCCAGGCGCGGCAGTTCGAGTTCCACCCGGGCCCGGTGTTCACCCAGGTGCTGCTCGCCGACGAAATCAACCGCGCGCCGCCGCGGACGCAGAGCGCCCTGCTCGAGGCCATGGCCGAGCATCAGGTCACCGTCGACGGCACCACCCACAGGTTGCAGGAACCGTTCTTCGTCATCGCCACCCAGAACCCGGTCGACCTGTCGGGCACCTACCCGCTGCCCGACTCGCAGCTGGACCGCTTCCTGCTGCGCCTGAGCCTGGGCTACCCGGACGACCAGACCGAGCGCGACCTGCTCGCCGGCGCCGACCGCCGTGTACTGATCGCGCGGACCCAGCCGCTGCTGGGCGGCGAAGAGGTGCTGGCGGCACGCGAGGCGGCGGCCTCGGTGCATGCCAGCGAAGCGCTGATCCAGTACGTGCAGGCCCTGCTCGCGCAGAGCCGCAAGCACCCGGGCGTGCGGGTCGGCCTGTCGCCACGGGCGGGACTGGCACTGCTGCGCGCCGCCCGCGCCCACGCCCTGTTGCTGGGTCGCCAGCATGTGCTGCCGGAAGACGTGCAGAACCTGTTCATTCCGGTCGCGGCGCACCGCCTGGTGGCCGACGCCGACGCCGGCAGCGACGCCACGCTGGCCAAGTCGATCCTGCACGCGGTACCGGTGGACTGATGCCGATGGCTGCGCCAACCGGCGCGCCCGCGACCGGCACGCCCGCCTCCCTGCCCGACCGCATCCGCATCCGCGCCAACCGCTGGCGGCTGCGGGCGCTGCGGTGGACGCGCCCGCGCGATCCGGAGCCGCTGCCGGCGATGTTCGATCGCCGCCGCATCTATGTCCTGCCGACCCGTTTCGGGTTGTTCTTCGCGACCCTGCTCGCGGTCATGGGCATGGGCGCGTTGAACTACAACAACAACCCCGCCCTGCTGCTGTCGCTGCTGCTGGGCGGCGTCGCGCTGGCCAGCCTGATCGCCGCGCAACTGCAGCTCAGCGGGCTGGAGATCATCGCGGTCGACGCCGAGTCGGTTCCGGCCGGCACCCCGCTGCGCCTGCGCGTGCATGCGCGCGCCAGGCCCGGTCGGGTCCGGCGCGGCCTGCAGGTGGACTGGGAGCTGCCGCAGGGCCCCGCCGCGCCCGGCGAGGTGCTGAACCTGACCGCCCAGCGCGGCGAGGCCGATATCGAACTGCCGACCCTTCGTCGCGGTTGGCTGGACCTGCCGCGCCTGCGCATCTCGACCACCCGGCCGCTGGGGCTGGCGCGGGCCTGGGCCTACGTATGGCCGGTCGCCCCGCTGCTGGTCTACCCGGCCCCGGAGAGCAGCGGCCCGGCCCTGCCCGACGGCCGTGGCGAGGCGACCCGCTCGCGCATGAAGGCCAGCGGCGAGGACGTCCATCAACTGCGCGACTATCGGACCGGCGACGCCCGCCGGGCGATCGCCTGGAAGGCATCCGCCCGGCGCGGACGGCTGATCGTGCGCGAATACGAACAGCCGCTGGGTGCCGAGGTCGTGCTGGACTGGCCCAGCACTTCCGGGCTGGGCTACGAACAGCGGATCGCGCGACTGGCGCGCTGGGTCGACCTGGCCGAGCGGGAAGGCCGCCGCTACCGCCTGGTGGTGCCGGGCCAGGCCGCGCTCGGCCCCGACCACGGCGTGCAGCACCGGCACGCCTGTCTGCGCACCCTGGCGTTGATGCCGCATGGCTAGCGCGCACGCCATCGCCGCCGCGCCCGGCCGCCATCGCGAGCGCGGCAGGATCGACGATGCCTCCCGCGTCGCGGTACTGGCCACCGCGGCGCTGTGCCTGCTGCCGCTGTTGCTGCAGATGCCCGCCGGCCTCGCCGTCCTGGTCGCGGTCACCGCGATCGTCATGGCCGCGGTGTCGTGGCGGCGCCCGATGCCGGGGCCGTTGCGACTGCTGCTGGTGCTGGCGCTGATCGGCACGGTGATGACGATGACGAGCTTCAGCTTCGGCCGCGACACCGGCTGCGCGTTGCTGGCGGCGATGATCGCGGCCAAGCCATCGGAAACCTACACCCTGCGCGACGCCCGCAGCCTGCTGGGATTCGCGTTGTTCGCGCCCTTCGCGACCTTCCTGCTCGACCAGGGCCCGCTGAGCCTGCTGCTCGCCATGGGCGCCTCGCTGGCGGTGCTGGTGACCCTGCAACGGCTGGCCGACGTCGAAGCCGGCGACCCCGGCGGAGCGCCGCTGTCCTGGCGGCGGCTGGTCGCGGTCGGGCGCCTGTGCGCGATCGGCCTGCCATTGGCGCTGGCGGCGTTCTGGCTGTTCCCGCGCCTGGGCAGCCCGTTGTGGGGCATTCCCGACCGGGTGCTGGCGCGTCCGGGGCTGTCGGACAGCATGCGTCCGGGCGAATGGGTCGACCTGATGGCCGACGACACTCCGACGCTGCGGGTGAAGTTCTTCGGCGCCACCCCACCGACCTCGCAGATGTACTGGCGTGGACCGGTGCTGTGGGACTTCGACGGCCGCGAATGGACCCAGCCGCGCTGGCTGCGCGGCCTGCCGCCGGCGACGGTGGAACCGGCCACGCGCGGCTGGGACTACGAGATCGAGGTCGAGCCGACCGACAACCGTCTGCTGGTGTCGCTCGACCTGCTGCGCGCGGCGCCCGACGGCAGCCGGCTGGCGGTCGACCACAGCCTGTTCTCGCCACGCTCGCTGACCTCGCTGACCCGTTGGCGGATGCAGTCGGCGCCCCCTGCCCGCTACGACGCCGACCTCGGAGCCGTGCTGCGCGGGCGCGCCCTGGCCCTGCCGGAAGGCTTCAACCCGCGCACCCGCGCCCTGGCCGAACAATGGCGCCGGGACGCCGGCGCCGACGACGCCGCGATCGTCCGCCGCGCCCTGGACTGGATCCAGCGCGAGTTCGCCTACACCCTGACCACGCCGCTGCTGGGCCGGCACTCGACCGACGAGTTCCTGTTCGACTACAAGGCCGGGTTCTGCGAGCACTTCAGCGGTTCGTTCGTGGTGCTGATGCGCTCGGCCGGCATTCCCGCCCGCGTGGTCACCGGCTATACCGGTGGCTACTACAACCGGATCGGCGACTACTGGCTGGTCCGGCGCTCCGATGCCCATGCCTGGGCCGAGGTCTGGCTGCAGGGCCGCGGCTGGGTCCGGGTCGACCCGACCGCCGCGGTCGCGCCCGAACGCATCTACGACACCCTCGCCGACCGCGCGCCCGGCGCCGGTGGCCTGCTCGGCGGCCTCGCCAACGTGACGCCCGCGCTGGAACTGGGCGACTGGCTGCGCCGCGGCTGGAACGACTTCGTGCTCGGCTTCGACGCCGACCGCCAGCGTCGCCTGCTCAAGCCGATGGGCATCGAGCGCCTGGAGCCGCGGCAGATGATCCTGCTGTTCGCGCTGGCGGCCTCGATCGCGGTGCTGTGGATGGCCTGGCTGAGCCACCGCGGCGAACGCGAGCGCGATCCGCTGCTGCGTGCCTGGCACCGGCTCGATCGACGCTACACGCGGCTGGGTCTGGGCCGCGCCGCCTCCGAGACCGTCGGCGACTGGAACCGGCGCGTCGCCGCCGCACGACCGGATCTGGCACCGGAGCTGAACGAACTCAGCCAACGTTTCGTCGAATGGCGCTACGCTGGCACTCAGGCCGGGCCGGGTGGGCCGCAACGCCTGAGGGACCTGATCCGGGCCTTGCGCCGCCATCGCCCACGCCCCCAACGTATTCCGGGAGAACACCGATGAAGCTTCGTCCAAGACTGTCCATCGCCGTCCTGGCCGCCGCGCTGGTCGCCGGTTGCGCTACCCAGCCACAGCCGCTGCAGGGCGACTACAGTCCGATCACGCCGCGCATGGCGGTCGACAGCGAAATGAGCGGCGCCACCGTGCGCTGGGGCGGCCGGGTGATCCAGGTCGAGCCCAAGGAGAACCGCACCTGCTTCGAGGTGCTGTCGACCCGGCTCAATGCCAACGCGCGCCCGTACTGGGCCTCGGACGACACCGGTGGCCGCTTCATCGCGTGCCGCAACGGCTTCTACGACCCGGCGGTGTTCGAGGCCGGTCGCGAGGTCACCTTCACCGGCCGCATCGCCGGCTACGAGGACCGCCAGATCGGCGGCTACAGCTATCGCTTCCCGATGGTCGAAGCCGACGTCGTCTACCTGTGGCCGGTCCGCGAACAGGTCGACGTGATCACCCACCCGGCGCCCTGGCCGTGGTGGGGCTGGTGGTGACGCGCTTCAGCAGACGCCGCCACGGCTGCCCATGACCTAGGAACGGCGTGAGCGACGATCCCCGGGCTGCGCCCGGGAATCCCCAAAGTCTGCCACGCAAACCTTGAGCCCCGCCGTTGCGCCTCCACACCCCCATTCGCATCTGCGATGCGAATCGCCCCCTCACTCAGGGGGATGGGGCATGGGGCAGGCAAACGCTCTTCGTAGGAGCGGCGTAAGCCGCGATGGGGCTTTCATGGAAAAACCCGGTCGCAGCTCACGCAGCTCCTGAAGCGGTGGCCTTCTCACGTCGCTCCTACGCCGGTTGCGCTTGCGCGACACGTTCCCCGTGATACCCCGACAACCCCCTCCACTTTCCGAAACCGCGCATGGACCTGGCGCTGTTCGATTTCGATAACACCATCACCGATCGCGACAGTCTGTCGGCCTTCATCAAGGCGCATCTGCCGCGGCGACGGCTGCGCTGGGGCGGGCTGCTGCTGGTGCCGCTGGCATTGGGCTACTACCGCCTGAAGATCGTGCCGGCGCACGTGTTGCGGGCGGCGGTGATGCGGATCGGCCTGACCGGACTGGCGCGCCAGCCCCTGGTCGAAGCGGGCCGACGCTACGCCCGCGACACCCTGCCCGGCTTCGTGCGTCCGCACGCGCTGGAGCGCATCCGCTGGCACCAGGCCCGCGGCGATACCGTGGTGGTCGTATCCGCGTCGATCGATCTGTACCTGCGCCCCTGGTGCCGACAACAGGGCGTGGCGCTGATCTGCTCGCAGCTCGGCCATCGCCGCGGGCGCTTCACCGGCCGCTACCGGGGCCGCGACTGCTGCGGCGAACACAAGGCGCGACAGATACTCAAGCGCTACCGGCTACGGGACTACGCTGCCGTGCATGCCTACGGCGACAGCGCCGAGGACCACGCGATGCTGGCCCTGGCCGAGCATCGCAGTTACCGCTGGCAGCCGGTGCGCGACGACGTGCCGCGCGAAGGCTGAGCGCCCGGCCTAGGGTGTGCCGAAGCGCCCCAGCGGCGCACCGGCCAACAGGTGCAGATGGACCTGGAACACGGTCTGTCCACCGTCGCCGTTGCAGTTCATCACGATCCGGTAGCCGTTCTCGTCGAAGCCCTGGGCCTTGGCGTAATCGGCGGCGGCGACGGCGAGCCGGCCGATCACCTGGGCCTGGTCCGGCTGCACGTCGTTGAGCGTGGCGATGTCGGTCTTGGGCACGAACAGCACGTGCACCGGCGCCTGCGGGGCGATGTCGCGGAACGCGATCAGGTGCGCGTCCTCGTAGACGACATCGGCCGGGATCTCGCGGCGGATGATCTTGTGGAAGATGGTGTCGGTCATGAGATTGGGGACTTGGGAGCTGGGAACCCGAGGGCTTTCGTAGGAGCGGCGCAAACCGCGATGGCCGTCCCGCGAAAATCCGATCGCGGCTTACGCCGCTGGTACAGACGGAGCCGCGATGTGTCGCAGGCGGACGATTGAGGAAACGATTGAGGATCAGCATAGCCCCGGCGCCGCGGACGTGGCGAGCCGTTCCTCCGTCGCGGCGACGGCTCCCCGCGCAGGCCCCGCTTTCCCGGGGCCCGAACCGTACGCCTAGTCGCGGATCTCGGCGCGGCTGCCGAACGCATGCGACAAGGTGCCGCGATCGACATACTCCAGTTCGCCGCCCAGCGGCAGGCCGTGGGCCAGACGACTGGGCTTGACCCCGTGTCCGCGCGCCAGCTGCGACAGATAGTGCGCGGTCGCCTCGCCCTCGACGGTCGGATTGGTCGCGATGATCAGCTCCTGCACCTCGCCCTCGGCCAGGCGCGCGCCGAGGATGTCCAGACCCAGCTCGCGCGGACCGATCCCGTCCAGCGGCGACAACCGCCCCTGCAGCACGAAGTACAGACCGCGGTAGCCGGTCGCCTGCTCGATCGCCAGGCGGTCGGCCGGCGACTCGACCGCGCACAGCAGGTGCGCGTCGCGCGAGGCGCTGGCGCAGGTCGCACAGACCTCGGTCTCGCTGAAGTCGCGACAGCGCACGCAGTGGCCGACCTTCTCGACCGCTTCGGCCAGCGCCTGCGACAGCCGCAGGCCGCCTTCGCGCTCGCGTTCGAGCACGTGATAGGCCATGCGCTGGGCCGACTTCTGGCCCACCCCGGGCAGGACCCGGAACGCGTCGATCAGTTGTTCGAGCAGGGAACTCATTGCCGAAATGCTCCCGTCGCGCACGAGCAGGCGCGCGCGCGCCGCGCCAACGGCGTGGTGCGGTCGCAGATGAGAGCCGCGCCTGTCATCGGCGACGGGACCGGAGACCGGGCCGCCGGAATCAGAACATCCCCGGCATCTTCATGCCCGGCGGCAGCGGCATGCCGGCGGTGGCCGCCCCCATCTTCGACTGCGACTCGGTGTTGGCCTTGTTGACCGCATCGTTGATCGCCGCGGCGATCAGGTCCTCGGCCATCTCCGGATCCGACAGCACGCTGGGATCGATGCGCACCTTGCGGCACTCCATCCGGCCGGTCAGGGTCACGCTGACCATGCCGCCGCCGGCATTGCCGGTGACCTCGATCTTGGCCAGTTCTTCCTGCGCCTTCTGCAGGTTCTCCTGCATCTTCTGCGCCTGTTGCATGAGTTGGGCGATGTTTCCGCGCATGTGCTTGCTCGCTTGTATGAAGGTGGGAGATGCCGCGACCGCCGCACTGGACGGTCACGGCCGGGGTAACACGACGATTCAGGCCTCGTCGAAGGGCCGGATCGAGTCGGGCACGACCCGCGCGCCGTGCTGGCTGATCAGCCGCTGCACCTCGGGGTCGTTCATGAAGGTTTCCTCGGCCGCGGCCTGGCGCTCGTCGCGCGCGCGCGCCTTGCGCGCGTGCAGCGAGTCGTCGAGCCGTTGCGCGGCCTCGAAGCGGATCTGCAAACCCTCGCCCAGGGCCGGCGCCAGCGCCGCCGCCAGGCGCTCGACGGTCATCGGGATCTGCAGATGCTCGTCCTGTTCGGACAGCGCCAGCCGCAGCACGCCGTCGGCATGGCCAACGAAGACCGCATGCTCGGCCAACAACCGCGGCGGCCCCTTCAGCGTCTGCAGGCCATCGACCAGGACGTGCCAGTCGTCGGCATCCTCGAGGCGGCTGGAGGTCGCCGGGGCCATGGCCCGCTCTTCCATGACCCGCTCTTCATCGGCCGGCTCGCGGAGCGGGTTCGCGGCAGCTGCCGCCGGCGCGGGAGCCGGGTCGGCGGGCGGCCTGGCTTCGACGACCGGCCGGGCCTCCCGCTCGATGCGCGGCGCGGGGATGTCGGCCGCGGCCGGCGCCGGTGCGGGCGCACGCGGCCGCTCGGGCGCGGCGACCTCGGGCATCGCCGCGGTGCGCGCGCCGTCGTCCGTCGTTCGTGGCGACGCCGCCTCGGCCGCCGCCGCGCTGTCGCCGCGACGACCGGCGCCGCCCTGGCGACCCGTCGCTTCGCCGGTGGCGTCCTCACCCGCCGGCCGGAAGGCCAGCATCCGCAGCACCGCCATCTCGAAACCGGCGCGCGGACTGGGCGCGTAGCCCAGGTCGCGACGGCCGTTGATCGCCATCTGGTACCAGAGCTGGACAACCTCGGCGCGGACCGCGGCGGCAATGGCATCGACATCGACGCCGTCGCCCTCGACCTCCGAGCCCGCGACCAGCTGCCGCACCTGCACCTTGTGCAGCGCTTCGGACAGCGCGTCCAGCACACTGCCCCAGTCGGGCGAGAACTCCGAAAGCGCCGCGACCTCGGCCAGCAGGCGCTCGCCGTCGCCGTCCGCCAGCGCCGCCAGCAGCGCCCCGACCCGGGTCCGGTCGACCGTGCCGAGCATCGCCGCGACCGCGGCATCGTCGAGCTTGCCGCCGGTATAGGCGATCGCCTGGTCGAGCAGCGACAGGCCATCGCGCAGGCTGCCATCGGCACCGTGCGCGATCTGGCGGATCGCACCGGGCTCGGCCTCGATGCCCTCGGCGGCCAGGATCTTCTCGATCTGGCCGCTGATCTGGGCCTCGTCCAGACGCTTGAGGTTGAACTGCAGGCAGCGCGACAGCACCGTCACCGGCAGCTTCTGCGGGTCGGTGGTCGCGAGCAGGAACTTCACGTGCCCCGGCGGCTCCTCCAGCGTCTTCAGCAGCGCGTTGAACGCGCTCTTGGAGAGCATGTGCACCTCGTCGATCAGGTACACCTTGACCCGCCCGCGGCTGGGCATGTACTGGGCGTTGTCGATCACCTCGCGGACGTCGTCGACACCGGTATTGCTGGCCGCATCGATCTCCAGCAGGTCGATGAAGCGGCCGGCGTCGATGTCCTTGCAGGCCGCGCACTCGCCGCAGGGGTCGGCCGAGGTGCCCTGCTCGCAATTCAGCGACTTGGCGAAGATCCGCGCGATCGTGGTCTTGCCGACGCCGCGGGTGCCGGTGAACAGGAAGGCATGGTGGATGCGGCCGGAATCCAGCGCGTTGGTCAGCGCCTTGACCACATGCTCCTGCCCGACCAGTTCGGCGAAGCGCCGGGGGCGCCACTTGCGTGCGAGGACCAGGTAGGACATGGGCGTGAATCGGATCTCGAATGGCGCCGAAGGCGACCGGCAGGTCGCCGCTGCCGGCTGACCGTCATAGTGTGCCATGCCCGTCCAGTCCCACCGAGCACATGCGCAAACGACGGTGCCGGCCCGGCGCCCGATCGCGCGGCGAGACCGCGGCGAGACCGCGACGATTCGGGCCCGACATCGCGACCGCGGCGGTTCGGCGCGCCGCAGGCCTTCGCAAGTGCTTGATCCGCCAAGACCGCCGTCGGCAGGCGCGCGCCCCGGGCCGCGGCCGCGACCGGACTTGATGAACCGCCGCTTCGTCTCGCTTGTGGCAAGCTCCCGCCAGCGTTAGACTTTGCGCCCCCTGCGGAGCGGCCCAGCGCCACACCGTTCGGGTCCAGCGGAGAGGTGTCCGAGTGGTTGAAGGAGCACGCCTGGAAAGTGTGTAAGCGTCTAAACCGCGCTTCGGGGGTTCGAATCCCCCTCTCTCCGCCATATTCAAAGCGCCCCATCCTGCCGCCGCGCGTCGCGCGATCCGGCCGGAGGGGGACGCGTCTCCATGGTGGCCCCGTCGGCCCCTCGCGACGCTAGGTCGAAAACTCCGCCAGGGCCGGAAGGCAGCAACGGTATCGATCGACGCGGGCGCCGAGGATCGTTGGCGGGGCCGCCGCCTTTCCGGCTCCCGGAAGCGTGCCGCCCGTCCGCCTGCGGGGATGGTCTCGATGGGCGCCCTGCTCGACGGGCGCCTACTCAACGACCCCCAGCGCATCCGGCTCGCGACCGGTGCGCCAGCGCTCGATCACCTGCCAGGTGCCGGTGTCGACCACCGCGATCTCGTCGGCGCCGCTGATCGCGACATAGACGCGCGGACGCGTCGGGTCGGCGATCACGCCGATCGGCAGCGCAGCGCGCCCCAGCAGGGTCTCCTGGTAGCGCTCGTCGTCGCCCGACAGTCCGATCGTCGCCACCCGCTTCCTGCTGTCGGCGTCGAACACCGCCAGTTCGGCGGCGCGCGCATTGGTCACCAGCGCGTGGCGCGCATCGGCGGTGAACACGACCCGGATCGGGAAGCCCTTGCTCTGCAGCGTGTGCGTGACTTCCAGGGTATCGGGATCGTGGACGGTCACCGTGTCCGCGGCGCGATTGCTGACCCACAGTTCGCCATGGCCGCGCCGGTACGCGATCCCCTCGGCGCCCTCGCCGCTGGCCCGCTCGCCGGTCTTGCGCGCCCGCTTCAGGTCGATCCGGCTGACCGTGCCGGCGGCGATCTTGCTGACATAGGCGACTTCGCCGTCGTCCGACAGCGCGACCATGTGGCCCATGCCGTCGCCGACGTCGATCGCGGCCTCGACCGGGTCGTCGCCGCTTCCGGCATCCAGATCGACGACGAGCAGCGAGCCGGAGTCCTCGGTGGTCACCGCCACCCGCCGGTTGCCGGGCAGGAAACGCAGGCCATGCGGTCTACCGTGGTCGCCCAGCTCGATGGTCCGCGCAGCGGCGCCGTCGACCAGGTCGAGCACGGTCAAGGTGTGTCCCGGCGTACGGCCACCGTAGTTGGTGACCACCGCGCGGCGGCGGTCGGGACTGACCGCGATCTCGTGCGGACCGGCACCGGTTTCCGCCACCGCGGTGCGCCGCCCGTCCTCGCGCGACAGGAACCAGACCGTGTCGGCCGACTTGTTGCCGACCAGCAACTCGCCGGCCGCCGCAGGCGCCAGTGCGGCGACGGACAGCGCCAGGGCGAGTACCGGGAACCGGCGAGGCAGGATTCGGGAATGCGTCCGCATGATCGACTCCTTGGTCGGCTTCAGGGGTGCAGCCAGCCCACCCCACCGTCGAGGTAGCGCTCGTGCTTCCAGATCGGCACCCGCGCCTTCACCTCGTCGATGATATAGCGGCAGGCGCCGAACGCGGCGTCGCGGTGGGCGGCGCTGACCCCGACCCAGACCGCCAGCTCGCCGACCCTCAACTCGCCGTACCGGTGCACACAGCAGGCATCGACGATCTCGAACCGTTCCAGCGCCTCCGCGATCACCGCCTCGCCCTCGCGTTCGGCCAGCGCCGGGTAGGCCTCGTAGAACAGGCCACTCACCGCGCGCCCCTGATGGTGGTCGCGCACCCAGCCTTCGAAGCTGGCATAACCGCCGGCGCGCTCGTCCAGCAGCGCCCCGCGCAGCGGCGCGATGTCGAAGTCTTCTGCGGCGAGTCGAAAGCGCCGGGGCATGTCACTGTGCATCGTTGCTCACTTTCACGGATCCGGAGTCGGGGGCGTTGCCGACAGCAGCAACGGTGCCGGCCCTGTTCTTGGCGCCGCCCTCCATGGCCGGGCGTTCGCGGCGACGCGAGCCAGTGGCTCGCCGGCGTCTTCGCTCAGCCACCGCTGACCGGCGGAATGAAGGCGACCTCGCTGCCGGTCTGGGGCGCATCCTCCCAGCGCGCAAACGCGCCATCGACCGCGACCCGCAGGCGCTCGACCGGAAACGGCAAGCCGTGGCAGGCCTGCAGGTGCTCGTAGACCTCGCGCAGGCTGGCGGCGTCGGTCTGCACGGTTTCCTCGGCGCGGCCGGCGGCCTCCCGCAGGCTGGCGAAATACAGCACGGTCAGACGCACGCTCTGCATCACACCGTCCCCACGTCGCGATGTCCGCCGCGCTTGCCCAGCAGCCTGGCCGGGCCGAGCACGATGCGGTGCGACAACGCCTTGCACATGTCGTAGACGGTCAGCGCGGCGACGGTGGCGCCGGTCAACGCCTCCATCTCGACCCCGGTGCGCCCGGTCGTGCGCACGCTGCACTCGATCCGCAGCACCCGCTCGCCGTCCCAGTCGATGGCGATCCTGCATCCGTCGATCGGCAACGGATGGCAGAACGGGATCAGCTCGGCGGTGCGCTTGACCGCCATCGTGCCGGCGATCACCGCGGTATCGACGATCCCGCCCTTGGCGCTGCGCAGGCCGCTGGCGCGCAACTGGGCCGCGACCTCGGCCGGAAACCTGACCCGGCACTCGGCCCGCGCCTCGCGCGCGCCGACCGCCTTGTCGGAAACATCGACCATCGCCGGACGGCCGTCGCTGTCTATATGACTGAGTTTGCGCGGTGATCGGGGCATGGCGTCCATTATGGGCCAACTTCGATCCGGTTCGATCGGACCCGGGATGCGATGGTCGGCGGCGTTGGATTCCCCGCCCTGCGGCACGGAGGCCTCAGCCGCCGATCAGGTACATCTCGACGTGCTTGCGCGATGCGCCGCGGCTGCCGCGCAGTTCGCTGTAACGATCCTCGCGTCCGCTCCAGATCGCCGTCGCGGCCGCGACCAGCGCATCCTCGCCGGCCGCCAGCGCCGGACGCAGGTCGTGGCCGGTACCGGCGAACAGACAGGTGTACAGCTGCCCATCGGCGGAGATCCGGGCGCGATGGCAGTCGCCGCAGAACGGCGCGCTGACCGAGCTGACGAAGCCGACTTCGCCGCCACCGTCCTCGAACGCGTATCGCGACGCCACCTCGCCCACGTAATGGGGATCCAGCGGGCGCAGCGGCCAGCGCGCATGGATGCGGTCGCGCAGTTCGGCCGACGCCACCACCTGCTCGTGGCGCCACTGGTTGCAGGTGCCCACGTCCATGTACTCGATGAAGCGCACCACGATGCCGCTGCCACGGAAGCGTTCCAGCAGCGGCAGCACCTGGTCGTCGTTGACGCCGCGCTGGACCACGCAGTTGATCTTGATGGTGTCGAACCCGGCCGCGCGCGCGGCGTCGATCCCGGCCAGCACGTCGGCGACCTCGCCGCGCCCACCGGACATCGCCCGGAACACCGACGGATCGATCGCATCGAGACTGACCGTGACCCGCCCCAGACCGGCCTCGCGCAGGGGCCGTGCCTGCGCCGCCAGCAACGCGCCGTTGGTGGTCAGCGCGATGTCATCCAGTCCCTCGATCGTGGCCAGCCGCGCGACCAGCGCCGGCAGGCGCTTGCGCAGCAGCGGCTCGCCGCCGGTCAGGCGCAACTTGCGCACGCCGAGACGGACGAAGCCGCGCACCAGGGTCTCGATCTGGTCGAAGTCCAGGCGCCCGGCCGCGTCCAGCCCGTGATCGTCGGCAATGCGATCGGCCGGCATGCAGTAGGGGCAGCGGAAGTTGCAGGCCTCGATCAGCGACAGGCGCAGGTCGCGGATCGGACGACCGCGGCGGTCGAGCACGGCATCGCCCCGCGGGCGGGCGATGCCGGAGGATCCGAAGGCTTCCCTGCCGTCAGCCGCAGCGGACGGACGCTGGACGCTCATACATGCTCCACCGGCAGGGCGCTCGGCGACCTCAACGGAATCGTCGCGCCGGGCCGGGCGATCCGGTAGCCCCGACGTTCCAGCAGCTCGCCATCGGCGCGGCTGGCGTAGTGGTAGAACACGCAGCGCGCCAGCAGTCCGGCCGAATACTCGCGCTCGAGATCGTCGATGCCGCTGTGCGAGGGATTGCCCTCGACCGCGCAGTCGTGCGCGATCAGCTCGTCCTGGTCGGCCCAGCGCGCGAGCTGCTCCGGGATCGGACGGGTGTCGCCGGTCCACACCAGGCTGCCGCGCAGGCGCAGGCCGAACGAGGTGTCGGGCCAGTGATGGCGGGTCGCGAACACCTCCAGGCGTTCGCCCTCGTGCCAGAACGCGGCACCGACCGGCACCACCTGGAACGCATCCCAGAAGTTCACCCCGCCCTCCGCCAGGGCGTTGGGATAGTCGCCGACCCGCTGGTGCAGCAGTGGCACCAGCGGCGCCGGCACATAGACGCGGGTGCGCCCGCGCCACTGCGGGTCGAACCAGCTGTCGACGAACAGGCGCTCGAAGCCGGCGACGTGGTCGAGATGGACATGGGTGATGAACAAGGCGCGCGGCGGATGGCCGTAGTGATCGAGAAACGCGGTCAGGCCCTCGGCACCGCAATCGATGGTCAGCCACGGCGCGCCGTCGCGCTCGATCGTCGCCATCGCCGAGCCCAGCTCGACGGCGGCGGCATTGCCGACGCCCTGCAAACGCAACCGCCACGCCATCCCGTCGTCCCTGTCGTCCATGCCTGCCTCAATAGCCACGAGCCCACACCGCATCGTACGCGCTTCGCAGACGTCCATAGTCGTGCTCGACCTCGGCGATCGGGCGCTCGCCGCGCAGCTTGAGCAACGACCGTCGCAGGCGCTTGAGGTTGCGCTCCCGCCACCCGGTCGCCGGAATCCGCAGCGCGCCGCGATCGAGGTCGATCACCCAGCCCTTGCCGGCGCCGTTGAACAGCAGGTTGTGGGCGTTGAGGTCGGCATGGTCGAGACCGACCCGATGGCTCCTGGCGACCAGTCGACCGGCCTCTTCCCAGGGCGCCTGCGCGGCGGCCTCGCTGGCGCGGTCGGCGAGCGAGGCCACGCCCTCGATCCGGTCGAGCAGGATCGCGGCTTCGTAGTACATGCCGACGCGCCGGTAGTAGGCGGCGATCGGCCGCGGCACCGGCAGGCCGCGCCGCGCGACCGCACGGGTCAGGCGGAACTCGGCGAAGCTGCGGGTGCGGCGCGCGCCGTGCCACAGGTAGCGGTCGCGGCTGAGCCTGGCCGCCATCCCGCCACGCAGGTAACGTCGCAGCAGGGCCGGACCCAACGGCATGTCGATGAACCAGGCGCCGCCACGACCGCCGCTGGCGACCGGACGCGCGGCCTCGCCCCAGTGATCGGGCGAGAACCATTCGGGTCTGACTTGTCGGGTTCGCTCCAGGTCGAACAGAATCGCGCCGTAGCCGCTGTCGTCGCGGAAAGGCGTCAGGCCTTCGGTGGCGTCGTATCCGGTCATCGTCTGGAGTCTAACAATTCAAACGTCACCTTCATCCGACATCCGCCCACCCGAGTCGATCTGCCTGTTGAGGCTGTCGGCACTGGGAGATGTCACCCACGTGCTGCCGCTGGTCCACACCCTGCGCGACGCCTGGCCGCAGGTCCGGCTGGCCTGGGTCATCGGCCGCGGCGAACGCCGCCTGCTGGACGGCCTGGCGGGGGTGGACTTCTTCGAGTACGACAAGAAGACCGGGGTCGCCGGCATGCGCGCCCTGCGTCGGGCGCTGCGCCAGTCCCTGGGCACGGCCGGGCGTTTCGATGCCCTGCTGCACATGCAGCTGGCGGCGCGCGCGAACCTGCTCTCGGGCTTCGTGCCCGCGCGCCGCCGGGTCGGCTACGACCGCCTGCGCTCGAAGGAACTGCACGGCCTGTTCGTCAACGAGCGCATCGCCGCCACGACCGGTCCGCAGGCGTCGGGGCCCCACGTGCTGGATGTGCTGGGCAGCTTCTGCGAGCCGCTGGGACTGCGCCGGGAGCGGGTGCGCTGGGACCTGCCGGTGCCCGCCGACGCCCGCGAGTGGGCCGCCGCGCAATGGCCGGCCGACGGCACTCCGACCCTGCTGATCTCGCCGTGCTCCAGCCACGCGCTGCGCAACTGGCGCGCCGAGCGCTATGCCGCGGTCGCCGACCATGCCGCCTCGCAAGGCTGGCGGATCGTGCTGTGCGGTGGCCGCAGCGCGCTGGAACGGGAGACCGCCGACGCGATCGCCGCGACGATGACGCAGCCGGTGCTCGACCTGGTCGGCAAGGACACCCTCAAGCAGTTGCCGGCCCTGCTCGAACGCGCCGACCTGGTGATGTCGCCGGACTCGGGGCCGATGCACATCGCCAACGCGATGGGCACCCGGGTGCTGGGCCTGCACGCGGCCACCGACCCCAACCGCAGCGGCCCCTACAGCGAGCGCCGCTACTGCGTCGACCGCTACGACGCCGCCGCGCGCCGCTACCGGGGCCGTCCGGCCGCCGAATTGCGATGGGGCAGCAAGATCGAACACGAGGGCGTGATGGACCTGATCACGGTCGAGGACGCGATCGCCGCGTTCGAGCGCTTCCGCGACGACCATCCGCAGATCGCCGGCACCGCAGGAGGACACTGATGGCTTCATGGTTCACGGTGATGGCGCCACTGCTGCCGGAATTGATCCGCGCGGCGCGGCCCATCTTCACCCGCAATGCGGAACCCTCCCAGGTCCCCAAGCAGATCGCCGAGCTGCAGGACGCGGTGCTGCACAACGATCATTCGATCAAGACCGTCGCACGGGAGATGGAGCAGACCCTGTCGGCCCTGACCCAGGCGTCGCAGGAGCTGGAAACGACCCTGCACGGCCTGCGCCACAGCCAGGTGCAGCTGGAACGGCGCCTGCGCCGGGCCAACACCGTGGCCGTGGTGGCGGTCACCGCCGCGCTGCTGGCGTTCGCGGTCACCGCCTACGCGCTGGCCCGCTGAGCCTGCCGGCGGGCGGCTCCGGGCCGGAACGCGGGCGCCGCCGATGCGGCGCCCCGGCACCGCTCACTGCGCGAGCACGTACTCCAGCGTTTCCGCCAACCAATCGTCGGATCGCAGGACCACGTCCGGCACCACGCCCTGGCGCTCGATCGACGCACCGTCGCGGGTCTGGATCTGGCAGATCGGCACGTAGGCGAAGTATTCGTCGTTGCTGACCATGGTCACCGGGTTGCCGGCCCCGGCGGTGGTGCTCCCCAGCACGGTCGCGCGCTTCATCTGCTGCACGATGAAGGCGAAATACTCGGCCGCCGACCCGGTGTCCTCCGACACCATGACGTAGACCGGCGTCTGCGGGAACTTCGGCCCCGGCGCATGGTTGTACGGCACCTCGCTGCGCTTCCACTCCGTCTCGCCGGTGCACTTCTTGACCAGCAGGTCCTGGTAGTCGTCGTCCTCGAACAGGTGCCGGTTGACGAAACCGCTGGCGCGCCCATCTCCGCCCGGATTGCCGGTGAGGTCGAAGATCAGCGCGTCGACGCCCTCCAGCAGCTCGAGCGCGCTGATGATCCTGGCAAACGCGACATCGTCGGCGAGGTGGCGGTCCCAGCGGATGTAGCCGACATTGGGCGGCAACACCCGCACCTGGGTGATGCCACCGTTCCAGTTCGTCTCGGGCTCGGCCTTGTCGTCGGCATCGGGCGTATCCGCCTTCGCCGCCTTCACCACCGGGCCGGCGTAGAAATGGACGTCGCCGGAGGTCTCGCGCAGCAATGCGGTCACCCGCTTGAGCCGGTCGCGCGCGGGCAGCGCGGCCAGTTCGCCCGAGCGCTGCGCGGCACGCAGCCGGCGGCACAGCCGCCTGCCCATCGCCGGGTCGTAGTAGACCCGCTCGATCGCCTCGCACTGGAACTGGACCAGTGCCTTCGTGTCCCGCTCGGCCGTTCCGGAATCGGCGGCCCCGGCCGAGACCCCGGCGCATCCCAGGAACACCCCCAAAATCATCGCCCACCGCAAGTACCGCATACCCCCTCCAATGTTCGTGCGCCGCCGGACAGCGGCCACGTTTGGATGCAGGGTGGAGCGAGGCGTTTAAGGCGACAGGCGGACGGGAGCGACATTGCCTACCAGAGGTGCCGTAGCTACCGGTAACACGAGCCCAGATCGATGTCCGAAAGCGGCCAGACCCGACATCCGGGCGGGACCATCATCCTCGCACCGCCCCCGTTGAGACCGAGGTACCGCAATGTCAGTCACCCAATCCGCCTTCAAGATCGTCGCCCTGCCGGCCGAGCCGTTCGCGCCGCTGTTCGAGCTGGACGACGCCAGCCTGACCGCGCGCGGCATGCGCCGCTGCATCGCCGACGACCCCACGGCCTATCCCTGCCGGGTCAGCCTGGACAACGCCGCGGTCGGCGAAGAAGTCCTGCTATTGCCGTTCGACCATCACGTGACCGCATCGCCGTATCGCGCCTCGGGCGCGATCTTCGTCAGCCGCGACGCGGTCCGGGCCGAGCCGGCGGTCAACGAGGTGCCGCCGCAGTTCCGCCGCAAGCGCTTGTCGGTGCGCGCCTACAACCGCGACGGCGACCTGATCGGCGCCGACGTCACCACCGGCGACGCGCTGGAAGCCTGCATGTCCGCCCTGCTGGAGGTCGCCGAGGTCGCGTGCCTGCATCTGCACCATGCCGCCCATGGCTGCTATCTGTGCCGGGTCGAACGTGCCGATGCGGCTCCGGGTGCCTGAACCCGCGGAGGCGTCAGCCTGTCGCAGCGGCGCTCAGGCGCCGCTGCCGCTGCCGTAGTCCTGGTAGGACTTCTCCTCGACGTAGGACGAGCCCAGCGCGAGGTTGATCTCCTTCTTGATCCGGGCGCGGGTGTCGTTCTCGAAATAGACGCTGCGCGCCAGCTTCACGAACTCCTGGTCGAAGGCCTGCGCCTTCTCCTTGAGCCGGATGTCGTCCTCGATCTCCCACAAGCGCTCGTTGACCGCCTTCAGGTCGGCCCGCAGGCGGACGATGTCCTTGCCGGCGGCCGGGTGCGCCATCCAGGTCTTCTCCAGCGCCGAAAGCTCGTTGCGGACGTTGGCGAGCTTGGCTTCGTCGCTCATGCGCTCGGACTTGATCTGCAGGATCGCGATCTTGTCGAGCAGCTCACCGAAGGAAACGGGGACGAGGATTTCGGACATGCGCAGGGCCGGTCTGTGGGAGACGCTGCAGTGTAACGCGACAGCCCCGTGCCGCCGCCGCACGAGCTGAACGCGACCCGCATCGGGGCCGCTTCCGGGCCGCGGCCGCACCGGTTCCGCGGGCGGATTCGATTCCGATGACGGAACCGCTTGCCGGCCCCGGTTCCGCCCCGTATCATGGCGCCCCCGCGCCTGCTGGAAGTTGCCGGCAGGACACCGGAGAGGTGGCAGAGCGGTTGAATGTACCTGACTCGAAATCAGGCAGGCGTTAATAGCGCCTCGGGGGTTCGAATCCCCCCCTCTCCGCCAGATATGAAAAACGCCCCCTCGTGGGGCGTTTTTCGTATCTGACTGAGTGCGGGGATCTGGATGAGAACCCGTGCCGCAGGCACGGTTCGACAGATCGGCACGACCGCCGATCTGGACGGCCGCAGGCCGCCCCGCAGGGGCGAGGGCCACGGATGGCCCGAGTCCATCCCCCTCGATCCGTTCGCCGCCCCCCTCAAGGTGCGCGCTGCTCCTCAAACACAACGCCCCCTCGTGGGGCGTTTTTCGTATCTGACTGAGTGCGGGAACTGGATGAGAGCCCGTGCCGCAGGCACGGTTCGACAGATCGGCACGACCGCCGATCTGGACGGCCGCAGGCCGCCCCGAAGGGGCGAGGGCCACGGATGGCCCGAGTCCATCCCCCCGATCCGTTCGCCGCCGCCCCTCAAGGCGCGCGCTTCCCCGCAAAAAGAACCGAGCCCCCTCGTGGGGCGTTTTTCATATCTGACTGAGTGCGTGGCCTTGGATGAGCACACCTGCTCGGAAAGCCCGCGCGCAGCGCGGTTCGACAGATCGGCACGACCGCCGATCTGGACGGCCGCAGGCCGCCCCAAAGGGGCGAGGGCCACGAATGGCCCGAGTCCATCCCCCGACCTGCTCGCCGCCCCCTTTCAAGGCGCGCGCTGCTTTCCCCGCAAGAACCCCACCCTCCAGGCCCCACCGCCGCCTGCCGCACGCCTTGCCACGCGGCCGCTGGGCACCGATGATTCCGTTGACTGAATCCAGAGGCTCTGACGCGAGCGGCATGTTCCCCCAATGATCGAATTCGGACACCTGACGCACGCCGGCCTGCGCCGAGACCTGAACGAAGACACCTACTACGGCGACACCGAGATGGGGCTCTGGCTGGTCGCCGACGGCATGGGCGGGCACGAGTACGGCGAGGTCGCCAGCGCCCTGGCCCGCGAGACCATCGTCCGCGAAGTCCGCGACGGCACCCCGTTGATCCAGGCGATCCGCATCGCCGACGAGGAGATCATCCGCAACTCGCGGCGGCGCCACGACGCCCTGCCGATGGGCACGACCGTGGTCGCGGCGCGGGTCAGCGGCAGTCTGTTCGAGGTCGCCTGGGTCGGCGACAGCCGGGTCTACCTGTGGCGCGACGGTCACCTCGCGCAGTTGTCGCAAGACCACAGCTACGTCCAGGAGCTGATCGCCAACGGCGCGATCACCCACGAGCAGGCCCGCAGCCACCCGCACCGCAACGTGGTGACCCAGGCGCTGGGGGTGACCGATCCGCGCAACCTCAACGTCGAGACCATGACCGGCGAGCTCCGCCCCGGCATGCAGCTGCTGCTGTGCAGCGATGGGCTGACCGAAGAGGTCGACGACAGCGTCATCTCCCGGGTCCTGGCCCAGCAGGACTGCAGTGCCCAGGAATGCGTCGACTCGCTGGTCGCCGCCGCCCTCGACGGCGGCGGTTCGGACAACATCACCGTGATCCTGGTGCGCAGCCACTAGCGCACCGCCGGGCGGCCCGTGGGCCGCGCACCGCTCTCAGTCCTCGCCGTCGGCCTCGGCCCGGTCCCAGACCGCATGCCCGGCCTTCTTGCGCAGCACCGCCAGCCGGGCCTCGTGCGCGGCCAGCTCGACCTCGGCGACGCTCACCCGCGGGCGCGGGCGGTCGATCCGCTTCTGGAACATCGCCGCCGTCGACGGATCGGCGGCGCCCGCCCCCGACGCGTCGGCGAAGCCGATCTCCTCCTGCCCGGAGGTCAGCCCGATGTAGACCTCGGCGAGCAGCTGCGCATCGAGCAGCGCGCCGTGCAGCTGGCGATGCGCATTGTCGACGCCGAGCCGCTTGCACAGCGCATCCAGCGAGTTGCGCTGGCCCGGAAACTTCTGCCGCGCCAGCAGCAGCGAATCCTCGATCGCGCAACGGTCGGCCAGCTTTCCGTACTGCGGTCCGGCCAGGCGCAGCTCGTTGTCGAGGAAGCCGACGTCGAATGCGGCGTTGTGGATGACCAGCTCGGCGCCATCGATGAACTCGACGAACTCGTCGACGATGTCCTCGAAGAACGGCTTGTCGGCGAGGAACTCCAGGGTCAGTCCGGTCACTTCCTGGGCGCCGGCCTCGAACTGGCAGCGCGGATTGAGGTAGCGGTGGAAGGTACGGCCGCTGGGGCGCCGCTCGACGAACTCCACGCAGCCGATCTCGACCACGCGGTTGCCCCGCTCCCAGCTCAGGCCGGTGGTTTCGGTGTCGAGGATGACTTGGCGCATGAACGGATCGGAAGCTCGCTGTGGAAAACACTGTGCCCGGCCGCCGCCGCCGTGTCACCCCGCCGTCGGAGCGATCGCGGCGCCGGCCGGCGCCGACTCAGCCGCCCGCCTTGAAGCGGACGGCCTCATTGCGCGCCAGGGTGTCGACGCGCTCGTTGTCCGGATCGCCGGAGTGGCCCTTGACCCAGTGCCAGTCGACCCGGTGGCGCCCGGCCGCGGCGTGCAGGCGCTCCCACAGGTCGCGGTTCTTGACCGGATCGCCGCCGGCGGTCTTCCAGCCGCGCCGGACCCAGTTGGCCATCCACTGGGTGATGCCCTGGCGGACATACTGGGAGTCGGTGGTCAACGCGACCCGGCACGGCTCCTTCAGCGACTCCAGGCCCATGATCGCGGCCATCAGTTCCATCCGGTTGTTGGTGGTGTCGGCCTCGCCGCCGCTGAGCTCGCGCTCGCGTCCCTGGTAGCGCAGCAATGCGGCCCAGCCGCCGGGGCCGGGATTGCCCAGACAGGCGCCGTCGGTATGGATCTCGACGGACTTGCTCGATTCAGATGTCATCGCCGGATTATGGCTTCGGCCCCGGGTCTTGCCGCAAGACGCCCGCATGTGTTCGCACCGAGCCCAGGCCGGTCTGCAGCCGCAGCTTGCGCAGCGCCGCCGGCGGGATCGCCGCATGCACGCGCTTGCTGACGGTCAGTGCGATGCCCGCGCGCAGGCGGTCGGCGGCGCCGACGCCGGCCTCGCCGTCGTCCGGACGCCAGCGCGGCCCCAGCCATTGCAGGCTGACCGCATCGGCCGGAAACCCGGCCCGGGCCAGGGTCGCCTGCCAGTAACCCGGTCCGTGCGCGCTGAGCCCGGCGCGCCACCAGCGCGCCCGGTACGGACTCCACGGATTGAGCGCGGCCAGCCACAGCACGCCGCCGGGCGCGAGGATCCGCATGCACTCGCCGAGCACCGCCTCGGTATCGCCGAAACCGTCGTCCAGCGCGTGCTGCAGCAGTACCGCTCCGAACGTCTCGCTGGCCAGCGGCCATGGCAGGGCGCAACGCAGGGCGCCGTCGAAACCGCCCGCGCCGCGGCGCAGGTGCAGGCCCCGGCCACTCTCGCTGTGCGGGCACTCGGCGCCCTCGGCCCCGACGCAGACCCAGGGCAGCGCCGGAATGCCGGCGAGCACCCGCTCCATCGCCCGCGTCTCGGCCCGCAGCAGGCTGCGCGCGCGCGGCCCGGCAAACCACAGCGGTCCGGCCGCGCCGCTTTGCGGACCGGCGTTCGGCTGTTCAGGTTGACGTGACGGGTGCAGCGCGGGCATGGTCGCCTGATCGTGTCCGGCCGGCGGGCGACGCCGGCGAAGGAGCCGGTCTGGATGGAAGGTCTGGCGGTCGCAACCGGGTTCGATTCTGCGCGATTTGCCGGCAGGATTCCAAGGAGTATCAGCATGCGTCTGCAGGCCCTGCCCTCGCGCCAAGACAACTACATCTGGACCCTGTCCGGCGAGGACGGCGGCGCGATCGTCGTCGACCCGGGCGAGTCCGCACCGGTGTTCGCCGCCGCCGCGGACGGTCTGCGTCCGGCCGCGGTGCTGCTGACCCATCACCACTACGACCACATCGACGGCACCGCCGAGCTGCTGCAGCGCTGGCCTGGACTGCCGGTCTACGCGCCGCACGACCCGCGCATCGCCTTCGCCTGCCAACGGGTCGGCGACGGCGACCGCTTCGCCCTGCTGGGGACCCGGGTCGCGGTGATCGAGGTCCCGGGACATACCTCCAGCCATATCGCCTTCCACCTCACCCGCGGCCAGGACGGCTGGCTGTTCTGCGGCGACACCCTGTTCAGCCTGGGCTGTGGGCGCCTGTTCGAAGGTACCCCGGCGCAGATGCACGCATCGCTGCAACGCCTGGCCGCCCTGCCCGGCGACACCCGGGTCTGCTGCGGGCACGAGTACACGCTTTCCAATGCCGCCTTCGCACACGCGGTGGAACCCGACAATCCGGCGCTGCAGCGTCGCATCGAGGAGGCCAAGGCCATGCGCCGGTCCGGACATCCCAGCCTGCCCAGCACGCTCGCCGACGAGCGCGCCTGCAACCCGTTCCTGCGCTGCACCGAACCTGCGGTCATCGCCGCGGTGACCGGCCAGTCGGGACGGCCGCCGCACGATGCGGTGGAGACGCTCGCCGCACTGCGGCGCTGGAAAGACGGGTTCGCCGCATGAGCGGCCGCCACGGACACCCGGCCGGCCCCGGGTTCGCGACCGTCGCCGGGCTGTTGCTGGCCTGTCTTGCCGCCCCGCTCCACGCCGCGGACGACGCCCCCGGGACGACGACCGCGGACAGCACCGCCGCGCCTGTCGCCGCCCCCGTGGCCGCCGAGGCGACCGTCCCGGCCCCGCTCCCGGCCGGTACCCGCAACGGCCGCGAGATCTTCGAGAACTTCCGCGAGGGGCTGTCCGACCCGCAGTGCGATGCCGATACCAGTGCCCGCTGGAGCCGGCACTTCGCGCATGCGCCGGACCGCCTGGCCACCCAGGACGACGGCCTGCTGCCGCTGTTCGGTTACGTGGTCGACGCCCTGCGCCAATCGCACCTGCCGACCGAGTACGCGCTGATCCCGTTCATCGAAAGCGGCTACAAGCCCGCCGCTCGCAGCCCGTCCGGCCCGGTCGGGATGTGGCAGATGGTCCAGGTCACCGCGCGCAACCACAAGGTACCGGTGGGTTCGCGTTACGACGGACGCCTGTCGCCGGTCGACTCGACCCGCGCCGCGGTGCGCTACCTCAAGACCCTGCACGGGATGTTCGCCGGCGACTGGCGGCTGGCGGTGATGGCCTACAACGCCGGCGAGTACCGCGTGCTGGGAGCGCTGCGCCGCGGCGGCCTGGCCGCGCGCGACGCCGAGCCCGAGCAGCTGCCCGGCATGCCCGGCATCACCCAGGCCTATGTGCGCAAGATCCACGCACTGTCCTGCCTGATGCTGGAGGCCGCCGACGACGAGGCCTGGCTGCAGGCGCTGGACCGGCCGGTGCCGCGGCTGGAAGCGGTTCCCCTGCCCGATGGCGTGCGCACGGTCGCCCAGTACGCCGACCTTGCCGGCCAGGACCCGGCGCGCCTGAAGCGCCTGAACCCGGTCTACGCCAACGGCCGCATCCATCGTCCGGGCGGGCGCCCGGCCTACCTGCTGGCACCGGCGACCGCGATCCCGGTCGCGGCCGTGGCGGCCGATGCACCGACCGCCACGGCCGCGACGACGGTCGCCGACGCATCCGACATCGTCGCCGCTTCGGCGCGCCTGCACGTGGTGGCCCGCGGCGACAATGCCTGGACGATCGCCCGCCGCTACGGCCTGCGCGTCGCCGAACTGCTCTCGCTCAACGGCCTGACCACCAACAGCGTGCTGCAACCGGGCCAGCGCCTGCGCCTGGACCCGGCGCAGGCCGACTGAGCCGGACGGGCCATCGCGCAGCGGCATCGACGCTGCCCGGGGCATACGCCGGGCGCCCGCAGGCCCTAAACTAGAGTCTTTGCTCGGCCGCATCCGCGGCCATGTCCCACCAGCGAGGGAGTTTCCATGGGTTTTCTGCAAGGCAAGCGCGCCCTGATCACCGGTATCGCCAGCCAGCGTTCGATCGCCAGCGGCATCGCCGAGGCCATGCACCGCGAGGGTGCCGAACTGGCCTTCACCTACCAGAACGACAAGCTCAAGTCGCGCGTCGAAGCCGCCGCCGCCGAAGCCGGCAGCGACATCGTGCTGCCGCTGGACGTGACCGACGATGCGCAGATCCAGAGCTGCTTCGACGCGCTGGGCGAGCGCTGGGACAGCCTGGACATCGTCGTCCACGCGATCGCGTTCGCGCCGCGCGAGGCGATCGCCGGCCAGTACCTGGACGGCCTGACCCGCGAGAACTTCGCCCTCGCCCACGACATCTCGGCCTATTCGCTGTCGGCGCTGGCCAAGGCCGCGCGCCCGCTGATGCAGGACCGCAACAGCGCCATCCTGACCCTCAGCTACCTCGGCGCGGAGCGCGCCCTGGCCGGCTACAACCTGATGGGCGTGGCCAAGGCCAGCCTCGAGGCCAGCGTGCGCTACCTGGCCTACAACCTCGGCCCCGAGGGCACCCGCGTCAACGCGATCTCCGCCGGCCCGATCAAGACCCTGGCCGCCTCCGGCATCGCCGGCTTCCGCAAGATCCTCGGCCACGTCGAGGAGAACGCGCCGCTGCGCCGCACCGTCACCATCGAGGACGTCGGCAACGCCGCCGCGTTCCTGTGCTCGGATCTGGCGTCGGGCATCACCGGCGAGATCACCTACGTCGATGCCGGCTACAACATCCTCGGCATGACCGGAATCGGCGAAAGCGGCGAGTGAGCCGTCTGCGCCCCGCACCTTGCGGGGCGTGGGGATCGCGCGCAAACCAGAAGGCCCGGCAGATGCCGGGCCTTCTCGCATTCGGGACGAAGCGGTGGCGGCGTCGCGGCCATGGTCGGGCCCGAGCCGCCGCCGCGGACGGCAATCGTCCGGTTACAGGTTTTCCTCGAACACCGACACCTGCATCTGCTGGCGGAGCCTGGCGGTGTAGGCCTTGAGGTCGTCGACACCGGCAACCTGGCGCAGTTGCTCGCGCAGCATCTCGCGCTCGCCCTCGCCGATCGTCTCGCCGTCGCCCGGAGTGACCTTGTCGACCGTGAACAGGACCGCGCCGCCGCTGGGCAACATCGCCATCCCCGGCGTCGGGCTGCCTTCCTTCGGCGCCTGGACGGCGAACATCGCCTCGTTGACCGCGGCGTCGGGCAAGGGCATGCCGCGCATGATGCCCGGCATCGCCTGCGGCTCCGGCAACGACTTCGACTCGGCGATCGCCTGCAGCGTCTCGCCCTTCTTCAACCGCTCCAGCAGCGCCTCGGCATCGGCCTTGGTCGCCTGCATCACCTGGTCGGCGCGCACCGCCGCGATCACCTCGTCGCGGACCTCGTCCAGCGGACGGGCGCGCTCGGGCTGGTGGGCGGCGACCCGGATCAGCACATGGTGCCCGGGCTCCATCTCGATCGGATCGCTGATGGTGCCGTCCTGGATGCGGGCCTCGTCGAACGCGGCCCGCTTCACCGCCGGATTGGCCATGATGCCGTCGCCGCTGTCGCGCGAAACCGGGCCGAGCTTCTGCACCTGCAACTGCGCCTCGGTGGCGACGCCATCGAGGTTGTTCGGATTCTTGTAGACCTGATCGACGACACCGGTCATCAGGTCGTTGATCGCGCGCTCGCGATCGGCCTCGGCCTGTTCGCGGGCCAGCGCGTCGCGCACCTGCTCGAACGGCTCCACTTCGCCGCTCTTGATCTCGCGCAGCTGGATCACGTGCCAGCCGAACTCGGTCTTGACCGGGTCGCTGACGCCGGGAGTGGTCATCGCGAACAGCGCCTCCTCGAACGGCCCGACCATCATGCCCTTGCTGACCCAGCCCAGGTCGCCACCGCTGTCCTTCGAACCGATGTCGTCGCTGTTCCCGGAAGCCAGCGCGGCGAAGTCCGCGTCCGCCGCTTTCGCCTGCGCGGCCACCTGCGCGGCCTTGTCCTGCGCCGCCTTCTGCGCCGCCTCGTCGGCATCCGGCGCCAACTCGATCAGGATGTGCGATGCCAGACGCTCTTCGGGCGTCACGAACTTGGCCATCTCGTTCTTATAGCGGGTACGCAGGACTTCCTCGTCGGCCGGTGCCGGCGCCGGCAGCTCCGACGCCTGGATCTCGACGTACTCCAGGGTGACCGTCTCCGGCGCGCGGAAATCCGCGGCATGGGACTCGTACCAGCTCTTGATGGTCTGCTCGCCGACTTCCGTCTCGTCCTGCTCCTGCGGCGGCAGGAACAGCATCTGCGCGTCGCGGCGCTCGCCGATCAAGCGGATCAGCCGCTGCATCTCGGAAGCGGTGACGAAGTTGCTGCCGCTCAGCGAGACCGGCACCAGGCTCTGCTGCAATCCCTCGCGCACGGTCTGCTCGAACGCCTTCGGCGACTGCGTCGGCACCTGCGAAGCCAGTGCGAGCTGGTAGCGCTCGGCATTGAACTCGCCATCGATCTGGAACGCGGGAATGTCGCGGATGGTCTTTCGCACCAACGCGTCGCTGACCGCGATTCCGGCGCTGCGGGAGGCCAGTGCCTGCACCCGCTGGTCGATCAGCGCCTCCAGGACCTCGCGCTTGTTCTCCAGGCTTTCGAACTCGCGCGGATCGAAGGCCTCGCCCTGCTGCGCGCGCGCCTGCTGGCGGGCCAGGTCGAAGCGGGTACGGAAATCGTCCCGGCTGACCTCCTCCTGCTGCCACAGCATCGATGCGGGCCACCAGGTGGGGGCGGACGGCCACCAGCTCGGCGGCGCCTCGACCCGCGCCACGGTGTCGTTGGTGTTCTGCACCAGGTACTGATCGATGCCGAACAGGCCCAGCGGCACGATCAGGATGGCGAGAACGATGGTGCCCAGCAGGCCGGAAGACTTTTCGCGGAGTTTCTGCAGCATGTTCGGGGTGCGTCAATGCGGAAGCCGCACAGTCTACCGCGCTTCGGCGCCCGCGGCGGCGATCCGCACGACCGGCGGCGCCGGACGGGCGACGGAGCCGTGCGCCGCCGCGGTGGGGGCGGCGGCCCCCGCAAAAAAAGAAGGCGCCCGAGGGCGCCTTCCGGTACGACTGGCGGAGCGGACGGGACTCGAACCCGCGACCTCCGGCGTGACAGGCCAGCATTCTAACCAGCTGAACTACCGCTCCACGTTGTTGACCGATCGCGTGCCGGCCGTTGGGCCGGCGGTCCGCGCCCCGCAGGATGGTGCGGGAGCGGCAGGACCGTGCCGCTAAAAAAGAAGGCGCCCGTGGGGCGCCCTCCGGTACGACTGGCGGAGCGGACGGGACTCGAACCCGCGACCTCCGGCGTGACAGGCCAGCATTCTAACCAGCTGAACTACCGCTCCGCGCATTTGACCGATTGCGCCGGCCCGCTGGGGCCGACTTCCCGGGGCCTGCCTGGCTGACGACAGGATCCGGGACTCTCACTTTATGACGAAGGCGCCCAGCGGGCGCCTTCCGGGTATTGCTGGCGGAGCGGACGGGACTCGAACCCGCGACCTCCGGCGTGACAGGCCAGCATTCTAACCAGCTGAACTACCGCTCCGCGCTATTGCAAACACTTCATCACACCCTGGTGCGTGTCTGCAGCCATGGACCGCAGCGATCAGTGGTGGGTGCTGAGGGTTTCGAACCCCCGACCCTCTCCTTGTAAGGGAGACGCTCTACCACTGAGCTAAGCACCCGGTGTGTCCTTCGGCGCCGATCGGGATGCGGCCTGGACCGCGACCCGACCAGTGCCGCCGGCCGAGCTCGTTAGTTTACTGCATCCTTCAGCGCCTTGCCAGCCTTGAATGCAGGATTCTTCGAGGCCTTGATCTTGATGGTCTCGCCGGTCTTCGGGTTGCGACCCTGGCGAGCGGCGCGCTTACGGACCTGGAAGGTGCCGAAGCCGACCAGGGTCACGGTGTCGCCCTTCTTGAGCGCCTTGGTGATCACGCTGACAAACGCATCGACGGCACCGGCAGCATCGGTCTTGGACAGATCAGCCGCTTCGGCGACGGACTCGATAAGCTCAGCCTTGTTCATTCGTTTTGACTCCCTTTGCGGACTTCGCCGCCTTGTTCTGAAAACCGGAGAAGCTCGACTCCCGACCTCACTGCCGGAATCGACACCGGTCGATTTGACCACGCACCGCAGCTTACTTACGACGAGCAGGCTTGCGACAGCGCGAGGTTGCGCTCGTTATACCAGCGGGTGCCCGACCCAGCAAGCCTGAAAGCTAGCTCTGGCGCGGCTTTCAGGCTTCATCACGCGATCCTGACGAACGGCTGATGTCAATGCTTGACACCCGCCCGAGATACCTCCTCGTCCTTGCCGCGCACCGGCAGCTCACCCGGCCCGGACACCGGCGACGGCGACACCGGCCGCTCCAGCGCGATCTCCAGCACCTCATCGATCCACTTGACCGGCTTGATGTCCAGGCCCTGGGTCACACTCTTGGGCAGATCCACCAGGTCCTTGCGGTTCTCCTCCGGGATCACCACCGTGCTGACGCCACCACGCAGCGCCGCGAGCAGTTTCTCCTTCAGTCCGCCGATCGGCAGCACCCGTCCGCGCAGGGTGATCTCGCCGGTCATCGCCACCTCGGCCTTGACCGGATTGCGGGTCAGCATCGACACCAGCGAGGTCGCCATCGCAATGCCGGCACTGGGACCGTCCTTGGGCGTCGCGCCCTCGGGAACGTGCACGTGCACGTCGTGCTTCTGCAGGAAGTCCAGGTCGATGCCCAGGCTCTCGGTGCGCGCGCGCACCACCGACAGCGCCGCCGACGCCGACTCCTTCATCACGTCGCCCAGGTGGCCGGTCAGCAGCAGCTGGCCCTTGCCCGGCACCAGGGTCGACTCGATCTGCAACAGATCGCCGCCGACCTCGGTCCAGGCCAGCCCGGTCACCAGGCCGATCTCGTTCTGCTCCTCGGCGCGGCCGAAATCGAAACGGCGCACCCCGAGGTACTTGTCGAGGTTCTTCGGGGTCACGCTGACCGCGCCCTTCTTCGCCTTGGGCCCGGCCAGCGCGATCTCCTTGACCACCTTTCGGCAGATCTTGGCGATCTCGCGCTCCAGGCTGCGCACGCCCGACTCGCGCGTGTAGTAGCGCACGATGTCGCGCACCGCGGCCTCGGACACCTTGATCTCGTCCTCCTTCAACCCGTTGCCCTTGATCTGCTTCGGCAGCAGATAGCGCATCGCGATGTTGAGCTTCTCCTCCTCGGTGTAGCCGGGGATGCGGATCACCTCCATGCGATCGAGCAGCGGACCGGGGATGTTCAGCGAATTGGAGGTCGCGATGAACATCACCTCGGACAGGTCGAGGTCGACCTCCAGGTAGTGATCGTTGAAGGCGTTGTTCTGCTCCGGATCGAGCACCTCCAGCAGCGCCGAGGACGGATCGCCGCGGAAGTCCATCGACATCTTGTCGATCTCATCGAGCATGAACAGCGGATTCTTGGTGCCTGCCTTGTTGAGGTTCTGCACGATCCGGCCCGGCATCGAACCGACGTAGGTACGGCGGTGACCGCGGATCTCGGCCTCGTCGCGCACGCCGCCCAGCGACATGCGCACGAACTTGCGGTTGGTCGCCTTGGCGATGCTCTGCCCAAGCGAGGTCTTGCCCACGCCCGGCGGGCCGACCAGGCACAGGATCGGGCCCTTCATCTGCTTCACCCGGGTCTGCACGGCGAGGTACTCGAGGATGCGCTCCTTGACCTTCTCCAGACCGAAGTGGTCGGCGTCGAGCACGTCCTGGGCGGACTTGAGG
Source organism: Marilutibacter maris (assembly GCF_003233695.1). Lineage (NCBI taxonomy): Bacteria > Pseudomonadati > Pseudomonadota > Gammaproteobacteria > Lysobacterales > Lysobacteraceae > Marilutibacter > Marilutibacter maris. The sequence goes on along the minus strand of NZ_CP029843.1, from coordinate 1,530,698 downwards.
TCCTTGCGCACCTTGCTGCGCTTCTTCCACGGCACGCCCAGCACCCAGTCCAGGTAATTGCGCACGACCGCCGCCTCGGCCGACATCGGCGACATCTGCTTGAGCTTGTTGAGCTCGCTCTTGGCCTTGGCCTCGACCGGCTTGGGCATGCCGGCCTCGGCGATCTTGCGGGTCAGCTCCTCGACGTCGTTGGGCGCGTCGTCGATCTCGCCGAGCTCCTTCTGGATCGCCTTCATCTGCTCGTTGAGGTAGTACTCGCGCTGGCTCTTCTCCATCTGCGACTTGACCCGGCCGCGGATGCGCTTCTCCAGCTGCTGCACGTCGATCTCGCCGTCGACCAGGCCGACCAGCTGTTCCAGCCGCTCGCCGATGCCGTGGGTCTCCAGCAGCTTCTGCTTGTCGCTCAGACGCACGCCCAGGTGCGCGGCGATGGTGTCGGCCAGCCGCCCCGGTTCGTCGATCCCGGACAGGGTCTGGATCAGCTCCGGCGGCAGCTTGCGGTTGGTCTTCACGTACTGCTCGAACAACCCCATCAGCGAACGGCTGATCGCCTCCAGCTCGCGCGGGTCGCGGTCCGGCACCGGGGCGACGACCTCGGCGTGGCCGGCCAGCAGGCCGTCGCGCTCCTCGACGTCGTCGACCTTGACCCGGGACACGCCCTCCACCAGCACCTTGATCGTGCCGTCGGGCAGCTTCAGCAACTGCAGGACCTGCGCCAGGGTGCCGGTCGCGTACAGGTCGTCGGCACCCGGATCGTCGATGTCGGCGGACTTCTGCGCGACCAGCAGGATGCGCTTGTCGGCCTCCATCGCCACGTCCAGCGCGCGGATCGACTTGTCGCGGCCGACGAACAGCGGGATGACCATGTGCGGAAAGACGACGACGTCGCGCAACGGCAACACCGGCAGGTCCAGCGTCTCGCGACCGGTCTCGGGGTCGGAAGCGGCACTGTGGGGGGAATCGGTCATGGGCTCTCCAGGAACTCAGGGCGAACGGCCCTTGGCCACGGTTATGGGGGCCTGCGCGGACAGATGCAAGCGGCGCTTCGGAGCGTGCCGGACGCGGCGCGGGCAAACCAAGCCAAATCAGTCGCTTGCAAACGAAAACGCCGCCTGTTTCCAGGCGGCGCCAATAACCGGTGCCAGCGCCACTGCGGCGCCCCACCGGTCACGGATGCTATTTGTTGAGCTCCTCGATCGCATCGGCGGCCTGGACCGGCCCCCAGCCGGTCCTGGTGTCGTCGCCGGGCGCCCCGATGCCGCGGGCGGTGGTCAGCAAGGCGTCCAGGACCTGGGTGTTGGTGGTCGAGGGATTGGAGCTCCACACCAGCGCGACGGCGCCGGCGACATGCGGACTCGCCATCGAGGTCCCGCCGAGTTCCTGACGGCCGCGTGGCAACGGCAACAGAGAGCCTCGAGTCTGGCAAGAACCCGCGCAGGAAAACAAAGACGCCGCGCGATGCGCGGCGTCCGGATGGCGACGATGGGTCGGCGCGGGCCGGCCCTGGCGGATCACTCCGCCGAGGCGACCTTGGCCGACGCCGTGCCCGGCGGGTTCTGGTAGATCAGGTAGGGCTCGGACTTGTGCTCGATGACCGACTCGTCGACCACGACCTTGCTGACGTTCTCCAGCGACGGCAGGTCGTACATCGTGTCCAGCAGCACCGACTCGACGATGGTGCGCAGGCCGCGCGCGCCGGTCTTGCGCTTGAGCGCCTTGCGCGCGATCGCGGTCAGCGCGTCGGGACGGAACTCCAGCTCCACGCCCTCCATATCGAACAGCTTGCGGAACTGCTTGGTGATCGCGTTCTTGGGCTCGGTCAGGATCTGCACCAGGGCCGCCTCGTCGAGCTCCTCCAGGGTCGCGACCACCGGCAGGCGGCCGACGAACTCCGGAATCAGGCCGAACTTGATCAGGTCCTCGGGCTCGACCTCGGCGAGGATCTTGCCGATCTCGATCTTGCGCTCGGCGCTCTTGACCTTGGCCCCGAAACCGATGCCGCCGGCCTCGGTGCTGCGCTGGCGGATGATCTTGTCCAGCCCGGCGAACGCGCCGCCGACGATGAACAGGATGTTGCGGGTATCGACCTGCAGGAACTCCTGCTGCGGGTGCTTGCGCCCGCCCTGCGGCGGCACGCTGGCGACGGTGCCCTCGATCAGCTTCAGCAGCGCCTGCTGCACGCCCTCGCCCGACACGTCGCGGGTGATCGACGGGTTGTCGCTCTTGCGCGAGATCTTGTCGATCTCGTCGATGTAGACGATGCCCTGCTGCGCCTTGTCGACGTCGTAGTCGCACTTCTGCAGCAGCTTCTGGATGATGTTCTCGACGTCCTCGCCGACGTAGCCGGCCTCGGTCAGGGTGGTCGCGTCGGCCATCGTGAACGGGACGTTGAGCATCCGCGCCAGGGTCTCGGCCAACAGGGTCTTGCCCGAACCGGTCGGGCCGACCAGCAGGATGTTGGACTTGGCCAGCTCGACGTCGTCGTTGCGCTGGCGGCTCTCGATCCGCTTGTAGTGGTTGTAGACCGCGACGGCGAGGGTCTTCTTCGCCCGCTGCTGGCCGATCACGTACTGGTCGAGGACCTCGAGGATCTCCTTGGGCTTGGGCAGATGGCTGCGTGCCGACTGCGCCTTCTCCTCGAGCTCCTCGCGGATGATGTCGTTGCACAGCTCCACGCATTCGTCGCAGATGAACACGCTGGGGCCCGCGATCAGCTTGCGGACCTCGTGCTGGCTCTTCCCGCAGAACGAACAGTAGAGGATCTTGTTGCTGTCGGTAGGGGGTCGGCCTTGTCGGTCGTCGCTCATGCTCTTGCCCAAATGTTGCGTGTGCCGTGCACCGGCTCCGGCCCTGCCGGAGCCACCGATGCGATTCGAGAATAGCACAGCGATCCGGCCCGGCAGCCGGGTCGGATCGCTTGCTTAAAGTCGTTACAAATCAAAAACTTGCAAACCAGATTCCGAGCGCCCGCTCAGGCCGCCTGGACCGAGTCGTCCGGACGGCGCTCCAGCACCTGGTCGACCAGTCCGTACTCGCGGGCCGCCTCGGCGCCCTTGAAGTTGTCGCGCTCGGTGTCGTGGGCGATCGTCTCCAGAGCCTGCCCGGTGTGCTTGGACAGGATCTCGTTCAGACGCTGGCGCATGCCCAGGATCTCGCGGGCATGGATGTCGATGTCGGTCGCCTGGCCCTGGAAGCCGCCCAGCGGCTGATGGATCATCACCCGCGAGTTCGGCAGCGCGTAGCGCTTGCCCTTGGCGCCGGCGGCCAGCAACAGCGCGCCCATCGACGCGGCCTGGCCGACGCAGATCGTGCTCACGTCCGGCTTGATGTACTGCATGGTGTCGTAGATCGCCATGCCGGCGGTGACGATGCCGCCCGGCGAGTTGATGTAGAAGCTGATGTCCTTCTCGGGGTTCTCCGCTTCCAGGAACAGCATCTGCGCGACGATCACGTTGGCCACGTGGTCATCGACACCGCCGACCAGGAAGATCACCCGCTCCTTCAGCAGCCGCGAGTAGATGTCGTACGCGCGCTCGCCGCGGCTGGTCTGTTCGACCACCATCGGCACCAGGTTAAGGGCTTGGGTTCGGTTGTCCATATCGGTACGGCACCTGCGGTACGTGTGGGGTGATGCTTGCAAAGTTGGGGCCAATCGCGGTCGGACGCAAGTCCGGGATGGCCCGGGTTGCCGGCTCCGGTCACGGCCTGTCGCCGACGCGGTGCCCACAACGGCGATGGCCGGCCCGGCGCGTGCGCCAAACCGGCCATGCCCGTCGCCGGAACCCCGCGGGCCCGGCCGACCCTCCGTCGCCGGTGTTACTGGCGGATGGCCTCGGCGAAGCTCAGCGCCTGCTCGGTGTGCTGGGCGCGCTCGGCGATCCAGTCGATCACCTGCTCCTCCATCACCCGCGCCTGCAGGCTGTTCATCAGCTGCGCGTCGTTGCGGTACAGCTCGATCACCTGCTGCGGCTCCTCGTAGGTCGAGGCGATCAGGCGCAGGGTCTCGTTGACCCGCGCCGGATCCAGCTTCAGTTCGTTGCGACGGGCGACCTCGCCGACGATCAGGCCGACCAGCACGCGCTTGCGCGCCTGCTCGGTGAAGCCCAGGTGCGCGTCGGCCGGGACCTCGCCGATCTGGCGGCCCTGGCGGCGCGCCTGCTCGATGGTCTGGCGGGCCATGTCGCGGGCCTCGTTCTCGACCAGCTTCGGCGGCATCTCGACCTCGGCATAGGCGGCGATCAGCTGCTCGCCGACCTCGCGACGCAGCCGGGTCATCAGCGCGCCCTTGAGCTCGCGCTCCAGGTTGGTGCGGATGTCGGCGCGGAACTGCTCCGCGTCGCCGCTCTTGACCCCGAAGCTCTTGATGAACTCGGCGTCGACCTCCGGCAGCACCGGCTCGGACACCTTCACCGCCTTCAGATGCACGTCGACCTTCTTGCCGGCGAACGCGGGCATGCGCCAGTCGGCCGGGAACTCGACCTCGACCTGCTTTTCCTCGCCGGCCTTGAGCCCGGCCAGGGCGGTCTCGATCGCCGGGAACATCGCGCCGGAACCGAGCACGGTGGTGCCGCGCTCGACGCCCTCGGCCGGAACCCGCTCCTCGCCCGCCTGCGACCAGGTCTCGACCTCGACCGCATCGCCCTCGGCGGCGGCACGCTCGACCGGGTTCCAGCTGCGACGCTGCTGGCGCAGGTTCTCGATCATGGTGTCGATGTCGGCGTCGGCGACCTCGGCGGTATGGCGGATGACGTTGAGCTTCTCGACGTCGATGTCGCCGAAGTCCGGGACCACTTCGAAGGTGGCCACGTAGGCCAGGTCCTCGGCACCCTCGACCGGCTCGATGCTCGGATTGCCGGCGATCTGCAGCGACTGATCGCGCACGGCGTCGCGGAAGCCTTCGCGCAACATGCCGTCGAGGATCTCGGCGCGCACCTGCTGGCCGAAGCGCTGCTCGATCACCTTGGCCGGCACCTTGCCGGGGCGGAAGCCCTTGATCTTGGCGCCGCGCGCGATCTCGCGCAGACGGCCGCCCACCTGGGCCTCCAGCCGCTCGGCCGGGAGGCTGAAGGTCATGCGGCGTTCGAGGTTACCGACGGATTCAACCGAAACTTGCATATCCACTCCTGCTACCGGGGCACGCCGCCGCGGCACGATGTTGTTTGAGCTGTCCAGATGCCACCTGCACCCGTGCAGGCGGCGGAACGGGGTATTTTCGCCGATCGGGCGGCCGGTTGCCAGCACCGCCGCCGCAATGCCCTGCGGGGAGCGCCGGGCGCGGGCCTGGCCACCCCGAGGATGGTGCGAAAGGGGGGACTCGAACCCCCACGCCTTGCGGCACTGGAACCTAAATCCAGGGCGTCTACCAATTCCGCCACTTTCGCGATACACGCCGCCCGGAGGCGGCCCCGGCATTCTAGAGGCAGGCGCCGCCGGCGACGAGCCTTGCCGCCCGCCGCCGCCCCGCCGGCAAAAAAAAACACCCGGCGCGGGCCGGGTGTCTTTCGATTTGGTGGGCCGTCAAGGATTCGAACCTTGGACCTATTGATTAAGAGTCAACTGCTCTACCAACTGAGCTAACGGCCCAAATCTGGGAGCGGGATAATAGCAGACCCGCTCGCTTTGGCAAACACCCGGCATCGAAAAAATTTCGCCTGCCGAGATGGGTGGGGTGGCTGAGGGGATTCGAACCCCCGACCACTGGAATCACAATCCAGTACTCTAACCAACTGAGCTACAGCCACCACAAAAGCTTTACCGCAAACAACTGGCGCGCCCGGCAGGACTCGAACCTGCAACCACCGGCTTAGAAGGCCGGTGCTCTATCCGGTTGAGCTACGGGCGCGTGGTCCGCAATCTTAACCGGCATTGGCAGGCGGTTGGTCGGGGCAGAGGGATTCGAACCCCCGACCCTCTGCTCCCAAAGCAGATGCGCTACCAGACTGCGCTATGCCCCGAAGCCGGGCCCTTTCGATGCGCGCCAACGCCGCGAAAGGTCGGACATTTTGGGCATGGCCCGTGCTGCTGTCAACGCGCACGTGCAGGCGGCATGGGCCGGCGCGGTTTCCGCCCCCGCCCCCGCAGGCGCGTCGGCAATCGCGTTCCCGCGCCGGACGGGCCTGAACGGACGGCGGCGGGCGGCGGGTACGGCCCGATCCGGCAAGCTGACTGCCAGCTGAGCCATGGTCCGGGCGGTGTATGCTCGCGGCCTGGAACGATCGCCCGCCGCTGCCGCCAGCCGCGGCGGGCCGGGTCTTCGACCTGGTCCCGGACCCAGGTCGCGAATCCAAGCCTCCAACCCAATTCCCGAACCCAAGCGAGTCATCCAAAGGAGCACGCATGCGCAGCGGCAACCCGGCTTTGAAGGAATCCACTTTTCTCGACCTCGCCAGCGGCACCGTCGTCCGCAACCCCGGCGACGCGATGACCCTCAACGGCACCGTCAACAAGACCGGTGTGCTGTTGCTGCTGTGCGTGATCACCGCCGCATTCGCCTGGAACCAGGTCGAGTTCACCCTCGACGGTCCGGTCGGTGCCGCTCCGTACATGTGGGGCGGCGCGATCGGCGGCCTGGTGCTGGCCCTGATCACCGTGTTCAAGAAGGAGTGGTCGCCGGTGACCGCGCCGCTGTACGCGATCGTCGAAGGCTTCTTCCTCGGCGCGATCTCGGCGATGTACAACCACCTGTACGAAGGCATCGTGATGCAGGCGGTACTGCTGACCTTCGGCACCCTGTTCGCGCTGCTGTTCGCCTACCGTTCCGGCCTGATCAAGGCGACCGAGAACTTCAAGCTCGGCATCGTCGCCGCCACCGGCGGCATCTTCCTGGTCTACATGGCGAGCATGGTGCTGGGCATGTTCGGCATCCAGATTCCGCTGATCCACGAATCCGGCATCATCGGCATCGGCTTCAGCCTGTTCGTGGTGGTGATCGCGGCGCTGAACCTGGTGCTGGACTTCGACTTCATCGAGACCGGCGTCGAGCACGGCGCACCCAAGTACATGGAGTGGTACGGCGCGTTCGGCCTGCTGGTCACCCTGGTCTGGCTGTACATCGAGTTCCTGCGCCTGCTGTCCAAGCTGCAATCGCGCAACTGAGCGTCGCCCGTCGATGCGAACAAAAAGGGCGCCCGCGGGCGCCCTTTTTCGTGGCGGTCCCGCATGGCCAGCCGCTACTCGATACGCGACCCCGCGCGCCCCAGCCCGGCAGCCGCATCGCGTCGCCGCGTCGGCCACAGCATGAACGCGATCGCGGCCACCGCCAGCAGCCAGCAGTAGTAGACCCGGCCGGCGATCAGCAGCGGCGACAGCCCGGCCAGCGAACCGGCCAGCAGGATCTGCGCGCCATACGGCAGCACGCCCTGCATCACGCAGGAAAACACGTCGAGCAGGCTGGCGCTGCGCCTGCCGCTGATGCCGTGGTGGTCGGCGATGTCCTTGGCCAGGCTGCCGCTGATCAGGATCGCGACGGTGTTGTTCGCGGTCAGCGCGTCGCTGCCGGCGGCCAGCGCGGCGATGCTGGCCTCGCCGGCACGGCGGCCCTTGTGGCCGCGGGCGAAGCGCGCGATCGTCTGCGCCAGCCAGTCGAGCCCGCCGCAGGCCTTGATCAGCGCGGCCAGTCCGCCGATCAACAGCGCCAGCAGGGTGATCTCGACCATGCCCTCGAAGCCGAGATAGATATCGCCGGCGAAGCTGACCGCGTCGTAGCCGGCGCCGGCGACCGCGCCCAGCACGCCGGCCACGACCAGGCCGATGGCCAACACCAGCACCACGTTGACGCCGGCCAGTGCCAATCCCAGCACCAGCAGGTACGGCAGCACCAACCAGCGGCTGACCGGGTCGTCCGGCGCCTGCACCGGGGCGACATCGCCCATCACCGCCAGCATTGCCAGGGTGACCGCCGCCGCCGGCAGCGCCATCTTCAGATTCTCGCGGAACTTGTCGTGCATCCGGCAGCCCTGGCTGCGGGTCGCGGCGATCGTGGTGTCTGAGATCACCGACAGGTTGTCGCCGAACATCGCCCCGCCGACCACCGCGCCCAGCACCAGGCCGGCGTCCAGCCCGGCGGCGTCGGACACGCCCAGCGCGACCGGCACCACCGCCGCGATCGTGCCCATCGAGGTACCGATCGCCAGCGAGATGAAGCCGGCGACCAGGAACAGGCCCGGCAGGATCAGCGCCGCCGGCAACGCGCCCAGGCCCAGCGCGACTACCGCATCGACCGCGCCCACCGCCTTGGTCACGGTCGCGAACGCGCCGGCCAGCAGGAACACCAGGCACATCAGCATGACGTTCGGATGCCCCATGCCGGCCAGCATCGTGTCCAGCGGCGCGACCCCGCGCCGCCACGCCAGCCATGCCCCCAGCGCCAGCGCCGGCAGCACCGCGACCGGCGCCCGCAGCTGATAGAAGCCCATCGCCTCGCCGTGACTGGTGAAGTAGACGCCGGCGCCGAAGAACAACAGCAGGAACAGCAGCAGCGGCGTCAAGGCGACCGCGCTGGGGCGAACCGGCGACACGGCAGCAGCGCCGCTCTTTTTCATCTTTTCATCCGAATGAAGGAATATAGCCGCGCCATTCTGCGGCAGCGCGGTGGCGCTGTCGAGATCATGACGCATGGGGACGCCACCCGGTTGCGACGATGGCAGCGGGAACCCTGCCCCACGGTCGCGCCGCCATTCGCGCTGCGCGCGAACCGCCCCCCTGACTCGGGGGATGCGCCCATGCGGCACCTCATCTCGCAGGAGCGGCCTTCACACCGAAGCCTCATCGCGGCTCACGCCGCTCCTACGGCAGGGTCGCGGTGACCCAGCCCCCTGAGTCAGGGGGCGATTCGCATCGCAGATGCGAATGGGGGTGTGGAAGCGCAACGGCGGGGCCCAAGGTTTGCGCAGCAAACTTTGGGGATTCCCGGGCACAGCCCGAGGATCGCTGCTTGCGCCACTCCTACGGTCCTCTGTCGCCCGAGTGGTCCCGGGGGTTGCCCGCCGCAAAAACGAACGGGGCGCCCGAAGGCGCCCCGTTCTCTATCCGGATCGGCCGGCCCGCTCAGACCCGGCTGGCGATCGCGCGGGCGAACGACATGGTGTCGCCGCTGCCGCCCAGGTCGGGGGTCAACGAGTCCTTGGCCTCGAGCGTGGCGATGATCGCCTCGCGCAGCTTCGCCGCCTTCTCCGGCAGGCCGAGATGGTCGAGCATCTGCGCCGCGCCCAGCAGCAGCGCGCAGGGGTTGGCCTTGCCCTGACCGGCGATGTCCGGCGCGGTGCCGTGCACGGCCTCGAAGATCGCCGCATCCGAGCCGATATTGGCGCCCGGCGCCAGGCCGAGACCGCCGACCAGGCCGGCGCACAGATCGGAAATGATGTCGCCGAACAGGTTGGTGGTGACGATCACGTCGAACTTCTCGGGCTGCATCACCAGCTTCATGCAGCAGGCGTCGACGATCATCTCGTCGCACTCGATCTCCGGATACTCCTCGGCGACCTTGCGCGCGGTCTTCAGGAACAGGCCCGAGGTCGACTTCAGGATGTTGGCCTTGTGCACCACCGTGACCTTCTTGCGGCCGGTCTTGCGGGCCAGGTCGAAGGCGTAGCGGACGATGCGTTCGGAGCCGCGACGGGTGACCTTCTGGGTCAGCACCGCGGTCTCGCCGTCGGCCGACAGCTCCTGGCCCTCGCCGATGTAGGCGCCCTCGGTGTTCTCGCGGACGGTGATCAGGTCGACACCGCTGGGAAAGCGCGACTGGGTGTTGGGGAAGCTCTTGGCCGGCCGCACGTTGGCGTACAGGTCGAAGCGCTTGCGCAGCTCGACATTGATCGAGGAGAAGCCCTCGCCGACCGGGGTGGTCAGCGGGCTCTTCAGCGCCACGCGGTTCTTGCGGATCGAGTCCATGGTCGCCTGCGGCAACAGCTCGCCGTGCTTCTCCAGCGCGGCCAGGCCGGCATCGGCCTCTTCGTACTGCAGGCCAAGCTGCATCGCGTCGAGCACGTGCAGGGTGGCGTCCATGATCTCCGGGCCGATGCCATCGCCACGGATGACCGTAATCGTCTGCGTCATAGGGGATCTTCCAGCTTTGGGGCGCCTGGGGGGAGAGGTACGGCGCCGAATGGTTAACCGTTCAATTATGCCTGAGACGCGGTTTCTTTTCAGATGCAACCATCGTCCACTGCCGCTGCGCCGGCCTTGACGCGGGCCGCCAGCGGCGTCGGCCGCAACGACGAAAGCCCCGCATGGCGGGGCTGCGGGGCGGGCATCGGCACCCGGGAATCGAGCCGGGCCCGAGCCCGGCCGTGCTCAGGCGTGGTCGTGCGCGGGAGCGGTCGCGGTGACGTCGTCGCCGCGCTCCAGCCGGTCCAGAAAGTCCACCGCGCGGCGCATGTGCGGGATCACGATCGAGCCGCCGACCACCAGCCCGACCGAGAACGCCTCGAACATCTCCTCCCGGCTCACTCCCGCCTCGCGGCACTGGGCGACGTGGTAGCTGATGCAGTCGTCGCAGCGCAGCACCATCGACGCGACCAGGCCGAGCAGCTCCTTGGTCTTCACGTCCAGCGCACCGCCCTGGTAGGTCTGGGTATCGAGCGCGAAGAAGCGCCGCACCACCTGGTTGGGCTCGGCGAGGATGCGTTCGTTCATGCGCTTGCGGAACGCGGTGAACTCGGCGATACGGTCGTTGCTGTCGTTGCTCATGGGGTGTCCGGTCGAGAAAGGGGTGGCCGCTTCGCCAGTCCCTCCGGCGAAGCGGTCCGGGTTGCGGATCGTGCGGTCCGGCCAGCCGTGGCCGGAAATCCGGTCGGCGCCGCGCGGGCGGCCCGCCTCAACCCGCCAGCAGCGGATCGAGACCGCCGGCGCGGTGCAGCGCGATCATGTCGTCGTAGCCGCCGACATGGGTATCGCCGATGAAGATCTGCGGCACGCTGGTGCGCCTCGCCCGCTCGATCATGCGCGCGCGCTCGGCCGGATCGAGGTCGATCCGCACTTCCTTCCATTGCTGCCCACGGCTCTTGAGGAAGTTCTTGGCCGCCACGCAATACGGGCAGATGGCCGAGGTGTAGAGGGTGATCTCGGGGCCGGTACGGTCGGTCGGGGCGTTCAAGTGCGGACTCCTGTGGAAACTCGTGGCGCATGCCGTGGTCCAAGCATGCCGACGGAGGGAATATGGGCCCCGCGGGCGCGCTTTTCCAGCCGATCGGATACCACCACCGGCGGAACGCAGCGTGGCAGACTGGCAACGGCTCCCGACCCGGTTACCGGAGATTCACGCCATCGACGGCGAGCCGGCCCATGCTCGGGGCCACCTGCCCGCACCTGTCCGCCGACGATCCGTTCCCTCGCAGAGGTTCCATCGCAGCGCCATGTCCCCGCAACGCATACGCCCCCTCGCCGCCGCCGTCACCCTGGGCCTGGCCATCGTCTGTACGCCGGCGCGCAGCCCGCACGCCCAGGACGCCAAGCTGCCGGATATCGGTTCGTCCGCCGGTGAGCTGCTCAGTCCCGTGCAGCAGGAGCAGTACGGCGCGATGATGCTGGCGCAACTGCGCCACTACGAATACGTGCTCGAGGACCCGCTGATCGACAGCTGGCTGGAGAGCATGGGCAACCGCCTGGCCGCGCACAGCGACCGGCCGGCCCAACCGTTCACCTTCTTCATGATGCGCGACCGGCAGATCAACGCCTTTGCCACCCTCGGCGGCTACATCGGCGTCAATGCCGGCCTGGTGCTGGCCAGCGAACGCGAGGACGAGGTCGCCGGCGTGCTCGCCCACGAGATCGCCCACGTCACCCAGTACCACGTGCTGCGCGGCGTCGAACGGGCCCAGCGCGACCAGGTTCCGATCCTGCTGGCGATGCTCGGCGCGCTGGTCGCGGCCCAGGCCGCCGGCGGCAACTCCGCCGACGACGCAGCCCAGGCGGCGATAGCCAGCGCGATGGGGTTGATGCAGCAGCGGCAGATCGACTACACCCGCTCGAACGAGCAGGAAGCCGACCGCATCGGCATCCAGACGCTGGCCCGAAGCGACTACGACCCGGTCGCGATGGCCGATTTTTTCGCGACGATGCAGGCAAAATCACGGACGAACGCCGCGGGTTACTACGACTTCCCCGACTATCTGCGCACCCACCCGGTGACCACGATGCGGATCACCGAGGCCAAGCAGCGCGCCGAGCAGCTGGCGGGCCCCGGCGGCGGCTCGGTCTGCGTGCGCGCGCCCGACGGCAGCGACGCGTGCCGCGACGAGCCGGCCGGCCAGCCCCGCTACGACACCGGCGGCAGCCTCAACCCCCTGCTGCCGCAGAATCTCAAGCCGAACCTGCTCGCCACTTCCGCCGCCGGCGGCACCGGCCTCTACGATCTGGCCCGCGAGCGCCTGCGTGTGTTCAGCGCCAGCACCCCCAGCGTGGCCCTGCGCGAGTACGACGGCATCGCCGGCAGCCGCGGGCTGAGCGAGGCGCAGCAATACGGACGCGCGATCGCGCTGCTGCGCGCCAGCCGCCCCGGCGAAGCCGCACGGGCATTGTCGGACCTGCTCGCCAAGCGCCCCGGCGACACCTGGGTGACCCTGGCATTGGCCGAAGCCGAGGCGCGCAGCGGCAAGCACGCATCCGCCGACAGCCGCTTCGAATCGCTGTTGCGACGTGCGCCGGGCGACCGCGCGATCGCCCTCACCTATGCCCGCACCCTGGCCGAGCGCGACACCCGCGAGGCCGGCCAGCGCGCCCAGGCGGTGCTGCGCCCCCTGCTGGCGCGCTCGGGCGAGGATCCGGAGTTCCAGCAGGTCTTCGCACGCGCCTGCGAGATTGCCGGCGACCCGGTCCGCGCCGGCGAGGCCTATGCCGAGGCGGCCTACCTGAACGGGCGTCCGGAACTGGCCCTGGTCCGCCTGGAAAACCTGAAGAAGCGCGACGACCTGGATTACTACGCCCGCGCCCGGATCGACTCGCGGATCGCCGCGATCACCCCGACCGTGCTCGAACTGCGCCGCCAGGGCATCCGCGACGAGGACCTGCGCAAGCGCTGAGGGGGGAACGATATCCGGCTGCGCCCGGATATCTCCCAAGGTTTGCTGCGCAAACCTCGGGCCCCACCGTTGCGCTGCCACACCCCCATTCGCGCTACGCGCGAATCGCCCCCTGACTCAGGGGGCTGGGTTACGCGCCTTGGTGTCGTAGGAGCGGCGTGAGCCGCGATGGGCCTTCATGGGAAAGCCATGTCGCAAGCCATGTCGCGGCTTGCGCCGCGCTCCCAAGGCCCTATCCGGAACAAAGGCCGCGCCGGAGGGGGATTTCCGTACCCCGCAAGGGCCTCTGGTACGGACAACCGCCGCTTGGCGGCTGACGATGTCACGCGACAGTCACAAAACCGTAGTCTACTGATGCCGCTTCGGAGGGCGGACCCGGCGCTGGAGATCGGAGGCACCGCAGCCGTGAACGCGCCGCGGACCCGGTCCGCATGCGCCCCACGAAGCCGGAACCGGCCGCGGCCGGACTCCGTCGGCTCGGAAAGCCGCCAGGCCGGCGCGCCTCCGAGATGGCTCGCATCAACCCCCACTGGTGACCGCGTGCAGAAGCGCATCCTGATCGTAGAAGACGAACCCGCCATCCGTGACATGGTCTCCTTCGCCCTGCGCAAGGGCGAGTACGAACCGGTCCATGCCGGCGACGCCCGTGAAGCGCAGTCCGCCATCGCCGATCGCGTGCCCGACCTGATCCTGCTCGACTGGATGCTGCCGGGCACCAGCGGACTGGAGCTGGCCCGGCGCTGGCGCAAGGAGTCGCTGACCCGCGAGATTCCGATCATCATGCTCACCGCCCGCGGCGAGGAAAACGACCGTGTCGGCGGCCTGGAGGCCGGCGTCGACGACTACGTGGTCAAGCCGTTCTCCGCGCGCGAACTGCTGGCGCGGATCCGCGCGGTGCTGCGGCGCTCGCGCGAGGACGACGAGGACGGCAGCGTCGCGGTCGGCAATCTGCGCATCGACGGCGCCGCCCACCGGGTGTTCGCCAGCGACCAGCCGGTCCAGATCGGCCCCACCGAATACCGCCTGCTGCACTTCTTCATGACCCACCCCGAGCGCGTGTACTCGCGCACCCAGCTGCTCGATCACGTATGGGGCGGCAGCGTCTACGTCGAGGAGCGCACCGTCGACGTGCACATCCGGCGCCTGCGCAAGACCCTGGAACCGCACGGCCTGGACGGCATGGTGCAGACCGTGCGCGGTTCCGGCTACCGGTTCTCGGCCTCGGTCGAGGCCTGAACGGGGACACCGCGGGAGCGGCGCGAGCCGCGACCAAGCCCTACCCGCGCCTGCGATCGCAGCCCGTGCCACCCCCACCGAAGCCACGCGCCGGACCGACAACAACTAGACTTGCCCCATGCCTCCCCGCGCTCGCTCCGCCTGGTTACGTACCCTCGGCCTGCTGGTCCTGATCCTGGCCGCCGCCACCGCGGCCGGCCTGCTGGTGGGCCAGTTGTTCCCGGTGCTGGCCGCGACCGCGCTGGGCGTCGTCGCCTGGCACTACTGGCGCCTGCGCAAGGTGCTGACCCGGCTGACCGCGCGCCAGCGCCTGGCCCCCTCGAACGGCAAGGGGGTGTGGAACGAACTCGACCGCCTGCTGTACCGCAGCCAGGCCGAGATGCGCGGCCGCAAACGGCGGCTGATGGAGATGCTGCGCGCCTACCGGGCCGCCGCCACCGCCCTGCCCGACGCGATCGTGGTGGTGGAACGCAACAGCCAGCGCATCCAGTGGTTCAACGAGTCCGGCACCCGCCTGCTGGGCCTGCGCTATCCCGACGACATCGGCACCTCGCTGGTGCAGCGCCTGCAGCCGCTGCCGCTGGCGCACTGGATGGCCGCCGGACGCAATGCCGAGGCGCTGGAGACGATGTCGCCGCTGAACCCGGCGATCACCCTCAGCCTGCGCCTGATACCGTACTCGGAGAACCTGTGGCTGCTGGTCGCGCGCGATGTCAGCCGCCTGCTGCAACTGGAGCAGATGCGCCGCGACTTCGTCGCCAACGTGTCCCATGAGCTGCGCACGCCGCTGACCGTGATCCACGGCTATCTCGACATGCTCGACCCCGAGGAGCAGCCGGACTGGGCGCCGATGCTGGCGGAGATGCAACGGCAGTCGCAGCGCATGACCCAACTGGTCGAGGACCTGCTGACCCTGTCGCGGCTGGAATCGCAGGACCGGCTGCAGAGCGAGGAGGTCGTGTCGATGGCCTCGATGCTCAACACCCTGCGCCGCGAGGCGCTGGCGCTGAGCCAGGGCCGCCACGACATCGAGGTCGACGACGCGGTCGACCTCGACCTGTACGGCTCCGGCAAGGAACTGCACAGCGCGTTCTCCAACCTGGTCAGCAACGCGGTGCGCTACACCCCCGCCGGCGGCCGCATCCAGATCGCGCTGCGCGCCGACGACCATGGCGGCGCGGTGCTGCAGGTCGCCGACAGCGGCTACGGCATCCCCGCCAACCACCTGCCGCGCATCACCGAACGCTTCTATCGCGTGTCCACCAGCCGCTCGCGCGAAAGCGGCGGCACCGGCCTGGGCCTGGCGATCGTCAAGCACGTGCTGAACCTGCACGAGGCCACCCTGGAGATCGCCAGCGAGGTCGGCCGCGGCAGCGTCTTCTCCTGCCGCTTCGGGCCGTCGCACGTGCGCCGGCGCGACGACGCCGCGGACCCGGCCCGGGACGATCGCACCACCTCCACCTGCTGACCGCCCGCGGCCCCGCCCTGCCAGGAAAGCCAATGAACGACGCCACCGAACCCTCACTGCCCAGCGACACGCCGCCCGTGGCCTCGTTGTACGACGGCTCCCTGTACTTCAACCGCGAACTGTCGCAGCTGGACTTCAATTTCCGGGTGCTGGCGCAGGCCCAGGACGAGCGGGTGCCGCTGCTGGAGCGGCTCAAGTACCTGTGCATCTCCTGCACCAATCTCGACGAGTTCTTCGAGATCCGCGCCGGATCGCTGCGCCACGCCCAGGACCTGGGCCTGCTGCCCGGTTCCGACGGGCTGGCGCCGGCGACCGTGCTGTCGCGCATCCACGACCGCGCCGCCGATCTGGTGAGCGCCCAGTACGAGTGCTGGAACGGGGTGCTGCGTCCGGCGCTGGCCGAGGCCGGCGTGCGCGTGCTCAGCCGCGACTCCTGGAACACCCGTCAGAAGCGCTGGCTGCTGTCGTACTTCCGCGACGAGATCATGCCGGTGCTGTCGCCGCTGGGACTGGACCCGGCGCACCCGTTTCCGAAGATCCTCAACAAATCGCTGAACATCGTCGTCGTGCTCGAGGGCCGCGACGCCTTCGGCCGCGCCGGCAACCTCGCCGTGGTGCGCGCGCCGCGCTCGCTGCCGCGCATCATCCAACTGCCCGAAAGCGTGTCCGGCGGTCCCAACGACTTCGTATTCCTGTCCTCGGTGCTGTCGACCTTCGTCGACGAGCTGTTCCCCGGCATGGAGGTCAAGGGCGCCTACCAGTTCCGGGTCACCCGCAACTCCGAACTGCTGGTCGACGAGGAGGAGGTCGACAACATCGCGCTGGCATTGCGCGATGAGCTGGTCGGCCGCGGTTACCTGCGCGCGGTGCGGCTGGAGATCGCCGAGCAGTGCCCCGACGACATCGTCCGCACCCTGCTGGAGAACTTCGACCTCAACGAGAACGCGGTCTACCGGATCAACGGTCCGGTCAACCTCAACCGGGTGACCCAGGTCTACGACCTGGTCGCGCGCCCGGAGCTGAAGTTCCCGCCGTTCCACTCGCGACAGCTGAGCGGCAGCGAGGCGATGTTCGAGCTGATCGGCCGTGGCG
The DNA here is from genome assembly GCF_003233695.1 of Marilutibacter maris. Taxonomy (NCBI): domain Bacteria; kingdom Pseudomonadati; phylum Pseudomonadota; class Gammaproteobacteria; order Lysobacterales; family Lysobacteraceae; genus Marilutibacter; species Marilutibacter maris. The sequence continues at coordinate 1,513,886 of NZ_CP029843.1, read as the reverse complement.
ACGTGCTGCTGCACCACCCGTTCGACGCCTTCACCCCGGTGCTCGAACTGCTGCGGCAGGCGGCCGAGGACCCGCACGTGCTGGCGATCAAGCAGACCCTGTACCGCTCGGGCAAGGACTCGCCGATCGTCGAACAGCTGATCCAGGCCGCGCGCAACGGCAAGGACGTGACCGCGGTGGTCGAGCTTCGCGCGCGCTTCGACGAGGAGGCCAACCTCGGTTTCGCCGATCGGCTGCAGGAGGCCGGCGTGCAGGTCGTCTACGGCGTGGTCGGCTACAAGACCCACGCCAAGATGCTGCTGATCGTGCGTCGAGAGGACGGCCGCTTGCGCCGCTACGTGCACCTGGGCACCGGCAACTACCACTCCGGAACCGCGCGCCTGTACACCGACCTGGGCCTGTTCACCGCCCATCCGGAGATCGGCAACGACGTCCACCTGGTGTTCCAGCAGCTGTCCGGACTGGCGCCGGCGATCAAGCTCAAGCGCCTGCTGCAATCGCCGTTCACCCTGCACGACGGCGTGCTCAAGCGGATCGAGCGCGAGACCCAGCATGCCCGCAACGGACGCCCGGCCCGGATCGTCGCCAAGATGAACGCCCTCAACGAACCGCAGGTGGTGCGCGCGCTTTACCGCGCCTCGCAGGCGGGCGTGAAGATCGACCTGATCGTGCGCGGCGCCTGCACCCTGCGACCGGGCGTGGCCGGCGTCTCGGAGAACATCCGCGTGCGCTCGATCATCGGCCGCTTCCTCGAACACCACCGCGTGTACTGGTTCGGCAACGACGGCGAGCCCGACCTGCTGTGCTCCAGTGCCGACTGGCTGGAGCGCAACCTGCTGCGCCGGGTCGAGACCTGCTTCCCGGTCCTCGACCCCGAGATCGCCGCGCGCGTGCACGCCGAGACCATCACCAACTATCTCGAAGACAACCTCAACGCCTGGGAACTGCAGGCCGACGGCAGCTACGCCCGCCTCGAGCCCGACCCGGGACATCCGCCGCACTCGGCGCAGTCGGCCCTGCTCGCGTCGATCTGCGGATGAGCCACTGGCCTGCCGGGCTGTTCTTCAACAGCCCGGTAGGCGATCATTTCCGCATGAACGGACTGCTCCACGCGGCACGACTCCCCCTGAAGGATGGCGACCTGGTCGCCGCGGTGGACCTGGGGTCCAACAGCTTCCACATGATGGTGTCCCGCTACACGCTGGGACAGTTGCGCATCGTCGATCGCCTGCGCGAGACGGTGCGCCTGGCCGAGGGCCTCGACGGCAAGGGCGGACTGGCGCCGGAGGTGAAGGCGCGCGCGCTCGACTGCCTGGCCCGCTTCGGCCAGCGCTTGCGCGACATCCCGCCGCAGCGGGTACGCGCGATCGCCACCAACACGGTGCGCCGGCTGGCCCAGCCGCAGGCTTTCCTGGTCCCGGCCGAGACCGCCCTCGGGCATGCGATCGAAGTGGTGTCCGGCCGCGAGGAGGCACGCCTGATCTACCTGGGCGTCGCCCATGCGCAGCCGCCCAAGCCCGACCAGTTACGCCTGGTCATCGACATCGGCGGCGGCTCCACCGAGTGCATCATCGGCTCGGGCTTCGAGGCCATCGAACGCGAGAGCCTGCAGGTCGGCTGCGTCGCCAGCACCCGCCGCTTCTTCGGCAACGGCAAGCTGTCGAAGAAGAAATGGAACGCCGCGCTGGCCGAGGTCAGCGCCGAATTCCAGCAATTCACCGGCGCCTACCGGGCCCTGGGCTGGAACGAAGTGCTGGGCGCCTCCGGCACCTGCAAGGCGATCGGCGAGATCTGCCGGTCGATGAAGCTGACCAAGGGTGCGGTCACCGCCGAGGCGCTGCCGCAGGTGCGCGAACGCCTGCTGCAGGCCTCGACCATCGCCGACATCGACCTGCCGGGCCTGTCGAACGAACGCCGACCGGTGATCGCCGGCGGCGTGCTGGTGCTGGAAGCCGCGTTCGATGCGCTGGGCCTGCAACGGATGATGGTCAGCAAGGCGGCGATGCGCGAGGGCGTGCTGTACGACATGGTCGGCCGCGGCGGCGCCCACGATCCGCGCGAGACCGCGGTCGCCGCGCTGATGCAGCGCTACGACATCGACGCCGGCCAGGCGCGCCGGGTCGAGGCCACCGCGCTGCGGCTGTTCGACCAGGCCGCCGAGGCCTGGGCGCTGGACGACGACGACCGGGTGATGCTGGTCCACGCCGCGCGCCTGCACGAGATCGGCCTGGCGATCGCCCACAGCCAGTACCACGTGCACGGCGCCTACCTGGCCGAGAACTCCGACATTTCCGGCTTCTCGCGCCAGCAACAGCAGTTTCTCGCCGCCCTGATCCGTACCCATCGCCGCCGGATTCCCAAATCCGCGTTCGACTCCCTGCCCGACCGCCTGCTCGACCCGGCCCGGCGCAGCGCCGCGCTGCTGCGGCTGTCGGTGCTGATGCACCGCTCGCACGAACCCGACCCGATGCCCCGGCTGGACCTGATCGTCGACGGCAACCATCTGGCGCTGACCCTGTCGCGGCGCTGGCTGGAGGCGCGTCCGCTGCTGCAGGCCGACCTCGAGGGCGAGACCGGCGACATCGCGGGACTGGGCGTGTCGTTCGAGTTCGTCACCGACTGACGACCGCCGCGCACCGGCGCCCGCCCCGGCTTTCGCGCCCGCTTCATGAGCGCCGGCTGACCGCCCGGGCCCGGCCGGCGCCTGCGTCATCCGCGCGTCACCTGACTGCAACGACGACTACACCTGTCCGCCTCAGGATGCTCGCAACCCTGCCGAGGGGCCGGGGGAGGCGTGCATGCGCTACACCATCGTCACCGAGACCTACCCGCCGGAGATCAACGGCGTCGCACTGACCGTCAGCGGCCTGGAGCGTGGTCTTCGCGCCCGCGGTCACGAGGTCGGCGTGGTTCGTCCGCGCCAGGGCGGCGATGACCGCGCGGACGCGCACGAGCAACTGGTGCCGGGTCTGCCGCTGCCGCGCTATCCGGGGCTGCGCTTCGGCCTGCCCGCCGGCCGCCGGCTCGCCGCGCACTGGCGGCGGCAGCGTCCCGACGCGATCTACATCGCCACCGAGGGCCCGCTGGGCTGGTCGGCGCTGCGCACCGCCCGGCGCCTGCGCATTCCGGTCGCGGCCGGGTTCCACACCCGCTTCGACGAGTACATGCGCGACTATGGCCTGGCGTTCATGACCGGCCCCGCACTGGCGTGGATGCGCCGCTTCCACAACCGCGCCGATGCGACCCTGGTACCGACCCACGAACTGGCCCGCTTCCTGCGCGACAACCGCTTCGACAACGTGGTGCGGCTGCCGCGCGCGGTCGACACCCGTGCCTTCGACGCCGGCCATCGCGATGCCGGGCTGCGCCGCAGCTGGGGCGTCGACGACGACGGTCTGGCCGTGCTCTACCTGGGCCGGATCGCCGCCGAGAAGAACCTCGAACTGGCGGTACGCAGCTTCCGCGAGATCCAGCGGGTGCGCCCGGAGGCCCGCTTCGTCTGGATCGGCGACGGTCCCGAGCGGGCCCGACTGCAGCAACAGCATCCGGACTTCGTGTTCTGCGGCATGCAGCGCGGCGAGTCGCTGTCGCGCCACTGCGCCAGCGCCGACCTGTTCCCGTTCCCCAGCCGCAGCGAGACCTTCGGCAACGTGACCCTGGAAGCGATGGCCAGCGGGGTGCCGACGGTCGCCTTCGACTACGGCGCCGCGCGCGAACACCTGCGCGACGGCCGCGACGGCGCCGCGATCGCCGATGGCGACGACGATGCCTTCGTCGCCGCCGCGGTCCGCATCGCCGGCGACGAACCACTGCGGCAGGCGATGTCCCGCGCCTGCCGCGAAGCCGTCAGCGCGCTGCGACCCGAACAGGTCGCCGCCGATCTCGATGCCGTACTCGAAGGGCTCGCCAGGAGAAGCCGCGATGCAACGGTTGCCACTGCATAAACGACTGATCGACGGGGCGATGCACGGCGACTCGGGCTGGTGCCTGCGCGCCAACCGCTGGGGCGAACGGCGCAGCTCGTCGTGCAGCTACTTCGCCGCGATCAGCCGACTCGGCGACGGGGTGTTCTGGTACGCCTTGATGGCGGTACTGGTGCTTGCCGACGGCATGGCCGGCCTGGCCGCGTCCGCGCACATGGCCGCGACCGGACTGATCGCGCTGACCCTGTACAAGCTGCTCAAGCGCTGGACCCGGCGCCCGCGGCCGTTCGCCTCCGACCGCCGCATCCACGCGCTGATCGCGCCGCTGGACGAGTTCAGCTTCCCGTCGGGGCACACCCTGCACGCGGTCGCCTTCAGCCTGGTCGCCTGCGCCCACTACCCGCTGCTGGCGTGGCTGCTGGTGCCGTTCACCGCCAGCGTGGCGCTGTCGCGGGTGGTGCTGGGCCTGCACTATCCCAGCGACGTGCTTGCCGCCACCGGCATCGGCACCGCGCTGGCCGCGTTGTCCCTGTGGCTGGTGCCCGGGGTCAGCCTGTTCTGAGCGCTGCTGAAGGGCGCGACCGGTCGAACGGCGTGAGTCGCGATTCCCGGGCCTTGCCCGGATACCTGTCAAAGTTTGCCGCGCAAGCATCGGGCCCCGCCGGTGCGCCTCCACGCCCCATTCGCGCTGCGCGCGAATCGCGCCCGCACCAAGGGGCAGGAGCAAACGTCTCGATGCCGTAGGAGCGGCGTAAGCCGCGATGGGACTTCCCATGAATGCCTCATCGCGGCTCACGCCGCTCCTACAGGGGGGCGGCATCCGGGCCTTGCCCGGATACCTGCCAAAGTTTGCCGCGCAAGCCTCGGGCCTCCGCCGATGTGCGCTGCGGCTACGGTCTGGTGCCCACCAGCTTCGCCCTGACGATCGCCGGTGCGTGCTGGCCGGGCCAGTCGCGGTCGTTGGCGACCTGGGCCTGGGCGCGAGTGGCGTCCAATGCGGCGAAATCCAGCGCCGCCACCGCCCAGCGCGCGTCGCCGCGGGTCGTCGCCAGCACGCCGTCGGCGGGCAGGCCCACGTCCATCGGCGCGTACACCGCCGCCTCGCCGGTATTGCGGTCCAGCGCCGGACTCCAGGGCGCCTCGCCGGCGGTGACCGACTGCACGACGAAACAGCGGTTCTCCAGCGCGCGCGCCAGGCAGCCGATCCGGACCCGGGTCGCGCCGGCCTCGGTATCGGTGCAACTGGGCACGACCAGGACCCGCATGCCGGCCTCACGCTGGGCCCGCACCGGCAACGGGAACTCGCTGTCGTAGCAGACCGCGGTGCCGGCGCGCACGCCATCGACCGGATAGACGCCGAGCGCATCGCCCGGCTCGATCAGACCAATCCCGTCGCCAACGAGCTGCTTCTCGAATCCGGTCAGCTGCAACTTGTCCTGCCAATCGTGTCCGCCATCCGGCGCGAAGCGGTAGCTGCGGTTGCGATAGCGGCCATCGCCGGTCGCGAGCAGGAAGCTGCCGGCGACGACATGCATGTCCAGCTCGCCGGCCAGACGCGTGAACAACCGCATCCACGGCGCGTGCAGGGACTGGATCGCCTCCAGCGACGCGCCCAGGTCGGCGTGGACCGCCGGCGCAAAGGCCGCCGCCAACTCCAGCGACAGGTACTCCGGCAACACCGCCAGGCGCGCGCCGAGCCGGCGCGCCTCGCCCAGCCAGTCGGCCTGCTTGCGGGCGAAGCCGTCGAAATCGAAGCCGGCCGGCCGTGGCTCGATCCGGTACCTGGCGGCGGCGACCTGCAGTGGGGACGGCGCCGTGTCCGTCGCGGATGCGATCAAACCGAACGCTCCAGCGGACGCAGCCAGTAGCGCAGGGTGTGCCCGACCTCGCCGCTGCCGACTTCGCGCCAGGGCATCGTCACCGCCAGGCGCGAATGCGGGGTGTAACGGCGCCGGCGCCAGAAGGCGTCGTTGTCGCGGTGGAACGGCGGTCGGCGCGGATCGTCGGCGGCGCGCTCGACCGCGCAGAACCCGGTCCAGGCAAAACCGCCGACCGATCGCGCGTGCGCCTCGCGCTCCTCGAAGAAACGGTGACCGAAGCCACGGCCGCGATAGCGCGGCAGCAACACCGATTCGCCGCAGTAGAACACCTCCGCCGGGTCGATCGAGGCCTCGGCAAAGGGTGCGCGGAAGGCCGCTTCGGCGTCGACCAGCGGCAGGCCGGTCGAAGCGCCGACCACCGTGTCGCCGTCGAGCACCAGCACCACGACGCTGAACGGCGAGTCGAGATAGACCTGCAGGTACTTCGCCTCGTAGGCGGCATCGCCGTCGTACAGGTAGGGCCACTGACGGAAGACCTCGCTGCGCAGGCGCGCCAGGTCGTCGACGTAGGGGGCGATTGCCGGACCGGACACCACACGGATGGCGGGGGAGATATGCGCGTCCATCTCGCGATTCTAGGGGCAGCGGACCGGCCGCGGAGACCGCCCATGCGGCAAAATCCGCCGTAGCGCCGCCGGATGGCCCTTCCATGGGCCTTGGACCACTCCTTCGTTCACCCGGGGGACAGCTTGAGCGCCCTGCCGCCAGCGGCGCGCATCAGCCGGCGCGGCGCCCGGCCAGTTGGTACCAGTCGACCTTGCGGGTCACCGTCATCAGCGCCGCCAGGATCACGAACAACAGGCCCGAACCCAGCACCAGGGCGTTGTCCTCGGACACCAGCAGGCCGTACAGCGCCGCGTACAGCAGGCCCAGCATGGTCGCGAAGCCCAGACCGCGGCCGACGCTGCGCAGCACCGCGCTGAGGTAGAAGCCCAACAGGCCGATGCAGGCGGCGGCGGCGATCAGGTAGGCCCAGCCGAATGCGATGTGCTCGCTCAGGCTCACCAGCAGCAGGAAGAAGATCGCCAGCGCCAGTCCGACCAGGCCGTACTGGATCGGGTGGATCGGCAGGTGCTTGACCAGCTCGAAGATGAAGAAGCCGACGAAGGTCAGCAGCACGAACAGCAGGCCGTACTTGGTCGCGCGGTCGGCCTGCGAGTAGACATTGACCGGCTCGACCAGGGTGACCCTGACCGCATCGAGCGAGCCGGAGGTGTCGAACATGTAGCGCTCGCCGCTGACCGGATCGAGCCCGACCTCGGGCAGGTGCCGGCCGTCCAGGTACTGACGCTGGGCGTTGGTCGCCACCGAGGCCACCTGCCAGTCGGCGCTGAAGCCGTTGTCGTCGATCTCGCGGCTGCGCGGCAGGAAGCTGCCGGAGAAGCGCGGGTGCTGCCAGGTCGAGTCGATCGCGAAGTCGTTGTTCTTGCCCAGCGGCACCAACGACAGCGACTCGGTGCCGCCGAGGGTGAACTCCAGGCGGGTATCGAGCACCAGTTGTTCGCCCTGCTCCGGCGCCGCCAGCTTCACGTGCACGCCGGCACCGCTGCCATCGCCGAGGCCGTCCTCGATCTCGACGCTGTTGCCGTTGAGCCGCATCTGCGGCGGCGCCAGCAGGCCGCGCACGTCGGCGATTCCATAGCCCAGCCGCGCCTCGCCGACCCTCAGATTGCGGCTGCCGTCCTCATCGCGCGGGATCGCGGCGCGGAATGTCGCCTGCGCGACCGCCTCCCACTCGTAGACCCGGACCTCGTGCAGGCCCAGCCTGCGGGTTTCGGGACGCAGCGGTCCGCCCACCTCCAGGGTCTGCGGGAAGAACACCCATTGCCCGTCGCGGTCGCGTTCGACCAGGCGCGGCTTGCCGTCCTCGTCCTCCTCCTCGACCAGCACGGTCTCGGTATACGGCACCACCAGCACCGGCCCGGCGAACGCCTGCGCCCCGGCGTAGCTGCGCGCGACCTCGGCCACCGCCTCGGCCCGATACTGCTGACGCTCGCCGATCACGCCGCGCACCATCAGCAGCGGCACCAGGATGGCCAGGGTCATCCCCGCCACCATCAACACCTTCAACCACAGTCGCATGTCCCTCTCCTGTCGAACATCGTTGCGAGGCCGACAGGATCGGCGGCGGTTGCGGAGCGACGATGGCGCGACGGTGAAGCGAGGGTGAAGTGATGTTCAGGACGGCGGTGGCACCGGCAGCCACAGACTGGCGACCGCCCCCCCGCCGTCGCGGTTGCGCAGCGCCGCGCGGCCGCCGTGCAGGGCCGCGACCTCGGCGACGAAGCTCAGGCCCAGCCCGCTGCTGCGGCTGCCGCCGTCCGGCCGGGCCAGCGAGTAGAAGCGCTCGAACACCCGCTCCAGCGCATATCCCGGGATGCCGGCGCCGCGATCGCGCACATCGATGCGCAGCCCGTCGCCATCGACATCGACCGCGATCTCGACCCGGCCACCGCGGGCGGAGAAGTCGGCGGCATTCTCGATCAGGTTGACCAGCGCCTGGCGCATCAGGAACGCATCGCCGAGCACCCGCGGCGCGACATCGCCGGGCATCACCCGGCACGACACCCCGGCCCGCTCCAGCCCCGGCCTTGCGGCGTCGGCGGCCTCGGCGATCAACACGTCCAGCGCCAGCGGCTGCGGGTTCTCCAGGCGCTGCCGGTGCTCGACCGAGGCCAGCGCCAGCAGTTTGTCGATCATCTGCGCCAGCCGCTCGCTCTGGTGGCGGATGCTGGCCGCGAAGCGGGCGCGATCGGCTTCGGCCATCGCCGGCGCGGTCCCGCCCTCGCCGCCCTCGTGCGCGCCCTCCAGCAGCTCGGCACTGCCGCGGATCGCCGCCAGCGGGCTCTTCATCTCATGGGTCAGCGTGTGCACGTACTGTTCGACGTACTGCTTGCCCTCCAGCCGCGTGCGCATGGTCTCCAGCGCCTCGCCGAGCGCCTTGAACTCGCCGCTGGACTTCGGCGGCAGGGTGCGCTCGCCGGCGGTGACCTCGCCGGCATAACGCTGCAACCCCTGCAGTTGCCGCGACAGCCACCATGCGGCGACCACTCCGACCGCCAATGCCACCCCCAGCAGCAGCAGGCCCCACGACAGCACCACCCGTTGGCTGCGGGCGATGAACGGCTCGATGGCGCGGTTGGGCTTGGCCACCGTCAGCGAGCCGACGATGCGGCCGTCGACATCGCGGATCGGCGCGGCGACGTGCATCACCGTCGCATTCGGGGCGTCGGGGCTCTCCGGGCTGGAACGGGCACCGTAGCGGCCGCGCAGGGTCAGGTAGACATCGTTCCAGCGCGAATAGTCCTTGCCCAGGTCGCGACCGCTGCTGTCGAACACCACGATGCCGCGGGCGTCGGTGATGTAGACGCGGTACTGGGCGGCGCGCTTGCCGAAGCCCCAGATCTCGGCGCCGAGATCGCGCCGTTGCAGCGCGCGGATGCGGCCGGCGAAGGCGCCGTCGTCGATGCGCCCGGCGAGGAAGTCGTCGGTCGCCAGTTCGGCCAGCACGTTGGCGCTGTCAACCAGGGTGTCCTCCATCGCCTGGCGCACGCCGGGCTTGACCTCGGCCAGGAACACCCGCGCCAGCAGCATCGCCGCCAACGCCACGATCAGGAAGTAACCGAGAAAAATCCGCAGTCCGATCTTCATGGCCGTGCCGTCGTCGCTCAGACCATGCCGGCGTCGCCGCCGCCGACGTCGATCGAATAGCCCAGGCCGCGATGGGTCCGGATCGGATCGGCATCGCCATCGAGTTCGCGCAGCTTGGCGCGCACCGTCTTGACGTGGGTGTCGACGGTACGGTCGCCGCTCTCCAGCGCATCGCCCCAGACCCGGTCCATCAACTGGGCCCGCGACAGCACCGCGCCGGGACGCTGCAGCAGCGCGGCCAACAGACCGTATTCGTAGCGGGTCAGGTCCAGCAGCTGGCCGCGGTAGCGGATCCGGCGGCCGTCGCAATCGTGTTCGAAATCGCCGGCGGCCTGCACCGGCCCCGCCTGGCGCTGGCCGCGGCGCAGCACCACCCGCACCCGCGCGACCAGCTCGCGCGGCGAGAACGGCTTGGTCACGTAATCGTCGGCGCCCAGTTCCAGGCCGAGGATGCGGTCGATCTCGCCGTCCTGTGCGGTCAGGAAGATCACCGGCAGGTCGCGGTGCCGGCGCAGCTCGCGGCACAGGTCGAGCCCGCTGACGTCGGGCAGGCCGATGTCGAGGATCGCCAGATCGTGCTGGACGGCGCCGGCCAGCCGCCGCGCCTCGTCGCCGGTCAGGCAATGGTCGACGCCGAATCCCGCCGCCTGCAGGGCGTACTGCACGGTGGCGGCGATCGCGGTTTCGTCTTCGACCAGGAGAATGCGCATGGGGTTGGAGCCGGGCAGCGGGGGCCGGCTAATCTTATGCAATTCACGGCCGGCCGCCCCGATCGCGTACCCACGCACACCGCTGCGCGCGCAACAGGCAGAATGGACGTACGTCCCTGCCCCCGGCACCCCATGAACTATCGCCATGCCTTCCATGCCGGCAACCACGCCGACGTCCTCAAGCACGTGGTGCTGCTGGCGGTCTGCGACGCGCTGACCGCGAAGCCGGCGCCGCTGTTCGCGCTGGACACCCATGCCGGCCGCGGCCTGTACCGGCTCGACGCCGACGCCGCCCGGCGCACCGGCGAGGCCGCCGACGGGATCGGCCGCCTGCTCGAACTGCCGCGCCAGTGCGCGCCGCTGGAGCGCTACCTGCGGGCGGTGCAGGCCTGCCGGATGGCGCACGGCGCCGAAGCCTACCCGGGCTCGCCCTGGCTGCTCGCGCACGCATTGCGCGAACACGACCGCGTCGCCGCCTGCGAACTGCAACCGGAGGAAGCCGAGGCCCTGCGCACGGTCTTTTCCCGCGACCCGCGCGTCGCCGTCCATCAGCGCGACGGCTATGCCGCGCTCAAGGCGCTGCTGCCGCCGCGGATCGGCGACACCCGTTTCGCCCGCGGCCTGGTCCTGATCGACCCGCCCTACGAGGCCCAGCTGGAGGAGTTCGACCACGCGCTGGCGGCGCTGCGGCAGTCGCTGGAGCGCTGGCCGCAGGCGGTATACGCGCTGTGGTACCCGATCAAGCGGCGGCGCTCGCTGCAACCGTTCCTGCGCCGCGCGGCCACGCTGCCGGCGAAATCGTCCTTCGTCGCCGAACTGATGGTGCATCCGGACGACTCGCCGCTGCGGATGAACGGCAGCGGCCTGCTCCTGCTCAATCCGCCCTGGCGGCTCGATACCGCCCTGGCCGCGGCCCTGCCCGAACTGGTCGCCGGACTCGGCCAGGCCGGCGCCTGCTGGCGCCTGGACTGGCTCAAGGCCGCGACCTGAGGCTCAGAGCCGGCTCACGCGCTCAGATCCCGGCCTTCACGTCCGGCTCGAAGAAGCTCCAGCGCACGTCCGGGAAGGTCTGCTTCAGCGCGCGCTCGACGCCGTTGATCCGTTCCACCAGGGAACGGCTGTCGCCGCTGTCGCGCATCTGCGCCTGCACCGAGACCATCATGTCGTTGCCCAACTGCAGGGTGATCAGGCTGATGACCCGCTCGATCTCCGGACGGGTGTCGAGGAAGGCGCGGATCTGGCGCTGGCGTTCCGGGTCCACGCTCTGGCCGATCAGCATCGCCTTGACCTCGACCGCGACCAGCACCGCGATCACGATCAACAGCACGCCGATGCCGATCGTGCCGACCGCATCCCAGATCGGATTGCCGGTGACCACCGCCAGCACCACCGCGACCAGGGCGAACATCAGGCCCAGCAGGGCCGCGAGGTCCTCGCCGAAGATCACCACCAGCTCGCTCTGGCGGCTCTCGCGGAACCACTGCCAGATCCCGCGGTCGCCACGCGACTTGTTCACTTCCTGCATGCAGGCGCGCATCGAGATGCCCTCCACCACGATGCCGAAGATCAGCACGCCGACCGCCCACCACCACTGCTTCAGCGGCTCGGGGTGCTGCAACTTGTGGATGCCCTCGTACAGCGAGAACATGCCGCCGACCGAGAACAGCATCACCGCGACCAGGAACGACCAGAAATACACCGCCTTGCCGAAGCCCAGCGGGTGATCGGGCGAGGCCGGGCGCTTGGCCTGCTTCATTCCCAGCAGCAGCAGCCCCTGATTGCCGCAGTCGGCCAGCGAGTGGACGGTCTCGGCCAGCATCGCGCCTGAGCCGGTGAAGAACGCTGCCACGCCCTTCGCGCAGGCAATCGCGAAATTGGCGCCCAGCGCGAAGAAAATCGCTCGGGTCGAATCACCACCACCGGCCATCGGGTCACTCCATCGGTTTTTTGGGGGACGAATCGGAGCGCATCCATCCTGGACACGCCCGGACAGCGTCCGCGCGCTGCACCGCGCGCGGAGTCGCGTGGATCGCGGCCATGCCGGCCCGATCACGCACCTGCCTTCCTGGCTCGCGGACCGGCATCGCGTCGGCGCGACGCGCCGGTTGCGCAGGCGGCGCGAGTCTAGCATCGGCCGGCGACCGCCGGTGATGGCGGCGCGCCCCGGGCACGGGCCGGCGCGACCGCTCCCGCCGTCGGTTGCCGTTACTGATGGCAGACGCCGGCCATCGGCCACTGGCGTAGAAGAGGACGTGACAGCCGCATGAAGAAGTCGCCCCCACCCCCTGTGCGATCATTTGCCCATGGCCTTGCGTGAACGGCTCCCGCCCTGGCACGAATACCAGCGCCTGCCCAACGGGCGCGAGGTGCTGATACGCCCGATCCGGCCCGAGGACGCGGTTCCATTGCGCGAGGGCTTCAGCCTGTTGCAGCCCGACGAGGTCCGCCAGCGCTTCCTGCACGCGGTCAAGGAGCTGACTCCGGAAGCGGCCGACCGCTTCTCCCGGGTCAACCCCAAGACCGAGTTCGCCCTGGTCGCCGCCGAGCCGCTGCCGCCCGGCGAGGCCCTGGTCGGAGCGGTCGCCCGGATCGCGATCGACGATGCCAGCAACGACGCCGAGTTCGCGATCCTGGTCAGCCATTACATCGCCGGCATGGGCCTGGGCCGCTACCTGATGACCCGGTTGGTCAAGTGGGCGCGCGGCAAGAAGGTGCATCGCGTCTACGGCGACGTGTTCGAGCACAACCAGCCGATGCTGCAACTGGCGCAGTCGCTGGGCTTCGTCCGCGAGCACATGCAGGAAGCCCCGGGACTGGTGCGGGTGGTGCTCGACCTCGAGCCGCCGCCGCTGCAGGCCGCCTCCTGAGTCCGCGTCCGACCGCTGCCGCCCGCGCCTTCGCGGGCGCGTCCGTTTCTGCCTCCGCATTCCGTTGACAGCAGGACAGGGGAGCCTGCGGCGGGCCGCGCCGCGTCCCCACGGATGGGCCCGACTCCAGGAGCCCACATGATCGACCAGGACCGCCTCAACCAGTTCCTTGGCCGCGCACTCGGCGACCTGGGCGGCGCGATGAGCGCCACCCTGGTCCTGATCGGCGACCAGCTCGGCCTGTACAAGGCCCTCGCCAAGGGACCGACCAGCTCGGCCGGGCTGGCGGCGAGCACCGGCACCCACGAGCGCTACGTGCGCGAATGGCTGGCCAACCAGGCCGCCGGCGGCTACGTCGAGTACGACCCGGCCAGCGACACCTATTCGATGACCGAAGAGCAGGTCCTGTGCATGGCCGACCCGGACAGCCCGGTCGACGTGCCCGGCGCCTACAGCATCATCGAGGCGGTGTTCCACGCGCTGGAACGCACCCGCGACAACTTCCGCAGCGGCGACGGCATGGAATGGGGCGAGCATCACGCCTGCCTGTTCCACGGCACCGAACGCTTCTTCCGCGCCGGCTACAACGCCCACCTGCTCGGCGAATGGCTGCCCGCGCTCGACGGCACGGTCGACCGGCTCGGTGCCGGCGGCAGGGTCGCCGACGTCGGCTGCGGCCATGGCGCCAGCACCCTGCTGATGGCGCGGGCATTTCCCGCCAGCCAGTTCGTCGGCTACGACTACCACCCGCCGTCGATCGATGTCGCCCGCCAGCGCGCCCGCGACGCCGGCATCGACAACGCCAGCTTCGAAGTCGCCGACGCGACCGGTTACGACGGCAAGGGCTTCGACCTCATCGCCTTCTTCGACTGCCTGCATGACATGGCCGATCCGATCGGGGCCGCGCGCCATGCGCGCCGCGCGCTCAGCGACGACGGCTGCTGCATGCTGGTCGAACCCTTCGCCGGCGACAGCGTGGAAAGCAACCTCAATCCGGTCGGCCGGCTCTACTACGGCGCCTCCTCGCAGATCTGCGTACCGGTGTCGCTGGCCCGCAATGGTCCCGCGCTCGGCGCCCAGGCCGGCGAGGCACGGCTGCGCGAGCTGATGGACGAGGCCGGCTTCGGACACTTCCGCCGCGCCACCGAGACCCCGTTCAACCTGGTCCTGGAAGCGCGACCGTAGCTCGCGGCGGCACCGGCTCTGCTGTCAGGGTCTGTCAGCAGGGCCGCGTTAGAATGCGCGACCCGATCGCGCTGGGCACTGCGGTGTCCGGCGCCGCCGTCGTTTTGCGCCAGGCCCGATGACCCGATCCAAGTCCGCCCCGACCCTTCCGCCCTCCCCTCCACTGCCCCGCAGCGGCCAGCCGCGCGCCTGGTGGCGCGCGCCGGCCTCGGCCTCGGCGCTGGCCTGGCATGTGCTGCAGGCCGCGCGGACGCATGACGGGCCGTTGCTGGCGATCACCCGCGACAACCACGCCGCCCACCAGCTGGAAGCCGATCTGCGCACCCTGGTTGGCAGTGGTGCTGGCAGTGGTGCTGACGGGGGCGATGACGCGACGACGCTGCCGGTGCTCGCGTTCCCGGACTGGGAGACCCTGCCCTACGACGTCTTCAGCCCGCATCCGGACATCGTCAGCCAGCGCCTGGCGGTGCTGCACCGCCTGCCGGACCTGAGCCGCGCCAGCATCGTGATCGTGCCGGTGCAGACCCTGTTGCAACGGTTGGCGCCCAAGCGACACGTGATCGGATCCAGCTTCGACATCGCGGTCGGCCAGCGCCTGGACCTGGATGCCGAGAAGAGGAGGCTGGAGTCGGCCGGCTACCGCCATGTCCCGCAGGTGCTCGACCCGGGCGACTTCGCGGTCCGTGGCGGCCTGCTCGACGTGTTCCCGATGGGCGCCGAGCAACCGTTCCGGGTCGAACTGCTGGACGACGAGATCGACACCATCCGCGGCTTCGACCCCGAGTCGCAGCGCTCGCTGGAGAAGATCGACGCGGTGCGCATGCTGCCCGGTCGCGAGCTGCCGCTGGACGAGGCCTCGATCAAGGAGGTGCTCGACGCGCTGCGCGAACGCTTCGACCTGGATACCCGCAACAGCGCGCTGTACCAGGACCTCAAGGCCGGCGTCGCCCCCGGCGGCATCGAGTACTACCTGCCGCTGTTCTTCGAAAAGCCCGGCAGCGCCCGCCGCGAGGCCGCCGAGGCGACCGCGACCCTGTTCGACTACCTCGGCGAGCGTGCGCTGCCGGTGCTCGGCGACGGCATCCACGAGGCCGCCGACGCGTTCTGGAAGCAGACCGGTGAGCGCTACGAGCAGCGCCGCCACGACATCGAACGACCGGTGCTGACCCCGGCCGAGCTGTACCTGTCGCCCGACGCCATGCGCGAGCGCCTCAACAAGGCGCCGCGCATCGAGGTCTGCGGCGAGTCGCATCCGCAGCGCGAACGCGCGCAGGCGCTGGGCGAGCAGCCCGCGCCCAGCCTGCCGGTGGCCGCGCGCGACCACGCCCCGGGCGAGGCGCTGACCTCGTTCCTGTCCAGCTACCCGGGCCGGGTACTGATCGCCGCCGACTCGCCGGGACGGCGCGAGGCGCTGCTGGAGGTGCTGGAACCCGCGCAGCTGCGTCCGGCGACGCTGCCGGGCTGGCGCGACTTCCTCGACGGCGACGCCCGCTTCGCGATCGCGGTGGCACCGCTGGAGGACGGCTTCGCCCTGGATGCGCCGCAGATCGCGGTGCTCACCGAACGCCAGCTGTTCCCCGAGCGCGCCAGCCAGCCGCGCCGGCGCCGCCGGGTCGGCCGCGAGCCGGAGACCATCATCCGCGACCTCGGCGAGCTGCGCGAAGGCGCGCCGATCGTCCACGAGGACCACGGCGTCGGCCGCTATCGCGGGCTGATCGTGCTGGAGGCCGGCGGCGAGCCCGGCGAATACCTGGAGATCGAGTACGCCAAGGGCGACCGCCTGTACGTGCCGGTCGCCCAGTTGCACCTGATCAACCGCTACTCCGGCGCCTCCGAGGAGACCGCGCCACTGCATTCGCTCGGTGGCGAGCAGTGGAGCAAGGCCAAGCGCAAGGCGGCCGAGAAGGTCCGCGACGTCGCCGCCGAACTGCTGGAGATCCAGGCCAAGCGCCAGGCCCGCGCCGGACTGGCGATCGACGTCGACCGGGCGATGTACGAGCCGTTCGCGGCCACGTTCCCGTTCGAGGAGACGCCCGACCAGCACGCCGCGATCGAAGCGGTGATCCGCGACCTGCAGTCGAGCCAGCCGATGGACCGGGTGGTCTGCGGCGATGTCGGCTTCGGCAAGACCGAGGTTGCGGTGCGCGCGGCCTTCGTCGCCGCCAGCGGCGGCCGCCAGGTCGCCCTGCTGGTGCCGACCACCCTGCTGGCCGAGCAGCACTACCGCAACTTCCGCGACCGCTTCGCCGACTGGCCGCTGCGGGTCGAGGTACTGTCGCGCTTCAAGAGCAGCAAGGAGATCAAGGCCGAGCTCGACAAGCTCGCCGAGGGCCAGCTCGACGTGATCGTCGGCACCCACCGGCTGCTGCAGAAGGACGTGCGCTTCAAGGACCTGGGCCTGGTGATCGTCGACGAGGAGCAGCGCTTCGGTGTGCGCCAGAAGGAGGCGCTGAAGGCGTTGCGCGCCAACGTGCACCTGCTGACCCTGACCGCGACGCCGATCCCGCGCACCCTGAACATGGCGATGGCCGGCCTGCGCGACCTGAGCATCATCGCCACCCCGCCCGCGCACCGGCTGGCGGTGCAGACCTTCGTCGTGCCCTGGGACGACGCCCAGCTGCGCGAGGCGTTCCAGCGCGAGCTCTCGCGCGGCGGCCAGGTCTACTTCCTGCACAACGACGTGGAAAGCATCGGCCGCATGCAGCGGCAGTTGCAGGAACTGGTGCCGGAGGCGCGCATCGGCATCGCCCACGGCCAGATGCCCGAGCGCGAGCTGGAAAAGGTCATGCTCGACTTCCACAAGCAGCGCTTCAACGTGCTGCTGTGCTCGACCATCATCGAGTCGGGCATCGACATCCCCAACGCCAACACCATCATCATCAACCGCGCCGACAAGTTCGGCCTCGCCCAGCTGCACCAGTTGCGCGGACGGGTCGGCCGCTCGCACCACCGCGCCTACGC
Organism: Marilutibacter maris; assembly: GCF_003233695.1. NCBI lineage: Bacteria > Pseudomonadati > Pseudomonadota > Gammaproteobacteria > Lysobacterales > Lysobacteraceae > Marilutibacter > Marilutibacter maris. Next base: position 1,496,709 of record NZ_CP029843.1, on the reverse strand, counting down.
CTACCTGGTCACCCCCGACCGCCGCTCGATCACCCCCGACGCGCAGAAGCGCCTGGACGCGATCGCCTCGATGGACGAGCTCGGCGCCGGCTTCACCCTCGCCACCCACGACCTGGAGATCCGCGGCGCCGGCGAGCTGCTGGGCGAGGACCAGAGCGGGCAGATGGCCGAGGTCGGCTTCAGCCTGTACACCGAGCTGCTCGAACGCGCGGTGCGCTCGATCCGCCAGGGCAAGCTGCCCGACGCCGACGAGACCGAGGCCCGCGGCGCCGAGGTCGAACTGCACATCCCGGCGCTGATCCCCGACGACTACCTGCCGGACGTGCACACCCGTCTGACCCTGTACAAGCGGATCAGCGGCGCCCGCGACAAGGACGCGCTGCGCGAGATGCAGGTGGAGATGATCGACCGTTTCGGCCTGCTGCCCGACCCGGCCAAGCACCTGTTCGCGGTCGCCGAACTCAAGCTCGACGCCACCGCACTGGGCATCCGCAAGCTCGACCTGGGCGAAAACGGCGGCCGCGTGCAGTTCGTCGAGAAACCCAACGTCGACCCGATGGCGATCATCAAACTGATCCAGGGCCAACCCAAGCTCTACCGCATGGACGGCCCCGACAAACTGCGGGTCACCCTGGAACTGCCCGACGCCATCGCCCGCCTGGCCGCGGCCAAGGGGTTGCTGGTGATGCTGTCCAAGGGGGGGTGACCGGGCTGTTGGGGGCGGTGGTTCGGTCGGCGGACCCATCTCATTCTGCTCGCCCGTCGGCCTCGCCCACATCTGGGGGCCGATCTGAAAGCCGCTGCCACACAGTTCATAGCCGACGTGACGGAATTGGTAAACGTACCGCCACAGCGGTCCCAGGAGACTCAGGTCTCCCGGGTGCAGGTTCAATCCCTGCTGTCGGCTCCAGACTCAGAGCCTTGTCGCACCTGCTCGTCCACTGCCCGGCACTTGATCTGGCTCATTGGATCCCGCCCCCCTCAACATGCCGTTCACTGCGGTACAGTGCGCTCTAGCGGTTCATTCAGGCCGACGCTACTTCGTGGCACGGCTTAGTTCAGGCGCCAGGCGGCTATGGAAGCAATCGATGTCTTTGGGCCAAGGCTGAGTGCAATACTCGTTGCCCTCGCTGTCGTCTACTTCCTAATCTCGTTCGCGCCGGTGTGGTGGCCTGCGCTCAGAGCATTTCGGGCCAAGCCCCGATTGCCTCGCCCACTCTTGTTCGTTGCCACCGTGGCCGCCCTGGTCTATGGCGTGTTCTCGTTCTTGGGCTTTGCAGTGCTGCTTCCCATCGAGGCGTACAGCATCTTCATTGCGCCGTCGCTGGAGGCCGCCAATGTGACTCATGGCGCTGGCCTCCTCCGTATCTCAGGATTCCTCGCAAATTACTGGTGGGTTCTGGTTCCTCCGGCCCAGCTCCTGCTTACCTGGTACATGACCGCTCAAGTCGGTAGGTGCTGGGCACACATCTGTACGGCGCCGTCTAACAGTTCATTCAAGCCGAAATGGAAAGATCCTCACAAACTTGGCTGATGATCCGCCTCATCCTTGTCGCGTTTTCTGTGCCGGCGTGGCTTGTCATTCGGGCTGCAATGCCTGACGACTTCTCGCAGGCACCACAGTGGCACTTCCCCTTCATCGTTGTCGGCTTCACCGCGTTCGGAGTTGTCGCTTGGCGCATGTTCCACAGCGACATGGAGTGGAAACGTCCTCGCTGGAGTGCCAGCCCCTTCAATTGGTCTACGCCGCTCGAGGGGATTCATCTATCTGGGTGGTCGTTCATCGCCGGTGGGTTGGGATTGCTCGTGGCAAACCTGTTTGCTCAAGCGGCTGATTGGGCATGGGTGCTTCCGGGCAGCGTTGGATTGGGATTTCTCGTGGGAGCACATGTCGTTGCTACCGGCGATGCCCCCGACAGCTGACTCAAGCCGAAGCCGCATCGTGACTCGACTTGATTCAAGCTCTGGATGGCATGCCAATCACTCTTGCAGGCGTTAAATCGCTTCTCGATACTGAAATTGCTCGAATTACCCAGCCGGATCTCGCCATGCGGATCAGAGAGCTGCTCGTGCCCATACGCTGCGAGCAAGTTGGCTGGGACTATGGCGCCTCCGGTCAAACGTATCCTTGCTGGATCGTCGCCCATGATCCAGAGACAAATCTTACGTTTTCATATTCAGAGCATGGCTTTGGCCCCTCTTATCCCTGGGGCATGTTCTGGCCGGGCCCTGAGCAATCCATGGGCATGGACAACTGTTGGTATCTTTCGCTTGAGGACGTCGTCCGCGAGTCTGTTGCATGGCACGGTGAGAGTCCACCGGGCTACGAGTTTGGATAATGCCGAATAACTCATTCAATCCGAAGCCGCTTCGCGAAGCGGTATAAGTCCAGCGCCAAGCCCCCGGGGACGCCACATGAGATGGATGCGGATCGCGAAGCTGTCGGCAGCCTTGGCAGTACTGGCAACTGTTGCCATAGGTGCTCTTCCGGCTTTGCATTGGGTCAAGACGGAACTCCGCAGCAGGGCCGAGAGACCCGATCCCGTCATTGCTACGCCTGACGAAACGCGCGCCATACTGGGCGTCGTACTCGAACGCATGAAGTTCGTTGGAGTGCCTCCACCACCGCCCGGGCCAGGTAGATCTCCCCACCCCCAGCCAGAGCGCATCCTCATCCTCGCAGATCAGTCCCTCTGCTTTGGCGAAGCCCGAAGACCGGACTGCGTGTCACAGTCAGCGGAGCGCTTGCTGAGCCCCGAGCTCGATACGTTTGCCCGGCGAAAGCTCCACGCAGAGCTGGTAGCGGCCAACCAAGCCCGCCGTCAACTTGATCTGTCAGGCATTCCTGGCACACAGGTGGTGCGTTCCAGCGAGATCCAACGGATACTTGCGGATGGGTGGTGGGACGACTTCTACGAAAGACATCCCGGCACCTCCGGCTTTGCCCAGATCAGTCAACCTGTCCTTACCAGAGACCGAAAGCGAGCCTTGATCTATGTGGCACACCACTGCGACGGCCTGTGTGGTACTGGCACAATCCACTTGCTCGTTCGCGCAGGTTCCAGCTGGCGGGTTGCCAAAGAGAAAATACTGTGGATCAGTTGAGGCCAGGCAGTTCATTCAAGCCGAGCCTGCTTCGCGGCCAGGTTTAACTCAGTCGTCAGGCAGCACAATGATGCATCCCACCCTCTGCCCAAATTGCGGCAACCACTGCATGAACTTCTGGTCCAAGGTTGCACTCGGTCCCGCTCGCAAGAGGAAGTGCCAGTCCTGCGGGAGCATGGTGGGCGTCCCATGGCTGCAAAGCTCCCTTCATCTGCTGACGATGGGGCTCATCCCTCTCTTCATCTGCCTGCTAGCCATTACCGTCCTTGATTCATCAGGCTGGCTATCGTGGGCGCTACCTGTAGGCGGCATACTCGCTGGCAGCACATTGGAGCTGTGGTTGTACTATCGCTTTGTCCCGTTGGTGGCGCGTGCCGCCTGACACTTCATTCAAACCGGCGCTGCTTCGCGTATCGGATCAGTTCTGACATCAGGCCCGCACATGGATCGTCGTTATCGAAGAAGGTTGCAGGTCTACTGGGCTCGCGCAGAAGCTTGTGAACGTCGAAAAATCGACCGTCTCGATCTGACGAGTTGGTTCGACCACTGGCATACTCATGTGGATTGGTGGGGCCGGGGTAACACCCATCCAGAGAACGTCCCAGAGATTGCAGCCGCTACGGTTCGACTGCTTCAGTACTTGGAGATGCTCGCCAAGTATCGTTCGGAGCCTATCCAGCTTTGGGCAACCCTATGCGGCAACACCATGGACAATGCGGTGTAAGCTCATTCACAGAACCCCAATGGGTCCACCTACCCATATGATTTCCCTATGGTTACCTGGGACCCACCTGTTCCGGATTGGGTGGCAACTTCTGTCCAAAGTGACACCCACCAAATTGGCGTGGCCAGATACGATGACACGGTTGTTTACGTTGTTCGGAAGCGGGCCTAACAGTTCATTCAGGCCGAGCCCGTTCCGCAGATCGGATCAGTTAAGACGTCAGGCATTATGAACAGCGCTTTTGATAGCATTCAGTGGAAAGAGCCTTGGCGAACCATCCAGTTCGCAGTTGAGGCCCAGCACATCCAGAATCAGCAGGAAAGTGAAATTTCCAGCCAGCACCCACTTTTCAGAATGGAGGCGAGAGCTGTTGGCCGGAGAGTTGACAACGATGATGTGGCAGCCGTCTTGAAGGATGGAACGTATGTCAACGTGCACTTGATCTGGGGCTCTGCACCGGAAGCATTTCCTGCAGAGTACCCGCACTGGTTTCCTTATGGCAGTTTGGAACAGTTCATTCGCGCAATGAAAGCTGACTCTGCAGACTATCGCGATGGCCCCTAGCAGCTCACTCAAGCCAACGTCGCTTGTCGGCTCGGCTTAGGGCTGCACATGAGCAATCCGTATCAGCCAGCAAAGGCAGCACTCCCCACAACACGGCGATCCTGGCGTCTTGCTCATTCGCTGACAGCCTTTGTTTCAGGCCTTGCGGTTCCGCCATTAACCATCTTTCTGACAGCTCGCCTGCTCGCTCCCGACGTTCCGTTGGCCAGGGGCAACTCAACATTTTGGGGTTCAGCGATCTTAGGCAGCATGCTGGCCGCTGCTGCCGTCTATAAACATAAGCGTATTCCGCTGTGGCTAGCTGCCATTACAGGTCCTGCCATCGTGCTTATGCTCATCTTGGCGCACGCGCTGTGGGCATAGGCATTGAGGGCAGCCCAATAGATCATTCAAGCCGAACCTGCTTCGCGGGTCGGCTCAAGCGTTGAGGCGCGACATAAAGATCATGCAGACCGTCAAAGGCACCTGTCATTGCAAAGCCGTTGAATTCGAGGTTGACCTGATCAACGGCCACGAGAACATTCGCCGTTGCAACTGCTCCATCTGCAGCCGCAAGGGCGCGATCATGGCAGGGGTAACGCTCGACCGGCTTCGCGTCACCCGTGGCCAGGACAAGCTCAGCCTCTATCAGTGGAACACCCGGATCGCCAAACACTACTTCTGCAGTGTCTGCGGGATCTACACGCATCACCAACGTCGCAGCGTGCCTACCGAGTACGGCTACAATCTGGCCTGCATCGAGGGGATCGACCTTGCGGAGATCGGCCCAATCGGTGCCAGCAACGGCGCGAACCAGACGCTGGTTGCGCCATAGCTGCTCATTCAAGCCGTGAGGCAGCTTCCCGGTCAGGCTTAGCTCACGCGTCAGGCGATTGTATCCGTGACCATGCTCAAAGCCCGAATCATCGTGCTCCTCTCGGGACTTGTTCTCCCGTATGCCGCGCGTCTCCCGCGGGGTTCCGAGTGGCTCCACCAATACACCGACCAGGCTCCCATGGCATGGCTCTTCCTTGGCGCCTGTAACGCTGTCGCATGGAGTGCCATCCTGGCGGTCAGCTTTCTGTACCGGCGACCGTCATCGCTCCTCGCACCGTCCTTGCCGGGATTCGGCTTCCTTGCTTGGGCGCACTACTCGCTGGATCTGGCAGCAGATGCACAAGCTGCTATCGCCCTCATCTTCATCCCGGTCTTCGCGCTTGCCCCCATCCTGGTTGGAGCGGCAATCGGTTACTTGATTGATCGCCGGGCGGGCTCCCAGGGCGTCGCCTGACAGTTCGTTCAATGCGACTCCGCTTCGCCGACCCGCCCACTCAGGTTTCCAGGCAAACCCGGGCTGTACTGACTCGAACATAGGACTCCCTGCCCCCCATGAAGGCCAAATTCCTGCCGGTTGCTGCGTTCGCCCTGGCCGTGACCTTGTTCTTCTACCCGATCAGGTTTGCCATCGCTTTCGAGCTTCTTGGAAGTCCGGTCCGCTCGTCCGAGGACGGCTGGCTGGGCCCAACGCCTCGCGATGCGGGCGCCTGCGTTGTGGATATCGGCAAGATCAACGCATGGGAGTGCGAGGACACGTCCCTGTTTTTCCGGCACCAGCATGGTTGCGAGCTCTGGCTCTGGTTCTTCGGCTACAGTGACGGCTGACGGTTCTTTCATGCCGACGCCGCTGTTCGGCGCGGCCCGACTACCGCGTTGAGGATCATCGGAACACAGCTATGAGCCCGGAGATAACCGCAGGCCTGTTCGGCATCATCGGCGTACTGGTTGGAGGCCTGGTCGCCTGGTGGCTTCAGAAGGACCGGTCTTCGACCGACTTCAGGATCGCGCTGGAGGCGATCAAGACCGAGCACATGGCCGAGACGACCGCCAGGCATTTCCTCAGCCACCAGGGCTACACCGACCGCTCATTCGAGCTGCTGAGCGAGCGCCTCGGCGGTTTCGAGGAAGACGAGCTGAGAAGGATCCTGGTCCGCGCCGGTGCCATCCGCTATATCCGCAAGGACGGCAGCGAGTTCTGGCGCCTGCTCTCCAGGGAGCCCGAGGCCATCGCCAGGGCCCGGGCCCGAAGCGAGTCGTCCGAGCCTTTCGATGACGACATCTGACGATCCATTCGAGCCGACGCCGCTCCGCTGCGCGACCTGACCCGGACGCCCCCATGACGCCATCGCAAACCGCCGCCACCTACGACAGGATCGCCCAGCATTGGGACCACGCCGGCTTCGATCACTCCAATGGCATGGCCCAGCATGAACGCGCGCTTGCGTTCGTATCAGCGCGCGGCTCGGCGCTGGACGTGGGTTGCGGCAGCAGCGGGCGCATCGTGTCCCTGCTGTTGCAGAAAGGCTTCCGGGTCGAGGCGCTCGACCTGTCCCCCGAGATGCTGCGTCGCGCGAAGCGGCATCACCCCGATGTCACCTTCCATCGCGCCGACATCTGCACGTGGGAGATCGACGAGCCCTTCGACTTCATCTCCGCCTGGGACAGCATCTGGCACGTGCCGCTGGGACACCAGGCCGCGGTGGTCGACAAGCTGTGCCGCGGGCTTTCCAGCGGCGGTGTCCTGATCTTCTCGTCCGGCGGCGTGTACGCTCCGGATGAAGTCACTGGAACCTGCTTCGGGCAAGCGCTCTATCACGCTTCGCCCGGGATTCCCGCACTGCTGCGGACAATCGAGGACGCCGGCTGCCATTGCCGTCACCTCGAGTTCGATGCGGGACCCGACGACAAGCATGTCTACTTCATTGTGCAGCGGCCCTGATGTTCGACCGGGCACAGGCACGGCGCGATACATGGCGAGATGACCGGGTACTGGACACCAAGTGGAGACATGCTTTCGCATCCTCGGCGCGCTGCATCTGATGTACGGCGCAGTCCTCTTCGGCATCCTCGTCGATGCCTTGAAGGAGGACTCCGGCATTGAACTCCCACGCGCCCAATGGGGCATCAAGGCGGTCCTGCTGCTGGCGGAAGTGTCGTTGCTGCTCATCTGCGGCTGCGCTGCACTCCTCTTGGAACCGAGCGCCTTCGCCTATGCGCTCCTTGCGCTCGTAGCCTGCTTCCTGATCGCGTGCTCCGACACCGTTGCCCTTCGCGGACCACGCGCCCTTGTCGACCTCCCGCCCGGGTTCTATCTTCATGTGACGATCCGGGGCGTCGCCGCGTCGGCCTTGTTTGTTCTCGCTCCCGCTGCGACGGGAACCTAGGTGCCCGCGCGCGCCCCAGGCCGCTTCACCGTTTTTCGGACCCCGCAGGCACGATTCGGGCATTGGAACCCGTATGAAACGTCATCGAACCCCTCAAGAGAAGAAGGCCCTGAGTCTCGAACGCGATCGGCGCAACGTCGTCGCCGAGAGCCAATGGGGAGGCCGCGACGCGATCGCCAGACGCAAGCAATGGGTCAACCAGTCCCATCGCAAGGCCGTGCACCAGGAGCTTTCGGCGCTCTCCGGCCACCTGCCGGCCGATCCCGAGGCCGTGGAATCCGCGGTGGCGTCCTCCAAGCGCCATCACTGGCGCAAGACGCCGGACATCCCGCTTGGCGAGGCGCTTCTGCTGCGACGCTCCCGGAGCGCCACGGGCGACGGCAGCGATGCCTGAAAGGTCCTCAAGTCGCGCCCTTCGAACACGCTGACCCAACAGACAGCGGGAACGCATCACCGGCCATCCGGGCCGTGGCCTTTGAGTGCCCAGGCGACGGGCCAACACGTGCATCACCTGTTGGCGCATTACCCGTTGGCCCAGGCGGTTCTCGCCTTGCGGTCCCAAACCCGTCCGATTCCGGCACCATGCACCTCCACCAGAACGCATCTGCACCGGACCCATCGCATATGACCAACCCGCAACTCGCCTTCTGCGCCCTCTACCGGTGGCGCCTGCATCCCGGCACCGAGGCGTCCTTCGTCCGCGCATGGTCTCGCGTCACCCAGTTGCTGAAGGCCGAGCGCGGCTCGCTGGGGTCGCGCCTGCATCGAGGCCCGGACGACATCTGGTACAGCTACACCCAATGGCCCTCCGCCGAGGCGAAGGCCGAGGGGCTGGCGCAGCCGTCGGTGGACCCGGAGGCCTGGCAGCAGATGCGGGACGCCATCGCCGAGCGCCTGCCGGAGATCATCCTCGAACCGGTGGCGGACTACCTGGCGCCATTGCCCAACGACGGCGATTGAGCGCCCATTCGCGCGAGCTGCCACCACCCGCCCAACAAAAAACCCCGCGAGCGCGGGGTCTTCTGCGAGGCGCCGCTCCGTGCGGGCACGGGCGGAACCGTCGATTGGTGCCGGAGATAGGAATCGAACCTACGACCCCATCATTACGAATGACGTGCTCTACCAACTGAGCTACTCCGGCGGGAGCCTTGGCCGCCACCGCGTCGGGGACGCGACAGGCGAGCACAGGGAGGTGGATTCTAGGGCGCCGGGGAGTGGCGGTCAATTCGCGGCCCCGGCCAGGTCGGCCGGCACCGCAATCGACCGGCCATTCAGTCGACCAGCTGCAGGCGCAGCTCCTTCGGCAGCGCGAACACCATGCTTTCCGGCTCGCCGTCCAGCTCGTTGACGTGGCCCGCGCCCAGTTCGCGCAGCCGCTCGATCACACCGCGCACCAGCACTTCCGGCGCCGAGGCACCGGCAGTCACTCCGATCCGCTCGCACCCGCGCACCCATTCCGGGTCGATCTCGATCGCGCCGTCGATCAGGTAGGCGCGGGTGCCCTCGCGTTCGGCCAGCTCGCGCAGGCGGTTGGAATTGGAGCTGTTGACCGAGCCCACGACCAGGACCAGGTCGCAGCGGGCCGCCAGCTCGCGCACCGCGTCCTGGCGGTTCTGGGTCGCGTAGCAGATGTCGTCGTTCTTCGGGCCCTGGATCGCCGGGAAGCGCCGCCGCAGGGCCTCGATCACGACCTTGGTGTCGTCGACCGACAGCGTGGTCTGGGTGGTGTAGGCCAGGTTCTCCGGCTGCCCCACCTGCAGTGCCGCGACATCCTCGATGTCCTCGACCAGGTAGATGCGTCCCTCGCCCGCCTCGCGCTGCCACTGGCCCATCGTGCCTTCGACCTCGGGATGGCCGGCGTGGCCGATCAGGACCACGTCGCGGCCGGCGCGGCAATGGCGGGCGACCTCGAAGTGGACCTTGGTCACCAGCGGACAGGTCGCGTCGAACACCTTCAGGTCGCGTCGTTCGGCCTCGGTGCGCACCGCCTGGGAGACGCCGTGGGCGCTGAAGATCACGGTCGCGCCGTCGGGCACCTCGTCCAGCTCCTCGACGAAGATCGCGCCGCGGTGACGCAGGTCGTCGACCACGAAGCGGTTGTGGACCACCTCGTGACGGACGTAGATCGGCGCGCCCAGCGTCTCCAGCGCACGCTTGACGATCTCGATCGCGCGGTCGACACCGGCACAGAAACCACGGGGATTGGCGAGCAGGACATCCATGGGGCGATTCTACTCCTCGGCGGGCCGGCGGGGTGGCCTCAGCCCTCCCCGGCCGCCTCCCGCGCCTTGTGCCCGAACACGCCCATCAGGGCGATGCCGACCGCGCCGGCGACGATCGCCGAATCGGCAATGTTGAACGCGGGCCAGTACCAGTCGCGCCAGTACCACTGGATGAAGTCGACCACGTGCCCGTGCATCAGGCGGTCGATCACGTTGCCGATCGCACCGCCGATCACCAGCGCATACGGCAGCGCGGTGCGCCAGTCGCGGCGCGGCGTATGCGACAGCCACCAGCCGAGCAGGCCGCTGATCGCGACCGCCAGGACCAGGAAGAAATACTTCTGCCAGCCTCCGGCGTCGCTGAGGAAGCTGAAGGCGGCGCCGGTGTTGTAGGTGCGGTACCAGTTCCAGAAGCCGTCGATCACCGGGATCGCGGTGTACTCCGGCAACGAGGTCAACACCCACCACTTGGTCAGCTGGTCGAGCGCGATCACCAGCACCGAAACCAGCAGCCAGGCAAGCGCATTGGGGGACGGACGGGAAGCGGTCATCGGCATCGTGTCCTCAGAACCACTGCCGCTGTTCGCCGCTGCCGTCAATGTTGCTGACGCAGCGCCCGCACAGCTGCGGATGCGCCGGATCGCTGCCGACGTCGGCGCGATGGTGCCAGCAACGCACGCACTTGGGCTTGTCGGTCGCCGCCGCCTTCACCCCGTTGCCACCGGCAACCACGCTGACGTCGCCGCTGATGAACAGGAACCGCAGCTCGTCGGCCAGCGGCGCCAGCCAGGCCTGCTCGTCGTCGCCGACCGCGAGGGTGACCTCGGCATCCAGCGCCGCGCCGATCTCGCCGGCCGCGCGCATCGGCTCCAGCACCGCGCTGACCTGCTCGCGCAACTCCAGCAGGCGGTCGAAGCGGGCCGCCGACAGCGGCGCGTCGGCCGGCATCGGCGCCAGCCCCTCGTACCAGGTCGCGAACAGCACATTGTCCAGGCGCGCACCGTCGGCCGGCGTCGGCAGGTAGCCCCACAACTCGTCGGCGGTGAAGCTCAGCACCGGCGCGATCCAGCGCACGAAGGCTTCGATGATGCGGAACATCGCGCTCTGCGCCGAACGGCGGCCGCGCGAATCCTCCTGCATGGTGTACAGGCGGTCCTTGGTGATGTCGAGATAGACCGAGCCCAGGTCGACGCTGCAGAAGTTCAGCAGCGCCTGCACGATCTCGGCGAAGTCGTAGCGCGCGTAGGCGGCCTTGATCTTCTCCTGCACCTCCCAGGCGCGATGCACGATCCAGCGGTCCAGCGCGACCATGTCGTCCAGCGCGCGCAGGTCGCGGGCCGGCTCGAAGCCGTGCAGGTTGGACAGCAGGAAGCGCGCGGTGTTGCGGATGCGGCGGTAGGCGTCGGCGTTGCGCTTGAGGATCTCCTGCGACAGCGACATCTCGTTGCTGTAGTCGGCCGAGGCGATCCACAGGCGCAGGATGTCCGCGCCCAGGGTCTTCATGATGTCCTGCGGCTCGATGCCGTTGCCGAGCGACTTGGACATCTTGCGGCCCTTCTCGTCGACGGTGAAGCCGTGGGTCAGGCACTGGCGGTACGGCGCCGCCTTGTCCATCGCCACGCCGGTCAGCAGCGAGGACTGGAACCAGCCGCGGTGCTGGTCGGAGCCTTCCAGGTACAGGTCGGCCGGCTTGCCGAAGCCGCGCTCGACCAGCACCGCCTCGTGGGTAACGCCGGAGTCGAACCAGACGTCGAGGATGTCGGTGATCTTCTCGTAGTCGGCCGCCTCCTCGCCCAGCAGCTCGGCCGCGTCCAGGGTGTACCAGACGTCGACGCCGCCCTGCTCGACCCGCTCGGCGACCGCGCGCATCAGCTCGCTGCTGCGCGGATGCGGCTCGCCGCTTTGCCGGTGCACGAACAGCGCGATCGGCACGCCCCAGGTGCGCTGGCGCGAGATCGTCCAGTCCGGACGCCCCTCGACCATGCCGGCGATGCGCGCCTCGCCCCACTTCGGGAACCAGCCGACGTTCTTGATCGCCGCCAGCGCGTCGTCGCGCAGATTGGCCTGCTCCATCGAGATGAACCACTGCGGGGTCGCGCGGAACGCGATCGGCGTCTTGTGGCGCCAGCAATGCGGATAGCTGTGCTCCAGCCTGGCGAACGCCAGCAGCGCGCCGCTCGCGCGCAGCGCCTCGACGATGGCGTCGTTGGCCTTCCAGATGTGCTGGCCGGCCAGCTCGGTGTCGCCGGCCGGCGGGGTGCCGGGCAGATAGACGCCGCGCCCGTCGACCGGGTTCAGCACGGCCGCGTCGTACTTCTCGATCAGACCGTAGCGACGGGCGGCGGCATAGTCCTCCTGGCCGTGGCCGGGCGCGGTATGGACCGCGCCGGTGCCGTCCTCGGCGGACACGTGGTCGCCGAGGATCAGCGGGATGTCGCGGGTCGCGTAGAACGGATGCGCGAGGACCAGGTTCTCCAGCGCGGCGCCGGCGACGCGGCCGTGCACGACCGGCGCATCGACGCCGTAGCGCGCCAGCGCGGCCGCGGCCAGCGCGTCGGCCAGCACCAGCCAGCGGCGGCGGCCGTCGTGGGCCGGGCCTTCGACCAGGGCGTATTCCAGTTCGGGACCGACCGAGACCGCCAGCGAGGCCGGCAGCGTCCACGGAGTGGTGGTCCAGATCGGCACCGCGACCTCGACCCCCTCCGGCAGCGCGACGCCGAACGCCCGCGCGATCGCCTGCGGATCGCGCGCCGCATAGGCGACGTCGATCGCCGGCGAGACCTTGTCCTGGTATTCGATCTCGGCCTCGGCCAGCGCCGAGCCGCAGTCGAAGCACCAGTGCACCGGCTTGACGCCGCGGGTCAGGTGGCCGTTGTCGATGATCCGCGCCAGCGCGCGCATCTCGTTGGCCTCGAAATGGAAGTCGAGGGTCAGGTAGGGGTTGTCCCAGTCGCCGATCACGCCCAGACGCTTGAAATCGCGGCGCTGGACGTCGATCTGCGACCGCGCGTACTCGCGGCACTTCTGGCGGAACTCGACCGCGTCGAGCTTGACCCCGACCTTGCCATGCTTCTTCTCGATCGCGATCTCGATCGGCAGGCCGTGGCAGTCCCAGCCCGGCACGTACGGCGCATCGAAGCCGGCCATGCACTTCGACTTGACGATGATGTCCTTGAGGATCTTGTTGACCGCGTGGCCGAGGTGGATCGCGCCGTTGGCGTACGGCGGACCGTCGTGCAGCACGAACCGCGGGCGTCCGGCCGCGTGCTCGCGCAGACGCGCGTACAGGCCTTCGGATTCCCAGCGCTCCAGGGTCCCGGGCTCGCGCCGGGGCAGGTCGCCGCGCATCGGGAAGTCGGTGGCGGGCAGATTCAGGGTGGCTTTGTAGTCCTGGCTCACGGCGGTCTATTCGAAGGAAGGCTCTGTGTGGGAGGTCCGCTCGGGCACGCGCGGGGGGTCGTTGCGGGGCGAGCGGTCAAGCACCGCGCGCGCCTGTTCGGCGTCGCGGTCCATCTGCGCGACCAGGGCCGGCAGGTCGTCGAACTTTTCCTCGTCGCGCAGCTTGGCGACGAACTCGACCTCGATCCGGCGCCCGTACAGGTCGCCCTCGAAATCGAACAGATGGGCTTCCAGCAGCGGCTCCACGCCGTCGACGGTCGGGCGGGTGCCGAGACTGGAAACCGAGGGCATCGGCGCATCGCCGACGCCGTGCACCCAGGTCGCGTGGATGCCCGACAGCGCCGGGGTCCGGCCGCCGAAGCGGATGTTGGCGGTCGGATAGCCGAGCGTGCGGCCCAGCTGCCGTCCGCGCACCACCCGCCCGCCGATCGCGTACGGGCGACCGAGCATCCGCGCGGCGGCGTCGAACGCACCGTCCTGCAGGGCGGCGCGGATGCGGGTGCTGGAGACCCGTTCGCCGTCCAGCATCACCGGCTCGATCTCGCCGGCGACGAAGCCGTGGCGGCGGCCCAGTCGGTGCAGCAGGTCGATGTCTCCGGCACGGGCCTTGCCGAAACGGAAGCCGGGGCCGACCCAGACCTCGCATGCGCGCAGGTGCTCGACCAGCACGCGTTCGACGAAGCTTTCCGCATCCAGGCCGCTCAGGCGCGCGTTGAAACGCAGCAGGCCGACCTGGTCGGCGCCCAGCCCGAGCAGGCCCTCGACCTTGGCCCGCGGCGACAGCAGCCGTGGCGGCGGCGCCTGCGGCGCAAAGAACTCGCGGGGCAGCGGCTCGAAGCTCAACGCCACCGCCTGCAACCCGACGGTGGTGCCGACGCCGGCAATCGCCCGCGAACGCGCGACAGCGTGGCGCACCAGAGCCCGATGGCCCAGGTGAAGGCCATCGAAGGCGCCGATGCAGACCACACTGCCGTGCGGACACCGGGGCCCGCCATCGACGTCACGGAACAGCCTGCTCATAGAACCGGGCAGTATATAGGTCGCCCGGAAAAACTGCCTTCCTGGACATCCCGGCACCGGCGGCTGCGCCCCGCGTCCGGACTGGCCTACCCGCGTCAGGCGCCTGCGGGCCCGACCGGGACTCCGCCGGCCCGCGCCGGACCGCCCGCCCGCGCCCGACGCTCAGTGGCGCAGATGGCGCGGCCGCAGCCCGAGCAGCAACAGTGTCGCCCCATAGGCGCCGCCGCCGGCGGCCACCGTCGCCAGCAGCCACAACCATCGCGACCCCATCGGCAACGCGCCCCAGGCGCCGACGTGCTCGCGGATCGCCACCACCACGACCGTCATCGCCAGCAGCGCCGCCGCGATCCGCCCCAGCCAGCGGCCCCAGCCCGGCTCGGGCGTGTACAGGCCCTGCCGGCGCAGGTAACGCCACAGCAGGGCCGCGTTCAGGATTCCGGCCAGCGCGGTCGCCGCGGCAATGCCGACATGGGCCTCGGCCACGCCCAGCATCCACAACGGGGTCACCAGCAGCACCGTCAGCAGGACGTTCGCCACCACCGTGATCAGCGCCGCGCGCATCGGCGTGCGGGTGTCCTGGCGGGCATAGAAGGCCGGCAGCAGCACCTTGCTGAGCATGAAGGTCGGGATGCCCACGCTCATCGCGGTCAGGGCGATGCCGACCATCCGCGAATCTTCGGCGGTGAACGCACGGCGCTGGAACAACGAGGCGGTCAGCGGTTCGGCCAGCAGGGCCAGCCCCAGCGCCGCCGGGATGCCGATCAGCAGCACGATGCGCAGCCCCCAGTCCAGCGACTTCGAATAGCCGGCCTCGTCCTTGGCGGCGTGGTGGCGCGACAGCTGCGGCAGGATCACGGTGCCGATCGCCACCCCGAACAGCCCCAGCGGCAGCTCGGTCAGGCGGTCGGAGTAGTACAGCCAGGACTGCGCGGCAGGCACCAGCAGCGCCGCGAACATCGTGCCGACCAGCACGTTGATCTGGGCGACCGAGGAGGAGAACACCGTCGGCAGCATCAGCCGGCCGACCCGGCGCACGCCCTCGTGGCGGAAGTCGAAACGCAGCCGCGGGCGCAGCCCCAGCCGCCCCATCGCCGGCCACAGCACCAGCACCTGCAGGATGCCGGCGGCCAGCACACCCCAGGCCATCGACGCTTCCGGCACCTCCAGGCGTCCGGCCAGCAGCAGCATGGCCGCGATCATCGCCAGGTTGTGCAGGACCGGAGTCAGCGCCGGCAGGCCGAAGTGGCGGAAGCTGTTCAGCACCCCACCGGCCAGCGCGGTCATCGAGATGAACACCAGGTACGGGAAGGTGATCCGCAGCATCTGCGCGGCCAGCGGCACGGTCTCGGTGCCCGGCGGCGCCAGCGCCAGGAACAGCTGCGCCACCCACGGCGCCGCCAGCATGCCCAGACCGCTGACCACCACCACCGCCGCGAACAGCGCGCCGGCGACGTGATCGAGCACCTCCTGCAGCGCCTTCTGGTCGCCCTTTTCCTTCAGCTCCGACAACACCGGGACGAAGGCGGAGGAGAACGAGCCCTCGGCGAAGATACGCCGCAGGTAGTTCGGGATCCGGTAGGCGACGACGAAGGCGCTCATTCCCGGCCCGGCGCCGAACAGGCTCGCGGTCACCGCGTCGCGCACGTAGCCGGCGATACGGGAGACGAAGGTCATCAGGCTGAATACGGCGGTCGAGCGCAGCATCCCGCGCCCACCCCGGCCCTTGCCCGGCCCCGGCGCCGCGCCGGAAGGCATCCCGGGCTGGCCCGGCGCGGCCGGCGCATGCGCCCGCTGAACGGTGTTGTCAGACAAACAAATTCCTCCGGCTGCCGCTGTTGACGCAAGCCACTGAATTGACCATAATTTCCTGTCTACTTGCCTGGATCAAGTCCTACCCGCTTCGGAACCGCCCGGTTCCCGATGCAGGGGCAGCGAACCAGCCAAGTTCCTCTTTACCAGTTCCGACCTCAAAATATTCCAGGATTCCGCCGTGGCTAACATCAAGTCCGCCAAGAAGCGCGCCAAGCAGACCGTCGTGCGCAATGCCCGTAACGCCAGCCAGCGTTCGATGCTGCGCACCTACGTCAAGAAGGTGCTCAAGGCCCTGGGCGAGAACGACGCCGCCGGCGCCGAGACCGCCTTCAAGGCCGCCCAACCGATCCTCGACCGCTACAGCTCGCGCGGTCTGATCCACAAGAACAAGGCCGCCCGCCACAAGAGCCGCCTGAACGCCCGCATCAAGGCGCTCAAGGCCGCCTGAGGCAGCCCACCCTGCGTCCGGGGCACCCGCCCCGGCCCGCAAGCGAAAAAGCCGGCACCCGCCGGCTTTTTTGTTGCCCGGGCCGCAGCGCCCACGGTCGAACAGGAGCGGCGTAAGCCGCGATGGGCTCCCACCAAGGCCTTCGCAGCTTACGCCGCTCCTACAAAACACAGGACGCAGCCCACCGAATCGCGCAACGGCGGGGCCCAAGGCTTGCGCGGCAAACCTTGGGGATTCCCGGGCGCAGCCCGGGGATCGCGGCTCACGCCGCTCCTACAGGACGGGGATCGCTTTCGTAGGAGCTGCGCAAGCTGCGACCGGGCCTTCCCATGAAGGCCGCCGCTCCTACAGGGGAAGGCCTCCGCATCTGTAGGAGCTGCGTAAGCTGCGACGGGCTTTCCCATGAAGGCCATCGCGGCCACGCCGCTCCTGCGGATACCGCCCGGCGCCGGCCAGCAACGCCAAGAACTCAGTCGGCGCGCGCGCCCTGAGCCGCCGCCTCGGCCGCGGCTTCGGCCGCCTCCTCGGCCTGACGGTCGAAGAACGCCATCACGTCGAGCATCACCGGCCAGGTGCCTTCGCGGCTGATCGCCGACACCTTGTACCAGCGGCCCTTCCAGCCCAGCTCGTCGATGATCGCCTGGGCGGCCTCCGCCTGCTCCTCCTCCAGCAGCAGGTCGGCCTTGTTGAGGATCAACCAGCGCGGCTTGTTCAGCAGCTCCGGGTCGTGCTTGCCGAGTTCGTGCTCGATCGCCCGCACCTGCTCGGCCGGGCTGACGCCCTCCACACCGCCTTCCATCGGCGCCATGTCGACCAGGTGCAGCAGCAGGCGGGTGCGCTGCAGGTGGCGCAGGAACTGCGCGCCGAGGCCGGCGCCATCGGCCGCACCCTCGATCAGACCCGGGATGTCGGCGATCACGAAGCTGCGGTGCGCCTCGACGCTGACCACGCCCAGATTCGGGTACAGGGTGGTGAACGGATAGTCGGCGACCTTGGGCGTCGCCGCCGAGACCGCGCGGATCAGGGTGCTCTTGCCGGCATTCGGGAAGCCCAGCAGACCGACGTCGGCCAGCAGCTTCAACTCCAGCTTCAGCACCCGCTCCTCGCCCGGCAGGCCCGGCAGCGCCTTGCGAGGCGCACGATTGACCGAGCTCTTGAAGTGCATGTTGCCCAGCCCGCCCTTGCCGCCCTTGGCGACCAGCAGGCGGTCGCCGTGACGGGTCATGTCGCCGATGACCTCATCGGTCTCGACGTTGGTGATCACGGTACCGACCGGCACGGTGATGACGGTGTCCTCGCCGGCCTTGCCGTACATCTGCCGGCCCATGCCGTTCTCGCCGCGCTGGGCGCGGAAGCTCTTCTGGTGGCGGAAGTCGACCAGGGTATTGAGGTTCTCGGAGGCCTCCAGCCAGACGCTGCCGCCGTCGCCGCCATCGCCGCCATCGGGGCCGCCGAGCGGGATGAACTTCTCGCGGCGGAAACCGACGCAGCCATTGCCGCCGTTGCCTGCGATGACCTGGATTTCAGCTTCGTCGACGAGTTTCATGGTGGGGAACCGGTTGGGGGCACGTGATTCCTGGCGGGGCGCCCGGCGATTCTAGCCGGCGCCACGACAGCGGCCGCGCGATTTTCGCGGCCTGTAAACGAAAGGCCCCGCCGGAGCGGGGCCTTGGTGGCATCGGCGCGTGGCGCCGGCTGCCGGCGCTTACTCGGCAGCGACGACGCTGACGGTACGGCGCTTCTTCGGGCCCTTGGTCGAGAACTCGACCTTGCCGTCGACCAGCGCGAACAGCGTGTGGTCGCGACCCAGGCCAACGCCGCTGCCCGGATGGAACTGGGTGCCGCGCTGACGGACGATGATGTTGCCGGCCTCAATCGCCTGGCCGCCGTAGATCTTGACGCCCAGGTACTTCGGGTTGGAGTCGCGGCCGTTGCGGGTGGAGCCTACGCCCTTTTTATGTGCCATGACTGCTTCTCCTTACTTGCCGGCGATGCCGGTGATTTCGATTTCGGTGTAATGCTGACGGTGGCCCATCTGCTTGCGGTGGTGCTTGCGGCGACGGAACTTCACGATGCGCACCTTGTCGGCGCGGCCGTGGCCGACGACCTTGGCGGTGACGGTGGCGCCCTTGACCTCGTCGCCGACCTTCACGCCCTCGCCATCGCCCAGCATCAGGACGTTGTCCAGCTTGATCTCGCTGCCGGCTTCGGCTTCGAGCAGCTCGACGCGCAGGGTCTCGCCCTGCATCACGCGGTACTGCTTACCGCCGGTGACTACTACTGCGTACATGACCAGATTCCTCTGTAGTTATTTTGGTCGCTGTTGTCCGGATCGGACAGACAGGAGCGGAATTGTAACCGCCCGCCGTTGCCCACGCAAACACGCCCCCGGACGGGCGCCGCGACGCCGGACCCGAACCAGGACTTTGCCGAGTCTGGCGCCAAGCATGGGCTCGCGAAAAAGCGGGATGGATTGTCAAAAATCGGACACACCCCCCTTGTAAGCGACAACGATTTTCATTTAGGTTCGAGTCATCTGCGGCGACAGGGACCGCGGAAACCGGCAAGGAATGCCGCGCCAGCCCGGTGCCGGCACGCCCCAAACAAGGCACCCCGATTGAGCCAGGACGCTCTCCCCCACCCGATCCGCGTCTGCTCCCGTGTCCGTGAACGCCACGGCCGCGCCCGCGCGTGCTCGTCGATCCCGGCCGTCCCTTGCCCCGCCACCGCGCCGACCGGCGCGCGGCGCCACTGCTCCCGTCACCCCGCACCCGCGGCCCGGCCCACCATGCCGGAGTCCGCGGAACGAAGTTGCGCCTGCGTGCCATGACGGCAGGGGCGCGACCGGACCCGACGTGACCAAGGGGATACGTCGGGAAGATGGACTGCAATCGAAGGACTGTTTCCCATGTCAAAATCGAAGAAGACGGGCTCCACTCGCAACAGGAACGTGAGGTGGAGCGCCCTTGCCATCGCCACCGCCATCGTGGTCGCCCCCGCGGCCTATTCCGGCGGCAAGTTGAATGGCTTCAAGCCGCCGAGTTCGGCCGCGGCGGCCACCGCGACCGCCCGGGCGGCCAGCGAATCGGTGGACCGTTTCATCGTCACCTATCGCCAGGATCCGACCCTGCGGGCATCCACCACCGCCGCATCCCGCGTCCAGGGGTTGGCCACCGCCGCCCGTGACGCCGGCATCGGCATCGAGCCGCTGCGCACGCTGGCGACCGGGGACGCGGTGATCCGCACCGATCGCAAGCTCGACCGTGCGGCCAGCAAGGCGCTGATGATCGCGCTGATGAAGGACCCGAACGTGCTGACGGTCGAGCCCGACCGCAAGCTGACCCGCCAGTTCGTGCCCAACGACCCCGCCTACCCCCAGCAGTGGCACTACCAGTCCGGCAACGGCGGCATCAACGCCGAGGGCGCCTGGGACCTGAGCACCGGCGACGGCGTGGTGGTCGCGGTTCTGGACACCGGCAGCACCCCCCACGTCGACCTGGCCGGCAGCTACGTCGCCGGCTACGACTTCATCGACGACCTCGACACCGCCGTCGACGGCGACGGCCGCGACGCCGACCCGAACGATCCGGGCGACTGGCACAGCGGCGAGTGCAACATCTTCGGCATTCCCGAGGACAGCAGCTGGCACGGCACCCACGTCGCCGGCACCATCGCCGCGGCCACCGACAACGGCATCGGCGTGGCCGGCGTCGCCCACGGTGCCAAGGTGCAGCCGGTGCGCGTGCTCGGCAAGTGCGGCGGCTACATCTCCGACATCGCCGACGCGATCACCTGGGCTTCCGGCGGCACCGTTTCCGGCGTGCCCGACAACGCCACTCCGGCCGAGGTCATCAACCTCAGCCTCGGCGGCGGCGGCGCCTGTTCGGCGGCGATGCAGAGCGCGATCGACGGCGCGGTCGGCCGCGGCACGTCCGTGGTCGTCGCGGCCGGCAACAGCAGCTCCGACGCGTCGGGCTTCACCCCGGCCAACTGCGACAACGTGATCGCGGTGGCGGCCACCGGCCCGGACTACCAGTTCGCCAGCGGCTACTCGAACTTCGGCGACACCGTCGACGTCGCCGCGCCGGGCGGCACCGGCGCCACGCCGGCCGAGGACAACATCCTGTCGACCCTCAACAGCGGTGCGACCACCCAGGAGGACGACGTCTACGCCTGGTATGCCGGCACCTCGATGGCGGCACCGCACGTGGCCGGCACCGTCGCGCTGATGCAGGCGGCGGCACCGATGCCCAAGACCCCGGCCGAGATCGAGGAGATCCTGGTCAACACCGCCTATGCCGCCACCGGCTTCCCGGTCGGCTGCAGCTACAGCAAGAGCTGCGGTTCGGGCGTGATCGACGCCCAGTACGCGGTCTCGGTCGCTTCCGGCGCCGAGCCGCTGCCCGACGCTCCGCCGCCGCCGCCGCCGCCGCCGCCGGCCACCCCGCTGGAGAACGGCGTCACCGTGACCGACATCGAGGTCGAGGCCGACGGCACCGTGCGTTACGAGCTGCAGGTGCCCAACGGCGCTTCCAACCTGCTGTTCGCGATGTACGGCGGCACCGGCGATGCCGACATCTACGTGCGTCACGGCGACGAGCCGACCGATACGGCCTACGACTGCCGCCCGTTCTCGGCCGGCAACAACGAGACCTGCTTCTTCCCGGCGCCGGAAGGCGGCACCTGGTACGTGACGATCAAGGGCTTCAGCAATGCCGCCGGCATCTCGCTGTACCCCAGCTTCGTCGATGCCGGCTGGCCGCGTGCGCTGGAGGCCGAGGCCGCCCAGCTCAACAACCACCGCACCCGCGTGCACCTGCAGTGGACCCACGGCGCCAAGTACGTGGACATCTACCGCAACGGCGCGATCCTGAAGACCGTGCGCAATCGCAGGCTCAGCACCACGGACACCTTCCGGATCATCGGCAGCGGCACGATGAGCTACAAGGTCTGCAACAACGGCACCCAGGAATGCTCCGACCCGGTGTCGATCGACTACGCCTCGCAGAAGCGCAGGTCGAAGCAGTAAGCCGTTCGCGGCACATGCATCGGGGGCCCCGTCCGGGGCTCCCGATCCCGGCGGCCGCTCCCCCGCGGCCGCCTTCCACCGCCACCGACACGGAAACCGCGAATGTCCGCAAGCACGTCCCGCTTTTCTCTCCCCGGCACCCCCTCCCCATTCCACCGGCGACCGGCGCGATGGCTGGCGCTGGTCCCGCTGGCGCTGGCGCTGGCCAGCGGCTGCAGCCGCGAAGCCGCCCCCGTCGCCAACGCGCAGGATGACCCGATGAGCGACGCGGTGTCCGCCGCCGCGCCCGCCGAAGCCGCCTTCGACAGTCGCCTGAGCATCGTCGACAACAACGGCATGCTGCGCTTCGACGGCACCGTCGACAGCGACGCCGCGCGCAAGACCATCACTGAGGCGATCGGCGCCGCCTATGCCTCCGACCGGGTCAGCGGCGGGGTCACCGTCGATGGCAACGCCCGTCCGGCGCCCTGGCTGCACGGCCTGGCGCCGTTCCTGGCCGGGTTCAAGGCGCCTGGCGCGGCGATCAGCTTCCGGGCCGACACGATCGAGCTTTCCGGCCAGGTTTCCGCCGATCAGCGCGGCCGGCTCGAAACCCTGGCCCGCACCCACTTTCCCGGCCTGAGGCTGAGCGGCCTGTTCGCCGGCCAGGACGGCGACGCCGACCCCGCCATTGCCGCGCTGGCGGCCCTGCACCCGCAATCGCCGGCCCACGGCGTCGAATCGGCGCTGAACAAGATGGCGATCGGCTTCGAACAGGGCAGCGCCAAGATCGCCCCGGCCAGCCTCGCGGTGATCGCCCAGGCCGGCCAGACGCTGGCGTCGATGCCGGCCGACCGCCGGGTCGAGATCGCCGGCCACGCCGCGGCCAGCGGCGACCCCGACGCCGACGCATTGCTGTCGCGCCGGCGCGCCGAGGCGGTGAAGGTCCAGCTGATCGTCAATGGCGTCAACCCGGGCATGATCGAGACCCTCGCCAGCGATGGCGGTGCCGCGACCGGCACGCAGGCGGACCAGGTGACATTCAGGGTGCTGAACTGAGCACTCCGGCGCCGCGACACCGGCCGTGCGCCGGTCGGCCGCGGCCGCTTCCCTGCTGACACCGTGCTGGCAGCAGCCGGCCCGCTCTGGCGTGGCCGGTATTTGCCCCCATATCGGGCAACCGATACGCTCGTCGGCTTACCGCCGCGAGCCGCCCCCGTAGTACGGCGGCGAGCCCCCCACGACCAGCGCAGGGCCCCCACCCCACATGGACACCATCCGCATCCGCGGCGCGCGGACGCACAATCTCAAGAACATCGATCTCGACCTGCCGCGCGACAAGCTGATCGTGATCACCGGCCTGTCGGGTTCGGGCAAGTCCTCGCTCGCGTTCGACACCGTCTACGCCGAGGGCCAGCGCCGCTACGTCGAGTCGCTGTCGGCCTATGCGCGGCAGTTCCTGTCGGTGATGGAGAAGCCCGACGTCGACCATATCGAGGGCCTGTCGCCGGCGATCTCGATCGAACAGAAGTCGACCTCGCACAACCCGCGCTCGACCGTCGGCACGATCACCGAGATCTACGACTACCTGCGCCTGCTGTACGCGCGCGTCGGCACCCCGCGCTGCCCCGACCACCACTACCCGCTGGAGGCGCAGACCGTCAGCCAGATGGTCGACCAGGTGATCGCGCTGTCCGCCAGGCCCGACACCGCCGAGCAACGCTACATGCTGCTGGCTCCGGTGATCCGCGAGCGCAAGGGCGAGCACGCCCAGGTGTTCGAACAGCTGCGCGCGCAGGGCTACGTGCGCGTGCGCGTCGACGGCGAGGTCCACGAGATCGACGCGGTGCCGACCCTGGCGCTGCGGCAGAAGCACACCATCGAGGCGGTGGTCGACCGCTTCCGTCCGCGCGAGGACATGAAGCAGCGCCTGGCCGAGTCGTTCGAGACCGCGCTCAAGCTCGGCGACGGCATGGCCTCGGTGATGTCGCTGGACCAGGCCGACGCAGAACCGCTGCTGTTCTCCTCGCGCTACAGCTGCCCGGTCTGCGACTACGCGCTGCCCGAGCTGGAGCCGCGGCTGTTCTCGTTCAACTCGCCGGTCGGCGCCTGCCAGCACTGCGACGGCCTCGGCGTGGCGCAGTTCTTCGACCCGGGGCGGGTGGTGGTGCACCCCGAACTGGCGCTGTCCGCCGGCGCGGTGCGCGGCTGGGACCGCCGCAACGCCTACTACTTCCAGATGATCCAGTCGCTGGCGCGGCACTACGACTTCGACGTCGACACGCCGTGGCAGGCCCTGTCCGAGGACGTGCGCCAGGCGGTGCTGTACGGCAGCGGCGAGGAACAGATCACCTTCACCTACCTGACCGACGGCGGCAGCCGCAACCAGCGCAAGCACCGCTTCGAGGGCATCATTCCCAACCTCGAGCGCCGCTACCGCGAGACCGAGTCGGCGGCGGTGCGCGAGGAGCTGTCCAAGTACATCAGCGAGCGCCCCTGCCCCGAGTGCGGTGGCGCCCGCCTCAACCGCGCCGCCCGCAACGTGTTCGTCGACGAACGGCCACTGCCGGACATCGTGGTGATGCCGGTCGACGAGGCGCTGGCCTTCTTCCAGGCGATGCGCCTGCCGGGCTGGCGAGGCGAGATCGCGGTCAAGATCGTCAAGGAGATCGCCGACCGCCTGCGCTTCCTGGTCGATGTCGGCCTCGACTATCTGACCCTGGAGCGCAAGGCCGACTCGCTGTCCGGCGGCGAGGCCCAGCGCATCCGCCTGGCCAGCCAGATCGGCGCCGGCCTGGTCGGGGTGATGTACGTGCTCGACGAACCCTCCATCGGCCTGCACCAGCGCGACAACGAGCGCCTGCTCGGCACCCTGACCCGACTGCGCGACCTCGGCAACACGGTGATCGTGGTCGAGCACGACGAAGACGCGATCCGCCTGGCCGACCATGTCGTCGACATCGGTCCCGGCGCCGGCGTGCATGGCGGCGAAGTGGTCGCCCAGGGACAACTCGATGACGTGCTCAAGGCGCCACGTTCGCTGACCGGCCAGTACCTGAGCGGACGCAAGCGGATCGAAGTGCCGAGCAAGCGCACCAGACCCAATCCCAAGGCGACCCTGCACCTGCGCGGCGCGCGCGGCAACAACCTCAAGAACGTCGATCTGGACATCCCGGCCGGGCTGCTGACCTGCGTCACCGGCGTGTCCGGCTCCGGCAAGTCGACCCTGATCAACGACACCCTGTACGTGATCGCCGCCAACGAGCTCAACGGCGCCTCGCAGACCGCCGCGCCGTACGCCTCGGTCGACAACATCGACCTGTTCGACAAGGTCGTCGACATCGACCAGTCGCCGATCGGCCGCACCCCGCGCTCCAATCCGGCCACCTACACCGGCCTGTTCACCCCGCTGCGCGAACTGTTCGCGCAGGTGCCGGAGTCGCGGGCGCGCGGCTACGCGGCCGGACGCTTCAGCTTCAACGTCCGCGGCGGCCGCTGCGAGGCCTGCCAGGGCGACGGCCTGATCAAGGTCGAGATGCACTTCCTGCCCGACGTGTACGTGCCCTGCGACGTCTGCGGCGGCAAGCGCTACAACCGCGAGACGCTGGAGATCCTCTACAAGGGCTACTCGATCCACGACGTGCTGGAGATGACCGTCGAGGACGCGCTGGGGCTGTTCGAGAACATCCCGGCGATCGCGCGCAAGCTCGAGACCCTGGTCGACGTCGGCCTGAGCTACATCAAGCTCGGCCAGAGCGCGACCACCCTGTCCGGCGGCGAAGCCCAGCGCGTGAAGCTGTCTAAGGAACTGTCGCGGCGCGATACCGGGCGCACCCTCTACATCCTCGACGAACCGACCACCGGCCTGCATTTCCACGACATCGAGCACCTGCTGAGCGTGCTGCACCGCCTGCGCGACGACGGCAACACGGTGGTGGTGATCGAGCACAACCTCGACGTGATCAAGACCGCCGACTGGATCGTCGACCTCGGCCCCGAGGGCGGCCATCGCGGCGGCACCATACTCGCCACCGGCACGCCCGAGGACATCGCGGCGCTGGAGCATTCGCATACCGGCCGCTTCCTCGCCCCGCTGCTGGGCAAGCCCGCGGCCAGTTCCAAGGGCGGAAAGGCGGGGGCACGCAAGACCGCGCCGCGCAAGACCGCCGCCAAGAAGAGCAAGAAAGCCAACGCATGAGCACCCAGAACAAGGCAGGCGCCGCCAGCGACGCCGACACCGGAAGCGCCGCCTCGCCCGAGGCCGGCGACAGCGCCCGCAAGCCGCGCAAGACCGCCGCGCGCAAGCGCACGACCGCGGCGAAGAAACGCCCGGCGAAGAAGAAGACCGCACCGGCACCAGCACCGGCCCAGGCCGCGGACGGCGGCGATGGCGTCGGCACGGCGGCTCCGGCCGCCGACCCGGCACCGGCGGCACCAGCCGCCACGCCGACGCCTGCGGACAGCCCCGCCGAAACGCTGTTGCTGAACACGCCGATGACCGTGCGCTGGCGCGATCTGGACGCGTTCAACCACGTCAACAATTCCAAGTACCTCAGCTACCTGGAAGAGGCCCGCCTGCGCTGGATGCTCGGCGTACCCGGCCAGGGCCTGGACGACGATGTCGCGCCGGTCGTCGCCGCCGCCCATCTGAACTACAAGCGTCCGATCGAGTGGCCGGCCGAGATCGCGATCGAGCTGTTCGTCGAACGCCTGGGCAACACCAGCGTGAGCATCGGCCACCGCATCGCCGCCGCCGCCGATCGCGACACGCTCTACTGCGACGGCTACGTGGTGATGGTCTGGATCGATCGCGAGACCGGACAGGCCGCGCCGCTGCCGGAGGCGGTCCGCGAGGCCTGCTCTCCCTGAGTCCTGCCCCGGATTTCGCCCTGGATCCGGCGCCGGCCCTGAAGCGCGCCGGCACGATGGCGGCACGACGGTGCCGCATCGGCCTATGATATCGGCAGGTCGAGAACGGAGTCCGCGATGCGTCACCCCCTGTCACTGCTGGCCGCCGCCTGCCTGCTGGCCGCCTGTTCGCCTTCCGGTCCGGCGCAGGACACCGCGCCCCGGCCTTCGGCCGATGCCGACGCACGCGGCGCCGACAACGGCCGCCCCGACGAATCCGAGGCCGCCCAGGGCACCCGCCTCACCGTCTACAGCGGCGACTACGAGGCCTTGCGCAGCGGCGTTCCCAGCGGTCCCGGCATGCCCGGCTACGCCCTGGTCGAGCGCACCCTGCGCTACAACCTGAGCGTCGGCGGCAACGACATCAGCGCGACCCGGATACCGCCGGCGATGGACGTGGAAGCCGCGGTGCTGCGTCCCGAAAGCGACGGCGTGAGCGTGGGCGGGCAGCGCTATGTCGCGCCGCTGTCGGGCACCGGCGACGTGCTGACCCGGGCGATCGGCCAGCGGATCACCGTCGAGCACACCTCCGGCGGTGCCAAGCAGACCGACAGCGGCATCCTGCTCGCGGTCGGCGATGGCCTCAGCCTGGGGCTCGCCGACGGCAGGGTGAAGGTGATCCGCGACTACGACAACTTCAGCATCATCGCCGGCAACGACACCCTGCCGCGCGAGGCCGCCCTGCACTGGGCGGTCGAGGCCGAGAAGGCCGGCGAGACCGCGTTCGCACTGAGCTATCCGATGGGCGGCATGGCCTGGCGCGCCGAGTACCGGGCGACGATTTCTCCCGGCGACGACTGCCGCCTGGCCCTGGACGGCGCCGCCCTGGTGGTCAACCGCTCCGGCGTGGCCTTCGACAGCGCGCGCCTGACCCTGGTCGCCGGCGAACCGGCCCGCACCGGCAATGCCGGCGGCGGGGCCAACCGCTACCGCATGGCCCCGCAGGCCGACATGGCGGAGATATCGGCCGCGCCGCCGGCACCGCGCCGTTCCGGCGAGTACCACGCCTACGAGCTGCCGTCGGCGAGCCGGATCGGCAACGGCGCGGTCGAGCGGCTGCCGCTGTTCGCGCCGCGCGCCGCGGTCGCATGCGAGCGCACCTACGTGGTCGGCGACGACGCGCCCGGTTGGGTTCCGCCGTCGCCGCAGCTGTCTCCCGGCTACGGCGGGCGCAGCGGCGAGCTGCCGGTCACCGCCACCGTATCGTTCGACAACAGCAGCGACGCCGGTCTCGGCCAGCCGCTGCCGGCCGGCCGGATGCGCGTGTTCGACGGCGACGACTTCCTAGGCGAATCCGCGCTCGGACATTCGCCCGAGGGACGCGAGGTACGCCTGCGGGTCGGCACCGCGTTCGACCTCAGCGCCGAGCGCAAGGCGACCTCGCTGGAGGTCGACCGCAACGGCCGCCGCATCACCGAGTCGTTCGAGCTGGTCCTCGGCAATGCCGGCGACGACGCGGTGACGATCCGCGCGATCGAATCGATGATGCGCTGGAGCGACTGGGAAATCGTCGCTTCCAGTGTACCGGTCGCGGACAAGGACGCGCAGTCGGCCGAGTTCGAGGTGCCGGTGCCGGCCAAGGGCGAGACCACGCTCACCTATACCGTCCGTTACCAGTGGCCGGAGGGCATCCGCCTGTGAGCGCGCACGATCTGGTCGAAAGCCGTCGCCACGGCGACATCGTCGAACTGCAACTGGCGCGCGCGCCGGTCAATGCCCTGAATCCGGCCCTGTGCGGCGCCCTGCATGGCGCGATCGCCGCCGCGGTCGCCTCGCAGGCGCGTGGCATCGTCCTCAGCGGCGGCCCCAAGGTGTTCTCCGCCGGCCTGGACGTGCCGCACCTGCTCTCGCTGGGCGAGGACAAGGCCGCGCTGAAGGCGGCCTGGGAAGCGTTCTTCGGCGCCGCCCGCGCCCTGGTCGAGTGCCCGGTGCCGGTGGTCGCGGCGATCGCCGGACACGCGCCGGCCGGCGGCTGCGTGCTGGCGCTGTGCTGCGATTACCGGGTGATGGCCTCGGGCCCGTACCGGATCGGCCTCAACGAGACCCGGGTCGGCCTGGTCGCGCCGGAAGGCATCCAGCGGCTGATGCGGCGGGTGGTCGGTCCGTACCGCGCCGAGCGCCTGCTGGTCGCCGGCGAGATGATCGAATCCGAACAGGCGCTGGCGTTCGGCCTGGTCGACGAGCTGGTCGGTATCGACGAGGTCGCCCAGCGCGCGCGCAGTTGGCTCGAACAACTGCTCGCGCTGCCCACGGAGGCGATGCTGCAGACGCGGGCGATCGCGCGCGCCGACATGGTCGCGGCGATGCAACCGGAGCTGATCCAGCTCGACCGCTTCATCGACGCCTGGTACGACGCCGGCACCCAGCGCGCGCTCAACGCGCTGGTCGCCAGCCTGCGCAAGTAACCGCCGGTCGGTCGGACGGGAGCGGCACCGGCCGGGACCGGGTGTTCCCACGAAGGCCCCGTCGGCCTGCGCCGCTCCTGCGGGGTGCCTGGCGCCAAGGCTCAGGCGCCGATGGCGATCGGGCGCGACGGGGCCTCGATCCAACCGCTCCAGGATCCGGTGAACAGGCGCGCGCCCGGCAGTCCGGCGTGCGCCATCGCCAGCAGGTGATGGCAGGCGCTGACGCCGGAGCCGCACATCGCGACCAGCTCCCGCGGCGCGCGGCCATCGAGCAGGCCCTCGAATTCGGCCGCCAGCTCTGCCGGCGGTTTGGACAGCCCATCGCGCAGGTTGTCGGCGAACGGCCGGTTGACCGCACCGGGGACATGGCCACCGACCCGGTCGATCGGCTCGACATCGCCACGGAAGCGTTCCGGCGCGCGCACGTCGACCAGCAAGCCGCCGGCGCGCAGGTGCGCCTGCACCTGCGGCGCGTCGAGCAACAGACCCGCGTCGAAGTCGCCCGGATACGGTGCCGCCGCGCTCGCCGTCGGCGCCGGCGGTTCGCGATCGATCGGCAGCCCCTGGGCCAACCAGTGTTGCCAGCCGCCATCGAGCACCGCGACCTTCTCGTGTCCGAGCGCGCGCAGCAGGAACCACAGCCGTGCCGCCGCCAGCGCGCCGCCGGCCGCATCGTAGACCGCGACCCGGTGCGCCGGCGTCACTCCCCAGGCCCGCAGACGCACGGCGAATTCCGCCGCACGCGGCCACGGATGACGGCCCTGCCCATGCAGCGCGGCTTCGGCGCCCGACTCCGCCGGCGCGGACAGGTCGCGATCCAGGTGCGCATAACGCGCCCCCGGAATCCGGGCCTGGCGCCAGCCCGCCTCGCCGGCCTCCGGGTCGGCCAGCTCGAAGCGGGCATCGATCACCACCAGGTCGTCGTCGCCCAGCGCGCGGGCCAGCCGTTCGGCGTCGATCCAGGCGTTCCAGGCTGCGGTCAGGGCGGGCGTCTGCATCGTCATCGACCTCGCAAGCGTGCCTGCGCGAGGCGCTCGCGCAGATTGAACAGCATCGAGGCGGTCGCGCCCCAGATGCGCTGCGCGGGGTAGCGGAATTCCAGCACCTCGCGACTGCGGCCACGATAACGCAGGATCCGACGGGTCAGATTGCCCGGGTCCATCAGGTATTCCAGCGGCACCTCGAACACCTCCTCGACCTCCGAGGGATCGGGACGCGGCACGAAGTCGCCGGACACGCTGGCCACCAGCGGGGTGACCCGGAAACCGGTGATCGTCGACAGTGGATCGAGGAAGCCCAGTGGACGTACCGCGGCGCGCTCCAGGCCGACCTCCTCGTGCGCCTCGCGCAGCGCCGCTGCGACGACGTCGACGTCGTCGGGCTCGATCCGGCCACCAGGAAAACTGACCTGGCCGCCGTGCTGGCGCAGGCCTGCATTGCGCCGGGTCAGCAGCACACCGGTGCTCTCGCCGCGCGGCACCAGCCCGACCAGGACCGCGGCCTCGGCCGGTCGCGCGCCCGGCTCCAGCAGGTCGCGGATCTCGTCGGCGTTCCAGCCGGGCCCGAGCGGCGGATCGGCCAACGGATGCAGCGCACAGGCCAGCTCCGGCCAGTCGACGGGCCAGGGCCCGGGCGCGCCGCCGCTCACCGGCGGCCCGATTCCCGCTCGGGCAGCACGGTTTCCATCATCCTCAGCCGTTCGTCATCGTTCATCTGCGACCAGCGTGCGATCTCGGCGGAAGTCCGGTGGCAGCCTTCGCAGTAACCGTTCTCATCGAGGCTGCAGACGCCGATGCAGGGGCTGAGTACGGCGCGGAAGGGGTAGTTCATCTCGGTGTTGCTCGGACCTGGACGGCAGCGGCACGGCGCATTGTCTCGCCGCACCGGGCCCGCTGCCGGGAAGCACTGCGCAATTCGCGGCCCGCGAACCGGTTGCCGGCACCGACGAGGCCGGAATGCGGCACAGCGCTGTGCCGGCGCGATCCGCCGGCCGGCTCCCGCACGGGCCCCGGAAAAAGAAGGCGGCCGCTTCGAGCGGCCGCCTGCGGTATTACTTGACGCTGACCAGCTTGATCTCGAACTGCACGGCGACGTTCGGCGGGAACGGCGTGCGCGGATCGGCGCCGTAGGCCTTCTCCGGCGGCAGGGTGACTTCCCACTTGGCGCCGGCCGGCATCTGCAGCAGGACCTCGCGCATCGCCGGCATCTCGATCTCGCTGACCTTGATCTCCGGGATGTCCTGCGCGGCGCGCGCCGGCTGCGGACGCTCGCCCCAGGCGAACGGACCGGCGACCTGCAACGCGACGGTGCTGCCCTGGGTGGGCTTGCCGCCGTTGCCGGCCTCGATCACGCGGTACTGGATACCGCCGGCCAGCGCCTGAACGCCCGGCTTGGCGCGATTCTGGGCGAGGAAGGTGTCGCTCTTGGACTTGTTGGTCGCGGCGGCGCGGTCCCAGTCGGCCTTGGCCTTCTCGGCCTGGCGCTTCTGCATGTTCTGGACCGCGGTGCGCAGCTCTTCGACCGCGACGGCCGGCTGCTGCTTCGCGTAGCCGTCCTGCAGACCCTTGATGATGGTGTTCAGGTCGACGGCTTCACCGCTCTCGATCGCATTGCGGCCCAGGTCGTAGCCCAGCGCGTAGCTCAGCTTGCCCTTCTCGGAAGACATGTCCTGGGCGGCGACGCTGCCGGCGGCCAGAACACCAGTGGCCAGGACCAGGGCGGTCGTCGCGACCGCGAGAAAACGCAACTTCATTCGGTAAAACCTCCGGTGTGTGGCACGGAACCGGGCGGGTCGTCGCAATTCGCATGACGACCGCTCAAGTACCGGTCATGGGGCCCTCGAGGCCGCACAGGGCCCGTTCGGACGCGCTAGGATACCGGCGCAACGGCTTAACCGCCACTGACGCCATCGGCTGTGACCAGACAAGGCCGATCAAGTTCCCGGCCGAATCCGGAATATTGCCCGGATCGCGTACCCGGGCCGCTTCGGCGAGGATCGGAGCACTGGCGTCCGCCACCCACTCCACATCCATACGAGACACCTGTCCATATGTCCGACTCCCCATTGCTGAGCCGCCGCGAGGGCGACGTCCTCGTGATCACCGTCAACCGACCGGACAAGCTGAACGCGCTCAATGCCGCGACCCTGGACGCGCTGGACGCGGCCTTCGCCGAGGCCGCCGGCGACGACGGAGTCCGCGCGGTGATCCTGACCGGCGCCGGCCCCAAGGCTTTCGTCGCCGGTGCCGACATCGCCGAGATGAACACCCTGAGCCCGGTCCAGGGGCGCGACTTCTCCCTGCGCGGGCAACGGATGATGCGCCGGGTCGAGAAGATGCCCAAGCCGGTGATCGCGATGATCAACGGCTTCGCGCTCGGCGGTGGCCTGGAGCTGGCGATGTGCTGCCATCTGCGCATCGCCGCCGACACCGCCAAGGTCGGGCAGCCGGAGATCAATCTCGGCCTGATTCCCGGATTCGGCGGTACCCAGCGCCTGCTGCGGCTGGCCGGTCGCGCCGCGACCCTGGAGCTGTGCATGGTCGGCGCCCCGATCGATGCGACCCGGGCGGCGGCCCTGGGCATCGTCAACCGGGTGGTCGCGGCGGCCGAACTGGAGGCCGAAACGCTGAAGCTGGCGACCCAGCTGGCCGGGGCGGCACCCCTGGCGCTGCGCGGCGTCATCGACTGCGTCAACGTCGGCGGCGAGTGCGGCATCGAGGAAGGGCTGGAGTACGAGACCGCGCAGTTCGGCCTGATGTTCTCCACCGACGACATGCGTGAGGGCACCACCGCCTTCCTGGAGCGCCGCAAGCCGGCGTTCAAGGGCTCATGAGCGGGCCCTGCCGCCTGTGCGGCTGCAAGGACGCCAGTGGCGCGAAACAGCACGCGATGCTGGACGCGCTGGCCGCCGACGACGTCGATCGCGCGATCGATCTCGGCCTGATGGCGGCAGAACCCTGCCCCTGCTGCAAGCCCACCTGCCACCTGCCCCTGGTCCAGGCCCGGGCCGCGCTCAAGCACGCTCACGACGCCCGCGACCGCTATCGCGAGCGAATGGCCCGTCTGCAGCGCCTGGCCGATGAGCGCGAGGCCGCCCGCGCGACCACGCAGGAAGCGACCGCGGTCAATCCCGACGGCGGCGACCACCTGCGCCCGGCCCTGCCCGACGCGGCGGCGGCGGCGCTGGCGCGGGCCAAGGCACGCGCCGCCGGACGCCAGCGTTGATGGCGGCTTCGTCGCGCGGACCGGCGCCGGGCAAGCCCCGCGCGACCGCCAAGGCCCCGGCGCGCAAGAAACGCGCGCGGCGCCCGTCCAGGCTCAAGCCCGACGAGGTGGTCGAACTGTTCGAGCGCTTGAAGTGGCTGAATCCGAAGCCGACCACCGAGCTGGAGTTCGGCTCGCCCTATGAACTGCTGGTCGCGGTGACGCTTTCGGCACAGGCCACCGATGTCGGGGTCAACAAGGCGACCCGGCGATTGTTTCCGGTCGCCAACACGCCACAGGCGATCGCCGCACTGGGCGTGGACGGGCTGAAGCCCTATATCTCGACCATCGGTCTCTACAACACCAAGGCCGCCAACGTGGTGGCGATGGCACAGCAACTGATCGAGCACCACGACGGCGAGGTGCCGCGCGAGCGCGCCGCGCTCGAGGCCCTGCCCGGGGTCGGCCGCAAGACCGCGAACGTGGTGCTCAACACCGCGTTCGGCGAACCGACGATGGCGGTGGACACGCACATCTTCCGGGTCTCCAACCGTACCGGCCTGGCCCCGGGCAAGACCGTGCGCGCGGTCGAGGACGCCCTGTTGCAGGTGGTGCCGGCCGCGTATCTGCAGGACGCGCACCACTGGCTGATCCTGCACGGGCGCTATGTCTGCAAGGCCCGCAAGCCCGACTGCCCGCAGTGCGCGATCCGCGACATCTGCCGCTATCCCGACAAGACCGAGGGCGCGCCGGAACACTGAAGGCGGACCGCTCCACCGCGTCCGCCCCCCCTCACGAACCGTCATCCGGACGCGACACCCGCGGCCGGATCGCATCGACGCGCGTCGCATCGCCGCCGCACCACTGTCACCCGGGCGACATCAGTCGTGCGCGCGCTCGCGCAACCATTTCGTGGCGACCCATTTCTCGCCGGCGGTGACCGGCGCGCCGCCGTGCAGACTGAGGGTCATCGGATGCGGACGGTCGTAGCTGAAGAAGACCGCGTTGCCCTTGACCGCGGCCGCCTCGAAACCGACCTCGGGAAAGGTCGTGGCGCCGCCGCCGCGCGGTGTATTGAGATACATCACCAGCGATGCGACCCGCTGCCCGCCGCGTTGCAGGATCTTCGCCGTGCCCGGACGGTCGGGATCGAAGTAGTCGTAGTGCGGTTTGTACTCGGCGCCGGGCCCGTAGCGCAGTACCTGCAGGCCTTCGCCGCGATCCACCGGCCAGTCCAGCAGTCTGGCGATGCGCGCCTCGATCCTCCGGCACAACGCGTCGGCGCCGCGCTCGAAGCTCATGCCCTGGCTGGTGCGTCCCTCGTGGACGATGTCGCCGCCGGTCTCCAGATCGACGGTCGCCGAACGCGACAGCCGCGAACGGGCGAACGCCACCATCCGCTCGCACTCCTCGTCCGACAGCAGGCCGCCGAACACGATCACCCGCGGATGGCGCACGCTGGCCAGCACCTGCACTTCGCGATCGCCGGCATCGACGACCGAAGGCCCGTTGAGTCCGATCGGCGCCGGCACCCGGCTCGGCGCGGGCAGGCCATTCTCGCGCGCGTGGGCTTCGAGGAAGCCGCGGGTGGCGGTCTCGATCGCGTCGATCGCCGCCTGCTGTTCCCAGCCGCTTTCCAGTAGCGGTTCCAGCACCGCTTCCGGCGGCTGTCCGGCGCGGACCTGGTCGAGTATCCACTGCTCCAGTTCGGCGGTGAGTTGGCTGGTTTCGGTCATGTTCCCGGACCCTGCGTGTTCGTCGAAGCGCCGGGGCGCGTGTTCTTCGTTGCGGTCGTATGTCATTGCGATTCCGTCGATGCGATCTCGCATGAGCGCGCGCAAAGCGTCGCGTTTGACGCCGCCGCCATATTCCGGATCGACGGTCGTCGAAGCACGGATCGCCGCGGGACATTCGATCCCGATTTCATCCGCGCCGCCCCCGGAACCTGCGCGGACATTCCACTTTGGTCATTTTCTATGACCGCAACGTTTCATTTTTCACATGACGTTTTTGTGGCGTTTTCGTTGGTTAAATCCACGTTATCACTGAAAAGAACCTGTCACAGGACAGGCCTATAACTTTTCGCCGACTCGTCCGCACCGCAGCGCGCCCGCAGCACGGACCAATTCGATTACGGCCGCAAACCCCGTTCTCGAAAAAGCACATCGACGGATGGTTCGGGCGCGAACACCAGGCACGGGACAACGGGCACGAGCGCGCGATCGATTCGACGCGCGAACGGACAGGGGACGGAGCGGGACCGGTCGTTGCGATCGCGACAGGACGCGTGATCGGCGAGCGGTTCTGGCCGGGCTCGAACGTGTTTGAACCAACCCAAACGATCGGAGAGCAAGAGAATGACTTCTCGCAACAACTGCAGGACCCTGCTGATGACCTTCGGCGCGGTCCTCGCACTCACCGCTTGCGGCGGCGGCGCCGACCGCGTTGCGTCGCCGGGCGAAGGCGCATTCCCGCCCCCGCCGGTGACCCCGCCGCCCCCGCCGCCGCCGGCTCCGCCGCCGCCGCCGCCGACCGGCGCGAGCTGCCCGAGCGGCACCACCGACGTGGGTGAGGTTGCGGGCATGACCAACTGCGAGCTGCCGGCCCGCATCATCGGCAACATGACGCTGCCGCAGATCGACGGCGTGGCCTACTCGCTCAACGGCCGCACCGATGTCGGCGAGGACATGGGCGGCGACGCCGCCAACCCGTATCCGAACGCGCGCCAGGGCGTGCTGACCATCGAACCGGGCGTGACCCTGTTCGGCTCCAGCGGTTCCGACTTCCTGATGGTCAACCGCGGCTCGCAGATCATGGCCGAAGGCACCGCCAGCGCGCCGATCGTGATGACCAGCCGGCAGAGCGTCGAAGGCACCACCGGCATCGACTCGATCGGCCAGTGGGGCGGCCTGGTGCTGCTCGGCCGCGCCGCCATCAGCACCTGCCCCGGCACCGCCCAGCCCGGTACCGCCACCTGCGAGGCGCAGGTCGAAGGCGCCAACGGCTTCTACGGCGGCAACGACGACGCCGACAACAGCGGCGTGCTGAAGTACGTCCGGGTGATGCATTCCGGCTTCGAAGTGCTGCCCGACGTCGAGCTCAACGGCATCACCATGGCCGGCCTGGGCAGCGGCACCGAGGTCGACTACGTGCAGGTGCACAACAGCTCCGACGACGGCATCGAATGGTTCGGCGGCAAGGTCAACGCCAAGCATCTGGTGATGACCGGCATCGACGACGACAGCTTCGACACCGACTCCGGCTACCGCGGCGCGATCCAGTTCGGCCTGATCGTCCAGCGCGACGGCGGCGGCGACCGCGTCAACGAGATGAGCTCGCAGGACCTGCCGTACCGCTCCAATCCGGTCATCGCCAACGTGACCTACGTCAGCAAGGGTCACGACAATGTCGTGGTGCTCAACCAGGGCACCCTGGTGAACTACTACAACGCGGTCTTCACCGGCGGCAATCCGGCGTGCATCGAGTTCCAGTCGGCCACCACCGAGGGCACGTTCGACTCGACCTACGTGTCCTGCGACACCCCGTTCGCCGGCGGCGCTTCCGGCGCCGAAGCCACCGCGTTCAACGCCGGCACCAACAACTCGACCGGCGCGTCGAGCCTGAGCGGCACCTTCATCAACGGCGCCAACGAGTCCGCGGTGCCGGCCTTCGCCGGCCTTTCGACGGTCAATCCGTTCTTCGAGGACGTCGACTACATCGGCGCGGTCAAGGACTCGGCCGATACCTGGTGGGAAGGCTGGACCTGCGGCCTGACCAGCAGCGATCCCTGCTGATGGCCAGACCCGTGGCCGCAGGGGGCGGTCGCGGGTGGAGCGGGGCCAAAAGTCCGTGGCCCCGCCCCCTCTCCGATGCCGCGGCGAAACCGCGGCATCGGCTTATCGGACGTACAGGACCCTAAGAAAGGCTGCCACTCATGAAGCTCAATATCGCCCGTACGGGCCCTCATACCGGGATCTTCCTGGCGATCACGGCCCTGCTCGCGCCGCACGGCGCGCTGGCCCAGGACGCCGGAACCGAACCGTCCGCCAATCCGCCCGCAGCCACCGAGCAGGCCACCGAGCTCGATGCGATCGAGGTGCGCGGCGAGTTCATTCCGCAGCCGATGCTGACCAGCTCGGCGGTGATGACCCACGTGTCCAAGGAAGACCTGGAGCGCCAGGGCGACAGCACCGTGGCCGATGCCCTGGTCCGGGTCGCCGGCCTGAGCGTCAACCAGGGCAAGTACGTGTACGTGCGCGGCCTGAACGAGCGCTACTCCTCGGCGCTGCTGAACAACTCGCCGCTGCCCAGTCCCGAGCCGCTCAAGCGCGTCGTGCCGCTGGACCTGTTCCCGACCAACGTCCTCGACACCGTCGAGGTGCAGAAGACCTATTCGGTGCGCTTCCCGGGCGAGTTCGGCGGCGGCACCATCAACATCTCCAGCGCGGTGGTGCCCGAGCAGCCGTTCCTCAAGTTCAAGGCGGCGATCGGTGGCAACAGCGAGACGACCTTCCAGCCCGGCCTGACCCACTACGGCGGCGGCGACTCGGACTTCTTCGGCTACGACGACGGCACCCGCAAGATGCCGCAGGAGCTGCAGGACGCCCTCGCCACCGGCAACCGGATCACCCCCGGCCCCGACTTCACCGCGGACCAGGTCAAGCGGATCGCGCGCAGCTTCACCAACGCGCCACTGAACCTGATCCAGACCACCGACAACGTCAATCCGGACTACGAGTACGAGATCAGCGGCGGCACCTCGTTCGACATGGGCGACTCCTCGCGCCTGGGCGTGGTCGCCACCGCGGCGCTGAAGAACAAGTGGAAGACCCAGGTCGGCGTCCAGCAGGACGGTGCGGTCGAGAGCGGCAAGATGGCGGTGCAGTCCGACTACGACTTCCTGTCGACCACCAACAACGCCACCGTCAACGGCCTGCTCGGCGTGACCATGGACTGGGAAGACCACAAGGTCGGCCTGATGACCATGTACGTGCACGACACCGACAAGGAAACGCGCAGCACCGAGGGCTACAGCCTGCTGACCGGCGACAACGTCCGCGACGACACCACCCACTGGTTCGAGCGCGAGCTGATCAATACCCAGCTGACCGGCGAGCACATGTTCGGCGAGTTCCGCGACCTGACCGTCGATTGGCGCGTCGGCCATTCGCGCGCCAGCCTGGACGCGCCGTACGAGAAGGGCTTCCGCTATCGCGAGGATGCCGACGGCTTCTGGTTCCACGACGCTTCGCAGGCGCAGAACTACACCCGCTTCAGCCAGGTCAACGAGCGCGTGGATTCGGCCGGCGTCGACGCCGCGTGGCGACTGCCGATCGAGATGGACCTGTACCTGAACTTCGGCGCCGCCTGGTCGGACACCGAGCGCGACGCGGTCACCCGCGAGTTCCGACTGCTGTCGCTGGGCAATCTGCCGTTCTACTACCGCTATCTGCGTCCGGACTTCCTGTTGTCCGACTACGCGATCAGCCAGGGCTACCTGACCCTGCGCGAGACCACCGGCGGCACCGGCGCAGCGGCCTACGACGGCTCGCTGGAAACCCGCGCCCTGTACGTTGAAGCGGAGTCGCAGCTGACCGGCACGGTGCGCGCCACCGTCGGCGTCCGCTACGAGGACGCGACCCAGGAGGTGCAGCCGATCGACCTGTTCGGCGCCGGTCAGCCGCTGCCGACCGCGGCGCCGCTGGAGAACGACTACTTCCTGCCCGCGGCGACGGTCACCTGGAACTTCGCCGACAACCAGCAGCTGCGGGTCGGCCTGTCCAAGACCATCGCCCGTCCGCAGTTCCGCGAACTGGCGCCGCAGCAGTACCTCGACCTCGACAGCGATCGCCTGGTGATCGGCAACCCCTTCCTGGTCGACAGCGAACTGCTCAACTTCGACGCCCGCTACGAGTGGTACTTCGATCGCGGCGAGTACCTCAGTGCCGGCGTGTTCTACAAGGACATCGACAAGCCGGTCGAGGTCGTGCTCAACGGCCGCTCGGGCTCGGCCTGGCAGCAGAGCTTCATCAATGCGCCGAAGGCGGTGGTCTACGGACTGGAACTGGATTTCCGCAAGTACTACGACAGCCCGTGGGACTGGACCGGTGCCGACAGCCGCTTCTTCGTCGCCGCCAACTACACCTACTCCGACTCCGAGGTCCAGGTCGACGGCGACGACGTCGCCTACACCCTGGCCGGCAACGGCCGTCCGCAACCGGCGTCCGAGCTGGTGGTCGACGGCAGCCGCCTGCAGGGCCAGTCCGAGCATCTGGCCAACGTCCAGCTGGGACTCGAACACCCGGCCTCCGGCAGCCAGGCGACCCTGCTGATCGGCTACGCCAGCGAGCGCATCAACGCCCGCGGCATCATCGGCGCGGACGGCGCCGGCGGCACCACCGTGGTCCAGCCCGACTACGTGCAGGACCCGGGCACCACGGTCGACCTGGTGCTGAAGAAGGGCTTCACCCTGTGGAACACCCGGATGGAGCTGGGCTTCGAGGCCCGCAACCTGTTCAACCAGGAGTTCCACGAGTATCAGGAGTTCGGCGGCGGCCGCGCCGACGTGATGCGTTACGACCTGGGTACCAGCTACACCCTCAGCCTGTCGGCGTCGTTCTAGCCGTGGTTGAAACATGCACACCCCGTGCATGGCCCGAATTGCGGGTCCGGCCTCGTCCGGACCCGCTTGCGGCACGTCGCTGATCCGCACGATCGCGTCGTCGAAGCGGCCGTCGCCGGCCGTGCGGATGGACTGCCTCGCACCAGTCCGCCAATGGGGAAAGACGCCCTCCCGGGGAGGACGGGCCCAGAAGCCAGGCTTCCGGGTCTTTTTGTTTCCGCTCACCCCGTTCCGGGCCGACCCGCGCCCCCGCACGAATGCCGAGACCCTCGAATCCATGTGTCAGTTGCAGTCATATGGTCACAAATCCGTCTCATCCTGTTCGCGCCGCTGAAACCCGAGATGTGGACCGCTGCGCCCGTGCCTGCCCTTGCCGCCATCCGCGATATCTCCGCGTCCGATCTGCGCGAAAGGATCGGCCGACGGCTCCCCGCCGCGCTCGAGGTCGCACTGGTGATCCTGCTTGCCCTGCAGGCAGCGCGGCTGATCTGGCTGGCGGTGGTTCCACCCGCCCCCTTCGGCGAGGTCGCCCCGCCGGAGGCTTCCGCCGCGGCCGACGCCTTCGCGATCGACGCCGACCTGTTCTACCGGCGCGATGCGGTTTCCGAAGCCGCCGGTGCCGAACAGGCGCTGGGCTATCGCCTGTTCGGGCTGCGCGCGGCGTCGGCCGACGGCGGCATGCCCGCTTCGGCGATCCTCGCCGGCAAGGACGGCGCGCAGCGCGCCTATCGCGACGGCGAAGCGATCGCCGACGGCATCACCCTGGTCCGGGTCGGCGAGGATCACGTCGTGCTGCGCGCGGGCGGCAGCGAACACCGCATCGACCTGGCGACTCCGGCGTCGCCGCCCATGCCTGCGTCGACCGCCAGGACGCGTCCGCTCGCCAGCCCGGGCACCACGTCCGCGGCGACCCGTGCGGATCCGGCCAGCGGAAGCACCGGCGCGATTGCGCCCTCCCAGCTGTTGGCCAGCACCGGGCTGCGCGCCAACCTCGACGGCGGGTACACCCTGACGCCACGCGGCGACGGCGTCCTGTTCCGCCGCGCGGGCCTGGCCCCCGGCGACGTGCTGATGGCGGTCGACGGCCGTCCGCTCGATCGCGAGCGGCTCGGCGAACTGGCGGGCGAACTCAAGAACCGTTCCGAAGTGGTGCTGACCGTCGAGCGCGGCGGCCAGTCCCGGACGATCACTCTGCAGGCCGAGCAACCTTGAACCGACACCTTCTCTCCAGCGTGCTGATCGCCAGCCTGGTGCTGCAGCCGTTCTCCGCGGTCGGCGCCGACCCGGACCGCGCCGGCACCCGCAGCGGCAACCCGGCACCGACCGCTCAGTCGCTCAACATCCAGAACGCCGACATCCGCGCGTTCATCCAGGACGTGGCACAGGCGACCGGCACCACCTTCGTCGTCGACCCGCGGGTACAGGGCACGGTCAACGTCAATCGCGGCGAACCCATGTCCGAGCAGGAACTGCTCGGCGTGCTGCTGGCGGTACTGCGCGCGAACGGCCTGGTCGCGGTGCCCGCCGGCGCCGGCGCCTACCGCGTCGTTCCCGACGATACCGCCGCCCAGCAGCCCGGCTCGGCGGGAGGCGACGGCAGCGGTTTCGCGACCCAGGTGCTGCCGTTGCGCACGGTCGACGCGCGGATCGCGGCGGAAACGCTCAAGCCGCTGGTCGGGCGCGGCGGCGTGGTGCTGCCGATGCCGCACAGCAACAGCCTGCTGGTCGCCGACTACGCCGACAACCTGCGCCGGATCCGTGCGCTGATCGCCCAGGTCGACAGCGACCGCGCCACCATCGATACCGTGACCCTGCGCAACAGCTCCGCGCAGGAGATCGCCGCCACCGTGACCCGCCTGTTCGGCGGCGGCGCCGACGGCGTCAACCCGGCGCTGTCGATCCTGCCGGTGGAGAGCAGCAACTCGATCGTGGTGCGCGGCGACGCCCAGCTGATCCAGCGGGTCGTGCAGATGATCCTCGAACTCGACCGCCGCGCCGAGAGCAGCGGCGACGTGCGTGTGGTCAAGCTACGCCATGCCAATGCCGAGCAGCTGTTGCCGGTGCTGCAGCAACTGGTCGGCCAGGCGCCCGACGCCGCCTACGGGGCCGACGCGCCGGCCTCCAGCGCGGTGTCGACCGCCGCGCCGACCGGCACCCAGGTCATCGCCGGCGTGCCGGGCAAGCGTCCGACCATCGTCCGCTACCCGGGCTCTAACTCGCTGATCATCAACGCCGACCCCGAGACCCAGCGCACCCTGCTCGATGTGATCAACCAGCTCGACACCCGCCGCGAACAGGTGCTGGTCGAAGCGATCGTGGTGGAGATCTCCGACGAGGCGGCCAAGGAACTCGGCGTGCAGTTCCTGCTCGGCGGCAAGGACGGCAACATTCCGTTCCTCGCCACCCAGTACCCCAGCTCCAAGACCGGGATCATGCCGATCGCCGCCGGCGTGGCCGCCGGCCAGCCGGGCGACGACGATGACGACGGCGTGCTGGACCTGGCCCGCCGCGCCGCGGTGCAGTCGCTGCTGGGCCTGTCCGGCGGACTGGCGGGACTGGCCGGCAGCAGCAGCGACGCGGTGTTCGGAATGATCATCAACGCGGTCAAGTCCGACACCGGCTCCAACCTGCTGTCGACACCGTCGATCATGACCCTCGACAACGAGGAGGCCCGCATCCTGGTCGGCCAGGAAATACCGATCACCACCGGCGAGGTGCTGGGCGACTCCAACAGCAACCCGTTCCGCACCATCCAGCGCCAGGATGTCGGCGTGCAGCTGGAGGTCAAGCCGCAGATCAACGCCGGCGGCGGCATCACCCTGTTCCTGCGCCAGGAAGTGTCCTCGATCGCCGGTCCGGTCAGCGCCGACTTCAACGAGCTGGTGCTGAACAAGCGCGAGATCGAGACCAAGGTCCAGGTCGACGACGGCGCGATCGTCGTGCTCGGCGGACTGCTCGACCAGACCGACCGGGTGACCGTCGACAAGATTCCCGGACTCGGCGACCTGCCCCTGATCGGCGGCCTGTTCCGCAGCACCGCGCGCGAGAACGACAAGCGCAACCTGATGGTGTTCATCCGTCCGACGGTGATCCGCGACGCCGCCGACGCGCAGCGCGAGACCGCCTACCGCTACGGCTACATCCGCGATCGCCAGTTGGAAGCGCAACAGGCGGAGCAGCAGCGCGCCGCGCTCGATGCCCTGGTCCAGGAATACCTGCGGATGAGTCCGCCGGTGCCTCCAGCTCCCGTCCCGGCGGCGACCGGAGCAAGCGACGAGGCCGCGCCGGCGCGATGACGCCGTCCGCGCCCGCACCGGCCGCCCTGCCCTACGCCTTCGCCAAGGCGCACGGCGTCGTGCTGCTCGGCGGCGACGGGACCCAGGCCCATGTCGGCCTGCGCGAGGGCGCCGACGCCCGTGCCCTGCTCGAGGTGCGCCGCGCCCTGGCCCGTCCGCTCAGGGTCGAGCGGCTCGAGCGCGGCGCCTTCGACCGGCGCCTGTCCGAAGCCTACGCCGATGCCGGCCTCGGCAGCGCCGCCGAGGCCGGCGCCCTCGACGCC
Source organism: Marilutibacter maris (assembly GCF_003233695.1). NCBI lineage: Bacteria > Pseudomonadati > Pseudomonadota > Gammaproteobacteria > Lysobacterales > Lysobacteraceae > Marilutibacter > Marilutibacter maris. The sequence continues at coordinate 1,453,510 of NZ_CP029843.1, read as the reverse complement.
CACGGCAGCCTCGACGCCCTGGTCGACGACATTCCGGCCACCGCCGACCTGCTGGAAAGCCAGGACGATGCGCCGATCATCCGCCTGATCAACGGGCTGCTCGCCGAGGCCGCCCGCCTGGGCGCCTCCGACGTCCACGTCGAGCCGTTCGAAACCGCGCTGCGGGTGCGTTTCCGCGTCGACGGGGTGATGCGGGAGATGCTCAGCCTGCCCGCCCGCATCGCTCCGCTGCTGGTCTCGCGGGTAAAGGTGATGGCGCGGCTGGACATCGCCGAGAAGCGGGTGCCTCAGGACGGACGGATCTCGGTCGCGATGGGCGCGCGCGCACTCGACGTGCGCGTGTCCACCCTGCCCGCGCGCGGCGGCGAGCGGGTGGTGATGCGACTGCTCGACAAGGACCAGGGCACCCTGTCGCTGCCGCAGCTGGGCATGCCGGCACCGGTGCTGCGCAGCTTCCGGCAGGCATTGGCGGTGCCCAACGGCATCGTCCTGGTCACCGGCCCGACCGGCTCCGGCAAGACCACCACGCTGTACGCCGGGCTCGCCCGGCTCAACGACGGCAGTCGCACCATCCTCACCGTCGAGGACCCGGTCGAATACGCGATCGACGGGGTCGGCCAGACCCAGGTCAACAACAAGGTCGGCATGACCTTCGCCGCTGGCCTGCGTGCGATCCTGCGCCAGGATCCCGACACCGTGATGGTCGGCGAGATCCGCGACCCGGAAACCGCGCAGATCGCGGTACAGGCCAGCCTGACCGGTCACCTGGTGCTGTCGACCGTGCACACCAACGACGCGATCGGCGCGATCACCCGCCTGCGCGACATGGGCATCGAGCCGTTCCTGCTCGCCTCGACCCTGCGCCTGATCGTCGCCCAGCGGCTGGTGCGGCGGCTGTGTCCGCACTGTCGCGTCGAGCGCGAACCCGACACGCTGAGCCGGCAGCTGATGGGCGATGACCGCGACACGGTCCTGTACCGCGCAGTCGGTTGCGCGCAATGCAGTCACACCGGATTCCGTGGCCGCGTCGGCGTCTACGAGGCGGTCCCGGTCGACGAGGCGCTGCGACAGCTGATCGGCGCCAATGCCGACGAGGACAGCATCGCCCGGCTGGCCTTCTCCGGCGGCGGCCGGTTGTCGCAGGCGGCACGCGAATGCGTCGCCCGCGGCGACACCACCGTCGAGGAAGCCATGCGGGTCGCCCGCCAGGAGCTGGACGACGATGGCGACGTTTGACTACGCCGCGCTCGATCTGCGCGGCCGGACCCGCACCGGGACGGTGTCGGCGGCCAGCGCTGGCGAGGCGCGCGAACGGCTGGAAAAGCGCAGGCTGCTGCCGGTCAAGCTGGCGCCGGCCACGACCGCGTCCGGCAAGGTTTCGGACCGGCGCTCGCTGCTGGATCGCTTCACCCGCAAGGACGTCACCCTGGTCACCCGACAGCTGGCGACGCTGATCACCGCCGCACCGCTGGAAGAGGCCCTGCGCACGATCGGCGGGCAGGCCGAGAAGCCGGCGGTGCGGCGCACCCTGATGGCAACCCACGCGCTGGTGCTGGAAGGCTTCCGTCTGTCCGACGCGATGGCGCGCCAGGGCGACGCGTTCCCGCCGCTGTACCGGGCGATGGTCGCCGCCGGCGAGAGTTCGGGCGCGCTGCCGGACATCCTCGAACGGCTGGCCGATCTGCTCGAACGCGAACAGCAGGTGCGTTCCAAGCTGTTCACCGCCCTGGTCTACCCGGCCGCGCTGGCGCTGACCGCCGTCGCGGTGGTGATCGCTCTGATGACCTTCGTGGTGCCGAAGGTGGTCGAACAGTTCGACTCGATGGGGCGCGAGCTGCCGACGCTGACCCGGGTGGTCATCGCGATCTCCGACTTCATCGCCGGCTGGGGGCTGCCGCTGCTGGTCCTGTCGATCCTGGCGGCGGCCGGTTTCCGGCTGATGCTCGCGCGGCCGGGCTTTCGACTGCGCTTCGACGCGCTGGTGCTGCGCATGCCGCTGCTGGGCCGCCTGATCCGCGATATCCATGCCGCGCGGATGGCGCGGACGCTGTCGATCATGGTCAACAGCGGCCTGCCGATCCTGGAAGGACTGACGATCACCGCCCGCACCGTGCATAACCGGGTGCTGCGCCAGGCCACCGAGACGATGGTCGCATCGATCCGCGAGGGCGGCAGCCTGTCCTCGGCGATGAAGCGCGCCGCAGTGTTCCCGCCGACCCTGATCTACATGGCCACCAGCGGCGAGAACAGCGGCCGCCTGGCGCCGATGCTGGAGCGCGCAGCCGACTACCTGGAGCGCGAGTTCAACACCTTCACCTCGGCCGCGATGAGCCTGCTGGAGCCGATGATCATCGTCGCGCTGGGCGGCGTGGTCGCGGTCATCGTCCTGTCCATCCTGCTGCCGATCCTGCAGTTCAATTCGCTGGCTTTCTAGAGGACCCCCGTCATGTCGGCCCTTCACCGCCTCCCGTGTTCCGCAGCGCACGCCCGCAACCATGCCCGCGCACCGCAACCGCGCGTCCGGCCGTTCCCCGTGCTTGCGCGCGGTCGGGCCGGCAAGGCCCGCGGCTTCACCCTGGTCGAGCTGATGGTGGTCATCGTCATCATCGGCCTGCTCGCGACCGTGGTGATGATCAACGTGATGCCCAGCCAGGACCGTGCGATGGCCGAGAAGACCCATGCCGACATCTCGGTGCTGGAACAGGCGCTGGAAACCTATCGTCTGGACAACCTCGCCTACCCGAGCACCGGGCAGGGCCTGGAGGCGCTGCTGCAGGCGCCGGCAGGCCTCGCCCGTCCCGAACGCTACCGTCGCGGCGGCTATATCCGTCGCCTGCCGGACGACCCCTGGGGCAACCCCTACCAGTACCGCGCGCCGGGTCGCCAGGGCGCCTTCGAGGTCTATTCCTTCGGTGCCGATGGCGCCGAGGGCGGCGAAGGCGACAACGCCGACATCGGCAACTGGCGCTGATGCCGTGACCCGCACCCCCGCCCGTCACCGCGCAACGCTCCCGGCTGCGCACCGCGCCGCCCGGTCGCGCGGTTTCACCCTGGTCGAGCTGATGGTGGTGCTGTTCATCCTCGGCATCGCCGGCGCCGCGGTGGTGATGACCGCGCCGGCGGACAACTCGCTCGACGACCAGGCCGACGCCTTCGCCGCCGGCCTGGTCCGCGCGCACGAGGAGGCCATCCTCGGTACCCGCGCGATCGAGGTCACCGTCACCGACCAGGGCTATGGGTTCACCCGCCAGCATTTCGGCGACTGGCAGCCATTGCGCGACCGGCCGTTCGGCAACCGCTTGTGGGACGACGGCATACGGCCGCAATTGCCGCGCGGACGCGATCAGGTCAGCTTCCGCTTCGACCCCACCGGCGCCGCCGTGCCGGCCTCGCTGACCCTGGTCCGCGATCGCGCCTCGGTCGACGTCCGGGTCGACGCCGCCGGCAAGGTACGGATGGATGCCCGGCGCTGAGCTCCAGAGCGTGCATCGCGATCGACCGTGGCGGTCGCGGCATCGGTGCCGGCGCGGCTTCTCGCTGATCGAGATGCTGGTCGCGCTGGCGGTGTTCGGACTCGCCGTGCTCGGACTGCTCAACCTCGCCGGCGAAAGTACCCGCAGCGCGGTGGCGATCGAGGAACGCGTGCTCGCCGGGGTGGTCGCCGACAACCTCGCGGTGGAAGCGATGGTGGCCGACGCCGACGAACTCTCGGCGATGGGGGTCGCTGGTCAGGGACGCGAGTCGGCCGGCGACCGTCCGTGGCGCTGGAAGCGGACCCTGGCGCCCACCGACGACAGCGGTCTGTTGCGCATCGAAGTGCTGGTGATGCCCGTCGACGAGGAGCGGATCGCCGCCGAACGCGTCGTGTTCCGGGAGGCGCCATGAACACGCGCGGTTTCACCCTGATCGAAATGCTGGTCGCACTGGCCATCTTCGCCATGATCTCGGCCGCGGCTGTCGCGGTGATGGCCTATGCCGCCGACAACCAGGGCGTGGTGCGTGCGCGCATGGAGCGGCTGGGCGAGTTCCAGCGCGCGCGCAGCCTGCTGCGCACCGATCTGGGTCAGGCCGCGACGCGACGCGTGCGCAACGGCGACGGTTCGCCGGCGCGGCGCGCATTCGTGGCCGGGCAGCCCGGTCACGGGCCGCTGCTGGGCTTCGTCCGCCGCGGCTGGGCCAACCCCGACGCCGACCCGCGCGCGTCGATGCGGTACGTCGAGTACCGGCTCGCCGACGGACGCCTGGAACGCAGCAGCCGGCCCGCCCTGGACGGCGCAGGCACGGATGCCCCGCAACAGCTGCTGTCCGGCATCCGCGCGGCCTCCATCCGTTATCGCTATCGCGGCCGGTGGCTCAGCGGTTGGCCGGGCGGCGGCGGCGACCTGCCGGAGGCGATCGAGCTGGACCTGGACATCGAGGCGCTGGGACGGATCCGCCAGACCTTCCTGCTGCCGGGGGGAGAGGCATGAAGCGGCCGCTGCCCGGTCGCGTGCGCCAACGCGGCGTCGCCCTGCTGACCGTGCTGTTGCTGGTCGCGGTGATGACCGTGCTGATCGTCGGCATCCTCGACGACATCCGCTTCGGCCTGCGCCGCGCCGGCAACGCCCAGGCCGTGGCCCAGGCGCAGTGGTACGCACTGGGCACCGAGGCGATCGCCCGCCGACGGATCGACGCGCTGACCCGGCGCTCGCCCGGCATCACCACCCTCGACGGCGACTGGAACGGTCGCGCGTTCCCGTTCCCGATCGATGCCGGCGAGGGCGGCATGGCCAACGCGCGCGTGTTCGACGCCGCCACCTGTTTCAACCTCAACAGCGTGGTCGAGGGCGCGCCCGAACAATGGCAGCGCCGTGAACTGGGCGTGCGCCAGTATCTCGCCCTGCTGGAGGCGATCGACTTCGACGCCTATCGGGCGCAGGCGCTTGCCGACACCCTGGTCGACTGGATCGACACCGACGCGGAACGCTCGCCGATGGGCGCCGAGGACGGCAGCTACGCGACATTGCAGCCCGCGTACCGGACCGCCGGTGCGCTGCTGGCCGAGGTCAGCGAGCTGCGGGCGCTGAACGGCTACGACGCGGCGGTGTACGCGCGCCTGCGTCCGCATGTATGCGCGCTGCCGACCGCCGACCTGTCGCCGCTCAACGTCAACACACTGCGGACGCGGGACGCACCGTTGCTGACGATGCTGACCCTGGGCGCGCTCGACCCGGCCCAGGCCAGACGCGTGATCGCGGCCCGGCCCGACGGCGGCTGGCGCGACCACGCCGCGTTCTGGAGCCAGCCGGCGCTGGCCGCCGCCGATGTGCCCAATCCGGTGCTCGAGCAGACCGGGCTGCGTACCCGCTACTTCGGCCTGCATGCCGAAGTCGAGTACGGCGATGCCCAGGTCGTACTCAGCGACCTGTTCGAACACAGGCGCGATGGCGCAATCGCGCTGGTCGCCCGCCGCTGGACTGCCGAAGAATGAAACACCCGCCCTCCGTTCCCGCTTCCCTCCTGCTGTTGCCATCGGCGCAGGACGACACCCTGCAATGCCTGTGGATCGATGCCGACGGCTCGATCAGCGCGCGCGGCCCGCTGGCCGCGGACGCCGCGCCGGCATCCGGTCGATCGTCCGGGGTCCGCTGCATCCTGGCGATACCCGGCCACCAGGTCGGCAGCCAGTGGCTGGAACTGAAGGCCCGCAACGAAGCCCAGGCACTGGCCGCGGCGAGGCTGCTGCTCGAAGAGCGTCTCGCCGGCGGTGGCGACGATCTGCACGTGGTGCTCGCTGCACCGCCCGACGCGGGTACGCGCCGGCAAGTGCTGTACCTCGCCCCGGCGGTGCTGCGGCATCACCTCGACCGCGCCCGGACGCTCGGTTTCGAACCGGACATGGCGATCCCCGACTACATGCTGCTGCCGGCACCGCAGGCGCCGGACCGGGACGAGGCCCGCACGGCGGCCGCGACCGTGTTCGAGCGCGACGGCCAATGGCTGGTACGCGCCCCGGAACTGGCATTCGGCTGCGAAGCCGGGCTGGCCGAAACGGTGCTTGCCGGTGCTCCACCGACGACGCCGGTCGCCGACACCGGCCAGGTCGAGGCGGTTCTGGCCCGGGGCGCGGTGGCAGTGTCGGTCGACCTGCTCCAGGGCCGCTTCACGCGCGCCGAGGCGCAACCTTCGGACCTGCCCCGCTGGCGTCGGGTCGCACTGCTGGCGGGGCTGCTCGCGTTGTCCCCCCTGCTGCTCGTCGCGGTCGGGGCGGCCCGCTACGGCATCGCCGCATCGGCATTGCGGAGCGAGACCGCGGCCACCGTCCAGGACCTCGGCGCCGCCGTCGGCGGCGACCCGATCACCTCGCTCCAGGACGCCTTGATCTCGACCGCGGCCGGCGACCGCTTCGCCCGCCTCAACGCCGCGCTGCATGGCGCGATCTCGACGATCCCGACGCTGCAACTGGAGCGTCTGGATTACCGTCGCGACAAGGCCCTGGAGGCCGTCGTCGCCCACCCGGCCCGCGGCGACCTCGATGAACTGCGCAGGCGCCTGTCGGATGCCGGCTTGCGGCTGGAGGTGGGCGGCACCCGCGATGGCGGCGGCGGTCTGTCCACCACGATCCGGATCGACGAGCGACCGCCCCGCAGCGACGCGCCGATGGAGGCCAGGCCATGAACGGACAACCGCGGCGGATCGCGGAGTGGTGGCGCGCGCGCGACGACCGCGAACGGACGATGGTCGCGACAATGCTGGTGATGCTCGCCGCCTTCGCCTACTGGTACGCGCTGTTGACCCCGTTGCGGTACCTGCGCGACGCGGCGCGGGCCGGCTACGACCGCGCCGCCGCCGATGCCACGGCGGTGCGCGGACTGGCCTCGGAACTGCGTCTTGTCCGGGAGCGGGACGACCGCGGCCGTCCCGGCACCCGGGCTCTGCTCGACAGCGCCGCCGATGCCGGGATCGCGGTCAGCCGTCGCCGCCGCGACGAGCACGGCGCACTGGTGCTGGGCATCGACAGGGTCCAGTCGGAGCCGTTGTTCGCCTGGCTGGCCGGTCTGCGGCACGACCACGGGATCGGACCGGACACGCTGCACGTGGAAAGACGCGACGGCGCGTTGCGGGTCGAGGTCGGCTTCGACACCTTGGAAGCCGCCGCGTCGACAGGCGCAGACGCGGGGGACGGCGCATGAGCCGGCGCCTGCGACTGCTGGCGGTGTTCGCGGCCGCCTGCATCGCGATGCTGGTGCTGCTGTTGCCGCTGCGCATCGCCCTGGACGCGTTCGCCGGCGACGGCCCCCTGCAGGCGCGGGAGGTGTCCGGCAGCCTGTGGTCCGGCCAGCTGCGCGGCGCCCGCTGGGGCGCGATCGCACTGGATACGCTGGACCTTCGGCTGCGGGTGCTGCCGCTGCTGTACGGACAGCAGCACTGGGCGCTGGCCAGCCCGCATTTGCGTGCGACCGTGGTACGCGGCCGTGCGCGGGGACTGCGCGACGCTCATGGCGAACTCGGGCTGAGCGCGCGCGCATGGCCCGGCGCCGACCTGCGCCTGAACCTGGACGGCGCCACCGCGCTGTTCCGCGACGGTCGCTGCGAGAACGCCGGCGGCCGGATCGGTCTCGACCTGCAACTGGACGCCGACGCCGGCGGCGATCCGGGCCCGGCGTTCCGGCTCGACGGACGCGCGGTGTGCGCCGGGCCCGTCGCCCGCATCGAACTCGCACCCACCGGCAGCCTCCCGCCCGGCATCGAGGCGGCCACGATCGCGATCGACATCGATGCGAACGGCGGATACGACGCCCGCACCACGATACGCAGCGACCTGCCGGGCATCGCCCTCGGACTGCAGGCGCAGGGTTTCGAACCGGGCGCGGCCGGGCTGGAACGCAGCGACCGGGGACGCTTGCCGTACTGACCGGCACCCGCGCCCGGATCTGAAACAACACCGCCACAAAGCCGGCAACCGCCTCGACAGCAGTCGCACCCAGGCTCCGCGGTGACCGGATGGATTTCAGCGAAATTACAGAAAACCCAACTCAAGTTATTGAAATACAAGAAATAACCGACAAGCACTCACGAACATGTCACATGACGCCCCGAGGACAGCAAGAAGACATGGTTGTCATACGAGCGTCATCATCACTACATACGCTGCGCCCACTCTTCCCATGCCCCAAGGGCCAGCCCAATGAAACTCATCCCCGCCCCTCTCGCTCTCGCCATCCTCGCCTGCGTCGCGCCGGCCGCCCACGCGGAAGTCGCCATCGACGTGATCGGCGGCTCCGAAGTGAGCTTCGAGGGGCTGCTGCAGACCGACGGTTACTGGTACGACAATGACGTCGCCAATCTCGATGCCGACGGCAGCGATGGCGACGACACCGACTTCGGCCTGCGCCGCGCCGAGCTGGTGCTCAAGGGCAAGGGCCCGGGCAACATCGACTGGGTGCTGGGCTACGACGCTTCCGGCGACGGCAAGTTCCTCGACGCCAACGTCAAGTACAAGATCGGCGGCGACAAGAAGCACTACGTGCAGGTCGGCCAGTTCAAGCAGCCCAACAGCATGGAAGAGCTGTCTTCGACCAAGAACAACGACTTCATCTCCAAGGCGATGATCACCAACACCTTCGCGGTGGGTCGTCGCCTGGGTGCCAGCTACAACATCGGCAGCGACGACTGGCAGGTCAGCGCCAGCTACTTCGGCCGCGAGCTGACCCGCAACCGCGCGCACGGCAGCGGCTTCGGCCTGCGCGGCGGCTGGGCACCGATCAACGAGAAGGGCAACGTCTTCTACATCGGCGCCTCCTACGCCAACTACGACGTCGACGGCGACACCATCCGCTGGCGCGCCCGTCCCGACGCCGACCTGTCCAACCGCCTGATCGACACCGGCAGCAGCGGCATCCTCAACGCCGACCGCACCTCGACGATCGGCCTCGAGTCGTTCTGGGTGCATGGCCCGTTCAAGCTGCAGGCCGAGTACATGATGAACTCGGTCGACCGCTACGACACCGGCTTCGCCAGCCAGCCCGGCAGCGACTTCGACAGCAGCGGCGGCTACATCAGCGGCGTGTGGAACGTCACCGGCGAGACCTGGACCAACAAGGGCGGCGTCCCCGGCACCTCCGGCGCCGAGAACCCGGCCAGCGGCATGTGGCAGCTGGGCCTGCGCTACGACACCCTGGATCTGGACGACGGCATCGTCCAGGGCGGCCAGATGGATACCTGGACCGTCGGCGTGAACTACTACTGGCGCTCGAACTTCAAGTTCATGGTCGACTACGTGAAGGTCGACAGCGAGCGTCGCGGCGTCGACGACAGCCCGAACATCATCGAAGCCCGCGCACAGTTCTTCTGGTAAGCCCCTCCTCTCTCTCCCATTGGGCTACTCCGAGGCGCGGTTCCCCGACCGCGCCTCTTTTTTCCCTGGCTGCCGCGTCGACCGCCGCCGCAGGGGTACCCGCAGCCTCCCGCACCTCCTGACCACCCTTACAGGAATCCCACCGTGATCCACGCCTCCCGAACCGCGCTGGCCGCGCTCGCGCTCGCCGCCGGCCTCAGCTTCAATGCCTCCGCCTCGGACGTGACCGGCGCCGGCGCCTCGTTCGTCTATCCCGTCATGAGCAAGTGGTCGGCCGACTACGCCGAAGCCACCGGCAAGCGCGTCAACTACCAATCGATCGGCTCCGGCGGCGGCATCGCCCAGATCAAGGCCGGCACCGTCGACTTCGGTTCCTCCGACAAGCCGCTGCCGCCGCAGGAGCTGGCCGAGCATGGCCTGGCCCAGTTCCCGTCGGTGATCGGCGGCGTGGTGCCGATCATCAACATCCCCGGCGTCGCCTCCGGCGCGATGAAGCTCGACGGCGATCTGCTGGCCGACATCTTCCTCGGCAACGTGACCCACTGGAACGATCCGCGCATCGCCGCGCTCAACAGCGGCATCGCGCTGCCGGACACCAAGATCACCGTGATCCACCGCTCCGACGGCTCCGGCACCACCTTCAACTTCGTCAACTATCTGTCCAAGGTCAGCCCGGCATGGAAGGACTCGGTCGGCGAGGGCACCTCGGTCAAGTGGCCGCTGGGCATCGGCGGCAAGGGCAACGAGGGCGTCGCCGCCTACGTCAAGCAGATCCGCGGCGCGATCGGCTACGTCGAGATGTCCTATGCGCTGCAGAACCGCCTGGCCTACTCGCGCCTGAAGAACGCCGCCGGCAACTACATCCTGCCCAGCGACGACAGCTTCCAGGCCGCCGCCGCCAGCGCGGACTGGACCCGGGCCGAGCACTTCTACCTGGTCATGACCAATGCCCCCGGCGAGCAGGCCTGGCCGATCACCGCCACCAACTTCATCCTGATGCGCAAGCAGCCGCAGGACGTCGACGGCGCACGCCAGGCCCGCGAGTTCTTCCGCTGGGTCTACGCCAACGGCGACGCCCAGGCCAAGGCACTGGACTACGTGGCCCTGCCGGACTCGCTGACCGAGCAGATCGAGGCCTACTGGACCCGCGAAATCGGCTACTGAGGCCGATCCAACCCCTGAACGGATGTAACAAAGCCCGGTTCGAATGTACCCGAACCGGGCTTTTTCCAGCCCCTGCGCGCCCTGCCGGAAACATGAATTTGTCCATATTTTTCATGGACTTGAGTCATAGACCCGACAGGTGTAACAGGGGTGTAACAAAAACATCATTTCATAGTCCCGCCCGCCGGCCCCGCGCCGGCCTCTCTCTCATGGAGTCATACATGAAATCCTCGCCGGCCCGTATCGCCGTCCTCGCCCTCGCCACCACCCTGGCCCTGGCCGCCTGCAAGCCGTCGTCGGAAGCCCCGGCCACGGGCGAAGGCGGCAACGCCCCGGCCGCCGCGGAGGCGGCTTCGGACAAGGTCGCCGCCGAGATCACCGGCGCCGGCGCCACCTTCATCTTCCCGCTGATCTCCAAGTGGTCGGCCGACTACAACGCCCAGACCGGCGCCAAGGTGAACTACCAGTCGATCGGCTCCGGCGGCGGCATCGCCCAGATCAAGGCCGGCACCGTCGACTTCGGCTCCTCCGACGCCCCGCTGAGCCCCGAAGAGCTGGCCGAGGCCGGCCTGGGCCAGTTCCCGTCGGCGATCGGCGGCGTGGTCCCGGTGCTGAACGTCGAGGGCATCGAGGCCGGCAAGCTGCGCCTGACCGGCGAGCTGCTCGCCGACATCTACCTGGGCAAGGTCGAGAAGTGGAACGACGCGGCGATCGCCGCGGCCAACCCGGACGTCGCCCTGCCCGACCTGAAGATCAACCTGGTCCACCGCTCCGACGGCTCCGGCACCACCTTCAACTTCACCAACTACCTGAGCAAGGTCAGCAGCGCCTGGAAGGACCAGGTCGGTGAAGGCAAGTCGGTGAAGTGGATCACCGGCGTCGGCGGCAAGGGCAACGAGGGCGTCGCCTCCTACGTCCAGCAGATCAAGGGTTCGATCGGCTACGTCGAGCTGGCCTACGCGATCCAGAACAACATGGCCTACGCGACCCTGCAGAACGCCGCCGGCAACTGGGTGGCCCCGAGCGCCGAGAGCTTCCAGGCCGCCGCCGCGACCGCCGACTGGGCGAACACCAAGGACTTCCACCTGGTGATCACCAACGCGCCGGGCGCCGATGCCTGGCCGATCACCGCGACCAACTTCATCCTGATGTACAAGCAGCCCAAGGACGCCAAGCGCAGCGCCGATGCGATGGCCTTCTTCAAGTGGGCGTTCGAGAACGGCCAGGCCCAGGCTTCGGAGCTGCACTACGTGCCGCTGCCGCCGGAGCTGGTGCAGCAGGTCGAGTCCTACTGGGCTGCCGAGTTCAAGTAATGCAGCCGGGCGCCCGGGGCATTGTCCGGGCGCCCTCGTCGTTTCCTCGTCCCGCTGAGGCGGGGATCCAGCACCGGTGCCGGATCCCTGGTCTCTCTCCCAGGTCCCGGACATCGGCCCTGGATCCCTGCCAACGCGTGGATGAGCAGGCGGCAAGGCCGCCCACTTCCGGCTGCGACCGGATGACGGCCCTTTTTCCAGACCCCGGACGCACTTCGCTCCGCATCGACGGCCCCGCATGAACGCGACCACCCTTCCCGCCAGCGCCCCCAAGTCCCGCGACGTCAAGGACGCCCGCAACGACCGCTGGTTCCGTTATGTCCTGGTGGCCACCGTCGCCCTGGTGCTGGTCGCACTGGCCGGCGCCGCCCTGTCGATGCTGTGGGGCGGCCGCCACGTGCTGGCCGCCAGCGGACTGGACTTCTTCACCACCACCGAATGGAACCCGGTGGAGGACAAGTACGGCGCACTGGTGCCCATCTACGGCACCATCGTCACCGCGATCGTCGCGATGCTGATCGCGGTTCCGGTCAGCTTCGGCATCGCCTTCTTCCTGACCGAGGTCGCGCCGCGCTGGGCGCGCGGACCGATCGGCACCGCGATCGAGCTGCTGGCCGGCATCCCCTCGATCATCTACGGCATGTGGGGCCTGTTCGTGCTGGTCCCGGTGATGACCGAGCACGTGACCCCGTGGCTCAACGACAACCTCGGCACCCTGCCGGTGATCGGCGCGGTGTTCCAGGGGCCACCGCTGGGCATCGGCATGCTGACCGCGGGCATCGTGCTGTCGATCATGGTGATCCCGTTCATCTCCTCGGTGATGCGCGAAGTGTTCCTGACCGTGCCGACCCGGCTGAAGGAGTCCGCCTACGCGCTGGGCTCGACCAAGTGGGAGGTGACCTGGGACATCGTGCTGCCGTACACCCGCTCGGCGGTGATCGGCGGCGTGTTCCTCGGCCTCGGCCGCGCGCTCGGCGAGACCATGGCGGTCGCCTTCGTGGTCGGCAACAGCGTGCGCTTCTCGCCGTCGCTGCTGGAGCCGGGCACCACCATTGCCGCGCTGATCGCCAACGACTTCGGCGAGGCCACCGAGACCTACCGCTCGGCCCTGCTGCTGCTCGGCTTCGTCCTGTTCGTGGTCACCTTCGTGGTGTTGGCGATCGCCCGCATCATGCTCCACAAGCTGTCCAAGAAGGAGGGCAACTGATGGCCACCGCCGTGAGGGATGCCGCCCAGCTGAAGGCCGCCGACGCGCTGTACCGCCGGCGCCGCGTGATCAACGCCCTGGCGCTCGTGTTGGCCTGCGCCGCCGCGGTGTTCGGACTGTTCTTCCTCGGCTGGATCCTGTGGACCCTGGCCGCCAAGGCGATCGGCGGCATCGATTGGGCGCTGTTCACCCAGGACACCCCGCCGCCGCTGCAGGAGGGCGGCCTGCGCAACGCCTTCTTCGGCAGCGCGGTGATGTGCCTGCTGGCGATCCTGATCGGCACCCCGCTGGGCATCGCCGCCGGCACCTGGCTGGCCGAGTACGGCAACGCGCGCAAGCTCGGCACCGTGGTCCGCTTCGTCAACGACATCCTGCTGTCGGCCCCGTCGATCGTGCTCGGCCTGTTCGTCTACACCCTGGTGGTGGCGCAGAGCGGCGGCAACTTCTCGGCACTCGCCGGCGCCATCGCCCTGGCCTTCATCGTGCTGCCGGTGGTGGTCCGCACCACCGACGAAATGCTGCGGCTGGTACCGGCGCAGATGCGCGAGGCCGCGCTGTCGCTGGGCATCCCGCAGTGGAAGGTGATCGTGCAGGTGCTGTACCGCAGCGCCTCGGCCGGTATCGTCACCGGTATCCTGCTGGCGCTGGCGCGTATTTCCGGCGAGACCGCGCCGCTGCTGTTCACCGCCTTCGGCAACCAGTACTGGAGCACCGACGTGCTGCAACCGATGGCCAGCGTGCCGGTGGTGATGTACCAGTTCGCCGGCAGTCCCTACGAGTCCTGGCAGAGCATCGCCTGGGCCGGCGCGCTGGTCCTGGCCATGTTCGTACTATGCGTCAGCCTGATCGCCCGCGCCCTGCTGCTGCGCAACAGGATCTCCCATGACTGACCTCAGCCAAGCCCCCACCCAGAACGTCCCTCCCGTTGCCCGGACCCCGGTCATGAACGACGCCCGCATCACCATCGCCACGCCCCAGCGCGACTCCGCCACGGCCGAAGCCGCGCCGGTCAAGCTGTCGGTGCGTGGGCTCGACTTCCACTACGACCGCTTCCATGCGCTCAAGGGAATCAACCTGGACATTCCCGAGAAGCGGGTGACGGCGTTGATCGGCCCTTCCGGCTGCGGCAAGTCGACCCTGCTGCGGGTGTTCAACCGCATCTATGCGCTGTACCCCAAGCTCAGCGCCAGCGGCCAGGTGCTGCTGGACGGCGAGAACATCCTCGACCCGCGCTATCCGATGAACCGGCTGCGCAGCAAGGTCGGCATGGTGTTCCAGAAGCCGGTGCCGTTCCCGATGACGATCTTCGAGAACGTCGCCTACGGCATCCGCCACCACGAGAAGCTGTCGAAGTCGGAAATGAACGACCGGGTCGAGCAGGCGCTGCGCCAGGGCGCGCTGTGGGACGAGGTCAAGGACAAGCTGGGCCAGAGCGCGCTCGGCCTGTCCGGCGGCCAGCAGCAGCGCCTGTGCATCGCGCGCGCGGTCGCCCTGCGTCCGGACGTGCTGCTGCTCGACGAGCCGACCTCGGCGCTGGACCCGATCTCGACCAGCCGCATCGAACAGCTGGTCGAGGAGCTGAAGCTCGATTACACCATCGCGATCGTCACCCACAACATGCAACAGGCGGCGCGCGTGTCCGACTTCACCGCCTTCATGTACCTGGGCGACCTGATCGAACACGGCTCCACCGACCAGATATTCTCGGCGCCGACCAAGCAGCAGACCGAGGACTACATCACCGGCAGGTTCGGCTGAGGCACGCTGCCCGCGCGGCCTGTCGAACGCCCGGCGACGGATGGCCGGGCCGGACGACCCGAAGTCGAAACGGTAATGCCACGGACGACCACCGCCTCCTGGCCAGAACGATCCGATTCTCCAGGACACCACTCAGATGAGCACCGACATGCACGATCACATCGTCAAGAGCTACGACGAAGAGCAGAAGCGTCTGCTCGACGAAACCCTGCGCATGGGCGAGATGGCCGCCTCCCAGCTCGAGGCCGCGCTCGACGTGGTCGAGCGTCGCGACGACAAGGCCGCCGAGCGGATCATCGCCAACGACGAGGCGATCGACGCGCTCGAGCAGGAGATCAGTCATGACGTGATGAAGCTCGCGCTGCGCGGCCCGCTGGCCCGCGACCTGCGCGAGATCCTCGCCGCGATCCGGATCGCCTCCGACATCGAGCGGGTCGGCGACTACGCCGCCAACGTCGCCAAGCGTTCCACCGCGCTGAACATGATGCCGGCGCTGCCGCACGTGGCCGGCCTGCACGCGCTCGGCACCCTGGCGGTCAAGCAGGTCCGCGACGTGCTCGCCGCCTACCGCGACAACGACATCGAGGCGGCCAAGCGGATCCGCGCGCGCGATGCCGAGATCGATGTCGCCTACACCGGCCTGTTCCGCGAACTGCTGACCTACATGATGGAGGACGCGCGCAGCATCACCGCCTGCACCCACCTCCTGTTCATGGCCAAGAACATCGAACGGATCGGCGACCACGCCACCAACATCGCCGAGAACATCTGGTTCCTGGTCAAGGGCGACGACGAGCTGCCGCCGCGCGAGAAGCGCGACGACTCCAACACCACCACCGCGCCCTGAGCGCTGGCGCGACCGGCTCGCGCCGGTGCGGGTTTCCGACGGGCGGCTTCGGCCGCCCGTTTTCGTTGCGCGGCCGGTCACGCTTCGTCGCGCCTGGATGAATCGTCGATAAACGCCACCGGGTCCGCGCCCGGCCCGTGGCATGGTCCTAACACCGGCCGTGTAACCCTCCGACACCTGACTGCGTAACAGCACAGTGTCCGGCGGCCCAGCGGCCGCGTGACTCGACCGGCGCGGATGACCCGCGCCATTCACTGGAGAGAGGAACCAAGACATGAGCAACAGCAAAAAACCGGTCGCACTCGCGGTGGGCGCCGTCCTGATCGGCGGCATGGCGATGTCCACGTCGGCGTTCGCGATGAACGATCTCGCCGGCGGCTACCTGCTCGGCGCCACCGTCGCCGAAGGCAACTGCGGTGCCGACAAGGCCGCCGAGGGCAAGTGCGGCGAAGGCAAGTGCGGTGTCGAGAAGATGGACACCGACCAGGACGGCATGGTCTCGCAGGCCGAGTTCGGCGCCGCCCACGACGGCGACACCAGCCGCTTCGCCAGCTACGACAGCAACAGCGACGGCCAGATCAGCGCCGACGAGCTGAAGGCCGGCCACGAAGGCTCCTGCGGCGCCGACAAGGGTGCCGAAGGCAGCTGCGGCGGCGACAAGGGCGCCGAGGGCAAGTGCGGCGAAGGCAAGTGCGGCGGCATGGCCTGATGCCAGCCCACCGCATGGCCCCGCACCTCCATGTGCTGACCCTGCAGTGAGAACCGTCGCATGACCGGCCACCCACCCCTTCGCTCCGACGCCGTCGGCCTCGGCCTGCGGCGGGCCCTGTTGGACCCGCTGCGGACCGCGTCCGCGGATGCCTTCGACTTCCTCGAATGCGCTCCTGAAAACTGGATCGGGGTGGGTGGCCTTCTTGGCGAGGCGCTGGAAACGCTCAGCGCCCGCCACCCGCTGACCTGCCATGGGCTGTCGCTGTCGCTGGGCGGCTGCGCGCCGCTGGACGAGACCTTCCTCGGCCGCGTCCGCCGCTTCCTCGACCGCCACCGGGTACCGCTGTACAGCGAGCACCTGAGCTACTGCAGCGACGACGGACAGCTCTACGACCTGCTGCCGATCCCGTTCACCGACGAAGCGGTGCATCACGTCGCCGCGCGCATCCGCCAGACCCAGGACATCCTCGGTCGCCGGATCGCGGTCGAGAACGTGTCCTACTACGCCGCCCCGCACCAGGGCATGGACGAGGCCGCCTTCATCAACGCGGTGCTGGACGAGGCCGACTGCGACCTGCTGCTGGACGTCAACAACATCTACGTCAACGCGATCAACCACCGCTACGACGCCAGCGCCTTCCTCGCCGCGATGCCCGGCGAGCGGATCGCCTGCCTCCATGTCGCCGGCCACTTCGACGAAGCCGACGACCTCAAGGTCGACACCCACGGCGCGGCGGTCAAGGACGCGGTCTGGTCGCTGCTGGGCGAGGCCTGCCGCCGTTTCGGCCCGCGCCCGACCCTGCTGGAGCGCGACTTCAATTTTCCTCCGTTCGCCGAGCTGCTCGGCGAGCTGGACACGGTGCGGGGCATTCTCGCGACCAACCGCGATGTCCGGCCCAGGCACGCCCATGCCTGACGCGCACACCTCCCCCAGTCCCGCGCCGCCGCGCCTGCGCGCGCAGCAGTTCGAGCTGACCCGCTACCTGCGCGACCCGGACGGCCAGCCGGCGCCGGACATCGAGCCGCGCCGGCTCGCGGTCTACCGCGAACTGCTGTTCAACAATATCGAGAGCCTGCTGGCCGGCAACTTCCCGGTGATCCGCAGGATCTTCGGCGACGAATGGCCGGCGCTGGTGCGTCGGTTCTATCGCGACCACCGCTGCCAGACCCCGCTGTTCCCGGAGGTCGCGCGCGAGTTCCTGCGCTTTGTCGAGGCGCAGCCCGGACTGGGGCCGGACTGGCTGGCCGAACTGGCCCACTACGAATGGGTCGAGCTGGCGCTGCAGATCTCCGAGGCCCGCATCGAGGATGTCGACGCCGATCCGGATGGCGACCTGCTCGAGGCCTGCCCGGTGCTGTCGCCGCTGGCCTGGCCACTGGCCTACCAGTGGCCGGTGCACCGGCTCGGTCCCGACCATCTGCCGCGACAGGCGCCCCAGACGCCGACCCTGCTGATGCTGCGGCGCGAGCCCGACGGCCGGGTCCGCTTCTCCGAACTGAGCCCGCTGGCCTACCGCCTGATCGAGCGCGTGGGCGAGGCCGCCGACGCCTCGCCCCGCCCCAGCGGCCGCCTCCTGCTGCAGGCGCTCGCCGACGAGGCCGGTGTCGCGGCCGACCCGCCGTTCATCGCCCAGGGCCTGGCCCTGCTGCAACAGATGCGCGCCAGCTCGGTGCTGCTGGGCACGATGCCGGCCGGCTGAGCGCCGCCGACGCGCGGATCACAGGATCCGACAGGCCCGCACCCGCGTGGAGGCCCGGCTCAGGGCCGCAGCTCCGTGCCGCCATGGGCGACGATCAGGTCGGCGATTTCCAGATTGCCGTTGGCCCGGGCCCGGACCAGGGCGGAATAGCCTTCGAAGTCGCGCGCGTCGACCTCCACACCGTGGGCCAGCAGATACTTCGCGACCCCGACGTTGTTGACCATGCCGGCCAGATGCAGGGGCGTGAAACCGCCCAGCCTCGCATTGACCAGATCCGGTCGCGCCTCCAGCAGATGGATCGCCTGCTCAGCCTTTCCGTTCCAGATCAGGGCTTCGAGATCGGGCTCGGCGGCCGTCGAAGCGCCGGCCAGGAAGAAAGCCATCAGGACCGCCGCAAGAATCCTCACCAATCGCTCCGTACCGCATGCATCCGGGGCCGACACCCTGCCAGAGCGCGCGCGGAACGGCCAGCCTTCGCCGGACCGCCGGCCTTCGCGATCCAGAGTGTCGGCGCCACCCTCGCACCTCCCGCCCGCGGTCGGTTCCGGCATACGGGTCTGCTACGCTTTCTCCATGCATATCCCCCGCGAAATCGCCGCCGCGGTGCGCCCCACCGGCGCCAAGGCAGCCGCCCTCTCGCCCTTGTCCACGCGCTTCCGCGGCTACCTGCCGGTGATCGTCGATGTCGAGACCGGCGGCTTCGACTGGAACCGCCACGCCCTGCTGGAAATCGCGGTCGCACCGGTCGACGTCGACGACGACGGCCAGCTGTGCGTGGGCGAGGTGACCGGCAGCCATGTGGTTCCGGCCGCCGGCACCGAGATCGACCCCAAGTCGCTGGAAGTGACCGGGATCGACATCGACCATCCGTTCCGCGACGCCCTGCCCGAGCGACCGGCGCTGGAGCGGGTGTTCGCGCCGGTACGCGCCGCGGTCAAGAAGCACGGCTGCCAGCGCGCGATCCTGGTCGGCCACAACGCCCACTTCGACCTGAACTTCCTCAACGCCGCGGTCGCGCGCTGCAACCACAAGCGCAATCCGTTCCACCCTTTCAGCGTGTTCGACACCGTGACCCTGGCCGGCGTCGCCTATGGCCAGACCGTGCTGGCGCGGGCGGTGCAGGCGGCCGGGCTGGACTGGAACAGCGACGAGGCGCACTCGGCGGTCTACGACACCGAGCGCACCGCGCAGCTGTTCTGCAAGATCGTCAACGCCTGGCCTCAGGCGCCGCGCTGAGGGCCGAAGCCGCGGGCGACCGCCGCTCAGGGCGTCGCCAGCTTCAGCCCGACCAGACCGGCGACGATCAACAGCACGCTGGCCGCGCGCAACAGGTTCAACGGCTCGTCGAACAGCACGATGCCGAGAATGACGGTGCCGACCGCGCCAACGCCGACCCAGACCGCATAGGCGGTGCCGACCGGCAACGACTTCATCGCCACGCCGAGCAGGCCGACGCTGATCGCCATCGCGGCGACCGTGCCGACCGACGGCCACAGGCGGGTGAACCCTTCGGTGTACTTCAGACCGATCGCCCAGCCGATCTCGAACAGGCCGGCGACGATGAGGATGATCCAGGACATGACGGAGACTCCCATGAGAGGGGCCGTCCCCGGATGATCGTGGAGAGGCGGGGTCGTCCCCGCGTCCATCCGCGGCGGAAGCCGCGAACGGCAGCATTTTCCCACGCGGCCGCGGCCCTGGCTTGCCGCGGGATGAACGTTCAGCCCGCGGTCGGGAGCGTGCCAACCGCAAGCGCGGACAGGCGCCTCAGCCCTGACGCTGGCGCACCGCCTCGAACAGGGCGACGCCGCTGGCCACCGACACGTTCAGGCTCTCCACCCCGCCCTCGGCATTGGCGCCGGGCATCGGGATGTTGACCAGCTGGTCGCAGTTCTCGCGGGTCAGCCGACGCAGGCCGTCGCCCTCGCCGCCCATCACCAGGCCGACGTTGCCGCGCAGGTCGAGCTGGTAGAGCGAGGAGTCGGCCTCGCCGGCCAGGCCGTACAGCCACACGCCGAGCTTCTGCAGCTCGCGCATCGTCCGCGCCAGGTTGGTCACCGTCACCACCGGGATGCGGTCGGCGGCGCCGGCCGAGGTCTTGCGCACGGTCGCGTTGACCTGCACCGCCTTGTCCTTGGGAATCACCACCGCGGTCGCGCCGGCGGCGGCGGCGCTGCGCAGGCAGGCGCCGAGATTGTGCGGGTCCTGCACGCCGTCGAGCAGCAGCAGCAGCGCGCGACCTTCGGCGGCTTCGACCAGCCCCACCAGCTCGCTCTCGCTCCAGCTGCGCGCGGCGGCGTAGCGGGCGACCGCGCCCTGGTGGCGCAGGCCGCCGGCGACGCCGTCTAAGGCCTGCTGGGCGACCCGGCGCACGTCGATGCCCTTGCGGCGGGCGTTGGCCTCGATCTCGGCCAGGCGCGGGTTCTTGGCGCCGGCCTCGATCAGCACCTCGCGTACGTGTTCGGCGTCGTGTTCGATCGCGGCCGACACCGCATTGATGCCGGCGACCCACTGGTTCTGCTTGCTCATTCTGGATCCGTGACTGGGACGGGAGCCATTATCGCGCCAGCGCGCGGGCCCGGGCTTGCGTTCAGTACTTCTGCTTCCGTCGCCGCGCCGGCTTGCCGCGCGGCGGTGGCGGCCTGACTCCGGACGCGTGGGCGTCGCCGTTCTCGTCGCCGCGACCCTCGACCAGCCTGAAATCGATCTTGCGGTCCTCGACGCTGGCCTTCATCACCACGATATCGACCCGGTCGCCAAGACGGAACTCGCGGCTGGAGCGCTCGCCGGTCAGGGTCTTGCGGATCGGATCGAAGTGGTAATAGTCGTTCGGTAGCTGGGTCACGTGGACCAGGCCGTTGACCTTCGACTCGTCCAGCTCGACGAACAGACCGAAGCTGGTGACCCCGCTGATCACGCCGCTGAACTCGCCGCCGACATGCTGCTCCATCCACGCGGCGCGGTAACGCTCGTCGACTTCGCGCTGGGCCTCGTCGGCGCGGCGCGAACGCTCCGAGCACTGCAACGACAACGCCGCCATCTGGCTCGGCGAATAGACGAACTTCTCCGCCTTCGCGCCCGACAGCACGTGCTTGATCGCACGGTGCACCATCAGGTCCGGGTAGCGCCGGATCGGCGAGGTGAAGTGCGCATAGGCGTCCAGCGCCAGTCCGAAGTGGCCGCTGTTGTCCGGCGCGTACACCGCCAGACTCTGGCTGCGCAACAGCACCGACTCGATCAGCGCCGCGTCCGGACGCTCGCGGACCTTCTTCAACAGGTGGGTGAAGTCGCGCGGCTGCACCTTCGCCCACGGCGGCAGGCGCAGCTTGAACTCCTTCAGGAACTCCTCCAGATCGGCGTACTTCTGCTCCGGCGGACGCTCGTGGACGCGGTACGGCGCCGGCACCTCGCGGGCAAGCAGGAAGCGCGCCGCCTCGACGTTGGCCGCGATCATGCATTCCTCGATCAGCTTGTGCGCGTCGTTGCGCTGGAGCATGCCGGCCTGGACCACCTCGCCGGTGTTGTCCAGCACGAAGCGGACCTCGCCGCTCTCGAACTCGATCGCGCCGCGGCGCTCGCGCGCCTTCGCCAGGATCCGGTACAGCTGGTGCAGGCGCTGCACCTGCGGCAACAGCTCGCCGACCGCCGCCAGGGCGTCGGCACGGTCGTCCTCCGGAATGCCCTCGCCGACCGCGTTCCAGACCTGGGTATAGGTCAGGCGCGCATGCGAATGCATCACCGCCTCGTAGAAGCGCGACTCGACGACCTCGCCGTCGCGGTTCACCTGCATGTCGCAGACGAAGCACAGCCGGTCGACCTTGGGCTTGAGCGAACAGATGCCGTTGGACAGCGTCTCCGGCAGCATCGGCACCACGAAGCCGGGGAAGTAGACCGAGGTCGCGCGCAGCTGCGCCTCCTCGTCCAGCGGCGTGCCCGGACGCACGTAGTGGGAAACGTCGGCGATCGCGACCAGCAACCGGAACCCGTCGCGGTTGGGTTCGCACCACACCGCGTCGTCGAAGTCCTTGGCATCCTCGCCGTCGATCGTCACCAGCGGCAGGTCGCGGATGTCCTCGCGCCTGGCGGCGACCTGCGGGTCGACCTCCAGCGGCACGTTCGCCGCCTCGTCGAGCGCCGCCTGCGGGAACTCGTGCGGAATCTCGTGCGCATGCAGCGCCGCCTGCACCGCCAGCGAGGCGGTCAGGCGCTCGCCGAGCACGGTCAGGATGCGCCCGATCGGCGGGCGTCGCGCGTCGGCCGGCTGGGTGATCTCGGCCACCACCAACTGGCCCGGCCGGGCGTCGCCGCGGGCGTCGGACGGGATCATCACGTTGCGCTGGATGCGCGGATCGTCCGGCACCACGTAGGTGATGCCGACTTCCTCGGTGAAGCGGCCGATCAGCCGGTTGAGCCGACGCTCGAGCACCTCGACGATGGCGCCTTCGCGGCGACCGCGCCGGTCCATGCCGGTTACGCTGGCCATCACCCGGTCGCCGTGCATCGCCTTGCGCATCTCGAACGGCGGCAGGAACAGGTCGTCGCCGCCCGCATCCGGGCGCAGGAAGCCGAAGCCGTCGGGATTGGCGATCACCACGCCCGGCACCAGGTCCATCTGCTCGGCCGGCGCATAGGCGCCCTTGCGGTTCTGCAGCAGCTGGCCGTCGCGGACCATTGCCCGCAGCCGCGCGGTGAGCGCGTCGAAGCGCTCCTCGTCGGTCAGCGACAGGCGCTCGGCCACTGCCTCGATGGTCATTGGGCCGTCGGCGGCGACCAACAGGCCGAGAATCATCTCGCGGCTGGCGATCGGGTTGGCGTAGCGCGCGGCCTCGCGCTCGGCATGCGGATCGCGGCCGCTGTGGACCTGGTCCGGGGCGACCGCGCGCCCGGGGCGCTGCGGGCGCGAGCCGCGCGGAGGCGGTTCCGGCATCCACGCCGGCGTCTTCTTGCCGCCGTGCCTGGAGGCCTTGCCCGACTTGGCGCCGGCGCTGTGTGTGTTGCGGCCCGCCGACGTCTTCGCCGACGGCGCCTTCTTGTTCTTCTTGGATTTGCCGCGGGATGCGGATTTCTTGCTCATAGGGGAATGATGACAGACCGGCGCCTGGCCGGTGAAAGTGGGCGGGCTCGCGGAGGAGCCCGGGGATGTCAGGACCTGCCCGGAGCAGGCACGGCGCCGGCCCGGTCAATCGCGCAGTTGCAGGCCGTG
Source organism: Marilutibacter maris (assembly GCF_003233695.1). NCBI lineage: Bacteria > Pseudomonadati > Pseudomonadota > Gammaproteobacteria > Lysobacterales > Lysobacteraceae > Marilutibacter > Marilutibacter maris. The sequence goes on along the minus strand of NZ_CP029843.1, from coordinate 1,430,270 downwards.
GTTCTCGTTGATGGAACCGTCGGCTTCGAGCACCACGCAGCGCGTCCTGCCCCGGTCGAACACGACCGGAACCGGATCGCGGAACAGCGGCCGGCGGACGAATTCCAGGACCCAGCCGAAGGTTTCCAGGGTTTCCAGCGTGGCCAGTTGCGCCGGCGTCAGTCCGGCGCGCAACCGGTGCGGGGACGGCATGAGGTCGGGCGCGCGTCTTTCCTTGTCGCTCACCGGACTCTCCCCGGGTTCGATGATGATTGGCACCGAGTCTGGCGCCATCCCTATCGAGTGGGTGTGAATCCGCTGAACGGGGAGCAACCGGCGGGAGTCCGGCCGTGTCGCGATGACAGACGGAGCGGTGTCAGGAACCGGGCTCAGAACGGCATCGCTGTGGGGCTGGAACACGCGTCGCCGCGAGGCAGGAGAGCCGGGCCGGCGAAAGGCCGGCCCCGGTTGGCGCTTCGCCCCAGCGGTCGCAATCCGCCGCTGAGGCCACGGGCCAATCGCGGCAATGGTAACCGAAGCCGCGACCGCGCAGCTGAACGCCGCCCCGCCGATGCCGGCTGCACGTAGCATGTCGGCGACCGCCATCGGGTACATGCGCCCGCACGGCCGCGATCACGACGACGGACACGCCTATGGCCCCCGGCAAGGGCGAGCATTTCGCCACCCGCGACATCTACATCGACTACGACTTCGAAGAGGTCACCTATCGCTGGGACCACCGGCTGCGCAGGATCTACGTGCGCTTCTACGGCGAGATCGAGAGTCCCGGGGCGGTCCCGCACGACAACCGACCGTTCACCGACGCACTGCGCTTCGGGCGCGAGATCACCCGCGGGGACTACGAGCGCGGCTTCCCCCGCGGCTGAGAACCCCGCAGTCGGGATCGGGCGGGCCCGCACTCGGGCAACAAAAAACCCCGCACTCGGCGGGGTCCTTGTCGCGACGGCGATGCCGCCGCTTTGTGTATGGTGCCCAGGAGAGGACTCGAACCTCCACGGTTTTACCCGCTAGTACCTGAAACTAGTGCGTCTACCAATTCCGCCACCTGGGCAAGTCGCGCCGCAGTGCTGCGCGAGCCGCATATGTTGCGGCGCGATGAATACCTTGTCAATGCCCCGTCGAAGATTTCTTTCATCCGCCCGTCATCCGCCCATTGCGGCAAGGCCGGGGCCGCCTTCGACGCTTGCCGCCCGGTCCGGTCGGGACTATGGTCCGCAGACATCGACCGAACCGCGGGCGGCGTCCTCCAGGGCGCCGCCCGCATTGCCATGGAGACCCCGGTATGACCCGTCCGATCCCCCCGCCCATCGTCATCTCCCACCTCGATGCCCAACGCATCGAAGCCCTGCTCGACAGCCCCCAGGCCGACGTCCTGGACACCCGCGCGCTGGAGGCCGAACTCGACCGTGCCGAGCGGGTGGCACCGGCGGCGATGCCGGCCGACGTTGTCAGCATGAACTCCACCGTCCGCATCCGCGACGAGAACAACGGCAACACCCGCGACATCACCCTGGTCTACCCGCGCGAAGCCAACGGCGACCCCGGCAGGGTCTCGGTCCTGGCCCCGATCGGCAGCGCCCTGCTGGGCCTGCGCGTCGGCGCCACCATCGACTGGCCGCTGCCAGGCGGCCGCAGCACCCGCCTGACCGTGGTCGCGCTGGACTACCAGCCCGAGGCCGCCGGCGACCTGCACCGCTGATCCCGCCCCACGCGGCCCGACACGCGCTGGCGCGGCGGGCCGCAGGCGGCCGGGCGACGGTCGCAATGACGGCAACAGGCCCTAGAATGCCCGGACCGCAGTCCGCACCCCGAGTCACGCATGACCGAAACCGTACGACCGGCGTTCCATGGCTTCGAGCAGATTCCGCTGAAGGAGTACGCCGAGCGCGCCTATCTCGACTATTCGATGTACGTGGTGCTCGACCGCGCCCTGCCGTTCCTCGGCGACGGCCTGAAGCCGGTGCAGCGCCGCATCGTCTACGCGATGAGCGAGCTGGGCCTGAACGCCGCGGCCAAGCCGAAGAAATCCGCGCGCACGGTCGGCGACGTGATCGGCAAGTACCATCCGCATGGCGACAGCGCCTGCTACGAGGCGATGGTGCTGATGGCGCAGCCGTTCTCGTACCGCTATCCGCTGATCGAAGGCCAGGGCAACTTCGGCTCCAGCGACGATCCCAAGTCGTTCGCGGCGATGCGCTACACCGAGGCCAAGCTGACCCCGATCGCCGAGGTGCTGCTGGGCGAACTCGGCCAGGGCACGGTCGACTGGACGCCGAACTTCGACGGCACCCTGGAGGAACCGACCTGGCTGCCGGCGCGACTGCCGCACCTGCTGCTCAATGGCACCACCGGGATCGCGGTCGGCATGGCCACCGACGTGCCGCCGCACAACCTCAACGAGGTCGTCAGCGCCGCGGTGCGCCTGCTCGAGGACCCCGACGCGACCACCCGCGACCTGTGCGAGCACGTGCGCGGCCCGGACTACCCGACCGAGGCTGAGATCATCACCCCGCGCGCCGACCTGCTGTCGATGTACGAGACCGGCCTGGGCAGCGTCCGCGCCCGCGCCGTGTACATCAAGGAAGGCACCAACATCGTCGTCACCGCCCTGCCCTACCAGGCCTCGCCGGGCAAGGTGATCGAGCAGATCGCGGCCCAGATGCGGGCCAAGAAGCTGCCGTGGCTGGAGGACCTGCGCGACGAGTCCGACCACGCGACCCCGACCCGGATCGTGCTGGTGCCGCGCAGCAACCGCGTCGACATCGAACAGCTGATGGGCCACCTGTTCGCGACCACCGACCTGGAAAAGAGCTACCGGGTCAACTTCAACGTGATCGGCCTGGACGGCCGCCCGCAGGTCAAGGGCCTGAAGGCGTTCCTGTCGGAGTGGCTGAGCTTCCGCGCCGACACCGTCACCCGCCGCCTGAAGCACCGCCTCGACAAGGTCGAGCGCCGCCTGCACCTGTTGGCCGGCCTGTTGATCGCCTTCCTCAATCTCGACGAGGTGATCCGCATCATCCGCAGCGAGGACGAGCCCAAGCCGGTACTGATCAAGCGCTTCGAGCTCAGCGAGGACCAGGCGGACTACATCCTGGAAACCAAGCTGCGCCAGTTGGCGCGGCTGGAGGAGATGAAGATCCGCGGCGAGGAGTCGGAGCTGCTCGCCGAGCGCGACCGCCTCACCGCCATCCTCGGCAGCAAGGCCAGGCTGCGCAAGCTGGTCAAGGACGAACTGCTCGCCGACGCCAAGAAGTTCGGCGACGCGCGCCGCTCGCCGCTGGTCGCGCGCGACGCCGCCCAGGCGATGTCGGAAACCGAGCTGGTGCCCAGCGAGCCGATGACCGTGGTGATCAGCGAGAAGGGCTGGGTCCGCGCCGCCAAGGGCCACGACATCGACCCGGCCGCACTGAGCTATCGCGAGGGCGACGCCCTGCTGGCGGCGGCCCGCAGCCGCAGCACCCAGCAGGTCGCCTTCCTCGATTCGACCGGCCGCTCGTACTCGACGATCGTGCATTCGCTGCCGTCGGCGCGCGGCAACGGCGAACCGCTCACCGGGCGCTTCTCGCCGGCCGCCGGCGCCGCGTTCCAGACCGTGGCCAGCGGCGACAACGACAGCCGCTTCGTGCTCGCCTCCAGCCACGGCTACGGCTTCGTCACCCGCTTCGAGAACCTGACCAGCCGCAACAAGGCCGGCAAGGCGATGCTGTCGCTGACCCAAGGCGCCAAGGTGATCCAGCCGGCGCCGGTCGCCGACCCGGGCCAGGACCGTCTGGTGGTCGTGACCACCGCCGGCCACCTGCTGGCGTTCCCGGTCGCCGAACTGCCCGAGCTCGACAAGGGCAAGGGCAACAAGCTGATCGACATTCCCAAGGCCAAGCTGGGCACCGAGCGGGTCGTCGCGATCGCGGTGGTCCCGGTCGGCGGCACCCTCAGCGTGAAGTCCGGCGCGCGCACGATGACCCTGTCGTGGAAGGACCTGGACGGCTACATCGGCAGCCGCGCCAGCCGCGGCGGACTGCTGCCGCGCGGCTGGCAGAAGGTCGAAGGGCTGGCGGTCGAATAGCCACGACCGCCCCGGGCGCGCTTCGCCTGCCCGGACGACGGAGCGAGGAGAGAACATGCAGCCGGATTTCTGGCATCAGCGCTGGCGCGAGGGCCGCATCGGCTTCCATCAGGACAGGCCGACGCCGCTGCTGGTCGAGCACTGGCCGCGGCTCGAGCTCGGCGAGGGTCGCCGGGCCGCGGACAGCCGGGTGTTCGTGCCACTGGCCGGAAAATCGCTGGACATGGTCTGGCTCGCCTCGCGCGGCCACCGCGTGCTGGGCGTCGAACTGTCGGAACTGGCGGTGACCGGGTTCTTCGATGAGCACGGACTGGAACCGCAGGTCTCGGAATCGTCCTCCGGGCGTCACTACCGCGCCGGCGGCATCGAGTTGATCCGCGGCGACGTGTTCGCGCTCGACCCGGCCCTGCTCGCCGGCTGCGATGCGGTGTTCGACCGCGCCGCCCTGATCGCCTTGCCGCCGGACCTGCGCGAGCGCTATGTCGACGAGGTGTATGCGCGCCTGCCCGGCGCCTGCCGCGGCCTTGTGATCACCCTGGAGTATCCCCAGCACGAAAAGCCGGGGCCGCCCTTCAGCGTCGGCGCCGACGAAGTGCACGCGCGCTTCGACCGCGACTGGCGGGTCGAGACCCTGCAACGGCGCGACATCCTCGCCACCCAGCCCGGCTTCGTCGCCGAGGGCGTGACCGCGCTGGAGACGGCGGTCTACCGCCTCCAGCGCCGCTGACCCGGGCCACGCGGACGGCGCTCAGGCCGCCGCGTGCACCCCCGCGACCGCGCGTCCGGACGGATCGGCGGCATCGGCGAACGCGGCATCCCAGGCGATCGCCGCCGGCGACGAGCAGGCGATCGACTTGCCGCCGGGCACCGTCGCCGCGCAGGCCGGACCGGGGAAGAGCTGCTCGAAGATGTGCCGGTACAGGAAGGCCTCCTTGCTCTGCGGCGGGTTGACCGGAAAACGACTGGCCGCGGCGGCGAACACCCGGTCGCTGATCGTCGCTTCGGCATGCGCCTTCAGGCCGTCGATCCATCCATAGCCGACGCCGTCGCTGAACTGCTCCTTCTGCCGCCACAGGATCGAGTCCGGCAGATAGCCGTCGAACGCCTCGCGCAGCACCGCCTTCTCGATCCGGCGACGGCCGTCGACGCCGCTGCCGACCATCTTGTGGCGGGCGTCCATCGACATCGCGGTGTCGAGGAAGTCGACGTCCAGGAACGGCACCCGCGCCTCGACGCCCCAGGCCATCATCGACTTGTTCGCGCGCAGGCAGTCGTAGTTGTGGAGGGCATCGAGCTTGCGCACGGTCTCGTCGTGGAACTCGCGCGCATCCGGCGCCTTGTGGAAGTACAGGTAGCCGCCGAACACCTCGTCGCTGCCTTCGCCGGAAAGCACCATCTTCACCCCCATCGCCTTGATCCTGCGCGCGAGCAGGAACATCGGCGTCGACGCGCGGATCGTGGTGACGTCGTAGGTTTCGATATGGCGGATCACCTCCGGCAGCGCATCCAGGCCTTCCTCGAAACTGTAGGTGAAGCCGTGATGGACGGTGCCCAGCGCCTCGGCCGCGACCGCCGCCGCGGCCAGGTCGGGCGAGCCCTCCAGTCCGATCGCGAACGAGTGCAGGCGCGGCCACCAGGCCTCGGAGGCGTCGTCCTCCTCGATCCGGCGACGGGCGAAACGCGCGGCGACCGCGGCGACCAGCGACGAATCCAGCCCGCCCGAGAGCAGCACACCGTAGGGCACGTCGCACATCAGCTGGCGATGCACGGCGGCCTCGAACGCCTCCCGCAGCGCCTGCGCGGTGACCTCGACGCCGGCGGTCGAGCCGTGGTCGCGCCAGGCCCGGGTGTAGTAGCGGACGAGCTCGCCGCGGTCGCTGTCGTAGTAGTGACCGGGCGGAAACTGGGCGACGTCGGCGCAGGTATCGGCGAGCGCCTTCATCTCCGAGGCGACGCACAGCCGGCCATCGCCATCGTGCCCCCAGTACAGCGGACAGACGCCGATCGGATCGCGTGCGATCAGGCAACGACCGCGCTCGCTATCCCACAACGCGAACGCGAATATCCCGTTGAGCCGGTCCAGCCAGGCAGCGACGTCGCCACCGCCATCGACACCCTGCCTGTACAGCGCGTTGATCACCTCGCAATCGGAGCCGCTCTGGAAGGCGTATGACTGCCGCAGCGCCGGTTCCAGCTCGCGGTGATTGTAGATCTCGCCGTTGACCGCCAGCACCAGCCGGCCGTCGCCGGAGCGGATCGGCTGGGCACCACCGGCCGGGTCGACGATCGCCAGGCGCTCGTGGACCAGGATCGCGCCGTCGTCGACATATACGCCGCTCCAGTCGGGGCCGCGATGGCGCTGACGCTGCGACTGGCCGATGGCCTGCCGGCGCAGGGCGGCGACATCGTCGCCGGGTTGCAGGCCGAATATTCCGAGGATCGAACACATGCGATGGACTCCGTAGGCAGTAAAGCGGGTGGGAACTCAGAGGGGGCGGATGGATTTCAGAAGCCGGAAAACAAAAAGGCCCGCACTTCGCAGTGCAGGCCGGGGAGAGTGATGAACTCTGGGTGCTAGGAACTAGTCACCGGCCTGTGGCGGGCGGGCGTTGTTATTCCGGTTATTGTTGGCAGCCACGCGCGGACCGCCCTGGCGGGCAGTCGGGAAACCGGTGGTGGCGCGGTGGCGATGCATGGGCCGATCCTGACCCAGTCCGCGCACGCATGCAAGCGACGCTTTCATGTGTAACGACCTGGACCGTCGCCCACGCCCGTGGCGCGAAAACGGGACGCCGGCACCGCCCCATGCCCCCGCCCGGCCCGCGGCGGCGGTAACCTGCAAGGATCGAACCACACGAAACCGGACTTCACGGGGGAAGGCATGAAGCGTTGGCTGCTGCGGGGAGCGTTGTTGTTGTTGCTGGGTGCGTTGCTGCTGTTCGTGGCGGCCTGGATGCTGATGGCCGGCAGCCTGCCGGGACTGGACGGCGAGAAGGCGCTTCGTGGCCTGTCCGCCCCGGTCACCATCGAGCGCGACGCACTCGGCGTGGCGACCATCTCCGCATCGAACCGGCTCGACGCGATGCGCGCGCTCGGCCACCTGCACGCGCAAGAGCGCTATTTCGAGATGGACCTGATGCGACGCACCTCCGCCGGCGAACTGGCGGCGCTGTTCGGAGCCGTTGCGATCGACGTCGACAAGCGCCACCGCGTCCATCGGATGCGGGCGCGGGTGCAACGGCAGATGGCGTCGATCGCCGGCGACCGGCGGAAGCTGCTGGAGGCCTATGTCGAAGGCGTCAACACCGGCCTGGCCGACCTGAAGGTACGCCCCTGGCCGTACCTGCTGCTGCGCCAGACACCCGAGCCCTGGCGTGCGGAAGACTCGGCGCTGGCCGCGTATGCGATGTACTTCGACCTGCAGGACGCGAGCAACGCCGACGAACTGGCCCTGTGGGAACTCAAGCCGCATCTGCCGGCGCCGTTGTTCGACCTGCTCACCCACGCCGGCAGCCGTTGGGATGCGCCGATCGTCGGCGCGCCGCTGGGCGATGCGAGCCTGCCGGGACCGGAGCAGGTCGATCTGCGGCAGCTGTCGGCTCCGGCCGGGGCGACCGCCGCGATAGCGCCCCTGAACGACGCGCCGGTCAAGGGCAGCAACAACTTCGCCGTTGCCGGTGCGCTGACCGACGACGGACGCGCGATCGTCGCCGACGACATGCACCTGGGCCTGCGCGCCCCGAACATCTGGTTCCGCGCCCGGCTGCGCTACCCCGACCGCGACGCGGCCGGCGGCCAGGTCGACGCCACCGGTTTCACCCTGCCCGGACTGCCGGCGCTGGTGGTGGGGAGCAACGGCCACATCGCCTGGGCCTTCACCAACAGCTACGGCGACTGGCTGGACTGGCGGCGGTTGCCGCCCTGCCCGGCCGATGCGGCCGCCTCGGCGGGATGCATGCCCGGCACCACGGTGGTCGAACGGATCGAAGTGGCGGGGGGCGACGCGGTCGACTTCGAGGTCGAGGAAACGCCCTGGGGCCCGGTGATGCATCGCGAGGACGACGGCGACCGGCTCGCGCTGCGCTGGGTCGCCCATCTGCCCGGCTCGCTGAACCTGCAACTGGCCGGCTTCCTCGAGGCCGGCTCGGTCGACGCCGCGCTGCGGATCGCCGACCGCACCGCGATTCCGGCGCAGAACCTGCTGGTCGGCGACGCCGACGGACGCATCGCCTGGCGCCTGCTCGGCCCGCTGCCCGAGCGTGGCGATGGCTGCGTCGCCTCGCCCAGCGCCGCCGCCACCGCAATCCCCGGCGAGTACGCCGCATGCGCGCCCTGGCCCCTCGGCGCATCGACCGCGTTGAGCGTTTCCGGCGCGGACCACCCGCGACTGTGGACCGCCAATTCGCGCGTGGTCGACGACGGCATGCTGACCCTGATCGGCGACGGCGGCTACGCGCTGGGCGCGCGTGCCGGCCAGATCCGCGATGCGCTGCAGGAGCGCCAACGCTTCGACGAGAAAGCCCTGCTCGAGGTGCAGCTCGACGACCGCGCCCTGTTCCTGCAGCGTTGGCACGACCTGCTGCAGCGCCAGGCCGCCAGGGCCGGCACACCGGCGCTGCGCGAGCTGGCCGCGGCGGGCCAGGACTGGTCCGGGCGCGCCAGCATCGACTCGGCCGGCTACCGGATCGCGCGCGGCTGGCGCAACAAGGTGCTGGAACGGATCGCCGACGGCCTGGTCGCACCGGCCCGAGACCGGCTCGACGACGGGTTCCGGATGCCGGCACTGCGTCAGCTCGAGGGCGTGGCCTGGCCACTGGTGCAGCAACAACCGATGCACCTGCTGTCGACGCGCTACGAATCCTGGCCGGCGCTGTTCGAGGACGCCGCGGTCGAGCTGCGCGACGAACTGGCCGCCGGCGGTCCGCTGGCGGAGCGCAGTTGGGGCGAATACAACACCGCGCGGATCTGCCACCCGCTCTCGCGCGCACTGCCTGAGGCGATCAGGCCGCTGCTGTGCATGCCGGCCGAGCCGCTGGCCGGCGACAGCAACATGCCACGGGTACAGGGACCGGACTTCGGCGCCTCCGAACGGATGGTGGTCGCGCCCGGGCGCGAAGCCGACGGCATCGCGCACATGCCCGGCGGACAGAGCGGGCACCCGCTGTCGCCGTACTGGGGCGCCGGCCACGACGACTGGGTGCATGGGCGGCCGACCCCGTTCCTGCCCGGTCCGGCGCGGCACACCCTGACCCTGGCGCCGGCGAACGACTGATCAGATGGCGGCATGACCCGCGATGGCCCTCCCGGGGCGCCGCTCCCGCGGGACCCCGCCGCGAGGCCCCGAGTCCCGATGTGCTAGCGGGCAAAGCCGCTCCCACGGCAACGATCGTAGGAGCGGCGCAAGCCGCGAAAGCCTTCATCGCAAGACCCGATCGCGGCCTGCCCCGGCAACGCGGCCGCGCACCTAGCCCAGCAGGCGCTCCAGCATCGCCAGATACAACTCCGGCAAGGCCTCCAGGTCGGCGACGCTGACATGTTCGTCGACCTTGTGGATGCTGGCGTTGACCGGCCCGACTTCGATGCAGTGGGCGCCCAGCGGCGCGATGAAGCGCGCATCCGAGGTACCGCCGCCGGTGCTTTCCTCCGGCGTCTGGCCGGCGAAGCGCGCCAGCACCTCGCGCGCGGCCGCGCGCAGTTCGCCCTCGGGGGTGTAGAACGGCTCGCCGCTGCGATGCCAGGCCAGTGCGAAGTCGAGGCCGTGCGCGTCGAGGATCGCGACGCAGGCCTCGATCAGCCTTTCGGCGTTCCAGTGCGGGTTGTAGCGCAGGTTGAACAGCACCTCCAGCTCGCCGGGGATCACGTTGTTGGCGCCGGTGCCGGCGTGGATGTTGCTGATCTGCAGACTGGTCGGCGGGAAGCTCTCGTAGCCGTCGTCCCAACGTCGGGAGACCAGAGCGTCGAGCGCCTTCAGCGCCTGATGAACCGGATTGCGCGCCTTGTCCGGATAGGCGACATGGCCCTGCACGCCGTACACGGTGAGCGTCGCCGACAGACTGCCGCGACGTCCGACCCGCAACAGGTCGCCCAGGCGCGCCTTCGACGAGGGTTCACCGGTGATGCACCAGTCGATCCGTTCGCCGCGCTCGCGGAAGATCGTCGCGACCCGGCGCACGCCGTCGATCGCGTCGCCCTCCTCGTCCGAGGTCAACAGCAACGCCAGGCGTCCGCGATGGTCGGGATGCGCGGCGACGAAGCGCTCGGCCGCGACCACGAAGGCGGCGACGCTGCCCTTCATGTCGGCGGCGCCCCGTCCGTACAGCACGCCATCGCGGATCGTCGGCTCGAACGGATCGCTGCTCCAGGCCTCGCGCGGCCCCGGCGGCACCACGTCGGTATGCCCGAGCAGGACCAGGGTCGGGCCGTCGTCGCCGCCGTGGGTCGCCCACAGGTTGTCGACCTCGCCCAGTCGCAGGTGCTCGCAGGCGAAGCCCGCCGCCCGCAGCCGCGAGGCGATCAGCGCCTGGCAGCCGCCGTCCTCGGGGGTCACCGAGGCGCGCGCGATCAGGTCGCGGGTGAGATCGAGGACGTCGGACACCGGCTCAGACCCCGAAGCGCTTCTTGAAGCCGTTGTCGGAGAAGCCCTGGCTGATCACGCCGTCGTCGGTCACCACCACCGGCCGCCGCACCAGTTGCGGGTACTCGCGCAGCAGCAGTTTCCATTCCGCGTCCGAGCCCGGCGCCTTGCGCTGCTCGGGCAGGTTACGCCAGGTGGTCGAGGACTTGTTGATCATCGCGTCCCAGCCGCCGAGCGCGTCCTTCCACTCGACCAGGGTTTCCGGGGTGCGCGGCTCGTCGCGGTAGTCGACAAAGGCGTGCTCGACGCCGAAGCGGTCCAGCCACTTGCGCGCCTTGCGGCAGGTATCGCAGTTCTTCAGTCCGTACAGGGTGGTCATATTGATCTCAGTGCGTGTTGCGCAGCTTGTCGATACGGAGAATCAGTTCCTCCGCAACGGCGTTCCGGGCAAAGGGGTTGAACTGGAACGAATGCTTCGGAATGAACGCCACGTCCTGTCCCAGGCTACCGGGGACGCGCAGACGCAGGGTGATGCGCCGCGGGCTGGCGAACTGGCTCGAATCGACGTTCATGACGTTGCCCAGGTCGATACGTTCCTCGACGTCGCCCTTGCGGACCAGCAGGCAGGTGCCCCCATCACGGACCTCGTCCGCGATATCCCACAGCAGCTTGCGGAAAAGGAAGTACCCGAACACTGCCATCAGCAACGGCTGGAGCACGACCACGGGCTGCTCCGTCCATACGCCCGACCACAGGACGATACCCAGGAACACCGCCAGGAAGCCGAACCAGGCCACCGGGAACACGCGCTTGGCGAGAAACGTCGTCGATGACGAGAGCGTCTCCACGTGCTCAGTCCGCCAGCCCGCGCAGCAGGTCGTTGATGCTGGTCTTGCTGCGCGTCTTCGCATCGACCTGCTTGACGATCACGGCGCAGTACAGCGAGTGGGTGCCGTCGGCGGCCGGCAGCTGGCCGGAGACCACCACGCTGTACGGCGGCACCGAACCGTAGCTGATCTCGCCTGTCGCTCGGTTGTAGATGCGGGTGCTCTGGCCGAGGAACACCCCCATGCCGATCACGCTGTGATGGCCGACCACGAAACCCTCGACGACTTCCGAGCGGGCACCGATGAAACAGTGGTCCTCGATGATGGTCGGGGTCGCCTGCAGCGGCTCCAGTACGCCGCCGATGCCGGCGCCGCCGGACAGGTGACAGTGCTTGCCGACCTGGGCGCAGGAGCCGACCGTCGCCCAGGTATCGACCATCGTGCCCTCGCCGACGTATGCGCCGATGTTGACGAAGCTCGGCATCAGCACCACGTCGCGGCCGATGTGGGCGCCGCGGCGGGCGATCGCGCCGGGCACCACGCGCGCGCCCAACTGGCGGAACGCGGCCTCGTCGTAATCGGCGAAGCGGGCCGGGATCTTGTCCCAGAACGGCGCCGGATAGGCGTCGACGACTTCCATGTCCTGGGTGCGGAAGTAAAGCAACACCGCCTTCTTCAACCACTCGTTGACCCTCCAGCCGCCCTCTCCGTCGGGTTCGGCGACGCGGAACTGGCCGCTCTCCAGGCCGTCGATCACGCGCTCGACCGCGGGCCGGGTCGAGCCATCGATCTCGTCGACGGTCAACGCAGCGCGCCGTTCGAACGCGCTTTCGATCACGGACCGCAGTTCAGCGCCGGCGTCGCCGCCGGTTTCCTTCTTGGGACTCATCAACAATCTCCTTCAAGGCAGGCCAGCAGCGCCGCGCGCAATGCCTCCTGCCGGTTGTCGTCAAGCGCTCGGTCGCTGCCGTTGTCGTCCACGGCGGTGACCTGGAACAGGTCTTCGGCACGCTCGCCGAAGGTGGCGATGCGCGCATCGTGCACCCGCAACGCCTGATGGCGCAGGGCCCGGGCGATGTCGGCCAGCAGGCCCGGGCGGTCGGTGCAGACCAGGCTGACCTGGGTGCGACCGCCGCGGGTGGCGTCGAACACGATCTGCGGGGCGATGCGGAAATGCCGCAAGTGACGCGGCTGGGTACGGCGCGGCGGCTTGACCTCGTCGAGGTCGCCGGCCAGCGCGGCCTCCAGCCGCTGCTCGATGTCTTCCGCCGCCGGGATGTGGCGGGGATCGGAGGGGATCACCTCGAAGCTGTCGAAGATCGTGCCTTCCGGACCGTCCAGCACGCGCGCCTGCTGGATCGCCAGGCCAAGCCGGTCGAGGGTCGCGACGATCGCCGCGAACAGGCCGTCGCGATCGGGCGAGTGCACGAAGACCTCCATCGCCCCGGCGTGCGCGGCGACCGGTCGCGCACGGACCCGGGTGTCGCCGGGCGCCATGCCGCGCAGCGCGGTCGCCTGCCAGGCAAGTTGGTCGGGGCGGCCGCGGCGGAAGGCGGACTCGGGCATCCGCGCGAACAGGACTTCGATCTCATCGTCGCCGGTGCCGAACGCCGCCAGCATCGCGCGCGCCGCCTCGCGGTTCTCGGCCGCACGCTCGGCGGCCGCCAGCGGATGCTCCAGGCCCCGCCGCAGCGCCAGCCGGGTCGCGGTGTAGAGATCGGCGAGCAGGCGGTCCTTCCACGCGTTCCACAGCTTCGGCGAGGTCCCGGCGATGTCGGCGCAGGTCAGCAGATAGAGGTGATCGAGCCGCTCGCGGTCGCCGATCACGGTGGCGAAACGGTGGATCACCTCCGGATCGGTGATGTCCTGCTTCTGCGCGGTGGTCGACATCAGCAGGTGCTTGCGCACCAGCCACTCGACCAGGCTCGCATCCGCCTCGCTCAGGCCCAGGGTGTCGCAGAACACCCGCGCATCGTCGCCGCCCAGCTCGGAGTGATCGCCGCCACGGCCCTTGCCGATGTCGTGGAACAGTCCGGCCAGCAGCAGCAGTTCGGGCTTGCGCAGCCGCGGCCAGATCTCGCGGGCCAGGGTGAAGCGCTCGTCGTGCTCGCCGGACGCGAAGATCGACAGGTTCTTCAGCACCGCCAGGGTGTGCTGGTCGACGGTGTAGACGTGGAACAGGTCGAACTGCATGCGACCGGACACCCGCGCGAACGCGGGAATCCAGCGTCCCAATACGCCCAGCCGGGCCATCCGGGTCAGGGTCTGCACCGGGACCGGGCCGCGCAGCAGTTGCAGGAAACGGGCATGCAGCAGCGCGCCGGCGGCGGAGAACCCGGGCAGCGACGGCAGCGCCTCGGCCAGCGCGCGCGCGGTCTGCGAGTGCAGGCCGCGGACATCGCCGCGCGAGGCCCAGACCGCGAACAGGTCGAAGATCTGCGCCGGCTCGCGCGGCCATTCGGCCTCGCGCGCGGCCAGGTAGCCGCGGCGCAGCTCGAACAGGCGGTCGATCGGCTCGGGTACCGGCTCGCCCTCGATCTGCTCCTCGAAGCGTTGCAGCAGACGTTCGCCGATGCGCTGCACCAGCGAGGCGCTGCGGTAGAAGCCCTGCATCAGCTGCTCGACCGCCAGGCTGCCGTCGGTATCGACATGGCCCAGGCGCGCGGCCAGCAGCTTCTGGTAGTCGAAGCGCAACCGCTCCTCGCGCTTGCCGGCGACCAGGTGCAGGCCGTAACGCAGCCGCGACAGGAAGATGCGCTCGCGCTCCAGCGAGGCGACTTCGTCGGCACCGAGCTGGCCGACCGCGATCAGCGACTCCAGGTCCGAGGTGCCGATGATCCGCAGCGCCATCCAGTGCAGGGTCTGGACGTCGCGCAGCCCGCCCGGCCCTTCCTTCAGATTGGGCTCGAGATTGTCGGAGGTATCGCCATGGCGGGAATGCCTTTCCCGCAGCTCCTGCCGCTTGGCTTCGAAGAACTCGCGTGCCGGCCACACCCGTGCCGGCGCGGCGGCCTCGCCCAGCGCCTGGCGGGCGCCGGCATCGGCATCGAGGGGGCGCGATTCGATCAGGCTGGTCAGGACGGTGAGGTCGGCCTCGGCCGCCTCACCGCACTGGGTCGCCGAGCGCACCGCATGGCCGACCGGCAGGCCGGCATCCCACAACAGGGTAAGGAAGCGCGAAAGCGCGTCCTCCTCGGTACGGCGGTCGCTGCCGTCGGTGGTGTCGGGGCGCTCCGGGGTCAGGACCAGCAGATCGACGTCGGAATGCGGGAACAACTCGCCGCGGCCATAGCCGCCGACCGCGAACAGGGCCAAGCCGGACGCCTCCGGCACGCAGCGCCGCCACGCCGCCAGCACCTGGCGGTCGACCGACTTCGCGCGGGCCGCCAACAGCCGGTCGACATCGGCCCCGGCATCGAAGCGCGCGGCCAGTGCCGCTTGCTCGGTGGCCAGGGTTTCGCGGGCCTGGGCCGCCCATTCGGCGTCTGAGGCGCTGGTCCCCGCTTCGCCGGCGCGGACAGGCCCCGCGGTCATAGGTCGTTGTCGTCGCCGGGCAACCGGGTCAGGATCTCGACGCCGTCGTCGGTCACCGCGACGGTGTGCTCCCACTGCGCCGACAGCTTGCGGTCCTTGGTGACCACGGTCCAGCCGTCGGGCAACAGGCGGGTGTGGCGGGCGCCTTCGTTGATCATCGGCTCGATGGTGAAGGTCATGCCGGGCTTCAGGATCACGCCGGTGCCGGGCCTGCCGTAGTGCA
This sequence comes from Marilutibacter maris, assembly GCF_003233695.1. Lineage (NCBI taxonomy): Bacteria > Pseudomonadati > Pseudomonadota > Gammaproteobacteria > Lysobacterales > Lysobacteraceae > Marilutibacter > Marilutibacter maris. The sequence goes on along the minus strand of NZ_CP029843.1, from coordinate 1,415,049 downwards.
GCACCTGCGGCTCGTCGTGGTAGACCCGGCCGATGCCGTGGCCGCAGTACTCGCGGACCACCGAGAAGCGCTCGGACTCGGCGTACTCCTGGATCGCGTAACCGACATCGCCCAGGGTCGCGCCCGGGCGCACCGTGCGGATGCCGCGGAACATCGCCTCGCGGGTCACATCGACCAGCCGCTGGGCCATCACCGACGGTTTGCCGACGATGTACATGCGACTGGTGTCGCCGTGCCAGCCGTCCTTGATCACGGTGACATCGATATTGACGATGTCGCCGTCCTTGAGAACCTTGGCCTCGCTCGGGATGCCGTGGCAGATGACGTTGTTGACCGAGGTGCAGACGGTCTTGGGGAAGCCCTTGTAGCCGACGTTGGCGGGGATCGCCTTCTGCACGTTGACGATGTGGTCGTGGCAGATGCGATCCAGCTCCTCGGTGGTCACGCCCGGCTTCACGTGCGGGGCGACGACCTGCAGCACTTCGGCGGCCAGACGGCCGGCGACGCGCATGTGCTCGATTTCTTCGGGGGTCTTGAGGTTGATGGCCATGCGCGCATTATCGCCGAATCCGGGACGCACCGGGCTCCTGCCGCATGAACGCCCGCGCCAGCCTGCGCAATGCCCCGTCCCGGCCGGCCGGTGGCGCCGCCGGAAGCGCCGGCGAATGGCGCCCCGGCGGCGCTTGCGGCACCGGTCTTGACAGCGCCGGTGGGGAGTGGAAGTGTTGGCGGCGGATGCAACGTACGGGCCCGGGAAGGCGGCGGACGCGGCGCTTTCTCCAGGGCAACAGGGACGAACGACGCGTCGAGGAGACCGCCCATGACCCGGTTCAAGCATTTGTTCGGCAAGCAGTTGTTCGGCAAGCCACTGTCCAGCAAGCGCCTTTCCGCCATCGTGCTGCTCGCCGCCTTCGGCCTCGTCGCCAACCCGGCATGGGCGCAGACCGCGACCACGACCTTCCAGGTCCAGATCACGATCCAGAGCAGCTGCACCATCGACGACCCGGCGCCGACCGACGTCGATTTCGGCAGCCAGCCCTCCAGCGCCACCAACGTCGACGCGATCGGCCAGCTCAACGTCAACTGCACGCCGGGCACCGACTACGTCATCGCGCTGGATGACGGCCAGAACAGCGGCGGCGGCGGCGTCGGCGCCCGCGCGATGGCCAACGGCGCCGACCTGGTCACCTATCAGCTCTACAGCGACGCCGGCCGCACCACGATCTGGGGCGAGACCCTCGGCACCGACACGGTCGCCGGCACCGGCACCGGCGCGGTACAGGCCTACCCGGTCTATGGCCGGGTGCCCATCGCCAGCGCTCCGGCGGCGAGCTATCTCGATGTCGTGACCGCCACGATCAGCTTCTGAGTCGCGATCGTGGCCACGTTCGAGCGGCGTCATCGCCGCCGGCCCGCGCGCGCGCCGACCGTGTCGGCACCGGGGGTGAAAGCATTGCTGACGGCGCTGCTGGCGGCATCGCTGTCGGGCCTGCCCTCGCCGGCCGATGCGACCCATCTGCAGGTGGCGCCGACCTCGGTCACGATCCCGGCCGAGCGCAATACCGAGGGCCTGACCCTGAGCAACAGCGGCGACGCGCCGATGCACGCGCAGGTGCGGGTGTTCGGCTGGCACCAGGAAGACGGCGAGGACCGTCTGCAGGCCACCACGGCCATCGTGTTGAGCCCGCCGATGGCGGAGATCGCCCCCGGCAGCCGCCAGCTGGTGCGGATCGTGCGCACCGGACCGCCCCCGGCCGGGACCGAGGCCAGCTATCGGATCGTCGTCGACGAGATCCCCGGTCAGGGTCAGGGTCAGGGCGATGCCGGTGCCGATCCGTCCGGGCTGCGGTTCGTGATGCGCTACTCGATCCCGCTGTTCGTGTCGCCCACCGGCCCCGGACCGGCCTTGCCCACGCTGCAGACGCGCGTGACCGCCAGCGGGGGCGAGCGCTTCATCGAGATCGGCAATGACGGTCGCGGTCATGCGCAGGTGGCGGATCTGGCGTTCGTCGCCACCGACGGCACCCGTACTTCGATCGCCGCGGGGCTGTCCGGATACGTGCTGCCGGGCCAGCGTCGGCGCTGGAAGCTGCCGGCGCGGCTCGTGCCTCCGCTGAACGGCGTCTTCAAGGCAAGGATCAACGGTGAGCCCGCCGAACGCACCCTGGCGCCGGATGCGGTGGCGCTCTAGCGCGCTGCTGCTGGGGCTGGCGGCGGCCCCACCGATCGCGATGGCGGGCCCGGCGCCGGCCGGGACTCCGCATCCCGGGCACGACACGCTGTACCTGGAAGTGGTGCTCAACCGGACGGCCCGGCCGGGTCTGGTCCGGTTCCTGCGCGAGGGATCGCGCTTCCGGGTCGACGCCGCCGAACTGCGGCGGCTGGGACTGGTCCTTGAAGAGCATGCCCTTGAAGAGCATGCCCTTGAAGAGCGCGCCGCTGACGAGGGTGTCGCGGACGGGCATACGCAGGACGGACATCCGGCCGCGGGCACGATCGCACTGGATGCGATTGCCGACATCCACTACCGCTACGATGCGCCCGGCCAGCGCATGTTCATCGAACTGCCGCCGTCACGGCTGGACCTGCCGACCACGGTGATCGGCGCGACCGATCGCGCCACCCCGCCGCTGAGCGAAGTCCCGACCAGCCTGTTGTTCAACTACGACCTTCATGCCGACCACGACGACCGCGGCAACAGCCAGTTGGGCACGGTCGGCGAGCTGCGCCTGTCCGGCCTGGGCGCCGGCGTATTCAGCACTTCGGCGGTCAACCGCCTGCATCGCCGCGATCACGGACGCTGGCACACCACGACCACCCGCCTGGATACCCGTTGGGAACTGTCGTTTCCCGAGCACGCGCTCACCGTCCGCGCCGGCGACGTCTTCAGCGGCTTTCTGGACTGGACCCGACCGGTGCGCATGGGCGGCGTGCAGGTCGGCCGCAACTTCGGTCTGCAGCCGTACCGGGTCACCACACCGCTGCCGACCTTCCTCGGCGAGGTCGCGGTGCCGTCGGCGGTCGATCTGTACGTGAACGGCATGCGCCAGTACAGCGGCCAGCTGCCCGTCGGACCGTTCGAGCTGAGCACCGCACCCGGCATCAACGGCGCGGGCAACGCCTCGGTGGTGATCACCGACGCCTTCGGTCGCACCCGTACCCTCGAGCTTCCGTTCTATTCCACCCCGCAGTTGCTGGCGCGTGGACTGTCGGACTGGTCGCTGAGCGTCGGCACGGTACGCGAACGCTACGGGCTGACGTCATTCGCCTACGCCAGCGAACCGGTCGCCAGCGCCAGTCTGCGCTACGGCATCGCCGATCCGTTCACCGTCGAACTGCACGCGGAGACCGGCGACGGCCTGGTCAATGCCGGGTTGGGCGGGGTCTGGCTGCTCGGCCGCGCCGGCGTGCTCAACGCTTCCCATACCCGAAGTCGGCAGGAGCGGGCACGCGGATCGCAGAGCGGCATCGGCTATCGCTGGAACGATGGCCGCTTCAACTTCTCCGCCGACGGCCGCCGCACCGACGGCGACTATCGCGACATCGCCTCGCTGTACGGCCCGCCGCCGCCGACCGTCAGCACCCGGATGCTGGCCGGGATCACCAGCGCCGCGCTGGGCAACGTCGGCATCACCCACGTGCGGCTGCGCCATCCGGACCCGGATATCGCCCCGGCACGCTACGCGGGCCTGTTCTGGACCCGGAACTTCGCCAATCGCTGGTCGGCAAGCCTGTCCTACAACGAGAACCTGGACGATGCCGACGACCGCAGCGTGTATCTGCAGGTGAGCGCCGTGCTGGACGGCAACCGCCAGTTGGGCAGCGCCTGGCAACGCGAGGGACGGCGCGACAACGCCCGGGTCGAATTCATCCAGCCGGTTCCCGGCGATGGCGGCTTCGGCTGGCGCGTGCGGGCGCACGACGGCGACGATGGCGCCGGCGGCGCGGTCGAGGCCGGCTGGCTGCTGCCCAGGACGCGTGTGGGCATCGGCCTCGCCCGCATCGGCGATACCCGGCGCGGCTATGCCCAGGCCAGCGGCGGCGTGGTGTTGATGGACGGCCATGCGTTCGCCGCGCGTCGCATCGACGACGCCTTCGCTGTGGTCTCGACCGACGGTGTCGCCGACGTGCCGGTGCTGCTGGAGAACCGCGCGATCGGCCGCACCGATGCCGACGGCATGCTGCTGGTGACCCCGCTCAACGCCTGGCAGCGCAACCGCCTCTCGATCGACCCGATGTCGCTACCGGTCGACATGCGCATCGACACGGTCGAGCGGATCGCGACCCCCGGCGACCGCGCCGGCACGCGGGTGCGCTTCGCGATCGCGCCGGTGCGCGCGGCGGTCATCGTGCTGCACGACGGAGCCGGACAGCCGTTGCCGCTGCGCAGCCGGGTGCGCCTGGCCGGCAGCGATGCGGACACCATCGTCGGCCACGACGGCGAGACCTATCTGGACACGCTCGACGCGCACAACCGGTTGAGCGTGCGCACGCCGTCGGGCGGGATCTGCCATGTCGATTTCGATTACCCGCAAGGCGCCGATCCGATTCCGCGCATCGGCCCGCTGCGATGCCTGCAGGAGGCCGAGCCATGACCCGCCCCCCCACACGCTTCGCCGCCGCGACCGGACCGCGCCGCACCCTCGCGGCGATCGTATGCCTGGCGCTGCTGGCGTGGCTGCCATCGGCCCCGGCCGCCACCACCTGCACCGCCAGCAGCACCGCGCTGAGCTTCGGCAGCACCAGCGGCGCCGGCAACGTCGACAGCACCGCCACCGTCACCGTCGAATGCAGTACCTCGGGACTGTCGCTGCTGGCCACCGCCCGGGTGCGGATGTGCCTGAACATCGGCGCCGGCGTCAACGGCGGCGGCAGCACCGCACCGCGCCGCATGACCAATGCCTTCGGCGACCCGATGCAGTTCCAGATCTACAGCGACCCGGCCCGCACCCAGATCTGGGGCGACTCACTGATCGCGGCGACCCCGACCCCGGTCCTGATCGACCTGGAATACAGCGTGCCCCTGCTTGGCGGCAGCGGCGAGGCCAGCGCCACCATGCAGGCGCGGATTCCGGTGCAGGCCGGGCTCGCCGCCGGCACCTTCAGCAACCCCTTCAGCGGCACCCATACCCGGCTGGAATACCGCTACGCCGTGCAAGTTACCGGAACACCACCGTTCCCGGTCTCGTGCACCAGCGGCGGCGATGGCGGCGGCACCGCGACCTTCCCCTTCACCGCCACCGCCACGGTGCCGGACAACTGCACGATCGGCAGCGCGACCACCCTCGACTTCGGTACTGTCGGCGGAGCGGTCGCCACCGATGTCGACCAGACATCGACCATCACCATGACCTGCACCCAGCGCACCGCCTGGGACGTCGCCCTCGACGACGGCCAGAATGCCAGCGGCGGGGTCCGCCGCATGCGCCTGGGCGCCAGCGCCGACTACCTCGACTACGAGCTGTACCGCGACGCCGCCCGGACCCAGCGCTGGGGCGCCACCCCGGGCACCGACACCGAGGTCGGCACCGGGACCGGCAGCGCCCAGGCCCTGACCGTGCATGGCCGGGTCCCGGCGACCCAGTCGGTACCGGCCGGCGCCTACGGCGACGTGATCACGGTGACGGTGAGCTACTGAGCGGCGGTCGCGCCCGCCGTCACCCCCGGGCCATCTCCCGACCTTGCTCCTGGAGGCCGTAGCGGCTATGCTTCTCCGGCTGTGCCTGCCGGTCCGACCGGCAAGCCGCCGCCGATGCCGGGCGTAGCACCCGATCCTGATTGACCCGATCGCTGTCGCGATCGACCGGTCCGGGTCAGGAAGGGTGCCGGCAAATACACACCCGCTGCCACGCGCCGTGCCGGGGTGCCGCGATCGCCGTCTGGAGCCACCTGGCTCCGATGCCGGCGAAGCGGTTCGGACACGGACGCAGCGGGGAGGCCCAACCCCGGAATCCCGCCCCGGCCCCGTGCCGGGGCAGCCGCGCCAAACCCATTTGCGGCCGGATTCCACTGCCTGGAGTTACTGCAATGCCCCAGATCACCATGCGCCAGATGCTCGAAGCCGGCGTCCACTTCGGCCACCAGACCCGTTACTGGAACCCGAAGATGGGCCCGTACATCTTCGGCGCCCGCGGCAAGATCCACATCATCAACCTCGAGAAGACCGTTCCGCTGTTCAACGACGCGATGAACTTCATCTCGGGTATCGCGCAGAAGCGCGGCATGATCCTGTTCCTCGGCACCAAGCGTTCGGCGCGCGAGACGATCAAGGAAGAGGCCGAGCGCTGCGGCATGCCGTACATGAACCAGCGTTGGCTGGGCGGCACCCTGACCAACTTCCGCACCGTCAAGCAGTCGGTCGCGCGCCTGAAGGAGCTCGAGGCCGCCGAGACCGACGGCACCTTCGACAAGCTGGTCAAGCACGAGGTGCTGGGCCTGCGTCGCGAGCGCGACAAGCTCGAGGCCTCGCTGGGCGGCATCAAGGACATGAACCGCCTGCCCGACGCGCTGTTCGTGATCGACATCGGCCACGAGGACATCGCGATCAAGGAAGCCAAGAAGCTCGGCATCCCGGTGATCGCGGTCGTCGACACCAACTACAACCCGGAGCTGGTCGACTACGCGATCCCGGGCAACGACGACGCCATCCGCGCCGTGCAGCTGTACGCCCGCGCCGCCGCCGACGCGGTGCTGGAGGGCAAGGCCGCCGCGCCGACCGCCGCCTCGGTCCGCGAGGAAGACTTTGCCGACGCCGCCGAAGGCGACGCCGACGCTGCCAAGAAGCCGGCCCGCAAGGCTCCGGCCAAGAAGGCCGCCGCCAAGGCCGACGGCGCCTCCGAGGCTCCGGCCGCCGAGTAAGGCGGGCGTCATGCGGCCACGCGATACTGCGTGGCTGCGCCCTTCCCGCACCCGGCGGGAAACATCGTTGGTCCGCGCCCTACGGCACCGTCCGGGCGCGGGCCGCACGTCGCCCAGCGACCCATCCCATTTGAGGTACCCCCATGGCTGAAATCACCGCTTCCCTCGTCAAGGAACTGCGCGAGCGCACCGGCGCCGGCATGATGGAGTGCAAGAAGGCGCTGTCCGAGACCGGCGGCGACATCGACGCCGCGGCCGAGAACCTGCGCAAGTCGGGCCTGGCCAAGGCCGACAAGAAGGCCGGCCGCGTCGCCGCGGAAGGCCGCATCGCCAGCGCCCAGGACGGCGGCAAGGCCGTTCTGGTCGAGATCAACTCCGAGACCGACTTCGTCGCCAAGGACGAGAACTTCGTCGCCTTCACCAATGCCGCCGCGCAGGCCGCCCTGGCCACCGCCGACATCGAAGCGCTGAAGGCCGCGAGCATCGACGGCGCGACCGTCGAGGAGACCCGCGCCGCGCTGATCGCCAAGGTCGGCGAGAACGTGCAGCTGCGCCGCATGGTCCGCATCGACACCGACAACACCGTCGCCGCCTACGTCCACGGTGGCCGTATCGGCGTGCTGGTCGAGCTCAAGGGCGGCGATGCCGACCTGGCCCGCGGCCTGGCGATGCACGTCGCCGCGATGAACCCGCCGCATATCAAGGCATCCGACGTGCCGGCCGACTTCATCGAGAAGGAAAAGGAAATCGAGCTGGCCAAGATGAGCGACAAGGACAAGGCCAAGCCGGCCGACATCCTGGAGAAGATCATCGGCGGCAAGATCAACAAGATCGTCAACGAAGTGACCCTGTACGGCCAGCCGTACGTGCTCGACACCAACCAGTCGGTCGAGGCCGTGCTGAAGGGTGCCGGTGCCGAGGTCGTGCGCTTCGAGCGCCTGGCCGTTGGCGAGGGCATCGAGAAGGTGGTCGAGGACTACGCCGCCGAAGTGATGAAGCAGGCCGGCCTGGCCTGATCGCCCCGCCCTGCGCAGGCGACGCCTGCAAAGACGAAGGCCGCGGATCGCTCCGCGGCCTTCTTTTTTGGCGGATTTCGAATCGAGGAGCTCGCCTCCCTTCTCCCTCCTCCTGCCCGCGCGCCGGACTGACCAACGGCGGCGGACGGTTCTTTCCGCCCATCCGGTACAACAGGCGCCGGAACAGGGACCGGCAAAAAGTGGTGCTCCCGCGCGATGAGAACAGGGAACATCGCGCCGGGAGCAAGGCCGGTCCTTGGCTGGCACCGCCTCCTTCGGTGCCAGCGACGGGCATCCATGTCTGCCCGTCCTTCTTCCAGCGTCCGATCAGCCGGGGCTACCCCCGTCCCGATCAGAACTGCAACGAGTAGCGGGCATTCAGCCCCTGCGCGTCCGCGTCGTCGCCGAACTGGCCGCGATAGCCGAACTCCAGCAGGCTGCGCGCACTCAGGCGGGCGGCGATGCCGAGCTCGGCGACGGTCGCGTCGTCGGCCAGCGGCGCGCCCTGCACGGTGAACGCGTCGGCACCGCTCCAGGCCAGCGTCGCGGCCGGCAGCAGATCGCCACTGGCGTCGCGGTAGCCCAGACCGCCACGCAGACTCAGCCAGCTGTCGGCCTGGTGGGCGGCCTTCAGGTTGACGTTGAAGCGCAGTCCGGCGGTGGCCAGGCCGACGTCGCCGTCGCGGCCGCTTCCGCCGAGCGCGGTGGCGCCACCCTGCTCGCGGAAACCGTCGATGTCGAAGCCGACATGCGCGTACTGCAGATAGGGCTCGAACTCCCACGCCCCCGTCTGCATCCGGTACCCCGCCTCGATGAAGCCCTGGGTGACGGTCGCGTCGTATTCGACCCGGGTCTGCTCCTGCAGGCCCTGGAACGCGGCGCTGCGGCGGATGTCGACCTCGCTGCTGTCGTGGCTGATGCCGCCTCGTACACCGAAGCTGCCCCACGCCTGGCCGGCATAGATACCGACCCGATAGCCGGTGATGTCGCCTTCGCTGGCACGCGTGCGCGCATCCAGGTCGGTTCGCGCGGTGCCGCCAAGCACGCCCAGGCGCCAACCATTGTCGAAGCGGTAGTCGTAGCCCACCAGGGTGGTGTTGCCGCTGTACTCGGTGCGCGCGGCATTGCCGTCGCCGTCCAGGGTGCCGCTGCCACGCATCACTTCCACCCACGCCGAGGAGCCGGCGTCGCCCTGATGGGCGAACGCGCCCTGCCCGGCCGAAGCACGCGCCAGCGCGCTCTCGCGCACGTGCTGCTGGCTGTCGACCAGCACCGACTGGGCGCTGGCGTGCAGCTCGCCGCTGAGCATGTCGAGCGCAACGCCGGCCTGCGCCGGGAACAGCTGGGTCAGGCGCTGGGCAAGCACGTGGTCCATCGCGAGCGCATCGGCGGCAGTCGCGACCGCCCGCTGGTTGCGGGTGTTCGCGGCGTCGGCCAGGGCCATGCCACGGCTGACGTCCAGCCCGACCGCGTTACCGGAGTAGCTGAAGGTGAAGTCCAGGAACGGCGATACGGCGCTGCTGTCGATCCCGGCGAAGCCGCCATCGATGCCACCGGCCGCATTGAGGATGTTGTAGCTCTGGCCAAGCAGGTACTCGCCCGGTCCACGCAGGATGCGGACGGTACCGCCCTGCAGGTCGGCGCGTCCGCTGATGTCGAGCAGATCGGCACCGTCGGGCGCCTGGATCTCGGCCTCGAACACCGAGCCGGCCACCTGGGTGTAGTCGCCGTCGATGCGCAGGGTGCCGATCGAATTGCCCGGCGCGATCACCCCCTCGACCCGGGTATCGCCGAGGCTGCCGACGCCGTGCAGGCGCCCCTCGGCACCGACCACGGTCGTGCCACCGATGACCGTGCCCTGGATGCTGGCCAGACCATCGTTGACGTTGAGATCGGTGTCGCGCAGCGTGCCGTTGAGGACGAAGAAGCCGCCGTTGACCTCGGCCGCTGCCGACAGGGCGTTGTCGCCGTCGAGCTCGAGCACGCCGTCCTCGACACTGAGGCCGCCGAAGCTGTTGTCGCCGCTCAGGCGCAGCCAGCCGATGCCCGACTTGGTCAGTCGGCCGGGGCCGCTGATGTCATTGCGCCAGTCGTCCCACGCCGGACCGTCCCACACCTTCTCGCCACCGGCGAAGGCGTTCATCGCCACATTGGTATCGACCCTCAGCATGCCCGGACCGTCGATCGCCTTGGCCAGATTGATCAGACCCCAGCCGTAGATCTCGTCGACGCCGGCCTCGCCCAGATCGGTGGCCGTGGTCAGCAGCACGTCGCGGATCTGCGGATTGTCCAGATACGGGAAGCGCTCCATCAGCAGCGCCAGCGCGCCGGTGACGTGCGGCGCCGCCATCGAGGTGCCGGTCAGGTTGCCGTAGCCGAACTGCGGGTTCTCGCCGACGACCTCGAAGCCAATCAGGTTGCCGTCGTCATCGTACTTGTACTCGACCTCGGCATCGCCGCCGATCACCGTCGAGGTGATCTCGGTGCCGGGCGCGGAAACGCACCAGTCCTTGCTCAGCCCGCATATGCTGGAGCTGCCATCGATGCCACCGCCCTCGTTGATGTTGGCGACGCTCAGCCAGTACTGCTCCGCCTCGGGCACCCATCGCGGCAGGGTCGCGTAGATGCCCGCGATATCCCCATCGTTGTTGCCGGCGGCCCACACTTGCAGCATGCCGTCGCGAATCGAAGGCGTCACATAGGTATTGAAATACTCGGCGGCGCCATCGCTGTTGTAGAGCGCGTCCATGTCCTCCGGCGTGGAGGGTTCCGACGCGAGTCCCCAGCTGTGATTGATCGCGCGGACGCCCTGCGCCGACATCTGCTCGTACATCGCAGCGACCGCTTCGCTGCTGGGCCCGATGCTGATCTCGGTACCACCGAAGTTGACGCCGAATATCCCGGACAACAGGGCGGTCACATCGGAGTAGCTGTTGGCGAACAGGCGCGCTGTGGTCAGGTCGGCGCCGTAAGCCACACCGTGGGTCCCGTTGCCATCGCGATTGGCCAGCATGGTGCCGGCGACGTGGGTGCCGTGGGTCTCGTACGAGATGCCGGAAAGGCCCTCGAGGATCTCGTTGGCATCCGGAACGAGCCAGCCGAACTGGATCAGCAGATCGACCAGTGCGCGGTCTTCATCGGTGTACTGCAGGATCGATACCTGGGCGCGATCGCCCTCGGTATAGAAGCATGCGTCAGGGCCGTCGAGCACCGCGCCGCTTGTGCAGCCCGGGTCGGCCATCAGGATCGAGCGCAGGTCCTTGCCCGCGAAGTCGGCATGACGACTGTCGGCGCCGCTGTCGAAGATTCCCAGACGGATCCCGCGTCCGGTCAGGCCGCGCGCGTAGGCGTGGTGCGCGCCGATCGCCTCGAGGCCCCAATCGGCCTTGAACTCGTCGCTGCGCCAGCTGTCGGCATCGCCGACCTTGCCCTGCTCCTGATACCGAGTGTCCTGCGCATCCTGCGCCACTGCGGTGCCGGCGCCAGCGAACAACAGCGCGACGACGATCGCGCTGGAGAGCGCCGACCGCACATGCCCCTTGTTCCCGCCGCTGCGGCTGTTCCCCAGCCGACCACCACGAAGCGCCGACGAAAAGCTTCCAGACTGCTGCATCTTGTCCCCTATTCCCTGATCGAGTGTTCTTGTCCCGTCCAACGCCGCTCGCTGTCGAGCACGCGCGAACGGAGGCGGCGTGCCAACGGCACGCGTCGGAGCCCCAGAGCTTCGACACGAGCAATAACGCGCGTGCCAGGCAACCCCCTACCCCGATCGCGGTAGCGAGTGAAACCCGAACAGGGTTATTGCGCTGACAAGGACCCGGCTTTGCCGGAACGGCTCGTTCAGAACCGATAGCGCGCGCTGAGCAGCAGGTAGCGTCCGCGCGGATCGTCGTAGGCGATGTCGTAACCGTCGCGCTCGATGTCGTAGTTGACCGGATCGCGATCGGCCAGATCACGCACGTTCAAGCCCAGCCGCCAGCCCGGAATGCCGTTGTAGGCGATGTCCAGATCGAGCACCCCGCGCCCCGGTGTGCGGCAGCGACCGCGGTTGTAGCCCGGACATCCGGTGACGGGCGAGCCGACCTGGTAAGGGCCGCGGGCGCGCAGGGCCAGGGTATGGGTCCAGTTGCCGCGCGCCCACTGCACGGAGCCCAGCAGGTTGGTGGTGGGCGCACCGTAGCCGGCATGGTCGTAGACCGGCGCACCTTCACCGAGCTGGCGCTTGACCCGCGACAGCTGGTGCACCGCGGCGGTCAAGGAAAGCCTGCCGGCATCGCCCGCATCCACATGCCAGCGCATCTCCGCTTCCCAGCCGCGGATGTCGGACCGGCCGATGTTCTGGTAATAGCTGTCGATCCCGACCAGGCGACCGCCCTTGTCGCGACGCACCGACTCCGGAAAGGCCTCCGGACTGTCGAGCACGTTGCCTTGCGCGATCTCGTTGTCGCGACGGATGCGGAAATGATCGAAGCTGAGACTGAAGTCCGGCGACGGCGCCCATACCATCCCCAGCGTGTGACTGCGCGATGTCTCCGGCACCAGGTTCGGGTTCTCGAACGCACCCAGCTCGACCCGGCAATAGGACGGTGCCAGCCGGAATTGCGCCAACCGCTGCAGCACCGACGGGTCGATGACCACCTCTTCCAGGCACGGTCGCAGCGCATCGCTCGCCGGGACCAGCTTGCTCTGCGGAATCACGTTGGGACGCCGCAGCTCGAACAGCGAGGGCACCCGGTAGCCGGTAGCCGCGGTCGCACGGAAGGTGAAGCTCTCGTGCGGCGACCACTTCAGGCCCAGCTTGGGCGAGACGCGGCTGCCGTAGTCCTGCGGATCGTCGTAGCGCAGGGCGACGTCGGCCTGCAGATTGTCCAGCAGCGGCAGGCCGAGCTCGGCGTACAGGGCCGCGCTGTTGCGGTGACTGTTGCGCGCGGTCTTGGGGGTGCCCAGGGCCAGGTCGTCCTTCAGCAGGCGGGCATCGGGCTCGTGCACCAGACCATTGCGCAGGAACTCGCCGCCGACCGCAAGCCGTGCCGCGCCTCCCGGCAACTTGAACACCGGCCCCTCCAACCCGGCCGACAATTGCTGCAGGGTGGCCTCGCCGCGCAAAGTGAAAGTCGGGGAGATGGCGGCGAGCCGTTCCGGATCGTTGGGCGTGCCATCAAAGCGGTACCGGCCCAGGGAATCCGGACTAAGAAACTCCTCCAGACTGACCTGGCCATCGATGCTGCTGACGACACGATTGGCGTGGTGCGAAGCCGACACGTCCCAGGCCCAGTCTCCGCGCCAGCCCTTGAGCGCGGCGCCGAAATCGAACGTGCGGTTGTCGGTGCGGCTGGTAACGGGCCCCAGCTCGAAGAACGCGTAGTTCAGCCGGACCTCGGGACGGCCGAGAAAGAACCCCATCGGGAGGAAGTCCGGATAGCGGTCCGGATGCCCGGCGGGCAGCTCGACGCTGGCGGAGAACGGCGGGTACCGCAGTTCCTGCTGCGCCTCGCCGTAGCGCGCATCCAGCTCCAGCGTCGTTCCCTCCCACAGCGGTTCGGACAGATGCCCGTACAGCCACAGGCGCCGACTGGCCGGCTGCAGGTCGGTGTAGCGCGCCTGGTCGAACCGGCAATTGGCGTCGATGACCTCGGCCGGCGCGTTGCCGCACTCGAGCGCGACCGGCTCGACGACATCGTCCAGATCCAGGAACCGGTAATAGTGAGCGAGCCAGGTCCGCCCGTCCGGCAGACCATCGCGGCTGCGGTCGCGGGTATGCCAGTCGCGCGCATCGCCGGGCAACGCCTCGCGATCGAACCAGTCCGCCGCCAGCATGCCGCTGCCGCCGCGCGGCGTATCGAAGCCATGACTCAGCGACAGGCGACGCTCGCCGGCATCGCCGCGCTCGGAACGGCCGTAGCGGATCAATGCCTCACCGCCCTTCTGCCGCTTGCGCAGGATGATGTTGACCACGCCTGCGATCGCGTCGGCACCGTAGATCGCCGAGGCGCCGCCGCGCAGGATCTCGACGCGATCGACCAGGCTCAGCGGGATCGCGTCCAGGTCGGTCAGCCCGCCCAGCTCGGCGCTGGTCAGGCCATAGTTCGCCACCCGCCGGCCATCGACCAGGAACAGGGTCGCGCGCGGCCCCAGCGCGTTGAGACTGGTGGTCGCGGCCACGTTGAACGGTTGCTGGAAGTTCGGCCCGCCTTCGGCGGCAACCGCGACCGGATGGTGGCCGATCATCCCCGGCTGGAACCGCAGCAGCTCGAACAGGGTCTGGAAGCCGCTGGTCTCGATGTCCTCGCGGGTGATCAGGGTCATCGGCGACGGGGTGACCGCGTCGATGTCGATGCGCGGAATCCGCGACCCGGTGACCTCGACCCGATCCATGTCGACGGCACGCTGGCGCGGCATCGACGGCGGCGGTGGCACCGCCTGCTCCGGCTTCGGCGCAACGGTCGTCTTCAACACGAAGGTGTCGGCGTTGACCCGTTCGGCCCTCAGCTCGCTGCCCTCCAGCAGGTAGCGCAGCGCATGTTCGAGCGTCATCCGGCCATTCAACGCGCGTGCGCGGCGCGACTCGACCTGCCCCGGAGCGTAGAGGATCTGGATGCCGCTACGCAGCGCCAGCGCCTTCAATGCACCGTCGAGCGTGCCGCCAGGCAGATCGAGCTGCAGTTGCTCCGTCGAGGTCCCCGACTCCGCCGCGGACGGTTCGACCGCCCACGCGCCGTCCGTGCGCAGCGACAATACGCCGCACACTGCTATCACCAGGCAGACCCTGGTTATCCGAGGGGGCACCGGAACCAGCATCCCCACACATTACGGAACCCCCGGCAGCGCAGGCAATCAGGGGATTCCTCCATTCGCACCGGTTTGGAGGCCTCGCTCCTCCGGGAGGGCTCCCGCGCCGCCGCCCGGGCGGCCTTCATCCAGGCCGCCGGCCGGCTTCCAGCCGCGCCCTCACTCCGCGGGACCGTACAGGAACACCCCGTCGTCGCGGGATTCGGCGCGCAGCCCCCAGCCCTGCCTGAGCGCCTCGACCAGGGCCGCCTGCTCGTCGACCCGGAACACGCCACTGACGGCAATGCCCGCCAGTTCAGGTTCGGCCAGGCGCAACGGGACCTCGGAGTAGCGGTTCATCTCCACCAGCAGGTCGTCGAGACGACGCTTGCGGAACACCAGTTCGCCGCGCGGCCAGCCGTTGGCGACCTCGAGGTCCAACGCACGGGTTGGAGTGAAACGGCCCTGCGGATCGACATGGAGCTGCTCGCCGGGGGCGAGCCTGCGGCCCGGGCCGTCGTCGCCGCGGCTGACCAGCACGATGCCCTCGATGAGCCCGACGTCGATGTCGTCGCCGCGGCGGCTGACCTGGAAGGTGGTGCCGATGTCGCGCACGGTGCCGGAGGCGGCACGCACCAGGAACGGCCGGTCCGGGTCCTGTCCGACCTCGAAGCGGGCGCGACCGGAGATCAGCTCCACCACCCGCAGGTCGGCATCGAAGCGGGTCTCCACCCGGGTATCGGTATCCAGCAGCATGCGGGTGCCGTCCTCGAGCACGATCTCGCGCTGCTCGCCCACGGCGGTCGCGTAGCCGGCCACCTGGGGCGGTTGCGGACGCAGCCAGGTCGCCGCCCCGATCGCCAGCACCAGCACCGCCGCCACTGCGGCCGACCAGGGCCGCCAGCGCGATCGCCGCGTCCTGGACGCGGTGCGCGGGGCCGGCGGACTCATCTCGCCGATGGCGGCCCGCAACAGTTCGTCATCGGCCAGTCCGGCCGCCAGCAGGTGCAGGCGCTCGGCCTCCAGGTAGGCCTCGACATGCCGCGGCGATGCCGCCAGCCAGTCCTCGAAGGCGGCGCGCTCGGCCATCGAGCACTCCGGCGACTCCAGCCGGGCCAGCCAGTCGGCGGCGAGGTCGTCGAGACGGGTGATATGCCCCACGCTCACGGCATTTCCTCCCCGGACGCATCGCCCTCGATCCGGGCCAGGCCTTCACGCAATCCCTTGAGCGCGCGGCTGACATGCTTTTCGACGGCCTTGACGGAGATGCCGAAGCGCTCCGCGATCTGGGGGTAACTCATGCCTTCGATGCGGTTGAGCAGATAGACCTCGCGGCAGCGATCCGGCAGTTCCAGGATCAGCCTCCGCACGTGAACCAGTTGTTGCTGGGTGTCGACGCGCTGCTCGTGGCTGGGTTCGGGCGACGGCAGCCAGTCGTGATCGGCGTTCAGGCTGATCGGTTGCGGCCCGATGCCGGTGCCGGTGCCGGCGCGACGGCCCCGGTCGAGCAGCGCATTGGCGGCGATCCGGTACACCAGCCGGCGCAGTTGTTCCGCGGGCAGGCCGCGGTAACGCAACAGCCGGACCATCGCCTCCTGGGCCACGTCCTTGGCATCCTCCTCCGGCAGGCGCCGGCACAGATAGCCGACCAGGACCGAGCGCTGCTCGCGTACGAATGCCTCGAAGTCGTCGCCCTGCCCGCACTCCGGCAGCGAGCCAGGGTCGTCCCGCTCCCAGGCCGGAGCAACCACTAGGCGCGCTCCCGGGAGTGGGCGGTGGTTGTCGCGGCAGCGACGATCGGAACGACGGTGGACCCGAGGGGGGGCATCGGCAGAGACGTCTCCGGCAGCAACAATCTGGTGATTGGCGCGCCGGAGAGCGATGTCATCCGGCCGCCACAATGGCCAATTGTTGTACCACGAGCCGCAAAGAAGGCGCAGAACGGGCCCACGCCTTCCTGAACGTCCCTGTAGTGGCGGTGAGAGCGCAATCATGTCTACCTGAACGGATCTCGTGGCGCGCCCCCTACCTCGGATAGAATTTCCGGGTTTATCCACTGTTGAGGTCGCCATGTCCCCGCTCGCCTATCGCCGCGTCCTGTTGAAACTCTCCGGCGAGGCCCTGATGGGCGATGAGGACTACGGCATCGATCCAAAGATGATCGGACGCCTGGCCCAGGAGGTGATCGAGGCGCAGCAGGCCGGTGCCGAGGTCGCGCTGGTGATCGGCGGCGGCAACATCTTCCGTGGCGCCGGCCTCGCCGCCGCCGGCATGGACCGGGTCACCGGCGACCAGATGGGCATGCTTGCCACCGTGATCAATGCGCTGGCGATGCAGGACGCGCTGGAGAAGCGCGGCGGCAAGGCGCGGGTGATGAGCGCGCTGAAGATCAACGACGTCTGCGAGGACTACATCCGCCGACGCGCGATCCGTCACCTGGAGAAGGGCCGGCTGGTGATCTTCGCCGCCGGCACCGGCAACCCGTTCTTCACCACCGACTCCGGCGCCGCGCTGCGCGCGATCGAGATCGGCGCCGACCTGCTGCTGAAGGCGACCAAGGTCGACGGCGTCTACGACAAGGACCCCAAGAAGCACGCCGACGCGACCCGCTACGAGACCCTGACCTACGACCAGGTGATCACGCGCGACCTGCAGGTGATGGATACCGCCGCATTCGCCCTGTGCCGCGACAGCGGGCTGCCGCTGCGGATCTTCGACATGGGCCAGCCCGGGGTCCTGCTGCGCCTCCTCAAGGGCGAGAACATCGGCACCCTGGTCTCCGGCCGCGGTTGAGAGGTGCCCCGCCCACGCCGTTGGCAGCCCTGAGCCGCAATCCCCCGCAGGCGACAGAGGACTCCCTCCAGGAGCGGCGCAAGCCGCCATCCCAGGGCCTTCCCAAGCAAGTCCCATCGCGGCTTACGCCGCTCCTACGAGATGCGATGTAGCACGGCTCCAGCCCCCTGAGTCAGGGGGCGATTCGCGCATAGCGCGAATGGGGGTGTGGCAGCGCAACGGCGGGGCCCAGGGTTTGCGCAGCAAACTTTTGGAGATATCCGCGCGCAGCCGGATATCGTTCCCCCTGCAGGAGCGGCGTGAGCCGCGACCGGGCCTTCCCAAGCAAACCTCATCGCGGCTTACGCCGCTCCTACGAAGAGCGTTCGCCTGCCTCATGAGCTCAGCCCCCTGAGTCAGGGGGCGATTCGCGCATAGCGCGAATGGGGGTGTGGCAGCGCAACGGCGGGGCCCAGGGTTTGCGCAGCAAACTTTGGGAGATATCCGCGCGCAACCGGATATCGTCCCCCCTGAGTGAGGGGGCGATTCGCGCGTAGCGCGAATGGGGGGGTAGCGCAACGGTGGGGCCCAGGGTTCGCGCAGCAAACTTTCGGGATTGCCGGGCGCAGCCCGGGGATCGCGGCCTGCGCCGCTGCCACGGGAAAACCTCCCTGCAACAATGTCCTGTCCGTCGGAATAGTGTCCTGCCCGCCCGGCATGCCACCATCGCCGCATGTCCGGACACCACCATCACCACCACGACGGTACCCGCGCGTTCGCCGTCGTGACCCTGGTCAACCTCGCCTACACCGCGCTGGAGGCCGGCTACGGCTTCGCGATCAACTCGCTGGCGCTGCTGTCCGACGCCCTCCACAACCTCGGCGACGTGCTGGGCCTGGGCCTGGCCTGGGGCGCGGCGGTGCTCGCGCGCCGGCCGCCGACCGACCGCCACACCTATGGCTGGCGCCGCGCGACCCTGCTCTCGCCGCTGGCCAATGCGCTGCTGCTGGTCGCATTCTCCGGCGCGCTGGCCTGGGAAGCGGTGCGGCGCTTCAGCCAGCCGCCGGAAATCCCGGCGATGACGGTGGTGGTGGTCGCGGCGATCGGCATCGCGGTCAACCTCGGCGCCGCCTGGATGGTCCGCGACGGTCACGACCACGACCTCAACCGGCGCGGCGCGTTCCTGCACCTGGTCGCCGACGCCGCGGTATCGCTGGCGGCGGTGGTCGCCGGCCTGGGCATGAGCTGGCTGGGCTGGGCCTGGCTGGACCCGGCCACGGCCCTGCTGATCGGCGCGGTGGTCGCGTTCAGCGCGTTCGGGCTGCTGCGCGAGAGCTTCAACGCGGCGATGGACGCGGTGCCGGCCAGCATCGACCAGGCCCGGGTCAAGGCCTTCCTGGAGCAGCAGCCGGGCGTCACCGCGGTGCACCATCTGCACATCTGGTCGCTGGGTGCGGGCGAGATCGCGATGACCGCGCACATGGTGCGGCCCGAGCCCGGCGACCACGACCGCTTCATCGACGGCCTCAACCGCGCCCTCGACGAGGAATTCGGCATCAACCATCCGACCCTGCAGGTCGAGCACGGCGCCGCCTGCGAGCACGATCGCCACGTGCGCGCGCCGCACGGCGGCTGAGCGCGGCGACCGCCATTGCCCCGACCGCGCGCCGCGCGCCTCGCGGGCCGGGCGCCTCCCGGTTGACAAGCCCCGCTATAATCCCGCGGTTACCGACACAGGACCGGAGCCGGCGATGCTCAACGAGATCAAGACTGACGCGAAGACCCGCATGACCAAGAGCGTGGACGCGCTCCGCCACGATCTGACCAAGGTCCGTACCGGCCGTGCCTCGACCGCGCTGGTCGACCACCTGAAGGTCAATTACTACGGCTCCGACATGCCGCTGACCCAGGTCGCCAGCGTCGCGGTCACCGACGCGCGCTCGCTGACGATCACCCCGTGGGAGAAGCAGATGGTCGCGGCGGTCGAGAAGGCGATCATCAATTCCGACCTCGGGCTGACCCCGAACACCGCCGGCACGGTGATCCGCATCAACCTGCCGGCGCTGACCGAGGAGCGCCGCCGCGAACTGACCAAGGTCGTGCATGCAGAGGGCGAGAACGCCAAGGTCGCGATCCGCAACATCCGCCGCGACGCCAACCACCAGGTCAAGGAGCTGCTGAAGGAAAAGCAGGTCACCGAGGACGACGTGCGCCGCTCCGAGGAGGACATCCAGAAGCTGACCGACAGCGCGATCAAGGACGTCGACGAGGTGGTCAAGTCGAAGGAACAGGAACTCATGGCGGTTTGACGGGTCTGTCCGTCGGCCTCATGACCTCCGATCCCGCCAAGACCCCGCCGGCCGCCGGCGTTCCCCGCCACCTGGCCGTCATCATGGACGGCAACGGGCGCTGGGCCGAACGTCGCCGACGCCCGCGCATGATCGGCCACCGCGCCGGCGCGCGTGCGGTCAACGTCTGCATCGACTTCTGCCTGGAGCGCGGCATCCGCGCGCTGACCCTGTTCGCGTTCTCCAGCGAGAACTGGGCCCGTCCCGAGGACGAGGTCGGCGCGCTGATGAAGTTGTTCCTCAACGCGCTCGAGCGCGAGGTCGAGGAGCTGCACCGGCGCGGCGTGCGCATCCGCTTCATCGGCGAGCGCGAACGCTTCAGCGAGGCGATCCGCCAGCGCATGGAGCATGCCGAGTCGGTCACCGCCGGCAACGAGCGCCTGCACCTGAACATCGCCGCCAGCTACGGCGGCCGCTGGGACATCGCCCAGGCCGCGCGCTCGCTGGCCGAGGACGTCGCCGCCGGGCGACTGGCCCCGGCCGACATCGACGAGGCCCTGCTCGGCTCGCGGGTCGCGCTGGCCGAGCTGCCGCCGCCGGACCTGTTCATCCGCACCGGCGGCGATCTGCGGATCAGCAACTTCCTGCTCTGGCAGCTGGCCTACACCGAGCTGTGGTTCACCGAGCGACTGTGGCCGGAACTGGACGTCGAGACCCTGCAGACCGCCCTGGACGACTACGCGAGCCGCCAGCGCCGCTTCGGCCTGACCGGCGCCCAGGTGGCCGCCGCCGGCCTGGCGACCCCAAACGAAGAGAATTCCGAATGACCCGTACCCGCCTGATCGCCGCCCTGGTGATGGCGCCGATGGCGATCGCCGCCATCCTGCTGCTGCCCACCCCCTGGCTGATGGCCCTCGCCGCGGTGGTGTTCCTGGCCGGGCTGTGGGAGTGGTTCGACCTGGCCGAGGTCGACGACAGTCTCGCCCGCGCGGTCCTGCTGGCGGCCAACCTGGCGCTGATGGTCGCACTGGTCTGGGCCTCGCGCTCCAGCAGCGGATTCAGCTTCGTCCTGCTGCAGATCGCCACCGTGATCGGCGTGGTCTGGTGGCTGCTGGCGCTGGCCTGGCTCGGCCGCTACGGCTTCGCCAGCAACCACGACACCCACGCCCGCGCGATCAAGCTCGCCGCCGGCACCCTCAGCCTGGTCCCGGCCTGGTGCGCGCTGGCCTGGATCCACGCCGACAACGGCGACACCGGCCACCGCTGGCTGCTGGTCGCGCTGGCGGTGGTGTGGGCGGCCGACTCCGGCGCCTATTTCGCCGGCCGCCACTTCGGCGGCAGGCTGTTCAGCGGCCGCCGACTGGCGCCGCGGATCAGCCCCAACAAGACCCTCGAAGGCCTGCTCGGCGGCCTGCTCGCCGGCGTCGCCACCGGCATCGGTCTGGGCCTGTTCGCCGGCGCCGGCGTCGCCCAGTTGCCGTGGGTAGTGCTGGCGAGCGTGATCGCGGTGCTGTTCTCGGTGGTCGGCGACCTGTTCGAGAGCCTGCTCAAGCGCCACGTCGGGCTCAAGGACTCCGGCCATCTGATCCCCGGCCATGGCGGCGTCCTCGACCGGCTCGACGGCGTGCTGGCGGCGCTGCCCGCGTTCGCGCTGGCCAAGGCGATGTTCGGATTCTGAGCATGTCGACCGCACCGGACATCCGCGAAGTCGCCGTACTCGGCGCCACCGGCTCGATCGGCGGGTCGGCGCTGGACGTGATCGCGCGCCATCCCGACCGCCTGCGCGCCAGCGTGCTGGCGGCCGGGCGCAACGTCGAAGCGCTGATCGCGCTGTGCCGGCGCCATCGCCCGCGCCACGCGGTGATCGGCGACGCCGCCGCGTTCCCGGCACTGCGCGACGGCCTGCGCGCGGCCGGTCTGGACACCCGGGCCCACCCGGGCAGCGAGCTCGACGCGCTGGTCGCCGGCGACGCCTGCGACACCGTGGTCGCGGCGATCGTCGGCGCCGCCGGCCTGCCCTCGACCCTGGCCGCGGCCCGCGCCGGCAAGCGCCTGCTGCTGGCCAACAAGGAATCGCTGGTACTGGCCGGCGAGCTGCTGATGCGCGCGGCCCACGAGGGCGGCGCCAGCATCGTGCCGATCGACAGCGAGCACAACGCGATCTTCCAGTGCCTGCCCGACGCCCATGCCCACGGCGGCCTGCGCCGGATCGTGCTGACCGCGTCCGGCGGCCCGTTCCGCGGCCGCGACCGCGCCTCGCTGGCCGCGGTCACCCCCGAACAGGCCGTCGCCCACCCCAAATGGTCGATGGGCCCGAAGATCTCGGTCGACTCCGCGACCCTGATGAACAAGGGGCTGGAGGTGATCGAGGCGCATCACCTGTTCGACACGCCCGGCGAGCGCATCGACGTGCTGGTGCATCCGCAGAGCCTGGTCCACTCCCTGGTCGAGTTCGTCGACGGTTCGACCCTCGCCCAGCTGGGCCTTCCGGACATGCGCACGGCGCTGGCGGTGGGCCTTGGATGGCCGGAGCGGATCGAGTCCGGAGTGTCCGGCCTCGACCTGCTGGCCCAGGGCGGACGGCTCGATTTCGAGGCGCCGGACCTGGAGGCCTTCCCCTGCCTGCGGCTGGCGTTCGACGCCCTGGCCGCCGGCGGCACCGCTCCGGCGACCCTGAATGCTGCCAACGAGGTCGCAGTTTCAGCCTTTCTTCAGCGCCAGGTGGGTTTCCTGTCGATACCCGCCCTGGTCGAGGACACCCTGGCGGCCCACCCCGCCGCCGCAGCCGGTACCCTCGACGTGCTGGCCGAGGCCGACCGTCAGGCCCGTCGCCACGCCGAAGCCGCCATCGCCCGTTTCGCCTGACCCCACCCGCTCCGATACCGTCCCCGCTTCGATACCGACCCGTTCCCGATGACCGTCCCCGCCCGCCCGCAACACCAGGATGACCGCCATGGCTGAGTTCCTCGGTTCGGCCTGGTGGCTGATCGTCAGCCTGGGCGTGCTGGTGTCGATCCACGAGTACGGCCATTTCTGGGTCGCCCGCCGCTGCGGGGTCAAGGTGCTGCGCTTCTCGATCGGCTTCGGCAAGCCGCTGTGGATGCGGCGCGGCCGCGACGGCACCGAGTACGTGATCGCGGCGATCCCGCTCGGCGGCTACGTGAAGATGCTCGACGAGAACCAGCTCCCAGAGTCTCCATCCGGCCATGGCACGCTCAGCGAACAGGAGCTGGAACAGTCGTTCAACCGCAAGCCGGTCTGGAAGCGGATCGCGATCGTCGCCGCCGGCCCAGTCGCCAATCTGGCCCTGTGTGTGGCGCTGTTGTGGGCCATGTTCGTCATAGGGCGTCCCGACTACGCGCCGGTGGTCGGCCAAAGCGAGCGGATCGCCGCCGAGGCCGGCCTGCAACCGGGGGACACGGTCCTGGCGGTCGGCGATCGCGCGACTCCGACCTGGAGCGAGGTGCAGATGGCGCTGGTACCGGCGGCGCTGGACCGTGCCGACGTGACCCTGCGGGTCGCCGACAGCGAAGGCCGCGAGCGCAGCGTCGACCTGCCCCTGGACCGCCTGCCGGAGGATTTCGACGAGCGCAATGCGGTCGGCGTGATCGGCCTGTTGCCGCGCCACCAGCAGCCCCCGGCGCTGGTCGGGCAGGTCCAGCCGGAGGGCGCCGCCTGGGGCGTGCTCGCCGAGGGCGACCTGATCACCGCCATCGACGGCGTCCCGATCCACAGCTGGAGCGACATCGGCCCGGAGGTCCAGAAGCTGGGCGAGCGCGGCGGCACCGCGATGATCGAGGTCGAGCGCGACGATGAGCGCCTGGCGCTGGAAATCCAGCCGCGGTTGACCCGCAGCGAGGACGGCCGCCAGTTCTGGGCGCTGGGCGTGATCTCGCCCAACGGCGGACGCGCGCCCAAGGACGCCCTGCTGCGCTACGGCCCGCTGCAGGCGGTCCCGGCGGCCTTCGCCGAGGCCGGCCACCAGGCCGGCGAACTGTTCGCGATGATCGGGCGGGCGTTCACCGGGCGGGTCTCGATCGAGAACACCGTCGCCGGCCCGATCACCATCGCCCGCGCCGCCAATGCCTTCGCCGGCCAGGGCCTGGCCTGGTACCTGTCGATCCTGGCCATGCTGTCGCTGAGCCTGGGCATCTTGAACCTGCTGCCGATCCCGATCTTGGACGGCGGTCACTTGCTGTATTACCTTATCGAGCTGGTCAAGGGCAGCCCGGTGAGTGAGCGCGTCATGGCCGCCGGGCAATACGTCGGCCTCGCATTGATCGCCGGGCTGATGGGTCTGGCGTTCTACAACGACATCGTGAACAACCTGGTCCCATGAACACCTGGTACGCCGATGCCGGCACCCTGACCTCCCGACGCCCGCGCTGCGGGCGTTATGCATCGCACCCGGCACCTGTGTGCCGGGCGCCGTGTAGCCGAACCACCAACCGGACGTGATGATGACGCGAACCCCGACCCGCCGCCTGCTCGCCCTTGCCCTGTCGACCGCGCTGTACCCGGCAATGGCCCTGCCCGCGATGGCACAGACGACGGCACCGTCCCTGCCGAGCCCGTTCGATCCTGCCGCCTCCTTCCCGGCCGCCCCCAGTGGCTTCACCGTCAGCGACATCCGCGTCGACGGTCTGCAGCGCATCGCCGCGGGCACGGTGTTCACCTACCTGCCGGTCGAGCGCGGCGACGTGATGGACCAGGCCCAGGCCGGCGAGGCGATCCGCGCGCTCTACCGGACCGGCTTCTTCGAGGACATCACCCTGTCCCGCCAGGGCGACATCCTGGTGGTCACCGTGCGCGAACGTCCGGCGATCAACAAGCTGACCCTGACCGGCAACAAGGACATCCAGACCGAGGACCTGATGAAGGGCCTCAACGAGATCGGCCTGTCGGAGGGCAATACCTTCGACCGGCTGGCGCTGGACCGGGTGACCCAGGAGTTGACCCGCCAGTACAACAACCGCGGCAAGTACAACGTCGAGATCAAGCCGGCGGTGACCACGCTGGACCGCAACCGCGTCGACCTGACCATCGAGGTCAAGGAAGGCAAGGCCGCCAAGATCCGCCACGTCAACCTGATCGGCAACGACAGCTTCGAGCAGAAGGACATCCTGGAGACCTGGGAGTCGCGCGAGAGCAACTGGCTGAGCTGGTACCGTCGCGACGACCAGTACTCGCGCGAGAAGTTCTCCGGCGACCTCGAGAAGCTCAACTCCTGGTATCTGGACCGCGGCTACGTCGACTTCAGCATCGACTCGCCGCAGGTCTCGATCAGCGCCGACCGTCAGGACATGTACATCACCGCCGGCGTCACCGAGGGCGACAAGTACACCGTCTCCAGCGTCGAGATCACCGGCGACACCGTGCTGCCGAAGGAACAGATCCAACGGCTGGTCCTGGTCAAGCCCGAGCAGACCTTCTCCCGCCGCTTGCTGGAGGTCAGCTCCGACGCGATCACCGCCACCCTCGGCAACGTCGGCTACGCCTTCGCGCAGGTCAACACGATTCCCGACATCGACCGCGAGAACAAGACCGTCGGCGTCAATCTGCAGGTCGTCCCGGGGCCGCGCGTGAACGTGCGCCAGATCGTCTTCAAGGGCAACACCCGCACCGGCGACGAGGTCCTGCGCCGCGAGATGCGCCAGTTCGAGGGCTCCTGGTATTCGCAGGCGGCGATCGACCGTTCCAAGATCCGCCTGCAGGGCCTGGGATTCTTCGAGGAGGTCAATGTCGACACCCAGCCGGTGCCGGGCAGCGACGACCAGGTCGACGTGGTCTACAGCCTCAAGGAAACCACCTCCGGCAGCTTCGTGTTCGGCCTGGGCTACTCGCAGCTCAGCGGCCTGAGCACCCAGGTGCAGGTCTCGCAGAACAACTTCCTCGGCACCGGCAACCGGATGTCGCTGCAGGCGCAGCGCAGCGACTACCTGCAGCGCTACGACTTCTCCTACGTCAATCCGTACTTCACCGACAGCGGCATGTCGCTGGGCTACAACCTGTGGTGGCGCGAGTACGACTACGGCAACTTCAATACCGCCCAGTACTCCAGCACCAACGCCGCGGCGCAGGCGGTGTTCGGCATTCCGATCACCGAGACCGGCTCGATCACCGGCCTGTTCGGCATCGACAGCAACCAGATCTTCACCTTCCGCGGCCAGACCCCGGAGTCGATCGTCGACTACATCGACGCGATCGGCCAGCGCACCTTCCACGCCTGGCGCGGCGAGATCGGCTGGTCGCGCAACACCCTCAACAACGCGCTGACCCCGACCCGCGGCACCTCGCAACGGTTGTGGCTGGAGGCGACCCTGCCCGGCTCGACGGTCGAGTACTACAAGATCAACTACAACATCTCCAAGTACTGGCCGCTGTCGCGCTGGCTGGTGATCAACACCCGCGCCGAGCTCGGCTACGGCGACAACTACGGCGATGCGGTCTCGCGCAACATCTGCTTCACCCCGGGCTCGTACGTGGACACCGACGGCGACGGCAAGGTCGACACCTATGAGCCGGGCCCGGACCCTTCCGACCCCTGCGAAACCGATTCGACCGACTTCGTGAAGACGGTCACCGCCGACGGCCTGCCGTTCTTCGAGAACTTCTACGCCGGCGGCGTGCGCTCGGTGCGCGGCTTCCGCGACAACACCCTGGGCCCGCGCGAGGCGCCGTTCGAGGGCAGCAGCTACCGGCAGCCGGTCGGCGGCTCGGTCAAGACGGTCGGCTCGATCGAGGCGATCTTCCCGACCCTGTTCGACAGCCCGGCCGCGCGCGTCTCGGCCTTCGTCGACTTCGGCAACGTGTTCAAGGACGTCGATGCCTTCGATGCCGGCGAGCTGCGCGCCTCCACCGGCGTGGCCCTGCTGTGGCGCTCGCCGATGGGCCCGATCTCGATCAGCTACGCGTATCCGATCAAGAAGGACGACGACGACGAGCTCGAGCGCCTGCAGTTCACCTTCGGCGGCGCGTTCTGATCGCCTCCCGCCGCGTCCGCTACGCGGCGGGACCACGATGGAGGCTCCCGGGATGAATATGCCGTCGTACACCGCCGCCGCCCTGGCCGAGCGCTTCGGCCTTGGCGTGCACGGCGATGGCTCGGTCGCGGTCGAGAGCGTCGGCACGCTGGCCGCCGCCGGCGCCTCGCAGCTGGCCTTCCTGGCCAACCCCAAGTACCGCGGCCAACTCGCCGACAGCGGCGCCGGCGTGGTGGTGATGCGCGAGGCCGATGCCGAAGGCTTCGCCGGCACCGCCCTGATCGCGGCCGACCCGTATGCCGCCTTCGCCCGTATCGCCGCCCTGTTCGAGCCCCGCCCCGAGCGACCGCCGGGCGTCCACCCCTCGGCCGCCATCGACGCCACCGCCGAGGTCGCCGCCGACGCCCACATCGGCGCCTTCGTCAGCATCGGTGCGCGCAGCCGTGTCGAAGCCGGCGCGGTGGTCGGCCCGGGCTGCGTGATCGGCGAGGACTGCGTGGTCGGCGCCGGCAGCGAGCTGATCGCCCGGGTCACCCTGGTCACCCGGGTCCGCCTCGGTCATCGCGTGCGCATCCACCCCGGCGCCGTGCTCGGCGCCGACGGCTTCGGCCTGGCGATGGACAACGGCCACTGGCTGAACGTGCCCCAGCTCGGCGGCGTGGTGATCGGCGACGACTGCGAGATCGGCGCCAACACCACCATCGACCGTGGCGCGATCGAGGACACCGTGCTCGGCGAGGACGTCCGCCTCGACAACCAGATCCAGATTGGACACAACGTGACTATCGGTGCCCATACGGCCATGGCGGGTTGCTCGGCGGTCGCCGGCAGCGCGAAAATCGGCCGTTACTGCCTGATCGGCGGCGCCGCCGGCGTGCTCGGCCACCTGGAAGTCTGCGACCGCGTGGTGATCACCGCGATGAGTCTGGTCACCAGCTCGATCCGCGAGCCGGGCGAGTACTCGTCCGGCACCCCGTTGATGGACAATCGCAGTTGGCGCAGGAACGCCGCCCGCTTCAAGCAACTCGATGCGCTCGCCCGCCGCGTCCCGCGTGCGGAACCGTAGCGTCCCCTCCGGCCGGTTCGTCCCGCTCGTCCGGACAGCCGCGCCGGGACGTACCTGCAAGGAAACACGATGAGTTCGACCGTGAAGTTGCCGATTGACGTAACCGCGATCCAGGCCGTGCTGCCGCACCGCTACCCGTTCCTGCTGGTCGACCGGGTGGTCGAACTGGAACCGAACAAGCGCGTACTCGCCTACAAGAACGTCACGGTCAACGAGCCCTTCTTCAACGGCCACTTCCCCGGCCACCCGGTGATGCCCGGCGTGCTGGTGGTCGAGGCGCTGGCCCAGGCCGGCGGCCTGCTGACCCAGCTGGCCAGCGGCGGCAGCGCCGACGACCGCCTGTTCTACCTGGTCAAGATCGACAACGCCCGGTTCTCGCGGATGGTGGTGCCCGGCGACCGGCTGGAGCTGGAGGTCGTGCTCAAGCGCACCATCCGCAACATGGCCATCTACAGCGGCATCGCCCGCGTCGACGGCGAACAGACCGCCTGCGCGGACATCGTGTGCGCCGAGGTCGCAGCCTGACGATGCAGGCGACCATCCACCCCACCGCCGTCGTCGAGCCTGGCGCACGCCTGGGCGCGGACGTGCACGTCGGCCCGTTCTGCTACATCGGCGACGGCGTGACTGTCGGCGACGGTTGCCGGTTCGGCCCCCACTGCTCGGTGATGGGGCCGACCACGATCGGCAGCGGAAACCGCTTCGTCGGCCACTGCGCGGTCGGCGGCGAGCCGCAGGACAAGAAGTTCGCCGGCGAGCAGGTCGAGCTGATCATCGGCGACCGCAACACCTTCCGCGAGTTCGTGACCCTCAACCGCGGCACCGGCAGCGGCGGCGGCGTGACCCGGATCGGCAGCGACAACTGGCTGCTCGCCTACACCCATGTCGCCCACGACTGCGTGGTCGGCGACCACTGCGTGTTCTCCAACAACGCCACCCTCGCCGGCCACGTCACCGTCGGCGATCACGTGATCCTCAGCGGCTTCGCCGGCGTGCATCAGTTCTGCCGGATCGGCGCCCACGCCTTCATCGGCATGGGCGCCTTCGTCAACGGCGACGTGCCGCCGTTCGTGATGGTCGCCCAGGACGGCTACGGCCGCCCGCGCGGCATCAACAGCGAAGGGCTCAAGCGGCGCGGCTTCGACAGCGCGCGGATCGGCGCGATCAAGCGCGCCTACCGCGCGCTGTACGTGGCCGGGTCGTCGCTGGACGAGGCGCGCGCGAAGTTGACCGAGATGGCGGGCGAGAGCGCGGACGTGCGCGCGTTGCTGGACTTCATCGACAGCGCCGAGCGGCCGCTGCTGCGCTGAGGCTCCGCACGCCTCCGCAGGAGCGGGGTACGCCGCGAGGGATTCATCGGAAGGCCTGATCGCGGCATGCGCCGCTGACATGGACGGGTCCGTGGTCGCGGCTGTTCTATCATGCCGGCACCCGCCAAGCCGATCCGTCCGCCTTGTCCCCAGCACGCACTCCCCGGCCCGCCCCCCTCCGCATCGCACTCGTCGCCGGCGAGGCCTCCGGCGACCTGCTCGGCGCCGGCCTGATCGAAGCCCTCAGACAGCGCTACCCCGACGCCGAGTTCGCCGGCATCGGCGGCGACCGCATGCGCGCGGCCGGTTTCGACGCCTGGCACGATGCCGGCGAACTGGCGGTGATGGGGCTGTCGGAGGTGCTGCGCCACCTGCCGCGGCTGTTGCGGTTGCGACGCGGGCTGCGCCGCCGGCTGCAGGCGTGGCAGCCGGACGTGTTCGTCGGCATCGACGCACCCGACTTCAATCTCGGCGTCGAACGCTGGCTCAAGCAGCGCCGCCGCGAGGACGGTGGCCCGCGCACCGTCCACTACGTCAGTCCGTCGGTGTGGGCCTGGCGCGAGAAACGCGCGGCCAAGATCGGGCGCTCGGCCGACCGGGTGCTGTGCCTGTTCCCGATGGAACCGCCGATCTACGCCCGCCACCGGGTCGACGCCCGCTTCGTCGGCCACCCGCTCGCCGACGAGATGCCGCTGCAGCCCGATCGCGCGGCCGCGCGCGACCGGCTCGGCCTGGACCCGCAGCGCCCGGTGCTGGCGGTACTGCCCGGCTCCCGGCTCGGCGAGATCGAGCGGCTGGGACGGACCTTCATCGAGGCGGCGGCCCGGGTCGCCGCCGCGGCGCCGGGGCTGCAGGTGGTCGTGCCGGCCGCCAACGCCGCCTGTCGCGCCGCGATCGAGCCGCTGCTGGCCGCCGCCGGCCTGCCCGACATCCGCGTGACCGATGGCCGCGCGCGCACCGCGATGATCGCCAGCGACGTGGTGCTGCTGGCCTCCGGCACCGCGACCCTGGAAGCGATGCTGGCCAAGCGACCGATGGTGGTGGGCTACAAGGTCGCGCCGCTGACCTACCGCATCGTCAAGGGCCTGGGCCTGCTCAAGGTCGACCGCTACGCGCTGCCCAACGTGCTGGCCGGCGAGCGCCTCGTGCCCGAGCTGATGCAGGACGACTGCCGCGCGGACACGCTTGCCGACGCGGTGCTGGCCTGGCTGCGCGATCCGGCCGCGGTCGCCGCGCTGGAGCCGCGCTTCGCCGCGATCCATCGGCAGTTGCGCTGCGATGCCTCGATCCAGGCGGCGACGGCGATCGCCGGGCTGCTGAACGGCGCCGATGGCGCCGCGACCGACATCCGCGCGCATGGGTGAGCGTGCCGCCCACGCCGCGCACTGCGGCGACCTGTTCATACCCGAAGCGGCGGAGCCACATGTCGCGGGTGTCGACGAGGCCGGGCGCGGTCCGCTGGCCGGACCGGTCGCGGTGGCCGCGGTGATCCTCGACCCGGCCCACCCCATCGCCGGACTGAACGACTCGAAGAAGCTCAGCGGCAAGCGCCGCGAGGCGTTGTTTCCATTGATCCAGCGGCATGCGCTGGCCTGGCGGATCGAATTCGTCGAGCCGGCCGAGATCGATACGCTGAACATCCTGCAGGCAACCCTGGAAGGCATGCGGCGGGCGGTTGCCGGCCTCGACCCGTCGCCGCGGCTGGCCCGCATCGACGGCAACCTGGTGCCGCCCGGCCTGGGCTGCGCCGGCGAGGCGGTGGTCGGCGGCGACGCCATCGAACCGGCGATCATGGCCGCCTCGATCCTGGCCAAGGTCGCCCGCGACCGCGCGATGATCGCCCTCCACCGGCAGTGGCCGCAGTACGGCTTCGACGCCCACAAGGGCTACCCGACGCCGGTTCACCTCGCCGCGCTGCTCGCGCACGGCCCCTGCCCGGCGCACCGGCGCAGCTTCGCCCCGGTACGCCGGAGCCTGGAAGCTTCGCGCTGAGGCGAGCGCCGGCGTCGGCTGAACGGGTGGGAGCCGATCGTAACGGGCCAGCCGTCACGGTGCCTTTTCCCACTGGGCGCTAGGCTTTAAACGCCCGATCCTATCGACGCATCCCAACAGATGCCCGCCGGTTGCCGCCCAGGCCCGGCCCCAGGGACGCGGCGCACACGCCGGCCCGCCGCCCCCCGGAACCATCCGCACCGCCGGCGACGGAGGTGTGCGATGCGCCGCGCCCTGATCAACCCGCCCAGCCCACCGATGCCGTTCGGCGCCGATGCGCTGCCACCGGACGCACGCGATGCGGTGATGGCCTGGCAGCCCGCCGCGGTGGCGAGCTTCGACGCGCTGCTGCACGAGATCAATCCCGATGCCCTGCGGGTCGACATTCCGCGCCTGCAGGCGGTCGCCGAATGGCTGGCCGCGCTGCCGCCCGAACGCGCCCGCCAGCTGCTGGCCGACCGTCTCGAACGGATCGAGCTGATCCGCGCGATGCTGGCCGATCCCGACTGGGATACCGACGCCGGCACCCGTGCCCGGGTCGGCCGGCTGATCGCCTACATGGATCGCGACGACGACCTGATTCCGGACGGCACTCCGGCGCTGGGAATGCTCGACGACGCACTGATGCTGGAGCTGGCATGGCCGACGCTGGAGGCCGAGGTCGAGCAATACCGGGACTTCTGCGAATATCGGACCCGCGAACACCCCGGCGGCGATGCCCAGGCACGTCGCCAGGCCTGGTTCCGCGACCGCCTCGCCGAACTGGAGCAACTGCGCCACAACGCCCGCGTGAGCGCCGGGCACTACGTCGACACCCGGGCCTCCGAGGACAGCCCTCTGCGCGTGGTTTGACCCGATCGCGCGGCGATACCCGGGGCGGCGGGCGACCGTCCCGGGCGGGGAGTGGCCATCGCCGCGCCGTCAAGCCTTGTGCCTGCCCGGGGGACTGCTAACCTGCATGCCTGCAAGACGGTCGCTTCCGACCCCCAATGCCCGCATCCCGATTCGTCCACCTCCACCTGCACAGCGAATACTCGCTGGCCGACTCCACCGTCCGCATCGGGGAGCTGGTCAAGCGTAGCGTCGAGCTGGATCAG
The DNA here is from genome assembly GCF_003233695.1 of Marilutibacter maris. Taxonomy (NCBI): domain Bacteria; kingdom Pseudomonadati; phylum Pseudomonadota; class Gammaproteobacteria; order Lysobacterales; family Lysobacteraceae; genus Marilutibacter; species Marilutibacter maris. Next base: position 1,382,899 of record NZ_CP029843.1, on the reverse strand, counting down.
CCGGCCGTCGCGATCACCGACATCGACAACGTGTTCGCCGCGGTCAAGTTCTACAAGAAGGCCGAGGGCGCGGGCATCAAGCCGATCATCGGCGCCGACATCGGCCTGGCCGACGGCAACGAGGCGACCTCGCGACTGACCCTGCTGTGCCGCGACCGCGAAGGCTACCTGACCCTGTCGCGGCTGCTGACCCGGGTGTGGATGGAAGGGCACCGCGCCGACAGCGTGGCGATGCGCCCGGAATGGCTGCGCGAGGACAACGCCGGCCTGTTCGTGCTGGCCGGCCGCCACAGCCTGGCCGGCAAGCTCACCGTCGCCAACAAGCACGATCACGCCGAGGCCTGGCTGGCCGACTGGCAGGGCGCGTTCGGCGAGCGCCTGCACATCGAGCTGACCCGCGCCGGCCGCGACGGCGAAGAGGCGTTCAATGCCTTCGCCCTGCACGCCTCGGCCAAGCGCGGCCTGCCGGTGGTCGCCAGCAACGACGTGCGCTTCCTCGACCGCGAGGGTTTCGACGCCCACGAGGCCCGCGTCTGCATCGCCTCCGGCCGCGTGCTCGACGACCCCAGGCGACCGAAGGACTACAGCCCCGAACAGTATCTGAAGTCGACCGGACAGATGCTCGAACTGTTCGCCGACGTGCCCGACGCGATCGACAACGCGCTGGCGCTGGCCACGCGCTGCAACGTCGAGATGAAGCTGGGCGAGTACGCGTTGCCGGCGTTCCCGGTGCCTTCCGAGCACACCATCGAGTCGTGGCTGCGCAACGAAGCGCGCGAGGGCCTGTCCACGCGCTTGGAAAAGGCGCCGCTGGCCGAGGGCAAGACCCGCCAGGACTACGACGACCGCCTGGAGACCGAGCTCGACGTCATCATCAAGATGGGGTTCCCCGGCTACTTCCTGATCGTCGCGGACTTCATCAACTGGGGCAAACAGCACGACATCCCGGTCGGCCCCGGCCGTGGCTCGGGCGCGGGTTCGCTGGTGGCGTGGGCGCTGGGGATCACCGATCTCGATCCGCTGCCCTACGACCTGCTGTTCGAGCGCTTCCTCAACCCCGAACGCGTGTCGATGCCCGACTTCGACATCGACTTCTGCATGGACCGCCGCGACGAGGTCATCGACTACGTCGCGCGCAAGTACGGTCGCGACCGGGTCAGCCAGATCATCACCTACGGCACGATGGCGGCGAAGGCGGTGGTGCGCGACTCCGGCCGCGTGCTCGGCCATCCCTACGGCCTGGTCGACGGCATCGCCAAGCTGATCCCGAACACGCTCGGTATCAGCCTCGACGACGCCATGGGCGAGACCGAGAAGTCCCGCGCCAGCGAGGGGCTGGCCTCGCCCGACCTGATCGAGCGCTACAACAGCGACGAGGAGGTGCGCGACCTGATCGACCTGGCGCGCAGCCTGGAGGACCTGACCCGCAACGCCGGCAAGCACGCCGGCGGCGTGGTGATCGCGCCCAGTCCGCTGAGCGACTTCTGCCCGCTGTACGCCGAACACGACGGCGAGGGGCGCGGCAGGAACCCGGTCACCCAGTTCGACAAGGACGATGTCGAGGCGGTCGGCCTGGTCAAGTTCGACTTCCTCGGCCTGCGCACGCTGACCATCATCGACTGGGCGGTGAAGGCGATCAACGCGCGCCTGGCGAAGGATGGCCAGCCACTGCTGGACATCACCGCGCTGCCGCTGGACGACAAGCCCAGCTACGAGTTGTTCGCGCGCGGCGACACGGTCGCGGTGTTCCAGTTCGAATCCCGCGGCATGCGCGAGCTGCTCAAGCGCGCGATGCCGGACACCTTCGAGGACATCATCGCTCTGGCGGCACTGTTCCGCCCCGGCCCGCTGGGCTCGGGGATGGACAAGGAATGGGTGGACCGCAAGCACGGCCGCACCGAGGTCAGCTATCCGCACCCGCTGCTGGAGCCGGTGCTGTCCCCGACCTACGGCGTCATCGTCTACCAGGAACAGGTGATGCAGATCGCCCAGGTGCTGGCTGGCTACACGCTGGGCGGCGCCGACATGCTGCGTCGCGCGATGGGCAAGAAGAAGCCCGAGGAGATGGCGAAGGAGCGCGCCAAGTTCGAGACCGGCTGCGCCGAGCGCGGCATCGCGGCGAGCCAGGCCACGCCGATCTTCGACCTGATGGAGAAGTTCGCCGAGTACGGCTTCAACAAGTCGCACTCGGCCGCCTACGCGCTGGTCGCCTACCAGACCGCATGGCTGAAGGTGCACTACCCCGCCGAGTTCATGGCCGCGGTGCTGTCCTCGGACATGGACAACACCGACAAGGTCACCGGCTTCCTCGACGAATGCCGGGTGATGGAGCTGGAGGTGCTGCCGCCGGACGTGGGGCACTCGGAGTACATGTTCGAGGCGGTGGCGCCGGGCACGATCCGCTACGGCCTGGGCGCGGTGAAGGGCGTGGGCCGCGGCGTCTGCGAGGCGATCGTCGAGGCGCGCCGCTCCGGCCCGTTCAAGGACCTGCTGGATTTCTGCAAACGGGTCGACGGCACCAAGCTCAACCGCCGCGCGCTGGAGGCGTTGACCCAGGCCGGCGCGCTCGACGCGCTGGGTTGCAACCGCGCCAGCCTGATGCTGCAGCTGCCGGAAGTGCTCAAGGCCACCGAGCAGCTTGCCCGCGAACGCGCCGCCGGCCAGGTGTCGTTGTTCGGCGGCGGCGAGTCGCCGGTCGCCGAGTTGCACATCGACCTGCCCGAGGTCGCCGAATGGCCGCTCACGCAACTGCTCAACGGCGAACGCGAGACCCTTGGCCACTACCTCAGCGGTCACCCGTTCGACCCCTACCGGGACGAGTTGCGCGGCCTGCTCGGCCACGACCTGGGCGATCTGGAAAAAATCTGGGAGTCGCGTCCGGAATCGGCCCGCAGCGGTTGGCGCCCGGAAGTCGAAAGCGTGGTCGCCGGCCAGGTGGTGGCGATGCGCAAGAAGGGCGACAGCCAGATGTTCGTGCAGATCGAGGACGGCCGTGGCCGCCTGGAGTGCGCGTTCTTCGCCGAGACCTACGCCGAGTACGCCGCGCTGTTCAGCCGCGACCGCCTGCTGATCGTGCAGGGCGGTCTGCGCGAGGACACCTTCAGCGGCGGTTTCGCGCTCAAGGCGCAGCGCTGCTGGGATTACGCCGCCGTCTGCGCGAACCATGCCCGCCGCCTGTCGCTGCGGCTGGATCTGCGCGTGCCCGGCATCTGGCAACAGGTCGATGCGCTGCTGGAACGGCACCGTCCGGGCAAGACCCCGATCCGGCTGGACCTGCTGCGCCCCGGCGCCGCCGGCATGCTCGATCTCAACGGCAGCCATTCGGTCCGCGTCGACGCCGACCTGGTCACCACCCTGCGCGCCGTGCCGGGAGTCAAGGCGGTCAAGCTGGCGCTGGCGCGGCCCTGGAGCTGACGCCGTCACGCCCGTTGTCCGCGGGCTCACTTAAGATGAGGGTCGCATGATCGACTTCGTCGCCACCTTCATCTTCTTCTTCGCGGTGATCGACCCGATCGGGACGATTCCGGTCTTCATCGCGGTCACCCGTCAGTACGACGAACGCACCCGCCGCCGGATCGCCAGACGCGCGACCCTGATCTCGGCCGCGATCCTGATCTTCTTCGTGGTCGCGGGGGAACTGATCCTGACCGCGGTCGACATCCCGCTGTCGGCGTTCCAGATCGCCGGCGGGATCGTCCTGTTCCTGTTCGCGCTGTCGATGATCTTCGGCGAGAGCAAGCCCGAGCAGGAGGTGAAGATGGCCGAATGCGGCCACGAGACCGCGGTGTTCCCGCTCGCGGTGCCATCGATCGCCAGCCCCGGCGCGATGCTGGCGGCGGTGCTGCTGACCGAGAACGACCGCTTCAACATCTGGCAGCAGGCGCAGACCACGCTGACCATGCTGGCGGTCCTGGCGGTGGTGCTGGTGTGCATGCTGCTGGCCACGCGCCTGCACCGCTTCATCGGCAACAGCGGCGCGAGCATCATTAGCCGGGTGATGGGCCTGATCCTGGCATCGGTCGCGACCGCCAGCGTGCTGGGCGGAATCAAGGACTATTTTGGCCTCTGAGCGGGCCGCGTCCGCGCGCCAGCCACCGGGCCCGGGCCCTACCCGATACGCGACCAGCGTGCAAGATCCGTACCAGACGGCTCGGTACGGACCCCGGGGGTCGGCTAGACTGTGCCCTTTCCCGGCGGCCCACCGCCCACTATCTGCCGACGCATGAATCCGAACTACCTCGACTTCGAGCAGCCGATCGCCGACCTGGAAGCCAAGATCCAGGAACTGCGCCACGCCAGCCATGGACCGGCGGTGGATGTGGATGCCGAGGTGCATGCGCTGCAGGACAAGCTGCGCCAGCGGACCGCGCAGATCTTCCGCGACCTCAGCCCGTGGCAGGTCTCGCAGCTGGCCCGTCATCCGGCGCGGCCGTACACGATGGACTACATCCGGGTGATCTGCGACGAGTTCCAGGAACTGGCCGGCGACCGTGCGTTCAAGGACGACGCCGCCATCGTCGGCGGCCTCGGCCGGATCGACGGCCGCAGCGTGGTGATCATCGGCCACGAGAAGGGGCGCGACACCAAGTCCAAGGTCAGGCGCAACTTCGGCATGCCGCGACCGGAGGGTTACCGCAAGGCGCTGCGGCTGATGAAGCTGGCCGAACGCTTCAAGCTGCCGCTGGTCACCTTCATCGACACCCCGGGCGCCTATCCCGGCATCGGCGCCGAGGAGCGCGGCCAGTCCGAGGCGATCGCGCGCAACCTGCTGGAGATGAGCGAGCTGCGCACGCCCATCCTCTGCACCGTGATCGGCGAGGGCGGCTCCGGCGGCGCGCTGGCGATCGGGGTCGGCGACCGCACCCTGATGCTGGAATACAGCACCTACTCGGTGATCTCGCCGGAAGGCTGCGCCTCGATCCTGTGGAAGGACGCGGCCAAGGCCAAGGACGCCGCCGAGCAGTTGGGCCTGACCGCCAAGCGCCTGCATGGCCTGGGCCTGGTCGACAAGGTCGTGCGCGAGCCGATCGGCGGTGCCCACCGCAATCCGAAGCAGATGGCGACCCGCCTCAAGGCGGTGCTGCTCAACGAGCTCGACGCGCTGGAACAGATGCCGGCGGACGAACTGCTGGATCGTCGCTACCGCCGCCTGCGCGCCTACGGCGCCTACGACAACGCCTGATCGACAGCGCATGACGGCCGGGGCTCCACCGCTCGCGCGGGGAGCCCGGACGCGGACCTCTATTCCGCGTGCAGGACCCTCACCACCCTGCCAACGAGGGTGTCCTCGGCTATCGGCCCCATCATGCGGCCGTCCATGCTGTTGTCGCGGTTGTCGCCCATCAGCAGGTACTGGCCCTGCGGCACCGGTAGCGGCGCCATCCGGCAGGAGTAGTCCTCGACCGCACGACCGGGCGCCACGTAGTCCTCGCCCAGCGCGCGCCCGTCGATCATCAGCACGCAGTCCTCGATCGACACGGTCTCGCCGGGCAGGCCGATCACGCGCTGCAGCCAATGTTCGCCATACTCGGGATGGGCGAACAAGACGACGTCGCCACGCTCGGGGCCGCGGGCGCGGTAGGCGCCAGCGCGCACGATCACGATCTGGCCGGACTCCAGCGTCGGCGACATTCCCATCGAGGACATGCGATAGGGCGCATGGCCGAGGATGCGCTGGCGCGGGTCAATGGAGTTCGCCCCCAGCGGGTTGAGCAGGTACATGCCGATCGCCGCGGCCGGCAGCAGCACCGCCAGCGACAGCAAGCCCCTGACCAGCCAGCGACGCCACGCCTCGGTCCTGCCTTCGCTCATCGCCCACCCCGCCACACGCCCTGGAACCGACTCCGATGGTACATGCGGCGCGGATCGCATCGGCCACCAATTAGACTTGATCCATGCTGTCCGACCTGCCGCCCGACGCCCCCTCGCCCGCGCCACTGCTGGTGGCCTATAGCGGCGGACTGGACTCGACCGTGCTGCTGCATCTGCTGGCCGGCGAGCCGCGCCGGCGCAGCGACGGCCTGCGCGCGATCCACGTCCATCACGGTCTGCACCCGGATGCCGACGACTGGGCACGGCACTGCCGGCGTTTCTGCGACGCGTTGGCGGTCCCGCTGACCGTGGTCCGTGTCGAGGTCGCGCGCGATGCCGGGCTCGGCCTGGAGGCGGCGGCGCGCCACGCCCGCCACGCCGCGTTCGAGGCGGCGCTGGGAACGGACGAGGTGCTGGTCACCGGTCATCATCGCGACGACCAGGCCGAGACCTTCCTGCTGCGCGCGCTGCGCGCCTCCGGCACCGACGGCCTGGCGGCGATGCGCGCCTGGCGGCGATGCGGCCGGGGCTGGCTGTGGCGACCGCTGCTGGAGACGCCGCGCGCGGCCCTGCTGGGACACGCCAGGACACACGCCCTGCGCTGGATCGAGGACCCCAGCAACGCGGACACCTCGCTGGACCGCAACTTCCTGCGCCGCCGTGTGCTGCCGGCGCTGCGCGAACGCTGGCCGCACGCCGACGCCGCGCTGGCCCGCAGCGCCGCGCTCAGCGCCGAATCCGCGACCCTGCTCGAACGCGACGACGCGCAGGCGCTGGCCGGGGCCGGCACCGCCGACCCGCACTGCCTCGGTGTCGCCGCCCTGCTGGCCCTGCCGACAGCGCGTCGCCACCGCGTCCTGCGCCGCTGGACCGCGGCGCTGTCGCTGCCGCCGCTGCCGGCCAGCGGCATCGCCCGCATCGACGGCGAACTGCTTGCGGCCAGCAGCGACACCCAGGCGGGCTTCCGCTGGGCCGGCGCCCGCATCCGCCGCTGGCGCGGCCTGCTGCATGCCGACCGCGAACGCTCCGCCCTGCCCGACGACCTCGACCTGGGATGGGACGGCCGTCGGCCGCTGACCTTGCCCGGCGGCGGCACCCTGTGTCTGGAAGGCACCGAGGCCCTGCCGGCGCCGTGCCGGGTGCGCGCCCGCCGCGGCGGCGAGCGCATCGTCCTGCCAGGCCGCGGTCACCACCATGCGCTCAAGCAGGTGCTGCAGGACCTCGAAGTGCCACCCTGGGTGCGCGAGCGGCTGCCGCTGCTCGAGGACGGCTCCAACCAGCTGCTGGCCGCCGGCGACCTGGTCTACTCGGCGGCCTTCGACGACTGGCTGCGCGCCCGGCAGGCGCGGCTGGTGTGGCACGACGGTCCGCCTGCGCGGGAATCGCCCGAGCCACTGTAGGCGCGACGAGAGTCGCGATCGGGTCGCCCCGCGAACGCTCCATCGCGGCTTGCGTCGCTCCTACGAAAATCGTTGCCATTCCCGCTGCCGACGAGGCCGTCCGGACCACCTGCACGGAATCCCGTAGGCACGGCCTGAGCCGCGATTGGGCCTTCCCATGAAAGTGCTATCGCGGCTTGCGCCACGTCCACGATCGCCCCACGCGCCCACAAAAGCGGCGACCAAGGCGATAGACTTCTCCCATGGCCAAGAAACCCGCCACCGAAGCCTCGCCGGTCGCCGATTTCGAGCAGTCGCTGGACGCGCTCGAACAATTGGTCGAGAAGATGGAGCAAGGCGAGATGAGTCTGGAAGACTCGCTCGCCGCCTACGAACGCGGCGTCGGCCTGTATCGCAAGTGCCAGGCCGCGCTCGAACAGGCCGAGCTGCGCGTGCGTCTGCTCAGCGATCCCCAGGACCCTGCCGGCGGGCGACCATTCGACGCCGCCGACGCCCCCCGCCCCGACGATGTCTGAGCGCGATTTCGCGCGCTGGCGCGCGCGCGCGGACGCGGCGCTGGCCCGCTGCCTGCCCGACCCCGACGCTGCGCCACGCAGGCTTCATGCGGCGATGCGTCACGCGGTCCTGCTCGGCGGCAAGCGGATGCGGCCGATGCTGGTCTACGCCAGCGGCGAGCTGTGCGGTGCCGCCCCCGAGACCCTGGATGCGCCGGCCGCCGCGATCGAACTGATCCACGCCTATTCGCTGGTCCACGACGATCTGCCGTGCATGGACGACGATGCGCTGCGCCGCGGTCAGCCGACCGTGCATGTCGCCTTCGACGAGGCGACCGCGGTGCTCGCCGGCGACGCCCTGCAGACGCGCGCCTACGAGCTGCTCGCCGACGCCCCGGTGCCGGATGCGACCCGGGTCGCACTGTTCCGGGTGCTGGCCGGCGCCTCCGGCGCGGCCGGCATGTGCGGCGGACAGGCGCTGGACCTGGATGCGACCGGCAACGGCCACGCAATGTCGGTGCAGGCCCTGAAGCGATTGCATGCGCTCAAGACCGGAGCGCTGATCCGCGCGGCGGTGCGGATGGGCGCGCTGTGCGGCGGTGCCGACCGGGAGCAGACCGAGGCCCTCGACCGCTTCGCCGATGCGATGGGGCTGGCGTTCCAGGTCCGCGACGACATCCTCGACATCGAGAGCGACAGCACCACGCTCGGCAAGACCGCGGGCAAGGACCTGGCGCAGGCCAAGGCGACCTTCCCCGCGCTGATCGGCATGGTCGCCTCGCGCTGCCTGCTGTCCGACCTCGCCACGACGATGGACGCGGCCCTGTCGGATTTCGGCGAGAGCGCCTCGGCGCTGGGCGCATTGGGCCGCCTCGCCATCGAACGCGACCGCTAGCGATCGCTGTAAACGAACAACGCCGGCACTGGGCCGGCGTTGTCGTGATGCCGCGCGGGACGCGCGATCGACCGATCGGACTCAGCTGATCAGGCGAAGGGTGAACGGATAGCGGAAGTTTTCTCCGTTCGCCGTCTTCACCGCCGCGACGATGCACAGGATCAGGTTCGCCAGCCCCACCAGCGGCATCAGCAGCGCGCCGATGATGACGAAGGTCAGGATGAAGGAGACGACGAACGCGATCATGATGGTGATCTGGAAGTTCAACGCTTCCTTGGCCTGCTCGTTGAGATAGGCCTTGGCGGAGTTGTCCTTGTTGATCAGCCACACGACCAGCGGCATCACCACGCTGAAGAGCAGCCCCGAGAGATGGGTCAGCATCGCCAGGTTGCGGTCGTCGCTGCCGGCCGCATCGGTCGAGGCCGATTCGGGCGCGGCCTGCTGCGGCGGCGGAGACGCCGGCGGCTCGTTGTGCGGGGGCGGCGTCTGGGACGGCTCGTTCGGGTCTTGGGTACCGCTCATCGTGGATCTCCCTGAAGGTTCGGACGAAGGTTTCAGACCTCTCACTGTCGGCTGATCGCTCCTGCCCGTCAACTGCCGGAAGCCATGGCGGCCTCCGCCCGGAGGCGCCGTCGTCGCCTCGATCCTCGCTCAACCCTCGCCGGCGACGGTCATCGCGCCGATCAGGATCGAGCCGGTGCGCACGTGCGAACGCGGGTCGACATCGCTGCCGACCGCCTCGATCGCGCGGAACATGTCCTTCAGATTGCCGGCGACGGTGATGCCGTCGACCGGATGGGCGATCTCGCCGTTCTCGACCCAGAATCCGGCCGCGCCGCGCGAGTAATCGCCGGTGATGCTGTTGACGCCCTGCCCCATCAGCTCGGTGACCAGCAGGCCGCGGCCCATGCCGCGCAACAGGTCCTCGAAGCCGCCGGCGTTGGCCGCGACCTGCAGGTTGTGCACGCCGCCGGCGTTGGCGGTGGTCTTCAGGCCGAGCCTGCGTGCCGAGTAGCTGCCGAGGATGTAGCGCTGCAGCACGCCATCGAAGACCAGCGCCGACTCGCGCGTGGCCACGCCCTCGGCGTCGAAGTTGGCCGAGCGGAAACCGCGGCGCAGGAACGGCTGTTCCTCGATCGCGAACCACTCCGGAAACAACCGGGTACCCGCGCTGTCGAGCAGGAAGCTGGCGCGACGGTACAGGGCGGTGCCGGAGACAGCCCCGAGCAGGTGTCCGACCAGCGAACGCGCCATCTCGGCGGAGAACAGCACCGGATAGCGGCCGGTGGCGAGCTTGCGCGGGGCCAGGCGCGACACCGTGCGCTCGGCGCCACGGCGGCCGATCGCCGCGGCCTGCTCCAGGTCGTCGGCGGCCAGCGCGATGCTGTACCAGCCGTCGCGCTGCATCGCATCGCCACGCCCGGCGATGAAGGCGCTGCCGATGCTGTGCTGGCTGCCGCGCTCGCGACCGATGAAGCCATGCGAGTTCGCGTAGACGCCGAGGCTGGTGCCGGTACCGAGCGAGCTGCCGTCGGAGTTCTCGATCCTGGCGTCGAAGTCGCGCCCGGCCTGCTCGGCGGTCAGCGCCAGCGCGATCGCCCGTTGCGGATCGTGTTCGACCTCCCATGGATGCCAGTCGTCCAGGTCGCGCCAGCCGCCGTCGGCCTGCGGCGTCGCCATCAACTCGGCATCGGCGAGGCCGGCCGCGGCGTCGTCCTCGGTGTGGCGGGCGATCGAGCAGGCCTGCTCGACCGTCGCCGCCAGGCTGTCCTCGCGCAGGTCGGCGGTGCTCGCGCTGCCCTTGCGCTGGCCGAAGTAGACGGTCACCGCGATGCCGCGGTCGCGCGAGGCCTCGACCGTCTCGACCTCGCCCATCCGCACGCTGACGTTGAGTCCGGTCTCCTCGCTGCAGGACACTTCGGCCTGGCTCGCGCCCTGCCCGCGACAGCGCTCGAGCAGTTTCAGGGACAGCGCCTCCAGCGCGTCCAGGCGGGCCTGACTGTCGTCGTGGACGGGAATGCTCGGGGGGTGGTGGCCAATGCCTTATCCTTTCTGTTCTGGGCCCGGCGCCAGCCGGCTCCGGGTACGACCCTTCATTGGAAACATCGGCCCGACGCCGGCGCAAGCCGGTGCGACGGGCGGTAGAGAAGAACGAACATGCGTGGAACCGACGACGACACCGGCGAATACCTCAGCCCCAGCCGCAGCCAGCGACGCCGCGAGGCGCTGGACGTGCTCGAACTGGGCCGCAGGCTGTCGGAGCTGACCGACGCCCAGCTCGAACGCCTGCCGCTGCCGGAATCGCTGCTGCCGCACATCCGCGAGACCCGCCGCATCACTTCGCACATCGCCCGCAAGCGCCAGCTCGCGTTCCTGGCCAAGCAGATGCGCCGCGAGGACGAGGAGGTCCTGGACGCGGTCCGCGACGCGATGGACGAGAGCGGCGAGGCCGCGCGTCGCGAGGTCGCCGCGATGCACCGCGCCGAGTCCTGGCGCGAGCGCCTGCTCGAGGACGGCGACGCCGCGCTGGCCGAATTCATCGACGCGTTCCCGGCTGCCGACCGCCAGCACCTGCGCCAGCTGGTCCGCAACACCCTGGAGGAACGCAAGCGCAACAAGCCGCCGCGCGCGTTCCGCGAGCTGTTCCGCGAGGTCCGCGAGGCCATCGCCGGCAACGCCGACGACAACGCGGGCAGCGCCGACGACGACCACGGCTGAACGCCCACGGCGGCATCCGCCGCGCCGCATACGTCGAGCCCCCGCGCCGACACGCCGGTCCGCATCAGGCGCGGGTGCCGCCCACGGTCAGCCCGTCGATCAGCAACGAGGGCTGGCCGACGCCGACCGGAACGCTCTGTCCGTCCTTGCCGCAGACGCCGACGCCCTCGTCCAGCGCCATGTCGTGGCCGACCATGCGCACCTTCTGCATCGTCTCCGGACCGTTGCCGATCAGGGTCGCGCCCTTGACCGGCGCAGTGACCTTGCCGTTCTCGATCAGGTAGGCCTCGGTCGCGCTGAACACGTACTTGCCGCTGGTGATGTCGACCTGGCCGCCGCCGAAGTTGACCGCGTACAGACCGCGCTCGACCGAGCGGATCATCTCCTCCGGGTCGTGCGTGCCGGCCAGCATGTAGGTGTTGGTCATGCGCGGCATCGGCAGGTGGGCGAAGGATTCGCGGCGGCCGTTGCCGGTCGGCGCCATGCCCATCAGCCGTGCGTTGAGGGTGTCCTGCATGTAGCCGACCAGGATGCCGTCCTCGATCAGCGGGGTGCAGTGGGTCGGCGTGCCCTCGTCGTCGATGTTCAAGGAACCGCGGCGGCCGGCCAGGGTGCCGTCGTCGACGATGGTCACGCCCGGCGCGGCGACCCGCTGGCCCATGCGCCCGGCGTAGGTACTGGTGCCCTTGCGGTTGAAGTCGCCCTCCAGGCCATGGCCGACCGCTTCATGCAGCAGCACGCCGGGCCATCCCGGGCCGAGCACCACCGGCATCACCCCGGCCGGCGCGTCGATCGCCTCCAGGTTGACCAGGGCCTGGCGCAGGGCTTCGCGCGCGAGCCGCTCCGGCAGGCCGCCGTCGAGCAGCTCGGCATAACCGTAGCGGCCGCCACCGCCGGCGTAGCCGCTTTCGCGGCGGCCGTCCTGTTCGACGATGACCTGCACGTTGACCCTGACCAGTGGGCGCACGTCCGCGGCGAGCACGCCGTCGCTGCGCGCGACCAGCACGGTGTCGACGCTGCCGGACAGGCTGACCATCACCTGGCGCACGCGCGGGTCGGCCGCGCGCAGCATCCGGTCGACGCGCCGCAGCGCCTCGACCTTGGCTTCGTTGGCATAGCCGTCGATCGGATCCTCGGCCGGATAGAGGCCGCCGCCGCCCGGATTGCGGCTCAGCGCCTGCGCTCCGACCACGCGGCCATCGCGGGCGATCGCCCGCGCCGAGCCGGCGGCTTCGAGCAGGGCCTGGCCGTTGATCTCGTCGGAATAGGCGAAGCCGGTCTTCTCGCCGCTGATCGCACGCACGCCGACGCCCTGCTCGATCGAATGGGCGCCGTCCTTGACGATGCCGTCCTCCACCGACCAGCTCTCGCGCCGGCTGTGCTGGAAATACAGATCGCCGAAATCCACGCCGGGGCCGAGCAGGGTGCCGAAGGCGCGCTCCAGGCCACCGGTGTCGAGCCCGGCGGGAAGCAGGAGACGGGATTCGGCCAGTTGCAGGGGCTGGGTCATGGGTTGGATGTCCGGAAACAGGGGGATGCGGCAGCTCGACGGCGGCGCAAGCCGCGATCCTCGGCTGTCGCGGGAAGGCCTCGCCGCGGCTTGCGCCGCTGGTACAGGCAGGATGGGTCCCGAAGGGCGGTCAATCAACCCGCCGGTGGCGCCGATTCGGCCGCGGCCCGGCGACTCTGTTCACGGGTCTGGACCTCGACCTTGGGCGACTTCCAGGGGCCGGTCACGCGGTAGACGCGGGCGGCGATCTGGCCCAGCGGCTTCTCCAGCACCACGTTGGCGGCGGCACCGATCGCCGCACCCACCGGCCCGCCGGCGATCGCCCCGACCGCGGTCAGCAGATTGCCGGCCTTGGGTCGCACCTCGATGGTCTGGTCGAAACGCTCGCTGCGCAGGTGGGTGGTGCCGCTGATCGCGATCGCCGCGGCCGGTCCGTCGATCAGCAGGTCGTCGCTGCGGGCCAGGCCATCGGCGAACACCACGTTGCCGGCGACCCGGTTGAAGGCGAATCCCTTGGAGAACAGGTCGCCGAAATCCAGCAACAGCCGGCGCGGCAGCTGGGCGATGCTCAACAGGCCGAGCATGCGCCCGGCACCGGGCTCGACCTCGAGCAGGTGGCCATCGCGCGCATCGATGCTCAGGCGCCCTTCCAGCGCACCGGCCGAGAACGCCGCCGGACTGCCGGACCATCCGGCATCGAATTGCACGCGGCCGCGGCCGTCGCCGATCCGGCCGGCCAGGCCGAATCCCAGTCCGTCGAACAACTCGCCGAAATCCTCGCTGCGCAGTTCCAGCTGCATCCGGGTCCGCGCGGCGGCGCCGCGGCCGTTCCAGTCGCCGCTGACCTCGATGCTCTGCTTGTCGGCGCGCGTGTGCAGGCGCTCGATGCGCATGCCCGTCGCGGTCGGATGCGAGCGGAACCCGGCCTGTCCCAGCGCCGCGTCGTTGAGACGGAAGTCGGCGACGTCGATCGTCAGCGGCGGCACCGCCGCCGGATCGAGTGCGTCCGCCTCGGCACTGGCGATCGCCGCCGGCACCGCGTCGACCACGTCGCTCGCCTCTATCGTGGCAGTCGCGGCAGGCGCGACGGAAGCGTCCGCGGCCACCGTCGGCGCGCGCCAGTAGACCCGATCGAAGCGGCCGACGATGGCCTGCCCGCCGCTGCGCGGAATCGCCAGCCGCCCCTGCAGGTGTTCGCCGGACGTCGCCACCGCGAGGGCGCCGTCGGCGCCGGGCGTGACCACGACCCGGGTGTCGGGGAACACGCCGGCGAGCATCTGCAGCTCGCTGGCGGTCACGTCGATCCGTTGCAGCGGCATCGCGCCGCCGGTGGTCCCGGCCCGGCCGAGCGCGATCCATTCGATCGCATCCAGCTGCGCGGCATGGCCGCTGGCGATCAGACCCTGCGCCGGTGCCGGTTGCGTCACCTCGGTACTGCCCAGGGCGATGCGCACCCCTGTCTGGCCGTTGCCGCTGCGCGCGCGCACCGCCATGCGATCGCCCAGCGCCACCCGCACATCGCCGCTCCCCAGCGGCAATGGCGTTTCGATCGTCGCCGCCAGCGACTCGCCGGCCGGCTTGCGCAACGGCGCCGGCAGTTCCAGCGCGGTGCCGACCAGGTCCGAGCCCAATCGCAACCGCGACGCGGCCTGCGCACCGTCGACGGCGCGCGGCACATCGACGCCGACGGTCCAGGACGAGCGCCCGGACAGGTGTGGCCGCAACCAGTCCAGGTCGGGCACCCGCGCGATCAGCTCGCGCACCGGGATCGAAGCCTGCAGTTCGCCCTCGAAGGCATGCCCCGGATCGCGCACATGGCCGTCTCCGGCGCGCAGCGCGAGGGTCCCGGGCAGTCCCTCGTGAACCACGCTCAGGCCGTCGGCCCGGAAGCCGCCGCGCGAGTAGCGGGCGCGACCGCGGACCTGGTCGAACGCCAGGTCCAGCGCGAATCCGACAGTTTGATGCCGTCGACATCGACGCTGCCGTCGATCTCGGTATGGCTGCCCTTCTTCATCGGCAACCGCAGTGCGAAACCGACCCGGGCCGGACCGCTGGCCTGCAACGAGGCCAGGTGCTCGCCGATGCTGTCGTCGAGCGGACTTTGCCGCAGCAGTTCGAGCAACCGCCTGGCATCGCCGTCGCCGTCGGCATCGACGGACAGACGGCCACCGACGTAACGATCGATGCCGGCCTCGATTCGGCTGATCGCGACGCCGGCGATGCGCCCGCGGCCGCTGACATCGAAACCCTCGGCGACGAAGCGCACGTCCGCGTCGAGCTCCTCGACCGCCGGCCAGCCGGGCTGGAAGCGGATCTCGCCCTGCTCGATCCGCGCGGTGGCCTCGAACAGGCCCTGATGGTCGCGGAACGGCCAGTCGTCGAGATCGCCGCTGATGATCGCGCGGCCGTCGCGGACGGTACCGCCCTGCAGGGCCGCGTCCAGCCAGGCCACCGCCGCCGGCGGCATCCGGTGATGAACCCAGAACCCCTTGGCGACCGGCACCGCGGCATCGTCCAGGCGTGCGGCGATGTCGATCCGCGGCCGGCTGCCATCGCCCTGCCAGCCGAGGCCGCCGCGCACATCGGCGGCGAAACTGCCGCCGTCCAGGCGCAACGCACCGGTCGCGACCCGCCAGCCGGCACCGTCGCGCCAGCCGGCGATGTCGCCGGCGAGCTTGACGGTATGGACCACGCCGAATCCGCTCGGCCAGTCGAACCGCATCGGCGCGTTCTCGTCCAGCCTCAGCACGAAACCCGACTGGTCGCCGTCGATCACCCCGCCCAGGCCGCTGATTCCGGGCGCATCGCCGAGCGCCTGGAAGCCGGCGCGCTCGATCCGGGCATGCGCACGCAGCGCGCCGCCGCTCTCGCCGGCGACACGGATGTCGCGCAGCACCGCCTGCGGCCGGCTGCGCTGCAGCCAATCGCGCAACGCCGGCGACAGGCGGTCGCTGAACGCCGCCACCGCCAGCAACGGGCCGATATCGATGCGCTCGGCCTGCACCGCGAAACGCCGACCACCGGCCACGCCCAGGCCGTCGAGCACCTGGCGCGCGTCGCCCTCGCCGACCCGCAGCACCGGCGCATCGAAGCGCCAGCCATCGTCGATCAGTCGCCAGCGCGCGCGGCCCTCGACACGGCCGAACCGGACCGTGCGCTCGTCATTGCCGGCCGCCGGCACCAGGGCGACCTCCTCCAGCAGGGTATCCACGGTCACCGCGGTGATCCGATGGCCGCGCAGCTCGGCCCAGGCCTCGGCGCGTCCCTGCCGCTTCGACCCGCACGCCTGCCAGCTGCAACAAGCCGCGCCAGTCCGCGAGATCGGCCTCGCGGGGCGCCGGCATAGGCCGTGCCATCGCCGCTGCGACGGTCCAGCGACAGCACCCGGTCAGCGGTGTGCCGTCCAGCTGGGGCCAGCGCGCAGCGCGGCGCGGACCCTGTCGCCACTGACCTGCAGGCGCACGTTGACCGCGGGATGTGGGCCTCGATGCCGAACGCGGGGCGATCACCGACAGCTTGCCGCCGACGACCTGCAATTCGCCCAGCGCCTCCAGGGTTTCGAACACGTCGCCGCCGGCCTTCTGCTGTCCCGGCAGACCGCGCACCTGCCAGCGTCCGTCGCGCGGCACGCTCCAGGGTCAGGTCGAGGCCGCGCAGGCGCAGCTCGGACAGCGCCTGTCCCGGCAGCAGGCCTTCGTAGATCGACACCAGCATCTCGGCATCGCCGACCACCACCGCATCGCGCCCGGGCCGATCCGCAGGTTGTCGAGCTTCAGCAGCGGCCCGCGCCGGGTCCACTCGGTCTCGACCCGGTCGAACGCGACCGGCCGGCCGCTGCGCTCGCTCAGCCACGCCGCGATCCGCTCGGGATGACGCTCGGCCAGCGGCAACAACTGGCTGGCCACGCCCAGCAGCAAGGCGACCAGCACCAGCGATACCGCCATGGCATAGCCGAGGCCGCGACGGGCCATGCGCAGGCGGCGGCGCATCGGGTCGGCATCAGGCCTCCGTCCCGCGACCGGGCAACGGCCCCGCACCCACCGGCCATGCGCTCATGCGCCGGGCCGTCCGGGGCGAACGCGCGCGAACCCCGCAACAGGTACCGCAAACTCCGCGGTCAGAGCAGCACCACATCGAACTGCTCCTGCGAGTACTGCTCGTCGGCCTGGAAACGGATGCTCTTGCCGAGGAATTCCTCCAGCTCGGCGACCGCCGCCGACTCCTCGTCGGTGATCCGCACCACCACCTGCGGCGAGGCGATCACCAGCAACCGCTGGGCGTCGAACTGGCGCACCTGGCGGACGATCTCGCGGAAAATTTCGTAGGTCACCGTTTCCGGCGTCTTCAGGGTGCCGCGGCCGCCGCACTCGTGGCAGGCCTCGCTGAGCTGGCGCTCCAGACTCTCGGTGGTGCGCTTGCGGGTCATCTCGACCAGGCCCAGCGGCGAGAACTCGTAGACGGTCGACTTGGCGTGATCGCGCGCCATCGCCTTCTCCAGCTGCCGCAGCACCTGGCGCCGATGCTCGGGATCGGTCATGTCGATGAAGTCGATGATGATGATCCCGCCCAGATTGCGCAGCCGCAGTTGGCGCGCGACCGACTGCGCGGCCTCCAGGTTGGTGCGGTAGACGGTCTCCTCGAGGTTGCGCTGGCCGAGGAAGGAACCGGTGTTGACGTCGATCGTGGTCATCGCCTCGGTCTGGTCGATGACCAGGTAGCCACCGGACTTCAGCGGTACCTGCTTGTCGAGCGCACGGCCGATCTCGTCCTCGACTCCGTACAGGTCGAAGATCGGGCGCGCGCCACTGTAGTGTTCGATCTTCTCGTCGAGCCCCGGCATGAACTGCGCGGCGAAGGTGCGCAGGCGCTCGCAGGTCTCGCGCGAATCGACCTTGACCCGTTCGACGTCCTTGCGCATCAGGTCGCGCACCGCGCGCATCGGCAGGCTCAGGTCCTCGTACACGCGCTCGCCGATCCGTGCCTTGGCGACCCGCGCCTCGATCAGGGACCAGGCCCGCCCGAGGTAGGCGATGTCCTCGGCCAGGGCCTCGGCCGGCTGGCTCTCGGCGTTGGTCCGGACGATGTAGCCGTGGGTCGGCGCCGGGCTGCCGTCGACCTCGCCCGCGGTGGCCGCGCCGGAACGCGCGGCGGCGCACTCGGCCGCACACCCGACCACCAGCGCCTTCAGCCGCGCACGCTCGTCCTCGTCCTCGATCCGCGCCGATACCCCGATCACCCGCGCCCTGGGCAGCAGCACCAGGTAGCGCGACGGGATGCTCAGCTGGGTGGTCAGGCGCGCGCCCTTGCTGCCGATCGGGTCCTTGACCACCTGCACGACGATCTCCTGGCCCTCGCGCAGCAGCTCGGTGATCGGCCGGGTCGGCGCCGGCGGCAACGGTGCCTCCTCGCCCTCGCCGTTGCTGACCGGAGGCGGCTTGGCGATGTCGGCCGCATGCAGGAACGCGGCGCGTTCCAGGCCGATCTCGATGAAGGCCGCCTGCATGCCGGGCATCACCCGCTGGACCTTGCCCTTGTAGATGTTGCCGACCACGCCGCGGCCCAGCCGCGCTCGATGTGCAGTTCCTGCAGCATGCCGTTCTCGACCACCGCGACGCGGGTCTCGCGCGGGGTGACGTTGACCAGGATTTCCTCGGTCATGCGACGCTCCCGGCCGCCGGCAGCAGCCCGAACCGCCGCAACAAGGCGTCGGTCTCGTACAGGGGCAGGCCCATCACCCCGGAGAAGCTGCCGTCCAGCCGCGACACGAACACCTCGGCCGCGCCCTGGATGCCGTAGGCGCCGGCCTTGCCGAAGGCCTCGCCGGTGGCGACATAGGCGGCGATGCGCGCCTCGTCGAGGCGATCGAAGCTCACCTTCGACTCCGATACGTCTCCAGCTCGCGTTCGGCCGAAACCAGCCACACCGCCGACACCACCCGATGGGTGCGTCCGGACAGCCTGCGCAGCATCGCCGCCGCGTCATCGGCATCGGCGGGCTTGCCGAACACCTCGTCGTCGAGGATCACCTCGGTGTCGGAGCCCAGCACCACCGCGCCGGGGTGGCGACGACCTCGAGCAGTCCGGCGCCGGCCTTCTCGCGCGCGACCCGGCGCACGTAGTCGTCGGCCGCCTCGCCGGGAAGGCGCTGTTCGGGGATATCCAGATCGATGGTGTCGAAGTCGACGCCCAGGCGGGCCAGCAGGGCGCGGCGGCGCGGGGATTTCGAAGCGAGATAGAGCATCAAGGCTCCCGGAACGGAAGGAAGCGGCGGACGACAGACCCGGCTTCCCGGAAACTGAATGGGCCCGGACGGCCCGCCCCTGAGACACGGCACGGACCCCTCAAGCACGGCCCGGCCGCCACATCACCATACGGTCCGGAAAGCATAACCCGCACTGACTGAGCGCCAGCCGATGCCGAATCGATAACCCCGACGCAGCTCACGCTCCGTTCACCCGTTCACCTCGTCCTACCGGATGAACAGGCATCGTCTGCGGATGATCCGCCTCGCCACCGGCCAGGCCTTGCCCCACCCCCTGATGGAGTCGAACATGCCCCAATCCCTCACCCGCCCCGCCTTCGCCGCCGCCCTCGCGATCGCCCTGACCCTGGGAGCCCTGCCCGCCATGACCGCCCACGCCCAGACTTCCGCCCCCCAAGCCAGCGCCGACGGCACCCTGCTGTCGATCAGCGCCGAAGCCGAGGCCAGGCGCGTGCCCGACATGGCGACCCTGTCGACCGGCGTGGTCACCCAGGCCGCCGACAGCAATGCCGCGATGCGCGCCAATGCCGAGCAGATGGAGCGGGTGGTCGCGGCGATCCGCAAGGCCGGCATCGCCGAGCGCGACGTCCAGACCAGCGGCGTGAACCTGCATCCGCAGTACCAGCACAACAACGACCGCGCGCCCACGATCACCGGCTACCAGGCCAGCAACACCGTCAACATCACCGTGCGCGACATCGGCAAGCTCGGCCAGGTGATGGATGCGCTGGTCGCGGCCGGCGCCAACCAGATCAACGGCCCCAGCTTCGATGTCGAGGACAAGGAGTCGGCCTACGACGAGGCCCGCCGCGCCGCGGTTGAAAAGGCCCAGGCCCGCGCCGGGATGTACGCCAAGACGCTGGGGCTGCGGGTCCGCCGCATCGTCAGCATCAGCGAAGGCGGCGACGGCTTTCCGCGGCCGATGCCGATGATGGCGATGGCGCGCGCCGGCAAGATGGCCGACACCCCGATCGCCGCCGGCGAGAGCAGCCTGTCGGTCAACCTCGACATCGTGTTCGAGCTGGGCCGGTGATCGCCGCCCGCCTCTTTCGGGAGGCGTGACGCACGACGATGCGAATTGCACAGGCCCGCTCCGGCGGGCCTCTTCGCATTGGCGGGCAGCGCCTCAACCCCGCCGGCCCGGGTCGCGCGTTCGTGATCCATACAGACCGCGAATGGAGGTGGCCGATGACCCCCAGCTTCCCCTTTGGACAGCAGCACGTCGAGCAGCAGCATGCCGATCCGCGCCACGGCGAAGGGTCGCGCTTCGAACGCTGGCGGGCCGCGCTGGCGGACGGCAACGGGCCGGACGTCAATCGCATACTGGCGATGGCGGCGATGATCGTCCTGCACCTGGTCGCGGTGATGCTGCTGTTGCGGCCACAGTCGATCGAGCCGGTCGAAGCGAAGCAGGAAACCATCCTGGTCGAGCCGATCAAGCTCGACCAACCGCCCCCGCCGCCGGTGCCGGTGCCGGTCGAACGCACGCCGACCGCTCCGGTGCGGCAGCCCAGTCCGCCGGTCCGGCAGCCCGACCCGCTGCCCGACAGCCAAGCGCCCGACATCCACGTTCCTCCCGTGGATGCGGTCGGCGAGACCACCGACGTCATCGCCGACAACGCGATCGACGACGGTCCGCCTGACCTGTCGCCGATGACCGGCGCCCGCCTCGCCTACGCCAGCGCGCCGGCGCCGCGCTATCCGGTCAAGGCGGTGCGGGAGGGCCGCAGCGGTACCGTCCTGCTGCAGGTCGTCGTCGACGAAGCCGGGCAGCCGATCGAGGTCACGGTCTCGCGCAGCAGCGGCCACCGCGACCTCGACCAGGCCGCGGTGCGCCAGGTGCTCAAGAGCTGGCGCTTCCAGCCGGCGACCCGCGACGGTCACCCGATCCGCGCGATCGGACTGGTGCCGGTCGACTTCAGGCTGTAACCGACCCGCCCCGCCGCTGCGGCGTTTGCACGGGCGAGCGACCGGGCTTTCATGGGGAGGCCCGGTCGCGGCTCACGCGCTCCTACGAAAAGCGATGCAGCACGGCCCCAACCCCCTGAGTAAGGGGGCGATTCGCATCGCAGATGCGAATGGGGTGTGGAAGCGCAACGGCGGGGCCCAAGGTTTGCGCAGCGAACCTTGGGAGATATCCGGGCGCAGCCGGATATCGTTCCCCCCTGACTCAGGGGGCTGGGTCATACGCCACCATCCCGTAGGAGCGGCGAGCCGCGATGAGGCTTTCCTCCTGGCGCCACCCGCTCAGGCGCGGTGATAGGGATGGTTGGCCAGCATCGCGGCGGCGCGGTAGAGCTGCTCGGCGACCAGCAGCCGCACCAGCATGTGCGGCAGGGTCGCCGGGCCCAGCGACCACGATTCGTCGGCCTGCGCCAGCACTTCCGGCGCATGCCCTTCCGGCCCGCCGACCAGGAAGGCGAGATCGCGCCCCTGGCCGCGCCAGTGCTCCAACCGTTGCGACAGTCGCTCCGAACTCCACGGCTTCCCGCGGCCGTCGAGGGTGACCACCAGCCCGCCCTTCGGCAGCGCGGCCAGCACCCGGCCGCCCTCGTCCTGCATCGCCCGGGCCGCATCGCGGTTCTTGCCGCGCATCCCCGGTGCGACCTCGACCAGCTCCAGCGGCAGCCAATGCGACAGCCGCTTGCGGTACTCCTCGAAGCCCTCGGTCACCCAGGCCGGGGGACGCTCCCCGACCGCGATCAACTTCGCCTTCATGGATTCGTCTCCATGTCGCGAATGTTACCGGTCGTGGTCACGGGAAGCCCGCGGGGATCGTTATCTGTGCGCCCTAGCGTCGGCGGCCCCCCGCTCCCTGTTCGCGGCCGTCGTGTTGTTCCCACTCTGGTCCCCCTGACCCCCCAGCCAGCAGAGTTCGCCGCCCGGGCCGCGCCATGGCCATCGGGCCCCGGCGCCTACAGTCCCGCCAGGCGCAGGCCCCCGCCCCCGCGCCACGACCCGCGTCAGCGAACCCGTCCCAGCCCCGCAACCGGTCGCCGACCTGAGCACCGGGCTGCCGCTGCTGCAGCTGCCGCAGGGCTTCAGCTACCGCTCGTTCGGCTGGACCGGCGACATGATGGCCGACGGCCAGCCCTGCCCGAGCAACCACGACGGCATGGCCGTGGTCCGCGCCTACACCCAGGGCCACCCGCGCCGCGGTCGCGGTCGCGGTCGTCCGCACGGCGCCGAGCTGGTGCTGGTCCGCAATCACGAACGCGGCGCGACCACGCCGATCCAGGCGGCGGGCATGTACGACACCGGCGACCTCGGTGGCGGCAGCGCGCCGGTGGCGGCACCACCAACCTGTTCTGGCGCGACGGCCAGTGGCAGGAGATGGAAGCCAGCCTCGGCGGCACCCTGGTCAACTGCGCCGGCGGCCCGACCCCATGGGGTACCTGGCTCAGCTGCGAGGAGATCAAGACCAATGCCAGCTCCAGCGAGGGCAAGAAGCACGGCTATGTGTTCGAGGTGCATCCGGAGGCCGAACGCACCAGCGGCCGTCCGCTGGTCGGCCTGGGCCGCTTCAGCCACGAGGCGGTCGCGGTAGACCCGCGCACCGGCATCGTCTATCTGACCGAGGACGACCGCAACAAGGCCGGTCTGTATCGCTTCATCCCCAACGATCGCTTCGGCCGCCACGGCTCGCTGGAGAACGGCGGCCGTCTGCAGGCCGCGCGCGTGCGCCGCAAGCCCAATGCCGACCTGACCGTCGCCAACATCGGCGACAGCTACTGGCTGGAATGGGTCGACATCCAGGACCCGGACATGGATTCGATCGCGGCTCCGGCCGGCTTCCCCGACATCGGCAGCGGCGACACCCTCAGCGGTCCGTTCGCCCAGGCCTGGGCCGAGGGCTGCCTGCGGATGAGCCGTGGCGAGGGGATCTGGTACGCGCACGGCCAGATGTTCATCGTCGACACCGCCACCGGCGTCGACAGCCAGGGCCGCCCGGGCCGTGGCGAGGGCGCGGTCTGGGTCCTCGACCTCTACAGCCAGCGGCTCAAGGCGCTGTTCGTCAGCGGCAACCCGTTGGCCGGCAACAATCCCGACAACATCACCGTCAGCCCGCGCGGCGGCGTGGTGCTGTGCGAGGACGGCGGCTCCAGTCCGGACAACTACGGCCCCGGCGCGCGCCTGCTCGGTCTGACCCGTCGCGGCGAATCGTTCTACCTGTGCAAGAACAACGTCGAGCTGACCGACAGCCAGATCGCCGGCGCCGACAAGGTGGTCGCCGAGGGCGACTACCGCAGCAACGAGTTCGCCGGCGCCTGCTGGGATCCGCACGGACGCACGATGTTCGTCAACATCCAGACCCGGGCATCACTTTCGCGATCACCGGCCCCTGGGCGCGCGGCGGACTCTGAACCCCGCGCGCAAACGCGAACGGCGCCCCTCGGGGCGCCGTTACGCTTCGGATCCTGCGATGGCCGGGCGCCTGCTCAGGCGTCCTGCGGCGCCTCGTCCGTGTCGGACTCCGGCGGCTGGTCGCCGACCGTCCACAGCCGCTCCAGCGCGTAGAACTCGCGCACCCCGCGCAGCATGATGTGGACGACCACATCGGCCAGGTCGACCAGCACCCACTCGGCCTCGCGCTCGCCTTCCACGCCCAGCGGCATGTAGCCCAACTGCTTGGCGTGCTTGACCACCTCGTCGGCGATCGACTTCACGTGGCGGGTCGAAGTGCCGGAGGCCACGACCATGAAGTCGGTGACGCTGCTCTTGCCGCGCACGTCGATCTCGACGACATCCTTGGCCTTGAGTGCCTCCCCGCATCGCGCACGGCGCTGAGCAGTTGCTCGGCGGCAGGAGGCGGATCGGGAATACGGGTCTTGATGACGTGGGCTTGGTTGCTCAAGTGCTCGCTCGGATGGTCGATTCAGGGACGTAGGGTGCGCGAGGATTATAGCGAAGCCCCTGCGGTCGCGCCGACCGCCAGGAACCCGGGTTCAGCAAGTTGAGCAAGACCGCCCGCGGTCCGCTAGCCGGAACCGCCGGCCCGCGAGCGCAGCGGCGCGCGACCGTACAGGCCATGCCGCTCGATATAGGCGGCCACCGCCGGCGGCAGGTCGCCGCGCCAGTCGCCACCCTCGCGCATCCGCCGCCGGATCCCGCTCGCCGAGGTATCCGACAGCGGCTGCCGCAACCGCCAGATCCGCCCGGCGGCGCCTGCTCCAGCGCCGACGGCGCTTCGGCCCAGCGCCCGGCCACCGCCTCGGCGAGTTGCTCCGGCAGTGCCCCGTCGATCGGACTGCCGGGACGCTCGGCGACGACGAAGTGGGCCAGTCCGAACAACTCCCGCCACTGCTTCCACGACGGCAGCCCGAGGAAGCTGTCGGCGCCGACCAGCAATGCCACCGGCCGCCGTGGGCCGATCTCCTCACGCAGCGCGCGCAGGGTGTCGGCGGTCCAGGAACGGCCATCGCGCTCCAGCTCGCGACGATCGACCCGCAGGCCCGGTTCGCCGGCCACCGCGATATCCAGCATCCGGGCCCGCTGCAGGGCGTCGGCGCCGGGCGGCGGACGGTGCGGCGGATCGGCGGCCGGCATCAGCCGCACCGGGGTTCCCAGCGTGTCGCGTGCGGCACGCGCGATCGCCAGATGCCCGTTGTGGATCGGGTCGAAGGTACCCCGTAGATCAGCCAAAGGTTCATGGCGACGGCGCCCTCAGGCCGCGGTCGCGGTCAGCAGCCGCACCGCCTTGGGATCGGCCACCGCCAGCAGCAGCCGCTCCAGTCCCAGCCACGGATCGCCGGCCTCGCGCCCCTTGACCATCCGGTCGACCTTGCCGGCGACGCCGACGAAGGCCTCCCAGCGCGGCGCCGGATGACGCTGCAGCGCGCGCCGGTAGACCGACTGCTTGGAATCCCAGATCCGCTGCGCCTTGAACTCGGCGCCGAGATTGCCGCCCGCCGCCGCGACCCGTGCCAGCGATGCGGCGCGCTGCAGCTCCATCACCATGCCCCATCAGCCGGCACCGCAACGCCTTCGCCGCGGAGTCCGGCGAGCATCCGCGACACCTGCACCGGCTGCCCGTTCAGGGGCATCGACCAGGCGGAACACGTCGTAGCGCGCGGCATCGGCGACCAGCGCCTGCATCCGCGCCAGGTCCAGCGGTGCCTTGTCGGCACCGGCCAGCAGCGCCAGTTTCTCGATCTCCTGCGCGGCGGCGAGCAGGTTGCCCTCGACCCGGTCGGCCAGCAGTTGCACCGCGTCGCGGTCGGCGGAGAGCCCATGCCCGCGCAGCCTGCGCTCGATCCACTCGGGCAGCTCGTGCGGCTTGATCGGCCAGGCCACGGCGACATGACCGATCCGCCCGATCGCCTCGCTCCATTTTCCGGCGTGCTTCTTGCTCCACTCGCCCGCGGTCACCAGCAGGGTGACGTCGGCGGCGGGCGCGGCGCAGAAATCGCTGATCACCGCCGCCCCGTCCTTGCCCGGCTTGCCGGTCGGCAACCGCAGCTCGACCAGGCGACGGCTGGCGAACAGGCTCGGGGCGTTGAAACTCGCCTCCAGCGCCGCCCAGTCCGGCTCGCGCTGGTTGCCCTCGGCCTCGAACACCTCACGCTCGCTCACGCCCTGCGCACGGGCGGCGGCGCGCACCGCATCGGCCGCCTCCAGCACCCGCAGCGGCTCGGCGCCGGCGATCAGATAGGCCGGTTTCAGCGGCTCGGACTCGAGCCGGCTGGCCAGTTGCTCCGGCTTGAGCTCCACGACTCAGCGACCGTCGCCCGCCGGCTCCGGCTCGGCTGCGCCAACACTGGCCGGCGACGCGGCCGGCGCCGGCATCTCGAGCGGAGCGGTCGCCTCGGCCGGCAAGGCGGCGGCGCCGGACGCGGCGAACTCGCGCCGGGCAACCATCGATGCGGCGCAGGATCGACGCGGTCATCTCGCGCCGCAACTCCTTGACCAGCACGTCGCGCTCGCCCTCGGTACCGATCGAATTGGTCGGGACCGAGATGTAGTCGCGGGCGAGTTCGACCGCCTGGCGCGGCAGGATCGGAACCCCGTCGCGCCCGCGCACCTCGAAGATCACCGCGTAGCGCAGGCTGTATTCCTGCGCGCGGCCGCGCGCGTCCACGCTGATCGGGGTGTCGCCCCAGCGCTCGGCGACCAGGTCGAGCACCGCGGTGTCGACGGCGTCGCCGGGCGCGATTTCGGCGCCCGAACGCACCAGCGCCTGCGCCAGGCTCTCGGCCAGCGGGCTGTAGCGGTCGGCGGAAACGACCTTCACCGGCCCCAGATCGGGCGGCAGCACCAGGGCGTTGCGCAGATGGAAACCACAGGCCGACAGGGCCAGCACGAGGACAACGGCGAGAAGGCGTGAAGTCATTCGCGAAGTCTGGACGACACCGCCCCCTCCATCAATAGCCGCGGCGCCGTTCAGCCCCAGGCGCACGGGAAACGCCGCCGACAGCCGCCGACGCACGCTTCAGCCCGCGACGATGTTGACGATCTTGCCCGGCACCACGATCACCTTGCGGATGCTCAGGCCATCGACGTACAGGGCGACGTTGGGCTCGGCCAGCGCGGCCGACGTTGACCGGATGGTGCCGCGCAACTTGCCGTTGACCTGCACCGCCAGCTTCACCGAGTCGCGCACCAGCGCGGCGGTGTCGACCGCCGGGAACGCCACGTCCTCCAGCAGGCCCTCGGGATGGCCCAGTACCTGCCACAGCGCGTGGCTGACGTGCGGGGTCACCGGATTGAGCATCAGCACCATCGCCTGCAGGACCTCGTGGCGCACCGCGCGGCCGGCGTCGCTCATGTCGGAGAACTTCGCGACCGCGTTGAGCAGCTCCATCAGCGCGGCGATCGCGGTGTTGAAGCTGTGGCGGCGGCCGTAGTCGTCGCCGACCTTCTGGATGGTCTCGTGCAGCTGCCGGCGCAGCGCCTTCTGGCCGGCGTCCAGCGCGACACCGTCGGCCAGTAGCGCGGCGACGTCCGGGTGATCCGGCTGCGAGGCATGGGTGACGACCTCGCGCCAGAACCGGCGCAGGAACCGCGCCATGCCCTCCACGCCGGGCCTCGTTCCACTCCAGCGACTGCTCCGGCGGCGCGGCGAACATCGAGAACAGGCGCACGGTGTCGGCGCCGTACTTGCCGACCATCTCGCGCGGGATCGACGCCGTTGTTCTTGGACTTCGACATCTTCTCGGTGCCGCCGATCACCACCGGCAGGCCGTCGGCCTTCAAGGTCGCGCCGGTGATCCGGCCCTTGTCGTCGCGGGCGATCTCGACCTCGGCCGGGTTTGATCCAGTCCCTGGAACCGTCGTCGTTCTCGCGATAGAAGGTCTCGGCGATCACCATGCCTGGGTCAGCAGGTTGTGCACCGGCTCGTCGCTGTCGACCAGGCCCTGGTCGCGCATCAGGCGATGGTAGAAGCGGAAGTACAGCAGGTGCAGGATCGCGTGTTCGATGCCGCCGATGTACTGGTCGATCGGCATCCAGTAGTTGGCGCGCTGGTCGACCATGTCCCGCCGCGCCCGGGCTGGTGTAGCGGTGCATGTACCAGCTCGACTCCATGAAGGTGTCGAAGGTGTCGGTCTCGCGCTCGGCGTCGCCGCCGCACTGCGGGCAGGTCGTCTTCCGCCATTCGGGATCGGACTTGATCGGCGAGGCGACCCCGCTGAACTCCACGTCCTCCGGCAGCAGCACCGGCAGTTGGTCCTCCGGCACCGGCACGTCGCCGCAGCGCGGGCACAGGATCACCGGGATCGGACAGCCCCAGTAGCGCTGACGGCTGACGCCCCAGTCGCGCAGGCGATAGTTGACCCGGCGGCGGCCGCGGTCCTCGGCCTCGAAGCGGGTCGCCAGCGCGTCCAGCGCCTGGTCGAAGTCCATGCCGTCGAACGCGCCGGAATTCACCAGCCAGCCGCGTTCGGTGTAGGCGCCCTCCTCCTCGATCGCGCGGATGAAGTCCTGGATGACCTGCACCGCGGCGCCCGGTGTCGTAGACGTCGATCGCGGCACCGTTGCCCAGCGCGGCGGCCATCGCGTCGTCGTGCTTGTCGAGGTGGCGGCCGATCTCCGCGAGCGCGTCGCGCACGCTCGCCGATGCGATCACCGGACGGATCGGCAGGTGGTAGCGCTTGGCGAACTCCCAGTCGCGCTGGTCGTGGCCGGGCACCGCCATCACCGCGCCGGTGCCATAGCCCATCAGCACGAAGTTGGCGACGTAGACCGGCACCTCCTCGCCGCTGATCGGGTGCAACGCGCGCAGGGCCGGTGTACATGCCGCGCTTTTCCTGGGTTTCCAGCTCGGCCTCGGACACCCCGCCCTGGCGCAGCTCGGCGATGAAGTCGGCCAGCGCCGGATTGCCGGCGGCGGCATGGGCGGCCAGCGGATGCTCGGCGGCTATCGAGACGAAGGTGACGCCCATCAGGGTGTCGGGACGGGTGGTGTAGACCTCCAGCGGCTCGACCGCGTTGCCGTCCTCGTCGACGACGTCGAAGCGGATCTCCAGGCCCTCGCTGCGGCCGATCCAGTTGCGCTGCATGGTCTTGACGCGTCGGGCCAGCCGGTCAGCGTGTCCAGGCCGTCGAGCAGTTCCTGCGCGTAGTCGGTGATCTTCAGGAACCACTGCGGGATCTCGCGCTTTTCCACCAGCGCGCCGGTGCGCCAGCCACGACCGTCGATCACCTGCTCGTTGGCCAGCACGGTCTGGTCGACCGGGTCCCAGTTGACCACCGCGTTGCGACGGTAGGCCAGGCCCTGCTTCATCAGCCGCACGAACATGCGCTGCTCGTGCACGTAGTAGCCCGGCTGGCAGGTGGCGAACTCGCGCGACCAGTCGATCGCGTAGCCCATCTGCTGCAGCTGCGCCTTCATGTGCTCGATGTTGGCGTAGGTCCACTTCGCCGGCGCGGTGCGGTTCTTGATCGCGGCGTTCTCGGCCGGCAGGCCGAACGCGTCCCACCCCATCGGCTGCAGCACGTTGAAGCCGGTCATCCGCTTGTAGCGGCTGATCACGTCGCTGATGGTGTAGTTGCGCACGTGGCCCATGTGCAGCGCGCCGGACGGGTACGGCAGCATCGACAGGCAGTAGTACTTGGGCTTGTCGGAGGCTTCGTCGACCTCGAAGGCGCCGGTCCCCGACCAGAAGCGCCGGGCGGCGTCCTCGATCGGCTGCGGTTCGTAGGGTCGGGATTCGCGGGCTGATTCGCTGGCGGCTTCGGTGGACACGGCACGGGCTTGGCAACAGGGGACCGGAAAGCCTACCGCAGCGCAGCATGGGCCGCCACGCGTGGCCGCCCCGGGTCGCCCGCCCGGACCGGCCGGCCCGCTCAGCGGGCGAGGATCCGCACCGCCACCTCGCGCCCCAGCAGACAGGCGGCCAGCAGTTCCCAGCGCAGCCCGTCGCGCTCGACCCGTTCCTCGAACGCCCGCAACTCGTGCGCCTCGTAGCCCGGATAGCCGAGCATGTCGTCGAACACGATCACGCTGCCGGCCCGCAGCCGCGGCGCGACCGCCTCCAGCACGGTACGGGTCGAGCTGTAGATGTCGCAGTCCACGTGCAGCAGCCGCACCGGCCCCGGATGCGCGTCCAGGAACGGCGGCAGGGTCTGCTCGAACCAGCCCGGGTGCAGGGTCACATTGTCGGCGACCCGCGGCAGCCGGCCGGCGGTGCTGTAGCTGCCCGCGCCCTCGCCCGCCTTCCAGTCCTCCGGCAGCCCCTGGAAGCTGTCGAAACCGTGCACCGGCTGGTCGAGGCGAGCGGCGATATGGTCCAGCGAACGACCGAAGTAGACCCCGCACTCGATCGCCAGCCCCGCGCCGGTGGCCGCCTCGATGCCCCGCTCAAGCACCCGCGAGGGCAGACCGAAGTGGCGGCCCGGACCGTCCGCGTGGCGGCATGCCCACCGCAGCGCCTGCCAGCGCGCGCGCCGGCCCGGATCCAGGCGCGGGTCCGCCAGGACCGCTTCGATCGTTTCCTGCGAACGGTCCCCGGCCACGATATCCAGCGCCAGCGCGTAATCCGCGCAGACCGGGTCGTCGCGCAGCGGCGACAGCCTTGTCCGCGCCCGCTCCAGTGCGCCGGGCACCTCGGCCAGGGCCGCGCGCAGGGCGATCTGCGGGTCCTGCGGATGCGCCCGCAGCGCCGTTTCCAGCGCCACCGCCTCGTCCTCGCGCAGCGCCAGCATCGAGGCCGCCCGCAGCAGCGCCAGATGGGTGGCGGCCAGCTCAGGCGCGCGGTCGCGGGCCTCGACGAACCTCGGCCAGGCCTCGCGATACTCGCCGCAACGCCATAGCCCCTGCGCCAGCTCCAGCGCGCTGCGCGCCGACGGCGCCAGCCGGTGACTGCGAATCAGGCCGGCCAGCCATTCGCGGCGGGCGCGGTCGAGGGAGCTGGGGGCAGGCGTGCTTGCGGGCGTGGGACTGTCCATGCCCACAAGGGTACGCCGGGCGGAGTCACCCGGGCATCGCCGGCGCCCATGGCGACCGGCCTATGCCCCGCCCGGGGCGCTCGGTTAGGCTCGGGCGCACTCCCGTCCATCGTCGAACACGGAATCCAAGCCCATGCGCGTGCCCGTCGCCTGCCTCGCGATCGCCCTGATCAATGCCGTCGCCACCCTCCAGCCGGCGGCCGCCCAGTCTCCGGCAGCAGTCAGCGACAGTGGCACCCCGCTCACCCTGCACTGCGGCCGCGTGTTCGACGCGCGCAGTGGCCAGGTGCTCGGCCCGCATACCCTGCTGGTGCGCAACGGCCGGATTGAACAGGTGATCAGCGGCGGCAATGCCGACGTGCTCGGGGTGGAGTCGGTCGACCTGCGCGATCGCACCTGCAGCCCCGGCTGGACCGACCTGCACGTGCACATGGCCAGCCAGTCCAGTCCGCAGAGCTACTCCGAGGGCTTCCGCCTCGATCCGGTCGACTTCGCCTACCGCTCGGTCGGGTATGCCCGCAAGACCCTGATGGCGGGCTTCACCAGCGTCCGCGACCTCGGCGGCGAGGTCGCCCCGCACCTGCGCGACGCGATCAACCAGGGCCTGGTCGAAGGGCCGCGGATCTGGGCCGCGGGCAAGTCGATCGCCACCACCGGCGGCCACGCCGACCCGACCAACGGCTACAACGACGCGCTGTCGCACCTGATCGGCCCGCCCGGCCCCACCGAGGGCGTGATCAACTCGCTCGACGATGCACGCCAGGCGGTGCGCCAGCGTTACAAGGACGGCAGCGACGTGATCAAGATCACCGCCACCGGCGGCGTGCTGTCCTACGCCAAGTCCGGGGACGCCCCGCAGTTCACCGTCGACGAGGTCCGCGCCGTGGTCGACACCGCCAACGACTACGGCTACCGCGTCGCCGCCCATGCCCATGGCGAGGAAGGCATGTACCGCGCGGTCGCCGGCGGCGTGACCAGCATCGAGCACGGCACCTACATGAGCGACCGGGTGATGAAGCTGATGAAGGAAAAGGGCACCTGGTACGTGCCGACGGTCTACGCCGGCCGCTTCGTCGCCGACAAGGCCAGGATCGACGGCTACTTCCCGGACGTGGTGCGCCCCAAGGCGGCGCGTATCGGTGCTCTGATCCAGGACACCGCCGGCAAGGCCTACCGCAACGGCGTCAAGATCGCCTTCGGCACCGACATGGGCGTCGGCCCGCATGGCGACAATGCGCGCGAGTTCGTCTACATGGTCGAGGCCGGCATTCCCGCCGCGGTCGCGCTGCAGTCGGCGACGATCCGCGCCGCCGAAGTGCTCGGGGTCGACGACCAGGGCGAGCTGGCGCCGGGCATGCGCGCCGACGTGATCGCGATGCCCGGCAACCCGGTCGAGAACATCGAGACGGTGATGGCGGTGGACTTCGTGATGAAGGACGGCGTGGTCTACCGGAAGCCCTGACCCGCGCAGCCCTGTAGGAGAGGCGTAAGCCGCGACAGGGCTTTCATGCGACCGTTCAATCGCGGCTTGCCCCGCTCCTACGGGATGGAGCCAGCCGCCTGAGCGCGCGCCGCGCGAATGGGGGTGCGCAGGCGCAACAGCTCGGGCCCTGGGTTTGCGGAGCAAACTTCTGGGATTCTCCCGCGCAGCCCGGGATCGCGGCTTACGCCGCTCCTACGGGATGATGAAGGTGTCTGGCCCAAGGAGGTCGCGGCCCACGCCGCTCCTACGCCCCGCGCCGCATCGGTATACCGCAGGCCAGGTAGCCACCGAGCCAGGCGACGATCGCCAGCCGTCCCGCCAGTGCCGGCCACAGGCCGGCGCGCGCGGCGAGCACGCCGGCAAGCAGCAACAGCACCGACAGCAGCAGCCCGACACCGGCCCGGCGCCACCGCGCCTGCCGCATCAACGTCGGCACCAGCAGCGCGCCCGCGCCAAGGTGGGCGATCCACCACAACATCCAGCCCAGCGCGTGGCGGCGGCTGTCGGGTCCCTCCAGATCGTGCGGATCCAACGGCCACACGCCCTGGCCCGCGAACGCAAGCGCCGACAACAGCAGCAGCCAGGCGCCGATACGGGCGCCGAACCCGGCCCGGCCCGACAGGCATTCGCGCAGGGCGGCCGCCTGCGCCGCCAGCAGCAGCCCGGGCAGGATCCAGGCCAGCACATTGAAGAGGCCGGCAGCGTCCATGCCGCGCGCCCCGAGCAGGGCCAGCGGATGCCGCGCGTGCGAATAACCGTCCGCGGCCAGTCCGAAGCCCACCGCGGCCAGCAGCAGCGACGCCGCCGCCAGGATCGGCGCCCAGGAAAGCCGGTGAACGAACCCTGTCTTCATCCGCACATGCTAGGGCCTGCGGCGTCCGTTGCGACAGCGGTGGGCAACCCGACCACCTTGCATCGCCGGTACCCGCCCCCATCTCGGCAGCAAATCCGCCTTCCGCGAGCCCATCGATGACCCCCGACACCGCCCCGCCCGCCCACGTGTTCGATGTCACCACCGACAGCTTCGAGACCGCGGTCCTGCAGCGCTCGATGCAGACGCCGGTGCTGGTGGACTTCTGGGCCGAATGGTGCGGCCCGTGCAAGAGCCTGGGGCCGATACTGGAAAAGCTGGCCCGCGACTACGGCGGCGCCTTCGAGCTGGCGAAGATCGATGTCGACAAGGAGCCGCAGCTGGCCGGGGCGTTCCAGGTCCGCTCGATCCCGACCCTGTTCCTGCTCAAGGGCGGCCAGGTCGTCGACGCGGTTCCCGGCGCGCTGACCGAGGGCCAGTTGCGCGAATTCTTCGCCCACCATGGCATCGAGCCCGCGGTCTCGATTGCCGGTGCCGATGAGGAAGCCGGCGCCGAGGATGCCGCGCCGGTGCCGGTCGATCCGCGAGCCGAGGCCGAGCGCCTGCGCGGCGAGATCGCCGCGGCGCCGGACCAGGACGAGCTCAAGCTCGACCTCGCCCTGGCCCTGCTCAAGACCGGCGAGACCGCCGAGGCGCAGACCCTGCTCGATGGCCTGCCCGCCAATCTGGCCACCGACGATCGCACCCTGAGCGCCCGCGCCCGCCTGGACTTTGCCGCCCTGCTCAAGGACGCGCCGGCACTTGAAGCGCTGCAGACGGCGATCGCCGGCGACCCGGGCGACCTGCGCGCCCGCCACCTGCTCGGCACCCGCCACCTGGTCGGCGGCGACGACGAGGCGGCGCTGGAGCAGTTCCTGGAGATGCTGCGCCGCGACCGCGATTTCGACGGCGGACTGCCGCGCAAGGCACTGATCGACGCGTTCCGGGTCATCGAGGACGCCGCCCTGGTCGGCAGCTACCGTCGCAAGATGTCGTCGGTGCTGTTCTGAAACCGGGACTCGGGACTCGGGACTCGGGACTCGGGACTCGGGACTCGGGACTCGCGGAGCGTAGCTCGGGCAAGCCCGAAGGACGCATCCGGGGCCGGTGCCGGTCTCGGGGACGAGACGGCGAAAGCCTCGTAGGAGCGGCGTAAGCCGCGATCCCCGGGCTGCGCCCGGGAATCCCCAAAGTTTGCTTCGCAAACCTTGGGCCCCGCCGTTGCGTCTCCACACCCCCATTCGCGCTACGCGCCACATGCTTTCTTCTGATTCGCACCTGAGGCGCGAATCGCCCCCTGACTCAGGGGGCTGGGCCATCCGGGCGGGCACCGACTTTGACAATACGCATGCGTATGGCAAGCTGGCGCCCCACTCCGCCGTCGGTTCCGCGCATGAAAGCCAGCACCCTGCGCCGGGTCCTCAACTTCTGGCCCCCGTTCCTGTTCAGTGGGGTCCACGTGATTTCGATCGCCGACGACTATCGCCATGCCGAAGTCGAGCTGCGGCTGCGTCCGTGGAACCGCAACTATGTCGGCACCCACTTCGGCGGCAGCCTGTTCGCGATGACCGACCCGTTCTGGATGCTGCTGGCGATGAACGCGCTGGGCCGCGACTACATCGTCTGGGACAAGGCCGGCTCGATCGAGTTCGTCAGGCCCGGCCGTAGCCACGTGCGGGCGCGCTTCGACCTGGACGATGCGGTGCTCGATGAACTGCGTGCGGCCACCGCCGACGGCGACAAGACCCTGCGCTGGTTCGACACCGAGGTGGTCGACGACGACGGCGAGGTCGTCGCGCGGGTCCGCAAGCAGTTGTACGTGCGACGCAAGCGCGACCGCTGAGCCGGGTCAGCGCATCCGCGGCAACGGCACCTGCCAATGGCTGCCGTCCTTCGCGTCGTACAGCTCGATCCGCAGGCTGCGCCCGTCCTCGCCAAGCTCGATCCGTCGCGCCGGGCTGCGCATCGTCACCGGCCGCGAGGCCAGCCGGGTCGCCACCGGACGCCGATCGTCGCGGTTCTCGCGCAGCCACACCAGTGCCGCCATCAGTTTCAGCCGCATGCCATGGTCCTGGGTGCGGCGCAGGTAGTCGGAATAGGCCGGCCCCGCGATCGAGGTCAGGGTGCAACCGAAGAAGTTGGACAGGCACTCGAATTCCTGTGAGCGCTCCGGCACCGCCTCCCCGATCGGTTTGTCGGCGGCGATCAGCGACTGCCCGCGCGCGTCGCAGCCCAGGGAAAGATTCTCGGCGGCGCGCCCTTCGGTCGCGCTCCGATCGTAGGCCAACGCGTAGTACCACGGCATCGGCGTGCCGGCGGCGCTGGGATCGCGGATCAGCACCCGTTGCATCGCGAACTCGCCCTTGATCGCCTCGCAGACCCCGACCTCGCCTTCAACGGGCGGGGCGAACGCGGCCATGCATCCAGCCGGCAACGGCGTATCGGCCGGCAGCTCGGCCAGCATGTCGGCGAACAGTTCCGAATAGCCGCGCACGGCATTGATCGCCAGCATGCTGATCACCAGCGAATCCGAGTTCGGCACCAACCGCCGCCAGCCCGCCGCGCTGTGGCATACGCCCGCCAGCGCGGCCGCGCTGTCTCCCTGCACGAAGTCAAGCGCATGCGAGGTCATCGGAATCCGCAGCAGGGCGTTGAGCCGGCCTGGAAACGGCGCATGCAGGTGCGCTGGAAACCCATTGGCGTAGTGGCCGTACCCGCCCAGCGTGTCGGCCTGGGCCAGCACCTGCTCCAACGGCCGCAAGCGCTGCGCATAGCCATCGGCATCGTCGCCGACCCGCTGCAGGCAGCCAGGCTCCTGTGGCGAACACCATGCCGTATCGCTGCTATCGACGGTTGCCAGCAGGTCCTCGAAATCCGCCGCGATGCCGGAATCGAATCCCGTCGCTTCGAGATCCTCGCCGGCATCGAGCCGACTCCGGAACCGCTCGACATCCGTCGCGGCGGCCGCTTGCACCCGGTCCTGCGGGACCCGGTAACCGAACGTCCACAGCGCCGGGAACGCATTGCTACCGGACACCGGCTTCGGCGTCGCCAGACGCTCGACCAGGTCCATCCGTTCGGCATTGCGCCCCATCGCCCGCGAGACCAGGAACAGGCCCGCCCCCACTGCCACCACCGCCACTGCCACTACCGCCAGGCACTTCAAAAGCCTACGCATGGAACTCCATTTCCCTGTGTTTCCCTGTGTTTCCCTGTCTTGCTTGGCACGGCTGCTCGGCGCCGCTTCCGCCGCCACGCGCAAGCATGACAACCATCCCATTTTAGCCGCCCGCCGGACGCTGGCCATACCCGGATCTGCCCGAAAGCCTTCCCCCGACATCCGATCTGGGTATGCTCTGGAGTCCGCAACAGGGGGCGGGCAATGGCTTCATACGCGTCCAGCAACGACATCGGTTCAGTGCCATTTCCGGAAATCGACGGATACCGGCTGGTGCGCGTGCTCAACCACGGTTCGGCATCGACCGTGTATCTGGGCGAACAGGTGTCCCTGTCGCGCCAGGTCGCGATCAAGGTGATGATGCCGCAGGCGCTGGGCGACGAAGTCAGCCGCCGCCGCTTCGAGAACGAGGTGCGCACGATCGCCCGACTCGAGCATCCGCACGTGGTCGGCATCCACGAAGTCGGGCGCACCCACAGCGGCCTGCCCTACTACGCGATGCCGTACATGCCACGCGGCCACCTTGGCCAGCGCAGCTTCCGCAAGCAGGTCGCGGTCGGCGACGAGGCGCGGGTGATCTCGATCGTCCGCGCGCTGCTGTCGGCACTGGAATACGCGCACGGCAACGGGGTCGTGCATCGCGACGTCAAGGCCGAGAACGTGTTGTTCGACGACGTCGACCGGCCGCTGCTGGCCGACTTCGGCATCGCCCTGCGCCGCGGTTACGGGCCGCGCGTGACCGCCACCGGGCTGGCGGTCGGCAGCACCGCCTACATGGCGCCCGAGCAGGCCCGCGGCGAAGAGGTCGATGGCCGCGCCGACCTCTACAGTCTCGCGGTGCTGATCTGGGAGATGCTCACCGGCGAACTGCCCTACCGCGCCTCCGACGCGCTGTCGATGGCGGTGATGCACGCCCAGGACCCGATTCCGAAGCTGCCGCTGGGGCTGCGTCACTGGCAGCGTTTCATGCAGCGGGCGCTGGCCAAGGCGCCGTCCGCCCGCTTCCAGGATGTCGCCCAGATGCGCGCGGCCATCGACCGGATCGAAACCCGGCGCACCTGGCCCGGACACGCCCTGCTGCGCCAGGCCACCGCGCCGCTGGCGCGCCACGCGCCCCTGGTCCTCGGCGCGGCACTGGCGCTGCCGGCCCTCGGCCTGCTGGCCTGGTGGCTGGGCAACAGCGAGCACGAAGGGTTCTTCACCGCCGAGCCGGAGGCGGTCGCGCCGGTCGAGGTGGTCGACCCGACCGTGTCGATGCTGCGCCCGCTGCCCGAGGCGCCGCTGCAGGTCGCGCTGGAGAACGCGCGCCGGCAGCTGGACGAGCACAACCTGACCGCGCCTGAAGGCGACAATGCCCTGGCCAGCGTGATCGAGGCCGCCCAGCTGGAACCGGCCAACGAGAACGTCCACGCCCTCGCCGACGAACTGGCGCGCGCGCTGACCGGGGAGCTGGTGTCCAACCTGCGCGGCGGTCGTTTCGACCGCGCCCGCGACTACCAGCAGCATATCGATGCCCTGACCGCCCAGGTCGGGCAGTTGGAACCGGCCCTGCTGAAGGAAAAACAAGATCAGGTCGGCGCCGCGCTGACCGCCCGGATCGATGCCTCGATCGCCGGCAACGACCGCGCCTCCGCGACCCGGATCGCGGCGCTCGCCCCCGACTTCGGCGTGCCCTCGGCCGAATCGGCGCGATTGGCCGAGCACGCCAGGTCGGCACAGCCGGCGACGACCGCCGCGGCCGAGCCCGAACCCGGGGCGGCCGCGTCAGGCGGTTCCGGACTGCAGCGCCGTCCGGTCACCGTGGCCGACTACAGCCGGTTCGCCGAGGCCACCGGCCGCAAGCCTAGCCTGTGCCGCGAACGCGGATCGCTGCTGCGGGTCCTCGCGCCCCGCGACTACCGCTCGCCCGGCTTCGACCAGAACGGCAACTCGCCGGTGGTCTGCGTCTCGATGGTCGATGCCGAGGCCTATGCGCTGTGGCTGAGCCAGCAGAGCGGACACAAGTACCGGATCCCGACCCAGGCCGAGTCGCGCGCGACCGCCGCGGTCGTCAGTGGCCGCGAGTTGTCGCTGTGGCAACGCGACTGCGGCCGCGACTGCAACAAACGCCGGGTCGATGGCCGCTCCTGGCGCAGCAACGACGGCTCCCGCCTGCTGCAGTCCTCGCGCGGCTTCGACGACGTCGGCTTCCGCCTCATCCGCGAGAACTGATGCCGTTCCGGCGCGGCAACGCGCCGGTACACGGCCGCGCCCGTACAATCCGGACATGCGCATCCATACCCTGCAAAGGCTGTTCCTCACCGGTCTGCTGACCCTGCTGCCCCTGTGGCTGACCTGGGTCGTGATCAAGTTCGTGTTCGTCCTGCTGACCGACGTGAGCAAGCCCTTCGTGGCGCCGTTGCTGGGGCAGGTCGCGGCCAGCGCGCCGCACACGCTGGGCTGGGTCGACGACCCCTGGCTGCAGACCGCGCTGGCCCTGCTGGCGACGCTGGGCGTGATCCTGCTGTCGGGGGTGATGGCGCGGCGGGTGTTCGGTCAGCGGATGCTGCGCTGGATGGAGTCGCTGATCGAGCGGATCCCCTTCGCCAGCACGGTCTACGGCAGCGCGCGCAAGCTGCTGGACATCCTGCAGACCAAGCCCGACGGTACCCAGCGGGTCGTGCTGGTCGACTTTCCGCACACGGAGATGAAATCGATCGGCTTCGTCACCCGGGTGCTGAAGGAACACGGCAGCGGCCGCGAACTGGCCGCGGTCTACGTGCCGACCACGCCCAACCCGACCTCCGGTTACCTGGAGATCGTCCCGGTCGAGAAGATCACCCCGACCGACTGGAGCGTCGACCAGGCGATGGCCTTCATCATCTCCGGCGGCGCGGTATCGCCGGAAAGCATTCCGTTCAGCCCGCCCGCGACGGCGGCTCCGGAGGCGCCGACATCGCGCTGAGCGGGCCGGTACTGGAGGACCGCACGACCCGGCTGTTCATCGGCCTGGCGGCGTTCTTCTGCGTCAACGCCGCGCTGGCCGAGTTCATCGGGGTCAAGATCTTCGCCCTGGAGGACACGCTCGGCATCGCGCCGCTGCAATGGGACCTGTTCGGCCAGAGCGGTTCGCTGAGCTTCACCGCCGGCACCCTGCTGTGGCCGATCGTGTTCCTGATGACCGACGTCATCAACGAATTCTTCGGCCAGCGCGGCGTGCGCTTCATTTCCTGGCTGGCGGCCGGACTGATCTGCTACGGCTTCGTGTTCGCGTTCGCGGCGATCTCGCTGGCCCCGGCCGACTGGTGGGTCGGCGCCGCCGCCGATCGCGGCGTGCCCGACTACCAGGCCGCGTTCGCGGCGGTGTTCGGACAGGGGATGTGGACGATCGGCGGCTCGCTGGTCGCGTTCATGCTCGGCCAGCTGATCGACGTGGCGGTGTTCCACCGCATCCGCCGCGCCACCGGCGAGCGCTGGGTATGGTTGCGCGCGACCGGATCGACCGCGGTGTCGCAGCTGGTCGACAGTTTCGTCGTTCTCTACATCGCCTTCGTGCTCGGCCCGCAGCAGTGGCCGACCTCGTTGTTCCTGGCGGTCAGCACGGTCAACTACGGCTACAAGATGCTGGCGGCGTTCGCGCTGATCCCGCTGATCTATCTGGTTCGGGCCGGCATCACCGGCTATCTGGGGCGCGAACGCGCCGCCGAACTGCGCGGACAGGCCAGCGCCTGAGCGATGCCCCGCCGCCCGGTCGGCATGACCAAAGGCCCATGCCCGTCCCCGGCGCAATCCCGATGCTGGAGCATTGCGTGTCCCGTCCCGAGCCGTGTACCGGCCATGCGGGCGCCACCACCACTGCCCGGCCACCCGCCACAGGAGCCCCGAATGCCCCCCGCCCGGACCCCATTGACCGTCGCCCTGGCCATTGCCGTCGCGATGGCCGGCCTCGCGCCCGCTTCCGCCAGCGCCGCCCAGACCGCGCTGGTGCCGGCAACCGCCGCCGCATCCGCCTCCGACAGCGCCAAGGCGGCCAGGCTCGATGCGCTGTACGAGCAGTACTGGGAGCAGATGCTGGAGTTGAACCCGCTGGCGGCGACCTTCCAGGGCGACCCGCGCTACAACGACCGCCTGCCCAACATCCTGTCCGAGGACTACCGCCGCCAGTCGCACGACTTCACCGCGCGCTGGCTGAAGACCGTCGAGGACGTCGGTCCGGAAGGATTGCAGGGCCAGGACCTGCTGAGTTACCAGATCTTCGTGCGCGACGCGAAGATGGAACTGGAAGGCGAGCGGTTCCCGGCCTGGCAACAGCCGATCAACCAGTTCTACAACCTCGCCTCGACCGTGGTGCAACTGGGATCGGGCACCGGCGCGCAACCGTTCAGGACGGTGCAGGACTACGACGACTGGAACAAGCGCGCCTCGCGGATACCGGCGATCTTCGACCAGGCCATCGCCAACATGAAGATCGGCGTGCGCAACGGCGTGGTGCAGCCGCGCGCGTTGATGGAAAAGGTGGTGCCGCAGCTTGACGCGCTGATCAAGGACGAGCCGGAGGACACCCTGTTCTGGGGGCCGATCAAGAATTTCCCCGAGGGCTTCTCCGAGGCCGACAAGCAGCGCCTGAGCGCGGAATACGCGGCGCTGATCGGCGAGCGGTTGATGCCGGCCTATCGCGAGCTGCGCGCCTACATCGTCGACGAGTACATGCCGCATACCCGCGCCAGCTCCGGCATGGACGCGCTGCCCGGCGGCGAGGCGTGGTACGCCTACCGCGCGCGCAACTCCACCACCACCGGGCTGAGCCCGGCGCGAATCCACCAGATCGGCCTGGACGAGGTCGCGCGCATCCACGGCGAGATCCGCAAGGTGATGGCCGAGGTCGGCTTCGAGGGCTCGCTGCAGGACTTCTTCAAGTTCATGCAGAGCGATCCACGTTTCAGCTTCGACAGCGAGGAGGCCCTGCTGGCCTACTACCGCGGGCTGGAAGCGAAGATCGACCGCAAGGTTCCCGAGCTGTTCTCGCTGACTCCGAAGGCGCCGTTCGAGATCCGCCCGGTGGAGGCGTTCCGCGCCCAGTCCGCGGCCGGCGGCTCGTACATGCGGCCGAGTCAGGACGGCAGCCGTCCGGGCATCTTCTACGTCAACACCTACGACCTGCCGACACGCAAGACCTGGGACGCGGAGGATCTGTACCTGCACGAGGCGATTCCCGGCCACCACTTCCAGCTCGCCCTGCAGCAGGAGCTGACCGGACTGCCCAAGTTCCGCCGCTTTGGTGGCGAGACCGCATTCTCCGAGGGCTGGGGCCTGTACGCCGAGTCGCTGGGCAAGGACCTGGGCGTCTACACCGATCCCTACAACCACTTCGGCTACCTGCAGAACGAGCTGTGGCGCGCGATCCGCCTGGTCGTCGACACCGGTCTGCACAGCAAGGGCTGGACCCGCGAACAGGTGATCGCCTACATGCTCGAGAATTCGGCCGAGAGCGAGACCCAGGCCACCGCCGAGGCCGAGCGCTACATGGCGATCCCGGGCCAGGCGCTGGCCTACAAGATCGGCGAACTGAAGATCAAGGAGTTGCGCGCCCGTGCCGAGGAGGCGCTGGGCGAGGACTTCGACATCCGCGCGTTCCACGCCGAGGTACTGAAGGACGGCTCGGTGCCGCTGGATGTGCTGGAAGGCAAGATCGACCGCTGGATCGCCGCCCGGCGCGGCTGATGCGCCTGTAAGTTCCACCCGGACACGGCCGGCACCCGCCGGCCACCGGCTCCCACACCAAGGAGGTCCCCGTGACGCTTCGCCCCATCCTGCTCGCCGTCGCGGTCGCCGCGGCGCTCACCACCGTCGCCGGTTGCAGCAAGCCCGCCGGCCACGACACCACCGCGCCCGCGGCGACCGCCGAGGACGCGTCCGCCCGCGCCGAGCGTCTGAATCAGATCTACGCCGACTACTGGGAGGCGTTCCTGGAACTGAATCCGGTGATGGCGACCTTCCAGGGCGACCC
The DNA here is from genome assembly GCF_003233695.1 of Marilutibacter maris. Classification (NCBI taxonomy): domain Bacteria; kingdom Pseudomonadati; phylum Pseudomonadota; class Gammaproteobacteria; order Lysobacterales; family Lysobacteraceae; genus Marilutibacter; species Marilutibacter maris. Next base: position 1,340,927 of record NZ_CP029843.1, on the reverse strand, counting down.
GCGCTACAACGCCGAGCTGCCCGACTTCGGATCGGTCGAGTACCGCCAGCGCTCGGAACAGTTCACCCGCGACTGGCTGGCCAAGGTCGAAGCGGTCGGCAGCGACGGCCTGCAGGGCCAGGACCTGCTGAACTACGAGATCTTCGTCGGCGACGCCCGCGAGACCCTCGACGGCCTCGAATACCCCGATTGGATGATGCCGATCAACCAGATGGGCAGCCTGGCCACCTATGCGGCCCAGTTCGGCTCCGGCACCAGCCTGCAGCCGTTCAAGACGGTCAAGGACTACGAGGACTGGCTCAAGCGCGCCGACCGGTTCCCGGTGTTGTTCGACACCGACATCGCCAACATGCGCCAGGGCATCGAGACCGGCGTGGTGCAGCCGCGCGCGCTGATGGTCAAGGTGATTCCGCAGCTGGACGCGCTGATCAAGGACAAGCCCGAGGACACCCTGTTCTGGGGACCGGTCAAGAACTTCCCGGAGGACTTCTCCGACGCCGACAAGCAGCGTCTGACCGAGGCCTACCGCGCCCTGATCGCCGACCGGCTGATGCCGGCCTACCGCAAGCTGCGCGCCTTCATCAACGACGAGTACCTGCCCGCGACCCGCGACAGCGTCGGCCTGGACAAGCTGCCCGACGGCCAGAGCTGGTACGCGTTCAACGCGCGTCAGAGCACCAGCAGCGACCTGAGCCCGGCGCAGATCCACCAGATCGGCCTGGACGAGGTCGCGCGCATCCACGACGAGATCCGCAAGGTGATGGTCGAGGTCGGTTTCGAGGGCTCGCTGCAGGACTTCTTCAAGTTCATGCAGAACGATCCGCGCTTCAGCTTCGACAGCGAGGAAGCCCTGCTGGCCCACTACCGGGCGCTTGAAGAGAAGATCGACGCGAAGATTCCCGAGCAGTTCTCGCTGACCCCGAAGGCGCCGTTCGAGATCCGCCCGGTCGAGCCGTTCCGCGCCCAGTCCGCGGCCGGCGGCGAATACATGTCGCCAAGCGAGGACGGCAGCCGCCCGGGCATCTTCTACGTCAATACCTACGACCTGCCGACCCGCAAGACCTGGGACGCGGAGGACCTGTACCTGCACGAGGCGATTCCCGGCCACCACTTCCAGCTCGCCCTGCAGCAGGAGCTGGAGAACGTGCCGGCGTTCCGCCGTTTCGGCGGCGAGACCGCGTTCACCGAGGGCTGGGGCCTGTACGCCGAGTCGCTGGGCAAGGACCTGGGCGTCTACACCGATCCCTACAGCTATTTCGGCTACCTGCAGAACGAGCTGTGGCGCGCGATCCGCCTGGTCACCGACACCGGCCTGCACAGCAAGGGCTGGACCCGCGAACAGGTGATCGACTACATGCGCGAGAACTCGGCCGAGAGCCTGACCCAGTCCACCGCCGAGGCCGAGCGCTACATCGCCTGGCCGGGCCAGGCGCTGGCCTACAAGATCGGCGAGCTGAAGATCAAGGAGCTGCGCGCGCGCGCCGAGAAGGCCCTGGGCGACAACTTCGACGTCCGCGGCTTTCACGCAGAGGTGCTGAAGGACGGTGCGGTACCGCTGGACGTGCTGGAAGCCAAGGTCGACCGCTGGATCGCCTCTCAACAAAGCTGAACGACGCCCTGTTCAGAAACCGGCAAAGCCGGGTCCGACCCTCGGACCCGGCTTTTTCCTGGGGATAAGTCGGCCAAAACCCTGCATAATTGTGACAGGTATGGCAGAAATGCAGGGGCCAGCCAGCCATACGGGCATCGTCTGACAGGGAGTTCCAATGCGCTGTAGCACCACGACGGCATCGACCGGGAACCGGCGCCGACGTCTCTTGATCCAATCGACCTGTCTGTTCGCACCTCTGCTGATGTTGCTGCCGGTGCTCGCCGCCGCCGCGGACTGGAACTACCGCGTGCGCCCCGGAGATACCCTGTGGGATCTGAGCGCGCGCTACCTGCGCACGGATGTCGGTTGGCAGCGTCTGCAGATGCACAACGCGATCGTCGACCCGTACCGTCTGCCGCCCGGTTCCAGGCTCGGCATCCCGGTCGAATGGCTGCGGGTCGGCCCGGTGCCGGCGCGGCTGGTCGCGCTGCGCGGAGAAGTGCGCGCCCGGCCCAATCCGAACGACCCGGCCGGCAATGCCAGCGAAGGCATGGGCCTGACCATCGGCGGCTGGCTGGAGACCGGCGACAGCGCCAGCGCGACCCTGGAATTCGCCGACGGCTCGCGACTGCTCGTGCAGGCCAACAGCCGGATCGAGTTCGACAAGCTCAGCGCCTACGGCGCCACCGGCATGGTCGACACCCGGCTGCGGCTGATCCGGGGCGGCACCTCCAACCACGTCAAGCCGGCCACCGGACCGGCATCGCACTACATCATCCAGACGCCGTCGGCGACCACCAGCGTCCGCGGCACCCGCTTCCGCGTGGGCGCCGGCAGCGATGGCCGGCCGGACCGGACCGAAGTGCTGGAAGGCACCGTCCATGTCGATCGCGACGAGGCCGGCGACGTGCTGCTGCGCCGCGGCCATGGCGCCCTGGCCGGCGGTGGCGCTCCCGGTGCCGTGCTCGAACTGGCGCCGGCGCCGGTCATCGACGAGGCCGGTTCCGCCCTGCAATCGCTGCCGATCAAGCTCGCCTGGGCCGCCGCCGTTGGCGCCGACGCCTATCAGGTCGAGGTCGTCAGCGAAGCCGAGCAGGAAGTGCAGCTGTTCGAGGCCATCACCGAAGCCACCTCGATCCGCATCGACGACCTGCCGGCGGGCGAGCACCGGCTGCTGTTGCGCGCGGTCGATGCCCACGGCCTGCAGGGTCACGACGCGATCCGGACCTTCACCCTCAACGCCGAGCCGGCAGCGCCGCTGACGATCAGTCCGCGCGCCGACCAGGTCGTCCATCACCCTCGCCCGCGCTTCGAATGGACCCGCCCCGAGCAGGCCAGCGAGGCCGTGCTCCAGATCGCCGACGCCCCCGCCTTCGACCGGCTCCTGAGCGACAACGTGGTCCGTCAGACCCGGAAACGCGCCGACGATGACCTGGCGCCGGGCCGCTACTGGTGGCGGATCGCATCGCGCGACGCCGACGGGCGCCAGGGGCCGTTCGGCGACGTGCTGTCGTTCGAGATCAGCGACCAGCCGGTCGACCCCGGACTGGAGACCCAGGCCGAACGCGGCCAGGTCACCCTGCAATGGCAGCAAGGCGCGCCCGGACAGCGGTACCGCGTGCAGATCGCGCGCAAGCCCGACTTCGCCGACCCGTTCGTCGATCGCGAGGTCGACACCCCGCAGCTGCAGCTCGACCGCCCGCACGGCGGTCGCTGGTACATCCGGGTGCAGTTGCTCGACGACGACGGCTATGCCCACCCGTTCGGTCCGGTGCAGGAGGCCAGGTTCCCCTGCCGACTGTGCTACGGCGCCGGTGCCGGTGCGCTGCTGCTCCTGCTGGTGTTGTGAACGAAAACGGGCTGCCGTGGGCGTGGCGGGCGACACTGGCCGCCATCGCCGCCACCGTCGCGGCCGCGCTCAGCCTCGGCGACGTCACCCATCGCGCCGACAACCTGTTCTACGACCTGCACGCGTCGCACTGGGGATACCCGATCGGCAACGACGTGGCGATGATTGCGGTCGACGACCGCAGCCTCGGCGTGATCGGCCAGTGGCCGTGGCCGCGCAATGTCCATGCGCAGTTGCTCGACCGCCTGCGCGACAGCGGCGTGCGCGGCATCGCGTTCGACCTGATCCTATCCGAACCCGATCGCATCGATCCGGCCAACGATGTCCGCCTGGCGGAAGCGATCGAACGCAACGGCCGGGTGGTGCTGCCGGTCATCGCCACGATGCAGAACCAGAGCGGACCGCCGATCGAGGTGCTGCCGAACCCGGTGATCGCCTCCAGGGTGGCGGCGATCGGCCATACCGACGTGGAACTGGAGCCGACGGGCTCGGCGCGCGAGCTGTACCTGCACGCCGGCCTGGGCCAGTCGCGCTGGCCGGCACTGGCGTTGGCGCTGCTGCAGCTCGACCCCACCGCGATCGGCGCCGATGTGCCCGGCGTGCGCCGCCCCACCGGGCTGGACGGTTCGCCGTACCAGTGGATTCGGGATCACCGCGTGCGGATCCGTTACGCCGGTCCGCCCGGCAGCTTCCCCGAGCTGTCCTACATCGACGTGCTCGAGGGCCGCGTGCCCGACGACGCCCTGCGCGACCGCTGGGTGGTGGTCGGGGTCACCGCGACCGGCATCGCGCCCGGGTTCCGGACCCCGATGTCCGGTCTGCCCATGAACGGCGTCGAATACCAGGCCAACGTGATCGAAATGCTGTTGCACCAGCGCGCGATCGTGCCGCTGGCGCCGCTGCCGCAGGCGGCGATCGTGGGCCTGCTGGTGTTCCTGTGCACCCTGCTGTCGCTGTCCCCGGGCGTGATGCGGCCGCTGTCGGCGGCGTTCGCCGGCGTCGGCGTGGTGTTCGCCATCAGCATCGCGATGATGCGGCTGGGCAACACCTGGTTCGCGCCGATGCCGGCCGCGATGGTGGTCGCCGCGACCCACCTGCTGTGGATGGGACGCCACCTGCTGCACTGGCGCCGGCAGGCCAACTTCGACACCCTGACCCTGCTCGCCAACCGCCGTCACTTCGACGCCGTGCTGGAGCGCCGGATCGCCGCCGCCAGGCGGGCGCAGTCGCCGCTGTCGCTGCTGCTGATCGATGTCGACCACTTCAAGCGCTACAACGACAGCGAGGGACACCTGGCCGGCGACCGCCTGCTGATGCAGGTCGCCCAGGCGATCGCGCGCCATGCCCGTCGCAGCGGCGATCTCGCCGCGCGCTTCGGTGGCGACGAGTTCGCCCTGGTCCTGCCGGATACCCCGGCCGCGGGCGCGGGCCGGATCGCCGAGGGCATCCTGGCCATGATGCGCGAACAGCCGGTGCCCGCCGGCCTGAGCATCGGCATCTGCACCTGCATTCCCGACGCGGCGACCTCACCGCGGACGATGCTGGAACAGGCCGACGCGGCGCTGTACCGGACCAAGCAGAACGGTCGCGACGGTTACATGCTGGCGTCGCCGGCATGACCGGCGACGCGCCTCCGCGATCCCCGGCCCCGACTCAGGCGGAGCCCTGACCGCTGCGGCGGCGGTTGCGGCCGCTGCGTTCGCCACGCCCCGGCTTCGGTCCGGCATGGGCATGCCGCGGCGCCGGCTTGGCATGGGGGCGATGGGCCGGCTTGCGCGCGCCACCGCCGCCGCGCTTGCTGCGCGGGTTCGGCAGCGGGACATCCAGCCGCAGCGGCTGGCTCGGCGCGTAACCGGGGAAGTCCGCCAGCTCGACGTCCTTCTTCAGCACCCGCTGGATCTGCCGCAGCAGTCCGCCCTCGTCGTGCGAAACCAGCGACAGCGCCTCGCCCTGCGCGCCGTTGCGGCCGGTACGGCCGATCCGGTGCACGTAGTCCTCGGCCACCATCGGCAGATCGAAATTGATCACCAGCGGCAGGTTCGGGATGTCCAGGCCGCGCGCGGCGACATCGGTGGCGACCAGCACCCGCGCCTTGGCCGCCTTGAACGCGTTGAGTGCCTTCTGCCGCTGCGCCTGGCTCTTGTTGCCGTGGATCGCGACCGCGCGGATGCCGGACTTCTCCAGCTGTTCCGCCAGCCGGTTGCAGCCGTGCTTGGTGCGGCCGAACACGATCACCTGGTCGGTGTGGCGCTCGGCCAGGATGTCGATCAGCAGGTCGCGCTTGCGCTCGGCGTCGACCGGGTGGGCCCGGTGGGCGATGGTCTCGGCGATGGTGTTGTTGGCCGCCACCTGCACCTGCTTGGGATCGCGCATGAACTCCAGCGCCAGCGCCTTCAGCTGGGTCTCGAAGGTGGCCGAGAACAGCAGGGTCTGACGCTCGCGCGGCAACTTGCCGAGGATGCGCTTGATCGCCGGCAGGAAGCCCATGTCGAGCATGCGGTCGGCCTCGTCCATCACCAGCACCTCGATGCCGTCCAGACGCGCACTGCCGCGCTCCATGTGGTCGATCAGACGGCCGGGGGTGGCGATCAGCACGTCGACGCCTCGACGCAGCGCGTCGACCTGCGGGCCCATGCCGACGCCGCCGAAGATCGTGCAGCTCGCGACCTGCAGATGACGGCCATAGCCGCGCAGATTGTCGTGCACCTGCACGGCCAACTCGCGGGTCGGGACCAGCACCAGCACGCGCGGCTTGCGCGGGCCGCGCGCCGGGGTCTGCTTGGACAGGCGGTTCAGCAGCGGCAGGCTGAAAGCCGCGGTCTTGCCGGTGCCGGTCTGGGCGCCGCCGAGCAGGTCGTGGCCGTCCAGGATCAGCGGGATCGCTTCGGCCTGGATCGGCGTCGGCGAGGTATAGCCCTGTTCGGACAACGCGCGCAGCAACGCGGGCGCGAGCCCGAGGGATTCGAAAGACATGCAATGCTCCAAAAATGCGTGCCGCACACAGGTGCGGTGGTCATCCGGAGCCTTCCCTGAAGCCGCGCTGCGAATGATCGTGCATAGGTTGTTCGGTGACGGCATGGACGCTCCATGCCGTGTCAGCGCGACGAAGGACGTGCGGAGTGAGTGGCTGCGTCCACCCCCTACGCGTCCGCGTATCGGGAGGTGGACCGGTCTGGACCGGAAGGCGCAGCGGACTTGCCTGGGAAACGTGCCCTTGCGGGCGGTCACCGTACGCTGTACGCGGGGCACTCTACGCGAATGGCCCGCACCGCGCCAGCGCCGCATGCGCCGCCGGTCAGCTTGCGGAAGCCTTGCCGTCGATCCGAGCCATCGTCGTCTGCACCTCGTCCAGGACCGCAACCGCGTGGGCGAGCGCACGCCGCTCCGGGTCCGCCAGCCGCGGATGCCAGACGTCGAAGATCAGCACCGTGCGCTCGTGCCCGGAAAGATTGGCCGCGCTGTGCAGGAACGAGTCGTCGAAGGCCAGGAAACGGCCGTACTCCCAGCAGCGGGTCTCGCCGGCGACGGTGATGCTGCAGCCGGACGGCGGCAGGTCGACGGGCAGATGAACGGTGAGCTTGATATTGGACAGGCCATGGTGCGGCGGCAGCTCGACCCCGGGCCTGAGCCGCGAAACGAAGCACTCCGGCGCGTGCGGCGGGCACTGCGCCAGCGGCGCCTCGGCCAGGAACGCATCGGTCAGCGGCAATCGCGCCATCAGCGCCCGGTTCCACTGCCCGCGCCGCAGCAGGTGCAGGGCCGACCAATCGGGCCGATCGGCCAGGGCGGCCCAGGTCGGGCTGCGCGAGGCCTCGGCGGAGACATAGGGCGAGAAGCCCCCCGCATCGGCCAGCACCGCGAGCAGCTCCTCGCGCAAGGCCGGAATCCGGGCCTCCAGCGGGGCCAGCTCCGGCATGCTGCCGGCGTCGAACCAGGCCCGCGGCTCCAGTGCCGGGTAGTACAGATAGCTGGGCTGCTGCAGCGGCGACCGGAACGCGGCCGGACGGCGCCCGAAATAGACATCCAGCCAGAGCCGGAATCCCGGATGCTCGCAGACCCCGGCCAGGTGCCGGTGCAGCAGCTCCGGCAGCCGTGCCTGCAGGCGCTGACGGTCGAACGGCCCGGTCCCGCCGCGCGCCTCCAGCCAACGGCAGGCCGCGACCACCGCCGCGACGTCGCCGGCGGCTTCGATCTGCTGGATGAACCCGTCCTCGATGCCGCCCAACGCCGTCCCCGCCTCGTGTTCCGCAGGGCCACAGTCTGACATGCCGCAAGCGCCGCCGGCCTGCTACTGTTCGGGAACGTCGATAATCCGGACGATTGCGATGCGGGTACGTTTCCACGGAGCGGCCGGCGAAGTGACCGGTTCCATGCACGAACTGGACGTGGCCGGGCACCGCCTGCTGCTGGACTGCGGCATGATCCAGGGCAGCCCCACGGCCGAGGCCCGCAATGCGGACGCCTTCGGGTTCGAGCCGGGCGCGATCGACGCGCTGATACTCAGCCATGCCCATATCGACCATGTCGGCCGGGTACCGTTGCTGGTCCGGCGCGGCTTCCGCGGCCCGATCCTGGCCCAGGCCGCGACCGCCGACCTGCTGCCGATCATGCTGCTGGACGCCGCCTCGATCGCCGAGGGCGAGGCCGAACGCTTCAATCGCAGGCGCCGGCGCGGCGAACCCGAGGCGGTACCGTTGTTTTCGCGCGCCGACGTGGAGGCCGCGCTGGAACTGCTGCGACCGCTGGACTACGACAGCCCCGAGGAGATCCTGCCCGGCGTCGAGCTGACCCTGCGCGAGGCCGGGCACATCCTCGGTTCCAGCGTGCTGGAGCTGCGCGCGCAGGGCCGCACCCTGGTCTACTCCGGCGACCTGGGCCCCCGCGGCGCACCGATCCTGCGCGACCCGGCGGCGATCGCACAGGCCGACCTGGTGCTGATGGAGTCGACCTACGGCGACCGCGACCACCGCGATCGCCCGGCGACCGTCACCGAGATCGGCGAGATCCTGGACGCGGCCTGGCGCGACGGCGGCAACGTGATGATCCCCGCCTTCGCGGTCGGCCGCACCCAGGAACTGCTGTACTGGTTCGCGCGCCACTGGGACCGTTGGAACATGGAGCGTTGGCGGATCTTCCTCGACAGCCCGATGGCGGCGCGGGTATCGGCGGTCTACCAGCGCCACCAGGAACTGTTCGACGCCCGCGCCCGCGAGACCTGGGCCGCGCCGATCGCGCCGTTGCGATTGCCCAACCTGCATTTCACCGCCAGTGCCGAGGAATCGATGGCGATCAACCGGATCCGCTCCGGCGCGATCATCGTCGCCGGCAGCGGCATGGCGACCGCCGGCCGGATCGTCCACCACCTCAAACACAACCTCGGACGCCGCGAGGCGCACGTGATGTTCGTCGGTTACCAGGCCGAGGGCACCCTCGGACGGCGCCTGGTCGACCGCGCCCGCTGGGTCCGCATCCACGGCCGCGACTACCGGGTCAACGCCCAGATCCACACCGTCGGCGGCCTGTCGGCGCACGCCGGCCAGCAGGCCCTGATCGACTGGTTCGCCCGGATCGGGCCGCCCCTCGGCCCCGCGGGCACCCACCCGTCGCTGGCCCTGGTGCATGGCGAGGAGCGCGCGCGGGAGGCCCTCGCCGGCGAGCTGGGCCAACGCCTGGGCGTGTCCGCCCACCTGCCCCTGCCCGGCGACAGCCTGGCCCTGTGAGCCCCCGGCAGGGCCTTCGGCACCCGGCCCGATCGCCGCGCCCATGACCTTCGACACCTTCGGTCACCACCGGGGCGGGGCTATGGTGAAAGCGATGTGCCCCCGGCGCTTCCGGTCCGGCACCGCCATTTCCCGCATTCGCAAGGTCGGAGTACACCGTGACCATCAACACACCCAAAGTCCTGCTGCTGTCCCTCGCCATCGCCACCGCCGTCTCGGCCTGCGGCAAGACCGAGGACCCGGCCGCCTCCGCCGACGCGGCCACGGATGCCAAGGGCATCACCCTCGACGAGAGCAAGCTGCCGCCGGTCAACAGCTTCAGCGCCGGCGACCTCGACACCGGCAAGGACGCCTGCACCGATTTCGGCGGCTACGTGAACGGCAAGTGGCTGGCCGCCAACGACATCCCCGGCGACCGCACCTCCTGGGGCGCGTTCGAGATGCTAGCCGAGCGTTCGCTGGCGGTGCAGCGCCAGATCGCCGAGCAGGCCGCCGAGGACACCGGCGCCGACGGCGTGGAGAAGATCGTCGGCGACTTCTGGGCCACCGGCATGGACGCGGACAAGATCAACGCCCAGGGCATCGAGCCGATCAAGCCGACCCTGACCGAGATCGACGCGCTCGACAGCGGCGACAAGGTCGCCGACTTCCTGCGCGCCAGCGCCGCCAAGGGCCAGTTCTACGTGTTCGGCTTCGGCCCCGAGGCCGACTTCAAGAACTCGACGATGAACATCGCCTACGCCTTCCAGGGCGGCCTGGGCCTGCCCGACAAGACCTACTACGAGGACGCCGACAAGGCCGACAAGCTGCAGAAGTACCAGGAGCACGTGGCCAAGGTGCTGGAGCTGTCGGGCGTGTCCGCCGAGGACGCCGCCAAGCAGGCCGCCGACGTGGTCGCGTTCGAGAAGCGCCTGGCTTCGGTGTCGAAGTCGCAGGAGGAGATGTCGCGCGACGTTTCGATCTACTACAACCCGGTCTCGCCGGCCGACGCCGACAAGCTGGCGCCGAACTTCCCGTGGACCCGCTTCTTCGAGTCGCAGGGCCTGCAGGCGCCGGAAATGTTCTCGCTGGCGGTGCCGGCCTTCCACGAGGAAGTCAGCCGCATGCTGTCCGACGTGCCGGCCGAGCAGTGGCGCAGCTACCTGCGATTCCATGCCGTCGACGGCGCCTCGCCGTACCTGTCCGACGCCTTCGTCGAGGAGAACTTCAACTTCTACAACCGCACCCTGCGCGGCCAGAAGGAGCTGAAGGAGCGCGGCAAGCGCGTGCTCGGCAGCATCGAGAACGGCGCCGGCGAGGCGCTGGGCCAGCTGTATGTCGACGTCGCCTTCTCGCCCGACTCCAAGGCGCGCATGCAGGAGCTGGTCAAGAATCTCAGCGACGCACTCAAGGTCCGGATCGAGAACCTGGCCTGGATGAGCGACGAGACCAAGACCAAGGCGATGGAGAAGTGGGCCGCGTTCACCCCGAAGATCGGCTACCCCGACAAGTGGCGCGACTGGAGCGGCCTGCAGACCAGCCGCGACAGCTACATCGGCAACGTGCTGGCGGCGATGGAGTTCAACTACAAGTGGGAGCTGTCCAAGGTCGGCGAACCGGTCGACAAGACCGAATGGGGCATGAGCCCGCAGACCGTCAACGCCTACTACAACCCGCTGCAGAACGAGATCGTGTTCCCGGCGGCGATCCTGCAGCCGCCGTTCTTCGACCCCGACGCCGACGAGCCGATCAACTACGGCGGCATCGGCGCGGTGATCGGCCATGAGATGACCCATGGCTACGACGATCAGGGCAGCCGCTTCGGACCCAGCGGCAACTTCGAGAACTGGTGGAGCGACGCCGACGCCAAGGGCTTCAGCGGCCTCACCGACAAGCTGGTCGCGCAGTTCGACGGCTACAAGGCCAACGACGACGAGCACGTCAACGGCAAGCTGACCCTGGGCGAGAACATCGCCGATCTGGGTGGCCTGGCGACCGCCTACGATGCGATGAAGGCGGCCACCGAGGGCAGCGACGATCCGATGATCGACGGCATGACCCGCGACCAGCGCTTCTTCGCCAACTGGGCGACCGTGTGGCGCCGCAACTTCACCCCCGAGGAGCTGAAGGTGCGCCTGGCCACCGACCCGCATGCGCCGGCGAACTTCCGCGCGATCGGCGCACCGTCGAACCTGCCGGCCTTCGCCGCCGCGTTCGAATGCAAGCCGGGCCAGCCGATGGTCCGCCAGGGCGACGACCAGGTCGTGATCTGGTAATCGGCACCGCCGAGCGGGCTTCCCGAAGAGCCCGCCTCCGCCCTGCCCCCGAGGCCCGGCTCACGCCGGGCCTTTTTTGTGCGCGCGCCCCGCGCCGAGCGGTGCTGCAACCGCCGTCACTGCGCCATTGTGGCCGCCGGCACGAAGTCGCCAGCGGCGCCCCGACCGGTCCCGCGTCGACATGGGCGCTTGCTACACTCCGCCGATCCTCTGCATGGAATCCGCAATGACCCGTCAGCGTTTCCCTGGCCTCTCACTCCCGTTCCAGCTGCGCCCGCTCGCCTGCGCACTCTCGCTCGGCCTCACCGCCGCGATCGCCGCGCCCGCCGCGCTGGCCAGGCCCCCGGTCGCCTGCGCCGACTTCTACGGCAACACCAACGCCGACTGGCTGGAAGCCCACCCGCTGTCGAGCGGCGTCGGCGAGGTCTCGGCGATGAGCGAACTGGCCGGACGCGCGCGCCAGCAGCAACTCGACCTGCTGCAGGCGGCGATGCAGTCGCCGCAGGACGACGTGCAGAAGCTGCTCGGCGACTTCTGGGCCAGCGGCCTGGACGAGGCCGCGGTCGAGCGCGACGGCTCCAACCCGATCGCGCCGCTGCTGGACCGGATCAATTCGATCCGCCGCAGCAAGGACGTCGCGCCGGCGATCGCCGCCCTGCACCAGGTCGGCATCCCGGTGGCGTTCAATTTCAGTCCCGACGCCGACCTGGCCGACCTCAACCGCCATATCGGTTACTTCAGCCAGGGCGGCACCGGTCTGCCCGATCCGGCCTACTACACCCGCAACGACGCCGATGCGCAGACCGTGCGGACCCAGTACGGCAAGTACATCGAACAGATCCTGGCGCTGACCGGCACGCCGGCCGACAAGCTGCAGGCCGAAGCCGCCCAGGTGCTGGCCCTGGAGACCCGGATCGCCGCCGCCTCGCGTCCGCTGATGGACCTGCGCGACCCGCGCAACAACTACCGTCCGGTCCCGCTCGAGGGGCTCGACAAGCAGTACCGCCACCTGCGCCTGGACGAGTTCCTGGAAGTGCAGGGGGTCGACGACGACACCGTCTCGATCGCCAATCCGGCCCTGTTCGCCGAGCTCGACACGCTGGTCGACGACCTCAAGCCGGCGCAGTGGAAGACCTACCTGCAGTGGCGGGTCGGCGATGCGATGGCGCCGTACCTGTCCAAGGCCTTCCGCGACGCCAGCTTCGACTTCCGCGGCCGCGTGCTCGAAGGCCGCAGCGCGCCGGCACCGCGCCAGCAGCAGGTGCTCGATGCGATCAACCTCGCCGCCGGACCGATGCTCGGCCGCCAGTACGCGAACCGCTACCTGACCCCGGCCAACCAGGCCCGCGCCGAGCAGATCGTCGCCCAGGTCAAGGCCTCGCTGCGTGCGGCGATGGAACGCAACGCCCGCTTCAGCGCCGCGGCCAAGACGGTGGCGATGGCCAAGCTCGACAACCTCAAGGTCGAGGTCGGCGTGCCCAAGCGCGACCTCGACTACACCGTGCAGCCGATGGGCCGCGGCAGCTTCGGCGGCAACATGCTGATCGCCTCGACCTGGCGCCACGGTTCGGAAATGGCCCGGATCGGCCGCGACACCGGCAGCCGCCGCTGGGACGTGATGCCGCAGACCCCGGCCCTGGCCTACGACATCGCCCAGAACCGCCTGATCATCACCGCCGCGATGCTGCAGCCGCCGGTGTTCGACCTCGGCAAGGACGCGGCCTGGCTGTACGGCTCGTTCGGCGCCCTGGTCGGGCACGAGCTCAGCCATGCCTTCGACAACCGCGGCCGCCTGGTCGACGACAAGCTGGAAGTGCGCGACTGGTGGACCGCGACCGAGAACACCGGCTGGCAGACCCTGGCCAACCGCGTCGCCGCGCAGTACTCGGCCCTGCCCTATCCGGCCCTGCAGGGAGTGAAGGTCAACGGCCAGCAGACCGTCGACGAGAACATCGCCGACATCGCCGGCATGGAGCTGGCCTGGGCGACCTTCAACACCGCCGAGACGAACCCGGGCAAGGAGGCCAAACAGTCCTTCTTCGGCGCCTGGGCCTCGCTGTGGCCGCAACAGCTCAGCGCCGAGGCGGCGACCCGGCGGGCGTCGACCAGCGTGCACGCGCCCGGCCAGTGGCGGACCAACGGCCCGTTGTCGAACCTGGACGCATTCGGCGCGACCTACGGCTGCCGGGTCGGCGCGGTGATGCGCCACAAGCCCGACGATCGCATCACCATCCTGCCCTGAGCGGCGCCGTCACCGACGGACATGGAAACGGCGCGGGAAACCGCGCCGTTTTCGTTTCAGCCCCCGCCGCGAGGCACGGGATGCGCCAGCGGGATGCCCCGGTAAACCCGGCTCAGTGGATCCGGCGCGGTCCCGGCGGCTTGCGCCCGCCCCCGAACGGCGGTTGGCCGCGCCAGTAGCGGATCATCAGCCAACCGAACAGCATCCCGCCCAGGTGGGCGAAGTGGGCGACGCCGGGCTGCCGCCCGCTGACCCCGAGCAGCAGCTCGATCACGCCATAGACGATCACCAGGGTCCGCGCCTTCATCGGAATCGGCGGGATCAGCAGCATCACCCGCTGGTTCGGGAACAGCATGCCGTAGGCCAGCAGCAGGCCGAACACGCCGCCGGACGCGCCCACCGTCGGATACGGCAAACCGCCCTGGGACATGGTCCAGATACCGACCAGCATCTGGCACAGCGCGGCGCCGACGATGCAGACCAGGTAGTAGTTCAGGAAGCGCTTGTTGCCCCAGACATGCTCCAGCGGCGCACCGAACATCAGCAACGCCAGCATGTTGAAGAACAGGTGCGCCCAGCTGCCGTGCATGAAGCCGTAGGTCAGCACCTGCCAGGGCAGAAACCCGCTCGCGTCGCCATAGATGCCGTCGCTGCCGGGCGGCCACAGCGCGAACGGGTAGAACGTGGCCTCGCCCAGCAACTGCTGCAGCACAAACACCAGGCCGTTGGCGATCAGCAGCGCCTTGGTGATCGGGGGAAGGTTGGAGAACATCGCGGCTCCCGGATACGAACGCACATGGTAACGGCAACGCCGCGCTCCCGCCGCCCGTGCCGGGGTCAGTCCGCGGGTCCCCAGACCTGTTCGTCGACCGTCGCCCGCGTCCTGGCGCCGAGCACCCGGCCGTTGACCACCCGCAGGCCCTCGGCGCGCAGCCGCTGGCACTGCTCCAGATAGCCGGCGGAACCTTCCGGCAGCGCGATCCGGCCGTCGGAGCGCAACACCCGATGCCAAGGCAGGTCGGGGTCGTCGTTGTGACTGAGCAGGCGGGCGACCAGGCGCGCGCGCCCGGGCAGGCCGGCGCGACGCGCGACCTCGCCGTAGCCGGCGACCTCGCCGCGCGGTATCGCCCGGATCGCCGCATGTATGTACCGGGCCGCCTCTTCGCTGTCCATCCTTCCACTCCTGCAGCGCGGTCGCGTCCGCGGTTGCCCGACGGCGATTCCGCGGGGCGCGGACGCGATCACGAAAACCGATGCGGGGCCTACCCGCGACCTTCACCCGCCGCTGGCGGGGGCGACCGCATCATGAACGAAGCGGTAGCATACGACCCTGACTGCAAAGGAAGCTGCTCCGTGCGCAATTTCGAATCCATCAACCGTCACCTCAAGGCCGCCGGCTATCGCCTGACCGAGCACGACGTCGATGTCGTCTGCATCGAACTGTCGCTGGAACAGGGCCGACGTCATCAGGCGATCTTCCTGTCCGAGCTGGACGACGACGACGGCCGCCCCTACCTGAGGGTCAGCACCGCGGTGGCGCCGATTACCGGGCTCGACATGCGTCGGGCGCTGGTCTTCAACTGGCAGAGCCGGGTCGGCTACCTGGCGATCGGCGACCTCGACGGCGTGCCGCACCTGCAACTGTGCGAGAACCGGCCCTACGAGGGCCTGGACGCGGCCGAGATCGATCGCCTGATCCTGGAGATCGGCGGCGTCGGCGACCGCATGGAGCGGACCCTATCCGCCGGCGGCGATCTTTACTGAGAAAGCAGGAGTCAGGAACGAGGAGCGAGAAGTGAGAGAAAAGCACCTCTCCTCTCACTGCTCACTTCTGCTCACTCACTTCTCGCCCCAAGGGCAAGGAGTCAGGAGCGAGGAGTGAGAAGCGGGAGAAAAGCGAAAGCGCTCTTCCTCTCACTCCTCACTCCTCTCCACTCACTTATCGCCTCAAGCCCAGCCCATCGCCCGCATCAGGCTGAAGAACAGATAGGCGATGCCGCCGGCGGCGGGAATCGTCAGGATCCACGCCCAGATCATCTTTTCGACCACGGTCCACTTGATCGCGTTGAAGCGCTTGGCGGTGCCCACGCCCATGATCGCGGACGAGATGTTGTGGGTGGTCGAGACCGGAATGCCCAGCGAGGACGCGGCGAAGATCACCGCCGATGCGCTGGTCTCGGCGGCGAAGCCGTGGATCGGATGCAGCTTGACCAGCTTGTGGCCCAGGGTCTTGATGATCCGCCAGCCGCCGGCCGCGGTGCCGGCCGCCATCACCAGCGCGCAGGTGATCTTGATCCACAGATCGATGCCCTGGGTGGCCATCGCCTCGTCCGACGGATGCAGGAAGGCCAGCCAGCCCGGCAGGTCGTCGAGGGTGCCCACCGACTGCGCACTGAACAGGGTCAGGGCGATGATGCCCATGGTCTTCTGCGCGTCGTTCATGCCGTGCGCCAGGCCCATGCCGGCGGCGCTGACCAGCTGCGCCTTGCCGAACAGGCTGTTGACCCAGCGCGGCCGCGCCAACCGCGCCAGCAGGCCGCCGCTGCGCGCCATCATCGAGATCACGAAGAACAGCAGCCCCATCACCAGGAAACCGGCGACGAAGCCCAGCACCGGCGATGTCACCATCGGCACGATCACCTTCCACAGCACGCCGGCGCTCTTGTACAGCGGCTCCTTGGGCTGCGACCAGATGATCGCGTGGAAGTTGTTCGAGGCCGCCGCCAGCGCGGCGCCGCAGAGACCGCCGATCAGCGCGTGCGAGGACGAGGACGGCAGGCCCAGCCACCAGGTGATCAGGTTCCAGACGATGCCGCCCATCAGCGCGCACAGGATCATCTGCGAGCCGACCTCGACCACGCCGACGTCGATCAGGCCGGAGGCGATGGTCTTGGCCACCGCGGTGCCCAGCAGGGCGCCGATCAGGTTCATGCTCGCGGCCAGTCCCACCGCCTGCATCGGCGACAGCACCTTGGTCGCGACCACGGTGGCGATCGAGTTGGCGGTGTCGTGGAAGCCGTTGATGTACTCGAAGATGAGCGCGGCGAGGATGACGATCAGTACCAGTGTCAGCATCACGCCCCCTCAGCCCGGACCGGCGGTTGCGACAACGGATGGGCGCGGAACACGGAAGCGGCGGCGATGCGGACCGGCGTCGCCGGTACCCGCGCCGGCCGGGCCGGGATGATCGAAGACATCGTGCGCTCCCCTCAGGAGTTCTTGAGGACGATCTGGTAGGCGACGACACCGGCCTCGCGGCAGCGGTCGATGGCCTTCTCCAGGATCTCGAAGAACTCCTTGAGCAGGAACATCTGCAGGTGATCGAGCTTGCCCGAGTAGATGTCGCGGTACAGCTCCAGCATCAGCCGGTCGGCGTCGTTCTCCAGCGCGCGCAGCTCATCGCTGAGCGCCTTCATCGGCTCCAGCTTCAGGTGCCGCAGCTGGTGGACCATCTTCACCACCACCGAGGCCGCCTGCTCGAGCATCGCCGCACGCGGCGCGAAGTCGATGTGCTCCAGGTGCTGGGTCGCCAGCGCGTAGCGGTCGGCGAACTTCTCGACCTGCTTGGGGATCTTGTGCAGGGCCGACGCCAGCGACTCGATGTCCTCGCGCTCGATCGGGGTGATGAAGCTGTCGACCAGTTCCTGGCTGAGCTGGATGGACACCTCGCGCTCGCGCTGGCGGGCCAGCTTGAACGCGTCCAGCGCCGGCTGACGGTCGGCTTCCTTGAGCATCGCGTGCAGGGCCTTGGCGCTGTCGTGGGCGGCGACCGCCGCTTCCTCCAGCAGGGAATAGAACTGGTTGCCTTGGCCGAAGATGGTTTGCAGGGAAAACATGCGTCAGGAGCCTCGTGGTCGCGACCCTGGCGGGCCAGGGCGAGGGTTCGAAAAGGGGGCACAGCAGGGGCCGCGACGGACCGCGCCGCGTTGGCAGGCGGAATTATGACCGTTTTGTGACCTTCCCGCAGTCCTGGAGTCCCCGCCGCGACCCGAATCGGCCCGCCCTGCGCACCGGGGGGCGGGCCTGCCGGCCCCCGGCCCGTTAAGGCGAGCCTGCTAATATCGGCGGCGACACTTCGACCCCAGACGCTTATCTGAAATGGACGACGACCCGGAACCTTCCAGTAGCAGCATGCCCCTCCCCCCGCGGCCCCTGACCGCCGCCTCCCTGCCGGACCGGAGGGCGCCGACATGCTGGAACTGACGATCGTCCTGGCCCTGATCGCGCTGAACGGCTTCTTCGCGATGTCGGAGATGGCTCTGGTCACCTCGCGCAAGCTGCGCCTGAAGCAGATGGCCGAAGCCCCCGATCGCGGCCATCGCGGCGCCCGGGTCGCGCTTTCGCTGGCCGAACACCCGGACAACCTGCTGTCCACCGTGCAGGTCGGCATCACCCTGATCGGCATCCTGACCGGCCTGTTTGGCGGCGAGTCGATCGGCCTGATGATCGCCGGCTCGTTGCAGGACATGTGGCCGGGTGCGACGGAGTATGCCCGCCCGATCGGCATCGGCACGGCGGTCGGCCTGATCACCGCCGGCCAGGTGATCTTCGGCGAACTGGTTCCCAAACGCCTCGCCCTGACCAACCCCGAAGCGATCGCCAGCGCTGTCGCGATCCCGCTCGACGCGCTGTCGCGCCTGGCTCGCCCGGTGGTTGCGACGCTGGGCGTGATCAATCGCGGGATCCTGCGCCTGTTTGGAATCGGAAACGACGCGCGCAGCTCGATCAGCGAAGAGGAAATCCGCCTGCTGGTCAGCGAGAGCCACGAGCAGGGCGTGATCGACGCCGACGAGCGCAAGATGGTCTACCGCGTGCTCAGCCTCGGCGACCGCACCGCCGAGAGCCTGATGACCCCGCGCACCCGGATCGCCTGGCTGGACGCGGAGGCCGCGGTCGCCGAGAACCTGGAACAGATGCGCGAGACGCCGTTCTCCCGCTACCCGGTGTACAGGGGCGACGACCGCGAGGTGCTCGGCATCCTGGAGACCAAGTCGCTGTTCGAGTCGCTGCAGCAGCCCGGTCCACCGCGGCTGTTCGAGCGCCTGCGCGAGGCGTTGTTCGTGTCCGAGTCGACCCACGCGTTCAAACTGCTGGAGATCTTCCGCGAGGAACAGCAGTCGATCGCGCTGGTGGTCGACGAGTACGGCGACGTCACCGGCCTGGTCACCGTCAACGACCTGCTCGGCGCGGTGATCGGCCGCATCCAGGCCAGCGAGTCCGAGGACAGCGAGGCGCCGGTGGTGCAGCGCGCCGACGGCACCTGGCTGCTGGACGGCAGCCTGCCGCTGGACGATCTGCGCGAGCTGATCGACGGCGCCCGCCTGCCGGTCGAAGAGGAACCGGACTTCCACACCGCGGCGGGCATGGTCATCAACCACTTCGGGCGCATCCCCCACGTCGGCGAGTACCTCGACTGGGACGGCTGGCGCATCGAGGTCGTCGACCTGGACGGCCCGCGCATCGACAAGCTGCTGCTGCAGGCGCTGCCGGACCTGGATGCGGACAGCGATGAAACCCTCGGCTGAGCCGTCGCGGCCGCGCTCGGAAGCCGGTACCCGCGCCCTGCTGGATGCGTTCGCGGTCGGCGACCCGGACACCCATCTGCGCCTGGGCGACGTGTTCGCCGGCCTGGGCAAGCGCTCGTTCGGCATGCTGCTGTTCGTCGCCACCCTGCCCGCCTTCATCCCGATCCCGGGCGTAGGCGGCGCGGTCAGCGGGCCGCTCACCATCCTGATTGGCGCGCAGTTGCTGATCGGGCTGCGCAAGCCCTGGCTGCCGGGCTTCATCGCCCGCCGCGGCCCGACCCGGCATTCGATGGTGCGCTTCCGCAACCTGCTCTCGCCGTGGCTGTCGCGGCTGGAGCGGGTGGTGCGCCCACGCGCCTCGTTCCTGCTCGACCGGCGCCTCGCCAGCGCGGTCAGCGGCCTGCTGGTGATGCTGCTGGGTCTGCTGCTGTCGCTGCCGATCCCGTTCACCAACTACCTGTTCGGGGTGCTGCTGCTGATGTTCGCGCTGGCGCTGCTGGAGCGCGACGGCCGCCTGATGGGCGTGGCCTGGCTGGCCGGCACCGTGGCGATCGCGGTGTTCGGCGTGCTGTCGGGCAGCCTGGCGGCGATGGCCGCCGACGGTCTGCGCGCGATCGGCATGACCGCCTGACCGCTGCGCGCGGACGGCCGTACAGCGGCCCCGCCGGGACTCAGCCCAGCAGGGCCAGGAATTCGTTCGCCGGCACCGGCTGCCCCAGCCAGTAGCCCTGGGCCTGGTCGCAGCCGCGCTCGCGCAGCAGCGCGTACTGGCCGGCTTTCTCGACGCCCTCGGCGATCACCGTGATCCCCAGCGAGTGCGCCATCGCGATGATCGCGCTGGTCAGGGCCAGGTCGTCCGGGTCGCGCAGGATGTCGGCGATGAAGCTGCGGTCGATCTTGACCCCGTCGACCGGGACCCGGCGCAGATGGCTCAGGCCCGAGAAACCGGTGCCGAAGTCGTCCAGCAGCACCTTGATGCCGGTCTCGCGCAGCTGCGCGAGCATCTCGCTGGCGTGGACCTCGTCGCCGATCACCGCGGTCTCGGTCAGCTCCAGGTGCAGCCGCTCCGGTTCCAGCCCGGTGTCGCGCAGGCAGTCGGCGACCACCTGTACCAGTTCGCCGCCGCTGCGCAACTGCCGCGAGGACACGTTGACCGCGACCGACAGCGGCTCCGCCGACGGCCGCAACTGCTGCCAGCGCACCGCCTCGCTGCAGGCCGCGCGCAGCACCTGCGGGCCCAGGGTCTCGATCAGCCCGCTCTGCTCGGCCACGTCGATGAAGACCGACGGCGCCACCTGGCCGTGCCGCGGGTGGTTCCAGCGCAGCAGCGCCTCGGCGCCGACCATGGTGCGGTCGGCCAGCCGGTAGACCGGCTGGTAGACCAGGCTCAGCTCGCCACGGTCCCAGGCCCCGCGCAGCTCGTGCTCCAGGTTGACCCTGCGCTCCACCGCCAGGTCCATCGCCCGGCTGTAGAAGCGGTAGCAGTTCTTGCCGGCGACCTTCGCCTGGTACATCGCGATGTCGCCGTTCTTCATCAACGCGGTCGCGGTCGAGGCGTCGTCCGGGAACAGGGTGATGCCAATCGAAGTGCCGAGGAACACCTGGCGCTCCTGGGTCATGATCGGCTGTCCCAGCTCCGCGACCAGGGCGTCGGCCAGCGCCATCGCCACCGCGCGCACGTCCTGTCCCTCCTTCGGCGAGGCGTGGACCAGGATCACGAACTCGTCGCCGCCGAAGCGCGCCAGCAGGGCGTTGTCGCCGGCATGACGCAGGATGGTGTCGCGGATGCGCGCCGAGCACTGCACCAGCACCTCGTCGCCGGCATCGTGGCCGAGGGTGTCGTTGACCCGCTTGAAGTCGTCGATGTCGGCGAACAGCAGCGCCAGTTGCTGCCCCGCCCCGCGGATCCTCAGCAGCTGCTCGTCCAGCGCCTCGCGGAACGCCAACCGGTTCGACAGCCCGGTCAGCGAATCGGTATAGGCCATCCGCCGGATGTCGCGGTCGTGCCGCGCCAGGCTCGCGCTCATCCGGCTGAACGCGCGCATCAGCTCGCCGACCTCGTCGCGGCGGCGGCTGGTCGGCAGATCGACCTCGAACCGCCCCGCCTCGATCTGGCGTGCGGAATCGGCCAGCAGCCGGATCGGACTCACCAGCCAGCGCTGGATCAACCACAGGATCACCGCTCCCAGCAGGACGATGCCGCCGGCCATCGCCGCCGCCCACAGCAACTGGCGGCTGCCCAGGCCGTCGAGCTGGCTGCGCATCTCGGCGACCGCACGATCCTGGAAGCCGCGCGCGACCTCCAGATCGAAGCCGACCCGCACCCCGCCCAGGCGGCGGTCGCCGATCAGGATCGGCGCGGACACGTCCATCAGCTCCTCGCTGAACTGGGTCAGCAGCGAGCCCGACGCGATCACCTCGTCGGCGAACACGTCGTCCATGCGCTTGCCGTAGCTGGGAATGGTCTCGCTGCCGTCGTGGATGATGTTGCCCTCGGCGTCGTAGACCAGGACGTAGCGCGCATCGGCCTGGTTCAGCGCGGACGCGGTCAGGCTGCCGATCGCATCGAGGTCGAAGTAGTACAGCGGATTGGTCAGCGCCTCGCCGAGCTGGAGCACCATGCCCTCGCCGCGCCGGCGCAGACTGTCGCTGGAGACGCCGGCCATCGCGTCGCGGGTGACCGTGATCACCTCTTCCTGGGCCCGCTCCTGGCGTTGCAACAGCACCGCCAGGAGCAGCAGCTGGACCACCAGGGCCAGCGCCATGATCAGCAGGAACTTCGCCTGCAGGCCGTTGCGGAGCTTCATTCGACGTCCGCCCGCACCCGCCTGACCCCCGCTGCGACATGGTCCAGCGCGCGGGTCGAGGCCGGGTCCACCGGCAGGAACCGGGTGGTCCTGAAGAAGCGCTTCAGGGCATCGCCGGCCTCGGGGTCCGCGGCCGCCTCGATCAGCACCTGGCGCAGGCGTTCGCGCACCCGCGGGTCGAGATTGCCGCGCACCAGTTCGACCGCGCGCGGGAACTCGGGGGTCTCGCCGATGACGACGAAGTCATCCTTGAACCCAGGCGGCATCCGCCGCGGGTTCTCCCAGTCCAGATTGCTCATCACCCCGACATCGACCAGGCGCTTGTGGACCCAGGTGGAGATATTGAGCTCGGAACGGGCGAACAGATAGCCCACGGTGTCGGCGCCGGCGTGATCCATCGGCGACAGCAGCATTTCCAGGACCAGGCCGCGGTCGAGCATCGCCGCCGCCGGCACGAAATAGGCGCTGGTCGAGGATGGGCGCTGGAACGCCACCGAATGCCCGCGCAACTCGTCCAGCGAGCCCAGTCCGCTGTCGCGGCGAGCGAAGAAGATGCTGTGGTAGTGGCTGGTGCCGTCGCGTTCGGTCAGCACCAGCGGCGCCGCCCCGGCCCGCTCGCGCATCACCATCGCGGTACCGCTGGTCTCGGTGATCCAGTCGACCCGGCCGCGGCGCAGATAGCTGGCCATCTGCTGCGGATCCTTGGCCATCAGGATCCGGCCTTCGCGGATGCCGACATCGGCCATCCTCGGCACCACGTAGTCCAGCAGCGGCTTGAGCTGCTCGAAATGCGCCTTGGGGTCGTCGCTGATGCGGCCCAACACCAGGATATGGGCGTCGTCGGCCGAGCCGGCGACCTGCCCGTCCTCGGCCCGTCCCGCCGGCGGCAGAGTCAGGCCGATCAACAGCACCAGGAGGCACGACAGGCGTACGATCAAGGACGAATGGCCACAAACGGGAAACCTGGCGGCCAGACTAATCGAAAACCGGCATCGGCCGCTATCGCCGGCACCGCGCCCGCCTCATCCCTGGCCGGCGCCATCGGCCCCAGCCAGCCGCACGCTGCGCTCGACATCGGCCAGCACCCCGCGCAGCAGCCGCACCTCGCGGGCGTCGAGGTCGGCGCGCAGGAACAGCCGGCGGAACTTGCGCAGCGCCGACTCCGGACTGCGCCCCTTGTGGAAGTCGATCTGCTCCAGGACCTCGCCCAGCTGGCCGAAGAAGCCTTCCAGCTCGGCGTGCGAGGCCGGCGGGTCGACGCGGGCCGGCTCCGCGCCGGCGCCGGCGTCGAGCAGGGCCAGGCGCAGCTCATAGGACAGCACCTGCACCGCGGCGGCGAGGTTCAGCGAGCTGTAGTCGGGGTTGGCCGGGATATGCACGGCGGCATGGCACTGCTGCAGCTCTTCGTTGTCCAGGCCGGTACGCTCGCGCCCGAACAGCAGCGCGACCTCGCCGCCGGTGCCCGCCCGAGCCACCAGCCGCGAAGCGGCCTCGCGCGGCGCCAACTGGCCCAGGGCGATCCGGCGGCTGCGCGCGGTGCAGCCCAGCACCAGGGTGCAATCGGACACCGCCTCGGCCACGGTCGCGCAGGTGCGGGCCGCGGCCAGCACGTCGTCGGCACCGGCCGCCAGCGCCTCGGATTCGCGATTGGGGGCGACCTCGGGCGCGACCAGCACCAGCCGGTCCAGGCCCATGGTCTTCATCGCCCGGGCCGCCGAGCCGATGTTGCCGGGATGCTGGGTGCCGACCAGCACGATGCGGATGCGCGCGGCCGTGGCCGCGGCGGCCGACGCCCCGGAGGCCGTCGGTTCAGGGTTGGAATGGGTAGTCATCGCCGCCAATGGTAAACTCCGCGCCCCGGCCATGCCTCGGCATGCCACTGCCGGGCCGCTCTTTCACTCCTCTCCAGTCCGCTCGCGGCCGCAGGGCCCGGGCCACCTCATCCGTCGAGGCCGTACCGCCATGCAGAAACCCGCCGTCACCCTCATGGTCAAGGCCGCCCGTGCAGCCGGCAACGTGCTGCTGCGGCACATGCACCGCCTGGACGCGCTGAACGTGGTCGAGAAGGACCGCCAGGACTATGCCAGCGAAGTCGACGAGGAGGCCGAGAAGGTCGTCATCCGCGAGCTCAAGCGCGCCCATCCGGACTACGGCTTCCTCGGCGAGGAAAGCGGCAGCAGCGCCGGCAGCGGCTACAACCAGCGCTTCACCTGGGTCATCGATCCGCTCGACGGCACCAGCAACTACCTGCGCGGCTTCCCCCACTTCTGCGTCTCGATCGCCCTGGTCGAGAACGGCGAACCGGTCCACGGGGTGATCTTCGACCCGATCCGCAACGATCTGTTCACCGCCAGCAAGGGCAGCGGCACCCAGCTCAACGGCAAGCGCGTGCGCGTGGCCGAGCGCAAGGACATCGGCGGCGCGATGATCGTCACCGGCTTCCCGCCGCGCGAGCGCAGCCGCGCCAGCGCCCAGCTCAAGACCGTCGACAACCTGCTGCTGGAAGCCGAGGACATCCGCCGCACCGGTTCCGCCGCGCTGGACCTGGCCTACGTCGCCTGCGGCCGCGCCGACGCCTACTTCGAAGCCGGGGTGAAGCCCTGGGACATCGCCGCCGGTGCGCTGATGGTGCGCGAGGCCGGCGGCAAGGTCTGCGATTTCCGCGGTCGCAGCAGCGGGCCGATGGACGCCCGCGGCACCGCGCCGCGCACCCTGGTCGCCGGCAACCTCAAAGTCTGCGAACAGCTGCAGAAGAAGATCGTCGACACCGGCTACGCCGCGGCGTTCAGCTGAGTACCGCGGGCTTGCTCCTGTGGGAGCGGCACAAGCCGCGATGAAGCCTTCCCATGAAAGCCCAATCGCGGCTTACGCCGCTCCTACGAAGAGCTTTCGCCCGCCCCTGACCCGAGCCCGATTCGCGCATCGCGCGAATGGGGTGTGGCCGCGCAACGGCGGGGCGCATGGTTTGCGCAGCAGACTTTGGGATATATCCGGGCGCAGCTCGGGGGTCGCGGCTCACGCCGTTCCTACGTGAGAAGGCCATCGCTTCTGTAGGAGCTGCGTAAGCTGCGACCGGGTTTTCCGCGAAAGCCCATCGTGGCTCACAGAGCTTCGTCCGCCTCCCCCCCGAGTCAGGGGGCGATTCGCGCGTAGTGAGAACGCGACCTGCGCGCGGCACGGCCCCCTCCGACCGATCGGCAACAAAAAAGGCCGCGCGATGCGCGGCCTTTTCGTGTTCCGGCACCGACGCTTACGGCCTGCGGGCCAGCGCCTCTTCGTCGCGTGCCTTCGGCATCAGGTCCTGCTTGGTCACCTTCAGCGGGCCGAAGCTCAGCAGGGTACTGGCGACGAAGATCGACGACAGGGTGCCGATCACCGCGCCGATCAGCATCGACTCGGCCAGGCCGCGCAACGAACCGCCGCCGTAGACGTACAGGGCGAGCATGGTCAGGATCGCCACGAACGAGGTGATCACGGTACGCGACAGGGTCTGGTTGATCGCCGCGTTGATCACCGTCCGCGAGTCGGCGCGCATCGAACGGAAGTTCTCGCGGATGCGGTCGAACACCACGATGGTGTCGTTGATCGAGAAGCCCATCACCGACAGGATGCCGGCCAGCACGGTCAGATCGAACTCGTGCCCGCTGAGCGCGAACCAGCCGGTGACCACGACCACGTCGTGCAGGGTGGTCAGGGTCGCGGCGACGGCGAACTTCTTCTCGAACCGGAACGAGATGTAGATCATGAAGCCGACGACCACGAAGATCAGCGCCCAGATGCCGTTGATGGCGATCTCCTTGCCGACCTGCGGACCGACAAAGTCGCTCTTCAGCACGGTGCCCGCATTGCCCGGGATCGCCAGCGCCTGCTGGATCTCGCGGGCGGTGTCCTGGTCGGCGCCGCCCTCCTCGCCCTCGCCCTTGGGCTGCACCCGGATCAGCAGGTCGTTGCCGGAGCCGAAGGTCTGCACCTGGGCATTGCCGTAGCCGGCCTCGCCCAGCCGCGCGCGCACGTCGTCGACGTCGACCGGCTGCTCGAAGCGCATCTCGGTCACGGTGCCGCCGGTGAAGTCGAGGGCGAAGTTGAAGCCCTTGAACGTCATCGCCGCGATCGACCCCAGCACCAGCAAGGCCGCGATCGTCAGCGACACGCGCCCCAGGCGCATGAAGTCGATCTTGCTGTCGTAGGGAAACAGGTTGAAAGGTTTCATTCTCGATTCCTGGTTATCCGCGGGCCAGCCAAGCGCCGGACCCGCGACTGCGCGGCCGCCCATCGCCGGGCCGGCCGCGGATGCGGCTGGCTAGATGGCGAGGGACTTGAGCTTACGGCGACCGCCGTAGATCAGGGTGGCGATGGCGCGCGAGGCCGAGACCGCGGTGTACATCGAGGTGCCGATACCGACGATCAGGGCGACCGCGAAGCCCTTGACCGGACCGGTGCCGAACGCGAACAGCGCGATGCCGGCCAGCACGGCGGTGATGTTGGCGTCGGCGATCGTGCCGACCGCGCGATCGTAGCCGGCGGCGATCGCGGCCTTGGCCGGCAGTCCGGCCCGCAATTCCTCGCGTATTCGCTCGTTGATCAGCACGTTGGCGTCGACCGAGAAGCCGACCGTCAGCGCGATGCCGGCCATGCCCGGCAGGGTCATGGTGGCCCCGAACAGCGACATCACCGCGACCACCATCAGCAGGTTCAGCAGCAGCGCGATCGTGGTGATCACGCCGAACATGCGGTAGTAGACCAGGAAGAAGCCGAGGATGAAGAAGAAGGAGTACTTGATCGCGGTCATGCCGCGCTCGACGTTCTCGCGGCCCAGGCTCGGACCGACGATGCGCTCCTCGATGAAGTCCATCGGCGCCGCCAGCGAGCCCGAGCGCAGCAGCAGGGCCAGGTTGGCCGCTTCCTTGGTGCTGTCCAGGCCGGTGGTCTGGAACTCCTTGCCGAACACGCCCTGGATGGTCGCGATCGAGATCACCTCCTCGTCGACGCGGGTGCTGCGCACCTCCTCGCCGTCGACGACCCGGACCTCGGGCACTCGTTCGATGTAGACCACCGCCATCGGCTTGCCGACGTTCTCGCTGGTGAACTCGAACATGCGCTGGCCGCCGGCGCCGTTCAGGCGCACGCTGACCGAGGGAGTGCCCGACTGCGGGTCCATGCCCGAGGAGGCGCTGACCATCTGGTCGCCGGAGGCGATCACCCGCTTGCTGAGCAGGACCGGCACCGGCTCGCCGTCGGGGCCGAGTTCCTTGCGCTGGTACAGCCGCGCCTCGGGCGGCACGATGCCGGTGTCGCGGGCGTCGTAGGCGTTGCCCTCGACCACCGCGCGCCACTCCAGGGTCGCGGTCGCGCCCAGCACGCGCTTGGCCTGGGCGGTGTCCTGCACGCCGGGCAGCTGGACCACGATGCGGTCCTCGCCCTGGCGCTGGATGATCGGCTCGGCGACGCCCAGCGCGTTGACGCGGTTGCGCAGGGTGCCGACGTTCTGTTCGATCGCGTCGATCGCCAGCTGGCGCAGCTCGTTGTCGCTCATCTCCACGCTGACCGAGTTGCCGGTGGTGGACGCCAGCAGGGTCGGCTGGCTGAGCACGATCGCCTCGCGCGCCTTCTCGGCTTCCGCGGCATCGCTGAGGGTGGCGACGATGGTCCGGCCGCCGGCGCGCCGCTCGACCGAGGTGTAGCGGATGCGCTTTTCGCGCAGCAGCACGCGCACGTCCTCGGCGGTCGCCTCCAGGCGCTTGTCGAGAGCGGCCTTCTGGTCGACCTGCATGGTGAAGTGGACGCCGCCCTGCAGATCCAGGCCCAGCAGCATCGGCTTGCCGCCGAGCTTCTCCAGCCAGTCGGGCACGGTCGAGGCCAGGTTCAGCGCGACCACGAAGTCGTTGCCCAGGTCCGGGCGCAGCGCATCGGCCGCCTTGACCTGGGCATCGGGGTCGGACAGGCGCACCAGCAGGTTGTCGCCGTCGATATCGACCGCCTTCGCGGCCACACCGGCCTTCTCCAGGTTGGCCTCGACACGGGTCTTCAGGGCCTCGTCCACCACCGCGCCGCGATTGGCGCTGATCTGCACCGACGGGTCCTGCGGGAACACGTTGGGCAGCGCGTACAGGCTGCTGAGGATCAGGATGACCAGGAGGAGGGCGTACTTCCAGCGCGCGTAAGTCAGCATCTAACGGATCCTGCGGCGGCCACCGGGCCACCAGAAATATTGGGGCAATCAGCGAAACGGCCGTCCCGGCCGCTCCCCGAGTCGGCCGATCCGGAACCGTCCGGACCGGCCTGGCCGCGGCGGACGCTCATGCGCGCCGCGGGTCGAACCTTCCACTGCCTGCCAGAAACCCCGAACTCCCCCGGGGCCTCCTCAGCGGTGGTGGCGATTCAGGCCGACTTCAAGGTGCCCTTGGGCAGCACGTTGGAGATCGCGCCCTTCTGCACGCGAACCTGGACGTTGTCGGCGATCTGGACCGTGACGAAGCTCTCGCCGATATCGCTGACGGTACCGGCGATGCCGCCGTTGGTGATGACCTCGTCGCCCTTGGCCAGCTTCTCCAGCATGGCCCGGTGCTCCTTCTGCCGCTTCATCTGCGGGCGGATCATCAGGAAGTACATGATCGCGATCAGCGCGATCGGGAACAGCAACTGCATGCCCATGCCGGGCGCGGCCGGAGCGGCGGCGATCAGGGCATGGGCCGGGGTGATCAGCAGGTCGGGCAGGTTCATCAGGGACGTCCTGGAGCGAAATAACGGGGGATTATGCCACGAGGCGGCCCGGGCCCACCGGCGTCCCGCTCCGGCCGGCTGCGCCCCGGAGGACGGCAGCCGCGACCGGAGCCGGTTCAGGCCGGGGGCGCGGCCCCGCGTGCGGCGTAGAAGGACTCGCGGAAGGCGGCAAAGGTTCCCTGCCCGATCGCATCGCGCATCTGCGCCATCAGCCGCTGGTAGTAGCGCAGGTTGTGCAGGGTGCCGAGCATCGGCCCGAGCATCTCGTTGCAGCGGTCCAGGTGGCGCAGGTAGGCGCGGCTGAAACCGTTTGCACAGGCATGGCAGTCGCAGCCCTCCTCGATCGGGCGCAGGTCGTGCTCGTACTTCGCGTTGCGCACCCGGATCGTGCCGCCGGCGGTGAAGAAGTGGCCGTTGCGGGCGTTGCGGGTCGGCATCACGCAGTCGAACATGTCGACCCCGCGCGCCACCGCCTCGACCAGGTCCTCCGGCCGCCCCACCCCCATCAGGTAGCGCGGCCGCTCCTGCGGCAGCTGCGGGCAGGTGTGGTCGAGCATGGCATTGCGCTCGGCCTCGGTCTCGCCGACCGCCAGCCCGCCGATCGCGTAGCCGTCGAAGCCGATCGCCTTCAGGCCGTCCGCCGAGCGGCTCCGCAGTTCGTGGTGGACGCCGCCCTGGACGATGCCGAACAGGGCCGCGTCGTTGCCCTCGTGGGCCTTCTTCGAACGCTCGGCCCAGCGCAGCGAAAGCTCCATCGAGCGCTTCACCACCTCGACCGCGACCGGTTTGCCGTCCACCTGTACCGGCGGACACTCGTCGAAGATCATCACGATGTCCGAGCCGAGCACCTTCTGGATGTGCATGCTCTCCTCCGGCCCCAGGAACACCTTGCGGCCGTCGGTCGGGGCGGCGAAGTGCACGCCGGCCTCGGTGATCTTGCGCTTGTGCGCCAGCGAGAACACCTGGAAGCCGCCGGAGTCGGTCAGGATCGGACCGTCCCAGCGCGCAAAACCGTGCAGACCGCCGTGCTCGCCGATCACCTCCAGCCCCGGACGCAGGAACAGGTGGAAGGTGTTGCCGAGGATGATCTGCGCGCCCAGCTCGCGGATCTGGTGCGGCAGCACGCCCTTGACCGTGCCGTAGGTGCCGACCGGCATGAACGCCGGGGTCTCGATGGTGCCGCGCGGGAAGCTGATGCGGCCACGGCGGGCCGCGCCGTCGCGGCCCAGCAACTGGAAGGACATGCGACTCATGCGGGGAAACCGGAGTCGTGGCGCGGCCACAGCAGCATCGCATCGCCATAGCTGAAGAAACGGTAGCGCTCGCGGATCGCGTGGGCATAGGCCTCGAACACGCGCTCCTTGCCGGCAAAGGCGGAGATCATCATCAACAGGGTGCTTTCGGGCAGGTGGAAATTGGTGACCATCGCGTCGACCGAGCGGATCCGGTAGCCGGGCAGGATGAACAGCCGGGTCTCGCCGGCGAAGGGACGCAGCTCGCGACCGCCCTCGCCGTCGTCGCGCATCGCCGACTCCAGCGCGCGCACGACCGTGGTACCCACCGCGATCACCCGGCCGCCGGCTGCGCGGGTGCGGCGGACCTGTTCGACCAGCTCGGCACCGACGTTCAGCCACTCGCTGTGCATCAGGTGCTGGTCCAGGTGTTCGACCCGGACCGGCTGGAAGGTGCCGGCGCCCACATGCAGGGTGACGTGGCCGGTATGCACGCCGCGCGCCTTCAACGCATCCAGCAGGGCGTCGTCGAAGTGCAGACCGGCGGTCGGCGCCGCGACCGCACCGGTCTCGCGGGCGAACACGGTCTGGTAGCGCTCGGCGTCCTCGGCGCCCGGCCGGCGCTCGATGTAGGGCGGCAGCGGCAGCTGCCCGGCCCGGCTCAGCCAACTTTCCAGCGGCGTGTCGACATGGAAGCGCAGATGGTAGAACTCGCCGTCGCGGCCGAGCACCTCGGCCTCGCCGCCGGCGTCCAGGGCGATCCTCGCACCCGGCCTGGGCGATTTGCTGACCCCCAACTGGGCACGCGCCTCGGCGCTGCCGAGCAGGCGTTCGATCAGGATCTCGACCCGGCCGCCGGTACTTTTCTGCCCGAACAGGCGTGCCGGGATCACCCGGGTGTCGTTGAATACCAGCAGGTCGCCGGGCTGCAACAACCCGGGCAGGTCGCGGAACACGCGGTCGGCGAACGGCTGCGGCGCCGGCGGCACCAGCAACAGCCGGCTGGCCGATCGCTCGGCCAGCGGCGCCTGCGCGATCAGCTCCGGCGGCAACTCGTAGTGGAAGTCGGATTTCTTCAAGCGGTGGCTCTTCTCAAACGATGGCGCTTCGTGTGCCGTCTGACCACGGCTGACCGGCCATTGTACGGGGCCGAGGGCCGCGGGTTTTCGCCAGCGCGACGCAAGCCGCGATCCGGGCCTTCTCATGAAAACCCCATCGCGGCTCACGCCGCTCCTACGGCATGGTCGACGGCCCCAGCCCCCTAAGTCAGGGGGCGATTCGCGCGCAGCGCGAATGGGGGTGTGGGAGCGCAACGGTGGGGCCCAAGGTTTGCGAAGCAAATTTTGGGGATTCCCGGGCGCGCAGCCCGGGGATCGCGGCTCACGCCGCTCCTACGGGATGTCTGGCGATCGCTCGCAGCAATGCATCGGAGATTTGCCAGAGCTGACGGGACAACCACGACACGCCTTTACCCCGCCTTTGGTAGGAGCGGCGTAAGCCGCGATGGGGCTCTACCGCGAAAAGCACCTCGCGGCTTACGCCGCTCCTACGACATGGTCGACGGCCCTTGAGTCAAAGGCAGGAGCGACCTTCCAGCGGAAAGCGCCCCTGCTCTGCCATCGCTCAGTCGGCCGCGACCCGTACCACCAGCTTGCCGTGGTTGCGCCCCTGCAGCAGGCCGATGAAGGCCTCCGGCGCCGCTTCCAGCCCCTCGACCACGTCCTCGCGCAACTTGATCCGGCCTTCGGCGACCCACTGCCCCATCTCGCGGCGGAAGGCATCGTAGCGGTCGGCATAGTGGTCGAGGATCACGAAACCCTGCACCCGGATGCGCTTTTGCAGGATCGCCGCCATCGCGCCCGGGAGCCGGTCGGGGCCGGCCGGCGGCGCTTCGTCGTTGTAGTGCGCGATCACTCCGCACACCGGCATCCGCGCGCCGATGTTCAACAGCGGCAGCACTGCATCGAACACTTCGCCGCCGACATTCTCGAAGTACACGTCGATGCCGTCCGGACAGACCGCCGCCAGGCGCGCGGCCAGATCGGGTTCGCGACGGTCCAGGCAGGCATCGAAACCCAACTCCTCGACCACCTGGCGGCACTTGTCCGCCCCACTCGCAATGCCGATCGCCCGAGCCCCCTTGAGCTTGGCCAATTGCCCGACCACCGAGCCGACCGCGCCGCTGGCCGCCGCCACGACCACGGTATCGCCCGGCCGTGGCCGACCGATGTCGAGCAGGCCGACATAGGCGGTGAAACCGGGCATGCCGAGCCCGCCCAGGGCCAGCGACGGCTGTTCGACATCGCCCAGCCGGACCAGGTCGGAACCGTCGGACAGCGCATGGCTCTGCCAACCCGCATTGCCGAGCACGAGTTCACCGGCCTGGAACCCCGGGTGGCGCGAGGCCACGACACGGCCGACCGTGCCGCCCACCATCGGCGCACCGAGCCCGACCGCTTCGGCGTAGACCGGCCCGACCTTGTCCATCAGGTTGCGCATGTAGGGATCCAGCGACAGGTACAGCGTGCTCAGCAGCACCTGGCCCTCATCCGGCGCCGGCATCGGCACCTCCTCCAGGCGGAAGTCCTGTGCGGTCGGCAGACCGCGCGGATGGGCGGCGAGCACGATGCGGCGGGCGATGTCTTGGGACATGGGGGAACTCCTTTGTCTGTTGGGAGAGCGGTTCTGTCGGAAGTGGGGACGCCACCCGGGACGGGGGGACATCGAGCGGAACAAGGAATAGACCGGTCGTCTATAAAGGAGGCGCGAAAACGGGGCGGGAGCAGACGTGCATGGCGACCCGTCAGGCCTCCGTGGCCAGGCCCAGCATCTGCCGGGTGCCGGCCATGGCCGCGTCCAGGGGAGCGCGGTCGCGCCCGATCTTGGCCAGCAGACTGGCGCCGAACCAGCTCTGGTACAGGGTATTCGCGGCGGCCGCCGGATCGGCCAGCGACGGCAGCGAACCGTCGTCGATGCCGGCCTGGATGCAGCGGGTCAGCCGCTCGACGATCGCGCCGATGCCCCGATCCAGGGCGATGCGCATCGGTTCGGACAGGTCGCAGACCTCGGCGCCGAGCTTCACCGCCAGGCAGCGACTCTGCATATGGTCGCCGACCTGGGTGTCCAGGCAGTGGCCGAAATAGCGCAGCAGCCGCTCGGCGCCCGTACCCGGCCCGGCGAGCAGCGCATCGATCTCGCCCAGGTAGTCGCTGAAATAGGCCTCCAGCACCGCCTCGCCAAACGCCTCCTTGGACCCGAAGTAGTGATAGAACGAGCCCTTCGGCACCCCCGCCTCCGCCAGCAACTCGCTCAGGCCGACCGCGGTGAAGCCCTTGCGCAGCAGCAGCGGCCGGGCGACGTCGAGGATGTGTTGCCTGACATCGGGCTGTCTGACATCGGGTTGTCTGACGTCGGGTTGCCTGACACCGGGCTGCGCGGGACGGGACAGGGAGGCAGTGGCGGCGGACCGGTTCATGCGGCGCAGCCTAACAACGATTAGACCGGTCGTCTAGCGATCGAACTTGGCCGACAGGATGATCGACGAGGTGGTCCGCTCGACCCCGTCGATCGCACCGATCCGGTCGGTCAACTCATCCATTTCGCCGACGCTGGGCGCCACCCCCAGCGCGACCAGATCGAACGGCCCGCTGACCGAATGCAGGCTGCGCAGCTCCGGCATCGCCCGCAGCGTCTCGACCACCGCCGGCATCTGCTTGGGCAGCACGGTGATCATGATGTGGGCGCGGATGTGCCCGATCTCGGCCTGGTCGTGGACGCGCACGGTATAGCCGGCGATCACCCCGCTGCGCTGCAGCCGCTCGATCCGGCTCTGCACCGTGGTCCGCGACAGCTTCAGCCGGCGGGCGATCTCGGCGGTCGAGGCGCGGGCGTTCTCGCGCAGGACCGACAACAACTGCTGGTCGGCGGCGGTGATCTTCATGGTGAACGGCCAATTTTCGTCGAATCGACGAAATTGTAAGAAATTTCGTCCAAATTCCTACTGTCGATCGACGATTTAATCCAGATAATGGATGGATTGGCGTACCCACAAGGAGCACACATGGCCATCATCGACACCCTCGCCCCGCTGCGCGCCCATGCCGGCAAGCGCCGCACCACCGGTCTGGACGACGCGACCATCGAGCGCTTCGCCGCCGGCCACCCGTCGCTGGTGGAGGCGATCGAGGCCGCCGCCGCCGAGTACGCGCGGCTGAAGGACGAGTTCGACGACCTGCTCGACCAGGACGAGGACGCGCAGATCCACGCCGTCCAGGCCGGCTACGTCAACTTCTACGCCGACGACGCGGTCAATCCCTACGTCGCCCTGGCCGCGCGCGGCCCGTGGATCGTGACCCTGAAGGGCGCGGTCCTGCACGACTCCGGCGGCTACGGCATGCTCGGCTTCGGCCACGCGCCCAAGCCGGTGATCGAGGCGATGGCGCGCCCGCAGGCGATGGCCAACGTGATGACTCCGAGCCTGTCGCAGCTGCGCTTCGAGCGCCTGATCCGCGACGCGATCGGCCTGGGCCGCGACTGCCCGTACGCCAAGTTCCTGTGCCTGAACTCCGGTTCGGAGTCGGTCACCCTCGCCGCCCGCATCGCCGACGCCAACGCCAAGGCGATGACCGACGAGGGCGGGCGCCACGCCGGCCGCGCGATCAAGCGCATCGTGGTCAAGGGCAGCTTCCACGGCCGCACCGACCGCCCGGCGTTGTACTCGGATTCGACCCGCAAGACCTACCTACAGCATCTGGCCAGCTACCGCGGCGAGTCCTCGGTGATCGCGATCGAGCCCTACGACACCGCCGCGCTGAAGCAGGCCTTCGCCGACGCCGACCGCAACGGATGGTTCATCGAGGCGATGTTCCTGGAGCCGGTGATGGGCGAAGGCGATCCCGGCCGCAGCGTGCCGGTGGAGTTCTACACCGCCGCCCGCGAACTGACCCGCGCACACGGCTCGCTGCTGCTGGTCGACTCGATCCAGGCCGGCCTGCGCGCCAACGGCGTGCTGTCGATCGTCGACTACCCGGGCTTCGAGAAGGTCGAAGCGCCGGACATGGAGACCTATTCCAAGGCGCTCAACGCCGGCCAGTACCCGCTGTCGGTCCTGGCGGTCAACGAACGCGCCGCCGGCATCTACCGCAAGGGCCTGTACGGCAACACCATGACCACCAACCCGCGCGCGCTGGACGTCGCCAGCACGGTCCTGTCGCTGGTCACCCCCGAACTGCGCGAGAACATCCGCGCGCGTGGCGTCGAGGCAGTCGAGAAGCTGGAGAAGCTGAAAGCCGAGCTCGGCGGCGCGATCACCAAGGTCCAGGGCACCGGCCTGCTGTTCTCCTGCGAGCTGTCGCCGGAGTACAAGTGCTACGGCGCCGGGTCGACCGAGGAGTGGATGCGCGAACACGGCATCGGCGTGATCCACGGCGGCGCCAACTCGCTGCGCTTCACCCCGACCTTCGCGATCACCAGCGAAGAGGTCGACCTGCTGGTCGCGATGATCGCCCGCGCGCTGCGCGAGGGCCCGCGCGCGAGCCAGGCCGCGGCGGCCTGAGGCAGGCCGTAAACCGGGGTCTAAACCGGGGTCAGAGTCGACTTTCCTTCGGGAAAGTCGACTCTGACCCCTGCTCGCCCGCTCACCGGCTCAGGCCTCCGGCGCCGGCTTCTTCGGCAGTGCATCGCCGACCTCGAACCAGTCGACGTGGGTGTCGTAGTAGGCATGCGCCTGCGGCAGCTGTTCCAGCGCATCGGTGAACAGCGCGCGGGCGATGTGCAGCTCGCCCGGCCAGCGCTCGCCCTTGAACAGCATCGGGCTGCCGCAGTGCGAGCAGAAACCGCGCTGGCCGCCGCCCACGGCGACATGCCAGCGCAATGCGCCCTCGGGGTCCTCGATCCCGACCCGCGCCTCCTCCATGCCGACCCAGGTCACGAAGGCGGCGCCATGGGCCCGCCGGCAGCGTGTGCAATGACAGTGCGCGACCCACTTGACCGGCATCCGGACGAGGAAACGGACGCGGCCGCACAGGCAGCTTCCGGCGGCTGTGGTCTGGCTCATCGGCACTCCTGCATCGTTGCGGACGGCCCCAGCATACGCCGGCCGCTCCGCATCGATCGCCCTACTCCCAGCAGCGGTCGCGACGCCCCTTGAGGGTCTGCTCACGGCCGCAATCGCGCGGCTCGATGCGGCCCTCGCGCAACTCGACCAGGCGCTTCCCCTCGCCCTCGTCGACCAGTTCGAAGGCGTCGTACAGGCGCCCGGTCGCGGTGCGCGCCTCGTAGCGCAGACGGCCATCGGCGATCCGGATCCGCTGCAACAGCTGGGTATCCTCGCCGACCGGGTCCATCGTCGCGCGGGCCTGCTCCGACAACCGATATTGCTTGGCGCCGGCCACCGAGACCACGTAGACCGGCGTCGCCGCGGCGGAGCGTGCGGGACCGCGTCGACCGTAGGTGTGGTCGTGCCCCTGCAACACCAGGTCGACCCGATGGCGCTCGATCACCGGTTGCAGGTGGCGCTTCAACTCGACGTTGTCGCGGTCCGCGCGCGGCGAATGGAACGGCTGGTGGATCAGCACGATGCTCCAGCGCGGCGGGTTGTCCGAGAGTACGCCGTCGAGCCAGCGCGCCTGCGCGGCGGCGCTGCCCAGGTCCAGCGCCGAGGTACCGTCGACCACCGCGACCCGCACGCCCTGGTAATCGAACCAGTAGGTCGTCGCCGGCTCGCCATCGGCGGCGATGCCGTTGCCGGGCAGCGCGAACTGCAAGGGCCAGTGCGCACCGAGCACGCGACGCTCGCGCGGAGTGTCCTCGAACTCCTCGAAATACTCGTGGTTGCCCGGTGCCGGCGCGGTCATCGACGAAGTCGACAGCACTCCGGCGGCGTCGAACCACTCGCCCCACTCGTTGTCGTCCTCGCCGTCGCCGCCGCTGACCAGGTCGCCGGCGTACAGGACCAGGCGCACGTCCGGCGCCTGCCGCAGCGCCTCGCGCACGACCCGGCTGGTCAGGCTGGCGTTCTTGTTCTGGGTGTCGCCCAGGTACAGCAGTTCCAGCGGTTCGGAGGCATCGCCGGCGGTGCGTAGCTGCATCCATGGGCTCCAGGTGCGGTCGCCCTGGACCCGGTACGCGTACAGCACTCCCGGCTCCAGGCCGTCGACATCGGCACGGTGATGATGGGCCAGACCGTTCTCGCTGCGCAGCGCCCGGGTCGAGGCGACGATGCGGCGCGGCTCGCCCAGGTCGGGCGAGTCACCGGCGATCGCGATCTCCAGCACCGGCGCATCGACCGCCGCATCGGTACGCCATGCCACCGCGAAACCGCGCGAAGCGTCCTGCGCGGGGCTGGCGACGATGCGGTCGGGAAAGCCGCTGGGGGCGTAACGCATCACCCCAGGCGGCACCAGGGTGTTGGGCTCCGGCGCGCGTGCGGACGCCTGCTCGGCTTCGACCGGCAATGCCAGCGACAGCCACAGGCCCGCCGCCAGCGCGACCGCGCGCCGCGCTTCGAATGCAGCGACGCCCATGTTCAACCCTCGCCGCAGGTCTTCAGCGACAGCGCGGCGGCGACGTCGCGCCAGTCGAACGCGGAAACGCCCTGATCGTCGTCGACCGCGTAGAACACGCCCTGCGGGAAACGCGCGCTGGCGCCGCGGTCGAGCCAGACGCCGTCGGTATTGGCGGTGCGCGCACCGGCGAACGCGCCGACATGGCTCAGGCTGACCCGGTCGAACACATGGAACAGGCTGCGGTCCTTGAACTGGTCGGTCGCCAGCCAGTAGCCGCTGCCGTCGTCGCAGGCATACAGCGCCAGTCCCTCGGCCTGGGCCTTGAACAGCTCCGCGCCGATGTCGCGGCCGCGGTAGCGGCCATCGAGACCGTACTCGCGAAGACGGGTGCCGCTGCCCGGATCCTCCTCGGCCAGCAGCAGGCGGTCGTGCGCCGGGTCGCCGAACACCGATTCGGCGATGCGGATCGCACCGGCGGCATCGGTCGCGCCGAAGCTGGCGAGCAGGCGCGCATGCCAGCCCTCCGCCTGGCGGTGGAGCGCATAGCGCTTGAAACGCCGCCCCAGCTCGGCCAGCGGCGGCGGCCGGTCCTCGTCGTCCGGCGACATGTAGTTGTCGCTGACGATCACCTCGTAGCCGCTGCCGTCGCGATGCACCCACAGGCCGTAGGGCTGCTCCAGGTCGTCGGCGCCGAAGCTCAGCAGCGGCTCGAATCCGGGCAGCGCGAACGCCTGAACCCGCCGGTTGTCGCGTTCGACCACCAGCAGCAGGTCGTCGATCACGGCGACGCCATTCGGGCGCCGCAACTGGCCGGGGGCGCTGCCGGGACCGGCCACCTCGCGCAGGCGTCGGCCGCTGTCGCCGTCGTAGACCACCAGGCGGTCGCTGCTCTTGGCGCTGGCGATCAGCCAGCGCTGCCCGTCCGCGCTCGTCCATGCGGTCGGCGAATCGATGTTGTCGTCCGGCGTCGCCGGGGTGGTGAAGGCCTCGGCCACGCGCCGGTGCGCGATCGCGTGATCGGCCAACAGCGGATCGACCTCGGCCTGCTCATCGGGCTCGCGGTCGACGACGGGAGCGACGGCGCAACCGGCAAGGCATATCGCGATGGCGAGCGGGAGGAAGCGGCTTGGATTCACGGAGAGGCCCTCGGAAACACGGTGGGGGCAGCGGCGCGGATGCGGCGACTGTCAACAAACCGACATGTTCTACGTGGCCCAGGTGACGCTTTCGTGTCGCTCGCGCGCGCATCGCGCCATGACGGTGCGCCCTCCATGCCGGTCGCATGACATTCGCGGTTCACGGCGATGACCGCGCACGGCCGCCGTGTCACTACACGGAAATCTTAACGAACTACAAATTCCGGTTTGACCAGACCCGGACCCACCCCGATGAAGCAGACCCTCCTGGCCACCAGCCTCTCGCGAGCGCTGCTGTGCGCCGTCATGCTGCCGGCCAGCTACCAGGCCGCCGCCCAGTCCGTCGAAACGCCGGATGCGGGCAACAGCGCAGAGGGCATGGATGCCAAGCAAGATGCCAAGCAACTCGACACGGTCGTCGTCCAGGGCGAGATCGCCTACCGCAACCGCACGCTCGACATCGAGCCGGTGCTGTCCTACGACCTCGAATACTTCCAGCGCTTCGAGCCGAACACCGTCGGCGACATGGTCAAGCGCGTGCCCGGCGTCGGCTTCGTCGGTTCCGACGTCATGGAGTTCGACGGCGCCCAGCTGCGCGGCCTCGCCGGCGGTTACACCCAGGTCCTGATCAACGGCAAGAAGGTACCCGGCGCCGGCGACGACCGTTCGTTCTGGGTCGATCGCATCCCCGCCGAAATGGTCGACCGCATCGAGATCCTGCGCAGCAACAGCGCCAACCGCAGCGGCGATGCCGTCGCCGGCGCGATCAACATCATCCTGCGCGACGCCTACGCGTTCGACGGCCACTACATCCGCGTCGGCGTGAACCGCTGGTTCGACGGCGAGGTGAACCCGACCTTCGGCGCGGTGACCAGCGGCGAGGCCCTCGGCGGCCGGGTGCTGGCCGGCGTCAACGTGCAGGACCGCTACCGCCGCAAGGACAAGCGTTCGGACCGTTTCACCGACCCGTCGAAGGAAGAGCTGGCGAGCTGGGAGGATCAGGTCGAGGTCAAGGACGGCCGCGACTACTCGGCCAACTTCAGCTACACCGTCGACGTCGGCGAAACCGGCCGCCTCGGCATCGACGCCTTCTACGTCAAGACCGACCGCGACGTGACCGAGGTGTCGTACGAGGAGGAGTACGACGATGGCGACGTGATCACCGCCGACGTGCCGGGCCTGGCCACCGTCGACCAGAAGAACTGGGGCGCCGGCCTGGAGTACCGATTCGGGATGGCCGGCGGCATCACCGAGTTCGACCTCGACCACGCCCGCTTCGCCGACAACAGCTTCGAGCGCGAGGAAGAGCACGTCTACGAAAACGGCGAGTGGGACGAGTCCGAGGGCGAAGCCGAGTACATCGACGCCAAGGACGCCGAGACCAGCCTCAAGATCGCGCACATGCGTTCTCTGGGCGCGGTCGGGATGGAGTTCGGCGTCGACTACCGCGACAAGGAGCGCGACGTCACCTACGCCTTCTTCGAGTGGGAGGCGGAGAACGAAGGCGACCCGGTGGTCTACCAGCCGGACAGCATCATCGGATCGGTCATCGAGGAAGAGCGCATCGATCCGTACATCCAGTTCAACGGCCAGGCCGGCATCCTGGCCTGGGAAGCGGGCCTGCGCTACGAAACCACCCGCTCCAGGATCCGCTACAGCGAGGACGGCGACGTCGAAGGTTCCGCCAGCAAGGACTACGACGAGCTGCTGCCGTCCATGCACCTGCGCTGGGACGTGACCGACGCCGATCGCATCAACCTGTCGCTGGCCAGGAGCGTCAAGCGCCCGAACTTCAACGAGATGATCCCGGCCCTGCTGGACGGCGAATTCGGCGACAACGACTACATCGGCAACCCGCAGCTGGACCCGGAAACCGCCAACGGCATCGATCTGGGCTGGGAGCACCGCCTGGGCCGCAAGGGCGTGATCGGCATCAACTTCTTCTACCGCGACGTCAAGGACCTGATCGAGGTCGTCAACACCGGCGCGCCGAGCGAGGAAATGCGCGACACCTGGGAAGAGATGGTGGAGGACGGCGAAGCCGCCAGCATCGAGGAGGCCATAGCCGCCGAACCGGCCGACAGCTGGGTGTTCACCTCGGCCAACATCGGCGACGGCAAGGTCTGGGGCGCCGAATTCGACCTGTCCACGCCGTTGAGCGCCTTCGGCCTGGACAACACCGGCGTGTTCCTGAACTACTCGTGGGTGGATTCGAAGATCGACGACTTCCTGGGCGAGCGCCGCTTCAACAACCAGGCCAAGTCCGTGTTCAACATCGGCTTCATCCAGGACCTGCCGGCGCTGGCGGCCAGCTTTGGCGTGACCTACCGCAAGCAGGGCGATGCCTACGAGCGCATCCTCGGCGAGGAGGTCACCGTCAGGTACGGCGACGACCTGGAAGCCTTCGTCGAGAAGCGCTTCGGCAACCGCGTCTCGGTGCGCCTGTCCGCGGCCAACCTGCTGGACGCCTCGAAGGACGAGTTCTTCCACAAGTTCGACACCCTGGGCGACCAGACCGACCGCGACTACGACGAGTACGAGCTGGAAACCGAGGAGGCCGGCCCGAGCTACCAGATGGTCATGCGCTGGTCGTTCTGACCGCCGCACCACCGCGTCACGAAGAAGCCGGCCCCGCGCCGGCTTTTTTCTTTTTGCGCGTCGTGCCCGTCGCCGCGGCGCCCGCGCCGGTGTTCCCGGCTTCGACGGCGCAGGCTTCGACAGCACAGCGCCCTTGATGCAGACTTGCGCGATCGCACAGGAATGCCCGCCATGAAGATCGTCGAAGTCCGCCATCCCCTGGTACAGCACAAGCTCGGCCTGATGCGCCGTGCCGACAACAGCACCAAGACCTTCCGCGAACTCGCCTCCGAGGTCGCCACCCTGCTCACCTACGAAGCCACCTCCGACCTGGAAACCGAGGCCACCACGGTCGAGGGCTGGGCCGGGCCGGTCTCCACCCGCCAGATCAAGGGCGCCAAGATCACCCTGGTGCCGATCCTGCGCGCCGGCCTGGGCATGCTGCCGGGGGTGCTGGAGCTGATCCCGGCGGCCAAGGTCGGCGTGGTCGGCCTGCAGCGCGACGAGCAGACCCTGCAGCCGGTCGGCTACTACGAGAAGCTGACCGGACGCATGGACGAGCGCACCGCGCTGATCCTGGACCCGATGCTTGCCACCGGCGGCACCCTGATCGCCACCGTCGACATGCTCAAGGCGGCCGGATGCCGGCGCATCAAGGGGTTGTTCCTGGTCGCGGCGCCAGAGGGACTGAAGGCGCTGGAGGCGCACCACCCCGACGTCGAGGTCTATACCGCCTCGGTCGACGAGCGCCTCAACGAGGTCGGCTACATCCTGCCCGGGCTGGGCGACGCCGGCGACAAGATCTTCGGCACCCGCGGCTGAGTGGTGCCTGGCGGCCCGCCACCGCGGCGGGCCTGGCCGCCTACCAGCCGCCCAGGTGACGCGCGGCCAGCACCAGTCCGGCCACCGCCGCGGCCAGCATCATCCCCCAGCTCAGGGCGGTGCCGGTGAAGCGGCCGAACGAATAGCCGGCGCTGCCGGACAGGCCGATCGCGTGCAGCACGCGTCCCAGCAACAGCGCGACGCCGAAGCCCCAAAGCCAGGCCGGGGCCAGTCCCGCCATCTCAACCAGGGCCATCAACAACAGCGCCATCGGCACCTGCTCGATGAAGTTGGCGTGCACCCGCACCCGGCGCTGCAGCGAGGGATCGCCGCCGCTGCCGATACCGATGTTGCTGCTGCGGCGGGCCATGCTCACCCGGGTCAGCAGCACGAGCTTGAGCAGCACCAGGATCGATGCGAACAGCAGGGTGATCGCGGGCATCGTCACGTTCATCAGGGGGTCTCCTTCCTTGGTCGGCGCCGCAACGCCAGAATCAGAATCAATACCAGTGGCAACGCCAGCCACCACCACGACAGATCGTCGGCCTCGGTCGTACCGGAGGCCGCCACCGCATCGCCGCGATGCGGACCGCCATCGCCGGCATCGCGCCCGCTGCCGGGGGCGGCGGACGGCCGCAGTCGCCAGGCGCCATCGCGGAACAGCACCCGTTCCTGCAGCGGCGGCAGCACCAGTTCGCGCCAGCGGATGCGCAGATCGCCGATCTGCGGCTGCAGGGGATTTTCGGCACTGCCCAGGCCATCGCCCTCCGGCTGGAAGGTCGCCGCCATGTTCAACGGCAGGCGCGAGAAGCCCGGACGGAACACCCGCCACTCGCCCAGCGCCTGCAGCACCTCGGGGTCGACCGGCCTGCCGTCGAGCCGGGCGTCCTCGGACCACCAGCGGCGGTTGTCGAGCAGGAACGGCGGATTGCGGTGAGCGTCGTCGAAATCCGACGAATCGATCCGCGCCGCGTTCCACACCCGCTGATACTCGTCGCCCTGGCGGCGCCACTGGTACATCTCGACCAGGCGGTCGAGACCGGCCGATTTCGTCGACACTCCGAAGTCGCGATCGACGATCGCCGAAGCGGTCTGGATGCCACCGACCGGTTCACCGACCGGCTCGACATCGACCTGCGCCGCGGGCGGCGGCTGCCAGGCGAATGCGGGCGCGACGTTGCCGGCCAGCGCCAGCACCAACAGCAAGCACGCGCAGGCCCTGCGCGGACGCGACCGCCACCCGCCGGCCGCGGTGCGCGGCGGTCGACTCATGCCGCCAATGCCCGTGC
Organism: Marilutibacter maris; assembly: GCF_003233695.1. Lineage (NCBI taxonomy): Bacteria > Pseudomonadati > Pseudomonadota > Gammaproteobacteria > Lysobacterales > Lysobacteraceae > Marilutibacter > Marilutibacter maris. The sequence goes on along the minus strand of NZ_CP029843.1, from coordinate 1,297,657 downwards.
CTGCAGTTCTCCGACCTCGTGCGCGGTGCCATAGCGGCCCTTCTCGTCGCGCACCACCTGGGCCAGCGCGCAGCCGGGATCGTGGGTGAAGAACAGATGCACGTTGCGCTCGAGCTTGTCGGCGAGGAAGGCCTTCTTCTCGTCGATCAGCAGCTCGGCGTTGCGGTCGTAGCCCATCGTGATCGGCACGTGCACCCACGGCCGCCCCGGGATCAGGTCGGCGCAGAACACCACCCCGCCATGGGGCTGGCCGTCGACGCTTTCCGGACCGACGATCTCGGCCAGCATCAGGCCCGGCGTATGTCCGTCGCTGTAATGGAAACGGACACTGTCGCCGAGCGTGCGGCTGTACGCGCCATCGACCAGCTCCAGCCGGCCGGTCTTCTCCAGCAGCTCGGGCAGCTCGGGGATGAAGCTGGCGCGGTCGCGCGGGTGCGGCTGGCGCGCGCGCTCGAAGTGGTCGCGGCCGACCACGTAGGTCGCATTCGGAAACACCAGTCGCGGCGGCTCGCCGTCGTGCCAGGCGCGCAACACTCCACCGGCGTGATCGAAATGCAGGTGCGAGAGCACGACCACGTCGATGTCGTCCGGACCGAAGCCGGCGGCGGCCAGCGAATCCAGCAACACGTGCTGCGACTCGACCACGCCGTAGCGCTCGCGCATCTTCGGCTCGAAGAACGCGCCGATGCCCGCCTCGAACAGCACGGTCTTGCCGGCCAGCGGCGTCGCCAGCAGCGCGCGGCAGGCCAGGTCGATGCGGTTGTGCTCGTCGGGCGTCGCCCAGCGCTGCCACAGCGCGCGCGGCGCGTTGCCGAACATCGCGCCACCGTCGAGCTTCTGACTGTTTCCCAGGAGTGACCAGAGCTTCATGCGGGTAATGCCTGTGCGGATGACTCAGGGGGTGATCCAAGGGTAGCGCCGGCGCCGTGCATCGGGGACGTGACCGCCAGCATGCGCATGCCGGCGTTCATGTCGCCGCGACGAACGGCACGGTGGCGATCAAGGGGTCGGTCTGATTCCGACCTTGCCCACCGGGTTGCGCGGATCGGTGCCGCCTTCCAGGGTATCGCTGCGCCGATCCCACGACACCGTCTGCAGGTTGCCCCAGCTGTCGCTGGAGCGGCGCCCGCCGGCGACCTCTTCGCCGGGCACGTTGACGGTATGCCCCATCGCGCGCAGTTCGGCGACGACTTCCGGAGTCATCGCGTCCTTTTCGATCGAGATCGCATCCGGCATCCACTGGTGATGGAAGCGCGGCAGCGCCGCGACCTGCGGCGCGGACAGGCCGTCGGCGTAACCGAGGATGCCGAGCAGGACCATGGTGATGATGCGGCTGCCGCCCGGAGTGCCGAGCACGGCGACCCGGTCCGGCGAGCTCATGAAGGTCGGCGTCATCGAGCTGAGCATGCGTTTGCCCGGCTCCGGTGCGTTGGCGTCGAAGCCCATCACCCCGAACGCGTTCGGGGTGCCGGCCTTCAACGCGAAGTCGTCCATCTCGTTGTTGAGCAGGAACCCGGTACCGGGCGCGACCAGACCGGAGCCGAACAGCAGGTTCACCGTCTGGGTCGCGCCGACGCGGTTGCCTTCGGCGTCGATGATCGAGAAGTGGGTGGTCTCCTCGTCCTCCAGCGGCGTAGGCCGTCCGGAGAACGTGTCGCTGGGGGTCGCCCGGTCGGGATTGATCGAGGCGCGCAGACCGGCGGCGTAGGCCGGGTCGGTCAGCAGGCCGACCGGCACCTCGACGAAGTCCGGATCGCCCAGATAGAAGGTCCGGTCGCGATAGGCGCGGCGCATCGCCTCGACGGTGAGGTGCACGCGCTCGCCCTGCGGCAGCGCGGCCAGGTCCCACGGCGCCAGCACCTGCAGCATCTGCGCCAGGGCGACGCCGCCGGAGGACGGCGGCGGCGCGGTGACGATCTGCCAGCCGTCGTAGTCGAAGCGCAGCGGTTCGCGCTCGCGCACCCGGTAGCCGGCCAGTTCCTCGGCGGTCCACTGGCCGCCTTCGGCGCGCACGCCGTCGAGCAGCAGGCGCGCGGTCTCGCCGCGATAGAACCCGTCGAAGCCGCCGTCGGCGAGGCGCTCCAGGGTCCGCGCCAGATCGGGCTGGCGGAACAGCTCGCCCTCCTCGACGGTGTCGCCGTCGGCGAGGAACACCGCGCGGGTACCGGGGTAGCGCTCCATCACCCCGCGGCGCGCGGCGTAACCGCGTGCCATCCGCTCATACACCGGAAAGCCCTCGCGGGCGATCCGGATCGCCGGCGCCAGCGACTGCTTCAGCGGCAGCCGTCCATACGTCTGCGCCACGTGCACCAGTGCCGCCGGCAGACCGGGAATGCCGGCCGACCACGGACCGTTGACCGAGCGGTCGCGGTCGAGGTTGCCGTCGGCATCGAGGAAGGCTTCCGGAGTAGCCGCGGCCGGCGCGGTCTCGCGCGCGTCGACGAACACGTCCTTGCCGCTGCGCGCGTCGTGCAACAGGAAAAAACCGCCGCCGCCCAGACCCGAGCTGATCGGCTCGACCACCGACAGCGTCGCCGAGACCGCGACCGCGGCGTCGAAGGCGTTGCCGCCGGCGGCGATGATCTCCAGGCCGGCATCGGTGGCCAGCGAATGCGCGCTGGCGATCGCCGTGCCCGGCGGGTGGGTCGCCGCGACCGCGGCCTCGCGCGGGTTCGAGGCCTGCGGTTGCTCGGCGCAGGCCTGCAACGGCAGCAGTGCCGGCACCAGCAGGGCGATCAGGATCAAGGTTCGCGGCATCAAGCGCATCTATTCACTCCTGTGGAACACGAGCCGCCATCAGCGGCTCAGGACGCCTGCAGGCGCGCCAGCTTGGCCAACAGCTGGTCCTGCGTTTCGGGAAGATCGGGGTCGGGATCGATGCACTCGACCGGACAGACCACGACGCACTGGGGTTCGTCGAAATGCCCCACGCACTCGGTGCAGCGGGCCGGATCGATCACGTAGATGGTTTCGCCCTGCGAGATCGCCTGGTTCGGGCAGGCCGGCTCGCACACATCGCAATTGACGCAGAGCTCGTTGATCTTCAGGGACATGGGGGCACGCGGTCGTGCGACTCGCGCTCGTTGGCTGCGGTACGGTTCGCGATTCCGGCGGGGCGACTCCGGCGAGTCGCTCAACCGATGCGGACACCGCTCCGACTTTGCGGGGGATGGCGGCGGCATGCAAGGGCCGGCGCGGGCAATTCGCGGGACGCTGTGTATCGCCTGCGGGATGCGGGCAGCGCGTCGGGAGAAGCGCCCCGGCCGGCGGCATGCGCGGCCGGAACGATGCGGACGTGGCCGCCGACGCGGCCACGCCCTCCACGGCTTACTTGGCTTCGACGAACTGGAACGCGGCTTCCGACGGCTCGACCGCGGCCTTGACGCGGTCGCTGTCGGCCGGATTGCCGATGAACAGCACGCGCACGCCCTTCATCGAGCCCGGCTGGGCCTGCTCGAACGAGGCCACCGCCAGGTCGGCGCTCTTGGCCGAGTCCGGCGAACCGTAGGCCAGCAGGGTGCCTTCCACGCCACCGCGCATCACGTCGGTCTGGGCCTTTTCCAGCTGACGGGCGTACTCGCCCTCGTAGTCGGCCGAATCCGAGGCCGGCAGGGTGTACAGATACACGCTGGTGGCGTCGCCGACGTTGCGCTTGACCACGTCGGTCAGGTACTCGGCCCAGGCGTTGTCGTCGTTGGTGGTCGGCTTGGCGACCGGAGCGGCCTCGACCACTTCCGTCGCTTCTTCCTTCTGGCACGCGGCAAGGACCGGCAGGGTGAGACAGGCGGCGAGGATCAGGCGGGTGGACATCTTCATGGGTTTCCCCTCGGGTTGGATCGTACGGGTTGGAATTCTTGGACCGGGATCGCGTGGATCGCGATCGTGCGGGTCATGGAAACGGTGGATTATGACGCCGGACGCTCGCGCCGCCACTCCGCCTGCAGGGCCTCGGCCACGGCCGCGGGCACGAACCCCGACACGTCGCCGCCCAGGCGGGCGACCTCGCGCACCAGCGAGGAGGAAATGAATCCGTACTGCTCCGCCGGCGTCAGGAACAAGGTCTCCACCTCGGGAATCAGGTGGCGGTTCATGCTGGCGAGCTGGAATTCGTACTCGAAGTCGGACACCGCGCGCAGCCCGCGCAGCAGCACCCCGCCACCGACCTCGGCGACGAAATGCGCGAGCAGACAGTCGAAGCCGCGGACCTCGACGTTGGCATGCTGGGCGACCGCCTTGCGCGCCAGCTCGACCCGCTGCGCCAGCGGCAGCGCCGGTCCCTTGCCGGGACTCTCGGCGACCCCGATCACCATCCGCTCGAACAGCGGTGCGGCGCGGTTGACCAGGTCGACGTGCCCGTTGGTGATCGGGTCGAAGGTGCCGGGATAAACGGCGATGCGTTGGCGGGCCGCGGTCATACGTCAGTGCATTCCCAGTGAGGGGCCCGGCCGGGATACCGGCGATGGCCCGGATTCGCTGCCCAGTCTATCAGTCCGCCGATTCATTGGCCGGCGAAGAAACCGCGCCGCCGCCGCGCCGATACAGGGCGTAACGGACCTCGCGGGTACGCCCCTCGCGGTGCAGGGTCCAGCCAGGCGGTGGCGCCGGCGCCGCGGTCGCCGGCGCCTCGACGTACAACCAGCCATCGGGGACCAGTGCGGCGGACAGCCTCGGCAACACCGCCTCCCACAATCCGTCGGCGAATGGCGGGTCGACGAAGGCGATGTCGAAGGCCGCCTGCGGCGCCGCATCCAGCCAGTGGCGGGCATCGGCCTGGACCACCTCGACCGCGTCGCCGCCGGGCAGTCGCGCCGCCAACGCACGCAGGGCCTGCGCCAGTTCGCGATCGCGCTCGACCAGGACCGCGCCGGCGGCGCCGCGCGATACCGCCTCCAGCCCCAGCGCGCCGCTGCCGGCGAACAGGTCGAGTACGCGCGCGCCCGGCAGTGTCGGCATCAGCCAGTTGAACAGGGTCTCGCGGACCCGGTCCGAGGTCGGCCGCAGCCCGGCGACCGCGGGGACCTCCAGGCGGGTGCCGCGCCAGCGTCCGCCGATCAGGCGGACCCTGCCGGGGCCGCCCCCTGCCGGCGCCGCGGCGGGGCCTGGCCGGCGCCGGCCGTCTCGCCGTCCGCCACTCATGGGGATGTCCTCATCGGGCGGCCTTGATCGGATGGATCCCGTCTGGCGACCCGGATTCGCAGTGCTAGCATGTCGCCATTCTCGCGCATTACCCCCCATTTCCCGATATCCCCCCATACCCCTGATCGATGGTCAGTTTTTTCCGCCGCAAGAAGTCCGAAAAGCCCACCGACGCCGAATCCGAACGCCGCATCGCCGAACTGGCCGCCGCGTTTCCGGATGCGCCGCCGTCGCCCGCGTCCGAGCCTGGGCCCGAACCAGCGCCGCAGCCACCGGCAGCGGCCGCCGATGAAGCGCCGGCGCGGGAACCGGAGCGGGAGCCCGGGCAGGCCGCCAGCGGGGACGCCGACGACGCGCCCGAGCCGGTACCGGCCGAGATCATCGCCGCGGCGATGGACGCGGGCGACAGCAGCGAGGCCGACGACGCGTCCGGACCGACGGATCCGGAGCCGGCACCCACGCCGACCCAGCCCGAGGCCGAACCCGTAGCCGCTGACAAGCCGGCCAAGGCCAGCTGGCGCGAGCGCCTGCGCGGCAGTGCGTTCGCGCGCAGCCTCGGCGGCCTGTTCTCGCGCAACCCGCGCCTGGACGACGACCTGCTCGACGAGATCGAGACCGCGCTGATCACTGCCGACGTCGGCGTGACCGCGACCACCGAGCTGGTCGAGGACCTGCGCAAGCGGATGAAGGCTCGCGAGTTCGCCGACGCCGGCGCCCTGCTCACCGCGCTGCGCGGCGACCTGACCGAGCTGCTGCGACCGGTCGCGATGCCGCTGCGGATCGACCGCGACGCCAAGCCCTTCGTACTGCTGACCGTCGGCGTCAACGGCGTCGGCAAGACCACCACGATCGGCAAGCTGGCGCGCCGCTTCAAGGACGAGGGTCGCCCCTTGATGCTGGCCGCCGGCGACACCTTCCGCGCCGCCGCGGTCGCCCAGTTGCAGACCTGGGGCGAGCGCAACGGGGTGCCGGTGATCGCCCAGGGCCAGAATGCCGACGCCGCCTCGGTTGCGTTCGACGCGCTGCAGGCGGCCAAGGCGCGCGGCACCGAAGTGCTGATCGCCGACACCGCCGGCCGCCTGCACACCCAGCAGGGATTGATGGCCGAGCTGGGCAAGATCAAGCGGGTCCTGGCCAAGCTCGATGCGGCCGCGCCGCACGAGGTGCTGATGGTGATCGACGGCACCACCGGTCAGAACGCGCTGAGCCAGCTGCGCCAGTTCCATGCCGCGGTCGGGGTCACCGGCTTGGTGGTGACCAAGCTCGACGGCACCGCCAAGGGCGGCGTGCTGTTCGCGCTGGCGCGCGAATTCGGCATTCCGATCCGCTACGTCGGCATCGGCGAGCGCCCCGAGGACCTGCGCGTGTTCGACGCCGGCGCCTTCGTCGACGCACTGTTGCCGGAGTCGCTCGGCACCGCTTCCGGCGACTGACCCGCGACGATGGCGGCGAGCCGCAAGCGACGCGCGCTGCTGGCCGTACTCGCGCTGGCGGCGCTGCTTGCGTTGCTGCTGGCCTGGCTGAGCCGGCCGCAGCAACTGGCGGGCCTGATCCTCGACCGCGCCGGCGCCGCGCTGGGGCTGGAAATCAGCGCCTCCGGTCCCGCCGAGTACCGCCTGCGCGGCACCCCGCAACTGGTGCTGCGCAAGCTCAGCGTGCGCGAGCCCGGCACCGCCACCGCCCTGCTGGAAGCCGATCGCCTGCTGCTGGCGCTGCCGTGGTCGACGATCCGGGGCAAGGGCCAGAAGCTGACCGTGCAGCGGGTCGAGCTGGATGCGCCGCGGCTGGATCTGGCGGCACTGCAACGTTGGATGGCGGGCCGGCCGCCATCGTCGCAGACACCGCGGCTGCCGCTGCTGACCGACGGCATCGGCATCGTCGACGGCCATGTCGCCGGCGACGGTTGGGAAATCCGCGACATCGCGCTGTCGGCCGCCCGCTTCGATCCGCGGCGCCCACTGACCGCACAGCTGCGCGGGCGCTACGTCGATGCGCCACTGGAGGCCGGCTTCGACCTGCGGGTCGCCCTGGACGAAGCGCAGGCGCTGCTGGAACAACGCGCGACCGCGGTCGCCGCCGACGGCGGGGTCGAGATCCGCTCCGGCGCGACCGCGCTGCCGGCGACGCTGAGCCTGTCCGGGCCACTGCGCATGGACGAGGACGGCATCGCGGTCGAACCGCTGCGCCTGGGCGCATCGGCCCGCTACCGCAACGGCGACACCGACCTGCCGCTGCGGATCGGCGTCCACGGGCCGCTGCGCCATGCCGGACAGCGGCTGTCGCTGGACGCGGCGGGCCTGATCGTGCGCGGCGACGGCGATGACAGCCCGATCCCGCCGCTGCGCGCCCGCGGCCGGCTGACGCTCGATGGCGCACGCACACCGGCCCTGCTGCAGATCGCCGTGGGCGGCGAGATCGCCCGCTGGCCGCAGGCATGGCCGACGCTGCCGCCGCCGCTGGGCCAGTCCGACTCGCCGCTGCCGTTCTCGCTGGACTACGCGGGCGCGACCGACGGCGACGATCCGCTGCGGCTGCGACTGGCCCGCGACGCCACCCGCTTCGATGCGCGGCTGCGGCTGCCGGCGCTGCTGGACTGGTTCGACACCCTGGCCGACGGCAATCCATTGCCGCCGCTGCAGGGTCGGCTGAGCACGCCGCGGGTCGAGGTCAGCGGCGCGACCCTGCACGGGGTCGAGATCGAATTCGAGGAGGATGCCGAGCAGTGAGCCGTCGCCCCAGTACGACCGAGGACGCGCCAGGCGCCACCGGCGAGGACGGCTTCGCCTCCCGCCTGCTGGCCTGGTTCGACGACCACGGCCGCCACGACCTGCCGTGGCAGCATCCGCGCACGCCGTACCGGGTGTGGCTGTCGGAAATCATGCTGCAGCAGACCCAGGTGACGACGGTGATCGGCTACTTCCAGCGCTTCGTCGACGCCCTGCCCGACCTGCCGGCGCTGGCGGCGGCGCCGCAGGAACGGGTGCTGGCGCTGTGGTCGGGACTGGGCTACTACGCCCGCGCCCGCAACCTGCACGCCGCGGCGCGCGCCTGCGTCGAACAGCACGGCGGCGCACTGCCGCGCGACCTCGACGCCCTGGTCGCCCTGCCCGGCATCGGCCGCAGCACCGCCGCGGCGATCCTGTCGCAGGCCTGGGGCGACCGCCACGCCATCCTCGACGGCAACGTCAAGCGCGTGCTCGCCCGCTATCACGGCGTCGAGGGCTGGCCGGGCGCACCGAAGGTCGAGAAGCGGCTGTGGACCCACGCCGAGGCCCACGTCGCCAGCCCATCGCTGCCCGGCGGCCGCCTGCCCGACTACACCCAGGCGCAGATGGACCTGGGCGCGACCCTGTGCACCCGCGCCAACCCGACCTGCCTGCTGTGCCCGCTGCACGGCGACTGCGTCGCCCATCGCGAGGGCCGCAGCGGCGAGCTGCCGACCCCGCGCCCCGGCAAGACCCTGCCCCGGCGCGAGGCGCAGGTGCTGTGGCTGGAGGACGCCGATGGCCGGGTCCTGCTGCAACAGCGCCCGCCGACCGGCATCTGGGCCTCGCTGTGGACCCTGCCGCAGGCCGACGACGAGGCCCAGGCGCGGCAATGGCTGCAGCAGGCGACCACCGCCGCGCCGGAGGCCGGCGCCGCACTACCGGCGATCGCCCACGCCTTCAGCCACTACCGGTTGACCCTGCACCCGCGCCGCTGGCACGGCATCGCGCTGCGCGAGCGGGTCGGCGACAATGACGGCCTGCGCTGGGTCGCACGCGCCCAGCTCGGCGCGCTGGGCATCCCCGCGCCGATCCGCAAGCTGCTGGAGAGCGGACCGGCCAGTCCGCCCGCGCCCGACGCCAGCCCCGACACCGACTGACCGATACCGGAAGAGACCGCGCATGCCCCGAACCGTCTACTGCGAATACGAGAAGCGCGAGACCGAAGGCCTGGACTTCGTGCCCTGGCCCGGCGAGCTCGGCAAACGCGTGTTCGCCCACATCGGCAAGGCCGCGTGGGCCAAGTGGCTGGCCCACCAGACCATGCTGATCAACGAGAACCGGCTGTCGCCGATGGACTCCAAGCACCGCGCCTTCCTTGCCGAACAGATGGAGAAGTTCCTGTTCGAGGGCGGCGCCGAGCAGCCGGCCGGCTACGTGCCGACCGGCCAGGACTGAGGCCACGCGGCCCCGGGGGGAGGCTCAGCCGTCCTCGCGGGGCGCGGTCTTGGCCTCGCGCAGCTCGGCCTCCTCGGCCTTGATCGCGCGGGTGTCGAGCGGCCGGATCTCCTGGATGAAACAGGGAATCGGCGCCGCGCCCTGCCCCAGCGGCAACACCTTGTCGAAGCGCGAATAGACCGACCCGCCCTGGTTGGTGATGCTGATCGCCATCGCGAAATCCAGATCCGGACAGCGGCTGCCCAGCTCCAGCAGATAGGCCTCGTGCGGACGCGTCCAGACCGCCAGCGCGCTACCGCCCAGCGAGGTCCAGCCGTCCAGACGACCGAAGTAGCGGAAGCTCCTGACCGGCTCGCCGGCATTGGCGCGATAGATCGCCAGCCGTTCGTCGTCGCTGATCCGACCGGTCGCGCAGGCCGCCAGGCCTCCCGCCATGGCCGCGGCGAGCAGCAGGGCCCGTCCCAGCGCCGGCTTGCGGGGAAACATCTTGCTCATCTCGATCTCCATGGCTGCGAAGGGGGCCGCCGACGCCGCGCGCCTCTCGGACACGCATCGGCTCTGATGACTGGTACGCGGACCGGCTACCCACAGTCGCATGATCCGCGCCGCCGGTTAAGCTGCCGTCAGGCTGGCGCCGATGCGCGGACATCGCTACCGGGCCGGTCCGTGCCACCCCCAGGCGCCCGTCCCGGCTCATCCCGGCCGCGCGCGGCGGCGGCGCGACCGAGCACGCCGCCCATCGGCTGCCGGACGCCCGCGCAGCGACTGCCGCCCCCTCGCCCATGGCCCCGTTCAGTACGCCCGGATGTACCGGCAGCCACTGCCAGCGTGGCCGCGAACCGCGCCCCGCCACGATCGCGCGTCACAGGCTTGCCACATCCTTCGCGCATCCGTATGATGCCGCTCCTCGCATGGCACGCCGCATGGCAACGCCGCGACGTGGCCGGGTAGCTCAGTTGGTAGAGCAGGGGATTGAAAATCCCCGTGTCGGGGGTTCGATTCCCTCCCCGGCCACCATGATCAAACGAAAGCCCCGCAAAGGTTCCAGCCTTTGCGGGGTTTTTTGTTTCTTACACTCCATGGACCCTGAGGTCACGCTCTGCCTGCGATCACGCTCTGGCTACGACCTTATCCACTTAGAGCACCAGCTCCGCGCGCGCGACCGATCCAAGTGGAAGCAACGCCTGCTATGTTGTGCCACGTTCCAGCACACCTACTAAAGCATGAAGCTCTCAAAGCTGTATTCCTTAACCCGTTTCAAGGCCGAAGTGCTGCAAGAAGCAACTGAGCTTCTACTACAAGGCCTTGACAACGAGCGCACATACTATCTGAACATAACGGTGCCGGATGAAGGAACTTGGCATCACGAGGATGTGGAAGAGTTCTTCGCAGACTACCGCCGAATCGCAATCGAAAATGGCGTCTACACCGTTAGAGTCGGAAACTACGAAGTTCGCTTGCAACAAGCGGACAACGGTGTTCTCGTTGAAGTAGCCGCACCGAATCAGGATCGAATTCGAATTCATAAAACATTCGCTGTTTTCGAGCGCGAGCGCGAAGCGAGTAGGATTCCACCGCCGGCAACCTTGGAGAAGCCGATAGTGTTCCTCGGGCATGGAAGGAGCGGTCTTTGGAAGGATTTAAGAGACATGCTTCACTTCAAGCATCAATACGAAGTTGAGGCATACGAGGTCGGCTCCAGGTCAGGACATACGATCCGTGACATATTGACTTCAATGATAAAGAAGAGCTCATTCGCCTTTCTCGTGATGACAGGCGAGGACGAAACGGCAGACGGCAGATTGCACGCGCGACAGAACGTCGTTCATGAGGCTGGCTTATTTCAAGGCGCACTCGGTTTCGACCGCGCCATAGTCATGCTGGAGGATGGGACGGAGGCATTTACTAATATCGATGGCATCCAGCAGATTCGATTCCCCAAGGGCAACATACGCGATACCTTTGGCGATGCACTCGCTGTACTGAAACGCGAGTTCCCGACGAACAAGTGAGCCAGGGCCCTTCGGAAATGACGTCAGGCCCCAAAGTACATTTACGACGTCAACTGGACTGAGAACTGTGAAGGGCGCGAACCAGGGCCATTCACGCTCACGGAACGCACCCCACCTCAATCGCATGGACCGTGCCTGAGTCGTACAGGAATCCCAGCCAGCAGCCGTCGTCCCAGACCCTTCCGACCGGATTGCCACCCATCGTCGCCGTTTCGAGCCTGGCGCCATAAATATGTTGCACCTCGGCGCGGGACATGCCCGGACACGCGCCCGACGGCGTGCAGTATCGGGAGCCCGTGCTGACAATGCTGCCGACGCCCTGCTCGTCGAGCCTGACGGTCAGCCCAGGCCAGGACAGCCTGACCGGCAGATGGTCGGCCTCCCCCTCGACCCGCTCACCGGACGGGCCAAGCGCCTCTATCACCGCGGCTTCCGACTGCCCGAGCACGATGCCACCGAGCGACAGCTCGTCGCTGGCGGATACTCCGATCGAGATCAGCAACAGGCATAACAGGTACTTCATCGATCTGCCCCCCCGGATTGTCACCTGACAACGGTGTCAGGGAGAGTTTGATCCTGACAACAACACACTGTCCTCCATTTCCTGCATACGGCGTAGCACGTGGTTGCGGTCAGGGAGACCGCGTCAATGGAAGAAGCCACCATGGCAAATTACTACGTCAATAACAGGGCTCAGAACAACGGAGATCATGAAGTGCACGTACAGGGATGCACATTCATGCCAACGACTGACAGCACATATCTCGGGAACTTCAACAGTTGCACTTCAGCTGTAGCGGAAGCCAGGAAACACCATCGCCAAGTCAACGGCTGCTACTACTGCTCCAATCCCTGCCACACCACGTGAGTCAACCGGGATCAATGATCCAAGGCCCGGGGGTGGTCTGCAACGCCAGCGCCCCCGGCGCCACTGCGCCGCCATCCGATCACCCCGCCCCGCCCTCGCGGACGGCTGCCGCCACACGCAGTTCGCGCCAGGAGGCACGGAACACGCGTGCGGCCGATCGCAGGAACATCACCAGCAAGGCAGTGGCGATCGCCAGATCGGGCCAGCCGGCATCGAACAGCCAGACCAGCGCGGCGGCGGCAAAGACGGCGAAGCCTTCGGCGACATCGTTGCGCGAGCACTCCCAGGCCGAGGCGAGGTTGACGTCGCCCTCGCGGTACGGCCACAACAGTCGCAGGCACACCAGGTTCGCGCCCAGGTTGAGGAAGGCGGCCAGGCCCATGCCCTCGAACAGCGGCGTGGCCGGATTCGTCAGCCGCCAGGCGATCTGCGTGGCGACCGCCAGCGCCGCCATCAGGATCAATCCGCCCTTGAACAGCGAAACCCGCGCCTTGGCGCCGGCACTGGCGCCGACGACGGCCAGGCTGAGGGCATAGGTCAGGGCGTCGCCGAGGTTGTCGAGCGCCCCCGACAGCAGCGACGAGGAGCGCGAGAGAAACGCCGCGACGATCATCATCGCGAAGGTCGCGGCGTTGATCGCCAGGACGATCACCAGCACGCGACGCTGGCGGGCCTGCATCGCCTGCACATCGATGGTCTTTCCGCAGCCGCAGCAGGAATCGCTCATATCGCCGGTAGTCGCGTCTGTGTCGGGTCAGGATAGCGGCAACGAGGGTGCGGGCGATCGATCCGACGCGGCCGCCCGCCTTCGGAGCCGCTTCACGCGCCAACGCCGGAGCCATTGCCCGGAGCCGGTCGTTCGCGCCGCCAGGCGCGCTAGAGTCGTCGCCTCATCGATTGCGGGGAACGACGATGCGCAAGCCTTCATTGCCTGCCGGGGTGCTGCTGGGCGGTCTGCTCGGCGGCGCCCTCGACCTGCTCTACGCGTTCGGCTTCGCCGCCTCGCGCGGGGTCGCTCCGACGCGGCTGTTGCAGACCATCGCCAGCGGGCTGCAGGGCCAGGCGGCCTACGAAGGCGGCACCGCCAGCGCGGCGCTGGGTCTGTTCTCGCACTTCGCGATGTCGCTGGCCTGGGCCGCGGGGTTCGCGCTGCTGGCCTCGCGGGTCGGCTGGTTGCGCCAGCGCCCGGCATTCGCCGGGCCGCTGTACGGGATCGTGGTGTTCCTGGCGATGCGCTGCGTGGTGCTGCCGCTGTCGGCCTACCCGCATCCGGTCGGCTTCCCGCCGTTGTCGACGTCGCTGGACCTGCTCTCGCACATGTTCCTGTTCGGACTACCGATCGCCCTGCTCGTCGCCCGCGCGTTGCGCAGGTAGCCGCGACGGCGGCGCCCCGTCGCCGGCCATGACCGGCCATGACCGACGGATAAAAAAAGAGTGGCCCGGGGGGATACCGGGCCACTCGGGGTAGAACGGACGAGGGGATTGCGTCCGCTCCTTGCTGCTCAGTCCTCGGCGCTCTGGTAGTGCGCCATGTAGCGGCCCGCGGCGACCGCGTAGGCGGCCCGGGTCACGTTCTGCGACGGGTCGAACCAGGCGTGCAGGGTCGGCTGCAGGTCGAACGGCCCCTGGGTCACGGTGAAGCGTGCGTTGATCAGGCCCAGATCCAGCGCCAGCTGGACGTAGCCGCGCAGGCTGGCGGGGATGCTGCCGGCGTCCTCGACCGGGATGCGCTTGCCGTCATGGAACGCGGTCAGCTCGCCGCTGAAGGCCTGCGCCTCGCTCTGCAGGGCCAGGCTCTGCACCAGCGAATAGGCCAGGCTGACCCGGGTGACCTTGTCGTTGGGACGGAACGCACCGTTGACGGTCCCCATGACGCCGGCCTGCGACTGGCCGAGATCGCGCAGCGCCGCGCCGCGTGCAACCACCGACTCGGCGAACGGATAGGCGGCGTCGCCGGGAGCGAGGTCGCTGAAGCTGCCGTTGCCGGAGAACGGCAGTGACTGGCGGACGCTGGCGCCCATGGTCAGGTACTCGGCCAGCTCGCCGCGCTTGAGCGCCGCGTCGGGGCGGAAACGGCGGCTGGAGTCGCCATCGACCAGACGGTTGGCGACCGCGTATTCGATCGCGGTGCGGGCCGGATGGTCGGCGACGTCGTCCATGCCGGTGTAGCCGCCGCTGTTGATCAGGCTGATCTCGCCCTCGACCGTGCCCGGCAGGCCATAGCCGTTGGTGACCCCGGCCGGATCCAGCGCGGTGCCGGACACCGAGCCGATGCCGCGGGCGCTGACCGTCCACACGCCCGGCTTGGCCGGGGCGCCGGTGGTCACGGTGTCGCCGAGCACCGGCAGCGCGATCGCCGAGCCGTAGCGGACGCCGTCGGGATCGGTCAGCACCAGCGCCAGGGTGTTCTCGCCGATGGTGGCGCGGACCGAGACCCAGGCGGCGTCGGCGCCGACGGTGAAGCTCTGCTCGCCGGTTTCGCCGACCGGCGAGAACTGGAACGAGAACGGCTGGGTCGAACCCGGCGTCAACAGCGCATTGGCATTGAAGCTGCGCAGCGCGTTGACGGTGGCGCCGTGGTCGTCGCGCAGGCCCGCGGCCTCGGCGACCGCGGCATAGGCGTTGACGTGGCCGGCGCCGGCTTCCCACGGCAGGCGCCCGGTCATGTTGGTGGCGGTGCGCTGCAGGATGTCCTTGACCTGGGCCGGGGTCAGGTTCGGGTTGGCCTCCAGCATCAGCGCGACGATGCCCGACACGTGCGGGGTCGCCATCGAGGTGCCGCTCATGTGGGTGTAGAACGGCAGGTGGGCCGGATCGATCACCTCGGCGTCGTGCTGGGCCTCCAGCAGCGGCAGGGTGCCGGCGGTGTCGCGGGTGGAGATGATGTCCACGCCGGTGGCGACCACGGTCGGCTCGTTGATGTAGGTCCACTGGCTGCCGTCGGGCATCGTGAAGTCGCCCATCTCGCCGCGCTTGCCGCGCGAGGAGAAGCCGGTGAGCACGCCATCCTTCTCGCCGGCGCCGACCGAGATCACCCACGGCGCCTGCGCGTAGGGGTTGTGGGTGTCCTCGCCGGGGCCGTCGTTGCCGGCGGCGAACACGCTGACGATGCCGCGCTTGTACAGCTCGTAGGTGGCGATGTTGACCGGGTTGGACGGGTCGAACTTGCCCGAGCTGCCCCAGGAGTTGCTGGTCACCCGGATCGGCGAATCGAAGCTGAACTGGTGGGTGGCGGCGTAATCGAGACCGCCGACCGCATCGAGCACCAGCAGCACCGCGCCGGAGCCGTAGCCGACCAGGTCGGCGCCCGGGGCGACGCCGCGATACAGGCCGTTGGAGCGCTCGCCGGTGCCGCCGATGGTGCCGGCGCAGTGGGTGCCGTGGCCGGAGCCCAGGTCGGTGTTGGGCACGTTCTCCAGATAGGTGACCGGAACGATGCCCGGCGCGACCAGCTCGCCGGCCAGCTCGGCGAGAATGTTCTGCGCACCGAGCACGTTCTGGACCACGTTCTCGCCGAACTTCAGATCCTCGTGGGTGGCATCGACGCCGGAGTCGTTGACCATCACGGTCACGCCCCAGCCGCTGAACGGGATCGCGCGGCCGTAGTCGCCGGGGTTCTGCACCGCGCGCGCGGCGCCGGACATCTCGCGCGCCTCCTTGTTGAAGTAGCGCAGCGGCGCATTGAAGTAGATCGAAGCGACGTCGTCGCGCGCGGCCAGCGCGCGGATCTCGGCCGGGGTCGCCAGCGCGCCGACGATCGGCAGGCTCTGCATGCGCACGCCGCGGTCGATGCCCAGCAGCTTCAGCGCATCGAGCTGGCTGGAGGTGGCGGGGCCGGATTGCTCGTAGCTGACGACGATCTGCAATTGGTCGGTCGGCAGCGCGCTGTCCATGCGCGAAAGCAGTTGCGGGTCGAGATGGGCGTCGGCCAGGGCGACGCCGCTGGCCAGCAGGCCGGCGGCCAGCGCACAGATGCGGAAGGCCGGACGGCGGGTGGCGGTGGAATGCTGGAAGGACATGGACAGACTCCGGTGTTGGCGCTCCCGGGGAACGGGAGCTGCCCCTACCTTGGTCGTAGAGGCCACGGTGGAACATCCGGAGTTGCCTTCAACCGTATGGGGGGAAAGCACTCAGCGACGGCCCCGGGCGCGTCCGACACCAAGAACAGCACCGGACAGCAGGACCGAGCCCCCGCCGGTCCCACTGCCGGTGCTGCAGGAAAGCGCGCCACCGGAACCGTCGCGTCAATCGAAACCGTGCGCGGTCGCGGACGACCGCTCTTCCGATGGTTCCGGACGCGGGGATGTCAGAGCCCGCTCGCGACCCCAACCGCCTCGTAGGCATCGACATGACCGCCACCGACCTCCCAGGCGGCCCGGCCCGGCATCGGGTCGGCGGTGTCGTGCAGCACCTGCTTGACCTCCAGCGGGGTCAGGCCCGGATTGGCTTCCAGCAGCAGTGCGACGATCCCGGCCACATGCGGCGTCGCCATCGAGGTGCCGCTCATGTGGGTGTAGAAGGGCACGTGCAGCGGATCGAGGTTGAGGTCCTGGCCGGTCGCCAGCAGCGGCAGCGCACCGGTCAGCGCGCGGGTGGAGACCACGTCGACACCGGTCGCGACCAGGGTCGGCTGGTTGACATAGGTCCACTGGCTGCCGTCGGCCATGCCGAAGCTGCCGCTCTCGCCCGGATTGCCGCGCGAGGAGAAGTCGGCCAGGGTGCCGTCCTTGTTGCCGGCGGCGACCGAGATCACCCAGGGCGCCTGCGCGTAGGGGTTGTGGGTGTCGGCGCCGGGACCGTCGTTGCCGGCGGCGAACACGCTGACGATGCCGTGCTTGTAGGCCTCGTAGCTGGCGATGTTGACCGGGTCGGTCGGGTCGAAGTCGCCCGAGCTGCCCCAGGAATTGGAGATGACCCTGATCGGCGCATCGAACGCATGCTGCTTGTCGATCGCATAGTCGAAACCGCCGACCGCATCGAGGATCGAGATCACCGCGCCGGAGCCGTAGCCGACGATGTCGGCGCCGGGCGCGACGCCACGGTGCAGGCCGCCGGAGCGCTCGCCGGTACCGCCGACCGAGCCGGCGCAATGGGTGCCGTGACCGGAGCTGATGTCGGTGTTGAGCTGGCCCTCCAGGTAGGTCGCCGGCAGGAAGCCGAGGATCGAGGACAGATTGGTCAGCGCCTGCACGTTCTCGACCACGTTCTCGCCGAACTTCAGGTCCTCGTGGGTGGCGTCGATGCCGGAATCGTTGACCATCACGGTCACGCCCTCGCCGGTATAGCCGTAGTCCGGATCGGCCTGCACGGCGTCCACGCCGGACAGCTGCCGCGCGTCGGCGTTGTGGTAGCGCAGCTCGCGGTTGAGGTGGATCGACAGCACGTCGCTGCGCAGGGCCAGCGCGCGGATCTCGGCCGGCGTGGCCAGCGCGCCGGCGATCGGCAGATGGTGCATGGTGCGGCCGCGGGTGATGCCGAGGCTGCGCAGCCCCTCGAGCTGGCCACTGCTGACCGGTCCCGACTGGTCGTAGCTGACCACGATCTCCAGCTCCTCCAGCGGCAGCGCGCCGGCCAACCGGGCGACGAGGTCCGGGGCCAGTTGCGCATCGGCCAGGGCGACGCCGCTGGCCAGCAGGCCGGCCGCGATCGCGGACAGGCGCAGACAGGTGCGGGACAGACGTGAATACTGGCGGCTCAAATGCTGGCGGCTCATCGGCGAGGCTCTTCCATCGCGCCCGTGACGGGCAGGTCGGCCGAGTATTTCGCGGCAGGCCGGGCGCCGGCATCGTGGCGACCCCTCAATTCATCCAGGTGAAACCACCCAGCCACCACCAGGCAACGCCTGCCGTCATAACGGCTACTGGCGGTGGCGGCCGGCCGGCGCCGCGCCGCCCCGACGCCCCGCATGAGGGAAAACCCCTAGAGACGCCGCTCACGTTTTCGCGCTAGGCTCGGGGCCGACTTTGCCGTATCTGTCCTGCCCGCCCGGCCATTCGCGCCTGTCCGAGGCCGGACCCGGAGGATGCAATGCCGAGAGTGCTGTCGAGAACCCCGTCGATATTCGCCCCGTTCCGCAGGCTCCAGCAGCTGATGCTGGCTGCGCTGCTGTTGGCCGGGTCGGGTTCCGCCCTCGCCCAGGCCCTGCCCGTGCAGGTGCAGGTGTCGGGCAACACCGCCACCGCACAGATCGGCGTGCTCGGCCAACCGGTGGCCGACCTCACCCTCAGCTTCGACGACGCCAGCGGCCTGAGCGCCTCCAGCCTCGGCATCAGCGCCAAGCTGGTGAACCTCAACAATGCCGCCCTGCTCGCGCGCCTGCCCGACCTGCAGCTGACCCAGCTCGACTCGGCGCTGCCGCTGCTGATCACCGTCGAGCCACCCGGCAACGGCGGTCTGAGCTTCAACCGCACGGTCCGGGTCGAAGTGCACACGCATGCGCTGAGCTACAGCGCCGGCAGCGCCTACCGTCTGTTCAAGGCGCCGCTGCTGGGTCCGTTCCGCGACATCAGCGACGAGATCGCGCCCGGCAGCGTGCGTGCGCGCGGCACCACCGGCGGCTTCTCGCAGTTCCTGGTGCTGCTGGACCTGCGCGATACCGGCGACGTGATCGCCGCGAAGTTCGACTGGCTGCGCGACCGCGTCGACGCCCTGCCGGTCGGCGTGCGTCCCGGCTACACCGCCAGCCTCGACGCCGCCGAGGCCGCGGTCGCCAGCGAGAACTTCGCCACCGCGATCGCCGAACTCGACACCCTGCGCGCCAGTGCCGCCAGCCAGGCCGGCGGCGCCCTGACCCAGCAATGGCAGGCCGGCGGCAGCAACAACCAGGCCGGCGACCTGATCGCCGGAGCCGCCACGCTGAAGTTCAGCATCGCCTACCTGCGCGACTACGGACATTAGGGAGCGGCCGCCGAAGTCCGCGGCCGACCGGGCCCTGACACCGGCGCGCAGCGGGGGCGCTTCCGGTCGCGGCCGGCCGCGCTAAGATGGCCGGATGCAGGCGCGACTGATCGCCTACCCACCCGAAGGCGCGGCCACCATCTGCCTGATCCAGGCAGACGGCATGTTGCGCCTCGGCCGTACCCCGGACAGCGGCCTGGCCACCGCGCCCGCGGGAAGCGTCCACCTGGTTCTCGATCACCCCTCGGTATCGCGCGTGCATGCCGAGCTGCGCGGCATGCCCGACGGTTGGCGGCTGATCGACATGGGCAGCAAGAACGGCAGTTTCGTGGACGGCGTCCAATGCACCGATGCGCCGTTGCCGCCGACCTGCTGGTTGCGCTTCGGCGACGTCCATTGCGAGTTCGCGACGATCGACGACACCGAGGCCAGCGACCGGCGCCAGCAGGTCACCGCGCGCCGCGCCCTGGCCACCGCGCACACTGCGCAGCTGCAGCGCATGACCGGGCTGGGCGACCTGCTCGACGCCAGCCTGCGCGCGGTCCTGGAACTGGCCCACTGCGAGCGCGGCTTCGTGCTGCTGGACAACGGCAACGACTACGTCGTGCGCACCAGCCTGGCGCTGGACCCCACGATGCTGGCCAGCCGCGCCTTCTCCGGCAGCGTCAGCGCGGTGCGCCGGGCCCTGGCCGAGCGTCGGACCATCGTCGCCAACGACGTGGCCCGCCTGTCGTGGCTGGCCGAGCGCGCCTCGGTCGCGATCGCCGGCCTCAACACCCTGGTGTGCGTGCCGTTGTTCGACGGCAGCCGGGTGCTGGGCGCGATCTATGCCGACCGGGTGCGCCCGGGACCGGCGATCAACGATCTCGACGTCGACCTGCTGGCCGCCTTCGCCGACAACGCGGCGATGTGGATCGCCGCCCAGCGCACCCGTGAACTGCTCGACGCCCACGCATCCGCGACCGCCATCGAGGGCGGCGCCAACGGCCTCCCCTGGGACGGCATCGTCGCCGCCCATACCGGAACCGCCGGATGAGCGAGGACACCCCCGCCAGCGGCACCGAAACCGCGACCGGCATCTATGCCCGCGCCGAGCTGGTGCCGGGCACCGTGCTGGCCGGACGTTTCCGCATCGAATCGCTGCTGGGCGTCGGCGGCATGGGCGTGGTCTACCGGGCAACCGACCTGGCCCTGGACGTCGAAGTCGCGATCAAGCTGCTGCGTCCGGAGCTGGCGCATCGCAGCGACTCGTTCGAGCGGTTCCGCTCCGAGCTGCTGCTCGCGCGGCAGGTGTCGGACCCGCACGTGGTCCGCATCCACGACCTGGCCCGCCACCAGGATCAGTGGCTGATCAGCATGGACTACGTCGACGGCGCCCCGCTCGATCGCGTGCTCGACCGCGACGGCCCGTTCGCGGTCGAGGATGCGCTGAAGATCGCGCGCCAGCTCGCGCAGGGCCTGGCCGCCGCCCATGCCAAGGGCGTGGTGCACCGCGACCTCAAGCCGGCCAACGTGCTGCTCGATGCCGAAGGCAATGCCTACATCAGCGACTTCGGCGTCGCCCGCTCGTTGGCGACCAGCGGCCTGACCCGTTCCGGCTCGGTCATCGGCACCCCCGACTACCTGTCGCCCGAGCAGGCCCGCGGCGATCCCGTCGACGGCCGCAGCGACCTCTATGCGTTGGGCTTGATCCTCTACGAGATGCTCAGCGGCAAGCCGCCGTTCTCCAGCGGCACGATGGCCGAGGTGCTGGCGCAGCGGATGCTGCGCACACCGTCGCCGGTGACCGGCGAGCGCGCCGACGTGCCGGCCTGGATCGCGCGCCTGCTCGACAAACTGCTGCGACCGCAGCCGAATCACCGCTTCCAGAGCGGCGCGGAGGTGATCACCGCGATCGACCGCCGCGAGGTCCCGCGCGAACTGCATCCGGGCAAGCCACTGGGCTGGGCGCTGGCCGCGACCCTGGCGATCGCCACCGGACTGGCCGCGTGGTGGTGGTGGCGCGATGCCCCACCCGACGCCGGGCTGCCCGCGGTCGCGACCTCCGCCCCGCTGCAACGGCTGCTGGTAATGCCGCTGACCGGTGACGGTGGCGATCTTCCCGCGCCCCGGGCCAGCGCCCTCGACGCGCACCTGCGCGACGCGCTGGCCGCGGGCTCGCCGATGGCGGTGGTCGATGGCGAGCGCACCACGCAGGCGCTGCGGCAACTGGACCCGACCGGCCGCGCCACTGCGGACATCGCCGCTCTGGGCGAGATCGCCGCCGCCCGCCAGATCCTGCAGCCGCGGCTGCTGCCGGAGCCGGATGGCGGCTGGCGGCTGCGCGCGCGGCTGTATCGCGGCGATGCCGGGAGCGGCCCGATCGCCCTCGACGGCGCGGTGGCCGCCACCCCGCTGGCGGCGCTGGCAGACTGGGCCGCGCAGGCGACCACGCGCCAGGCGCTGGGTCTGGGCGAGGCCGGCCTGGCCCTGGCGCTGCCCGATGACGGCACCGACGGCGGGCCGGCGCTGGACGCCTACGGTGCCGGCCTGATCGCGCGCCGCGACGGCAATCTCGAACAGGCATTGCAGGACCTGCAGCAGGCGACCGCCGCGGCTCCGGCCTACACCGCCGCCTGGCTGGCCAGCGCCGAAACCGCGCAGGCGATCGGCGAGATCGACAGCGCCTGGGACGCGATCGAGCAGGCGCAGCGCAGCGCCGGCGACGCCCCGGTCAGGCTGAGACGGCAGTTGCAGGCCGCGCATGCCCTGCTCGACGGCGATGCCGCCAGCGCCATCGGCCAATGGCAGACGCAACTGCAGGCGACGCCGGACGACACCTTCGCCCAGCTGCAACTGGCGCGCGCACAGGGCGCCGCCGGCGACTTCGCCGCCGCGGTGACCACCGCCAAGACCCTGACCCGACGCGACGGCAACGACCCGCGCGGCTGGTACGAGCTGGGCAAGTTCAGCATCCTCAGCGGCGATGCGCGGCACGCGGTCGACGAGTACCTGGTGAGGGCACTGGTGCTGTACAAGCGCAGCCGCAACACCTTCGGCGAGGCCGAGACCGTCAACGCGCTGGGGATCGGCTACGGGCGCCTCGGCCAGACCGCCGACGCCGCCGAGCAGTACCGCAAGGCGGTCGAACTGCGGCGCGCGGTCGGCAATCGCCGCGGCGTCGCCACCAGCCTGCGCAATCTCGCCGGCGTGTCGTCGCTGACCGGCCATTTCGACCAGGCCGCCGAGCACCTGCGGCAGGCGCGCGCCCTGTACACCGAACTGGGCGACCGCGACGGCCTGGCCGCGATCGAGAACGAGCTGGGACTGCTCGACGAGGAGCGCGGCGACTACGCCGGCGCGCTGGCCGCGTTCCGGCGCGCGCTGCAGAGCTGGCAGCAGGCCGGCGACAGCCACGGCAGCGCGCAGGCCCTGAACAACATCGGCTTCGCCCACTACCAGCTCGGCGCCTACGACGACGCCCAGGTCTACTGGCAGCAGGCCACCGAGGCCTACCGCAAGCTCGGCTCGCAGACCGGCCTGATCCGCACCGCGCAGAATCTCGGCCTGCTCGACACCGCGCGCGGACGCTGGGACAAGGCACGCCAGCGCCTGCGGGAGTCCCTGTCCAACGCCGAGCGGCAGCAGATGCCCGAGGAGGCCGCGGTCAGCCGCCGCAACCTCGCCGAGCTGGCGCTGTGGCAGGGCCATCTCGGCGATGCGATCGACCAGGCCGAGGCCGCCGGCGCCCTGTTCCGCCAACGCGAGGACCAGCGCGGCATGCTCGACAGCCGCCTGCTCAAGGCCCAGGCCCTGCTCGCCGCCCATGCCGATGACGAGGCCGGCCGCATCCTCGCCGCGCTCGAGACCGGACTGGCCGACGCGCCCGCCGAACAGCAGGCCATCGCCGCCCTGCTGCGCGCAGGACTCGCGCGCCGCGAAGGCGATGCCGCGCGCGCCACCGAAGCGCTGCGGCAGGCCCGGCAACGGGCCGCGACCTCGGGCGTGCGCCAGTTGCAGTTACAGATCGAGCTGGACGCCGCGCGCGCCGCGGCCGCCGAGCCCGGCGGCGACCGGCAGGCCCTGGACGGCGCCACCGCCGCACTGGGCCATGCCGGGCTGCGTCTGGGCTGGCTGGAACTGGCGATGGCGGACGCGGTCGCCGCGAACGACCCGCAGACCGCGCTGAGCGCCTACCGCGAGGCGAGCGGACTGCTGCGCAACGGCGACTACCGCCGCGCCGCCGCGCTGTACCGGCTGGCGGCCGAGGCCCATGCCGCCGCCGGCGACGACCGCGCCGCGCGGACCGCCGCCGAGCAGGCGCGATCCGCGCAGGCCCGGCTGCGCGACAGCCTGCCCGAGGCATTGCGCGCAGGCTTCGAGAACGCCGCCGGGAACGGGCTTGCGGCGGCGCCGCAGCGCCAGGAGGACAGCCCATGAGCGACACGTCCGGCAACGACACCGGCCTCTCGCTGCCGGCGATCCGCGACCAGTACCAGCGCCTGCTGCAGCGTCTGGAGGCCAACGAACGCGAGTTCCGGCGGCTCGCGCGTTCGGTCTGGCGGGTGCAGGAGGACGAGCGGCGGCGGCTGGCGCGCGAACTGCACGACGGCATCGGCCAGAACCTGACCGCACTCAAACACCGCCTGGCGCAACTGGGCGAAGGCATGGACGCGCAACAACATGCGCGCCTGGACGCGGCAATCGCGCTGTGCAGCGACACCCTGGAGGACACCCGCGAGCTGTCGCGGCTGCTGCGGCCGCCGATCCTCGACGACCTCGGCCTGGAACCGGCGCTGCGCTGGCTGGCGCGCAGCCAGGGCGAATCCGGCGGCCTGTCGATCACGGTCGAGATCGAGCCGCTGCCGGTGCTGGACGGCGACCTCCAGACCCTGCTGTTCCGGGTCGCCCAGGAAGCGCTCAACAACGTCGCCAAGCATGCCCGGGCCCGCCACGTGCTGCTGCGCCTGGTCGCCCGCGGGCGCTATCTGCAATTGCAGGTCGCCGACGACGGCCGCGGCTGCGACCCGCAGGCGGTGCTCGGCTCCGGCGGCAGCGGCCTGGGCGGCATCCGCGAGCGCCTGCGCCTGCACGGCGGCCGCCTGGAGCTGCACTCCAATCCGGGCGACGGCGCGCGGCTGCGCGCGATCGTGCCCATGGACGGCCAGGAGGGCCTTTGACCGCGGCCGTCGGCCCCGCCTTCGCCGGCGATCCGCGCCATGGCATACACTCTGAAGCGTGTCGCGTACGCGGGAGGGATCATCGATGACAGCCGCTCCCCCATCTTTGAACACGCAGACGCCGATCCGGGTACTGATTGCCGACGACCACACCCTGGTGCGCGAGAGCCTGGCCGGCATGCTGCAGGCCGACGGCGACGTGCAGGTGGTCGCCCAGGCCGCCGACGGCGTGGAAACCATCGAAAAGGCCGTCCTGGTCCGCCCGGATGTGGTGGTGACCGACATCTCGATGGCGCGACTGAACGGCATCGAGGTGGTCCGGCGCCTGCATGAGGCGTTGCCGCAGACCCGGGTGCTGGTGCTGACCATGCACCAGGAGGACGAATACGTCCTGCAGGCGGTCCGCGCCGGCGCCTCCGGCTATCTGGTCAAGGACAGCGCCGCCTCGGAGCTGCTGGCCGCGGTGCGCAGCCTGCAGGCCGGCCGCGGCTATTTCGGGCCACAGGCCGCGCGCGCCCTGGCCGAGCAGATGCAGAACCCGCAACGCGCGGTCGACGACCCTTACGGGCGGCTGACCGCCCGCGAGCGCGAAGTCTTCCACCTGATCGCCGAAGGCCTGACCACCAAGGAAATCGCGCGCCAGCTCGGGATCAGCGCCAAGACCGCCGAGAACCACCGCACCCGCGTGCTGAGCAAGCTCGACGTGCGCAACACCGCCGAACTGGTGCGCTACGCCCTGCGCAAGGGCCTGCTGGACTGAGTCCGGCTGAGTGACTTCCCCCAATACGGTTGGGGGCAAAACCGGATGGTCAACCCGATGCCCTCCGCGGATGCTGGATCGAGCGCGATTCGCGCCGTGCCCACATCCCGGAGGTTCCGTATGTCGCTTGCCCAACACCCGCGCCTGCGCGCCGGCCTGCTCGCCGCGGCGATCCTGGCCACCCCGCTGCTGGCGGAGGCCCGCCGCCTCGATCCGCAGCTTGAAAGCCTCCTGCCGGTGCTGGACCCCGGCGAGACGATCGAAGTCGTGGTCAGCTTCCATGGCGACGGCCCGCTCGACGACGGCCAGAGGACGCGCCTGCAGGCGCTGGGGCTTGCCGGGATCAGCATGCGGGCGCTGCCGATCGTCGGTACCCGGGTCACCCCGGCGCAGTTGCAGTCGCTGCTGGCGATGGACGATGTCCGCTCGGTGTGGCTGAACGCCCCGCTCGACCTCGACAACCGGGAAGCCACCCAACTGACCGGGGTCGACAGCCTGCGCGACGACGCCAGCCTGCGCGTGGGCGGCCTGCCGGTGACCGGACGCGGCATCGGGGTCGTGGTCAACGATTCCGGCGTCGACGGCACCCATCCGGACCTGAAGTTCCCCGAACACGTCAGGCAGAACGTGCTGGCGCAGACGAACCTCTACTCGCTCAGCAGCCTGCTGCCGATCACCTACCAGGAAGGCGTGGCCAATACCGACCTCGGCGGCGGCCACGGCACCCATGTCGCCGGCACGATCGGCGGCAACGGCGCGGCCTCGCCCGGAGGCGCATTCGAGGGCGTCGCGCCAGGCGCCGGCATCATCGGCTACGGCTCCGGCGCCGGCCTGTTCGTCCTCGACACCATTGGCGGCTTCGACTACGCCCTGACCCACCAGGCCCAGTACGACATCCGCGTCATCTCCAACTCGTTCGGCAACACCGGCGACGTCGGCACCGCATTCGATCCCGACGACCCGACCAACATCGCGACCAAGGCGCTCGCCGACCGTGGCGTGGTGGTGGTGTTTTCCGCCGGCAACTCCGGCGCCGGCGAAGCCACCATCACCGGCAACTTCAAGAAGGCGCCCTGGGTGGTCACCGTCGCCGCCGGCGACAAACAGGGACGCCTGGCCGACTTTTCCTCGCGCGGCGAGGACGGCCGCGGCGGCCAGGTCGAGATCGACGGCGTCACCTACACATGGGAGGACCGCCCCACCGTGACCGCGCCCGGCGTCGACATCGTCTCCACCCGGGCGTCGCTGGGCGCGATCGACAAGACCTCGGCCGAGCAGGATGTCGAGGTGCTGGGGCCGGCCCTGGCCGCGAGCTACACCCACATGTCCGGCACGTCGATGGCGGCGCCGCACGTGTCGGGCATCGTCGCGCTGATGCTGGAGGCCGACCCGTCGATGGACTGGCGCGACGTCAAGCGGATCCTGCAGGAGACCGCCAGCAACATCCCGGGCCGGGCGCCGTGGGAAGTCGGCGCCGGCTACGTCAACGCCCACGCGGCGGTCCAGGCCTCGATGGCCGGCGGCAATTTCGGCAGCACCGTCAATGCCGCGCGCAGCTTCAACGCCAACGCGCGCGTGTCCACCGGCGGCAGCACCGACTACACCCTCGACTTCAGTCCGGTCGGCGCGCCCGCGACCCAAAGCTTCGAGGTCGGCGCCGACATCTCCATGATCTTCGCGCGCGCCAACGTCGGCGAAAACACCGTCGCGATCGCGCTGACCGACCCCAACGGCAAGCGCTACGGCTCCTCGATCGCGCTGCCGGTGCTGGGCGAGAACATCGCCGTCTCGGCGCCGGGCGTGGCGGGGACCTGGACCCTGTCGGTGCGGGGCATCGGCTCGGTATCCGGCGTTGCCCTCGACCCGGCCCAGGTCACCAACGGCTACGGCGCACCGGGCCCGGTGGATGTCAACGTCAAGCAACTGCGCACCGACGGCTACGACGGTCTGATCGACATCGACGGTCATCCCGCCCGGAGCTTCATCGAGTATGGCGTGTCGCGCCGGCTGGTCGACGGCTACGCGGACGGACGCTTCCGTCCCGACCAGGCGATCACCCGCGGCGAAATGGCCGACTACCTGACGATGGGCGCCGGCATCCGCCAGAGCCTCCCGTCCGACCGCAGTTCCAGCTTCAGCGACCTGGGCGTCGCCGACGACCTGTCGCCGTTCGCCGAGGCGGTCACCGCGAAAGGCGCGGCCCAGCGCGACGTCGAGCATCGCCAGGCCGGCGTGATGGGAACCGTGGACGGCATGTTCCGCGGCGACGACAAGGTCACCCGGGCCAGCCTGGCCTACTCGCTGGTGCAGAGCCTGGGGCTGCAGTCCCAGGCGCGCGAGCCGGTCGAGTCGCTCAGCGTGCTGTACGACGGTCAACGGCTGCCGATCGACGACGCCGATGCGATCGCACCCAGCCTGCGCGGCTACGTGCAGATCGCACTCGACCTGCAATTGATCAACGCCCGCTTCGTGGCGACCCAGGGGCCGTTCGACCTGCAGCCGACCCTGCGCGCCTACTTCGACCCGAAGCAGGCGGTCACGCGCGGCGCATTCGCCGCGGCCGCCAGCCGCCTGAACGGCGTCTACCAGCAATAGATAGAGACCGCAGTAGATAGAGACAGCGCCGCGATAGACGGCCCGTACCGCCCGCCGCCGGACGCGCACCGGTGCGGGCATCTCCCAGTGGCCCGCAGCCCACCCGCTGCGGGCCCTTTTTTTGGCCCGACCATGCGCCGTAGTATCCTCGCGCTTCCCTGATCGAGCCGCGCCTGGCGCGGCATTTGGAGAAGCGTGGCATGAAGGCGAACGGTTGGAAGCACTGGCTCGGTTGCGCACTGCTGGCGACGACGCTCGCCGCCTGCTCCAGCGGTCCGGTACGGCGCGTATCCGAGCCTGCTGCGCGTATCCAGCAGCTGACCGTCAACGCCGACGGCAGCTGGACCGCGCAGTTGCGGATCGAGAACTACAGCAGCATCCCGATGCGCTTCGACCGCGTCGAGCTCGCGCTGCAGGCCGGCGGCCACGACGCCGGCACCCTGCAGACCGACCCGGCGCTGGACATCGGCCCGGAATCCGCCGACGTGGTGGAGGTGCGGATGACGCCGTCCGCCGCCGCCAAGCTGGCCGCCGCCGATGCGCTGGCGGCAGCGCGCGCCCTGCCCTACCTGATCAACGGCACGGTCACCGCCACCCCCGAGGAGGCCCGCAAGTCGCGCCAGTTCGAGGTCGAGTACCGCAGCAGCCTGAATCCGGCGCCCGGCCTGCCCGGCGTACTGCGCTGAGCGCCGACGCCGACCGCCCCGACAATCACCCTAGGACGAAAGACCCGCAATGAGTGCATACAAAGCCCCGCTCGACGACATCCGCTTCGCCCTGTTCGACGTGCTGGACGCGGAAACCGCGTTCCAGCAGATGGGGTTCTCCGATGCGACCCGCGACATCCTCGACGCCGTGCTCGAGGAAGGCGCGCGCTTCTGCGAGACCGTGCTGGCGCCGCTGAACGCGGTCGGCGACCAGCAGGGCTGCACGTTCGACAAGGACAGCGGCCAGGTGACCACCCCGGCCGGGTTCAGCCAGGCCTACGCGCAGTACGTCGAGGGTGGCTGGCCGGGCCTGGTGTCGCCGACCGACTTCGGCGGCCAGGGCCTGCCGCATGCCGCCGGCGTGCCGATGAAGGAGATGATCGACGCCGCCAACCTGTCCTGGGGCAACTTCCCGCTGCTCTCGCACGGCGCCACCGAGGCGCTGCTGCAGCACGGTGAGGACTGGCAGAAGCAGGCCTTCCTCGGACCGCTGGTCGAGGGCCGCTGGACCGGCACGATGTGCCTGACCGAACCGCATTGCGGCACCGACCTGGGCCTGCTCAAGACCCGCGCCGAGCCGCAGGCCGACGGCAGCTACCGCATCACCGGCACCAAGATCTTCATCACCGCCGGCGAGCACGACATGACCGCGAACATCGTGCACCTGGTGCTGGCCCGCCTGCCCGACGCGCCTGCCGGCAGCAAGGGCATCTCGCTGTTCGTGGTGCCGAAGGTCAAGGTCGATCGCGAGGGCAACATGGGCGAGGCGAACGCGGTGCGCTGCGGCAGCCTCGAACACAAGATGGGCATCCACGGCTCGGCGACCTGCGTGATGAACTTCGACGGCGCCGAGGGCTACCTGGTCGGGCAGCCGAACAAGGGCCTGATGGGCATGTTCACCATGATGAACACCGCCCGCCTCGCGGTCGGTCTGCAGGGCCTGGGCCTGTCCGACCGCGCGTTGCAGAACGCCCTGCGCTACTCGCGCGAGCGCCTGCAGATGCGCGCGCTCAGCGGCGCGAAGTTCCCCGACAAGGCCGCCGATCCGATCATCGTCCACCCCGACGTGCGGCGCATGCTGCTGACCTGCAAGGCGCTGGTCGAGGGCGGCCGGGTGATGGGCTACCACGGCGCGCTGCTGGTCGACGAGGCCCATCACGGCGCCGACGAGGCCGCGCGCAAGCGCGCCGACGAGCTGGTCGGCTTCATGACCCCGATCGTCAAGGCCTGCCTGACCGAATGGGGCGTGGAGTGCACCTACAACGCCCTGCAGTGTTTCGGCGGCCACGGCTACATCGCCGAGCACGGCATGGAGCAGCTGGCCCGCGACGCCCGCATCACCACCCTGTACGAGGGCACCACCGGCATCCAGGCGCTGGACCTGCTCGGCCGCAAGGTCATGCAGCTGCAGGGCGCGGGACTGAAGGTGATGCTGGAGATGATCGCCGGGTTCTGCGAGGCGCATGCCGACGATGCGGCGCTGGCGCCGTTCGTCGCCGAGCTGATGCAGAAGGCCGCGCAATGGCAGCAGCTGACGCTGTCGATCGGCAAGCGCGCCGCCGCCAACCCCGACGAGGTCGGCGCCGCCGCCTACGACTACCTGATGTACTCCGGCTACGTCGCCCTGGCCTACTGGTGGGCGCGCAGCGTCGCCGCGGCCGAGGCCTCCTCGCAGCCGCAGGCGTTCAAGGACGACAAGCGCGAGACCGCCCGCTTCTACTTCGCGCGGATCCTGCCGCGGACGGCCGCCCACGCCAGCGCGATCGAAAGCGGCCTCGCCGGGCTGCCGGACCTGCCGCTGGAGTAAGCGGATGGAGGTGACCGCGACGACCGGAATACCCGGCTGGATCCTGGTCGCGGCCGCGATCGTGGTGGTGCTGAACCTGGTGGCGACCGCGCGGATCCTGCGCGCGGCCGCCTTCTCGCCGTCGCAACAGCTGGTGCAATTGATGCTGACCTGGCTGGTCCCGGTGATGGGTGCGGCCGTCTGCCTCGCCTTCGCCCACTCGCAGGCGATCGGCGACGCACGCGAACACCAGCGCCTGGATCCGTATTACGGCGATGGATCGGCCATTGGCGGCGACAGCGGCGACGGCGGATCCGTCTTCGGCGATGGCGGCTGCGGCGGCGACTTCGGCGGCGGCTGCGGCGGCGGTGACTGACCACGTCGCCGACGGCACGGTACGGATCCGGCCGGCGACGAGTGCCGATCGCGATTTCATCCTCGGCTTCGCCGAAAGCTTCAGCGCCTTCCCGCTGCCGGCCGGGCGCCGCCGCGAGACCGTCGACGCCGGCGTGCGCGCCGACATCAGCCGTCACCTGGACGAACGCCCTCAGGGCTCGCATTTCTTCGTCCTCGAACACGACGGCACAGCGGCCGGCTTCATCCATCTGCTGCTGGGCACCGACTTCTTCGGCGGCGCGCCGACCTGCCATGTCTCCGACCTGGCGGTGCTGCCGGCCCACGAGGGGCGCGGCCATGCCCGTCGCATGCTCGATCACGCCGAACGCTTCGCCCGCGAGTACGCCTGTACCCGGCTGACCCTGTCGGTGTTTCCGGGCAACGCGCGGGCGCGGCGGTTGTACGAGGCGGTCGGCTACGCGGACGACCTGCTGCGGATGAGCAAGCCGCTCGACGGCGCCGACTGAGCCCCCGGCATCGGCAACTTTGCCGCGATGCCTACACAAAACGTAAACAAAGGCGTATAAGCTGGTTTCCCGATGGAGACCGATAGAGCGCCATTACGCTTGATCCTCGGGGGAGCATCCGGTCCGGCACCTCGCCGCGACCCGGACAGCCCAGCGCCCCATGCGGGCGGCATTGCCCTCCGCTCCACCGCCACCGGCCCACGCCCGGTCCCGCGCAACGCGATCGAACGCCTGAACTCGGTGCGGCTGCTGTCGCTCGACGCCTGCGGCCGCGTCCTGGACTGGATGAGCTGGCAGGACGCCGCCTGCCTGTACGCCCGCGACGCGGTCGCCTGGACCCTGGGCGAGCCCTGCCTGCGCGTGCACGGCGGCACCAGCCGGCTGACCGGCGAGCAGAGCGTGCTCGACCTGCCGCCGATCATCGCCGCGCGCGGCCACGCCCGCGCCAGCGCGCTGGACCCGACCCCGGCCCTGACCAACGCCGCCCTGTTCGCGCGCGACAGCTACCTGTGCCTGTACTGCGGCCAGCACTTCAGCCGCCCGCACCTGACCCGCGACCACGTGCAGCCGGTCTCCAAGGGTGGCCGCGACATCTGGGAGAACGTGGTCAGCGCCTGCTTCAGCTGCAACTCGCGCAAGGGCAACCGCACGCCCCAGCAGGCGCACATGCCGCTGCTGGCCGTGCCCTACCGGCCGAGCTGGGTCGAACACCTGATCCTGTCCAACCGCAACATCCTGGCCGACCAGATGACCTTCCTGCGCAGCCAGTTGCCGAAGAACACCCGCCTGGTCACCTGAGCCCGTCGTCCACGCGCGACCGCACCCGCAGCGACCGGGGCGAGCGCCCCCGCCACGCCCGGAAATGGACCCTCAGCGTCCCAATTTGCCGCTGGTGGGCGCACCGCGACCCCGGCTTTGGACGGATTGCCTGAAAGCGGCCGCGATCCGTTGACGCGAACGACAGGCTTGGCAACACTCGCGTGTTATCGCGAGACCCGCATGCAAACGGACTGGACGATGTCTCTGACCCTGGGCTTGACCGGAATGGACCCGGACACCGAATCGGCGCTCACCGCCGCCTTCAACGCTGCCAACGCCCGCCTCGGCAAGCCGTGGCAGCTGCTGTCCGAGCAGGATGCCGGTTACGTCATCGTCGACATGGACAGCATGTACGGCCCGATGAGCTGGTTGCGGCTGCATGCGGCGCAGAAGCAGGTCGTCGGCCTGACCACCGCATCGCGCACCCAGACCGATTTCCGCCTCGAGCGTCCGTTCGACGCCGACAGCGTCGCCACCCTGCTCGGCGAGCTGGCCGGCGCCGCCGGCGTGCCGCTCGACACCAGCGCTCTGGCCAGCGTGGCCACACCGGCCCGCGAACCGGCACCGGCGGCGGCCAAGGCGGCGCCGGCACCGCCCGCACCGGCGACCGCCCCTGCTCCGGCTCCAACCCCTGCTTCGGCCCCGGTCGCGCCTGTCGCCAAGCCGGCAGCTCCGGCCGTGGCGCAGCCGGCCACGCCTTCACCGGCGCCGGCCAGGCCGGCCGCCACGACGCCATCGGCCCCGACCGCGCCGGTCCCCTCGCCCGCCGCGGGCACGGGCACGGCCGCCGCCGGCGCGACCGGCCTGGCCCAATGGCTGGATGGGAACCGGCTCAAGGGCCGGGTCCGGTTCGAGCGTGGCGGCCAGCGGATCCTGATCGATGCCAACACCCGCCTGTACGTCGGCCCCACCGCGCTCAAGCCGCTGGCACCGCTGTTCGAGGGCGGCGTGCTGGGCGGCGACTTCACTCCGGTCGACGACACCACCTGGGCGGCCGAGGCCAACAAGGCCGAACCGCAGCCGTTGCTGCGCCTGGTCTGGCTGGGCGGCCTGCTGGCCGGCAAGGGCCGGATCGCCGAGGGCTACGATGCCGCCGGCCGCTTCCAGATGCTGAAATGGCCGCAGACCGAGCGCGAATACCCCAAGCACTTCCGCATCTCGACGGTGATGATGAAGGGGCCGGCGACCCTGGCCGAGATCGCCGCCGCCAGCGGCGTGCCCGAGGCCGATGTCGCCGACTTCATCAACGCCAACCTCGCTACCGGTTTCGCCGAGGAATACCGCGAACCGGAGCCCGACACCGAACCGCAGAAGTCGGGCCTGTTCGGCCGCCTGCGCGGGCGCTGAGCGTCCCGCAAGCCTGTGGGAGCGGCGTAAGCCGCGATGATGCTTTCGCGGGAAGGCCCATCGCGGCTTACGCCGCTCCTACGAAGAGCGTTCGCCTGCCTCATCCCCCTGAGTCAGGGGGCGATTCGTGCCGCGGGCACGAATGGGGGGCGGGAAGCATGCCCGTGGGGCCCAGGGTTTGCGCAGCAAACTTTGGGGGATATCCGGGCGGGCTTGGATATGCCTCCACCCACCACGGCTTGCCCCCCTCGTTTGCGCGCAGGACAATGACGGATGCGCCGCGTTTCCGCGGCGAGGCTGCCCGTCCCGATGATCGATCCGCAACGCTACCCCCGCCTTTCCCGTATCGCCGTCCCCGCCGATCTGCGCCAGTTCCCGGAAGATGAGCTGCCCGCCATCGCCGAGGAGTTGCGCGCCTATCTGATCGAGCAGGTCGCGCGGGTCGGCGGGCACTTCGGCGCGGGCCTGGGCGTGATCGAGCTGACCGTGGCCCTGCACTGGCTGTACGAGACCCCGTCCGACCGGCTGGTCTGGGACGTCGGCCACCAGTGCTACCCGCACAAGATCCTCACCGGCCGCCGCGACAGCATCCACACCGTCAAGCAGAAGGACGGCGTCGCACCGTTTCCCAAGCGCGAGGAGTCCGAGTACGACACCTTCGGCGTCGGCCACTCCTCGACCTCGATCTCGGCCGCGCTGGGCATGGCGGTCGCGCTGCAGCGCGGCGGCGACGAACGCCGGGTGGTGGCGGTGATCGGCGACGGCGCGATCACCGGCGGCATGGCGTTCGAGGCGCTGGCCCACGCCGGCGGCATGGGCGCGGAGCCCGGCAGCGAGGAGCCGAACCTGCTGGTGATCCTCAACGACAACCAGATGTCGATCTCGGAGAACGTCGGCGGCGTCACCCGCATGCTCGGCCGCCTGACCGGCAGCCGCACGCTCAACGCCCTGCGCGAGGGCGGCAAGAAGCTGCTCGGCGACAAGCACGGCGCGCCGGCGCGCTTCGTGCGCCGCTGGGAAGAGCACTGGAAGGGCATGTTCGTGCCGTCCACCTTCTTCGAGGAGCTCGGCTTCCACTACACCGGTCCGATCGACGGTCACGACCTGCCGGCGCTGCTGGGCGCGCTGAAGACGCTCAAGACCCTGAAGGGACCGCAGCTGCTGCACATCATCACCACCAAGGGCAAGGGCTACGAGCTGGCCGAGGGCGACCAGATCGGTTATCACGCGGTCGGCCCGTTCGATCCCGCCCAGGGCATGGTCAAGAAGGCGGCGGCGAAGAAGCCGACCTACACCGACGTGTTCGGCGACTGGCTGTGCGACATGGCCGCCGCCGACCCCGGGCTGATGGGCATCACCCCGGCGATGCGCGAGGGCTCGGGCCTGGTGCGCTTCAGCAGGGAGTACCCCGAGCGCTACTTCGACGTCGCCATCGCCGAACAACACGCGGTCACCCTGGCCGCGGGCATGGCCTGCGAAGGCGCCAGGCCCGTCGTCGCGATCTACTCGACCTTCCTGCAGCGCGGCTACGACCAGTTGGTCCACGATGTCGCGATCCAGAACCTCGACGTGCTGTTCGCGATCGACCGCGGCGGCGTGGTCGGTCCCGACGGCGCGACCCATGCCGGCAACCTCGACCTGAGCTATCTGCGCTGCGTGCCGAACATGCTGGTGATGGCCCCGGCGGACGAGAACGAGTGCCGGCTGATGCTGTCGACCGGCCACCGCCATGCCGGCCCGGCCGCGGTCCGCTACCCGCGCGGCACCGGTCCCGGGGTCGCGATCCAGCCCGGCCTGGACACGCTGCCGATCGGCAAGGCGCAGTTGCGCCGTCGCGGCGGCCCCATCGCCCTGCTGGCCTTCGGCGCGGTGGTCGCCGCCGCCGAGGAGGTCGCCGCGTCGCTGGGCCTGACCCTGGTCAACATGCGCTTCGTCAAGCCGCTCGACCGCGCCCTGATCCTGGAGCTGGCGAACGACCACGCCGGCTTCGTCACCCTCGAGGACAATGTCGTCGCCGGCGGAGCCGGTTCCGGCGTGGCCGAACTGCTGGCCGCCGAGGGCATCACCCTGCCGATCCTGCATCTGGGCCTGCCGGATGCGTTCCAGCACCATGCCAGCCGCGAGGAGCTGCTCGCCGAGGCCGGTCTCGACGCCGAGGGTATCCGTCGCGCCCTGCTGGCGCGCTGGCCCGAACTGGCCCTGCCGCCGGCGCAGACCGCGTCGCGCTGAGCGACCGGCGATGCATGGACTGAACACGCCTTGACCCCGACGCACAGGGAGACGCGGTGAGCTGGGGCGAACGTTTCATCGCGTTCGACGCCCCGACCGTGATGGCGGTGGGGGTGGCCTGGTTCACCCTGCTCTACGCCCTCACCGGCGGCATCGCCGCACTGTTGTGGCAGCGCCTGCTGCCGTCCCTGGGCTACGGTCGCCGGCTCGACCCGCGCCCGCTGCCCGCGGGCCAGCTGCGCCGCGAACTGTGGGCGTCGGCGTCGTCGATCCTGGTGTTCGGGCTCGGACTGGTCGTGCCCTGGGGCCTGTTGCGCCTGGGTTGGGCGCGGCTCGCGGTCGAACCGTCGCCGTGGCAGATCGCGATCGAGATCGTGGTGCTGTTCCTGTGGAACGAGCTGCACTTCTACCTCAACCACCGCTTGCTGCACACGCGGCCGCTGCGTCGCTTCCACGCGATGCACCATCGCTCGCACGTGCCCACGCCCTGGTCGACCTACGCCTTCCACCCGGTCGAGGCGGCGATGCTGGGCAGCGTGCCGCTGCTGCCGATGCTGGCGCACGACTTCAGCTTCGCCGCGCTGATGACGCTGCCGGTGCTCAGCATCGTGCTCAACAACCTCGGCCACGGCAACTACGAGGCCAGCGCCGATGCGCCCGCACGCGGCTGGCGCGCGGCCAGCCGACGCCATCATCTGCATCACGCCTGCTACCACGGCAACTACGGCTTCCTGCTCGACGTGTTCGACCGCCTCGCCGGCAGCACGATCCCGCTGAACGCCGCCGATGCCCGCATCACGGCGGCGAAATCGAAGCAGGAGGCGCGATGAGCCTGCGCCCGCTCGGCGCGCTGCGCGACCGCAGCGACCTGCAAAGTCTGGGCTACCTGGTGGCGCAGGCGCTGTTGATGGGCCTGCAGTGGTTGCATGGCTTCGCCTGGCCGGCCTGGCTGGCGTCGCTGTTCCTCGCGGTCGGCATCAGCGTGATCCATCACAACCACGCGCACCTGCCGATGTGGACGCGGCGCGGCCTCAACCGCGCCACCGATCTGGCGATCACCCTGCTGCAGGGACATCCGACCTGCGTCTTCCATCCGACCCACCGCCTCAACCACCATCGCCACCGGCATGGCGGGGACGATGCGATGCGGACCTGGCGTTTTGGCGACCACAACCATCTGGCCGGATGGGCCATGCACCCGCTGCAGGCATCGGTGGCGGTCTACCCGCTGGTGATCCGCTGGCTGGGCCGGGTCCGGCGCCTGCACCCCGGGGCCTGGCGCTGGTACGCGCTGCAATACCTGCTGTGGCTGGCGAGTTGGGGCGTGCTGCTGGCGATCGATCCGGCACGCGCCCTGCTGCTGGTGATCGTGCCGCAGCTGTTCGGCCTGCACTGGCTGCTGGCCGCGAACTACCTCCAGCACGCGCACGCCGACGACCGCAGCCGGTTCGGCTACGCGCGCAACTTCGAGGGCCTGCTCAACCCGCTGCTGTTCAACATCGGCCTGCATACCGCCCATCACGAGCACGGGCGGGCGCACTGGTCGAGCCTGCCCGCGCTGCACCGCCGCTATCGCGCCCGCATCGATCCGCGTCTGCTCGAAGCCGGCCTCGCACGCTACGTGCTGCGCGTATTCATGCTGGCGCCGCTGATGCCGGCGCTGCGCTCCCGGTCGCTGCGTGCGACCGCCGCCTTCAATCACAAGGACCGTTGATGCCCACCGTCTTCAACCGCACCTGGATCCACGGCACCGGCCGCTTCCTGCCCGGTCCGGCCATCGACAACGAGGCGATGGACGCCTACGTCGCTCCCCTGAACCGGATATCCGGCCGGATCAAGCGGCGCATCCTCGCCGAGAACGGCATCCTTGCCCGTCACTACGCGATCGACCGCGAGGGCCGCACCGTGCACAGCTGCGCGGCGATGGCGGCCGCGGCGATCGGCGACTGTCTGGGCGCGACCGGCACGTCGCTGCGGGACGTCGGCCTGCTGGCCTGCGGCAGCTCCGGCGGCGATGCGCTGATGCCCGGTTTCGCCAGCATGGTGCACGGCGAGCTGGCCGCGCCGCCGATGCAGGTGCTGACCGCGCATGGCATCTGTGCGTCCGGCGTCGCCGCCTGGGAGGGCGCGGCGTCGGCAGTGGAGCTGGGCGCGCATGCGCACGCGCTGGTCGCCGCCGCGGAAATGCCGTCGCGGCTGTTCAAGCGCTCGCGCTACGCCGCGCGCGACTACGACGCCGACTTCGACGCGCACTTCCTGCGCTGGATGCTGTCCGACGGCGCCGGCGCCCTGCAGCTGGCCGCGGCGCCGCCGCGCGAAGGCATCCGCCTGCGCCTGCGCTTCATCCACCAGCGTTCGTTCGCCGGCGACTATCCGGTCTGCATGCAACTGGGCCTGACGCCCGACCGCGGCCGTTCGCACCTGGACTACGACGCCTGGGGCGACGCCGAGGCCGACGGCGCGCTGTTCCTGCGCCAGGACATCCGCCTGCTGCCGCACCTGTTCGACGTCGGCGTGCACGAATACGCCCGGCTGTGCCACGACGGCTGGATCGACCCGGCCCAGGTCGATCACTTCCTCTGCCACTACTCGTCGGAACGTTTCGCGCCGGTCGTCGACGAGCTGATGGCCAAGGCCGGGCTGTCGATCCCGCGCGAGCGCTGGTACAGCAACCTGACCCGTCGCGGCAACACCGGCGCGGCGTCGATCTTCGTGATGCTGGACGAGTTCCTGCGTACCCGCGCGCCGCGTCCGGGCGAGCGGATCCTGTGCTTCATCCCCGAGTCGGGCCGCTTCACCGTCGCCTTCGTGATGATCGAGGTCGAGGCCGCCGATGCCGCCGTCGACACCGCGACTCCGGCGCCGGTTGCGGAAGCCGTCGCCGACGACACGATCGCGCCGCCGCACGACCCCGCCGACGCGCCCGCCGCGCTGCGTCACCTGCTCGGCGAACTGGCGACGATCTGGCACGGCTACCGCTCGCGGGTGTGGCGCACGCCGATGATCCGCGCACTTCGCGAGGGCCGCTTCGACCGCGCCGACTACCAGGCCTGGATGCGCGACTGGATCCCGCAGGTCCGCGAGGGCAGCCGCTGGATGCGCGAGGGCGCGGCCTCGGTGCAGGCGCCGTACCAGGCGCTGCAGGCCCTGATCGAAACCCATGCCGGCGACGAACAGGACGACTACATGATCCTGTTCGACGACTACCGGCGCGCCGGCGGCGAGGTCGGCGACATCGACGCGTTGCGCCGCAACCCCGGCGGCGAGGCGCTCAACAGCTACCTGCACGCGCTGGCGGCGACGCCGAATCCGCTCGGCCTGCTCGGTGCGATCTACGTCATCGAGGGCACCGGCCAGCGCATCATTCCGGCCCTGCTGCCGCTGATGAAGGCCGTGCTCGACCTGCCCGCGGACGCGTTCCGCTTCCTCGAATACCATGGCGAGAACGACCAGCACCATCTGGCCCGCTGGCTGCGCGCGGTCGAGATCGTGCTCGAGTACGACCACGACGGACGCGGCGCGCATGCGATCATCGATACCGCGCGGCGGACCGCCGAGCTCTACCTGATGCAGTTCGAACACTTACCGGCGGGACGAAGGCAGGAGCCACGATGAAGAAGGCCTCGCGGGATTTCCTCGACCAGGCGCACGATCCGCGCGATCCCAGCCCGTGGCTGGCGATGTACCTGGACCGCAGCACCCCGATCGACGAGGCGGTCAAGCACGCCTGGCTGGTCGACTCCAGCTCGGCCTCGCGCCAGTACCTGCTGCCGTTCGTCCGCCCGCTGGCGCGGACGATGATCGTGCTGATCCAGGTCCTGAAGGTGTTCGCCCCGCGCAAGCTGGCGTTCTCGCGCGCCCTGCACCGGCTGCTGGCCTGGGGCATGGAGAACTTCATCCGCCCGGAGGCCAACTGGCTGATCCTGCGCCATTTCCACATCGGCTCGCAGGTGCTGGCCTTCATCGCCCGCAACGCGCCGGTCGAGGTGAGCACCAATCCGCTGACCCCGGCGCGCATCAGCGACGTGCGCGAGGAGATGTTCCTCGTCCACGACCTGAACCTCTACAACTTCATCATCCGCCTCAACACCGCGCTGCAGCGCGAGGGCCGCGAGCTGGCCCATGTCGAGACGCCGGACCTGTCGATGATCGAACAGCCGCCGCTGCGGCTGGAGGACATGCCGCGGCGGCGGCGCAATTTCCTCGACCTGCAGAGCTCGATCGAGCTGTTCACCCCGATCTACCAGTTGCTGCTGACCGACAGCGACTTCTGGCGCGCGACCAATTCGCTGCAGTTGGACGAGACCATCGGCCTGTACGCGGCGACCCTCCTCGACGCCCGCGACCACCTGGTCCTGCTCAACAATCGCCACCCGCTGGTACCGATGTCGACCCTGCGCGCCGGCTTCCGCCTGACCCTGCACGGCCTGTCCACCGAGATGCTGCACGGCCTGCTGGTACGGATGGGCGCGGCCCGCGAAGCCGCGCCGACGGATCAGTCGGCGGCGGCCGGCGACGCCTCGCCGTAATCGCCCGCCATCGCCGGGGCCTCCTCCTCGTACTCGCCGGGCGCCTGGACGCTGTAGCCGCGCGCACGCAGCTCCGCGGCCAGCCCGTCGGAGGAGAGCAGCTCGCGCATCGGCAACAGGGCCAGGGTGACCGCGTTGTTGGACAGCGCCCGCTCGGCCTCGCCCAGCCACTGCGCATGCACCTGCGACGGCAGATCGCCGGCGCGGCTGCGCAGGGCCTGGATATTGCGCGCGGCATCGCGGCAGGCCTCGAACTGATCGGTATACGGCAGCGCCCGCAGGCCCTCGACATCGCCGACCGCCCAGGCATTGGCGCGATCGCGCATGAACGCCAGGTCGGTCTCGAGCCGGTCCAGGGTCCTGTCGAAGCAGGCCAGATCGTCGATCCGCCCCTGCTTGAACTCGGTGATCGCCTGCTTGGGGTCTTCGATCACCACCTCGACCCCGGGCTTGCTCAGGGTCACCCCATGCTCGCCGGCCAGTGCCTCGACCCGGTCGGAGACGCTGTCGTCGA
Organism: Marilutibacter maris; assembly: GCF_003233695.1. NCBI lineage: Bacteria > Pseudomonadati > Pseudomonadota > Gammaproteobacteria > Lysobacterales > Lysobacteraceae > Marilutibacter > Marilutibacter maris. Next base: position 1,257,273 of record NZ_CP029843.1, on the reverse strand, counting down.
TCCGCAGGCCGGTGTCCTCGACCGCTTCCTCGTAGAGCTTCAGCGCCGCGAACATCGGCCGCCACGATTCGACCCCGCGATCGCGGCCGATATAGCGTTCCTTCAACACCTGCCAGCGGGCATAGTTGGCCGCCGGCACCAGTTCCCGCAGACGCTTGCCATCCGGGTTCTTGCGCGCACCGACCAGGCGCGGCGCCAGCGCCAGACCACGGAAGAAGCCGACATCGGCCTTGATCGACACGCTCGGCGCCAACATCACCTCCTGCGCCTGCGCAATCACCTGCTCGACATCGCGCGCCTCCCACTCCATCTTCTTTGGCAGCGGCGACAGTGTGCCGAGGACCCACAGCACGTGGCCGTCGCGACCGACCTTCCACAACCCGGGACCCGGCACCACGCCACTGACCACGATGGTGTCCAGATCGCGTACCGGTTCCGGCGCCGCGGGCGCTTCGACGCCGGACCGGGCGGCAGCCGGACTCATCGGCGAGACGGCAAGCGCGGACAGCGCGGTGGCCAGGACCAATGGGGAGAGACGCGGGCTCATGCAAACTCCTTTGCCGGATATCGGGGACACCGTCGCCGTGGCCGATGCCATTGACGACAAGTCGCGACTACAGCAAAGCCGCCCACAAACGCAAACACCCGGAAGTCCGGGTGTCGATGGGCGGTTCAGCAAGGCTTTGGATTGGTCGGGGTGGCCGGATTCGAACCGACGACCACCTGTCCCCCAGACAGGTGCGCTACCAGGCTGCGCTACACCCCGAACTTGTCACGCTGCGACGGCGGTGCGTCGAGCGGGCGGCAAGTATACCTATTGCCCGCGGATCCCACCATGCCCCCGCTCCGATCACGTCGCGGGCCTGGCGTAGGAGCGGCGTAAGCCGCGATTGGGCTTTCCCGGGAGACGCGGTCGCGGCTTGCGCCGCTAGCGGCGCAGCAGCTGCAGGATCTCCTCCAGCTCCATCCGCACCTGCTTGATGATCTGCGCGCTGAGCACGGACTCTTCCTTGGCCGCGTCGCCTTCCAGACGCTGGCGCGCGCCGCCGATGGTGTAGCCCTGTTCGTACAGCAGCGCGCGGATCTGCCGCACCATCAGCACCTCGTGGCGCTGGTAGTAGCGGCGGTTGCCGCGGCGCTTGACCGGGTTGAGGCTCGGGAACTCGGTTTCCCAGTAACGCAGCACGTGCGGCTTGACGTCGCACAGTTCGCTGACCTCACCGATGGTGAAGTAGCGCTTCGCCGGGATCGGCGGCAGCTCGCGGTTACTGCCCGGGTCCAGCATAGGCCTCCACTCGCTCCTTCAGCTTCTGGCCCGGACGGAAGGTCACCACCGTACGTGCCGAAATCGGAATTTCCTCGCCGGTCTTGGGGTTGCGGCCCGGCCGCTGGTTCTTGCGGCGCAGATCGAAATTGCCGAAGCCCGACAGCTTCACCTGGCGTCCCTGTTCCAGCGCCTCGCGCAGGGCGTCGAAGAACGCATCGACGAACTCCTTCGCTTCGCGCTTGTTCAGGCCGACCTCGTCGAACAAGCGCTCGGCCATCTCAGCCTTGGTCAGTGCCATCTCAACCCCTAATCAATCCGGCGCTCAACCGCGCACCGTCGCACCGTGATCGCGTTGCAGGGCGGCAGTCACCTCGGCCACCACGGCATCCACGTCCCGGTCGGTCAGAGTGCGCGATTCATCCTGCATAATCAAGCCCATAGCGAGACTCTTGAAACCTGATTCAACCCCCTTGCCCTGGTAGCGGTCAAACAGCACCAGATCGCGCAGGGACGGGCCCGCGGCGGCACGGACACTGGCCGCCAGCTCGCCCCAGCCGATCGGTTCGGCGACGACGAACGCGAGATCCCGGCGGACGGACGGGTACTTGGACAGCGGGCGCGCCTTCGGAATCGCCCGTTCAGCCAGCGGCTCCAGGGCCAGCTCGAACGCGACCACGTCGACGTCCAGCTCCAAGGCCCGCTGCAGGCGCGGATGCAACTGCCCGATCCAGCCGATCGCGCGGCCGTCGCGGAAGATGTCCGCGGAGCGGCCCGGATGCGCCCAGGACGGGTGCGAGGGACGGAATTCCAGTTCGGCGCCCGCCAGGGCCGCCAGGCTCTGCAGGTCGCCCTTCAGGTCGTGGAAACCGACCGCGCGCTCCGGCTGCCCCCACTGCTCGGCATGAACCGGGCCGCAGGCGACGGCGGCGACATGCAGGGTCTGGATCGGCGCCGGCGCCTCCCCGGCCGCGTCCGAGCGGTCGCGGGCGAACACGTTGCCCAGTTCGAACAGGCGGACCCGCGCCTGCTGGCGCGCGGCATTGCGCCCCAGTGCCGCCACCAGCCCCGGCAACAACCGGGTCCGCATCACCCCCAGCTCGGCGCTGAGCGGGTTGGCCAGCGCCACCCCGTCGCCAGCGACGCCCCAGGCCTCGAGCAGGCCGGCGTCGACGAAGGCGTAGTTGACCGCCTCCAGGTAACCGCGCGACGCCATCTGCCGGCGCAGGCTGGCGTCGTCGACCCGTCCTTCGGCAGGCGCGACCAGGCGCGAGGCGCCCACCGGCAGGGTGGTCGGGATCGCATCGTAGCCGTGGATGCGGGCGACCTCCTCGATCAGGTCCTCTTCGATCTCGATATCGAAACGGCGCGCTGGCGCCTGCACGCGCCAGCCTTCGGCGCCCTTGGCGTCGGAGGCCGGCTCCACCTGCAGTCCCAGAGCGCGCAGGATGCGTTCGACCTCGGCGTCCGGCACGCGCACCCCGAGCACCCGTGCCAGGCGCTCGCGGCGCAGCATCACCGGCTGCGGGCGGCTCAGGCCGGCCTCGCGCACGGCTTCGATCACCGGCCCCGGGCGACCGCCGGCAACGTCCAGGATCAGCCGGGTCGCGTACTCCACCGCGATCCGCGGCAGCTCCGGATCGACGCCGCGCTCGAAGCGGTGGCCGGCGTCGGTATGCATGCCGAGCTTGCGGCTGCGACCGATGATCGCCGAAGGAATCCAGTGCGCGGCCTCGAGGAACACGTTCGCAGTGGCATCGGTGACCCGGGTATCGAGGCCGCCCATGATGCCGCCCAGCGCGACCGCGCGCGCACCATGGCCGCCCCGGCTGTCGGCGACGACCAGGAAGTCGTCGTCGAGAGTCACCTCGCGGCCGTCGAGCAGGGCCAGCGACTCACCGTCGCGGGCCGGCCGTACCACCACCGGCGCCTGCAGGGTGTCGCGGTCGAAGGCATGCATCGGCTGGCCGAGTTCCAGCATCACGTACTGGGTCACATCGACCAGGAAGCTGATCGGGCGGACGCCACTGCGGCGCAGGCGGTCGGCCATCCACAGCGGGGTCTTCGCGGCGGCATCGATGCCGTCGATCGCACGGCCGACGAAGCGCGGCACCTTGGCGCCTGCCTCGAGCAGGACCGCGTCGCCGTCGAACCCGGGCGCGACCCCGTCGGCCGCCGCCACCGGGGAGGCCTCCAGCGGGCGGACTTCGCTGCCCAGCGCGGCGGCCACGTCGTAGGCGATGCCGCGCACACTGAAGCAGTCGGCGCGGTTCGGCGTCAGCTTCAGCTCGATCGTCGCATCCGGCAGCCCCAGATAGCCGGCGATTGGCGCCCCGACCGGGGCGTCATCGGGCAGTTCCAGCAAACCGGCGCTGTCGCTGTCGCAGGCCAGTTCCTTGGCCGAGCACAGCATGCCGAACGACTCCACCCCGCGCAGCTTGGCCGGCTTGATCTTCAGCTCGCCGGGCAGCACGGTGCCGACGGTGGCCAGCGGCGCCTTCAACCCGGCGCGCGCGTTCGGCGCCCCGCAGACGATCTGCACGGTGCCGTCGCCGGTGTCGACCTCGCAGATCTGCAGGCGGTCGGCTTCCGGGTGCTTGGACGCGGAGAGGATCTGCGCGACCACCACACCGTCCAGCGAGTCGCCCAGCGCAGCGACCTCCTCGACCTCGAGGCCGATCGCGGTCAGCGTGGCGACGAGCTCGTCGCGGCTGGCGGAGGTCGGGACATGGTGGCGAAGCCAGTTTTCGCTGAATTTCATATCTATCCAGGGTCTAGAGCTGGGGGCCAGGGGCCGGGGAAAGGGTTCGGTGCTTTTCAGCCCCCGACCCTCAAGCGAACTGCCTGAGGAAACGCACGTCGTTCTCGAAGAACGCGCGCAGGTCGTCGACGCCGTAACGCGTCATCGCCAGACGTTCCACCCCCATGCCGAAGGCATAGCCGGTGTACTTCTCCGGGTCGATGCCGACATTGCGCAGCACGTTGGGATGGACCATGCCGCAACCGAGCACCTCCAGCCAGCGCGAGCTGCCGTCGGGCTGCTGCCAGGCGATGTCGAGCTCGGCCGAAGGCTCGGTGAAGGGGAAGTAGCTCGGCCGGAAACGCATCTCGAAATCGCGCTCGAAGAACGCCCTCACGAATGCCGACAAGGTGCCCTTGAGATCGGCCAGGCTGGCGTGCTCGTCGATCAGCAGGCCCTCGCACTGGTGGAACATCGGCGTGTGGGTCTGGTCGCTGTCGCTGCGGTAGACCTTGCCCAGCGAGATCATCCGCAGCGGCGGTCCGCTCCTGTCGGCGACGGCCTGCAGCATGTAGCGCACCTGCATGCCCGAGGTATGGGTGCGCAGCAGGCGGCCGTCGTCGAAGTAGAACGTGTCGTGCATCGCCCGCGCCGGATGGTGCGGCGGGAAGTTCAGCGCCTCGAAGTTGTGCCAGTCGTCCTCGATCTCCGGGCCCTCGGCCAGATCGAAGCCCAGGCGCGCGAAGATGTCGGCCATCCGCTCCAGGGTGCGGCTGATCGGATGCAGGCCGCCGCGATCGGCGTCGATGCCCGGCAGGGTCACGTCGACGGTCTCGGTGGCCAGGCGGGCGTCGAGCGCGGCGTCGGCCAGCGCGGCCTTGCGCGCGGTCAGCGCGGTGCCGACCGTGTCGCGCGCCTGGTTGATCGCCTCGCCGGCAGCCTTGCGCTGCTCCGGCGGCAACGCGCCGAGCTGCTTGAGACGACCGGTGATGGTGCCGCTCTTGCCCAGCAGCGCCACCCTCAGCGCCTCGATCGCGTCCGGGGTCGAGGCGCCTTCGATGTCGGCCAGTGCCTGTTGCGTCAGTGCTTGGATTTCGCTCATTGCTGCCGAACCTTGCGTATGCCCTTGGTTGGTGGCCGCGCCCCGTCTCCCCGGCCGCGCGTCCGCTGTTACCGATACCGGCATCCGACTCCGGCATCGTGCGTGCGTTTCAGGCGCCCAAAACGAAACATGGGGAAGGACTTGCGCCCTTCCCCATGCGTGTACTGCATTGTCCAGCCCGCCGCCGGCGCACGAATGCGCGGGCGGTGGCGACAATTACGCTGCGAGTGCGCCCTTTGCCTTTTCGGCCAGCGCAGCAAACCCAGCCGCATCGTGCACGGCGATGTCCGCCAGCACCTTGCGGTCGAGGGTGATGCCGGCCTTGTTGAGGCCGTTCATAAATCGGCTGTAGCTCAGGCCGTTGATGCGGGCCGCGGCGTTGATGCGGGTGATCCACAGCGAGCGGAAGTTGCGCTTCTTCTGCTTGCGGCCGATGTAGGCGTACTGCAGGGCCTTGGTGACCGCCTGCTTGGCAACGCGGAACACCTTGCGGCGGGCGTGGTAGTAGCCCTTGGCCTGCTTGAGGATCTTCTTGTGACGACGACGTGCGGTTACGCCACGCTTGACTCGTGCCATGGTTCAGTCCTCCTCAGAGATACGGCAGCATGCGGTCCAGACGGCCCGCGTCCTCGGCACGAACGTGGTTCGTCTGCCGCAGGTTGCGCTTCCGCTTGGTCGCTTTCTTGGTGAGGATGTGGCTACGGTTGGCGTGGCCAGCCTTGTACTTGCCGGAGGCGGTCTTGCGGAAACGCTTGGCCGCACCCCGGTGGGTCTTGATCTTGGGCATTGGGATGTCCTTTCGGATATTGGATCACTGGCCTGGGCGCCACAGGTCCGTCCGAGGCGACTGCGTCGCATCGTCCGCTGCGGGCTTTCCGTCCTGCCCTTGCCGGCTTGTAAGTCGTTGATCCTCAAGGAATCTTCGACAGGTCCTGGGTACTTCAAAAACACAAACCCGGCGAACCGGGCCGCACATTATGCAGGCCCGGGGTTTTTCTTGCAAATCATCCGGTTAGCCGCGATGAAGGTCACCGGGAAGGCCCCATCGCGGCTTACGCCGCTCCTACGCGACAGCGACGGATGACGCCGACTGGTGGCACCCAGCCCCCTGAGTCAGGGGGCGATTCGCGCCGCAGGCGCGAACGGGGGTGTGGAGGCATGCCCGCTGGGGCCCAAGGTTTGCGCAGCGAACTTTGGGGATTCCCGGGCGCAGCCCGGGGATCGCGGCTTACGCCGCTCCTACGAAGAGCCCTGGGGATCGCGGCTGACGCCGCTTCTACCTGAGGAGACCGCTGCTCCTACGGGGGCCTCCGGGGCCGGCGGGGCGATGCCGGAAACGCGGAAGGCGCCCGCAGGCGCCTTGCTGTCTGCACGGCCGGGCCGGGGCCCTCACGGGCGGACCGGACCGGTCGCGACGGCCTCCGCGCGCACTGCGCGCGGAGCCGGGATCACTTCTTCTTCGGCGCGATCATCATCACCATCTGCCGGCCTTCCAGGCGCGGGCGCGACTCGATCACGATGTCCTCGCCCAGGTCGGCCTCGATCCGGGCCGCCATTTCGCGTCCCAGCTCCTGATGGCTCATCTCGCGGCCGCGGAAGCGGATGTTGACCTTGATCTTGTCGCCTTCCTCGAGGAATCCGCGCATCTTGCGCAGCTTGATCTGGTAGTCGCCTTCGTCCGTGACCGGACGGAACTTGACCTCCTTGATCTCGACCTGCTTCTGGCGCTTCTTGGCCTCGGCCGCCTTCTTCTGCTGATCGAACCGGTACTTGCCGAAGTCCATGACCTTGCAGACCGGCGGGTCCGCATTGGGCTGGATCTCGACCAGGTCCAGGCCTTCTTCCTCGGCCATGTTCAGGGCTTCGTCGCGCGAAAGCACGCCGATCATCTCGCCATCGCTTCCGATCACGCGGACGCGCGGCACACGGATCTCGTGATTCCTGCGGTTCGGTTTGTCCGGGGTACTGATTGTGCAATCTCCAATGAGGGTCGTGCCGGCCCCATCGCTTCGGATTCACGGGGCCGGTCCAGTCTGCAGTACGCTGCGCGTCAGGCGGAGGAAGACTCCGTCGAAGCCCCGCCTCCCTGCTCTCCTCGCAAACGCGAGGCGAACTCGGCGACGGTCATGCTTCCGAGGTCCTCCCCCCCTCGTGTCCGCACGGCGACCATGCCATTGTCCCGCTCACGGTCTCCGACCACCAGCTGGTATGGCACGCGCTGCAGCGTGTGCTCGCGAATCTTATAGCCGATCTTTTCGTTCCGCAAATCGGACTGGACCCGGAACCCTTGATTTGCAAGGGATTTCCGGACTTCGTCCACATAATCGGCCTGGGCGTCGGTAATATTCATCACCACGGCCTGCACCGGCGCCAGCCAGGCCGGCAGCTGACCGGCATGGTGTTCGATCAGGATGCCGATGAATCGCTCCATCGAACCGACGATCGCCCGGTGCAGCATCACCGGGTGGCGGCGCTGGCTGTGCTCGTCGACGTACTCGGCGCCGAGCCGGCCCGGCATCATGAAATCGACCTGCATCGTACCCAGCTGCCAGGTCCGGCCGATCGCGTCGCGCAGGTGGTACTCGATCTTCGGGCCGTAGAACGCGCCCTCGCCGGGCAGCTCGGCCCACTCGACCCCGGCCGCGCGCAGGGCCGCGCGCAGGGCCTCCTCGGCCTTGTCCCAGGTGGCGTCGTCGCCCAGTCGCGAATCCGGGCGCAGCGCCAGCTTGACCTGGATGTCGTCGAAGCCGAAGTCGGCGTAGACCTGCATCGCCTGGCGGTGGAAGGCGGTCACCTCGGACTCGATCTGGCCCTCGGTGCAGAACACGTGGCCGTCGTCCTGGGTGAAGCCGCGCACGCGCAGGATGCCGTGCAACGCGCCGGAGGGCTCGTCGCGGTGGCAGGCGCCGAACTCGCCGTAGCGGATCGGCAGGTCGCGGTAGCTGTGCAGGCCGTGATTGAACACCTGCACGTGACCCGGGCAGTTCATCGGCTTCAGCGCGTAGGTGCGCTTCTCCGACTCGGTGAAGAACATGTTCTCCTTGTAGTTGTCCCAGTGGCCGGACTTCTGCCACAGCGACACGTCGAGGATCTGCGGGCAGCGGACCTCCTGGTAACCGCTATCGCGGTAGACCCGGCGCATGTACTGCTCGATGGTCTGCCAGATCGACCAGCCCTTGGGGTGCCAGAAGATCAGCCCGGGCGCCTCCTCCTGCAGGTGGAACAGGTCCTGCTGCTTGGCGATCCGGCGATGGTCGCGCTTCTCGGCCTCCTCGATCCGCTGGATGTAGGCGTTGAGCTGCTTCTTGTCGGCCCAGGCGGTGCCGTAGATGCGCTGCAGCTGCTCGTTCTTGGAGTCGCCGCGCCAGTAGGCGCCGGAGATGCGGGTGAGCTTGAACACCTTCAGGAAGCGTGTGTTCGGCACGTGCGGGCCGCGGCACATGTCGACGTATTCCTGGTGGTAGTACAGGCCCATCGCCTGCTCGTCGGGCATGTCCTCGATCAGGCGCAGCTTGTAGTCCTCGCCGCGCTCGCGGAACACCCGGATGACGTCCTCGCGCGGGGTCATCTTCTTGACCACGTCGTAGTCCTGGTCGATCAGCGCCTTCATCCGCTGCTCGATCGCGGCCATGTCCTCGGGGGTGAACGGCCGCTCGGAGTAGATGTCGTAGTAGAAGCCCTCGTCGATGACCGGGCCGATCACCATCTTCGCGTCCGGGTACAGCTGCTTGACCGCGTGGCCGACCAGGTGGGCGCAGGAGTGGCGGATGATCTCCACGCCCTCCTCGTCCCTGGCGGTGATGATGCGCAGGCGCGCGTCGTGCTCGATGAGGTCGCTGGCGTCGACCAGCCGGCCGTCGACCTCGCCGGCGATGGTGGCCTTGGCCAGGCCGGGACCGATGGACTGGGCGACGTCCATCACCGAGACGGAATGGTCGAACTCGCGGCGGCTGCCGTCGGGAAGCGTGATCGTGATCATGGGAACTACCGGATATCGGGTTGGCTCCGGCCGGAACCGGAACGAAAAAAAACGCCCTCGAGGGCGCCTGCGGATGCGGGAACCTCAGAGGAGGAATCAGCGGTGGGCGGTGGTAGTGCTCATGTCGCACGCTCGGCCGGCGGTTTGCCGCGGGCCACCTTGTCCGGATGGGTTCTGGCAGGGCTTGCCAAATTAGTGTCGGGCCGTCCCGAAGTCAACGGACGGCGCCGACGCGACGGCCCCGTTACGCCTCTCCCGTTCACATGCGCCGGCACCGTACTGCACGCGCCCGGCCGCGCCGCTAGAGTAGGCCCGGTCGCCGCCCGGCCCGTGCCGGCGCCGCGAGGCCCGCACGGGCCGCCCATTCCACACTGAGTCGGGGAGTCGCCATGCGCATCGGGTTTGCCGTTTCACTGTCGATGGTTCTGGGAGCCGCCGCCGCTTCGCCCACCGCCCGGGCCGGCGATGCCGCCGCGCTGGCGCGGGACGCGATCATCGTCGACACCCATATCGACGCCCCCAGCGAACTGCTGGCCCGCTGGACCGACCTCGACAGCGAGGCCGACGACCGCGAGTTCGACTACCCGCGCGCGCGCCGCGGCGGGCTCGACGTGGCCTTCATGTCGATCTACACCTCGCCCGGCCAGGACGCCGACGACAGCGCCTGGGCGGTCGCCAACCGGATGATCGACGCGGTCGAGGCGCTGGTGCAGCGGCATCCGGACAAGTTCGCGCTGTTGCGCTCGCCGGGCGATGTCGAACGTCTGCGCGAGGGCGGCAAGGTCCTGCTGCCACTGGGCATGGAGAACGGCGCGCCGATCGGCGAGGACCTGGACAACCTGCAGTTCTTCTTCGACCGCGGCGTCCGCTACATCACCCTCGTCCACAGCGCCAACAACGCGATGGGCGACTCCTCCTACCAGCGCGAGAAGCAGTGGAACGGTCTGAGCCCGCTGGGCAAACGCGCGGTCGCGGAGATGAACCGGCTCGGCATGATGGTCGACGTCTCGCACCTGTCCGACCAGGCGGCGGCCGACGCGATCGAACTGAGCACGGTGCCGGTGGTCGCGACCCATTCGGCATTCCGCCACTTCACCCCGGGCTTCGAGCGCAACATCAGCGACGCGCTGGCGCGGCGGGTCGCCGACGCCGGCGGGGTGATCCAGATCGCGTTCGGCAACGGTTTCGTCGACCCGGCCTCGGCGCGCGACCTGCAGGACTACTTCGTCGACCACGACGCCTTCGCCCGGCGCAATGCCGAGCGTGTCGCCGCCGGCGAGGCGCCGCGCAGCGAGGAGGACTTCGACAAGGAATGGAAGGCCGCCCATCCCAACCGCCAGGTGCCGATCGACGTCGTGCTGGACCAGATCGACCATGGCGTCGCCCTGGTCGGCATCGACCACCTGGGCATCGGCTCGGACTTCGACGGCGTCGGCGGCAACCTGCCGACCGGGCTGAAATCGGTCGCCGACTACCCGAACCTGGTCGCCGGCCTGCGCGCGCGCGGCCATTCCGACGCCGACATCCGCAAGCTGCTGGGCGGGAACCTGCTGCGGGTCTGGCAGGCGGTCGAGGACGGCGCCGGCCGCTGACGCGGACGGCCGGAGAACCCACGTGTCCAACAGCATCCACGATTTCCACGACGATCCGCGCAACGCCGACATCCGGATCTGGATCAACGGCCAGCTCAAGCCGCGCGCGGAGGCGACGGTATCGGTGTTCGACAGCGGCTTCGTGCTCGGCGACGGTGTCTGGGAGGGCCTGCGGGTGGTCGGCGGCCACCCCGCCTTCCTCGACGCCCACCTCGACCGGCTCTACGAGGGCGCGCGGGCGCTGGCCATGGACATCGGCCTGGACCGCGCCGCGCTGACCCGGGCGATCTACGACACTCTGGCCGCCAACGACATGCACGACGGCGTCCACATCCGGCTGATGGTCACCCGCGGAGTCAAGCGCACGCCCTACCAGGACCCGCGGGTCACGGTCGGCCCGGCCACGATCGTGATCATCCCCGAGCACAAGAACGCCAAACCCGAGACCCTGTCGACCGGGCTGAACCTGTTCACCGTGCACGTACGGCGCGGCTATCCGGACGTCCAGGACCCCAAGCTCAACAGCCACAGCAAGCTCAACTGCATCACCGCCTGCATCCAGGCCACCGCGGCCGGCGCCGACGAAGGCCTGATGCTGGACCCGCACGGCTTCGTCGCGACCTGCAATTCGACCCACTTCTTCATCGTCCGCAAGGGCGAGGTGTGGACCTCGACCGGCGACTACTGCCTGGGCGGCATCACCCGCGCCAACGTGCTGCGCGCCTGCCGCGAGGCCGACATTCCGGCGTTCGAGAAGAACTTCAGCCTGACCGAGGTCTACGGCGCCGAGGAAGCCTTCGTCACCGGTACCTTCGCCGGGGTGGTGCCGGTGCGGCAGATCGACGGACGCCTGATCGGCGATGGCAGGCCCGGGCCGATGGTGGCGCGCTTGCAACAGCTGTACAAAGCACTGGTCGCGCGCGACATCGCCTTCCGCGCCGGGGAGCGGCTGGCATGAGCGCGCTGCGGATCGCGATGTGGAGCGGCCCGCGCAACATCTCCACCGCGATGATGCGGGCCTGGGAGAACCGCCCCGACTGCGTGGTCAGCGACGAACCGCTGTACGCGGCCTACCTGGCCGCGACCGGCCTCGACCATCCGGGCCGCGACGAAGTGATCGCCGACGGCGAAAGCGACTGGCGCCGGGTCGCCGACACCCTGACCGGTCCGGTCCCGGGTGGCGCACCGCTCTGGTACCAGAAGCATATGAGCCACCATCTGTTGCCGGACATGGAGCGCGGCTGGATCCGGCAGCTGCGCAACGTGTTCCTGATCCGCGACCCCGACGAGGTGGTCGCCTCCTATATCCGCTCGCGCGCCGAGATCGCGGCGGAGGACATCGGTCTGCTGCAGCAGGCCGAGCTGTACGACGAACTGGCCGATGCCGGCGCCCCGCCGCCGGTGATCGACGCCGGCGACTTCCTGCGCGACCCGGAGGCGCATCTGCGCGCCCTGTGCGAACTGCTGGGGATAGGCTTCAGTCCGCGCATGCTGAGCTGGCCGCCCGGTCGCCGCGACAGCGACGGCATCTGGGCGCCGTACTGGTACGACGCGGTCTGGAAGTCGACCGGGTTCCAGCCGCCGCAGGCACGCGAGATCCACCTGCAGGACCGGCCGCGCGAAGTCGCCGACGCCTGCCGCCCGGCCTTCGAACGGCTGCACGCGGCAAGGTTGCGGGTGTAGCGACGCCACGCCGCGGCCACCATGCCCGCACAATCGAGTCGTCCGGAGCCGCCCTAGATCCGTGCTCCCTGGGTTGCGCCATGCCCGGTGTGGAGGTCGTACTCGCGCTCCCGCTTCCGGTACGCCTCCAGCACCGCCTCACCTTCGGCATCGACTCGTTGCCTGAGCCTGCCGCAATTCTCCGTACCGCCAAGCGCGGCAAGTCGCCGTCTGACTTCGTCCACGACCGCGACACCATGCGCGTAGTGGCCTTCCTCGTGCAGCCTGAGTGCCGCGACGTAGCGCTCCCACTGTCTGCGCAACGATGCCGGTGCATCCTTCGACCCGCTCCATCTGGGCAGGATCATCGTGGCCTCCAGACCCACCTCGAGGGAGTCCACGCGGCACCCGCCCGCACTCGACGCCAGACGATAGTTCCAGCGGACGAACCACCGTGTATAGGCGTGATACCGAACGCCGTCGTCGCCGATGGGGCCGCGCTCGGCCAGGGATCGGCGCAGCGCCTGCCGGGTCGTTCCCTCCACATCGTAGTACTGGACATCCAGCGGCGGCGCGGCCGTGCAAGCCTGGAGGCCGGCGATCAGCACAAGGCAGGCAATGGTTCGTTCCATCATCGGATTTGGCGATACCGCTCATGAGAACGCAGCCAGGATAACGGCATGGCGGCGATGACCGACCTGACGCCAGGCCGCGACATCGTTCCCTGCGCCCGTGTCCCGTCACAAGAAACCCGTCACAAGAAAAAGGCTCTCCGACGGCATGACCGCCGGAGAGCCGGAACTACAGCGTCTACGACAACAAGTGCTGCACAGGGATACCTCGGGACAGCGGTACCGGCTCGGAACCTGCTTCCCGATGCAGGCGTTGAGCCGGGTCGCGTCACCACCCGGGGCGGGCTCCGCTCCCACCCGGCCGCGCGCATGCGGGGCCAGGGGCAGGTGACTCGAGGTCCGTGAAGTCGGTGGCTTCGTCAGGTCCTGGACACCGTGTTCCGGGGCAGCACGCGAGTCACCACTGTCGGCCATGCGAGCGCCTCCAGGCAAAGCGAGCGGGACGCTCATATGTCGCCGTCGCCGTCATGCTCATGACCGTCACACCACGCGCTACCCACCACCTGTCTCGCACAGTCGCGCTTCACGTCGGAAACCGCCGGTTCCATGATCGGCGCCGCACCGGCGGTTTCCAGTTCACGCGGACAGGTATGCAGCACCGTCCACAGGACGTAGGACACCGCCATCGCCACGAAGACCAGGACCAGGCGACTGCCGATATAGGACGTCACCGATCCGACAAACCTCGCAAGCCATCGCGTGGACGCTGGAGCAGCACACGGATCCGGTCCGTCGACCACGGTCTGCGACGACGGCGTCGAAACCGAAGCCTGCTCGTCGGCCGGCTGCGAAGGGGTAACTGCGGCGCTCGACGTCGCCGCATCGGGACCCGACCCATCCGGACCGACGTCGGGGTCCTCGTTCCAGGGCAGCGTCGCCAGCGTTTCGGGCTCTGTGGGCGGCTCGAACACATAGCCCGCCCCGGCCACGGTCCGCAGCCAACTCTTGCGCTCCGGCCCGAGCGCCTTGCGAAGCAACCACACGCTTTGCGAAAGGTTGGCGTCCTCGACGATCAGCCCCGGCCACAAGGCTTCGAGAAGGTCGGCGCGATAATGCAGCCGGTTCGGTTCCTTGACCAGCAACAGCAGCAGATCGAGCGCCCGTTGCGGCGCGTTGATCTCACCTTCTTCGGAGAACATCCGGCGATAGTTCAGGTCGATGACCAGATCATCGATCTTCAGATATCTCGCATCGCTCTCCAGCCAACTGGGTCTGATCCGGGCGGACACGCTGACCTCATCCGATATCGCAGTTGCACACACTTCTGATAAACGCAGGGGCGCCGCCGCCCCCTACCCGGAAAATCACGCAACCGCGTTCTTTCACTGAAATAAACGAGATATCTCGAAAGTCACGCGGCATCAGCTGCCAAAGCTGTTCACCAGTGCGCGCTATCGCTGGCATCTGCGATGGCGCGCGCACGTCCCGGTACGCGGCGACCGTGCGCACGAGTATGTTCATTTGCAGTGCAAATGCCTGGAGGCAATGCGCCGGATATGGATCAGTATCCCGCTCGGCATGCCCTCGTCGAGCTTCTGTCCGTCCCATTCGCGCAGTTGGACATAGATTGGAAAGTCCGGATGCCCCTCATAGAGACCGGCTTCGCTCTCGCTCATCGCACTGAGGTCGCGCACGCCTTCCATCCCCTCCATCCGCGCTCTTGGCGGTTGGTCCGGCCATCGGAACCGCATGTAGCGCTCGGCGTCGACACGGGAACCCACGATCCTGCACACCCGTCCGGAGAACCCGCGCTCGAGCAGGTATCCCGCGCAAACGTCCTGGTAACGTTCCAATTCACGAACGCCCACCGCGTGGGCGGCGACGTACTCGATGTTGTAGAAGAACGCAGCCAGCACCACATCCTGATCGAATCCCTCCGATAGCGCCCGCCTCGCCATGTGGCCGGAATGCTCGACCCGCCGCCGCAGTCTGTCGACGCACGCGCGCGCGCCAAACACCTCGTACAGGGCCATGAGCTCGTCGACGATCAGGCTCGGTTTCGCCGAAACCCCTCTGACCGGCGGTCGTCGGACACCCCTGCGATCGGGCACTGGTTTGTCGCGAAGCGAAGGAGGAATACCGGGGATGCACATGGTCATTGCACGCTGCAGCTGAATTCCAGGACCGCCACATCGCCGACACCCAAATGTCCGAACGCAATGCCGCTACCGGTCAGATCGGCGATATCGAACGGCCCGCCCGCGGGAATGCCATCGCCGCTGATCGTGACCGGGCTGCCCGGTGGACAGTCCAGCCCCGCAGCCGCGGTGTCGCGCACCAGCGCGCCGGCGACCTCGTTGGGGCCGTTGTTGGTAACGCGGATCTCGTCTGTGGTGGTCGCGCCGCTGACCACCGCGTCGCCGGCCTGGTCGACCTTGCCGTTGACGCCAGGCGTGTTGGTCTTGGTGATCGCCAGATCGGTGGCCATCGTCAAGGTGACCGGATGGTCTTCGACCTCACCGCTGAAGGCATTGCCGGCCGGTACGTTGACCCGCACGTCCACCGCGCCGATGCGCAGACGCATGTAGCTGGCCCCGGGGACCAGGCCCGCCGGTCCGGGCATCGTCCACGCGAGGCTGATCGGGCCGCTGCCATCCACGGCGAAATTGAACGAGGTCGAGCCATCGAGGAAGGCGATGCCGGCGGGACCCGCATCGCCTATGGCGATGTTGCAGATGGGGCTGGCTCCGCCCAGGGTCAGACCGTTGTGGGCCGTGCTTCGCGTGGTCGTGGACCCGGATTGGCCGCAAGTACTGGCGCGCTCGATCAGCCTCCAGGTGCCCAGCGGCCAGGCCGCCCCCACCGATTCGTTCTGGCCGGCGTTGGATTGCTCCGCATCGGCGAAGACCAGGCCGTTCAACGGGTAGGCGGGATCCGCCACGCTGTTGGTCGGGCCGAAGGTCGCCGAACACGCGATGTTGCCGAACACAGTCGCGCCGTCGGTCCGGTTCGCCAGGCCCACGACAAGCTGATTGGCCGGACCGGCGCCGCCGATGTGATAGAGATCGTCGAGGATGTCGCCCGCCCACGCGCCTAGCCGGTAGGCGACGGCATCCGGGTTCGGCCCGCTCCCGCTGATCGAGGAAAGCGTGCAGGTCACGCGCAGGAACTGGCCGTCGACGGCCGTCGAATTGGTGATGGTCACCCCGGTGTTGGGGATGTTCTGCAGATGGTTCCCCCAGCGGAACCAGACGATGCTGTTGCGGTACACCCCGAAGTCGCCGGTCGCGTACTGCGCCTGAACCGGAGCCGGCATCAGGAAAAGCACGGCCAAGGCCAGATAGACCGGCGCCGGCAAAGACCATCGCCCCCATCCCATCCGGTTGCTCTGGCCTTGCCCGGTTGCAGCAGCCTTGCCCAACACCCTGCCCCCTAGAGCACCGAGCAAGTAAAGCTGAGCACGGCCGTTTGCCCACTGGCGAGCGTACCGAGCGCGATACCCGTCCCTGTCAGATTACCGATGGTGAAGCTGCCGGCGGGTACGCCATCGCCGGTGATTGTCACCGGGTTGCCGACGGGACAGTCCAAGCCGGTTGTCGGCGTATCGCGCACCAGTGCGTTGGTGGCAACGCCGGGACCCGCGTTGAAGACCCTGATCTGATAGGTCGTGGATCGGCCAGAAACAACCGTGTCGCTCACCTGATCGACATTGCCGTTGATGCCGGGCGTGTTCGTCTTGGTCAGCTGCAGATCTGCCGGCACAGTATTGGTGAACACACAGATGATATCCGCCTGCAGGCCGGCGGTTGCCGCAGCCGGGATTGTGACGCTGCCATTGGCCGATGTCGCGACCGGATTGGTATTGCCGGTATTTGCGCTGTTATTGTCGTTGCAGGTGACGCCGACCGGGTTGAAGTTCGCCGGTGCGCTCTCCGTCAGAGTGACGTTGGCCCCCGGCGTGGTGACCGGCAGCGCGTTGACGGTTGCGGTCGCCAGATCGGGGGTCGCGGTGTTGGCCGCGGTAGTGGTGATATTGGCCACTGCCCCGGTCAGATTGGTATCGGCGAAGGAGAAGGGGCCGCCCACTCCGTTGGGGGTAATCTTCTGCACGCCCACTCGCGGCGCCGCGACGACCCAATAGACTACGATCCGCCCATCGCCACCGCCGTTGACATTGGAGCTGTAAACGAGGTTCGAGCGATTGCCTGCCTGGCCGATCGGCACCGCCGGCCGCGGCTGCCCGGTCGTATTGGTCTGATCGGTATCGGCGCCATGGCGCGGTGCCACATTGACGGTGTTGTTGTTGCCGCCCGAAATTTCGGGCGTGAATTCGATCGACTGGAAGCGGTTGCCCGCGGCCACGAAGCCGGAACCGCCGCGTCCCGAATGCCCGCCGGTTATGCCGCATCGCGTGGCAACGGTGGTGCTGCCGGAACCAACGGTATAGTTGACGCGGCCTCCGCCCTCATAGCCGCCACCGCCGCTGCTTTGCCAATTTGCCGGATAGGCGATGTTCTGGCAGCCAGAGCCATTGTTTGGACTGGTGATCCCGTCATTGCTGCCTTGCATCGTACCCACGATGGTGGGGCCGGCAGAACGCCCCGTTGTGCTGCCGCTTGTGTAATTCCAGCTCAGGGTCCCCGGAACTGCGCCATAGCCCGACAAGGCGCCATTGCCATTTGTACCGCCAGCCCGGTTCCCACCGCCGCCGCCGCCATCGTTGTCTGCGCCGCCACCGCCGCCGGCCACCGCCAGTGCGCGCGCGCGGCTGGTATTGGTGACCGCAGTGCTACCGGTAAACACCCCGGACAGCCCCCCGCCCTGATCATGGTTACCGCGGCCGCCAAAGCCGTAGACTCCAACCTGGCTCGGCCCTGCGGAGGAATCGTCTGGTCTTACGGACCGACCTCCGCCACCGCCGACCACCAGCGTATATTGCGTTCCCCCGCTGGTGTTGAAGACCGCACCGGTATAGCCGCCCGCACCGGCCTTCTCGTTGGTGAGCGTGATTTCGCGCCCACCGCCGGCGCCCCAGACCTTGAAATAGACGCCGATGGCATTGGCCGGCGCGGTGATGACCTGATCGGCCCCGGTATAGTCGTACTGCACCCGCTGTACCGCAATCAAGTTGCCGTAAATGGCATTCAGATTCGGTGCTGGCGCAAAGTTCTGCTGTGCATGGGCATGCTGAAATGAAGAGCTTGAAATCATCAGAATAGCGAAACCGAAAATACCCGCCGACAATCTTGAGCTCCATGAAACCGGCGACAAGGGCCTGTCATGGCCCCCACCCCAGAAGTCAGTCATCGCTTTCATTCTTAACCCTCATCAGAAGCACCCAAAAATTCCTGAACTTCATTTCTTGCGACCATCTAGAGCACCGCGCATGTGAAACTCAGCATCGCCGTTTCGCCACTGGCGAGCGTGCCAAGCGCGATACCCGCACCTGTCAGATTGCCGATGGCGAAGCTGCCGGCGGGTACGCCATTGCCGGTGATCGTCACCGGGTTGCCGGGCTGGCAATCCAGGCCCGCCGCCGGGGTGTCGCGCACCAGCGCTCCTGTGACCTCATTGGGGCCGTTGTTGGTGACGCGGATCTCGTACGTGGTGGTCGCACCGCTGACCACCGTGTCGCCGGCCTGGTCGACCTCTCCGTTGACGCCCGGCGTATTGGTCTTGGTGATCTCCAGGTCGGACGCCGGCACCAGTTCCACGGCGTAGTCCTCGACTTCGCCGTCGGTTCCGCCAGCGGTTGCGGCGACGCCGGCCACACTCGACCAGCGGAATCGCGCGAAGGTCTGGTTGGAAGGCAGGGCTACGAGCGGTGGCGTCACGCTAAGACTGATGCTGCCGCTGGTACCGGCGGTGAACTGCTGGTCGGTGGCAATCTGCTCACCCGCGTCGTCGAAGTCGCCGTCGACGTTCCAGTCGACCCAGGCGCTGAGGAAGCCGGCGCCGGAAGCGGGCTGGTTGACCGCCACGTCTATCGTCGACGCCTGCCCCTGCGGCAAGGTCGCGGGAATGCTGACCCCGTCCTCGTCGCCGCCGTCTCCACCAGCGTCGCCGCTGGGCTGACCGTCGGGCTCGATGTCGACTGTGGCACCCAGGAATAGCGGCAGCGGCTGATCTGCAACCCCATCGCTGTTGCTATCGACCCGATTCAACCGCGTGTTCGCTGCGCCCCCCGAAGCCAGCAGGGTCCGGTAGCCGAGATCCGGCGCATCTCCGAAATCGGCGCACATCGGACCGACGAAAAGATAGTAGGGATCGTTGTAGGTCGATCCGTTCGGAGCCACGTAGTACTCGACAGCGACCCAGTTTGTCCCCTCTTGCCCGCTCGTCTGGGCTCTCCAGACCGTATCCAGCACATTGGACTGAGCGGAAGAGTGCCCGAACACGAGGTGGGTCGAGTTGTCGCCGAGAAACCGATAGCCCGAGGTCGATGCCGAGGCCGACACATCGGTGTTGTAGACGACGCCGTCGCCGCGCAGCAATCGCCCATCAAGCGACGTATCGCTGGCGACATGAACCTGCTCGTCAGCAACCAGACCAATGTTCGGGCCGCCTACATGCGTGGAACGACTGGAATTGTTCGAAGCCGAAGCGACAGCGATCCGCAGCGGCTCCGAGAAGTCGTAGCGTAGCGTGTGTCCCGCAGTCGAGCTGTTCCCGGTGCGCCCGGCGATCAGATCCCCGTTCGGATTCGCACTGATGGATAGTGCAAGGTCGATGGTTCCGGGATTGGGACTGTTTGGTGCGGGACCGGAGGTGATATCGACAGTGATGAAGCCGTCACCGGCGCTATTGAGCAGCGGCGTGACCCAAGTCACCGTGCCTCCGCCGTTGAGCGTGGACACCTGGGCCGGAGTCAGATCACCGACCGGCAGGGCGACGAAACCGTTTCGACCGTTGTTGGTCACCCTCCCCGTCGCGCAGTCGAAGACGGTGGTTTGCGCCCACGCCGTTCCCGATAGCGCCACGGTGCAGACCGACGCCAGTGCAATACGGCGCACCATGCCGCGCCGATGCCTCATCACATAGGTGCCGGGCCTTGAAGCCTTCCTACCCCAAGCCCCGGTCCTGCTGAATCTTAACGAGTGGAGAGGAACTTCCCTTTCCCTTTCCACTCCTGGCCGCCTCACGGCGGTCTCGGACCTGGCCTTCCTGGCCCAATCCGTTGTGGCGAGCCCCGGCTGGGGTGTCCAGCGGCTCGCCAGGCCCATGCGCGGAACAGGGAATCCACGCATGCCCGGGCTCCTTCGAGAGCTGCAGATCCGTCTTTCGCTGGCGCCGATCACGAATGACCTGTCGCCCATGGACGGGTTGTGAGCCCCCTTGATCCGAACATCGGTCAACGCGGACGCGTCCGGCAATGTCCGCCGTATCTCCACGAGATCTCTTCTCTTTTGTTTTGTAGCCTTGTTCACGCATTTACCCAATCAATCGCGACACCCGGAGGCCTCATCAGTAGCGGCCCACGATGTTCAGGAACCAGCCGCGGTGGTCGTAGTCGAAGTCGGTCAGGTCGTCGCTGAAGTCGGTGAAGTTGTAGCCGGCGCCGATGCGGAAGTTGCGGCCGATGTCGCGGTCGATACCGACCAGGAAGCCCTGCCGGTCGCCGCCGTCCTTCACCCCCAGCCAGCGGTACTCGGCCAGCAGGTTCCAGTCGTCGGTGATGCCGTAGCGCGCCTGCGCCGCGGCGAAGGTCGCCGCCGAATCCGCCCATGCGCCGGTCTGCCGCCCCTGTCGCACCTCGCCTTCGCGCCGCGCCAGCTTGGCCGCTAACTCCCAGTCGTGCGACGGGTGATAGACGCCCTCCAGTGCCAGCACCTGGCTACGCTGGTCGTAGAACGCCACGCTCTCGTCCTGCGGCAGGCTGGAGACGTCGTACAGGTAGGTGTAGCGGCCCAGCAGGGCATAGCGGGTACTGTTCCACGGACGCCAGGCGAAGCCAAAGTTGCCCTCGACGAACTTGGCGCCGGCCTGCGGGTTCAGCTCGTCGTCGGTATCCGACCAGTTCAGGCGCGCGGCGACGCGGAAGCTCTCGTTGAACTTGTGGGTCAGATGGTTGGTCGTCACCCACTGCTCGCGCCGCTCGGCACCGGTGTCGCGGCGCCATTCCAGCTTGCTCTGCCACTGGGTGTCGGCCGAGGTGCGGCCGCCGTTGAGGCTGACCGCGCGCCGGTCGATCGCGCCCAGCACCGACTCCAGGTCCGCCTCCTGCAGGGTGAAGCCCATGTTCCAGCCCAGCGCCGGATAGAAGTCCATCCCGAAGGTGTTGGCCAGGCCCGACTCGCGCGGTGTCTTCAGATACTGGCTCTCGTTGAACAGGTTGACTTGGTTCGACAACCGCCAGCGCTGGCCCAGCGTCCAGCCATCCTGGCTGCGGCGGCTGAACAGCGGGTCGAACGGACTGTCGTCGGTCGAGACCGCGTAGTTCGCGTACAGCGTGTGGTCCGGGTTCAGCCGGTACTCGGCACTGACCAGGGCCGCGTCGCCGCGGTCGCCATGGGTGAGCTCGGCGCCGACGCTGGAGCGGTCGCCGAACAGGTATTTCGCGCCCAGGGTGTAGGCATCGTTGTCGCGGTAGCGGCCGTCGTCGTCGTCCAGGGTGAACTGCGCGGTGCCGTAGACGTCCAGCGACGTGCCGAAGCGGTGCTTGTACTGCAAGGCCGCCAGGGTGCCGGCCGCGTCGCCGCCTACGCGCGCCTCCTGCACCCGCCGCAATTCGGCGCTGAAGGTGCTGAAATCGTTGATCCGCCATTCGCCGGTCAACTGCGACTGGGTCAGCGACTCCCGGCCCCGCTCGGCGCGACTGTAGCGGCCGTAGACGTTGAGGTTGGGCGCGAACTGGCCCAGCACCTCGGCACCGTGCTCCTCGACCTCCTGGCCGTTGTCGAAACGGGCGATCGAGTAGCCGGCATCGACCTTGCGCCACCAGGCGCCGGCCGACCAGTCCAGCTCGGTCCAGCCCAGCTCCTTGAAGTTGGCCCGCGCCTCCACCGCGCTGGCCGCGCCCTCGCGACGCTCGCCCAGGCCGTTGAGCTGGCTGAAGCCCAGACCGCCGTTGTCGGAGAAGAACACCGGTGCGCTGGTCGCCTCGGTCTGGCTGTGCTCCAGTTTGAGATAGGTGCCACGACCCGCCTGCAGGGTCAGGTCCGCCCCCATCAGGGTGTAGTCCTCGCCGGCCCGGTTCTCGTCGACATAGGTCAGGCCCAGGCCGACGTGGTCGCCGAACCAGTGCTTGCCGCGCAGGCCCGCGGTGACCTCGTCGGGGTTGAAGCCGGTCGGGATGTACTCGTAGTCGACCAGCAGCACCTGGATCAGGCCGTCCAGCGGTGTGTCGCGGGTCAGCCGGCGCAGGTTGTCGCGGGTAACGATCGACAGGGTGTCGGCCAGGATCACCCGGCCCTGCAGGTCGTCGATCTGGTAGTCGGCGCCGGGCTGCAGCTCGATCCGGTCCTCGACCCGACCGGTGGTCGGATCGCGTACCTCGATCGCCAGCCGCTCCGAACCGGGCAGGATGTCGGTGTGCTTGAGGTAGTACAGGCTGCCGCCGGTGCCGAGGAACTCGCTGTGTCCGGGCGCGGTCTGCGCCTCGGAGGCGAACGCCTTCAGCGTGCTGCCCGGGTCGCCCCAGGCGTTCGCGCGCCGGCTGCGCCAGTTCAGCGCCGCACCGTACAGCGCACGTGAGTACTGGCCGTACTCGGTGCCGGTGATGCCGGTCTGGAAGTTGCCCCACAGCGCCTGGCTCTTGTCCCAGTCGACCCGCACGTACAGCCGGCCCTGGGTGTCGACATCGCGGTAGGTGGTCGAGTCGTCGCCGTAGACCGGGTAGTAGGCATCCGGGTCCAGACGCCGGAACACGTCCTGCGGGTCGGCGTCCCAGAAGCCATCGAACAGCTCGCTGACTTCGCGCTCGCGGGTGTCGGCCTGGGCGGTGACCAGATACTTGCCCTTGATCTTGCCCTTCAGATAGAACGCCAGCCGGCCTTCGACGATCAGGCTGTCGTCGAAGCGCTCGGCGTCGTCGCCCAGCGGTTCGATCGAGCCGGACACGTTGTTGCCGGACACGGTCACATCGGCCAGCGCCACGGCGAACATGTACTTGCCGCTGACATCGACGTCGAGGCGGTGATGGACCGGCTCGGGCTGGCCGCGACCGGCAATCTCGATGTCGAAGCCGTGGCGGCCGACCGGCACCAGGTACTCGGCGACCAGCTTGCGCTCCAGATCGACCGGATGCGACTGGCCGTTGATCCTGACCTGGGTGTTCTCCGGCAGGTTGCGGCCCTGGATACGGATGCGCGAACCGTGGATCGGGATGTTCTGCTGGCGCAGGCTGTTGCGGCCGAACACGCTGTCGATCTGGCCGCGCTGCTCGGCGTCCTCGACGCTGAAGGCTTGCGAATGCTCGCGCTCGACCGCGTTGCGGACCGCCTGCGCGCCGCGCTCGGCCTCCTCCGGCGTCACCAGTTGCAGACGGCTGGGATAAGTCTCGTCGAAGCTGCCGCCCTCGCCGTAGGCGCGGACGATATAGACCAGCTCGTCGCCGGCACGCGCCTCGTAGCCGGCCGGTAGCGCACCGTCCCACTCGGCCTCGGCGATCGCCGCGACCGGCAGCTCGACCGTGGCCACCGGATCGACCAGATCGACATCGCTGGCCCGGTAGACCAGGACCTCGGCGCTGTCGATGAAGGCCGAATGGTTGGCATAGGCCCGGAACCGCACCGGCTTGGTGACGCGGTTGCCGTCGAAGGGCACCAGCGACGGCGCCGACACGCTCATCGACGCCGTACCCAGGTCTGGATCCTCGGTCGCCCAGATCACCCCGCCACCGGGCAGGTCCACCGACCACTTGCCGATCGCCACCGCCTGGCCGGGCTGGAGCTTCTCGCTCCATTCCGAACGCTGGTGTTCAGCGCGCACCTCGACCCGCCGGTCGGGCTGCAGCGTCTCGGACGACGAAGCCTCGGTGACGTTACGGGTGACCGGTTGCTTCTCGCCCCTGGAACGGATCGTGAATACCACCGGCCCTTCGGCAGGCGCGCCTTCGGCGGCCGCCTCGCCGGCGCCCCCGGACACCGGGTCCTGGGCGCTCGACGAGAGCGGATAGCCGGCGGCGAGGATGCTGAGCAGCGCGTAATCGAGCAGCTTCATCTTCATGGTCATTGCTCCCCCTGAACTTCGTTGCCGCTGACAGGGGACCGGGTGCTCCCTTCAACCTCGATGCGCAGCTTCTTCCTCACCTCCGGATCCAGCTTTCCGGCGACCTCGTCGAGCACCGCACGCGCACGACGCAGGCCCAGGTCCAGGTTGTACTCATCCGATGCGCGCAGGTCGGTGTGCCCGGTGATGGCGATCCGGGTCGTTCCGATCTCGCCGATCACCTTGGCCACCCGTTCCAGCAACGGCTTGTACTGAGGCTTGATCGTGGCCTTGTCGGTGTCGAACAGGACCGTGCCCAGCAATGGCCAATCCTGGAACCCGACCACCATCGTCTGCGAGCCGATCGCTTCGGTGTAGACACCGATGCGCACATTGCGCAGCTCCTCGGCGCTGAGCTTGGCCTCCAGCGCCTGGCGCACCGCGATCGCACGCTCCAGGGCCAACAGCTCGGTGTCGCCGTCGGCGATGATGTCCACCTCGCCCTTGCCGTACTGGTGAACCTTGTCCGCCATCTCCTCGATCGCGGGCAGGTACTGGCTGTCGATCTCGGCGCTGCCGGCGCGGAAGAACACCTCGCCGATCTTCATCTCGACCTCTTGTCGGCCACCCTCCACCACCCCGTTGGGCAGCTTGACGCCGAAGTCGAAGCGCACCGGCAGGCCCGGGGTGATCCGCCGCAACAGCGGGTTGTCGGTGGTGAAGACGCTGCCCGGCGGCAGGGTCGCCGGATCGACCTTGAGGATGAAGTTGCGTCCGCGCTCCCAGCGGCCGCCGTCGATGCCGACCACGTGATAACGGCCGAACTGGTCGGTCTCCATCAACAGGCCTTCCACCGAAGCGATGCGCACGCCCGGGATGCCGCGCTCGTCCACGCCCTCGTTGGAGATCACGTAGTCGACGCGGTAGCCGTCGGCGGCCTGGGCGACGCGGCGCTCGACCGTCGGCGCGGCCGCGGTCAGGCCCTTGCCGGCATCGCCCTGGCTGCGGTCGACGGTGGTGTTGCCGGCCGCATCCATCCGCACGCTCACGCCCTGCTTCGTGGTCAGCACGAAGTCGTCGGTGAACTCGAGCGCACTCAGGGTCTGGCTGACCACCACACGGTGCGCCTCGACCGGATCGGCGTCGGACTGGCGTCCGTCGATCCCGCCGATCGCGATGCCATGCAGCAGCGGCGCACTGGCGTCGGGCTCGGGCCGCGGGCCGTCGCCACGATCCAGCGTGGTCGAGCCGGCCACGTAGGCGCCCGGCACGAAACCGCCCTGCACCCGGACCTCGTCCATCGCGGCGCTGTCCTGCCAACCGTCTTCGTCGCGGTCGTCGAACACCGTACCCATGATCAGCGAGTCGTCGACCAGCGGATCGGAGACCATCTGCACATCGGCGGTGGCGATGTTGGAGATCCGCTCGCCGTCGTCGCGCACCTCGGCGGTGTTGGTGTGCACGCCCGGGCGCACGCCGGCACCGACCCGCAACAGGTAGCTGATGGTCGCGCGTTGGCCGACACCGATGTCGATCTGGTCGACGCTGATCGGGTAGGTCCCGACCAGGCGGCCGACGCCGTCGTCATCGGCCACCTGCAGCGAGCCATCGACATAGCTGAAGCCGGCCGGCGGAGTATCGACCAGGGTCGCGTCGACCACTGCCACCTGACCGATGTTCTCGGCCACCAGGGTGTAGCGGACCAGGTCGCCGATCTTGACGTCGCGCGGGTTGGCCTGCTTGGTCAGGCGCACCTGGGCCGGCTCCACGCGGTGCTCGGTCGAACAGGTCTCGCATTCCGGATCCGGATCGCCGCCACCGTCGCCGGTCACGTTGTTGCCGATCGAACCGCTGGCATCGGCATCCACGGTCGCGGTGTAGCTGACCGTGTAGACACCGGGCGCGGTACCGGCCGGCAGGGTGCAGACCAGCGGAGAGGCCGCGTTGCAGGCGAACGCGCCGGCGTCGGTCACCGCGCCGAAGGTCTGCCCGCCCGACAGGGTGTCGGTCAGCGTGTAGGCGGCCGTCAGCGGCGCATCCTCCACCGTCGTGGTCAGGGTGTAGGTGATCGTCTGGCCCAGGCTGACGGTCGTGCCGGTCTCCGGATCGGAGGCCTTGCTCGTGGCGATCGCCGGCAATGCCACCGGATGCGCAGTCTCGCAGTTCGCGCACTCCGGATCCGGATCGCCGCCGCCGTCTCCGACCACGACGTTGCCGACCTCGCCGGTGGCGTCCATGTCGATCGTCGCGGTGTAGCTCAGCGCATAGCTGCCCGGCGCGGTGCCGGCCGGCAGCGTGCACACCAGCGGCTGGCTGCCGCTGCAGGCGAACGCACCGGCATTGGTGACCGCACCGAAGGTCTGGTCGCCGCTGAGGGTGTCGCTCAGGACGTAGTCCATCATCAGCGCCGCGGTCTCGACCGTGGTGGTCAGGGTGTAGGTCACCGTCTGGCCGGGCTGGATCATCGATCCGGTCGCCGGGTCGGAGCTCTTCACCGTGCTGATCACCGGCAGCGCCACCGGGTGCCCGGTCGTGCAGGTCGTGCACTCCGGGTCCGGATCGCCGCCGCCGTTGCCGGCCACGCTATTGCCGACCGTACCCGAGGCATCGGCGTCCACCGTCGCCGTGTAGGTCACCTCATACGTGCCCGGCGCGGTACCGGCAGGCAGCGTGCACGCCAGCGGATTGCCCGCCGTGCAGGTGTACGCGCCCGCATCGGTCACCGACCCGAACGTCTGGTCGCCCGACAGGGTATCCGTCAGCGTGTAGTCCGCCGCCAGCGCCGCGTTGGCGACGGTGGTGGTCAGTATGTAGGTGATCGTGTCGCCCGGATTCACCGTCGTGCCGGTGGCCGGATCGGAGGCCTTGGCGGTGCTGATCACCGGCGGCGTCGCCGTCACCGTCGCGCTGTCCGGCGGACTGGTGGTCGGGGTACCGGTCGGGTCGGTGCCGTCGACGGTCGCGGTATTGCTGATCGAACCGGCATCGATATCGGCCTGGGTCACCACATAGCTGCCCGTGCAGACCGTCGTCGCGCCCGGCGCCAGCGTGGTCACCGGACAGGTGATCGCCGGCGGCGTCCCGGTACCGCTGAACGCGGTCTCGGTGATCGTCAGATTATCGATGGTGACGTTGCCGGTGTTCTCGACATCGAAGGTATAGGTCACCGTCTCACCGGCCACCGCCACCGTCGTCGGCGTCGCCGCCTTGACCAGGGTCAGGGCAGGCGTCTGCGGCACCGGGGTCACGATCGTCGTCGTGCACGCCGCGTCGGTGCTGCCGACCGGACACACCGGGCTGGTCGAGGTCGCGGTATTGCTGATGTTGCCCGCATCGGCGTCCGCCTGGATCACCACATAGGTGCCCGACAGCACGCAGGTCGCTCCCGGCGCCACCGTGGCGCAGGTGATCGTGTTCGGCGTGATCCGGCTGTCGTTCACCACCACGTCGGTCAACGTCGTGTTGCCGGTATTGGTCACCGTCACCGTGTAGGTCAGCGTGTCGTTCACGCTCACCGTCCCACTGCCGTCCTCGTCGGCATTGCCGGTCAGTTCCTTCAGCAGGGTCTGGGCCGGCTGCGCGTCCACCGTCACCGTCGCGCTGTCCGGCGGACTGGTGGTGGTGCCTCCGGTCGGGTCGGTGCCGTCCGCGGTCGCGGTGTTGGTCACCGAACCGGCATCGATGTCGGCCTGGGTCACCGTGTAGGTGCCCGTGCAGACGGTGGTCTCGCCCGGCGCCAGCGTGGTCACCGGACAGGTGACGACCGGCGCGGTCCCGGTACCGCTGAACGCGGTCTCGGTGATCGTCAGGTTGTCGATGGTGACGTTGCCGGTGTTCTCGACATCGAAGCTGTAGGTCACCGTCTCACCGGCCGCGGCCACCGTCGTCGGGCTGGCCGACTTGGCCAGCGTCAGCGCCGGAGCAGGTGTCGCCGTGACAGTCGCGCTGTCCGGCGGACTGGTGGTGGTGCCTCCGGTCGGATCGGTGCCGTCTGCGGTCGCGGTGTTGGTCACCGTGCCGGCATCGATATCGGCCTGGGTCACCACATAGCTGCCCGTGCAGACGGTGGTCTCGCCCGGTGCCAAGGTGGTCACCGGACAGGTGATCGCCGGCGGCGTCCCGGTACCGCTGAACGCGGTCTCGGTGATCGTCAGGTTGTCGATCGTCACGTTACCGCTGTTGGTGACATCGAAGCTGTAGGTCACCGTCTCGCCGGTCGCCGCCACCGTCGTCGGCGACACGGTCTTGGTCAGGGTCAGCGCCGGGGCCGAAGCGATCGGCGTGCTGGTGCTGTCCGGCGGGCTAACCACCGGGGTGCCGGTCGGATCATCGCCGGTCGCGGTGGCGGTGTTGTCCACCGTTCCCGCATCGACCTCGGCCTGGGTGATCGTATGCACGCCGATACAGGTCGCCACCGCGCCCGGGGCCAGCGTAGTCACGTCGCAGGTCGCTGCCGCATCCAGCTGGGCGTCGTCGATCGCGATGCCATCCACCGTCACATTGCCGGTGTTGGTCACCGTGAAGGTGTAGGTGATCGTGTCGCCGGCCGTGTTACCGGTCGGGGTGCCAGCGGTCTTGACGATGTCCAGCGCCGGGGTCGAAGCGATCGGCGTGCTGGTGCTGTCCGGCGGGCTCACCACCGGGGTGCCGGTCGGATCATTGCCGGTCGCGGTGGCGGTGTTGTCCACCATTCCCGCATCGACCTCGGCCTGGGTGATCGTATGCACGCCGGTACAGGTCGCCACCGCGCCCGGGGCCAGCGTGGTCACGTCGCAGGTCGCCGCCGCATCCAGCTGGGCGTCGTCGATCGCGATGCCGTCTACCGTCACATTGCCGGTGTTGGTCACCGTGAAGGTGTAGGTGATCGTGTCGCCGGCCGTGTTACCGGTCGGGGTGCCAGCGGTCTTGGCGATCGCCAGTGCTGGAGTCGGCGTCGCCGTCACCGTCGCGCTGTCCGGCGGACTGGTGGTCGGGGTACCGGTCGGGTCGGTGCCGTTGGCGGTCGCGGTATTGGTCACCGAACCGGCATCGATATCGGCCTGGGTCACCACATAGGTGCCCGTGCAGACCGTCGTCGCGCCCGGTGCCAACGTGGTCACCGGACAGGTGATCACCGGCGGCGTCCCGGTACCGCTGAACGCGGTCTCGGTGATCACCAGGTTGTCGATGGTGACGTTGCCGGTGTTCTCGACATCGAAGCTGTAGGTCACCGTCTCGCCGGCCGCGGCCACCGAGGTCGGCGACGCGGTCTTGGTCAGGGTCAACGCCGGGGTCGGCGTCGCCGTCACCGTCGCGCTGTCCGGCGGGCTGGTGGTCGGTGTGCCGCTCGGATCGGTGCCGTCCGCGGTCGCGGTGTTGGTCACCGAACCGGCATCGATATCGGCCTGGGTCACCGTGTAGGTGCCCGTGCAGACCGTCGTCTCGCCCGGCGCCAGTGTGGTCACCGGACAGGTGATCGCCGGCGGCGTCCCGGCACCGCTGAACGCGGTCTCGGTGATCGTCAGGTTGTCGATCGTCACGTTACCGCTGTTGGTGACATCGAAGCTGTAGGTCACCGTCTCGCCGGTCGCCGCCACCATCGTCGGGCTGGCCGACTTGGCCAGCGTCAGCGCCGGAGCAGGTGTCGCCGTGACAGTCGCGCTGTCCGGCGGACTGGTGGTGGTGCCTCCGGTCGGATCGGTGCCGTCTGCGGTCGCGGTGTTGGTCACCGAACCGGCGTCGATGTCGGCCTGGGTCACCACATAGGTGCCCGTGCAGACCGTCGTCGCGCCAGGTGCCAGTGTGGTCACCGGACAGGTGATCGCCGGCGGCGTCCCGGTACCGCTGAACGCGGTCTCGGTGATCGTCAGGTTGTCGATCGTCACGTTACCGCTGTTGGTGACATCAAAGCTGTAGGTCACCGTCTCGCCGGCCGCCGCTACCGTCGTCGGCGACGCGGTCTTGGTCAGGGTCAACGCCGGGGTCGGCGTGGCCGTCACCGTCGCGCTGTCCGGCGGACTGGTAGTGGTGCCTCCGGTCGGATCGGTGCCGTCGGCCGTGGCGGTATTGCTGATCGAACCGGCATCGATGTCGGCCTGGGTCACCGCATAGGTGCCCGTGCAGACCGTCGTCGCGCCCGGCGCCAGTGTGGTCACCGGACAGGTGATCGCCGGCGGTGTCCCGGTACCGCTGAATGCGGTCTCGGTGATCGTCAGGCTATCGATGGTGACGTTGCCGGTGTTCTGCACGTCGAAGCTGTAGGTCACCGTCTCGCCGGCCGCCGCCACCGAGGTCGGCGACGCGGTCTTGGTCAGGGTCAACGCCGGGGTCGGCGTGGCCGTCACCGTCGCGCTGTCCGGCGGACTGGTGGTCGGTGTGCCGCTCGGATCGGTGCCGTCCGCGGTCGCGGTGTTGGTCACCGAACCGGCATCGATGTCGGACTGGGTCACCACATAGCTGCCCGTGCAGACCGTCGTCTCGCCCGGCGCCAGTGTGGTCACCGGACAGGTGATCGCCGGCTCGGCACCCGTTCCGCTGAACGCGGTCTCGGTGATCGTCAGGTTGTCGATGGTGACGTTGCCGGTGTTCTCGACATCGAAGCTGTAGGTCACCGTCTCACCGGCCGCGGCCACCGTCGTCGGCGACACGGTCTTGGTCAGGGTCAGCGCCGGGGCCGAAACGATCGGCGTGCTGGTGCTGTCCGGCGGGCTCACCACCGGGGTGCCGGTCGGATCATCGCCGGTCGCGGTGGCGGTGTTGTCCACCGTTCCCGCATCGACCTCGGCCTGGGTGATCGTATGCACGCCGCTGCAGGTCGCCACCGCGCCCGGGGCCAGCGTGGTCACGTCGCAGGTCGCCGCCGCATCCAGCTGGGCGTCGTCGATCGCGATGCCGTCCACCGTCACATTGCCGGTGTTGGTCACCGTGAAGGTGTAGGTGATCGTGTCGCCGGCCGTGTTACCGGTCGGGGTGCCAGCGGTCTTGACGACGTCCAGCGCCGGCGCCGAAGCGATCGGCGTGCTGGTGCTGTCCGGCGGGCTGACCACCGGGGTGCCGGTCGGATCATCGCCGGTCGCGGTGGCGGTGTTGTCCACCGTTCCGGCATCGACCTCGGCCTGGGTGATCGTATGCACGCCGGTACAGGTCGCCACCGCGCCCGGAGCCAGCGTGGTCACGTCGCAGGTCGCTGCCGCATCCAGCTGGGCGTCGTCGATCGCGATGCCGTCCACCGTCACATTGCCGGTGTTGGTCACCGTGAAGGTGTAGGTGATCGTGTCACCGGCCGTGTTACCGGTCGGGGTGCCAGCGGTCTTGACGACGTCCAGCGCCGGGGTCGGCGTAGCCGTCACCGTCGCGCTGTCCGGCGGACTGGTGGTGGTGCCTCCGGTCGGATCGGTGCCGTCGGCCGTGGCGGTATTGCTGATCGAACCGGCATCGATGTCGGCCTGGGTCACCGTATAGCTGCCCGTGCAGACGGTGGTCTCACCCGGTGCCAGCGTGGTCACCGGACAGGTCACGACCGGCGCGGTGCCCGTGCCGCTGAACGCAGTCTCGGTGATCGTCAGGTTATCGATGGTGACGTTGCCGGTGTTCTCGACATCGAAGCTGTAGGTCACCGTCTCACCGGCCGCGGCCACCGTCGTCGGGCTGGCCGACTTGGCCAGCGTCAGCGCCGGAGCAGGTGTCGCCGTGACCGTCGCGCTGTCCGGCGGACTGGTGGTCGGTGTGCCGCTCGGATCGGCGCCATCCGCGGTCGCGGTGTTGGTCACCGAACCGGCATCGATGTCGGCCTGGGTCGCCACATAGGTGCCCGTGCAGACGGTGGTCTCGCCCGGTGCCAGCGTGGTCACCGGACAGGTGATCGCCGGCGGCGTCCCGGTACCGCTGAACGCGGTCTCGGTGATCGTCAGATTATCGATGGTGACGTTGCCGGTGTTCTCGACATCGAAGCTGTAGGTCACCGTCTCGCCGGCCGCCGCCACCGTCGTCGGGCTGGCCGACTTGGCCAAGGTCAGCGCCGGAGTCGGCGTCGCCGTGACAGTCGCGCTGTCCGGCGGACTGGTGGTCGGTGTGCCGCTCGGATCGGTGCCATCCGCGGTCGCGGTGTTGGTCACCGAACCCGCATCGATGTCGGCCTGGGTCACCGTGTAGGTGCCCGTGCAGACGGTCGTCTCGCCCGGCGCCAGCGTGGTCACCGGACAGGTGATCGCCGGCTCGGCACCCGTTCCGCTGAACGCGGTCTCGGTGATCGTCAGGTTGTCGATGGTGACGTTGCCGGTGTTCTCGACATCGAAGCTGTAGGTCACCGTCTCACCGGCCGCGGCCACCGTCGTCGGCGACACGGTCTTGGTCAGGGTCAGCGCCGGGGCCGAAACGATCGGCGTGCTGGTGCTGTCCGGCGGGCTAACCACCGGGGTGCCGGTCGGATCATCGCCGGTCGCGGTGGCGGTGTTGTCCACCGTTCCCGCATCGACCTCGGCCTGGGTGATCGTATGCACGCCGCTGCAGGTCGCCACCGCGCCCGGGGCCAGCGTGGTCACGTCGCAGGTCGCCGCCGCATCCAGCTGGGCGTCGTCGATCGCGATGCCGTCCACCGTCACATTGCCGGTGTTGGTCACCGTGAAGGTGTAGGTGATCGTGTCGCCGGCCGTGTTACCGGTCGGGGTGCCAGCGGTCTTGGCGACGTCCAGCGCCGGCGTCGAAGCGATCGGCGTGCTGGTGCTGTCCGGCGGGCTAACCACCGGGGTGCCGGTCGGATCATCGCCGGTCGCGGTGGCGGTGTTGTCCACCGTTCCCGCATCGACCTCGGCCTGGGTGATCGTATGCACGCCGCTGCAGGTCGCCACCGCGCCCGGGGCCAGCGTAGTCACGTCGCAGGTCGCTGCCGCATCCAGCTGGGCGTCGTCGATCGCGATGCCATCCACCGTCACATTGCCGGTGTTGGTCACCGTGAAGGTGTAGGTGATCGTGTCGCCGGCCGTGTTACCGGTCGGGGTGCCGGCGGTCTTGACGACGTCCAGCGCCGGAGCCGAAGCGATCGGCGTGCTGGTGCTGTCCGGCGGGCTCACCACCGGGGTGCCGGTCGG
This sequence comes from Marilutibacter maris, assembly GCF_003233695.1. NCBI lineage: Bacteria > Pseudomonadati > Pseudomonadota > Gammaproteobacteria > Lysobacterales > Lysobacteraceae > Marilutibacter > Marilutibacter maris. Next base: position 1,224,149 of record NZ_CP029843.1, on the reverse strand, counting down.
ATCATTGCCGGTCGCGGTGGCGGTGTTGTCCACCATTCCCGCATCGACCTCGGCCTGGGTGATCGTATGCACGCCGGTACAGGTCGCCACCGCGCCCGGGGCCAGCGTGGTCGCGTCACAGGTCGCCGCCGCATCCAGCTGGGCGTCGTCGATCGCGATGCCGTCCACCGTCACATTGCCGGTGTTGGTCACCGTGAAGGTGTAGGTGATCGTGTCGCCGGCCGTGTTACCGGTCGGGGTGCCAGCGGTCTTGACGACGTCCAGCGCCGGGGTCGGCGTGGCCGTCACCGTCGCGCTGTCCGGCGGACTGGTGGTGGTGCCTCCGGTCGGATCGGTGCCGTCGGCGGTCGCGGTATTGGTCACCGAACCGGCATCGATATCGGCCTGGGTCACCACATAGCTGCCCGTGCAGATGGTGGTCTCGCCCGGTGCCAACGTGGTCACCGGACAGGTGATCGCCGGCGCGGTGCCCGTTCCGCTGAACGCGGTCTCGGTGATCGTCAGATTGTCGATGGTGACGTTGCCGGTGTTCTGCACGTCGAAGCTGTAGGTCACCGTCTCGCCGGCCGCGGCCACCGTGGTCGGGCTGGCCGACTTGGCCAGGGTCAGCGCCGGGGCCAGCGTCGCCGTCACCGTCGCGCTGTCCGGCGGACTGGTGGTCGGGGTACCGGTCGGGTCGGTGCCGTTGGCGGTCGCGGTATTGGTCACCGAACCGGCATCGATATCGGCCTGGGTCACCACATAGGTGCCCGTGCAGACCGTCGTCGCGCCCGGTGCCAACGTGGTCACCGGACAGGTGATCACCGGCGGCGTCCCGGTACCGCTGAACGCGGTCTCGGTGATCACCAGGTTGTCGATGGTGACGTTGCCGGTGTTGGTGACATCGAAGCTGTAGGTCACCGTCTCGCTGGCCGCCGCCACCGAGGTCGGCGACGCGGTCTTGGTCAGGGTCAACTCCGGGGTCTGGTCGGCGGTCACCGTCACGCTGTCCGGCGGGCTGGTGGTGGTGCCGTCGGTTGCGGTCGCGGTGTTGGTGATCGTGCCGGCGTCCAGGTCGTCCTGATCCACCGAATGCATCGCCGTGCAGGTCGTGCTGGCGCCCGGCGCCAGCGGACCGGTCGCACAGTCGGTCAGCGTCCCCAGGATGTCGTCGTTCACCGTGAACGGGCCGGCCAGGGTCACATTGCCGGCGTTGGTGATCGTGTAGGTGTAGGTGATCACGTCACCAACCGCGGTATAGGTCGCCGTATCGGCCGCCTTGTCGATGGTCAGCGCCGGGGTCTGGTCGGCAGTCACCGTCACGCTGTCCGGCGGGCTGGTGGTGGTGCCGTCGGTTGCGGTCGCGGTGTTGGTGATCGTGCCGGCGTCCAGGTCGTCCTGATCCACCAAATGCATCGCTGTGCAGGTCGTGCTGGCTCCCGGCGCCAGCGGACCGGTCGCACAGTCGGTCAGCGTCCCCAGGATGTCGTCGTTCACCGTGAACGGGCCGGCCATGGTCACGTTGCCGGCGTTGGTGATCGTGTAGGTGTAGGTGATCACGTCACCAACCGCGGCATAGGTCGCCGTATCGGCCTCCTTGGCGATGGTCAACGCCGGGGTCTGGTCGGCAGTCACCGTCACGCTGTCCGGCGGGCTGGTGGTGGTGCCGTCGGTCGCGGTCGCGGTGTTGGTGATCGTGCCGGCGTCCAGGTCATCCTGGTCCACCGAATGCATCGCCGTGCAGGTCGTCGTCTCCGTCGGCGCCAGCGGACCGGTCGCACAGTCGGTCAGCGTCCCCAGGATGTCGTCGTTCACCGTGAACGGGCCGGCCAGGGTCACATTGCCGGCGTTGGTGATCGTGTAGGTGTAGGTGATCACGTCACCAACCGCGGCATAGGTCGCCGTATCGGCTACCTTGGCGATGGTCAACGCCGGGGTCTGGTCGGCAGTCACCGTCACACTGTCCGGCGGGCTGGTGGTGGCATCGCCGTCCGGATCGGTACCGTCCGCGGTCGCGGTATTGGTCACCGAACCGGCATCGATGTCGGCCTGGGTCACCGTATAGGTGCCCGTGCAGACGGTGGTCGCGCCCGGCGCCAGTGTGGTCACCGGACAGGTGATCGCCGGCGGCGTCCCGGTACCGCTGAACGCGGTCTCGGTGATCGTCAGGTTGTCGATGGTGACGTTGCCAGTGTTCTCGACATCGAAGCTGTAGGTCACCGTCTCGCCGGCCGCCGCCACCGAGGTCGGCGACGCGGTCTTGGCCAGCAGCAGCGCCGGCGCCGGGGCGTCGATCGGCGTGGTCGTGCTGTCGGTATCCGGCGGCAGCGCATTGCCGTCCGGGTCCTCGCCGTCCAAGGTCGCGGTGTTGATCAGGTCGGCGCCTTCGTCGCCGGCCTGCACCGTATAGACCTCCGGGCCGCAGCTCTGGACATCACCAACCGGCAGGCTCGCGAACGTGCACACCAGGCCCGGCAGCAGCGGATCGGTCACCACCACGTTCTGCAGCGGCACATTGCCCGTGTTCTCCACCGTGAACGTGTAGGCGATGGTGTCGCCCTCATCGGTCAGGCCCGAACCGTTCACATCGGTCGGGGTGCCGGCCGTCTTGGTCAGCGTGAACGCCGGCGCCGCCTGGAACGTATTGGTAATGCTGCAGGTCGCGGTTTCGCCGTTGGCCAGGGTGATCTGGTTGCCACCATTGACGGTCGCGCCCGAACAGACCCACGCGGCAGCCGCCAGGTAGTCGGCGGGAGCGCCGGCCTCGCTCAGCGTGTAGGTACCGGCATCGACCGTCGCCGCGGTGACCGTGCCGTCGCCCTCGACACCGCTGATCGGGGTCGGGCCGGTGGCGCTCAGAGTCCAGTCGGTATCGACCGCGGTGCCACCACCGGTGTTGTCGACGACTTTCTCCAGGGTCAGCATGGCCGCCTGGTCGTCGTTGGTGATCGTGCAGGTCGCCGTCTCGCCATTGGCCAGGGTCAGCTGGTCGCCCGACAGCGTGCCGGCGTCGCAGCTCCAGGTGCCGGCGGTGTAGCCGGCTAGATTGGTCTCCGACAGCGTGTAGGTGCCGGCATCGACCATCGCCGCGGTGATCGTGGCATCGCCATCGACGCCACTGATCGTGGTCGGACCGGTCGCGCTCAGGGTGAAGTCGGTGTCGACCGCGGTACCGCCATCGTCATTCACCACCGTCTTGGCCAGGGTCAGCGTCGCCGCCTGGTCGTCGTTGGTGATCGTGCAGGTCGCCGTCTCGCCATTGGCCAGGGTCAGCTGGTCGCCCGACAGCGTGCCGGCGTCGCAGGTCCATGCACCGGCCGCGTAGCCGGCCAGATTGACCTCCGAAAGCGTGTAGGTGCCGGCGTCGACGGCCGCCGCGGTGATCGTGGCATCGCCATCGACGCCACTGATCGTGGTCGGACCGGTCGCGCTCAGGGTGAAGTCGGTGTCGACCGCGGTACCGCCATCGTCATTCACCACCGTCTTGGCCAGGGTCAGCGTCGCCGCCTGGTCGTCGTTGGTGATCGTGCAGGTCGCCGTCTCGCCATTGGCCAGGGTCAGCTGGTCGCCCGACAGCGTGCCGGCATCGCAGGTCCACGCGCCGGCGGTGTAGCCGGCCAGATTGGTCTCCGACAGCGTGTAGGTGCCGGCATCGACCATCGCGGCGGTGATCGACGCATCGCCCTCGACGCCACTGATCGTGGTCGGACCGGTCGCGCTCAGGGTGAAATCGGTGTCGACTGCGGTGCCGCCATCGTCGTTCACCACCGTCTTGGCCAGGGTCAGCGTCGCCGGCACCGGGGTGTTGGTGTAGGTACAGGTGGTCGCCGTGGTGCTGTCGCTGATCGTCAGCGTGCGGCCGGTCGCACCACTGGCAAGAGTGCTGCCGCCCGAACATTCCACGACCGCGGTATAGCTGGCTGCAGTGGCACCGCCACCGAACGTCTCGTCCGGCAGGGTCACCACATCACCGGCATACACCGTCACCACGGCGCCGGTCGTGTTGGTTGCTGCGGTCGAACTGAACGTGGCGTTGTTGGTGCCGCCGGTCGTCGTCGCGGTCGCGGTATGCCCAGCGGTGCTGCCTGCCGCCCAGACCTTGGCCAGGTTCAACGGCTGGGCAATGCGCGAATTGGTAAATGTACAGGTCACCCCGCTGTCGGCGGGCATGGTGATGGTGCCGCTCAGGCCGCTACCGGAAACCGTCACTGCCGTGCCGTCGGCGGTGCGGACGCATGCCAGCGTCACCGCGTAGTTGGCGGCATTGCCGACGGTATAGGCCTCTCCAAGGGTGATGGTGGCGCCGCCAGCAGCTGTAGCAGCAGCATCGGTGGTGGCACCGCCGGCCACGGACGAGCCGCCGGTCGCGCCGTTGCCTCCACCAATCGTCAGGTCCACCGCGTCGTTGGCCAGGGCGTTGACCCAGACCTTGGTCAGGGCGATGCCGTGCTCCACGACATCGGTATCGGTAGCGCTGTTGCAGGGCGGATCGGCGACATTGCAGTTCGGATCCGTCACCCCATTGGGCGGCGCCACCGTCGCGGTATTGCTTGCGGTCTGCGCAAGGGCCGCCGGGGAGAGCACAAAAGCAAGAATCAACAAGGACATGAACAGGCGAACGCGACGGCCCATGCTCACGTCGATCTTCGCCTTGGTGAGGTTCATTGATTGCACTGCTTCCCCCTGTCCTGACGTTGCGTCCCAACTTCCGGTTAAAAATTCCCGCCATTTGCCCGCTCTCCAGGATTTCCCTGGAAAGAAAAGCTCCAGTTCGCGATCAGGACACCTGTCCCCAGCCCCAGGGCGCACGTCGCGTTACTCTCGGCGCCGCATTCGGGTACCCGCGTCCTGCAAGTCATTGACCGCTGTGACGAAGACGCCGCGTTCTCTTGCTCACAGGGATACCCAAAGCAACAGGCGTTGCGGCCGAGTGGAAGGCGCGCGCCATAGCGAGTACTTCGTCACACTATCTATCGCCGTCCGAAACAAACGGCGGACATTCGCGGGGGTACGGAACCAGAGACCGCCGCTGGACAGGGGACGCGCGGGGCCCGATGCGTGCAGCGCCCGCGGACGTTGCATCTGAAATAGATTCGAAAACGTTATTTCGGCCCGTGATCGACAGGCTGCTACTTTTGGTGTATCGGTGAGGAAACGCGTATGCGTTCGCGCACCACCCGCTACCGGAAACACGCATCCCTTCTGACAGGACCGACGCTGAACAGGTGAAAGACTTCGACTCCCAAGCCGACTTCGATTTCGGTCAGGACACGATGGAATCGGTGACCCAGCTGATAGTGGCGGCCGAGAACGGCCACAGTGACGCCTGGGACCGGGTCTACTCATTGCTCTATGGGGAACTGCATCGCGCCGCCCAGATCCAGATCCGGCGGGTATGGAAGCGCGGCGATCGCTCACCCACGTCGCTGATCAACCGCACCTGGTTGCGACTGGATCAGGGAAAGCTGGGACTGAAGAACCGCCAGCACATGATCGCGGTACTCTCCAAGGCGATGCGCTATGCCCTGCTGGACGAGGCTCGCAGACTGCAGGCACTCAAGCGCGAAGACGCCGCCAGCACCAGCGAACTGGACTCGATCAGCGAACCGTCGTTCGACCCGGAACTCGAGCAACTGGTGGAAGTCGGTCGCGCGATCGAGGCCCTGGCCGCGATCGACCCACGCCTGGCGCAACTGGTGGAGATGCGCTACTTCGCCGGAATGAACGATATCGAGATCGGTGAGGTGCTCGACCTGACCGACAGGACCATCCGCCGTGACTGGCGCAAAGCACGCGCTTTTCTCGCGGCCTACATAGGCGGCGCGTCCGATGCATTCGGCGACATACCGGAACAACCTGCACTGTAGTGCCCTCCGCACGGGGGCCGCGACGGAGCAGAAATGAGCGGACTGGCCGCCCGTGCGCTCGCCCTGTTCGACGAGTATGTCGAGTGGTCGCCGGCCAGGCGCAAACGCGCGCTCGCCGAACTCGCCACCCGCGACCCGGCCCTGCACAAGGCCCTGAGCGCCCTGCTGGAATCCGATGCGTCGGACCGGCGCAGCGTGCTGGACAAACCCGCGGCCAACGTCGTTGCCAACAAACAGCAGTCGGCCACACGAGACGGCCGGGACGATGATGCTCCCGACCCGCGTATCGGCACCCGCCTCGGTGCATGGCGCGTCCGGCGTCTGATCGCCAATGGCGGCATGGGCACCGTCTACGAAGCCCATCGCGACGACGCGCAGTACCGGCAACGCGTCGCCCTCAAGTGCATCCGCGCCGAGCTGATATCTCCGGCACTCGTCGATGCACTTCGCGACGAGCGCAACCTGCTCGCACGGCTCGACCATCCCGGCATCGCCACCCTCCTGGACGGTGGAGTGGATGATGGCGGGCATCCCTGGTTCGCGATGCGCTTCGTCGACGGCATCCCGATCGATACCTGGTGCGACGAGCGCCGAATCGGCATATCCGAACGCGTCAGTCTACTGCTCCAGGCCTGCGAGGCCCTGGCCCATGCCCACGCCCAGGGCATCCTGCACCAGGACATCAAGCCGTCGAACCTGCTGGTCACCCCCGAAGGCCGCGTGCAGATGGTGGACTTCGGCATCGCCTCGACCTTCAGCCTCCACGAGACCGACCCGCAGCCCTGCCTGGCGCTGTCCGCGGACTACTGCGCACCGGAAGCCCACGATCGCGGCACCAATGGGCCGGGCTCGGACCTGTACTCGCTGGGCGTGCTCGGCTATCGCTTGCTGTGCGGACAATGGCCGACCCCGCTGCACGGCGTGCGTTCGATCGCCCCGCTCGCCCAGCTGTCGGAACCGCTGCCCATGCCGGCCCTGCTCGACGACGTGCCGGAATCGACCGCATCGGCTCGTGGCCTGCGCACGCGTGCCGCGCTGCGCCGCACGCTCTCCGGCGACCTGTCGGCGATCATGCTCAAGGCAGTGGCGAGCAAGCCACAGGAGCGCTATGCCAGCGTCAACGAATTCGCCGCCGATCTTCGCCGATGGCGCTCACGGCTGCCGATATCGATCCGGGAAGACGAAGGCCTCTACCGACTCGGGAAGTTCCTGCGCCGCAACCTGTTGGTGGTAGCGGTAACGACACTGATGCTTGGCGCGTTGACTGCCGGCGTCGGTATTGCATGGCAGCAGCACAACGCGGCGGTGCGCGAGGCCAATGCCACCATGCTGGTCAACCAGCTGTTCGCCTCGACCCTTGGCACCGCGACCCTGTCCGGACTGGGCAGCACGCCCTTCTCCTCCAGCGAGCTGCTCGAACGGACCGAGCGCGAACTGCGACAACTGCCACTGTCCGAACACCCGGCGGCGCTCGCGCGCGGGCTGGCGACGCTGGCCCGCAGCCATGCCCTGCTCGGCAAGTACCGCCATGCCGCCGAGCTGGCCGACGAAGCACACCGCACGATGGGAGACCTTCCCGACAAAGATGGCTTCATTTCGGCCACACGGATATCGATGCTCAACAATCATGGCGACAACGCGGAAGCAGCCAAGCTTGCCCGTGATAGGCTCCGCGAAATCGAAGGTGAAGACGACGAACAGGGACTGTTGATGCGACTGACCTTCGGTACCGAGCTGGCCAAGGCGCAATGGGGCCTGGGTCAGACCACGGACGCCATCGAGACCATCAACGGACTGGTGGAACAGGCTTCGGCACTGCCGCCCGGACACGATGAGCAGATCGCCGAGCTTCTGATAGCACGGTCCGACCTGTTGAGTCAGATGTGGCGCTATCCGGGGGCGGAAGCCGATGCCAGAAAGGCGATGTCACTTGCAAGGCCGCTCAACCCCGTGCTCTCGGACAATGCCCTGGAGCTTCTTGTAGCGATACTCGGCAGCCAGTACGACCCCGACACCCACAAGTACGCGATGGAACTCAAACAGCGCCGTCAGGCGAGCCTGGGAGCGTCTCACCCACAGACAGCAAAGGCCACCATCTACGCTGCCTGGACCCAGTACCCCAGAGTCGATGCGGACTCGGTGAGACAGGCCCTGGAGCAGATCCGCGTTGCCTATGGAGACGACAATCCCCAGTACGCAGACGCGCTCAGCTCGTCCGCATGGGCGGTTGCCCACGACCGCCGCGAGAGCATCGAATTGGGGCGCCAGTCGCTTTCGATCCAACAGCGCGTCCTTGGCGACAAAGCGGCATGGACGATGATCGCGAAAGCGAATCTCGCCAACTCACTGATCGCCCTCGACAGGGACGAACGCCATCCAGAGGATATCGAGGAGGCCATCCGTCTGTTGTGGGAAACCATCCAGGCAAAACAGAACGCCGGCATTCCAGCGCCTATCGAACGCCAGCTCCTGCTCAAGACGATGGTGAACGAGGGCGACACGTCGAAGCTGTCGCAGGTTGACGCCCTGATTGAGCGGGGCAGACAGGAAACACTGGAATCGACCGGCGATCAGGATGGCGAGGACAGCCTGCGACTGCAGATATTCGACCAGCTCGGCGCCCGTCTGCGATACCTGGCTGGCGAGCGCGAGAAGGCCGATGCCCTGTTCGCCGCCATCATAGAAAAGTACCGCGACCTGCTCGAGCATCCGACGCGAGCGGTTCCCAGCCAGGCGCAGACCACATCCCTCATGATTACTCAGTCGCTCCTCTACCGGGCCCTGTACGCGTTCGAAAGCTGCCACCCCGACCTCGCCAAGGGCTTCCTGCAACAAGGATATGCCTTCAGCCAGAGCACCCTGGGCGATGAGGACAACGCCACCCGGACGATCAAGAGCTATCTCGACAACATGAACGATCACGGGCTCATGGTCGACGATACCGGTGCCCTGTGGATATCCGTCTCCGAGAACCAGGCGGTCAACGAGCGTGCCGCGGCCTGCGGCAATGCCGCCTTCGCCAGCTCCGAAAGCCACTAGGACGGGACATGCCGATGCAGTGCCGATCACGTTCGGATATCGCGGAACTGGCCCGGCCACGCCCCCCTGCACACGGCCGCCCCGTCGCATATCCGTGCATGCGGGGATATCGGCAAGCGCCGGGGCGCGGATGCCGGGTGGCTGTCCCGGGCGGTTCGCCAGCTCACCCGCGGGCGCGATGGACACGATGTCCTTCGATTTCCCGGAGCCGGCGTCCGGGCTGTCGCAACCGGCCGTGCACGCTTTTCCCGCGCCCCACGTTGGCGACGTATCCAATGCATTCGACGACATGCCGGAACAACCCGCACCTTGGTCCCCGGACAGGGAAGATGGCGATACCGGGATGAGCGGACTGGCCGCCCGTGCGCTCGCCCTGTTCGACGAGTATGTCGAGTGGTCGCCAGCCAGGCGCAAACGCGCGCTCGCCGAACTCGCGACTCGCGACCCTGCGCTGCACAAGGCCCTGCATGTCCTGCTGGAATCCGATGCGTCGGACCGGCGCAGCGTGCTGGACAAGCCCGCCGCCGCCGTCGTTGCCAGCAGGCAACCGGCAACACGCGATGTCCCGGTTGACGATGATGCTCCCGACCCGCGTATCGGCACCCGCCTCGGCGCATGGCGCATCCGGCGCCGGATCGCCAATGGCGGCATGGGCACCGTCTACGAAGCCCATCGCGACGACGCGCAGTACCAGCAGCGTGTCGCCCTCAAGTGCATCCGCGCCGAGATGGTGTCTCCGGAGCTGGCCGCCGCGCTCTGCGACGAGCGCAACCTGCTCGCACAACTCGACCACCCGGGCATCGCCCCACTCCTGGACGGCGGCGTCGACGATGGTGGACATCCCTGGTTCGCGATGCGCTTCGTCGACGGCATCCCGATCGATGCCTGGTGCGACGAGCGCCGGGCCGGCCTGTCCGAACGCGTCGGCCTGCTGCTCCAGGCCTGCGAAGCGCTGGCCCATGCCCACGCCCAGGGCATTCTGCATCGGGACATCAAGCCCTCCAACCTGCTGGTCACCCCCGAGGGCCGCGTGCAGGTGGTGGACTTCGGCATCGCTTCGACCTTCAGCCTCCATGAGGCCGATCAGCCACCCTGCCTGGCGCTGTCCCCGGACTACTGCGCACCGGAAGCCCACGGCCGCGGCAGCAACGGGCCGACCTCCGATCTGTACTCGCTGGGCGTGCTCGGCTATCGCCTGCTGTGCGGACAATGGCCGACCCCGCTGCACGGCGTGCGCTCGATCGCTCCGCTTGCGCGGCTGTCGGAACCGCTGCCCATGCCGGCCCTGCTCGACGACGTGCCGGAATCGACCGCGGTGGCACGCGGCCTTCGCACGCTTGCCGCGCTGCGCGGCGCGCTCTCCGGCGACCTGTCGACGATCATGCTCAAGACGGTCGCGACCCAACCGCAGGACCGCTACGCCAGTGTCAACGAGTTCGCCACCGATCTTCGCCGCTGGCGCTCACGGCTGCCGATATCGATCCGGGAAGACGAAGGCCTCTATCGACTCGGAAAGTTCCTGCGCCGCAACCTGTTGGTGGTTGCGGTAGCGGCCCTGATGTTCGGCGCGTTGGCCGCTGGCCTGGGCATCGCATGGCAGCAGCACAACGCGGCGGTGCGCGAGGCCAATGCCACCATGCTGGTCAACCGGCTGTTCGCCTCGACCCTGGGCACCGCGACCCTGTCCGGGCTGGGCAGCACGCCCTTCTCCTCCAGCGAGCTGCTCGAACGGACCGAGCGCGAACTGCGGCAACTGCCGCTGTCCGAACACCCGGCGGCGCTCGCGCGCGGGCTGGCGACGCTGGCCCGAAGCCATGCCCTGCTCGGCAAGTACCGCCATGCCGTCGAGCTGTCCGACGAGGCGCACCGCACGATGGGAGACCTTCCCGACAAGGACGGCTTCATCGCAGCCACGCGGATATCGATGCTCAACAACCATGGGCAGAGCAACGATGCCGCGGCGCTCGCCCGCTCGAAACTCGATGAACTCGAGGCCCGCGAGGACGAGCAGGGGCAGCGGATGAAGCTGACGTTCGGCGCCGAGCTCGCCAAGGCCCAATGGAGCATGGGAGACACCGAAGACGCCGTGATCACGATCAACGACCTGCTGCAACAGGTCGGGACGCTGCCCGGCGACAACGAGGAGCTGACCGCCGAACTGCTGCTCGTACGCGCCGGGTTCCTGCAGCAGCTCTGGCGCTACGAGCCTGCCCGGGCGGACATCGAGAAGGCGATTGCGCTGGCCAGGCCGAAGAACAGGGTCCTGGCGGACGACGCACTCGCGTACCTGGTCATCAACCTCGGCAACAGCATCTCTCCCGAGACCTATGAACGCGCGGTCGAACTGCAGGAGAGTCGTGAGGCCAGCCTGGGGCCATCGCACCCCAAGACCGCATTGGCGGCCCTATACGTCGCCTGGTCCCATTACCCCAGAATCGACTCGGACAAGGTCCGCGAGGCTTTGGAGCTGATCCGCACCAGCTACGGCGCCGAGGATCCCAACTACGCATCGGCACTCGCATCGTCTGCCTGGACGATCTCCCGCAACAGCCGCGAGAGTATCGAGATGTCGCGCGAGGCGCTGCGGATCCTGCAGCGCACACTGGGCGACGATGCGGTCTGGACATTGAACGCGAAGGGGACCGTTGGCGGCGCCCTGACCCGCCTGCAAGGCGACGAGCGACGCCCCGAGGATGTCGAAGAGGCCATCGAGCTGCTTTGGCAGACGATAGAAGGGAAGCGCAAGGCCGGCATCCCCGCCCCGACCGATCGCCTTCACCTGCTCAAGACCATCGTCAACGAAGGCGACAGGAGCAAGCTCGCCTACGTGGCTCCGCTCATCGAGGAAGGCAAGCGCGAGGTCATCGCCTCGGTCGCGCCCCGAGGCGACCCCGACAACACCAGGCTGCAGATGTTCGACCAGCTCGGAGCCCGGCTGCTCTATCTGCGGGGAAGGCGCGAGGATGCGGACAAGCGTTTTGCCGAGATCATCCACGAGCATCGCGACTACATCGACCACCCTGCCCAGGCGCTGTCGAGCCACGCGCAGATGCTCTCGCGCCTGATCATCCAGTCATTCGTGTACCGCGCCCTGTACGCGTTCGAGACCTGCGACCCGGGCCGCGCCGACGCACTGCTGCGCGAAGGCATCGAGTTCGGGCATGCCACGCTCGGCGAAACCGATCCGGTGACCCTGACGATCACGAGCTATCTCAACAACCTGCGCAACCAGGGACAGATGACCGACGACACCGATTCGCTGTGGATCTCGGTATCCGAGAACCAGGCGGTCAATGAGCGGGCCCGTTCCTGCTCGCAGGACCGGCCGCCCCTGACGGCCGCATCGGGCTGAGCCCTGCGCATGCCCCGTCGCGGCCCGCATCGCATGCGGCGCAGCGCGGTTGCGGACGACACCCGGCCGGCACCGAGCGGCTCCCGGGGCGCAAGCAAATGTTGCGCCAGAAGATGGCTTGAGCATGTTCTTGTGCACGGAACGAGGCGCCACACTCCTGTCTTCCAGGAGGGTGCATGCGCAGCAAGTTGTTCGTACCGGGTGCCCGACCCGAGTTGTTCGCCAAGGCCTATGCCTCCGCGGCGGACGCGATATCGTTCGACCTCGAGGACTCGGTGCCCGCCGAGTCGAAGGCCGTGGCGCGGACGCAGGTGGCCGGATTTCTGTCCGCACGCACGCACGGCGACCGCGGCAAGCTGGCCATCGTGCGCACCAATGCACCGGATTCGACGCACTTCGATGCGGACCTGGCGGCCTGTCTGGACGCCGGCGCCGATCTGATCAACCTGCCCAAGATCGAATCGGCGCCCGCACTTCGCGACGCCGTCGCCCGACTGGAGGCGCTGGAGTCGCAGCGGGGCCTGGCCCGCACCGCCGGGTTGCTGGTGAACATCGAGTCGCCGCGCGCCCTGCGCCACGCCGCCGCCATCGCCGCCGCCCACCCGCGCGTGGCCGGACTGCAGGTCGGACTCGGAGATCTGTTCGAGGCCGCCGGCATCGCGCGCAGCGCCGCCAACGTGCATGCGGTGCTGTTCCAGGTACGGATGGCCGCCGCCGAGAACGGCGCGTTCGCCTGCGATGGCGCTTTTCCCGCGATCGCCGACGAAGCCGGGTTCCGTGCCGAAGCCCGGCTTGCACGCGAACTGGGCTATATCGGCAAGAGTTGCATTCATCCGCGCCAGATCGCATGGTGCCACGAGGTGTTCACGATCACGCCCGCCGAAATCGAGCATGCGCGGCGGGTCGTGGCCGCCGCACGGAACGCCTCCAGCGCCGGACATGGCGCCTTCCAGGTGGACGGACACATGATCGACCCACCGTTTCTCCGACGCGCCCAGGCCCTGCTGGCGGCGGCGGGCGATTCCGCGGCATGAGCCCCTCTCCGTTCCAGCATCGCCGCGCCCCCGCGAACCGACGGACACCGCTGCGCTCACGACCGCGCGGACCGGCCCTGCTCCGGGCGCTGCTGATCCTGCTGATCCTGCCATTCCTGCTGCCACCCGCCGCCGCGGACAGCCTCATGTCGATGGCAGTACGCGACCTGGAGGTCCCAGGGGAGCTCCGGGACGGCACCCTGGTGGCGGTTGCGGGCCGCCCGGTCCTGATCGACGGGGCCGGCGGCTCGGCCCAGGTCCGCGCCATCGACGGCGACCGCTGGGAACCGGTGCTCGCGGCACCGGAACTGCTGGCGCGCCTGGCCAGGCATCCGCTGGCCGGCGACATCCTGATCGGCGAGCACGGCCGCCACGTCGAGGTCCTGAGCTGGGACCAGGCCCGATTGCGAAGCCAGGCGCTTCCCCCGCTGCCCGAGCCGCTGTCGGATGCGCGCGCGGCCCGCTTCCAGGGCGGCTGGCGCATCGCCGGGATCGGCGAGGACGGCGCCCCGCGCCTGTATGCAGGCGCATTCGCCGGCACCGACGAGGGCGGCTGGCGACGCCAGCCGGCATGGGACGGCGGCGCTCCCGCCGCGCTGCTGGCGCACACCGGCCGGCTGCTGGTGGTCGAGACCACCGCCGGCGCCAATGCCACCCACCGCTGGAGCGAAGACCTCGGCTGGCAGCGGGTGCAAGCCGCGCCCGGCGCGATCGACCCGCGCCTGGTCCGCGCCCTCGGCCAGGCCCACGCACTGTTCGCGGTGAGCCGTCCGGAAGGCGGCCGACTGGCGACCCTGAACACGATCACCGGCGCCTGGACGATGCTGCCGCAGGTACTGGAATCGGACACCCTCGGATGGGCGCCGTGGGCGGATGGCGCGGCCTGGCTCGCTCGCGACGGCCTGCACCTGGCCGAACCGGTCGAGCGCCAGCCACTGCTGAAGTGGCAGGACTGGGTGGTGCTGTCGGTGTACCTGGTGCTGGTGCTCGGGGTCGGGCTGTACTTCTACCTGCGGGAAAAGAGCGCCTCGGCCGCGGACTTCTTCGTCGGCGGCCGTTCGATCCCGTTCTGGGCCGCCGGCATCAGCCTGTACGCCACCAATGTCAGTTCGATCAGCTTCATCGCGATCCCGGCCAAGTCGTTCGAGAGCAACTGGCAGTACCTGACCAACAACCTGATCGGCGTGCTCGGACTGATGTTCGTCGCGGTCTGGGTGGTGCCGCTGTTGCGCCGGCTCGACCTGATGTCGGTGTTCTCCTATCTGGAGACCCGCTTCCATCCGGCGATCCGCATGCTCGCCAGTGCGCTGTGCATCGTCATGCAGGTCGGCAGCCGGATGAGCGTGATCCTGTTCCTGCCGTCGCTGGCGATCGCCACGATCACCGGCATGGACGTGGCCTGGAGCATCCTGATCATGGGGGTGTTCACCATCGTCTATACCGCGCTGGGCGGCATGCGCGCGGTGATCTGGACCGACTTCGTGCAGGTGCTGGTGATGTTCGGCGGCGCCCTGTTCGCGATCGGCTTCATCTTCTGGCACCTCGACGGCGGGGTGTCCGAGTTCGCCCGCATCGCCATGGCCGAGCACAAGACCCGCGTGTTCGACTTCAGCTTCGACCTGACCCGGGCGACGGTCTGGGGCTTCCTGTTCCTGGTGGTGTTCGACGTCGTGCTGACCTTCCCCAAGGACCAGGTGCTGATGCAGCGGGTGTTGTCGACTCCGTCCGCGCGCGCGGCCGGGCGCTCGGTCTGGACCTTCGCCGCGATCACCATCCCCGGCGGCATCCTGTTCTACGGCATCGGCACCGCCCTGTACGTGTACTACCAGGCCCATCCGGAGCGGATGGACCCGTGGCTGCCGATCGACTCGACCTTCCCGCTGTTCATCGCCGCCGAACTGCCGACCGGGGTGACCGGCCTGATCATCGCCGGCATCTTCGCCGCGGCGATGTCGACCCTGTCGTCGATCATCAACTCGGTCTCGACCCTGCTGTCGGTCGACTTCTACCAACGGCTCTCCAGGCGCCCCAGCGAACGCGGCAGCGTGCGCCTGGCGGAATGGACCACGGTCCTGGTCGGCGCGGTCGGCATGGGCCTGGCCTGGCTGCTGGCCAGCTACGACGTGCAGTCGCTGTTCGACGTCTCGATCGAACTGGCGGGACTGCTCGGCGGCGGCTTCGCCGGCGCCTATACCCTGGGCATGTTCACCACCCGCGCCAACTGGCAGGGGGTGGCGATCGGCATCGCCTCGGCACTGGTGGTGACCTTCGGCGCCTGGTCGATGGACCTGGTCCATCCGTATTTCTACCTGGCGATCTCGATCATGACCTGCATCGTCGTCGGCTACCTCGCCAGCCTGCTGTTCCCGCCGCCGGCGCAGTCGCTGGCCGGGTTGACCGTTCACACCGGTCGCGGCGGCGGCACACCCGCGCCACTCGCGCAAGCGGCGCGGGCGAAGTAGCCTGTGCGCTGCAGCGGAGGGCGCAGGTGGATACACAGTTCCTCAGATCCTTCATCGCCATCGCCGACCACGGCTCGATGGCCGCCGCCGCGCGCACGCTGAACCTGACTCCGGCGGCGGTGGCGCAGCAGATCCGTACCCTGGAGCGCGAGTTCGGGGTGTCTTTGATCGCCCGCGCCGGACGCACCGTGGGCCTGACCGAACAGGGCTCGCGGATCCTGGAGCGCGCCCGGGCGATGCTGCGCGACGTCGCCGACATGCGCAGCGTCGCCAACGACAGCGACGCTTCCGGCGACCTGCAACTGGGCGCCTGCCCCACGGTGCTGGTCGGACTGGTGCCGGACGTGCTGGCGCGGATGGTCAGCCGCTTTCCGCAATCGAACGTGTTCATCCGCCCCGGCTACTCGGCCGACCTGTACCGCGCGGTCGAGAGCGGCGAACTGGACGCCGCGCTGGTGCTGGAGGCGCCGTTCCCGCTGCCCAAGACCTGCGGCTGGGAAGTACTTCGCGAGGAGCCGCTGGTGGTGCTCGCGCACGCGTCGCTGGCCGGGCGCGATCCGCACGAGCTGCTCGCCGAGCAACCGCTGATCCGCTACGACCGCAACCAGTGGGGCGGTCGCCAGGCCGACGAGTACCTGCATCGCCACGACATCGTCCCTCGCGAACGGGTCGAGCTCAATGCGCTCAACGCGATCGCGGCGATGGTCGACCGCCGCCTGGGCGTGTCGCTGGTGCCGGACTGGATGCGGCCGTGGCCGGAAGGCCTCGACCTGGTCCGGATCCCGCTGCCGGAGCCGAGCGAGCCGCGCCGGATCGGTCTGATCTGGTCGCGCGCGTCGGTGCGGATGCGACTGGTCGGCGCGCTGCGCGAGGAAGCCCACGAGGTCGCGCGGGCGATCGACTGACACAGCCGACCGATGTCGTCGATGTTGCGTCGCAACAAACAGTTTCGACGCTCTAACCGCAGGAATTCTTTCTTCTGAACATAAGCGGCCGGTGTACTTCCGGCCCTGCCGAGTTCCTACCCTGCCTGAGCGGTGCATGTCCATGCACCAGGTCCGGCGCCACGCGCGCACGTGCACCCATCATCATGCGCATCGAAGGTGCGCCGTACCGGGGAGGAGTTCCATGTTGTCGAAGCCGTTGACCGTCGCCATCGCCAGCGTCCTGCTGGCCACCACCGGCGCCGCACAGGCCCAGCAGGTCGAGCAGGAAAGCGACGAATCGTCCGAACTCGACGCCACCACCCTCGACCAGGTCGTGGTCACCGGCGTGCGCACGCCCAAGGCGATCGACAGGATTCCGGGTGCGATCACCCTGGTTTCGCAGGCCGAGATCCAGAACACCCTGGAGCTGACCGAGGACGCGACCGCGGTGCTGACCCGCACCGTGCCCGGCTACTCGGAATCCTCGCAGGCGATGAGCAACTCCGGCGAAACCCTGCGCGGCCGCGTCGCGCTGCGCCTGTTCGACGGCATCCCGCAGGGCTCGCCGCTGCGCGAGGGCAGCCGCAACGGCACCTTCACCGACATGGGCGTGATCGGCCGGATCGAAGTCATCAACGGCCCGTCCGCCGCCGAAGGCATCGGCGGCGCCGGCGGCGTGATCAACTACCTGTCGAAGGTGCCGACCACTCCGGGCCACGAGACCACCCTGACCACCCGCTACTCGACCCAGTTCGGCGACGACAGCTCGCAGTACAAGGTCGGCCTCAGCCACGCCTACAAGGGCGAGAACGCCGACTTCTTCGGCAGTGCCGCCTATATCGACCGCGGCATCAGCTACGACGGCGACGGCCGTCGCATCGGCATGAACACCAGCGGCTCGCTGGCCGACTCGCGGACCAAGAACCTGTTCCTCAAGGGCGGCTACAACTTCGGCGAATACGGCTACCAGCGCATCCAGGCCAGCTACAGCAACTTCCGCATCCGCGGCAAGGCCAACTACATCCAGGTCGAAGGCTGCCGCTACGACCCGGTCGACTGCCCCAAGCCGACCACCAACACCTCCGAACGCGGTTCGATCGCCGGCTCGCTGGCCGAGTTCAACGACTTCGAGCAGTTCGCCGTCAACTACAGCCACGGCAACTTCTTCGACGGCACCCTCACCGTCGACGCGTACTGGGCCGACCAGGCGATGCGCTACCTGCCCGAGAACGGCGCCGACCGCCAGCTGACCAAGCCGGCTCCGCCGGAGGATCAGCGCATCTACGACCAGTCCGAGATCACCTCGGAGAAGAAGGGCCTGCGCCTGGGCTACACCCGCGGCGACGCCTTCAACGTCGCCGGCCTGGAACTGCGCGTCGGCGTGGACCTGGTCAAGGACACCGCCGCCCAGCGCCTGGCGCTGACCGACCGTATCTGGGTACCGCCGATGGAGTACACCTCGGTCGCGCCCTACCTGCAGGCGAGCTGGGACATCGGCCCGGTCACCCTCAGCGCCGGCGTGCGCCGCGAGGACGACGAGTTGCACGTCGACAGCTACACCACCACCGCCTACCGCGACAGCGTGGCGGTCGACGGCGGCGGCCTGGAGTACACCGAGAACCTGATCAACTTCGGCGGCATCTGGCGGATCACCGACCAGTGGTCGGCGTTCGCTTCGTACTCGGAAGGCTTCGGCCTGGCCAACATCGGCATCCCGTTGCGCAACATCAACGCGTCCAGCAGCTGTCGCGACGTCGACTGCATCGCCGACCTCGACCCGCTGATCACCGAGAACAAGGAGATCGGCGTCAACTGGCGCGGCGAGCGCGCCCAGATCGGCGCCTCGGTCTACCGCTCCACCTCCGAGTTCGGTTCCAGCCTGTCGGTCGATCCGGCCACCGACGACTTCATCCTGACCCGCGCCCCGACCGAGATCGAGGGTTTCGAGTTCAGCAGCGCCTGGACCTTCAGCGAAGCCTGGAAGGGCACCCTGCTCTACTCGCGCATCCGCGGCAAGACCGAGTATTACCCCGGTTCCGGCCTCGAAAAGGAAATGGGCATCCTCGACCTGAGCCCGGACAAGGTCAGCGCTTCGCTGACCTGGACCCCGAACGACCGCTTCAACGCGACCCTGGGCGTGGTCAAGACCTTCGACCGCGACCTGCGCGAAACCCATGTCCGGGCGTCCGACGGCGCGACCTTCACCAATGACGAGAACACCTACGGCTACGCGTTGTGGGACCTCAGCGCCAACTACGACATGGGACGCTACGGCGAGATCGCGCTGGGTGTCGAGAACCTGTTCGACAAGCAGTACGTGCTGACCTGGTCGCAGCTGCCGGGCTGGCAGAACTACTGGGCCGGCCGCGGCAGGATGGTCTCGCTGACCCATACGATCAAGTTCTGAGCCGGCGGGCCGGCGGCATCCGCCGGCCCCGCGCAGCGGCCGCCAGGGAAGCGCAGAAGGAAACCATTGTTGAAGACATCGCACCGGCTGTTTTCGTACGCGATCCTGTCGTGCGCTCTGGCCGTCCCGGCGCTCGACACGTCCGCGGTGGCCGGCCCGGCACCCGTCGACGCGACGCATCAATCCGCCGCAACGCCGACGCAGCAGGCGACGGTCTGGTTGCGGGACACGGCGCTTGCCCCCGGCTATCCCGGCGCGCGCCTGCTGATCGCCACGCCCGAGCGGGTGCTGGTCGACGTCAGTGCCGGTCACCGCGATCTGGCCCGGCATGAGCCGCTGCCGGCGGATGCGATCTACCGCATCTACTCGATGACCAAGCCGGTCGTCTCCGCGGCGGTGCTGCGGCTGCTGGCCGAGGGCCACGGCGACCTCGACGATCCGGTCGGCGAACATCTGCCCGAGCTGGCCGGGCTGTACCGGGTCGACGACGACGGCACCCATCGAACGGCGGTGCCGACGATCCGCCAGTTGCTGACCCATACCGCCGGCTTCGCGGTCGAAGGGCCGGCGCTGGCGCGACGCGAGGCCGCCCGGCTGGAGGACAGCCGCGACCTCGCCGACTACGTGCGGCGGCTCGCGGAGGTCCCCCTCGGCAGCGAACCCGGCACCGCTTTCCGCTACGACAGCGCCGCGCTCGACGTGCTCGGCCGCCTGGTCGAGGTCTGGAGCGGGCAGCCGTTGGAGCGCTATCTGCGGTCCGAGTTCTTCGAGCCGCTGGGCATGCGCGACACCGGCTTCTCGGTGCCGGCGCGGCAACGCGATCGCGTGGTCGAACTGAGCACCACCGGCGATGACGGCCACCTTGTCATCGCCGACGAGCCGCACGCACGCCATCCGGGCATCCGGCTGCGTCCCTACCCCAGTGCCGCCGGCGGGCTGTATTCGACCGCGGCCGACTACCTCGCCTTCGTGCGCATGCTGATGAATGGCGGCGAACATGCCGGCCATCGCTATCTGCCGCGCAACATGGTCGAGCGGATGTTCAGCGATCAACTCGCCCCGATGGGCCTGTCCGACCCGCATACCGACGCCACCGGCGGGCAGGGCTTCGGGCTTGGCCTGGCGGTATTGCAGGACCCGGCCCTGCGCGGCCGTAGCGGCGGCCCCGGCCAGGTCGGCTGGTCGGGCGCGGCCAGCACCTATTTCGTTATCGACCCGCATCGCCGCATCGCCGGTATCCTGCTGTTGCAGCACCTGCCCCGGGACGTTCCCGCAGACCTGCCGCGACTGGCGCTGCCGTTCTACAACTTCGTGCAACAGGTCGCCGCTCCGTGAGTCCCCGCCAACGCATCCTCGTCGCCGGCTCGGCGAATCTCGACTTCGTCGTCCGCGCCGGGACCATTCCCACCCCCGGCGAAACCGTGCTTGGCCGCGACTTCCAGACCTTTCCGGGCGGCAAGGGCGCCAACCAGGCGGTCGCCAGCGCGCGCGCCGGCGGCGCGGCCACCTCGATGCTGGTCGCGCTGGGCGAGGACGACTACGCCGAGCGCCTGGAAGCCTCGCTGCGCGCGGCCGGAGTCGAACTGACGATCCGCCGCCAGCGCGGGGTCCCGACCGGCAGCGCGTTCATCTGTGTGTCCGACGACGGCGAGAACGCGATCACCGTCGCCCCCGGCGCCAACGCCTGCCTGCTCGGCAGCGACCTGCCCGCGCTGGACGACATCGGCCTCCTGCTGCTGCAACTGGAGACTCCACTGCCGGCGATCGAAGCCTGGGCGCGGCGCGCACGCGCGGCCGGTGTGCGGGTGGCGCTCAATGCGGCGCCCGCGCATGCGCTGCCGCAACGCCTGCTGGCGCTGATCGACCTGCTGGTGGTCAACGAGAGCGAGTTGGCCGCATTGACCGGCATCGGCGACGACATCGGCGCGGCGCTGGCACGGCTGCCGGTGCCGATGGTGGTGGTGACCCTCGGCGCGCTGGGCTGCTGCGCGCGCATCGACGGCGTCCTCCACCCCTGCCCCGGTTTCGCGGTCGAAGCGGTCGACACCACCGCCGCCGGCGACACCTTCTGTGGCGTACTGGTCGCGGCGCTGGCAGGCGGCGCCGACCCGGAACCCGCGCTCGCCCGGGCCTGCGCCGCATCGGCCCTGACCTGCACCGGCGACGGTGCCCAGTCCAGCATCCCGGCGCGCGACGAGGTCGAGGCCTTTCTCGCCGCCGCGCCGGCCGTGGACGCCGGACGCGTCGCCGCGCTCAGGGCGCACTGCGGCCTGGCCTGACCTCCCCTACTCCCGAGCACAGCGATGATCGACCCCTACGACAGCGACTATCCGGAAACCGGGCCCGAATCCGGGGACGCGGACGTACGCACCGAGTACAAGTTCTCCCACGTCACCACCGGGCGCTACCTGCCGACCCCGGGCAAGGCGCCGGAATGGGCGTTCGCCGACATCGGCGAATGGATGATCGACCCCGGCGCCAGCGCCGGGGACTGGTTGCGGGAGCTGCGCGACTGGCGCCGCGAACACCTGGTGCGGATCGGCTACAGCGACCACAACTATCGACATCCCGACCTGCAATGGGCGCAGCGCAATTTCGTGCACGCGCAGATGATGGTGGAGGACCGCTACTTCTACGACCCCGAGCAGGGTTGCTACACGGTCGACCGCTACCTCGACGATCTGCAGGCGCGCTTCGGCGGCATCGACTCGGTGCTGATCTGGTACGTCTACCCGAACATCGGCATCGACGACCGCAACCAGTTCGACCTCGCCGCCGACATGCCCGGCGGCCTGCAGGGGCTGCGCGAAGCGGTGGACGCCTTCCATCGCCGCGGGGTCAGGGTATTCCTGCCGGCCAAGCCCTGGGACCACGGCACCCGCGATCCCGGCGTCAGCCACTGGGATGGCCTGGCCGAGGTGGTCGAGGCGGTCGGCGCCGACGGCATCAACGGCGACACCTTCAACGGCGTACCGCGTGCGTTCTTCGACGCCTGTCAGGCCCGCGGCCGCACGGTCGTGCTGCAACCCGAATCGACGATCAGTTCGGAAGAGCAGCTGATCTGGAACGTGCAGAGCTGGGGCAAGAAGGCGCCCGACCGGACCGTGCCGCCGGTCGCCAAGTGGAAGTGGCTGGAGCCGCGCCACATGATCAACTACGAGAACCGGTGGGGCCGCAACCGCAACCACGATCTGCAGTACTGCTTCTTCAACGGCATCGGTTACAACGCCTGGGAGAACATCTGGGGCATCTGGAACCAGTTCACCCCGCGCGATGCCGAGAGCCTGCGCCGGATCGCCGCGATCTACCGCCGCTTCCCCGACACCGTGGTCAGCCGCGACTGGGCGCCCTACCAGGCCACCCGCCAGGCCGGCGTGTTCGCCAGCCGCTTCCCGACCGCGCGGCGCACGCTGTGGACCCTGGTCAATCGCAACGAGTACGAGATGGAAGGCGAACAGCTGGCGATCGCGCATGTCGACGGCACCCGCTACTACGACGTCTGGAACGGCCGCCTGCTGGCGCCGCGGATCGAGAACGGACAGGCCCTGATCGAGCTGCCGCTGGAGGCGCGCGGCTTCGGCGCACTGCTGGCGGTCCCCGGGACCGTCGATGATCCCGATCTCGACGCCTTCCTCGCCGAAACCGCGCAGCGCGCGCGGACGCCGCTGCACGCGTTCGGCAGCGGCTGGAAACCGGCGTTGCAACAACCGCTCGAGATCGCGCCGACCGCGCCCGTGGCCGAGCCGCCGGCCGGCATGGTCGCGATTCCCGGCACCGAGTTCGACTTCAAGGTCCAGGGCATCGAGATCGAGGGCTTCACCTGGGCCGGCCTCGACGTGCAGTACCCGTGGGAAAACTGCCCGCGCCGCCATCACCGGCGGCGGATGCGGATCGCCCCCTTCCACATCGACCGTCATCCGGTCACCAATGCCGCGTTCAAGGCCTTCCTCGACGCCAGTGGCTACCGGCCGCGCGACGCCCACAATTTCCTGCGCCACTGGCGCGACGGCGCGCCGCGACCGGGCTGGGAAAACCGGCCGGTGACCTGGGTGTCGCTGGAGGACGCCCGCGCCTACGCCGTCTGGGCCGGCAAGCGCCTGCCGCACGAATGGGAGTGGCAGTACGCGGCCCAGGGCGGCGACGGGCGGCTCTACCCCTGGGGCAACGACTGGGACGACAGCCGGGTCCCGGCCGCCAATCGCGGGCGCCGGCTGCGGGCGCCGGACCCGGTCGGCGCGCATCCGCAGGGCGCCAGCCCGTTCGGCGTCGAGGACCTGGTCGGCAACGTCTGGCAATGGACCGACGAATACCACGACGCGCATACCCGCGCCGCGGTCCTGCGCGGCGGCTCCAGCTACCGGCCGCAGACCTCGCACTGGTACTTTCCCCAGGCCCACCGGCTCGACCAGCACGGCAAGTACCTGCTGATGGCGCCGTGCAAGGATCGCGCCGGCACGATCGGCTTCCGCTGCGTGGTGGACGCGCAATGAGCGCGGACACGACAACGATGGAGGCATTGGCGCTGACCCCGTTGCCGGCCGCGGCGACGCGTCTGGACGGGCTGCTGGGACAGGCGCTGGAGGCGAACCGTCGCGGTCGCCTGAGCCGCTTCATCACCGGCCCCGACAGCCCCGCGATCGCGATCTTCGCGCCCGAGCGCTGCTGCGACAACGAGGAGGGCGACTGGTACGGCGAGCATGCCGGCAAATGGCTGGTCGCCGCCGCCCGCGCCGCCGCCCGCAGCGGCGATCAGGCGCTGCGGGAACGGGTGCTGGCCGTTGCCGACCATCTGCTGACACGACAGGACGAGGACGGCTACCTGGGCAACTACGCGCCGGCGCGCCGCTTCACCGTGCCGCAACCGCCGAAACCGGAGAGCTGGAACGGCGAACCCGCGCTGCGCACCTGGGACATCTGGACCCACAGCTATCTGGTGCTGGGCCTACTCGAAGTCCACCGCCAGTTCGGCGACGACCGCCACCTGCTCGCGGCACGCCGGATCGGCGACCTGTGCCACCGGACCTTCGTCGAGCGCGGCCTGGACATCACCCGCGTCGGCAATCACCACGGGATGTCGGCGACGGTGCTGATCGATCCGGTGGTCGAGCTGTATTTCGCCAGCGGCGAGCGCCGCTATCTGGAGCTGGCCGAAGCCCTGCTGGCCCAGGCCGAGGCGCAACCGCGACTGGCGCTGCTGAGCCGCCTCGCCGAGGGCGCCGACGCGTCCGAGATCGCCACCGGCAAGGCCTACCAGCTGTGCTGGAACCTGGTCGGGGTCGCCAAGCTGGCGCGCGCCAGCGGTCGCGATGAACTGCGGCAGGCGGTCGAACGGCTGTGGACCAACATCCGCGACCACCATCTGAGCCTGGGTGGCGGACCGTTCGGCGGCATCGCCCATCGCTCGCGCGAGGTGTTCAATCCCGGCTTCGTGTTCGACCCCACCGCCTATGTCGAGACCTGCTCGGTGCTGGCCTGGGTGCAACTGAGCCGCGAGCTGCTGCTGCAGACCGGCGAAGCCCGCTATGCCGCGGAGATCGAGCGCAGCGCCTACAACGACCTGCTCGGTGCGCAGGCCGAGAACGGCGAGGACTGGTGCTACTACTCCTTCGCCAACGGCCCGCGCGTGCACACCCGCTACTGGCGCTGCTGCAAGTCCAGCGGCGCGATGGCGATCGAGGAACTGCAGACGCTGGCCTGGAGCCGCGACGGCGACGCCCTGGTGCTGAACCTGCTCGGCCCCGGCCGCGCGGAGATCGCCTGCGAGGACGGCGCCCTGCGGGTCGCGGTCACCGGCGACTATCCGCTGCAGGGCCATCTGCAACTGCACATCGAAGCGGCCCCCGCGAACCCGGCGGGCCTGCGCTGGCGGATTCCCGACTGGGCCGGCGAGCGGACCGTCAGGCTCAATGGCGACATCGTCGAGACCGTGGACGCGCACGGCTATGCCGGCCTGGTCCGCCGCTGGCGCGCCGGCGACGTGATCGAGCTGGAAATGGCGATGGCGCCGACCCTGCATCGACGCCGCTATCGCAACATCCAGGAGTCGCGGGCGCCGGACGGCTCGCCGGTGCGGCAGCAGGTACTGCGCCGCGACTACGTCGCGCTGACCCGTGGACCACTGGTCTACGCGACCGGGCTGATCGACGGCTACAAGAACACCGAGAGCGTGCTGCTGCCCGAGCCGGCGCAGTCCGCGCTGTCCGAAGCCCCGGCCGGGCGCGACGGCCGCGTGTCGTTGCGACTGGCACCGTTGCATCGGGCAGCGATCGAGTTCCATCCGTACTTCGATCTGGGCGGGCGCGTCGACGGCGGCTGGCGGCTGACCTGGCTGGAGCTGGCGCCGGCGGCGCTGCCTCCCTACGAGGACGACATCGGTGCGATGTAGCGGACGCGCGCATTTTCTGATGCGAGAAGATAGGGCTTCTGGCTGGAAGGCCCCGGAACCGCCCGGCACACTGGGACCGCTCCGCAAGTCCAACGCCAGGGAGGCACGCTCCGCATGACCGACGCCGCGCCATCACCGTTCGATTTCCCGCGCCAGGGGGCGGCCGGCCCGCTGACCGGGATCAAGGTCCTGGACCTGAGCGCCTACATCGCCGGTCCCTACGGCTGCACGCTGTTGGCCGACCAGGGTGCGCGGGTGCTGAAGATCGAACCGCCCAGCGGCGACAACCTGCGTCGTTATCCGTCCACCCTGGACGCCGAGAGCCGCGCCTTCGTCGGCGTCAACCGCTCCAAGCGCGGTCTGGTGCTGGATCTGAAGGACGAGGGCGACCACGCCCGCCTGTTGCGCCTGGTGCGCGAGGCCGACGTGCTGGTCCACAACTTCCGTCCTGGCGTGCCCGAACGCCTGCGCATCGACTTTGCCCGTCTCGCGGCGCTGAATCCGCGGCTGATCTACTGCGCGGTGACCGGCTACGGCGAGACAGGGCCGATGAGGGACAAGGCCGGCTACGACCAGGTCCTGCAGACCATGACCGGCATGTGCACCGAGCAGGGCAAGCCCGGCGGCCCCCCGGAAATCCTGTACGGCTCGGTGGTCGACTACTACGCCGCGGCATTGCTGGCCGGCGGCGTGTCCTCGGCGCTGTACGAGCGCGAGCGCAGC
Source organism: Marilutibacter maris (assembly GCF_003233695.1). Lineage (NCBI taxonomy): Bacteria > Pseudomonadati > Pseudomonadota > Gammaproteobacteria > Lysobacterales > Lysobacteraceae > Marilutibacter > Marilutibacter maris. The sequence continues at coordinate 1,197,975 of NZ_CP029843.1, read as the reverse complement.
GGCGAAGGCCAGTACGTCGGCGTCTCGCTGCTGCGCAGCGCACTGGCGATGCAGTCGGCGCGGATGGTCCTGGTCGACGGCGAGCCGCGCCGGATCAGCCGCGACATGCGCTCCGGCGGCATCACCGGCCTGCATCCGACCCGCGAGGGCCATCTCTACCTGTCCGCCAACACGCCGCATTTCTGGCGCGCGTTGTGCGAGCTGACCGGCCTGCCCGCGTTGGCCGACGACCCGCGCTACGACAGCGTGCGCAAGCGCGCCGAGCACGCCGCCGAACTGATCCCGCGATTGCACACCGCGCTGTCCGCGCGTTCCGCGCTGGAGTGGGAGGCGCTGTTCGGCGAACGCGTGCCTTGCGCGGCCTCGCGCCGGGTCGACGAGATGTTCGACCACCCGCAGGTGGAGAGCGAGCAACTGCTGGCGACGATGACCCACCCCACCCTCGGCCGCTACACCGGCGTCGCCCGCACCATCAAGTTCGGCCGCACCCCGGGCCCGGAGCCGTTCGCGGCGCCGGTACTGGGCCAGGACGACCCGACATGGCGGCGCCCGTCACGCACCGGAGATCCGGCATAGCAACACGCGTCACGCAAGCGCGAACAGACGCTTGACACACCCGCGTCATCCCTGCTCCCTAGCCTCGACCGATCCGATCGAGCCGTTGGGGAGAGATGGCGATGAAATGGCAGGCCCTCATTGTGGGAGCCGCGCTTGCGGCCTTGTCCGGAGCCGCGCCGGCCGGCTCGTACCTGCGCGTGGTGTCCTGGAACACCCTGCACGCGGGCTGGAACAACCACACCAACTGGGACGGCTATGCGGCCCAGGCATGGGAGCGGTACGGCTCCAGCGCTTCGTCCACCAACGGCGTCGATGTCATCTTCGCCCAGGAAGTCATGTACGCCGATGCCGCCGCCGGCATCGCGTCGGCACTGACCGCCCGCAGCGGCGTCGCCTGGGACTACCGGGTCACCGCGGCGATCGGCCGCAGCAGCTACAAGGAACGCTACGCGGTGTTCTTCCGCCCGGACCGCGTCCAGCTGCTGTCGGAATACGTGTGGAACGACAGCGACGACCGGTTCGCGCGCGAACCGCAGATCGTCAAGCTGCGCCATGTCCAGACCGGGGCCGACTACACCTTCATCAATTGGCACACGGTGTTCGGCACCACCGCCGAGCGGCAGGCGGAGATACAGCACATCGCCGACGTGTTCGAGGCTGTCCAGGACGGCAGCGGCAGCGACCAGGACGTGATCCTGGTCGGCGACCACAACCGCGACGCGACCTCGGCGTGGTGGGCCGGCCTGGAGGGGCTGTCGCCGGCGGTCGGCCACCAGGTCAACGAATACACCACGATCAACACCAGCTGCGCCTATGCCAGTCGCTACGATCACTTCTGGTTCCAGGCCTCGTACGTGTCCGAGTACTCGGCCTCCGGCCGCGACTACATCGCCGACATGTGCGCGTTCCGCACCGGCGTGTCCGACCACGCACCGATCTATCTGAAGCTGTATTCCAGCTCCGACACCGACTGACGGCGCGCGGATGCCGACGAAACGCGCCTGGGCCGCGGGCACGGCGGGTCTGGTCGCGGTCGCCGTGCTCACGGTGGCCGTCTGGCGTCTCGCCAGCGACGGCGGCGAGGTCGCCGTGCCCGCAGTTGCCGTGGGCGCCGTCACCAGCGGGGCGCCAGCGCGGACGGCGCCCGCGCCCACGGTGCCGCTGGAGGTGCTGCTACTGCCCGATGGCGACGTCGAGGCCATCCCCGGATCGGTGCGTATCGGGCTCGCCCAGGTGTCCGTCGACGATGCTTCCGCCGCCGCCCTCGGCGCGGAGGGAGCGGCCGAGGCCGCCGGCGCGACGCGCTATCAGGCGCTGGCCACGGTCACACGTTGGGTACCGGCCGCGGCGCAGCGACTGGCCGACGGACGGGTCCGGGTCGGACCGCTGCGACTGCCGGCGGCCGATCGCTACCTGCTTCAGGCCCGGGGCGACGACGGGCTGCGCTTCTATTCAGCGGACTTCGGCGCCGGCACGGTTCCAGCCACGCTCGCTCCCATGGTCGGCGCAGGCCTGCGGATCCAGGGCGTATCCGGGAACGCCGGGGTGCTGTTGCGACGGGTGGAAGGATCCGATCCGTCCCCGCCATGGCAACGACTCCAGGCCTGGTCCGCGCCGGAGTTGCTGGAAGCCTTCGACGAAACGCCGCTGGCGGTCGCGGACGGGCAGGTACTGGCGCCGTTCGCGCCCGGACCGGTCGATATCGTGCTCGAGGTCGACGGCATCGAGGCCGAGCGCCGCTCGCTGACCCTGCCCGCCGGCCGCGTCACCGGGCTGCGCTTCGATGCGATGAGCCAGGCGGTCGCCGCTGCGGTCTCGATCGAGCTGGAACTGGAGTTCGTCCGCCGCGGCAGCGCGACTCCGATACAAGGGTTGCGGGTGCAATGGCTCGGTGGCCGTGAGCCGCAGGAGCGGATCACCGACGCGAGCGGCCGCGTGCGCTTCACCGGTGTGGACCGTCAACGCGCCCAGCCGTTCAACCTGATCGCATCCACTCCCGCCGGAGGCCTGCCGGAGTGGCCCGAACTGCGGCCCCTGCGGATCGCGGAGGAAGCTCTGGCCGGGACCGGTGCGCACGGTGAGCGTGTGCGTCACCGGGTCGAACTGGCGCCGCTGCAATGGCTGATTGCACGCCTGCCGCCGCAACTGCATCAACGACGACCGGACCGCAACTCGCCCTACCCGATCCACGTGCTGCAGCGGCAGCACGGCGGCGGCTGGACCGACACCAGCGCCGACCATTTCATTCCGACCCCGGACGGGCTGGCGGTCTCGATCGCCGAGCCGGGCACCTACCGGCTCGCCTCGGCGCTGTCGCCCTGGCAGGTGCTGGAGTCCTCGCCCGCCGGCTTCGGCGAACAGGATCGGCAGTCGGTCGACGTTGCCGGCATCCGCGGCGCCGACGTGACGATGAGCGTGCGCCGCGATGGCAGGACGCTCGCCGGCGCGCCCGTGCAGGTCGTCGGTCCGCTCGGCGGTCTGCCGCCGGCGCGGCTGACGGCCGATGCCGGTGGCCGGGTACGCTTGCCCTCGACGACGGTGCCCTGGGTCGAGGTGGAGGTGCCGGGCAGCGACCAGATCCGGGTGCTGCTGGACGGTCCGCGCGTACTGGCCGACTTCGGGACCGGGCGTTCGCAATGAACCGCCTTCGGGCATGACCATCCACATGGGTCAGACGGGCTGTCCGCGCTCCAGAATGGAACCATCATCGATGACGGAGTGTCCCCTGTGCGATTCGTATCCACCCGCTCCACCCTTGCCCTGGCGCTGGCCCTGGGCCTGGCCGCCTGCAGCCCCCAGAACGGCGGCACGCCGGCCGCGACCGATGCCCCGGCGGCCACCGCCGAACAGATCCAGGACGAATCGCGCCGACTCAACGAATGGTTCGATGCCCAGTACGAGGAGCAGCTCCGGTTCAGCCCGATCCAGCTGACCTTCCTCGGCCGCAAGGAACTCAACGACCAGATCGACGACCTGTCCGAGGCGGGCGCGCGCAAGCGGGTGGCCTGGATGGAAGCCTCGGTCAAGGAAATGGAGTCGACCTTCGACTACGACCGGCTCGACCCGGAAACCCGGCTGTCCTGGGACCTGTGGAAGCACCAGTACGAGGACGCCCGCGACGGCCTGCCGTTCCTCGTCGACGGCTATCCGTTCGACCAGATGAACGGTGCGCAGAACATCCTGCCGATGTTCATGATCAACTTCCACAAGGTCGACGACGAGAGCGACTACCTCGCCTACGTCTCGCGCCTGCAGAAGAGCTCGACCGCGTTCGACCAGTTGCTGCAGATCGGCCGCACCGCCACCGCCCAGGGCATCCGTCCGCCGAAGTTCGCCTATGAAGGCGTGATCGACCAGTCGCGCAAGGTGATCACCGGCGCACCGTTCACCGACGGCGCCGACAGCGCGCTGTGGGCCGATGCCCAGGACAAGGCCGACGCGCTGGCCAAGGACGGCAAGGTCAGCGCCGAACGCGCCGCCGAGCTGAAGGAACAGGCGCGCCAGGCCCTGCTCGACTCGCTCAAGCCGGCCTACGAGCGGGTCATCGCCTTCGCCGAGGAGGAACTGCCCAAGGCGGCCGACGACGCCACCGGCGTCGGCACCACCCATCCCAACGGCAAGGCGTACTACGCGTACCAGCTCAGGCAGAACACCACCACCGCGATGAGCGCCGACGAGATCCACCAGCTCGGCCTGTCCGAAGTGGCGCGCCTGCGCGGCGAACTGGAAGCCCTGCAGGCGCAGATCGGCTTCGAGGGCGATCTGCAGGCCTTCTTCACGCACGTGCAGAACGACCCCAGCCGCCTGTTCCCGAACACCGATGCCGGACGCCAGGCCTATATCGACGAAGCCAGCGCCGACATCGACAACATCAAGCAGCACCTGCCCAAGTACTTCGGCCTGCTGCCCAAGGCCGACCTGGTGGTCAAGCGCGTGGAGCCCTTCCGCGAGCAGGACGGCGCCGCCCAGCACTACTACCCCGGCACGCCCGACGGCTCGCGTCCGGGCATCTACTACGCGCACCTGTCGGACATGAGCGCGATGCCCAAGACCGAGCTGGAGGTCATCGCCTACCACGAGGGCCTGCCCGGCCACCACATGCAGATCTCCATCGCCCAGGAACTGACCGGGATCCCGAAATTCCGTACCCAGTACGGCAGCACCGCCTATTCCGAAGGCTGGGGCCTGTACTCGGAATGGCTGGCCAAGGAGATGCCCGGCACCTACCAGGATCCGTACTCCGAGTACGGCCGGCTGATGTCCGAGATGTGGCGCGCGATCCGCCTGGTGGTCGACACCGGCCTGCACGCCAAGGGCTGGACCGAGCAGCAGGCGGTCGACTATTTCCGCGCCAACAGCTCGGTGCCCGACGCCGCGATCCGCTCCGAGATCCGCCGCTACCTGGTCAATCCCGGCCAGGCCACCGCCTACAAGATCGGCATGATCCGGATCCAGGAACTGCGCACCAAGGCCGAGGGCGAACTGGGCGAGGCCTTCGACATCCGCGGTTTCCACGATGCCGTGCTCGGCGGCGGCGCGCTGCCGCTGGACATGCTGGAACAGCGTGTCGACCTGTGGATCGCCGGGCAGAAGCAGAAGACGCCGGAAGCCGCATGATCCCCGGCTCCGGCTGGAAAGCACTACGCCCGGCAGCCTTGCTGTTGCCGGGCATGCTGCTGGCCGGCGGCCTCGCAGCCGAGCCCGGCAACGGCTTCGACCTGCGCGTCCCCGAGCCGCCGACGGCGGCCCGGGTCGAGGGCCGCGCCGTGCTGGGCTACGAGCTGCATCTGACCAACTACGCCTCGCACCCACTGGACCCGGTCCGGGTCGAGGTGCTGGCCGACGGTGAGGTCCTCGCCCGCTACGAGGGCGCGGCACTGGAAGCGCGGATCGACCGTTCCGGTCTGCAACGCGACGCGGAAGCCGGCGCCGCGATCGCGCCCGGCCGCCAGGGCATCGTCTTCATCGACATCGGCATCGACGCTGGCGATATGCCATCCGCCCTCGTCCACCGGGTCGCCTTCATCGGCGCGGACGCCAGCGGGCCCCTGCAGGAACGAACGGCGGAGGGCGGGCCTGCCGATGTCGCCAACGATATCGGCACGGCGCTGTCGCCGCCGCTGTCCGGCGGGCCCTGGGTCGCGATCAGCGACACCGGCTGGATGCGCGGCCACCGCCGGGTCGGCTACGCCCTGGGCGGACGCCTGCGCACGCCGGGGCGTTATGCGATCGACTGGGTGAAGCTGGATACCGAAGGCCGCCGACACCCGGCCGGCAGCATGCTGGCGAGCGATACCTACAGCCATGGCGAGGACGTCCTCGCGGTCGCCGACGGCACCGTGGTGAAACGGTTGGACGGCATCGCCGAACGGCAGCGGCTCGACGAGCGCCTGGACCGCGACCGCGCGCGCCGCGAAGGCAGCGGCAACACCCTGGTGCTCGACCTCGGCGACGGCCGTTTCGCCCACTACGCGCATCTGCGCCCGGACAGCATCGCCGTCGCCGAAGGCCAGCGCGTCGCGCGGGGCATGAAGGTCGCCGAGGTCGGTTTCAGCGGCAGCGCATCGGCCCCGCAACTGCACTTCGCCATCACCGACGGCGCCGAGGAACACGCCAGCGAAGGCCTGCCCTTCCATTTCGACCGCTTCATCCGCCTCGGCAGCTATACCGATCCGGCGCGCGCCGGCCATGCCCGCTGGGCCGATCCCGATGCGACAGCACGATCGCGAACCGGTGAGATGCCCGCACGCGGAGCGGTGGTGCGGTTCCCGTCGAAGTCCGACTGATTCGATCGTTCAAGCCCGGTCGCGCCACCGCAGCCCTCCCGGATCGCCTCCCATGGCCGCCGGCGGATCCGGCGCAGGCAGCTAGAGCTTGAACAGCGGCTGCAGACGCCGCGCCAGCCATCCCGGGAACCGCAACGGCGCATCCAGCGCGGAAACGCAGATGCAGGCGGTGCCGGGCACGGTAATCGGCTGGTGCTCGACATCGCTGTCCAGGTCGGCGACATCGCCCGGGGCAAAGTGTCCGAGTGCGTCGTGATAGGCACCGCGCAGGATCTGGGTCAGCTCGGTACCGCCATGTCCATGCACCGGCATGCTGCGCCCGGGGCCGATCTTGAGCATGAGCAGGGTACCGGTGGGCGTACCACGCGCGCGGATGCAGTGCACACCCGGCGCCATCCAGCGCCATTTGAGCGCGCGGTATGAACTGCCGAAGTAGCGATGCAACGGCGCCGGCAGGCGGTCGTCATCCTCGTACGGCCCGGCTCGCGACGGCGCTGGTGGGGACGGCGGCAGCGCCTCGTCCAGACGCTTCAGCATCGTTTCGCGCAGTACGGCCCTGTGCCGATCGGCGGCCTCCAGCGGCTGCTGGTGCTCGACCAGCTGTCCGCCGATGGCTTCGGCTTCCTCCACCCGACCGCGGCAATGCGCGCAGGTCTCCAGATGGGTGGCCGCCACGATTGCCATCTCCACCGTCAGCGCGCCGGCGGCGTAGCTGACCACGGTGGAGGGATCGAGATGATGGTGCGGATTCACGACTGGCCTCGCATCCGGTCCTGCAGGCGCAGGAAGGCGCGCCGCAGATGCGACTTCACCGTTCCCAGCGGCATTCCGAGTTCGTTGGCGATTTCCTGGTGACTCTTGGCTTCGAAGTACGACATACGCATCAAACGGGCCTGCACGGCCGAAAGCTCCTCGATACGGCGCGCGAGATGAGCATGCTCGGCGAAGTCCTCGGCCGAGGAAAACCGCTCCGCCTCCTGCTCCGCGCCGACCTCCACCCCCTCCACGACCTGGATCCAGCCCGGCTCGCGTCGCACCCGGTCGATATGGAGGTTGCGTGTGATCCGGAACACCCAGGTCGAGACCGCACCCTGGCGGGAATCGTACGAGGCCGCCCGCTGCCACAGACGCAGCAGCGCTTCCTGCGCGAGCTCCTCCGCCACCGCCTCCTGGCACCCCAGGCCTCGCAGGTACAGGCACAGGCGCGGCATGAAGTGGTCGTAGATGCGCATGAAGCTGGCCCGATCGCGCACCCGCGCGACCGCGGCCACGTCGGCGGCCCAGTCATGGGCATCGCTGGCAGTGGGTGTGGACACCGGCCGTGCCGCCCGTGGGGGCAGCGATCTCCTCGGGAAGTCAGACCGCATGGTAAGACCAGAAGCCATTGCTGCACGTGATGGCTACCCGTACGTACCTGGCCGCGATTTGGATGCACCCGGGCGAGCGAGGCTGCATCCGAACCGCCAGCCCGCCGCGTATGCGGGATCGCACCTGTCCGGAATGCCTGCGATGCCGTCACGCCGCCGCCACTGCCTCATTCTTCTTGCCACGACCCTGGCGGCCGCGGTCGTCGCCCGCGCCGAGCCGGGATTCCCGGCCAACGGGGTCCGCCACCAGGAGGCGCTGGCGTATGCCCGTCCCGACGGCGCCCTGCTCTATCGCGAGTCGCACTGGCGCTACCGGCGCGGGGGCGTCGCGCACCGGCTGGTCCTCTACCGGTGCCTTGGTGGCGACGCATTCGCGCGCAAGACGGTGATCGAACGCTCCGCGCGACAGGCTCCGGACTTCGATTTCCTGGATTCGCGCGACGGCTATCGCGAAGGTGTCCGCAGCGACTCGCGCGGCCGCACGGTGTACCTGCGCAGCGACGCACGGGCGCCACTGCGCGAGCGCCGTATCGAAGTTCCGGCCGATGCGGTGATAGACGCGGGATTCGATGCGGGCATTCGCGCCAACTGGGAACGACTCAGGGAAGAGGACGGCCTGAGCCTGCCCTTCCTGCTGCCCAGCCGGATGGCCTTCGTGCCGGTGCGGGTGAGCCCGGGCCCGACGCTGCAATGGCGAGGACTCGCCGCGCAACGGATGACGATGCGGCTCGACCGCTGGTATGGCTTCGCCGCGCCGACGATGCAACTCACTTACGCCCTGGAGGATCGCCGGCTGCTCGAGTTCGCCGGCATCGCCAGCATCCGCGACGCATCCGGGCGCCATCAGGACGTGCGCATCGCCTTTCCCGAACCGGCGCGCCCCGCCGACACCGACGCGTTGCGACGAGCTCTGGAAACACCGCTGGCGCGGCAATGCGGAGGCTGAGCCCGGGCTGCATCCGAATCGCTTCGCCGTGCGTAAGCCTCACAAACGCCGCCAGGACGTAGCCAATGCCGTCGCCGTCACCCACCCGCTCATCCTTTGCCTCGCGCCTGGTCGCCACCAGCCGCCGCTGGTTCGATACCCAGGCGGCATTCGATCAGGCCGACCGGGAGCATCCCGACGGCGCGACCGGGGGCCGGCATCGGATCGACTGGCTGCGCGCCGCACCGTTCATCGGCATGCACCTGGCGTGCCTGATGGTGCTCTGGGTCGGCGTTTCGACGACCGCCGTCGCGGTGGCCGTGGCGCTGTACGCGATCCGGATGTTCGCCCTCACCGGTTTCTATCACCGTTATTTCTCGCACCGGACCTTTCGCGCATCGCGCGCGGTCCAGTTCGTGTTCGCGCTGATCGGCGCTTCCAGCGTGCAGCGCGGCCCCTTGTGGTGGGCCGCCCATCATCGCAACCACCATCGGCACGCCGACACCGTCGCAGACCCGCACTCGCCGAGCCAGCGCGGGTTCTGGTGGAGTCACGCCGGATGGTTCCTGACCCATGACGGTTTTCGCACCGACTGGGAGCGGATTCCCGACCTGGCGCGCTACCCGGAGTTGCGCTGGCTGGACCGCTTCGACACCGTCGTGCCGGTGCTGTTGGCGGCGGCGCTCTATGGCCTCGGCGCGACCCTGGAACGCTTCGCTCCGCAGCTGGACACGAATGGCCCGCAGTTGCTGGCATGGGGATTCTTCGTCTCGACGGTGGTGTTGTTCCACGCCACGGTCACCATCAATTCGCTCGCGCACCGGTTCGGTCGCCGCCGCTTCGAAACCCGCGACGACAGTCGCAACAACCTGTGGCTGGCCCTGCTGACCTTCGGCGAGGGCTGGCACAACAACCACCACTTCTTCCCGGGCACGGCGCGGCAGGGATTCCGCTGGTGGGAGGTCGACCTCACCTGGTACGGGCTGCGTCTGCTGGCGACCCTGGGCCTGGTGCACGACCTCAAGCCGGTGCCGACCTGGGTCCTGGCCAGGATGCGGAGCTGATCATGCGCATCGCCGTGGTCGGTTCCGGCATCGCTGGCCTCGCATCGGCGTGGAAGCTCTCGCGCCGGCACCGGGTGGTGCTTTACGAAGCCAACGACTACCTGGGCGGGCACACCCATACCCACGAGCTCGAGCAGGCGGGGCGCCGCTACGCGGTCGACAGCGGCTTCATCGTCTTCAACCCCGCGCACTACCCGCTGCTGTGCGCGCTTTTCGACGAACTTGGCGTGGCCTCGCGCCCCACCACGATGAGCTTTTCCGTGCACAGCGCGCGCAGCGGCTTGGAATACAACGCCACCTCGCTGGATGGACTGTTCTGTCAGCGGCGCAACCTGCTGTCGCCGCGTTTCTGGGGCATGCTCGGCGACCTCGCGCGCTTCTATCGGCGTGCGCCGGCACTGCTGGAAGGCGCCGGTCCCGGCCCCACCCTCGGCGACTACCTTGAGGCCGGCCGCTACGGAACCGCGTTCCGCGACGAACATCTGGTGCCGATGGCCTCCGCGCTGTGGTCGTCGCCGCCGGAGCGCATTCTCGCCTTCCCCCTCCGCTACCTGATCCGGTTCATGGCCAACCATCAGATGCTGACCCTGGGCCGGCGCGCGCCCTGGCGCGTGGTGGTCGGCGGCTCGGCCAGCTATGTGCGGGCGTTGCGCGCCCGCTGGCAGGTCCGGGAGCGTGTCGGATGTCCGGTGCGCGCGGTGCGGCGCGACGCCGACGGCGTGCGGGTGGAATCGGCGGCCGGAAGCGAGCGCTTCGACCACGTGGTGATGGCTTGTCACAGCGACGACGCGCTGGCGCTGCTCCCGGATGCCGACGCGCGCGAGCGCGACATCCTGGGCGCGATCCGCTACCAGTCCAACGACACGGTCCTGCATACCGACGCTCGCCTGCTGCCGCGCAACCGCAAGGCCTGGGCAGCCTGGAACGCGCATGTTCCTGACGACCCCGGCGCCCCCTGCACCGTCAGTTACTGCATGAACCTGCTGCAGGGGTTCGAATCGCCGGACCCGTTCGTGGTCACGCTCAATCGCAGCGATACGATCGACCCCGCACGGATACTGCGCCGGATGCACTATCGGCATCCGGTCTACGACCACGCCATGATCGCCGCGCAGCATCGCCGGGCCGAGATCCAGGGCCGGCGGCGCACCTGGTTCGCCGGGGCCTACTGGGGGTGGGGCTTCCACGAGGACGGCATCCGCAGCGCCTACGAGGCGGTCGACGCATTGGAGGCGAGGGCTTCGTCCGACTCGCACCATCGGCCCGAGACGGCGATCGCATGAGCGCGCCACTGGCCAGCGCGGTGTACGAAGGACGGGTATGGCACCGGCGGTACGCGCCCAGTCGCCATGCGTTCCGCTACCGGATGGCGCAACTGTATCTGGACCTGGACGAGATCGGGCAAGTGTTCGCCCACCGCTGGCTGTGGTCGGTGGATCGACGCAACCTGGCCGAGTTCCGCCGCGACGACTACCTGGGGCCGCACACCAAGCCGCTCGCCGACGCGGTGCGCGACCGCGTGGCCGAACGTCTTGGCCGCCGCCCCGAAGGCCCGGTGCGCCTGCTCACGCATCTGCGCTACGCCGGCTACGTGTTCAATCCGGTCAGCTTCTACTACTGCTTCCGGCCCGACGGACGCACGCTGGATGCGGTGCTGGCGGAGATCACCAACACCCCGTGGCGCGAACGGCACAGCTATGTGCTGCCGGTCGAGGAAGGCATCCGCTACGGCGACGGCTGGGAGTGGCGATTCGACAAGGCCTTTCACGTATCTCCGTTCATGCCGATGGCCTGCGCCTACCGGTGGCGACTCGATGCGCCCGAACGCAGGCTTCGCGTGCACATGCGGGTGAGCCATGAGCACCAGCGCACCTTCGACGCCAACCTGTCCCTGATCCGCCAGCCGCTCGACGGCCGCACGCTGGCGCGCGTGCTGTGGCGCTATCCGCTGATGACCGCGCAGGTGATCGGCTCGATCCACTGGCAGGCATTGCGCCTGTGGATGAAGCGGACGCCCGTGCACGACCACCCTTCTCCCGCCGACGGTGCCCCATGAATCGGATCGCGAACTTTTCGACTCCCCTCTCCTACGGTGCGATGGAACGCTGGTTGCGCGAGCAGTTGATGGCTCGTCTGGATGGCCTGTGCGGCGGTGCGCTGATCGTCCACGATGCGCTGGGCGAACGGCGCTTTGGCGGGACGGCGGACGGCGACCTGCCGACCGTGCATGTCCGCATCGACAATCCGGCGTTCTATCGGGCGGTCGCGGCGCAGGGCAGCGTGGGGGCCGGCGAGGCCTACCTGGACGGTCACTGGCGCTGCAACGATCTGGTGACCCTGGTGCGCCTGCTGGTGCGCAACCGGGCACTGCTGGACGGCATGGAGCGCGGCGTTGCCCGCCTGGGCGGGTGGGCGCTGCGCGGCTGGAACGCGCTGCGCCGCAATACGCGCGGCGGCAGCCGGCGCAACATTGCCGCGCACTACGACCTGGGCAACGATTTCTTCGCGCTGTTCCTGTCGCCGGACCTGATGTACTCGTCGGCGATGTTCGCCTCCCCGGACGAGGATCTGGAGTCGGCCTCGCGACGCAAGCTCGACACGGTGTGCCGCAAGCTGGCGCTGGCGCCCGGCGACCGGGTCGTCGAGATCGGTACCGGCTGGGGCGGATTCGCGCTGCATGCCGCCCGCCACCACGGCTGCCACGTCACCACCACCACCATCTCGCGCGAACAGCATGCCCTGGCCAGCCGAAGGATCGCCGAGGCCGGCCTGCAGGACCGCGTGACCCTGCTGCTGCAGGATTACCGCGATCTGCGGGGCGAGTACGACAAGCTGGTGTCGATCGAGATGGTGGAGGCGATCGGCGCGCAGTACCTGGACACCTTCTTCGACCGGCTCGGCCGCCTGCTCAGGCCTGGTGGCCGGGGCCTGTTGCAGGCGATCACCATCGAGGACCATCGCTATGTCCAGGCCCGGGACTCGGTGGACTTCATCAAGCGCTTCGTGTTCCCGGGCAGTTTCATTCCCTCGCTCACCGCGCTGCACCAGGCCAAGACCCGCGCCAGCGACCTGCAGGTGATCGGACAGGAGGACTTCGGTCCCTCGTATGCGCTGACCCTGCGCGCCTGGCGCAGACGGTTCATGACACGGCTGCCCGAAGTCCGCGCGCAGGGCTTCGATGAGCGCTTCATCCGGTTGTGGGAGTTCTATCTGGCCTATTGCGAGGGCGGCTTCATGGAGCGCTCGATCGGCGTCTCCCATCTGCTGATGGCCCGCCCAGGCCGCGCCCCGGCCGGAGCCACCGCTTCGTGATGAATCCGATACACGCACTCGCCGTGATCGGATCGCTGGCCATGGCCGCGATGAGCGTGGGCTGGTGGTGGCAACGCCGCCATGCCAATGCCGGCATCGTCGATGTGTTGTGGGCCGCCTGCGTCGGCGCCAATGCCGTGCTGCTGGCCATCATCGGCGACGGCGCATGGCAGGCGCGCGTCGCACTGGCCGTATTGGGCGGCAGTTGGGGACTGCGGTTGTCGCTGCACCTGTGGCGACGCGTGCGCGACGAACCCGAGGACGGCCGCTATCGCCATCTGCGCGCGCACTGGCACGGCCACCAGGGCAAGTTCTACCTGTTCTTCGTCGGACAGGCGGTGCTGGTGGTGATGTTCTCGTTGCCGTTCGCGGCCGTCGCCCGCAGTCCGGTCGCCGGATTCTGGCCATGGATCGCGCTGGCGGTGGCGATCGGCGCTGCCAGCGTGGTCGGCGAGGCCATCGCCGACCGCCAGCTGGCGCGCTTCCGCGCCTCCGCGGGCCGCTCCGACCGGGTCTGCGACCAAGGGCTTTGGCGCTACTCGCGGCACCCGAACTACTTCTTCGAATGGCTGCACTGGTTCGCCTATGCCGCGTTGGCGGTCGGGTCGCCCTGGGCGTGGCTGGCATGGTCGGGGCCGCTGGTGATGTACCTGTTCCTGCGCTGGATCAGCGGCATCCCGTACACCGAGGCACAGGCCTTGCGCACGCGCGGCGAATCGTACCGCGAGTACCAGCGGCGCACGCCGATGTTGATCCCCTGGTTTCCCCGCTCCCCCGCGAGCGTCCGTTCCGAGGAGGCAAGACGATGAACTCGATGGCAGAAGCGCTGCCCGGCGAACGCGCGGCATCCGGCGTTCTGGGACTGGCCGAACGCGGATTGCTGCCCGACGCGCTGATACGCACGGGCATCCGCCGCCTGTGCGCGCAACGCCTGCGCGAGGAGTCCGCAGGCGGGCTGGAGGGGCAGTCCGCGCGCCTGTCCCTGCGCCTGCGCGAACTGCTCCGGAGCCCGTTGGCCGTGCATACCGATGCGGCCAACCGCCAGCATTACGAACTGCCCCCGGCGTTCTTCCGGCACTGTCTGGGCCGGCGCCTGAAGTACAGCGCCTGCTTCTATCCCGAAGGCACGCGGACCCTGGACCAGGCCGAGGAGGCGATGCTGGCCCTGTATGAACAGCGCGCCGCGCTGGCCGACGGCCAGGACATCCTGGAGCTGGGCTGCGGCTGGGGTTCGCTGACGTTGTGGATGGCGGAACGCTATCCGAACGCGCGCATCACCGCCGTGTCCAACTCGCACTCGCAGCGCGAGTTCATCATGGCGCGCTGCGCCGAACGCGGCCTCGGCAATGTTCGCGTGATCACCGAGGACGTCAACCGTCTGCAGTTGGCGCCGGCAAGCTTCGATCGCTGCGTGTCGGTGGAAATGTTCGAGCACGTGCGCAACCACGGCGAGCTGATGCGCCGCATCCACGACGGCCTGCGGCCCGGTGGGACGCTGTTCGTCCACATCTTCGCCCACCGCCAGCTGATGTATCCGTTCGAGATCGAGGGCGAGGACAACTGGATGGGACGGCATTTCTTCACCGGCGGCATCATGCCGTCGGCCGACCTGCTGCTGTTCTTCCAGGAGCGACTGCAGTTGCGTCAGCGCTGGCTGCTGGATGGCCGCCACTACCAGCGGACCGCCGAGCACTGGCTCGAGCGCCACGACCGCAATCGCGATGCGGTGCTGGCGGTGCTGAAGGAGGCCTATGGCGATGCCGCTGCACCGCTCTGGCACCAGCGCTGGCGGATGTTCTGGATGGCCTGCGCGGAAATGTTCGGCTATCGCGACGGACAGGAATGGCTGGTCGCTCACTACCGTTTCGAGCGTCCCCGGCCGGGGCAGTGACATGCGACCGCTCCGACTCGCCCTGCTGATCGCGCTCATCGTCGCGGCAACCGCCTGCCGCTCCGGCAACGTCAAGCCAGACATTGCGCCGGTGGCGAACGTGGACGTGCCCCGATTCATGGGCGACTGGTACGTGATCGCACACATTCCGTCCTACCCCGAACGCGAGGCCTACGCCGCGGTCGAGTCCTATGCGCTCAGGCCCGACGGACGCATCCAGACCACGTTCCGCTTCCGCAAGGGCTCGCTGGATGGCCCGCGGAAGACCATGCGACCGATCGGAACCGTTCGCCCCGACAGCAACGGCGCGGTCTGGGACATGCAGTTCGTATGGCCGATCCAGGCCGAGTACGTGATCGTCTACCTGGACGAGGATTACCGGCAGACCATCGTCGGCCGCAGCAAGCGCGACTATGTCTGGCTGATGGCGCGCACACCGGACATTCCCGATACCGACTACCGGGCCCGGATCCGCCAGATCGAGGCGTTGGGCTACGACGTATCGAAGATCCGCCGGGTGCCGCACTGACGGACGATCGCCGTGGGCTAACGGAAATCCCGGCTGCGCGCGTCGATCCCGTCCAGCAAGGCGTCGACGCATTGCATCCGCTCGACGATCAGATGCTGGACGCCGTCGACGCGCTCCAGCCGCCCGTCGATCGCCAGCAGGCGGCTGTCGACCAGGACCCGGTGCTGGCGCTCGGCGACGTGGTGCCAGACCACCGCGTTGACCATGCCGTCCTCGTCCTCGAGGGTGACGAAGGTGACCCCGCTGGCGGTCTGCGGCCGCTGGCGCATGCGCACGATGCCGGCGAAGCGCACCCGGCGCCCGTGCGCGAGCGTGGCCAGCTCCGAGGAGCGCCGGAACCGGCGTGCGGCCAGCTGGCGGCGGATGAAGCTCATCGGGTGCCGGCCCAGGGTGGTGTCGGTGGTCGCGTAGTCGGCCTGCATGTCCTCGAACGCGCTGGGCACCGGCAGCGACGGTGTCGGCTCGACCGTGGCCGGCACGCCGTCGAACAACGGCAGCGGTTTCTCCACCCCCGACACCTTCCAGCGCGCGCGATGGCGGTGCCCTGCCAGGCCCTTGAGCGCGGCCGCATCGGCCAGCAGGGCCAGGTGACGCGGGTCGAGACCGGCACGGCCGGCGAGGTCGGCGGCATCGATAAAGGAACGCTGCCCGCGTGCGGCGGTCAGCCGCTCGGCGGCATCCTGCCGGAAGCCGGCGATCATTCGCAGGCCCATGCGGATCGCGGGCTGTCCCGCGCCTTCGGGACGCATGGGCTCCAGCGTGCAATCCCAATGGCTGTAGCGCGCGTCCACCGGCAACACCCGGATGCCGTGCCGGCGCGCGTCCTGCAGGATCTGGTCGGAGGTGTAGAAGCCCAGCGGCATGCTGTTGATCAGGCTGGCGGCGAAGGCGGCCGGTTCGTGGCACTTGAGCCAGGCGCTGGCGTAGGCGATCAGGGCGAAGCTGGCCGAGTGGCTTTCCGGGAAGCCATAGCTGCCGAAGCCCTTGATCCGCTCGAACAACTGCTCGGCGTACTCGCGGCTGTAGCCGCGCTCGAGCATGCCGGCGGTCAGCCGCTCCTGGTGCGGCTCCAGTCCGCCGCGACGCTTCCAGGCCGCCATCGAGCGGCGCAGCTGGTCGGCCTCGCCGGGGGTGAAGCCGGCCGCGGTCACCGCCAGTTGCATCACCTGCTCCTGGAACAACGGCACTCCCAGGGTCCGCTCGAACACCCCCTGCAATTGCGGCGGATAGTCGATCGCCTCCTCGCCGCGGCGCCGGCGCAGATAGGGATGGACCATGTCGCCCTGGATCGGTCCGGGGCGGACGATCGCGACCTGGATCACCACGTCGTAGAAATCCTTCGGGCGCAGCCGCGGCAGCATCGACATCTGCGCGCGCGACTCGATCTGGAACACGCCGACGGTGTCGGCCCGCCCCATCATCGCGTAGGTCGGCTTGTCGTCGGCCGGGATCGTCGCCAGGGCCAGGTCGCGGCGCCCGGTATCGCGCAGCAGGTCCAGGCATTTGCGCACCGCGGTCAGCATCCCCAGCGCCAGGCAGTCGACCTTCATCAGCCCGAGCGTGTCCAGGTCGTCCTTGTCCCACTGGATCACGGTGCGCTCGTCCATCGCCGCGTTCTCGACCGGCACCAGGGTGTGCAGCGGATATTCGGAGATCACGAAGCCGCCCGGGTGCTGCGACAGGTGGCGCGGGAAGTCGATCAACTCGCCGGTCAGCGCGATCACCCGTTGCATCAGCGGCGTGTCCGGGTCGAAACCGCGTTCGCGCAGCGCCTCCGGCAACGGCGCGCTGCTGCTCCAGTGATGCAGGGTCGCGGCCAGTTCGTTGACCTGGTCCGGCGGCAGCCCCAGCGCCCGGGCCACGTCGCGGATCGCGCTGCGCCCCCGGTAACTGATCGCGACCGCGGTCAGCGCGGCGCGCTCGCGGCCGTAGCGCTGGAACACGTACTGCAGCACTTCCTCGCGGCGCTCGTGCTCGAAATCGATGTCGATGTCCGGCGGCTCGTTGCGCTCGCGCGAGACGAAGCGCTCGAACAGCAGATTCATCCGCGAGGGATCGAGTTCGGTCACTCCCAGCGCGAAGCACACCACCGAGTTCGCCGCCGAACCGCGACCCTGGCACAGGATCCCGCGTCCGCGCGCAAAGCGGACGATGTCGTGCACGGTCAGGAAGTACGATTCGTAAGCCAGTTCGGCGATCAACGACAGCTCATGCTCGATCAGCGCGCGGGCCTTGTCCGGCACCCCGTCGGGCCAGCGCGTTCGCGCGCCCTGCTCGGCCAGATGGCGCAGCCAGCTGGTCGGCGTATGCCCCTCCGGCACCAGCTCGCGCGGATAGGTATAGCGCAACTGGTCGAGGCTGAAACCGCAGCGACGGGCGATACGCACGCTTTCGGCCAGCAACGCCGGCGGATGGATCGCCGCCAGCGCGCGGCGGGTGCGCAGATGACGCTCGCCGTTCGGGAACAGCCGCCATCCCGCCTCGGCCAGGGTGCAGTGATGGCGGATCGCGGTCAGGGTGTCCTGCAACGCGCGGCGACGGCGCACGTGCATGTGGACGTCGCCGGCGGCGACCATCGGCAGCCGGTGGTGCGCGGCCAGCCCGGCCAGCGCCTGCAGGCGTCGCTCGTCGTCAGCGCCGCGATGCAGTTCGACCGCCAGCCACAGCCGCCGCGGGAACAGCCGCTTCAGCCACTCGATATCCTGGTCCGGACTCGACCGCACCTGGCACAGCAGGCATGACAGACCGTCCATGCCATCGTCGAAGTCCTCGCGCAGGCAGCGGTATTCGCCCTTCCTCGCCCGCCGCCGCGCCAGCGTGATCAGCCGGCACAGGCGCTGGTAACCGGCCAGCGTCTCGCACAACAGCACCAGTGTCGGGCCGTCCTCGACACGGAACTCGGCGCCGACGATCAGCGGTACCCCGGTCTCCTTCGACGCCTCATGGGCACGGACGATACCGGCCAGCGAACATTCGTCGGTGATCGCCAATGCCGCATAGCCCTGCTCGCGGGCGCGCTCGAACAGCTCGGCCGCGGTCGAGGCGCCGCGCTGGAAGCTGAAGGCCGACAGACAGTGCAGCTCGGCGTAGTCCGGCAACGCGTCGACGGCATCCGGCGCGCTCATGCGAACCATCCGTGCAGCATGAACGGGCCGCGCTCGCCCGGCGCGGTGAAGGCCCAGGCACGCTGGCCTTCGCGGGTCTGCACCACGTAGTAGTCGCGGCGCACATCGCCACCGTCCCACCATCCGGACTCGATACGCTCGGGCCCGGCCAGGATGCGCAGGTCGAAGCCGCGCAGCGGCACCGGCTGCGGCAGCAACCAGGCCGGGCGCGGCGGCAGCGATGGCGGCAGCAGCGAATCCGGCGCCTGGCCCGATGCCCGCTCGGGCCGGTGCTCGGCCCGCACCGACAGGTCCTGTACCGCGGCGTCGCCGAGCCGTGCGCGCAGGCGTTCGCGCAACTGCTCCCACGGCAGCGCCTGCTGCGGGCGGGTGTCGAACAGGTCGCGCGCCAGCGGCACGAACGGCGGCAACTCCTCGGCGACCAGCACCATGCCGCGGGTGGCGGCCGGCAAACTCAGATGATCGAGACGGCTGCGGGCCAGATCGAACAGCACCGCGGCCTCGCGCTCGGCGCTGAGCAGGCCCACGGCCAGCTCGCTGTCGGCATGACGTTCGTGCTCGAAGCGCAGCACGAAACGCTGCACGCCGCCGTCGCGCGAGGACAGGAACGCGGCCAGGTCGCCGACCAGGCGACGCAGCGGGAACAGCAGCGCGGTGCTGGACTCGACCTCGTACTCGAACTCGATCCGGGCCTCGAAGCGGTCCGGCGGCTGGAAGTAGCGCAGTGGCGGCGACTGCCGTCCGCGCATCGCGTCCAGTTGCGCGAGCACCTCCGGCGGAAAGCGTCGCACCAGGCTCTCGCGCACCAGCGCGAACACCGCCCCCAGCGTGCGCAGGCCCGAGCGCGCCAGGGTCGCGACCACGTTGCGCGGCAGGCCGCTGCGTTCGACCGGCACCTGCGCCAGCGCGGTCTCGACCCGGCCTTCATCGACACCCAGGCCGTCATGGACATGGGCCAGCACATGCGCCGCATGCGGGTAAGGCGCGGCCACCAGCCGGTGACGGAAGCCCAGTGCCTCGAGCTCGATGCGCAGGCGTCGCTCGATCGCCGGCCAGTCGCCGAACAGGGCGCGGCTGGCGCCGACCTCCAGCACCAGCGCGTGCGGGAAGTCCGTGCAGACCTGCGAACTGAAGCCGTAGGCCCAGGTCGCCAACAGGGTCCAGGCCTGGAACTCCTGGCGCGGGTCGTGGGCCTGGATCGCGAACTCGCGGGTCAGCACCTGCGCGGCCGAGAGCAGCATGCCGCGACGCAGGCCAAGCCGGCGCGCGGCCGGACTGACCGCATGCAGGACGCGCCGCTGGGCCGGACCGCTCACCAGCGCCAGCGCGGCGTCGGGATCGCTCTGCTGGCGCAGGACCGCGTCCATCGCCAGTTGCGGCAGGAGCAGGCAGGCCCAACGCATCGCGGCTCACTGCGCCAGCGTCAGCGGTCGCGCCGGCACGACCCCGCCGCGACACTTGAGCACCCGCACCTGGCCGGCCTCGAACCGCAAGCGCAGCGGTGCCGGCGACGGATTGCGCGCCTGGCGCGCATCGCGGAACACGAAGCCCAGGCACTGCCCGCTCTCGGCGGCGACCTGCAACCGGCGCAGCGCCTTGTCGTCCGCCTTCTGCGGCCAACACAGCACCGCCGCACAGGCGGCCGAACGCAGGCACTGCTCGGCCGCCCACAGCGCATCGCGGGGCGCGGCCTGCACGACCTGCACGCGGCGCAGGTCGAGCCCGGCCCCGGCCCAGGCCGGCGCATGCGGCCGATACGGCGGCGCGATCAACACCACCCGCCCTCCGGCCGTGCTCAACCGGGCCAGCACGGGCCACAGCAGGGCCAGCTCGCCGACGCCATCGTCCGACATCAGGATCTCCGACAGTCCGGTCGCCGGCCAACCGCCGCTCGGCAGCGCCGCATCCAGCATGGGATGCCCGGTGGGCTGGGCCGATGCCGGCACCTCCACCGTGGCCTGTCCACGCCAGACCCGGCCGGAACCGAGCAGCGAATCGATGGCGACGACCGCCCCCATCACACGGCTCCGGAAGCCGGCAGGGACGCGCTATCAGGAGCTTGGGCAAGTGGCATGGAGACAGTCTCGCGGGCGGATGGCGCACAGCCTGAGACAGCTCATGGTATCTCAATTTAGTAGCAATGCTACTAACGACCTCGACCATTGGTCGGCTCGCGTACCTGGCGGTCCCGACGCCGGAATGCGTGCCGCAGCGACCCGGCAAGCGTCCGGGCAGGCGCTCGAGACAAGCATCGGACAGAAAGCGACGGCCCCGGACAGGTGGCTCGCGGACGGGCATCGCATGCCTGGCGCCGGCCGCTCATGCTGCTGTGCGGAACCCGGCACTTGAACATGCGGCCGGCTCATCGTCCGCCCCATACGAAAACAGCCCCGAACCGTCACCCAGGACAATTCGGAGCTGCTCGTTGGGCCATCGATGCGACCCGATAGTTTGGTGGGCGGTACAGGGTTCGAACCTGTGACCCCTACCATGTCAAGGTAGTGCTCTACCGCTGAGCTAACCGCCCGTCCCGCCGGCCAAACCACCCGGCGAAGGGCGCGCAGTGTATCCCACCCGATCGGCTTCGACAATACCCGGATCGATGATCGGCGCGCGGATCTCGATTCAGCCGGCGAAGCCCTGCTCCTTCAGCCGATGGAGTTCGTCGCGGACCGCCGCCGCCTGCTCGAACTCCAGGTCGCGGGCGTGCTGGTACATGCGCTGCTCCAGCTCCTTGATCCGCGCCGCCAGTTGCCTGGGTTCCATCGAGGCGTAGTCGGCGGCGGGCTCGGCGACCTTGCGGCCACGGCCGCGGGTGCGGGCGGCGTCAGGCTCGGCGCGGGCGCCTTCCATGATGTCGGCCACCGCCTTGTTGATCGATTGCGGGGTGATGCCGTGCTCGGTGTTGTGCTCGACCTGCTTCTGGCGGCGGCGGTCGGTCTCGTCGATCGCCGCCTGCATCGACTTGGTCACCCGGTCCGCGTACAGGATCGCCTTGCCGCGGACGTTGCGGGCGGCGCGGCCGATGGTCTGGATCAACGCCCCGGTCGAGCGCAGGAAGCCCTCCTTGTCGGCATCGAGGATCGCCACCAGCGACACCTCGGGCATGTCGAGGCCCTCGCGCAGCAGGTTGATGCCGACCAGCACGTCGAACTTGCCCAGGCGCAGGTCGCGGATGATCTCCACCCGCTCGACGGTGTCCACGTCCGAGTGCAGGTAGCGCACCCGTATGCCGTGCTCGCCGAGGTACTCGGTCAGGTTCTCGGCCATGCGCTTGGTCAGGGTGGTGATCAGCACGCGGTCGCCCATCGCGACCCGCTCGTGGATCTCGCCCATCACGTCGTCGACCTGGGTCGCCACCGGGCGGATCTCGACCTCGGGATCGATCAGGCCGGTCGGCCGCACCACCAGCTCGATCACCTCGTCGCCGGAGTGCCGCAGCTCGTAGGGGCCCGGGGTCGCCGACACGAAGATGGTCCGTGGCGAACGGCCTTCCCACTCCTCGAACTTCAGCGGCCGGTTGTCCAGCGCCGACGGCAGGCGGAAGCCGAATTCGACCAGGGTTTCCTTGCGCGAGCGGTCGCCCTTGTACATCGCGCCGATCTGCGGGACGGTCACGTGCGACTCGTCGATCACCAGCAGCGCGTCCGACGGCAGGTAGTCGAACAGGCACGGCGGCGGCTCGCCGGGCATGTGCCCGGTCAGGTGACGGGAATAGTTCTCCACGCCGTTGCAGTAGCCGACCTCGGCCAGCATCTCCAGGTCGAACTGGGTGCGCTGGGCCAGGCGCTGGGCCTCGACCAGCCGGTTGTCCGCGTAGAGCTGCTCCAGGCGCACGCGCAGCTCCTCCTTGATCGTCTCGATCGCGTCGAGCACGGTGCGCCGGGTGGTGACGTAGTGCGAGCCGGGGTAGATCGTGTAGCGCTGCTGCTTCTCGCCGGTCTCGCCGGTGAGCGGGTCGAACAGGGTCAGCTGCTCGATCTCGCCGTCGAACAGCTCGATCCGCAGCGCCTCGTCGTCGCTCTCGGCCGGATGCACGTCGATCACCTCGCCGCGCACCCGGTAGGTGCCGCGACGCAGCTCGGTGTCGTTGCGGGTGTACTGCATCTCGGTCAGGCGCCGGATCAGCTCGCGCTGGTCGATCCGCTCGCCGCGCACCATGTGCAGGACCATGCGGAAGTACTCGTTCGGATCGCCCAGGCCGTAGATCGCCGAGACGGTGCAGACGATCAGGGCGTCGCGCCGCTCCAGCAGGGCCTTGGTCGCCGACAGCCGCATCTGCTCGATGTGTTCGTTCACCGAGCTGTCCTTCTCGATGAAGGTGTCGGAGGACGGCACGTAGGCCTCGGGCTGGTAGTAGTCGTAGTAGCTGACGAAGTACTCGACCGCGTTGTGCGGGAAGAACGCCTTGAACTCGCCGTACAGCTGCGCGGCGAGGGTCTTGTTGTGGGCCATCACCAGGGTCGGCTTCTGCACCTGCTGGACCACGTTGGCGATCGTGTAGGTCTTGCCCGAGCCGGTCACGCCCAGCAGGGTCTGGTGGGCCAGGCCGTCCTCGAACCCCGCCACCAGACGCTCGATCGCCTGCGGCTGGTCGCCGGCGGGGCGGTACGGGGAGACCAGCTGGAATCCGCTGGCGGAGGCATCGTCCGCGGCTGCGGCGCGTATCGCGGTACGGCTGTCGTTCATGTGGGGAAGCGCGGCCGGGCCTTTCAGTGTAGTCAGACAATGGGATGGGGGCGACGGGCGCTTTTCCTACCCCTGCCCGGCCAGCGCACCGATACGGAGGCGACCGGTGCGCGGCGCAGGATCGGGTTTCCCGGCAAGGAGCCCGACGACATGAGAACACCCGGCACCCGAACACCCCGCATCGCCCGCAACAGCGGCTTCACCCTGATCGAACTGGTGGTTGCGATGGCGCTGGCCGCCGTGGCCGCCGCCATCGCCCTGCCCTCGCTCGCGGCGCTGATCGAGCGCGATCGAAACACGGAGGCGCTGCATCGGCTGACGGTCTCGCTGGCACTGGCGCGGATCAGCGCGATACGGCAGGGCCGGCCGGTCAGCGTCTGCCCCAGCCGGGACGGCCGCCACTGCCTCCAGGAAGGGCTCTGGAGCGGCGGCTGGCTGGTGTTCTCCGACCCGCGACGGCGCGGCGAGCCGGCCGCGCCGTCGGCGATCATCGAGGCCTTCGAGGGCACCGGCGGCGGCCTGCGGGTCAGCACCACGCCCGGGCGGTCCCGGGTCACCTACGACGCCCTGGGCTGGTCGGCCGGCAGCAACGCGACCTTCCGGATCTGCTCGGCGGAGGGCCTGATGCTGGGCAAGGTGGTGGTCAACAACGCCGGGCGGACCCGGATGGAGCGCCCGCGGACCGCAACCGCCTGTCCCGGCTAGCGGATTTCGCCCGTCGGGGGCTTGACCCCGGCCGGACAGGCCTTACAATTCACGTCCCCGCCCGAATAGCTCAGCTGGTTAGAGCACTTGACTGTTAATCAGGGGGTCGTTGGTTCGAGTCCAACTTCGGGCGCCAGATTCCAGAAAGCAAAGAGCCCGCCTCCGGCGGGCTTTTTGTTGTCCGCTCGAAGCCGGGATCGCGCTACCGGCAGCCGTCGGCCGAGGCCGTGCGGCCCACCCCGCCCTTGAGGCCCCGCGGGCTCAGGGTCGGGGCCGGCACTTGCTGCCATCGCTTGCCTGCCTGCACGGCGGCACGGCCTGAGCGTGCAACCGAGCCCAGGGGCCCCGTAGGCGCTCCGTTGAAGCGGAGGCTGTGGTACGTGGCAACGTCGGTATCGCGGCCCGGGCAGTGCCGCCAGCGCCCCTGTCGCGGGACATGCCGATCACGGGGAAGCGCTTGATGAACCGCGGGCCCGCTCCGTCAGGCAAGCGGTCGCCGCCCCCGTCGTGGCGCCGGCTCGGTCAGAGGGAAGCCCGCACGCCACGACGCCCGCGGCCCGAGCGGATCCGGTTGTGGTTCACGGCCGTTTCACGGGTTTCCAATGCGGGTCGTGGTGCGCGTCAGTTCCTCAATATCTCGCGCCAGGAGATTCGGCCGGGCGCGACCGGATTGTTGACATTCACGTCGTCGGTATTGCCCTTGGTGCCGCCGGCGCCGAGCAGCTTGTCGAACAACACGCCATCGCCGACCATCCCCACGTCGAGCTCCAGCGAACCTATAGCGTTGCCATTGAGCTCATCGTCAGAGAACACACCATCGCCATCGGCGTCGAAGAAATAGTCGGTGACGCTGGCCCCGGTGAAGGGATTCAGCACATTGACAAATCCCCTGCCGCCCGGCGCGCATGGATCGTCGCTGGGAACGATGCTGGAGAATTGCAGCACCTGCGCGACCACATCGGGATTCCCGATCATCCGCTCGCCCTCGGCCGTGCCGGGGGCCGGCGGCGCAAAGTCGACATACCACCCCTCCTTGTCGGGCGGCATGGCGGTGCTGGAAGGCTCGAACGTACGCACCCGGCGCCCGCCGACGACCCCTGCCGCGGCCGTCGTCCGCTTCACCAGGTCGGCACGCGAGGCGATTGCCGCCGCCTCGTCGATCAAGCCATACATGGTCTGCACCGACTTGTCCTGCGGATCGGCACTGGTGATGTAGCGGCCGGTGCCGAAGAATACCCAGCGCCTGAAAGTCCCCGGCTCGACCGCAGTGGTCACACCACCACTGATCGGCTGGCGGTTGCCATCGGCGTCCCTGGCGACGAACAGCGGCACCGGCGTGCTGCCGACCTTGTTGGCGGACTCCCACCTGCTCTCATTGCTGTTGCTGAGATCGAACTTCCACAGATTGCCGAGCAGGTCGCCGGCATAGACATGATCCACGTCCCCGTCGAGGTCTTCGTCCACGCCCCTGGGCGAGGACAGGCCGTTGTTGACCGAACCGTCCGCCGGAATCGTCGCCAGGACCGTGCCGTCGGCGATATCGATGACGATCAGGTAGGCCTTGTCATCAGGGCTGTTGACACCGTTGCCGATGATCACGCCGGTCTTGCCGTTGTTGAGCCTGGCGATGAACGGGTCGCCAATTACCTGCCCCATGTCCGGAACCGAGGCCAGATCCCACTCGACATCGGACGCGCCGAAGCTCCGGGGGTTGGTGACGTCCAGCGCGAACACGCCACTGCCTCCCCGCCCCATCGTTCCGACCAGGACATTCCTGTTCGGAGTCTGGGCCTTGGTGGAAACGACGACCGGCCCATCGACGAAGTACTTGTGCGCGTAGTCCGGCGCGACCAGCGTCTTGAGGTCGGTCATTGCAATGCCGCCGGGTATGTAGGCGAAACGCTCGACTCCCGAGCTCGCGTCGAAGGCGTGCAGCATGCCGTCATTGCTTCCGACGAATACGGTGTCGTTGTCCCTCAGATACGCCGGCGAACTATGGATGATGTCGCCGAGCAGGCCCACGCGATCGCGGAAGCTGCCGCCATTGCGTATTTCCTGCGAGGTATCGCCCTTCAGATAATTGGCAACAGCAGCCCCGTTCGACGCGGCGGGCGCGGCCACCGTATTCAGCGCCCCGATCTGCGACAGGGTCGGAAACGCGGCGCCGGTGGTTGCGAGATCGGAAGTGAAGATCTTGCGACTGGCAAATGCGGGCAATTGCTGGGATGCCTCCCATTTCGGATTCGAGCCATCGATTCCCGACGCCGTCACTGCCAGCCCTCTCAGCTCGCCTGTCCACTGCCCACCGACGAAGGTCGCCTGGAACAGGGTGCTACCGGCCTGCAGCGAAGTACTGCTGGCCGCCACGCTCGAGCTTGAGCTGGTGTTGTTGGCAATCGCCGCCAGCGCATCCTGCAGGCCCTTCGCAAATGCAGCCGGGTCGCTGGCGGCGACGAACTTGCCGCGGCTGTTGACCGCCGCGTGGAACAGATCGTCGATGCGGTGGCTGTCCTCCTCGTCGAGCGGGTTCGGCCATGAAAGCCCGCCATCGGTCAGGTCGTTGCTGGCCCCGGACGCGTTGACCGCGGTCTTTGGATCAAGCGTGCCCCGCAGGCCGATCGAGATGCCAAAGGTGACCATGTGCTGCCAGAACGCCGGATTGCCCGGCGACTGCGGCACGATATTGTCCAGATCCGGACGCAGGTCGTTCTTCCAGTAGTGCATCGCGACATCGGCCAGGGTCGGGCCACGGTTGTCCCTGTACGGACGCGAAGGCCTATAGGTGTACTTGGCGCTGTTCGGGCCGGTGATGGTGTCGCCCGCGATGCTGTCGGCATCGCCCTTGTTGGAAGACCCGCTGTTCCAGTAGCCGTCGGTGGTCAGGATCGCGAAGTTCTGCCGGCACGCGAACTGCCTGCCATTGCCGTTCTTCAATCCACCACCTGGGCCGTCGTCGGACGTGCTTGAGTAGTAACCGCCGGCGCGATCCAGCGCCGGCAACAGCGGGGTTCCGTTGTATGCACGCGTACCGTGCAGGCGGTTGAACCAGGTGGCGCGGTTGTTGCCGCGGAACAGGCCGTTGTCGGCATTGACCGGAATCAGGAACTCGGGATTGCCGGCGCCGTCGCCGTTCGGCCCCCAGATCGTCGTGAAGCCGACCCGGTACTTGTCGCCATCCAGCGACTGGAAGGCCTCGCTGGAGCCGGCCTTGGCCGACTTGATCCGGGTACGGTGATAGGAAAACCATCTGGCGTAGTTCTGCCGCTCCTGAGCGTCGGTGCGACCGGTCGGTGTCGCCCAGGTGCAACCGTTGTTCCAGAGGCCCGTGCCCGACGCGTATCCGCATCGCAGGACCCGGCCTGCATCGCCCGCAAAGCTGTTGTCGAGGATGTAGTAGCGCCAGTAGTTGGCGCCATTGGACAGATAGGCGGTGGCGGTATTGCCTTTGTTCTTGGGCACGTGGAAGTACTGGATGCCGCCACAGAATGTTATGGGTTGCCCGTTGAACTCCTCGACGCTGCAACTCTTGGGGTCTCTGAGATTGATG
The DNA here is from genome assembly GCF_003233695.1 of Marilutibacter maris. NCBI lineage: Bacteria > Pseudomonadati > Pseudomonadota > Gammaproteobacteria > Lysobacterales > Lysobacteraceae > Marilutibacter > Marilutibacter maris. The sequence goes on along the minus strand of NZ_CP029843.1, from coordinate 1,170,477 downwards.
GACGCACCGCCAGCATGATTCAAACTCGCGTAGACCGCGTTATACGTCGTGCCGCCGGTTCGCCGCGTTCCATCGGCCTTCATCCACGGCCTGTAGGTAATCGCAGGGTTGTAGTGGACGGTATTGGAGACGTAGGTAAAGTCGGAGATACCGAGGCTCACCGTCGGAACCGTCGCGCTACTCATTGTCGGCAGTGCCATCGAGCCTGAGTCATCGAGAATGAACAGAATGTTCGGCGGCACGCCGTTGCCGGCACGTGGCGGTACGGGTGGTACGGTCAGCGCCGCCTGCACCGGCAGGCCCATCAAGGTAGCGACAAAAGCGACGGTTGCGATCTTGAACAGGCGCGGCGCAGCGGATTTCAAACAAGGTTCTTTCACGTCGGTCTCCATCAGGATCCGGCGAAGTTGGATGCGGGCTGGCGGTGGCACGACCGGCCGCCGCCCTGCGCACAGTCACCCGGCAACCGGCTTCAGGCGCAGCGGATGGAAAGGCTCGATGAAGCGGACATCACTCCGCTCCAGCGCCGGCAGCGTCCAAGCGTGTGCGTCGCCCTTTCAATCAGCACTTCTCAATCAATACTTCGTTGATTGCGGCCAGCGCCGGACATGAGTGACCAATAAAGAACATGGTCGCGACCTGTTCCCGACATCAGGCGCGACCAGAGCCGCGAAAACAGCCCCGGCAACGCCAGGACTTTGTCGTTTCCCTGCTGAGAAGCGCCACCGCACGGAGGGCACACTCAATGCGCCTTCTACCGGCGCGCGCGTCAGGAAAGAAGCGGGAAGAACAACCCGGCGCCCGTCGTGATCCAGCACTCCCCCGGGAGCCGAACACGCGAGTTCCCGGGGACGCGTATTCTCGCGTTCGGCAGCAATCGGCCCGCCATCAAGGCTCGATGATCGAATCGAGCCCCCCACCGCGATGCAACGGACCCGGTCGCACGGCAACCCATCCGCATGCCCGCGTCCACCGGAGCCGGCCCGCTCGTGGAGGCCACGCCACCTGGATAGCCGCGCATCGCGGTGATCGGAGCCGGGGGCGTCGAGAAAAACGGGGACAGCACCGCACCTGCCCGGTCCGGATCATGAAGTCATCGGCCGAGGACGAATGCGCGGCCTGGAACAGGCGCGGACAACCATGCGCCATCAGGGGCGTCCAGGCATTCCCGACTTCGGGCGCCGGATTCCGGACAACAAAAAAGCCCGCCTGGGGCGGGCTTCTCTGCTGTCCGGTTGAAGCCGGGGTCGCGCTACCAGCAATCGTCGGCCGAGGACGCGCTGCCCGACTCGCCCTTGATGCCCTGCGAATTCAGGGTCAGGGTCGCGCACTTGGTGTCATCGCTCGCCTGGCTGCCCTGGGGTATCGCCTGCAGGGTATAGCTCTGCGCATCCGCTGCGACCAGATTCACGTTGTAATAGGTCGCCACCTCGGCATCGCAGCCCGGCAGTGCCGGTGCCGCGCCACCGCCGGCCACATCGACATAGGCCATGTTGGTCGTGTAGTAGCGCTCCATGAACTGGGCCTGCTCCATCAGGCAGCCGGTCGCCGCCGAGCGGCGGCTCTTGGTCACCGCCCAGTCGTAGCTGGCAACCGCGATCCCGGCCAGGATCGCGACGATCGCGACGGTGATCATCAGTTCGATCAGGGTGAAGCCCCGCACGGCACGAGGGCCGCGGCCCGGGCGGGTCCGGTTGTTGTTCAGAGTCATCTCACTGGTTTCCATACGGGTTCCCATGCTCGTCAGTTCCTCAGCACTTCGCGCCAGGAGATTCGGCCCGGAGCGACCGGATTGTTGACACCGACCGAACCGGTTTCACCCTTGGAACCGCCGACGCCGATGATCTTGTCCAGCAGCACGCCGTCGGTGTTCATGCCCACGCCGGTGTCGACCGAGCCGACCGGCACGCCGCCGACGGTGTCGTCGGTGTATTCGCCGTCGCCATCGATATCGAAGAAGTACTCCGAAACGCTGGCACCGGTGAACGGGTTGATCGCGTTGATGAAGCCCGAGCCACCGGGCACGCACGGGTCGTCGCTGGGGATGATGCTGGAGAACAGCAACACCTGTCCGGCCACCGCCGGGTCGCCGATCATCCGCTCGCCCTGCGCGGTGCCCGGGGCCGGCGGCGCCAGGTCGACGTACCAGCCCTTCTTGCCCGCGGGCATCGTTGTTGAAGCGGCCTCGAACCCTCTCACCGTACGACCGTCGATCACACCAACCGCCACCGTCGTCCTCGCCACCAGGTCGGTGCCGCGATTGCCGATCCGCGCGCCCTCGTCCATCAGGCCGTACATGGTCTGCACCGAGTGGTCGGTCTGGTCGGCATCGGTCAGATAGCGGCCGGTCCCGAAGAACACCCAGCGCTTGAAGCTGGTGGGATCCACCGCGATGCTCACGCCGCCGCTGATCGGCTGGCGATTGCCGCTGCCATCGGTCGCGGTGAACATCGGCACCGGGGTACTGCCGGTCTTGTGCGACGACTCCCACTTGCTGGTGTTGCTGTCGCTCAGATCGAACTTCCACAGGTTGCCGCGCAGGTCGCCGGCATAGACGTAGTCGACATCGCCGTCGCCGTCCTCGTCCCAGCCCTTCGGCGAGGACAGGCCATTGGCGGTGTCGCTGCTGGTCGGGATGTTCGCGATGACCGAGCCATTGCTGATGTCCAGCACGATCAGATAGGCCTTGTCGTCTGGGCTGTTGACGCCGTTGCCGATCACCACGCCGGTCTTGCCGTTGTTGAGCTTGGCGATGAAGGGCTTGCCGATGACGTTGCCCATGTTGGCGATCGCGTCCTTGTCCCATTCGACATCGGAAGCACCGAAGCCGGTGGAACTGGTCACGTCCAGCGCATAGATGCCACGGCCGCCGCGGCCCAGGGTCCCCACCAGGATGTTCTTGTTCGGGGTCTGGGCCTTGCTCGACACGACGATCGGGCCATCGACGAAATAGCGGTGGGCGTACTTGGGATCAGACAACGTCTTCAAGTCGTTCATCAGCACGCCGCGCGGCACATAGGCGAAGTGCTCGGCGCCGGTGTCGGCGTTGAACGCATGCAGCATGCCGTCGTTGGCGCCGACGAAAACCGTGTCGGTCGACTCCAGGTAATAGGGCGAGCTGTGGATGATGTCGCCCAGCGGGCTCACCCGGGTCCGGAACGGACCGGAGTTCTTGGACTCCCTGGAATCGTCGCCCTTCAGGTAGTTCGCCACCTCCACGCCGGTACCGCTGGCCGTGGTCAGGCCGACGGTCTGGGTCACGGTCGGGAACGTCGCTCCGGCGGCCAGCGGCGGCAGCGAGGCGTCGTAGGTGAAGACCTTGCGGGCGTTCCAGGCGGGAAGCTCGTCCGAAGCCTGCCAGAGCGGAGTGGTGTCATCGATGCCGCTCGTGGTGACCGAGTAGGCCTTCAATTCGCCGCTCCACTGCCCGCTCACGTAAACGGCCTGGAACAGCTTGGTATCGGTGCTGATCGAGGTGGAGTTGGCGGCGACGCTGGACGCCGAACCCTTTCGGGCCTGGATCGCCGCCAGTGCGTTGCGAAGGCCTTCCGCGAACTCGTCCGGGTTCGAGGCCGCGACGAACTCGCCACGACCGTTGACCGCCGCGTGCCAGAGGTCGTCGATGCGATGGGCGTCCTCGGCATCGAGCGGATCCGGCCAGGACTTGGTGCCGGCGGTCAAGGCCGGCAGATCGACCTTCGGATCCAGGGTGCCGCGCTGTCCGATCGAGATGCCGAAGGTCACCATGTGCTGCCAGAACGCCGGGTCGGCACCGGAGGTCGGGACATTGTTGCTCATGTCCGGCCGCAGATCGTTCTTCCAGTAGCGCATCGCCATGTCGGCCAGCGTGCCGGAGTAGTTGTCGCGATACGGCCTTTCGGCAAGATACTGGGTGTAGGTGGGTACCGGACTCAGGTTCGGATCCGGGGTGTGGGTCGAACCGTTGGCGTTGTCTTCGTTGCTGCCCTCCTGACCCGAGTTCCAGAAGCCGTCGGTGGTCAGGATCGCGAAGTTCTGGCGGCAAGTGATCTGCGATGCGCCCGCTTCGGGACCCCAGGGTCCGGAAGTCGATGCCCCCTTGAAATACTCGCCCGACCGCTTCAGCGCCGAGTGCAGAGGCGTCACGCCACTGCTGATCGCGCCATAGAGGCCCGAGTACCAGGTGGTCTTGTTGGTCGTGCCCTTGGCGGCATTGTCCCGGAACAGGCCCCCATCGCTGCCCACCGGAATCGGGAGTTCGTTGCGGTTCCAGATCGTATCGAAGCCGACACGCATGTTCTCGTCGAGCTCGGCGAAGGCATAACCCGCACCGGCCTTGGCCGACTTCATGCGGGTGCGATGATACGAATACCAGTTCGCGAAGTTCTGCCATTCCTGGGCAATGGTCCTGCCCCAGGGAAACGAGGAAATCCCACTGCAGTTCCAGCTGCCGCCACTGTACTCGCACTCCTGGGCGAGGCTACCCGGACCCAGCGTATAGCGGGTGTAACTCGAGTTGGCGGTAAGGTCCGTGGCCCCCGACTTCAGGACGTAGAACGTCCGTTCCCCGGTCGTAAGGTTGGCGGTGCTTCCGCTGGCAAAGTCAGCGCTTGAAAACGCCGCTGTTGCGGGCGTGTCGGGCATGTAGCTGCCATCGGCCCGCTGCCAGCCGCGATAGACCCGGGCGGGATCGTAGTAGATCGTGTTCCTGACAACCGCCCGATACCGGGGTTGGTCACTGATGCTGCTCTCATTGCTGATGTTCTGCGGCATCGCGAAATACCCCATCGAACCCGAGTCATCGAGGATGAAGCGGATGTTCGGAGGTGCGCCGTTGCCGGAGCTGGGCGGGACGGCGGGAATCGTCAGTGCCGCCTGCACCGGCAATCCCATCAGGGTGGCGAGGAAGGCGACGGTCGCTGCCTGCAGCAGGTGCGGCGCGGCTTTTTTCAAACGGGGGGTTTTCACGTCGGCCTCCATCAGGGTCCGGCGAAGTTGGATTGCAGGATGACGGTGGCGCGATTGGCCGCCGTACTGCGCGCGGTCACCCGGTAGCGCGGCTTCAGGCACAACGGGTGCACCGGTATCTCGCTGTCGCACTTGGGCCAGCTCGGCGCCTCGCCCATGTATTCGACAAAGTACTGCGGCGCGATCGCCAGGCCGCCCATCGCCGCGGCAGCGTTGGTCCAGTAGCCACCGGCCTCGTTGAGCCAGCGCTCCGGCAGGGTCGGATCGGGGGTATCGCACAGACCGCCGTTGCAGCCGCCGCCGCCGATCGCCGGAAATCCGGCATGACCGTTGGCCAGCACCTGGGCTTCGGCCTCGCGCAACGCGGCTTCGGCCGCCTGGAAGCCGAGCCCACGATCGCGCAGGTTGGCGGTCATCCGCTCTTCCATCACCGTGCCGCGCAGGCTGGCGAGTCCGAGCAGGGTCATCACCAGCAGCAGCACCAGGACGACGACCAGGACCGCGCCATGCTGGTGGCGTGCGTGGGTTTTGGGTATGCGCCGCATCATGAGTTGCGATTCCTCAGCGTCACGGTATGAACCAGCGTCCTCTGCAGGACGTTGCCGTCGACCCCGACCTCCTCGGGACTGTCCAGGGTCAGCTCGATCCGCGCCGCCAGCACTTCGTTCCAGCGCGCGGCGACCGCTGTCGCGTCTCGATAGGTGGTATCGCCCGGCAGCAGGTAGGTGATCTGCATGTCACTCACCCCCTCGGTAATCTCCTCTGCGACCGTCGCCACCGTGGCGCCGCTGCGGCGCAGTATCTGGCGGTACAGCGCGCGGTTGTTGTTGGCATTGGTGCCGATGTACCAGCGTGCCGAGTGCAGCTTGACGATCGTCGAGTTCGGGCCGTAGGTGTAGGGGGTACCGTTCGTGGTAGTGCAGTCCACCGGCACACCCAATCCCTTGGTGCAATTGCCCGGAGTCACCGGGCTACCCGTATTGTGGACGACGGTGTCATTGGTGCCCGGCTGCGCATTGGTGACCTGGACGATCGAGGCCTGGCGGTAGTCGCAGACCATCACGATGTCGCCATCGTTCAGGCCATGGTCGACGGTGTTGACCTTGAACTGGGCCGAGGTCGGCACGTGATCGGTCACGGTCACGCCGTTGGAATCGCCCGACTTCAGCTCCACCGCGTCGGTGCCGGCGACCCGGTTGGCCGGGTTGTCGACGGCGAAGGCGCCATCCACGCCCAGCACCCCCGTACTCCAGTCGGCCCACCAATCGCCGGCGGTGGTATTGACCACGTTGGCGGTTGGCAGGTTCCTCGCGCACGGGGTGCCGCCGGCCTCGCGCACGTCGCGGGCCATCAGCTCGAACGCCACCCGCGTGCTCTCCTGCACCCGGCCGAGGTTCTCGGTGGCGCGGTAGGTCTGGCGGTTGGACAGGAACACGCTGATCGCCGCGCCGGTGATGAACAGCCCCAGCACCAGCGCCACCATCAACTCGATCAGGCCGATACCGGCCGCCGTCCGGCGTCCCTGCGATGGGTTTCGATTTCCGATTGTTCGCTTCATAGCCGTGTCGTGGTGCTGATTGTCTTGGGGGTGGCGGCCGCCTGTTCCTCGGCCCGGCGATCGTCCCAGCGGACGGTGATCCGCACGATCTGGTTGCCCGCGTCCACCATCTCGATCTGTCCGCACGCGCTCGGGCCCAGCGACCGCGGCTGCTGCATCGCGCTGAGCCACTCGCGCTGATCGGTCTGGGCCAGGGTTCCCGCGGCTGGCGGCGCGCAGGTCATGCCCATCGTGTAGCCGCCGGCGGTCGCGACGTCGCGGTTGGCGCGCATCGCATCCATGATCGAGTAGCTATAGACCACCGCCATGCTCTGCTCGGCCGAGCTCTGGCTGTTGCGAAGCGCGGTGGCCTGCATCGCGGCAATACCGAGCAGGCCGATCGCCATCACCAGCACCGCGACCAGCACCTCGATCAGGCCCGCGCCGCGGACGGCGCCGGGTGCGGACCTGCGGCCCCGATGCCGGCGAGCCGCGCCAGCGGCCATGTTCTTCTGGACAAGGATCGTCACGGGCATGCTCCCCCGCCATTTGCCTGGGATGTGGAAACGCGGCTGCCGGCGGCGACATTGAGCACGCGCTGGTTGCGCTGCGGCTGATCGGTCGGAATGCACACGGTCACCGCGCCGACCAGCAGCGCGTCGTTGACGTCATAGGCCAGACCATCGGGCCGGAAGACGATCGAGTTGCCGTTGTCGGTGATGGTATTGCCGACGGTCACCTCGACCGGCGCCTCCACGCTGCTGATACGCAATACCGTGTCGCCGACGCCAAAGGCGCCGTTGCCGCTGCTGTCGATGATGGTGATCCAGCTCTGCCAGGCGCCACCGGCCGAACAGGTGGCGTTGTCGGTGCTGCGGCAGACCGCGACCCGACGCCCCTGCCGCACCGCCTCGATGCGCGCGGTCTGCACCGCGGCGACCATCTCGTTGACGCCACTGGCGAGGCGGTTGCTGTTGATCAGGCCGGTGAAGCTCGGCACCGCCAACGCGATGACGATCGCCAGTACCGAGACGGCGACCAACAGTTCGATGAGGGTAAATCCGTGCGGCCGCGACGCGACCCTGGACGACCCGACAAGTCTTGCTGGCACCTGACTTTCCCCTAGCACGGTTCCGTTCGGGTAACGTAAGCGCCACCGGGTAGCAATGCCACCCTGTGCCGACAGGCGGACGGCACAGCGGTCCAGGCGGCCTCACCGGACCCCTTCTGCAGATCCGCGCACCCTTTTACCGGACATGTCGCGTACCGCACCCGCCACCGCACTGCAGCCCCTGGACGCCCTGTGGCAGCCCTCCGTGCTGATCTCGGTACTGCTGGCCGGCGAATGCCTGGCCAGCGTGCTCGCGCTGGCCCCGGGCATCAACGCGAACCGCTGGGTCTACTTCGGCCTGGCCTCGATGCTGATCCAGTGGATCTCGCTGCTCACCCTGCTGGCCCTGTACCTGTTCCGTCGCCGGCTGGCGACGCGCCCGCCGCAACAACTGGCCTGGATCGCGACCGGCCTGCTGCTGCTCAACACCTGGCTGGTATCCGGCGCGACGCGCCTGAGCCTGGGGCCGGACTGGCCGCTGGACGGTGACGGCTGGAGCGGACTGACCCTGCGCTTCACCGGGATCGTGCTCGCGGTCACCCTGCTTGGTCTGGCCGCGTTCCAGAACCACTGGCGCACGCGGCAGATGGCGATCCGCGCCAAGCAGGCCGAGCTGGAAGCGCTGCAGGCACGGATCCGTCCGCACTTCCTGTTCAACACGCTGAACACCGGGGCGGCGCTGGTGCATCAGCGGCCGGAGGCGGTCGAGCAGTTGCTGCTGGACCTGTCCGACCTGTTCCGGGCGGCGCTGGCGGGGCCGCAGCAGATCGCCCTGGAGGACGAACTGGCCCTGGCGCAACGCTATCTGGAGATCGAGGCACTGCGGTTCCGCGAGCGCCTGCGGGTGACCTGGAAGCTGCCCAGGCAGATTCCCCAGGTCACCGTGCCGGCACTGACGATCCAGCCGCTGGTCGAGAACGCGATCCGTCACGGCATCGAACGGCGGCCGAAGGGCGGCGAGATCGAGATCGCGGTGACGACCGCGCCGGAGCGGGTCATCGTCCGCATCAGCAATCCGCTGCCCGCCAGCGACGCGCCGGACAATCCGGGCCACCGGGTCGGCCTCAATGCCGCCCAGGAGCGGGTGGAGGCGCTGACCGGCGGCCGCGGCAGCGTCACCACGCAGCGCGAGGGCGAGCTCTACGTGGCGACGATACGGCTGCCGGTCGGCGCGAGCTGAGCTACCGGCTCAGCCCAGCACCCGGTAGCAGGGCTGGTAGTCGCCCTGGATCTTCATCCGCCGCTGTTCGACGAAGGCGCGCAGCAACTGGTCCAGCGACTGCATCATCTCGGGGTCGCCGTGGATCTCGAACGGCCCGCGCTCGTCGATGTGTCGCATGCCCTCTTCCTTGACGTTGCCGGCGACGATGCCCGAGAACGCGCGGCGCAGGTCCGCCGCCAGCTCGTGCGGCTTGCGCCCCTTGTGCAGGTCGAGCGCGGCCATCGCCTCGTGGGTCGGCCGGAACGGTTGCTGGAACTCCAGCGGAATGTCGATCGACCAGTTGAAGAAGAACGAGTCCTTCTGCGCGATGCGATGCTCGCGGACCTTGCGGATGCCGGCGGTCATCTTCTTCGCCACCTCGGTCGGATCGGCGATGACGATCTCGTAGCGCGAGGTCGCCGCCTCGCCCAGGGTCAGGCGCAGGAAGCGGTCGATCTGCTCGAAGTACGGCGCGGACGCGGTCGGACCGGTGAAGATCAGCGGGAACGGCAGCTCGGCATTCTCTTCGCGCAGCAGGATGCCGAGCAGGTAGAGGATTTCCTCGGCGGTACCGACGCCGCCGGGGAACACGATGATGCCGTGGCCGATGCGGACGAAGGCCTCCAGGCGCTTCTCGATGTCCGGCATGATCACCAGGTGGTTGACGATCGGATTGGGCGACTCGGCCGCGATGATGCCCGGCTCGGTCACGCCGATGTAGCGCGGGTGGCGGCGACGCTGCTTGGCGTGGGCGATGTTGGCGCCCTTCATCGGCCCCTTCATCGCGCCCGGACCGCAGCCGGTGCAGATGTCGAGTCCGCGCAGGCCCAGCTCGTAGCCGACCTGCTTGGTGTAGATGTACTCCTCGCGCGAGATCGAATGGCCGCCCCAGCACACCACCAGGTTGGGATCGGCCGGCTCGAGGATGCGCGCGTTGCGCAGCAGGCCGAACACCGCGTCGGTGATGCCGTCGGTGCTGTCGAGATCGCGGCCGCCGTCCTCGCCCAGCTCGATCGCCCGGAACGCCAGGTCGCGCACGACCGCGAACAGCAGCTCGGCCACGCCGCGGATGATCTCGCCGTCGACGAAGGCCATCGCCGGCGCATTGCTCAGGTCGATCCGCATGCCGCGGTCCTGCTGATGGACCTGGATGTCGAAGTCCTTGTACTGCTCCTGCGCGGCGCGCGGGTCGTCGGACACGCTGCCGGTGGTCAGCACCGCCAGCGCGCAGCGGCGCAGCAGGTCGTGCATGCCGCTGGAGGCGTCGCGCAGGCGCGCGACCTCGTCGCGCGACAGCACGTCGAGGCCGCCGCTGGGGTAGATGCGGGCGTTGACCGTGGGCAACGGGGTATGGATCGGGGCACGGGGGGCCTGGCTCATTCTCTTTTCTCTTCCTCTTCTTCGTTTCTCTTTCGCAGCCGATCGACTCTAGCGCACGGCCGCCCACAAAAAAACGGCCGGGGTCGCCCCCGGCCGTTTTCCTACAGCTTGGTCATGCGTCGATCAGAACTCGTAACGCAGGGTCAGCAGCACCGACCAGCGCGAAACCACGCGCGGCACGCGGCCCTCGTAGGGACGCAGGCCCTGCCAGGACGGGTTGTCGGCCTGGCCCAGGTCGTACACGTAGGTGCCGTCCGCATTGATCCCGCCCAGACGCGCCAGATAGCGGGTATCGAAGCCACCGATCTCGTCGGTCACGCCCCAGTCCTTGTTGAGCATGTTGAGGAAGTTGTAGATGTCCAGGCGGACAACCGACTTGTGGCCCTCGAAGAAGCCCGGCAGTTCCTGCTGAATGCCGAGGTCGACCTGGTTGACCCACGGCAGGCGGGTGGCGTTGCGGCCGGCGATCTCGCCGCGATGCGCCTGCAGGTACGGGTTGCTCGCGATGAAGTCGTGGAACGCGGCGATCTGCTCCGGCGTGGCCGAACCGTAGCTGACGTTCGGATCGTTGACCAGCGGGATGTAGGCCGGATCCTGGAAGATGCCGTCGCCGTTGAGGTCGCCATTGACGAGCCAGGTGTACGGCAGACCGTCATGCCCGTTGTAGAAGGCGGTGATGCTGGTCTTGTAGTCGCCGAAGAACGCGTGCTCCCAACCCACCGAGGCCTTGATCGAGTTGCGGATCTCGCGGCTGGCGGTGGTCGCGAACTCCTGGTTCGGATTCACGCGCGACACGTACTGGTAGCTCGACCAGGCCTGCGAGCTGGCTTCCGAACCGACTTCGGTGGCCTTGGTGTAGGTGTAGCTGATGTTGCCGTACCAGTTGTTGGCCAGCGGCTTGTTCAGCGAGAAGGTCACCGAGGTGGAGCTGCCCTCGTCGGTGTTGCCCAGCACCGTGGAGTTGAAGCTGTAGTCCGGATTCCGGCCACAGTTCTTGTTGGAGCTGGAGGTCGAGCCGCCCAGGTCGCACCAGTAGCTGTTGCGGCCGTCGGCCAGGGTGCCCTGGGCCTCGCCGATGTTCAGCGCGCGGTAGACCGCGGCGTCCTTGGCGCGGATGTTCTGCACCTCGACCGAACCGATCAGGCCGTACCACGGCAGCTCGGCGTCGTAGCCCAGGCTGGTCTTCCACACGGTCGGCAGCTTGAAGTCCGGATCGATGACGTCGATCTGGTTGGACGGGCTGCCGGTGGCCGGGATGTTCTGGTTGTACGGATCCGGGCTGAACGGCGCATCCGACGGGTCGAAGTTGCGGTAGGACAGCGCGGTCACGCCACCGTTGTTCTGGTACGGGTTGGCCAGCCACACGAACGGCGGCACGCTCTGGAACGCACCGATGCCACCGCGCAACTGCGAGTAGCGCGGGGTGTCGAACATGTAGTTGAACGACACGCGCGGCAGGACGACCTTGTTGTCCGAACCCAGCTTGTAGTCGTTGCGGAAGCCGAAGGCCTCCTCGAAGCCCGGGCTGCGCTCCGGCGCGTCGTCCACCTTCGGAAGGTTGACGCGGACGCCGTAGGTCAGCGACAGGTTGTCATTGACCTGCCAGGTGTCCTGCAGGAACGGGCTGACCTGGGTGTAGACCAGCGCCGCGGCGGTGTCGTTGACGTCGAAGCCCGGCGCCGGCGTGCGCAGGTTGTAGACGTCGTAGTTGCCGGCGGCGAAGTCGGCGAGGCTGTTGAACACGTACGAACCGTGCAGATCGCGGCCGTACAGGTTGAACACGTCGTGACGCAGGTAGTCGAAACCGCCCTTGATGGTGTGATCACCGGCGTAGTAGGTACCCGCGACCGAGGCCGAGAAACGCTTGGTGTTGATCTGGTTCTCGTGGCGGTTGTTGTCCTCGCCGATGAAGATGGAGCCGCCGTTCGCGGTCTCGATCTCCACTTCCGGCTGATTGACCGGATTGCCGTTGACCTGGTCGAACTTCTGGTGGCTCAGCTTGATCTCGGTGGAGAAATTCTGGGTCCAGTCGCTGAACAGCTGCAGCGAGGTGTTCTTGGTGATGTTGTCGATGTTGTACCAGTGGCTGCTCAGCACGACGGTATCGGAGCGCGCGTCGTACGGCGAGGGGCGGAACTCCTCGGTCTGCTGGTAGGTCAGGCTGGCGCGGTGGTAATCGTTGATGTTCCAGTCCAGCTTGGCCAGGTAACGCTTGTTGTCCAGGTTGACGCCGGTGGAGCCGTAGGTGCCCGGCTGCAGGCCCAGGCTCTCGGCGATCGCGATCGCGTCCTGGACGTCCTGCTGGGTGACGTCGCCGTTGGCGATGCCGTCGGAGGTCGAGGAACCGCCGAAGTTCTTGATCTTCTGCTCCTCGTACGAGGCGAAGAAGAACAGGCGATCCTTGAGGATCGGGCCGCCCAGGGTCGCGCCCCAGGTGGTGTCGGTGTCGAAACCGGTGTAGTCCTCACCGTCGAGCTTGCCCATCAGGCTGTCGGCGTCGCGCAGCGCGTAGTACACCGAGCCGTGGAACTCGTTGGTGCCCGACTTGGTGACCGCGTTGACGGTCGCGCCGACGGTGTCGGAGGCGACGTCGTAGTCGGACACCTTCAGATCGTACGCGGCGATGGTGTCGACCGAGATCGGGGTGCCGATGTAGGGCATGCCGTTGGCGTTCAGGCCGAAGGGGTCGCCCTGCGACATGCCGTCGACGGAGATGTTGTTGTAGCGGTTGTTGACGCCCGCCACCGAGATCGAGCCGTTGCCGGCGTCGGTGACCTGGATGCGCGGGTCGAGGCGCGCGATGTCGTCGAGCGCGCGGTTGCCCTGCGGGGTGAGGTCGAGCTGACGTCCGCTGACCGAGGTGCCGACGCCCTTGTTGTCCGGATTGAACACGTCCAGGCCCGGCGAGGCCACCGCCATCACCGCTTCCAGCGTCGTCGTGTCGCCGAGGACGGCGTTGATCGCGTTGACCTGGTTGAGGTTCAGGTAAACGCCTTCCTCGATATCGGTACCCGCGCCGTCCTTCTCCACGGTGATCGTGTACGGACCGCCGACGCGCAGACCGCGGGCGTTGTAGCGGCCGCTGGCATCGGTGGTCGCGTAGTTGACCGTACCGGAGTCGACGTGACGGATGGTGACCTGGGCGCCCGCGACGGGCTGGCCGCTAACATCGGTGACCGTACCGCCGACGCCGGCGGAGGTGGACTGAGCGAACACAGGCGCGGTGGCAAGAGCGGCGAGCAGACCGATGGTCAGCCTGGACAGCCGGACGCGGTTGTTATGAGTCATTGGACATGAGCCTCAATTACACGGGAGTTGAGCGCAGGCAGCCCTCTGTCCCGACGCAAGTCGGAGCTGCCCACGACGAATATTGATTTTCCTTGGCACCCAGAATCCCGGCTGACGCGATGCGCCCCCTCCGGGTTAACGGCACTTTAACACGTTAGGTCACCGATGTGACAGACGTGTGACGAGTGTGGAACTTCAAGGAAAATCGCCCGCGAATCCCCTATTCAGGCAATTTTTGACCGTCATTGCCGTCACGGCGCTGCAATCTGCAGGTAGGTTCCCAGGCCATCCAGGAACATCTGTACCGAGATCGCGACCAGCAACATGCCCATCAGCCGCTCGATCGCGGTCAAGGCCCGCCGGCCCAGCAGCTTGTACAGCAGGGTGGCCGAGAACAGGATCGCCGCGGTCGCCCCCCAGGCGATCATCAGCGCCAGGCTCCAGTCGGCCAGCCGGGTCGGTTCGTTGCTGCCCATCAGCATGACCGCGGCCATGCCCGAGGGCCCGGCCACCAATGGTATCGCCATCGGCACGATGAACGGTTCGCCGTCGGGCAGCTCGCCCATCAGCCCTTCCGGCGGCGGGAAGATCATCCGGATGCCGATCAGGAACAGGACGATGCCGCCGGCGATCGCGACCGACTCCTGGCGCAGGTGCATCAGCTCCAGCGCGTACTTGCCGCCCCACAGGAACATCATCAGCACCGCCAGCGCGATCAGCAGCTCGCGGGCGAGCACGATCCTCTGTCGCCGCGGCGGCAGGTTGCGCAGCAGGCTCAGGAACACCGGGATGTTGCCCAGCGGGTCCAGGATCAGGAACAGCAGCAGGGCGGCGGAGGCGATGGTCATGGTCGGTCTCGCGGCGGCGCGGGGCGCCCGCCTTGCCGGCGGACGCTCCCGGGATGGCCCCCGTCGCCGGCGGCGGCAGCGTCGGCACCGGGTGACGGGGTCATGGATCTGGCGATTGGATCAGCCGTCCTGGCCGGGTTCGGGCGTCCACACCTGGCCACGATGGGCCATGCCGGCCGACGATAGCAGGGTCACGCAGGCCGGCGCATACGCCGCCGGGTCGCGGACCCGGTCGTCGGTCTCGTCGGCATAGGCGCGCGAGCGCAGCGGCGTGCGCATCGGTCCGGGCCGCAGGCCGCTGACCCGGACCGGGCCGTTGGCCAGTTCCTGGTGCAGCATCCCGACCAGGGCGGCGAGCCCGTGCTGGGCCAGCCCGTAGCCGCCCCAGTAGGCCTGGCCGACCAGCGCCGGATCGTCGACCGCGAACACCACCGCGGCGTCGGACGCGCGCGACAGCAGCGGCAGGCAGGCCTGGGTCAGCCACCAGCGCGCGGTCAGATTGACGTGCAGCGCGCGCGCGAACACCGCCGGATCGGTCTGCGCGAGCGGGGTCAGCCCGCGGAACTCGGCCGCGCAGTGCAGCAATCCGTCGAGCCGGCCCAGCTCGCCCTCGATGCGGGCGGCCAGCTCGGCGTAGTCGTCGGCCGAGGCCCCTTCCAGGTCGAGCGGATACAGCAGCGGCTCGGGGCCGATCGCGGCGACCGCGTCGTAGACACGGTTGAGCCTGGGCAGCTTGCGGCCGAGCAGGACCACGGTCGCGCCGGCGCGCGCGCAGGCCTGCGCGGCAGCCGCGCCGAGCCCGCCATGGGCGCCGGCGACCAGGACCGCGCGCCCGTCGAGAGCGGGCGCCGCCGCCGGGTTCGAAGCCGGATCGCTCACGAGTCGCGACTTTCCGTGGACACCCCCGCCGCCTGGGTCTCGCCGATCATCCGCGCCAGCTCGCCGGACTCGAACAGCTCCAGGGTGATGTCGCAGCCACCGATCAGCTCGCCGTTGAGGAACAGCTGCGGGAAGGTCGGCCAGTTGGAGAAGCGCGGCAGGTTGGCGCGCACCTCCGGGTCCTCCAGCACGTTGACGGTATGCAGCTCGGTGGCGCCGGCCTCCTTGAGCGCCTGCACCGCGCGGCTGGAGAAACCGCACATCGGGAACTGCGGGGTTCCCTTCATGAACAACACGATCGGATGACCCTCGACCTCGGCCTGGATCCGCTCAAGCACGGACATGTGACACTCCTGGGATGGTTTTTCCCGCAACCGGTATGGGCACGGTCGACGGGCGTGGGGATACAATCGCTCATTGTAATCCTTCGCAGAGTCCCCGATGCAGCCGCCTCCCGGCGGCCAGCGACGGCCTCCCTTCAGCCATGACCCGGGCGCGATGCCCGGCGTCGAGTCACCCAGCCAAAAGGAGTCCCCCATGGCGATCGAACTGCCTGCCCTCCCCTACGACCGCGCCGCGCTTGAGCCGCACATCTCCGGCGAAACGATCGACTTCCACTACGGCAAGCACCACAAGACCTACGTCGACAACCTCAACAAGATGATCGAGGGGACCGAGTTCGCCGAGCTGTCGCTGGAGGAGATCATCCGCAAGTCGCAGGGCGGCATGTTCAACAACGCGGCGCAGATCTGGAACCACACCTTCTACTGGAACTGCCTGTCCCCGAACGGCGGCGGCGAGCCGACCGGCAAGCTGGCCGAGGCGATCAACAAGGCCTTCGGCGACTTCGCCACGTTCAAGGAAGAGTTCACCAAGACCGCGGTCACCACCTTCGGCTCCGGCTGGGGCTGGCTGGTGCAGCGCGCCGACGGTTCGCTGGCGCTGGCGAGCACCTCCAACGCCGCCACCCCGCTGACCGGCGACGACACCCCGCTGCTGACCTGCGACGTGTGGGAACACGCCTACTACATCGACTACCGCAACGCCCGTCCGAAGTACCTGGAGGCGTTCTGGAGCCTGGTCAACTGGGACTTCGTCGCTTCGCAGATGAAGTAAGCGCCCGGCGACCGCCGGATACGCGAACGGCCGGGGCGACCCGGCCGTTTTCGTTTATCGGGCATGCCGAACAACCATCGCGGCTTACGCCGCTCCTACAGCATGGATGGGACCCAGCCCCCTGAGTCAGGGGGCGATTCGTGCCGCAGGCACGAATGGGGGTGTGGCAGCGCAACGGCGGGGCCCATGGTTTGCGCAGCAAACTTTGGGAGGTATCCGGGCGCGGCCCGGATGCCGCCCCCCTGAGTCAGGGGGCGATTCGTGCCGCAGGCACGAATGGGGGTGTGGAAGCGCAACGGCGGGGCCCAGGGTTTGCGCAGCAAACTTTGGGAGGTATCCGGGCGCGGCCGGACATCGCCCCCTTGTAGGAGCTGCGTAAGCTGCGACCGAGTTTTCCCGCGAAAGCCTCATCGCGGCTTACGCCGCTCCTACAGTTGAATGCACCTAGGCTTGAGCCTGCCTCAACCCAGCCGCGCGATCACCGGCGCCGCCTGCGCCTCGCGCCCGAGCGCGGCGCCGACGCGCTGCAGGGCATCGGCAAGCGCGGCCGGCGTATCCGCGCGCAGCGTCGCGTGGCCGACCTTGCGTCCGTCGCGCGGCGACTTGCCATAGTCGTGCCAATGGCCGCCGGGCTCGTCGAGCACCGGCAGCGGGTCCGGCATCGCCCCGATCCAGTTCAGCATGCAGGCGTGGCCGAGCATGCCGGTGTCGCCCAGCGGCAGGCCCAGCACCGCGCGCAGGTGATTCTGGAACTGGCTGGTCTGGCTGCCTTCGATGGTCCAGTGGCCGGAGTTGTGCACGCGCGGCGCCAGCTCGTTGGCCAGCAGTTCGCCGTCGCGGCAGAAAAGCTCCAGGGCGAACACGCCGACGTAGTCCAGCGCCTCGGCCAGTTTGCGCGCGTACTCGATCGCGGTCGCGCGCAGCTCCGGATCGGCGCTGGCCGGCGCCAGGCTGGCCGAGAGCACGCCGTCGACGTGCCAGTTCTCGGTCAGCGGCCAGGTCCGGAACTCGCCCTCGCGGCTGCGCACCGCGACCACCGACAGCTCGCGCTGGAAGGAAACGAAGCCCTCGACGATCAGGCCGACCGTCGCCGCCTGCGCGCCCAGCGCCTGCCAGGCCGCGTCCAGGTCGGCCGGCGACTTGATCCGGAACTGGCCCTTGCCGTCGTAGCCGAGCCGGCGGGTCTTGAGGATGCACGGGGTGCCGACCTCGGCGATCGCCGCATCCAGTCCGTCGCGGCTGTCGACCGTGGCGAACGCCGGCACCGGAATGCCGAGCTCGCGGAACAGGGTCTTCTCGGCAAGCCGGTCCTGCGCCACCGCCAGCGCGCGCGGGTTCGGGAACACCGGCACGCGCGCGGCCAGCCATTCGGCCGACTCGGCCGGCACGTTCTCGAAATCGAAGGTGGCCACGTCGACCCGCGACGCGAACTCGGCCAGCGCCGACTCGTCGCGGTAGTCGCCGACGACCATCGGCGCGAACTGGCCCGCGCAGGCGTCGGCGGCGGTGTCCATGACCAGGAAGCGCAGGCCCAGCGGCGCGCCGGCCAGGGCCATCATCCGCGCCAGCTGGCCGCCGCCGAGAATCCCGACCGTGGTCATCGGCCGATCGGCGGCCGCCCCGGGATCATTGGCGCTCATCGGCGCGGATCGTCGTTGCCGGCGACATCCTCGGTCTGTTTCTGGCGGAACGCATCCAGCGCCGCCCCGATCTCCGGCCGCTCGACCGCCAGCATCGCCGCCGCGAACAGGGCGGCATTGGCGGCGCCGGCATTGCCGATCGCGAAGGTCGCCACCGGAATCCCGGCCGGCATCTGCACGATCGACAGCAGCGAGTCCATGCCGTTGAGCGCCTTGCTCTGCACCGGCACGCCCAGCACCGGCACCGGCGTCTTCGCCGCCAGCATGCCGGGCAGGTGCGCGGCGCCGCCGGCACCGGCGATGATCGCGCGCAGCCCACGGCCACTGGCGCTGGCGGCGTACTCGAACAGCACGTCCGGTGTGCGATGCGCGGAAACCACGCGCACCTCGTGCGGCACGCCCAGCAGCTCCAGCCGCGCGGCGGCATGCTGCATGGTCTCCCAGTCGGATCGCGACCCCATCACGATGCCCACCAGCGGGGCGGGATCGGCCTTGCTGTCTGTCATGGCTTGGCCCAACGTCGGAACATTATTGGAAGCCGGGTATTCTAGGGCTTCCTGCCCCTCACCCGGTAGGAATCCGTCGTCCGCCCCGGCGCCGACGGCGCCAATCCGCCGCTCCCGGGCCGCGTTGCCGAGTCCACGCATCCGCCCGGGACACACGCCCGCCTTCGAAATTTCCGGATGCCCATGGACCGCAAGCTGCTCGACCTGCTCGTCTGCCCCACCACCCGCCAGCCACTGTCGCTGCTCGACGGCTCCGGTCTGGCGAAACTGAACGCCGCGATCGCTGCCGGCGGCGTCGTCCGCGGCGACGGCAGCCCCCAGGGCGCGGCGCTGGCCGAGGCCCTGATCACCCGCGACCGCAAGACCGTCTACCGCGTCGACGACGGCATCCCGGTGCTGCTGGCCGAGGACGCGATCGCGACCGCCCAGGTCGAAGGCATGGAGACGCCATGAACGCGCCGGCGGGGCCGACCGCCCCCGACCCCACCCGGGTCGCGGCCGACGTGGCCGCCGCGCTGGCCGAGGACCTGGGCGACGGCGACGTCACCGCCGCGCTGCTGCCCGACGCCCCCGACTGCGCCTACCTGCTGTGCAAGGAGGACGCGGTGGTCTGCGGCCGGCCCTGGTTCGAGGGCTGCCACCGCGCGCTCGACCCCGAGGTCCGGATCGACTGGCGGGTGAGCGAGGGCGACCGCGTCGCCGCCGGCACGGTGCTGGCGATCCTGCAGGGCCGCAATCGCGCCCTGGTCAGCGCCGAGCGCGCGTCGCTGAACTTCATGCAGACCCTGTCGGGCACCGCCACCATCACCGCCGCCCATGTCGATGCGGTGCGCGGCACCGGCACCGGCATTCTCGACACCCGCAAGACCCTCCCCGGGCTGCGCCATGCGCAGAAGTACGCGGTCCGTACCGGCGGCGGCGTCAATCACCGGATGGGCCTGTACGACACGGTGATGCTGAAGGAGAACCACGTCCGCGCCGCCGGCTCGCTGACCGCGGCGATCCGCGCCGCGCGCGCGATGCAGCCGACGCTGCCGTTGATCGTCGAGGTCGAGTCCATCGAGCAACTGCGCGAAGCCCTGACCGAGGGCTGCGACCGTGTGCTGATCGACGACTTCACCCCGCAGATGCGCCGCGAGGCGGTCGCGATCGCGCGCGCGGCGCCGTTCGACGGCCGCATCCCGCTGGAGGTGTCCGGCGGCGTCGACCTGGCCGGGCTGCGCGCGATCGCCGAGGACGGGGTCGATTTCATCTCGATCGGTGGGCTGACCAAGCACGTCCGCGCGATCGACCTGTCGCTCAAGCTCGGCCCACCGCCGGGCTGAGCCCCGCCGCCCTCTTGATCCCGGTCGCCGCCGCCAGCATCTGGGGTTGACCGGGCCCGATGCCCCCAGTCCACAAACGCCCATGCCCACCGCGATCGTGCTGATGCTCCTAGGTGCCCTAGGCTATGCCTGGTGGAACGCGTCCCGCGCCGCCGCCGAACAGGCCGAGCGGCTCGGCCGCCAGGCCTGCCAGGCCGCCGGCGTGCAGTGGCTGGACCAGACCGTGCATGTGACCGACCTGCGCCTGTGCCGCCACGACAATGGCTGGCTGGGGCTGGAGCGGACCTTCCGCTTCGATTATTCGCTCAACGGCGACGACCGCCACAGCGGTCGACTGACCCTGCGCGGCGATCGGCTGGTGACCTTCAGCGGACCGGTACTGCCGTCGCGGGAGCACCCGTAGCAGCGGCACGCCGCGACCGGACCTTCATCGGAGCGCCCCATCGCGGCTTACGCCGCTCCTACGGGATGCGATACAGCACGGCCTCAGCCCCCTGAGTCAGGGGGCGATTCGTGCCGCAGGCACGAATGGGGGTGTGGAGACGCAACGGCGGGGCCCAAGGTTTGCGCAGCAAATTTTGGGAGATATCCGCGCGCAGCCGGATATCGTTCCCCCCCTGAGTCAGGGGGCGATTCGTGCCGCAGGCACGAATGGGGGTGTGGAGACGCAACGGCGGGGCCCAAGGTTTGCGCAGCAAACTTTGGGAGATATCCGGGCGCAGCCGGATATCGTTCCCCCCTGAGTCAGGGGGCGATTCGCATCGCAGATGCGAATGGGGGTGTGGAAGCGCAACGGCGGGGCCCGAGGTTTGCGCAGCAAACCTTGGGAGATATCCGCGCGCAGCCGGATATCGTTCCCCTGTAGGAGCGGCGTGAGCCGCGATGCTGTGTCCGCTCAAGGCCCACCCCCCTGACGTGCGTGGCGCCAATGGGGGCGGATAACGGCGGGGCCCAAGGTTTGCGCAGCAAGTCTTGGGGTTCCCGGCCCCAGCCCGGAGACCGCGAGCGGACTATTTGACGATGCGCAGATGCCCGGTGCGGCGCGGTCCGCTGGGCGGGGTGTCGTCATCGCCCTCGGTGGAGGACGCGCTCGGCACCGCACTGAGCGACGGGGCCGCGGCCGGAGCCTCCTGCCCGCCCTCGTCCGACGCATCCGCCTCGCCCTCCTGCAGCGGCTCGGACGCCTCGCCATCGGCGGCTTCGGCGCCGACCGCGGCGTCCTCCGGCAGCGCCATGCCCTGCCCGGTCTCGCGCGAATAGATCGCCAGCACCGCTTCGATCGGCACCAGCACCGAGTGGCTGACCCCGCCGAAGCGTGCGCTGAAGCTGATCAGCTCGTTGCCCATCTCCAGGCGCGACACCGCGCGCGCGGCGACGTTGAGGATGATCCGCCCCTCCTTGACCGCATGCGCGGGCACCTGCACGCCGGCCCGGGTCGCGTCGACCAGCAGGTGCGGAGTCATGTCGTTGTCGGCGATCCATTCGTACAGCGCACGCAGCAGGTACGGGCGATGGCTGGTCATGGCGGGGGCGTCGCTTGCGGGCATATCGTCAACTGCTGGGGCGGGCGGCGCCGCCGATGGATGGAGAAAGCGGGCGCGGCACGGCCGGCGGCTCGGTTGCCCACAGGGTACACCCGTTGCGCGGACGGCAAAGCCGCCGCGGCCACCGTTCATGGTCGCGCGAGCGTCCCGGCGGCAACCGCGGGTTTCAAATGGGCAGGTCGTTCAGCTTGCGCTCGTCGTCGCTCAGGCTGCGGGCGAAACCGGGGCTGCGGAAGATCCGGTTGCCGTAGTCCTCGATCGCCTTGCCGTCCTTGGGCAGCGGCACCCCCAGCGACGGCAGCCGCCATACGATCGGCGCCATCGCGCAGTCGGCCAGGCTCATTTCCGGATTGAGGAAGAACTTGCTGGCCTTGAACAGCGGCACCGACGCGGTCAGCAGTTCCTTCAGCCGCTTGCGCCCGGCATCGGCCTGGGCCTTGTTGCCGAGCTGGATCGCCTGCACCTGCGGCACCCAGTCGTGCTCGAGCCGCAGCATCGCCAGGCGCAGGCGCGCCCGCGACAACGGATCGACCGGCATCAGCGGTGGATGCGGATAGCGCTCGTCGAGGTACTCGCTGACCACGCTGGCGGCGTACAGCACCAGTTCGCGCTCGACCAGGGTCGGCACCGAGTGGTAGGGATTGAGATCGACCAGGTCCTCGGGCGGATTCTGCGGATCGACCGGGATCAGATCGTAGGTCACGCCCTTCGCCGACAGCACCAGCCTGACCCGATGGCACAGCACGCAATCGGTCGAGGAAAACAGTGTCAGGGCATTACGCATACGTGGGCTCGCCGCCATCATCGACCTCTCCAGGGGACCGGCGGTGATGATCTCGCCCCGGTCATGAAGACGCCGTCCACCCCTTGTGAACGGTCGCCAAGACCCCGAGCCTGCCTGTTCAGCGTGCGTCCGTAAAGTGCCGCAGCGGCCGCGGCACCAATGCGCGGGGGCCCCGGCCGTCGGCCGGCAACCCCGGGATGCCGCGCGAGCCTTACTTCACGTCGCGCCAGAATTCCTTCTTCAGCAACCAGGCCAGGAAGGTGAACATCGCCAGGAACAGGATCGCCCAGACGCCGATGCTCTGGCGCTTGAGCGCGGCCGGTTCGCCGGCGTACTCGAGGAAAGCAGTGATGTCGCGCGCGGCCTGACTGAAGCCCTCGGCGTCGAGCTTGCCGGCATGGGTGACCTTCAGGCCGGTGACCGGCCGCTCGCCGGTCTCGTCGGGCTCGCCGAACTCGGCGTGCTGCAGGCCCTGCAGCTCCCACAACGGGTTCGGCATCGAGGCGTTCGGGAACAGCTTGTTGTTCCAGCCCAGCGGACGCGACTCGTCCAGATAGAACGACTTCAGGTAGGTATAGATCCAGTCGCTGCCGCGCGAGCGCGCGGTCAGGCTCAGGTCCGGCGGCACCTGGCCGAACCAGGCGCCGGCCTGCTCGGCCGTCATCGCGACCTGGATCTGCTCGCCGAACTTGGCGCCGGTGAAGTTGAGGTTGTTCATCACCTCATCTTCGGTCAGGCCCAGGTCCTCGGCCATGCGCGAATAACGCAGGTACTTGAGCGAGTGGCAGCCCGAGCAGTAGTTCATGTACAGCTGGGCGCCACGCTGCAGCGACGCGCGGTCGCCCAGATCGGTGCCGGCGTGCTGCAGGTCGCCGCCACCGGCGGCGAGGGCGCCGGCCGAGACCAGCAGTCCGGCGGCAAGGATGGCGAGCTTCTTGAAGGTACGCATCATCTGGAAAGACTGGCCTTTCATTGAGACGTTCGCGCCAGGACGCGCGGGCTCTTGAGCGGGAACCTGCATCATGTCAGTCATGCATCGTCACCCGTTCCGGCACCGGCTTGGTCCTGTCGAGCTTGGTCCACACCGGCATGGTGATGAAGAAGGCGAAGTAGAAGAAGGTCAGCACGCGACCGACGATGGTCTCAACCGGGTCGGTACCCGGGCCGGCGCCGATCTTGCCCAGCCAAAGGAACGACGCCGCGAACGCCAGCAGCATCACCCAGGAGAACACGCCACGGTAGCGGTAGGACTTGACCTTGGCGCGGTCCAGCCACGGCACCAGGAACAGGATCGCGATCGCCGAGAACATCACGATCACGCCGGCCAGCTTGTCCGGCACCACCCGCAGCATCGCGTAGTACGGCGTGTAGTACCACACCGGCTTGATGTGCGCCGGAGTGACCAGGCGGTTGGCCTCGACGAAGTTGTCGTGCTCCAGGAACCAGCCGCCGAACGCCGGCGCGAAGAAGATGATGAAGGCGGCGATGATCAGGAAGAAGCCGACACCGAACAGGTCCTTGACCGTGTAGTACGGGTGGAACGGAATGCCGTCCTTGGGCTTGTTCGCGTCCCAGCGGTTGCCCTTGGGGCCCTTCTTGATCTCGACGCCGTCGGGATTGTTGGAACCGACCTCGTGCAACGCGCCCAGGTGCAGCACGACCAGCAGCAGCAGCACCAGCGGCAGCGCGATCACGTGCAGGGCGAAGAAGCGGTTGAGGGTGGCGTCGCCGGGCAGGTAGTCGCCCATGATCCACTCGACCAGGCCGTTGCCGATCACCGGGATCGCGCCGAACAGCGAGATGATCACCTTGGCGCCCCAGAACGACATCTGGCCCCACGGCAGCACGTAGCCCATGAAGGCCTCGGCCATCAGCACCAGGTAGATCAGCATGCCGAGGATCCAGACCAGCTCGCGCGGCTTCTGGTAGCTGCCGTACATCAGGCCGCGGAACATGTGCAGATAGACCACGACGAAGAACAGCGACGCGCCGGTGGAGTGCATGTAGCGGATCAGCCAGCCCCACTCGACGTCGCGCATGATGTACTCGACCGACGAGAACGCTTCCGCGGCCGACGGCTTGAAGTGCATCGTCAGGAAGATGCCGGTGACGATCTGGTTGACCAGCACCACGATGGCCAGCGAACCGAAGTAGTACCAGAGGTTGAAGTTCTTCGGCGCGTAGTACTCGGTCATGTGCTTGCGGTACGCCGGCATCATGCCGGGCGCGCGCGCGTTGACCCAATCCATCACGTTGTTGGCGGTACGGGCGATGATGTTGGACATGACTTACGCGGCCCCCGAGGTGTTGGACTGCGAGGGATCGACACCGATGACGATGGTGTTGTCGTCGGCGTAGTGATGCGGCGGCACGACCAGGTTGGTCGGCGCCGGGACGCCCTGGAACACGCGGCCGGCCATGTCGAAGCGCGACTTGTGGCAGGGGCAGAAGTAGCCGCCCTTCCACTCCGGATCGAACGGTTCGGGGCGGATCTCGGCCTTCATCTCCGGCGAGCAGCCCAGATGGGTGCACAGGCCGACCAGGACCGAGACGTCGGGCTTGATCGAGCGCAGCTCGGGATTGCCCTCCAGCACGTAGGCCGGCTGCTGCTCCGGGTTCTCCGACATCGGATCGCGCAGGTGGCTGTCCAGGGTCGGCAGCGCGTCGAGGATCGCCTTGGAACGCTTGACGATCCAGATCGGCTGACCGCGCCACTCCAGCACCAGGCGCTGGCCTTCCTGCAGCGCGCTGATGTCCGCGGTGACCGGCGCGCCGGCGAGCTTGGCTCGGGCGCTCGGGTTCCAGGACTTGATGAACGGCACTGCCGCAATACCCGCGCCGACGGCGCCGACCACGGCGGTGGTCGCCGTCAGGAACCGGCGTCGACCGGTATTGACGGGCTCGTGGATAGGATCGTTGACCCCTTGGTTGGCCATCCGGCACTCCGCAAACACAAGAATTCGAAGTCCACCGCGTGCCCGCCACTGGCGACGGCTCGCGGCTCATAAAGACGGGAAAGTGTAACGGAAGCCTTAACGGCCAGACAATCCATGGACGCGATCCGTGAGCCCGATCGCGCCCCGGCGGGGCCTGCGGCGGCCCCGGAACCCGCTCCCGGCGGGCCTCAGCGCTGGACCACGGCCTGCCGGTAGCGCTCGGCCAGCACCCCGACCCGCTGCACGTAGCGCTGGGTCTCCCGGTACGGCGGCACCCCGTTGTACTTGTCGACCGCGCCCTCGCCGGCGTTGTAGCCGGCCGCGGCCAGGGTCAGGTCGCCGTTGAAGCGCCGCAGCAGCCAGGCCAGGTACTGCACCCCGCCGCTGATGTTCTGGGTCGCGTCGAAGGCGTCGCTGACCCCGAAGCGGCGCGCGGTCGCCGGCATCAGCTGCATCAGGCCCTGGGCGCCGGCGCGCGAGATCGCGCTGGGGTTGTAGGCGGACTCGGCGTGGATCACCGCCCGCACGATCGCCTCCTCGACCCCGTAGCGCAGGGCGGCGGCGGCGATCTCGTCGCGGTAGGCCGAGGTATTGAGCCGGATGGTGCCGAAATTGACCCCACCGCCGGCCGAGCAGGCGAAGCAGGTCTCGATGAAGCTGTAGTTGATCGTGCGCACCGGGCCGGCACTGGCCAGGTTGCGCGGCCGGCTGCTGGTGTAGTGGCGGACCCCGTCCTTGATGTACGAGTAGACCTGACCGGACACCACCCGCGACCCGGGCGAACCGCGGCGCACGCTCTGGATCGGCGCCGCGTTGGTCATGCCGCCGCTACCGGCGGCGCCGGCGGTCTGGCCGGCGGATGCCGTCGTCGCCTGGATGCTGGCGCCGGAGGTGGTGCTGCCGACCGCCGCGGCAGGCGCGGGCGGCGGGGCGGCGGGGGCCTGCGAGCGCCCGCCGCGGTAACTGGTCACCGCCGTGCACTTGCTGCCCTTGACCCGCTTGCTGACATAGCTGGGGACGCCGTCGGCGCCCTCGCAACGGTAAATGGTGCCCGCCACCGCCGGAGCGGTGGACAGCAGGCAGACGATCCCCAGAAGCGCCAATCCCCCTTTCATGGTCGCGAGTGTCTCCCCAAACAGACCGAATTGCCACCTCTCCCGCTCTGGAAACGCGACTTTTCACCGGTTTCGGCCGCCAAAGCCGCTAGACTGGCAGGCTTCGCAGTGCTGACCGGCACGGAATAACCGCCGAACTCCCGGGATTACGACCATGTCCGAACTCCACCCCCTGCCGACCGCCGGGTCGATCCAGGCCGCCCCCGCCGCCCCCCGCGCGCCCGGCCAGGCACCGGCGCCGAAGCTGTTCATCCAGACCCACGGCTGCCAGATGAACGAGTACGACTCGGCCAAGATGGCCGACGTGCTGGCGGCGTCGGACGGTTTCGAGCTGACCACGGACGCCGAGGAGGCCGACGTGATCCTGGTCAACACCTGCTCGATCCGCGAGAAGGCGCAGGAAAAGGTGTTCAGCCAGCTCGGCCGCTGGCGCACGCTCAAGGACGGCGACCGGCCGGTGCTGATCGGCGTCGGCGGCTGCGTCGCCAGCCAGGAGGGCGAGGCGATCATCAAGCGCGCGCCGTTCGTCGACCTGGTGTTCGGACCGCAGACCCTGCACCGCCTGCCGGAACTGATCCGCGCCCGCCGCGAGCAGGACCGCCCCCAGGTCGACATCAGCTTCCCCGAGATCGAGAAGTTCGACCGCCTGCCCGAACCGCGCGCGGAGGGCCCGACCGCCTTCGTCTCGATCATGGAAGGCTGCTCGAAGTACTGCTCGTTCTGCGTGGTGCCCTACACCCGCGGCACCGAGATCAGCCGCCCGTTCGAGGACGTGCTGGTCGAGGTCGCCGAGCTGGCCGCGCAGGGCGTGCACGAGATCAACCTGCTCGGCCAGAACGTCAACGCCTACCGCGGCCCGATCGCCCCGCCCGAGGATGGGGAGAGCGACCCGGACGCCTCGCACGCCGACCTCGGCCTGCTGATCCGCACGATCGCCGAGATCGACGGCGTCGAGCGGATCCGCTTCACCACCTCGCACCCGCTGGAGTTCAGCGACTCCCTGGTCGAGGCCTACCGCGACGTGCCGCAGCTGGCCAACTACCTGCACCTGCCGGTGCAGTCGGGTTCCGACCGGGTGCTGGCGGCGATGAAGCGCGGCTACACCGCATTGGAGTTCAAGCAGAAGATCCGCAAGCTGCGCGCGGTGCGCCCGGACATCTCGATCAGCTCGGACTTCATCGTCGGCTTCCCCGGCGAGACCGACGCCGACTTCGAGAAGACCATGAAACTGATCGAGGACGTGGGCTTCGACCAGTCGTTCTCGTTCATCTATTCGCGCCGCCCCGGCACCCCGGCCGCGGACCTGGAGGACAGCGTCTCCAGCGAGGAGAAGCACGCCCGCCTGTCGCGCCTGCAGGCGACGATCAACGCCAACGCCCGGCGCATCTCCGAGGCGATGGTCGGCAGCGTGCAGCGGGTGCTGGTCGAGGGGCCCTCGCGCAAGGACCCGAACGAGCTGACCGGCAAGACCGAGAACATGCGCTCGGTCAACTTCGCCGGCCACCCGCGCCTGATCGGACGCTTCGTCGACGTGACGATCACCGAGGCGATGAGCAACTCGCTGCGCGGCCGCGTCCACACCCGCGACGGCGAGACCGCCTGAGCGGCCGGACGCCCGACGCCATGACCCCGGGGGCAACGGACGCCCGACCGCTCGCCTTCGCTACCCGCCTGGCGGCGGTGCTGGCGGTGGTGGCCGTCGGTTCCCTGCTCTACCTGTGGATCAACGCCCATCCGACCCGTTCGCCGGCCCTGCTGCCGGTCACCGCGCTGGACCGGGCGATCGGCTGGCATGCATGGACGATCTGGCCGTACTGGCTGCTGCTGTGCATCAACCCCTTCCTCGCCCTGGGGCTGCGCGATCGCGCACTGCTGTGGGCGGCGTTCAAGGCCTACGTGGTCGCGATGGGGCTGAACATGGCGATCTGGCTGGCCTGGCCGACCCGGATCGTCCGCCATGCCCTGCCCGACGACCTCGGCGGCGCGACCCGCGCGGCCTGGGACCTGCTGTACGCGCTGGACGAGCCCCATACCTGCTTCCCGTCCGGCCACATCACCATCCCGGTGGTGGTGATGGTCGCGTTCGCCCGCCAGCATCCGGCCTCGCGGCCGTGGATCTGGCTGCCGACGCTGCTGTTCCCGACCATCGTCAGCACCGGCCAGCACTATGCGATCGACCTGTTCGCCGGCATCGCGACCGCGGCCGTGGGCCTGGCCTGGGCCGGGTTGCTGCGCCGACAGCCGCGGGCGGCGACGGCGGTCGCGATGGCGCGCGACTGATCCGTCCGGCGCCGCTCAGTCGACCTCGCGGGTCAGGATGACCGGGTCGCTCTCCAGCGTGCGGTGCACCGGGCAGCGGTCGGCGACCCGCAGCAGGTCGGCGCGCTGGTCCGGATCGAGCGCACCGCTCAGCCGTATCCGCCGCGTGATGCGTTCGATATGGCCGTCCTTACGATCGCATTCGGCGCAGTCCTCGGCATGGACGCGGTCGTGCTGCAGCCACACCTGCACATCGTCCAGCGGATAGCCCTTGCGTCGCGCGTACAGCCGCAGCGTCATCGATGTGCAGGCGCCCAGCCCCATCAGCAGCAGGTCGTAGGGGTTCGGCCCCTTGTCGCCGCCGCCCTGCGCGACCGGCTCGTCGGCGACCAGCGCGTGGCGGGAGGTGAACAGGCCGCGCAGGAAGCCACGGTCGAGCTCGGTCACCAGCACATCGCCCTCGGCGACCGCCACCGGCGCCTTCGGTACCGGTGCGGCCAGCGCATCGATGTCGAGATAGCGGCTGGCCCAGGCCGCCAGGGCGGTGGCGACGTACTCGGCGTCGGCCGCGCGGCTCAACAGATGATCGGCCTTGTCGAGCGAGATGAAGCTCTTGGGATGCAGCGCGGCGTTGTAGATGCGCGCGGCCTCGGCGATCGGCACGACTTCGTCGACCGGCGAGTGGAACACCAGCAACGCGCGCCGCAGCTTGCCGATATGGGCCTCGGAGGCGTTGGCCTCCAGATCGTCCAGGAACTGGCGCTGGATGGTGAACTCGCGGGGACCGATCCGGACCCGGGCATGGCCCTGCCCGCGCAGGTCGGCCTCGGCATCGGCGAGCAGATGGCGGACATGCTCGGCGGTGGCCGGCGCGCCGATCGTCGCCAGCGCCTTCACCTCCGGCAGCGCGTGCGCGGCCGCCAGCACCGCCGCGCCCCCGAGACTGTGGCCGATCAGCAGGCTCGGCGGGCGGTACTCCTGGCCCAGCGCGGCGGCGGCGGCCAGCAGGTCGGCGACGTTGGAGGAGAAGTTGGTATTGGCGAAGTCGCCATCGCTGCCGCCCAGACCGGTGAAATCGAAGCGCAGCACCGCGATACCGCGCGCGGCCAGGGCCCGGCTGATCCGGCTGGCGGCAGCGATGTCCTTGCCGCAGGTGAAGCAATGGGCGAACAATGCGTACTGCCAGCGGCCCGGATCGCCGCCTTCCGGCAGCTCCAGCAACCCCGACAGGGTCTGGCCCTGGTCGTTGGCGAATTCGAGCTTGATTCGTGTGTTCACGGCGCCCCTTGCGAACGGCTGATGGCGGGACGCCACCATAGCTTGACGCCTGTGTCAGAGTGGTGGATGCGCCTGCGCCGCGGCGCGCCCTGGAGAACGACGATGCTGACCTGGCAGGACCTGCTCGCCTTCGCCGAGAACGGCAATCCCGAACCCGATCGCCGGGTCGAGAAAAGCGATGCCCAATGGCGCGCCGAGCTGAGCCCCGAGCAGTACCGGGTCACCCGCCAGGCCGGCACCGAGCGCGCGTTCAGCAATCCGATGTGCGGCCTGCTCGAACCCGGGCGCTATCACTGCGTCTGCTGCGACACCCTGCTGTTCGACGCCGACGAGAAGTTCGACTCCGGCACCGGCTGGCCCTCCTTCACCCAGCCCGCGCGCGCCAACGCGATCGCCTACCGCCGCGACGACAGCTACGGCATGCACCGGGTCGAGACCGTGTGCAACACTTGCGACGCCCATCTGGGCCACGTGTTTCCCGACGGCCCGCCGCCGAGCGGACTGCGCTACTGCATGAACGCGGTCGCGCTGCGCAAGGCCGAAGCCTGAATCTCCCGCAGGAGCGGCGCGAGCCGCGGCTCCAGCCGTCCCGGGAAAGCCCATCGCGGCTTACGCCGCTCCTACGAAATGCGGTACAGCATGGCCCCAGCCCCCTGAGTCAGTGCCGTAGGCGCGAATGGGGGTGTGGCCGCGCAACGGCCGGGCGCAGTTCGTCGGGAATCGCGGCTTGCGCCGCTCCTGCGCGGATGCCGCAGCCGGCGCGGTCAGTCCAGGCGCTTGCGGAAGCGCTGGATCGCCAGCGTCATCATCGCCGCGGTGAAGCCGATCAGGGCCAGCACGTCCGGCCACAACTCCCACAGGCTGGCGCCGCGCAGCATGATGCCGCGGATCAGGCGCAGGAAGTGGGTCAGCGGCAATGCTTCGGCGATCCACTGCACCACCGTCGGCATGCCGGCGAACGGGAACATGAAGCCCGACAGCAGGATCGAGGGCAGGAACACGAAGAAGGTCATCTGCATCGCCTGGAACTGCGAGCGCGCCTTGGTCGAGATCAGCAGGCCCAGGGTCAGGTTGGCGAGGATCAGCAGCACCGCCGCCAGATACACGTGCAGCACCCGGCCCAGTACCGGCACCTGGAACAGCCACAGCCCCAGCAACAGCACCACCGTGGTCTGGACCAGGCCGATCACTGCGTACGGCAGCACCTTGCCGACCATCAGTTCGGAACGGCTGATCGGGGTCGCGATCAGAAGTTCCATGTTGCCGCGCTCGCGCTCGCGCACGATCGCCACGCCGGTGAACAGCACCATCGTCATGGTCAGGATGACCCCGATCAGGCCCGGCACGATGTTCACCGCCGAGCGCCGCTCCGGGTTGTAGAACGCAACCACGCCGATCGGCTCCGCCGCGCCCGGGCGCGCTGACGCGGATGCACCGGTGGCGCCGGCGATCGGCATCCGGGCGAGCTGGATCGCCGCGCTCTGGACCACGGTGTCGCTGCCGTCGACCATCACCTGGACCGCCTCGCGGCCATCGAGGCGTCGGCGCTCGAAATCGGCGGGGATCACCACCCCGACGCTGATGTCGCCCCGCCGCAGCATCGCGACCAGCTCCTGCGGCGTGTCGGCATCGGCGCTGGACCGGATCACCCCGGTGGCGAGCATGTCCATCACCACCGCGCGCGAGCCGCTGGTGCCGGCCTGGTCCACGATCGCGGCGTCGAGACCGCGCAGGTTGAGGTTGATCGCATAGCCGAACAACACCAGCTGCATCACCGGAATGCCGATGATCATCGCCAGGGTGATCCGGTCGCGACGCAACTGCCGCATCTCCTTGATCACGATCGCCAGCAGCCGTCGCCAGTTCATGCCGCCTCCTCGTTGTCGCCGCCGGCGGCCGCCGTACGGCCGCGGGTCGCATCGACGAACACGTCCTCCAGGTTCGGCGTCACCGCCGCGACCTCGGCCTCGCAGCCGGCCTCGCGCAGCACCTCGCGGATGCGCGCGTCGGCGTCGCCGTCCTCCCGGGTCAGCACCCGCAGCGCGTTGCCGATCTGGGCGACGCTGAGCACGCCGGGCACCGCCAGCAGCCGCTTCTGCGCCTGCCGCGGCTGACCGGCAAGGACTTCGACCGTGCGCCCGGCCAGTGCGCCGGTCAGTTCCGCCGGGGTGCCGTCGGCGACCAGCACGCCGCGATCCAGGATCGCCAGCCGGTGGCAACGCTCGGCCTCGTCCATGTAGTGGGTCGACACCAGCAGGGTGGTGCCGGCATCGGCCAGCTCGAACAACTTCTCCCAGAAG
Source organism: Marilutibacter maris (assembly GCF_003233695.1). Lineage (NCBI taxonomy): Bacteria > Pseudomonadati > Pseudomonadota > Gammaproteobacteria > Lysobacterales > Lysobacteraceae > Marilutibacter > Marilutibacter maris. Next base: position 1,138,483 of record NZ_CP029843.1, on the reverse strand, counting down.
TCGCGGCGCGACTCGGGATCGACCGCGCTGGTCGGCTCGTCGAGGAACAACAGCTCGGGCTCGTGGATGGTCGCCGCCGCCAGCGCCAGCCGCTGCTTCTGTCCGCCGCTCATCGTCCCGGCCAGCTGTTTCTGGCGGTCGCCGAAATGGTACTGCTCGATCAACGTGTCGATCCGCGCGCGGGTGCGCGGCTTCGGTACGCCTTGGGCGGCGGCCATGAACTCCAGGTTCTCGCGCACCGACAGGTCCTCGAACAGGGAGAAGCGCTGGGTCATGTAGCCGATCCGCTGGCGCAGCGTCTCGGCCTGCTCGGGCACCTTCAGGCCCAGCACCTCGACCGTGCCGGCGTCGTGGCCGAGCAGCCCGCACAGCATCCGGATCGTGGTGGTCTTGCCCGAGCCGTTGGGGCCGAGAAAGCCGTACACGTGCGCGCGCGGCACGGTCAGATCGACCCGGTCGACCGCGACCAGCGCGCCGAAGCGCTTGCTCAGTCCGCGTGCGCGGATCGCATGATCGGTGGCCTGGCTGGAGGGCGCGTCCATCGTCTCAGGACTCGTAGTCGGCCAGGTGGACCGGCGGCAGTGCGCGCGCCTCGGCCAGCCACTCGCGGACGCTGTCGCGCCCTATCAGGCGCTCGCCCCAGGCCTGCACCGCCGGCCAACCGGCGGGCTGTGGCAGATGCGCCTGCAGCCGCATCAGCGTCGGCACGAATGCCAGATCGGCCAGCGACAGGTCGCCGAACAGGTAGGGACCGCCGCCGGCTTCCAGTTGCCGCTCCCAGGCATCGAAGACGCGCGCGGACTGCTGGCGTTCGTCGGCGCTCATGGCCCGGCGCCGAGGGTAGAAGCTGCTCTCGAACGACAGTCGCGGGCACAGTCCGGACAGACCCGAATGCTGCCAGGCGAGAAAGGACCTGGCCCGGGCCCGCGGTCCCGGCTGCGCGGGCAGCAGGACGCCGCCGCCAAGGTCGTTGGCGTATTCCATGATCGCCAGCGAATCGAAGATCACCGCCTCGCCATCGACCAGCACCGGCACCGCCGCCGGCGGCGAGAACTCGCCGATCCGGGCGAGGTTGGCATGGCGCTGGGGGCGGCGGATGTCGACCACCCGCTCCTCGAACGCCACGCCGGCCTCCTTCAACGCCAACCAGGCCCGGAACGCCCAGCTCGACGCGTTCCGGGTGCCCGAGTACAGGATTCTGCTCATGAGCGCTCCCGGTTCCAGCGATGGGTGGGCCCGCGCCGGGTCGGAGTGAATGCGCATGCGGCGGCCGTCATCGCGCGGCCCCGGCGCGGTCGCCATCGCGCTGCGGCAGGAACCGCACCTGGACCGGCAGGCCGACCGCCAGTTCGCGTGCGGCCTCGCCCTCCAGGGCGATCTCGGCCAGGTAGCTCAGCCGCGCCGCGTCCTCGCCGGTCAACGCGTAGTACGGCGTGAAGCTGGGTTCGCTGCGGATCATCCGCACCCGGCCGTCGAACTCCGCGTCCAGGCCTTCGACGCGAACCTTCGCGGGCTGGCCGACGCGGATACCCGCGCGGACCGGCTCGGGCACGTAGACCCGGGCATGCGGCGCCTCACCGACCAGCAACAGCGCCAGCGGCGCGCCCACCGGCGCCTGATCGCCCAGCTTGTACGGCAGGCTCTCGACGATCGCATCGCGCGGCGCGACCAGCGACAGTTTGTCCAGAGTCACCTGCTGGGCGGCGGCCTCGGCGCTGGCGGCAACCTCGGCCGCCCGGCCCTGGGCGACCCGCTCGCCGCGGGTGCCATGCTCCAGTTCGAGCAGCGCCGCCTGCGCCGCCCGCACCTGCGCACCGGCATTGCCGGCGGCGGCGCGGGCGCGGTCGACCTCGGCCTGCGACACCAGTTGGCGCCGCCCCAGCGGCTCGACGCGGGCGAAGTAGGCCTGTGCGTCGGCGGCCTGCGCGCGCGCCGCCGCCAGTTGCGCGCGGGCCTGGTCGATCGTTTCGCCGCGCGGCCCGGCCTCCAGTTCGGCCAATGCCTCGCCGGCCTGGCGCGCCTGCGCCTGCAGGGCCTGCAGGCGCGCGCCGGTGCGGTCGGGCTCCAGTTGCATCACCCGTTCGCCGGCCCGGACCGCCTGCCCTTCGCGCACGTCGATCGCGACGATGCGCTCGGCCGCCGGCGCCGGCAGGGTGATCCGGTCCCGCTCCAGCGTGCCCAGTGCGTCCGGGGTGTCGCGACTGCATGCCGCCGACAGGCTCAATGCCAGCACAACGGCCAGGGTTGCGATCGAACGCTTCATGCCTGCTCCTCGGGTTCGGCCATCGACGCGGGTGCGGCCAGCTCCAGGCCGCGTTCGAGCAGCGCCAGGGTATGCCGGCGCAGCCCGTCGTAATCGAGGTCCTCGGCCTGGAACAACTGCCGCCAGATCGGCGCGCCGGCGACCGGGAACAGGGTCAGGCCGACCAGGGACACCATCAGCAGGCGCGGATCCAGATCGGCGTTGATCTCGCCGCGCGACTGCGCGCCGGCGAAGCGTTCCGCCATCATCAGCGGCAGTTGCGGACCGACCCGTTCGAACAGCACGTCGCGCAGGCTGCCGCCCTCGCACAGCACCTCGCGCACCCACAACGACGGCAACCACGGATGCTCGGCGACCAGCATCCCCACGCCCTGCACGAAGCCGCCGATCAGGCCCGCGATGTCGTTGCCCTCGCCCATGACCCGCTCGCGGAGACCGCCGAACGCCGGCAGCAGGCGTTCGTTGATCACCGCCTCGCGCAGTTGCGCCTTGTCGCCGAAGTAATAGTGCAGCAGGGCCGGATTGACCCCGGCGCGGTCGGCGATCCGCTTCAGCGTGGTGCCGGCGATGCCCTGCTCGACATAGCACGCGATCGCCGCGTCCAGGACCCGCTCGCGCTGGTCGGGGGCGTCGGCGCCGGGCCGGCCGGGCGCGCGTCGCGCGGCCTTGCCGGCGGCGGTCCGGGACTTCCTGGCGGGGGGATGACGAGTGCTCATGGCCATATTTAATTAAATAATTAATTTGATTGCAAGCCCCCATAGCCCCGGAGCCGGCGATCGCGAACGCCCCGATCCGGCAAGCCACCGGCGCGGCGACGGCGCTATCGTGGACATCCGCCACCGGTGCGACCGCGCATGTCCCCGCCCAGCCGACGCCAACACCGCCCCCTGCGCCAATGGTTGCGCGGCAATGCCCTGGCGCTGTGGCTGTGGACCCTCGGCCTGCTCGGCGTGGTCCGCTTCGTGACCCGGGCGATGCGCGACGGCGGTGGCGGCGCCGACACCGTCGCCTGGCTGTACCTGGGCGGAGGCATACTGGTGTTCCTCGCCGGCGTCGCGACCTGGGTCGGCGGCGCGCGACGCGATCGCGCGACGACGCGTCCGGACTGAACGCGGACGCTTCCCGCACGCCGCATCCGGCGACGCGCGGCTTTGCGAAAAAGGCCGTACCGGCGCAAGCTTGACGACAACCACGGCCTGGTCGCCGTCGACTCATTCCCCCAGGGGACATCTTCGCGAGCCGTCCCGCCCCATGGCTGGCCGCCGATCCTCGCGAACGCCCCGCTCCAACAACGAAGAGCCCTCCTTGAACGACGTCAGCACCCGTACCGCCACGTCCGAATTCGCCCTCGATCCCGCCGACGCCGAGCGCCTGGCCAACCTGGCCGGACCGTTCGACAGCCACCTGCGCCTGCTGGAACTCCGACTCGGCGTGGAGATCGCCAACCGCGGCAACATCTTCCGCATCACCGGTCCCGGCGACGCCGTACAGCGCGCGCAGAAACTGCTGCGCGCGCTGTGGGACGACGCCGGCGGCGAGACCCTCGACGAGTCGGCGATCCACCTGCGCCTGGCCGAAGCCGGCGCCGACCGGATCGAGACCGGCTACGAACCGCAGGAGGTCTCGATCCGGGTCAAGCGCGGCACCGTCCGCGGGCGTGGCGCCAATCAGCAGAAATACCTGCACGCGATCGCCACCAACGACATCAACTTCGGCATCGGTCCCGCCGGCACCGGCAAGACCTTCCTGGCCGTGGCCAGCGCGGTCGAGGCGCTCAACGAGGGCCGCGTGCACCGGCTGATCCTGGTCCGGCCCGCGGTCGAGGCCGGCGAGAAGCTCGGCTTCCTGCCCGGCGACCTGACCCAGAAGGTCGACCCGTACCTGCGACCGCTGTACGACGCCCTCTACGAGATGCTCGGCGTCGAGAAGGTGGCCAAGCTGCTGGAGAAGAGCGTGATCGAGATCGCGCCGCTGGCCTACATGCGCGGACGCACCCTCAACGATGCGTTCGTGATCCTCGACGAGGCGCAGAACACCTCGATCGAGCAGATGAAGATGTTCCTGACCCGGATCGGCTTCGGCAGCACCGCGGTGGTCACCGGCGACCTGACCCAGATCGACCTGCCCCGCCACCAGAAATCCGGGCTCAAGGACGCGCTGGAGGTGCTGCGCGGCGTCGACGGAATTGCCTTCACCTTCTTCGAGTCGCGCGACGTGGTCCGGCACCCGCTGGTCGCGCGGATCGTCAATGCCTACGACGCGCGCGACGGCGCCGACAGGGAAACCGGGCCCCAGGAGTAGACTGGCAACCATGACCAGAGGTCCGATCCGTCTCGATGTCGCCGTCCACTACGGCCTGCCGCGCGCCGGCATCCCGGCGGCGGTCAGTTTCCGCAAGTGGGTGGCGGCGGCGCTGGAAGGCCGCATCCGCGAGGCCGACCTGGCGATCCGCCTCGTCGACGCGCGCGAGGGCCGCTCGCTCAACCGCCACTACCGCGGCCGCGACTACGCCACCAACGTGCTCAGCTTCCCGGCCGAGATACCCGAGGGCCTGCCGAAGAACGTCAAGTTCCCCTTGCTCGGCGACCTGGTGGTCTGCGCGCCGGTGGTGGCCCGCGAGGCCCGCGAACAGGGCAAGCCGCTGGCCGCCCACTACGCCCACATGACCGTCCACGGCGCCCTGCACCTGCTGGGCTGGGACCACGAGGACGAGCGCGAGGCCGAGTGCATGGAGAACCTGGAGCGCGAGATCCTCGCCTCGCTGGGCATCGCCGACCCCTACGGCGACGCCTGAGCGCACCGCCGATCCCGCCGCGGACGCCGTCCGGCGGGCATCCCCGGCCCCACTCCCGGACCCGCAAACCGGGACAGGCGACAGGCCACGATTCCGAGGTAGACTGGCCCCGGCGCCCAACCCCCGCGGGCGTTTTTGCAGACGCAATGTCCGAGGACGACAGTAGTACCCAAGCCCAGGAACACACCGACCGGCACCACGAGAAGCCGCACGAGGGCAAGCACCCGGAAAAGCGGCGCTCCTGGCTGGACCGGATCAGCTCGGTGCTGTCGGGCGAGCCCAGCTCCCGCGAGGACCTGGTCGAGCTGCTCCGCGACGCCCAGGCCGACGGCCTGATCGCCGCCGACACCCTGGCGATGATGGAAGGCGCGATCGGCGTTTCCGACCTCAGCGTCGGCGACGTGATGGTGCCGCGCTCGCAGATGGTGATGCTCTCGGCCGAAGCGCCGCTGATGGATCTGATGAGGGAGGTGGTCGAATCCGGCCACTCGCGCTTCCCGGTCCATGGCGAGGACAAGGACGAGATCCTCGGCATCCTGCTGGCCAAGGACCTGCTGCGCGCGGTGATCGCCGCCGAGGACGGCCCGCTGGGCATCCATGAACTGCTGCGGCCGGCGGTGCTGATTCCCGAATCCAAACGCCTGGACGTGCTGCTGCGCGAGTTCCGCCTCAGCCGCAACCACATGGCGATCGTGATCGACGAGTACGGCGGCGTCGCCGGCCTGCTGACGATCGAGGACGTGCTCGAACAGATCGTCGGCGAGATCGACGACGAGCACGACGATGCCGAGGACCCCAACGCGCTGATCGCGGCCCAGGCCGACGGCCAGTACGTGGTCGACGCGCTGACCCCGATCGACGACTTCAACGAACGTTTCGGCGCCGACTTCGACGACGACGAGTACGACACCATCGGCGGCCTGGTCATCGCCGCGATCGGGCACCTGCCCGAAGCCGGCGAGGAGCTGACCCTGGGCCGCTTCGTGTTCCGGGTCTCCAGCGCCGACGCGCGCCGGGTGCACGCCTTCCACGTGGGCATCCTCGGCGATGCCTGAGCGCCGCGGACCCGCGGCCCGCCTGCGCGGCATCCTCGCCGGCGGTCTGTGGGCCCTGGCACTGCTGGCCGCGCCGACCGGTCTCCTCGCCCAGGGCGCGGCGCCCGCGGACCCGGCCGCTCCGGCGCCGGTCGCGGCGCAAACCGGAACCGACGACGCTGCGGCGGCGCCCCGGATCGGCATGGTGACGATGCTGCCGGGCGAGGTGTTCTTCGAGCGCTTCGGCCACAACGCGCTGCTGGTCGACGCGCCCGCGAGCGGACAGGCGATCGCCTACAACTTCGGCTTCTTCGACCCCGGCGAGTCCGACTTCGTCGCCCGCTTCGTCCGCGGCGACATGCGCTACAAGCTCGCGGCGATCCCGTTCAACGACGACCTGCGCTACTACGACCACGTCGGCCGCGGGGTCTCGGTGCAGTGGCTGGACCTGACCCCGGCGCAGGCCAGGCAACTGGCCGACGCGCTGGCGCGCAACGCCCGCCCCGAGAACGCGCGCTACCGCTACGACTACTTCCTCGACAACTGCTCGACCCGGGTCCGCGACGCGCTCGACGGCGCGCTCGACGGCGGTCTCCATCGGCAGTTGCAGGGGCGCTCCCACGGCACCAGCTTCCGCAGCGAGGCGCTGCGCCTGGCGCGTCCGGCGCCGTGGATGTGGCTGGGCTTCGATCTGGGCCTGGGACCGGCCGCGGACGCGCCGCAACCGCTGTGGGGCGAGTCCTTCGTGCCGATGCGTCTGGCCCGCGCGCTGCGCGAGGTGAAGAACCCCGCCACCGGCCGGCCGATCGTCGCCGCCGAGGAACGGCTCCTGCCGCAACGGCTGCCGCCGGAACCAGTCGAACAGTCGATCGCCTGGTGGCCGTGGGCGCTGGCCGGCGTCCTGCTCGCGTTCGCGCTGATCCGGCTGTCGGCCCGCCGCCCGCGCGCGGTCGCCGCATTCGCACTGCCGTTCTGGACCCTGTGCGGCCTGCTCGGCGCGCTGATGCTGTTCATCTGGTTCGGCACCGAGCACCGCTTCGGCTGGGCCAACCGCAACCTGCTGCTGATGAGTCCGTTGTGCTGGTTGTCGCTGCCGGGCGCGTGGCAGGTGCTGCGCGGCCGCCGTCCCGGCGCCTGGCTGCCGCGACTGCTGCTGGTCGTCGCCGCGCTGCCGCTGGCCGCGCTGTTCTTCTACTGGCTCCAGGTCTATCCGCAGCGCAACCTCCACTGGATCGTGCTGCTGGCCCCCGTCCACATCGGCCTGTGGATGGCCTTCCGGCGCATCCGCGGCGACGCCATCGGCGACTGAGGCGGTTGCCGGGCCCCGGAGCAGCGTGCACGATGCGCGCATGCACACCGGCAACCCGCGCTGCGTCGTCAACTGCTCGGCCTACGATCACCGCGGCCAACGTCGCGACATCGTGCTCGACGAGATTGCCGAGGCCATGGCCGACCGCGAGGTCCGCTTCGTCTGGGTCGGCCTGTACCAGCCCGAGGAGGCCCTGCTGGAGCAGCTGCAGGCCACCTTCGACCTGCACGACCTCGCCGTGGAGGACGCCCACAACGCCCACCAGCGCTCCAAGATAGAGGGCTACGGCGGCTCGCTGTTCATCGCCCTGCGCACCGCCCAGCGCGTCGACGACGCAATCGGCTTCGGCGAGACCCAGATCTTCGTCGGCGAGCGTTACTTCATCACCGTCCGCCACGGCGCCTCGATCAGCTACGCGCCGGCCCGCGCACGCATGGAGCGCGAGCCCGAACTGCTGCACCACGGCCCCGGCGCGGCGCTGTACGCGGTGCTCGACATGATCGTCGACAACTACCAGCCGATCGTCGACGAATTCGACACCGAGCTGAACCTGCTGGAGCGCGACATCCTCGGCGAGACCTTCCATCCGCGCGTGGTCCGGCGGCTGTACACGCTCAAGCGCGAACTGACCCGGCTGCGGATGTCGGTCTCGCCGCTGCAGGACCTGCTGGGCCAGCTCAGCCGCACCCGCCACGCACTGATCGACGACGACATCCAGCCCTACTTCCGCGACGTCCACGACCACGTGCTGCGGATGAACGAGATCACCGACATGCTGCGCGAGATGCTGACCGCGGCGGTCAGCACCAACCTGTCGCTGGTGACGGTGCAGCAGGGCGAGACGGTCAAGCGGCTCGGCGCCTGGGCGGCCCTGCTGGCCGCGCCGACCCTGATCACCAGCTGGTACGGCATGAACTTCGTGCACATGCCCGAGCTCGACGAGCGCTACGCCTATGCGGCGCTGATCGGCGTCGTGTCGCTGACCAGCTATGCCCTGTACCGGCTGTTCCGTCGCGCCGGCTGGCTGTAGGCGTCCGTCCACGACCTCCACGCGGCTCGCGCAGTGTGATGCCAATCACAATTTTTCAGGCTCTCACCATACGGACCAGTCGGGAAACCGTGATAGGCTCGGTCGCAGTGGGCCAAGGAGTGGCCTGTGACCCGTTCCGCAGCCGGTCGTGCCGGGCCTGCGGGTCTGCAACGCAGGGAAGAGTGAGCGAGTGTATGCCGATACACGACCGAGCGATGACGCGGCGATGCGGAGCCACAGCCCCGGCCCTCCAGGCCGTCCCCGAGTCGCCGCCATGCGATGTTGCCCGCCCCGACCGCAGACTGCCTGCGGCGCCGCGACGCACGCCGCGCCCGACGGCCATCCCGGGGCGGCACGATCCTACGCCGAACGAAGCACAGACCAAGGCCCCTGTCATCGCGACCCATCTTCGCGACCGGAGCGATCCGAAATGCGTAAAGCAGTCACCCTGTTGGCGGCCTTCGTCGCCTCCATCCTCATGGTTTCATGCACCGCAGGACCCAGCAGTGCCAAGGAGCAAAATCGCATGTCAGCATCCATGAAAGAGACCAGCACCCCGTTCAGCGATCCGTCGATCCAGCCGTTGGCCGATGCCGTGGCCGCCGGCGATCTCGATCGCATCCGCGAGCTGGCGCCCGCCCACGACCTGTCCACGCAGGGCGAGGACGGCGTCACCCTGCTCGAATGGGCGATCTGGAACCAGCAGCCCGCCGCCCTGGCGACCCTGCTGGAGGTCGGCGCCGATCCGGCCCAGCCGGCCACCGACCAGGACACCGTCGCCCACATGGCGGCGATGGTCGAGGACCCGCAGTACCTGAAGGTCCTGATCGACCACGGCGCACCGGTCGACACGGTCAGCCCGCGTGGCGGCTGGACGCCGGTGTTCCGTGCCGTACAGAGCCGCCGCAACGCGCAGATCGACATGCTGATCGGCGCCGGCGCCGACCTGCAGCGAAAGGATTCGATGGGCAATGGCCTGCTGCACGTCGCCGCCAACGTGAACGACGCCGAGGGCGTACTGCGCCTACTCAACGCGGGTGTCGATCCAGATGCCGCCAACGGCCGCGGCGAGACCTTCCAGCAGGCCCTGTTCGCCGGCTCCGACGCGCGCCTGAACGCGCCGGCGCGTGCCGCACGGCAGGAAGTCCGCGACTGGCTGAAGGCCAAGGGCATCGCCACGCCCTGAGCCCGCCCGAACCGTAACGTCGATTAACCGACAGGCCCGGATGGCCTGTCACCGCAAGGAGCTGCGATGAGAGCCCAGCAGGAAACATTCTCTTCCCAACCCGGTCACGGCGACAGCTTCGCCGACCAGATCGCCGGCCGCCAGCCGCACGAGATCGACCGCCAGTTGTCCGCGATCCTGCAGGACAACTACAACTGGACCGACGAGCGTCGCGGTCGCGACTTCGAAGCCTCCAATCCGCCGGAAGGCTGGTCGCGCATGAGCGACGCGGTGCTGCGCGATGCCGGCATCGACCCGAGCCTGCTGCACGACGGCAAGAGCGGCTTTGGCGCCAACTTCTACATCAACGAGCACGACCACGTGGTGCTGGCCTTCACCGGCACCGACGAAGGCCGCGACTGGAAGCACAACCTGCGCCAGGGCCTGGGCCTGCGCGACGCCCAGTACGACCAGGCGATCGCCCTGGCCGGCCAGGCCGAGCGTGCCTACGGCGACAATCTGGTGATCACCGGCCACTCGCTGGGCGGCGGCCTGGCCGCGGCGGCGAGCATGGTCCACGAAGTGCCCGCGGTCACCTTCAACGCCGCCGGCGTCAACGACCGCACCCTGGAGCGCTATGGCTTCGATGCCGACGTGCTCAAGCAGGAGGCCGAGCAGGGCCTGATCCGCAGCTACGCGGTCAAGAGCGAGATCCTGACCCACCTGCAGGAAGACAGCTTCCCGCTGAAGTACGCGATGCCCGACGCGCCCGGCACCCGGATCGAACTGCCGGACCCCGATCCGCTGTCGTTCTTCCAGCGCATCGTGCCGGGCAAGATGCTGATGCACCGGGTCGACCTGCACTACATCGATTCGGTGATGGAGGCCCAGGACGCCGCCGGGTTGTCGGTGCGCCACTCCGACTTCGGCGCCATGCGCTCGGGACAGGACGCCAACTCGCGCCTGGAACGCTTGCTGGCCGGGCAGATCGACCCGTCCACCCAGCAGGCCTGGGACAACGAACGCGCCGCGAACCGCCCCGCGCTGGAGGCGACCCGCAACCAGGACCAGGCGCAGCAGCAACAGGCTGCCGAGCAGGCCGCGATGGGCCGCTGAGCCCGACAACGCCGGAAACATGGCCGCCGCTCCCCTTCCGGGGGGGCGGCGGTTTCATTTTGCCGGTCGTGCCGACGCTGGCGCTCAGGCCAGGCCCGCGGCGAACGCTTCCAGCGCCTCGCGACCGACCGGCTCGCCCGCCAGCAGCGGCAACTGCAGCAGCGGCAGACCCGGAAGCGCCGCGCGCAACTCGTCGATGTAGGCCTGCTCCAGTCGCGCACGCCCGGCAAGGAAGTCGCCGGCGTCGGTGGGCGAACGCTTGTTCACCACCAGGCCGCCCACCGCCACCTTCGAGCGCCGCAACTGCGCCTCCAGCTCGATCGTCTCCAGCACCGGCAGACGTTCGGCGGTCAGCACGATGACGAAGGCGGTGCGGGCGCGGTCGCCGACCACCTCGCGCAGATGCTCGAAGCGATGGCGGCGGCGGTTGAGCAGGCCGCGGATACGGTCGTCGCGGCTGTCGCCCGCGTCCTCGCCGGCGGAGCCGGACGGATGCTTGCCCAGCACCTGCGCGCCGACCGAGTCGTCGCGTCCCAGCCCGCGCAGCAGTTCGCCGAAGTGACGGCTGCGCGCCTGCCGATGCAGCATGCCGTCGACCCAGGCCGACATCATCTCCGGCAGCGCCATCAGCCGCGCGGTGTGCCCCGAGGGCGCGGTGTCGAACACCAGCAGATCGTGGCCGCCCTGCCCTTCGTCCCGGTCCGGCCCGCCGTCGAGCCCGCCGTCAAGCCCACCAACCAGCTCGGCGATGCGCTCCAGCAGGGCCGCCTCGTGCATGCCCGGCGTGTCGCGCGACAGCGCCATGTGCTTGTCGACCTCGCCGGCCAGGTGCTCGGGCATCAGCCGGCGCAGGGCGGCGCCGACCTCGTCCAGGTGCGCGCGCGCGGTCTGCTCCGGATCCAGTTCGAGACCGTCCAGGTTCGGCGCCAGTCGCCGCACCCGCGCACCGACCTCGCAGCCCCACAGGTGGCCGAGGTTGTGCGCCGGGTCGGTCGACACCAGCAGCACGCGCCTGCCCTCGTTGGCCATCGCCAGCGCGGTCGCGGCGGCGACCGTGGTCTTGCCGACGCCGCCCTTGCCGCCGACGAACAGCACCCGCCGCGAACGCGCCAGCTCCAGCAGCATCGCGGCCTCAGCAGCAGCCGATGTGGTCGAGCGGCGAGCGCTCCATGCCCATCCGCCGATGCCAGTCGTGGAAGCGCTCGTACATCACCGGCATCAACTCCATCGTGTAGCAGGCGGCGGGATTGGGCACGCCGAGCGTCTCGGCGAACACCAGCAGCATGAACAGATCGTCCTCGTCGCGTCGGGCGCGGGCGAAGGTCCGCCGGTACGGCGCGACGTAGAACTCCTGCAGTCCGGCCGCGATCCGCGCCAGCGGGGTGTCCTCGCGCGGGCCCTTGTCCGCCATCAGCGCGGCCCGGCCTCGGTCGCCGGCTGGTCGCCGCCGGCGCCGCGCGCCATCGCCACGATCGCCTCCATCGCTACCCACAGCGCCGCGACCAGGATCACGATGTCCATGCCCAGCAGCAGCCAGTTCTGGTCGGCGTAGAACTTGCCCAGCTGGACCAGCAGCGCCATCACCGACATCACCAGCAGGAACACCAGCGGGATCGCGGTGAACCATACCGGGCGCCGCTGCTTGATCAGGATCACCGACAGGATCGCCAGGGTCAGGCCCGCCAGCAACTGGTTGGTGGTGCCGAACAGCGGCCAGATCACCATCCCGCCGGAACCGTCGCCGCCTGCGCCGAAGGCCAACGCCAGGCAGGTGCCCAGCGCGACCAGGGTCGCCAGCCAGCCCTTCTGCACCGGCTTGACGCCGACGATCTCGGCCGCCTCCTGGACCACGTAGCGCTGCAGGCGCAGGCCGGTGTCCATCGTCGTCGCCGCGAACAGGATCGCCATCACCGACAGGATCGTGCTGCCCAGGCCCGGGTCCAGGCCCAGGCCGTTGGCGAGGATGTTGCCGCCGCCATTGACGAAGGCGACCACGCCGCCGGAGCCGAACTTGTCGTAGATGCCCTGCCACTCGCCCAGGCTGGCGAAGCCGGCGGTGCAGGCGATGATCGCGGCCAGCGCCAGCATGCCCTCGCCGATCGCGCCGAAGTAGCCGACGAAGCGGGCGTCGGTCTCCTTGTCCAGTTGCTTGGAACTGGTGCCGGAGGCGACCAGGCCGTGGAAGCCGCTGATCGCGCCGCAGGCGATGGTCACGAACAGCAGCGGCACGATCCCCGGCGTCCCCTCCGGAACGTCGGCGTTGACCGCCGGCGCGACGATTTCCGGCGCGAAGAACAGGGTCGCCGCGTACATCAGGCCGAGACCGACGAACAGCTGCAGGCCGTTGATGTAGTCGCGCGGCTGCAGCAGCACCCACACCGGCAGCAGCGAGGCGATGCCGGCATAGGCGAACAGCAGGATGATCCACTGCGCCTTCGGTCCGAATCCGAGCACCGACTCGGGCAGGGTGATCGGGAACGACTGGCCGAGGAAGATCAGCGCGTACAGCACCACCACGCCGATGATCGACGGCCACAGCAGCGGCACCTTGAAGCGGTAGATCGCCTGGCCGATGCACAGCGCCACCACGATCGCGCCCCAGGTCGGGATCACCGAGGCGGGGTTGGCGACCAGCAGGTTGGAGATCACCACCGCGAACGCCGCGTTGACCATCAGCAGCAGCAGGAAGATCACCACCAGGAACAGGTTGCGCGCGCGGTTGCCGATCACGGTGCCGGTCAGGGTGCCGATCGACTTGCCCTTGTTGCGCACGCTGGCCCACAACGCGCCGAAGTCGTGCACACCGGCGAAGAACACCGTGCCCAGCGTGACCCACAGGAAGGCCGGCAACCAACCCCAGATCACCGCGATCGCCGGACCGACGATCGGTGCCGCGCCGGCCACCGAGGTGAAGTGGTGGCCCCACAGCACGAACTTGTTGGTCGGGACGAAGTCGACGTCGTCGCGCAGCTCGTGCGCGGGGGTGCGGAAGTCCGGATCGAGCCGGTAGATCTTCTCGGCGATGAACTTCGAGTAGAAGAAGAAGCCGATCGCCATGATGGCGAGGCCGACGATCATTAGCGCGATGGAACTCACGGCATGCCCTCCGTCCGCCCCCGGTCGACCCGGGGCGTCTGGCCCGGAGCATGGAACGTCGAAGGGCGGATTGGAAGCCGAAAACGCCGCCAGAGCGGGCTTTGCGACTAAAGTTGCAGCGATCGGGACGCGTTTTTTGCGCCGCAACACGAGGCGTCCGGACCGGCTCCGGACGCCGCTTCAACCCGCCACGGTCAGCCTGCCACGACCCTCAGCATCTGTCCGGTCAGGTAGGCGCAATAGGTGCCCAGCGCATAGCCCAGCACCGCCAGCAGCACGCCGACCGGCGCCAGCGCCGGATGGAACGCGCTGGCGACCACCGGCGCGGAGGCGGCGCCGCCGACATTGGCCTGCGAGCCGACCGCCATGAAGAACAGCGGCGCCCGGATCAACTTGGCCATGATCAGCAGTAGGCCGGCGTGCACGCTGATCCAGATCAGGCCCAGCGCGAACAGCCAGGGCCTTTCCAGCAGCGCGCCGATGTCCATGTGCATGCCGATCGTCGCCACCAGCACGTACAGCATCGCCGAGCCGACCCTGGACGCGCCGGCGCCCTCCAGCGAGCGGACGCGGGTGAAGCTCAGCCCCAGGCCGATCGTGGTCGCGAACACCACCATCCAGAAGAAGCCCGAGGTCAGACTGTAGGCCTCCAGGTCCCAACTCTCGGGCAGGCTGCCGATCCAGGCGACCATCGGCTCGGCGAGGAAATGCGACAGACCGGTCGCGCCCAGGCCCACGGCGAGGATCACCATCAGGTCGGTCAGCGAGGGCATCCGCGAGTGCTCGGCCTGGTAGGCCTCGATCCGCCGCTTCATGTCCTCGATCGCCGAGGTGTCGGCACCGGTCCAGCGGTCGAACGCTTCCGAGCGCGCGGCCAGGAACAGCAGCACCGCCATCCACACGTTGGCGACCAGCACGTCGACCGCGATGAACTGGCCGAACAGGTTGCTGTCGACCTCGAACACCTCCTTCATCGCCGCCTGGTTGGCGCCGCCACCGATCCAACTGCCGGCGACCGTGGTCATCCCGCGCCAGGTGTCGCCGGCCACCGTCTCCGGATGGATCACACTCATCGCACCGAACGCGACCACCGCACCGAGCATCACCCCGATGGTGCCGGTCAGGAACATGATCACCGCCTTCGGTCCCAGGCGCAGGATCGCGCCCAGGTCGATCGCGATGCACAGCAGCACCAGCGCACTGGGCAGCATGTAGTCGCGCGCCACCGGGTACAGCCCCGAGGCATTGCCGTCGATCAGGCCGATGCTGTTGTACACCGCCGGGATCAGATAGCACAGCAGCAGGGCCGGCACGTAGGTGTAGAACTTCTTCCAGAAGCCGTCGGGACGCGACGCGGTCCAGAAGATCGCGCCGAGGGTGACGGCCAGCAGGCCCATCACGACGGCGTCGTTGGTGATCAGCGCGGTGCTGGTGGAAGGATCGGTGGCTGCGGCCATGGGAACTCCGGTACGACGGATGGTGCGTCCCGTCGGGCGACGGGACGGCGCGGGTAACGGCTTACTGGCCGATGTGCTGCTTCAGCCAGCCGTTGACCGTGTCGTGCCATTGCACGCTGTTCTGCGGCTTGAGCACCCAGTGGTTCTCGTCCGGGAAGTACAGGAACTTCGACTCGATGCCCTGGCGCTGCAGCGCGGTGAACGCGGCGATGCCCTGCTCGACCGGGATGCGGTAGTCGAGCTGGCCGTGCACGATCAGCATCGGCACCCGCCAATCCTCGACGTGGTTGACCGGGTTGAACTTCTCGTAGCCGGCGGGATTGGCGAACGGAGTGCCGCCGTTCTCCCACTCGGTGAACCACAGCTCCTCGGTGGCGTAGCCCATCATCCGCTGGTCGAACACGCCGTCGTGGTTGACCAGGCACTTCCACGGCTGGTTCCAGTTGCCCGCGATCCAGTTGATCATGTAACCGCCGTAGCTGGCGCCCAGCGCGCAGGCGCGGTCGCCGTCGAGGAAGGCGTACTTCTGCTGCGCCGCGGCCCAGCCCTTCTGCAGGTCCTCCAGCGGACGGTCGCCCCAGTGGCCGCTGATCGAATCGGTGAATGCCTGGCCATAACCGGTGGAGCCGTGGAAGTCGATCATCACCACCGCGTAGCCCTGGCCGGCATAGGTCTGCGGATTCCAGCGGTAGCTCCAGCCGTTGCCGAAGCTGCCCTGCGGACCGCCGTGGATGATGAAGGCGACCGGATAGGTCTGGCCCTCGGCGTAGTTCCACGGCTTGACCACGTAGCCGTACACGGTCTCGTCGTTCCAGCCCTTGAAGCTGAACTGCTCGAAGTCGCCGAATTTCACCTCCGGCAGCATCTCGCCGGCGTCCGGGGTGATCGCACGCAGTGCCGCCGCATCGGTGCCGGTGGTTAGGATCACGTTGCCGCTCTTCAGGCTGGCGCGGGTGAAGGCCAGGGTCGGCCCGGCCAGCTGCACCGACGACACGCTGCCGTCGCCGACCAGCTTGCGCGGTTCGCCGCTGGCGATGTCGACCGCGTACAGCGGATGCTCGCCCAGCTCCTGCACCGCGGTGTAGATCGTCGCGCCGTCCGCCGACAGGGTGATGCCGCCAGCGGAGCGGTCCCAGTCCGGCGCGATCTCGCGGGTGGTGCCGCTGGCCATGTCCATCGCCATCAGGCCGAAGCGGTCGGCTTCGAAGCCCGGGCGCTTCATCGCCTGGTAGTACAGCGTGGCGCCATCGGCGCTGAAAGTCGCGCCGGTGTCCCAGGCCTTGTTGGTCGCGGTCAGGTTCTTCGCCCGGCCGCTGCCGTCGGCGTTGACCTGGTAGAGGTCGAAATTGGTCGACCACGGTTCCTCGCGATCGGCCAGTCGCGCGCTCAGCACCAGCGACTGCCCGTCCGGCGCCCAGGTGTACTCGCTGCTGTCGCCGAACGGCTTCGACGGCACGTCGCCGATCACGTCGGCACCGACCAGGGTCGCGGTCTTCGCCGGCGCATCGCCCAGGCGGGCGACGAACACGCGGTTGAGGCGGCCGTCGTTCCAGGTGTCCCAGTGGCGGATGAACATGCGGTCGAACACCACCCCGCTCTGCTTGGACGCGCCGCGCTCGTCCAGACGCGCCTTGTTGCAGGCCAGGTCGCCGGCGCAGTCGGGGAAGGCCTCGGCGTTGAAGGCGACGCGGCCGCCGTCCGGCGAGATCCGGAAGCCGCCGACATCGACCGGGAAGTCGGTCAGCTGGCGCGGCTGGCCGCCGGCCACGTCGATCGCGTACAGCTGCGAGGAGCCGGACTTGCCGCTGAGGAAGTAGACCTTGCGACCGTCCGGCGAGAACGCCGGCGAGTTGACGCTCCAACCCTCCGGGGTCAGCCGTTTCGGCGGCGCCGCGTCGCGCGCGAACAAGTCCTCGATCCACAGGCTGCTGCTGGCCTTGTTCGCCTCCAGATCGGCCTCGCGCTTGGCGAACACGATGTGGCGACCGTTCGGCGACAGCGCCGGCGATGAAAAGCGGTCCATCGATGCCATGTCGCGCACGTCGAAGCCGCGCTCGGCGGCGGACGCGGGAAGGCTGGCGGGCAGCGCGGCCGCGATCAGCAGCGGCAGGACGGCGTGGCGAAGGCTCATGGAAGGCTCCAGCAGGGGGCGAAACGCTCGATGTTAGGGCGCATGGCCGGCGCGGGCAAAGTCCGCAGGCCATGCCACCGGATGCTGCGGCGCAACAGAAAACGCGCGCCGCCGACGCCGGGACCGCCGGCGCGCCACCGCTATACTCGCCGGATTTCCCGCGCCCCGCGCGCGCAATACGGAGCCTGCCGTGACCGCAAGCGCTGCCACCCGCGT
This sequence comes from Marilutibacter maris, assembly GCF_003233695.1. Taxonomy (NCBI): domain Bacteria; kingdom Pseudomonadati; phylum Pseudomonadota; class Gammaproteobacteria; order Lysobacterales; family Lysobacteraceae; genus Marilutibacter; species Marilutibacter maris. The sequence goes on along the minus strand of NZ_CP029843.1, from coordinate 1,120,872 downwards.
CAACACCGACGACTTCCTCGGCCATCCCAAGGGCCTGTTCGTCTGCTTCTTCACCGAGATGTGGGAGCGCTTTTCCTTCTACGGCATGAAGGCATTGCTGCTGCTGTACATCCTGAAGTACCACCTGTTCGGCGACGATGCCGGCTACGACCTGCTCGGCGCCTACGGCGGCCTGGTCTACGCGGTGCCGGTGATCGGCGGCCTGCTCGCCGACCGCTATCTGGGCATGCGCAAGGCGGTGCTGCTGGGCGGCGTGCTGCTGGTGCTGGGCCACATCGGGATGGCGTTCGAGGGCGAGCAGGCCAGGATGGTCGCCGGCAAGGTCGTCCGCGACGAGGGCGCGCTGCAGGTGTTCTACCTGTCGCTGGCGCTGATCATCATGGGCGTGGGCTTCCTGAAGCCGAACATCTCGACCATCGTCGGCAAGCTGTACGCCGAGAACGACCCGCGTCGCGATTCGGGCTTCACCCTGTTCTACGCCGGCATCAACGTCGGTGCGCTGTTCGCCTCGCTGATCTGCGCCTTCCTCGGCGAGACCTACGGCTGGAGCTACGGCTTCGGCGCCGCCGGCGTCGGCATGCTGGCCGGCCTGGTGATGTTCGTATGGGGCCAGAAGTACCTGCACGGCCATGCCGAACCCAACGACCCGGCCAAGCTGGCCCACCGCGTCGGCCCGCTGTCGCGCGAGTGGTGGATCTACCTGGGCAGCCTCGGTGGCGTGGCGGTGGTCTGGCAGCTGATCCAACGCACCTGGACGGTGCATGGCGCGATGCATGTGATCGCGGTTCTGCTCGCGATCTGGTTCATCTGGTTCCTGTGGAAGCACTGCACGCGCATCCAGCGCCAGCAGATGATCACCCTGGTGCTGCTGATCTTCGGCGTGCTGATCTTCTTCACCCTGTACGAGCAGACCTACGGCTCGTGGGTGACCTTCACCGACCGCCTGTTGACCAAGGACATGTTCGGCCTGTCCGACAACGGCTACGTGCCGGCGCTGCCGTGGGCGGTGTACTCGCTGGCCGCCAGCCCGCCGCTGATGATCGCCGCGCTGATGGCCAGCGACCGCGGCCGCGACGACGTCGCCAAGGGCCTGGTGGTGCTGATGGTGATCGGCCTGTTCGTCGCGATCGCCCACGACATCGTGCTGGTCAAGCAGACCGCCGGTTCGCTGACCTTCCTCGGCGCGTTCTTCATCGTGGTGCTGGCGCCGATCTTCTCCTGGCTGTGGCCGTGGCTGGACAAGCGCGGGCTCAACCCGAGCAAGCCGGCCAAGATGGGCGTCGGCCTGATCTTCGCCGGCCTGGCTTTCGTGCCGATGCTGATGGCCGCGCAGCACGCCGGCAGCAGCGGTGCGATGGCCAGCGTGTGGTGGCTGGTGCTGGCCTACTTCGTGCTGGAGATCGGCGAGATGTGCCTGTCGCCGATCGGCCTGTCGGCGGTGACCCAGCTCTCGGTCGCCCGCGTGGTCGGGCTGATGATGGGCGCGTTCTGGCTCGCCACCGCCTATTCGGAGGTGCTGGCCGCGCAGTTCGGCAAGCTCGCCTCGCTGGAGATCGCCGAGGGCGCCGCGATCGACATGGCCGAAGCCGCCGGCAAGTACGGCGAACTGTTCTGGCTGATGGTCTGGATCGGCATCGGCTCGGGCGTCGTGTTCCTGGTGCTGACTCCGCTGGCCCGACGCTGGATGCACGGGGTGAAGTAACCCCCCGCCCGGCACCACATGCGACAACGGCGCCCTTGGGCGCCGTTGTCGTTTACATCGCTGCGTCAGCGGACGCTCACTTGCCGGTGTCCGCGGCGCCCCCCGCCGCGGCCGTCGCGACCTCGCCGCCGAGGTGCCGGGCCAGGAACGCCAGCAAGCCTGTGTAGTACTCGCGCTTGTTTTCTTCCTTGTAGAAGCCGTGACCCTCGCCGCTGAAGTAGCTCGCCTCGACCGCGACCCCGGCCTCCTTGAGCGCCTTTTCCATCAGTTCGGTGTGCTTGGGCGGCGCGACTTCGTCCTCCTTGCCCGCAGCCAGGAACACCGGCACCTTGATCCTCTGTGCGATCCGGTTCGGAGACGCCGCGGCCAGCGCCGCGGTGTCATCGCCCACCCAGTCCCGCGACCAGTTGCCCAGACGACGGTTGTTGCTCGCATCCTCGCCCTGCATGACCGGCAGATCGTAAACGCCTACATAGCCGGCGGCGCACCGATACAGATCCGGCTCCTTGGCCACGCCCATCAATGACGCATAGGCGCCGTAGCTGGCGCCGTACAGGCAGATCCGTGCGGGATCGGCATGTCCCTGCTCGATCGCCCAGCGGGTCGCGTCGGTGAGGTCGTCCTGCATCGCCAGTCCCCACTGCCTGACGCCTGCCTGCTCGAACGCCTTGCCGTAGCCCTGGGAACCGCGGAAATTCACCCGCAGAACCGCATAGCCCGCATCGGCAAGCAACTGTACTTCCGGGTCGAACCCCCAAGTGTCGCGCACATAGTAGGGCCCGCCGTGCGGCAATACGATCGTCGGCAGCCCCCGGCCATCGCTGCCCCTGGGCACGGTCAGGTAGCCCTGCAGTTCCAGGCCATCACGGGCCGGAATGGTCACCGGCCGGGTCGCGGCCATCGTGTCGGGGTCAATCCATTCGGCACGGCTCAGGACGTGCTCGGCCTTCTTCTCGACGGTGTCGTAGAGGAAATAGTCGCCCGGAGACGTATCGCTCCAGACCGCGGCAAGGACATAGCGGTCGTCGTCGCTGCGGGACGTGATTACCACCGCCTGCCCCTGGAATGCCGCTTCCAGGCTCTTGTACAGGCGGGCCTCGGTGGACTGCGGATCGAAGAACACCGTGCGGGGCCTGCCGTCCATGTACATCACACCGACAGGCTCGTGCGAGTTGTTCCGGTAGATGACCCGGTACGGATCGACCCGGTCATCACGTGCCAGCTCGCGCGCGTCCGTCCAGTTGCCGACGTCGTAGGCCACGATCGCGTCGGGTCCGCGGGCGCGCTCGGCCCGGAAATAGGCCACGCTGTTGTCGCGGGAAAAGCCCAGGGGCGACTCGATCAGACCGGTCACGGCCTCATCGCGTATCAGCTCCCAGTCGGCGCCTGACGCAGCCCGGTAGTAGAGCTTGCTGACGTTGTCGACGCCGGCACCGAGGGCGAAGCGCACCTCGCCTTCGTTGTCGGTGGTCAAGGTCGCGTTGCGCACCGGCGATGTCGCGATCTTGCTGCGCCTGCCGGTGTTGACGTCCAGGCGGTCGGCGCGCGTGTAGGGGTTCTCGTTGAACGGGGTGGCCGACACCACGACATAGGTATCGTCCCCGGGCAGGTCGTCGACCAGGAATGCCGCGACGCGCTCGGCCTTCTTGGGCTGGATGCGGGTTCCCAGCCCGTTGCCGCCGACCGACTGCCCCACCAGGATCTCGGGGTTGCCGCCGTCGGCATCGATCGCATACAGGTTACCGTCCGCAAGCGGCTGCGCCAGCAACCCGAACTTCTGGGCGGTGCTGATCACCACCCGCTCCGGATTCACCCAGTCGAAGTCGATCACGTGGATATTCCGCCCCGGGGTGAAGGTACCGGTCACCTCGCCCGTCTCTCGGCTGAGGATCGCCAGCGAAGTCCGGTCCTCCTGCAGCACGGTCGCGGCGTAGTAGTCGCCGTTCGGGGATATCTTGATGTCCGAAAAACTGTCGCGCTTGATGTAGTTGTCGACATCGACGGCCTGGGCATCGGCCATGCCGCACAACGTCGCCGCACCGGCGATCGCGGCAGCAAGAATGAGCTTGTTCATCCGACTCTCCGTTTACGCGGCCGGCACAGTCCCCCTGCTTCAGCCACCCAATTGATCCAGTCACCTGACCATGATCGTGCCGTCGCGACGGCGAGGGCGCCATCCGCGTGGCCGGCCGTCCTGTCGCCGGCGCGGTCGCCACGACCGGTCGGTTGCAGTCTAGCCGCGGCGCCCATGCGACGCACGGCGGGGTCGGGGCGGGTCGATGGCGTCCGCCGGACCCGGGCCGCGTCAGAGCGGATCGTGCGCCGACAGGGTCCGCGACAGCGCGTCTTGCCACCGCGGCAGTTCGATCCCGTAGCGCTCGGTCAGGCGCCGCGTGTCCAGCACCGAATAGGCCGGCCGATGGGCTGGAGTCGGGTACTCGGCGGTGGTGATCGGGGTGACTTTCGGTGCCTGCCCGATACGCCCGATGGCCACGCCGAGCCGCATGATCTCGCTGGCGAACTCCTGCCAGCTGCATTCGCCGGTGCAGGTCAGGTGCAACAGCGCCGACGGCCCCACGCCATCGGCGAGGATTCGCGCGCTGACGTCGGCGATCAGCCAGGCCGGGGTCGGGCTGCCGACCTGGTCGGCGACCACGCGCAACTCATCGCGCTCGCCGGCCAGGCGCAGCATCGTGCGCAGGAAGTTGTGCCCATGCAGGGCATGGACCCAGGCGGTTCGCAGGATCAGGTGTCCGGCGCCGCTGGCCTGGACCGCCAGTTCGCCGGCCAGCTTGCTCTCGCCATAGACACCCAGTGGCGCGGTCGGATCGTCTTCGCGATACGGACGCGTGCCCTGGCCGTCGAACACGTAGTCGGTCGAATAATGCAGCAGCGGGATGCCGGCCGTCGCGCAGGCGGCCGCCAGCGCCGTCGGTGCCTCGGCATTGATCCGGAACGCCAGCTCGCGCTCGCTCTCGGCCTTGTCGACCGCGGTGTAGGCGGTCGCATTGACCACGGCGTCGGGCCCGACCCGATCGACGACGGCAGCGATCGCGTCGAGGTCGGACAGATCCAGCGGCAGTGCCGCGCCCGCCCCCGCTTCCAGGCGCCCATCGCGGGTGGTGACGATCAGTTCCCCCAGCGGCGCCAGGCTGCGTCGCAGTTCGCGGCCGAGCTGGCCGTTGCCTCCCAGCAGCAGCAGCTTCATGGCACGAACAACGGCAGCCGTTCCTCGGCGACGTCCTTCAGAAACGGCGCGCGTGCGTCCTTCTCCGACAGTTGCGGCGCGCCGACCGGCCAGTCGATCGCCAGGTCCGGATCGTCCCAGCGGATGCCGGCATCGGCCTCGCGGTCGTAGGTCGCGGTGCACAGATAGGTGAACACGGCGCGCTCGCTGAGGGTGACGAAGCCGTGGGCGAAGCCCTCGGGAATCCAGAAGTGGCGCTTGTTCTCCGCGCTCAGATGCACCGCGGCCCAACGCCCGAAATGCGGCGAGCCACGACGGATGTCGACGGCCACGTCCCAGACCTCGCCCTCGATCACCGACACGTACTTGCCTTGCGGCCGTGGCCACTGATAGTGCAGTCCGCGCAGCACGCCCTGGCTGGAGGAGGACACGTTGCCCTGCACGAACGCGGGCCTCAGCCCGTGCTCGGCCAGCTTGTCGTGGTTGAACGACTCGAAGAAGAAGCCGCGCGCATCGCCGAACACCTGCGGCTCGATCACCAGGCAGCCGGGCAGACCGCTCTCGATCACCTTCATGGCACGAACCCTCGCTTGGTCAGCCCCAGCAGATATTCGCCGTAGCCGTTCTTGGACAGCGGACGGGCCAGCTCGGCCAGCTTGTCGTCGTCGATCCAGCCGTTGTTCCAGGCGATCTCCTCGGGGCAGCAGACCCGCAGCCCCTGCCTCGCCTCGATCGTCTCGATGTAGTTGCAGGCTTCCAGCAGCGATTGGTGGGTGCCGGTGTCGAGCCACGCATAGCCGCGGCCAAGCTGCTCCAGATGCAGCGAGCCCTCGTCGAGATAGCGCTTGTTGAGATCGGTGATCTCCAGCTCGCCGCGCGGCGAGGGCTTGAGGTCGGCGGCGATGTCGCTGGCGCGGCCATCGTAGAAATACAGACCGGTGACCGCGTAGTTGGAGCGCGGCTGGCTCGGCTTCTCCTCCAGGCTGACTACCCGGCCCTGGGCATCGAACTCGGCCACGCCGTAACGCTCCGGATCGCGCACCCAGTAGCCGAACACGGTCGCGCCCTGCTCGCGGGCGTCGGCGCGCTTGAGCATCGCAGTCAGTCCGGGGCCATGGAAGATGTTGTCGCCCAGCACCAGGCAGCTGGGCTGACCGGCCAGGAACTCGCGTCCGATCAGGAACGCCTGCGCCAGCCCATCCGGGCTGGGCTGCACCGCGTACTCGAGGTTCATGCCCCACTGCGAGCCGTCGCCGAGCAGACTGCGGAACAACGGCTGCTCGTGCGGGGTGTTGATGATCAGCACATCGCGGATGCCCGCCAGCATCAGCACGCTGAGCGGGTAGTAGATCATCGGCTTGTCGTAGACCGGCAACAGCTGCTTGCTGATGCCCTGGGTGATCGGATACAGACGGGTGCCGGAACCTCCGGCGAGGATGATGCCCTTGCGTGCCATGCGTACTCCCTCAGCCCTGGCCGATGCGTTCGAGACGGTAGCTGCCATCGAGCACGCGTTGCACCCACGGCTGGTTGTCCAGATACCAGTCGACGGTCTCGGCGATACCGCGCTCGAAGGTGTATCGCGGCTCCCAGCCCAGCTCGTTCTTCAGCTTGCTGGCATCGATCGCGTAGCGGCGATCGTGGCCAGGACGATCGGCGACGAAGGCGATCTGGCTCTCGCGCGGCTTGCCATCCTCGCGCGGACGACGTTCGTCGAGCAAACGGCAGATGGTCTTCACCACCTCGATGTTCTGCTTCTCCGAGTTGCCGCCGACGTTATAGGTTTCGCCGATGCGTCCCCGCTCCAGCACGGTACGGATGGCCTCGCAGTGGTCGCGCACGAACAACCAGTCGCGCACCTGCCTGCCGTCGCCGTAGACCGGCAGCGGTTCGCCGGCCAGGGCCCTGGCGATCACCAGCGGGATCAGCTTTTCCGGGAAGTGGTACGGCCCGTAGTTGTTCGAGCAGTTGGTGGTCAGTACCGGCAGACCGTAGGTGTGGTGGAAGGCGCGCACCAGGTGGTCGGATGCGGCCTTCGACGCCGAATACGGCGAGTTGGGCGCGTACGGCGTGGTCTCGCTGAACTTGCCGGTCTCGCCCAGGCTGCCGTAGACCTCGTCGGTGGACACATGCAGGAAACGGAACGCGTCCCGCGCCGCCGGCTCCAACGCCTTCCAGTAATCGCGAGTCTTCTCCAGCAGGCTCAGAGTGCCGACCACGTTGGTCTGCACGAACGCGGCGGGGCCATCGATCGAGCGGTCGACATGGCTCTCGGCGGCGAAATTGATCACCGCATCCGGCCGGTGCTCGGACAGCAACCGCTCGACCAGCCCGGCATCGCCGATGTCGCCCTGCACGAACACGTGATTGGGGTCGCCCTCAAGCGAGGACAGCGTGTCCATATTGCCCGCATAGGTCAGCGCATCGAGGTTCACCACCCTGATGCCCTGCGCCACCGCGCCCAATACGAAATTGCCCCCGATGAATCCGGCTCCGCCGGTCACAAGCCAGGTTGGCATCAACTACTCCAATGACTGTCAATTGAAAGGAAATCGGCGCCGATCGCATCCGCCCCGTCGTCCGGCGCACAGCACCCGCGGCCGCCCGCCACATTCTGACAGAAACGGAATGCCTTTTATTTTCAACCAGATACAGCAAGCCGCCGGCCATGAAGCCCGACTTTCGTCGGACATGCGGCCGACCCCAGCCATTGCGTATACACGGTTGCAAAAAGAGCGCTGTCTGCCTGGCCAGGAAGGATAGCCCAAGCTCCGCGGCCGGCGCAGGCAGACGGTCCCAGTCCGTCCACGCGCCCCGCCTCCGCCATGGTGGCGTTCAGATTCGCGCGCGGCGGGCGCGCGAACGAACCCGGCGCCCACCGCTGGTATCACCGCCACCCACAAGGCCAGACCCGGGCAACCCTGCCGCAATCGGCCTCTGCTAACCTCCAGCCCCTGCCGGACGCGCCATCCCGGACCTTCCACACCACCTGCACAGGGACGTTTCCATGACCATTGGCGAATACACACAGACCTATCGCGGCAAGCCGGTCGTCGATTTCAGGATGGGCGACAAGGCCAGCGATGGCGATGTGGTCTACCGCCTCTACCAGGAGTACGACAGCGAGGAGAGCCAGGGCGAGCTGCTCGCCCACCTGTTCTCGCAGGTCGACCCCGGCTCGATCGAAGCGCTGATCATCGGCCCCTGGTCGGAAGCCCACGACGACGGTCCGGAGGGCTATCTCAACGGCCTGATCGCGCGCCGGGACGAGTTGTCCGCGCTGCGCGCCCTGTTCGTCGGCGACATGACCTACGAAGACTGCGAGATCTCGTGGATCATCCAGTGCGGCTACAACCCGTTGCTGGAGGCGTTCCCGCTGCTGCAGTCGCTGCGCATCCGCGGCTCGAGCTCGCTGGAGCTGCGGGCCTTCGAGCACGCGCACCTGCAGGAGCTGGCGATCGAGTGCGGCGGTCTGCCCTCGACCCTCGTCGAGGCGATCGCGGGGTCGAAGCTGCCGGCCCTGCGCCACCTGGAGCTGTGGCTGGGCGACGAGAACTACGGCTTCGACGGCGAGCTGGCGACCTACCAGCGCCTGGCGCAGGCGATCGGACCCGGGCGCCTGGATTACCTCGGCCTGCGCGACGCCTGCATCAGCGACGCGCTGGCGACCTGGCTGGCGACGCAGCCGTGGCTGGGTTCGCTGAAGGTCCTCGACCTGTCGCTGGGCACGATCGGCGACACCGGTGCGCAGGCGCTGGTGGAGAGCGCCCACCTGGGCGGCATCGAGCGGATCGACCTGAGCCATCACTACATCTCGGCGGCATGGCAGCAGAAGCTGCAGGCGCTTCCCTGCACGGTCGTGCTCGACGATCCCGAGGAGGAGGACGACGGCGAGCGCTATGTCGCGGTCGCCGAATAGGCCGTGAGCGGCAGCGCCCGCTGGTTGCTGGTCGGCCCGCGTTCCAGTCGCAGGATCGCGGGCATGCAGGCGGCGCTGCGCGCACGCGGACTGCCTGCCGCGGTGGTCGTCGACTACGCCGACCTGCTGACCGGCGCCATCCGGCTGGAGACGGTCCTCGCCGGGCATCCCGACGCCCTGGTCAAGCTCGAGTCGCCCGGCGAAGCCCCGGCCCTGCATGACGCGCTGGTGCGGCGCGGCTGGGAGCTGGCCGGCGGACCGGGCGCACCGCCGGCGCCACTGCAACACGGTGAACTCGCCCATCAGCAGTACTGGTCTGCCGGCTTCACCGCCGTGCTGGCGGCGATGCCCGCCGACGCCCGCTACCTCAATTCCCCGGCGGAGCTGTCGCTGATGACCGACAAACTGGCCTGCCAGCAGCGGCTGGCCGACGCGGGCGTCGAGGTGCCGCCATTGTTCGGCGCCATCGCCGGCCATGACCAGTTGCACAGCCGGCTCGACACGCACGCCTGCGACAGCGTCTTCATCAAGGCCCGTTATGGCTCATCGGGGGCCGGCGTGCTGGCCTACCGGCGTCATCGCGCCGGCCGCGAGGTCGCGACCGGCCCGATCGAGCTGGTCGTCGACGGTGGCCGCACGCGGCTGTTCAACTCGTTGCGCCAACGTCGTTACGAGGACCGCGCGCAGATCGCCCGCCTGGTCGATGCGCTCGCGCACCAGGGCGCCTATGTCGAACGCTGGATTCCCAAGCCCGCCGTCCCCGGCGCGGAGGGCGGCCATTTCGACATCCGCGCGGTCGCGCTCGATGGCCGCCCCCGCCAGCGCATCGCCCGCTGCTCGCGCGGGCCGCTGACCAACCTGCACCTGGGCAACCGGCGCCTGCCCGTCGACGCCTGTCTGGACCGGGGGGGACAGGGCTGCCTCGAGAGCGCCGTGGCCCGCGCCGCCGCCGCATTCCCGTCCAGCCGGATGATCGGCTTCGACCTCATCGTCCGCGGTCCCCGCGCCTGGGTGCTGGAGGCCAACGGTTTCGGCGACCTGCTGCTGGACGTGCGCCACGAGGGCCGCAGCGTCTACGAGGACCAGGCCCGTCTCGGCCTGCGCGAGGCGCCGCGCCCGCTCGGCGAGCCTGCCCATGTCTGACCTCGCCCTGCCCGACATGAATGCCGTTGTCGGCAGCCACGACGTCGTGCTGCTGACCCTGGACACCCTGCGCTTCGATGCCGCCCAACGCTGCTTCGAGCGCGGCGAGCTGCCGGTGCTGGCGCCGCACCTGCCGGCGGACGGCTGGGAGCGCCGGCACACACCGGGCAGCTTCACCTATGCCGCCCACGCGGCGTTCTTCGCCGGGTTCCTGCCGACCCCGGCGCGGCCGGGGCCGCATCCGCGCCTGTTCGCGCTGGAGTTCGAAGGCAGCGAGACCACGTCGGCGCACACCCACGTGTTCCGCGACTGCGACAACATCGTCGCCGGCTTCCGTCGCGCCGGCTATTGGACGCTGTGCATCGGCGGCGTCGGTTTCTTCAACAAGCGCAATCCGCTGGGCTCACAGTTGCCGTCGCTGTTCGAGGAAAGCCACTGGCGGCCGGAATTCGGGGTGGTCGCGGCGGATTCGACCGAACGCCAGGTCGAACTGGCCTGCAAACGCCTGGACAGCCCGCAACTGGCCGGCAGGCGCTGCTTTGTCTTCATCAACATATCCGCGGTGCACCAGCCCAACCGGCACTATCTCGACGGTGCCGTCCACGACGATTTCGAAAGCCACTGCGCCGCGCTGCGCCATGTCGACGCGGCGCTGGCGCCGTTGCTGCAGGCCTTGCGGCGACGCGGCCCGGCCTTCGTGATCGCCTGCTCCGACCACGGCACCGCCTACGGCGAGGACGGCTTCCACGGCCACCGCCTCGCCCACGAGGTGGTGATGACCGTGCCGTACGCGCATTTCTTCCTATCGCCATGACCACGCCACCGCTCGCCGACCTGCTGCGCCTGCCGCCCTACCAGGCCTACTCGTACTCCTATCCGCACAAGACCGCCTACCGTCCGCTCGAACCGGCGCGACCGCTGTCGGCGCTATGGGCCGGCGAACGCCGCGACGCCCTGTTCCTGTACCTGCACATCCCGTTCTGCTCCTACCGCTGCGGCTTCTGCAACCTGTTCGCCCTGGCCCGCCCCGACGCGGCCCGGGTCGAGGCCTACCTCGACCAGATGGAGCGGCAGCTGGAGGCGACCACGACCGCGCTGGACCAACACCGCTTCGTGCGCTTCGCCCTGGGCGGCGGCACCCCGACCTATCTCGATGCGTCGCAGCTGCGGCGCGTCTTCGACATGGTGCGCACGCACGCCTCGATCGACCTGCACGCGATACCCGCCGGCATCGAGGCCTCGCCGGAGACGATCGACGCGGAGAAGATGCGGGTCTGCCGCGAGGCCGGCGTCGACCGGATCAGCATGGGCGTGCAGAGCTTCAGTGACGTGGAGGTGCGCGCGCTGGTGCGTCCTCAGCAGCGCGACGTGGTCGATCGCGCCATCGCCGCGATCCGCGAGGCCGGGTTCCCGACCCTGAACCTGGATCTGATCTACGGCATCGAAGGACAGAGCGTGGCCAGCTTCCTGACCTCGATCGACACCGCCCTGGCCTACCGTCCGGAGGAGCTGTACCTGTATCCGTTGTACGTGCGCCCGGTGACCGGTCTGGGACGCATCGCCGGCAAGGAAGGCAAGACCGGATTCCGGCTGCAGCCGGAACCGTTGGACGAGCGCCTCGACCTGTACGAGGCTGGCCGCGACCATCTGCTTGCCGCCGGCTATACCCAGGTGTCGATGCGGATGTTCCGTGCGCCGCATGCGGTCGACGCCGACGGTCCGGTCTACTGCTGCCAGAGCGACGGCATGGTCGGGATCGGCTGCGGCGCACGCTCGTATACCACCCACCTGCATTATTCGAGCGAGTACGGCGTCAGCCGGCGCTCGGTGGCCGAGATCCTCGACGACTACCTCGCCCGCGACGGTGCGTCCTTCGCCCGGGCCGACTACGGCATCGCCCTGGACCTGGACGAGCGTCGTCGCCGTCACGTGATCCAGTCGCTGCTGATCCAGCCGGGCCTGGACCGCGAGGATTACCGACAGCGCTTCGGCAGCGACTGTCTCGACGACCTGCCGCAGCTGCGCGACCTGCTGGAACTGGGCCTGGCGCGCTTCGACGCCTCGCGGCTGGCGCTCAACGACGCCGGCATGGCCCGCTCCGACACCATCGGGCCGTGGCTGGTGTCCGACCCGGTCGCCACGCTGATGCGCGACTACCGTGTCGGCTGAGGCACCAATCGAGGCGAGCATGCACCTGAGCGTGCTCTATCGCGGGCGCCTGAGCAGTTGCAATTACGACTGCGGCTACTGCCCGTTCGCCAAGACCTACGACGACCGCGAGACCCTGCGCCGGGACGCCGAGGAACTGGCGCGCTTCGTCTCATGGGCGGAGCGGGCGCGGCACCCGCTATCGGTCCTGTTCACGCCCTGGGGCGAAGGACTGGTCCGGCGCCACTACCGCGACGCCATGGTCAGACTGAGCCGTCTGCCACACCTGCGCCGGGTCGCGATCCAGACCAACCTCTGCGTCGGCCTGCGCTGGCTGGATGAGGCCGATCTCGACGCGCTGGCGCTGTGGTGCACCTATCACCCGGACCAGGTCGACCGCGACGCCTTCCTCGGCCGCTGCCGCAAGCTGGACCGCCGTGGCGTCCGCTACAGCGTCGGCATGGTCGCGATGCGCGAGCACCTGGACGAGATCGAGGCGATGCGCGCCGGTCTCCCCGCACACGTGCCGCTCTGGCTCAACGCCTACGACGAGCGCCCGCCGGGCTACTACTCGGCGGCGGAGGTCGAACGGCTCGCTCTTATCGACCCGCACTTCCGCTACAACCTCGACCCGGCGCCGAGCCTGGGCGCGCCCTGTTGGACCGGTGAGAACGTGATATCGGTCGACGGCAACGGCGAGGTCAGGCGCTGCCACTTCGTATCAGAACGGCTGGGCAACCTGTACGACGGCTCCTTCGCCGCCGGCCTGCGCGAACGCGCCTGCCCGAACGCCTGCTGCGACTGCTACATCGGCTACGTCCACCGCAAGGACCTGCCGTTCCAGGCCGAGTTCGGCCGCGGGCTGCTGGAACGCATTCCGCTGCGGCAGGCCTGGGCCATGCCCGCGGCGGCGGCGGGGCGCTGAGCGACGCAACTGCCGCCATGGCACCCTTCATCGACCCGATCGGTGGAGGACACGCAACGGCGGCGCCGACGTCTACTCCGGCACGTCGGTGGCCCGGTCTCAGCCACCGGGGAATGCAGAAAGGGCCCGCACCTGGCGGGCCCTTCCGGGAGCAACGCTGGCTAAGCCGGTGCCGCGACTCAGAACGGGATGTCGTCGTCGGCGAAATCGTCGGCGAAGTCGTTCGACTTGGCCGGCGGGGCCTCGCGGCGCGGCTGCGCCTCCTGGCGGGCGGGCGCGCGCTGCGGGCGGTCGTTGCCGCCACCGCGGTACTCGCCACGACTACCGCCACCGCCGCCGTCGCCACGGCCGCCGAGCATCTGCATCTCGTCGGCGATGATGTCGGTGGAGTATTTCTCCACGCCGTCCTGGCCGGTGTACTTGTCGTAGCGGATCGAGCCCTCGACATAGACCTGGCTGCCCTTGCGCAGATACTCGCCGGCGATCTCGCCGAGCTTGCCGAAGAACACCACGCGGTGCCATTCGGTGCGCTCCTGGGTATTGCCGTCGCGGTCCTTGCGCACGCTGGTGGTGGCCAGGCTGATCCGGGTCACGGCCATGCCGCCCTGGGTGTATTTGGTGTCGGGGTCGTTGCCGAGGTTGCCGACCAGGATCACCTTGTTGATACCACGCGCCATGTACGGGTCCTATGGGTTGTTGCTGGAGGTCTGCGGCGGCTGCGCCGTCTCGGCGGCCGCGCTACGGGCATCTCAGTATACCCCCGGCCCCGGCGCCATCCGAACCCGCCGCGGCGAAGGCTAGGAAGCTTCCTAGCCGCCGTGATGGCCGCCCTGACCCGCAGATGAACATGCCCGCCGGCCGCGACGGCGGCCGCGGCGACCGCAATGCCGGGGCGCGGCGGCGCCTGCCGCTATAATTCGGCGTCTTTCCGCTTGCAGCACCGTCATGTCAGCACAGCCCCAGGCCGCCGTACCGGACCTCGCCGCCATCCAGTCGCTCGCGCGCGCCGACATGGATGCGGTCGATGCGCTGATCCGCCAGCGCTTGGCCTCGGACGTGGTCCTGATCAACCAGGTCGCCGAGTACATCGTCGGCGCCGGCGGCAAGCGGCTGCGGCCGATGCTGTTGCTGCTGGCGGCCGGTGCGACCGGTGGCGGCCGCCGCGCGATCGGCCGGCATGCCCACCAGCTGGCCGCGGTGGTCGAGTTCATCCACACCGCCACCCTGCTGCACGACGACGTGGTCGACGAATCCGACCTGCGCCGCGGCCGCAAGACCGCCAACGCGGTCTGGGGCAATGCCGCCAGCGTGCTGGTCGGCGACTTCCTGTACTCGCGCAGCTTCCAGCTGATGGTCGAACTCGACCGCATGGAGGTGATGCGGATCCTCGCCGACACCACCAACCGGATCGCCGAGGGCGAGGTGCTGCAGTTGCTGCACGTGCGCAACCCGGATACCGACGAGGCCGCCTATCTGCGGGTGATCGAGCGCAAGACCGCGGTGCTGTTCGCGGCCGCGACCCGGCTCGGCGCCCTGGTCTCCGGCGACGGCGTCGACCCGGCGGTCTGCGACGCCCTGCACGATTACGGCCTCAACCTCGGCTACGCGTTCCAGATCGCCGACGATGTGCTCGACTACGCCTCCGATGCCGAGACCCTGGGCAAGAACCTCGGCGACGATCTGGCCGAGGGCAAGGCCACGCTGCCGCTGATCCACGCGATGGCGCACAGCGACGCGGCGACCCGCGCGCGCCTGCGCACCGCGGTGGAGGAAGGCGATACCGAAGCGCTGCCCGAGGTGCTGGCCGCGATCCACGCCTGCGGCAGTCTGGACTACAGCCGCGGCCGCGCGGACGCCTATGCCGCCGCCGCCGAGGCCGCGCTCGAGCGCATCGGCGACAACGATTACAGCGCCGCGCTGCGCGGGCTGGCCCGCTACGCGGTCAGCCGCGACCACTGATTCAGGTCAACGCGCGATCCCGGTCAGCGCGAACCGGCGAAGCGCTCGTCCAGGAACAGCCGCATCATCGCCATCGCACGGCGCGCCGCACGCGCGTCGTAGCGGCAGTTGCTGTCGGCCGGATTGCCGGCGTCCTCCTCCTGGGCGAAGCAGTGGCGGGCGCCGCTGAAGTCGACGAACTGCCAGTCGGCGCCGGCCGCGTCCATTTCCTGCTCGAAGGCACGGATGTCCTCATCCGGCACCGAGGCGTCGTCGGCGCCATTGAGCACCAGCAGCGGTGTGGCGATCTGTCGGCCCTCGCCCGGCAGATAGGTCTTCAGGCCACCGTGGAAGCTGATCACGCCGGCCAGCGGTTCGCCGGCGCGGGCCAGTTCCAGCGCCACCGAGCCGCCGAAGCAGAAGCCCAGCGCGGCGATCCGCTCCCGATCCAGCGGCACCCGGTCCGCCTGCGCCTTCAGCGCCGCCACCGCCCGCGCGGCCCGCTGGCGCAGCACGGTGCCGCCATCGGCGTAGGCGCGGCCGACCTGTTCGCGCGCCTGCGCATCGTCCTTCGGATGCACGTCCTTGCCGTAGACGTCGGCGACCAGCACCACGTAGTCCTGCCCGGCGATCTGGCGGGCCTTGGCGATCGCGGCGTCGCTGACGCCCATCCAGTTGGGCATCATCACCAGCCCCGGACGCGGCGCCTCGACGGCGTCGTCATGGACCAGCCGGCCCTCGAAGACCTGCCCGTCGATCTCCCACTCCACGGGTTCGACCCGCATCGCCGCGAACGCGGGGGCGATGGCCAGCAACAGGGCGACAACGGCGACAAGTCGGTACATGGTCCGGCTCCGGCAGCGTGGGCGAACCCGGAGCCTACCGCGTCGGTGCCGCCGTCGCAGCGGCCGTCTCAGGCGATGCCCAGTCCCGGGATCGCGCTGATGCCGTCGGGGTCGAAGCCGGCCAGCCCGGCGAAATGGCGCCCGCGCGCCACGTAGTCGCGATACGGCCCGAAACTGGGCGCCCCCGGCGACAGCAACAACACGCCCTCGCCCGCCAATGCCTCGCGCGCGAGCGCCATCGCCTGTTCCAGCGAATCGGCCTGATGCAGCGCAAAGCCCGCGTCGGCGGCTTCCGGCGCCAGCAGCGCGGCGATGCGGGGGCCGTTCTGGCCCATGGCGACGATCGTCGCCGGCGCTCGCGTGCGCATCGCCGTGGCGAAGTCGGACCAGTCCAGGCCACGATCGTGGCCGCCGACCAGCAGCGCCACCCGGCGTCCGGCGAAGCAGTCCAGCGCGGCCAGGGTCGCGTGCGGGGTGGTGCTGATCGAATCGTTGACGTATTCCACGCCGTCGCGCGTGCCCAGCGACTGCAGGCGATGCGGCAGCGGCCGGAAGCCGGTGGCGGCCGGCGCCAGCGCCGCCGCGTCCAGGCCCAGCGCCTCCAGCGCGGTCAGCACCGCGCACAGATTGCCGCGGTTGTGGCGGCCCGGCAGCGGCATGCCGGCGGTATCGAGCAGCTCGACATCGCCGCGGTACAGACGATCGCCGCGCAGGTGCCAGCCGCCCTCGTCGCCGTACCAGCGCAGCTCGCTGTCGGGCAGCCGCAGCGCGGCGAGTGTCGGGTCCGCGGCATTGAGCACGGCAATGCGCGGGCGTGCCGCGGTGACCAGCTTCAGCTTGTCCTCGACGTAGCGCTGCTGCGAGCCGTGCCAGTCCAGATGCTCGGGAAAGACATTGGTGACGACCGCGATCCGCGGCCGCGCGCCGCTGGCGGCGACGTCGCCGGTCTGGAAGCTGGACAACTCGATCGCCCAGTAGTCCGGCGCGGGCCGGGGATCGAGCAGTTCCAGCAGCGGCAGGCCGATGTTGCCGGCCAGGGCGGTACGGTGCCCGCCCGCGCGCAGCAGGTGCGCCAGCAGCGCGGTGGTGGTGCTCTTGCCCTTGGTCCCGGTCACGCAGACCGCATCGGCGACCACACCGTCGGCGCCGGCACGCTCGCCGAACCACAGCGCGGTACCGCCGACGAAGCGGGTGCCGCGCGCGGCGGCCGCCCGCACCTCGTCGCGGTACGGACTGATTCCCGGCGACTTCACCACCAGCGCATGCGCGGCCAGCGCATCGGCCCCGGCACGGGTCCGCACGCTCAGGCGGGCATCGCCCAACCCGCGAGGCTCGGCCGCCTCGGCGTCGCTGCAGAACAGGGTCAGCGGCAACTGCGGGCAACGCTCGCGGATTGCCCGGTAGGCGGCGCGGCCTTCGCGGCCCCAGCCCCACAGGGCGATCGCGCCGCCCGCGGCGGCAATCGACTCAAGCCCGGAAATACGCATCCAGCCGTTCCGCCAGCGCCGCGGGAATGCGGTGTTCCTCGTCCGGCACCAGCAACGGCTCCACCGCGAGTTCGGCACGGTCGAGCTGCGGCTCGATCTCGCGCGCGAAACGCTCCACCAGCGCATCGCCGCGCCATTCGGCGCGGGTCGCCAGCAGCGCCATCGCCGCGCGCGACTCGCGCCCCTCGCCGACGCACTCGAACGGTTTGTGCTCGCGGAACTCCAGCAGCGCGTCGTAGCCGGCGGTCTGGTCCGGATCGTCGAGCAGGTTGCGACCGAAGATGCCGACCAGCCGCGGCTTGGGCATGAACGGCGCCAGCGCCAGGAACACGAAGTGGCACTTCGGACAGACCCCGCACCAGCGGTTGGCGGGACGCTCGCCGAGGATGTGGAAGTTGCGGTTGCAACTGGAGAAATGACCGTCGTAGCGGTCGCTCTTCGCGAACTGGCGCGCCACCGCCAGCTCGCTCAACGGCCGCAGCAGCGAGTAGTAGTGCAGGTCGGCGGCGACGTGCCGCTGCACATGCTCGCCGAATGCCTTCTCGAACGCCCAGCCCTTGGACCACTGGTGATTGACCTCGCTGGTCACGCTGCCGTCGGCGGCGAGGATCAGGCTGCCGTAGCTGGCCGAACGCTCGTTCGAGAACACCACCTGGTCGGCGCCGCGCAGGACCGCGGTCAGCACCAGGATCGCCGAGTTCACCGCGGTCACCGGGATATGGCCGTTCCACGCCCCCTGGCGGTTGTACTCGAACAGCTCCGGCGCCAGCGCGCGGCCGATGTTCAGGGTCGGCAGGCCGGTGCGCTCGGCGCAGGCGCGGATCAGCTGCGACCCGCCGATCCAGCTCACGCTCTGCTCGACGCCCAGCGTCCGCAGCGCCTCGATGCTGACCAGCGAATCCTTGCCGCCGCCGATCGCGACCAGGGCGTGCCGGTCCAGGCCCAGCCCGGGCGCCGGCGCGGCCGGGTCGGCCTCGTGCGGGAAACGTATCCGCCCATGCAGGTCGAGGCCGTTGCGATAGGCGAACTCGCCCAGGCCGTTGATGTAGATCGTTTCGATCAGCCGCGCGGTATCGGCATCGATCGTGTAGCCGTCGATGCGGATGCGCTTGGGCACCGCCGCCTTGTAGTAGCTGACGCCGGCGATCAGGTGCAGCAGCCGCAGCGCGTGCTCGATCGCCGCGGCGCGCGCCGGGTCCGCTGCGGCACCGCCGTCGAAGAACGGCGCACCCGGCACGGTGACGGTCTCGACCAGCTCGGGGCCGTCGTCGAAGGCATAGACCAGCTGCGCCACGCCGGTGGCGGGATCGAAACCGCAGCGGACGAACCGGAACGATTCGACCGCGTCGCGCTGGAACCTGTTGTCACTCATTCCGTTCACTCATTCAATGACATCCTCGGCCGGCAGGGCCCGCAGGTTGTAGGTACTCGCCATCGCGTAGCCGTAGGCGCCGGCGTCCGCGATCAGCATGATGTCGCCCGGCGCGGTACCGGCCGGGAGCTTGACCCGATGACCGAACACGTCGCTGGACTCGCAGATCGGCCCGACCACGTCGAACGCGCCGTCGGTGGCCGCATCGAGCTGCTGCAGGTTGACGATCTCGTGCCAGGCGTCGTACAGCGCCGGACGCACCAGCACGTTCATGCCCGCGTCCAGACCGACCCGCAGGATGCCGTCCTTCTCGACCACCTGGGTCGCGCGCGCCAGCAGCACGCCGCCCTCGGCGACCAGGAAGCGGCCCGGCTCGATCGCCAGCTCGAACGCCGGATGGATCGCCTTGACCTCGGCCAGGCCGTCGGCCCAGTCCCGCAGGTCGAACGGCTCGTCGTCCTGGCCGTAGGGAATCGGCAGTCCGCCGCCGATGTCCAGCACCTGCACGCTGCCGATGCGGCGGGCGAAGCCGGCCAGCTCGTCGTACATCTGCCGCCAGTGCGCGCGCGTCTCCACCCCGCTGCCCAGGTGCGCATGCACGCCGACGATGCTGATCTCCAGCGCGCGCGCGGCATCGACGAACTCGTCCACGCGCGCGGCGGCGAGGCCGAACTTGGAGGTCTTGCCGCCGGTGTTGACCTTCTCGTGGTGGCCGTCGCCGTGGCCGAGGTCGATGCGCAGCCACAGACTGCGGCCGCGGAAGATCTCCGGCCAGCGGCGCAGCGCCTCGACATTGTCGAGGGTCACGGTCACGCCCCGCTCCAGCGCGGCGGCGTATTCGTGGTGAGGCGCGAAGCTCGGCGTGAACAGCACCCGCGCCGGATCCAGTTCCGGCAGCACCTCGAACACCCGCTGCAACTCGCCTTCCGACACGCACTCCAGCCCGAAGCCCTCGGCGACCAGCGCCTTGAGCACCGCCGGGTGCGAATTGGCCTTGATCGCGTAGTAGCGGCGGTCGACCGCTTCGATCGCGGCCAGCTGGCGCGCGCGCTCGCGCACGGTCGGCAGGTGATAGACGTAGCGCGGGGTGTCGGCGGCGGCCAGCGCCAGCAACTGCTCGCGCCGCCCCTTCCACCACGGCACCGGCTTCGGCCGCAGCTGGCCCTGGATCTCGCGCCAGCGCGGCCCGAACACCTGCGCCTCGTGCACCGGCATCGCGCCGCTGTCGATCAGCTCGGCGTGCAGGATCGGCAGCATGCCGTCGGCGTCGGCCTCGTCGATGACGAAAGTCAGGTTGAGGTCGTTGGAGGACTGCGAGATCAGGTGCACGCGCTCCTTGCCGAACGCCGCCCACACCCCCGACAGCTTGTGCAGCAGCGAGCGGATGCCGCGTCCGACCAGGGTGATCGCCGCGCAGGACACGATCACCTTGACCCGGCAGATCTGCTCCAGGTCGGCCGACAACGCTTCCAGCACGTTGGTGCTGACCAGGTTCTCGCTGGGATCCAGCGACACGGTGACGTTGGTCTCCGAGGAACCGATCAGGTCGACCGACAGGCCGTGATGCTTGAACTTCTCGAAGATGTCGGCGAGGAAGCCGACCGACTGCCACATGCCGACGCTTTCCATCGACACCAGCACGATGCCGTTGCGGCGGCTGATCGCCTTGACCCCGGGAATCGTCGCCGCCAGCGTGTCGATGCGGGTGCCCGGCAGCTCCGGGCGCTCGGTGTCGAGGATCGCCATCGGCACGCTGGCGTGCCGGCACGGGCCCAGCGAACGCGGATGCAGGACCTTGGCGCCGGTGGTCGCGATTTCCTGCGCCTCGGCGTAGTCGAGCCGGGTCAGCAGGCGCGCGTCCGGCACCTCGCGCGGGTTGGCGCTGAACATGCCCGGCACGTCGGTCCAGATCTCGACCCGCTGCGCCTTGAGCAGGCCGCCGAAGTACGCCGCCGAGGTGTCCGAGCCGCCGCGGCCGAGCACCGCGGTGCCGCCGTCGCCGTGGCGGGCGATGAAGCCCTGGGTGATCAGGAGCGGGTTGGACTGCGCGGCGAAGCGTTCGGCGAAGCCCGCGTCGGCCTCGCGCCGGCAGTTCACCGACAGCCGCTGGGCCCAGCCGCTGGCATTGGGCAGCGACACCGCGTCGAGCCAGTCGCGCGCATCGCACCAGCCGAAGTCGTGACCGCTGGCGCGCAGGTAGGCGGCGCCGAGGGTCGAGGACATCAGCTCGCCCTGGGCCAGCACCTCGGCCTGCCAGTCCAGCGCCAGCGACGCCGCGCGCGGATCGACGGCGAGCGCGCGCAGGGTCTCCAGACGCTCGCCCAGCACCGTCTCCGGGTCCAGGCCGAGTTCGTCGCAGAACGCGCGGTGGCGCTCGGCCAGGGCGTCGACCCGCGCCGCGATGCCGTCGCCGGCGCAGATCGCGGTCAGCTCGTTGGTGACGCCGGACAGGGCCGAGACCACGACCAGGACCCGCACGCCATCCTCGGCCCTGCGTTTGGCAGCCAGCGTCCCGATGGTGTCCCAACGGTTGCGACGCGACACCGATGTCCCGCCGAACTTGAGTACGACCCAACGCTGTGTTTCTGCCACCGCCTTGCCTCTGGGTTATGTCGATATGGGAAAACGAACCGGCACTGGCGGCCGGTCCGGCCTAGAATCGTCGCCCCGCATCGTCATCGCGAATCCGCGGCGACATCCCGCCAGGCAGATCCATCCGGTCGCGGGATATTCATTCCAAGCCGGCGATTCTAGAGCAACTGCCCTCCCTTCTCCCCCCGAAATCCCGTTTCCGTCATGACCCGTCGTTATCTGCAAATGGATGTATTCGCCGACCGCCCCGGCGCCGGCAACCCGCTGGCCGTGATTCCTGACGCCGAAGGCCTGGACGACGACGCGATGCAGGCGATCGCACGCTGGACCCGGCTGCCGGAAACCACCTTCGTATTCGCTCCGACCCGCCCCGGCGCCAGCTACCGGGTGCGCATGTTCAGCCCGCGCCGCGAAGTGCCGTTCGCCGGCCACCCGAGCATCGGCACCGCCCACGTGGTGCTGGAGGCCGGCCTGGCCGCTCCGGTCGACGGCCTGCTGTGGCAGGAGGGCGCGGCCGGCGTGCTGCCGCTGGCGGTCGACGGCGAGGGCCCGCAGCGGACGATCTCGGTGCGGACGCCGCGGGCTTCGGTGGTCGAGGTCGCCGATGCCGACGATCCGCGCCTGGCCCAGCTCCTGGCCGGGTTGGCGGCGGGCGGGCCGGATGCCGCGGTGCTGCCCCCGGCCCTGGTCGACGGCGGCCGCCGCTGGTGGCTGGCCGAGCTGGCCGACGAACGGACCCTGCGCGGCGCCGATCCGGACTGGGACGCGATCGAGGCGCTGGCGCACGCGACCGGCAGCATGGGCCTGTGCGCATTCGCCCGCGCCGAGGCCGGCAACGGCGACTACGACCTGGTCGTGCGCGCCTTCGTCGGCGCCACCGCCCGTTTCGAGGACGCCGCCTCCGGCGCCGCCAACGCGACCCTGGCCGCCTGGCTGGCCCACAACGACGCCCTGCCCGGCGCGGGCGGCCGCTACGTGGTCAGCCAGGGCCGCGAGGTCGGCTACGACGCCCGCCTGCAGCTTCGGGTCGACGGCGACGGCGAAGTCTGGTCCGGCGGCCGCATCTGCAACGTGCTCAGCGGCCGCATCGACTGGCGCTGACCGGGGCGCCCCGCGCACGACCGCGGGTGGCTATGAGGGCCTCGTCGCGGCTCACGCCGCTCCTACGACATGCCCCGCCCCCTGAGTCAGGGGGCGATTCGCGCCGCAGGTGCGAATGGGGGTGTGGAAGCGCAACGGCGGGGCCCAAGGTTTGCGAAGCAAACTTTGGGGATTCCCGGGCGCAGTCCAGGGATCGCAGCTTACGCAGCTCCTACAGGAGCGGCGGCCTTCTCTCGTAGGAGCGGCGTGAGCCGCGATGGGGCTTTCGTGGGAAAGCCCGGCCGCCACTTACGCGGCTCCTGCGGGCACGCCTACAGCCTCGCCGTGGCCGCTTGCGGCCGGCAGGCCCGCCACCAGTCCAGCACCCGCCCCGCCACCACCGCCGCGTCGCGGCCCAGCAGCGGTCCGACGTGGCTGGCGCCGGCCAGTTCGAACAGATCGCCCCGCCACGCCGTCGCCAGCGCGCGGGTCAACGCCGGCGGCACGTCCTCGTCGGCACCTGAAGCGATGCACAGCAATGGACGGCGCGGCGGGGCCAGCTCGATGCCGGCGTGCGCCTGCGCCAGCACCTGCCCGGATTCGTCGCGCCAGCGCCGGAACGCGAACAACGCGGTCGCCGGGTCGGCCTCGGGAATCGCGCGGCGGGTCGAGACCAGCCGCGCCTGCTGCCGCCACGGCACCCGCGCCGGCCACTCGCGCGCCGGCAGCTCCCATGCCCACGGCGCCGGTGGCAGCGGATTGACCAGCACCAGCGCATCGGCGGCATCGGCGATGGCCGCGGCCAGCAGCCCGCCCAGGCTCGCGCCGACCAGCAGACGCGGGCCGGGCAGCGCCGACAACGCCGCCCGGGCCTGCGCGAGGTAGTCGTCCAGCGCGGTCGCCTCCAGCCCGTCGGCCGCCGGCACCAGGTCCGGGGCCGCGACCGCCAGCCCCTGCGCTTCCAGCAGCGGTCGCCAGCGGGCCCACTCCCAGCCGCCGCCACCGGCACCGTGCAACAACAGGGCATGGCCGCGGGCGCTCGCCGCCACCGCCCGCACTCAGCCCTTCAGCGTGGCCGACAGGCTGACCGGCACCGCCAGCGCGCGCGAGATCACGCAGCCGGCCTTGGCGCCTTCGGCGATCTGCTGGAAGGTGGCGTCGTCGATGCCCGGCACGCTGGCCTCCACGACCAGGTTCACTCCGGTCACGGTCGGCCCCGGGTCCATGCCCGGCTCCATCGTCACCTCGGCGCGGGTCTGGATGCGGTCGGGGGTGAAGCCCGCCTTGCCCAGCACCGCCGACAACGCCATGCTGAAGCAGCCGGCGTGGGCGGCGGCCAGCAGCTCTTCGGGATTGGTGCCCTTCTCGTCGCCGAAGCGGGTCTTGAACGAATAGTTCTGGGCCTCGAACAGGCCGCTCTGCGGAGTGCTCATCGTGCCATTGCCGGCCTGCAGGTCGCCCTGCCAGACCGCGTCCGCGTATCGTTTGAACGCCATTGCCGTCTCCTCGATGGGTGGGGGGGCCGCGCCGGCCCGGGGGCGACGCGGACCGCCTATCGTGGCACGCCGGTGGCCGAGCGCCGTGAGCGCGGCGTCACGACGCGGCCGGGACTTGACCCGGTCCGGCGACAGCGCGAGCCTTGAGGCCCGGCCCGGAACCCCAGCGGCTCCGACCGGGACCCGCCATGACCGCCCGCCGAGCGCCTTCCGCCTCGGACGGCAGCGTTTCCGACGCGGACAGCCATGACGACGAGCGCGGATCGTTCCGCGAAAGGCCCGGCCGACCGTGGCCGGACTTCCCAAGAACCCCGGGAGGTACGACGTCATGCCCTACTCCACAGCGAGCATCCGCAACGTGGCCCTGGCAGGCCACCCCGCCGCCGGCAAGACCACCCTGTTCGAAGCCCTGCTGCACGCCGGCGGCACCGTCCAGACGGCAGGCAGCATCGAGCGCGGCACCACCCTGTCCGATTTCGACCCGATGGAGAAATCGCGCGGCCACTCCTTGGACGCGGCGATCGCCAGCACCGACCACGGCGGCATCCATCTCAATCTGATCGACACCCCCGGCTACCCCGATTTCCGCGGCCCGGCGCTGTCGGCGCTGGCTGCGGTCGAGACCGTGCTGGTGGTGGTCGACGCCGATCACGGCGTCGAATACGGCACCCGGCGGATGATGGACTACGCGCGCGAACGCAAGTTGTGCCGCGCGATCGTCGTCAACAAGATCGACCACGACGGCGCCGATCCGGCGCGGGTGCTGGAAGAACTGCGCGAGAGCTTCGGTCCGGTCTGCCTGCCGTTGAACCTGCCCACCGGCAACGGCAGCGGCGTCGTCGACTGCTTCGGCAATTCCGCCGGCGACAGCGACCTCGGCCCGGTCGCCGACTGGCACCAGCGGATCATCGACCAGGTGGTCGAGGTCAACGAGACGGTGATGGAACACTACCTCGACCTCGGCGAGGACGGACTGGGCGGCGACGAGCTGCACGATGCGTTCGAACAGTGCCTGCGCGAGGGACATCTGGTGCCGGTGGTGTTCTGCTCGGCGCGCGACGGCACCGGGGTGAAGGAGCTGCTGGCGATCGCCGAGCGGCTGTTCCCGCATCCGGGCGAGGCCAATCCGCCGCCGTTCGAGAAACGCAACGGCGCCGGCATGGTCGCGGTGCAGGCGCGTCCGGATCCGGACGCGCACGTGATCGCCGACGTGTTCAAGGTCGTCAACGACCCCTTCGTCGGCAAGCTGGCGGCGTTCCGCGTCTACCAGGGCACGGTCCGCCGCGACAGCCAGTTGTTCGTCGACGACGGCAAGAAGCCGTTCAAGGTCGGCCACCTGTTCAAGCTCAGGGGCAAGGAACACATCGAGATCGAGCAGGCCGTACCGGGCGACATCGCCGCGGTCGCCAAGGTCGACGACCTGCATTTCGATGCGGTCCTGCACGACAGCCACGACGAGGACCAGATCCACCTGGCGCCGCTGGACTTCCCCCGGCCGATGTTCGGGCTGGCGGTCAGCGCCACCCGCAAGGGCCAGGAGCAGAAGCTCGCCGCGGCCCTGCACAAACTGGCCGAGGAGGACCCCTGCTTCGTCGTCGAGCACGAGGCCGAGACCAACGAGACGGTGATCCGCGGCCTGTCCGACCTGCATCTGCGGGTGAATCTGGAGCGGCTGCAGGAGCGGCACGGCGTCGAGGTCGCGTCGCGGCCGCCGCGGATCGCCTACCGCGAGACCGTCAGCGGCAAGGCCGAGGGGCATCACCGGCACAAGAAGCAGACCGGCGGCGCCGGCCAGTTCGGCGAGGTGTTCCTGCGCATCGAGCCGCTGCCGCGCGGCGGCGGCTTCGAGTTCGTCGACGAGGTCAAGGGCGGCACCATCCCCGGCCAGTTCCTGCCCGCGGTCGAGAAGGGCGTGCGCCAGGTGCTGCAGGGCGGCGCGCTGGCCGGCTACCCGATGCAGGACATCCGGGTGATCGTCTACGACGGCAAGCACCACCCGGTCGACAGCAAGGAGGTCGCCTTCGTCGCCGCCGGCAAGAAGGCCTTCCTCGACGCGGTGCAGAAGGCGCGGCCGCAGGTGCTGGAGCCGATCGTCGACCTGGAGGTCAATGCGCCGGAACAGCACATGGGCGACATCAGCGGCGGTCTGGCCTCCAAGCGCGCGCGGATCAACGGCACCGACGCCCTGCGCGGCGGCGAGATCGTGGTCAAGGCGCAGGTGCCGCTGTCGGAACTGGAGGGCTACGCGGCCGAGCTGAAGTCGGTGACGGCCGGACGTGGCCGCTACTCGCTGGACTTCAGCCACTACGAGCCGGTGCCGGCGCAGGTGCAGCAGAAGCTGGTCGACGCCTACAAGCCGCATCACGAGGAGGATGGATGAACGGGAACGCGACCCATCCCAAATACCTGGCCTACCTGCGGCAGCGCCAGCAGCTGGACGAGCGCCTGCTGGCGGTGACCGAACGCTATGAAAAGGCGCTGCTGACGCTGTCCGGCGGCGCCATCGCGATCTCGCTGACCTTCCTGGAAAAGATCGCGATCGCACCGACGGCGGCCAGTGTGCCGGTGATGGGACTGTCGTGGCTGTTCCTGGTCTTCGCGGTCCTGCTCGGGTTCGTGTCGATCTACTTCTCGTCGGTCGCGGTGGAGCGCGCCCGCGCCGAGAACGAAGACGATTACGCCAACTTCCTCCGCGCCGAAAGCGGATCTGGAGAGGGCCGCAACCCTCCACCCGGCCGGGCCAGATTGCTGTCGACCTATATCAAGCGCTGCAGCTTCGCGGCGACCGCCTGCCTGGTGGCGGGCCTGTTCCTGCTGTGCACATTCGCGACACTCAACCTGTTTTCGAGCACCGCTCAAGGAGAACGCAGCATGCCCGACCTCGAACACACCCCATTGCAGGGCCCGCAAGGACAGGCCCCCGAAGACACCCACAGGGGCTCCTACACCCCCGAGCGCCAGGAGCAGGGGCCGCCTGCGGGCAAGCCCGGCGAGAACGGCGGACAGGACCAGGACGATGCCTCCGATGGCGGCTGAACACGGCGATCGCGGGCACCCGGCGCGGCGCAAGGACGGCTGATGGGCAAGGCACACCGCCTGGCCGAAGCGCAGCGGCTGGAGGACATCCCCAACATCGGCCCGTCGATGGCCGACGACCTGCGCGCGCTCGGCATCGACGCGCCGGCGGAGCTGCGCGGCCGCGACGCGACCGGGCTCTATCTGCAGCTGTGCGCGCTGACCGGCCTGCGCCAGGACCCCTGCGTGCTGGATACCTTCATCGCCGCGGTCGCGTTTGCCGAGCACGACGACGCGCGCCCGTGGTGGGCCTTCACCGCGCAGCGCAAACGCGACTGGCCGGCGGTCGAAGCGCGTTTGCCGGCCGACCTGCGCCGCATGCGATGACAGCCGCGTGGAAGAGGCCCATCGTCAACCGCTCGCTTCATGAGGCTTCCACGGCGATGATGGAACGCTGTCGAACGTCATCCGTCGTACGGAGCTGGAGCCCCATGACGCCGAACCAGGTGCCGAGCCACCGACCTCCACCCGCGGGCATCGCCGGCGCCGCGGCGATCATCGCGATCGCGCTGGCGGCGCCGTCCGCAACGGCGCAGACGCCATCGCAACCGCCCGACCTGTCGCCACTGGAAGGCCGCACCCGGGTCAGCTACGAGTACCGGCTTCCGGAAGGCCATCCGGCCACCGAAGCGATGCGCCAGGCAATCCTCGACGCCGCCACCCGCCAGCGCGACAACCAGGGCGGCGATCTCTACATCCGCTACTCGACCCTGCGCGGAGGCGTCTTTCCGCACGACGGCGCACGCCCGCTGCCGCCGCGCGACGCGTTGCCGGAACAGGGCGTCTCCGGCGACCGCTTCTCGGCCAGCGTCTGCGGCAACCGCCGCCAGCAGCGCTGGGATTTCGTGTGGAGCGACGGCACCACGCCGGGCTGGCGGCTGATCGGCTACCACAACCACCGGGTCAAGCGCTGCGAGCCGGGCTGGGAAGCCAACCCCTGACCCGTCGCGGCGTCATCGTCGCGCGATCACCGGACGGAGTCGGCAGGAGCGGCACAAGCCGCTCCTACGATCCGCCCCGCGACCTCAGACGTGCTTGCCGCGCGTCCAGCCCTCATGCGCGAGCCACTGGCGCCCGGACGCCTCGGCGCCCTCCTCCAGGGTCGTCGCCATCGAATCGTTCCAGCGATTGAGGTAGCCGAACAACGCGATCACGCCGAGGATCTCGACGATCTCGCCATCGTCCCAGTGCTCGCGCAGACGCGCATGCAGGCCCGGCTCGACCGCATTGGGGACCTGCGAGGCGGCGACGGCGAACTCCAGCGCGACCCGCTCGGCCTCGCTGAACGCCGGGTGGCTGCGGAACTCCCACACATGCTCCATCTGGGTCGCCTCGGCGCCGTAGCGCTCGGCGGCGCGGATCGTGTGCGCCTGGCAGTAGCGGCAGCCGGTGGCATGGCTGGAGACATAGCCGATCAGCCGCTTCAGCGCGCTGGTGACCCGGCCCTGGTTCTGCATCACCGCCACGTTGAGGCCGATGAAGGCCTTGGCGATCGCGGGCCGCCGCATCATCGTCAGCACGCTGTTGGGGCAGAAGCCCAGGGTCTCGTTGAAGAACTTCGCCAGTTCGGCGACTTCGGCATCGCTATCGGCGGGCAGGGGATCGACCAGCGGCATCGCGCATTCCATCCTGTCAACGAAGGAAGCGGCAGCTTACACCCCGGTCCAGGGCCGGAGTCGCGGTCACCTCGGCCACAGCTGGTAGCCTTCTGCGCCATGGCCCCGTCCCCCGCCCCCGCGCGCATCGTCCTCGACACCAATGCCTGGCTCGACCTGCTGGTGTTCGCCGACCCGCGCATCGCCGCCATCGAGGCCGCGTTGTCCGGAGGCCGGCTCGAGGCCATCACCAGCGAGCCCTGCCGCGAAGAGTGGCGGCGGGTGCTGGGCTATCCGCTGCTGTCGCTGGCGCCGCCGCGACGCGAGGCGCTGATGACCGCATTCGACGCCCGCGCCCGCATCGTCGAGGTCGCACCAGCGGGCGCCGAGCTCCTGCCGCAATGCCGCGATCGCGACGACCAGAAGTTCCTCGAACTGGCCCTGGCCGGCGGTGCCCGCTGGCTGATCAGTCGCGACAAGGCGCTATTGCGGCTGAACCGCCGCACCCGTCGCGACGGCCTGTTCGAGATCCTGGTGCCGGAGGCCTGGCGCCCGTCCCTCGGACCGGTCCCCTGATCGCTGGAATCAGATCTCGAAGCGGTAGGACAGCTTGACCAGGAACTGCTCGTCGTCGCGCAACTGGAAGCTGTCCTCCAGCGCCGGGAACGGACCGTCGGCATCCTGGGTCAGGTCGAAGCCGCCGCGGCCATAGACCACGTACAGGTACGACAACGGCGCCAGCTCGTAGCGGTAGCGGATCTGGAAGCCGAGGTTGCGCACGCTGAAGTCGTCGACCGGCTCGGCGCTGGCGACCGCACGGCCGCTGCCGTCGATGCGCCAGGCCTGCTGCAACTCTGCGTCCAGACCGATCGCCTGCAACTTGATCCTCAGCTCCTGGCGCGTGTCGATGGTCCAGTCCAGGCCCGCCTTCAGTCGCACGCTGCGCTCGTCGAAGCCGCCGACCAGGTTGTCGCGCTGCCACACCAGCCAGTCCGGGATGCGCTCGTAGTAGAGCCCGCCGTAGATGCTGAAGGCGTCGCTGACGAAATAGGTCGGACGGAACTCGAAGTCGTAGCCGACCTTGTCGTTGCCGGCCAGGCCGCCGCTGAACATGTCGGCGTAGAGCAGCCAGGCCCAGTCGCCCTTGCGCGGCCGCGAATACTCGAAGTAGCTGTTGAAGTTGGCCGGCATCTCGATCACGCCGTTGCCGCGGGTCAGCCGGTCGTTGACGCCCGAGGAGTTGAGGTTCAACTGCATGTATTCGGAACTGCCGTCGCGCAGCTGGCTCTGGCGGCTGATCCGGAACTGGTCGTTGAGCCTCTGGCCATGGTCGTTGGAGGTGTGGCTGACCCGCGCGCGCCAGTCCTTGGAGCTGTAGCGCGAGGTCTCCTCCAGACCGGTGAAGCGGCGCTGCACCTGCCAGTGGCCGTAGTTGAGGTTGTTGCGCGCCAGATAGCCGAAGTCGTTGATCTGCAGGGTGTCGCCGAAATGCATCGCCAACCACTGCTGGCGCCAGCCCGCGTCCATCTCGTAGTTGACGAACACACTGCCGCCGGAGCCGCGTTCGGTCTCGCCGTCGTCGTCGATGCGACTGCCGATCAGGCGCGACTCGACGCTGACCCGGTCGCTCGGCCGCCAGTTGTGGTCGACGCCGAACACGGTCGCCTCGCGATCCAGGAACGGCCGCTCGACCCGGGTCAGCATCGCACCCAGATTCTGCCCCTGGAAGTCGCGCACCAGTCGCAGCGCGGCAAAGGTGCGACCGGCATCGTCGGCCTCCTCGGCCAGGAACACGCCGTACTTGGTGCCGCCCAAGCTGCCGTTGAGCTTGATCGCGGCATCGATGTCGCCGGCACCGTCGCCGTCGTCGGCCGGACCGCCGACCCGGCGGGTATACAGCAGCTGGCTGTCGTCGGACGGCGTGGTGAACTCGAACAGGCCCTGGTTCTCGGTGAAGAACGGGCGCTTGTCGCTGATAAAGGTCTCGGTCGCGCTGAAGTTGATCACCAGGTCGTCGCTCTCGACCTGGCCGAAGTCGGGGTTGACGGTCGCGGTCAGCTGGAACTGGCCGTTGGGCTTCCAGAACAGGTCCAGGCCGCCTTCGAAGTCGCCGGACCCGCCGATGTTGTCGTACAGCCCGGACACGTAGGGGGTGACCGCCAGCAGCGACTGGCTGTACTGGGCGACCTCAACCGGCTCGAATTCGGACAGGTAGCGCGGCCGCTCGAAGCTCGCGCCCGGCCAGGCCATGCGCTCGCCGGTCGAGCCGATCACCCGGTCGAGCTGGATGCCGATCGTGCGCATGCCGTTCTCGCCCTTGCGCATCGGCGCGATGTACCAGGGGATCAGCATCTCGACCGACCAGCCGTCGCCGTCCTCGGACACCGCGTGCAGCCAGTGGCCGTCCCAGTCGTCGTTGAACTGGTTCTCGTTGGTGATGACCGAGTCGGACACGCCGCCGGTCGAGGCGACGGTGAAGTTGTAGCCGGTACGGCCGTCGCCGTCGAAATCGACCATCAGGTTGACCCGGTCGACCTGGGCGTTGAAGTCGCGCTGGACCCTCTGCCGGGTCCAGGTCACCGATTGCGGCTGCGGATTGCGGAACGCGATCGCCAGGCCGTCCGGGGTCGCCATGATCCAGGCCTCGGTCGTCAGCGAGCCCGGCTCAAGATTCAGCGGCTGGACCTTGCGGAAGCCGGTGACGTGACGGGCTCCCTGCCATTCGCCAGGGTCGATGCGGCCATCGACCTCGATCGCGGCGACCGGCAGCGCGACGCACAGGAGCGACGGGAACAACGAGCACGACAACGGGAAACGACGGACGCGGGGACGGGTCGAACTGGGGAGCATGGGAGATGGCCGGGCGGGATCTGTGCGGAATCGGCGCACAGGCTATGCGTATCCGGCGCCATCCCCGACTGGCACAAGTCATGGCAACCTTGCGGCCCCGTCGCGCATCCGTGTCCGGATCGGCGCCGCCCGCTGCGGGTGTCCGCCCGCGTCGCCGCGGGCAGTCCGACGCTACTGCATGTGCCAGCCGTGGCTGACGATCAGGCTCTGCCCGGTCAGCGCCGCGCTTGGGAATTCGCACAGGAAGCGCACGGCCTGGGCGACGTCCTCGACCGTGGTGAAGATGCCGTCCACGGTCTGGCCGAGCATCACGTTGCGGATCACCTCGTCCTCGCTGATGCCCAGCTCCTTCGACTGCTCCGGGATCTGCTTGTCGACCAGCGGGGTGCGCACGAAGCCGGGGCAAACCACGTGGCTGCGCACGCCGCGCTCGCCGCCCTCCTTGGCCAGCGTCCGCGACAGCCCGAGCAGGCCGTGCTTGGCGGTCACGTAGGCGGACTTGAGCTTGGAGGCCTGGTGCGAGTGCACCGAGCCCATGTAGATCACCGTGCCGCCGCGCGGCTTGCCGTCGGCGCCCTCGGCGTACATGTGCGGCAGCACCGCGCGGGTGGTCAGGAAGGCGCCGTCCAGGTGGATCGCCAGCATCTTCCTCCAGTCGGCGAAGCCGTACTGCTCGATCGGATTGACGATCTGGATGCCGGCATTGGAGACCAGGATGTCGATCGGCCCGAGCGCCTGCACCGCGTCGGCGATGCCGCGGTTGACCGCATCCTCGTCGGTCACGTCCATCGCCACCGCCAGCGCGCGTCCGCCCGCGGCGACGACCGCATCGGCGACGGCCTGCGCGCCGTCCAGGTTGAGATCGGCGATGACCACCGCCGCGCCCGCGCGCGCCAGCTCGTGCGCGATCTCCTTGCCGATGCCGCTGGCGGCGCCGGTGACGACCGCAACCTTGCCCTCAATCGATTTCATGCCGGATTCCTCGCTGGTTCTCCTTCCCTGCTCGGCGGGAAGGCCGGATGGGGGACGCGCCGCGGATGCGGCGGCCAGGCGATCAGTCTGGGGCCGCCCCGGTTACCGTGCCATTGCACGATCGGACAAAGGCGGCGCGCCGCCGGCCATGCCGCTCAATGCTTCTTCTTTTTCTTCTTGCCGGACTTCTTCTTTTTCTTCGGCTGCAGCATCGTGCCGGTGCACTTCTTGGCCCCGCAGCGGCAGGCCCAGATCGCCTTCAGTTCCTTGGTGTGCTTCTCGGCCAGGGTGATGCCGTAGTTGTAGGACAGCTCCTCGCCCGGCTCGATGTCGCGGACCGCCTCGATGAAGACCTTGTCCTTGCGCCGGTCGTCGCCCTCGTCCTCGTCGAGAATCGCCTCGCAGTTGGGCTTGCAGCTGTGGTTGATCCAGCGCGCGATGTTGCCGCGCACGTTGGCGTCGATCACGTACTCGTCGTTGAGGGTGAACAGGAAGGTATGGCCGGACCCGACGTCGCCGGTATCGCCGGCATCGACCTCCTCGTGGGTCCGCAGCGTGCCCCTGTACTCGACGATGCGCTCGCCCTTGCTGATCGGTTCCTTCGCGAACACGCCGTTGCCGTGGATCTGGGAACGGCGGGCGACAATCTTGCTTGGCATGGGGACTCCCGGGTTGGCTCCCGGCCATTCTGACCCGGATCGCATGACAACGGCCAATGCGCCCGGCCTGAACGCCGGAGGTGACCGCCCTTGGCCTGCCCGCGCCAAATCCGTACAATTCCGGTACGGATTAACGAGCACCGTCCCCACATGCTCCGCGTCACCAAGCTCACCGATTACGCGACGGTCGTCCTGACCGTGCTCGCGGCCTGCCCCGACGACGTGCTCAGCGCGTCGGAGCTGGCCGATCGCGCGGGCCTGGAGGCGCCGACCGTGGCCAAGGTGCTCAAACCGCTGGCGCAGGCGGGCCTGGTCGAAGGCTTTCGCGGCGCCAACGGCGGCTACCGCCTGGCCCGCCCCGCCGACCGGATCAGCCTGATCGAGGTCGTCGAGGCGATGGAAGGCCCGCTCGGCATGACCGAATGCAGCGTGCATGCCGGCAACTGCACGATCGAGAGCCAGTGCGGCGTGCGCGCGAACTGGCGCCGCATCAACGACGTGGTGGTCGCCGCGCTGCGCGAGGTGACCCTGGCGCAGATGCTGGCGCCGCCGGCGACCCCACCACCCGACCCGAAGCGCATCGACCTGCGCCTCGCCAATGCATGAACCGACAGTAGGCAGCCCCATGGCCACCGAATCAACCATCGAAACGCGTGCCGAAGCCCCCGACGCCGCACTGCCCGAAGCCAACCGCGACATCCACGCGCGGCTGGGCCGCAAGTACGACGCCGGCTTCGTCACCGACATCGAATCCGACAGCCTGCCGCCGGGGTTGGACGAGGACATCATCCGCCAGCTCTCCGCGCGCAAGAACGAGCCGGAGTGGATGACCCAGTGGCGCCTGCAGGCGTACCGGCACTGGCTGACGATGCCGATGCCGAACTGGGCCAAGCTGCAGATCGCCGCCATCGACTTCCAGGCGCTGAGCTACTACAGCGCGCCCAAGGGCCCGAAGTACAACTCGCTGGACGAGGTGCCGCAGGAGCTGCTCGACACCTACGAGAAGCTCGGCGTGCCGCTGCACGAGCGCGCCAAGCTGGCCGGCGTCGCGGTCGACGCGGTGTTCGACTCGGTCTCGGTCGGCACCACCTTCCGCAAGGAGCTGGCCGAGAAGGGCATCATCTTCTGCTCGATGTCCGAGGCCATCGCCGAGCATCCCGAGCTGGTCCGCCAGTACCTGGGCAGCGTGGTGCCGACCGGCGACAACTTCTTCGCGGCGTTGAACTCGGCGGTGTTCTCCGACGGCAGCTTCGTGTTCATCCCGCGCGGGGTGCGCTGCCCGATGGAGCTGAGCACCTATTTCCGCATCAACGCCGGCCACACCGGCCAGTTCGAGCGCACCCTGATCGTGTGCGAGGACAAGGCCTACGTGTCCTACCTGGAAGGCTGCACCGCGCCGATGCGCGACGAGAACCAGTTGCATGCGGCGGTGGTCGAGCTGGTCGCGCTGGAGGACGCCGAGATCAAGTACTCGACCGTGCAGAACTGGTATCCGGGCGACGAGGAAGGCCGCGGCGGCATCTACAACTTCGTGACCAAGCGCGCCGAGTGCCGTGGCGCCCGCAGCAAGGTCAGCTGGACCCAGGTCGAGACCGGTTCGGCGATCACCTGGAAGTACCCCTCGTGCGTGCTGCTGGGCGACGACTCGGTCGGCGAGTTCTACTCGGTCGCGCTGACCCATCACCGCCAGCAGGCCGATACCGGCACCAAGATGATCCACGTCGGCGCCCGCACCAAGAGCAAGATCATCAGCAAGGGCATCAGCGCCGGCCGCGGCCAGAACACCTACCGCGGCCTGGTCAAGGTCGAGAAGGGCGCGGTCGCCGCGCGCAACCACACCCAGTGCGACAGCCTGCTGATCGGCAAGAAGTGCGGCGCGCACACCTTCCCCTACATCGAGGTCAAGCAGCCCACCGCGACCGTCGAGCACGAGGCGACCACCTCCAAGATCAGCGAGGACCAGTTGTTCTACTGCCGCTCGCGCGGCATCGGCGAGGAGGACGCGGTGTCGATGATCGTCGACGGTTTCTGCAAGAGCGTGTTCCGCGAGCTGCCGATGGAGTTCGCGGTCGAGGCCAAGAAGCTGCTGGAAGTCTCGCTGGAGGGCTCGGTCGGATGATCCGCCGCAGCCTGGCCATCGCCCTGCTCGCGCTGCCCGGCCTGGCGGCGGCCCAGCAACCGGTCTGCGATCCCGCGGGCAGCCAGCAGGAAATGAACGCCTGCGCCTTCGACGCCCTTGCCGAGGACGACGCCGAACTCAACCGCGTCTATCGCCAGGTGCTCGCCAGCCGTCCCGACGATGCGCTGTTCGCGCAGAAGCTGCGCGATGCCCAGCGCCTGTGGATCCAGCTGCGGGACGCCGATCTCGATGCGCTGTTCCCGGTCGCCGATGGCGTGGACCCGAGGATCGAGTACGGCTCGATCTACCCGCTCGAACGCGCCGAGGCCAAGACCCGGATGACCCGCGAGCGTACCCGCTACCTGCGCGAGCACTGGCTCGACGACAACGGCCGTTGAGGCCGCCCCACGAATGACCCGCGAAGCGAACTCCATGCTCAAGATCGAAAACCTCCACGCCTCCATCGGCGGACGCGAAATCCTCAAGGGCCTGTCGCTGGAGCTGCGGCCCGGCCAGGTGCACGCCATCATGGGCCCCAACGGCGCCGGCAAGTCCACGCTGGGCAACATCCTGGCCGGCCGCGAAGGCTACGAAGTCACCGCCGGCTCGGTCAGCTTCGGCGATCAGGACCTGCTCGCGCTGGAGCCGGAGGAACGCGCCACCGCCGGCGTGTTCCTGGCGTTCCAGTACCCGGTCGAGATCCCGGGGGTGAACAACACCTATTTCCTGCGCACCGCCCTCAATGCCCAGCGCAAGGCGCGCGGCGAGGCCGAGCTGGATTCGATGCAGTTCCTCAAGCTGGTGCGCGAGAAGCTGGCGGTGCTGCACCTGAAGGACGAACTGCTGCACCGCGGCGTCAACGAGGGCTTCTCCGGCGGCGAGAAGAAGCGCAACGAGATCTTCCAGCTGGCGCTGCTGGAGCCCAGGCTCGCCATCCTCGACGAGACCGATTCCGGCCTCGACATCGATGCGCTGAAGACCGTCGCCGAGGGCGTCAACGCCCTGCGTTCGCCGGAGCGCGCGTTCCTGGTGATCACCCATTACC
The DNA here is from genome assembly GCF_003233695.1 of Marilutibacter maris. Lineage (NCBI taxonomy): Bacteria > Pseudomonadati > Pseudomonadota > Gammaproteobacteria > Lysobacterales > Lysobacteraceae > Marilutibacter > Marilutibacter maris. The sequence goes on along the minus strand of NZ_CP029843.1, from coordinate 1,084,723 downwards.
AGCGCCTGCTCGACTACATCAAGCCCGACGTGGTCCACGTGCTGGCCGACGGCCGCATCGTCGAGACCGGCGGCCCCGAGCTGGCGATGGAGCTGGAGCAGCACGGCTATGCCTGGCTCAAGGACCGGATCGCGCCGGAAGCGGGTGCCTGAGATGACCGCCCTGCTCGACTCCTTCCGCGACGCCTTCCAGGCCCTGCCGGCGCGCGATGCCGCCGGCCTGGGCGAGAGCCGTGCCGCCGCGCTGGAGGCCGCGCTGCGCGACGGCATGCCGCACGCGCGCGTCGAAGCCTGGAAATACACACCGCTGCGCGCGCTCGAACGGCGCGCGTTCGCCGCCGCCGACGGGACCGTCGCCGACTTCGATCCGGCCCTGCTGGAAGCGATTCCGTCGCCGCGGCTGGTGTTCGTCAACGGGCGCCTCGACGAGGCCCACAGCGACATCGCCGGCCTGCCGGACGGCTTCACGGTCGCACCGCTGTCGCAGGCCCTGGCCGGCGGCGACGCGCGCGAGGTCAATTTCCTCGCCCGCCGCTTCGAGCGCGGCGACGAGGTCTTCGCCCGCCTCAATGCCGCGCTGGCGGCCGAGGGTGCGGTGGTGCGCGTGGAGGCCGGCGTGTCCGTCGCCGCGCCGCTGCACCTGGTGTTCATCGGCGCGGCATCCGATGCCGACCGCGCCTGGCACCTGCGTCACCTGATCGAGCTGCGCGAGGGCGCGGCGCTGACCGTGGTCGAACACCACCTGGGCAGCGGCGCCCACCGTCACCTCGGCAACGGCCTGCTGCACGCCCACCTCGGCGCGCGCGCGCATCTGGTGCATGCGCGCGTGCAGGACGAGGAGACCGGCGCCACCGCGATCTCGCGTACCGACGCGGTGCTGGCGCGCGAGGCCCGCTACCAGCGCATCGACCTCGAACTGGGGGCCGCACTGAGCCGTCATGAACTGAATATCGCCCTGCACGGCGAACGCGCCGTCGCACAGGCCAATGGCGTGCTGCTGGCCACCGGCAAGCGCCATCTCGACACCCGCCTGGGCATCGACCATGCCGGTCGCGACAGCCGCTGCGAGCTCATCTGGCGCGGACTCGGCGCCGGCCGCTCGAAGGCGGCCTTCCACGGCGGCATCGTGATCCGCGAAGGCGCCGACGGCGTCGAGGCCGCGTTGTCGAACAAGAACCTGCTGCTCAGCGACGGCGCCGAGATCGACAGCCAGCCGGTACTGGAAATCCATGCCGACGAGGTCCAGGCCGCGCACGGCGCCACCGTCGGCCAGCTCGACCCGACCGCGCTGTTCTATCTGCGCAGCCGCGGCGTGCCGGCGGCGCAGGCACGCGCCCTGCTGACCCGCGCGTTCTGCCGCGAGACCCTGACGGTGATCGAGGACGCCGCGCTGCGCGAGGCGCTGGCGGCCCGGCTCGACGCCGCACTGGACCGACTGGAGACCGCATGAACGTTCCGCCCGCCCCGCTGTCCGCAGACCCCGCAGCCGCGGTCGACTGGGCCCGGGTCCGCGCCGACTTCCCGGTGCTGACCCGCGAGGTCCACGGCAAGCCGCTGATCTACCTGGATTCGGCCAACACCGGGCAGAAACCGGCATCGGTGATCGAGGCGGTCGACGATTTCTACCGCCGCCACAACGCCAACGTCAGCCGCGCGGTGCATGCGCTCGGCACCGAGGCGACCGAAGCCTACGAGGGCGCGCGCGGCAAGCTGGCGAAGTTCCTCAACGTCCGCGCCGACGAACTGGTGCTGTGCAGCGGCACCACCTTCGCGATCAACCTGGTCGCCTATTCGTGGGCGCTGCCCCGGCTCGGCCCCGGCGACGCGATCGTGCTGACCCGGATGGAGCACCACGCCAACATCGTGCCGTGGCAGCTGGTCGCCCAGCGCACCGGCGCCACGATCAAGGTCGCCGAACTCGACGATCGCGGCGACCTCGACCTCGAAGGCCTGCGCGCCCTGCTCACCCCGGAGGTGAAGCTGCTGGCGCTGACCCACGTGTCGAACGTGCTGGGCACGGTCAATCCGGTCCGCGAGATCTGCCGCGAGGCGCGCCGCCGCGGCATCGTCACCCTGGTCGACGGCTCCCAGGCCGCGCCGCACCGCCCGCTCGACATCGCCGCGATCGGCTGCGACTTCTATGCGCTGACCGGCCACAAGATGAGCGGCCCCACCGGCACCGGCGTGTTGTGGGCGCGCCGCGAGCACCTGGAGGCGATGCCGCCGTTCATCGGTGGCGGCGAGATGATCAAGGAGGTCCGCTTCGAGGGCACCGTGTTCAACGATCCACCGCACAAGTTCGAGGCCGGCACCCCGAACATCGCCGGCTTCGTCGGCCTCGGCGCCGCGGTGGACTATCTGTCGGCGCTGGGGATGGCGCGGATCGAGGCGCGCGAACAGGCGCTGCTGGACTACGCGACCGCGGCGCTGTCGGCGATCGACGGCCTGCGCATCTTCGGCGCGCCGAAGGAAAAGGCGGCGGTGATCAGCTTCCTGGTCGAGGGCGCGCACGCCCACGACCTGGCGACCCTGCTCGACCTGGAGGGCGTGGCGATCCGCTCCGGCCACCACTGCGCGCACCCGCTGATGCAGCACTTCGGGGTCCCGGCGACCTGCCGCGCATCGCTCGCCTTCTACAACACCTTCGAGGAGATCGACGCCTTCGCCGCGGCGATCGACAAGGTCCGCAGGCTGTTGGTGTAGGCCTCCCTGTTTCCCAAGGCGCTTTGCCTTCGTAGGAGCGGCGTAAGCCGCGATCGGACGATACGGTGAAAGCTCCATCGCGGCTTACGCCGCTCCTACGAAGAGCGATCGTCCGCCTCATCCCCCCAGCCCCCTGAGTCAGGGGGCGATTCGCGCGCAGCGCGAATGGGGGTGTGGAAGCGCAACGGCGGGGCCCGAGGTTTGCGCGGCAAACCTTGGGAGATATCCGCGCGCAGCCGGATATCGTTCCCCCCTGAGTGAGGGGGGCGATTCGCGCGCAGCGCGAATGGGGGTGTGGCAGCGCAACGGCGGGGCCCAAGGTTTGCGCAGCAAACTTTGGGGATTCCCGGGCGCGGCCAGGGAATCGCGGCTTACGCCGCTCCTACGGAAGCGTCGACACCGGTAATATTCCGCCATGCACGCACTGACCTTCAGCCTCGCGACCGAGGCCGACATTCCCGCCCTGGTCGAGCTGGTGACCTCGTCCTACCGCGGCGACGCCAGCCGCGCCGGCTGGACCACCGAAGCCGACCTGCTCGACGGCAACCGCATCGACCCGGAGGTGTTGCGCGAGGACATCGTCCGCCCGCGCAGTCGCGTCCTGCTCGCCCACCGCGACGACGCGCTGATCGCCTGCGCGCATGTCGCCGAACAGGACGGCGCCGGCTACTTCGGCATGTTCTCGGTGGCCCCGACCGCGCAGGGCGGCGGGCTGGGCCGGATCGTGCTGACCGAGGCCGAGCGCCTGGCGCGCGAGGACCTGGGCCTGGCGACGATGCGGATGACGGTGATCGACGTGCGCGACGAGCTGATCGCCTGGTACGAGCGCCGCGGCTACCGGCGTACCGGGATCAAGAAGCCGTTCCCGTACGGCGACGAGCGCTTCGGCATCCCCAAGCGCCCGGACCTGCGCTTCGAAATACTCGAGAAGCCGCTGTAAGCTGGTCCTCCCGGCAGCCGGCGCCGCGAATGCGCCAAGCCCCCGAACTCGCGAGACACCGTACATGGGCGACTGGATCAGCGTCTGCGCCACATCGCAACTGCTCCCCGGCGAATCGACCGTGGCCTGGGACGGCGACACCCCGATCCTGGTCGTCAATTACGACGGCGACTACTACGCGCTCGAGGACAAGTGCTCGCACGAGGACTTCGAGCTGTCGGCCGGCCCCTTCGACGGCGAGGAGGCGACGATCGAGTGCGTGCTGCACGGGTCGAAGTTCGACGTACGCGACGGCCGCTGCCTGAATCCGCCCGCCTACACGCCGGTGGCGAAGTTCCCGACCAAGGTCGAGGACGGCCTGGTCTGGACCCGCGACGACCGCGACTGAACCCGCCGCCGCGATCGGCGGCGTCGCAACCCTTTCCGCTTCCCCGCTCCGGTCCCCGGCGGGATACGCACGCCCGGCCGCCGGCACCGGCCAGACGATGAAGCAATTGCGAATCATTCTTGCTTGCGTTTAAATAGCAGCCCTCGACGGGCTGTCCGCAGCCACGGGCCCGCCCCGAACCGGCCCTGCCCCGAAACCGGCACTCCGTCCTGAAACCCTTTGCAGACACGCCCGGCCCCGTCTGGACCGGGTGTATTCATGACGGAAATTCGATGAATCACATCAAGAGCCGCAAGCACCCCATCCGCTCCTCCCGCCCGCAGGATTCGGCCGCTGGCCGCCATCTGGGGGTCGCCACGCTGGCGACCAGCCTGGCACTGGCCGCCCCGATCGCGGCGCATGCCGCCACCGCGGGCGACGCCGGCATGGGCGCCGCCGATGCGACCACCCTGGACGAGGTCCAGGTCCACGGCCATCGGGTCAAGCGCTACGGCGCCGATACGGTCTCCTCGCCGAAGTTCACCCAGCCGCTGCTGGACACCACCCAGACCATCGACGTTATCGGCAGCGACCTGTTCAACGAGCAGGGCGCGACCTCGCTGACCGAGGCGCTGCGCAACAGCCCCGGCGTCGGCACCTTCTACGTCGGCGAGAACGGCAACACCACCACCGGCGACGCGATCTACATGCGCGGCTTCGATACCTCCGGCAGCATCTTCGTCGACGGTGTCCGCGATCTGGGCTCGATCACCCGCGACGTGTTCAACATCGAGCAGATCGAGGTCACCAAGGGCCCGGCCGGCACCGACACCGGGCGCAGCTCGCCCACCGGCTCGGTCAACCTCGTCACCAAGCGCCCCTTCCTCGGCGACAGCACCCACACCTCGCTGTCGATCGGCACCGACAGCCAGACCCGCGCCACCGCCGACTGGAACCAGACCTTCGGCAGCGGCAACGCCTTCCGCATCAACCTGATGGCCCAGGACAGCGACGTGCCAGGGCGCGACACCATCGAGCAGAACCGCTGGGGCCTCGCCACCTCGCTGGGCTTCGGCCTCGATGGCAACACCCGGGTCTATGTCGACCTCATGCACGTCCAGCAGGACAATCTGCCCGACGGCGGCGTGCCGACGGTCGGCCTGCCCGGCTACAGCAGCCCCGACCCGACCCGGCCCGAAATCGGCCAGGCGCCGCGCGTCGATTCGTCGAACTTCTACGGCACCCTGTCCGACTTCGACGACGTCACCGCCGACATGCTGACGCTGGCGGTCGAGCACCAGTTCGACAACGACATGGTGCTGCGCAACACCACCCGCTGGGGCCGCAGCCATCAGGAATACATGCTGACCGCCTTCATGGTCCGCGACGTCAACATCACCACCCCGGATCTCGCCGACCCGTCGGGCTGGACGATCACCCGCAACCTGCCGACGTTCAAGGACCAGCGCTACACGATCGCGACCAACCAGACCAGCCTGACCGGCAGCTTCCGCACCGGCGCGGTCGAGCACGACTTCAGCACCGGCATCGAGCTGATCCGCGAGGAGGTCGACAACGACGGCATCGGCGCGCTCGACGGCACCACCTGGCCCGACGCCGATCTTTACGACCCAAGCCCGAACGTGGGCGGCCTGCGCTGGGGTCGCACCGGCGCCGACAGCGATGGCCGTACCGACACCGTCGCCGTCTACTTCTTCGACACCCTGAAGTTCGGCGAGCGCTGGCAGCTCAACGGCGGCCTGCGCTTCGACCGCTACGACACCGAGTTCAGCAGCCTCGCCGCCTGCGGTACCCGCCGCGGCCCGGACTGCGACGGCCAGCCCACCGGTACGGTCCTGCCCCACGTCAATGCGAAGACCTCCGACACCCTGTTCAACTGGAAGGTCGGCGCGCTGTTCAAGCCGACCGCCGACTCCAGCCTCTACGCCAACTACGCGATCTCACAGCAGCCGCCGGGCGGCAGCAACCTCGAGCTGAGCGCTTCGGCCAACAACGCCAACAATCCGGTGTTCGACCCGCAGGAAGCGCGTACCGGCGAGATCGGCGCCAAGTGGAACCTGGCCGACGACAACCTGATGATCACCGCGGCGCTGTACGACACCCGGATCGAGAACGAGATCGTGCAGGATCCGGTCGACCAGCAGTACTACCAGAACGGCGAGAAGCGGGTCCGCGGCATCGAGATCAGCGCGGTCGGCCAGATCACCGAGGCCTGGTCGGTCTCCGCCGGCTTCACGACCATGGACACCGAGGTCGTCGAGGGCCCGCCGGTCACCAGCAACGGTTCCCGCGACCTGGCCTACACCCCCGACCGCGCGTTCACCGCCTGGACCAGCTACCAGTTCGCGTCCGGCCTGATGCTCGGCGGCGGCGCCCGCTACAACGGCGGCCTGACCCGCGGCGCCGACGGCGCGATCGGCACCCCGACCCATACCGACGATTACTGGGTGTTCGACGCGGTGGCGAGCTACCGCTTCAGCGAGCAGTGGGACGTCCGCCTCAACGTCTACAATCTGTTCGACGAAGAGTATGTCGCGGCGATCAACAAGAGCGGCTACCGTTACACCCCGGGCCAGCCGCGCAGCGCACTGCTGACCGTCAACTACCGCTTCTGAGCCGGAACGCCAGGCACGACGAAGCGCGACGCCTCCCCATCCCCGGGGAGGCGTCGTCGTCTGGAGCAACGACCATGCTGATGCACATCCCCGATGTCCTGACGCCCGCCGAGGTCGCGTCGATGCGCGACGCCCTGGCCGGCGCTGAGTGGATCGACGGCCGCGCCACGGTCGGTGCGCAGGGCGCCCAGGTCAAATCGAACCTGCAGCTGGCCGACGACTCCGCGCTGCGCCACCGGCTGGGCGAGCAGGTCCTCGCCGCGCTGGCGCGCAATCCGCTGTATTTCGCCAGCGTGCTGCCGGCGCGCACCCTGCCGCCGCGGTTCAATTGCTACCGCGGCGGCGGCCAGTACGGCTTCCATGTCGACGGCGCGGTGATGGCGCTGGCGGCGTCGGCCGGCCAGGCGACCGGTTTCCTGCGCAGCGATGTGTCCTGCACGCTGTTCCTCAACGATCCCGACGACTACGACGGCGGCGAACTGGTCATCCACGACACCTACGGCGAACACGAGGTGAAGCTGCCGGCCGGCGACCTGATCGTCTATCCGTCGAGCAGCCTGCACCGGGTCGAGCCGGTCACCCGCGGCGAACGGCTGGCCTCGTTCTTCTGGGTCCAGAGCCTGGTCCGCGACGAGACCCGGCGACGCCTGCTGCTGGAGATGGACCGTTCGATCCAGTCGCTGACCGCGGCCAACGCCGATCGCGAGGACCTGCTGCGCCTCACCGGCGTCTACCACAACCTGCTGCGGCGCTGGAGCGAGCCGTAGCGCGGCGGCCCCGCTGGAGCCGACCGGAGACGGCGTTTGCCGCCAGACTCGGAATTGCGAGTCATTCTCATTTCTGCTGTAATGCCGGGCCCCTGATCCGATCACCGGACCGTCCCGCTTGAGCCCATCGACCCATGCCGACCTGGCCGCTGCCCAGCAGCGCCGCGGTTACTGGCTACGCACCCTGCACCAGTGGCACTGGATCAGCGCCGCGCTCAGCCTGATCGTCCTGCTGCTGTTCACGGTCACCGGGATCACCCTGAATCACGCCGCCCAGATCGAGGCCGAGCCCAGCGTCTCCAGCCGCAACGGCACCCTGCCGGCCAGCGTGCTCAAGAGCCTGCAGGACGAGACCGCCAGCGACGCGCCGTTGCCCAATGGCGTGCGCCGCTGGCTCGACAGCGAGCTGGGCATCCGCATCGACGAACGCGCGGCCGAATGGTCCGACGGCGAGGTCTACGTGTCGCTGCCGCGCCCCGGTGGCGACGCCTGGCTGGCGATCGACCGCGACAGCGGCGGCGTCGAATACGAACTGACCACCCGCGGCACCATCGCCTGGCTCAACGACCTGCACAAGGGCCGCAACACCGGCCCGGTATGGCGCTGGTTCATCGACATCTTCGCGATCGCCTGCCTGCTGTTCGCGCTGACCGGCCTGTGGCTGCTGCAACTGCACGCGCGCCAGCGCGGCGCGACCTGGCCGCTGGTCGCCGCCGGCCTCGCGGTCCCGGTCGTGCTTGTCATCCTTTTCATGCACTGACGCGTTCCCTTCCTGGCCGCCGGCCGCATGCCGGCACCAATCCCCATCTCCGGAGTCGACGATGACGCTTCCCCGCCTGGCCCTGACGCTCGCCCTGCTCTCCCCGTTCGCGGCCGCCGCCGCCGACATGGACATCACCGTCGAGGTGCCGCGCCTCAACGTCGCCGAGTACCACCGGCCCTACGTGGCGATCTGGATCGAGCGCCCCGACAACAGCGTCGCCGCCAACCTGGCGGTCTGGTACGACGTCGACATGCGCGACAACGAGGGCACCAAGTGGCTGAAGGACATGCGCCAATGGTGGCGGCGCAGCGGCCGCACCCTGCGGATGCCGGTCGACGGCGTCAGCGGCGCGACCCGTCCGGTCGGCCAGCACCAGGTCAGCTTCGACAGCGCGCGCAAGCCGCTGGCCGACCTGGCTCCGGGCAACTACACCCTCGTCGTCGAAGCCGCACGCGAAGTCGGGGGCCGCGAGGTCGTCAGCATTCCCTTCACCTGGCCGGCCGCCAGCGCATCGCAGCAGCAGGCGCGCGGCAGCAGCGAGCTCGGCCTGGTCCGGCTGTCGCTCAAGCCCTGACGCCGCCGCCGCGTACCCCGATCACCCAATCACCCCAGTCGGCGGACATGCCCGCCGGTCGTTCAAGGAGCCTTCGATGAAACTCGGTCGCGCCACCCTCGCCGTCACCCTCACCGCCGCCCTGACCCTGGTCGCCGCGCCCGCCGCGCTCGCCCACAAGGCCTGGCTGCAGCCCTCGCAGACGGTGTTCTCGGAGAAGGGCGCCTGGATGACCGTCGATGCCGCGGTCTCCAACGACCTGTTCTACTTCAACCACGTGCCGCTGCCGCTGGAGCGGCTGCAGGTCACCGCGCCGGACGGCAGCACGATGCAGCCGCAAAACGGCAGCACCGGCAAGCTGCGCAGCACCTTCGACCTGGAACTGGCGCAGGAAGGCACCTACCGGATCGCGATGGTCAACCACGGCATGTTCGCCAGCTACAAGCTCGACGGCGAGAACCGCCGCTGGCGCGGACGCGCGGAGGACTTCGCCGGCGGGATCCCGGCCGGCGCGACCGAGGTCAAGGCTTCCGAGAGCCTGGGCCGGGTCGAAACCTTCGTCACCGTCGGCCAGCCGGACAGCACCGTATTCAAGCCCAGCGGCCGCGGCCTGGAACTGGCCCCGGTCACCCATCCCAACGACCTCTACGCCGGCGAGTCGGCGACCTTCCAGTTGCTGCTCGACGGCCAGCCCGCCGCCGGCCTGGGCGTGGAGATCGTGCCCGGCGCGACCCGTTACCGGAACCAGCAGGACGAGATCCAGGCGACCACCGACGCCCAGGGCCGGTTCTCGGTGACCTGGCCGCAGGCCGGCATGTACTGGCTGGAGGCCAGCCACAGCGACGGCAAGACCACCCTGCCGCAGGCCGGCGAGCGCCGCGCCAGCTACGTGGCGACCTTCGAAGTGCTGCCGCTGTAAATCGCGCGCCGCATGCGTCCCGTCATGCCCAGACTCGACCGGCTGCTGAGCGGCCTGCTGCCAGGTGGCCTGCTGCTCGTCCTGCTGCTGTTGCCGCAGATCGCCGCGGCGGCGCGCCTGCATGAGCTGTCGGGCCGCACCATGGGCACCACCTGGCAGGTCCGGGTGGTGTCGGACGCCGAGCCCGCGCGGTTGCGGGCCGGCATCCAGGCGCAGCTGGACGAGGTCGTCGCGCAGATGAGCACCTGGGAGGACGGCAGCGACATCAGCCGTTTCAACCGCGCCGACGCCGGCAGCGTGCACGGCCTGCCGGCAGCCTTCTTCGAGGTGCTGGACGCGGCGCTGGCGTTGGCCGCCGACACCGGCGGCGCCTACGACCCCACCGTCGGGCCGCTGGTCAACCTGTGGGGCTTCGGCCCGGACGGCGAACGCAGCGCCCCACCCGACGACGCGGCGATCGCCGGGGTCATGGCCCGCAGCGGCTGGCAGCGGCTGGCCCTGGACCGCCGCACCCGCACCGTCGCCCAGCCCGGCGGGCTGTACCTGGACCTGTCGTCGATCGCCAAGGGCTATGGCGTCGATCGCGTCGCCGGCTATCTCGACGGCACCGGCAGCGAAGCCTGGCTGGTCGAGGTCGGCGGCGAGCTGCGCTCCCGTGGGCGCAAGCCCGACGGCCTGCCCTGGCGGGTCGGCATCGAGCAGCCGGCACCGGACGATCGCCGCGATGCCCCGGCATCCGGCGACGAACAGCCGCAGCTGTCCGGCATCGTGCTGGAACCGGACGACCTCGCGGTGGCGACCTCCGGCGACTACCGGCACTACTTCGAGACCGGGCAGGGCCGCTTCTCGCACACCATCGACCCGCGCAGCGGACGCCCGGTGACCCACGGCCTGGCCTCGGTCACCGTGCTGCACACCTCGTGCATGCAGGCCGACGCGCTGGCCACCGCGCTGACCGTGCTCGGCCCGGACGCCGGCTACCGCTACGCGGTCGAACGCGGGCTGGCGGTGCTGTTCTTCGTCCACGACGGCGACGGATTCCAGCGACGGATGACGCCCGCGTTCGAGCGGCAGTTGCAGCCATGACCGCGACCGCCCCCCGCCGGCGCCGGATCGACGCCGGCCCGATCGGCAATGCACTGGTGCTGGTCGCGCTGATCGCGGTCGCGGTGCTGGCGACGCGCTGGCAGGTCGAGCCGATGCAGTGGCGCGATCCGGGACCGGGCCGCTGGTGGTTCGCCGGCATCGTGTCCGGGCTGTGGGCGGGGTTCACCGGCGCCATCGTGCTCACGCGCCGGCTGCGGCAGAGCGCGGACGCCGCCGCGACCGCGGGCATGGTCGACGGTCCCGTCGACTGGCTGGTCGCCCATGCCAGCCAGACCGGCTACGCCGAGCAACTGGCCCGGCTGAGCGTCGAGGCCCTGCAGGCGGCCGGCCAGCGCGTGCGTCTGGTGCCGCTGGGCCGGCTCGATGCAGAGACCCTGGCCGCCACGTCACAGGCGCTGTTCATCGTCAGCACCACCGGCGAAGGCGACCCGCCGGACCCGGCACTGCCGTTCGTGCGCCGCACCCTCGACCGCGAAGCCGCACTGGGCTCGCTGCGCTACGGCCTGCTCGCGCTGGGCGATCGCGAGTACGACGCGTACTGCGCGTTCGGCCATCGCCTCGACGGCTGGCTGCGCCACAGCCACGCCCATCCGCTGTTCGACATGATCGAGGTCGACAACGGCGATGCCGGCGCGCTGCGCCTGTGGCAGCAGCATCTGGGCCAGCTCACCGGGCGCACCGATCTACCCGACTGGAGCCGTCCGGCCTACCAGCGGTGGCGCCTGCGCGCGCGCCGTCACCTGAATCCGGGCAGCCTTGGCGGACCCGCGTTCGAGATCCGCCTGCAGCCGGACGACCCGGCCCTGCTCGACTGGAGCGCCGGCGACATCGCCGAGATCGGTCCCTGCCATGCCGACGCCGACATCGACGCCTGGCTGGCAATGTCCGGCGTCGACGGCGACACCGCGACCGAGGTCGACGCAACCACGCTATCGCTGCGCGAGCGTCTGGCCGGCTCGCAGCTGCCGGCGCCGGCCGACGTCGAAGGCCTCGATGCCCAGCGCGTGGCCGAGGGCCTGCAGCCACTGCCGCATCGCGAGTACTCGATCGCCTCGACACCCGGCGAAGGCCATCTGCGCCTGCTGGTCAGGCAGATGCGCCATCCCGACGGGCGCCTGGGCAGCGGCAGCGGCTGGCTGAGCGAACATGCGCGCATCGGCGACCCCATCGCCCTGCGCATCCGCAGCAATCGCGCCTTCCACCTGCACGACGACGATCGCCCGCTGATCCTGATCGGCAACGGTACCGGCCTGGCCGGCCTGCGCGCCCTGCTGCAGGCGCGGATCGAACGCGGGCACGCCCGCAACTGGCTGCTGTTCGGCGAGCGCCAGCGCCGCCACGACCTGCACTTCGGCGACGAGTTGCGCCAATGGCAGGCGCAGGGCTGGCTCGACCATCTCGACCTGGCGTTCTCGCGCGACGGCACCGCCGTTTCCGGCCAGGCGCATGGTCCCGGGCGCTACGTGCAGGACCGTTTGCGCGAGCAGCGCGAGCGCCTGGGCGAGTGGATCGCCGCTGGCGCCGCGATCCATGTCTGCGGAAGCCTGCAGGGCATGGCGCCGGGCGTGGACGCGGTGCTGCGCGACTGCCTCGGCGACGAGGCGGTCGACCAGTTGATCGAGACCGGCCGCTACCGCCGCGACGTCTACTGATACGGGACGCCCCCTCGGGGCCGCGGCGGCAATCTCCCGCGTCGCCGCAATGGAGCGCTCAGCGCGGCTGCAGACGCATCAGCCAGGCCTCGCCGCCGCCCTCCAGCACATGCCGCAAGCGCGTTGCACCCGCCGGCAGCACCGCGGTGTCGCCCGCCTCTATCCGTCCCAGTCCTGACGCGTCGGCGAACATGCCCTGGCCGGCGATCAGATGCACCAGCCAGGTGCTGCCCGGCTCGATGAAGATCACCATCGGCCCCACCAGCGGCCGGTGCCAGGACGTGGTGTCGACCCGTTCGCGCCGCCACATCAGGTTGGCGACCTCGACACGGCCGTCGAGCGGACTGCCGACCAGCGCGTCCTCGCCGCGGAACCGCCAGCGCTGATGCGGAGGTCTCAGCTCCTGCTCGATGCCGTCTCCATGCAGGCGCAGACCCTCGCCGGACAGCAGCATCTGTTCGCGCTCGATGCCGTCGAACCGGGAGAACGGCGCTTCGGCGTCGATCTCGGCAATCGACAGTCGCCAGTCCCACGCATCCGAGGGTAGCGCTTCGGCCACCGGGGAAGCGGACTCCAGCCGCCCTTGCGCGACCTCCCGGGTCCAGCCCAGACCGTTGCGCCAACGGATCCGGTCGTATGCGAACGACGGAATGACCCTGGCGATGTTGCCGATGACGGAAGCGGAATCCATCTGCGCAGTCTATCGGTGCAGGCCGCTCCGCGTCCCGCCGCCGCCCACGCCGGGATCAGCGCTGGGACGCATCGACGACCGGCCAGGGGCGGAGCGCCTCGCCGACGCCGGCACACCGCCACAAAAAAAACCGCCCGCGACGACTCCCTCCGCCGCGGGCGGTGCACTTCCCTGTCCGGGGGCCTGACCCCGATTCCGCCAGACGTCCGTGCCTGACGGTGTCCGGTGACCGCATCCATGCGGGCCGGCCATGCGATTCCGGTTGACGCTCAGTTGCGGCCCGGACTCGAGCGCGCCGCGCCGGCGGCAGGACGCCGCGGTGTCGCGTAGCCCACCATGATCAGGTCGCGGTTCTTCTCGACCGTCTTCAGTCCGATGCCGCTGACCAGGGCCAGTTGCTCGACGCTGCGGAACGGCCCGTTGGCCTCGCGGTACTCGACGATGGCCTCGGCCTTGGCCGGTCCGACGTTGATCAGGACCCGGTCGAGGGTGGCCGCGTCGGCGGTGTTGATGTCGACCTTCTCGCTGGCGGCCGCGGTGGCGGTCAGCACGCTGCCGACCAGCAGCAGGGCGAGGGCGACGGATTTCATGATCTGTTGGAAGGATTTCATCTGAGGTCCTTTCTCGTTGGCTGTTTGCGGAACGTCCTTGATTGCCATCCGGACCACGGCCAATCCCTGCGGGTCCGGCGGCAGGACCAGTCTCCCCAGACGCCTGGAGCCAGAGTATCGGCGCAGTTGCCGGAACACAGCCGGGAAATCTCCCGACCCGACCTAGGAAATTTCCTAGGCCCGCCGGCACGGACGCCCCGCACCGCCGCCCCGCCAGGCCGTTTGCCCGGCTTCGGCACTCGGCGCCGCCGGGCCGGACCCGCCCCAGGCGTTAAAATGGCGGTTCACCCGGTTCAGAGGTCCCCCAATGGATACCAGCCCCATCGATCCCTCCGTCATCGAGAACTTCGTCGGCGGCAAGTGGGACGACGAGATCGTTCCGCAGCTCGTCGAGTACATCCGCATCCCGAACAAGTCGCCGATGTTCGATGCCGACTGGGTGGCGCATGGCTACATGGAGGACGCGGTCAAGCTGATGACCGCCTGGGCCGGCGCCCAGAACATCCCCGGCATGCAGATGGAGGTGGTCCGGCTGGAAGGCCGCACGCCGCTGATCTACATCGACATCCCGGCCGCCAACGGTGGCAGCGACGACGACTGCGTGCTGCTGTACGGCCACCTCGACAAGCAGCCGGAAATGACCGGTTGGGACGACGACCTGGGCCCGTGGAAGCCGGTCCTGCGCGGCGACCGCCTGTACGGCCGCGGCGGCGCCGACGACGGCTACGCGATCTTCGGATCGCTGACCGCGATCAAGGCGCTGCAGGAGCAGAAGCTGCCGCATGCGCGCTGCGTGATCGTCATCGAGGCCTGCGAGGAGTCCGGCAGCTACGACCTGCCCGCCTACGTGGACCACCTCGCCGACCGCATCGGCAAACCGTCGCTGGTGGTGTGCCTGGACTCGGGCTGCGGCAACTACGACCAGCTGTGGTGCACGACCTCGCTGCGCGGGCTGGCAGGCGGCAACCTGACGGTCAAGGTGCTCGAGGAGGGCGTGCACTCCGGCGACGCGTCGGGCATCGTGCCGTCGAGCTTCCGCGTGCTGCGCCAGCTGCTGTCGCGGATCGAGGACGAACACAGCGGCCGGATCACCCTGGACGGCCTGCACGTGGAGATCCCGGCCGAGCGGCTGGAGCAGGCCCGTCGCGCCGCCGAGGTGCTCGGCACCGCGGTCTACGACAAGTTCCCCCTGGTCGACGGCCTGGTGCCGATGAGCGACGACCTTGCCGAGCTGGTGCTCAACCGCACCTGGCGGCCGGCGCTGTCGGTCACCGGCATTGGCGGCATCCCGTCGCTGGACTCGGCCGGCAACGTGCTGCGCCCGCATACCGCGGTCAAGCTGTCGCTGCGGTTGCCGCCGACGCTCAACGGCCGCCAGGCCGGCGAGCTTCTCAGCGACGCGCTGCTGCGCGACCCGCCCAACGGCGCCCGGGTGTCGCTGGAACTCGAAAAGGCCTCCGCCGGCTGGAACGCGCCTGCGATGTCGCCGTG
This sequence comes from Marilutibacter maris, assembly GCF_003233695.1. Taxonomy (NCBI): domain Bacteria; kingdom Pseudomonadati; phylum Pseudomonadota; class Gammaproteobacteria; order Lysobacterales; family Lysobacteraceae; genus Marilutibacter; species Marilutibacter maris. The sequence continues at coordinate 1,069,524 of NZ_CP029843.1, read as the reverse complement.
GCTGGACAAGGCTATCGACGCCGCCAGCCGCGAGTTCTACGACGCGCCGGCGATGTACATGGGCGAAGGCGGCTCGATTCCGTTCATGGGCATGCTCGGCGAGAAATTCCCCGGCGCGCAGTTCATGATCACCGGCGTACTCGGCCCGCACAGCAACGCGCACGGTCCGAACGAGTTCCTGCACATCCCGATGGGCAAGAAGGTCACCGCCTGCGTCGCCCGGGTGATCGCCGAGCATCACCTGGCCGGCCAGCGCGGCGAGACCACCGGCGCCGCGGTCGCCCCCGACAGCGGCGACCGTCACGGCGACCACGGCTGCTGCTGACCGCCCCATCGTCGCGGAAGAAAAAGGGCCGGATCGCGCGATCCGGCCCTTTCTCGTTGCCGCGGCGCAACCCCGCCCGTCAGTCGAGCAGCTTGCGTATCACCTGTTCGGCCAGGTCCTCGGCGCTTTGCGAAACGGTATCCAGGACCAGTTCCGCCGTCTCCGGCTGCTCATAGGGCGAGTCGATGCCGGTGAAGTTCGGGATCTTGCCTGCGCGCGCCTTGGCGTAGAGCCCCTTCACGTCGCGCTGCTCGGCGACATCCAACGGCGTGTCGACGAAGACCTCGATGAACTCGTCCTCGCCGAACAGCTCGCGCGCCATCCGCCGCTCGGCGCGGAACGGCGAGATGAAGCTGACCAGCACGATCAGGCCGGCATCGGTCATCAGCCTGGCGACCTCGGCGACGCGGCGGATGTTCTCGACGCGGTCCTCGTCGGTGAAGCCCAGGTCCTTGTTGAGACCGTGGCGGACGTTGTCGCCGTCGAGCACGAAGGCATGCCGTCCCATCGCGTGCAGGCGCTTGTCGACCAGATTGGCGATCGTCGACTTGCCCGAACCCGACAGGCCGGTGAACCAGACGCAGCGCGCGGCCTGGCCCTTGCTGGCCGAGCGCGCCGCCTTGTCGACATCGACGTGCTGCCAGTGGATGTTGCCGGCGCGACGCAGCGCGAACTCCAGGGTGCCCGCGGCCACGGTCGCGTTGCTCATCCGGTCGATCAGGATGAAGCCGCCCAGCGCGCGGTTGTCGCGATAGGCCTCGAACGGGATCGACTGGTCCAGGTGCAGATTGCACAACGCGACCTCGTTCAGCTCCAGATGCTTGGCCGCCAGCCTGTCCTGGGTGTTGACGTCGATCTTGTGCTTGATCTCGGTGACCGTCGCGCCGACCGTGCGTGCGCCGATCTTCAGCCAGTACGGGCGCCCCGGCAGCAGCGAATGCTCGCCCATCCATAGCAGGTGGGCGGCGAACTGATCGGACAGCTCCGGCGGCTGCGCGCTGGCGGCGATCACGTCGCCGCGGCTGATGTCGAGCTCGTCGGTGAGGGTCAGGGTCACCGCCTGGCCGGCGCCGGCATGGGCGAGATCGCCGTCGGCGGTCACGATGCGCGCGACCTGCGAGCGACGTCCGGACGGCAGCGCGACCACGCTGTCGCCGGGCCGGACGGTGCCCGCCGCGATGGTGCCGGCGAAGCCGCGGAAGTCCTGGTTCGGACGGTTGACCCACTGCACCGGCAGGCGCAGGCCGGTCCCGGCCTGATCGCGCCGCGGATCGACCGTCTCCAGGTACTCCAGCACGCTCGGACCGCCGTACCAGGAGGTCTGCGGCGAGCGTTCGATCAGGTTGTCGCCCCGCAGCGCCGACAGCGGCACCGCCTGCACATGCTCGATGCCGAGCTGGGCGGCCAGTTCGCGGTAGCCGCCGACGATGTCGTCGAATACCGCCTGGTCGTAGCCGACCAGATCCATCTTGTTGACCGCCAGCAGGACATGGCGGATGCCCAGCAGCGACACGATGTAGCTGTGCCGGCGGGTCTGGGTCAGCAGGCCCTTGCGGGCGTCGACCAGCACCACCGCGACATCGGCGGTCGACGCGCCGGTCGCCATGTTGCGGGTGTACTGCTCATGGCCCGGGCAGTCGGCGACGATGAACTTGCGCTGCTCGGTGCTGAAGAAACGGTAGGCGACATCGATGGTGATGCCCTGCTCGCGCTCGGCCGACAGGCCGTCCACCAGCAGCGCGTAGTCGATCTCGCCGTTCTGGGTGCCGTGGCGGCGGCTGTCGGACTCCAGCGCCGCGAGCTGGTCGTCGAACAGGCGCTTGGTGTCGTACAGCAGACGCCCGATCAGGGTGCTCTTGCCGTCGTCGACGCTGCCGCAGGTGATGAAGCGCAGCAGGCCCTTGGTCTCGTGCTGTTCGAGGTAGGCGGCAACCGCCTGCCCGGCGTCCAGGTTGACGGTGTCGGTGGAAGCCTCCATCAGAAATAACCCTCCTGCTTCTTCTTCTCCATCGATGCGGTCGGGTCGTGATCGATGACCCGGCCCTGGCGCTCGGAGGAGGTGGCGACCAGCATCTCGGCGATGATCTTCTCGAGCGTGTCGGCGTCGGAATCGATCGCGCCGGTCAGCGGATAGCAGCCCAGGGTGCGGAAACGCACCCGGCGCATCCGCGGCACCTCGCCCTCGGCCAGCGGCATGCGCGCGTCGTCGACCATGATCAGCGCGCCATCGCGCTCGACCACCGGCCGCTCGGCGGCGAAATAAAGCTCCGGCACCGGAATCTTCTCGCGATAGATGTAGAGCCAGATGTCGAGCTCGGTCCAGTTCGACAGCGGAAACACGCGCACGCTCTCGCCCTTGTTGACCCGCGTGTTGTAGACGTCCCACAGCTCCGGGCGCTGCGCCTTCGGATCCCAGCGGTGCTGGGCGCTGCGAAAGCTGAAGATGCGCTCCTTGGCGCGCGACTTCTCCTCGTCGCGGCGGGCGCCGCCGATCGCGGCGTCGAAGCCCCATTTGTCCAGCGCCTGCTTCAGCGCCTGGGTCTTCATCACGTCGGTATGGACGGTGGCGCCGTGGGAGAACGGCCCGATGTCCTGGGCAAGACCATCGGGATTGGTATGGGTGCGCAGTTCGACCCCGGTCTCGGCGGCACGACGGTCGCGGAACGCGATCATCTCGCGGAACTTCCAGCCGGTATCGACATGCAGCAGCGGAATCGGCGGACGCGCGGGGGCAAACGCCTTGACCAGCAGGTGCAGCAGCACCGAACTGTCCTTGCCCACCGAGTACATCATCACCGGATTCTGGAACTCGGCGGCGACCTCGCGGAGGATGTGGATGCTCTCGGCCTCGAGCCGGTCGAGATGGGACAGTGCGCTATCGGGGAGATTGGGCATCGGGAAGACTTGGATTCTCTGGGGGCCGGCTCTGGCGGCCAGGCTTTGACAACAGCGTTTAGCCGATCATTCTGGCCTATATCAGGCCGTAGTGCTTCAGAAGGGTCCTGACACTCAGGCCGATCACGACCAGGCCGACGACGATCAGCATCGGCCTCGGATTGATCCGCTTCACCAGCCAGGCACCGAACGGGGCCGCGATCACGCCGCCGGCCGCCAGTCCCAGGATTACCTGCCAGTGACTGATACCGAGAGTGAACAGGAATACCAGCGAGGCGGTCAGGGTGACGAAGAATTCGACCGCGTTCACGGTACCGACGGTCAAGCGGAAGGCATTGCCGCGGGCGAGCAGATTGCTGGCGACGATCGGGCCCCAGCCGCCACCGCCCATCGCGTCGATCAGTGCGCCGAAGAACCCCAGCGGTCCGACGTGGCTGGCGACCTCGCGCGAGGGGAACGCCCGGAACGCCTTGACGATGATGACCACGCCCATCAGCAGCAGATAGGCCGCGACCCAGGGCCGGATCGCCTCGCCCGGGATGCTCGACAGCAGGTAGGCGCCGACACCGGCACCGACGATGGCGGGGAGCAGCAGTTTCCTGAACAGGCGCTTGTCGATATTGCCGAAGGCATGGTGCGAGGCCGCCGACGCGCCGGTGGTGAAGCATTCGGCGGTATGCACGGTGGCGCTGGCGACAGCCGGCGGCACGCCCAGTCCCAGCAACAGGCTGGAGGCGGTCACCCCGTATGCCATCCCCAGCGCGCCGTCGATCAGCTGCGCGGCAATGCCGATGGCGATGTAGTAGAGCAGCTCGGGAGCCAGTTCCATGAATGAGCGCGAAAAGCATGACTGCATGCGACGCGGCAGTATCGGAAGCCCTCCTCGACGCCGCAAGTTCGCGAACGGCATAACCGCATAACCAGCGATCCTTTCCGCCGCGCCGGGGCGCTGCCTAGTCTCGATTCCACCAGACCGTGGTTCCGAGACCGCTGCGATGCCCGCCTCCCCTGCCCCCGCCCCGCTGACCGACGCGCAATCCGGGCTGCTGACCCGCCTCACCGACGACCTCGACGGCGCCGGCCTGTGGTGGATCTCCGGCTATGCCGCCGGACTCGCCCGTGCCCGGGCGCTGCCTGCCGGCGCCCCCGTCGCGGCCGCCGTCGCCGCGGCCCCGCCGGTTGCCGACGCCGCGCCGACGGTGACCGTGGTCTACGGCAGCCAGACCGGCAACGCCCGCCGGCTCGCCGAGAAGCTGTCCGCGGAACTGGAAGCCACCGGCGCATCGGTGCGCCTGCTGCGCGCCGACGCCTACCCGACCCGCGAACTGAAGGACGAGAAGCGGCTCTACATCGTGATCAGCACCCAGGGCGAGGGCGACCCGCCGGACGACTCGATCGGACTGGTCGAATTCATCCGCGGCCGCCGTGCGCCGAAGTTGCCGCAGCTGGGCTATGCGGTGCTCGGGCTTGGCGACTCCAGCTATCCGCAGTTCTGCGAGATCGGCCGGATCCTGGACGAGCGCCTCGCCGAACTGGGCGCGGCGCGGCTGTTCGAGCGCGGCGACGCCGACCTCGACATCGAAAGTGTCGCGACCCCATGGCTGCAACGCGCGGTCGACGAAACCCGCACCCTGGTCGCCGCCGCTACCGCCTCCGCCGCGCCGGCCCACAGCGCCACCGTCACCCCGTTGCGTCCGCTGCAGCAGAGCGCGCCGGCGCACGACCGCGATCGTCCGTTCCAGGCCGAACTGCTGGCCGGCCATCGGCTGAGCGCCGCCAGCGGTCCGCGCTCGCCGCAGGGTCGCGACGTGCGTCATTTCGAACTCTCGCTGGAAGGGTCGGGCCTGCACTACCAGCCCGGCGACGCGCTGGGTATCTGGCCGCGCAACCCGCCGGCCCTGGTCGACGAAGTGCTGGCGACGCTGAAGCTCGACGGCGATGCCACGGTCCAGGCCGGCGGCGATGAGCGTCCGCTGCGCGAATGGCTGGGCGCGCGCCGCGAACTGACCCGGCTGTCGCGCCCGTTCCTGGCCGCGCATGCCGAACGCGCCGGCGACGGCGACCTGCTGGCCCTGCTGCAACCCGAGCGCCGCGACGACCTCGCGCGGTTGTTCGACAGCCACCAGATCGCCGACCTGCTGCACCTCCATCCGGCCGACTGGAGCGCGGACGCTCTGGTCGACGCACTGCGGCCGATGGCGCCGCGACTGTATTCGATCGCCTCCAGCCAGAAACATGTCGGCGACGAGGTCCACCTGACCGTGGCCCACATCGAATACGAAGCCGGCGAGCGCACCCGCTGGGGCAGTGCGTCGAACTTCCTCGCCCGCGCCGCCGAGGGCGACCGCCTGCCGGTCTATGTCGAAGCCAACGAGCGCTTCCGGCTGCCGGCCGACCCGGATCGCGACATCATCATGGTCGGCCCCGGCACCGGCGTCGCACCGTTCCGCGCCTTCGTCCAGGAGCGTGCCGAGATCGATGCGGACGGGCGCAACTGGCTGTTCTTCGGCAATCCGCACTTCCGCACCGACTTCCTCTACCAGTTGGAATGGCAGCGCGCGATCCGCGACGGTCATCTGCACCGGGTCGACCTGGCGTTCTCGCGCGACCAGGCCGGGAAGATCTATGTCCAGAATCGCATCCGCGAACAGGGCCGCGCGCTCTACGACTGGCTGGAGAACGGCGCGCATTTCTATGTCTGCGGCGCGATCGCGATGGGCAAGGACGTGCACGCGGCCCTGCTCGACGTGGTCGCCGAGCACGGCGGCAAGTCGCGCGAGGACGCCGAGGACTATCTGAACCAGCTGCAGCAACAGGGCCGCTACGCCCGGGACGTCTACTGAGATGAGCACGCATTCGGTCGAAGACATCAAGCGCGCCAGCGCCGGCCTGCGCGGCAGCCTGCTGGAGAGCCTCGCCGATCCGCTGACCGGATCACTGCGCGAGGACGACCAGACCCTGATCAAGTACCACGGCAGCTACCAGCAGGACGACCGCGACGTGCGCGAAGCGCGCCGGGTCGCGAAACTCGAACCCGCCTACAGCTTCATGATCCGCACCCGCACCCCCGGCGGTGTGGTCACTCCGGCGCAATGGCTGAAGCTGGACGCGATCGCGACCACCTACGCCGAACGCGGCCTGCGCATCACCACCCGCCAGGCGTTCCAGTTCCACGGCGTGATCAAGACCGAGCTGAAGGCGACGATGCAGGCGATCAACGCCACGCTGATCGACACCCTCGCCGCCTGCGGCGACGTCAACCGCAACGTCGCGGTCTCGGCCAATCCGCACCAGTCGTCGCTGCACGCGACGGTGTACGCGCACGCGGCCGAGGTCTCCGAGCACCTGCTGCCGAACACCCGCGCCTACTACGAGATCTGGCTCGACGAGGAACAGGTCGCCGGCGGTCCCCAGATCGACGAACCGGTCTACGGCGAAACCTACCTGCCGCGCAAGTTCAAGATCGGTTTCGCGGTACCGCCGTACAACGACGTCGACGTGTTCGCCCAGGACCTGGGCTTCATCGCCATCGTCGATACCGACTCCGCCGGCAACGCCTCGATCGCCGGCTACAACGTCGTGGTCGGCGGCGGCATGGGCGCCACCCACGGCGATGCCGAAACCTATCCGCGCCTGGGCAACGTGATCGGCTTCGTCCCGGTCGATGCGCTGAAGGCGGTCGCCACCGCCGTGGTCACCACCCAGCGCGACTGGGGCAACCGCGAGCTGCGCAAGCGCGCACGCCTGAAATACACCATCGACGACCATGGCCTTGAGGCATTCACGGCCGAGGTCGAGAAACGCGCCGGGATCGCGTTCGCACCGGCACGGGCGTGGGCGTTCGAGCACAACAACGACCGCTTCGGCTGGGTCGAGGGCGAGGACGGGCGCTGGCACCTGACCCTGGCCCTGCCCGCCGGCCGCATCGTCGACGGCGACGGCGTCCGCCACCTCAGCGGCCTGCGCGAGATCGCGCGCGTGCTCGGCGAGGCCGACGAGGACGCCGAGTTCCGCATGACCGCCAACCAGAACCTGGTGATCGCCAACGTCCCGGCCGCACGCCGACAGGCGGTCGACGCCCTGGTCGCGGTGTACGCACTGGACATCCACCGCGGCGCCAGCCCGCTGCAACGCGACGCGATCGCCTGCGTGGCGCTGCCGACCTGCGGCCTGGCGATGGCCGAGGCCGAGCGCTACCTCCCCGATCTGGTCGCACGGGTCGACGCCCTGCTGCGCCGGCACGGCCTCGACGATGCGCCGATCAATCTGCGCGTCAGCGGCTGCCCGAACGGCTGCTCGCGTCCCTACCTGGGCGAGATCGCCCTGGTCGGCAAGGCCCCCGGCCGCTACAACCTGATGCTCGGCGCCGACCATCGCGGCCAGCGGCTCAATACCCTGCACCGCGAGAACATCGACGAGGCTGCGATCCTCGCCGAGCTCGACACCCTGTTCGCGCGCTACGCCGGCGAACGCCAGGCCGACGAGGGCTTCGGCGACTTCCTCGTGCGCAGCGCCGTCGTCGCCTATCGGCATCCCTCGAACTACGAGGTCTCCCCATGAGCCAGTCCCCGAACGGCACGCCCTCCAGGCACAGGTCCGGCAACGGTCTGCCCCCCGATCCGATCACCGCCGCCGAGTCGCCCAAGGCGCTGGCCGAGCTCAATCGTTGGCTGGCCCAGCGCAGCGCCGAGGATCGCGTCGCCTGGGCGCTGGAGAACACCGCCGGCGAGCATGCGCTGTCCTCCAGTTTCGGCGCCCAAGCCGCGGTGTCGCTGCACCTGGTGACGCGTCAGGCGCCGAAGATCCCGGTGATCCTGATCGACACCGGCTACCTGTTTCCCGAGACCTACCGTTTCATCGACGGTCTGAGCGAGCGCCTGGACCTGAACCTCCAAGTCTATCGCCCGCGGGTCAGCAACGCCTGGGCCGAAGCGCGGCTGGGCCGGTTGTGGGAAAAGGGCCTGGACGGCATCGAACGCTACAACCGCATCCACAAGGTCGAGCCGATGCAGCGCGCGCTCGAGGAGCTGGGCGTGCGCACCTGGATCGCCGGCCTGCGCCGTACGCAGTCGGAAAGCCGCGCGAACATCGACGTGCTGGAGCTGCGCAACGGCCGCTGGAAGCTGCACCCGCTGGCCGACTGGAGCGACCGCGACGTCTGGCAATACCTGAACCAGCACGACCTGCCCTACCACCCGCTGTGGCACCAGGGCTACGTGTCGATCGGCGACGTCCACACCACCCGCCGGCTGGAACCGGGCATGCGCGAAGAGGACACCCGCTTCTTCGGTCTCAAGCGCGAGTGCGGCCTGCACTTCGACAACGAGGACGACGCGCAGGCGGCCTGAGTCCCCGCACGGCGTACAAGCCCGATTCTCGTAGGAGCGGCGTGAGCCGCGATGGGGCTTTCATGGGAAGGCCCTCGCGGCTTGCGCCGCTCCTACAGGGGGAGGATATCCGGCTGCGCCCGGAAACTCCCAAAATTTGCCGCGCAAACCCTGGACTTGGACCCCGCCGGGGCGCGGCCACGCCCCCATTCGCATCCGCAATGCGAATCGTCCCCCGACTCAGAGGGCTGGGCCATCGGTCCCGCTCCTGTTCAACATCTCCGCGACCGACGTCCGCAACTGACATTGCGTGCCCGGTGTTCGGTCCGGAGCCATCGTTTCCCTTGAGAGGCAACACGTCCCAGTCACGCCCACGATCCCTGTGGCATCCTGCGCGCCCCCGGCCCAACGGCTCTCGACACCAGGAGGCTCCCGCAGTGCTTCGCGTTCTCGTCCCGCTCATGCTCGCCACCGTCGTGGCGCCCACGGCCCACGCCGCCGACATGAGGCTCTCCGACGCCATCTATGCCCTCGCGTACAGCGGCGACGGCAGCCGGCTGGCCGCTGGAGGCCTGGATGGCGAGATCAAGGTCTGGGAACTTTCCGGGAATGCACTGGTGACGGAGACGGCGGTCGAACAGACGGTCGCTGCGATGAGCCTGTCGCACGATGGCCGCCGCCTGCTTGCCAACCAGGAGGGCATGGATCCCCGGGCCAGTCTCATCGATGTCGATACCGGACAGATCAGCCAGCAATACATGCTGGGCACGAGAAGCCGATCGTATGTCAGCCTCGGCAGCAGCATCGGATTCTCGCCCGATGGCGCACGGGTCATCCTGGGCAACACCACCGCCAGCGGTGCCGGCATCTTCGATACCGACAGCGGTGAGCTCGTCGCCCGCTTCGATGGCGGCAAGCCGCGGCAAGGCGATTGCGCCATCAACGATGGCTGGAGCACCCTGGTCTGCACCTACGACGGGCCGTCCGGCTTTCGCACGGAGGGCCATGCCGAGCTGACGATGTGGAACGTAGCCAGCGGCGAGCAGATCGCCGACTTCTCGCTGGAGCCGTTGAGAGACGCGGGGAACGTCCGCTTTCTCGATGAGCGTCGCATCGTTGTCGGTGATTCGTGCATGAACGATACCGGATGCGGCGTAGCCGTGGTCGATCTGGAAACACAGACCATCACCCGCCAGTTCAATCCGCTGATCGAGCCCGGCGAGGAAGTCGGGAAGTTCAACCAGCCCCTGGTGCAGGCCATCGCCATCAGCGCGGACGGCAAACGCATCGCGGCCGGGGACGAATGGGGGCGCTATGCCGTGTGGCGGCTGGCGCCACTGGAGTTGCTGGGCATCGGCAAGGTCTCCGAGCAGCGGATACGCGCGGTCGCCCTGTCCCCCGACGGCCGGCATGTGGCCGTGGCCGGCGACGATGGGCAGGTGCACGTCAGGCCGGTCCACGGCGACTGACGCGATCGCCACGCCAGCGGACGCGACCGCGTCCGCCGCACTCGTCGCAGGTGGAGACCATGACCGTCCGCGACAACGCCTGCGCCCCGTTCCTCGCCTCGGAGCCCCGTCTTGAAGCCAATGCAAATCGACATGCGCCGCAGCCTGGCGGCGATCGCCCTGTCGGCCTGCCTCGTCCTGCAGTTGGGCGGATGCGTCACCACCGGATCATCATCGGCCCGGTTCGAAGGACTGGGCGATCTGCCCGGTGGGAAGTTCGCCTCTTTCGCCGCAGCCGTATCCGCGGACGGGAGCACCGTGGCCGGGCAAGGCAGCGTCGCGGATGGCAGGACCGAAGCATTCCGCTGGGCCGGCGGGCGGATGCAGTCGCTGGGCGTGTCGCAGCCGGGCGCATCGTCGCTGGCCGAAGCGATTTCGGCAGACGGCTCCACGATCGTGGGCACCCGCTTCTTCCCCACCGGCGCATCGCCTTCGCAGGCCGTTGTCTGGAGGGATGGAACGCTCCACGGATTGAATGGTTTCCCGTGCGGCGACCTGGGCTGCAGCGCGTCCGGCGTTTCCGGCGACGGCTCGATCGTGATCGGGCAAAGCCGGTGGCGGAACGGCGAAAGGGAGCGGGCGTTCCTGTGGACGCGGGAAGACGGCATGCAGGACCTGCAGGAACTGATCGAAAACCGACACGGCGCCGACCTGCGCGCCTGGGTGCTGGGCCGCGCGGAGCATGTTTCGGACGACGCTACCGTCATCGCGGGCCTGGGACTGTGGAACGACACGGCCTACGACGCCTATCGCTGGGTCGAGGGCGGATCTGGCGAGGTGTCCCTGTCCGGCCTGGGATCGGTGGGCACCCTCTCTCCGGAAGGCTTCGCACTGGCGGGCAACATCGGCACCCGGTTCGCACGCTCCGGGGATCTGGTGCTATGGACGGACCGGGAAACGGCGGTGCTGTCGGTCGCCGACGGCGGGCCTCCGTTCATCGCCGAGGGCATGTCCTCATGCGGAACGACGGTGGTCGGATTCGGGGATTTCGGCGACGGCGAAGAGGCGTTCCTGTGGACCGCTGCCGATGGCATGCAGCGCCTGAAGACGGTGCTTGAAACGGACTACCGCCTGGACCTGACAGGCTGGACCCTGCGCAGGGCGGAGGACACGTCCAACGACGGCAGCGTGATCGTCGGCTCGGGTATCAACCCCGACGGCAACCACGAGGCATGGCGAGCAGTCCTGCATGGCGGGAAGTCCGGATCGGAAATGACGCGCGCCACGCAGCGGGAGGCGTGCGGGAAATGACCGGCGCCACCGGGACGACAGCAATCGCGGGACCGGCTCCGTAGGAGCGGCGTGAGCCGCGATCCCCGGGCCGCGCCCGGACATCTCCCAAAGTCTGCGGCGCAAACCTTGGGCCCCGCTGTTGCGCTTCCTCCCCCCATCCGCATCTGCGATGCGAGTCGCCTCTCCCTGGGGGCCGGGTCCGTCCCATATCGCATCTCGTAGGAGCGGCGTGAGCCGCGATGGTTTCATGGGAGGGCCCCGGGATCGCGACTTAGCCGCTCCTACCGAAAGCCTGCGCGGCCGGCGCCTACAAGGTCAGCGTCTGGGTCAGCTCGATCCAGCTCGGCGGCAGCGGCCAGTCGGCCTCGGCATTGCCCTCCAGCACCCGTCGCACGTCGTGGCGGTCGATCTGCGGCGCGATCGCGTGGATCAGCTCCAGCGCGTAGTCGCGCGACACCCGCGAGCGCGGCAGCACCGCCCAGGCGATGCATTCGGGAACCGCCGCCGGCGCCGGCAGCACCACCAGGTCGGCCGCCTCCTGCACGCCCAGCGCCATCTCCGCCAGCAGGCCCACGCCCATGCCGGCGCGCACATAGGTCTTGATCAGATCGGCGTCGCGCGCGGTCATCGCCAGTTGCGGCTCGACGCCCTCGCCGGCGAAGGCCCGCTGCAGCGACGACTCCGGACGGATCGAGGATTCGTAGCTGACCAGTGGATGGCGCGACAACTCGATCAGGGTCGGCGCGCGGCCGATCGTGGCCAGCGGATGCGACCGGGGCACGATCACCTTGCGCTGCCAGCGGAACAACGGCACCGCCAGACCGCCGTCGGGCACCTGGCCGGCGGTGCTGAGCACGGCCAGATCGGCGGCACCGTGGGCAAGCTGTTCCAGCACCTCGCCGTCGGCGACCGGCTCCAGGTGCACGCTGATGCGCGGATAGGCACGCTTGATGCTCGCGATCGCGCCCGGCAACACATGGCGGGCCTGGGTATGGGTCGTGGCCAGCACCAGCCGGCCGACGTGCTCGCCGCGCTCGTTGGCCGCATAGGCGCGGATGTTGGCGGCTTCCTCCAGGATCCTGCGCGCATGCGCGATCACCCGCTCGCCGGCCGGCGCCACCGCCTCCAGGCTGCGGCCGCGGCGCATGAACAGCTGGAACCCCAGCTCCTCCTCCAGCTGCTTGAGCTGTTTGGACAAGCCCGGCTGGGTCGCGTGCACGCGCTCGGCAGCCAGGGTGATGTTGAGGCCGGCATCGACGATGGCAACAAGGTAGCGGAGCTGGGTCAGGGTCATCGCAGATCGGGTCCGGTGATGTCGGCCGTTGATGCCGAGGGCCGGCGTCCGGGCGTGTTCGGCGCCGTGCGCTGGCCTGGAGCACGGGCACGAGACCACCCGCCATGGCTGCCAGTGAAGCTAGCCCAAGCGCCATGACCCGTCCAGCGTGGCGCCCGCTATCGCTTATGACCGCTGGGCATGGTTGCCGGTCGATTGCTCATTTCCCCTCGCCGGGTCGGGGTCCTAGCGTCTGGGGTCCGCACTGCCGACACCCGCTCTCCCGATGTCCGCTCGTCACACCCCCTCCAACCCGCGAACGCCCCGCCAGGAGCCGGCCGCCGCACGCACGCCGGCGCTGTTCCCGTTGTTCCTGGACCTGCAGGACCGCCGCGTTCTCGTGGTCGGCGGCGGGGCGGTCGCACGGCGCAAGATCGAGGCCCTGCGCGCGGCCGGCGCCCGTGTCGTGGTCGGCGCGCCCGAGCTGGAGCCGGCGATCGCGCAACGGGTCGACGACGGCGACATCGAGCACCTGGCCGCGTCCTTCGATCCGGCCTGGCTCGACGACGTCTGGCTGGTCGTCGCCGCCACCGACGACGCGGCCGTCAACCGCGCGGTCGCCGCCGCCGCCGAATCGCGACGCCTGTGGGCGAACGTGGTCGACGATGCCGAACTGTCGAGCGTGCAGGTGCCGTCGCGGGTCGAACGCGGCCGCCTGCAGGTCGCGATCTCCAGCGGCGGTGGCGCGCCGATGCTGGCCCGGCACCTGCGCGAACGGCTTGAGACCCAGCTCGACGAATCGCTGGGCGAGCTGGCGGAACTGCTGACCGTGCAGCGCGAACGGATCCGCCGGCGCTGGCCCGATATCGGCGCGCGCCGCACGTTCTTCGAGCGCCTGCTCGCCGGCCCGGTACCGCAGCGACTGCGCCGCGGCGACAGCGCCGGCGCGCGACGCGCATTCGAGCAGGCGCTTGCCGAAACCGCTCCCGTGCCCACCGGCAGCGTCGCCCTGGTCGGCGCCGGGCCCGGCGATCCGGGCCTGCTGACCCTGCGCGGCCTGCGCGTGCTCAACGAGGCCGACGTGATCCTGCACGACCGCCTGGTCAGCCGCGAAGTGCTGGCCCTGGCCCGCCGCGACGCCGAGCTGATCGAGGTCGGCAAGAAGGTCGGCGGCAATCACGACGCCACCCAGTCGCGCATCCACGCGCTGCTGGTCGAGCATGCCCGCGCCGGCAAGCGCGTGGTGCGACTCAAGGGCGGCGACCCGTTCGTGTTCGGCCGCGGCGGCGAGGAGCTGGAGGTCCTGCACGCGCACGGCATCGATTTCGAAGTCGTGCCCGGGATCACCGCCGCGGTCGCCTGCGCCGCCTATGCCGGCGTGCCGCTGACCCATCGCGACCACGCCCAGTCGGTGCGCTTCGTGACCGCGCTCGGCCGCGACGGCGGCGACCCGATCGACTGGCCGGCGCTGGCGCAGGAGCGGCAGACCCTGGCCTTCTACATGGGCGTATCCGGGCTGGAGCGCGTGCGCGACCGGCTGATCGCCCATGGCCGCAGCGCCGACACCCCATTCGCCCTGGTCGAGAACGGCACCCGCGCCCGCCAGCGGGTGGTCGTCGGCACCCTCGCACAGTTGCCGCAGACCGCCGCCGCGCACGCGGTACAGGCACCGGCGCTGTTGATTCTGGGTGAAGTCGCCGCCTCGGCCTCGGTACTACACTGGTTCGGGCCCGCCCCGCTGCGCCTGGAAGACGCGCCCGACGCCGCCGCCATTCCCTGGGCGGCCTGAGCCCGGGAGACCCGTGCCCACGGCCGCAGCCGGTCCCGGAGCACGTCATCCCTGAGGCCCGCCCCCGTTCCGTTCTCCCCATCCCGTCACCGGAGCACACCATGGCCCTGTACGACAGCATCCTCGACACCGTCGGCAGCACGCCGATCGTCAAACTCCATCGCATCGCGCCCCGCCACGTCAGCCTTTACGCCAAGGTCGAGTCGTTCAACCCCGGCGGCTCGGTCAAGGACCGGCTGGCGCTGGCGATCATCCTCGACGCCGAACGCAAGGGCCTGCTCAAGCCCGGCCAGACCGTGATCGAGGCGACCAGCGGCAATACCGGCATTGCCCTGGCGATGGTCTGCGCCGCGCGCGGCTATCCGTTCGTCGCGGTGATGACCGAGACCTTCTCGATCGAGCGCCGCAAGCTGATGCGCGCCTACGGCGCCAGGGTGATCCTGACCCCGGCCGCCGAGCGCGGCAGCGGCATGGTGCGCAAGGCGCAGGAACTGGCCGACAAGCACGGCTGGTTCCTCGCCCGCCAGTTCGAGAACGAGGCCAACCCGGCCTATCACCGCCAGACCACCGGCCCGGAGATCCTCAGCGACTTCGCCGGCCGGCGCCTGGACTATTTCGTCAGCGGCTGGGGCACCGGCGGCACCATCACCGGCGCCGGCGAGGTGCTCAAGCTGGCGCGTCCCGACATCCAGGTGATCGCCAGCGAACCGGCCGGCGCGGCGCTGCTGTCGGGCAAGGAATGGCAGCCGCACAAGATCCAGGGCTGGACCCCCGACTTCCTGCCGGACGTGCTCAGCCGCACCATCGCCGACCAGATCCTGCCGATCGCCGACGAGCTCGCCCGCGACACCTCACGCCGGCTGGCGGCCGAGGAAGGCGTGTTCGTCGGCATCTCCGCCGGCGCGACCGCCGCCGCCGCGCTGCAGGTGGCCGAGAAGGCGCCGGAGGGCTCGGTGATCCTGGCGATGCTGCCGGACACCGGCGAGCGCTACCTGTCGACCTTCCTGTTCGAGGGCATCGCCGAAGGCTCCGACGACGAGTGGCTGGCCGCCCAGGGCTGACTCCCACGCCTGCAGCGCAGGCCACGACTGGAGGCTTGCGCAGCTCCCACGGGACGCCGACGTTGTGAGTGGATTTCGTAGGAGCTGCGTCAGCGGCGACCGGGGCCTTCCCGGGAACGATATCCGGCTACGCCCGGATATCTCCCAAAGTTTGCTTCGCAAACCTTGGGCCCCGCCGTTGCGCTGCCCCCCATTCGCACCTGCGGCGCGAATCGCCCCCTGACTCAGGGCTCCGCGCCCGCGCTGCGTGGTCGTCGGGCGTTTATGCTGTGCGTTCCGGAAACAGCCTACCCTCCCGCATGACCGATACCGACGCGCGCGCCCACGACCGCCTGGCCTGGGCCCGCGCCGCCACCGGGGATCCCGGCCTGGAACTGGAGCGCGCGTCGTTCGACGCCGGCCATCGCAGCTACTGGCGGACCCTCGGGTCGGCGCCGAGCCGGGGCCTGACGAGCCAGAGCCTGACGAGCCTGATCCTGATGGATGCGCCGCCCGGGCTGGAGGACGTGCGGCCGTGGCTGCGCGTCCACGCCCTGCTCGAACACGGCCGCGTGCGCGTACCGGCGGTGATCGCCAGCGACGACGCGGCCGGTTTCCTGCTGCTGGAGGACCTCGGCGGCCCAACCCTGGCCCAGATCATCGATGCGGACAGCGCCGATGCCCACTTCGACGCCGCGATCGAACAACTGTTGCGGCTGCAGCGGATCGCGCCGCCGGCCGACCTGCCGGTGTTCGGCGAGGCCCTGTTGCAGCGCGACGCCGGCCTGTTCGAGGAGTGGTTCCTGCGCCGTCACCTCGGGGTGAATCTTGATTGCGCCGACGCCGAACGGCTGCAACTGGTCCAGCGCCGGCTGATGGACAACGCGCTGGCCCAGGCGCGGGTGCTGACCCATCGCGACTACATGCCGCGCAATCTGATGCCGGTCGCCGGCGGCCCGGCGGTGCTGGACTTCCAGGACTGCGTGTCCGGGCCGATCGCCTACGACCCGGTCAGCCTGTTCAAGGACGCCTTCCTCGACTGGCCGCTGGCGCGGGTGGACGGATGGCTGGCGCACTACCACGCCCGCGCCCTGGACGCCGGTCTGCCGGTACCGCCGCTGGAACGCTTCCTGCGCGATGCCGACTGGCTCGGGGTGCAGCGCCACCTGAAGATCCTCGGCATCTTCGCCCGCCTCCATCACCGCGACGGCAAGTCGCGCTACATCGCCGACGCGCCGCGCTTCATCGCCTACCTAGACGAGGTGCTGCCGCGGCATGCCCCGCTGCAGCCGCTGCGCGAGCTGCTCGACGAGGCGATACGTCCCGCCTTCGAGCGCATGCCGGACGCGTCCGCGACGACGGGCGACGGCGCATGAAGGCGCTGATCTTCGCCGCCGGCCTGGGCGAGCGCATGCGCCCGCTGACCGAACGCACGCCCAAACCGTTGCTGAGCGCCGGCGGCAAGCCGCTGATCGTCTGGCACCTGGAGAAGCTCGCCGCCTGCGGCATCCGCGACGTGGTGATCAACACCAGTTGGCTGGCCGAACAGTTCCCGCGGGCGCTGGGCGACGGTGCACGCTGGGGCCTGCGCCTGCACTACGCCTACGAAGGCGCGACGCCGCTGGAGACCGGCGGCGGCATGCTCCACGCACTGCCGCTGCTGGCCGGGACCTCCGACGCCGACGCGCCCTTCCTGCTGGTCAACGGCGATGTCTGGACCGACTACGACTTCGCCCGCCTGCCGCGCGAGCCCGACGGCCTCGCCCACCTGGTGATGGTCGACCGCCCGGCCCACGCGACCCACGGCGACTTCGCGCTCGACGAGGACGGCCGCGTGCGCGCCGACGGCGTGCACCGGCTCACCTATGCCGGCCTGGGGGTCTACCGTCCGCGCCTGCTGGACGGCTGGCAGAAGCGGGTCGGCGATTGCGCGCATGTCGACGGCAAGCCGCGGTTCCGTCTCGCCCCGGTGCTGAAGGCGCACATGGGCGCGGGCCTGATCGGCGGCGAGCACCACCGTGGCGGCTGGACCGACGTCGGCACCCCGCAACGCCTGGCCGAACTCGACGCCCGCCTATCGGCCACGCCTTCGGGCTGAGCGCCTGCCTACCACCTCTGCGTAACCGACAGGCGCCACAGGGGCGCTGAGGGCATCACGCGGCCGATGCGGCGGGTGTGCGACGGTTTCCCTGTCCCAGCCGTACAGGTCCATCATGGATCAGGCCGTGACTCACCTCGTCGACGAACCCGAATTGCTGCGCAAGGCCCGCTGGGGCAATCGCAAGGCATTCGCCGAACTGTACGCCCGCCATGCCGACGCCGTGCATGCGCTGGCGCTGCGCCTGACCGGCGACCCGGCCGCGGCCGAGGACCTGACCCACGATGCCTTCGTCAAGATGCTGCGCTTCATCGGCAGCGTCCGCAGCGACCGGCCGGTACGGCCGTGGCTGAAGAAGGTGGTCGCCAATGCCGCAATCGACCGGCTGCGCCACGAGCACCGCCACCTCTATGTCGACACCGGCGACGAGGGCCCCGACAGCGAGCTGTGGGCCGGCCCCGACGCCGACCCCTCCGGACAGGTGGACGCGACCGCACTGCTGCAACGGCTCAGCCCGCAGGCCCGTACCCTGGTATGGCTGCACGAGGTCGAGGGCTGGTCGCACACCGAGCTGGCCAAGCGCTTCGGGCGCACGCCGAGCTGGTCGAAGTCGCTGCTCGCGCGCGCGCTGACCCGGCTGCGTGAGACGCTGGACGCCCCCTCCGACACCGGCCCCCCCGAACAGGAACAGGAACGACAACAGGACCCGATCGAACCCCGGACCCACCGTACTGTCAGATGAGCATGCCGATGAACGACCACGACCCCCTGCTGCGTCGCCACCTGCGCGCCCTGCCCGATCCCGCGGCACCGGCCGGCCTGCGCGAACGTGTGCTGGCCGCGCACGGACATCGCCGCCTGGCGATCCACGGCGCCACCGGCATCGCCGCGGCCGTGGTGTCGGTGGCGCTGATCCTGCCGGTGCTGCCGTCAGTCGAGCAGGCGCCGCCGAGCGCACGACGGGCCGCGCCGCCTGCAGCCGCGCATGGCCACGCGGCGACCGCGCGCCTGCGCGCGATCGACCGCGCCCTGCAAGCCGCCTACGAACGCGGCGCCAGCGATGACGAGATCGCACCGCTGTGGCGGGTCCGCGAATCGCTGGTGTCGTCGCTCGCCTCCACGACCGACGCCGGTAATCCATCCTGATGCCCACCATGCCGCGATTGATCCGCCGCCTTCCGTGCGTGCTCCTGGCGCTCGGGCTCGCGCCCGCCGCCGCCTCCGGGCTGCCGCCGTCGGCGACCGCGACACTGTTGCCCGCCACCCTGGCGATGGCCAGCGGCGGCAACGCGCTCGACGCCGTGGTCGACGTCCGCCGTCCGCATGCGGACGGCCTGATGGTGATGGCGGTGACCCCCGGTGGCAGCGGCGACCGCATCGGCCTGCGGGTCGGCGATCGCATCCTGGCGGTCAACGACCGCCCGCTGACCGGCACCCTGGAGCCGTCGAAGGTGATGAACGAGGCCCTGGCCACCCGGCGCGACCTGGAACTGCGGGTATCCCGCGACGGCCGCGAGCTGACCCTCAGCGGTACCGCGGCCGCGGACACCGCCGCCGCGGTGGCGCCGGGCTGCGGCTACGTCACCAACCGCGGCACCCTGCCGCACGTCAGCGACCGCCTGCACCCGGTCGAGATCCTCGACATCGACGGCCGCGGCCGCCCGGTCGACGCCAACCGCCATCGGCTCGAAGCCGGCCTGCACGTGGTGATCGTCGGCGAGCGCATCGAGGACATCCGCTTCGACCCGCTGCAGCAGGCCCAGCGCTCGCGCATGCGCTCGCGCGAAGGCGCGCGCGCCGGCAAGGCGCTGGTGGTCGATGTCCGGCCCGGCGTGCGCTACCGGCTGGGCGCGCGCTTCCTCGACCGCAATCTCAGCAGCCGCGCGATCAGCGAGAACGCGTACTGGGAACCGCTGGTCTGGCAGGAGGTCGAGGACGCCTGCGACTAGCCGAGCGTCGGACGGGCCACGCTCACCGCGCCCGTGCGCGGGTAGGGAATGGGATGCGGGAAAACGCCGGATCGGAGCGCGTCCGACCGCCGGCGGCTCAGTCCAGGCCGAGGCTGTCGCCCAGCGCCTGGCGCAGGAACGGTACGGTCAACCGGCGCTGCGCCGCCAGCGAGGCACGGTCGAGCCGGTCCAGCAGCGCGGTCAGTCCGCTCAGATCGCGTCCGGCCCGCTTCAGCAGCCAGTCCAGCGCGGCCGCCTCCAGCACCAGTCCACGCCGCTGCGCACGCTGCGACAGCACCGCGCGGCGGCCGTCGTCGTCGAGCGGCTCCAGCACCACGCGCGCGCATTGCGACAACCGCGAACGCAGGTCCGGCAGGCTCAACGCCAGCTCGGCCGGATTGCCGCGCGCGGCGTACAGCAGGCAGGCGCCGGACGCGCGTGCGCGGTTGTGCGCATCGAACAGAGCGACCTCGTCCTCACGCCGTCCGGCGACCGCCTCCAGTCCGTCCAACGCGACCAGGTCGTTGCCTTCCAGCGCCTGCAACGCATCGCCCAGACGCCCTGCCGCGGCCTGCAGCGGCAGGAACGCGACCCGCCGACCGGCCGCCTCGGCGGCGGCACAGGTCGCCAGCATCAGGTGGGTCTTGCCGACTCCGGCCGGGCCGGCCAGGTACAGCCAATCGCGACCGCTTCCGGCGGCGATCGCCTGCAACTGCGCCAGCACTCCGTCCGGCGCGCCGATATAGGTCTCGAAACGCTGGTCCGGCGGGTAGCGCAGCGCCAACGGCAACTGCGGACCGGTCACCCGCGATCCTGCCCTTCGTCGTCCCCGGCGACCGTGCCGACGCCCGTCTCGCGCTCGGTCGCCAGCGCGCTGGCCGGCACTCCGGTGTCGCCAAGACTGGCGACCACCACCGGCACCGCGCCGGGCTCGGCCACGCCACCGGCCTGCTCGCCGGCGTACAGGCGGCTGTGGGTATAGCGCTCCTGCGCGTACCGCAGCAGCACGTTGGCGACCGCCGCGACCGGCAGCGCGATCAGCATGCCGAGGAAGCCGAACAGCTGGCCGCCGGCCATGATCGCGAAGATCACCGCCATCGGGTGCAGGCCGATCCGGTCGCCGACGATCCTCGGGGTCAGCACGTAGCCCTCCAGCATCTGGCCGAGCACGAACACGCCGGCGACCATCAGCACCAGGGTGAAGTCGCCGTCGGGCTGGATGAATGCGGCCACCAGGCCCAGCACCACACCGGTCGCGGTGCCCAGATAGGGCACGAAGCTGATCAGCCCGGCGACGATGCCGATCAGCAGGCCGACCTTCAGGCCGACCACGCTCAATCCGATCGCGTAGATCGCGCCCAGCGCCAGCATCACCAGGATCTGGCCGCGCAGGAACGCCGACAGCACCTCGTTGGACTCGTGCGCCAGGCGCCCGACCGTACCGATATGGTTGCGCGGCACCAGCGCGGCGACCCGCTCGACCAGCTTGTCCCAGTCGCGCAGGAAGTAGAAGGTCAGGATCGGCAGCAGCACGATGTTGGCGACCCAGGCGACCACCGCGATGCCGGAGCGCGACACGTAGCCGAACAGCGAAGCGGCGACGCCGCCGGCCTCCTGCCAGTGGCTGCGCGCCAGCTGGATCAGCGCCTGCGGATCGAGCCAGCCGACCAGCTCGATGCCGGTGCGCTGCTCGACCCACGGCAACGCGGTCTCCAGCAGCCAAGTCTGCGCCTTCGGCAGCAGCTCGATCACGGTCATGATCTGGCGCTCGATCATCGGCACCAGGATCAACAGCGCCAGCACCAGCAGCAGTGCCATCAGGGTGAACACCAGGGCGACGGCGACATTGCGCGAGCGCCCGGATCGCTCGATCCGATCGACCAGCGGATCGCCGAGCCAACCCAGCAGCGCGCCCAGCACGAACGGCGTCAGGATCGGCCCCAGCGCCCACAGCAGCCACAGCAGGGCCAGCGCCAGCGCGCCCCATTGCAGCCGCTTGAGGAAGCGGGCGATATCGTCGAGCGATTCCATCGATTGCATCAGCGCACCAGATAGACGTCGGGAGCCGGCGTCTCGGTGCCGCTCTCGTCATCGGGGTCGGTGTCGATCACCGGGCCCGGCTCGGTCGGCATCGTGGGCGACGCGGGTTGCAGGGCGACCAGCACGTCGCCGTCGTCGACCATCCGCTTCAGCCCCGGCAGCCCGGTCAGCAGCTCCAGTTCGAGCACGATGCTCTCGGCATCGGCGTGCAGCGGCTTGATCGCGCGCACCACCGCCAGCTTCTGCAGGTAGCCGGACAGGCGCATGTAGTCCTCGCTGCTGTCGAGGCCGCGGAAGGTGACCGCATAGTTGCCGGCCGGGCCCACCGCGCTGCGCTTGGCATAGCGCTTGGTCAGGGCGTCGGCGGCACCGTCGGCGCCGGTGGCCATCACCATGCGCGCGTCTGCGCCGCTCTCCGACCAGCGCGCCAGCACCCGGCCACGGTCGACGAAGATCCAGTCGGCGGCCCAGCCGCCATTCCTGCGGTACAGCTTGCCGATCAGCTGCATCGGCGGGCTGTAGCGCTGCGAGGCGCGGGCGACGGCGGCGGTATCGCCACGCCAGATCGCACCGACCACCGCGTGCTCGGCGGCGCTGCCGCCGGGCAGGCCGAGCCGGTAGCCGCGCTGCACCGCACGGTCCAGCACCGAGCGCGCGGCATTGGCCTTCGACAGGCCGACCAGGCGCGGGCCGCTGCCGTCGTCGATCGCCAGCCACAGCACCGGCTTGGGCCGTGGCGCCGGCCACACCGGAATGCCCAGGGTCGAGGCCAGCGCATCGACGCCGTCCTCGTCGTAGCGCGCCACCAGCAGGGTCTGGTACCTCGGGGCGCCGCTGGAGGAGATGCTCTCGTCCTGACGGTAGTCGTAGCCGGTCACGAACTCCTCGGCCCGGCGCAGTTCCTGACCCACGCCCGGGCGCGAAGCCGCCGAGCGATCGCCCGAGAGCTTGCCGAGCACCTGCGCCAGGCCGCGCGCGAACGCCGACTTGCGCTCGGCCTCGCCCTGGCCGCGCACGACCACTTCGGCGGTGTAGATGTCGCCGGCACTGGCGCGGTCGCCCTCGACGCGCTGCGCCGCCGCCGGGCCCGCCAGCAGCAACAGCAGCAACAGGATTGGGGTGGTCCGGATCGCGGACCGGGACAGGTGGAAGGCCGTACGCAGGGCGCCAGTCATGCAGGTTTCGCCGTCTGGATTACTATCGGAATGCCTGGAATGGTGCCGCAGCCGGGCCGGTACGTCCATCGACAGCGTCGATCGAACCGCCGCCACGCCCGCCGCCACGCCACGCCCGATACGCGACTGCCGCGCGTGCGACTGCTAAAATTGCCGTCCTTGCCGCCCTTCGCGACCGTACCGTGACTCCCACTCCCCTGACCTACCGCGACGCCGGCGTCGACATCGACGCTGGCAACGAGCTCGTCGAGCGCATCAAGCCCCTGGTCAAGCGCAGCTTCCGGCCCGAGGTGATGGGCGGCCTGGGCGGCTTCGGTGCGCTGTTCGACCTGTCCAACAAGTACAAGGAGCCGGTGCTGGTGTCCGGCACCGACGGCGTCGGCACCAAGCTCAAGCTGGCCCAGCAGCTCGGCCGCCACGACACCATCGGCATCGACCTGGTCGCGATGTGCGTCAACGACGTGCTGGTGCAGGGCGCCGAGCCGCTGTTCTTCCTCGACTACTTCGCCACCGGCAGGCTCGACATCGACACCGCCGCCGCGGTGGTCGGTGGCATCGCCCGCGGCTGCGAGGAGTCCGGCTGCGCGCTGATCGGCGGTGAAACCGCCGAGATGCCGGACATGTATCCGCCGGGCGAGTACGACCTGGCCGGCTTCTGCGTCGCCGCGGTCGAGAAATCGAAGCTGCTCGATGGCGGCCGCACCGGCGACGGCGACCTGCTGATCGGCATCGCCTCGTCCGGCCCGCACTCCAACGGCTACTCGCTGATCCGCAAGATCTACGAGCGCGCCGGCAGCCCGGCCGGGCATGCCCTGGCCGACGGCCAGACCCTCGCCGACGCGCTGATGGCGCCGACCCGGCTGTACGTGAAGCCGGTGCTGGAACTGCTGTCCGCGCACGCCGAAGCGATCCACGCGATGGCGCACATCACCGGCGGCGGCCTGACCGAGAACATCATCCGGGTGATCCCCGACGGCCTGGGCATCGACGTCGATGCGTCCAGCTGGCCGCTGCCGCCGGTGTTCGAGTGGCTGCAGCGCGAGGGCGCGGTGCCGGCCGAGGAGATGTGGCGGACCTTCAACTGCGGCATCGGCTTCGTACTGGCGGTGGCGCCCGCCGACGCCGCCGCGGTCGAGGCCGACCTGGCGCGCCTGCAACTGCCGAGCTGGCGCATCGGACGGGTGACCCGGGCCAACGGCGATTCCCGCGTCAAGATCGGCTGAACGCATGCGCCGGATCGCCGTGCTCGCCTCCGGGCGGGGCAGCAACCTGCAGGCGCTCATCGATGCGATCGCCGCCGGCAGGCTTGCCGCGGAAGTGGTCGGGGTGTTCTCCGACCGCGCCGGTGCCGGTGCGCTGGAACGGGCCCGAGCCGCCGGCATTGCGGCCGTGTCGCTGCGCCCACGGGACTTCGACTCCCGTCCCGCCTTCGATGAAGCGCTGTTCAGCCGCATCGACGGCGTTCAGCCCGACCTCATCGTCTGTGCGGGATACATGCGACTGCTGAGCGAACACGTCGTCGAGGCGCGGGCAGGTCGCATGATCAACATCCACCCATCGCTGCTGCCGGCCTTCAAAGGCCTGCACACCCACCAGCAGGCGCTGGACGCCGGTGCGACCGAGCACGGCGCCAGCGTGCATTTCGTCACCGCCGAGCTGGACGGCGGCCCGGTGATCGCCCAGGCGCGGGTGCCGGTGCTGCCCGGAGACGATGCCGCGCGCCTGGCCGAGCGCGTGCTGGCGCGCGAGCATCCGCTGCTGCTGGCCACCGTCGGCGCCCTGGTCGAGGGCCGGGTGCGACTGCTGGCCGGCCGGGTCGCCGATCGCGGTCGACCGCTGGCCGCACCGCTGCAACTTGGCGATGACGACCGCCTGCTAGGCTGACCGCCGGTCGTCGCGCGTCGCCCCCGTCGCGCCAGGACGCCAACCACTTCCAGACGCCTCCTCCCCCGGACCCCACATGCCCCGCCTTCCCGCCCGCGCCATCGTCGCCCTGCTCTCCGTTGCCCTGGCCGCCATGGCGCCGGTGACGGACGCGCATGCCGCCGCGCCGGTCGCGGCCCCGGACTCGACCGCATCGGCCGCGCCCGAACCGGCACCGGCACTGGAACCCTTCATCGCCCGCTACGAGGTCCTCAACGGCGGCCACACGCTCGGCAATGCGACCCTGCAGGTGGTCGAACTGGATGCGCCGCGCTGGCGCGTCGACCTGACCATGGGCGGCCGCGGCCTGTTCAGGCTCGCCGGCATCAACGCCGAGCAGAGCACGGTGTTCGAGGACACCGCCGCGGGCTTCCTGCCGCTGAGCCAGGCCACCGTGCGCAAGACCCTGTTCACCCGCAAGCGCACCACCGGCAGCTATGACTGGCAGGCCCGGCAGGCGCTGTGGAGCGGCGACATCAAGGAATGGCGCCAGCGCCCGGTTCCGCTGCAACCCGGCGACATGAGCGGCCTGTTGATCAATCTCGCGGTGATCCGCGACGCCGAGCCGGGCAAGACCCTGCACTATCGCTATGTCGACAACGGCCGTGCCCGCCCCCATGTCTATCGGGTCGACGAGGCGCTGGAAGGCGTCCGCGTCGGCGAACTCAGCTACAACGCGATGCGGGTGACCCGGCTGCCGATCGAGGACGGCGCGCCCGACAACGAAGAGACCGTGATCTGGGTGGTCGAGGGCGTGCCGACGCCGGTCCGCATGCTGCAGCGCGAGGACGGCGAGGACACCTACGACCTGCGCCTGATCGATTACGGAACCGCCGAATGAAGCGACGGTCTTCCGCCATGGACGGAGTTTCCGCGGACCCGGCCGGCTGTCGTCGGCCACCGCGAGCGCGGGTCCGGGCCGATGCCGGCCCCGCGATGCCCGAACGCCCCCGGAAGACGGGCGCCCGGGCCCCAATGACAACGGGAGTGCGATAGATGAACCCTGCACCGAACCTGTACAAGCGACTCAAGCCGATCGCCGGCCTCGCCCTGACCGCGATGCTGGCGGCGGGTGCGCTGCTGCCGGCCCGCGCGATCGAGCCGTTCACCGCCGACTACAAGGCCAGCTTCATGGGCATGGAGGCGAACGGCCAGATGATCCTCGCCCGCGATGGCCAGGACCGCTGGCGCTACAGCCTGAACGTGCGCAACGCGCTGGCCGACCTCAGCCAGGTCACCGTGTTCGAGATCAAGGATGGCCAGTGGCGTCCGCTCACCAGCAACGACACCAACAAGGTGCTGGTCAAGCGCTCGCGCAAGAGCGCGACCTACGACTGGTCGCGTGGCGAGGCGCGCTGGAGCGGAGACGTGAAGCCCGACCGCGCCGGCCCGATCGCACTGCGTCCCGGCGACATGGATGCGCTGCTGATCAATCTGGCGATCGTGCGCGACCTCGCCGCCGGCCAGCCGTTGCGCTATCGCATGGTCGACGACGGTCGGGTCAAGCAACTGGACTACACCACCGCCGGCCGGGAAACCATCGACATCGATGGCCAGGCCCGCACCGCGACCAAGGTGGTCAGCGACGACGGCCGCCGTCAGACCACCGCCTGGGTGGTCGAGGGCCTGCCGGTGCCGGCGCGCATCGTCCAGCGCAACAAGAACGGCGACGCGCTGGAACTGACCATCCAGTCGCTGCGCTGATCGTCACGGCGGGGCCGCGGGAGTCGGCCCCTGCCGGTCGGTCCGCCTGGGTCGACTCGGCCGGATCGACTCAGCCAAATCGAATCAACTGATCCTGCGAATGCGGGCACCCAGCCCCGACAGCTTTTCCTCGATGTTCTCGTAACCGCGATCGAGGTGGTAGATGCGGTCGATCGTGGTCTCGCCATCGGCGACCAGGCCGGCCAGGATCAGCGAGGCCGAGGCGCGCAGGTCGGTCGCCATCACCGGCGCGCCGCTGAGCCGCTCGACCCCGCGCACGACCGCGGTGTGGCCATCGACGCGGATGTCCGCGCCCAGCCGCAGCAGCTCGTTCACGTGCATGAAGCGGTTCTCGAAGATCGTCTCGTTGATCACCCCGACCCCGTCGGCGACGCAGTTCAGCGCCATGAACTGCGCCTGCATGTCGGTCGGAAAACCCGGGTGCGGCGCGGTGGTGATGTCGACCGCGCGCGGCCGCTTGCCGCCCATGTCGAGGCTGATGCGATCGCCGTCGACCTCGATCGCGGCGCCGGTGTGGCGCAGCTTGTCGATCACCGCGTCGAGCGTGTCCGGACGCGCGCGTCGGGCGGTGATGCGGCCGCCGGTCATCGCCGCCGCGACCAGGAAGGTGCCGGTCTCGATCCGGTCCGGCACCACCGAATGGCGGCCGCCGTGCAGGCGTTCGACGCCCTCGACCACGATCCGGTTGCTGCCGGCGCCCTCGATGCGCGCGCCCAGCGCCTTCAGGCACTCGGCCAGGTCGACGATCTCCGG
This sequence comes from Marilutibacter maris, assembly GCF_003233695.1. NCBI lineage: Bacteria > Pseudomonadati > Pseudomonadota > Gammaproteobacteria > Lysobacterales > Lysobacteraceae > Marilutibacter > Marilutibacter maris. Next base: position 1,042,471 of record NZ_CP029843.1, on the reverse strand, counting down.
CTCCATCGCCGCGTTCTCCAGCACGCTGGTGCCCTCGGCGAGGGTGGCGGCCATCAGCACGTTCTCGGTGGCGCCGACGCTGACCATGTCGAACACGCAGCGCGCGCCCTTCAGCCGCTCGGCGCGGGCCTTGATGAAGCCGTTCTCGACGCTGATCTCCGCGCCCAGCGCCTGCAGGCCCTTGATGTGCTGGTCGACCGGGCGCGAACCGATCGCGCAACCGCCGGGCAGCGACACCTCGGCGTGGCCGTAGCGGGCCAGCAGCGGCCCCAGCACCAGCACCGAAGCGCGCATGGTCTTGACCAGCTCGTAGGAGGCAACCTGGCTGTGGACCGTGGTCGGGTCGACGGTGATGCCGTACTGCTCGTCGATGGTGATGCCGGCGCCGAGTTCGCCGAGCAGCTTCACCGTGGTGACGACGTCGTGCAGGTGCGGGACGTTGCTGATTTCCACCGGCCCATCGGCCAGCAGGGTCGCGCACAGGATCGGCAGGACCGCGTTCTTGGCGCCGGAAATCTGGACTTCACCGGTGAGCGGGCGCCCGCCCTGGACAACGATTTTCTGCATGGGGGTTCCGGTTCGGGGCCGCTCAGGCGGCTTCTTCGGGGGTCAGGGTCTTCAGCGACAGGGCGTGGATCTCGCCGCCCATGCGTTCGCCGAGGGTCGCGTAGACCAGGCGGTGGCGGGCCAGCGGCAGCTTGCCGCGGAAGGCCTCGCAGACCACGGTGGCCTCGAAATGAACGCCGTCGTCGCCGCGCACGTCGGCGCGGGCACCGGGCAGGCCCTGTTCGATCAATGACTGGATGGTGGCGGGGGTCACGGGAAATCCTTGCGAATGCAGGCTTGGCGGAAATGGAGCGTAACGGGAAGCGATGGCGGTCCGAGCATCTGATGAAGCGTGGCTGCGCGCCGATGCGCGGCCGCGGGGCACTCACGGGCAATCGCGCCGGGAACCGCCTAGAATTGGCGGCTTAGCCTAGCCCAATCCCCTCCCGTCATAAATCCCGGCCGCGCGCCGGTTCACCTGCCGATGGCCGCATCCCCTTCCACTGCAAGTCCCCTCGCCCCGGTTACCGACGACGGCCTGGCCGCCTGCGGGCGCCGCGTCTTCGAGATCGAGGGCCAGGCGCTGGCCGCGGTCGCCGACCGGGTCGGGGCCGAATTCGCCGCCGCCTGCCGGCTGGTGCTGAACGCGTCCGGCCGGGTGGTCTGCACCGGCATGGGCAAGTCCGGCCACGTCGCCCGCAAGATCGCCGCGACCCTGGCCTCGACCGGCACCCCGGCGTTCTTCGTCCACCCGGGCGAGGCCGGGCACGGCGACCTGGGCATGGTCACCGACGCCGACGTGGTGCTGGCGCTGTCCAATTCCGGCGAGAGCGACGAGGTGCTGATGCTGCTGCCGGTACTGCGTCGCCAGGGCAATCCGCTGATCGCGATGACCGGCCGTCCCGGCTCGACCCTGGCCCGCGAGGCCGACATCCACCTGGACGTCACCGTGCCGGCCGAGGCCTGTCCGCTGGACCTCGCCCCGACCTCCAGCACCACCGCCGCGCTGGCGATGGGCGATGCGCTGGCGGTCGCGCTGCTGGAGGCGCGCGGCTTCACCGCCGACGATTTCGCCCGCTCGCACCCGGCCGGCTCGCTCGGCCGGCGCCTGCTGCTGCACATCACCGACGTGATGCACGCCGGCGACGACGTGCCGCGGATCGGCGCCGACGCCACCGTCAGCCAGGCCCTGGTCGAGATCACCCGCAAGCGGCTGGGGATGACCGCGATCGTCGACGGCGATGGCCGCCTGCTCGGCCTGTACACCGACGGCGACCTGCGCCGCAGCCTCGACGACGCCGCGGTCGATCTGCGCGCGACCCGGATCGGCGACGTGATGACCCGTGCGCCCAAGACCATCGGCGCCGACGCGCTCGCGGTGGAGGCGGCGCGGATGATGGAGACCCACAAGATCAGCGGCCTGCTGGTGGTCGATACCGACAACCGCGTCGTCGGCGCCCTCAACATTCACGACCTGTTGCGGGCGCGGGTAGTTTAAAGACGGATACGTGGCGGAAAGGGCCGGAAACGGGCAAGCGCTCTTCACCCTCTCCCGCTTCTCGCTCCTCGCTCCACCTCTCATTCCTCACTTCTCACCTCCCTCTCCTCGCTTCATGCCCTACAGCCACCTCAACGACTACCCCGCCGACATCCGCGAACGCGCCGGGCGCATCCGCCTGGTCTGTTTCGATGTCGACGGCACGCTGACCGACGGCCACCTCGGCTTCGACAGCGAGGGCCGCGAGTTCAAGGCCTTCCACGTCCACGACGGCATGGGCCTGGTGATGCTGCGCAAGTCCGGGATCGCCGTGGCCTTCGTCACCGCGCGTGCCAGCGCGGTCGCCGAACAGCGCGCCGACGAGCTCGGCGTGGAGGCCCACACCGGGGTCAAGGACAAGCTCGCCTGCGTGCGGGAGATCGCCGCGCGCCTGGGGATCGGCCTGGACGAGGTCGCCTTCATGGGCGACGACCTGCCGGACCTGAAGGTGATGCCGCACGTCGGCCTGTCGGCGGCGCCGGCCAACGCCCACCCCTGGACCCGCGAGCGCGTCCACTGGCGCACCTGCGCGGCCGGCGGCCACGGCGCGGCCCGCGAGTTCTGCGACCTGCTGCTGGCGGCGCAGGGCCACGCCGAGACGCTGTTGAACGACCTCACCGGCGCCGGCGGCGACGGAACCCGGGCATGAGCTGGCGCAGCCTCGTCACCGTGGTCCTGTTCGCCGGCGTCCTTGCCAGCGGCTGGGTGCTGTGGCACCAGCGCGGCGGCGACACCGCGCCGGCCACCGCCGCGGAACTGCCCGACTACATCCTCAACGACTTCGAGCTGATCGCCCTCGACGCCCAGGGCCAGGAGTCGTTCACCCTGCGCGCTCCGCGGCTCGCGCGCGACCCCGGCACCAAGACCCTCGACATCGAGACCCCGCTGTTCCTGATTCCGCCCGCCGCCGACAGCCAGGGCGGCGCCTGGGAGGTGCGCTCGAAGACCGCCTGGGTCAGCGAGAGCGGCGACGAGATCCGCCTGCGCGGCCAGGTCCAGGCCGACGGCGCCGATTCCGGCGGCAGCCCGGTGACCATGCGCACCGAACAGATGGACGTGTTCCCGGAGGCCAAGCGGGCGGTCTCGCCGGTTAAAGTGACGCTCACCCAGCCCGGGCTCATAATGAACGGTCGTCAGCTCGAGGCCGACCTCGAGCGCAACCGGATCACCCTCAAGGACACCCGCTCCCGATATGAGAACACCGAACGCTAGCCGCGCCGCACTGACGCTGGCCGCGCTGTTCCTGGCCACGCTGTCCCTGGCCGCGCTTCCGGCCGGCGTGCAGGCGCGCTCGTCGGACCGGGGCAAGCCGATGCTGATCAACGCCGACGATGCCGACCACGCGCTGGACGAGAGCCAGCCGACCGTGCTCAGCGGCAACGTCGTGATCACCCAGGGCACGCTCGACATCCGCTCGGCCCGCGCCGACGTCACCACCCGCAACAACGAACCGACCCGGGTCGTGCTGACCGGCAGCCCGGCCCGGCTCAAGCAGGAGATGGACGACGGCAGCCCGTTCTCGGCCAATGCCAGCCGGATCGTCTACGACCTGACCTCCGACACGGTCACCCTGACCGGCAACGTGACCGTGAACCAGCGCGGCAACACCATGAACGGCCCGCGCGTGGTCTACAACATGAAGACCGGCCGGGTACAGGCCTCCGGCACCGGCACCGGTTCCGGGAACGGTCGCGTCAGCATGCGCATCGAACCCAAGAACCCGACCCCCGCCGACGAGTCGGGGAACGACTGATGCTGGTCGCCGAGGGCCTGCGCAAGGCCTACCGTTCGCGCGAGGTGGTCAAGAACTTCGGTCTGACCCTGGACGCCGGCGAGGTGGTCGGCCTGCTCGGACCCAACGGCGCCGGCAAGACCACCTGCTTCTACATGATCGTCGGCCTGATTCCGGCCGACGCCGGCCGCATCGAGCTGGACGGCAAGAACATCACCGCCGAGCCGATGTACGCGCGCGCCAAGTACGGCGTCGGCTACCTGCCGCAGGAGCCGTCGGTGTTCCGCAAGCTCGATGTCGCCGACAACATCCGGCTGGTGCTGGAACTGCGCGAGGACCTCGACAAGGCCGGTCGCGAACGCGAGCTGGCCAGCCTGATGGACGAGCTGCAGGTCACCCACGTCGCCGACCAGCTCGGCGCCAGCCTGTCCGGCGGCGAGCGCCGGCGCGTCGAGATCGCCCGTGCGCTGGCGGCGCGACCGCGCCTGATCCTGCTAGACGAGCCGTTCGCCGGCGTCGACCCGATCTCGGTCGGCGAGATCCAGCGAATCGTGCGCCACCTCAAGAATCGCGGCATCGGGGTGCTGATCACCGACCACAACGTGCGCGAAACCTTGGGAATCTGCGACCGCGCGTATATCCTCAACGACGGTGGCGTGCTCGCGCAGGGGGCTCCGGACACGCTGCTGGCGAATCCGGACGTGCGCCGCGTGTACCTGGGGGAAACCTTCCGTCTCTGATGCGGGGTCCCCGGTTGCCGGCGGCGCGACGCCCCGGCACGACCGCGGGGAGCGCGCATTGACGGCGCATCGCCTCGCGGCGGCGGGGGCGCAACGGCCGGGCGCCTGCCCCAAGCCCGACAGCCCGCGATCCCGACAAGGCCATGAAGCCCCGCCTCCAACCCTCACTCGGACAGAATCTGGTCATGACGCCGCAGCTGCGTCAGGCGATCCGGTTGCTGCAACTGTCCGCCGCCGAGCTGGAACTGGAGCTGGCCGACGCGATCGAGACCAACCCCCTGCTCGACTGGACCGAGTCGTCGACCGAGGTCGGCGCCGATGGCGATCCGGCGACCGAGGCCGGCACGCACGAGACCCGGGGCGAGGACGTACAGGTCGAGGCGGTCGACGAGTGGGCCCCGGGCGACGGCGAGCCCTGGTACGAACGGGTCGGCCCCTCCGACGGCGGCCACGACGACCACGCCGCCGAGCAGGTCGCCAGCGACGACACCCTGCACGACCACCTGCTGTGGCAGTTGCACCTGAGCCACCTGTCGCCGCGCGACCGCCGCATCGGCGTGATCGTGATCGAGGCGATCGAGGACGACGGCTATCTGCGCGAACCGCTGGACGCGATCGCGGCGTCGCTGGCGCCGGACATCCAGGCCAGCGAGGAGGAAATCCTCACCGTGCTGCACACGATCCAGCGTTTCGACCCGGTCGGGGTCGGCGCGCGCGACCTCGGCGAATGCCTGCGCCTGCAGCTGGAGCCGATGGCGGACGACACCCCCGGCAAGGCGCTGGCGCACCAGTTGGCCAACGGGCCGTTGCAGCGCCTGGCCCGGGTCGGCGTCGAGGGCCTGGCCCAGGAAATGAAGCTCGATCCGGGCGAGGTCGAGGTCGCGGTGCAACTGCTGCGCTCGCTCGACCCGCGTCCCGGCTCGCAGGTCGGCGGCACCGGCAACGACACCTACGTCGCCCCGGACGTGGTGATCTGGCGCCAGCACGGGTTGTGGCGGGTCTCGCTGGCCGAGAGCATGCGCCCGCGCATCTCGATCCACCGCGGCTACGAGGGCATGATCCGCGGCGCCAGCGCTTCCGACGCCAGCTACCTGCGCGGCCACCTGCAGGAAGCGCGCTGGCTGCTCAAGAGCCTGGAGGCGCGCGGCGAGACCCTGCTCAAGGTCGCCCAGTGCCTGATCCGCCAGCAGGCCGGCTTCCTGGAGTTCGGCGACAGCGCGCTGCGTCCGCTGACCCTGCGCGAGGTCGCCGCCGAGGTCGGCCTGCACGAATCCACCGTCTCGCGGGCGATCGCCCGCAAGTACGCGCGCACCCCGCGCGGCACCATTCCGCTGCGCGGCTTCTTCGCCTCCGGGGTCAGCAACGACAGCGGCGGCGAGTCCTCCAGCACCGCCATCCAGGCGATGATCCGCGGGCTGATCGATGCCGAGGATCCGCGCAAGCCGCTGTCCGATGCGCGCCTGGCCGAGACCCTCAAGACCTCCGGGGTCAGCGTGGCCCGGCGCACGGTCGCCAAGTACCGCGAGGCGATGAACATTCCATCGTCTCAGGATCGCGTGAGAATAGGCTGAGCGCGCCCGCCCGCCGGCGCCATCGCCCCGCCGCGGTACCGCCCATCGGGGTATGCCCGCTGCGGCGGCTATCGTGCGATGCTGTAGTTCCGGAGCCGCGCTGGCATCCGCGGCGGCACCCGGTTACCCACAGCGGTCAACATAGCCATCAACCAGGAGGTCTGCGATGCGTATCGAAACCCACGGCCAACAGATCGATGTCACTCCGGCCCTGCGCGACTACGTCGAGACCAAGCTGTCGCGCCTGGAGCGTCACTACGAGCAACCGTTGGACGTGCGTGCCCAGCTCAGCCTGGACAAACCCGAACACAAGGCCGAGGCGACCGTCAGCATCGCCGGCCGCACCCTGCATGCCGACGCCAACGCGATCGACATGTACGCCGCGATCGACCTGCTTGCCGACAAGCTCGATCGCCTGCTGCTGAAGCACAAGGAAAAGATGGTCGACCACCATCGTGGCGAGAGCCTGGCCCGCAACGGCGACCTCGGCGCCTGAGCCGGCGGGTCGGCGCGCGTCCCACCCGTCACCGCGCGGGCGTCATGGCCGGCTACCATGGCGCCCCGGCCCCAAGGCAGCGACCGAGTGAATGATCGACTGGACACGCCCTCCGACCCGCGCCAAGGATGCGCAGATGAGCAGAACACGGCACCGCCCGGGGCGCCGGGCATGAACGCGAGCATCAGCGCCGGCGAACTGTTCGAGCAGCAGCGCGAGCGTCTCGACCTGCGCTGGATCGCGGGCGAGGCCGGCGCCGCGCGGATGCTGGAGTCGGTGCAGACGGTCGCGCGGCGGCCGTCGCTGGCCGGCTATCTCAACACCATCTATCCGAACAAGGTCCAGATCCTCGGCACCGAGGAACTGGCCTGGCTGGACTCGCTGGACTCGCGCCTGCGCTGGGAGACGATCGAGAAGATCATCCAGTCGCGGCCGCTGGCGATGGTGATCAGCAAGCAGCAGCCCTGCCCCGAGGACCTGCGCGAGGCCGCCGAGGAGTCCGGCACCCCGCTGTGGGTCTCGCCGCGCCGCGGCCACGAACTGCTCAACCACATGCAGTACCACCTCGCGCGCACGCTGGCGCCGCGGGTGACCCTGCATGGGGTGTTCATGGAAATCTATTCGATCGGCGTGCTGATCACCGGCGAGTCCGGCTCGGGCAAGAGCGAACTGGCCCTGGAGCTGGTCACCCGCGGCCACCGGCTGGTCGCCGACGACGCCCCCGAGTTCACCCAGATCGCGCCGGACGTGCTCGATGGCACCTGCCCGGACATGCTGCAGGACCTGCTCGAAGTGCGCGGTCTGGGGGTGCTCAACATCCGCGAGATGTTCGGCGACACCGCGGTCAAGGGCAACAAGTACCTGCGCCTGGTGATCCACCTCACCCGGCCGATGGCCGAGCCGCTGCCGACCGGGATCGAGCGCCTGACCGGCGACAGCGGCACCCGCCGCATCCTCGACCTGGACGTGCCGACGATCACCCTGCCGGTGATGCCCGGCCGCAACCTGGCGGTCCTGGCCGAGGCGGCGACCCGCCTGCACAGCCTGCGGATGAAGGGCATGGACCCGGCCGCCGCCTTCATCGCACGACACAGCAATTTCCTGGAACGGGGGGACGCGTGAGCACGGGGACCGACACGGACGCCGATACGGCCGCCGCCAACAACGCCGCACCGGTACTGGTCATCGTCAGCGGCATGTCCGGCTCGGGCAAGTCGGTGGCGTTGAAGACCCTGGAGGACCTGGGCTACTACTGCGTCGACAACCTGCCCGCCGACCTGCTGCCGCAGTTCGTGCGCAGCGTGCACAGCGACGACGGCGCGCCGCCCAAGCTGGCGGTGGCGATCGACGTGCGCAACCGCCACAGCGATCTGGCCAACATCCCCGAGTGGCTGTCGACGGTCGGCGGACTGGGTTTCGACCCGCACCTGGTCTATTTCGAAAGCAGCGACGAGGTGCTGTTGCGGCGCTATGCCGACACCCGCCGCCGCCACCCGCTGAGCCGGCTGGGGCTGCCGCTGGCCGACGCGCTCGCGCTCGAGCGCCAGGTCTCGCGTCCGCTGCGGCGGATCGCCGATACCGTGATCGACACCAGCGAGATGAACGTGCACCAGTTGCGCCGGCACATCATCACCGGGTTCGGGCTGGGCGGCGACAGCGCCGTCTCGCTGCTGTTCGAGTCGTTCGCCTACCGCCATGGCGTGCCCGCCGACGCGGACTTCGTGTTCGACGCCCGCGGCCTGCCCAATCCGCACTGGAACGCGGTCCTGCGACCACTGTCGGGTCGCGACAGCGGCGTGCGCGAATACCTCGACCAGCAGCCCGACGTGAACCTGTACCTGTCGCAGGTGAGCGGCTTCCTCGATACCTGGCTGCCACGGATGATCGAGGACACCACCCGCAGCTACGTTACCGTCGCGTTCGGCTGTACCGGCGGCCGCCACCGTTCGGTCTATCTCGCCGAACGCATGGCCGAGCATGCGCGCGGCCAGGGCTGGGACGAGGTCGCCGTCCATCACCGCGAACTGGACTGAGCGCGCGCCTCCGTTCCCGGCGACAACGTCCCGTCTCCGCCCCCGTGCGGGTGAATGCCCGCTGACACGGTTTCCGCTCGTGTTCACCGAATTACGGAACCTTTATCCGTTGCTCGCGCCGGGATCGCACCTGCATCGATAGCGTCGGACACGCACCCACCAGGACCTGCGTATCCGAGGAGACGAAGATGGCGACCCCCACCGTGTGCGGCCCGGGGCGACGACGACCGTTGGCGGCGATGCTGACCTGCGTGTCGATCGTACTGGCGTCGGCGGCGTTCGCCGCCGGCCCGCGACCGGGGCCACAGGAAGCCCCTCCCCGCAATCCGCCGCCCGTCAGCGCGCCCGAGCCCGAGCGCGCTCCCGGTCCGGACGCCTTCACCGCGCTCGACCGCAATGCCGACGGCCTGCTCTCGCGCGAGGAGGCCGCGGCGGACGCGGCGCTGGTCCTGCGCTTCGACCAGGCCGATCGCGACGACGACGGCCTGCTGACGGCGGAGGAATTCGCCGCCATGGACGACCAGCCTCCGCTGCCCTGACCCCGCTCCTGCGAGGTCCCGCAACCGCGTATCGTCCGCGTCCGGCCGATGCGTCCCACCCCCACCGAAAGGGAGACTCCCATGAACCACGCTCCGAAAACCGCCGATCCGGACCATCGCCGCCGCTGGACGATGGCGGCGCTCCCGGTCGCCACCCTGCTCGCGCTGGGCCTGGCCGCCTGCGAACCGGCGGCGCCTCCATCCGGATCGACACCGCCGGCGGAGGACATGGCCGCACCGGAAACCAGCACGCCCGCGGACACCGCACCGGCCGATGACATGAGCGCACCGGAGACGGAGACCGAGAACGCCTACCCGTCGCCGATGCCCGAGCCGCTCGACGAGCGCGAACAGCCGCCGTCACCGATCGCGCCGGAGCCCGCGGTCGAACCAACGCCGGAGCCGGCGCCCGACGACACCCCTCAGCCCTAGCATCCACCGGCGTCGCCCGGACGATCCGGCGACGCCCACCTTCAACCAGGTACGGGCAGCCGATGGCTGCCCGTACTGCGTTTGCGCGCGAACCGATCGCATCGATCGCTACCGGCGGGTCGCCCGGCTCTGATAAGTTGATGGGATGAGCGTCGGCATCCTCCTCGTCACCCATCAAGGCATCGGCAGCGCGCTGCTGGCGGTGGCCACGCAGTTGTTGCGCAACCTGCCGCTGAGCACCGAAGCCTTCGAAGTGCCGTTCGGCGCCGATCCGGACCAGTTGCTGCCGCAGGCCAGCGCCGCGCTGCGGCGGGTCGACGGCGGCGATGGCGTGCTGGTGCTGACCGACGTCTATGGCGCGACCCCGAGCAACCTCGCCGCCCGGGTCGCACGGCTGGGAACGCCGGTGCGCCGGGTATCCTCGTTGAATCTGCCGATGCTGCTGCGGGTGATGAACTACGCCGAGCTCGGCCTGGACGAACTGCCCGCGATCGCCGCCGCGGGCGCGCGCAACGGCGTCATCCTGGACGACGCCTGAGAACGGCCCGAGGACTCCCCATGATCGAACGCGAACTGACCGTATCCAACCGCCTCGGCCTGCACGCGCGCGCGACCGCCAAGCTGGTCCAGGTGCTGTCCGCGTTCCGCAGCAACGCCACCCTCGTCGCCAAGGGCCGCGAGGTCAACGCCAAGAGCATCATGGGGGTGATGTTGCTGGCCGCCGGCCAGGGCACCGCGGTCCGGCTGCGGGTCGAGGGCGAGGACGAGGCCGCCGCCACCGAAGCGATCGTCGCGCTGTTCGAGCGCCGCTTCGACGAGGACAACTGAGGAGACCGGCGCGGATGCGGCAGGAGTTCAACGGCACCGGAGCCTCGCGCGGAAGCGTGCTCGGCCGTGCCCGCGTCCGCCTGCCGCACGCACTCGAGGTCGTTGAGGAGCACATCGCCGGCGAGGCGATCGACGACGAGCTGGCTCGCCTGCACGCGGCGATCGCGGTCGTCCGCGAGGAGATGCATACGCTGCGCGAGCGCCTGCATGGCGCGCTCGCCCACGAGGTCGGCGAGTTCCTCGACCTGCATACGCTGCTGCTGGACGATCCGGAGCTGCTGCAGGGCCTGAACGAACTGATCCGGATCGGCCGCTATACCGCCGACTACGCGCTGCGCCTGCAGCGCGACCGCATCGCCGCGGTGTTCGAGGACATGGACGATGCGTATTTCCGCAGCCGGGTCGAGGACATCGACCAGGTCATCGGCCGCGTGCATGCCGCGCTGCACCGCCGCCAGGGCGAGATGCAGGGCCTGGCCGGCGACATCCTGATCACCGACACCGTGGCCCCGGCCGAGATCGCCCAGTTGCAGGCGCACGGGGCGATGGCGATCGTCACCGCCAGCGGCAGCCCGCTCTCGCACAGCGCGATCCTCGCCCGCAGCCTGCACCTGCCGCTGGTGGTGGGCGTCCCCAACGTGCTGCAGAAGATCAACGACGGCGACACGTTGATGATCGACGGCGGCAGCGGCCTGGTCGTGCTCGAGCCCAATGCCGAGGACCTGCGCGGGCATCGCGCGCGGGCACGCGAGCTCAAGCGCGAACGCAAGGAGCTGCACCGCCTGCGCCGCGAACCGACCCGCACCCGCGACGGCGTCGACATCAAGCTCTACGCCAACGCCGAGTCGCGCGAGGACGTCGCCGAGGCGCACGCGCTGGGCGCGGCCGGGATCGGGCTGTACCGCACCGAGTTCCTGTTCCTGCAACGCCGCGAGCTGCCGGACGAGGACGAGCAGTTCCGCGCCTACCGCGATCTGGTGCTGGGCATGACCGGCCGCACCGTCACCGTGCGCACCGTCGACCTGGGCGCCGACAAGGCCGACCACACCGGACTGGCCCTGCGCGACGAGCCCAACCCGGCGCTGGGCCTGCGCGGCGTGCGCCTGTCGCTGGCCCGTCCCGACGTGCTGGAGACCCAGTTGCGCGCCCTGCTGCGCGCCTCCGGTTACGGTCCGCTGCGGATCCTGCTGCCGATGGTCAGCAGCCGCGCCGAGATCCGCGCGGTGCGCGGCCACCTGGCGCGGATCGCCGGCGAGCTGCGCGCGCAGGGCCATGCGATCGCCGAGCAACTGCCGCTGGGCGCGATGATCGAGGTCCCGGCGGCGGCGATCGCCCTGGCCAGCTTCATCGACGAGGTCGACTTCCTGTCGATCGGCACCAACGACCTGGTCCAGTATCTGCTCGCCGCCGACCGCATCAACGAGGCGCTGGGCGAGCTCTACACACCGCTGCACCCGGCGGTGGTGCGGGTGCTGCGCGACGTGATCCGCCACGCCCACACCCGCGGCGTGCCGGTCGCGGTATGCGGCGAGATGGCCGGCGACGCCAGCTTCGCCCCGCTGCTGCTGGCGCTGGGACTGACCGAGTTCAGCCTGCACCCGTCGACGATGCTGGAACTGCGCCAGGTGATCCGCAATCACGACCTGGCCCGGTTGCGCAGACACAGCGCCGGGTTGATGCGCGCGCGCGACCACGCCGCCCTGGCGCGCTGGCTCGACAGCAACACCGGTCACTGAACGCCGCGGCCGCACGCCGGGGTGTGCAGCCACGCCCGCAACGGCGATAATCACGCCCGGACGCATTGGAAGCGTCGTCCCCGGAACGGCCTGCCCGGCCAGGCCCTCCGGGAGAGTCGCACCGCAGTCCGCCACCCTGCCGCCTTGCGGAGGGCGCCGGGACGGTTGCGGCGCCCGACCTGGAACCGGGCCGACCCCGTCGTCCGGTTCTTCCGACCGCGCCGCCGACCACACCGCTGAGCCCCACAACCGGAGCCCTGCATGGCCGAAGCCGTCCGCCACGACAAGACCGCACGCCAGTTGCGCCTGCTATCGGATGCGCTCGACAGCGGCCGCCTGGGCCCGGTCCGGCGGCTGGTCAATACCTTGTCGCCGGCGGAGATCGGCAACCTGCTCGAATCGCTGCCGCCGGCCAAGCGCACGGTGGTCTGGGGCCTGGTCGACGCCGAGGACGACGGCGAGGTGCTGGTCCACGTCGGCGACGAGGTCCGCGAGAGCCTGCTCGCCGAGATGGATCCGGACGAGATCGTCGCCGCGGTCGAGGACCTCGACATCGACGACCTCGCCGATCTGGTCGAGGACCTGCCGGACACGGTCATCGACGAAGTCCTCAAGTCGATGGACCGCGAGAACCGCGACCGCCTCGAACAGGTCCTGTCCTACCCCGAGGACACCGCCGGCCGCCTGATGAATCCCGACGTGGTGACCGTGCGCGCGGACACCACCGTCGACGTCGTGCTGCGCTATCTGCGCCTGCGCGGCGAGCTGCCCGAACACACCGACCATCTGTACGTGGTCAGCCGCCGCCACCAGTACCTGGGCCGGATCGCGCTGGCCTCGCTGCTGACCTGCGAGCCGGGCGACCCGATCAACAAGCTGGTCGACGACGAGCAGCCGGCGATCGACGTCGACGAATCCGCCGACGAGGTCGCCCGCCAGTTCTCCGACCACGACTGGCTGAGCGCGCCGGTGGTCGACGACGGCAACGTGCTGCTGGGCCGCATCACCATCGACGACGTGGTCGACATCATCCGCGAACGTGCCGAGCACCAGGCCCTGGGCGCGGCCGGCCTGGACGAGGAAGAGGATCTGTTCAGCCCGATCCGACGGGCGATGCGGCGGCGCCTGATCTGGTTGACGATCAACCTCGGCACCGCCTTCCTCGCCGCCAGCGTGGTCGGCCAGTTCGAGGCCACGATCGAGAAGATCGTCGCCCTCGCGGTGCTGATGCCGATCGTCGCCGGCATGGGCGGCAATGCCGGCACCCAGGTGCTGGCGCTGATGGTGCGCGGCCTCGCCCTGGGCCAGGTCGGCGCCTCCAACGCCGGCGTGCTGCTGTGGAAGGAAGTCCGGCTGGCCCTGCTCAACGGCCTGACCCTCGGCTCCCTGCTCGGCATCGTGGTCTGGTTCTGGTTCCGCGACTGGCAGCTGTCGCTGGTGATCGCCTCGGCGCTGACCCTGAACCTGCTGTTCGCCGCCACCGCCGGGGTGACCGTGCCGCTGACCCTGAAACGGCTGGGCTTCGACCCCGCGCTGGCCAGCAGCATCTTCCTGACCACGGTCACCGACGTGCTGGGCTTCTTCACCTTCCTCGGCCTGGCGACCCTGGTGTTGCTGCACTGAGCCTGCGGCACGGACGGCGGCGACCTCATGGACACCGTGGCACTGCAGGCCCATCTGCTCGAACTCGAACAGCGCCTGCTGCAACCGGCGACGCGCGCCTCGGTGGCGGCGCTGGACGGGCTGGTCGCCGACGACTTCGTCGAGATCGCCAGCAGCGGCCGCGCGTTCGGCAAGGACGAAGTGCTGACGCGACTGCCGCGCGAGGCGGGCCTCTTCCAGTACCGCATCGAGGACTTCTCGCTGCGCCTGCTGGGCGCGGGCCTGGCCCTGGCGACCTATCGGGCGACGATCGTCGATGCCGACGCCGCACGGCCAGCACGGCATTCGCTGCGCAGCTCATTGTGGCGACACGAGGATGCCGGCTGGCGCATGGTCTTCCACCAGGGCACGCCGATCGCAGCGGACCGGGATTGAAGCTCGCGCGCTGACCCCGGCAGCGGCCGCCGCGTTGCGGTAGCCTGCCCCCTGCACGCTTCCCGCTCGAACCGCACCCGGAGCCCTCCCGCCATGCCCCTCACGTTGCGCCGGACCCTGTCCCTGATGGCCACCTCGATGCTGCTCGCCCTGACCGTCGCCTGCACGACCACGCCATCCGCATCGCGGTCCGCCGACGCGTCGTCCGAGCCGGTCGCGGCGGGCGAGTTCGTCCGCCGCACCGTCCGCCTCGATGGCGTCGAGCGTGTCTACCAGGTCTTCGTGCCCGCCTCCACGCGCCTGCAGGACGCCGCCGGCCGACGCCCGGTGGTGCTGTTCCTGCACGGCTCCGGCGAGCGTGGCGCCGACGGCGACAAGCAGACCGCGGTCGGCCTGGGCCCGTTCCTGCGTGCCCATGCGCAACGCTTTCCGGCGATCGTGGTGTTCCCGCAGTCGCCGGCCGAGCGCTCCTGGGACGGCGATGTCGCGGCGATGGCCCTGGCCACGCTCGACGCGGCGACGGCGGAGTTCGGCGGCGACCCCGACCGCACCTATCTGACCGGCCTGTCGCGCGGCGGCTACGGCACCTGGGAGCTGGCGCTGCTGCAGCCGCAGCGCTTCGCCGCGCTGGCCCCGGTCTGCGGCGGCATCACCTCGCCGCGCGCCGAGTCGCCGCTGGCGGTCGAAGCGGTGGCCGGTGCCGCCGATCCGTTCGAAGCCACCGCCACGCGCCTGCATCATCTGCCGGTCTGGATCTTCCACGGCGGCCGCGACGACGTGGTGCCGCCGCAGCAGTCGCGACGCATGCACGCCGCGTTGCAGGCCGCCGGCGCCGACGTCCGCTACACCGAGTTTCCCGACGCCAACCACAACGCCTGGGACGCGACCTACAACTACGCGCCGATGTGGGACTGGATGTTCGGACAGCGGCGCCGCTGAAACAGCGCACAGACGCGGCGTGAGCCGCGATGAAGCGTTCACGGCAAGGTCCGATCGCGGCTTACGCCGCTCCTACATGCGCACCGGGTGGAGCTCGGCGAGGACGCGCGTCGCGGCCCCGTCGCCGCAGGCAACGTCAAGCGCACGCCAGACTCTGGCTCCCGTAGGAGCGGCGTAAGCCGCGATCGGCTCCGGCTACCGCCGCAGCAGGCTTTCCAGCACCGCCATCCGCACCGCGACGCCGTTGGCGACCTGGCGCAGCACCAGCGAACGCGGGCCGTCGGCGACCTCGTCGGTGATCTCGACGCCGCGGTTCATCGGCCCCGGGTGCATCACCACCGCCTCGGCGTCGGCGCGGGCCAGGCGCGCGGCGGTCAGGCCGTAGTCGCGGTGGTAGTCCTCCAGCGAGGCGACCAGGCCGTCCTCCATGCGCTCGCGCTGCAGTCGCAGCATCATCACCGCATCGACCCCGTCCAGCGCGGCGTCGAAATCCTGGCTGACGATGCAGTCCTTCAGCGTGTCGTCGTCGGGGAGCAGCGCCCGCGGTCCGCAGACGCGGATCTGGCCGGCGCCCAGGGTGCGCAGCGCGTGCAGGTCCGAGCGCGCGACCCGCGAGTGCTTGACGTCGCCGACGATCAGCACCTTCAGCGACGAAAAGTCGCCGCCCTTGGCCTGGCGCAGGCTGAGCATGTCGAGCAGGCCCTGGGTCGGGTGCGCGCTGCGGCCGTCGCCGGCATTGATCAGGTGGGTGCCTTCGGCGGCCTCCGCGGCCAGCGCGGCGACCGCGCCGTCGTGCTTGTGGCGAACGATGAAACCGCGCACGCCCATCGCCTCGATGGTCTTCAGCGTGTCGCGCGCGGTCTCGCCCTTGCTGGTCGACGAGGTCGAGGCGTCGAAGTTCAGCACGTCCGCGCCCAGCCGCTGGGCGGCGAGCTGGAAGCTCAGCCGGGTCCGGGTCGAAGGCTCGAAGAACAGGGTGCAGACCGCGGTGCCGGCCAGTGCGCTGCGCGCGTCGTGACCCTCGGCATAGTGCTGGGCGCGGTCGAGCAGGGTCAGCATCCGCTCGCGCGGCATGTCCCGCAGGCCGATCAGGTGGCGCGACGGGTCGACCGCAGCGTGCGGCGCGGTGGCGGAAGGCGTTGGGCTCATGGGGTCCGGGGCGGTATCAGTGGGAAGCGTCGGAAGACGGCGGGGTGCCGATTTCCGTGGCGTCGTCGGGGGCGGCCAGCCAGCGTTCGACGATGACCGCGGCGGCCATCGCATCGAGCACCTCGGCATCGCGGCGGCGGCGGCGGCCTTCGGCGCGGGCGCCGGCGAAGCGTTGCGCGGCCTCGACCGAGCTGGCGCGCTCGTCGACCAGGGCCACCCCCAGCCGGTAGCGTGCGTGCAGTTCGCGGGCGAACGCATGGGCGCGCCGGCGGTTGGGCTGATCGCCGCCGTCCAGGGTCATCGGGTCGCCGACCACGAAGCCGTCCGGCCGCCACTCCTTGCAGAGACGATCGATCGCGGTCCAGTCGGGGCCATGGCCGTGCACGTCGACCACCGCCAGCGCACGCGCGCCATTGCCGAACGCGCTGCCGACCGCGACGCCGATGCGGCGGGCGCCGACGTCGAATCCAAGTACCGTGCCGTCGCGTCTCATCACGGCCGCCTCAGGCATGCCCCGCGTAGTCGGCGAGATGGGCGAAATCCACGCCAATGCGACCGGCCGCGGCCTGCCAGCGCGCGTCCAGCGGCATCGAGAACAGCAGCTCGGCGTCGGAGGGTGCGGTCAGCCAGTCGTTGTCGGCCAACTCGCGCTCGAGCTGACCCGAGCCCCAACCGGCGCAGCCCAGCGCCACGGTCGCGTTGGCCGGCCCCTCGCCGAGCACCATCGCCTCGAGAATCTCGCGCGAGGTGGTCAGGTACAGCTGCTCGCCGATCTGCATCGTCGAGTCCCAGTTCAGGCCGCCGTCGTGGAGCACGAAACCGCGTTCGGGGTGGACCGGGCCACCGGCCAGGACCGGCTGCGCGCGCAGCGAGTCGCTGCCGCCTTCGACCCCCATCTGGCCCAGCACCTCGCCGAGGGTGTACTCGGAGGCGCGGTTGACCACGATGCCCATCGCGCCGTCCTCGTCGTGCTGGCAGATCAGCGCGACGCTGCGCGAGAAGTTGGTGTCCGCCAGCGAAGGCAGGGCGATCAGGAGCTGGTTGGCGAGCGGCGTAGTGGGCACGGACATGGCCGTCATTCTAGCGCCTCGCCAGCGGCTCGCGTGGGTCCGCGCGACGCGCTATGGTCATGGGTCCGGCGTCTGCCCGGCCGCGCAGCGACGGTCGGCGGCGGCCCTCCACCTCGACCCTTCCAGCCTGCCGGGCCCGCCGCCCGGCCGCGAGGAGTATTCCATGTCAGGTTATTGCGACATCGCGCCCGGCCACCCGCTGCACGGCCCCTATCACGACCGCGAGTACGGCGTGCCGCAGCGCGAGGAGGCGGTGCTGTTCGAGCGCCTGTTGCTGGAGATCAACCAGGCCGGGCTGAGCTGGGAAACCATCCTGCGCAAGCGCGAGGGCTTCCGCCGCGCCTACGACGGCTTCGACGTCGACGCGGTCGCCGGCTACGGCGAGGCCGAGCGCGCACGGCTGCTGGCCGACGCCGGCATCATCCGCAACCGGCTCAAGGTCGACGCGGCGATCCACAACGCCGGGGTGATCCGGGCGATGCGCGACAGTCACGGCGGCTTCGCCGACTGGCTCGACGCGCATGCCCGCGACGGCGACGCGCCTCGCGACAAGGCCGCGTGGGTGAAGCTGTTCAAGCGCACGTTCCGCTTCACCGGCGGCGAGATCACCGGCGAATTCCTGATGAGCCTGGGCTACCTGCCCGGCGCCCACCGCGCCGACTGCCCGGCGATGCGACGCATCGCCCGCGAGCATCCGCGGCTGCCCTCGGTCGTCGCGCTGACCGGCTGAGCGCCGGCCCTTCCCCGCCCCGCGGACATGAAACGGCCCGGACCGCAGGCGCGATCCGGGCCGGGATGTCGTCGCACGTGGCCGCGGCACGAGGCCACGACCATCGCCGGCGCTACCGCAGGCGGATCAGGCGTGCTCGCCGCCCGCGCCGTGGGTGTGGCCGTGCTGCTGCTCGTCCTCGGTCGCGTCGCGCACCTCGGTGATCTCGACGTCGAAGTGCAGGGTCTTGCCGGCCAGCGGGTGGTTGCCGTCGACGGTGATGGTGCCCTCGCCGACCTCGGTCACGGTCACCAGTAGCGGACCGTTGCCGGTCTGGGCCTGGAACTGCATGCCCGGCTGCACGTTGTCGATGCCCTGGAAGGCCTCGCGCGGCACCTGCTGGACCAGACCGTCGTGGCGGACCCCATAGCCCTCCTCGGGCGCGACATCGACCTTGAGCTTGTCGCCGGCCTGCTTGCCGGCCAGGGCCTTCTCCAGCCCGGCGACGATGTTGCCGGCGCCGTGCAGATAGCTCAGCGGGTCGCGGCCGCTGGACGAGTCGATGACCTGACCGGCATCGTCGGTCAGGGTGTAGTGGAAGGAAGCGACGCGACGGTCGGCGATCTCCATGGGAGCCTCCATTGTCTAGGGAGTGTGGGAATACGCCGAAAAGGCCGGAGCACTGACAGACGACGCAAAGAAATAGCCGCTCAAGGCGGCCAGAACGGGAAGTCTGGACGTGGCGGGCGGTGAGTGCAAGTTTGGGGGGGGGCAGGCGCATATTCCCGCGCCGCAGATACCGCCGGTCCGGTGATCGCACCTGGATCGGTATGCCCCATCGAGTCCGGTATGCGACGGGTCAGATATCCCGCGGGCCGGCACTGGCCCGACTGAGCAGGACGAGACCGGTCCAAGCGTCCGGGTAGTGGACGGCGCCGGCCTGGGGCGACTCGATCAGGACTCCGGCGCGCAGATAGCGCCAGTCGTCTGCCGAATAGCCTACAGAAAACTCACCGGTAGCGATAACGGCCACGACGACGCCTGTCATGCCGCCGCCGAGATCCACCCTGTCGCCGATCAGGACGGCCGTTCCGTCCTCGTAGTTCATACCACCCCCACCACATCACCCGGTTGGGCCGTGCTCAAGCGCTTGGCTTCGCAGGCGCGGAGCTCGTGTTTGCTAGTCGCGTTATAAAATGAACCCGGCCTCACCTTTCGCACCAATGACATTGACACCACCGATCAGTCGGCAAGGTAACGGTCCACAATAAAACCAAACTGCCGCTCAAAGTAACTACACATCGCCTCAGCCGAATCAGCATCGTCCATCACAACATCTGACAACTCAAGGAAACACAGAGGAGAGCTCCCCACGCTAAACCGCCTTCCAACAACGCTTATAACACCAAACCGAGGAATCTCAGGCATTGACTCTTTACCCGAAAAAACGAACGAAACTTCGTCGTCAACACAGGGCAAAACTGGCAACTCCAATTCACCCCAGATCGACGCATACGCCGTCGCAGGAGAGCTAAAAACTGGAATATTCACTCCAACTTTCATACTATTTTCCAAAAGGCGCACGAGGAACAAACAATGTTCGAGCGGCTTGCTCTTCTTGCGAAACATCACAGTTCATCAGCTTCCCCAACGAGATCATTGTCTCAATCGCCTTGATTCGCCCAGCCAACTCGTCACCATGGCCCAACCAGCTTGTGTTACCAATAGCTGGATTCTTTTCAGCAAACGCATATAGATATAAATTCTGCGGGTCAAAAAACATCTTAGCCATCTTTCCCTTTGCAACGTAAATATGTTGCTGCAACGCCGCCTTCAACGCCGCACACTTATCATCTTCGCCCTTGCAGTATCTTTGATAATAAATCGTCTGCTCTCGCGTCATTTTAGGGCGGCCACTCACCAGGTCAGACATGTACTGAGTGAGCCCATCCCAAACTTCACCAGGCGTCGGCCCCCAGCCACTAGAGTGATCCGCACCACCTCCTGGTCCCGACCATCCCGGATTATAGGGGGGACGACGTAGAGCACTTTGCAACCCAAGAGGATCAGCCGAAGCTAGAGGCAAGCCATCTACATATCCATACGTTGAAAGCCCTCCCATCAATCCAATCGGATCACTCTGCAGGTAACGCCCCACTCCCGCCTCATAATCCCGGAAGTAGTTGTAGTTCAGTCCGCTCGCGGCATCGTAGCGCTGGCCCGGGAAGCGCATGTCGAGGACGAAGGCGGTGCTGTCGCCGTCGGGGTCCGGGTTGGGGGCGCTGTTGCCGAAGGCTTCGCTGGCGATGTCCCAGGTCCAGACCGCGACGTCGCGCTGGGGTTCGATCACCGCGCGCGGGGTGCCGAGGTGGTCGGGTTCGATGTAGTGCAGGCGGTTGGCGGTTGTCGCGATGCCGTTGAGCAGGCCCACCGGCAGGTCGTCGAGCCAGATCGCCTGCTGCTTCGGTGCGCCGCTGGCGTCGTAGTCGCCGACCCAGTGGCCGGCTTCGTCGTAGACGCTGTAGGTGACGTCGCTGCCCAGGTGGCGATGCACGCGCTCGCCGCGGCCATTGTAGCCGTAGTGCATCGTCACCGCGCCGCCCTGCTTGACCGCGCTCAGGCGGTTGGCGGCGCTGTAGACGTATTCCTTCGTGCCGCCGATGGCGGTGGTGTTGCCGACCGCGTCGTAGCCGCGGGCCACACCGGCGACCGCGCCGAGTCGGTGGCTGTCGGTCGGATAGCTGTAGGCCTGGGTGCCGCCGGCATTGGTGAAGCTGGTGCGGTTGCCGGTGGCGTCGTAGCCGTAGCTTTCGATCGCGGTGTCGGTCGGGCCGTCGCGGAACGCGGTCAGCCGGCTCAGCGCGTCGTAGTCCAGGCGCACCCGCGGCGGGTCGGCACGATCGGCGCCGTGCAGGCTGGTCAGGTTGCCGACCGCGTCGAAGCGGAAGCCCAGATCCAGTCCGCCACCGCTGGTAGGCGAACCGGTGTCGGTGCTCAGGATCGACTGCGGGCGGTAGTCCAGGTCCAGCGTGCGCGACAACGTGCGGCCGTTGCCGAAGGTCCAGGCCCCGACCGGGCCGAACGGGTACCAGCTGGCGTTGCTCAACAGCACTTCGCGGCTGCCGCCGGGTGCGGTGACGCCGATTTCGCTGGTCCGGCCCTGGCCGTCGCGGACGTAGTCGACCTCGGTGCCGTCCGGGTAGGTCATCAGGCTCAGCTGACCGGCCTGGGTGTAGGCGTAGCGCAGGGTGAAGGACTGGCCATTGGTGACCTGGACCTTGCGCACCAACTGGCCGAAGCGGTCGTAGCAGTAGTCGGTGTGGCCGCTGCCGTCGCTCATCCGGCTCAGGCGGCCGATCGCGAAGGTCTCGCCGGCGGCGCAGCCGGGCTGGACGCTGTCGTAGGCATAGGCCACGTCCAGGCTGCTGTCGCTGTAGCTCACCGAGGTCAGGCGGTTGAGCGCGTCGTAGCCGTAGCCGGTGGCCTCGCCGCGGGCGTCGGTCTGGCTGCTGCGGTTGCCGGCGTCGTCGTGCTGGTAGGAGGTGACGCCGGTGTCGGGGCTGTCGAGCTGGGTCAGATCGCCGAGGCCGTTGTAGCTGTAGACCGTGTCCAGCCCCTTCGGGTCGGTGACCTGGGTCAGGTTGTCGAGCGCGTCGTACTCGAACGCGGTCGAAGCCTCGATGCCGCCGACGTCCCGCAGGCTGCCGATCAGGCGGTTGAGCGGGTCGTAGTCGTTCTGCGTCACCCGGCTGAGCGCGTCGGTGACCGTCTCCAGGTTGCCGTTGGTGTCGTAAGTGAAGTCGGTCGGGTTGGCGCCGGCATCGGCCTGGGTCGCCAGCTGGCCGAGCTGGTTGTAGACCCGCGACAGGGTACGCTTGAGGGCGTCGTTCTCGCCCAGCACCTCCTCCTTGATCCGGTTGCCGGCGTTGTCGAGGGTGTAGTGCAGACGGTTGCCGTCGGCGTCGACGATGTCGGTCAGCCGGTGCGCGGCGTCATAGACATAGGAGGTGAAGCTGCCATCGGGCAGGGTCACGCTGCTGACCAGGCCGGTCGGCAGGTAGGCGATGGCGGTGATGCGGTCGTCGGCCTCGCTGTTGTCGTCGCTGCCGCGGACCTTGCGCGCGGTCATCCAGCCACGCGGGTGGTACTCGAAGTCGGTGACGACGTCGTTGGCGTCCCTGACCGACAGCACCCGGCCGGCGCCGTCGTAGCGCAGGGTCTCGGTGACATGGCCAAGCGCGTCGGTGACCTTCCACAGATCGCCCTTGCGCCAGGCGCAGGTCGTCGGCGAGGTCGCGCAACTTCCTTCATTGCTGGCGCGGTACGTATAGAACGTCTTGTCGACTATATCCGTTCGAGGGCCATCCACATGGGTAACGAGCCCCACCTTTGGACAGGTTCCCGCGGTTACATCTGCCGACTCGCAGTAAGTTGTCGCGATGAGTCGCGAAACTCCTGTCGCCGGGTCGGTCCGAGCGTAAGTAAGCTCCTGTCCGCGTCCGTTCAAAGTCCTTGTTTCTTCGGCTACCAGCTGCCCAGCAGCATCGAACGTCTTTCGCGACGTGATCTTCCCAAACTTGAGGTCGCGCTCTGTCTCGATGCGTCGCTGTTGCGCGGTTCCAACCGCCACCAACCTACTGCTCTCGTAATTGGAGGTGTAACCGTAAGTGGTCGTCGTACCACGCGCATCGGTCCACTCTACGATGCGGCTGTCAGCATCATATTGATGGGTCGCGGAGCCGGCGCTGTCGCTGATAGACACTGGCTTGCGATAAAGATCCGCAGAGAACTCATAGGTACGGAGCGCACCAGAAGCCAAGTGCACAACGGCATGACTATTATCGGGATATGAATACGTAACAACCTGCGATTCAGAACCCGACTCGCCAGAAGACCGATAGGTTATCCGACCCGAAATGTCATAGCCGAAACTGCGCTCGCGCCCCCCTTCCGAAAGCACGCCCGTCAACAGATTATTGTCTGCCGCCGCCGCCAATGCAGGCTCACCGTAAACAAAGGACTTCTGAGCCCCGGAGCTCCAATCTATACCTGCCACATTTCCAACAGTGTCGTACGAAATGTCTACACTCTGCTCGCCCGTGCTGACGGAAAGGAGGCGACCACCCTCATATGAAAGATTCACAGATCTTCCATTGTGGGTCTTGACCGACTCGATTCGCCCGTTCTCGTCACGCAATATCCTCGCTCTCGGAGCGCCTATAGGACCAAAAGACGCCAACAAGCCATCCTCATCGAACCGATACTCTTGGCTACCTGTCCGATATATAAAGCTGCCGTTCGCGTTCTCCCATGCAAGCTCATCAGGGCGCCCGTCGATCTTGTACGTGTTCCCTTCGACATGCCTCAAGTAGGAAAACAGGCCAGGCTCGACCTCAATTACCGCCCCACTGGAACCCCACTCAATTTTCCTGTCGAGGTCCGGCATCCATGCGCGCTTATTCGAATCGTAAGAAATATTGACGCGCACACCATCAAGCGACACCAGATTTTCCCGCACGGAATGCTCTCCACGGGAGACATCCACTCCATCTTCATCGCACAGGCCACACCCAAAATCGAACTTCTTCCTTATTTCATACGAATTATTATCTTTGCAAACCACTGGCCAGCCAGCCGCTTGCAAGTCGACTCCCGACACCGAAACCTCCCCTAAAGAAATTCTGCCTTCAGGGCACTTGTAGACGTCATATTTATATATATTCCAATGGTCATTCCCAGAATACTCGCCGTCAATATAAACTTGATAGTTCGCAGTTTTCCCGCCCCGGATAACAACACCATATCCATCCGCGAAATTACCGGCATCCATCAAGTTGGAATATCCATACGAAATGACCGCCCCCCAATCACCCTCCATGCCATCAGGCACATAGACCTCTCCAGTGCCTCCCTTGCTGACATCCGGGATCCACGTACTTAGCGCCTGCTGCAACTCACTCTCTGCGCTGCACTTTGGCTTGGCAAAGGGAACCGAATAGGAAGCACACGCCCCCGGATTCTCTTGACTCCAGAGTGTCTCAATCCAACGCTCACCATATGCGGCGGGGAAGTATTCTTCGACAGGCAGCAGATCAGTTTCGTACTGATAGACCCATTCCGCCGACTCAAGAAACGGCGGATACGGCCCAACCAGAAACTGATCGGTTTGATGCAGCGGCTGACCACCGGCCGCCGCAGTAGCGGCGTCATAGGCCTGCGGGAAGGACGGGAAACATGCGTCCTCGTAGCAGTAACTGATCGGCGATGCGGACTGCGCCGCTACTGGGGCGCTCGCGGCCAGGTGCATGGCCAGAGCGGATACGAACAGAACGACCAGCCTCACGGGCCGACCCAGCGAAATCTTCATCATGCTTCAGCACTCCGTTGCCGGCATTCAACGCCAATGCGATGCCGAGCCAGACTTCGAGCTCGCTGATCAGCTCAAAGCAGAGTCGCACTCGCCGTAGAGTCGAATTCCCTTTCAATCATCAAGCGCGCTCACCTGAGGCAGTGAACGAACGCACCTTCCAAAGAAGGTCATCCAACGCTATCACCCGAACTTGACAGAACGCAACAGATCTTGGAGCCGGTATGAAACACCTCAAGCAACTACGGCGCAGCCTGGCTACAACTTCCGTGCATCAGCACGCCACGATCAACTGCCTTCGACAAGACTCGGTGCTCGAAGGAAGCCCTGAGCACCCATCAACTCCTGTTCGCAGCGGCGCAACAAGCTCAAATTGATGCGCTCCAGCAAAACAAAAGGGCAATATCGGCAAATTGAGTCTGCGTAGCTTCAGCGTGCGGTTGACCGCGCATAGCTACTGCAATCGATTGAATGGAGTACTCCAACAAGGTTGCGGCACTCCATCCAGGCGCCAAGGGAGGTCGAAGCCAACACACAAGCGAACTACGCAGATGCATTCGACACGAACTAAGCAGCACCAGATGCGCCGCCACAGGCTGCGTAGCTCAGACCGTTTCGAGCACTAGCGACGCCAGCGGGCCTAGACATCAGAGGCGGATCAAGCCGGAGCAAAACGCGCGCTCAGCCTACACAGGCCACATGCCCCTTCCAACACCCAAGCAGCGGGGTTGGCCGCAGCGCTACCGCGCCTCGGCCACCTCGACCCCATCCAGCCCCTGGGCCAGGGTCTGGGCATCGCCGCCCTGGGCGAGCTTGATGCGCAGGCGCACCTCGTTCTGCGAGTCGGCGTAGCGCAGCGCGTCCTCGTAACCGATCTCGCCGGCCTGGTAGAGCTCGAACAGGCTCTGGTCGAAGGTCTTCATGCCCTGCTGGACCGAGTCCTTCATCACTTCCTTCAGCTTGTGGATCTCGCCGTCGCGGATGTAGTCCTGCACCAGCGGAGTGCCGAGCAGGATTTCCATCGCGACCCGGCGCGCCTTGCCGTCGGGGGTCGGAATCAGCTGCTGCGCGACCACACCCTTGAGGTTCAGCGACAGGTCCATCAGCAGCTGCCCGCGGCGATCCTCGGGGAAGAAGTTGATGATGCGATCCATCGCCTGGTTGGCGTTGTTGGCGTGCAGGGTGCACAGCACCAGGTGGCCGGTCTCGGCAAAGGCGATCGCGTGGTCCATGCCCTCGCGGGTGCGGACCTCGCCGATCATGATCACGTCCGGCGCCTGGCGCAGGGTGTTCTTCAGCGCCGCGTCCCAGGTGTCGGTGTCGATGCCGACCTCGCGCTGGGTGATGATGCAGCCCTCGTGCTTGTGCACGAACTCGATCGGGTCCTCGATGGTGATGATGTGACCGGTCGAGTTCTGGTTGCGGTAGCCGATCATCGCCGCCAGCGAGGTCGACTTGCCGGTGCCGGTGGCGCCGACGAAGATGATGATGCCGCGCTTGGTCATCGCCAGCGTCTTGATGATCGGCGGCAGGCTCAGTTCCTCGACGGTCGGAATCTTGGTCTCGATCCGGCGCAACACCATGCCGACCTGGTTGCGCTGGTAGAAGCAGCTGACGCGGAAGCGGCCGACACCGGAAACGCCGATCGCGAAGTTGCACTCGTGGGTCTTCTCGAACTCCTCGCGCTGCTGCGGGTTCATCACGTTGAGCACGAGGTCGCGGCTCTGCTGCGGGGTCAGCGCGCTCTGGGTGATCGGCGAGATCTTGCCGTGGACCTTCATCGACGGCGGCATGCCCGCGGTGATGAACAGGTCCGACGCCTTCTGGTGCGCCATCAGCTTGAGGAAGGAGGTGAAGTCGATCGTGCTCATTGCATGTGCCTCCATGAGGCCGGATTGTCTTTCCCGGCGGGGCCGGCGCGTCCCCGCCGCCCCACCCTGTCCAACACCCCCGATTCGGCGGGGGCGATGCGCGGAATCAGTCGAACAGGCGCTTGTCCTTGGCGTACTCGCGGGCCTGCTGGCGCGCGATCATGCCGCGCTTGACCAGGTCCTGCAGGTGCTGGTCGAGCGTCATCATGCCGTGCTGCTGGCCGGTCTGGATCGCCGAATACATCTGCGCGACCTTGTCCTCGCGGATCAGGTTACGGATCGCCGGGATGCCGACCATGATTTCCCATGCCGCGGTACGGCCGCCGCCGACCTTCTTCAGCAGCGCCTGGCTGATCACCGCGCGCAGCGACTCCGACAGCATCGAGCGCACCATCGGCTTCTCGCCGGCGGGGAACACGTCGATGATGCGGTCGATGGTCTTGGCCGCCGAGCTGGTGTGCAGGGTGCCGAACACCAGGTGGCCGGTCTCGGCCGCGGTCAGCGCCAGGCGGATCGTCTCCAGGTCGCGAAGCTCGCCGACCAGGATGTAGTCGGGATCCTCACGCAGCGCCGAGCGCAGCGCCTCGTTGAAGCCATGGGTGTCGCGGTGCACCTCGCGCTGGTTGATCAGGCACTTCTGCGAGGTGTGGACGAACTCGATCGGATCCTCGACCGAGAGGATGTGCGCGTACTCGTTCTTGTTGACGTGGTCGAGCATCGCCGCCAGCGTGGTCGACTTGCCCGAACCGGTCGGGCCGGTCACCAGGATCAGGCCCTGCGGCTGGTCGATCAGCTCCTTGAAGATGCGCGGGCAGCCCAGGTCCTCCAGGGTCAGCACCTCGGACGGAATGGTACGGAACACCGCACCGGCGCCGCGGTTCTGGTTGAACGCGTTGACGCGGAATCGCGCCAGGCCCGGGATCTCGAACGAGAAGTCGACCTCGAGGAATTCCTCGTAGTCGCGGCGCTGCTTGTCCGACATGATGTCGTAGACCAGCGCGTGCACCTGCTTGTGGTCCAGCGCCGGGATATTGATCCGGCGGACGTCACCATCGACCCGGATCATCGGCGGCAGACCGGCCGACAGATGCAGGTCGGATGCTTTGTTCTTTACCGAGAACGCCAACAGCTCGGCGATATCCATGCGTGCTCCCCCGCACTACTGATCGGCCCCCTGTCGGGAACCTTTAGGACTGGAACGATACTACCCCTGCGGGGCAGTATAGCCCCGGACCCACGACGCAAATCCAGCGCAGGCCAGCAACTGCGGCATCGGTCGCAAAGCCGCCTGCCGGCGACCCGTACCGACTCCGATGACCCCATCCGTGCACGCCAACCCTCCGCACGACGCCTTGCGCGACACCTTGCAAGGTATTGATAACGCGGCACAAAGCGCCGGCCGGCCAGTCCCGCGCCTGCTCGCGGTCAGCAAGACCCAGCCGGCGGCGGCGGTCGCCCGCCTGGCCGCGGCCCTGCGCGAACGGCAACCCGACCGGATTCCCGCTTTCGGCGAGAACTACGTCCAGGAAGCCGCCGCCAAGCAGGCCGAATTGGCTTCCGGCACCGACGTCGCCGCGATCGAGTGGCACCTGATCGGCCATCTGCAGTCGAACAAGGCGCGCGAGGCGGCGACCCTGTTCGACTGGGTCCAGACCGTGGACCGCGCCAAGCTGGTCGACGCGCTCGCCCGCCACCGCCCCGCCGGACGCGAACCGCTGAACCTGCTGATCCAGGTCAACATCGACGACGAATCCGGCAAGCACGGTTGTCGGCCGGACGCGATCGCCGCCCTGGCCGCGGCCATCGCCGGCCACGCCAACCTGCGCCTGCGCGGGCTGATGGCGATCCCGGCCCCCGCGCCCGAGCCGGCGGTCCGCCGGCAGGCCTTCGCCGACATGCATCGCTGCTTCCGGGCGCTGCGCGAGGCCCATCCGCGCGTCGACACGCTGTCGATGGGCATGAGCGACGACTACCCGCTGGCGATCGCCGAGGGCGCGACCATGGTGCGGATCGGGACGGCGCTGTTCGGACGGCGGAGCTGAGGGTCAACAACCCTCAGGTCTTCGTAGGAGCGGCGTAAGCCGCGATCGGGTTTCACGGCAAGGCCCATCGCGGCTCACGCCGCTCCTACGGTGTAAAGGCGTGTGACCCGCCCCCTAAGCGCTGAAGACGCGAATGGGGGTGTGGGAGCGCAACGGTGGGGCCCAAGGTTTGCGCAGAAAACTTTGGGGATATCCGGGCGCAGCCCCGGAATCCCGGCCTACGCCGCTCCTACGGGGCCGGACCGACGGGGCCGGGGGCTGGCCGCGCTTGTTATCCTCGTGCCTCCGACACATCGCCCCTGCCTCCATGTCCGCTGCCAGTTCCGAATCCACCGCCGTCAGTCCTGCCACCATCGCCTTCATCGGTGGCGGCAACATGGCCCGCAGCCTGATCGCCGGCCTGGTCGCCCGCGGCACCGCGCCGGCCTCGATCCGCGTCGCCGAGCCGGTCGAAGCCCTGCGCGACAGCCTGCGGGCCGACTACGGGGTGGTCACCGTCGCCGATGCCGCCGAGGCGATCGCCGACGCCGGGGTCTGGGTGTTCGCGGTCAAGCCGCAGGTGATGCGCACGGTCTGCGACGCGGTGGCAGCGACCGCGGCCGAGACCGACCCGCTGGCGGTGTCGATCGCCGCCGGCATCACCTCGGCGCAGCTCGATCGCTGGCTCGGCGGCGATCGCGCGGTGGTGCGGACCATGCCCAACACCCCGGCCCTGCTCGGTGCCGGCATCACCGGACTGTTCGCCAATCCACGCGTGAGCGACGCCCAGCGCGATGCCGCCGAGCGCATCCTCGCGACCGCCGGCGAGACCGTGTGGATCGACGACGAGGCGCTGATGGACGCGGTCACCGCGGTCTCCGGCAGCGGCCCCGCCTATGCCTTCCTGCTCGCCGAGGCGATGCAGGCCGCCGGGCAGGCCCAGGGCCTGCCCGAGGACACCGCCCGCACCCTGGCCGCGCAGACCCTGCTCGGCGCGGCGCGGATGCTGGTCGAGTCCGGCGAGACCGCCGAGGTGCTGCGCAAGCGGGTGACCTCGCCCGGCGGCACCACCCAGGCGGCGATCGAGACCTTCGAGGCCGGCGGTTTCCGTGCCCTGGTCGATGCCGCGATCACGGCCGCGACCCGCCGCGGTCGCGAGCTTTCGGCCGCCAACGACTGAGGGATCGGCATGCGCAACCACCGCTCACGGATCGCATCCGCGCCACTGCGCGCGCTCCTGGCCACCGCCCTGCTGGGCGCCATTGTGGCCGGTTGCGGCCGCGAGTCGTCGACACCGCCGCCACCGCAGGGGCTCGCGATGGAGGAGGCGACCGTCCGTGCCGGCGACGTCACCGTCCGCGCCAGCGTGGTCCCGACCACGCGCCTGGGCGAGGCGGTGGCCCGCCAGTACGGCATCGAACGCGAACCCGGCCGGGTACTGGTCCTGGTCGGCGTCCGCAAGGGCCCGGAGAGCGACGAAGTCGCGCTGCCCGCGCAGGTACGGATGCAGGCCAGCGATCTGCGCGGCGTCGCCGAGCGCCAGGTGCTGCGAGAGGTGCGCGACGAGACCGGCCCACAGCCGGCGCTGATCGACTATGTCGGCACGGTGAAGGTGACCCCGCCCGACACCCTGCGCTTCGACATCCAGGTCGAACTCGACGGCCAGGCGCCGATCCGCCTGCTGTTCAATCGCGACGTGTTTCCGGACTGAGCGCGCAGCGACGCAAGACCGCGGAAGCGTCCGCGCTCAACCCGCGCGCCGCGCCGCCCAGCCCCGCATGATCGCCTCGATCGCGCGCACCCCGTCGGTCAGCGCCGCCGGCCCGGGCTGCAGGATCAGCGGCGACTTGACCTCGTGCAGTTCGCCGTCGCGCACCGCCGGGATCGCATTCCAGCCGGGGCGCGCGGCGACCTTTTCCGGACGGAACTTCTTGCCGCACCAGGAGCCGATGACGATGTCCGGCGCGCGCCGGATCACCTCGTCCGGATCTTCGAGAATGCGTTGTTTCGCCAGCGGCTCGGCGGCGCGTTCGGGAAAGATGTCGTCGCCACCGGCGATGCGGACCAGCTCGGCGACCCAGGCGATGCCGGTGATCGGCGGCTCGTCCCACTCCTCGAAGTAGACGCGCGGCCGCCGCGGCAGCGCCGTCGACGCCGATTCGATCGCGTCCAGCCCGCACCGCAGCTCGTCGGCCCAGGCATTGGCGCGATCGCCGGCACCGACCATCGCCCCGAGCCGGCGGACGTAGTCGAGGATGCCGTCGACGCTGCGGTGGTTGCTGATCCAGACCTCAATTCCGTGCCGGACCAGCTCGGCGGCGATGTCGGCCTGGATGTCGGAAAAGCCGATCGCGAAATCGGGGCACAGCTTGAGGATCTCGCCGATCTTGGCGCTGGTGAAGGCGCTGACCTTGGGCTTTTCCTTGCGCGCGCGCGGCGGCCGCACGGTGAAGCCGCTGATGCCGACGATGCGGTCCTGCTCGCCGAGCGCGTACAGCGTCTCGGTCGGCTCCTCGGTCAGGCAGACGATGCGGCGCGGTCCGATCATGGCGCTCAGGGGAACAGCATGCGGCGCGACCATTCGCCGGCACGGTCGCATTCGTACAACTGGCGCTCGTGCAGGCGGAAGTCGGCGCCGTACCAGAACTCGATCGCCGACGGCCGCACCCGCAGTCCGGTCCAGCGCGCGGGCCGCGAGACGTCGCGACCGTCGAACTCCTGCTCGGCCTGGGCCAGGCGCTGCTCGAAGGTGTCGCGCGAATCGAGCGTCTCCGACTGCTTCGACGCCCAGGCGCCGAGCTGGCTGCCGCGCGGACGGGTCGCGAAGTAGGCGTCGGCCTCGTCGTCGGCGACGATCTCGACCGCCCCCTCGATCCGCACCTGCACGCCGTTGCGCACGCGCGGCCAGTGGAACAGCAGGGCGGCATGCGGATTGGCCTGCAGCTCGCGGCCCTTGCGCCCGTCCAGGTGGGTGTAGAACACGAAACCGCGCGCGTCGTGCGCCTTCAACAGCACGATACGCGCGGACGGCCGCGCGTCCAGGCCGGCGGTGGCCACGGTCATCGCGGTGGGATCGGGTTCGCCGGCGGCGCCCGCTTCCGCGAACAGGCGGTCGAAGGTGGCCAGGGCTTCGGTCAGCAGGGGTGAGGTGTCCATGGCGCTATTGTGGGGCGATGGCGCGAGCTCCGCACCCCCCTGCCGATGGCTTCGATCCGGCCTTCGTCGCCGACGTGCTCGACGACGCGCTGGGCCACCGCGGGCCCGGTCACGGCGTGCGGGTGTATGCGATCGCCGGCCTGCAGGGCTCGGGCAAGTCGACCCTCGCCGCCCAGCTCGCCGCGCTGGCGCGGGCACGCGGCCTGCGCTGCGCGAGCCTGTCGATCGACGACTTCTACCTCGGCCGCGGCCAGCGCCGGCGACTGGCGCGCCGCGTGCATCCGCTGCTGGCGACCCGGGGCCCGCCGGGCACCCACGACGTGGCCCTGGCCTGCGACACGCTCGACGCACTGTGCGCGGGCCGGTCGGCACGGCTGCCGCGCTTCGACAAGCTCGCCGACACCCGCCTGCCGCCATCGCGCTGGCGCGACAGCGGCCGCGTCGACCTGGTGCTGTTCGAAGGCTGGTTGCTGAAGACGCCGCCGCAGGACGCCACCGCACTGGCCGCGCCGATCAACGCACTCGAACGCGACGAGGACGCCGACGGCCGCTGGCGGCGCTGGTGCAACCGGGCGCTGGCGGACGCCTACCCGCCGCTGTGGTCGCGGCTGGACCGGTTGTTGTTCCTGCAGCCGCCCGGCTTCGAGGTGGTGCCGCAATGGCGCTGGCAGCAGGAATGCCGCCTGCAGGCGTCGCGCCCACACCACCGCGGCATGACCCGTCCGCAATTGGAGCGCTTCGTCCAGTTCTACGAACGGGTCAGCCGGCAGGCATTGCGGACCCTGCCCGGCCTCGCCGAACGCACCGTGCCCCTGGACGCCCGGCGTCGACCGCTGCCCGCTTGAACGGCGCTCGCCCCGCGCACGGTCAATCGACGACGAAGGTCACCTTCAGGTTGACCCGCCATTCGGTCACGCTGCCGTCGGGCGAGGTCACCACCTTGATCTCGTTGACCCAGGCGCCCTGGATGTTCTTCACCGACTCGGCGCACTTCTTCAATCCGGACTTGACCGCGTCCTCGACGCCGGTCTTGGACGCGGCATTGAGTTCGATGACCTTGGCAATGGACATGGCAGGTTCCTTGTGGAATGGCCGGGCGACAGCGCCCGGGCCGACGCTACGTGCCGCCGCGTTAAGCGCATGCGACCATGCCGTGCACGCGGCGCGAACACGCCCGTGCGCGGCGCCGGGAGGGGGCGGTGGCCTACAATCGCGGCGATGAATCCCGCCCGCAACCTGATCCTGGTCGGCCCGATGGGCGCCGGCAAGACCTGCATCGGCCGCCTGCTGGCCGAGCACTACCGGCTGCGCCTGCTCGACGCCGACCACGAGATCGAGCGTCACACCGGCACCACCATCGCAAGGATCTTCGAATGCGAGGGCGAGGCCGGCTTCCGCAGCCGCGAGCGGGCGATGCTGGAAACCCTGCTGGGCGATGACGACCTGCTGCTGGCCACCGGCGGCGGGGCCGTGCTCGACCCGCTCAACCGCGCACTGCTGCGCGCGCGCGGCTTCGTCGTGCACCTGAGGATCAGCCCGGCCCAGCAGCTGGAACGCCTGCGCGACGACCGCAGCCGGCCGTTGCTGGCCCGCCCCGATCGCGAAGCGGTGCTGCGGCAGATGGCCGGCGTCCGCGACCCGCTGTATGCCGAGGTCGCCGACCTCGCCTTCGACACCGGCAGTCTGACCGCCGGCGAGGCCGCGCGCCGGCTGCAGCACGAACTCGACCTCCACTGGCAACGCAACGGAGCAACCGCATGACCGCCATCCAGACCGTCCACGTCGGCGGTTCGGCCCCGTACACGGTGACCATCGCCCCCGGCCTGATCGACGACGGCGCGGTGCTGACCCAGGCCCTGCGCGGCCGCCATCTGCTGCTGGTCAGCGACGCCAACGTCGCCCCGCTGTACGCCGCGCGGGTCGAGGCGGCGGCGCGCGCGGCGCGTCCGGCGCTGAACATCGGTCGCTTCGTGATGCCGGCCGGCGAACACGAAAAGACCCTCGCCCGCTTCGGCGAGTGCCTGGATGCGCTGGCGACGCTGGGCGCGACCCGCGACGCCGCGGTGCTGGCGCTGGGCGGCGGGGTGATCGGCGACCTGGCCGGCTTCGCCGGCGCCTGCTGGATGCGCGGCATCGACGTGATCCAGGTACCGACCACCCTGCTGGCGATGGTCGACTCCTCGGTCGGCGGCAAGACCGCGGTCGATCTGCCCAGCGGCAAGAACCTGGTCGGCGCCTTCCACCCACCCCGCGCGGTGGTCGCCGACACCACCGCCCTGCGCAGTCTGCCCGACCGCGAACTGCGCGCCGGCCTGGCCGAGGTGGTCAAGTACGGCGCGATCTTCGATGCCGGCTTCCTGGACTGGCTGGAGGCGCATGCCGACGCACTGCTCGCGCGCGACGATGCCGCGCTCGCCGAGGCGGTCGCCCGCAGTTGCCGCTACAAGGCCGACGTGGTCGAGCGCGACCCGTTCGAGCACGGCGACCGCGCGCTGCTGAACTTCGGCCACACCTTCGGCCACGCGATCGAGACCGAGCAGGGCTACGCCGGCGCCAGCGGCGACGGCCTCAACCATGGCGAAGCGGTCGCGGTCGGCATGGTGCTGGCCGCGCGCCTGTCGGCCGATCTCGGCCTCGCCCCGGCCGCCGATGCCCGGCGCCTGCAGGACCTGCTGCAGCGGTTCGGGCTGCCGGTCGCGGTGCCGCCGGGCCTGCCGCCGGAAGCGCTGCTGGCGCGGATGCGGCTGGACAAGAAGGCCGACGCCCGCGGCCTGCGCTTCATCCTGTGGGACGCCGCCGGCGCCGCGCGGGTGGTCCGCGACGTGCCCGACGCCGCGGTGCTGGCGGTTCTGGGCGCCTAGAAACACCCGCTCCTACGAAAAGCACCGGGGATCGCGGCTCATACCGCTGTCAGACGGATCCGCTGCCCTCATGCGTGCCCCGCGGCTGTCCGCGGCGGGGCACGCCGGCGGCCTCAGGCCGCCTGTTGCCGCTCGCGGGCGCGCCGGTTCGAGGCGACCGGGTTGTCGGCCAACACCGCTTCGTCGGAGTCCAGCAGACCGGCCCAGCGCGCGGTGTCGAGCACCGCGGCGAAGTTGCTGTGGAACACCACGCTGAATACCCGGTGGATCTCCTCGGCGCTGGCGTGACCGGCGGCGTTCTCGTACGGCAGGGTGCCGGTCGCATCGCTGAGGAACTCGACCGCCAGTCCCGAGTGCGCGGCCTCGAACACGGTCGCGGCGTCGCAGTTGTGGGTCATGTAACCGATCACGGTAATGGTGTCGATGCCGCGCTCGGCCAGCCACTCGCGCAGGCCGGTGCCGGTGAACACGCTGGCCATCGACTTGTTGACGTAGTGGTCGCGCGGGCGCCCGGCGACCTCCGGGTGCAACGCCCAGTTGGGCGAACCATCGGCGAAGGCCGGCGAATCCGACGGCTCGGTGTGCTGCACCACCACCACCGGTACGCCGGCGGCGCGGGCCGCGTCCATCGCCCGGCCGATATTGGCCAGGCTCTGCCGCGGCGGCGGGTACTCGATCGGCAGTTGACCCTCGAAGTACTCGTTCTGCACATCGACGACGATCAGGGCGCGCTTGCGCGGGGCGGGGGTGTTCATGGGATTGCTCCGGTTGTGTGGGGGTGGAGCCATTCTTGGTCGCGACGGCCCCTCCCGAAAGTGGCCCGAATGACATTCTTGGATATAATCGGGCCATGTCCGTGCCCCGCCCCACCACCGTCGCCGTAGTCGTCTTCGACCGGATCAGCCCGTTCCACCTGGGCGTGCCCTGCGCGGTGTTCGACGACCGCAACGGCGACGGCCAGCCCCGCTTCGAACTGCGCGTGTGCGCGGACGGCCGGCGCCGGCTGCGCACCGATGCCGGCTTCGAGATCCGGGTCGATCACGACCTGGACGGCCTGCACGGCGCCGACATCGTGATCGTCCCGGCCTGGCCCGATCCCGACCTGCGTCCGCCCGCCGCGCTGCTGGAGGCGCTGCGGGCCGCCCACGCGCGCGGCGCCTGCCTGGTCGGGCTGTGCCTGGGCACTTATGTGCTGGCCGAGGCCGGTCTCCTCGACGGCCGCCCGGCGACCACCCACTGGGCCAGCAGTGAACATTTCGCCCGCCGCTACCCGCGGGTCGCGCTGCAGACCGACGTGCTCTACGTCGACGACGGCGACATCCTGACCTCGGCCGGCACCGCCGCGGCGATCGACTGCTGCCTGCACCTGCTGCGGCGCGAGCACGGCGCCGAGGCCGCCAGCCGGGTCGCGCGGATGCTGGTGGTGTCGCCGCACCGGCGCGGCGGCCAGGCGCAGTACATCGAGCGGCCACTGCCGGACTCCTCCGGCGACGAGCGCCTGGCCGGGGTCCTGGAGTGGGCCCTGCAGAACCTCGAACAACCGCATCGTCTCGACGACCTCGCCGAGCGCGCACTGATGAGCCGGCGCACCTTCACCCGCCGCTTCCGCCAGGCCACCGGCGCCACCGTCCACCAATGGCTGCTGAGCCAGCGTCTGTCGCGCGCGCAGCAGCTGCTGGAAACCACCGACCAGCCGCTGGAGACGATCGCCGCGCGTACCGGCTTCGGCTCGGCGGTGTCGCTGCGGCAGCGGTTCACCGCCACCTTCAGCACCTCGCCCTCGGCCTGGCGTCGCGAGTTCCGCGGCGCATGACGCCACTCGCGTACAATTGCCGTCCTTATGCGCCTGCTCCTGCAACAACGGCCCGACGGCCCCGAAGCGCCACGCTTCGTGCAACTGTTCCTGCAGCCCGATCTGCTGGGCGGCTTCACCCTGGTCCGCGAGTCCGGCCAGATCGGTGGCCGCAGCAGCGTGCGTCGCGAACAGTTCCTCGACCATGCCAGCGCGATCAAGGCGATGGAGCGGGTACGCGACCAGCAGATCAAGCGCGGCTTCCAGGTGATGTTCACCCAGGGCGAGGCGACACGCTCGTGAGCCCCCCCGCCGGCCGTTCAGCCCTCGCCGGACGCCCGGTGAAGGATGGCCGGGCAGCACGATCCGAGGCCGACGCGGTCGCACCAAGAGTGGCCCCCCTCTTTCCCCCAACGTCGAATCCCATCCCGTGACCCTCAAGAACGATCGCTTCCTGCGCGCCCTGCGTCGCCAACCCGTCGACCGCACCCCGGTCTGGCTGATGCGCCAGGCCGGCCGCTATCTGCCGGAGTACCGCGCCACCCGCAAGCAGGCCGGCAGCTTCCTGGCGATGGCCAAGAACCCGGAACTGGCCTGCGAGGTGACCCTGCAGCCGCTGCGTCGCTTCCCGCTCGATGCGGCGATCCTGTTTTCCGACATCCTGACCGTGCCCGACGCGATGGGCCTGGGCCTGTATTTCGTCGAGGGCGAGGGACCGAAGTTCCGCCACCCGGTCCGCAGCGCCGACGACATCGCCCGGCTGGCGGTGCCGGACATGGAAACCGAGCTGCGCTACGTGACCGACGCGGTGCGCACGATCCGCCGCGAGCTCGACGGCAGCGTCCCGCTGATCGGCTTCTCCGGCAGCCCGTGGACGCTGGCCTGCTACATGGTCGAGGGCGGCGGCAGCAAGGACTTCGCCAAGGTCAAGTCGCTGGCGCTGAACGACCCGGCCGCGATGCACCGCCTGCTCGGCGTGGTCACCGACGCGGTGATCGCCTACCTGTCGGCGCAGCGCGCGGCCGGCGCGCAGGCGCTGCAGGTGTTCGACACCTGGGGCGGCGTGCTGAGCCCGCGGATGTACCGCGAATTCTCGCTGCGCTACCTGCAGCGGATCGCGCGCGAACTCGAGCGCGGCGATGGCGACCAGCGCACTCCGCTGATCCTGTTCGGCAAGGGCAATGCCGCCTACCTGGGCGAGCTGGCCGACAGCGGCGCCGAAGCGGTCGGCGCCGACTGGCTGGTCGAGCTCGGCGACGCCGCGCGCGCGGTCGGCGGCCGGGTCGCGGTGCAGGGCAACCTCGATCCGGTCACCCTGTACGCCTCGCCGGACGCGATCCGCGACGAGGTCGGACGCGCACTGGACAGCTGGCGCGACGGCAACGGCGGTTCGCGCGAGGGCCACGTGTTCAATCTCGGCCACGGCATGTCGCCGGACATGGACCCCGAGCACGTCGCGGTGCTGGTCGACGCGGTGCACACGCTCAGCGCGCGCTGAGCGCACCGATCGCGGACACATGAAGACGGCGCCCGAGGGCGCCGTTTTCGTTCTCGCTGGCGACGGCCGCGCGGCTCAGTGATGTCCGCCGTGGTGGTCGCCGTCGCCCGCCTGCCCGGCCGGCCCCGAGGCGCCGAGGGCCAGCACCCGGAACTCGACCTCGACCTCGCCGGCATGTTCGAACACCAGGGTCGCCGGCACCGTGTCGCCCTCGGCGAAGGGCCGGGCCGGCTGCATGAACATCAGGTGGTAGCCACCCGGCGCCAACCGGATCTCGCCGCCGGCCGGGACCTCCAGTCCCTCTTCCAGGTGACGCATCCGCATCATCCCGTCGACCGTGCGCATCTCGTGCACTTCCACCCGCTCGGCCGCCGGACTGTGGATCGACAGCAGCCGGTCGGCATCGGCACCGCCGTTGCGCAGGGTCAAGAAGCCGCCGGCGACCTTCGCGCCCGGCGGCATCGCCCGCATCCAGGCATCGCCGGCACCGACCCCGGACGGCATCGGCATCGAGGCCACGGTCCCGTCGGCCGGCATGGCCGCGACGGTATCGGTGGCCGGCTCGGCCGGCTGCGGCGCGGGCTGCTGCGATTCGGGCGGGGACTGCGGCGAGCAGGCCGCCAGCGCGGCGGTCACGGCCGCGGCGACCGCGAGGACCCGCAGCCGCGGCGCGCGGACGGGCAACAAGGTGCGGGAGGACAGCAAATTCATCGGTACTTCTCCAGTGAATCGAACAGGGTCAGGCAACGGCTGCGGTTGCGCCGTTGCGACATCCGGGCAGGCACGGCCACAGAATGCGCCAGGACGGCGGGATGGCCCCGGAGCCGCTCGCTCAGGCACGGGCCATCGCGACGCGCGCGGCGTCGCGGAACGGATATCCGGCATGAAAACTCCGGGATGCGAAGGGTGTACACGAACGGGACGTCCGCGCTTCGGATTTCCGCGTCTCAGAACGCCCGCGGCGGTCCGCGCGAGCCCAGACCGCAGGGATATCGCCATTGCGCGTGCGGATCGTCGCCGCACGGCGACCCCGACGACGTCCGCCGCGGCGGCGGGAACGCCAGCAGCCACAATGCGAGCAGCAACAGCGACGCCAGCAGCGGGCAGTAGTCGCAGTCGGCGCCGGGAAGGTCGGAAGGCGTCGTGCCGGTGTCGGTATCGGCGCCGCCACTGGGCAGCGGCAGGTACCTGAGCCCGGCGACGGTGCAGATCGCGCCCAGGTAGACGCCGGGCCCGGCCAGGCCATCGCTCTGCGACCGCGATTCGGCGAGCCGTCCCAGGGTCGGCAGCAGCACCAGCAACACGGCGGCGAGCAGGGCCAACCTGAGCATGCCGGCCTGGAACGAGCTGGACTGGAGCGGACGAAAACGGATCACGCGCGCATTGTAGCCACCGCCCTCCGGGGTCGGGCATGCCGCGATTGTCGATCGCCGCGCCCGGACGCGGCCGGCGCCGCGTCCGCGATCGAGGCGGCCCTCAGCCCGCCGCCGTCGCCGTGACCGCCTCCAGCACCCCGGCCAGCATCGCTCCGGTGACCGGCTTGCGTATGAATCGGTCGAATCCGGCGTCCAGTGCCTCCCGCTCGACCGGCGCGTCGGCGCGCGCGGTGATCGCGATCAGCGGCGCCTGGATGCCCTGGGCGCGCAGTTGACGCGCCAACGACAGCCCGTCCATGCCCGGCAGGTCGAGGTCGAGCATCACCGCGTCGAAACGCGCCCGCGCCGCCACCTCGGCCAACGCGGCCAGACCGTGCTCGACATGGACCACCCGGTGGCCCTGCGCCTGCAGCAATCCCACCAACACCCCGGCGACGGTGCTGTCGTCCTCGACCAGCAACAGCTCCAGCGGCCGCGATGCGGGCTCCGGCGGCGTCCGCGCGCCGCGCTCGGAGGCGCCACCGGTCGCCGCCGGCTCCGCCGCGCTCTCGGCGAACGGCAACACGACATGGAAGCGCGCGCCGCGCCCGGGCGCGCTGTCGATCTCGATGCGCCCGCCCATCGCCTCGACCAGCTCGTGGCAGATCGCCAGACCGAGGCCGCTGCCGCCGTAGCGGTCCGCGGTGCGCGCACCGTCGGCCTGCTCGAAACGCCGGAACAGGCGCCCCTGTTGCTCCTCGCTCAGTCCCGGCCCGGTGTCCTCGACCATGAAGCGCAGCGCGCCATCGGCATCGCGGGCGACGTGCAGGCCGACATGACCGACCTCGGTGAACTTGATCGCGTTGCCCAGCAGGTTGAGCAGGATCTGCCGGACCCGTTTGGCGTCGCCGTTGAGCCGCGGCGGCAGGTCCTCGCCGAAACCGGACACGAACTCCAGGCCCTTGGCCCGGGCCAGCGGAGCGTTGAGCCCGACCACCTCGCGCAACAATCGCTGCGGCTCGAATGGCGCGATCACCAGTTCCAGCTTGCCCGATTCGATGCGGGCCAGATCGAGCGCATCGTTGACCAGCCGCAACAGGTGTTCGCCCGCCTGCTTGATCGACTCGGTGAACTCGCGCTGTTCGCTGTCCAGGTCGGTCCCCAGCAACAGCTCGCTCATGCCCAGCACCCCGGTCATCGGCGTGCGCACCTCGTGGCCGAGGGTGGCGAGGAAGCGGGTCTTGGCCAGCGACGCCTGGGTTGCGATCTCGCGTTCGTGCTCGGCACGCTCGCGCGCATGCAACTGGCGCAGACGGTCACGGTAGACATCGGCGCCCCACCACAGCAACAGCGCGGCCAGACCGCCGAATCCGGCCCACGCCGCGGGCGTGTTCCACCACGGCGGCTGCACGGTGAAGCGCATGAGCTTTTCCGCCGACGCGTTGCCGAGCGCGTCGTTGGCGCGCACGTGCAGGGCATAGCTGCCCGGGGTCAGTCCGGAGAACTCGCGTTCGCCGCGGCTGCCATGGCCGATCCAGTCCGGATCGTAGCCCTCCAGCCGGGTGAAGTAGCGGATCGCCTCCGGATCGTCGAAGGCCATCAGCCGGAACTGCACCCGCAGCTCGCGGTCGTCGGCGGTGAGCGCCTGCAGGGCCTCGCCGGACACCGTCCGCCACTGGCCCTCACGGCGCACCTCGAAGCTGTCCCATTGCAGGCGCGGCTGCGCGGGCGGCGGGTCTTCGCTGGCGGAGTCGACCAGGGCCACGCCGCCGTCGTCGAGCGCGCCGACCAGCAGGCCATCGGGGGTCAGCACCGTGGAGTGATCGACGAACTGATGGCTGGACAGGCCGTCGGCGAGGCCGAAACGGCGCAGCCGGCCGGCTTGGTGATCCCAGCGGTACAGGCCGCGCGCGGTTGCCAGCCAGACCCGGCCGCGGGCATCGACGTGCAGGCCGCGGCCCTCGATCGCCGGGATGTCGTGTTCGGTCCCGATCCGCGCATCCCGGGCCCAGCCGTCGCCATCGCGGTGGAAGCGCTCCAGGCCCGACAGCCGATGCAGCCACATCCGGTCCGGTCCGTCGAAGGCGAATCCGTAGACCCGGTCGCCGGCCAGGCCGGGCACCGGCTCGAAGCGCGCCGCGTCCGCGGCCAGCCGCAGCACACCGGTATCGCCGGCGACCCACGGCACCCCATCCGGATCGAAGTCCAGCGCCTCCAGGTCGACCATGCCCAGCCCGCCCTCCTCTCCGGCGGGGATGTGGGTGAGCACGCGTCCGCTGTCGGGGTCGCGCTGCTGCACGCCACCGCCGGAGGCGACCAGCCAGAAGGTCCCGTCGGGCGCCTGCCTCATCAGCGGGATCGCGCCGCCAGGGGTCGCGTCGACAGTGTCTTCCGGCGACCAGTCGCTGACCACGCCGTCGCCGTCGACCCGCAGCAGACTGCCGCGCATGCCGGCGGTGCCCAGCCACAGGCGGCCGCGATCGTCCTCGACGATGGAGATCGGCCGCCAGTCGGTCAGCGCCTGGCGGGTCGCGTCGGAGATCGGATGGACGATGCCGGTCTCGTCGAGGTAGTCCAGCTCGCCGCGCTCCCCGACCATCCACAGGCCGCCGTCGATGGACGCCGCCATGCCGAGATACAGCGAACTGGTGAGGCCGCCGCCCTCGCCGTGGGTGAGTTGGCTGACCTCGCGCCAGTCCGGTCGCAGATAGCCCAGCCCACGTCCGGGCACCGGCAGCCACAACGCGCCGTTGTCCTGCATGTGCAGTTGCTGGATCGCGCGCGCCGGCCCATGCGTGCCGGTCCTGACCGGCACCGGGATCGCGCCCGGGGCGACCTTCCAGACGCTGCGTTGGGTCCCCAGCCACAAGTGCCCGACCCGGTCGTTGGCGACGCTGAGCACGGCATTGGGCTTGGCGAACATCGCCGACCATGCCGGGTCGTCCCAGACGCCTTCGCCGACGCGGCGGTGCAGGCCGGTGTCGGCGCCGACCCACAGCCCGTCGGCGCGCGGATTCACCGAATAGACCAGCGGCGCGGGCATTTCCCCGGGCAGCGGCACCCGCTCGATGGCCCGTCCGTTCCAGCGCGCGAGTCCGGACAGGGTGCCGATCCACAACGCGCCCTCGTCGTCGAACGCCAGCGAGGTGACGGTGCTCGAAGGCAGGCTCGCCGGATCGTCCTTGCGCGGCATGAAGCGGGTGATCCGGCCATCGGCGGCGAGCCGGTGC
This sequence comes from Marilutibacter maris, assembly GCF_003233695.1. Taxonomy (NCBI): domain Bacteria; kingdom Pseudomonadati; phylum Pseudomonadota; class Gammaproteobacteria; order Lysobacterales; family Lysobacteraceae; genus Marilutibacter; species Marilutibacter maris. The sequence continues at coordinate 1,000,226 of NZ_CP029843.1, read as the reverse complement.
AGGCCGCCGCCATAGGTGCCGAACCACAGCTCGCCGGGACGACTGGCGATGGCGAAGGTGTCGTCGCTGCCGATCCGCGGTTCGGCGTCCATCCGGTAGTGGCGGAAGTGCTTGCGATCGGCTTCGAGCACGCTCAGTCCGCGCGTCTCCACCGCCACCCAGACCCGGTTGTGGTCGTCGACATGGACGAAGGTGATCAGATTGCCGGGCAGGCCGTCGGGATCGGCCGGATCGTGGCGCCAGACCCGCACGCCGGCGCCGTCGTAGCGGGCCAGGCCGTCGGTGGTCGCCAGCCAGATGTAGCCGTCGCGATCCTCGGCGATGCCGTTGATGTAACTGGCCGGCAGGCCGTGCTCGACACCGATCACCCGCACCCGCGGCACGTCCGGCATCGCCGCCCGCGCCGCTGGCGGCCAGATCAGCGACACCGCCAGCAGCGTCGCCAGCAGTGTCCCGGCCAGCCCTCTGGGCAAGTACCTCGTCATCGGCTCCGAGCCTCCCCTTGTCGCCGGCCGTCCGCGCGGCCGAGCGCGCCGCACGCGGACCGACGTGCCGGAGCGCGACCATACCGCAGCCGCGGCCCGCTGTCCGCCCGGCGGCGACCTGGGCCGCCCGTGGAGGATGACGCCACGGCCGGAACAAACCGTTGCCATCGGCGACTACATTTTTATGTACGGCCGGTTGGTATGGTGTCGGCAACCGCGCAGCCGCTCCCGCCATTCACCCCTTCGCCCCGAATGCCCTCGCCAGCCGCCTTCGCCACCCGCGCCCCGACCGCCGCCACGGCCGTGCGCACGCTCGCCTGCGCGGTGGCGCTGTCGACCGCTGCCGGCACGGCCACCGCCGTGCCGCCGGGTTATGCGCTGGACCCGGTGCATACCCGGGTGCTGGTCGCGGTCGGCCACGCCGGCTTCTCGAAGGCGCTGGGCACGGTCTCCGGCAGCCAGGGCTGGCTGTTGTTCGACCCCGACGACTGGAGCCAGGCCCGGCTCGACGTGCGGGTGCCGCTGGCGCAACTGGATTTCGGCGACGAGGACTGGAACCGCGCGGTTGCTGGCAGCGCCCTGCTCGACACCGCCCGTCACCCCGAGGCGCGATTCGTGTCGACCACGGTCACCGGGCACGACCCGAACCACGCGACCGTCTGCGGCGAGTTGAGCCTGCGCGGCCAGGTCCGCCGGCAATGCCTCGAGGTCACCCTGAACACCCTCGCCCGTCACCCGCTGCCGCCGTTCCGGCGCACGGTCGGCTTCTCCGCCCGCGGCGTCCTCAGCCGCGCGGACTTCGGCATCGACGCCTGGCGCTCGGTGATCGGCGACGAGGTCGAGCTGAGGATCGAGGCCGAGGCGGTGCGCGACTCCGGCGCGGTCGCCGCGCTCGATCCGGTCACCGACGAGGCGGCCGGGACCGGGGCCGCCGACGTAACCCACGACACCGCCAACACGTATCCGTCACTGGAGGCCGCGGCCGAGGCCGCGCTGGAGCAGGCCGCTCCGGCTTCCGACGCCTCCCCTCCCGACCCCGCCGGCACGACTTCCTGCGACCGCAACCACGACGACGAGCCCACGCCATGACCCTGAAGAACACCACAGACCGCTGGGGCGGCGTCAGCCAGTTCCTGCACTGGCTGATCATGCTGCTGATCCTGATCCTCGCCGTGGTCGGGCTGAGCCTGGACTCCCTGCCCAAGTCGCCGAAGTACTTCTGGGTCTACGACCTGCACAAGTCGACCGGTCTGGCGGTGCTGGCCCTGGTCGTGCTGCGGCTGGGCTGGCGCCTGTACGCCGGCAGCCCGGCGCCGGTCGCCGGCACCCCGACCTGGCAGGCACGGATCGCCGGGCTCACCCACTGGGCGCTGTACGCGCTGATCCTCGCGATCCCGCTGTCGGGCTGGCTGTACGACTCGGCCAGCGGCCTGCGCCCGCTGAAGTGGTTCGGCCTGTTCACGGTACCCAAGCTGTCGGCGCCGAACGAGGGCCTGCGCGATCTCGCCCACGAGGCGCACGAATGGCTGTTCTGGGTCCTGGTCGCCCTGGTCGCCGTGCACGTGGCCGCCGCCTTCTACCACCACATCTTCCAGCGCGACGACACCCTGACCCGGATGCTGCCGCGCCGCCGCAAGGCATCCCCCACCTCCCGATAGCGAGACCCCCCATGCCCAAGCCTTCCCGCCGCATTCCGTCCGTGCCGCGCCTGCTGTCGCTGCCGCTGCTGCTGGCCTCGATGGCCGCCGGCAATGCCCTCGCCGCCGACTACGAGCAGGTGCCCGGTTCGGCGCTGACCTTCGCCAGCCAGTACCAGGGCGAGGTCTTCGTCGGCCGCTTCCCGGACTTCAAGACCACCCTGAGCTTCGATCCGGCCGACCCGGCCGCGGCCCGGCTCGATGTGGTGATCCCGCTGGCAACCGCCAGCACCAGGAATCCCGAGCGCGACGAGACCCTGCTGGGCTCGGACTTCTTCGCCAGCGCGCGCTTCCCGCAGGCGCGCTACACCGCGACCGGCTTCCGTGCGCTCGGCGACGACCGCTACGCCGCCGACGGCACCCTCAGCCTGCGCGGGATCAGCAAGCCGGTGACCCTGACCTTCACCTGGACCCCGGGCGAGCGCCCGGTGCTGGCCGGCAAGGCCACGGTCAAGCGGCTGGACTTCGACGTCGGCGCCGGCGACTGGGCCGACACCGCCGACCTGCCCAACGAGGTCGCGGTCAGCACCAAGGTGTTCTTCCAGGCCAAGTGAGCCGGAGCGGGGCCGGACAGACCGGCCTCAACCGCACAGGCCCGGCGGCAGCAGGCCGGCCAGCTTCGCCATCCACGCCGCGAGGTACAGGCCCAGCCCGAATACCGCGTGCGCGGTGAGGCTGCGCCGGCGCGCGGCGGCCGGATCGGGAGTGCGGCGGGCGGCCAGGCCCGCGCCCATGCCGGGCTGCATCAGCAGGAACGGCGCGGCCACCGTGCCGACCCCGACCGCCAGCGCCGGCACCAGGGTCGGCGCGCAGGCCCAACCGGGCCCGGCAATGGCGAGCAGCACGCCGGCAAAGGCGATACCGGTCAGGTAGTGCGCGGTCCAGCCGATCGCCTTCTCGCCACCCACCGCCGGCGAGGCGGCGATGGGCGCGTGCCGGAAACGGCCGCGCGGCATCCAGCCCAGCCAACGGCCGACCAGGGCGAAGTCCAGTGGAGGCACACCGCTCAGGCGCTGGCGCGCGAACGCCCACAGGTCCATCAGCGCGGTCGCGCCGACGCCGATCACCGCCGCGGCGATCAGGGCCTCGCCGGCCGTGCTCATCGCCGCACCCCGGCCGGGTCGCCGCTGCGCGCTTCGATCCGCCAGCAGGCGGCGTCGAAACGGACCGATTCGCCGTCGACGAAGGGGTCGAAGGCCGGGCGCACGGCCGCGACGATGCGGGCCCGGGTGGCGCTGTCGACCCGATGCAGCGCCTGCCCCAACGCCCCCAGCCGGGTGAAATAGCGCTCCAGCGCGGATTCGGGCATGCCACAACCGACGTCCAGCGGCTGGATGTCGATGTCCTGCCAGCCGCCGGCATCGAGTATCCGCCGCACCCGCTCCGGATCGGCGAAGCCGAACTGTCCCGGTGCGCCGGGAGCCGGCGCCGACAATGGCATGGCCGCCTCCTGCAGCAGCGGCGCGGCGGCACGTCCGGCCACGGTCATGAACGGGTTCTGGTCCGGGCCGCGCCACGCCAGCACGCACAGCCGGGCGCCCGGGGCGGCCGCGCGGCGGAGATTGGCGAAGGCGGCCACGGGGTCGTCGAAGAACATCACCCCGAAGCGCGACACCAGCATGTCGAACGCGGCCGTCTCGAACGCATGGCGCTGCGCGTCGGCGACCACGAAGCGGGCGTTGGGCAGCGCCTCGCGCGTCCGCGCGGCTTCGATCATCGGCACCGACACGTCGACGCCGAGACACTCGCCGCCCGCATCCAGCGCCCGCGCCACCGCCCGCGTGGTCGCACCGGTGCCGCAGCCGATGTCGAGCACGCGCCGCGCCGACAACGCCCCGGCCGTATCGGCCAGACGCGCCGCCAGCGGCTGGAACAGGTGGTCGAGCAGGTCCTGATTGTCGACCCAGGCCTGTCCGCCGGTACCGTTCCAGAGCGCGGCCTGGCCGTTGCCGGCCTCGCTGGCGGACGCCGTGGCCGTCGTGGTTGCGCTGTGCATCGAAAGTCCTCCCGCTTGCCTGTGGTCGTGGATGGGCGCATCCTGCAACTTCAAGTCGACTTGAAGTCAAGCCCATGGGCGGCCACGCCAACGAACTGGATATCGCCGAGGTCGTGCGCCGCAGCGGCCTGCCGGCCTCGACCCTGCGCCACTACGAGGACAAGGGCCTGATCGCACCGGTCGGCCGCCACGGCCTGCGCCGCCAGTACGCGGCCGGCGTGCTCGAACGGCTGGCGTTGATCGCGCTGGGACGCGCGGCCGGCTTTTCGCTGGACGAGATCGCACCGATGCTGGCCGCCGACGGCCGGCACCGGATCGATCGCGCCGTGCTGGCGCAGAAGGCCGAGGCGCTGGACGCGACGATCCACCGGCTGGCGGCGATGCGCGACGGCCTGCGCCATGCCGCCGCCTGTCCGGCGCCCAGCCACATGGAATGTCCGACCTTCCGCCGCATCGTCCGTGCCGCCACCAGCGGGGTGATCGCGGTGCCGGAACGGGCGCGGCGGAAGCCGGGGCTGCCGACGCCTCAGCCGGCGAGGAAGTCGCGGACCCGGTCGGCGTCGAAGGGCCAGTCCAGCTCGGCGCCGCCTTCAGGCTCGCGCAACACCGGCACGCGGATGCCATAGCGCGCCTCCAGCACCGGGTCGTCGTCGATGAAGACGCTGTCGAACTCGGGCGCACGCGCCTGCGCGAGCACCTCCAGGGCGAGGTCGCAGAGGTGGCAGTCGTCGCGCTGGTAGAGCACCAGCCGCGGAAGGCTTGCGGATCGGGATTCGGTCATCGGAGCCGGACGCTAGCGAACGGTCGGGGGCGGCCCCGTAGAATAAGGCGTCGCCCCGCCTGCCATCCCTCGCGGGGACACACCGGAGTGGTTTCATGGCTGTCAGCTGTTTCGACCTGTTCAAGATCGGGATCGGCCCGAGTTCCTCCCATACCGTCGGCCCGATGCGCGCCGCCGCCCGCTTCGTCGAGCGCTGGTTGGTCGACAACGGCGACCTGGAGCGCACCGCGCGCGTCCGCGCCGAGGTGTTCGGCTCGCTGGCCCTGACCGGCCGCGGCCACGGCACCGACAAGGCCGTGCTGATGGGCCTGGAAGGCCACTGGCCGAACCTGATCGACCCGGACCTGATCCCGCCGGCGCTGGAGCGGATCCGCGCATCCAGGCGCATCAAGCTGCACGGCATCCACGAGATCGGCTTCGACGAGAAGCACGACCTGATCATGAACAAGCGGCAGAAACTGCCGTTCCACACCAACGGCATGCGCTTCACCGCCTTCGATGCCGACGGCAACGTGATCGCGACCCGCGACTATTACTCGGTCGGCGGCGGCTTTGTCGTCAACCAGGACGAGGCCGCGGAGGACCGCATCGTCGCCGACACCACCGAGGTCGCCTATCCGTTCCATTCCGGCGACGAACTGATCGGCACCGCGACCCGCGAGGGCATCGCGATCGCGCAGATGATGTACGCCAACGAGCAGGCCTGGCGCTCGCGCGAGCAGATCGACGCCGGCCTCGACGAGATCTGGGAAGCGATGCAGTCCTGCGTGCAGCGCGGCATCCGCGAGAGCGGCACCCTGCCCGGCGGCCTGCACGTCTCGCGACGCGCGCCGACCCTGTACGCGGAGCTGTCCTCGCGCCCGGAATCGGCGATGCGCGACCCGCTGACCACCCTGGACTGGGTCAACCTCTACGCGCTGGCGGTCAACGAGGAGAACGCCGCCGGCGGCCGCGTGGTCACCGCGCCGACCAACGGCGCCGCCGGCATCATCCCGGCGGTGCTGCACTACTACGACCGCTGCATCCCCGGCTCGACCCTGCAGGGGGTGCGCGACTTCCTGCTGACCGCCGCAGCGGTCGGCATCCTGTACAAGGAGAACGCCTCGATCTCCGGCGCCGAGGTCGGCTGCCAGGGCGAGGTCGGCGTCGCCTGTTCGATGGCCGCCGCCGGCCTGACCGCCGCCCTCGGCGGCAGCCCGGGCCAGATCGAGAACGCCGCCGAGATCGGCATGGAGCACAACCTCGGCCTGACCTGCGACCCGATCGGCGGGCTGGTGCAGATCCCCTGCATCGAGCGCAACGCGATGGGCGCGGTCAAGGCGATCAACGCCAGCCGCATGGCGATGCGCGGCGACGGCAAGCACAAGGTCAGCCTCGACAAGGTCATCAAGACCATGCGCGACACCGGCCGCGACATGCGCGACAAGTACAAGGAAACCTCGCGCGGCGGCCTCGCGGTGAACGTGATCGAGTGCTGAGGCGGTCCCCCGCCTCCCAGCCCCCACCCCTCAGCCCTCTCCTCCCTGTGCGCCCGCGTACGCCGGGCCGCGCGCTTGAGCCGTCGCGCCATCGCGACGGCCTGGGCGCGCCCGCGGCATGCTGCGCCGCAATACAAGCCAGCCAATTGACCTCTCAAGTCAATCTCAGTGTGTGAACACCGCTGCAAAGCCTTTGTTTATTTATTGACAACGATATCAATTGGACGCAGCGTCGGGGCCGAGCACGCCTGCGAACGAATGCGACCGGGCGCCGGTATCGGGCCCGGACAGCGCGGCCCGGCACCGGTCCGGACGCGCCGCATCGCACAGGGCGGCATTCGAGGAGGCCGCAGCCTCCCACGCGGTTCCGAAGGCCAGGGCGCCTTCGTTTTGTGAGTCAACGAGGGGTTTGGCGCCGGCCCGACACGGTCGGCGGCTTCACATCACATCGTTCCAGGGAGAGACACTCATGAAACACGCAGGACCCGGAAGTCTGTCGGCAAGACGGTTGTTGTCCAAAGCGATGCTGTCGAAAGGCCTGTTGTCGAGAAGTCTGTTGTCGACCGGCATGCTCGCCGCGCTGGCACTGGCGCCCCAGGCCACCCTCGCCGCCTCGTGCGCCGGCGTCCCCGAGTGGGATGCGGCCACCGTCTACAACCCCGGCGACAAGCTGCAGTACCAGGGCCGCCTGTACAGCGCCAACATTCCGATCTGGAATGCGCCGCCGACCCACTGCCCCAGTTGCGGCTGGTACCAGGACCTGGGCGCCTGCGACGGCGGCGGCGACAACGTCGCGCCGAGCGTGGCCCTGACCGCGCCGTCCAACGGCGCCCACTTCGCCGAGGGCAGCGACATCGCGATCAGCGCCTCGGCCAGCGACAGCGACGGCACCGTCGCCAGCGTGCAGTTCTTCCGCGGCGGCGTGTCGCTGGGCACCGACACCAGCGCGCCCTGGCAGGCGAGCTGGAGCGATGCCAGCGCCGGCACCCACGTGCTGACCGCGGTCGCCACCGACGACGACGGCGCCAGCACCACCTCGACCCAGGTGACGATCACCGTCGACAACACTCCGCCGCCGGTCGACGACACCGCGCCGAGCGTGCCCTCCGGGCTGGCCTCGTCGAGCCAGACCGCCAGCTCGATCACCCTGGGCTGGAACGCATCAACCGACAACCCCGGCGGCAGCGGGGTCGCCGGCTACGACGTCTACCGCGACGGCAGCCTGGTCGGCAGCCCGTCGCAGCCCTCGTTCACCGACAGCGGCCTGAGCGCCAACACCGGCTACAGCTATCGCGTGCGCGCCCGCGACGTCGCCGGCAACGCCTCGGCGCAGAGCGCGGCGATCAACGTGTCGACCCGCGACGGCGGCGATCCGCCCGCCGGCGACAAGCGGGTGATCGGCTACTTCACCCAGTGGGGCATCTACGGCCGCAACTACCGGGTCAAGCACATCGACACCAGCGGCGCGGCCGCCCACCTGACCCACATCAACTACGCGTTCGGCAACGTCCGCAACAACCGCTGCGAGGTCGGCCGGACCATCCCGTCCAACCCGAACACCGGCGAAGGCGGCGATGCGTTCGCCGACTACACCAAGGCGTTCTCCGCCGCCGAAAGCGTCGACGGCGTGGCCGACACCTGGGACCAGCCGCTGCGCGGCAACTGGAACCAGCTCAAGGAGCTCAAGGCCAAGTACCCGAACATCAAGGTGCTGATCTCGCTCGGTGGCTGGACCTGGTCGCGCGGTTTCGCCGAGGCGGCCAAGCCGGCCAACCGCGAGGCCTTCGTCGCCTCCTGCATCGACGCCTACATCCGCGGCAACCTGCCGGTCACCGACGGCGCCGGCGGCATCGGCGCGGCGGCGGGCGTGTTCGACGGCATCGATGTCGACTGGGAGTACCCGGCCGCCTGCGGCCTGAGTTGCGGCACCCCCGAGGACAACGCCAACTTCACCGCGCTGATGGCCGAGTTCCGCCGCCAGCTGGACGCGGTGCGTCCGGGCCTGCTGCTGACGATCGCCGCCGGCGCCGGCATCGACAAGATCAGGGCCACCGATCCGGGCGCGTACCACTCGTACCTGGATTTCATCAACGTGATGACCTACGACTTCCACGGCGCGTGGGATCCGCAGACCAACCATCACTCGGCCCTGTTCGACTCGCCCAACGATCCCTCGACCGGCGACCAGCGCTTCTACAACTCCAACGATGCGATCGAGGCGTTCCTGTCGCGCGGGGTGCCGGCATCGAAGCTGAACCTCGGCATCGGCTACTACGGCCGCGGCTGGACCGGCGTGGCCAACGTCGACAACGGCCTCTACCAGAGCGGTTCGGCGGCGCAGGGCACCTATGAGGCCGGCATCGAGGACTGGAAGGTGATCAAGAACAAGGCCGGCACGATCCATACCGACGCCAACGCGCGGGCGACGTGGAAGTACGACGGCAACACCTTCTGGAGCTACGACACCCCGGCGCTGATCACCGAGAAGATGAACTACGTGAAGGCGCAGGGCCTCGGCGGTGCGTTCTTCTGGGAGTTCAGCGGCGACGACGCCCAGGGCACCCTGACCCGCACCATCGGCGACGGCCTGAAATAAGCCGCCCAGCGGTTCCCGCTTGCCCCGCGGCCGACGCCGCGGGGCCTCGGGGCGCCGGCTACCCCCTCGGGCCCGGCGCCCCGGTTTTTCGTCGCGAAGCGTGGTCCCGCGATCGCCTCAGCCGCGCGCGATCCGCAACGCGTCGTCGAGCAGACCGGCGGCGGTGACCGTCGCGCCCGCGCCGGGCCCCTGGATCAGCAGCGGTTGCGCGTCGTAGCGGTCCGACCAGATCGCGACCCGATTGTCGGTGCCGGCACCGCCGGCGAGCGGATGATCGACGGCCAGCGCCGCCAGCCCGACCCTGGCGCTCCAGCCCGCGCCCTCGCGTTCCAGACGGGCGATGAAGCGCAACGTGTCGCCGTTGCGATAGGCCTGCGCATAGCGCTCGCGCAGCAGCGGGTCGAGCTGCGGCAGGGCCGCGTCGACGGCCTCGCGCGGCAGCGCGGCCAGCCCCGCGGGCACCAACGATTCGACCTCGACCGCGTCCTGCTCCAACGGCACCCCGGCCGCACGCGCCAGGATCAGCAGCTTGCGGCGGACATCCTCGCCGGACAGGTCCTCGCGCGGATCGGGCTCGGTATAGCCGGCGTCGCGGGCCTGGCGGACGAAGCCGGAGAACGGGCGCAGGCCGTCGTAGTGATTGAACAGCCAGGCCAGCGAGCCGGACAGCACCCCGGCGACCGCATGGATGCGGTCGCCGCCGGCGCGCAGTTCGCGGAGCGAGCGCAGCAACGGCAGGCCGGCGCCGACGGTGGCGGCATCGCCATAGCGACTGCCACCGAGCGCACAGGCATCCTCGACCGCGCGCCAGTCCGACAGCGCGGTGCCGCGCGCGAGCTTGCAGGCGGTGACCACGTCGATGCCGGCCGAAAGCCAGCCGGCATGACGCGCGGCGACCTCGGCGCTGGCGGTCGCGTCGATGACGATGCGGCGCCCGCCAGCGCCGAGTGCGGATGCGACCGCATCCAGATCGCTGGACCGGTCGCTGACGGCCAGCGCCGCCGATGCCCGCGACGGATCCACGCCGCCGGCGTCGCCCAGCGCACGCCGGGAGTTGGCGACATGCACCAGCTCAAGGCCGGCGCCGAAGCCGCGCGCGCGCCACTCGGCCAACCGCGCCAGCACCGCGCCGCCGACGGTGCCGGTACCGAGCAGGGCGACCCGCGCGACATCGTCGCGCTGCCCCGCCCGCGGCCCGGCGACGGTGCGGGAGGGCGTACACAGGTCCTCGGCCAGCGCGCTCATTGCGCCGCGCGCTCGCCTTCGAACGGTTTCGCGGCCGCCGCCAGCGCGCGCGCCAGCGCCGCCTCGACATCGGCCACCAGATCGTCGACCGCCTCGATCCCGACCGACAACCGCAACAGGCCATCGCCGATGCCGGCCGCCGCGCGCGCCTCCGCGCTCATCGCCGCGTGGGTCATCGTCGCCGGATGCGCGACCAGGCTCTCAACGCCGCCCAGCGACTCGGCCAGGGTGAAGCAGTCCAGACCATCTAGGAAGGCGCGCACCGCCGCCTCGCCGCCCTTGATCTCGACACTGAGCATCGCACCGAAGCCGCGCTGCTGGCGCGCGGCGACCGCGTGGCCCGGGTGCGCGGCGCGGCCGGGATAGTGGATCGCCGCGACCGCCGGATGCGACTCCAGCAGCTCGACCAGGGCGGCGGTGTTCTCCTGGTGCACGCGCAGGCGCGCATCCAGGGTGCGCAGGCCGCGCAGGGTCAGGAAGCTGTCGAACGGCGAGCCGGTCAGCCCGAGGCAGTTGCCCCACCAGGCCAGTTTGTCGCCCAGCTCGGCCTCGCGCGCGATCACCGCGCCGCCGACCACGTCGCTGTGGCCGTTGATGTACTTGGTGGTCGAATGCACGACGATGTCGGCGCCGAACTCGATCGGCCGCTGCAGCGCCGGCGACAGGAAGGTGTTGTCGACCACCGCCACCGCGCCATGCGCATGCGCGGCCTCGATCACGAAGCGCAGGTCGGTGATCCGCAGCAGCGGGTTGGACGGTGTCTCGATCCAGACCAGCTTGGGATTCGCCGCCAGCGCCTCGGCCAGCGCGCGCGGGTCGGTGAGGTCGACGGTGAGCAGGTTGAAGGCGCCCTTGGCGGCCAGCGCATTGAACAGGCGCCAGCTGCCGCCGTAGGCGTCATGCGGCACCACCAGGGTGTCGCCCGGCTGCAGGCAGGCATGCAGGACCAGGGTGATCGCGCCCATGCCGGTCGCGGTCACCACCGCGTTGTGGCCGCCCTCCAGTTCGGCCAGCGCCTCGGCCAGCAGGTCGCGGGTCGGATTGCCGCTGCGGGTGTAGTCGTAGGTGCGCTTGTCGTTGAAGCCGGCGAAGCTGAAGTTCGACGACAACACGATCGGCGGGGTGACCGCGCCGAAGGCGGGGTCGCGATCGATACCGGCCCGCACGGCGGCGGTACACAGGCTGCGGGTGCTCATGCGGGAATCTCCTGGTTCGAGGTCGGCGCGGGGGAAGCGGGGGCATCGGAGGCGCCTGCCAGTGCGGCGCGCAGGATCACGTCGATGTCGGCCTCCTCCTTGAGGAAGGCGTCGTGGCCGTAGGGCGAGCGCAGCACGTGCAGGCGCGGATGCGGGCAGGCGCCGGCATGCAGCGCGGCGAACAGCGCCTGCGCGTCGGCCAGCGGCACCAGCCGGTCCTCGGCCACCGCGACCACGCTGACCGGCACCCGGATCCGCGCAGGCTCGACCGCCTGCAGGTCGATCGACTCCGACAGGCGCAGGTAGGCGGTCGGCGAACTGCGACCGACGAAGCGCGCCGCGCAATGGTCCAGATAGTCCTCGGCGCCGACCCGTACCCGCCCTTCGACCACCCGCGCCGGCGCGAAGCGCTCGTCGAACTCCTCCGGGGTGCGGTAGCTCAGGATCGCGAACTGGCGCGCCAGGGCCAGGCCGTGGGTCTCGTCGCACTGCAGCGAGCCCAGCGCCACCGCGCGGCGCTGCAAGGCGCGCCAGGCGCTGGCGTAGGAGTGGGCGCGGTGGACGCCGCTGATCGCGACCAGCTGGCCCAGCCGGTCGCCGTGCAGGACCGCGAACTGCAGGCCCACCATCGCGCCGTAGGAGCTGCCGACGAAGGCGTCGATGCGTTCGATCCGCAGCGCGTCGAGCAGGGCCGCGACGGCCTCGGCCTGGTCGGCCGGATCCAGCGGCACATCGAGCGTGCCGTCGGCGCCCAGCCAGTCGAACGAAACGATGCGGCAGCGCCGCGGATCCAGCGCACGCCCCTCGCCGACCTGCGCCGGCCACCAGCCCGGTGCCGGAAAGGCACGACTGGGAGCGAGGTGGCGGTCGGCGGAGATGCCGCCGGCGACGAACACGACCGGCGCTTGCGTGCCGGCGGTCCGATCCTGGATCTCGTAGCGCAGCACCACCTCGCGCACGCCGGCATGGCGCAACGTCAGGGCGACCGCGATCTCGCCGCGCACCGCATCGCCGCGATCGACGGCGGAGACGTTGGCCGGGACGGGAACGGCGGCGGCGCAGGCGGGGCCGCCCGCGCCGAAGCGCGGCGGACAGGCGGCCTCGACGGGCTCGGATGCGTGGGTGCTGTGGGTCAGGCTCATGGCGTGGATCCGGTATGACGGGGCCATCGAGCCAGACGCAGCGTCCGCACCGCGGATGCGGGCAAACGACACGACCATCTTCCGGTGAGCCGTCCGGCGCATGCGCAAGGCATGCATCGGTCCGGCGGATCACCGCAGGAATTGGCACCTTGTGCAGCATTCACTGCACCGGTTGCCCCGACGTCAAAGGGCCTGTCCCTCAGTCGGTCTCGATGGATGGCCGGCAGTCTGCCAGCGCTTCCACGGCATGTCAATCGCTTTATTGCGATGAAGCGATCTATATTCTGCCGCACGCATCCGGCGACGGCACCGATTCAAAAGCGCTGGGCCGCGTCATGCCTTCCCGCATACACTCCGGACCGATGAACATTCGCCTCTCGACCCTGACGGCCACGGCCGCGCTGCTGGCCGCGGTGCTGACCGGCTGCGCCAGCGCCCCCGATGCCCGCAACACCTCCCGCTCCAGCGACGCCGCATTGACCGGTGCCGGCGGCCTGAGGCCGACCGCGGTGGTGCCGGAGAGCTTCGTGACCGACCCGGCCGACGGCGAGGAGCTGGACTCGCTGGCGACCTGGCCCACCGAGAACGGCGACACCTGGCTGATCGCGACCGCGAAGGCCAGCCACCGCCTGCTGGTATTCGACGCCGACACCGGGGCGCTGCTGCGCAGCGTCGGCGGCAAGGGCGAGGCGCTGGGCCGGTTCAAGCGGCCCAACGGTGTGACCGTGCAAGGCGACCACCTGTTCGTCGTCGAGCGCGACAACCACCGCGTACAGGCGTTCAGCCTGCCCGGGTTCGCGCCGCTGGCGGTGTTCGGCGACAGCGCGCTGCGCAGCCCCTACGGCATCTGGATCCATGAGCCGGTGCCGGGCGAGTATTCGGCCTACGTCACCGACAGCTTCATGTACGGCGAGAAGTACGACCGGGTGCCGGCATGGGAAGAGCTGTCGGAACGGGTCAAGCACTTCTCGATCCGCTTCGATCCCGCCAATGGCGCGCTCGATGCCCGCCTGCTCGGCCAGTTCGGCGATACCTCGCCGGAAGCGGCCCTGCGCATGGTCGAGTCGATCGCCGGCGACCCGGCCAACGACCGCCTGCTGATCGCCGATGAGGACCGCCGCCACGTGTCGACGCTGCGCGACTACACCCTTGCCGGCCAGTACACCGGTCGCAGCCTGCCCGACGCCTCGTTCGGCGCCGAGGCCGAGGGCGTCGCGCTGTGGAGCTGCCGCGACGGCGACGGCTACTGGATCGCGGTCGACCAGCTCGCACCGCTGACTGTGTTCCACCTGTTCGACCGGCGCACGCTCGAGCATCGCGGCAGCTTCAAGGGCGAGCTCACCTCCTACACCGACGGCATCACCCTGCACTCGGCGGCCACCCGCGGCTTCACCGGCGGCGCGCTGTACGCGGTGCACGACGACAAGGCGGTCACCGCGTTCGACCTGCGCGAGGTCGTGCGCGCCCTGGGCCTGAACCCCAATTGCACCGAGTGAGCGGCCGCGGATAATCGCGGTACGGTTCCTGTCTTCCGCACGCCCGCCGCGCATGTACGCTCCCCCACTCCTCCGGTTCGCCGCCGCCTTCGCACTGCTGGCGCTCGCCACGCCCGACGCCGGGGCCGGCAAGCTGTATCGCTGGACCGATCCGGACGGCATCACCCACTACGGCGACCACCGTCCCGAGGCGCCGACCGGAGCGGTCACCGAGATCCCGGTCCGCGCCGAGCCCTCGGCGATGGCGCGCCTGCGCATCGAGAGCGACGCGGGCCGATACCTGGCCTGGGCCGACAACACCCTGGACGGACCGATCGAGGTGATGCTGCACTTCAACCGGCAGACCAACGTGAACGGCATGCCGGCGCTGCCGGCGCGGGCGACCGTCCCGGCGCGCGGCAGTGCCCTGGTGTCGGTGCTGAGCCCGTCGGGCCCCGGCCACGACAGCCGCTTCGAACTGCGCCTGGACGCCCTGCCCGGCTCGCCGAACGCCCGACCGCAGGACGTCGAGTACCTGCTGCCATTGCAGCAGGACGCACTGCACATCGAACAGGGCTACGGCGGCAGCTTCAGCCATCGCGACCCGCAAAACCTGTACGCGGTCGACTTCGCCGCGCCGATCGGCACGCCGGTGCTGGCCGCGCGCGCGGGGCTGGTGATGCAGGTCGAATCCGACTTCGACCAGGCCGGCCTGAACATGGAGAAGTACGGCGGCCGCGCCAACCTGATCCGCATCCTCCACGACGACGGCACCATGGCGCTGTACGCGCATCTGCGCGAGGGTGGCGTGCATGTCAGGGTCGGCCAGCGGGTCCGCGCCGGCCAGGTCATCGGCCTTTCCGGCAACACCGGCTTCACCACCGGCCCGCATCTGCACTTCGTGATCCAGGTCAATCGCGGCATGCGCCTGGAATCGCTGCCGTTCCGGATGCGCGGCCCACAGGGCGGCCTGCGTTTCAGCCTGCCGCAGTGACCCCACCCCGCTTCAGCACCCGGCTGACCGATTGGCTCGGCAACGCGGGGCGCGCGCCACAACGCACCTGGACGCCACGCGGCACTCCTCCCTGACGCCTTGTCCGCAAGCCCGGGACACCCCAAGGCAACCAGGACCGCCGCAGGTGATCCGCTTGGACGGATGCGCTGGAACCGCCCGTTCAGTATCGATGGCGAAAAGCAGGACGGCGAGGCACTACCCCCAGCTCTCCCTGCCAGCTCTCCCTGCCAACTCCACCTCGCCCAATGCGGCGAGAGACCGGCACTGATAGCCTGGGAAGCCCACTTCCAGGCCGGCAGACAGGGAGACCGGAGCTGCCCTCCGTCACCTGAGCTCACCTCAAACTGACAATATTTGTCACATTCCCCCCGAGGCCTGACAAATAA
Organism: Marilutibacter maris; assembly: GCF_003233695.1. Taxonomy (NCBI): domain Bacteria; kingdom Pseudomonadati; phylum Pseudomonadota; class Gammaproteobacteria; order Lysobacterales; family Lysobacteraceae; genus Marilutibacter; species Marilutibacter maris. Next base: position 984,734 of record NZ_CP029843.1, on the reverse strand, counting down.
CGTCACTCAAAAAGTGAAATAAATCACAAAAACAAGGTGATGGTGACGGGATTTAGCCTTCATCCAGGCAAGTCTGGCCGCTTGGCACGGGATGTGCGTATCTCTCCCTGCACGTGCAGCAAGCACGGCAAGCCGATGGACCGGGGATCCGGGCCGGCAGGCACGTGAAGTTCAACCAACTCCTAGGGGAAACACCAATGAAGAAGCAGCAAGGCTTTACCCTGATCGAGCTGATGATCGTGATCGCGATCCTCGGCATCCTGATCGCCATCGCTCTGCCGGCCTACCAGGACTACTCGGTCCGCACCAAGAACACCGAGTGCCTGAACGTCGCCGCCGCCGCCAAGCTGGCCGTGGCCGACACCTACCAGTCGGACCGCGCCTTCCCGACCGACAACACCGCGGCGGGCTACAGCTTCTCGGCAAGCAGCTACTGCGCAAGCGTCGACGTCGGCGCCGCCGGCGCGATCACCGCAGTTACCAGCAACACCGGCGCCACCACCGTCGCCTCGTTCACGCTGACCCCCGCCACCGCGGCCGGCCGCATCGAATGGGACTGCGCCCACACCGGCGGCGACAACCCCGCCCAGATCCCGAACGAGTGCCGCTAATAACCGAATTACAACTTCGGTTGTTCACGGAGACCCCGGCCTTGCGCCGGGGTTTCTTTTTGTGACACGCAACCCAGAATAGATGGATTGATCGTTCAAGGTTGGCACGTTCATTGCGTCCGTATTTTCTTGGAATCCGCGCGCCACGCCCCGCGTAGCGCCATCATCAGGGGGGACGTCATGAAACACCGCACACAGGGGTTCACATTGATCGAGTTGATGATCGTGATCGCCATCCTGGGCATCCTGATCGCCATCGCCCTACCCGCCTACCAGGACTACTCGGTCCGCACCAAGAACACCGAATGCCTAAACATCGCCGCCGCCGCCAAACTCGGCGTCGGCGAGGTGTCGCACACGGTCAGCGGCTGGACCGCCAGCGACATCGGCTACAGTTTCATCTCCAGCAGCTACTGCGCGACCATCACGATCGACAATACCGGCACGATCACCGCCACCACCCAGAACACCGGCGCCGACACCATGGCCCAGTTCCAGCTGATTCCAACAAACGACGCGGGTCGCATTTCCTGGCAATGCATCGAAGTCAACAACGTTCCGGCAGCACAGGTTCCATCAGCCTGCCGTTGAATCAGCTACGCTTCGCACACACCGCATTCACCAACCCCGGTTCGCCGGGGTTTGTTTTGATCGCCACCCATGAGCTTCCACGTGACATCCCAACAACACGCCCGAATACTGATCTACGTAGCGCTCATTGGCACTGCATTCCTGTATTGGCCTGGCTTGTCCGGCCCCTTCATACTTGACGACCCATTCAACCTTGACCCCATCCAGCGCTGGCTGGATGGGCAGGCAAGCATCGCCGAGATCATCTTTGGAAACAGCTCGGGAGTCCTGGGTCGCCCGGTGTCCATGGCGAGCTTCTGGGTTACCGTCGCCAGTGGCGGGATGCACCCTTTCCCGTTCAAGTTCGGAAACCTGATTATCCACCTTGTCTGCGGGCTGCTGATCTGGCAGGTCGTTCGCCGAATACTGGCCCGGGACACACGGCTTGCCGCGCATGCCGAACTGCTCGGTGCAGGCGTCTCGATAGTCTGGCTGCTGCATCCAATCAATGTCAGCACCGTGCTGTACGCGGTACAACGCATGGCGCAATTGAGCACCCTGTTCGTCCTGGCCTCGCTCTGGGTCTACGTTTCCGGCCGGACATACCTGGAACAAGGCCACAGCCGAAAAGCCGCTGTTTACCTGTTTGCTGCATTTCCTGCGCTACTGCTGCTCGGCGTTTTCAGCAAGGAGAATGCTGCGGTTGCTCCTGCCCTATGCCTGGTCATAGAGCTGGCCTACTTCCGCAACCCACTTGACACAAAGCAGGTGAAAGGCTTCTTCGGCCTGTTCCTCGCACTGCCTTGCGTATTGGCGCTCACAGCCCTGCTCCTCTCCCCTGAGCGCCTGATTGGACTCTACGATACACGCGACTTCACCCTGACTGAGCGACTGCTCAGCCAATCCAGAGCGCTTTTTGAGTACATCGGCCTGCTGCTATGGCCCCGCGGCGGAGCTATGGGGGTATTTGTGGACGACTTCGCCACCTCAACGAGCTTGATCTCGCCCCCTTCAACGCTGCTGGCAATCCTCGGCCTGTTCGGCGTAAGCATATTTGCCTTGGCCCTTCGCCGGCGCGCCCCAAGCCTTTTTGCCGGATGGTTCCTGTTCCTCGTGGGTCACGGAGTCGAGTCGACGTTCCTGCCACTTGAGCTGTACTTCGAGCACCGCAACTATCTGCCCGGCTTCGGACTCATCGTGGCGCTGCTTGGACTTGCGTCTCTGGCAACGTCCAGCAAGATCCGACTCGACGCGCGCTTGGCCAGTGTCCTGACAGCATCTGTTGCCGTTCTGATCACACTGTGCCTGGGCTTGATAACAAGAGATCAAGTTCTGATATGGCGAAGCCAGGAAAGCATCGCCCGTCATGCACTGGAGAACCGTCCAACCTCCCTGAGAGCAATACTTGAGAACACCGGCATAGCCATCAAGAACAGCGACTACGCAACCGCAATGGCTCTCACGCGAAACCTGACATCAAGCGACAATCCGCGCCACAGGCTTCTTGGGCATATCCATAGCATCACCGTAGAGTGTCTGTCAGGCCGCGGCGGTTCGCCGGACGACCTGGAATCTGCGACGGAGGAGCGGCTCGACAAGGTATCTCTTTCCGAAGTCCAGGCATTTGGACCGCTTGCCAAGGCGGTGGCAGAAGGACGCTGCGACAAAGCGATCGACGCCTCACAAGTGGGCGACACCATCGTGAAGATTCTTGATCACACGCAAGCCCAGTCCGCAGCCTCAAAGCCCAAGTGGCTGATGAGGACGGCCGCCGCGCAACAGTACATGCGGGCCAATCGCTGGAGTGACGCCGAGGCTCAGGCAGAACTCGCGTGGCAACCCGGTGCCGACGCCGCAGTCGGAGCTTTGCTTACCCAGGTATACATACACAACGGCAAGAAGGAAAAAGCTTCAAGAGTTCTTTCGCAGGTCGCCGATCGCGTGGACGGCTACGAAATCGGCGGCCAGCGCGAGATTCTGCGTTTACAGCAGAAGATTGATGAGATGACAAGCTTAAAAGAAGAAGCACCCGCGTCCTAGCGACATCCGGCGACCGCCTTACCCGGCTTCATTCCGCCTGCCCCGCGAAGCCAGGGCCAGCAATAGCAGTCCCCCATCGCCAAGAAGCGTCAGCAACCTCAACGCTACCGCTAGCAACAGCGCCTGAGGAAATGAAATCAAGCCGGCAAGACCTCCAGCTATCACGGCTTCACGCACGCCAATGCCAGCAGGCGCGAACAAAGCCAGAATTCCGGCGACATGAGCCAATGCCAGGACGGCCACAGCCTGCCCTATTGGAACAGGCAGATCCGAAATTTCGCAGAGTATGAGCCAGAAAGCGGATCCAATCAGAACATGGGGCAACACATAAAGAGCAAGCAGCCCCAACGTGCTGATCAGACCCGCGGCTGGCTTCACCTTGCTCCCCGCGGGGCGATGCATATGATCGATCACGCGCACCGACACAGGAAACGCAGCAGCCACCACTGCAACGAGCAGGATACGCAGCATGTCCCAGTGGTAGGCGATCAGTGGCGGCAATGAGGTCAAGCTGCCCACTGCTGCCTCGGGCAGCAGCGCAATACCTACGACAATGCCGGAGCTGACATAGGCCAACTGTTCGACAAGAACGGACGCCCCCACTTCTCGCCAGCTCAAGTGCTCTCTGCGGGCAATCACTAGCTTGCCGAGGAGCAGGCCAAACTTCCCCGGCAGATAACGACCAGCCCATGCAAGAACCTGCGCGGGCATCCATTCAGATGCGGGGAGCCTTACGCCGTAGCGCCAATCTAGCCACAAGCGCCACAGTGCGCCCAGCAAAATGACCATGCCGCACCAGGCGATTACGAACCCGAAGGACTGAGGCAGCAGCAGAACCCCAAGCAGCCGGCCATCACCCAGCACGTCCATGCGCGCCAGACCCCATGCCATGGCAACGACGACGGCAATGACATAAAGCGCCTTCAGCGCGCGCAGCAGCTTGGTTCGCGCTTCGCTCACTGACGCGGCTTGAGTGACAGAACGGTCCATGGAATCGGCCGCGCTACGTCGCACACTTCAAAATGAGCCTGGACCTGTCTGCACAAGCCCCGGCTGGACCAGTGCTGGATATGGCCCGGCGTGTTGCCGAGATCACGAACGTACTTGCCCCGACAGAAGTTCAGGAATCGCCAAAGCGGCTCGCGGGGGGTGGACAGAATCACGGCTTCACGACTGACCCGCTGCAGCTCTACCAGGGCCCTCTCCGGGAACTCCAGATGCTCAAGCACCTCGAGCATCACCACCACGTCCACACTCTTGTCCGGAAGCGCCAGCTCGTAGACTGATTGGCGCGCGAACTTCGCTCCCGGATTTCTCGCCGCGGCCTTTTCCAGCAGGGTCTCACCGACATCCGACCCCAGGAAGGACGCCGACTCCGGCAACCATCGCAACAACCGCTGCGAGGAATAACCCGCGCCACAGCCAACTTCGAGCAGAGCGCTCCGCTCTCGCAGGTGGGGCGCCAACAGACGATGCACCGCCGAATAGAAGCGATCCAGGAGCATGCCACCGATCCGCCCGGCCTCTTCGTATTTGCCGGTGAACTCCCGATCTGGATCGTGCATGGTATCGGAGCGCTCAGTCACGTTCGCGGACATAGGTCAGAGAGGTGATCTGTTCGGATATCAACCCGATCAGGAACACGATCACCGCCGCGCTCCACAACAGGGCACTCATGTTGGTAAAGCGGCCGTAGTGCCAGAACGTCCACGCATAGTGACCCAGCCCCAACGCAGCGAAACCGGCCGAGGTCGGAGCGAAAAGCTTCAATGGCGAATACAGGGTGGCGATCTTGAAGATGATCAACAAGAATCGGATGCCATCGCGCAGCGGACGGATATGGCTGTTGGTACCGACCCGTCTGGCAACGTCGATCTGCACATAGGCGACCGGGTAGGCGCTGCGGAAGAAGGCCATCGTGCTGGTGGTCGGGTAGCTGAAGCCGTTCGGCAGCAGGTGCAGGAACTCGCGGAAGCGCTCGGCGCGGACCGCCCGGAAGCCCGAGGTCAGGTCCAGGATCCGGTGTCCGGTCATCCAACTGGCCAGGGTGTTGTACAGGCGGTTGGCCAGGCCGCGATGCAGGTTGGCCTGGCCGTTGCCGTCGCGGGCGCCCACGGCCATGTCGTAGCCGGCCCGGATCCGCTCCAGCAATAGCGGGATATGGGCCGGGTCGTGCTGGCCGTCGGCGTCCATGAACACGATCACCTCCCCGCCGGCGGCACGGGCACCGCGCTTGATCGCCGCGCCATTCCCCATCGAATACGGCGACGACAACACCCGCGCCCCGGCGTCCCGGGCGACCGCGGCGGTGTCGTCGGTGGAGCCGTCGTCGACCACGATGATCTCGGCCTCCGGCAAGACCTGCTTCAACGCCGGCAATGTCCGCGCCAGCCCCTCGGACTCGTTCTTGGCCGGCAATACGACTGAAATACGCATGATTCCTCCCCAGACCCGTCAATTTAACCTGAATCGACGACGGAAAAAGAGGCGCTGTGTCGAATCATGACCGATGACTCCCGCCGGGCCTGGGCTTTGCGGTAAAGTCGATCCAGAACGGCTTTGGGGGATCCATGAACACCGTCACGACCGCCAATCTCATCGGCATTACCGGCATCGCCCGACGCCTGGTCCTGGACGGGGCCCTCGACGAAGCGAGTGCCCGCGAGGCGATGGAATCGGCCACCGCCGAGAAGAAGCCGCTGGCGGCCTTCCTCGCCGAGAAGCGGCTGGTCTCCCAGCCGGCGCTGGCCGCCGCCAACTCGATCGAGTTCGGCATGCCGCTGTTCGACCCCGGCGCGCTCGACCCGGCCCAGTCGGCGGTCAAGCTGGTCAGCGAGGAGCTGATCCGCAAGCACAACGTGCTGCCGCTGTTCAAGCGCGGCAACCGCCTGTTCGTCGGCATCGCCGACCCGACCAACATCCATGCGCTGGACGAGATCAAGTTCCAGAGCAATCTGGTGGTGGACGCGATCCTGATCGACGAGGAGTCGATCAAGCGCAATCTCGACCGCTGGCTGGACAGCGCCGACGTCATGGAGGGCGGCGACGACGAGGGCCTGGAGAACCTGGAGGTCGGCAGCGGCGAGGACGATGCCGGCACCGACTCCGGTGTCGACGCCAAGGGTGACGACACCCCGGTCGTGAAGTTCGTCAACAAGGTACTGGTCGACGCGATCCGCCGCGGCGCCTCGGACATCCACTTCGAACCCTACGAGACCGAGTACCGGGTCCGCCTGCGCATCGACGGCCTGCTCAAGCAGATCGCCAAGGTCCCGGTCAAGCTGCAGGCCCGCATCGCCGCGCGCCTGAAGGTGATGTCCCAGCTCGACATCGCCGAGAAGCGGGTGCCGCAGGACGGCCGCATCAAGCTGAACCTGTCCAAGAGCCGGCAGATCGACTTCCGCGTCAGCACCCTGCCGACCCTGTTTGGCGAGAAGATCGTGCTGCGTATCCTCGACGGCAGCGCGGCCAAGCTGGGCATCGACAAGCTCGGTTACGAGGACGACCAGAAGCAGCTGTACCTGGAGGCGATCCAGAAGCCGTACGGCATGGTCCTGGTCACCGGCCCGACCGGCTCGGGCAAGACGGTGTCGCTGTACACCGCGCTGAACATCCTCAACGACGACACCCGCAACATCTCCACCGTCGAGGACCCGGTCGAAATCCGCGTGCCGGGCATCAACCAGGTGCAGATGAACATCAAGCGCGGCATGACCTTCGCCGCCGCGCTGCGCAGCTTCCTGCGCCAGGACCCGGACGTGATCATGGTCGGCGAGATCCGCGACCTGGAGACTGCCGAGATCGGCATCAAGGCCGCCCAGACCGGTCACATGGTGTTGTCGACCCTGCACACCAACGACGCACCGCAGACCATCGCCCGCCTGATGAACATGGGCGTGGCGCCGTTCAACATCACCTCATCGGTAACCCTGGTGATTGCCCAGCGCCTGGCCCGGCGCCTGCACGACTGCAAGCGCAAGGTCGAGCTGCCCGAGCACGCACTGCTGGCCGAGGGCTTCACCCAGGAGGAGATCGACGCCGGGCTGACCCTGTACGACGCGGTCGGCTGCCCCGACTGCACCGAAGGCTACAAGGGCCGTACCGGCATCTACCAGGTGATGCCGATGAGCGAGGAGATCCAGGAGATCGTGCTGGCCGGCGGCAACGCGCTGCAGATCGCCGAGGCGGCGCAGAAGGCCGGCATCAACGACCTGCGCCAGTCGGCCCTGCTCAAGGTCAGGAACGGGGTCACCAGCCTGGCCGAGATCAACCGCGTCACCAAGGATTGACCCGCGCATCCACGCCACATCCGGTGGGCGGTACCATCCGGAAACGGAGCCTCGCCCATCCCGACGGCGCGCTTTCCGCCCTGGATCCGACGCCAGACGGTACCGTGGCCGACGCAGGGAGGATTTAGGGTGTGACCGCAGCCGCTGTCCTGACGCGCAAGGTCAGGATATGCTTGAGGACGGCAATCCGGGCCTGAAGTCCGGGTGGCCGGTCGCCGGGACGGGGGAGCGTCGCGGTCAGGCCAGGGGATGACGCGGCCATTCCGGCGCGTCGCCATTGCTAATCATGTATTCACTGGGGGCTCTTCATGTCCGCTACCCGTACCGCAGCCAAGCCGCAACCCGCCGTCCGCCGGGCCAACCCGATGGAGATGTTCGTCTGGGAGGGCACCGACAAGCGCGGCAAGGTCATGAAGGGCGAGCAGCCCGCCAAGAGCGCGAACATGCTGCGCGCCGAACTGCGCCGCCAGGGCATCACTCCGAGGGTGGTCAAGGCCAGGGGCAAGCCGCTGTTCGCCGGTGCCGGCTCCAAACCGATCACCCCGCGCGACATCGCCATCATGAGCCGCCAGCTGGCGACGATGATGAAGTCCGGCGTGCCGATCGTGACAGCACTTGAGATCATTGCCGGCGGCCAGAAGAATCCCAAGATGAAGACCCTGGTCAATACGATCAGGGCCGACCTGGAAAGCGGCCTGTCGCTGTACGAGGCGTTGTGCAAGCACCCGGTACAGTTCGACGAGCTGTATCGCAACCTGGTCCGCGCCGGCGAGGCCGCCGGCGTGCTGGAGACGGTGCTCGACACCATCGCCAGCTACAAGGAAAACATCGAGAGCCTGAAGGGCAAGATCAAGAAGGCGCTGTACTACCCAGCCACGGTCATCGCGGTGGCGATCCTGGTCAGCGCGATCCTGCTGGTGTTCGTGGTGCCGCAGTTCGAGAAGACCTTCGCCAGCTTTGGCGCCGAGCTGCCGGCCTTCACCCTGATGATCCTCGCCGCCAGCGACTTCATGATCGCCTACTGGTGGGCTGTCCTGCTGATGGTGGTCGGCAGTGGCGTGGCCTTCGTGATGGCCAAGAAGCGGATTCCGGCCTTCGCGCACTTCCTCGACCGGATGTCGCTGAAGCTGCCGATCGTCGGCCAGATCCTGCACAACTCGGCGATCGCCCGCTTCGCCCGCACCCTGGCGGTGACCTTCCAGGCCGGCGTGCCGCTGGTCGAGGCATTGGACACCGTTGCCGGCGCGACCGGCAACGTGGTCTACGAGAAGGCCGTGCTCAGCATCCGCGACGATGTCGCGGTCGGCTACCAGGTCAACATGGCGATGAAACAGACCAACCTGTTCCCGCACATGGTGATCCAGATGGCGGCGATCGGCGAAGAGGCCGGCGCGCTCGACACCATGCTGTACAAGGTCGCCGAGTTCTACGAGGAAGAGGTCAACAACGCGGTCGACGCGCTGTCGAGCCTGCTCGAACCGCTGATCATGATCATCCTCGGCGTGATCGTCGGCAGCATGGTCGTGGGCATGTACCTGCCGATTTTCAAACTGGCGGCGACGATCTGACACATGGCGTATCTGGACCAGAACCCGGCCATCGGCTATCCGCTGGTGGCCGGCCTCGGGCTGCTGGTCGGCAGCTTCCTGAACGTGGTGATCCTGCGCCTGCCCAAGCGGCTGGAGTGGGAGTGGCGGCGGGACGCCCATGAGATTCTCGAGGACACCGACAACTACGACCCGCCTCCTCCGGGGATCGTGGTCGAGCGTTCGCACTGCCCGCACTGCAAGCACCAGCTGAGCTGGTACGAGAACATCCCGGTGTTCAGCTGGCTGGCCCTGCGCGGGCGCTGCCGCAGCTGCAAGACGCCGATCTCGGTCCAGTACCCGCTGGTGGAGCTGCTGACCATGCTGCTGGTGCTGGTCAGCGTCTGGCAGTTCGGCTTCGGCTGGCAGGGCTTCGGCGCGGCGTTGTTCTCCTGCTTCCTGATCGCCGGCTCGGGCATCGACTTCCGCACCCAGTTGCTGCCCGACCAACTGACCCTGCCGCTGATGTGGCTGGGACTGATCGCCAGCGCCGACAACCTGTACTTTCCGGTCAAACCGGCCCTGCTCGGCGCCGTCGCCGGCTATCTGAGCCTGTGGTCGGTCTGGTGGGTGTTCAAGCAACTGACCGGCAAGGAAGGCATGGGACACGGCGATTTCAAGCTGCTCGCCGCGATCGGCGCCTGGGTCGGCCTGAAGGGCGTGCTGCCGACGATCATGCTGTCTTCTCTGGTCGGCGCGATCATCGGCTCGATCTGGCTTGCCGTGAAGGGCCGCGACAAGGCCACGCCGATCCCGTTCGGCCCCTACCTCGCGATTGCGGGCTGGATCGTGTTCTTCTGGGGCGACCGCCTGATCTCCGCCTACCTCGAATACTCCGGGCTGGGTTGACGTCCCGCGGGGGCGACCCGGCCACGTTTCATGCCCCCAGGGCCTTGAGGCATGTGGCGCATCTCGCCCCATCGGCTGCGACATAATGCCGCCATGAGCGAATTCATCATCGGCATCACCGGCGGCGTCGCCTCGGGCAAGAGCGCGGTCACGGCCCGGTTCCAGGCCCTGGGCATCGTCGTCGCGGACGCCGATCTCGCCGCGCGCGACGCGGTTGTCGCCGGTTCGGAGGGACTGGCCGAGGTCGTCGCGGCGTTCGGCAGTCAGATCCTGACCGCCGACGGGCACCTGGATCGCGCGGCGATGCGCGCCCGGGTATTCGCCGACGTCGACGCCCGTTCCCGCCTGGAAGCGATCGTCCATCCGCGCGTGCGCAGGCAACTGATGGCCGAATGCCAGGCGGCGACAGGCGAGTACGCAATCGCCGCAATCCCGCTGCTGGCCGAGGGCGGGGGCCGCAACGCCTATCCGTGGTTGGACCGGATCCTGGTCGTCGATACCTCCATCGAAACCCAGCGCCGACGCCTGATGGCACGCGACGGGATCGATGCGGACCTGGCCGAACGCATGATCGCGGCCCAGGCCGACCGTCGGCAGCGGCTGGCGCTGGCCGACGACGTGATCGTCAACGATGGCCCGATCGAGGCGCTCGACGCGCACGTGGCGGCCCTGGACCGCCGTTACCGCGCCCTGGCCGCCGCATAGAGGCGCAAACACAGCCGTAGGAGCGGCGTAAGCCGCGATGAAGCCTTTCCATCGCGGCGCGGCTCACACCGAGCCTCTGGCTGTGCTCGGCGCTTGGCTAGCTTGTCGGAGTGGCTGGCCTTGCGATCCCCGTGCCCCATCGAGGCGATGTCCCGCAGGAGCCGCGTGAGCCGCGAGGGCCGGCTGCCCCATCCCGGCTCGCCCCGCGCCTGCGAACGCCCTACCCGCCCGGCCACAGCGCGCGGATCGCCGCCACGCCCTGGGCGCCGTGCTCGCGCGCCTCGGCCAGATCCCCGGGGCCGAGGCCGCCAATCGCGTATATCGGCATCGACACATGTTCGCGCAGCGCGGCGAAGCCGGACCAGCCCATCCCGGCAACGCCAGGATGGCTCGGCGTCGACCTGATCGATCCCAGGACCACGAAATCGCAGCCTACCGCCTGCGCATGCCTGAGCTCGTCGAGTCCGTGGCAGGAAGCGGCCACCATCCGCCCTGCCGGCAACGGGCGGCGCTTGCTCGTACCCAGCGTCGCGGCCTTCAGGTGCACCCCGACGCCCAGCGCCTCGGCCAGCGCGGGATCGTCATTGATCAGGACCTCCGCCTTGGCCTTGCGGCAGCGACGGATCGCGGCGGCGGCCAGGCGCTGCCAACGCTCCGCATCGACGCCCGGCGCGCGCAGCTGCACCCGGCGGACATCGCCCGCCAGCGCCGCGTCGAGCCCGGCCAGCCATCGCGCATCGTCGTCTCCGGGCGCCGGCGATACCAGATAGAGCCCCGGCTGCCGCAACGCCGCCACCACCGGCAGGTCCGCCGGAGGCATGGTGTAGCGGGCCAGCTTGTCCATCGGCACCCACGCCATGGCCTGCTGCTCGCGCGCGCGCGGCGTGCCGTCCCAGTCGTCGACATGGCGAACGTCCAGGCACAAGCGTTTGTGCGGGTAGCGCTGCGGAACCTTGATCAACGGCGCCCCGGGACGGACCCGGATGCCGAGCTCCTCATCGAGCTCACGGACCAGCGCCGCCTCAGGGGATTCTCCGGGCTCGCGCTTGCCGCCCGGAAACTCCCACGAGCCGGCCAGATCGCGCCCCTCGGTCCGGCGGGTCAACAGGACCCGGCCACGAGCGTCGCGGATCACCCCCGCGACCACTTCCACGATGCGTGAGGCCTTCATGGCCGTCCCTGGATCCTCTTGTCCGACGGGACGCCTCCGCGGCCCGCAACGCGTCCAACGCCTCTCGCCGCCGCGCCACCACCATGGGTAAGGCGGGGCGGCCTGGGGGGCGCGACGTCAGTCGAGCTGCCCATGGCAGTGCTTGTATTTCTTACCGCTGCCGCAGGGACACGGATCGTTGCGACCGACCTTGGGCATCGCCCTCGCGGCCTGCTGGAAACCCTGCCCCGGGGCCGCCGTGGCGGCGGCCTCCTCGTCGGCGCCGTAACCGCCCGAGTCCGCATGCTGGAACTGCATCTGCCGCGCCTTGGCCTCGGCGGCGGCACGCTCCTGCGCCTCCATCGTCGCGATCTCTTCCTCGGTGCGGATCCGCACCCGCGACAACAGGGTGACGACCTCGCGCTTGACCTTGTCCAGCATCTCGCTGAACAGCTCGAAGGCTTCCTTCTTGTACTCCTGCTTGGGCTGCTTCTGGGCGTAGCCGCGCAGGTGGATGCCCTGGCGCAGGTAATCCATCCGCGCCAGGTGCTCCTTCCAGTTCTGGTCGAGCACGTTGAGCATGATGTGCTTCTCCAGCTGGCGCATGGTCTCGGTGCCGAGCTGCGCCTCGCGCGCGGAGAAGTGCGCATCGACCGCCTTCAGCACGTGCTCCTCGATGCCCTCGGCATCCAGCGACTGGCTGTTGGCGACCAGTTCGGTCAGCGCGACCGGCACGCCCAGTTCGCTCTCCAGCGCGGCCTCCAGGCCCGGCAGGTCCCACTGCTCGTCGACCGAGTCGGCCGGCACGTGGCGCGCGACCAGCTCGGCGACCACGTCGTAACGGATGCCGTCGATGTTCTCCTGCACGCTGTCGGCGACCAGCAGCTCGTCGCGCTGCCCGTAGATGACCTTGCGCTGGTCGTTGTTGACGTCGTCGAAGTCGAGCAGGTTCTTGCGGATGTCGAAGTTGTGGGCCTCGACCTTGCGCTGCGCGTTGGCGATCTGCTTGGTCACCAGCGCGCTCTCGATGATGTCGTCCTCCTTCAGACCCATCCGCGCCATCACCTTCTGCACCCAGTCGGCGGCGAAGATGCGCATCAGGTTGTCTTCCAGCGACAGGTAGAAGCGCGACGAGCCCGGATCGCCCTGGCGGCCGGCACGACCGCGCAGCTGGTTGTCGATGCGGCGGCTCTCATGGCGCTCGGTGCCGATGATGTGCAGGCCGCCGGCCGCCTTGACCGCGTCGTGGCGCTGCTGCCATTCGGACTTCATGCGGGCGCGGGTCACCTCGTCCAGCGGCGCGCCGGCCTCGGCCTCGGCGGCCTCGATCTCGGCCTCCAGCGAGCCGCCGAGGACGATATCGGTACCGCGGCCGGCCATGTTGGTGGCGATGGTGATCGCGCCCGGCTGGCCGGCCTGGGCCACGATGTGCGCCTCGCGCTCGTGCTGCTTGGCGTTGAGCACCTCGTGATGGATCCCGGCCTCGCGCAGCTGGCTGCTGAGCAGCTCGGACACCTCGATCGAGGTGGTGCCGACCAGCACCGGCTGACCGTTGGCGTTGGCTTCCTTGATCTCGTTCAACACCGCCCGGTACTTGCCATTGCGGTTCAGGAACACCGCATCCGGGTGATCCTTGCGCTGGATCGGCTTGTTGGTCGGGATCACCACCACTTCCAGTCCGTAGATGTTCTGGAACTCGTAGGCCTCGGTGTCCGCGGTACCGGTCATGCCGGCCAGCTTGTTGTACATGCGGAACAGGTTCTGGAAGGTGATGCTCGCCAGCGTCTGGTTCTCGCGCTGGACCGGCACCCCCTCCTTGGCCTCGACCGCCTGGTGCAGGCCGTCGGACCAGCGGCGCCCGGCCAGGGTGCGGCCGGTGAATTCGTCGACGATGATGACCTCGCCGTCGCGGACGATGTAGTCGACATCGCGCTGGTAGATCGCGTGCGCGCGCAGCGCGGCGTTGAGATGGTGGACGACGGACAGGTTGTGGCCCGCGTACAGGGCGTCCTCGTCCTGCAGGATGCCGGCCTTGCGCAGCAACTGCTCGGCGTGCTCCTGACCGGCTTCGGACAGGTACACCTGCTTGCTCTTCTCGTCGACCCAGAAGTCGCCGATCGCGTCCTCGGACTGCTGGCGGACCAGGTTCGGGACGATGCGGTTGACCTTGATGTACAGCTCCGGCGACTCGTCGGCGGGGCCGGAAATGATCAGCGGGGTGCGCGCCTCGTCGATCAGGATCGAGTCGACCTCATCGACGATCGCGAAGTTCAGCTCGCGCTGGAAGCGATCCTCCTTCGACAGCGCCATGTTGTCGCGCAGATAGTCGAAGCCGAACTCGTTGTTGGTGCCGTAGGTGATGTCGGCGGCGTAAGCCTCGTGCTTGTCGCCATGCGGCATGCCCGGGTAGACCACGCCCACGCTCAGGCCCAGCCAGTTGTACAACCGCCCCATCCAGGCCGAGTCGCGCCGGGCCAGGTAGTCGTTGACGGTGACCACGTGCACGCCCTTGGCTTCCAGCGCGTTGAGGTAGACCGGCAGGGTCGCGACCAGGGTCTTGCCCTCGCCGGTGCGCATCTCGGCGATCTTGCCCAGGTGCAGGACCATGCCGCCGATCAACTGCACATCGTAGTGGCGCATGCCCAGGACACGACGCGAGGCCTCGCGGCAGACCGCAAAGGCCTCGGGCAGGATCTTGTCGAGCGATTCGCCGTCGCGGATGCGTTGCTGGAACTCCGGCGTCTTGGCCTGCAGCTCGGCGTCCGAGAGCTTCTCCATCTCCGGCTCCAGCGCATTGATCTTGACGACGGAGCGTTGCAGTTGGCGCAGCAGGCGATCGTTGCGACTGCCGAAGACACGGGTAAGCAGGCTGTTGAGCATTGACAGAACCGGTTGTTGGTGTGGGAGTCCCGACGGGTCGGGGCTCCTGTGGAACGGGCCAGCGCGTGCGCCAGGCCCCCAAAAAATAGAAAAGGGCGCCGCGCGCCCCCTCTGGCACTGCGATTGTAGCTGGGGGCGAGGAAGCCTGCTTGCAAGGCATTGCCTTGCAGGCTTCCGAGCGCCCGGAGCGGCTGTGCCGTGTAGGGCCGGACCGAGGAGGCTTGCTTACAAGGCACTGCCTTGTAAGCCGACGAGCGCCCGAGGCCCGTGGCCGAGGGCCAGAACGAGGAGACCTCCCCTCAAGGCACTGCCTTGCAGGCTTCCGAGCGCCCGGAGCGGCTGTGCCGTGTAGGGCCGGACCGAGGAGGCTTGCTTACAAGGCACTGCCTTGTAAGCCGACGAGCGCCCGAGGCCCGTGGCCGAGGGCCGGAACGAGGAGACCTCCCCTCAAGGCATTGCCTTGCAGGCTTCCGAGCGCCCGGAGCGGCTGTGCCGCGCACGGCCGAGGATGAGGCGCCCTTCCCCTCGGGGCCACCTTGGCCATCCAGGATCCCGTAGGAGCGGCGCAAGCCGCGATCCCCGGGCTGTGCCCGGGAATCCCCAAAGTTTGCTGCGCAAACCATGGGCCCCGCCGTTGCACTGCCATACCCCCATTCGCACCTGCGGCGCGAATCGCCCCCTGACTCAGGGGGAACGATATCCGGCTGCGCCCGGATATCTCCCAAAGTTTGCTGCGCAAACCTTGGGCCCCGCCGTTGCGCTTCCACACCCCCATCCGCACCTGCGGCGCGAATCGCCCCCTGACTCAGGGGGAACGATATCCGGCTGCGCCCGGATATCTCCCAAAGTTTGCTGCGCAAACCTTGGGCCCCGCCGTTGCGCTTTCACACCCCGATTCGCATCTGCGATGCGAATCGCCCCCTGACTCAGGGGGCTGCGGCCATGAAATCCAATGCAGGAGCCGATGGGCGTTTGCCATGAGCCCGGGGATCGCGGCTTATGCCACTCCTGCGATCCCGCTCTGTTCCCCTGCCCCACTCGCAAGAACGGGGCGTTTCCGCCCCGTTCCGATCTGTCCGCATTCGAATCGGCCTTTCTCGGCCAGCCCGTCCCGATCACCCCTTCAGCGGCGACTGCTGGCTGAGGAAATTGCGCGGATTGACCACGCGACCGTTCTCCCAGACCTCGAAGTGGACATGGGCGCCGGTCGAACGACCGGTCGAGCCGGCCTTGGCGATTTCCTGTCCGGCGCGGACCAGCTCACCGACCTTGCGGCTCAACCTGGAGTTGTGCGCATAACGGGTCACGTAGCCGTTGCCGTGATCGATCTCGACCACCTTGCCGTAGCCGGAGCGCACACCGGAGTAGCTGATCACGCCGTCGGCGACGGCGAACACCGGGTCGCCGGTGTTGGCGTCGAAGTCGATGCCCTTGTGCAGTGCGCGGCCACCGCGGAACGGATCGGCGCGGTAGCCGAAGCCCGAGGTGATGTAGCTGCGGGCCACCGGCGAGCGCGACGGCACCGCGTTGAGATCGAGCTGGCGGCTGAACAGCAGCGCTTCCAGCACCGAAAGCTGCTGGCCGGCGGCCTCGAACTGCGCGTCGAGCTGCTGCAGCCCTTCGTCCAGCTCCGGCTTGGAGATATCCTCGACCGGGCCGGCGCCACCGACGCCGACCGGCTTCTCGAAGTCGAACTCGCCGTCCTGCAACTGGCCGATCCGGGTCAGCCGCTCGCCGAGCGCGTTGAGGCGGTTGGCCTCGGCCTGCAGTTCGCCCAGACGGGCGGCCAGCGCATTGATCTCGCGCTGGGCCTCGCGACGGGTATCCTCGATCTGGGCCTGCTGGTCGGCGACCTGCACACGCAGGGTGGCGGTCATCGCGACGCCGGCTCCAAGTCCCACGCCCAGCCCGGTCGCGAGCAGCAGCGAGGCGCACAGACCGGGCCGGGCCGCACCGAACCGCTGTCCCTGCCAGAGCAGGTGGGCGGCGGCCCGGCGCGATGATTGAATGATGTTCTCGAAGGTCATATTTCCGATGTCTGATTCCAAAGCCAGGTCCCCGCGTCGTCAGCCGGCTCCGCAGGAGGCGCTCGATGCGCTGCTCGCGGAACCCGCCGGCGACCCGATCCGTCGTGCCCTCTGGCTCGACGAGGTGGACCGTCGCCTACGTCCCCATCTGCCGCCTTCACTGGCCCCGCACGCGAGGCTTGCGAATATCAATCACGGCAAGCTGGTTTTTGTCGTCGACGCTCCGGTGTGGCAATCCAGACTCAGGATGTCCGCACCGGAACTGCTCAACGTGGCCCGCTCCATCGGGCTTACTGCAACCGACGTGGTCATCAAGGCGTCGAAGACTCCCCATGCGCCGCCAAGACCGGCTCCACGTCAGCCTGTCCCCATGTCCGCACGCGCGAAGCAGGCGCTGCGGGCCGCCCTGGATTCGCTGCCGACCGCCGATTCGGGCGATACGGACGATTCCAAGTCCGGTCATTGAGGGAAAACGCCCA
Source organism: Marilutibacter maris (assembly GCF_003233695.1). Classification (NCBI taxonomy): domain Bacteria; kingdom Pseudomonadati; phylum Pseudomonadota; class Gammaproteobacteria; order Lysobacterales; family Lysobacteraceae; genus Marilutibacter; species Marilutibacter maris. Next base: position 967,548 of record NZ_CP029843.1, on the reverse strand, counting down.
CAAATGTCCGGGGGACGGGGCATCCTACTGGCGCAAATCCCGCCATTTGTTAACTAAAAAGAAATAAATAAGAAAATTTATGTTAGTTTTTAGTTAACTTGCGGGCATTTGTTCACGTCTGTGACGATCGCACGTTTGCGCCGTGCAGCCCTGCGCATCCCGTCCGTCAACACGCGCACGCGCTCCGAGCGCGCCGCTCGGGCGGCACGGATCGGAGGTCAAGAAGGGGAAACGGCGGGCGTCACGGGCCCGCGGCGCTGCCTGCTCAGGCGTTGATCGGAGTGCCGTAGGCCACCGGAACCGGCTGCCGCTCGTCGACGTAACTGACTTCTTCCCAGGTCGCGGGTTCGGCGATCAGCGCGCGCACCAGCTTGTTGTTCAGCGCATGCCCGGACTTGAAGCCCTCGTAGGCGCCGATGATCGGTCGCCCCGCCAGGTAAAGATCGCCGACCGCGTCGAGGATCTTGTGGCGGACGAACTCGTCGGCATAGCGCAGGCCGTCCTCGTTCAGGACCCGGAACTCGTCGAGCACGATGGCATTGTCCATCGAGCCGCCCAGGCCGAGATTGCGCTCGCGCATGAACTCCAGGTCGCGCATGAAACCGAAGGTCCGCGCGCGGCTGACTTCCTTGACGTAGGAGGCGGTCGAGAACTCGACCTCGGCACGCGACTGCGACGCCGGGATCGCCGGGTGGTCGAACTCGACGGTGAAGCCGATCCGGAACCCCTCGTGCGGGGTGAAGCGGGCGATCTTGTCGCCGTCGCGGACTTCCACCGGCCGGGTGATCCGGATGAAGCGTTTGGGCGCGTCCTGCTCGGCGATGCCGGCGGACTGCAGCAGGAACACGAACGGGCCGGCCGAGCCGTCCATGATCGGCACTTCCGGCGCGGACAGGTCGATGATCACGTTGTCGATCCCCAGCCCGGCCAGCGCCGACATCAGGTGCTCGACCGTCATGACCTTGCCGCTGCCACAGCTCAGGCCGGTGCACAGCATGGTCTCGGTGACCAGTCCGGCGCGCGCGGGGATCTCCACCACCGGGTCGAGGTCGACACGGCGGAACACGATGCCGCTGTCCACCGGGGCCGGGCGCAGGGTGAGGAACACCTTCTCGCCGCTGTGCAGGCCCACGCCGGTGGCGCGGATCAGATTCTTGAGGGTGCGCTGGCGCAACATGTTCGGGTGGGCCTGTCTATGTAGTTATGGTCTCGAAGCCCAGGCTGCCGGCCCCCGCAAATCCGTCGCCTTTCCGGACGATCCACGCGGGGGCGTCATGCCTGCATGCGTGCCATGGCGGCACGCCCAAAATCACGGGGGAGAATACCACGCATGTGGCTGAACCTGAACGAAAAGCCGGTTCAGCCGCCGCAGCTCGACCGCCTGTCATCGACGGCCGCGAAACTGACCGGTCCGGGTCGCGGACCGGTCGAAGGCCCCGGAGCGGGTCCGGGGCGAATATCCCGCCTGGCCGGGGACGAGTCCGGCCAATTCAGGGAGTTGGCCTGCCCGACTCGCGGGCGGCCACCGCAGCGCCGACGGTCAGTCGGCCTGCCGGCGCAGGGTGAGGCGCCGCGCTTGCGAGGCACTGCCTCGCGCGGCGTCGAACGCCTGGCCATGGATGGACAGGCCGGACGATCCGTCCTCTCGATGCATCGCCAAGGACGGCATCAGTCGGCCTGCCGGCGCAGGAACGCCGGGATGTCCAGGTAGCTGCTGTCGCTGCCGAAGTCGGCGGCTTCCGGAGCCGACGACGATGCCGCCGGCGCGGCGTCGGCCATGCCGCCGCGACGCAGGCTGCCGCCGAAGCTCGGAGCCGCCGGCGCCGGCGCCTCGTCCATCGCGCTGAACTCGGGCTGGCCGGTGGTGCCGTTGCGGACCAGTTGGATCGGCGCGCGCTGCTCGTTCGGACGCGACTGCTTGGAGACCGCCCGGTTCAGGCCGGTGGCGACCACGGTGACCTTGACCTCGTCCTGCATGTCCGGGTCGAGCACCGTGCCGATGACCACGGTCGCGTCCTCGGAGGCGAACTGCTCCACGGTGCGGCCGACCTCGTCGAACTCGGCCATGGTGAAGTCCGGACCGGCGGTGATGTTGACCAGGATGCCGTTGGCGCCGGACAGGTTGACGTCGTCCAGCAGCGGGTTCTGGATCGCCGCCTCGGCCGCGGCCTGGGCGCGGTCGTCGCCGCGGGCGGCACCGGTGCCCATCATCGCCAGGCCCATCTCGGACATCACCGTGCGCACGTCGGCGAAGTCGACGTTGATCAGGCCCGGACGCACGATCAGGTCGGCGATGCCCTGCACCGCGCCCAGCAACACGTCGTTGGCGGCGCGGAAGGCCTGGATCATCGTCGCATTGCGGCCGAGCACGGTGATCAGCTTCTCGTTCGGGATCGTGATCAGCGAATCGCAGTGGTGGCTCAGCTCCTCGATGCCCTTGAGCGCGACCTGCATGCGGCGGCGGCCCTCGAACGGGAACGGCTTGGTGACCACGGCGACGGTCAGGATGCCCATCTCCTTGGCCAGCTGCGCGACCACCGGCGCCGCGCCGGTGCCGGTGCCGCCGCCCATGCCGGCGGTGATGAACACCATGTCGGCGCCTTCCATCGCATCCATCAGGCGCTCGCGGTCCTCCAGCGCGGCCTGACGGCCGACCTCGGGGTTGGCGCCTGCGCCCAGGCCCTTGGTGACGTTGCTGCCCAGCTGCAGCTGCAGCTTGGCCCCGCAGTTCTTGATCGCCTGCGAGTCGGTGTTGGCGGTGATGAATTCCACGCCGTCGACGTTGCTGCTGACCATGTGCGCGACCGCGTTGCCGCCGCCGCCGCCGACGCCGATGACCTTGATGATGGCATTGGGTGCCATGCTCTCGACCAGTTCGAAATGTGCCATGTCCTCGTCCTCTGTCTGTGCAGTGCTAGTTGTTGTTGTGTTCTTGCATTGGGGAGATTGCGTGTGTTGCCGGTGCCATGTGGTGCTGCCTTCCGCCTCGCCTGCCGGGTCCCGGCGCCCTCGCCGGAACCTCGTGAAATCAGAATTCGCCGCGATACCAGTTCTTCAACTTGTTGAAGAACGAGCCGGCCCGCCCGGTCGGAATCACCGGGCGCCGCGGATGCTCGATCTGGCTGCCCATCAGCAGCAGGCCGACCCCGGTCGCATGGACCGGATTGCCGACCACCTCGCCCAGGCCGGTGACGTGCTGGGGAATGCCGACGCGCACCGGCATCTGCAACATCTCCTCGGCCAGCTCGACGACGCCCTCCATCTTCGAGGCGCCGCCGGTCAGGACCATGCCCGCACGCACGTGCTGCTCGAAGCCGCTGCGACGCAGCTCGGCCTGGACCATCTCGAACAGCTCCTCGTAGCGCGCCTGCACCGCCTGCGCCAGCGAGTGGCGCGGCATCCGCCGCGGCGGCCGGTCGCCGACCGAGGGCACCTGGATGGATTCCTCCGCGGTCGCCATCTGCGCCAGCGCGCAGGCGTAGCGGACCTTGATCTGCTCGGCCTCCGGCGTCGGCGTGCGCAGCATGTGGGCGATGTCCTCGGTGACCTTGTCGCCGGCGATCGGCAAACTGGCGCTATGCGCGATCGCGCCATGCACGAACACCGCGATGTCGGTAGTGCCGGCGCCGATGTCGACCAGCACCACGCCCAGTTCGCGCTCGTCGCTGGTCAACACCGCCTGGCTGGAGGCGAGCACGCCCAGGATCAGGTCGTCGACCTGCAAGCCGCAGCGCTGCACGCATTTGCTGACGTTGGCCGCGGCCGACTGCGCGCAGACCACCAGATGCGCATGCACCTCCAGGCGCACGCCGGTCATCCCGACCGGATTGCGGATGCCTTCCTGCGAATCGTCGAGCACGTAGTCGCGCGGGATCGCGTGCAGGATCTTCTGGTCGGCCGGGATCGCGACCGCCTTGGCCGCCTCCAGCACCCGGTCCAGATCGCCATGGCTGACCTCGCCGTCGCGGATCGGCGCGATGCCCTGCGAATTGCGGCACTGCACGTGGCTGCCGGAGATCGACGCGTAGACCGAGCGGATCTCGCAGCCGGCCATCAGCTCGGCCTCCTCGACCGCGCGCTGGATCGACTGCACGGTCGACTCGATGTCGACCACCACACCCTTGCGCAGTCCCCTGGACTCGTGCGAACCGATGCCGATCACCTCGATCGGATTGCCGGGCCCGCTGTGGTCGGGGGTGTACTCCCCCACCAGCGCCACCACCTTGGAGGTGCCGATGTCGAGGCCGACGATGAGCGACTTGTCGCCTTTGCGGTTCATGATTGTCCTTGCGTCTGCGGAGCTGCCGGGGTCTCGATCGCCTCGCCCCAGGTCAACGAAAAACCATTGGTGTAACGAAGGTCGGCGCGCGCCAGCCGATGCGCGCGCTGCGCGACCAGTTGCGGAACGACGCGGATGAAGCGACGCAGCCGTTCGTTCGGACGGGTCCGGCCGACCACGACCGTGGTGCCGCTGGCCAGGTCCAGCGTCCAGCTGCCGCGCGCGTCGAGCGCGACGCTGCGCACGCCGACGCCCAGCGGCGCGAACAGCGTGCGCGACTCGTTGTAGAAGCGGACCACGTCGGAGACCCGGGTGTCGGGACCGTCCAGTTTCGGCAGGTGCGCCGGCACCTCGATGCCGTCGGCCGGAAACAGCCGGCCCTGCTCGGACAGCAGGCGTGCATCGCCCCAGCGCGCGAACGGCCGGTGCTCGACCACCGACACCTCCAGCACGTCGGGCCAACGCTTGCGCACCTCGGCATGCTCGACCCAGGGCAGCGCCGCCACCGCCGCCTGCGCGGCTTCCAGATCGACCGCGAAGAAGCCCTGTTTGGCGTAGGGCATCAGCGTCTTCTGCAACGCGTCCGCGTCGACGCGCTGGAACTCCGCGGTCGCGCGCAGGCGGGTCAGCGGCCACTGCTCCTGGCCGATCCAGCCCTTGAGCACGGCGACCACCGGCAGCACCACCAGGGCCACCGCCAGGGTCCAGCCGATCAGGCGCACCAGCGCGTTCATGCGTGCGCGCCTCCTTCGCGACCTTCGACGCGGGTCTGCTCCGGCAGCGTCTGTTCCAGGATCAGCCAGCACAGGGATGCGAAATCGACGCCGAGTTCGGCCGCGGCTTTCGGCACCAGCGAGTGACTGGTCATGCCCGGCGCGGTGTTGACCTCGATCAGCTGCAGGCCGGTTTCGCGGTCGCGCATCACGTCGACCCGGCCCCAGCCGCTGCAGCCGGCGGCGCGGAACGCGGCCAGCGCGAGGCGGCCGATCTCCGCCTCCTCCTCGCCCTCCATCCCGGGGCAGATGTAGCGGGTGTCGTCGGCGACGTACTTGGCGTGATAGTCGTACCACTCGCCGGCCGGCTCGATCCGGATCGACGGCAGCGCGAGATCGCCGAGGATGCCGACCGTGAATTCGGGGCCCTGCACCATCCGCTCCATCAGCAGCTCGCCGTCATAGCCGGCGGCGAACTCCGCCGCGGCGGCCAGATCCTGTTCGCCGAGAATGCGGAACACGCCGACGCTGGAGCCTTCGCAGGAGGGTTTGACGAACACCGGCAGCCCCAGCGCACGCGCGGCGGCGACCAGGTCCTCGCCGGCGGCCAGGCGCGCGAAGCCCGGGGTCGGCAGCCCTTCGGCCATCCACACCTGCTTGGTGCGGATCTTGTCCATGGTCAGCGCCGAGCCGAGCACACCGGGCCCCGTATAGGGCACGCCGAGCGCATCGAGCAGGCCCTGCAGGACGCCGTCCTCGCCGCCGCCGCGGTTGCCGTGCAGGATGTTGAACACCCGATCCACGCCGCCGGCGCGGATCGCCTCGACCAGGGCCGGAATGCCATCGACGGCGAACGCGTCGATGCCGCGCGAACGCAGCGCCTCCAGCACATTGCGGCCCGAGTCCAGCGACACCTCGCGCTCGGCGCTGGTGCCGCCCATCAGCACGGCGACGCGGCCGAACACACCCGGGTCGGAGAAACGCGGCGCGGCCGGCAAGGCGCTCATGCCTCGTCTCCATCGGCGTCGACGAACCCGGCGGCCACCAGCTCCTGGGCGGTATGACCGATATCGCCGGCCCCCATCACCAGCAGCAGGTCGCCATCGCGCAGCACGTCCGGCAGCACCCGCGGCAGCTCACCCGCGCTGCCGACGACCACCGGGTCGATGCGTCCGCGTGCCCGGATCGCGCGCGCCAGCGACTTGGCGTCGGCGCCGACGATCGGCGCCTCGCCGGCCGGATACACCTCGGTCAACACCAGGGCGTCGACCGTCGACAGCACCGCCGCGAACTCGTCGAACAGGTCGCGGGTGCGCGAATAGCGGTGCGGCTGGAACGCGACCACCAGGCGCCGGTCGGGCCAGCCGCCGCGCGCGGCGGCGAACACCGCCTCCAGTTCCTTGGGATGATGGCCGTAGTCGTCGACCAGTTGCACCTTCGCGCCCTTCGGGGTCTCCAGCTCGGCCAGCAGGTTGAAGCGACGACCGATGCCGGCGAAGCCCTGCAACGCCCGGGCGATCGCCTCGGCCGACACGCCCAGCTGCCAGCCGACCGCGGCGGCGGCCAGTGCGTTGAGCACGTTGTGGTGACCCGGCAGCGCCAACTCCACCGCGGTGCGGGTCGCATCCGGCAGGCACAGGGTGAAATGCATCGCCGCGCCCTGCTGGCGGATGTCCTCGGCGCGCACGTCGGCCTCGGCGTGGGTGCCGTAGGTCATCACGTGGCGCGGGGTCTTCGCCGCCAGCTCGGCGACCTCGGGATCGTCGATGCACAGCACCGCCAGGCCGTAGAACGGCAGCCGGTGCATGAACTCCTCGAACGCCGCCTGCACCCGCGAGAACTCGCCGCCGTAGTTCTCCAGATGATCGGCGTCGATGTTGGTGACCACCGCGATCTGCGGATTCAGGCGCAGGAAGCTGCCGTCGCTCTCGTCGGCCTCGGCGACCAGCCAGTCGCCCTTGCCCAGGCGCGCGTTGGCGCCGGCGGCAAGCAGTTGGCCGCCGATCACGAAGGTCGGGTCGACCCCGCCCTCGCCGAGCACGCTGGCGGTCAGCGAAGTGGTGGTGGTCTTGCCGTGGGTGCCCGCCACCGCAATGCCGCGCTTGAAGCGCATCAGCTCGGCCAGCATCTCCGCGCGCGGAACCACCGGAATGCGCTGCGCGCGCGCCTCCATCAGCTCGGCGTTGTCGGGGCGGATCGCGCTGGAGACGACCACGCAGTCGGCGCCCAGCACGTTCGACGCGACATGCTTGCGGTGCACGGTGATCCCGATCGAGGCGAGCCGGCGGGTAACCGCGTTGTCGGCCAGGTCCGAACCCGATACCTGGTAGCCGAGCGTGCACATCACCTCGGCGATGCCGCTCATGCCGGTGCCGCCGATGCCGACGAAATGCACGCGCGGGAATGCCTTGGCGAGATCGCCATCGTGTTGCAACCGGCGGCTGCGTACGGTCGCGCTCATGCAACCGGCTCCTTCTGAGTGTTGTGTCCCAGCACCGCGTCGGCGACCCGCTCGGCCGCGTCCGGCCGCGCCAGCGCGCGGGCGCACACCGCCATGCGCTGCAGGTCGATGCGCTGGTCGAGAATTTCGAGGGTCGCGGAGAGCCGCTGGTACAGCGTCTCCCCCTGCGGCAGCACCTGGGCGGCGCCGCGCATCTGCAGGAATTCCGCGTTCTTGGTCTGATGGTCGTCGACCGCCTGCGGGAACGGCACCAGGATGCAGGCGGTACCGACCGCGCACAGTTCGGCCAGGGTCAACGCGCCGGCCCGGCACACGACCACGTCGGCCCAAGCGTAGGCCTCCGCCATGTCGGCGATGAACGGCTCGATGGACGCCTCCACCCCGGCCTCCGAGTACGACCGCTCGGCTTCCGCGCGCATCTTTTCGCCGCACTGGTGGCGGACCTGGAATTCGACGACGTGGCGCAGCGCCGCAACCGCCTTCGGCACCGCTTCGTTCAAGGCCCGCGCGCCCTGGCTGCCGCCGAGGACCAGCAGACGCAGCGGCCCCTCGCGCCCCTCGTAGCGGGCCTCCGGCGGCGCCACCGCGGCGATCTCCGCGCGCACCGGATTGCCGACCACGGTCTCTTCCAGCATCGGGAAGGTCTCCGGGAAGCCGGTCAGCACCTGTCGCGCCATCCGCGCCAGCACGCGATTGGTCAGCCCCGGCGCGCGGTTCTGTTCGTGCACGAACAGCGGCACCCCGAGCAGGCGCGCGGCCAGCCCGCCCGGTCCCGCGGCGAAGCCGCCGAAGCTGATCACCGCGCGCGGCCGCAGGCGCTTCAGGCACGCGCGCGCCGCCAGCACCGCCTTGAGCAGGCGCCACGGCGCGGCCAACTTGACCGCCATGCCCTTGCCGCGGATCGCGCGCACGGCGATGGTCTCGATCTCGATGCCGTGCTGCGGCACCAGTCGGGTTTCCATCCCGCCCTCGGCGCCGAGCCAGTTCACCGCCACCCCGCGCGCGCGCAGCACCCGGGCCACGGCCAGGCCGGGAAAGATGTGGCCGCCGGTGCCGCCGGCGAGGATCACCACCGGGCCGCTCATCCGACCCTCCCGAGGGTCGGTTCGACCCGCTGGCGCAAACGACTGGTGCCACGGGAACCGCCGTCGCCGGCGCGCAGGGCGGCGGCGACCGGCAGCGGGCGCGCCGTCGGCCGGGTTGTATTGGCGGGCTCGGCGGGCGCGGCCGCCGCGGCGGTGTCCTCGCCGCGCAGGCGCGCGACCTGCCGCTGGGCGCGTTCCAGCTCGTAGGACACCCGCATCAGCAGGCCCATCGCCAGGCAGGTCATCAGCACGCTGGAACCGCCCGAGGAGATCAGCGGCAGGGTCAGTCCCTTGGTCGGCAACAGGCCCAGGTTGACGCCGATCGAAACGAAGCTCTGCAGACCGATCCACAAGGCGATGCCGAAGGCGAGGTAGCCGGCGAAATGGCGGCGCATCTCCACGCACTGCAGGCCGATCCACAACGCGCGCCCGACCAGCAACGCGTACAGGCCGATCACCACGCAGACGCCGACAAAGCCCAGCTCCTCCGCGATCACCGCGAGGATGAAGTCGGTATGCGCTTCGGGCAGGTAGTACAGCTTCTGGATCGACCCGCCCAGGCCGACGCCGAACCACTCGCCGCGGCCCGCCGCCATCAGCGCATTGGTCAGCTGGTAGCCGCTGCCGAACGGGTCGGCCCACGGGTCCATGAACGAGGTCAGGCGGCGCATCCGGTACGGCTCGGCGATCGCGACGATCGCCAGCAGCGGCAGCCCGACCAGCACCGGCCCGAACATCCGCGGCATGTTCACGCCGCCCAGCACCAGCATGCCGGCGGTGATCGCCAGCAGCAGGGACGAGGAGCCGAAGTCCGGCTGCAGCAACAACAGCACCACCAGCACCGCGACCACGCCGATCGGCTTGAGCATCGCCATCCAGGTCGCATTGACCTCGTCGCGGAACCGCACCAGGTAGCTGGCCAGCCAGACGATGAAGAAGACCTTGACCGCCTCGACCACCTGGAAGCCCGCCACCCCGAGGTTGATCCAGCGGTGCGCGCCCTTGACGCTCACGCCCAGCCCGGGCACGAACACCAGCGGCAACAGCACGAAGCACCCCAGCAGCATCAGGTGGTTGTAGCGCTCCACCGTCTTCAGCTCGTTGCGCATCGCGATCGCCATCAGCACCGCGCCGCCGGCGAGGAAGGCCAGATGGCGACCGAAGTAGTGGTACGGATTGCTGTCCTGGTAGAGCGAGGCCGAACCGACCATCACCACGCCCAGCGACGCCAGCGCCAGTACCGCACCCACGATCCAGGGGTCGAAGCGACCCTTGATGTCGTCGATGCGGGTGGCCTGGCGGCTGCCGGGGCGGGTGGTGGCGTAGTCGCTCATCAGCGCACCTTCAACGTCGCCAGGCCGATCAGGACCAGGATCACCGAGATGATCCAGAAACGGACGATGACCCGCGGCTCCGGCCAGCCCTTCAGCTCGAAGTGGTGGTGGATCGGCGCCATCCGGAACACCCGCTTGCCGGTCAGCTTGAAGCTGGCGACCTGGATCATCACCGACAGCGTCTCGACCACGAAGATGCCGCCCATCACCACCAGCACCAGTTCCTGGCGGACGATCACCGCGATCGTGCCCAGTACCGCGCCCAGCGAAAGCGCACCGATATCGCCCATGAACACCATCGCCGGATAGGTGTTGAACCACAGGAAGCCGAGCCCGGCGCCCGCGATCGCCGCGCAGATGATCACCAGCTCGCCGGCGCCGGGCACCCGCGGGATCTGCAGGTACTGCGAGAACTCGGCGTGGCCGGAGGCATAGGCGAACACGCCCAGCGCGCAGGCGACCAGCACGGTCGGCATGATCGCCAGTCCGTCCAGCCCGTCGGTCAGGTTGACCGCGTTGGAAAAGCCGACGATCCAGAAGTAGGCGATCGCGACGAAGGTGATGCCGACCAGCGGCAGCGCGACCGCCTTGAAGAACGGGATGTAGAAGGTGGTCGTCGCCGGCGCATCCGCGGTGTAGAACAGGAACAGGCCCGCGCCCAGGCCGAACAGCGACTGCAGCAGGTACTTCCAGCGCGACTTCATGCCGTTGGGATCGCGCTTGACGATCTTGATCCAGTCGTCCCACCAGCCGATCCAGCCGAACGCGACCATCACCACCAGCACCAGCCAGACGTAGCGGTTGCGCAGGTCGCCCCACAGCAGCACCGATGCCAGCACCGTCAGCAGGATCAGCGCTCCGCCCATGGTCGGCGTACCGGCCTTGGAGAAGTGCGACTCCGGACCGTCCTTGCGGATCGGCTGGCCACCCTTGAGCTGGGCCAGCCGGCGGATCACCCACGGCCCCCACCACAGCGACAACGCCAGCGAGGTCAGGGCGGCGAGAATGCCGCGGAAGGTCAGATAGCCGAACAGTCCGAACACGCTCTGCAACTGTTCGAGCCAACGGGCGAGTTCAAGCAGCATGCGGCCCCCTTGTTTCGTCTGCGGTCGGGGCGCCTGCTCCGTCCGGATTGTCTGTGGCGAGCAGTGCGGACACGATCCGTTCCATCGCACTGCCGCGGGAGCCCTTGACCAGCACCCGGACATCCCCGCCCGCGGCTCCGGCAAGGCCGGTGTTGAGCGCGGCCGCCAGGGCGTCGTGATCGGCGAAGACCTCGCCGCCGTCTCCGAACGCGGCCGCCGCCTCGGCGCTGAGCGGACCCAGCGCGAACAGGCGGCGCAGGCCGGCGGCGCGCGCGCGCCGTCCGACCTCGGCATGCAGGGAGCCGGCATCGGCGCCCATCTCGCGCATGTCGCCGAGTACCAGCCAGCCCTCGCCGCCCAGCGACGCCAACGTGTCGATCGCGGTCGCGGCGGAGCCGGGATTGGCGTTGTAGCTGTCGTCGATCAGCATCGCGCCGCCGGACAGGCGGTGGGCGACCAGGCGTCCGGCCACCGGCTGCGCCGACTCCAGGCCGGCGGCGATCGTCGCCAGTTCGGCACCGGCGCCCAGCGCCAGCGCCGTCGCCGCCAGCGCATTGCTGATGTTGTGCCGTCCCGGCATCGCCAGGGCGACCTCGACCTCGCCCACCGGCGTGGTCAGCACGAACCGCGAGCCGCCCTCGTGCAGGCGGATGTCGCGCGCACCGACCTCGGCGCTGGCCTCCAGGCCGAAGCGGATCAGCCTGCGTCCGTGCGCGCGCTCGGCGAAGAACGGGGCGAACGCGTCGTCGGCGTTGATCGCCGCGACGCCATCGGCCGGCAGCGCGTCGTAGACCGCCGCCTTGGTGTCGGCGATGCCCAGCAGGCTGCCCATGCGCTCCATGTGCGCGGGCGCCACGTTGTTGACCAACGCCAGGTCCGGCGGCGCGATCCGGGTCAGATAGGCGATGTCGCCGGGCTTGCCCGCGCCCATCTCGTAGATCGCCACGGCCGCGTCCTCCGGCGCTTCCAGCACCGCCAGCGGCAGGCCGATCTCGTTGTTGCGGTTGCCCGGGGTCGCGTAGGTCGCGGCGGCGCGTTGCATGATCGAGGCCAGCAGCGCCTTGACGCTGGTCTTGCCGTTGCTGCCGGTGATCGCGATGACCTTGTTGTGGCGCTCGCGCTGCACGGCGGCGGCGAGATCGCCCAGCGCGCGCTCGGTATCGGCAACGACCACCTGCGGCAGCGCGCAATCGATCTCGCGCGAGACCAGCGCCGCGATCACCCCGCCCCCGGCCGCCGCTTCGACGTGGTCGTGGCCATCGAAGCGCTCGCCGCGGATCGCCACGAACAAGACCGCGCCGCCAGGCGGCAGGTGACGGGTGTCGGTGGCGACCACGTCGATCACCCGGTCCTCGCCGGACAGCCGGCCGCCGGTCATGCGCGCGATATCGGACAGCTGCAGCGGCCTCATGCGTCCACCCCCAGCGCCGCACGCGCGACCTCGGTATCGTCGAACGGGTGACGGACGCCGTCGATTTCCTGGTAGGGCTCGTGGCCCTTGCCGGCGACCAGCACGATGTCGTCCGGACCGGCCGCGCCGATCGCGCGCTCGATCGCGACGCGGCGATCGCGCTCCACGATCACGGCATCGGCGCTGGCGAAGCCGGCGAGTATCTCGGCGACGATCGCATCGCCGTCCTCGCCGCGCGGGTTGTCGTCGGTCACGATCACCTCGTCGGCCAGGCGTTCGGCGATCGCGGCCATCTGCGGGCGTTTGCCGCGGTCGCGTTCGCCGCCGCAGCCGAACACGCAGATCACCCGCGCCGCCGCGTGCGCGCGCACCGAAGCCAGCGCCTGCTCCAGGGCGTCGGGGGTGTGCGCGTAATCGATGACCACCAGCGGATGGGTGCCGTCGCCGCCCAGGCGGTTCATGCGGCCGTGGATCGGCTGCAACCGCCCGAGCACCTGCGCGACTTCCGCCGACGAGTGACCCAACGCGGCCAGCGCGCCCGCGACGGCGAGCAGGTTGTCCACGTTGAAGCGGCCCAGCAACGGCGAGGTCACCGGATAGCTCTCGCCGTCGATACCCAATTCGAACAGCAGGCCGCGCGCATCCAGCCGCAGTTGGCGCGCGGTGACATTGGCGCCACCGGTGCCGCGCGAGCTGCAGGCCAGCACGCGCAGGCCCGTGCCCTCCAGCGAACGGACCAGTTCGCGGCCGAAGCCGTCATCGACATTGATCACCGCGGCCTTCAGTCCCGGCCATGCGAACAGGCGCGCCTTGGCCGCGCCATAGCGGGCCATGTCGCCGTGGTAGTCGAGGTGGTCGCGGGTCAGATTGGTGAACACGCCGACGTCGAAATGCACGCCGTCGGCGCGTCCCTGGTCCAGCGCGTGCGAGCTGACCTCCATCGCCAAGGCGTCGGCGCCCTGCGCGTGCAGGTCGGCAATCAAGGCATGCAGGCGCAGCACCAGCGGGGTGGTGAAGCCGGTCGCAATCGCCCGTCCGTACAGGCCCGAGCCAAGCGTGCCGATGGTGCCGCTGGTGGTGCCCAGCAGCGACCAGGCCTGCGCCAGCAGCTGCACGGTCGAGGTCTTGCCGTTGGTGCCGGTCACCCCGACCACGTCCATCCGCTCGCTGACCCGACCGTAGAAGCGGTCGCCCATCTCGCCCAGGCGCGCGCGCAGTCCGGGGACCGCGATCGCATCGGCCGGGGCCGGCGCGTCGGCGGGGGCCGGCGGCTCGAACAGGATCGCGGCGGCGCCCTTGGCGCGGACGTCGTCGACGAACTTGAGGCCATGGGTGCCGAAGCCGCCGATCGCGACGAAGGCGTCGCCGGCCTGCAGCTCGCGGCTGTCCATCACCAGGCCGCCGATCGCCAGCCCGGCCGGAACCGCCGGCACGTCCGGCAACAGCTCGGCCAATGGCGTCCGCTTGCGGGTCACCGCGCTCATCGCACACCTTCCGGGGCGGCGGCCGCCTGCGCGGCCAGGGTCGCGGCGCCCGCTCCGGCGACACTCGCCGCACGCCCGTCGGCCTTGTGGCGCTTGGCCTCCTCGGCCGCCTGCGCCGCCAGCCAGGTCTCGATATCGTCCGGCGGCACGTCCATCAGCCGCAGCGCGCCGTCCATCACCGTCTTGAACATCGGCGCCGACACCAGACCGCCGTAGTAGCCCTTGGCCGGATCGGGATCGTCGATCACCACCACCATCGAGAAGCGCGGATTCTCCACCGGCACCACGCCGGCGAAGAACGAGATGTAGCGGCGCGAATAGCCGCCGCTGCTGTTGAACTTGCGCGCGGTGCCGCTCTTGCCGGCGACGTGGTAGCCGAGGATCGCGGCCTGGGTCGCGGTGCCGCCGGTCTCGGTCACGGTCTGCATCATCCGCAGCACCTGGCGCGCGATGCGCGGATCCAGCACCTGCGCCGGATCGTTGCGCTGGCCCTTGACGAAGGTCGGCGCGATCAGCTTGCCGCCATTGCCCAGCGCCGCGTAGGCGGAGGCGATCTGCAGCGGCGTCGCCGACAGCCCGTAGCCGTAGGACATGGTCTGCTTGGTGGTGCCGCTCCAGCGCGACGGCGGGGTCAACACCCCGGCCGACTCGCCGGGGAACCCGCTGTGGGTGCTCTGGCCGTAGCCCATCCGGTGCAGGAAGTCGTAGTACGGCTGGTCCTGCAGGCGATGGACGATCTTGGAGACGCCGACGTTGGAGCTCTTGCGGATGATCCCGGTGACGTCCAGGACCCCGTAGTTGCGGAAGTCGCTGGTGCGGAAGCGGCCGTTCGGCATCCAGCCCGGGCTGGTGTCGATCACCGTGGACGTGGTGATCGCGCCGGCCTCCAGCGCCGCGGCCACGGTCAGCGGCTTCATCGTCGAACCGGGCTCGATGACGTCGGTCACCGCGCGATTGCGGCGCGCGTCGGACGGCTGCCCGCCCAGCGCGTTGGGGTTGTAGGTGGGCAGGTTCGCCATCGCCAGGATCTCGCCGGTGGCGACATCCAGGACCACGGCCGATCCGCTGCTGGCGCCGGTGCGCTCCAGGGTCGCGCGCAGTTCGCGGAAGGTCAGGTACTGGATCCGGCGGTCGATGGTCAGGGTCAGCTCATGACCGGGCTGGGCGGCCTCGATCAGCTCGACGTTCTCGACGATGCGGCCGCGGCTGTCGCGGATCACCCGCTTGCTGCCCGGCGTGCCGCGCAACCATTCGTCGAAGGCCAGCTCCAGACCCTCCTGGCCGCGGTCGTCGATGTTGGTGAAGCCCAGCACGTGCGCCAGCGCCTCGCCCTGGGGATAGAAACGACGGAACTCCCGCTGCGAGTACACGCCGGGAATGTTGTGCGAGAGGATCGCGCGCGCCTGGTCGGGATTGATCCGGCGCTTGAGGTACATGAACTCGCGATCGGCGCGCTGGGTCAGCTTGCGGGTCAGGCCGTCGGCCGGCACCCCCAGGACCGCCGCCAGCTCGGGGATGCGCTCCGGCGCCTTGAGCAGCTCCTGCGGATTGCCCCAGACCGACTCGACCGGGGTCGACACCGCCAACGGCTCGCCGTTGCGATCGGTGATCATGCCGCGCGAGGTCGGGATCTCGATCTCGCGCAGGATCCGCTCGTCGCCCTGGCGACGGTAGAAGTCGGCGTTGACGACCTGCAGGGTGAACGCGCGTGCGACCAGCGCCAGCGAGCACAGGCCGAGCACGCCACCGACCAGGAACAGGCGGTTGCGCGGGTTGTAACGGACCCGGTTGCGTGACTTGCCCGCACCCGGACGGTCGCGCAGCAGGCCACCGATACGCTCGCGCATCGAGTCGCGGAAGTTCGAGCCGGGGCGGCGGCGCGGGCTCATGGACGCACCACCACGATTTCATCCCCTTCCGGGAACTTCATTCCGAGCCGGTCGCGCGCGACCTGGTCGATGCGATTGCTCTCCGCCCAAGTCGCCTGTTCGAGCTGCAGGCGGCCGAACTCGATGTCGAGCTCGTCGCGGGCCTTTTCCAGCCGGCTCAGCTGCACGAACGCCTGCCGGTGCTGGTGGCGCGCATAGACCACCGCCAGCGCGCTGGCCAGATTGGCGACCAGCAGTACGACCAGGGCCAGGCGCAGGGTCATGCGCCCCTCCCGCCGGCGACCGCCAGCTTCTCGGCCACGCGCAGCACCGCGCTGCGGGCACGCGGATTGCTCTCGGTCTCGCCGGGCTCGGCCTTGATCGCCGAGCCGATCGCGCGCAGCCGCGGGGTGAAGGCGACCTCGACCGGCATCCGCCGGTTCGCCGGCGGCGCCTTGCTGTGGCGGGCGATGAACTGCTTGACGACGCGGTCCTCCAGCGAGTGGAAGCTGATCACTGCCAGCCGCCCACCCGGCTTCAACCGCTCAAGCGCACCGTCCAGCCCCGACTCCAGGTCGGCCAGCTCGCGATTGATGTGGATGCGGATCGCCTGGAAGCTGCGGGTCGCCGGATGGGTTTTGCTATCGCCGCGCGGCATCACCCGCGCGATCAGCTCGGCCAGCTGCGCGGTGCGGGTGAACGCGGCGCGCGGGCGATCGGCGACGATCGCACGCGCGATCCGCCGGCTCATCCGCTCCTCGCCATAGGTCCACAGCACGTCGGCGATCTCGCGCTCGTCGGCATGCGCCAGCCATTGCGCCGCGCTCTCGCCGCTGTCGGGGTCCATCCGCATGTCCAGCGGACCGTCCTTGCCGAAGCTGAAACCGCGCTCGGCCACGTCCAACTGCGGCGAGGACACGCCAAGGTCGAACAGCACACCGTCCAGTCCGGCCTCGGTGGCGTCCCAGTCGGCAAGCGCGGCGAAACTGCCGCGCCGGATCGACACGCGCGGATCGCCGCCGAACTCGCGTTCGGCCACGGCAATCGCTTCGGGATCCTTGTCCATCAGCAGCAGCCGGCCTCCGGGGCCGAGTTGTTCGAGCACCCCGCGCGCGTGACCGCCACGCCCGAAAGTGCCGTCCAGGTAGGCTCCATCCCCGATCACGCGCAGGCCGTCCAACACCTGGGCGTACATCACGGGGAGGTGGCCGGATGGCGCCGATGCGCGCTCCATGCCACCCCCCCTCACAGCTGCAAATCGAGCAGCTCTTCGCTCAGATCCTCGTCAGACACCGTCTGCTGGATCTGCGCGTGATGCGCCTGCTCGCTCCACAGCTCGAATTTGTCGCCCATGCCCAGCAACACCGCCTTGCGTTCGATACCGACCGCGGCGCGATGACTGGCAGGAACGGTGATGCGGCCATTGCCGTCGAGTTCGACATGGCTCGCCGCGCCGACCAGCTTCAGCTGCATCGCGCGATTGACCTTCTTGACCTTGGGCAGGGCATTGACCTGGTCGCGGATGCGCTCCCAGACCGCCTGCGGATACAGGTACAGCGACCCCGACTCGAAGGGGTTGTAGGTGATCACCAGCCGATTGCCGCACTCGGACGCGACCAGGTCGCGGTAGGCGGTGGGCACCGCCAGCCGGCCCTTGTCGTCGATCGTGATGGCGGTCTCGCCCTGGAACATGGGTCACCTGTTGGAAGCCGGCCTCTGCGGGCGGGTCTGCCTTCTGCCTGTCGATGGGAACGTCGGATCCGGACATTCCCGGCCACGAAAAACCACAAAAATCCCGGTTTTCCCTCGGATGCCCACCTTAGGCACGCCCCACAGGGTTGTCAACAACTTTTCGGGACAAATTTCACCAAGCACATCAATGGCTTAAGCCGAACTTCAGAGACTTGTTCAAGACTTATCCACTAAGTGTTGTTTCGTCTCATTTTTTGAGACAAAGCCCAGAACCGGCACGATGTGAAGGCTGGTTCAGCTAGATCGCTCAGCCAGACCGCCACCCCGGGTCACCCTGCTCGCCGCGGCGACCGGATATTGCGACGCAGCATCAGCAGCGCGGACGGCAGCGTCCGCCCGCAATCGGACACCGCGCGCCCTGCGGGGACGTCGGCGCCGTCAGTGGCAGGGCCACGACCGCATCAGTACCCGCGAACGCGGTCCCACCCAGTCCCACCCCTCAGCCCACGCCCCCTTGGCAAGGGGGCGGCGAACGCCGCAGGCGCGAGCGGGGGATTGGGAGCGCGAGCCGGGGCCCGAGGTTTGCAACGCAAACCTTGGGGTGGCGTTGCCGCATGGCGGCAAGGTCACGCTCCCCCCTTGGCAAGGCGCGAGCGGTGGATCGGATGAATGGCGCCGGGCCGGGCGATGCCCCCGCATCGCCCGGTTTCGCGCGAAGCGCGAACGGCGTAGCCCACCCACATGCCAGCCCGGTGCTTTGCGCACCGGGTTGGCATGTGGGTGGGGCGGAGCCGGCCGATAAGCCGGGTTCTGTCGTGGACAGTCATTCCTCTAGGCGCAACGTCGCCGCTGCGCTCAAGCAACCTACCCGGAGACACCGCGGGCCGCGGCATTGCCTCCCTATTTGGTCTTGCTCCCGGTGGGGTTTGCCGTGCCGGTCCGTTGCCGGACTCGCGGTGCGCTCTTACCGCACCGTTTCACCCTTGCCTGTGCCCGCCTCCGCCTTTCGGCGACGGCAGGGCCATCGGCGGTCTGCTCTCTGTTGCACTTTCCGTCGGCTCTCGCCGCCCAGGCATTACCTGGCACCGTGCCCTATGGAGCCCGGACTTTCCTCGGCACCCTTGCGGATGACGCGACTGTCTGGCCGACTCCGCGGCTGCCATTCTACAGCTTCGCGGTCGAAGCGGACGCGGGTCGCCTCCGCCGCAGACCCACGTGGCATGCCGCAAGGATCAGGCACATGTCCACCCGGCCGACGCCCTACCCGCCATACAGCGCCTTGCGCGGCGCGCCGCTGAGCTCGGCGGCCAGCTTGGCCGCGGTCGATGGCGGCAGGTGATCGGCCAGCTTCGCGTACAGGCGACGGCCCTCGACGATGCGCGCGTCGGCATCCTCGCCGGCGCCGTCGACGATCAGCACGAACTCGCCCTTGCGCTGATTCGGATCCTCGGCCACGCGCTGGCACAGTTCGCCGAGCGCGCCGTCGAGCACGGTCTCGAACAGCTTGGTCAGTTCGCGCGCCAGCACCGCGTGGCGGTCATCGCCGAACGCCGCGGCCATGTCGGCCAGCGACGCCTCGATCCGATGCGCGGACTCGTAGAAGATCAAGGTGCGCGGCTCGGCCGCGAGCCGGGCCAGCCGCTCGCGGCGGGCACCGGCCTTGGCCGGCAGGAAACCCTCGAAGGCGAAGCGGTCCGAGGCCAGCCCGGCCACGCTCAGCGCGGCGATCGCCGCGCAGGCGCCCGGCACCGGCGACACCGGAATGCCGGCGGCGCGCACGGCGCGGACCAAGCGGTAGCCGGGGTCGCTGACCAGCGGGGTGCCCGCATCGGACACCAGCGCCAGCGACTGTCCCGCCCGCAACCGCTCGACCAGTTGCGCGACCTGGGCCTCCTCGTTGTGCTGGTGAAGCGCCACCAGCGGCCGCTCGACGCCGAAGTGGGCGAGCAGCTGACGGGTATGGCGGGTGTCCTCGGCGCAGATCGCATCGACGCCGCGCAGGGTCTCGAGCGCGCGCGGGCTGAGGTCGCCGAGGTGGCCGATCGGGGTAGCGACGACGTGCAGCGTTGCGGGCATTGCGGGTCCGACAGGTGGATTCAGGTGGTGCGCGGTTAGAATCGTACCCGTTCCCGGGCCCAGGCCCGACCTTTCCGTTCGACACCGCGCCCACGCAGCGCCGCGCAGGATGCCCGCCGATGAGTCCAAAGTTCTCCGTTTCCGCCGCCCACCGCTTCCCGACCCGCTCCGCCAGCCGGCTGCTCGCGCCCGCCCTGGCGATCCTGCTGCTGGGCGGCTGCGGCGGGTTCGGGGTCCGGCCGACGGCCGAAACCGCCGTGGTCCGCAATCCGGTCGTGGCCGAAGCCGATGCGCTCGCCCGCGGTGGCACCGTGCTGACCGGCCAGGCCCGACTCGACAATGAACGCCGGATCCACCAGTTGCTGTCCCAGCTCGACAACGACAGCCTCGCCCGCGAGGCCGCCGCGCTGCCGCCCGGCGATGCGCTCTACAACTACATGGGCCAGGCCCTGCTCGATCGAGGTCTTGCGCTGCCGCGCCCGTTCGACCACAGCGCCTGGACCTTCGACGCCAACAACCGGCCGCCGGCCGAGTCCGACGGTTACCGGCCTCCGGTCAAGCTGGCGATCCTGCTGCCGCTGACGGGCGATCTCGCGGTCGCGTCCTCGCCGGTGCGCGACGGCTTCATGGCCGGCTACTACGGCGAGCGCCGCCGCCGACCCGAGATCACCTTCTACGACACCACCGGCAGCACCGCCGGCACCCTGTCGGCCTACGACCGCGCGGTCACCGAGGGCAACGACTTCGTGGTCGGCCCGCTCGACCGCACCGCCGTCGACGCGCTGTTCGCGCGCGGTTCGATGCCGGTGTCGCTGCTCGCGCTCAACAGCGGCAGCGAATCGCCGCCGCCGGGCAATGCCAGCTTCGCGCTGTCGCCTGAAGACGAGGGCATCGCCGCCGCGGAATACCTGCTGTCGCGCAACGCCGGGCGCGTGCTGGTCGTCAGCGGCGGCGAGGACAGCCAGCGGCGCATGGTCGACGCGTTGCGCGAGCGCCTCGTCGAGCGTGGCGGCGCCGTCACCGACGTGGTCGGCGAGGGCATCGCCGATCTGAGCCCGTTCGCCTCGCGCGAGGGCGGCGTCGACGCCGTGTTCCTGGCCATGCGCGGCGGCGCCGCACGCGGGCTGGCGCCGAAGCTGGCCCTGGCCGGCCTCGGCGGCGTGCCGCGGGTCGGCACCTCGCAACTGCTGTCGGGCATCGGCAGCTCGGAAGAAGACCGCGCATTGGACGGCATCGCGTTCCCGACCGAGACCTGGACCGCTCGCGGCATCACCGGCCTGCCCTCGCCCGGGTTCGCGGCGACCATGCTGCCGACCGCCAGGGGCCCGGCGGCGCGGCTGTTCGCGTTCGGCTACGACGCCTGGCTGCTCTCGGCCTATATGGAGAAGCTGGTGAAGAGCTCCGACGGATCGATCCAGGGCGCGACCGGCACCCTCCAGGTCGACGGTTTCGGCAACGTCAAGCGGACCCCGACCTGGGCGACCTTCGTCAGCGGCGTGGTGATGCCGCTGCCCGGCGGTGGCGACCGACGCTGACCGTGGCGCCGACCGTCGTGCCCGCGGGGCGGCGGTCGAGGCGGCCGCGCGCCGCCACCTGCTGGCGGCCGGACTTCGTGCCGTTGCCGCCAACGCGCACAGCCGCGGCGGCGAGATCGACCTGGTCATGCGCGATGCCGACGGCCTGGTATTCGTCGAGGTCCGCTACCGTCACGGCGCCGGCTTCGGCGGCGGCGCGGCCTCGGTCGACGTGCACAAGCGGCGTCGCCTGATCCGCGCCGCGCAGGCATTCCTGGCCCGCCATCCGCGGTACGCCGACCTGCCCTGCCGCTTCGACGTGATCGAGGCCGACGGCGACCCGGCCGCACCGAGACTGAACTGGCTGCGCGATGCGTTCCGCGCGGACGACTGCTGAGCCCCTGAAGGACCCCGACATGCCGACCATCATCACCCACGCCGTGGTGCCCCTGGCCGCCGGCATCGCCCTGGGCTCGCGGAGGATCGACCGCAGACTGATGCTTGCCGGGATGGCCGCGGCGATACTGCCGGATGCCGACGTGGTCGCGTTCGCGCTCGACATCCCCTACGCCGATGCGTTCGGGCACCGCGGCGCCAGCCACTCGCTGCTGTTCGCCACGGTCCTGGGCGCGCTCGCCGCATCGTTCCACCGCAGCCTGCGCACGGAACCGGCGCTGGCCGCGACCTGGATATTCGCCTGCACCCTTTCCCACCCGCTGCTCGACGCCTTCACCGACGGTGGCCTCGGCGTGGCGCTGTGGTGGCCGTGGTCGCAGGCACGCGAATTCGCGCCCTGGCGGCCGATCGAGGTGTCGCCGATCGGCGCCGGCTTCTTCAGCAAGCGCGGCCTGGCGGTGCTGATGTCGGAGGCGCGCTGGATCTGGCTGCCGGCCACCGCATTGACGCTGGCGACGCTGGCACTGCGAAAGGCGTCGCACGCGCTATCCTCGCGGCGATGAACGCGCTGCCGCCCGTCCTGGAGACCGAGCTGGCCGAACTGCTGGGCGATGCCTGGCGCACCGACCCCGCCGAGCGGCTGACCTACGCCTACGACAATTCCCGACGCGAGGCCCTGCCCGACGCGGTCGCGCTGCCGACCGATGCCGCGCAGGTGCTCGCGCTGGTCCGCACGTGTCGCCGCCATCGGGTGCCGGTGGTCGCACGTGGCCGCGGCACCAACACCACCGGGGCGGCGGTACCGGTGGCCGGCGGCGTCGCGGTGTCGTTCGAACGCATGAACCGGATCCTGCAGATCCGCCCTGGCGACCGTTGCGCGGTGGTCGAGCCGGGCGTGCTCAACGGCGATCTGCAGGCCGCGCTGCGGGCGCACGGCCTGTTCTGGCCGCCCGACCCGACCAGCGCCGGCTACTGCACCATCGGCGGCAATCTCGCCTGCAACGCCGGCGGGCCGCGCGCGGTCAAGTACGGCGCCAGCCGCGACAACGTGCTGGCGCTGACCGCGGTCAGCGGCGGCGGCGAGCTGATCCGCTGCGGCAGCGCGACCACCAAGGGCTCGACCGGCTACGACCTGCAGCGATTGCTGGTCGGCAGCGAGGGTACCCTGGCGCTGATCGTCGAAGCGACCCTGCGACTGGTGCCGCTGCCGCCGGAGCGTCGCGCGGTCCGTGCGATCTACCGCGACGTCGCCAGTGCCGCGCAGGCGGTCGCGCGACTGATGGCGCAGCCGGTGACGCCGTCGATGCTGGAGTTCATGGACCATCATGCGGTGCGCCTGGCGCGCGACGTCGGCGGCGCCCGGCTGCCGGCCGATGCCGGGGCGCTGCTGATGATCGAGGCCGACGGCGACGCCGACACCCTGCCCGCCGCGCTTGCCGCGCTGATCCGCGCCGCCGGGGGCGATGGCCTGGTCTCGCTCGACGCCGCCGAGGACGAGACCGCGCGCGCGGCGCTCTGGGCCGCGCGCAAGGCGCTTTCGCCGGCGCTGCGCACGCTCGCACCGGGCAAGATCAACGAGGATGTGGTGGTGCCGGTCTCGCGCATCCCCGACCTGGTCGAGGGCGTGCAGCGGCTCGCCGACGAATTCGCATTGCCGATCGTATGCTTCGGTCATGCCGGCAACGGCAATCTGCACGTGAACCTGATGTACGACCCGGCCGATGACGACCAGCGCGCCCGCGCGCAGGCGGCGATGGCACGCGTGTTCGCGCTGGCGGTCGCGCTGGGCGGCACCCTGTCGGGCGAGCATGGCATCGGTCTGGCCAAACGCGAGTTCATGCCGCAGGCGATCGACGCGCCGACGCTGGCGCTGATGCGCGCGATCAAGGCCCAGTTCGATCCCGACGGCATCCTCAACCCGGGTAAGCTGCTGCCACCATGACCTCCCGACTGGACCGGCTGCTTGGCGACATCCGCGCGTGCACGCTGTGCGCGGCCGAACTGCCGCTGGGTCCGCGCCCGGTACTGCGGGCCAGTCGCAGCGCGCGCCTGCTGGTGGTCGGCCAGGCGCCCGGCACCCGCGTCCACGCCAGCGGCATTCCGTGGGACGACGCCAGCGGCCGGCGCCTGCGCGACTGGCTGCAGGTCGACGCCGCCACCTTCTACGACGAGACGCGGATCGCGATCGTGCCGATGGGCTTCTGCTATCCCGGCAAGAAGGGCGGCGGCGACGCACCGCCGCGCCCGGAATGCCGCGCGACCTGGCATCCGCGACTGCTGCCATTGCTGCCGAACATCGGGCTGACCCTGCTGATCGGCCAGTACGCGCAGGCCTATTTCCTCGGCGCGCAACGCAAGTCCAGCCTGACCGGCACCGTCGCCGCCTGGCACGAGTACATCGACGACGGCCTGTTGCCGCTGCCGCATCCCAGCCCGCGCAACGTCGGCTGGTTCAAGGCCAATCCATGGTTCGACGATGCGGTGGTGCCGGCCTTGCGCGAGCGGGTCCGGAAGCTGCTCGCGCAGGCTCCCCGCAAGCATCCGTAGCCGCCGCAGGAGCGGCGATGCAGCCTTCCCATGAAGGCCTCATCGCGGCTACGCCGCTCCTACGAAGATCGTTTGCCTGTCTGTCCCCCCTGAGTCAGGGGGCGATTCGCATCGCAGATGCGAATGGGGGTATGGAAGCGCAACGGCGGGGCCCGAGGTTTGCGAAGCAAATCTTGGGAGATATCCGGGCTTGGCCGGATATCGTTCCCCCCTGAGTCAGGGGGCGATTCGCATCGCAGATGCGAATGGGGGTATGGAAGCGCAACGGCGAGGCCCGAGGTTTGCGAAGCAAATCTTGGGAGATATCCGGGCTTGGCCGGATATCGTTCCCCCCTGACTCAGGGGGCTGGGCCATACGTGCCATCCCGTAGGAGCGGCGTAAGCCGCGATGGGCCTTCCGATGAACCTACCACCGTGCAGCGCACCGCTCCCGACGCGCGCCGCGCGATCAATCGTTGGCGGCGAAATGCGCGTAGCCGCGCGCGGTCGGCATCCATTCGCGACCGCTGTCGTCGAACAAGCGCACCCGTTCGCCGGTGACCACCTCGCCGATCCGGGTCACGGCGACGCCGGCACCGAGCGCCGCGGCACGCACCGCCGCGTCCGCGTCGGGCGGCGTGGTGAAGGCCAGTTCGTAATCGTCGCCACCGCCGGTCTGGAAACCGGTCCGCGCGGCCGCGTCGCAGGCCGCGAGCAGCGCATCGGAGGCCGGCAGCGCATCCAGCGCGATCCGCATGCCGACCCCACTGGCCGCGCAGACATGGTCGAGGTCGGCGAGCAGGCCGTCGGAAACGTCGATCGCGGCCGCGGCCACCCCGCCCAGCGCCCGCCCCAGGGCGATCCGTGGCGTCGGCCGGTCGAGCCGTTCGCGCAGCGCCGCCGGAGGCGTCGCGCCCGCGTCCAGCAAGGCCAGCGCGGCGCCGGCGTCGCCGAGGCTGCCGCTGGCCCAGACCGCGTCGCCGGCCCTCGCCGCATCGCGACGCAGGGCGCGGCCCGGTTCGACCAGGCCGTGCATGGTCACGCAGATCGACAGCGGGCCGCGGGTGGTGTCGCCGCCGACCAGGGCGACCCGATGCGCCGTGGCGAGCTTGAGAAAGCCGTCGAGAAAGCCATCGACCCAGCCGTCGTCGCTGGCCGGCAGCGACAGCGACAGCGTGCACCAGGCCGGCTCGGCGCCCATCGCGGCGAGATCGGACAGGTTGACCGCCAGCGCCTTCCAGCCGACGTCGGCGGCGGCGGTCCCGCGCGGGAAGTGCACGCCGTCGTTCAGCGTATCCATCGCCACCACCAGCTGACGGTCGGGCGGCACCCGCAGCAGCGCTGCATCGTCGCCGATGCCCAGCACCACGTCGTCGCGGCCGCCGGCACGCGCGCGGATACGCTCGATCAGTTCGAATTCGGGCAAGGACCTGGCCTCCTGCGTTGCCGCGGCCGCGCAGGCGGGACTCCGACGCCCCCCGGCACCAGCCGGGCGGCGACCGACTCAGCCGCGCGAGTTGTTGAACTCGGCCGCGCGCCAGTCGGCGGCGGCATGGTCGAGCACGCCGTTGACATAGGTGTGGCCATGCTCGGTGCCGAACTTCTTGACGCTCTCGATCGCCTCGTTGATCACCACCCGGTACGGCACGTCGAGCCGGTGGCGCAATTCGTAGGCGGCGATGCGCAGGCCGGCGCGTTCGATCGGATCGACCTCCTCGACCGTGCGGTCGAGAAACGGCAGCAGCGCCTCGTCGAGATCCTTCAGGTGCTGGTCGACGCCGTTCACCAGGTCCTCGAAATAGGCCAGGTCGGCGTGCTCGCGGGC
The DNA here is from genome assembly GCF_003233695.1 of Marilutibacter maris. Lineage (NCBI taxonomy): Bacteria > Pseudomonadati > Pseudomonadota > Gammaproteobacteria > Lysobacterales > Lysobacteraceae > Marilutibacter > Marilutibacter maris. The sequence continues at coordinate 941,799 of NZ_CP029843.1, read as the reverse complement.
CTGCTCGTGGGCGAACTGGGCGAGGATCTCGCGCACCGGCGCCCCCGACATCTGCCAGGCATAGACCGCCTGCAGCGCGCGGCGGCGGGCACGGGTGCGGGCGACGGGATCGATCCCGTCCGGACGGCGGCGGTTCACGAGGCCTTCTCCATCAATACGTCGCTGGGAACGTCGAAGCCCGCGGGGAGCTGCGACAGCAGGTGGGCCATCTCGATCGCGACCAGGGCCGCTTCTTCGCCCTTGTTGCCGTGGCTGCCGCCGGCGCGGGCCTCGGCGTCCTCGAAACGGTCGACCGCCAGCACGCCGTTGGCGACCGGCACGCCGTAGTCGAGCGAGACCCGCATCAGCGCGTCGGAGCAGCCGTCGGCGACCTGTTCGTAGTGGCGGGTATCGCCGCGCACCACGCAGCCCAGCGCGACGATCGCGGCATGGCCGCCGGCCTCGGCCAGGCGCGCGGCGGTGACCGGGATTTCCCAGGCACCGGGCACGCGGATGACGTCGACCGCCGATTCGGCCACGCCGTTCTCGACGAAGGTCTTGCGGGCGCCGGCGACGAGGGTGTCGGTGATGCGCGGGTTCCAGCGGCTGGCGATGATGGCGTAGCGCGCGCCGCTGGGGCTGCGCAGGTCGCCTTCGATATGGGACATGGGCGGATTCGGGTCGTGTCGCGTCAAAGGTGTCAGTTTAGCGGCTGCTTTGTGACAAACGGTAAGAGTCTGTCCTGTCAGCCGGGCTCGACGTACTCGACGACCTCCAGACCGAAGCCGGCCAGACCGATCTGCTTGCGCGGGGTGCCCAGCACCCGCAGCTTGCCCAGGCCGAGGTCGGCCAGGATCTGGCCGCCGGCCCCGTTGCGCCGCCACTCGCTGAGCGCCTGGCCGCGGCCGCCCCCATCGCCGGCCGGCTCGCCGTCGGCCGCGCGCGGCGGCGACTGGATCCGCCGCAGCAGCGCGTCGGGACCGGGCTGGTCGCCCAGCAGCACCAGCACCCCGCACGCCTCGGCGGCGATCGTGGCCAGCACCTCGCCGACCGCCGGTCCGAAATCCGGCCGCCGCCAGTGCAGGGCGTCGGCAAGCGGGTTCATCACGTGAACCCGGACCAGGGTCGGAATCGAAGCCACCGCCTCGCCGCGGGTCAGGGCGAAATGCAGGCCGTGGCTGAGGCGGTCGCGGTAGGTGACCAGCTGGAACGGGCCGTGCTCGGTCTCGATCGGCCGCGCATCGACCCGCTCCACGGTGTGCTCGGTATCGAGCCGGTAGCGGATCAGCTCCTCGATCGAGCCGATCTTCAGGCCGTGCTCGCGGGCGAAGGCCTCCAGTTGCGGACGCCGCGCCATGGTGCCGTCGGCGTTGAGGATCTCGACCAGCACCCCGGTCGGCTCGAGCCCGGCCATCATCGCCAGGTCGGCCGCGGCCTCGGTGTGGCCGGCGCGGTTGAGCACGCCGCCGGGCTGGGCCTGCAACGGGAAGATATGGCCGGGCTGGTGCAGGTCGGCGGGCCTGGCGTCCGGACGCACCGCGGTGCGCACGGTATGCGCGCGGTCGTAGGCGCTGATGCCGGTGGTGACGCCCTCCGCGGCCTCGATGCTGACGGTGAAGTTGGTGTGGTGCTGGGAGGTGTTGTCGCGGACCATCGGCGGCAGCCCCAACTGGGCGCAGCGCTCGCGGGTCAGCGACAGGCAGACCAGGCCACGCGCGTGGGTGACCATGAAATTGATGTCGGACGGCTTGACCAGCTCGGCGGCCATGATCAGGTCGCCCTCGTTCTCGCGGTCCTCGTCGTCGACGATCACCACCATGCGGCCGTTGCGGATCTCCTCCAGCAACTCGGGAATCGGTGCGAAGCTCATGCGGCGCCCTCCTGACCACGGCCCGCCAGCAGGCGCTCGACATAGCGCGCGACCGTGTCGACCTCCAGATTGACCGCGTCGCCGACCCCGGTGTGCGCGAACACGGTGTGGGCGACGGTGTGCGGGACCAGGGCGACCTCGAAGCCGTCGTCGTCGACCGCATTGACGGTCAGGCTGACGCCGTCGACGCAGATCGAGCCCTTCTTCGCGACGTAACGCAGCAATGGCGCCGGCGCGGCGAAGCGCCAGCGCTGCGCGCGCGCGTCGTCGGCGATCGAGACCACCTCGCCGAGGCCGTCGACGTGGCCGCTGACCAGGTGGCCGCCGAGGCGGTCGCTCGGTCGCATCGCCCGCTCCAGGTTGACCGGCGCCCCCGGCCGCAGGCGGCCGAGCGTGGTCAGGGCCAGGGTCTCGTTGGAGGCATCGGCGCAGAAGCCCTGCGCGTCGAACTCGATCACGGTCAGGCAGACGCCGTTGACCGCGATGCTCTCGCCAAGATCGACATGGTCGAACGGCAGGCTGCCGGCCTCGATGCGCAGGCGGACATCGCCGCCCAGGGGTTGGGTCGCGGCCAGCCGGCCGACGCCTTCGATGATGCCGGTGAACATCAGCGCAGCTCCCGGACGGGGGCCGCTTGAACGGAACGATGGATGGAGGTCATGAACGTTTCCCGCGGTCAGTGAGCGAAAAACGTCTTAAGGCATGAGGCACGAACGCCCCGCGGAGTCTCCGCGCGACGCGCGTTGCCGTCTTCTTTCATCCGGACTGTAACCGTCGGCTCCGGCATCGAACCGGATCTGCTGACCTTCGCGGCCGCCGGCGAGGAACTCGCATGGACCGGGAAGCGCTCGCGGGCTCGCGCGGCGTTCCGGGGAACGCGGCGCCTACCGCCGGTGGGGAATCTCACCCCGCCCTGAAGACGTCGTTGGTGGATCGCCGGGCGGCCCAGGGGCTCTCCGGCGCGGCAATTCTAGCACCCGCGCACGGCATGACCGCGGCCAGGACAAGGGACGCACCGTTCCACAAAGGCCATCGCGGCCGCAGCGCTATCCGGGTTTGCGCCGCAGGTGCAGGAACAGGGGCCAACTGATCCGTCGCGCCTCGTCGGGATCGCCCCAGGCCTGGGCAAGCGCATCGGCATGAGCGGCGACCGGGTCCTCGCCGGTCGCCTCGAGGCAGCGCGCGCGCGCCGAGCTGCTGGCCAGGTAATGCAGGAAGCGCGGCAGCGACCAGTCCGCCTCCAGCCACAGCTCCGGCGCTGGCAGCGGCGGGAACGGCCAGTCGTAGCCGGCATAGGCCTGGTCGACCTCGGCCCGCTCCGGCGGCCAGTACCGCGCGATCCGCCGCCGGTAGTCGGCAACCGCGCCAACCATGCCCTCCGGCGGCAGGAAGTCGGCGTACCCCCAGGCGGCCAGCACCCCGCCGGGCGCCAGCACGCGCCGGCATTCTTGGAAGAAACGCGGGCGGTCGAACCAGTGCAGGGCCTGCGCGACCGCGACCAGCTGCACGCTGGCGCCATCCAGCACGGTGCGCTCGCCGGGCTCGACGGCAAGATCGACGTTGCCGCCCGGGCCGTTCGCCCAGTGCCGCGCCAGCTGTTCGCCGCTGGGATCGGTGGCATGGACATGGGCGAAGCGCGCGGCCAGCCCGCGGGTCGCCTGACCGCTGCCGCAACCGGGTTCCCAGACCCGGGCGCCGGCGGGGACGACCGCGGCCAGGGCCTCGAACAGGCCGTCCGGATAGCCCGGCCGCGCCGCGGCGTAGGCTTCGGCGACGACGGAGAAATGGTCGTTGAACCGCTCCGGCGCCATCCGCGCTCAGCCGGCGGCGACGGCCGCCGGCCGCAGCAGCAGCCGGGTATCCCCGCCCAGCTGCCGGGTCTCGACCAGCGACAACTGCAGGCGCTCGGCCATGGTGTTGACGTCCAGGCCGCTGAACAACGGCCGCGCCTGCGCCCCCAGCAACACCGGCGCCACGTACAGCAGCACCTCGTCGACCCGCTGCGCGGCCAGCAGTGCGCCGGCCAGGGTTGCGCCGGACTCGACCTGGACTTCGTTGATCTGGTGCCGCTCGGCCAGCAGCCGCAGCACCGCGTCGAGGTCGAAACGCCCCGCCTTCACCGGCACCGACGCGACCTGGGCACTGAGCCCGCGCGGCGGCTTGGCATCGGGGGCGTGGACATACAGGGTCGGCGCGTCGCCCTCGCGCACGCGACCGCGCGCGACGGTGGCCAAGCCGGGGTCGAGCACGACCCGCAGCGGCGCCACGAAGTCCGGCACGTCGCCGGTGCTGCCCTCATCGAGGCGGACGGTCAGTTGCGGATCGTCGGCCAGCACGGTGCCGGCGCCGGTCAGGATCGCGCTGGAACGCGCGCGCCACTGCTGCACATCGCGCCGCGACGCCTCGCCGCTGATCCACTTGGACTCGCCGTTGGCCAGCGCGGTGCGCCCGTCCAGGCTGGTCGCGAGCTTGACCCGCACCCACGGCCTGCCGCGCTCGACGCGCGACAGGAAGCCGCGGTTGAGCTCGCGCGCCTGGGTCTCCATCAGCCCCGATTCGACCGCGATCCCGGCCGCGCGCAGCCGTTCGAAGCCTTTCCCGGACACCTCCGGAAACGGGTCGCGCATCGCCGCGACCACCCGCGAAACGCCGGCCTCGACCAGGGCTTCGGCGCACGGGCCGGTGCGGCCGGTATGCGCGCACGGCTCCAGGGTCACGTAGGCGGTGGCGCCACGGGCGCGATCGCCGGCCGCCCGCAACGCGTGGACCTCGGCATGCGCGTCGCCCGCGCGCCGGTGCCAGCCCTCGCCGACCACCTCGTCGCCCCGCACCAGCACGCAGCCCACCATCGGATTGGGCTTGGTGGTCCAGGCACCGCGTTCGGCCAGGCGCAGGGCCCGGGCCATGAAGGCGTGGTCGGCGGCACTGAAGGCGGGTTGGGTCAGGGTCATCTTTGCTCCCGGCTACTGGCGGAGTCGGCGGCGTTGCCAGGGAACCTCCGGTCAATTCGGAGGTTCCGTGCGCCAGGGATCGCGCACGCGCGGATCAAGCACGCAGGTGCATGATCCGGCGGGAGCAAGGTCGAGCCTGGCTTGACCTTGCGACGTCTGAACACGTCCAGGATGGATGTGTTCAGACCTTCCCTGGCGGGAAACGGCGCCGCCTCCATTGTCATCGTTTGCGGCTCTTGCCCGGCGCCGGCTCGCTGTCCAGCAACGGCAACTGGCCCTCGCCGGCATGGTCGCTCTCCAGCCGGTCCAGCTCCTCGCGGAAATCGGCGACGTCCTCGAAGGCGCGGTACACCGATGCGAAGCGCACGTAGGCGACATGGTCGAGCTTGCGCAGCTCGGCCATCACGAATTCGCCGACCCGCAGCGACGGCAGCTCGCGCTCGGCGGTCATCCGCAACTGGTGGACCACCGCGCGCACCGCGGCCTCGATCTGCTCCTCCGACACCGGCCGCTTCTGCAGCGCGCGATCGAAGCCGGCGCGCAGCTTGCGCGCGTCGAAGGCCTCGCGGCGACCGTCGCTCTTGATGATCGCCGGCAACTTGAGCTCGATCGTCTCCAGGGTCGAGAAACGTTCGCCGCAAGCCTCGCAGACCCGGCGACGGCGAATCGTCGCGCCATCGTCGGACACCCGCGAGTCGATCACGCGGGTGTCGGTGTGCTGGCAGAAGGGACAGTGCATGGATCAGTCGAGAGTGAGGGAAAACGCGTCGAGAATCACGAAACCACTCCTTTTCCCACGGGTCTTTCCCCCCTCTTCTCGCGCTCAGCCGTAGACCGGGAACTTCCGGCACTGCGCGGTGACCTTCTCGCGCACCGCGGCGATCACGCCCTCGTCCTCCGGCGCGTCGAGCACGTCGCAGATCCAGTGCGCCAGCTCGATGCAGTCCGCTTCCAGGTAGCCGCGGGTGGTCACCGCCGGGGTGCCGATGCGCAGGCCCGAGGTCACGAACGGCTTCTGCGGATCGTTCGGCACCGCGTTCTTGTTGACGGTGATGTGGGCACGGCCCAGGGCGGCCTCGGCGGCCTTGCCGGTGACGCCCTTGCCGATCATGTCGATCAGCATCAGGTGATTCTCGGTGCCGCCGGACACGATCTTGTAACCGCGTTCGATCACCACCCTGGCCATCGCCTGGGCGTTCTTCACCACCTGCTGCTGGTATTCGGTGAACGCCGGCTCCAGCGCCTCCTTGAACGCGACCGCCTTGGCCGCGATCACGTGCATCAGCGGACCGCCCTGGATGCCGGGGAAGACGATGCTCTGCAGCTTCTTGACCAGCTCCTCGGACGGGTCCTTGGCGACGATGATGCCGCCGCGCGGGCCGCGCAGGGTCTTGTGGGTGGTCGAGGTGACCACGTGCGCGTGCGGCAGCGGGTTCGGATACACGCCGGCGGCGATCAGGCCGGCCACGTGGGCCATGTCGACGAACAGCCAGGCGCCGACCTTGTCGGCGATCGCGCGGAAGCGCGCCCAGTCGATCTTCTGCGAATAGGCCGAGAAGCCGGCCACGACCATCTTCGGCTTGTGCTCCAGCGCCAGCCGCTCGACCTCGTCGTAGTCGATCAGGCCCTGGTCGTTCACGCCGTACTGGACCGCATTGAACAGCTTGCCGGAGACGTTGACCTTGGCGCCGTGGGTCAGGTGGCCGCCGTGGGCCAGCGACATGCCGAGAATGGTGTCGCCCGGCTGCAGCAGGGCCAGGTAGACCGCCTGGTTGGCCTGGCTGCCGGAATGCGGCTGCACGTTCGCGTACATGCCTTCCGTGGAGCCGGCCCCGAACAGCTGCTTCAGGCGCTCGATCGCGAGCTTCTCGGCGACATCGACGTACTCGCAGCCACCGTAGTAGCGCTTGCCCGGATAGCCCTCGGCGTACTTGTTGGTCAGCACGCTGCCCTGGGCCTCCATCACCCGCGGGCTGGCGTAGTTCTCGCTGGCGATCAGTTCGACGTGGTCTTCCTGGCGGCGTGCCTCGTCGGCGATGGCCTGGGCCAGTTCGGGGTCATATCCTTCAATGCGGGCGTCGCGCGGAAACATTGCGGCTCCAGACGAATGGGTGGCGTGGGAGGGGAGCCCCGAAGTCTACGCGAAACTTGAACGCCACCGGGGTCCCGGCAAGGCCCCGGCTGGCATCGCCCGCGGGCTTCCGGGATAATTGGCGGTCTTCTGTCCGAATCCCCGCGGCCCTGCCCCCGTGCAGCCGGCCGCCGTCCGCACGCGGAGTCCAAAGCCCCATGTCGCAATACATCTACACCATGAACGGCGTGTCCAAGACGGTCCCGCCGAAGCGCCAGATCATCAAGGACATCTCGCTGTCGTTCTTCCCCGGCGCCAAGATCGGCCTGCTCGGCCTCAACGGCGCCGGCAAGTCGACGGTGCTCAGGATCATGGCCGGCGTGGATACCGACTTCCAGGGCGAGGCGCGTCCGCAGCCGGGCATCAAGGTCGGCTACCTGGCGCAGGAGCCGGAGCTGGACCCGGAGAAGACCGTCCGCCAGGCGGTCGAGGAAGGCGTCGGCGAGATCCTGCAGGCGCAACATCGCCTGGACGAGGTCTACGCCGCCTATGCCGACGAGAACGCCGACTTCGACGCCCTGGCCAAGGAGCAGGAGCGGTTGGAGGCGATCCTGGCCTCCGGCGACGCCCACCTGCTGGAGCAGCAGCTGGAAGTCGCCGCCGACGCCCTGCGCCTGCCGCCGTGGGAGGCCGTGATCGGGCCGCTGTCGGGCGGCGAGAAGCGCCGCGTCGCGCTGTGCCGCCTGCTGCTGAGCAAGCCCGACATGCTGCTGCTCGACGAGCCGACCAACCACCTCGACGCCGAGTCGGTCGAGTGGCTGGAGCAGTTCCTGGCCCGCTTCCCGGGCACCGTGGTGGCGGTGACCCATGATCGCTACTTCCTCGACAACGCCGCCGAGTGGATCCTCGAGCTCGACCGCGGCCGTGGCATTCCGTGGAAGGGCAACTACACCGACTGGCTGGTGCAGAAGGAAGAGCGCCTGAAGCAGGAAGAGAACCAGGAGAAGGCGCGCCAGAAGGCGATCGCCAAGGAACTGGAATGGGCCCGCCAGAACGCCAAGGGCGGCCGCAGCAAGGGCAAGGCGCGTCTGTCCCGCCTTGAGGAGCTGCAGTCGGTCGACTACCAGAAGCGCAACGAGACCAACGAGATCTTCATCCCGCCGGGCGAGCGCCTGGGCAACTCGGTGATCGAGTTCAAGAACGTCAGCAAGAAGTTCGGCGACCGCCTGCTGATCGACGACCTGAGCTTCATCGTGCCGCCGGGCGCGATCGTCGGCATCATCGGCCCCAACGGCGCCGGCAAGTCGACCCTGTTCAAGATGATCACCGGCAAGGAGCAGCCGGACTCGGGCCAGATCAACATCGGCCCGACCGTGAAGCTGGCCTACGTCGACCAGAGCCGCGACAAGCTGGAGGGCAACCACAACGTGTTCCAGGAAGTCTCCGGCGGCCTGGACATCCTCAACATCAACGGCATCGAGATCCAGTCGCGCGCCTACATCGGCCGCTTCAACTTCAAGGGCCAGGACCAGCAGAAGATGGTCGGCAGCCTGTCCGGCGGCGAGCGCGGCCGCCTGCACATGGCCAAGACCCTGCTGCAGGGCGGCAACGTGCTGCTGCTCGACGAACCGTCCAACGACCTCGACGTCGAAACCCTGCGCGCGCTCGAGGACGCCCTGCTGGAGTTCCCGGGCAACACCTTCGTGATCAGCCATGACCGTTGGTTCCTGGACCGCATCGCGACCCACATCCTGGCGTTCGAGGGCGACTCGCACGTGGAGTTCTTCCAGGGCAACTACCGCGAGTACGAGGAAGACAAGAAGCGCCGCCTCGGCGACGACGCCGGCCCGCACCGGCTGCGCTTCAAGGCGTTGAAGTAAGCCGCGCGCCGTGCTCTGCTGACCGCCACCCACAGCGCCCGCCCGCAGGAGGCTCCCGGATGACCATCGAACACCAGGACGACATCGACGGATTGCGTCGTGCCGGTGCGCTGGTCTCCGGCATCCTCGCGCGGATGCGCGAGGCGGCGGTCGAAGGCGTCGTCTCGCGCGACCTGGACGCCCTGGGCGCCGAACTGATGCGGGAGGCCGGCGCACGCTCGGCGCCGGCGCTGACCTACGGATTTCCGGCCGCGACCTGCATCAGCATCAACGCGGTGGCGGCGCACGGCATTCCGGACGCGACCGTGCTGCGCGACGGCGACCTGGTCAACATCGACGTTTCCGCCGAGCTGGACGGCTATTTCGCCGACACCGGCGCCAGCTTCGTGGTCGGCACCCCGAGCCCGCGCCAGCAGCGCCTGCTCGACGCCGCCCGCGAGGCGCGCGACGCCGCCGTCGCCCAGCTGCGCGCCGACAACCCGCTCAACAGCATCGGCCGCACCGTCGAAGCGGTGGCCGCGCGCCGTGGCTTCCGGGTGATCCGCGACCTCGGCAGCCACGGTGTCGGACGCGCCCTGCACGAGGCGCCGGGGACCATCCCCGGCCACTACGACCCGCGCGACAGCCGCCGCCTGCACGATGGCATGGTGATCACGGTCGAACCGTTCCTGGCCACCCATTGCACCCGCACCGTCGAGGCCGACGATGGCTGGGCGATGGTCTGCCCCCGCGGCTATGCGGCGCAGTTCGAACACACCGTGGTCGTCACCCGCGGCGAACCGATCGTGGTGACCTGAGCGCACAGGAGTCCGGCCATGAGCACGAACAAACCAACCCCGACAGCGGTGGATATCGGCTCGCTGCCGCCCCGCACCGGCTCGGGCTACCCGCAGCCGTTCGCCGCGCGCGTATCCGGACGCGACAAGCGTGCCCTGGGCGACCTGTTCGGTCTCACCGCGTTTGGCGTCAACCACACCCGCCTGCCGCCCGGCACGGCCTCGGCGCTGCGCCACGCGCACAGCCACGAGGACGAGTTCGTCTACGTGCTGGAAGGCCATCCGGTATTGGTGACCGATGCCGGAGAAACCGCGCTGGCGCCCGGCATGTGTGCCGGGTTCCCCGCCGGCAGCGGCGATGCCCACCACCTGGTCAACCGCGGCGACACCGACGTGGTGTACCTGGAGATCGGCAGTCGTCACGACGACGACGCGGTCGATTATCCCGACGACGACCTGGCAGGACGCACGGTCGATGGCCAATGGCGCTATTTCCACAAGGACGGTCAACCTTACTGAGCGCGCGACCGCGCTTCCGGGAGCCGACGATGAGCTTCACCCAATCCCTCCGTACCCGCTGGGAGCACGCCGACAGCCTGGTCTGTGTCGGCCTGGATCCCGAGCCGGCGCGCTTCCCGGCGCGCTTCAGCGACACTCCGGACGCGGTGTTCCAGTTCTGCCGCGACATCGTCGATGCCACTGCCGAGTACGTCTGTGCGTTCAAGCCGCAGATCGCGCATTTCGCCGCGCTCGGCGCCGAGAGCGCCCTGCTGCGCCTGATCGAGCATGCGCACCGGGCCCATCCCGACATCCCGGTGATCCTCGACAGCAAGCGCGGCGACATCGGCAGCACCGCCGCCCACTACGCCCGCGAGGCGTTCGACCGCTACGCCGCCGACGCGGTGACAGTGAATCCCTACCTCGGCCACGACTCGCTGCAGCCGTTCCTCGACCGCGCCGACCGCGGCGTGGTGATCCTGTGCCGGACCTCCAATCCCGGCGCCGGCGACCTCCAGGACCTGGCCGTCTCCGGCAACGGCGGCAGCCGCCCGCTGTACCAGCACGTCGCCGAGAAGATCGCCCGCGACTGGAACGGCAACGGCAACTGCGCCCTGGTGGTCGGCGCGACCTGGCCGGAACAGCTGCGCGAAGTGCGTGCGATCGTCGGCGAAATGCCGCTGTTGATCCCCGGCGTCGGCGCCCAGGGCGGCGACGTCGCCGCGGTGGTCGGCAACGCCCGGAGCGCCGACGGCACCGGCATGATCGTCAGCAGCTCGCGCGCGGTGCTGTACGCCTCCAACGGAGAGGACTACATGGACGCCGCGGCGACCGCGGCACGCACCCTGCGCGATCAGATCAACCGGTACCGCTGAGTCGTCCCAACCAACGATATCCGGCTGCGCCCGGATATCTCCCAAGGTTTGCTGCGCAAACCTCGGGCCCCGCCGTTGCGCCTCCACACCCCCATTCGTGCCTGCGGCACGAATCGCCCCCTGACTCAGGGGGGAACGATATCCGGCTGCGCCCGGATATCTCCCAAGGTTTGCTGCGCAAACCTCGGGCCCCGCCGTTGCGCCTCCACACCCCCATTCGCATCTGCGATGCGAATCGCCCCCTGACTCAGGGGGGAACGATATCCGGCTGCGCCCGGATATCTCCCAAGGTTCGCTGCGCAAACCTTGGGCCCCGCCGTTGCGCCTCCACACCCCCATTCGCATCTGCGATGCGAATCGCCCCCTGACTCAGGGGGGAACGATATCCGGCTGCGCCCGGATATCTCCCAAGGTTCGCTGCGCAAACCTCGGGCCCCGCCGTTGCGCCTCCACACCCCCATTCGCATCTGCGATGCGAATCGCCCCCTGACTCAGGGGGCTGGGCCACATGCTCCTACGGGGCTACAGGCGCCCTGACTTTTCTAGCGGCTGCGCCAGCAGGCGCGAAGCAATGCGACCGGAAAGCGCGTCCAGATCGCGGCGAATACCAGCGCCCTTGTCGGCAGGCTGCGTCGCGACGCCTCGAACTTGCCGAAGTAACGCCACAGGCCGCGGTGCTTGTGCCACTCCACGAACAGCGGCCGGCTGCGGCTGGACACGCCGCGCACGTGCAGCACCCGCACCCGGTTGGCGACCGCGACCGAAGCCCCCGCGGCACGTGCGCGCCGGCACAGGTCGAGGTCCTCCGCATGCAGCCGGTAGGCCTCGTCGAAACCCTCGACCCGCTCGAACAGGAGCCGTGGCATCAACATCAACGCACCGGATATCGCCTCCACCGGTTGCAGTTCGATGCTGTCGTCGATGGCGATCGCCGTCGACTGCCGGGCCCGCCGGCCGGCCCGCAGCATCGAGGCGAAATCCGGGTCGCGGCGGCGTGCGGCGGCATCGCGGACACCGGCTTCGTCGACCAGGTCGGCGCCCAGCAACGGCGCCGGCAGCCCGTCGGCGAGCGCGCGCAGACGGGCCAGCGCATCCGCCTCGAGCAGACAGTCCGGGTTGACGAAGGCCAGCCATGGCGCCTCGCTGTCGGCCGCACCCTGGTTGCAGGCCACCGCGAAGCCGGGATTGTCGGGATTGGCGATGAAGCGGACCCGCGGGTCGCTGGCGGCGTGACGCTGGACGATGTCCACCGTTCCGTCGTCGGAGGCGTTGTCGACGACCCGGATCTCGGCGACGCCGTCGCTGCCGCGCAGGCGTTGCAGGCAGTCGTCGATGGTCTCGGCACTGCAATGACTGACCACGACCGCGGCGATGTCGCCGCCGGAGGGGATATCCATCAGCGCCCCTCCCCTGCCTTCGGTGGCGCCATCCGGGCCGATCGCCCGTCATCGGCGTCCGTCCCGGCGGCGTCATCCTCGTCCCAGAACAGATCGCGCTGCGGATCCGGCGGCCCGACCTCGGCGAGCAGCGCGGCGAGCCGCTCCCGCGACTCCCGCAGCGGATCGCGCATCAGGAAGCCCGCCAGCCTGGGATGCCAGTCCGGCCAGCGCACCGCCAGGCGCTCCATGTCGCCGTCGAACGGCGCGCCCTCGCCGGCACGTCCGACGAACGCGGTATCGCACAGCACGTTGCGCCATCCCAGCCCGGCCAGCCGCAGCGACAGGTCGATCAGGGCCGCGTACCAGGAGCCGTAGCTGGTGGTGTCGAGGCCGCCGGCCTTGATCCGGGCGCTGCCGCGGATCAGCACCGCGTGCCCGACCGCGGCCGGCAGCTCCGGACACGCCGACGGCATCGCCGCCGCCGCGCGCGCGATCCGCAACGGCTCGTCGGGCAATGGCGAGATCTCGCCGACCCGAGGCCACGCGGCGACCTCGCCGGCATTGCACCAGGGCGTGGCGGTGGCGATGGCGCCGTCGGCACGCAGGCTGCCGGCCAGGCGTCCGAGCCAACCCGGCGTCGGCACCGCATCGGGCGCGAGCACCGCGACATCGGCGTCGCCGCAGGCCGCCAGCACCTCGTCGAGGTGGGCGACCTCGCCGATCGCACGCTGGCGCCGGGTGTAGTCGGCCTGCAACGCGGTGCCCGCCATCCAGCGCTCGACGATCGCATAGCCGCGAGGCCCGATCCGAGCATCGTCGGCCAGCCACACCCGGGTACCCGGACGGGTACCGGCTTCCAGCGCACCGAGGCAGGCGTCCAGCGCATCGTCGTCGGCGCCGACCGGCACGATGACGATGGGCAGTTCAGTCATCTCGCCCGCTTCACCTGTCTATCCCGGAACCCGGCATCGGCATCCTCTCAGTTCTTGGGCGCGCGGTTGATCGGTTCCAGCGCGCGGAAGCGGCGGCCGTACTCGTCGGTCAGCTTGCGCGCCTCCAGCGGATTGCGGACGATCTTCGGGGTCAGCAGGATGATGGTCTCGTTGCGCTCCGAAACGCTGGTCTGGCGTCCGAACAGGCCACCGATCACCGGAATCCGGCTCAGCCCCGGAAAGCCCGAGGAGCCACGGCCGTTGCGGTCGGTGATCAGGCCGGCCAGGACCACGGTATCGCCGTTGCGCACCGCCGCCTCGGTCTTGAGCTTGCGGGTGTCGATGCGCACGTTGCCGTTCTCGTCGGGGTCGTCGCCCGGAGCGCTGACCTCCTGGACGATGTCCAGGAACACCATGTCGTCCTTGGTGATGCGCGGGCGCACCTTGAGGATGGTGCCGGTGTCCAGGTACTGCACCTGCCCGATGGTGTCGCCGCTGCCGAGGTTCGGGTTGAAGGTGACCGACTGGATCGGGATGCGGCTGCCGACGTTGAAGGTCGCCTCGGTGTTGTTGCGCACGAACAGCGACGGCGACTGCAGCATCTGCACATCGGTGACCTGGTCCAGCGCGTTGATCACCGCGGCGGCGTTGCGGCCGAGGAAGGTCCAGGCCAGGCCGCCGCCACCGCCCTCGGTCGCGCCGCCGACGCTGCCGGCCAGGGTGCTCCAGGTGTCGCGATTGACCGCGTTGGGCAGGCCGGCGTCGGTCACCGCGCGCTCGAAGAACCAGTTGACGCCGTAGGCCAGGTCGCCCTTCAGGGTGACCAGGGCGATCTGCGCCTCGATATGCACCTGCATCGGCATCACGTCGAGGCGCTCGATCACGTCGCGGATCGACTTCCAGGCCGCCGGCGAACCGCGCACCAGCAGCGAGTTGCTTTCCGACACCGCCGACACGCCGACCTTGGCGCCCTGGACCTCCAGGGTCACGCTGCCGTCGCCACCGCCCTGGCGCTCGCCCAACGACATGCCGCCGCCGTTGGTGCCGCTGGAGCCGCCGCCACCGCTCTTGTCGCCGATGTTGGCGACGCTGCCATTGCCGCCATCCTGCAGCTCGACCGACTCCAGGCCCGGCATCAGCGACGGTGAGCCGCCGCGGCGGTTGCCGTTGCCGCCGCTGCTGGCGCCGAACACCTCGGACAGGCGCTCGGCGAGGTCGCCGGCATCGATGTACTTGAGCTCGTAGGTGAACAGCTGCATCTCGCCGCCGGCGCTGTCGATCCGCTCCAGCCACTGCTGGATGTCGTCCAGGTACTCGGCCTGCGGGGTGATCACCAGCACCGCGTTGGCGCCGTCCAGCGGCATGAAGCGGAACATGCCCGCGACCGGCGACTTGCTCTGCTCACCGAACACTTTTTCCAGGTCGGCGACCACGTCGCTGGCCTTGCCGGACTGGATCGGGAACACCCCGACCGACATGCCCGACAGCCAGTCGACGTCGAAGATCTCGATCGTGCGCAGGTAGTTCTCAAGCTCGGCGCGGGTGCCGCCAATGCTGATCACGTTGCGGGCCGGATCGGTGGAGACGATCGCGTTGGGACGCGCGTACGGCTCCAGCACCTTCTTCATCTCCTCGGCGGAGATGTAGCGCAGCGGCACCGCGCGGACCTCGAAGCCGCGCGCGCCGACGGCGCCACCGGTGCGCGGCGCGACGTTGCCCGGCACCGCCTGATCGGCCGGAACGATGTTGTAGCGGCCATCGGCATAGACCATGCGGGCGTTGTTCCAGCCCAGCACCATCTCCAGCAGGCTCATCGCGCTGGCCGGGCTGACCGGCTTGGGCGTGGCCAGGGTCACCGTGCCCTGCACGCCCGGCGCGATCACGTAGTTCTGGCCGAGCATGTCGCCGAGGATCGCCTTGACCACCGCGTGCAGCGACTCGCCCTCGAAATTGAAGGTCGCCTCACCGCTGGTCGCGCCCAGGTTGGGCGGCGGCGCGGCGGCGGCGCTGCGGTTGATGACCTCGCCGCTGCCGCGGCGGATCTGCGGCTGCGGGCCCTGGGGCTCCTGCTCCAGCGGCTCGCCGGCGGCGGCCGCTTCGGCCGCGGTCGCGGCGCTGGTGTCGGTGCGCGGACTGAGGTTGGCGTCGCGACTGATCCGCGGCGTCGGTGCGCTGGCGCAGGCGTTGAGCAGCATCGCGATCGCGGCGGCCAACAGCAACGGCCGGGCCATCGTTGCCGGACCACGGACACGGCTCGCAACCAGGAGGGAATTCGATGGGTTCATTACGTGCACTCTACCGGTCCTGTTCGGGCGGGTTGGGCGTTGGGGCCGGCGTCGGCGCCGGTGGGGTCTGCTGGGTCGGCGGGTTGCGCCGGTTCTGCGCCTGTTCGCGCAGGGCCGCCCGGCGCGCCTGGATGCGCTGCCGGATCGCCTCCATCTGCGCCTCGGGCGTGACCGCGGGCGCGCTGGCATCCTTGCCGTTGTCGGCATCGGCCACGGCGCCCGGCGCGGGAGCGGAAGCCCCCGGATCCCGTGGCGGGGCCGGATCTCGCGGCGGCGCCGGCAGCCCCGGCGGCACGGTGGGGCGGGTGCCCGGAGCGTTGCCGGCGACCGGCGTCGGCGCCTGCCCGCCCTGGCCGTCGAACACGCGCAGCTCCAGGGCCCGGCGGCCCTCCGGGCCTTCGAACACCGCCGAGCGCGCGCCCAGCTCGACCAGGCGCCAGGCCGGATGCGACTCCGGAGCGGCGTCGAGCCTGACCCGGACCGATTCGCTGCCGTCGGCCGGCTGCAGGATCGCCATTTTCAGCCTGGGAGTGATCAACACGCTGGTCAGTTGGTAGTCGAAAGCGCTGTCGTCGGCTTGCTCGTCCTCTCCCTGCAACGAGAACGGCTTGGGTTTGCGGTCGTTGCTGAACAGAGGACGGGCACCGATCTCGGCGTACTGCGCCAACGGCCCGAGGGTGCCCGCGCCCTCGTCCTGGGCCACGGTCGGCAGTGGCTCCAGCAGCCCCTCGCTCATCGCCAGCGGCTCGACCTTGCCGCCCATGCCGGCGAACGCCAGCAGCAGCGCCAGCACCGCCCAGCCGGCGACCGCGGCCAGCAGCCAGCTGCGCGGACCGATGTTCTCAACCCGCATCGCGCACCTCCGCGCCAGCCGGCGGCAGGTAGCCGTACATGTCGAAGCTCACGTCGAGACCGCCATCGCTGCTGCTGCGGCCGGTCCCCGGCGCGAAGTACATGCGCTGGGCGAGGATGTTGAGGTTGCCGACGAACAACCGCGGCGAACCGCTTTCCAATGCATGCAGCACCGCGGCGGTTTCCGGGCTGCCGCACTTGAGACGGACCTGCACGGTGACCCGCGTATAGGGCTCGCGGTTGTTGGGCTCCAGCGGCGAACGGTTGACGATGCTGCAGCTGCGGTTGCCAGGACTGGCCTCGGCCACCACCGCCTCCAGCCGCTGGATCAGCGCGGCGGTGGCCAGTTCGGCATTGGCCTCGGACATGAATCCGGGGCGGTTGGCCTGCCGTTCCTGCAACTGCGCCATCCGCTGCTCCACCGCCGGTGCCTGTCCGATCTGGCTGCGCAGGCGCAGCTCGCGCTCCTGCAGGGTCGCGATGCGCGCGTCCAGCTCGCGCATCGGCACCGTCCACCACGGGTGCACCAGCACCCCGTAGGCCAGCACCAGCAACCCCAGCAGCAATGCCAGCGCCAGCCAGCGATCGCGCTTACTCGGCGTCATCGTCGCCCTCCTCCGCGCTCGCGTCGGCATTGTCGCCAGCGGCCGCGGGCGGCGCGGTGGCGGCCGGACGCGCCGGTGCCGCCGCGGTCAGGTCCGCGGTCAGGGTGAAGCGGTCGCGGCCGCTGGCGGGATCGGGCTGCAGCGCGCCGGCCAACGCCGGCGAGCGCCACTGGGTCGCGCCCTGCAGGCGCCCGATCAGGGCCGGCGCCTCGCTGCTGAGGCCGATCAGCATCATCCGCCGGTCCTCCAGCGCGAGCTTTTCCAGATAGGTACTGTCGGGCAGGCGCCGGGTCAGCTCGTCGATGACCTCGACCGACGTCGGGCGCGCGGCACGCTGGGTATCGAGGAAGGCCTGCCCCTTGATCAACGCCACCAGCCGCTGGCGCTGCGCGGCCGCCTGGCGTCCGGCGGCGGCCTGGGCCGCGATCTGTTGTTCGAAGGCATCGGCGGCGGCACGGCGGTTCTCCAGCACCTGCCACAGCATCAGCGCACAGGCGGTCAGCGCCAATGCCGCCAGGCCCCAGTTCCATACCCGCCACGGATCGCGCTGCTGGCGGCGTTCGCCCGGCGGCAGCAGGTTGACCCCGATCGGCAGGCCGTCGGGACCGGCGACGTCGACACCGGCGAGGTCGGCGGCCAGCGCCCCCAGCGAAGCGCGTTGCGGTGCCAGCGCCGCGCGCGGCACCACCACCAGCTCGACATCGAGTTGGCCGTCGCCGTCGTGGTGGCCGAGCACGCGCGCGTCGTAGACGACCGCATCGGCAGCGAACGGGGTCTGCCGATCGACCTCGAAGCCGACCACGTCGCGCAGGCGGTCGGCGGCCGCGGCCGGCAACCGCAAGCGGCGACGCAGGCAGGTCGAGGCCGGCAGCAGCAACCAGCGCGGCAGTTCGGCCAGGCGCGGCGTGAGCAGCCCGCCCAGCGGATCGGCGGAGGTCTGGCCCGGACCGAAGCCGATGTCGTCATCGGCGGCGGCCGGCGCGGGGATCCGTCCAAGCGGACGCATGGCGTCGTCCTGGTGCCGCGACAACAGGACTTCGTCGCCGTCGGCGAGCAGCATCAGCCGCCCACGACCGACGCCCAGCGCGCGGCGCAGGGTCGGCGGCAGCCAGGACGCCAGCGAGCGTCCCCACCAGGCCAGGAAGCGGCCAGCACCCGGCCACAGCCGTGCGCCCGCGCCACTTTTCGACCCGCGGCCGATCGCCCCCAGGCGGTCTCGCAATGCTGTCATCGTGGTGTCACTCCCTCCTCCCAGCGCAACACGGTATACGCCATGCCCGGCACGGCGCTGCCCCCGCTGCGGACCACCGCGCGCAACACCGTCTCACGGCCATCCGCTAGCCGCGCGCGGCTGTCGATACTATACGTGCCGCTCCGGCTGCCCACGAGATCCTGCCCACCGGCCCCTGGCAGCGGCTGTCCGGTCACCGGATCGACTTGCCGCCGCTGGTCGACCAGCAGCTCTCCGTCCAGCCCCATCGCGTCCAGCACCGCCGCCGAGGCGAACGCGCTGTCCGGACGCTGCATGCCGCTGAACACGGTCACGTGGGGCTCGATCCGGGCATAGATCTCGGGAGTGAAGCCGAGTACCTGTTCGAGTTCGGCAATGCTCTCGAACTGCGCGTCCTTGGCGCCGTAGGCGCGGCCGGCGGCCGCATAGTCGGCGTCCTCGGCACCGCCGGCCGCCTGGGTCAGCGGATCGGTGTCGCGCCAGTCCAGGATCGCCGCGGCCAGCCGCGCGGCTTCGACCTGGTCGCTGCCCAGCACCCGCAGCAGTTCGGTCAGCAGATTCATGTCGGCCTGGTTGAGGTCGACCTTGCCGTTCTCGTCGATGATCCGCACCTCGACCTCGGCGCCGCCGTACCGCCAGGTGTACGGCTGTCCATCGGGCCGCCATTGCAGGCGCGGATCGGTCTGGTCCACCCGGGTCATCGCGTACTCGATACCGGCCCTGGCGGCGTTGCCGGCGACCAGGCCACTGACCAGCACCCGTCCCTGCAACGCCTCGATCCGCGACGCCAGCGCAAAGCCGCCGACCAGCGCGGTCAGCAGGGTGATCAGCCACAGCACCAGCAGCAGTGCGGCGCCGGTCCGGGCGCGCCGCCCCTGACGGGCATGGCGGCCACCGCGCGCGCGCGGCGCGTTCACAACACCACCCCGCCGCTCAGGCTGCCCGCCTGCGGCAAGGCGACCACCAGCGGCGGCCAGGTGCGGCCGTCGGCGTCGACCAGGGTGACCTCGACCAGCAACGGCAACTGCTCGCTGGTCTCCCAGCGATCCAGCCAGTCGGACAGGGCACCGTCGGCATCCAGCGCGCGGTAGCGGAAGCGCGCCTCCTCCAGCCGGTCGACCAGCCGCTCGGGAGGCAGTGGGTCGGGCTCCTCGAAGGTCTGCGAAGACTGCACCACCGCCAAGGCGAGAACGATGCGCAGGCCGTCGTCGCCGCTCTCGATGCGGAAATCGTGCTGATAGGGGCCGCCATGGCCGAGGTAATCGGGCAGGTCGGCGACGAAGCGGACGCGGTCAGGTTCACCGATGAAGCGCACCGGCAGGGCGGTGTCCTGATCCATGTCGAAAGCGACCGGACGGGCCGCGCTCAGCCGCTGGCGGAGGAAGCCCAGCACCGCCCGCTCGCGCTCGCCGCGCTGGGCCATCGCCTCGCCGCGATGGACGGTACGGGTCGCGGCGGTCAGGGTCGCGAACGCCAGCGCCAGCCCGGCCGCCAGCAGCACGCTGGCCAGCAGCACCTCGATCAGGGTGAATCCGCGCGACGCCCGCCGCGGGCCGCCGCCACGGCGCCTGCCCATCGGGACCGCGCTCATGGCGACGCCTCCAACGGATCGCCCTGGACCAGGCGCAGGGTGCGCAAGCGCAGGCGCTCGCCAGGACGGCCCTGCCCCCACTCGACCGCCAGGGTCAGCTCGTACAAGCGGTTGAGCGCACCGCCGGCCGGCTCCAGCGCATCCGGCGGCAGCGCCGGGTCTTCCCACGGCGCGACCTCCAGGGTCCAGCGGTAGCGCCCATCCTCGAAATCGCCGTTCTCCCGGCCCGGTTCGATCCGGGTACCGACGCCAAGCTGATCCAGCAGCGACTGCGCATGCAGGGCCGCGCGGCCGGCATCGCCGGACCAGCGGACCTGCCGGGTCGCGCCCGACAGCGTGCCCAGCAGCAGGCTCAACGCCAGCGCGAGCAGGGCGAACGCCACGATCACCTCGATCAGGGTGTAGCCGCGCTGCGCACGCGCGGTCCGCCAGCTTCCGGCGCCGACCGGCCGGCTCACCGTTCCAGCTCCGCGCGACGCAGGCGCACTTCGCCGGTCAGCCAGGCGACATCGATGTTCCAGGCTGCCTGCTCGATGCTGAGCTGGACGCGACCACCGGTGGCGGCGCCATCGCGGAAGAACATCACCGCCCCCTCGCCCTCGCTCTGCTGGGCCTCGCGGGCGCCGGTGAAACGGATCCGGATCGCATCGGGAATCTCGCCGTGGCGACCGTTGGGCGCCTCCCAGCGATGGCCCTGTGGATCGATCACGAAGCGCTGCGCTTCGCCGGTCGCCAGCGCCTGGGCACGGGTGTAGCGCAACTGCGAGGCGACCTCCTTGGCCGCCGATCGCAGCTGCATGCCCTTGAAGCCGCCGCTCATCGCCGCCGCCGCCAACAGGCTGACGACCGCGAACAGCGCGACCACCAGCAGCATCTCCACCAGGGAAACGCCACGGACACGGCGACTCGATCCCGGAACGGTCATGAGCGGTCCTGGCGAGGCGACGATGCGGAACGCTTACTCGTAACGGACGTCGGAATCGACGCTGGTGCCACCCACCTTGCCGTCCTTGCCGAGGATCACCAGGTCGAAGGGACCGCTCTCACCGGGGGTGCGGTACTCGATGTCGTGCCCCCACGGGTCCTTCAGCTCCTGCGCCTTGGCATAGGGGCCGAGCCAGCCGGGGGCGTCGCTGGGCGCGGTGACCAGTTCGTCGAGCGTGGTCGGCAGGCGGCCGGTATCCATCTGGAAGGAATCGACCTTCTGCGCCAGCGTGGTGACCTGCGACTTGGCGAGATTGGCCTTGGCGCGATCGGCGCCACCGAGCACGCGGCTGCCGACGAAGGTCAGCACGGCGCCGATCAGCACGATCACGATGATGATCTCGATCAGGCTCATGCCGCGCTGGGCGCTGGCAGACGGACTGCGGGTAATGGAACGGCGGTTGCGCATGGTGGTCGTCCTCGTGAGCTGGCGGGTGATGCGGATGCGTACGGTCCCGCGCCGGGGCATCCAGGGCGCAGGCGGTGAAACTCCTGATATTTACCCTATTCCATGTCGGCATGCGGTACTAACGCGGGCAGGCAGGATACGGGGTTCATGTTCAGACACCGAAATGTGAACGAAGTGCCGCCATGATCCCCTACGTGCGCATTCAGCGACGGCGCTCACCGTTTGCGCCATTGCCATCATGCGGGCTACGGACCGTCCAGTCCGAGTGAATATTCACCGCCACGCGACAGGCGGTCGCCGAAGCGCGCGCTGTAGGGCCTACCGCCGACCGCATCGTAGCGGCCACGCAAGTCACGGCCGGGCCTTCCCATGAATGCCTCATCGCGGCTTACGCCGCTCCTACGAGATGCGCTACAGCATGGGCCCACCCCCCTGAGTCAGGGGGCGATTCGTGTCGCAGGCACGAATGGGGGTGTGGGAGCGCAACGGCGGGGCCCTGGGTTTGCGCAGCAAACTTTGGGATATATCCGGGCGCAGTCCGGATAGCGCTCCCCCCTGACTCAGGGGGCAATTCGCGCGTAGCGCGAATGGAGGTGTGGGAGCGCAACGGCGGGCCCCAGGGTCTGCGCAGCAAACCTTGGGATATATTCGGGCGCAGTCCGGGGATCGCGGCTCACGCCGCTCCTACGGGATGAGGCGCGTTGCGGACGCGCCAGGCGTTCGGCGGCACCGCGCGGCAGTGCCTGCGGAGCGGAACACGATGCCCTCCCTGGCGATGCCGAATGGCTCCGGATCGTCCGGCCCGGCCGTCCGTGGCCGGGCGTTCGCCGATGCGCGAACCCGTGGTTCGCACACGCAGCCGTTGCGGGCTCACGCTGCGCGTTCACCTCGCCTGCCCGGCCCAGACGCCAGCGTCTGGGCGTTCGAGCGGGCGCGAACCGGTGGTTCGCAAGCCGCCCTCTCTCACCCCCGGCCCGGCGCAGCGCGCCAGGCGTTCGGCGGCACCGCGCGGCAGTGCCTGCGGAGCAGAACACGATGCCCTCCCTGGCGATGCCGAATGGCTCCGGATCGTCCGGCCCGGCCGTCCGTGGCCGGGCGTTCGCCGATGCGCGAACCCGTGGTTCGCACACGCATCGACTCACCCAATCGCGGAGGTCAGGTCGTACAGCGGCGTCAGCACCGCCAGCACCACCACGCCGACCACGCCGGCCAGCACCACCGTCACCACCGGCACCAGCGCCGCCAGCATCCGGTCCAGCGCCAGCGAGGTCTGCTGCTCGAAGGTCTCGGCGGTCTTGATCAGCATCGTGTCCATCGCACCGGACTCTTCGCCGACCTGGATCATCTGCAGCGCCAACCGCGGGAACCGCTTGCCGCGCGCCAACGCGGTCGACAGGGCGACACCGTTCTTGACCTCGTCGGCGGCCTTGCCGACATCGTCGGCCAGCACCCGGTTGTCCATCACGTTGCGGCCGATGCCCAGCGCCGACATCAACGGCACGCCGTTGCGGACCAGGGTGCCCAGGGTGCGCGCCAGCCGCGCGGTCTCCATCTTCGCGACCAGGCCGCCGAAGAAGCGCTGGCGCAGCAGCCAGCCGTCGAGCGCTTCGCGGAACGCCGGGTCGCGGCGCTTGCGGTCGAACCACAGCAACAACACCCCTGGCACCACCAGCAGGACGATCCACCAGTCCCGCACGAACAGGCCGACGCCGAGCACGATCTGGGTGAACAACGGCAGCTCGGCATCCAGGCTCTCGTACATCTGCGCGAACTGCGGCACCACGTAGCCGAGCAGGAACAGCAGGCTCAGCCCGACCATCACCAGCAGGATCGCCGGATAGATCAACGCGTTGATGACCCGGCCGCGCAGCGCCCGGCTGCGCTCCAGGTAGTCGGCCAGCCGCGCCAGCGTCTCCTGCAGGCTGCCGCCGGCCTCGCCGGCACGGACCATGTTGATGTACAGCCGCGAGAACGTGCCGTGCTGACGCTCGAGCGCCGCCGACATCGAACTGCCGCCGCGCACCGCGTCGCGCACGTCGGTCAGGGTGCGTTTGGCGGCCTCGTCCTCGGGCAGTTCCAGCAGGATGCTCAGCGCGCGGTCCAGCGGCTGGCCGGCTCCCAGCAGGGTCGCCAACTGCTGGGTGAACTGGACCAGGCGCTCGCCGGAGAACGTCTTGGGCTTGAACAGGCCCTTCAGCAGCGAACCGCCGCCGCCCTCGCCCGCCGGCCGCGCCTCGACCGGCAGGTGGCCCTGCTCCTGCAGGCGCAGCGCGACCTCCTGGCTGCTGGCGGCCTCCATCTGGCCTTCCAGCATCTCGCCGCGCGCATTCAGCGCCTTGTAGGCAAACAGCGCCATGGGTTCAGGCGTCCTCGGTCACGCGCAGGACTTCCTCGATCGTGGTCTCGCCGGCCAGGGCCTTGGCGATACCGTCCTCGTACATCGTGCGCATGCCGCCGCGACGGGCGATCTCCTCCAGCTCGCCCATGCCCGCGTGGCGCATCACCGCCCGTCGCAGCTCGTCGTTCATGACCAGGAACTCCATGATCGTCGTGCGTCCCGAATAGCCGGTCGGCGAGGCCGCCGACGGCCGCGGACGGAACAGGTGGATCTCGCCCTCGGGCTGGTAGCGGCGCAGGCCGAACTTCTCGATCTCCTCGGCGCTGGCCGGATAGCGCTCGGCGTGCTGCGAGTCCAGCCGCCGGACCAGGCGCTGGGCGAGGATGCCGTTGACCGTGGAGGTCAGCAGATAGTCCTCCACGCCCATGTCGAGCAGGCGGGTGATGCCGCCGGCGGCGTTGTTGGTGTGCAGCGTGCTCAGCACCAGGTGGCCGGTCAGCGCCGACTGGATCGCGATCCGGCAGGTCTCCAGGTCGCGCATCTCGCCGATCATGATGATGTCCGGATCCTGGCGCACGATCGAGCGCAGCGCATGGGCGAAATCCAGGCCGATCTGCGGCTTGGCCTGGATCTGGTTGATGCCCTCGATCTGGTATTCGACCGGATCCTCGACGGTGATGATCTTGACGTCCGGGGTGTTGAGCTTGGACAGCGCGGTGTACAGCGTGGTGGTCTTGCCCGAGCCGGTCGGACCGGTCACCAGCAAGATGCCGTGCGGCTGGTCGAGCACCTTCTGGAACTGCGGCAGGAAGTGGTCGGTGAAGCCCAGCCGTTTGAAGTCGAACACCACCGTCTCGCGGTCGAGCAGTCGCATCACCACGCTCTCGCCGTGCGCGGTCGGGATGGTGCTCACGCGCAGGTCCAGCTCCTTGCCCTGCACCCGCAGCATGATCCGGCCGTCCTGCGGCAGGCGCCGCTCGGCGATGTTGAGCTTGGCCATGATCTTGATGCGGCTGATCACCGCCGCGGTCAGGTTCGGCGGCGGGCTCTCGCCCTCCTGCAGCACGCCGTCGACGCGATAGCGGACCTTGAGCCGGTTCTCGAACGGCTCGATATGGATATCCGAGGCGCGCAACTCGACCGCGCGCTGGATGATCAGATTCACCAGCCGGATCACCGGCGCCTCGGAGGCGAGGTCGCGCAGGTGCTCGACATCGTCGAGGTCGCCGGAGCCCTCGCCCTCGGCGGTCTCCACGATCGCGCCCATCGCGCTGCGGCCCTGGCCGAACCAGCGCTCGATCAGCGCTTCGATCTCCGAGCGCAGCCCGATCTGCAGGCGCAGCGGGCGCGCCAACGCCAGCCGCACCGCGTCGACGGTGTAGGCGTCCTGCGGATCGGCCATCAGCAACTCGACGCCGTGCTCGCCGGCGTTCAGCGGGCAGACGTGGAACTGCTTCATGAACTTGACGCTGAGACTGACGTCCTCCGGCGGCAGGTCCGGTGCGGCCTGGGCGGACACCAGCGGCAGGCCGGTGACTTCGGCGACCGCGTCGGCGTGGTCGCGCTCGGACACCAAGCCGAGCCGGCCCAGCAGGGCCAGCAGGCTGCCGCCGGTCTCGACCTGCAGCCGGCGCGCGCGGCCCAGATCGGCGTCCTTGAGCCGGCCCTTGGCCAGCAGCGCATCGATGACGCGCGCCTCGACCGCCTCGTCGGGGGTCGGGGTCGTCTCCGCCTGGGCCATATCCGCGCGCACCATTTCTGCTTCCATCGCTGCCGGGCCTGCATGCCCGTCGGGGGTCGGGAGACCGACTTTAGCAGGTCGCCGCGACACCGCCGCCGCAGCGGACCGCGGTCAGGATGCTGTATCGAGGAGCCGCCACCGGACGACACCCGGCCCGAGCCCGGCGTCCGATGCGACGGGCGTCACCGCCAGCCCGGCGGCTGGCCATCCAGCGGACCCGGCGCAGGGCGTCGGCCGCTCACCCCGGCGCGAACGGCCATCAGGCCGTCCGCAGACATGTCGCCTCAGCCGACGAATACCCGCGCGTTGCGGAACATCCGCAGCCATGGCGAGTCGTCGCCCCAGCCGGCCGGAGCCCAACTGAGGTTCGCCGTCAGCAGGGTCCGCTCGGGGTGCGGCATCATGATCGTGACCCGGCCGTCGTCGCTGGCCAGACCGGTGATGCCGTCGACCGAGCCGTTCGGGTTCAGCGGGTACCGCGTGGCGACCTCGCCGTCGCCATCGACGTAGCGCAGGGCGACGCGGGCGGTCACCGGGTCCAGACTGTCGGCGAACGAGGCGCGGCCCTCGCCGTGCGCGACCACCACCGGCAGGCGCGAACCGGCCATGCCGCGCAACAGCACCGACGGCGACTCCAGCACCTCGACCTGGGCCAGGCGCGCCTCGTACTGCTCGCTGGCATTGCGCAGGAACTCGGGCCAATGGCCGGCGCCGGGGATGATCGGCTTGAGCTGGCTGAGCATCTGGCAGCCGTTGCACACGCCCAGGGCGAAGCTGCCGTCGCGCTCGAAGAACGCGGCGAACATGTCGCGCAGGGCCGGGCGCTCGAGGATCGAGGTCGCCCAGCCGCGTCCGGCACCGAGCACGTCGCCGTAGCTGAAGCCGCCACAGGCGGCCAGGCCGATGAAATCGCCCAGCGCGAAGCGGCCCTCGATCAGGTCGCTCATGTGCACGTCGAAAGCCTCGAAGCCGGCGCGGTCGAACGCGCGCGCCATCTCGATCTGGCCGTTGACGCCCTGCTCGCGCAGGATCGCGACCTTCGGCCGCGCGCTCAGATTCAGATAGGGCGCGGCGATGTCCTCGGCCGGATCGAAACCCAGCTTCGGACGCAGCCCCGGCGCGGCGAACTGGCGCGCCACCTCGCGCTCCTGGTCGGCGCACTCGGGGTTGTCGCGCAGCTTCTGCATCGCGTGGGTGGTCGCCCACCAGGCATCGAACAACGCGTCCCAGCGCCATTCGGCGAGGGTCTGGCCATCCTCGTTGATACGGATCGTCGCGGCGGTGGTCGGACGCGCGATGCGCTGGGCGCAATCGATCAGGCCGTGGCGCGCGACCAGGTCGGCGAACGCGGCCCGGTCCTCGCTGGCGATCTGCACCACCGCACCCAGCTCCTCGTTGAACAGGGTGCGGAACGGGTCGTCGCCCCAACCGTCGAGATTGATCTCCAGACCCAGGTGCGAGGCGAACGCCATTTCGCACAGCGCGGTGAACGCGCCGCCGTCGGAACGGTCGTGGTAGGCCTTGAGCAGGCCGGCTTCGCGGGCGTCGCGGATCAGCTCGAAGAAATCGCGCAGGCGCTGCGGGTCGTCGAGATCGGGCACGCCGACGTTGCGGCGCCCGTCCTCCGACGGCTGCCCGGCGAACGCCGGCAGCTCGCTGCCGTTGGCGCCGGCCAGCACCGCCTCGGGGTGGCATTGCGCCAGCACCGAACCGCCCAGGCGCTGCTTGCCCGCGCCCAGGCCGATCAGCCACAGCTCGGACTCGACCTCGCGATCGAGCAGCGGGGTCAGCTGGGTGCGCACGTCGACCACCGGCGCGAATGCGCTGACGATCAGCGACACCGGCGACACCGACCGGCTCGCCTCCTGCCCGTTGCTCCACTGCGCCTGCATCGACAGCGAATCCTTGCCGACCGGGATGCTCAGCTCCAGCTCGGGGCACAGTTCCATGCCGACCGCGCGCACCGCATCGAACAGCAGCGCGTCCTCGCCATCGTGCGAGGCGGCGGCCATCCAGTTGGCCGACAGCTTGATCCGGTTCAGCGACTCCACCGGCGCCGCGCACAGGTTGGTGATCGCCTCGCCGACCGCCATCCGCGCCGCCGCCGGCGCGTCGAGCAGGGCCAGCGGGGTGCGCTCGCCGATCGACAGCGCCTCGCCGACGAAGCCGTCGAAACCGGCCAGGGTGATCGCGCAGTCGGCCACCGGCAGCTGCCACGGGCCGACCATCTGGTCGCGCGCGGTCAGGCCGCCGACGCTGCGGTCGCCGATGGTGACCAGGAAGTTCTTGGAGGCGACGCTGGGATGGGCGATCACCCGCAGCGCGGCGTCGTGCAGCGACAGTTCGCTCCAGTCCAGCGACGGCCACGGCGCCTCCGGCGGCCGCACGGTGTCGCGATGCATCTTCGGCGGCTTGCCGAACAGCACGTCCATCGGGATGTCGATGGCATGCACGGCGGCGTCCGCGGCGCTGCCGTAGACGCGCTCGACAGTGGCGCCATGGCCGACCACCAGGCGCTCTTCCGCGGTCGCATGGCCGACCACCGCGAACGGGCAGCGCTCGCGCTCGCACAGGGCCGCGAATTCGGCGACGCGTTCCGCCGGCAGGCCGAGCACATAGCGCTCCTGCGACTCGTTGCACCACAACTGCATCGGCGACAGCGAAGGATCGTCGCTGGGCACCTTGTCCAGGTCGATCACGCCACCGACGCCGGAGTCGTGCAGCAGTTCCGGGATCGCATTGGACAGGCCGCCGGCGCCGACATCGTGCGCGCTGGCGATCGGATTGTCGGCGCCCAGCGCGACGCAGCGGTCGATCACTTCCTGGCAGCGGCGCTCCATTTCCGGGTTGTCGCGCTGCACGCTGGCGAAATCCAGGTCCTCGGAACTGGTGCCGGAGGCGACCGAGCTGGCGGCGCCGCCGCCCAGGCCGATCAGCATCGCCGGACCGCCGAGCACGATCACCGCGTAGCCGGGCTTCAGGCGCTGCTTCTCGACCTGGACCCGGTCGATCGCGCCCAGACCGCCGGCCAGCATGATCGGCTTGTCGTAGGCGCGGACCAGCGCGGTCTCGCCGGCGCGGCCCTGGTCGAGCTCGAAGCTGCGGAAGTAGCCGGCCAGGTTGGGACGGCCGAATTCGTTGTTGAACGCGGCGCCGCCGATCGGGCCCTCGAGCATGATCTCCAGCGCCGAGGCCATCCTCGGGTTCAGCGCGCGCGGCGATTCCCACGGCTGCGGCAGGGTCGGAATGCGCAGGTGCGAGACCGAGAAACCGGTCAGGCCGGCCTTGGGCTTGCCGCCGCGGCCGGTCGCGCCCTCGTCGCGGATTTCGCCGCCATTGCCGGTCGAGGCGCCCGGGAACGGCGCGATCGCGGTCGGATGGTTGTGGGTCTCGACCTTGATGCAGAACGCCGACTCGGCCTCGTCCTCGCTGCGATAACGGCCATCGGCCGGATCGGGGCGGAAGCGGCGGCTGCCGTAGCCGGCAACGACCGCGGCATTGTCGCTGTAGGCCGAGAGCGTATGTTCAGGCGTCTCGGCGTGGGTGTTCTTGATCATCTTGAACAGCGACAGCGGTTGCTCGCGTCCATCGATGGTCCAGCTGGCGTTGAAGATCTTGTGCCGGCAATGCTCCGAGTTCGCCTGCGCGAACATCATCAGCTCGACGTCGGACGGCTGCCGGCCCAGCGCCGCGTAGCGCTCGCGCAGGTAGTCGATCTCGTCCGCGGCCAGGGCCAGGCCCAGACGCACGTTGGCGGCATCCAGGTCGGCCAGGGCGATGCGCTCGGGCTCGCCACGCTCCAGCGCGGTGAACAACGCCTCGCCGGCCTCGCGCGTGTCCAGCAGCGACTGCGTCATCGGGTCGTGCAGGACCTTGGCCACCGCGGTCCGCACCGCCGCCTCGTCCGGCCAGCCGGCCAGGTCGTAGCGCAGGCCGCGCTCGACCCGCTTCACCGGCAGCTCGGCGCCATGCAGCAGCTCGGTGGCCTTGCTCGACCACGGCGACAGGGTGCCCAGGCGCGGCGTCGCATAGCGGCTGACCGCGCCGTCCGCCGCCGGCTCGGCGGCGTGGCCGGCCTGCAGGATGCGGCTCAGCGCGTCGATATCGGGCTGCGCGCCCGGTTCGGGCTGGACCCAGTAGACCGGCCAGGCGCCAAGCAGGCGCAGGTCGGGGTGGAGGGCCTGGAGACGGGCTTGGAGGCGTTCACGGCGGAACGCAGACAGGGCCTGGGGGCCCTCGAGGACGATCATGTCCGGGGAACCGTGCGACATCGGGGGCGCAGATTGTAACCAAGCGCCCGCCCCTGCGCCGAACCCGGAGCGCAACCCCGGCTGAAGCGTTGGCGCCGGCCCCCTCCCCCGGCCGCCATCGGCGGCCCGAATGGGCCGCGATGCGCGATCGTGCGGGCCGGTCGGCTCAGGCGCCGCCGGCCGCGGCGTTGCCGCCCGGGGCGGCATTGCCGACCGCCGCAGGCTCGGCCTTTTCCGCCGCCAGCTTGTCCAGGGTCTCGCGCAACGCCGCCGGCGGCACGTAGCCACCGACCTGGGTGCCGTCCTCGGTCAGGATCATCGGGGTCCCGGTCAGGCCGGCACGCTGGCCGATGTTGTACTGCATGGAGACGGTGTTCTTGCAATCGTGCTCGGGCACCGACTTCTCGGCCTTGGCATCGGTCAGCGCCTGCTTGCGATCCGACGCGCACCACACCGCGACCATCTTGTTGTAGTCCTCGCTGCCGATACCCATGCGCGGAAAGGCCAGATACTCGATCGCGATGCCCTGCTGGTTGTACTCGGCGATCTCGCTGTGCAGGCGGCGGCAGTAACCGCACTCGACATCGGTGAACACGGTGACGGTGTACTTCGGATTGGCCGGCGCGAACACGATGCGCTCGCTGGCCGGAATCGTCTTGAGCAGGTCGCGGCGCAGGCCGGCGAGGCTGGCCTCGCTGAGGCTGCGCTCGGACACGGTGTCGTACAGCGCGCCGCCCTGGCCCGGCAGGAACATGTAGCGGCCATCGTCGCTGACATAGACCACCTGGCCGCTGACGATGACCTCACGGAACCCCGGCAGCGGCGCCGCGCCGATCTGCTCGGGCTGCAGGTTCGGGTTGAGGGTGCGAACCGCCGCCAGCGCGCGCGCCTCGGGCGTGCCCTCGGCGGGCTCGGGCGTCGCGGGCAACATCGGGCTGGAGACCACGGGGGCCTTCGATGGCGTGCCGGTGGCATCGGCTTCGGGCGCCTGCGCGCAGGCGGAGAGGCTGATCGCGCCGAGCACGGCGAGGAGGGTGCGCTTCATCTGCATCATTTCCTGACTGAACGGGGTGCCATCCGATGGACGATTGCTTCGATTGTGGCACGCGGCGCCCGCCCGTGTCGGGGCATGGACCACGGAACGGTTCAGATTGGCGACCGGCCGCCATCCGCTGGAGCCTCGCGTCCCGCGGCCCGGTGATATCCCGTAGGAGCGGCGTGAGCCGCGACCCGACTTTGCCGAGAAGGCCCATCGCGGCTCACGCCGCTCCTACGAAGAGCATTTGCCTACCCCATGAACCCAGCCCCCTGAGTCAGGGGGCGATTCGTGCCGCAGGCACGAATGGGGGTGTGGGGGCACGCCGGCGGGGCCCAAGGTTTGCGAAGCAAATTTTGGGAGATATCCGCGCGCAGCCGGATATCGTTCCCCCCTGAGTCAGGGGGCGATTCGTGCCGCATGCACGAATGGGAGTTTGGAAGCGCAACGGCGGGGCCCAGACGCCATTGTCTGGGCCGGCCCGGCGCAGCGCGCCGGGCGTTCGGCACGGCCGCGAGCCAGTGGCTCGTGTGCGCTTCCACTCGGCTTCGCCTCGTGGGCCGTTGCGGGGGCTCGCGCTGCGCGCTCACCTCGCCTGCCCGGCCCAGACGCCAGCGGCTGGGCGTTCGAGCGGGCGCGAACCGATGGTTCGCAAGCAGCCCTCTCTCACCCCCGGCCCGGCGCAGCGCGCCGGGCGTTCGGCACGGCCGCGAGCCAGTGGCTCGTGAGCGCTTCCACTCGGCTTCGCCTCGTGGGCCGTTGCGGGCTCGCGCTGCGCGCTCACCTCGCAACCCCGGCCCGGCGCAGCGCGCCGGGCGTTCGGCACGGCCGCGAGCCAGTGGCTCGTGAATGCTTCCACTCGGCTTCGCCTCGTGGGCCGTTGCGGGCTCGCGCTGCGCGCTCACCTCGCAACCCCGGCCCGGCGCAGCGCGCCGGGCGTTCGGCACGGCCGCGAGCCAGTGGCTCGCAAACGGCCGTGCCTCACCCCCTCGGGTGGTGTTTGGCGTGGAGCTGTTTGAGCTGCTCGCGGGCGACCAGGGTGTAGATCTGGGTCGTCGACAGCGAGCTGTGGCCAAGCAGCATCTGCAACGAGCGCAGATCGGCGCCGTGGTTCAGCAGATGGGTGGCGAAGCTGTGGCGCAGACCGTGCGGGCTGAGCCGGTCCGGATCGATGCCGGCGGCGGCGGCATAACGCTTCACCAGCCGCCAGAACTGCTGGCGGCTCGGCGCCTCGCCCCTGGCCTCCAGGAACAGCGGCGGCAACGACCGCTTGCCCGCCAGTTGCGGCCGTGCCCGCGAGAGGTAGCGTTCGAGCCAATGCTGCGCCTCCTCGCCCAGCGGCACCAGCCGCTCCTTGCGCCCCTTGCCGGTCACCCTCAGGACGCCCTGGCGCAGGTTGACCGCGGTCGCCGGCAGCTCGACCAGCTCGCTCACGCGCAGGCCGCAGGCATACATCAGCTCGAGCATCGCGCGATCGCGCAGTCCCAGCGGCGTGTCGACATCGGGAGCCGTCAACAGCGCCTCGATCTGGCTCTCGGTGATCGCCTTGGGCAACGAGCGCGGCAGCTTCGGCGACTCCAGCAATGCCGCCGGATCGTCTCCGCGCTCGCCCCGGCGCAGGCACCAGGCATAGAACGCCCGCAACGCCGACAACAGCCGCGCGTTGCTGCGCGGCGAGTAGCCCTCGCCAGTACGCCAGGCCAGATAGTCGAACAGGGTCCCGCGCTCGGCGCCCGCCAATCCGCCGCCACGCCCTCCTCGCCAGCGGGCCAGCCCGGCCAGATCGCGCCGGTAGCTGTCCAGGGTCGGCCGGGACAGGCCGCTCTCGGCCCATACCGCATCGATGAAGCGATCGATCACGGCGGCGTCGGCCTCCGGCACGGGAGGCAGCGCCATCATCCGCGCGCGACGCTCGGCCGGGGTCTGTTTCCGGCCTGTCGCCGGTGCCTGGGGACTCATGCGGGCAGCTTAGCGACTATCCTTTTGCGATGGCATCCGAACCGCATCCGACCGGCCGCAACGACGGCGAACCCGCCAGCTCCGCCCCTCGAGCCAAACCGCTGCTGGGCTGGCGCCTGCTGGCGCTGTTCTACGACCTGTGGCCGGTGCTGGCGATCTGGCTGGCCGCGTCGGCGGTGTTCACGCTCGGCTACTACCTGGCCGGCCACGCCGCGCGCGAGAACATCGCGCCGTTCAGCCCGCTGCAGATCCTGCTGTGGCTGGTCTGCTGGCTGCTGGCCGGCGCCTACGCGATCCTCAGCTGGCGGCGCGGCGGGCAGACCCTCGGCATGCGGCCGTGGCGGCTGCGGGTCGTCGCCGACGACGGCGGTCGCCCCGAGGCGCGAGCGCTCGCGCTCCGCTACACGATCGGCACGCTGTCGCTGCTGGCGGCGGGCCTGGGGTTCTGGTGGGCCTGGTTCGATCGCGACCGCCTGACCTGGCACGATCGCGCCAGCGGCACCCGGATGACGCGGCTACCCAAGCTCCGCCGCTGAGCAGGCCACGGGCACGGCACGGACTGCGGCCAGGGTCACCGAGTCCCTCGACTGCCGCTGTAGGAGCGGCGTCAGCCGCGATCGGGTTTTGTCGGGAAGGCCTCATCGCGGCTCACGCCGCTCCTACAAGGGCTCCGGAGGTGTGGCCGCGCGCTACGAAACGGGCTTCGTAGGAGCTGCGTAAGCTGCGACCGTGACTTCCCCTGCAAAGCCTGATCGCGGCTCACACCGCTCCTACGGGGCAGGGCCCGGTGGCCCAGCCCCCTGAGTCAGGGGGCGATTCGCATCGCAGATGCGAATGGGGGTGTGGAAGCGCAACGGTGGGGCCCAAGATTTGCGCAGCAAATTTTGGGAGATATCCGGGCGTAGCCGGAGATCGTCCCCCTGAGTCAGGGGGCGATTCGCATCGCAGATGCGAATGGGGGTGTGGAAGCGCAACGGTGGGGCCCAAGGTTTGCGCAGCAAACTTTGGGAGATATCCGCGCGCAGCCGGAGATCGTCCCCCTGAGTCAGGGGGCGATTCGCATCGCAGATGCGAATGGGGGTGTGGAAGCGCAACGGTGGGGCCCAAGGTTTGCGCAGCAAACTTTGCGGATTCCCGGGCGCAGCCCGGGGATTGCGGCTCGCCTCGCCGGCCCGGCCCAGACGCCAGCATCTGGGCGTTCGAGCGGGCGCGAACCGGTGGTTCGCAAGCCGCCCTCTCTCACCCCCCTGCCCGGCGCAGCGCGCCGGGCGTTCGGCACGGCCGCGAGCCAGTGGCTCGCAAGGGAATCCACTCGGCTCCGCCTCGCGGGCCGTTGCGGGCTCGCGCTGCGCGCTCACCTCGCAACCCCCGGCCCGGCGCAGCGCGCCGGGCGTTCGGCACGGCCGCGAGCCAGTGGCTCGCAAGGGAATCCACTCGGCTCCGCCTCGTGGGCCGTTGCGGGCTCGCGCTGCGCGCTCACCTCGCAACCCCCGGCCCGGCGCAGCGCGCCGGGCGTTCGGCACGGCCGCGAGCCAGTGGCTCGCAAACGGCCGTGCCTCACCCCGAGCGGCGTTTGAAGAGATAGGCGGAGACGCCGGCCATGATCACGATCGGCAGCAGATAGGCGAGGC
Organism: Marilutibacter maris; assembly: GCF_003233695.1. Classification (NCBI taxonomy): domain Bacteria; kingdom Pseudomonadati; phylum Pseudomonadota; class Gammaproteobacteria; order Lysobacterales; family Lysobacteraceae; genus Marilutibacter; species Marilutibacter maris. Next base: position 907,676 of record NZ_CP029843.1, on the reverse strand, counting down.
GGAAGTCGAACTTCAGCACCTTCGCCAGCTGCACGAACTGGGTCTGCAGCAGATAGAAGCCGAGCCCGAACACGATGCCGACGAACAGGCGCTTGCCGGTGCCGCCGCTGCGCAGCAGGCCGAACGCGAACGGGATCGCCGCCAGGCACAGCGCGATCACGTTGATCGGATAGAACCAGCGCCCCCAGTAATGCTCCTGGAAGTCGCCGGCATCCAGGTCGTTGCGTTTGCGGTACTCGATCGCCTGGCGCAGGTCGCCGGCGCTCAGGTAGCGCGGGCGGTCGGTGCCGGCGGTCAGCGCGGTCGAGTCCAACCGCGACTCCCAGCGTTCCTCCGCCACCCTGGACTCGCTGACCGAGCGCTGGTCGAAATAGGTGCGGTTCACGTCGCGCAGCAGCCAGCCGCCGGGGCGGTGCTCGGCGACCTTGGCCCGTGCCATCGATACCAGACGGCCGTCCTCGGCGAACTCGTACAGGCGCACATCGTGCAGCTCGATCCAGCGGTCGTTGCCGTCGTCGCGCTCCTGTCCGCCGGCGGCGTTGAGGATGGTGTCGCCCTCGCGGGCCCACACGCCCGAATACTGGGCGACGATCAGGTTGTCGGACTTGGCCGAGCTCTTCAGGGCGTCGGCGCGGCGTTGGCCGATCGGGCCGGCGGTCTCGCCGCTGATCACCATCAGCGCGGTCAGCACCGCCACCGCGCCCGCGACTGCGAAGCTGATCCGGCGCCGGGACAGGCCGATCGCCCGCAGGGCGGTCAGCTCCGAGGTCGCCGCCAGTTGCCCGAGCGCCATCAGCGAACCGATCACCGCCGCGTACGGGAACAGGTAATTGGCCCGGCGCGGCACGGTCAGGCCGACGTAGGCCAGCGCCTGGACGAAGCCGTAGCGGCCCTTGCCGACGTCGCCGAACTCACTGACCAGGGCCAGCATCACGTCCAGCCCGAGCAGCACCGCCCAGGTCAGGATCACCGCGGCCATCACCGCGCGGGCCACGTACAGGTCGTGCAGCCGGGGCAGGAATCTCATGCCGCCCTCCCGGCGCCGTTGGCGCGCCCCCTGGACGGCCGCATCCGGCCGTCTCCCAGGTACAGCCAGGCCCCGACCCCGAGCAGCGGCAGCACCAGCCACCACAAGCCGAGCATGCCGGGGATCTTGTCGTCCTCGAGCCAGCCGGTTCCCATCAGCATCAGGTTGACGCCGATCAGATAGCCGAGGAAGCCCATCAGCATCCGTCCGTAGCGGGCCTGCCGCGGCATGCTGCGGGCCAGCGGAATCGCCATCAGCGCGAACGCCAGCGCCAGCAGCGGCGGCGCGATCCGGCGGTGCAGCTGGGCCACCGCCGGCGGCCGCTCGTCGCCGATCAGGGCCGACGTCGGCAACGCCTCGGGATCGTCGAGATCGAACTTCTCCTTGCCGGCCGGCATCCGCACCTCGTTGCTGGCGTAACGCAGCAGCCGATAGTCCTGGCCGCCTTCGCGCGGCCCCTCGACCTCGAAGCCGTTCTCCAGCACCAGGTAGCGTTGGCCGTCCTCGCCGGCCTTGAGCGCGCCCTGGTTGGAGCTGACCACGGTGATCCGGTCATCGCTCTGGCGGTAGACGAACACCCGGTCGAAGCGGGTGCCCTCGCCCGACATCTCGCCGACGAAGGCGACCCCGCCGCCATTGGGCAACTCGGTGAAGCGTCCCGGCTCCAGCCCGGCCACGATCATGTTGCGGTTGGCCTCGTTGATCAGTTCGCGCGACAGCCGCTCGGCCCAGGGCCCCAGCCACAGCGAACAGGCCGCGACCACCGCGATCAGCGGCAACACCACCAGCATCAGCGGCTTGAGCAGGCGCCTGGGCCCGACCCCGACCGAGGCGATCACCGGCATCTCGGCATCGCGGTACAGTCGCCCGACCGCCAGCATCAGGCCCAGCAACAGCGCCAGCGGCAGGATCACCGGCAGCCAGTTGAGCAGGACCAGGCCGAGCTGGGCCAGCAGCAGGCCGGCCGGCAGCTGGCCGCGGGCGATGTCGCCCAGCACGTCGGTCAGCGCGCCGCCGACACAGACGATCAGCAGCACCGCCAGAGTGGCCATCACCGCCTGGGCGAACTCGCTGATGAGGTAGCGGTCGAGCCTGGTCATCGGATCGCGCGCTCAGAGCCCGGCCGCGGCGCGGCGGCCGGTGGCCGTGATCGCGGCGGCGGGCCGGGTTCGGGCGGTGCCCGGGCGCAGGCGGCGCGGCGTTCCGGCTCGGTCTTTCATCGACATGGCAGCTCTGTTTCTCCTCGCCCCGCACGCGTCCGAATGCGGCGTGGCCTTTCCCAATAGCGTTGTCAGGCCCTAGACTCGGGGGTTCTTTCGTCCACGGCGGGAGGCGTCATCGCCTCCATCCGCCGGCCCCGGGCTCCCGATCGGGAAGCCCGGCCGGGCGGTCCAGCCGCCGATTGTACGTAATCAATCCATCCTTACCCCGGGAATCTGTTTCATGGCCCTCGAATTCGACCTGAACCGCGACGCCGCCGCTGTTGCCGCAGCCGACTGCATCGTCGTGGGCATGTTCGCCGACAACTCGCTGTCCCCCGCCGCCGCCGCGATCGACGCGGCCAGCGGCGGCCGGATCAAGGCCCTGGCCGAACGCGGCGACGTCAGCGGCAAGACCGGCAAGACCGCGCTGCTGCACGACCTCGAAGGCGTGGCCTCGCCGCGCGTGCTGGTGGTGGGCCTCGGCGAGGCCGGCAAGTTCGGCGTGCCGCAGTACCTGAAGGCGGTGGCCGACGCGGTCCGCGCCCTGAAGACCGGCCCGGTCGCGCATGCCCTGCTGACCCTGTCCGAGCTGCCGGTCGCCGGCCGCGACGGTGCCTGGGCGATCCGCCAGGCCGCGATCGCCGCCGACCACGCCGCCTATCGCTACACCGCGACCCTCGGCGAGAACAACAAGGCCCGCAACCACAAGGGTCTGCAACGGCTGTCGATCAGCGGCGACGACGGCAAGGCACTGGCGCTGGGCAAGGGCACCGCGGCCGGCGTCGAGTTCGCCCGCGAGCTGGGCAACCTGCCGCCCAACGTCTGCAATCCCGGCTACCTGGCCGAGCAGGCGAAGAAGTTCGCCGACCGTTTCGACAACACCGCGTGCGAAGTGCTCGAGCGCGCCGAGATGGAGAAGCTCGGCATGGGCTCGCTGCTCGCAGTCGGCCGCGGCTCGGCCAATCCGCCGCGCCTGATCGTGCTCAAGTACAACAACGGCGGCGATGCCAAGCCCTACGTGCTGGTCGGCAAGGGCATCACCTTCGACACCGGCGGCATCAACCTCAAGGTCCAGGGCGGGATCGAGGAGATGAAGTTCGACATGTGCGGCGCCGCGACCGTGATGGGCACCTTCGTGTCCGCGGTCGGCATGGCCCTGCCGGTCAACCTGGTGGTGGTGGTGCCGGCGGTCGAGAACATGCCCGACGCCGACGCCTACCGCCCGTCCGACGTGCTGACCAGCATGTCCGGCAAGACCATCGAGGTGGGCAACACCGACGCCGAGGGCCGCCTGATCCTGTGCGACGCGCTGACCTACGCGCAGCGCTTCGAACCGGCCGCGCTGGTCGACGTCGCCACCCTGACCGGTGCCTGCATGGTCGCGCTGGGCAAGTACGCCAGCGGCCTGATGAGCAAGCACGACGATCTCGCCGGCGAGTTGCTGAACGCCGGCGAGCAGGTGTTCGACCGCGCCTGGCGCCTGCCGCTGTGGGACGAGTACCAGAGCATGCTCGACTCGACCTACGCCGACGTCTACAACATCGGCGGCCGCTGGGCCGGCGCGATCACCGCCGGTTGCTTCCTGTCGCGGTTCACCGAGGGCCAGCGCTGGGCGCACCTGGACATCGCCGGCAGCGCCAGCGACGAGGGCCGCAAGGGCATGGCGACCGGCCGACCGGTCGGCCTGCTCAGCCAGTGGCTGCTCGACCAGGCCGGCTGAGATGCTGGGCCTGGCCGTCTGCCTGGTGCTGTCCGCCCTCGCCGCCCTGCACCTGGTGTGGGCGGCGGGAGGCGCGCGGCAGTGGGCCGACGCCGCGGTGCCGATGCGGGCGGATGGACGCCCGCTGTTCGAGCCCTCGCGTGCCGCCACCATCGCCGTGGCCGTCGCACTGGCCGCCGCCGCGGCGACGGTGATGGCGGTATCCGGGCACTGGCAACCGCCACTGCCGGCGATCGCGGTGCGCGCGGCGGCGGTCGCGCTGGTGCTGGTGTTCGTCGCGCGCGGCATCGGCGACTTCCGCTGGGTCGGCATGTTCAAGCGCGAGCGGCATGGCCGCTTCGCCAGGCTCGACACCCGCTTCTATTCGCCGCTGTGCCTGCTGCTGGGCGCCGCGGTGGCCGCCATCACCCTCGACGCCTGAAGCCATGCCACGTGCCGATTTCTACCTGATCTCCAAGCCGCGCTTCCGCGAGGAGCCGCTGCGCCTGGTCTGCGAACTGGCGCGCAAGGCCTACGAGACCGGCACCCCGACCCTGGTGCTGGCGCGCGACGCCGCCCAGGCCGAGCAGTTGGACGACCTGCTGTGGTCGTTCGATCCCGACGCCTTCATCCCGCACCAGATCGTCGGCGTCGACGCCGACGAGGACGAAGCCGAGGTGCTGATCGCGCCGCCGGACGCCAACGTGCCCTTGCGCCCGATCGTGATCAACCTGCGCGACGACGCGGTCGAAGGCACGTTCGAGCGCGTGCTCGAGGTGGTGCCCGCCGACGAGAACGCGCGCGGGCCGCTGCGCGAACGCTGGAAGCAGTACCAGGCCCTTGGCCTGGACGTGAACAAGCACGATATGTAACCCGGACCGGGACCGCCCGTGGTCCCGACCGTTCACACCCCGACCATTCCCGAACCAACACCCCGCTCCCATGTCCCTCGCCTCCAGTTACGACCCCACCCAGTTCGAATCCCGGCTCTACCAGCAGTGGGAGTCCAGCGGCGTATTCGCGCCGACCGGCAAGGGCGAGCCGTACTGCATCCTGCTGCCGCCGCCGAACGTCACCGGCACCCTGCACATGGGCCACGCGTTCCAGCACACCCTGATGGACGCGCTGGTGCGCTACCACCGCATGCGCGGCTTCGATGTGCTGTGGCAGATGGGCAGCGACCATGCCGGCATCGCCACCGAGATGGTGGTCGGCCGCAATCTGGCGCTGGAAGGCAAGGGCGAGACCCGCGATTCGCTGGGACGCGACGGCTTCATCGAAAAGGTCTGGGAGTGGAAGCACCATTCCGGCGGCACCATCGAGCGGCAGATGCGCCGGCTCGGCACCTCCGGCGACTGGAGCCGCAGCGTGTTCACGATGGACCCGATGCCGGCCAAGGCGGTGGTCGAAGCCTTCGTGCGCCTGCACGAGGAAGGGCTGATCTATCGCGGCCAGCGCCTGGTCAACTGGGATCCGGTGCTGAAGACCGCGATCTCCGACCTGGAGGTGGAGAACCGCGAGGTGCCCGGCCACATGTGGCACTTCAAGTACCCGCTGGCCGGCGGCGAGACCTACGAGTACATCGAGCGCGACGCCGACGGCAACGTGACCCTGCGCGAGACCCGCGACTACATCTCGATCGCGACCACCCGCCCGGAGACCATGCTCGGCGACGGCGCGGTCGCGGTGCACCCCTCCGACGCGCGCTACGCGCCGATCGTCGGCAAGCTGTGCGAGATCCCGGTCGGCCCGAAGCAGCACCGTCGCCTGATCCCGATCATCACCGACAGCTACCCGGACCCGGCGTTCGGCTCCGGCGCGGTCAAGATCACCGGCGCCCACGACTTCAACGACTATGCGGTGGCCGCCCGCAACGGCATTCCGATGTACGCGCTGATGGACGAGGTCGCGCGCATGCGCAGCGATGGCCTGTCCTACGAGGAAAGCGCGCGCATCGCCGGGCAGATCGCCCGCGGCGAGCGCGACGCCGGGGATGTCGGCGAGATCAACCTCGTGCCGGAGGAACTGCGCGGCCTCGACCGCTACGAGGCCCGCGAGCGCGTGGTCGCCGAAATCACCGCCGAGGGGCTGGCGGTGACCGACGCCGACGGCCAGCCTCGGGTCGACTCCAAGCCGATCATGCAGCCGTTCGGCGACCGTTCCGGCACCGTCATCGAGCCGTTCATGACCGACCAGTGGTTCGTGCGCATGGACAAGCTCGGCGCGCGCGGCCTGGAGCTCGCGCAGAACGGCGATGTGAAGTTCGTGCCCGGCAACTGGATCAACACCTACCGCCACTGGATGGAGAACATCCAGGACTGGTGCATCAGCCGCCAGCTGTGGTGGGGGCACCGGATCCCGGCCTGGTACGACGAGGCCGGCAACATCTTCGTCGGCCGCGACGAGGCCGAGGTCCGGGCCCGCCACGGGCTCGGCGACGAGATCGCGCTGCGCCAGGACAGCGACGTGCTGGAGACCTGGTTCTCCTCGGCGCTGTGGCCGTTCAGCACCCTCGGCTGGCCGGACCCGGAGACCATGGCCACGCGCGGCTACGACCGCTTCCTGCCGTCGTCGGTGCTGGTCACCGGTTTCGACATCATCTTCTTCTGGGTCGCCCGGATGATCATGATGACCGATCACTTCGCCGGCGAGGTGCCGTTCCGCGACGTCTACATCACCGGCCTGGTCCGCGACGCGCACGGCCAGAAGATGTCCAAGTCCAAGGGCAACGTGCTCGACCCGCTCGACCTGATCGACGGCATCGCGCTGGAAGACCTGGTCGCCAAGCGCACCACCGGCCTGATGCAGCCCAAGACCGCCGAGAAGATCGAGAAGGCGACCCGCAAGGAGTTCCCCGACGGCATTCCCGCCTTCGGCGCCGACGCGCTGCGCTTCACCCTCGCCGCGCTGGCCGGCCCGGGCCGCGACATCAAGTTCGACCTCGGTCGCGCCGAGGGCTACAAGAACTTCTGCAACAAGCTGTGGAACGCCACCCGCTTCGTGCTGATGAACACCGAGGACAGCCGTTTCGAAGGCGTGCCGCGACCGAGCACCGACGCCGAACGCTGGATCCTCGCCCGCCTCGACGCCACCGCCGCCGAGGCCACCCGCCACTTCGCCGACTACCGCTTCGACCTGCTCAGCCAGACCCTGTACGAGTTCGCCTGGAACGCGTTCTGCGACTGGTTCGTCGAGCTCGCCAAGCCGGCCCTGGGCGGCGGCGACGCCGCGGCCGCCGACAGCACCCGCCACACCCTGCTCTACGTGCTCGAGCGGTTGCTGTCGATGCTGCACCCGCTGGTGCCGTTCGTCAGCGAGGAGCTGTGGCAGGCGGTCGCGCCGCGACTGGGCCTGGACGGCACCATCATGCGCCGACCCTATCCGGCCCAGGGCGACATCGACATCGCCGGCTTCCAGTCCGCCGAGACCGACGTGGAGTGGCTCAAGTCGATGGTCTCGGCGCTGCGCCGCGTGCGCAGCGAGCTGAACGTCGCGCCGACCCGGCAGGTGCCGCTGCTGCTGGCCGGTGGCGGCGAGGCCGACCATGCCCGGGTCGCGCGGTTCGGCTCGCAACTGCGCTTCCTCAACCGCCTGGAATCGATCGACGCGCTGGCCAACGGCGCCGAAGCCCCGGCCGCGGCCGCCGCCGTGGTCGGCGAGCTGAGGCTGCTGGTGCCGCTGGAAGGCCTGGTCGACCTGGGTGCCGAGCGCAGCCGCCTGGACAAGGAGATCAAGCGCGTCGCCGGCGAGATCGCCAAGTGCAACGGCAAGCTCGGCAACGCGACCTTCGTCAGCAACGCGCCGGAGGCGGTGGTCGAGCAGGAGCGCAAGCGCCTGGCCGACTGGAGCCAGCAGCACGAGGCCCTGGTCGCCCAGCGCGCAAAGCTGGGCTGAGCCTTCTCCGACCCGGCCCTTCGCGGGAGCGGCGACACCGGTTTGGCCGGGAACGCCGCTCCCATGGGCCGAGCCGCTACGGGTCGAGCAGCTCGATCGCCATCACCAGCGCGTCCTCGCGACCGTCGTGCGAGGGGTAATAGCGGGGACGCCGGCCGATCTCGTTGAACCCTTCCTGCTCGTAGAGGCGGATCGCCCCCTGGTTGGAGGGCCGCACCTCCAGGAAGATCCGCTGCGCGCCTCGTCCGCGGGCGACGTGCAGCAAGGCCTGCAACAGGCGTCGGCCGTAGCCGCGGCCCTGGCGCTCGCGGGCGATGCAGATGTTGAGCACGTGGGCCTCGCCGGCGGCGACGCTCATCAGGAAGTAGCCGACGATCCGTCCGTCCTCGTGCAGCACCCACGCCGGATACTCGGCGCGCAGGCAGTCGCGGAATATGCCGGGCGTCCAGGGAAACGGGTAGGCGTCGATCTCGATCGCATAGACCGCATCGAGGTCGGTCTCGCGCATCGGCCGCAACCCGCCAGCCGGATGCACGGCATCGACGGCCAGCGCGCTCATCCGCGCGCCGCCTTGCGGGCCGCCCGCAGCCGCATCCACAACTCGCGCTTGCGGGCAGGCTCGGCGCGCAGCGCATCCAGATCGAACGTCATCGTCTGCAGCATCGCTTCTCCTTCGCGTGGCGTGCGGCGGGCGGTGGCCCGCAGCAGCGCGCGGTACAGGCGATCGCCCATCCGCCCCGGCGTGCCGCCAGCGACGGCCGCGGGGGCCGGTGCGGGCATCTCGGGCAGCTCCGCCCGCACCGGTCGCATCGGCGGCGCGGGCACCCTCATCCGCCCGGACGCGGCCGGTTCCGGCATCGGTGCCGACGCGGCGACCGGATCGCCTCCGTCCGCATCGCCCGCGGGCCGCGCGTCGGTCTCCTCGGCCGCCCCCTCGCCGGCGGACAGCGCCAGCACCGGGAGCCCCAACGCCCGCAGCCACTCGCGCTGGGATGCGCTCCAGGGCATGCTCATGACCCTTCGGCGCCCTCCCCGTCCCGGGCACCGGCGCGGCGCAGCCGGCGATAGAGCCAGTACGACGGTCCGGAGATCGCATACAGCGCCGACACGGTCAGCAGCACGCTGGGCGGGTCGACCGCGATGGCGACCACCACCGCGACCGCCACCATGATCGCCAGGAACGGCACGCGATCGTTGCGCGGCCCGCCCTTGAAGCTGAAGTAGCGCAGCCCGCTGACCATCAGCACGGCCGCGATCACGGTCACCGCCAGCGCCACGTAGCGCAATTGCTCGCCGGTGTAGCCGAGCTCGTGCGCGGTCCAGACGAAGCTGGCCATCAGGCCCGCCGCGGCCGGGCTGGCCAGACCGATGAACCAGCGCTTGTCGACCACCGCGACCTGGGAATTGAACCGCGCCAGCCGCAGCGCCGCGCAGGCCGCGTACAGGAAGGCGGCGATCCAGCCGATCTTGCCGGCGGTGACGCTGTCGAACTTCATCGTCGACAAGGCCCAGTGGTACATCACCAGCGCCGGCGCCAGGCCGAAGCTGATCAGGTCGGCCAGCGAGTCGTACTGCACCCCGAACTCGCTCTGGGTATTGGTCAGCCGGGCCACCCGTCCGTCCACGCCATCGAGGATCGCGGCGACGAACACCGCGATGCAGGCATCGTCGAAACGCCCCTGCGACGCCGCGATGATCGCGTAGAAGCCGGCGAACAGCCCGCCCGTCGTGAACAGGTTGGGCAACAGGTAGATGCCGCGGTTACGCGGTCGTGGCGGCAGCCGTGATGGAGGTTGGGTTTCTTGCATGGAGCAGAGTGTATCGCTTGCCTGTCCGCCGGAGCGGTGATGCAATCGGAATCTGAGCGGCTGATCCGCCGCGAACGGAGCCTTGCCAATGATCCGCCCGACTGCCGCACACACCGCCAGCCGCCCGATCCAGGGTGCCGCCCGGCGCCGGAGCGCCACCGCAGCGGGCGCCCTGCTGCTGGGGTCCCTGCTGATCGTGGCGCTGCCCGCGTCCGCGGCCCAGGTCTACCAGTGGAAGGACGCCAATGGCGTAACCCACTATTCCGACTCGCCGCCGCCGGGCCAGGAATACCAGAACCGCAATATCGAGTCCGCGGCGCCGGCCTCCGGCGACGCCGCGACCGAAACCGCGCAAACCGAGGCCCCGGCCGAGAATGCCGCCTGTCGGGATGCCCGCGCCAATCTCAAGACCCTGGCCGACAACCAGGAAGTCGGGATCGACTCCGACGGCGACGGTACGGTCGACAGCACCCTCGATGCCGATCAGCGAGCGTCGCAGCAGAAGCTCGCCGAAGCCGCGATCGAGGTTCACTGCAAGTAATGCCGGCGGCGGCCCCAGGGCCGCCGCACGATTCCCGCACTCAGCCAGCCCAGGCTCCGGGCTCGGTATCGCCCCTCCAGTCGCCGCATCGCCGGCGTCGCGGTGGCGCCCCGGGCCGGGGCGGCTCGGGCGCGCCGCGCGGCCAGCGCACCGGGCGCGCATTGGCCGCATCACGCTCCCGCGCTCGGCCCTGCCGTATCCACCCCTGACCATTCGCGCCGGACCGGCATACACGGCAGAATGGGCGCTTCCCACGTTCACGTCCGAAGTGCCGCCGATGCGCCTGTCGCAGTTCCATCTCCATACCAGCAAGGAAATTCCCGCCGACGCCGAGATCATCAGCCACAAACTGATGCTCAAGGCCGGCATGATCCGCAAGCTCGCCTCCGGCCTCTACACCTGGACGCCGCTGGGCCTGCGCGTGCTGCGCAAGGTCGAGCACGCGGTCCGCGAGGAAATGAACGCCGCCGGCGCGATCGAGCTGCTGATGCCGTCGGTACAGCCGAAGGAGCTGTGGGAGGAGACCGGGCGCTGGGAGAAGTTCGGCGGCCAGTTGTTGAAGATGCAGGACCGCAAGGAGGCCTGGTACTGCTACGGGCCGACCCATGAGGAAGTGATCACCGACTTCGCCCGCAACGAACTGGCCAGCTACAAGCAGTTGCCGGTGACCTTCTACCAGATCCAGACCAAGTTCCGCGACGAGATCCGTCCGCGCTTCGGGGTGATGCGCGCGCGCGAATTCCTGATGAAGGACGCCTATTCGTTCCACCTCAGCGACGAGGATCTGGAGCGCGAATACCGCAACATGTTCGACGCCTACTGCCGGATATTCGAGCGCCTTGGCCTGCAGTACCGCGCGGTATTCGCCGATACCGGCGCGATCGGCGGCAGCGCCTCGCACGAATTCCACGTGCTGGCGGATTCCGGCGAGGACGCGATCGCCTATTCCAGCGGCTCCGACTACGCGGCGAACGTCGAGCTGGCGGCCGCGGCGGCGCCGGCGCCCCGCCCCGCCGCGGGCGAACAGATGCGCAGGATCGAGACCCCGACCCAGAAGACCTGCGAGGCGGTCGCCGCACTGATGGGCATCGGCCTGGAGCGCACGGTCAAGTCGGTGGCGGTGGTCGGCGCCGACGCCGAGGGCGCCCCGCAATTCGTGCTGGCACTGGTGCGCGGCGACCACGTCGTCAACGAGATCAAGCTGGCCAAACTGGCCGGCCTGGGCGAGTACCGGCCCGCGACCGAGGCGGAGATCGTCGAATACCTGGGCAGCGAGCCCGGCTTCCTCGGTCCGGTCGGTCCGGCCAAGGCGATCCGCGTGGTCGCCGACCGCGACGTCGCCGCGATGGCCGACTTCGTGGTCGGCGCGAACGAGGCCGGTTACCACCTGGCCGGCGTCAACTGGGGCCGCGACCTGCCCGAACCGGAGGTCGCCGACATCCGCAACGTGGTCGCCGGCGACCCGTCGCCGGATGGCCAGGGCACGCTGGCGTTGTGCCGAGGCATCGAGGTCGGTCACGTGTTCCAGCTCGGCCGCCGCTACGCCGAGGCGATGAAGTGCTCCGTGCTCGACGAGAACGGCAAGGCCGCGGTGCCGACGATGGGCTGCTACGGCGTCGGCGTTTCGCGCATCGTTGCCGCCGCGATCGAACAGAACTTCGACGACAACGGCATCCGCTGGCCGGAGGCGATGGCGCCGTGGAAGGTCGCCGTCTGCATGATCAATCCGAAGAAGGACGCCAGCGTCGCCGAGGCCGCGGACACGCTGTATCGCGACCTCGCCGCGGCCGGTATCGAGGTCGTGCTCGATGATCGCGGACTGCGTCCGGGCGCGATGTTCGCCGACATGGAACTGATCGGAATTCCGCACCGGGTGGTGGTATCCGAGCGCGGACTGGCCGCCGGCACTTTCGAATATCGCGCCAGGACCGCGGCGGAATCGGAAAATCTCGACCGGGCCGGCGTGCTCGCCCGACTCGGCGTCTGAGCGGCACGCAAGCCGCCTGTCGCGCGCATTTACTGATTAATGCGCGCGCTCTATGATTCCGGGTCTATCCATGGATGGAATGCGACTGAGCCTGCCCCGAGCGTCGATTACCCGACCGGCAGGCCTCGCGATTTTCCCGTCCGCCAATCCGATTTCCCGGAGGTTGCATGTCGATCGATATCAATTCCCTGTCAGCGAAAGAACTGGAATCGCTGATCAGCAAGGCCAAGAAGCGCAAGACCACTTTGGCCAAGCGCAAGCCGATCGCCTCGGTGCGCAAGAAGCTCACCTCGCTGGCCAAGGCCGAGGGCTACACGGTCGAGGAACTGTTCGGCGCCAAGGGCAGCGTGGCCAAGCCCGGTACCGCCGGCAAGGCCGGCAAGGCCCGCAAGTCGGGCGGCAAGGTGCCGCCGAAGTACCGCGACCCGGCCAACAGCGCCAATACCTGGACCGGCCGCGGCAAGCAGCCGCGCTGGCTCGCCGCCTACACCGCCGCCGGTCGCCAGCTCGAGGATTTCCTGATCAAGTAAGGGTCGAACGGGAAATCCACGACCCGACGAGGTCGCGATTATCCCGACCCGAAACGCCGGCCTTGAGCCGGCGTTTTTTGTTTGTGCACCGAAAGCCCCCTAGCCCCGGGCATTCAAGTGGCCGGACGACTCATGGACCGCAGGAGCGGCCCGGTCTCAGGACGCTACAGGTTCCGGCGCGACGGCAATAGCAGATTGCCGATCAGCAGGCCGGCGACCAGCGCCAGCAGGATATTGAGCGCCGCCAGCAGGGCGATATTGCCCGCCCCCACGTCCTGCTGCTGGACCAGGGTCAGCAGGCCGCGCAGGCTGGCGCTGCCGGGCACCAGCATGATGATGCCCGGGACCCGGATCACCGCGCCGGGCTGTTGCATCCAGCGGGCATAGGCGTTGCCGGCCACGGTGATCACCAGCGCGGCGAGGAAGATGCCGGCCGGGCTGCCCAGCGCCAGGCCGACGTGGCGCGAGATCAGATAGCCACTGGCGGCCGCCAGCATCACCACCGGATAGTCGCGGCGATGGCCTCGGAACAGGATCGCGAACGCGCAGGCCGCCAGCGCGACCGCGCCCCATTCGACCCAGGCCGGCTGCGGCCTCCAGGCGCGCACATCGGGTTCCAGGCCGCCCAGGTCGGCCAGATACAGCGCCATCACCGTGCCGATGCCGAGTTTGAGCACGGTGGTGACCGCGCCGGCGAAACGGGCGGCCCCCGAGATCAGGTGCTGGCTGCTCAGCTCGCTGATGGCATTGGTCAGCGCCATGCCCGGCAGCAGCACGATCAACGACGCGATGATCACCGTGTTCTGGTTGACCGGCGCGATGAGGCTGGCCACCAGCACGGTGATGGCGGTGGCCAGGAACGCGGCGACCACGTCGATCCCTTCGCGCAGGCGCGGCTGCAGATCGGCCGCCTGCACCAGCGCGCCGATCAGCAGGCCGTTCACGCCGGCCACCATGATCTCAATCCAGGGCAGCCGCAGCAGGCCAGCCACCGCCATCGCACACATGCCGTAGCCGAGTACCTGCATCAACCGCGCGCGCGGCCCCGGCGGCACGTCCAGCGCGTCCATCGCCGAATGCGCGTCGGCCAGGTTCATCCGCCCCGCCAGCACCTCCTCGGCGATGCGGTCGGTCTCGCGCAGCCGGTACAGGTCGTTCTCGCCCGGTGCCAGCCGGATCACCCGGGTGACGTCGCTCTCGCCCGGCGGGCGTTCCGGATCGCTGAAACTCAGGATCACACCGGTCGGGTTGGCCCAGGGTTCGCATTCCAGGCCCAGCTTTTCCGCCACCGAGGTGATCGCCCCTTCCAGACGTTGCGAGGTGGTGCCGTAGGCGTGCAGCCGCTCGGCGAGTTCGCAGACGAAGTTGATGCGGGCGGAGTACTTCGCCGCGCTCAGGGGGGCTGGGCTGGACATGGCGGAAGCATCGCACGCGGCGACCGCGCCGGACAGCGTTTCCGACGCCTGCGTGAACGATGCTGGCATCGCACCGCGCCGGAGCATGGCCCGCGCGGACGCGACATTGACCAACGGCACGGTTTCAGCCTGTATCCTCGCCGCAATGCCCGCGACCCCGAATCCAACCGACCCGCCACGGTTCACCGTCGACCCGGCCCAGCCGACCCGGTTACGGTTGAGCGGGCGCTGGACGCTGAACTACGCGCGCGACCTGAGCCTGGCACTGAAGTCGGCCCCCGAGGACACCACCGGCTTCGACGCGCGCGAAGTCACCCGGCTGGACTCGCTCGGCGTCCTGCAGTTGCTGCGCTTCGCCCGCCGCCGCGGGATCGACTTCGATACCTGCCTGTTCGACGAGGCCCACCGTGCCCTGGTCGCCGCGATCGAGGACGTCGCCGACGACCGCCCGCAACGCAAGCGCAGCTACGGTGTGGCCGAAGCGCTCGCCCGGCTCGGCCAGGCCGTGCATCGCAACTGGAACGAGCTGCTGGCGCTGCTGGGCTTCTTCGGCGAAGTGCTGGTCAAGATGACGCGGATGTTCCGGCAACCGCGGCGATTCCGTCCGACCGCGACCGTCCACCACATGGAACAGGTCGGCCTGGATGCGGTGCCGCTGGTGGCGCTGCTGTGCTTCCTGGTCGGTGCGGTGGTCGCCTTCCTCGGCGCCAACATCCTGCGCGACTTCGGCGCGACCATCTTCGTCGTCGAGCTGGTGAGCATCTCGTTCCTACGCGAGTTCGCGGTACTGCTGACCGCGATCATCCTCGCCGGACGCACCGCCAGCGCGTTTACCGCCCAGATCGGGGCGATGGTCAGCCGCGAGGAGGTCGATGCGATCCGCACCCTCGGCCTGGACCCGGTCGACCTGCTGGTGATCCCGCGCGTGCTGGCGCTGGTGGTGATGCTGCCGCTGCTGACCTTCGTGGCGATGATCGCCGGCCTGCTCGGCGGCCTGACCGTCGGCGCCTACGGCCTGGACATCCCGCCGCAGCAGTACCTGGCGCGCATGCAGGAAACGATGGAGCTGCGTCACTTCCTGGTCGGCCTGGTCAAGGCGCCGGTGTTCGCGACCATGATCGCGCTGATCGGCTGCCTGGAGGGCCTGCAGGTCGAAGGCACCGCGCAGTCGGTCGGCGAGCGCACGACCTCGGCGGTGGTGCAGGCGATATCGCTGGTGATCGTGGTCGACGCGTTCGCCGCGATCTGGTTCATGCAGATGGGACTGTGACGATGGCGACCCCCGCGCGCGCCCAGAGCCCCGCCCCCGACCCGATCGTCCGGGTCGGCGGACTGGTCAACCGTTTCGGCGCCCAGGTCGTCCACGACGGACTCGAGCTGGACGTGCGCCGCGGCGAGATCCTCGGCGTCGTCGGCGGCTCGGGCACCGGCAAGTCGGTGCTGATGCGCACCATCCTCGGCCTGCAGAGGCCCAGCGTCGGCGACATCGAAGTGCTCGGGATCGACGCCCGCAGCGAGGACCCGGAGCAACGCCGCGAGATCGAGCGGCGCACCGGCGTGCTGTTCCAGGACGGCGCCCTGTTCTCGTCGCTGACCGTCGGCGAGAACGTGCAGGTGCCGCTCAAGGAGTACCACCCGCACCTGCCCGACTCCCTGCTCTACGAGCTGGCGCTGCTGAAGATCAAGCTGGCCGGCCTGCCCGCCGATGCGCTCGACAAACTGCCCGCCCAGCTGTCGGGCGGCATGCGCAAGCGCGCCGGCCTGGCGCGCGCGCTGGCGCTGGATCCGCCGCTGCTGTTCCTCGACGAACCCACCGCGGGGCTGGACCCGATCGGCGCGGCGGCCTTCGACCGCCTGATCCTCACCCTGCAGCAGGCGCTCGGGCTGACCGTGTTCCTGATCACGCACGACCTCGACACCCTGTACGCTATCTGCGACCGGATCGCCGTGCTCGCCGACCGCAAGGTGGTCGCCTGCGCGCCGATGCACGAGGTCGAGCGCTTCGACCACCCATGGGTCCAGGAGTACTTCCACGGCCCGCGCGCGCGCGCCGCGCAGGCCGCCCGCGGCACCAGTGAGGGCAGACGCTGATGGAAACCAAGGCCAACTATGTCCTGATCGGGGCGTTCACGATCATCGTGACGCTGTTCCTGCTGCTGTTCGCGCTGTGGGCGGCGAAGTACTCGTCGGAAAAGAGCTGGCAGAACTACGCGGTGATCTTCAACGAACCGGTGACCGGGCTGTCGGAAGGCAGCGCGGTCCAGTACAACGGCATCTCGATCGGCACCGTGCAGTCGCTGCGGCTGGCGCCGGACGATCCGCGCCGGGTGTTCGCCCAGCTGCGGGTGCAGGCCGACACGCCGATCAAGACCGACACCCGCGCCAAGATGTCGATCACCGGCATCACCGGCAGCCCGATCATCCAGCTCACCGGCGGCAGCCCGGGCGCGCCGCTGCTGGTGGAGGCCGACAACCGCGAGATCCCGGTCATCGAGACCGAGCCCTCGGCGCTGCAGAACATCGCCGACACCGCCAACCGGCTGGTCGCGCGGCTCGATCAGGTGCTGAGCGAGGACAACGTCGAGAACGTCGCCAAGACCCTGCAGAACATCGAGTCGATGACCGGCGCGATCGCCGACCAGCGCGAGGATCTGCGCGCGCTGATCGCCAACGCGCGCCGTTCCAGCGAGCAACTGGAAGCGACCCTGGCCACCACCCGCGGCGCGATGGAAAGCCTCGACCGCGAGCTGGTCGACAAGCTGCCCGGCCTGGTATCGCGTCTTGAGAGCACCCTCGCCAACCTGGACGCGACCGCCGACAACGCGAACGGAATCCTGTCCGAGAATCGCGCCGCGATCGGCAGCTTCGCCAACGACGGTCTCGCCCAGCTCGGCCCGACCCTGGGCGAACTGCGCGGTCTGGTCCGCGACCTGCGCCGCATCAGCGACCGCCTCGACAGCAATCCGACCCGCTACCTGCTCGGTCGCGATGCGCCCAAGGAGTTCGACCCCGAATGAACAAGTCGAGCAATTCGAACCTGCCGAACCCGTCCAGCATGCACATCGGGGACCGCCGCGGTCCGCCTCGCTCGTGGAGGCTCCGCGGCATGCGCGGCGCGCTTCGCCCGGCGATGATCGCCGCCACGCTGTGGCTGCTGGCCGGGTGCTCGATCCTCGCGCCGATCGACCCGAAGGATGCGGTCTCGCGCTATTCGCTGGACCCGCGCGTGCAGCCCGATCCGGCCTGGCCGCAGGCCGGCTGGCAGCTGTCCATGGCCGATCCGGAAACCACGCCCGCCGTCGACAGCCTGCGCATCCTGGTGCGCACGCAGCCCAACGAAATCCAGGTCTACCAGGGCGCGCGCTGGGCCAAGCTGCCCAGCAGCATGGTCCTGGACGGCATCCTGCGCGCCCTCGAGGACTCGGGCAGGATCCAGGCGGTCGCCCGCCAGGGCAGCGGCATCGGCGCCGACTACAAGCTGGTGATGGACATGCGCCGGTTCCAGTCCGAGTACGCCGACGGCGCGGCCGCGCCAACGGCGGTGATCGAGGTCAGCGCCAAGCTGTTGCACCTGCGCGACCAGCAGGTGGTGGCCTCGCGCACGTTCCTGCAGTCGGTACCGGCGTCGGCGCCGGCGGTGGTCGACGTGGTCGCCGCCTTCGAACAGGCGCTGGCCGCGAACAGCCGCGACATCGCCGGCTGGATCCTGGTCTCGGGCAACGCGCACGAGCGCGAGGCCCACTGAGCGAGGCCTCGCCGGGCCCGGACACCATCCGGCTCAGACGATCCGGCGGAAGGTCAGATTGACGCGTTCGCCGACCGCGCGCCGGGTCCTGGGCAGTGCGTGCCGGTACAGGCGCTGGGTCTGCCCGGCCATCACCAGCAGGCTGCCGTGGGTCAGCTCCAGGGTCAGCCGCTGTCCGGGCTCGCCGCGGTGCTTGAGTGCGAAGCGTCGGGTCGCGCCCAGGCTGAGCGAGGCGATCAGCGGCTCCGGCCCCAACTCGGGCTCGTCGTCGCTGTGCCAGCCCATCGCATCGTTGCCGTCGCGATAGCGGTTGGCCAGCACGCTGTTGAAGCGCGTGTCCAGGGTCCGCCCCAGGCGCTCGCGGAGCCGTGCCAGCGCCGGCGGCCACGGCCGCGGCTCGAACACGCTCCCCGAATAACGGTAGCGGGCGTCGGCATCGCCGATCCAGCAGCTCAGTCGCGGCGAGGCATGCTCGCGGCCGAACAGGCGGATCCGGTGCACCTCCCACGGCACCGAGCGCAGCAGCTCGGCCAGCAGGGCGTCGGCCTGGTCGGCCGGCAGCCAGCGCGGCGCCAGCCACAGCCGGGCGCCGGCCAGGGGAATCGGGGTCAGGGCCATATCCACGCAGACGGGACGGATTTGCGACAATGGCGGATCGTTACACAAGCCAGCCGCAAGTGGAGCAGCCCGCATGAACGAACAGGCGCACGACGCAGCCGCGATCGAACGCGACGTGATGGAATACGACGTGGTCACCGTCGGCGCAGGCCCGGCGGGCCTGTCGTTCGCGATCCGGCTCAAGCAACTCAATCCGGACATCAGCGTCTGCGTGATCGAGAAGGCCTCCACCGTCGGCGCCCACATCCTGTCGGGCGCGGTGATCGAAACCGGTCCGCTCGACGCCCTGCTGCCGTCCTGGCGCGACAATCCGCCGCCGATCTGCGTGCCGGCGACCGACGACGAGTTCTGGCTGCTGAACAAGGACGGTGGCCGCAAGCTGCCGGTGCCCCCGGGCATGAACAACCACGGCAACATGATCGTCAGCCTCGGCGCGATGTGCGCCTGGCTGGCACCACAGGCCGAGGCCCTGGGGGTGGAGATCTACCCCGGCTTCGCCGCTGCCGAGACCCTGCACGCCGACGACGGCACCGTGATCGGCGTGCGCATCGGCGACATGGGCGTGGCCAAGGACGGGTCGCACAAGCCCGGCTTCACCGCCGGCATCGACATCCACGCCAAGGTCACCGTGCTGGCCGAGGGCGCCCGCGGCCACCTGACCAAGCGCCTGGTCAAGCGCTTCGGACTGGATGCGGACAGCGACCCGCAGGGCTATTCGATCGGCATCAAGGAACTGTGGCAGGTGCCCGAGGAACGCCTCAGCCCCGGCAAGATCGTGCACAGCTTCGGCTGGCCGGCCGACAACCACACCTACGGCGGCGCCTTCCTGTATCACCTGGACAAGGGCCGGATCGCGCTGGGCTACGTCAGCGGCCTGGACTATCGCGACCCCGACTACAAACCGTGGGAGGCCTTCCAGCAATGGAAGAACCACCCGATGATCAAACCGCTGCTGGAGGGCGGCAACATCGTCTCCGCCGGCGCGCGCGCGATCGTCACCGGCGGCTGGCAGTCGCTGCCGAAAGTCGAGATGCCCGGCGCGCTGCTGATCGGCGACACCGCCGGCCTGCTCAACGTGCCCAAGATCAAGGGCACCCACCAGGCGATCCGCAGCGGCATGCTGGCCGCCGAGCACCTGGCCGGAGCCTCGCTGGCGCCGGCCGGGTTCGACGCCAAACTGCGCGCCTCCGACGCGATGGCCGAGCTGAGAAAGGTCCGCAACATCAAGCCCGGCTTCAAGCGCGGCCTGTGGTTCGGCATGCTCAACGCCGCCTGGGAGACGGTGACCGGCGGCCTGTCGCCGTGGACGCTGAAGAACAAGCCCGACTGGTCCTCGCTGGACCGGCTGGGCGAACACGAGCAGCCGAAGCGGGACTATCTGGACAGGACGCTGGAACCGCGCGACCGCCTGGCCGGCGTCTACTTCGCCGCGACCGAGCACGACGAGGACCAGCCGGTGCACCTGAAGGTCGCCGACACCTCGGTCTGCGTGACCCGCTGCGCGCAGGAGTACGGCAACCCCTGCACGCGTTTCTGCCCGGCCGGGGTCTACGAGATCGTCGAACAGGCCGACGACAGCGGCGCGGTCGCCAAACACCTGCAGATCAACGCCGCCAACTGCGTGCACTGCAAGACCTGCGACATCAAGGACCCCTACCAGATCATCGACTGGGTGACCCCTGAGGGGGGCTCGGGGCCGAATTACCAGAACCTCTGATTCTGGTCGGGGGCTTTGCCATCAGACAAAGCCCCCAACCCGGTCCTTTGTTTATGGCCCCGCCAAGTACCAGCCGTCGCCGGTTACGGGCTGAACCGCCTTCAGGCTCCCCGAATTGGCGGACAGCCAGATCGCGTTTGCTCCGGTGTCCTTGTTGCGCCACAGCATGTCGCTCTTGCCATCGCCGTTGTAGTCACCTCGAACGCCGGGTCTCCAGCTGAGGTTTTTGATCGGAGACACCGCACGCGGCAGGGCCGAACTTGCCGAGCGCCAGATGACATTGCTGCCATCCAGCTGATTGTT
Organism: Marilutibacter maris; assembly: GCF_003233695.1. Lineage (NCBI taxonomy): Bacteria > Pseudomonadati > Pseudomonadota > Gammaproteobacteria > Lysobacterales > Lysobacteraceae > Marilutibacter > Marilutibacter maris. The sequence goes on along the minus strand of NZ_CP029843.1, from coordinate 887,190 downwards.
CCAAAGCACGTCAGTCTTACCGTCACCATCGAAATCGCCTGCGGCGCCGACGCCCCAGCCGGGGTTGCTGACCGTAGCCATCGAGATCGGAGTCGCCTTGTTGGCGCTTCGCCATATCACGTTGGCACCGTTACTCTGGTTGCGCCAGAAAATGTCGGCTTTCCCGTCACCGTCGAAATCACCCACAGCCGCGGGCTTCCAGTTCAGATCCTGGATCTCAGCGACTGCCTGCAACGAAGAACCCGCCGCCGAACGCCAGATCACGTTCTTTCCGGTCTTGCTGTTGTTCCAGAGCACATCGGCCTTGCCGTCGCCATTGAAGTCGCCGACACCCGCCATGCCCCACCCGTCCCCCGTCACGGAGCGCATCGACTGTGGCGTAGCGCTGTTCGCGCTCCTCCAGATAACGTTCGCTCCAGTCACTCCGTTGCGCCACAGAATGTCCGACTTCCCGTCGCCATTGAAGTCGGCGATGGCGCTGACCTTCCAGTTGAGGTCCTGGACGACCGTCGTCAGTTGAAGCTGGCTGCTGTTCCCAGATCGCCAGATAACTCCTTGACCAGTCTTGATATTGGTCCAATAGAGATCCTCTACCCCGTCACCGTCAAAGTCAGCCCTGTCCACGAAGACACTCGGGCCCACCGGCTCATCCGGATCGGTCACGACAGTTGCACGGAATCCGGCGATGATCCCCTTGGTATTGTTGATCGAGCGGGCGTTGTCCGCAGTTGCGGTGCCGCAGGCCCGGCCTCCACAACTCGTGATGTTGGGGTTCGAGAACACCCGATAGCCGGTCTGCCCCGAGTCGCCGTACGCCATGATGGTGTAGAAGTTGCCCTGGGTGCTGCCGGTCTTGTAGCCGTAGGAATACGCATACGCGCCGGGCTCGTTTTCCGCGGTTTCCGCATCGTGCTGCGAGCCGAGGTTGTGACCGATCTCGTGAGCGAATGTCTCCTCGCGGCAGAAATAGGTCTTGCCGTCGTTGCCGGCGTCCTGTCCGTCGCTGATGACCGAGTAACCGAAGTACTCGTCGCTGGGGGAGATCCCGGACTGGCCGCCACCCAGCAGCCAGGCGATACCGCAGCCGTCGTTTTCCGGATCGTTGAACTTGCGCACCAGGGCGACCAGATCGGCGCCGTAGGTCTCGCGCGCCTGGCGCAGGTCCTTGAACGCCGGGTCCGGGGTCAGCTGGGTCGAAGGCGCACGGAAGCCGGTCAGCTTCTCCAGCGCGTCCTCGTTCGCGGTGTTGTCCGGGAAGCTGACCTGCATCGAGTGGACCAGGCGCAGCTCGGCATTGATCTGGCTGCTCACATAGGCCTGGTTGGTGATGTCGACCAGGTTGCGGATACGGGTCTGCGCCGCGGACTGCGAGCCGCGGGCGGACGCGAAACCGTTGGTGTAGCCCACCAGCACGTCGATCACCGTGGTCGCGGACGACGAAGCCCCGGCAGTCACCGGAGCCGCCATCGCCGCCATGCCATCGCTGGCGGCACCCGCCGCCTGCACGCGCTTGGGCGGGATCAGGTAGTCGGGCGAGGTCGGCCGGGTCGCCTCATTGTCGATCTCGGCAAGCAGGCGCTTGTCCGCCGAGACCACCCACGCACGGCCATCGGCGAGGGTCAGGCGCAGCGGGGGTTGGCCGTTGCCCTGGGGAATCGTGCCGAACACCGCCTCCTCGCCGAAGGTGATGACCGAGGTCTGGCCGTCGGCGGCCTCGCCGATCCAGCTCCAGTTGCCGTCGGGATGCTCGATATGGCGCTGGTAGGCCAGCTTGATCGGCGTTCCGTCCGGTGCCTGGAAGGTCAACTCGCCGCTGGCCATCGCCCGGAACGCGTGCTCCTCGCTCAGGTCGGCGGCATGCCAGGTGTAGGCCCCGGTACGGCGCGGCGCGATCTTGGCGGCATAGTGGACCAGCGACCCGGTATCGGGATGGTTGGCGAACGCCGAATCCCGTCGCCGCTGCGACACGGACATCGCGTCGGCCGAGGACGTCTGGGCAACCGCCGCGGACATCTCGGTGCCGCCCTTGTTCAGGCGAGCCGACTCCAGGCCGCCGGACCAGTCCTGCGTGCAGGCACAAAGAACCAAGGGGAGCAGCGACAGTCCCAGTCGCAGGGAATGCTTTTTCATTTCCACATACCTTGAAAGATGGCGCGCGGGGTCCAGGCGCACCGGACCGCCCAAGCGATAGGCCCGAGTGTAGACAGACTTTGCGTCGCCTGCCTACACCCGGTGCCGAGGCGGTGGCAGATATGGGAACGGAATGCGGTTCATTCAGACAAGCGGACAGCCGGTCGCGGCTTCCAGCGCCTCGCGGGTGACCTCCGGAGCGAGCTCCACCACCTTCAAGCCTTCTGGCGTGACATCCATCACACCCAGATCGCTGATCACCCGGTCGACCACGCCCAGGCCGGTCAGCGGCAGCGTGCACTCGGGCAGGATCTTGTGGCTTCCGTCCTTGGCGACGTGCTCCATCAGCACGACCACGCGCTTGACCCCGGCGACCAGGTCCATCGCTCCGCCCATGCCCTTGACCATCTTGCCGGGCACCATCCAGTTGGCGAGGTCGCCCTTGTCGGTGACCTGCATCGCGCCGAGGATCGCCAGGTCGATGTGGCCGCCGCGGATCATCGCGAAGCTGTCGTGACTGCCGAAGTAGCTGGCGCCCGCGCGAGCGGTCACGGTCTGCTTGCCGGCATTGATGAGGTCGGCGTCGACCTCCTCCTCGGTCGGAAACGGGCCGATACCGAGCAGGCCGTTCTCGCTCTGCAGCCAGACATCGACGCCGTCGGGGATGTGGTTGGCCACCAGGGTCGGCAGGCCGATGCCGAGATTGACATAGGCGCCGTCGGTGAGTTCGGCCGCGGCGCGCTGCGCCATCTGATCACGGGTCCAGGGCATGTTCGTGTTCCTTGTCGTTCGTTGGCGGGCGCGCTCAGGCCGCGCGCACGGTGCGCTGTTCGATGCGCTTCTCGGGCGTCGGGTTGTGGACGATGCGATCCACGTAGATGCCGGGCAGATGCACCTGGTCGGGGTCGATCGCGCCGACCTCGACGACTTCCTCGACCTCGGCGATGCAGACCTTGCCGGCCATCGCACAGGCCGGGTTGAAGTTGCGCGCGGTCTTGCGGAACACCAGGTTGCCGGCCTTGTCGGCCTTCCACGCCTTGACCAGGGCCACGTCGGCGGTCAGCGCGGTTTCCAGCACGTAGTGCTTGCCGTCGAACTCGCGCGTCTCCTTGCCCTCGGCGACCACGGTGCCGTAGCCGGTGGCGGTGAAGAACGCGGGGATGCCCGCGCCACCGGCACGCAGGCGCTCGGCCAGGGTGCCCTGCGGATTGAACTCCAGCTCCAGCTCGCCGGCCAGGAACTGGCGTTCGAATTCCTTGTTCTCGCCCACGTACGAGGAGATCATCTTGCGGATCTGGCGGGTCTCCAGCAGCAGACCCAGGCCGAAGCCGTCGACGCCGGCATTGTTGGAGATTGCGGTGAGGCCGGTGACGCCGGAGTCGCGCAACGCGGCGATCAGCGCCTCGGGAATGCCGCACAGGCCAAAGCCGCCGACCGCGAGGGTCTGGTTGTCGGCGACCACGCCCCGCAGGGCGCTGACCGCATCGGGATAGAGCTTGCCGCCCGCCGGGCGGGCGTGCGACGCGCTGGCTGCGTCAGTCATCTGAGCCACTCCTGGAATCCATGTGCCGGAATGCCGGGAGTTTATCGCGCCAATGCGGCCCTCCGCACCGTACTTTCGGGCATGGTCGCCGCGGGGGGATTGTCCGGCGGTAGCCGCCGCGACCGCTCACGAGCGGCCGTAGACATCCTCCAGCCGGACGATGTCGTCCTCGCCCAGATAGCTGCCCGACTGCACCTCGATCAGCTCGACCGGCTCGCTGCCGTTGTTGCGCAGCCGATGCACGCTGCCCCGCGGAATGTAGGTGCTCTCGTTCTCGCGCAGGTCGAACACGCGGTCGTCGCAGGTGACCTCGGCGATACCCGACACGACGATCCAGTGTTCGGCGCGGTGTGCGTGCTTCTGCAGACTCAGCGCCGCACCGGGCTTGACCACGATCCGCTTGACCTGAAAACGGGGGCCGACACCGATCGAGTCGTAGCTACCCCAGGGCCGATAGACCTTGCGGTGGAATAGGTGTTCCTGTCGTCCGGCCTTCTTGAGGCGATCGACAACGATCTTGACGTCCTGGACCCGGTCCTTGTGCGCGACCAGGGTCGCGTCGGCAGTATCGACGACCACCAGGTCCTCGACCCCGAGGGTCGCGATCATCCTGCGCTCGGACGCGCGCACCAGACTGCCGCGGGTATCGACCGAAATCACATCGCCCTCGTGGCGATTGTCGTCATCGTCACGCTCGGCCACCGCCCACAGCGACGACCACGAGCCGATGTCGCTCCATCCACAACTGACCGGCACCACCGCGGCTCGGTCGGTCTTCTCCATCACCGCGTAGTCGATCGAATCGCTTGGACTGGCCGCGAATCCCGCTTCCGGTATCCGGGTGAAGTCCAGGTCGCTGGTGCGCGCGCCATACGCGTCGCGCACGGCGTCCAGCATCTGCGGCGCGTGCCGTCCCAGCTCCTGCAGATAGCGATCGGCGCGGAACAGGAACATGCCCGAATTCCACGCATAGGTGCCCTCGGCGAGGTAGCGCTCGGCCGTCGCCAGGTCGGGCTTCTCGACGAAGCGCTCGATCCGGAAGCCCCCCTCCTCGCCCAGTGCGTCGCCGCGCAGGATGTAGCCGTACCCGGTCTCGGCGTAGTCGGGACGTATGCCGAACGCCGCCAGCCAACCGTCGTCGGCAAGCGTGCGCGCCGTCGCGACCGCGGCCCGGAACGCCGACTCGTCCTCGATCAGATGGTCCGCCGGCATCACCAGCAAGGTACCGTCGGGATCGTGCTCCAGCACATGCAAGGCCGCCAGCGCGATCGCCGGAGCAGTGTTCCTGGCCACCGGTTCGAGCAGGATCCCACCGCTGGCGACACCCACGGCCTGCAATTGCTCGCCGACCATGAAGCGATGGTCCTCGCTGCAGACCGTGACCGGCGCCTGCACACCGTCGAGCGCCTGTGCGCGCAACACGGTTTCCTGGAACAACGAGCGGTCGCCCATCAGCGCCAGGAACTGCTTGGGCTGGTTCTGGCGCGACAGCGGCCACAACCGGGTGCCACTGCCGCCACTGAGTATCACTGGGTGAAGCATCCGCGCTTCCTGCTAGGCATCGAGGCCGATAAGGTTACCCGACCGCCGCCTCTCGCCCATCGCCGCCAACCCAATGCTGCCTGAAACGCCAAGCACCAACCGTGTCCAGGCCCACGGCATGTCGGTGACCGCATCGGCATTCGGCGGGCAGGTGCTCGACTGGCAGGCCCGCGGCCGCGAATGGCTGTTTCCCGGCTCGCCCGGCCTGCATCGCCCCCGCAGCCCGCTGCGCGGCGGCGTGCCGGTGATCTTTCCGCAGTTCGCGGCCTGGGGCGACGGACCGCGTCACGGGATCGCCCGCAACCGCCGCTGGCACTGGCTGCCGGCACCGGACGGCGAACTGGCGCTGGCGCTGCAGGCCTCGGAACAGACTCTGGCGGCGTGGCCGCACCCGTTCCGGCTGGAACTGCATGCCCGCCTGGCGCCCCGCTCGCTGTGCCTGGGCCTGACGGTCCACAACCCAGGCTCGACGCCCTTCTCGTTCTGCGCCGCCCTGCACACCTACCTGAGGGTCGGCGACATTGGCGACGCGGCCCTGTACGGACTGGATGGGCATGACTACCTGGAGTCCCTGCACGGACCGTGTCAACGGCCGCCGCGCGGACCGTTGACCTTCGCCGGCCCGGTCGACCGGGTCTACCCGGAGGTCGCCGCGCCGCTGCGGCTACAGGATGGCGACCACACGCTCGGGATCGAGATGGACGGTTTCCGCGACGTCGTGGTCTGGAACCCAGGGGAGGCCGCGGCCCGTCAACTCGACGATCTCGCCCCGGGCGATCACCGCCGCTTCGTCTGCGTCGAGGCCGGACGCATCCTCGACCCGGTGACGCTCAAGCCTGGCGAGCGCTGGCAGGGACGGCAGCGACTGTCGCTGGCCGCGGGCTGAGTCCCGATGCCGGCTGCGGCCGGTGCGCTAGAATTGGGGGCTGGCCCGGTCGCCGAGCGGTCCCGGGCTCCGTTTCGAAGTCCTTTTCAAAGCCCTATTCAGGAACCCCCACTCGATGAAGATCCTCGTCGGTTACAAGCGCGTGGTGGACTACAACGTCCGCATCCAGGTCAAGCCGGACGGTTCCGGCGTCGTCACCGATGGCGTCAAGCTGTCGGCCAACCCCTTCGACGAAATCGCGCTGGAAGAGGCCCTGCGCCTGCGCGACAAGGGCATCGCCAGCGAGGTCGTGGTCGCCACGATCGCCCCGGCCGACGCCCAGGCGCACCTGCGCAACGGCCTGGCGATGGGCGCCAACCGCGCCATCCACGTGGTCAGCGACGCCCCGATCCAGCCGCTGACCGCGGCCCGCACCTTCCTCAAGCTGATCGAGAAGGAGCAGCCGGACCTGGTGATCCTCGGCAAGCAGGCGATCGACGACGACGCCAACCAGACCGGGCAGATGCTTGCCACGCTGTGGGCCCGTCCGCAGGCGACCTTCGCCAGCAAGCTCGAGGTCGCCGACGGCAAGGCCACGGTGACCCGCGAGGTCGACGCCGGCCTGGAGACCCTGGAGGTCGATCTGCCGGCGGTGGTCACCACCGACCTGCGCCTGAACGAGCCGCGCTTCATCAAGCTTCCGGACATCATGAAGGCCAAGAGCAAGCCGATCGACACGATCGCGTTCGCCGACCTCGGCGTCGACACCGGCGACACGCTCAAGACCACCGCCTACGCCCCGCCGGCCAAGCGCAGCAAGGGCGTCATGGTCAAGGACGCGGCCGAACTGGTCGCCGCACTGAAGCAGAAGGGGTTGCTGTAATGAGCAAGGTATTGATCGTCGCCGAACACCTGGACGGCAAGCTGAACGCATCCACCGCCAAGTGCGTGTCCGCCGCGCAGGCGCTGAACCCCGAAGCCATCGACATCGTGGTCCTGGCCGCCGACCCGGCCGCGGTCGCCGCCGAGGCCGCGCAGGTCGCCGGCGTCGGCAAGGTGCTGACCGTCGCCAACGCCGCCAATGCGCAAGCGCTGGCCCAGGTACAGGCCCCGCAGATCGCCGCGCTGGCCGCCGGCTACAGTCACGTGTTCGGCCCCTCGACCACCTTCGGCAAGGACCTGATGCCCTGCGTCGCCGCCCTGCTCGGGGTCGCCCAGGTCTCCGACGTGATGGCGGTCGACGGCAGCCATACCTTCAAGCGCCCGATCTACGCCGGCAACGCGATCGTCACCGTCGAGGCGCCGGCCGACCACACCGTGGTCGCGACCGTGCGCACCGCGTCCTGGTCCGAGGCCGCGCGCGGCGGCAGCGCCACGGTGGAAGCGGCCACGGTCGAGGCCGAGCTGCCCACCCACACCCGCTTCGTCGGCCTTGAGGCCGGCAGCTCCGACCGCCCCGACCTGCAGTCGGCGCGGCGGGTGGTGTCCGGCGGACGCGGTGTCGGCTCGGAAGAGAACTTCAAGATCATCTTCGACTTCGCCGACAAGCTCGGCGCGGCGGTCGGCGCCTCGCGCGCCGCGGTCGACGCCGGCTACGTGCCCAACGAGATGCAGGTCGGCCAGACCGGCAAGATCATCGCCCCGGAGCTGTACGTCGCCATCGGCATCAGCGGCGCGATCCAGCACCTGACCGGAATCAAGGACGCCGGCACCATCGTCGCTATCAACAAGGACGCCGATGCGCCGATCTTCGAGGTCGCCGACATCGGCCTGGTAGGCGACCTGTTCAAGGTGCTGCCGGAACTGGAAGCGGCGCTCTAAGGCTCGCAGCTGCGGTACCCCCCGCGAGGGTGGTGCCGCAGCCCCGACTTCGCCGGGGCCCTCAATCAATCAGGCGCGGCTTCCCACATCGGCACCCTCGGAGGGATCGCCAGGTCGAAGTAGCGACTCTTCAATGAGAGATTGACGTTGTAGGCCGGATCTTCCTGCAGGATCGCGGCCCACCGCGAACGCATCAGTTCGACTTCGCCGGCAAACCTGGCCTTCTTTTCGGCGGTGTCCTCGTGTCCACGCGACGCCGATTCGTGGTGATACATCTCGGCGAAGGGCGTCCACACATTCCGATAACCGGCCTGCCCAAGCCTCAGACAAAAGTCGATGTCATTGAAGGCAACCTCGAGTCCTTCGTCGAGGCCGCCCACAGCCTCGTACGCTGCCCGACTGACGACCATGCAAGCGGCCGTGACCGCCGACATCCCCTGAACCACCCTGGCCCGGCCACCATGGCCCGGATATCCTCGGGGCATGCCCGAGTAAATATGCGCTGCCACGCCATCAATCCCCAATATGACGCCGGCATGCTGGATCGTCTCGTCAGGGTAGTAGAGCATCGCGCCAACAGCGCCAACGCCAGGACGAATCGCGTGCGAGACCATCTCACCCAGCCAATCGGGAGATATGACCTCGATATCATTGTTGATCAATGCCAGGATCTCCCCCCGAGCCTGCTGCACAGCCCAGTTGTTGATCCTTGAGTAGTTGAACGGTTCGTCGTATCGAAGAACCTTCGCCCTGTTCGCAGCGGTCAGGGACGCCAGATAGGCGAGCGATTCGGGATCTGTCGAACCGTTGTCGACCACCACGAGCTCAAAATTCCGGTAGCTCGTCCGCTCCAGAATGCTCTCCACACACACGCGCAACAGCTCCACCCTGTCGCGCGTGGGAACCACGAGGCTCACCAGCGGAGCCGGCTCGGGTATCGGCCACCGCACCCGATAGTGCCCATGCGAAAGCTGTTCGACGCTCGCTCCGGCGCCTGTCCTAAGCAGGTGGTCTTCCACCGCGCGCGCGCCAGCGTCACCCGCGTAGTCCTTTGCGTCGCGGCTGAGCGCGGTCGAACCGGGAATCGCCCTCCAGTGATAGAGCACCTTGGGAATATGGGCGACCTCGACCGGACTGAGCCTTTCCACGCACCTCAGGAAGAGATCGTGGTCCTGACTACCTTCGAATCCGGACCGGAATCCGCCAACCTCAAGAGCCAGCTCGCGTCGAATCGCGGTGAAGTGGCAGATGTAGTTCTGACCGCGCAAGAGGTCGATGTCAAAGTCAGGCTTGAAATACGGATCGAATCGGCGCCCCTCCAGGTCCATCTTATCTTCGTCCGAGTACACCATCTTTGCACCAGGTTGGTCGCGTATCCGCGCAGCTATTTCCAGCAACGCATGCGGACGCAGTTCGTCATCGTGATCCAGAAGCGCGATCCAGTCCCCCTGCGCCAGAGCGAGTGCGGAATTCGATGTCTCTGAGATATGACCATTCGCCTCCCTGCGCACGTACCTGATCCGCTTGTCGCTACTCGCATACTCCGCAATGATCTTCATGACGGTCGGATCAGGGGAGGCATCGTCGGCGATGCATAGCTGCCAGTCCTGATATATCTGCCGTTGAACGCTTTCGATACAACGTCGAAGCCAACGCTCAGGAGTTTGGTAGGTCGGCAGCAGAATCGATATCAGGGGGCGGCGCGCTCCGAACCCGGCCTCGCGCCGCAGAAGTGCCTCCATTCCATCCGCGCTGAGAGTATCGAAGCGCCGCACCCAGTTCTGATAATCGCTGGGCACGTCAGACCGCACCCGAAGCAAGTAGTCGGCGTAGGCACAAGCGGTGGCGCCGGACACACCGCGACGAAGCGACTCTAGGAAAAAGCTGACAGCGCTGCGAGCCGCTCGCCCCCCCTCAACGATGCCCCCTCGTTGCGGCCGAAGCATTTCCGCCAAAGCACGCAAACGCCCCACCCTCCGCAACCGGACCGCCCCCAGTCTGAACTGGAATTGACCGAATCCAGGGGAAATTTGCAATGCCGAAACTTCGTATTTGAATAGGACAAGGGCTCGTACCCGGCCATCCGACCCGGGAGACGGCAGCACAATCTGTGAGTCGCCATCGAAGCCCCTTCGGTAGGTGGGAGTCAGGCTGGGAAACAATTGGACATCATCGAGCGAATACAGACTCGCCTCGAACCAATACCAACCGGCGGGTAACGCAGCCTCCAGATCTTCAATACGAAACGAGAACGCGGCCCGCTCGCCGCGGGAACGCCAGCCATCCGCATCAGCTCCCGCTACGCGCTCAAGGCTGCCATCTGCACAAAGCGTCGCCCTCAGGCAAGTGGCTTCGTCGCCAAGCGTGATCTCGAAGTCTGTCATCGATCCATTCTCTCAGTCCTGGGCGTTGGCTCCAAGCCGGGAGACAGGGAGGCGACAGGTGTCGTTCGATCCGGACCAGCGTCGATTCCCTGGTGTGCCCAAGCCTTGCACGGCGCGGGACGACAAGCTCTGCCATATCCTGGCAGGATGCCACTGTTCATGCTGATTGGTTCACAATTTGGCACCTCGAATACCCACCAACCGGCGCTACTCCCATGCCCTGCCCGACCTTGTTCAAGCATATCGCTCTGCTTAGCGTACTGACCCTGACGATAGCCGCCTGCCAGCCGGTGCAGGAACCGCAGAACATCGGAGAAACTGGCAAGGCCGTAACCATCCCTGCTGCCATCCCGCTTCCCGAGGCTCTACCCGAGGGAGTGGAGTTGCAGTTTCCGTACCACTTCATCAAGAAGGAAAACATCATTCCAGCAAGCGGCCCGGCTCGCCTGCGCTACACCGTTGAGTACCTCTCGGGCTCACCTGACTCGATCGCCAAGAGCCTCGCGAGTAGCGTCAAGGCCGCAGGTTTCCTCAAGGTCTCGACCCGTCATCTTGAGGATGGCCGTATTCATCTGATCGCCAACAAGCCTGGCTATGGTCGCCTGCAAGCCGCAATTGTACCCTCGAGCAGCCAGAAGCTTGAGCATCTGCAAGCGGCAGGCACAGTTAGCATGGGCTGGCCACTACACGGCGCCAAGGCGGCAGCGAAACACTAGCATTGCTGCCCATTCGGGCCGACCACTATTTGTGCCCGGCCTCGGTCTCGGCGGCGCGCCGAGTCGGATTCAGTGCATATACCTCGATCGGCGCTCCATATCGCCCTTCAAACACCCGGATCAAGCGGGCATCCATGATCTTGGCGAACTCGCGACGGGCTGGCGGTCCCCGCTTGGTCTTCGCCTGCAGCAGTGGACGGTAAGCTGAAGGCGTAACCACGATGTAGACCTCTCGTCCCCGCGTATCGAGGGCCTGTACCTGCTGCAGTTTCTGCATGCTGGCGCGCGCAAACAATCGACTGCCCAGGCGTTCGAGTGGGATGGCGCCCGGGCGCCCCACGAATGCTGGAGTACTCCCATTCTGATCTCCGCAGGTATACCAGCACGCGACAAACCTGTAGCGCTCACCCGGAAGGTCTAGCGACAGTGCCTCAAGGCTCCTCGAGAACTGGGGGAGATCCATATCCCAACTGTAAGCGACGCATTGCGAAATGGACTTGGCCGCGGACGCGGTACATTCAGCAGCCTTCGCCGGATAGCACTTCTCCCCTGAGCATAGCCTCGGAGGCTCAGCCGTCCGCGGCACACCTACGACAAGTCGTGGAATGCGGGTGATAGCGCTGAACTCGTCGAACGACTTCTCATACAGGTAGCGCCTGAACATATCCTTCAAGGGGACAAACTTGTCACGCCTGAAGATGAATACCCGGGAAAAATACCTGGCGTCCCGAATACTCGAAAAAGAATACGCACGCGGAAGCTGGTAGTTCTTCTCGTATATGTATATCAGTTCACTTCGATTGGCGACGTTCGCGTACAACCAAAACTTGGCGTCATCGGCGTTGGTGATGATGGAACCATTGACCCGTTGCGGCTGAGCCAGCGAGGGATACCGATCCCAAGCTACAAATGCCACGGAGAAGCCTGCAAGCAGAAGAACGGCCAGAGTCATTCGACGGCCAAAACGATCGCCAATCCAGACGAGCAAACAGCCAATACCGACCCACCCGGCTGCACGGATGGAGTCAGCGAACGGAATCAACCAGTAGTCCCGTGGAAAATTCGACATCGCGAAGGGAGCTATGCCGATCAGGGCAATCGCAATCACGGGAGCACTGCGCCTGAGGTTCAGCGCGCCTGCGAGCATTGCCAATGCCATGAGCGGCACAAGTGGCTCCAACCTGAGAACAAGCTGATAGAGCTTCGCCAGCCTCTCCTTGAGCGGCACCACCTCGTGAGTAAACTGACTCCCGGAAAGGTGTGTCTGAATAGCCGTCAGTATTCCTGAATAGTCGAAGAGCGGCTGGAAAATATATGTCGACACAAGGGCGATGACTACCGCAACCGCAGCATCGCGCCCTCTATGAAGCAGGCTCTTCGGCGCACCCTTGAGCGGAAGCAGCAAGAATCCGGCAAGGACCACGTACGTTACCGCCGAGTACTTGCAGGCAATTGCCGCTCCGAGAGAGACACCGAGCAGATACGGCGTCAATCGATTCCGATCAGATACCAGAGTCAGAGCCGCGCATGCAACAAATAGCGAAACCAGAGTGTCTGAACGTATGTAGGTCGCGTAGTACCACGTATCCGGCGATATCAAGCAGTACGCCACAAAGAGCAGCGCAAGGATTCTACTCGCCGACACGATGCGAACGATCCTGGCGAGCACCAGGAACGTCAGGAAGTCGGCCATTGTGTATACAAACCTTGAAATCCGGAACGCACCCTCCCCGGCAAACAGCAGATACAGCGCGTCCTGATAGTCTGCCGCAAAGCCGAGCAAATGCACCAAATGAGCCGCAAGCACCAGTACGAATGCTGGAATGTACATAGCCAGGTGACCATACCCTGGGCTCCAAACAGGATCCCAATCACCTGTAGCGATAGTCAGCGCATTGAGGACGATTTCCGACTCGTCGACACGCTGCCCACTGTAGTAAACGAAGGTCGCACACAACGCGATAACTGAAAGTGCGGCAATGCCAATCCAGGACATCAAGCGCCCAATGGAATCGCCGTCACGCGACAACAACTCCCGACCGGCGGCCAGGTTGAACCGCCTCCAGACTGGCAGATCAGTCATCGCCCCTCCTATCGCGGCGCCCCACCCTGCCAGTGCTCCGCGGAATAGCAGCGGTCACCGCACAGAGCCGGATCCGGAAAATCATTGCCATAGGCCCGTTGCAGACGAACTCAGCCCCCATCACCCAAACTCGACTTGCAACGAATCCAACGCAAGGGACGCCGCATCGATAACCGCTTCCTGCTGGTCTTCGAGCCCAACATAGAGAGGTAGACGCACAAGACGACCACTAACGCTATCGGTGATCTCCATGCCTCCTGACGTCCGACCGAATCTTTGTCCGGCGGGCGATGAATGCAGCGGGATATAGTGAAAGACCGTCCCAACGCCCGCCTCGCGCATGGACTCAATAAAGCGCATACGTGCTTCCAGTGAAGGCAACAGGAGGTAGTACATGTGGGCATTGTGCGTACATTCCACCGGAACCACAGGTCTCCTCACCACACCTCCTACCTCGTACGGCTCGGCCCACGCATGATAGGTATCCCATAGCGAAAGCCTTGTGCGGGTGATCGCCTCACCCTGCTCAAGCTGTGCGGCAAGAAACGCGGCGATAATTTCCCCCGGCAGATAGGAGGACCCAACATCCACCCAGGTGTACTTGTCGACCTGACCGCGGAAGAACTTGCTCCGATTCGTCCCCTTTTCACGAATGATCTCGGCTCGCTCCTCAAGACAAGGGTCGTTTACCAGCAAAGCGCCTCCCTCACCGGAGATCACATTCTTGGTTTCGTGAAAGCTCAATGCGGCCAACGCCCCTATCCCGCCGAGCCGTCGGCCCTTGTAGCTTGAAAAGATCGCCTGCGCTGCGTCTTCGATCACCGTCAATCCGTGTCGTTCGGCAACGGCGAGAATCTCGTCCATCGCGCACGCGACGCCAGCGTAGTGCACGACGCAGATGGCGCGCGTTCTGGATGTGATCGCTGCTTCGATCAGCTTCTCGTCGATATTGAGTGTATCGGGACGGATATCCACGAATACTGGCACAGCTCCTCTTAGGACGAACGCATTAGCCGTCGACACAAAGGTAAACGACGGCATGATGACTTCATCACCCGGTTCCAGATTCAGCAGCAGCGCACTCATCTCAAGCGCCGCTGTGCAGGAGTGTGTCAGCAAGGCCTTACGGCATCCGACGTGTTCCTCCAGCCAACGATGGCACTGCTTGGTGAATGCGCCATCGCCGGAGAGATGTCCCCGAGCATGAGCCTGGCTTATCAGCCAGAGCTCACGGCCAGTCATGTAAGGCTTGTTGAATGGTATTCCAGTCGACATCAGAGACCTACTGCGTAAATGAGGACGCCCAACAGAATAAGACCCATGGCAAGGACACGACGTGGCGTTGGAGACTCCCCGAACAACCGCCACCCTGCCAGCGCGACAAGAATATAAGTGATCGCTGTACTTACATAGACCGTTCCAACCCCATAAGCCTTTACGGCCAGGTAGGTCAGGGGAGGGGCCGATGCGAAGAGCATCACGGTGAGCACCAGATACCCCCGCCCCGCGCCATTACTGTACTGCTTGAACGCCACCTGTGCAGATGCGGTAACGAACAGAGCCGCCATCAGGGCCGACAGCGCCCAGCTCATGACTCCTCCGCCCCGCGGGCTACTGAACGAAAGCGCAGGATCTTCGCCGGCACGCCACCAACGATCGCATTCGCGGGGACGCTCTTGGCCACCACGGCCCCAGCAGCCACCACGGCGCCAGCCCCAATCACGACGCCGGGCAGGATGGTGGCACCCGAACCAATCCAGCAACCGTCGCCTATGACGATGTCCCCCCCTGTCTCGGAGAAGTCTTGGTCATCGACGTCGTGTCCGGCAGCCAAGAACCTGGCATGAGGACCAATGCGTACGTCGTCACCGATCACGATCCGATGCCCGGTCCTTTGGCTCGGGTAGAGCTCGACCCCACGATTCAGGCTCACCTTGCTGCCGATCTCGACCAGCCACGGAAACTTGATGAAGATACGCGCATCGAAATACACACCTGATCCAAGCTTGGCCAGTACGACTCGGTATCCCAGTCCGCGGAAAGGCTCCGGCAGCAGCCCAAGAAACGCCAAATAGGCGTTCAAGACGTAGAGATATGAATGGTTTGCCAGCAGCTTGGCATGCCAGCGCACATCCACCTTCACGATCGCCGCTCCCCTTCCGAAACCAGCAGCGCAACTCCCAGCATCACAACCATTGCACCTGCCACCTGAAATGGTCCGATAGGTTCGCCGAACCACCAGGCCATGACGAGAATTCCCGGAAAAAACAGCGCCGAAGTGGGGTACGCCACACTTATTGGAAAGCGACGATGAATTGATCCCCACACAAAGAACCGCGCCACATTCAACACCAACACCAGCACCAGGCAGAGCATGACGGTGAGTGCATGACCCGGGTCCAACGCAGGAGTGATCTTCAGCACCAAGGCGCTCAGCAACTGCATGATCACGCTAGCCGCCACGAGCGCCACCATGAGCGCCCTCCCTCCAGCGCGCCTGGACAAGTCACGAGACGGCTCATTCGTGTTCAATCCGTCACACCGTAGGCATCGGAGAAGAGAAAGTGGTCACTCAGGGCATCATCCGTGGCATCGCTCACTCTTCCTGCCGCGGCATCGAAACGACGAACCTCAAGCTCCCTGCAGGTGGCGTCGAGCCGATTCGCCTCAAGATATGTCGCGCGCACGCCATCGGTGTTGTCTTCATATCTCAGGATGTCTCCAAGACCTAGATCGGCAGGCACGTCATATCCTGCTGCGACGAGCTCGCGCCTGGCCACCACAGCGAGAAATCGCGCCTCTTCGACTTCAAGATTAGCGTTCCATGCCGTCGCCGCGCCGGCATCGACGCCCTGCTTGTCCCCAAATGACGAATTCCCCATCCACGGCCGCCCGAACTGATCTTTGAGCTCAGTACAGAGGATGCTCTCAGAATATGGGGCCAAGCCTCCCCAGGAAGTTATCCGCTGAAGCGCTTCGCTTGGATTCGATGCGACATCCTCGTAGCGCAGCGCCAACACATTGGGATGATGGCGATACCGGAGCCAGTAGGCGGCGGACTTTCTCCACATTCGGACCAGCATCATCGTTGGATAGCGGTCGCCAACCAGGTCGCGGTAGCGACCGTTGTTGGCCGAGGCAACGACACCGCGAAGGTCGCGTAGAACCAGGACGCAACGCTGCCCCGCGGAAAGAAACGCGGGAACGAACTCCTCACACAACACTTCCTTGGATCCCAACAGCCTCACCTCCTGCCGTCCCGCGCGCTCAAGGGCGGCAGTATGGAGTTGATGCCAGATCGACAAGAAATTGCCACTGTCCGCAGAGAATGAACCGGCCGTCATACCGCCGCCCTTGCCGGTATTCGCCGAACGGGCCAGATCCATGGCGCTGTCAGCATCGAATACGTATGCCTTGAGCCAGTCGACGAAGGCCCGACGCTCTTCGTCCCGAAGCGGACTTCCATCATCGAGGGGCAGCATCCGTGCTTCACCACGACCGGTCAGGAAGCGCCGCTTGACCTCCACGTATAGCTGATGAAACGGCTGATACGCGACAAACATATCGGGATGATTGGTCAGAAGTGTCTGGACCAACGTCGTCCCCGACCTGATCATCCCGGTTACGAAAAGGCCAGCCATCACAGATGTTCCTCGAATACGGCAGTCTGCCCCCGATAGGAGCTCTCGACGACGAGTCTTCCGATGTACTCGCCAAGAACGCCCATCCCCATCAGAATGCTCCCCGATAGAAACGAAAGGAGCACGACCAGCGTAGGCCAGCCCCGCACAGAACTCCCGCTAACGAGCACGTCCAGCACTACAAAGCCTGCATAGACGACACTCGCCAGACTCAGGAAGATTCCCCAGGCCGTAACGAAACGAAGTGGAATAGAAGAGTGATTGACGACAAGATAGGACGAAAGTTTCAGCAGCTTCCTGAGCGTGTAATGGCTACGCCCGTCCATTCGAGCATGATGTTCGACGTCTAGATTGCAGATGCGATCCTGCGGCACCGCACCAAACATCAACGCGGGCATATACGCATGCGCCCCGGAGTACGCGGACATTCCCTTTGCCGCACGCGAGGACATGCAGCGATAGCTCGAAAGCGCCAATGATCTTGGCTTGCCTAGAATGCGACAAATCAAGTTTTGAACCAGCTGGCTTGCCAGATTCCTAAAAAATGAGTGCTTCTTCTCGTTGGTGATCCGGCCAATCACCAAGTCGTAGCCATCATCAAGGCGCGCGATAAACCTCGGAATCTCCTCGGGCGGGTTCTGAAGATCGTCATCAAGCGTGACGACACAGTCACCCTTGCTGCGTCTCAGCCCGTGAAGTGTGGCACTGTGCTGCCCCATATTACGCGCGAAACGGATGGCCTTGACTCGAGCGTCTTCGTTTCGGAGAGACAAAATGACATCAAATGTACCGTCATTGCTGGCATCGTCGATCAGAATCAATTCCCAGTCCGTGACCAGAGGATCCAGCACAGCCTTGATGCGGGCATACAGTGTCGGAAGCATGGAAGCACTCCTATACACCGGCACCACTACGCTGACGGATCGGCTCATGACTGTTCCCTTCGTGTCCAGCGCATGAAGTTTCCGGCATCAGGGCCCGTCGATGCCAAGAGATCCATGATACTCACATAGTGATCGAACGGAGGATGGGGCTGGGGATACTCCGGATAGCCTTGATATTCGGCCCATTCCACCACGATGCCCGCTTCTAGAAACGCATCCTCGTCGAGGTATACCCTTGCTGCAGGCCCGGAAAGATAATGGCTTGCGCCGGCCTGCCGGCACAGCGAAATAAGTCGTTCATTGCGGTTGCCTTCGATGACATAGACGCTGGAATCCACTATTGGTGTGGCTACCCCAAGCACGCCACAGATGTGATTCATCGCGATGACATTCACATTTGAAAGCATCGACTCCAGAGACAAGCGCTCGAACAACGGCGCAAGCAACTCCTCGCAATACCGCACATGAGGAGCTTTCGCGTAGTTCTGACGAAACGTCGACCAATGCTTCCGAAAGCAGCGAGCGTCAGCGACCTCAGTTTCAGCGACTGTCTGCTCGAGCGACCTCTGTCGTACCGGCACAGTCAACCATGACTTGCCCTGCGGAGTCTTGATCTGATTAC
Source organism: Marilutibacter maris (assembly GCF_003233695.1). Lineage (NCBI taxonomy): Bacteria > Pseudomonadati > Pseudomonadota > Gammaproteobacteria > Lysobacterales > Lysobacteraceae > Marilutibacter > Marilutibacter maris. The sequence goes on along the minus strand of NZ_CP029843.1, from coordinate 868,959 downwards.
GATTACGCCAATCGTTCTTCGTGTATTGGACGCAATCGTAGACAATGAACTCGTCAACGGCTGCAATCAGATCGAAATATCCCTTCCACGGAAGGTAGTTGGACTGGAGGATTGCCACACGCTTCATGTGATCAGCCCGTCGTGGCGACTGGCGTCCGGGTCATACTTCTTGGAGATTCCATCCGCTTCGACAGGAAGCCTGCCACGAACGCTCGGAACGCCTGTTCTCTCCTCCTTGACTCTCCGGACGCCCATCTCAGAGCATTCGCTCTCAAGGTGTCGCGCAGAGCAGCATCATCCAGAAGACGCGACATCTCAAAAACCCAAGCGGTGTGATCCGGTTCCACCAGCAGTCCGGTCTTTTCGTGACTGATCGCACTCCGATATGGTCCGCACGCACTGTAGATTGCCGGAACACCCGCCATGGCATAGTCAAGCACTTTGATATCGGACTTCGCAGTATTGAACTCCGAATCACCTAAAGGCGCGATTGCGATCGTGCATCCACGACACAGCGCACGAAACCACTGAACGAAGCGAGGATAGCTGGCAGCATATTCAGGTACAACCACAAAGGTGGCACCTGGCAAGGGATCGCCTGCACCAACTTGAATGAACTCAGCATCGGGCCTGGCATCGAGCACCGCCTGGACCGCGGGAAGCACCTCCTTCAAGTCCTCGCTGTGCGATTTCGTGCCCATATAGAGGATACGCGGACGATCCATACCCACCAGCCCAGCATCACCCAGTACTCGCTCAGGCGCGCCATCGGGAAGGGGTACCGTCCAGGCCGGCGTATCAAGCATGGTCTCTACGATCTCAACCCTGGGATTCAGCGCACGTAGCTGCTCTGCCAACGCCTGCGTACTCGTGGTCACGACCTCCGCCCCCTGGATCAGGTCCCGAAGCTGCTGCGCGTGAGCGGCATACTCGTCGTAGTCAGGGTGGGCACGCGGCAGGTCCCACAGTGGGTCGTCAATCTCGTAGATATAGGGCACACGTTTTTCGCGGAGAAAATCGACGAGCATGCCGACCTTGTCTTGAGGCACCGCGTCGCGCTGGATAACCACGGCATCAATGTGATCTCCACCTCCGGCCATCAACCATGCGGCGCTCACAGGTCGCACGTCGTTCACAGGACTTCTTCCGACGGCTTTTCGCCAAGGGCGAATCACCCGTATATGCGCGGTGGGGGGAATGAACGGCCTCTGCTTGTACAGCAGTCCCACTCGCGCCCCGGATCGCTCAGGCTGACCAAGAACGGAGTCGTATACTTTTCGGTACTGTGCCGCCATCGTTTCGATGTCATTCCAAACGGCTTCGGACTGTTGCCACCGACAAACGGCATCCAAGCGCTGCTGGTAGCCTTCAGCATCCGCAACGATACGATCAAGCGATGCGAGCACCTCTTCCGGCGACGCGGTCGGTTCAATCAGCCAACCAGCCCCACTGGCACGAATTCGGTCTCCAACGGCCCCGATGTCCATACCCAGCACTGGCACACCACAGGACCACATTTCGGTCAGAGTATGGCAGTAGGTCTCAGCCCATATCGAAAAAACGACTCCAAATGCCGGACCAATTTTGCGCACTTCGCGATGGAAGTTGTCTCGCGTATAGGTGCCGTGGTGAATTCCAACCCCCTTCAACGTGCCGGCCGTAGCACCAAGGAAGTGAAATTCGAAACGCTGCTCAGCACCGATTTCCGCAAGCTTTCTGATCAGCTCACTCCCCTTGGAAGCGCCAATATTCCCTGGAATGAGAATCTTGGTCTTAGACCGCGCGCGATCAAGTCGGGCGTACGCACCGGAGGACTCGAAGTCGCGACCGTGCGGAATTACGGTCACTCTACCCTCGAGTTGTGGATACGCAGCTTCTATGGTCTTCGCCGCAGTAGGCACCGTAGTTATGAAGGCATCACAATCAGCCATGAACGCGCCAACCATTTCCCTCCATCGCTTGACAAAGCGATGTTTCAGCTCGGGCATGTTGGCGCTTGGCCAGAGCGAAGCCGTGCAGCTCGAGCCTCCCTGAGTGCATACACCGCCACAATAGCGAAGATCGCCATCCAGCAGGTTTAGCGACGGGCAAATGCTATAGAAATCGTGCAGCGAATATACGACAGGAATATTCTGAGACCGAGCAATCTTGGCAAGATTCAAGCTATGCCAAGCGACATGGCGCACGTGCAAGATGGTAATCGCTTTCCTGTAGAGAATACCCGCCACGACGCTATCGTAGTCATCTGAAACGTGCGTGATAGGCTCAACCACCTGACTGAGATGATGAACCTCTCGAACTTCGAGCTCTCCATCCACCAGCTGGGATAGCGTGATTGTCTTCGAATCGCACCGAAGCAACCAGCAGTCATAATCGCCAGACATTGCCCGCATCAGATCAAGGTTTGTCTGGGGCGTCCCTCCGGTCTGGGTCGAAATAACGTACATGGCCCTGGGCCTGGGGTTATCGGCGGTGGCGGACAACGAATCCGCAATCCGCTTCCGCAGTTGATTGAACTGCAGATCCCGAAAACGCCCGATAACCTGACCATATTCGGGATAGTCGATATCCAACTGGGTGCGACCGGCCTTGATTAGGCCAGCCTTCTCTTCCTGGAAGCTTTGGGAACGCTTGTGCAGAACGTAAGCTTTGTCGGAGACCACGTTCTTCCAACCAGCTCGTAGAGCGCGCATGCAGAAGTCATTTTCTTCGCCATAACCCCGCGGATAGCGCTTTTCGTCGAACCCTCCAAGGACATCGAGAGCCTCCCTCCGGACCAGCATGCAAAACCCGTTTCCAGTGGGGACCTCAATTGGTTGGCCGGGAGTCGAGTGTACGATCGCCCGCGCGAGCCCTTCTCCATCCAGATGGTCAGGACAAGGATTGTGCTTCCCCATCGCGGGCACTGAGAAAGCTCCAGCATTGTTGGAAAGCGCCGTAACAGTCGCCACTCGCGGCGAAGCGTAGGCACAGTATCGTAGTGCGTCCAGCCACCTCGTCGTGACCACCGTGTCGCTGTTGAGCAGGACGATGTCGTCGCTACCCGCCAGCGCTATGGCCTTGTTGATGGTTCGTGTGTAACCGAGATTGACCGCATTTGTCTCGACACGAATTCGTTCGCAGCCTGCAGCAAACTCACGCAACATCGGGGCTATCAACGGATCGGTGCTGGCATCGTTTACGACAATCGCACTGGCATAGCCGGGCAAATGCTTCATCAAGGCCGTCAAGCATTCACGAACAGCTTCTAGCGCGTTGAACACAGGCACAATTACCGTGATCAACCGGAACTTCCCGTCTCGATATCGCGCCAGCACCCCCTCCCCATGATTCTTTTCAGTGGAACCGTATAGAACGGATTGAGGGCTTCGCTTCAGCGAATGTCCGGAGCGGCGAAACCGCACGTCCACCTCGACTCCCTTGGAGAACACAGCCGACGGACAGGAAAGCGCGAACCCTGCGACCGTTCCGTCCATGCCGTGCGACATGAGGTCTGGGCGCAACATGTCCGTTGTGCAGTCCATCACGTGCGTCCCATCGACGAACACGCTGAGCTCGACCGCCTTTCCGGGTCGCGCCTTGTCGACAGCCCAGCCGACAAGCCCGTGGCTGTTGACCACTTCAAGTGAGCCGGCGAACTCGGCCGGATTACCTACACCCCTGGTGGGAACTCCAGAAAACACACCGTTCAGGTGATGAACTAGCGGATTGATCCCGGCAGAGCGCAGCTCGGGATTTTCCGAAGTATAGCGCACGGTATCGAACGAAGGTCCCGGGTTCCGCCCTAGCAGCGCCCCAAACCGCAGGTAGTGCTCGGCGGGATCGATGCCGGACATCGCAACGTCCGGATATGCGTGCAGGTACCACTTCGCATCGAAAAGGCTGGAACCGCGAATCAGAAGCAGATCTTGCTCGAGCGAATTCATTGAATCGGATCTATTCGTGCGGCCCTTCAACATAGCTTTCTACCCTCATCACGGCCGTGCCTCAGGTAATGAACAAGCGCGTTCATTCCCAAGTCTCTGACATCTGCATTGGCTCGGAGATAGTTGCGTGTGCTGAAGTTCGGACCTGGGTCGCGGCCTTCTTCGCATCCGAATCCCAGATAGTGCTCCAGCGGATCAACTCCATTGCGTGCCACATCCGGGTATTGCTGGAGATACCACGCCCCGTCGAACAGCGCGGACTGGCGCACCACATCTGCATCACTAGCCGGACCACGCGACAACAGACGACGCGCCACCCTTGAGAGCCGCCGGATCGGCCCCCCGAATCTCCAAGTCCAACTTCCGTAGATCCGCGCCAGCTCGGAACGCATCTCCTGCAACTCGTTCTCTGAGCGGCCAAGCGATTCCCTCAGGGCATTCTCGGTAACGCGATGTTCCGACTGAGCCTGGCTCAATCGACCTGCCGCTTCTCGGCCAGCTTCTCGAAGCACCGCGAGCTCGACCTCACTAGCCAGCAGCCTGCGAGTCAGACGGGTTACGTCACCTAGACGTGCTCGGGCGAGACGTTTCGTTTCCGCGTACTCGCCATCCTGGATACGAATACGCTCAAGCAACTCGGCACGGGTATTTTCGAACTCTTCCTCAAGCTTCAGAAACCGGTCATGCTCGCTTGAAAGCGCCGCTTCGGCTATTTCGAGTTTCTCGCGCTCAGCACGGAAGCTCTCCTCCCGAGCTGCAAGCAACTCGCTCTCCTTGCGCATGTCAGCCTCCAAGGCAACGCGCTCAGCTCGCATTTTTTTTATCATGGACTCAAAGTCCCTGGCTCGCTGGACGCTTTCTTCAAGTTTTTCTCGCAAGTCATGCTCTCGCATCTCAAACTTGGCCCTGAGGTTTTCGACAAGAGCGGAACTGGATGAGGCACGAGCGTTGGCAACAGACCGCACGGGCGGTAAGCCTGCCTCGAATTCCAAGAGCGCCCGAGCGCTGACGGCATTTTCCGCACCGAGATCTACATCAATGGATCGCTGAGCCATCAACCTCTTGAACAATCCAACTTCCGGCGAATCCTCAAACTCATCATCCTGAACACCCGATTGACGCTGTCGATAGAGGTCCATTTCGACAAAACGTTCTACCTCCATCCGTGCCGGCAATCTCAATCCACCGACACCATGTTCCTCAAGCTGCGCGAAGAGTGACTTTACCGTTTCCCATGGGCTATTCATCAGGTCGGCATGAAAGACGACCACCGAAGGCAGTCCTCGGGATCCCTCAATAGCCGCGGATACATAGCGCTTCCACAACGCCACAGCCGCCGGCAGGGGAATGCGATTGCGCGTATTGAGACTATGCGCAACTTCAAGCGGGTGACGCACCACATGGATGCAGATCGGCACTTCCAGATAGCGCCTCCACAATGGCATCAGCAGGCACATCCTAGGTTCCTTGATAAACCAAGGCCGATGCGCATCCATCTCCAGCAGCAGTTTTTCCGCCCGCTCGCCGAACCCTTTCACAGTTCTCTCAGGTAGCGCGCCGACATCGAACCGAGAGACTCGGTTCCAATCGCAATCGACCGAGTGCAAGGTCCAGTCGTTGATCTCGCGTACGTCCCGGCGCTCCCAGAACCCCTTGGGATTCTCAATGTTCGCACCGGTGCTAACGCCTTCTGGCCCAAAGTAGGCGCCCATCAGATTCAACACGCGCCCCAGGACCGATGTGCCAGAGCGATGCATGCCCAACACGATCAATTGCATTACCTCCGCCCTCCTCGACAACACGAGGTCAACCCGCAGGCAGCTTCACGATAGATGGCCGACAGCCAGGTCACCGCTGACCTCCGTCTGGAGCCGCATCCGCCCGATCGATCTTCCGGATATCGTCGCTTCGCCTCAAGTTACTCGCCAACTTCAGCCTCCAGCCAACCGGAGCCTTTGCATTGGCGGCCAGCACCGAGAGCCCAGATTTCCATACGTCAGACGCGGAGCCCCACGCCGGCAGCTTGATTTCGAAGCCGCAACGCACATCGCCGCCGGACACGCGCTTGGCAACGTCAGGGCGTTCGATTCGTTCAAAATCCTCCAGTTCCGTGACAGTGTCTCCGATGTGCACGATCAGTCGCTCGGCCACATTCCCTTCCGAATCAAGCGCCCACCCGCGCAGGCGAATCTGATTGCTTCGAATGTCCATGGAATCGACATATCCATGCCCAAGCTCAAGTCCCGTCGCAGTTTGGGTCTGAAGCTTGGCCAACTCTGAAAAGTAGGCTTCCGCCCGACTTTCAGCATCTTCGCTCGGCCGCGGCGGACTGGAAACTCGCTCCCACTTCAACTCAACAGGCAAGTAATTTCGTCGTTCGAGTAACTCACGCACCAACGATTGCCATGCCTCTGGCACGTACGCATCCAGAGCGAAATCTCCATCGCCTGCGGACTTCAACCAGGCCTCAACCAGCTTGGCGCCCTGCCCTGCTTCGAACACGCGCAGCAGGGTCACATCGAGGTGATATGGCGAATAGTCTCTAGTGACCAAGTTTTTGAGCGATGCATCGACCTTCAACTCGGAGACGGCAATCCGGCGCAGGACCTCGTCACCGGATACGAGCCGTACGGAGCTATTGGCGAAAGCGGTCGCAGCGATCGACGATTTCCCATATCCAGGAGGTTGCATCAGCAAATAGGCAACAGCCCGACGATGGTGCACATGGACGACATGGCGCGACACCGGATCCCCCGACTGCTGCACACTGGGGCCCATCCACTTCCATGCATGCTTCGCGAGCACCTCGCGCAGCATCGGCATCGTCGGGAAATAGCGCTCGTCGATACCCCGCTCGACCTTCACCCACTCGGCCCGCTCGGAGGACACGATGCCGAGTTCGAGCACCAGCGTCCCGCCGGGCGCAAGGCGTTCGACCAGCGTATCGATAAGCGCGGGCTGGTCTTCCGCATAATGAAGGGCGGAAGCCAGCAGGATCACATCGAACTCCCCTTCCGGGAGGGAGTCCCAGCCTTGCTGCAGGAACTCGCATTCCGGGAAACGGTTTCGCGCACGCTTGATGAAGCCGGCGGAGTGGTCGATACCCACTGACCTGCGCGCGCCCTCGAAGTGCGCAAACCCGCAGAAGAATCCCTCGTTGCAGCCGACGTCGAGGAAGCGCTTTCCATTCAACGGGGGCAACCGCAGCCCCTTGAGCTTCTCAAGAGTCTTGGAATCGCCGGGCACACCGGGAAACGACTGATATTGCGCCATGCCTAGTACCGCTCCTCGATATCCTGCCAAACCATCAGATAACTCAACACACGAGCGCCGCGGAAACGGACGGCGCAAGCCGCAAGACCGCATCGGCGGACTCATGCCGTTCACCACCCAGGACGCGAACATCCGGTCCTAGATCGGAAAGAACCCGCAGCCCTGACACTGGGACGAAAGCCTTGAAGCCGCACATATCGGTAGCAAGACCAAAGTGCTTGCACACATCCGGACGCCGGATTCGGGTCAGCTCGACCGCCAGATAGCGATGGCCGTCGACGTCGAGTGCCAGGCCTTCGGGCAAGCCGCCCTGAGCGTTAACCATCCAACCGGTAACCTCGACCCGACCCCGCATGGCATCGACACGGATGTCTTCGACAGCGCCATATACCTGCGCGCCGGCTCCGGCGCCCGGGGCTTCGTCGCCCAGCGTCACCGCGTCGCCGCCCTTTCTCAGGCGCGACATCAGCTCGTGGTAATACTTGAGGGAATCGCCAATGTCTCCGGCATGGACCAGGCGTCCGCGCTCGAGCACGATCCCCTTGTTGCACAGATCGCGCAGCAATCCCACGCTGTGGCTGGCCAGGACAACGATCTTGCTGCCTCCCACCCGGCCCTGCATGCGTGCCTTGGCTCGCGCCATGAAGTCGGCATCGCCAGCGCCAACCCACTCGTCCATCAGCATGATGTCGTGCTGCACCGAGGTGGAAATGGCGAATCCGAGCCTCATCTTCTGGCCGGAGGAAAGCGTTCTGAGCCGCTGCCCGGCCTTTTCCGTCAAACCAGAGAACTCGAGGATCGGCTGCACCTGCTGACGGATGAAGGCCGCGGTCAGGCCCATCGCGATGCCGCGCAGATAGATGTTCTCGGCGACGGTGGCCTCGCCATTGAAGCCCAACGACATGTTGAGCAGGGCCTGACAGCTTCCGCTGACCTCGACACTGCCCTCGGTCGGTTGATAGACGCGGTTGAGCACCCTCAACAGGGTGGACTTGCCGGCGCCGTTGCGACCCAGGATCGCGAGACGGTCGCCATCGTTCACATCGAAGCTGAGCCGGTCCAGAAGCCTGACCAGGCGGCGCTTCGGCGGCTGGAACGCGGCGCCGAGAAACAGACTGCCCCACCCCTTTGCCGGCCGCTCGCTCTGCAGGAATGTCGGGACGTCGAGCGAAACCCCTTGCACACGGATAAACGCACTCATCGCCTCAGATCCACAACGGCACGAACCGCGCGTAGCGGCGGTATGCGAATGTCGCCACGATCAACCCGACGACCGTGATCACCGCGACGTAGACAAGGGACCCCGGATCGACCGGGTCGCCCATGATCGGAGCGCGAAAGATCTCGACGAAGTGGTAGAAGGGGTTCATCCGCATCAGTTGCGCACGGTGGCTGTTCGCCGGCACGGCCTCGGGATACCAGATGATCGGCGTCAGCAGGAACAGGAAAATCGACACATTGGTGAGCAACTGCCCGAAGTCCGGAAATCTGGCACCGGTCAGCCCGAACACCGCCGATATCCATAGTCCGTTCACATAGATGATCACGAGCGCGAGCAAGGCCCACGCCAGCCCGACAAGGGACACCTGACCAAACAGCATCAGCGCCGCCACGGTTACCGGCACGTACATGCACATGTCGAAGAACGACTTGGCCAGCGATTGCAGCAGGTAGTCGGTCAGGCGAACGTGTCCGTCCATGATGAAGGAGTGGCTGCCGTGGAACACGTTCGCGCTTCCGATCACGGACGACATCATCGTCCGGAAGATCATCGAACCCAGGGCCACATGGGCATAGAAACGGCCAGGCGACCCCGGCTGCATGTCGGCAAAGAACTTGCCCAACCCGAACACGTATACGAGCGACGGCGCCATCAACCAGAGAATGCCGAATCTGGACTTGCGCGCCTTGACGATGATGTCGAGCCAACTGGACAGGGCCCAGAATTCGGGATTGCGGAAGCTCTGCCTCACCTCCCGCCAGAATGCACCTGGAGCACCGGTGCTTCGGGTCGAGACCAGCGTCGGAGCCGTGGCCGGAAGGTCGTTCACGCCAACGCCGCTTCGATGTCGGACTGTAGATCGGCCAACGCCTCCACCCCCACGCTCAACCGCACCAGCGCGTCGCTCAGGCCCAGCCGCTGGCGGCGTTCGGGCGGGACCGAGGCGTGGGTCATGATCGCCGGGTGGTTGACCAGGCTCTCGACTCCGCCGAGGGACTCGGCCAGGGCGAACAGCTCGGTGCGCTCGCACAGACGCCTGGCCGCGTCCACCCCGCCCTTGAGCACGATGCTGATCATGCCGCCGAAGCCGTCCATCTGGCGCTTCGCCAGCGCGTGCTGCGGGTGCGAGGCCAGGCCCGGGTAGATGACCTTGTCGATCGCGGGATGGCTTTCCAGCCACTGCGCCAGCGCCAGCGCGTTGTCGCAGTGCGCCTTCATCCGCAGGTGCAGGGTCTTCAGGCCACGCAGCGCCAGGAAGCTGTCGAACGGCCCCTGCACGGCGCCGACCGAGTTCTGCAGGAAGGCCATCTGCTCGGCCAGCTCGGCGTTGTCGCCGACCACCGCGATGCCGCCGACCATGTCCGAGTGACCGTTGAGATACTTGGTCGCCGAGTGCATCACGATGTCGGCGCCCAGCTCGAACGGGCGCTGCACGATCGGCGAGCAGAAGGTGTTGTCGACCACCACCAACAGGCCATGGCGATGGGCGATCACGGCGATCTGCTCGATGTCGACCAGCTTCAGCATCGGGTTGGTCGGGCTCTCGATCCAGACCATCCGGGTCTCGGGACGGATCGCCGCCTCGAACGCGGCGGCGTCGCTGAGATCGACCCAGCTGACCTCCAGCCCGGCGCTGCGGCGACGCACGCGCTCGAACAGGCGGTAGGTGCCGCCGTAGACGTCGTCCATCGCGACGACGTGGCTGCCGGCGTCGAGCAGCTCCAGGATCGTCGAGGTCGCGGCCATGCCGGAGCCGAACGCGAAGCCGCGGCTGCCGCCTTCCAGCGCCGCGACGCAGCGCTCGTAGGCGAAGCGGGTCGGATTGTGGGTGCGCGAATACTCGAAGCCCTGATGCTCGCCAGGGCTGGCCTGTACATAGGTCGAGGTCGCGTAGATCGGCGTCATCACCGCGCCGGTGCTCGGATCGGGCGCCTGCCCTGCGTGGATCGCAAGGGTGCCCAGACCGGGCCTGCGCGCTTCGCCGTCCGGATGTCGTTGTGTCATTGCCTGTTCCCGCTGCGGGGCCATGCCCGCGGGCACGGCGACCGCTAAGTTTACCTCGGCCATCCGCACATCGGCACCCGCCGGAACGCTGGTATTCAGCTATCCCGGTGGGTGAAATGTGATGTCAACGGCATGTGAATTCCACGCCTGCGACGCCCGTCACTGCACCCGCCGGCGCAGGTAGTTCAGCAGGTCGATGCGGGTGATCAGACCGACGAAGCGCTCGCCGTCCATCACGATGGCGACATGGCCACGGTCGAATATCGGTAGCAGCGACTCGATCGGAGCGCCGACCTGGACCTTGTCCAGCTTGCTGACCATCGCGGTGGAGACCGGGTCGCGGAAGCGCGCCTCGTCGCCGTAGACGTGCAGCAGCACATCGCTCTCGTCGACGATGCCGACCAGGACGTCGCCGTCCATCACCGGCAACTGGGAGACGTCGTACAGCTTCATCCGCTGGTAGGCGGTGACCAGCAGGTCGGCGGGACCGACCACCACGGTGTCGCGCTGCGCGTACGGCCGCAGGATCAGGTCGCGCAGGTCGCCGCTGGGCTCGCGCTCCAGGAAGCCGTTGTCCAGCATCCAGTAGTCGTTGTACATCTTCGACAGGTACTTGTTGCCGGTGTCGCAGACGAACACCAGCACCTTCTTCGGCTCGGTCTGCTCGCGGCAGTAACGCAGCGCCGCGGCCAGCAGGGTGCCGGTCGAGGAGCCGCCGAGGATGCCCTCCTGCTCCAGCAGCTTGCGCGCGGTCAGGAAGCTCTCCTGGTCGCTGATCGCATAGGCCTTCTTGACCCGGCTGAAGTCGGAGATCGTCGGCAGGAAGTCCTCGCCGATGCCCTCGACCATCCAACTGGCCGACTTCTCCGACAGGGTGCCGCGGTTGACGTACTCCTCCAGGATCGAGCCGACCGGGTCGGCCAGCACCAGCTCGGTGTGGGGCGAGTGTTCGGCGAAGCACTTCGACAGCCCGCTCATCGTGCCCGAGCTGCCGCAGCCGAACACGATCGCGTCCAGCCCGCCGACGTCGGCCATCTGCGCCAGGATTTCCGGACCGGTGCCGTACTCGTGCGCGGCCGGGTTGTCGGGGTTGCCGAACTGGTTGATGAAATAGGCCCCCGGGGTCTCGCGGGCGATCCGCTCGGCCATGTCCTGGTAGTAGTCGGGGTGGCCCTTGGCGACATCGGAACGGGTCAGCACGACCTGGGCGCCCATCGCCTTGAGATTGAAGATCTTCTCCCGGCTCATCTTGTCCGGGACCACCAGGACCAGCTTGTAGCCCTTCTGCTGCGCGACCAGGGCCAGGCCGATGCCGGTGTTGCCGGCGGTGCCCTCGACCAGGGTGTCGCCGGGCTTGATGTCGCCACGGGCCTCGGCGGCCTCGATCATCTTCAGGCCGATCCGGTCCTTGATCGAGCCGCCTGGATTCTGCGATTCCAGCTTGAAATACAGCTCGCAAACGCCGGTATCCAGGCGCTGGGCCTTGACGATCGGGGTGGCGCCGATCAGTTCGAGTACGGAATCGTGAATGGCCATGCGGGTCGCCCGGTCTCCTGAGGCCGCGTCGCTGCGGCGGGTACGGGAATTCTAACCGGCGGACCGGCGGCGCCGTGCCCGGGCGCGCCACGCGGGCGCGGCGATGGCATGGATGACGGGGATGGGAACGCAGATCGGGGCCGGACAGCCGCCGCGGCTGCGGGTGCAGCCGCGGCGGCTCCGGGTTCTGGGCAGCGGCACCGACGAGGAGGCGCCGCCGCCCGGAAAACACGCTTCAACGTCGCCCCGGCACAGGGGCGATGCCCGGAGTCGGCCGGGCACCGTCCGGGCATCAGTGCTGGGCGTCGTACATCCGCAGCAAGCGATCCTTGGCGGCGAGCTTCTCGCGTTTCATCTGGTTCAGGGTGACATCGTCGATCGGCAGAACGCCCAGTTCGGCGTCGGTCACCTTCTTGTCCAGCAGCTTGTGACGCTGATACAGCTGTTTGAACTCCGGATCGGCCTTCATCAGCGCCTCGATCTCGGGCTGCGGCTGCTCTTCGAACATGGAAACCTCCTTCAGCATTGCGGGGGATTACGTCCGGCCGGGGCCGGGCTGTCAGGGAGGGCCTGCAAACGAAAACGCCCCGACCAGGGGTCGAGGCGCGTCACGCAGGTCAGCGATGTGGCCCGGCAGGGGATGGATCAGGATGAGGCATCCTTGTCGGCCCTGTCCGCACGTCCCCGCCGCGGCCCTGACCAGGGCTGCGGGGGTCGACGGAGAGGGCGTCTGCTTCATCGGGCCGGGCTCGTCACCAAGCGGATGGAGGCCGCTTGGATATATGACCCTACTCCTCGCCGGAGCCGCCGGCAAGCACCGGTGGATGAACGGAACCGGCATGCGCCACGGCCACCGGACCGGCCCCAAACCCAACCCCAAGCCATTGACGCCCAAGGAAAAATTACGGAACGACCACCTCGACACGATTGCCGCCGCCATCGGAGACGCGCAACTGGCCGGCGGCGATCCCCGCGGCGACCAGGGCATCGCTGACCACGCTCGCGCCCTGCCCGGATACCCGCACCGTGCGGTTGCCGGACAGCGCCTGGATGTAGGCCGCCAGCGCCCGGACATGGCCGTCGCCGGAGCCGCTCAGGGCCGAGCGCCCGGACCGGAACGCATCGCCGGACAGGGTGAACACCTCGCCGCGGCGCTCGCGCCGGACCGGCGGCAGCTTGGCCCCGGCGACCAGCTCGGCCTCCTGCCGCGCCAGCGCCGCCTCGCGCTCGCGCGCCGCCGCCAGCCGCGCCTCCTGCACCCCGGCCACGCCCTGCAGGGCGGTCTCGACATCCTGCATCGCGGCCTCGCCGGCCTGGTTCTGCTCGCGCAGCCGCGCCGCCTCCTCGGCCTGGATCTGGGCCTGGATGCGCAGACGCTCGGCCTCGGCCCGGGCGCGCGCGGCATCGCGGCGACTGGCTTCGACCAGCAGATCGCTGCGCTGCCGCTCCAGTTGCAGCAGCTCGCCCTTCATCGCCTCGTTGCGGGCGCTGATCTCGGCGATCTCGACCCGCCTTTCGGCGACGTAGCGGGCCGCCTCGCGGTCGCGGCTGCCGGCCTCGGCCAGGGCCTCCAGCGCCTGCCGCGCCTGCATGCGCTGGTAGGCGCCGTGGCGCGCCAGCGCCGGGTCGGCGTCGAGCACGGACAGCCGCTGGGCCAGCGATTCGGGCGTGTGACCCTGCTGGGCCTGGGCGAAGCCGGCCAGCGACAACAGCAGCACCGCCCCTGCGATACGCGCGCTCATCGGCCGCCCTCCCCACCCAGCCGCTGCTGCAGGCGGGCGATCTCGGCGCGGCGCTGGGCGACCTGCGCGCTCAGCTGGGCCTCCTCGCTGCGCGCCGACGCCAGATCGGCGTCGGCGCTGGCGGCGAGCGCGAACCGGCGCGCGTCCGCCTCGCGCCCCTCGGCCATCGCCACCTGCGCGCGACCGAGCGCGTCGCGGGCGCTGGCGATGTCGGCGCCGGCGTACTGGTCGGCATCGGCGTCGGAGGCGGCCGCGATCGCCTGCTGCGCGCCCGCCAGCTCGGCGGTCGGTGGCGGCAGGCTGGCGCAGGCGCTCAGCGTCGAAGCGAGAACTGCGGCCATCAGCAGGCCGCGGAAGTGTGCGAAGCTTGGGGTCATTGGGGAGGCCATGCGGTAGTGATTCGCAGGGCCATTGTCTGAAGCCGGTGCCCGGCTTGCAACGTCGGGGATCGGAACGGTTACGTTTAGAGGGGTTGCTGCATGGACATCGGCTATTTTCTCAAGCTGATGACGGAAAAGAACGCGTCGGACATGTTCCTGACCACCGGCGCGCCGGTCTACATCAAGGTCGAGGGCAAGCTTTACCCGCTCGGCAACACCGGCCTGCCGCCGGGGATGGTCAAGAAGATCGCCTACTCGCTGATGGACGAGGGCCAGGTGCCCTCGTTCGAGCGCGACCTGGAGCTGAACATGGCGATCGCCCTGCCCGACGCCGGACGCTTCCGCGTCAACGTGTTCAAGCAGCGCGGCGAGGTCGGCATGGTGATCCGCGCGATCCGCAGCGTGATCCCCTCGATCGAGGAGCTGCAGCTGCCGCAGGTGCTCAAGGACATCATCATGGCCCCGCGCGGGCTGGTGCTGATCGTCGGCTCGACCGGTTCGGGCAAGTCGACCACGCTGGCCTCGATGATCGACCATCGCAACAGCAGCACCTCCGGTCACATCCTCACCATCGAGGATCCGATCGAGTACCTGCACAAGCACAAGAAGTCGATCGTCAACCAGCGCGAGGTCGGCCTGGACACCCACGCCTTCCACAACGCGCTGAAGAACGCGATGCGCGAGGCGCCGGACGTGATCCTGATCGGCGAGATCCTCGACGCGGCGACGATGGAGGCGGCGATCGCGTTCGCCGAGACCGGCCACCTGTGCCTGGCCACCCTGCACTCCAACAACGCTGATCAGACCCTGGAGCGCATCCTCAATTTCTTCAACGAGTCGGCGCACAAGAACGTGTTGATGAACCTGGCGCTGAACCTCAAGGCGGTGGTCAGCCAGCGCCTGGTGGTGGGCACCGACGGCCGCCGCCTGCCGGCCGCCGAGGTCCTGATCAACACCCCGCACATCCGCGACCTGATGCGCCGCGGCCAGGTCCACGAGATCAAGCACGCGATGGAGGAGTCGCTGGAGGAAGGCATGGAGACCTTCGACCAGTGCCTGTTCCGCCTGGTCAAGGAGGGCAAGGTCGACATGGAGGAGGCGCTGCGCGCGGCCGACTCCCGCGACGGCCTGGCCCTGAAGTTCCGCCTGTCCGAGGGCTCCAGCGCCGAGCACGACCCTTACGCGGACGTGTTCGACGCCAACGCGCACTGAGCCGCCCCGCCGCGCGGGCCCGGCCGATGCCGAGGCCCGTCGCTCAGGCGGCGTCGGGCTGGTTCTCGGGGCGGGCGGCGTCGAACGCCGGCAACGCCAGGCATTCGGCCTCGATCCGCTCGATGGTCGGATACGGCGCCATGTCCAGCTTGAAGCGACGCGCGTTGTAGACCTGCGGAATCAGGCAGCAATCGGCCAGCGACGGCGTATCGCCCTCGCAGAAACGGCCGGTCGACGGGTGCTCGGCGAGCATCGCCTCGATCGCGGCGAAGCCCTCGCCGATCCAGTGCCGGACCCATTGCGAACGCGCGTCGGCATCCAGCCCGAGCGCGTTCTCCAGGTGCTGCAGCACGCGCAGGTTGTTGAGCGGGTGGATCTCGCAGGCGACCGCCTGGGCCAGCGCCCGCACCCGCGCCCGCTCGCGCGCGACTCCGGGCAGCAGCGGCGGCGACGGCCAGGTCTCGTCCAGGTACTCCAGGATCGCCATCGACTGGCGGAAGGTGCGGCTGCCGTGGACCAGCACCGGCACCAGCCCCTGCGGATTGGCGGCGCGGAACTGCGGCGTGTGCTGTTCGCCGCCGTCGCGGACCAGATGCACCGGCACGGTCTCGTAGGACAAGCCCTTGAGGTTGAGGCCGATCCGCACCCGGTAGGCGGCGCTGGAGCGCCAGTAGGAATACAGCCGCAGTCGTTCGCTCACGCTCGCCTCACGCCATCTGCCTTCGGGGCGGACTACCTTACCTCAGCGTCGCGGCCGGACAAGACCGTCGCGGCGCGCGCCGGATGCGTCCGGCAACGACGCAAACGGGGCGCGCGGCCACGGCCGGACGCCCCCGCGCGGGAAGCCGGACGACCGCCTCAGCCACGCTCGATGCGCTGCTCGATCGCGCCGAACAGGCTGTGGCCGTCGTCGTCGAGCATCTCGATGCGGACGCTGTCGCCGAACTTCATGAATGGCGTCTGCGGCTTGCCGTGCTCCAGGGTCTCGACGGTACGGCGCTCGGCGAAGCAGGACGCGCCCAGCGTGGTGTCCTGATTGGCGACGGTGCCCGAGCCGACGAGGGTGCCGGCGGTCAGCGGCCGGGTCCGGGCCGCGTGCGCGACCAGTTGGGCGAAATCGAACTGCATGTCGACACCGGCCTCCGGCGCACCGAACCACTCGCCGTTGACGTGGGTCAGCATCGCGCGGTGCAGCTTGTTGTCGCGCCAGAAGCCGTCGAGCTCGTCCACGGTCACGAACACCGGACTCAGCGCCGAGCGCGGCTTGGACTGCAGGAAGCCGAAGCCCTTGGCCAGCTCGGGCGGGATCAGGTTGCGCAGGCTGACGTCGTTGACCAGTCCGACCAGTTGGATGTGCGCGGCGGCCTGCTCGGGCGCGACCGCCATCGGCACGTCGTCGGTGATCACCACGACCTCGGCCTCCAGGTCGATGCCGTAGTCCTCGCTCGGCACCCGGACCGGGTCGCGCGGGCCGTAGAAGCCGGCGCTGACCGCCTGGTACATCAGCGGGTCGGTGTAGAAGGTCTCCGGCACCTCGGCACCGCGCGCGCGGCGCACCCGCTCGACGTGCGGCAGATAGGCGCTGCCGTCGACGAACTCGTAGGCCCGCGGCAGCGGCGCCGCCAGCGCGGCCATGTCCAGATCGAACGCGCCCTCGGCACTGCCGGCGTTGAGCGCGTCCGACAGCGCGTTCAGGCGCGGCGCGGCGTTGGACCAGTCCTCCAGCGCGCGCTGCAGGGTGTCGGCGACGCCGGTCGCCCGCACCGCACGGGTGAGGTCTCGCGACACGACGATCAGGGTGCCGTCGCGGCCCCCTTCTTTAAGGCTTCCGAGCTTCATCGGGACTCCGGCTTCAAGGGTGGCAGGGGCGCCGCAGCGCAATGGTTTCAATTGTAACCTGTTCATCCGGGGCCACGAAAAGGCGCGGCCGACCATTCGACACCCCGCCAATTGTGATCGCATTCCGGTTCCGCGCATCGCTCGCGTGGCGCCGCCGCCGCGAGCTGCTACGGTGAATCCGGACTTCCAGAAGGACCTGCGATGTTACCGCCACTGCAGGCGTTCACACCGCCACTGCAGGCATTCACCGACCTGCAGGAGTGCCCGTCGGCCGACGCGCTGACCCGCGCGGTCGACCGCCTGACCGGCCCGTTCGGGGTCTCGCACTGGCTGTACGCCCTGGACCTACCGCTGGTCGACGACCGGCGCCGTCAGTTCACCCTCGGCGGCTATCCGCAACTTTGGGTCGAGCGCTATCTCGAGCAGGACTATCTGCGCATCGACCCGATCGTCTCGCACTGCCACGACCGCGCGACCCCCTTGCGCTGGTGCGATGCGGTACCGACCGACCAGCGCGTGATCGACCCGCACCAGCAAGCGATCCGGAGGATGTTCGGCGAGGCCGGCGAGTTCGGCCTGGGCGCCGGGGTCAGCATTCCGCTGCACGGTCCGGGCACCCACTGGGGGCTGATGTCCTTCGCCGGCGAATCGGGGCTGAACCCCGAGCTGACCCGGTACCTGCCCTACCTGCACATGCTGGCCCACTACGTCCACGAGTCGGCCCGCCGCTTCATCCCGACGATGTTCGCATCGCCGGGGCCGGCGGTTGAGCTGCCGCACCTGACCGGGCGCGAGCGCGAGTGCCTGTTCTGGGCATCCGCCGGCAAGACCAGTTGGGAGATCGGGCAACTGCTCGGCATCAGCGAGCGCACCTCGGTCTTCCACCTCCAGAACGCCGCCCGCAAGCTGGGCGTATCCGGCCGCCAGGCCGCGGTCGCCCGCGCGGTGACGATGGGCCTGATCTCCACCTACTGAGTGCGGCGCCCGCGCCGCGGCCATCCTGTCAATCCTTGCAGCTGTAACGTCTGACAGCTTGCGCTCCTCTGTCGCCACCCACCACGACAGGGAGTTCAAGCACCATGACCACGATCACGATCGGCCGCGCCGGCAACGGCCGGATCCACCCCACCCTGATGGACGGCATGCACCGCTTGCGTGCCGATGTCTTCCACGCCCGCCTGGGCTGGGACGTGAAGGTCCACCATGGACGCGAACGCGACCATTTCGACCGCGCCCATCCCTACTACCTGCTCGCCCATGACGCCCTGCTGCCGGTAACGCCGGCGGGGCGGCCGCCTGCGCGTGTGGTCGGCTGTTGCCGGGTATTGCCGACGCTGGGCCCGAACATGCTGCGCGACGTGTTCCCGCAGTTGGCCGACAGCCGCGGCATTCCGGCGCGCGCCGACGTCTGGGAGGTCAGCCGTTTCGCCGTCGCCACCGACACCGCGGCCGCAACGGGCACTGCCGCCGGTGGCTACGGGTTCAGCACCACCCCGGCGCTGATGGTCGCGCACCTGCTCAGCTTCTGCGCCGGCCGCGACATCAGCGCCCTGGTCGGGGTGACCAGCGCGCCGTTCGAGCGGATGCTGCTGAAGCTGGGACTGGAGGTCGCGCAGCTGGGGCGACCGCGCCGGATCGGACGGGTGATGAGCCTGGCTTTCGAACTGCCGCTGGACGCGCACAACCTGCGTGTCGCCGACACCATCATCGCCGGCGTCCAGGCCGCCGCCATCGCACAGGATCTGCCGCGGGCCGCCTGAGCCCGCCTTCCCTGGCGGTTGCAGCCTTTCGGCTGCAACCGCCACCGTCGTCCGGGTGTCCCGGGTCCGTCATCCGTCCCCCGCCAGGTCGCGCCGGCCGGGGGGTCGCATCCTGCGATCCCAGAACGCGCATCCAGATGCACGTCCTCGCATTCCCTGCGCCGCCGGCGCGACCGGCTGGAGAACGGGTGGCAGTCCTATGCCGACACCCTTGCCTCGGCGGCTTCTTCCCTGAAAGTGGATTTCCTGTCGAGCTTGCGCAGCAGTGTCTCGGTACCGTCCCACAGCGCATGCCGCGCATGCAGCGCATCGCGCGCGGCCTGGCGCGCGCGTGGCAGCCCCTGCGGATGCCGCGCCAGCATCGTGCAGATCATCTTGGTGGCCGCCGGTCCGTGCTCGTCGGCATCGAGTTCGATGTGACGCTCCAGGTAGTAGACGAAGCCCGGCGCGGTGGCGGTGTCCAGCCCCCAGCGCGACAACAACCCCTGGAACATGCCCGGAATGATGTTCTCGCGACCGTACAGGAAGCTCGCCGCGACCTGCAGGGTCGAGCCCTCGGTGGCGGTGCGCAGGGTGTCGAGCACGAAGTTGCGCACGAATACCGGCACGCCCGCCTCGATCAGCGCGTCCTCCGGCGCCACGCCCTGCTCGAGCGCGGCCAGGAAGTGCAGGAACGACTCGGTGGAGGCGCCGACATCGTTCATCGCCGCCAGGTACAGGTCCAGATGGCTGGCCGGCCGGCCCTGCGCATCGACGTCGCTCTCCTCGGCCAGCACGATGTCGTTGATCAGTCGCGCGCTGGCCGGGTCGCTCGGCGGCATCCACGGCAACCGCACGCAGGTCAGGTCCTGCTGCAGCCGTTTGACCAGGGACATGAAGTCCCACACGGCGAACACGTGCACCTGCATGAATGCACGCAGTGTCTCGATGTTGCGCAGCTCGTCGAACACGCCGTGGCATTCGAGGCCGCGACGCAGACGCGCGATCTGGGGGGTAACGATCGGATCGACTTCCATGTCCATGCTCTCCTTTTCTCGGGGGGAAGCGTTGTGGATGGATCGAACTGGGATTGACTGCTACCTGGTGATCTTTACTTGACGACTGTTGCGGGTGGACGACTGCTGGTGGAACGGATGGACGATCTGGAACGGCCGGCTCAGGCCGGCTGGTACAGCGGATACAGACTGGCTTCCTCACGCTGGATGCGCTGCGCGAGCAGATCGCCGACGGCCTGGTAGTCGTCGATGAAGGCGCTCTTGCTGGCTTCATCGAAGGCGTTCAACTGGTACTTCTTGACGAAATCCACCACGCCGCGCGCGATCGCGTTCATCTCGCGCCGGAAGCTGCGGATCAGCATCGTGTTCTCGCTGTCGCCTTCCAGTGCGCGCTCGACATAGTTGTAGAAGCGCACGTTCTCGGCGATCAGATGGGCCTCGAAGTTCATCTTGAAGCGGGTCAGCAACGGCGGGATTTCCTCGAACCGGTCGTGCCTGGCGCAGCTGCCTATCTCATCGAACAGTGCGACGAGATCGTTATGATCCTGCTTGAGCGCGGGCACCAGGCCGGCGTCGTAGGCGATCGGCCGGGCCGGGGTCGACATCGTCCCCAGGGTCGCGGCCTGCTCCACCGCGGCCGTGCCCTTCGGGGCCCGCCGCTGTTGCGGCTGCCCGACAAGCCTTCGCATGAACCCCAACATGCGCCCCCTTCAGATCTCTGAATTCCCTTCCCGATCGACCATAGCGGCGCGATCCGGCCGCAGGTACCTGTCAGATGCAGCAGGGTGAAAACACTCACGCCGAGGTCACCATCCCCCTGCTATTGCCCCTTGGTATTGCCCCCGGCGGACGCCCTTGGCGGCGGCCTCGTCCCGGCCGTTCCGCGGTCATGCCGCTCGACGCAGCCCGGGCGCATGCCTGCGCCCCGCGGGCGGCCGTCGCCGCCGAAGCGGGCGCAAGGCACGGGAAAGCGCAGGGAGGACAGAAACAAAAAACCCGCCTTGCGGCGGGTTCTTCGTATCGGATTTGGCAGCCCCGGATGGATTCGAACCACCGAATGTCTGAGTCAGAGTCAGATGCCTTACCACTTGGCGACGGGGCTATGAGACCGATTATAGCGCAACGGACGGAAAAGTAACCGGCAAGAAGCCGAACTTCCCGATGTCGATTAGCGCTTGGAGAACTGGGTCGCGCGACGGGCCTTGTGCAGACCGACCTTCTTGCGCTCGACCTCGCGGGCGTCGCGGGTCATGAAGCCGGCCTTGCGCAGGTCCGACTTCAGGTTCTCGTCATACTCGACCAGCGCGCGGGCGATGCCCAGGCGGATCGCACCGGCCTGGCCGGTGGTGCCGCCGCCGATCACGGTGACCTTGACGTCGAACTTGTCGCTCGACTGGGTCAGCTCGAGCGGCTGACGCACGATCATGCGCGCGGTCTCGCGTCCGAAGAACTCGTCGAGCGGACGCTCGTTGATGGTGATGTTGCCGCTGCCCTTGCGCAGGAACACGCGCGCGGTGGAGGACTTGCGACGGCCGGTGCCGTAGTTCTGCTGGATTGCCATGTCTGCTTTACCTTAGATGTCCAGGGGCTGCGGCTGCTGGGCGGCATGCGGATGCTCGGCGCCCTTGTAGACCTTCAGCTTGCGGTACATCGCGCGGCCGAGCGGGTTCTTCGGGAGCATGCCCTTGACACCGATCTCGATCACGCGCTCGGGATGACGCTCCAGCGCCTGGGCCAGGGTCTCGGACTTCAGGTTGCCGATGTAGCCGGTGAACCGGTGGTACATCTTGTCCTGCAGCTTCTTGCCGGTCACGGCGATCTTCTCGGCGTTGATCACGACGATGTAATCGCCGGTATCGACGTGCGGGGTGTAGACGGGCTTGTGCTTGCCGCGCAGACGGCGCGCGAGTTCGGAGCACAGGCGGCCGAGGGTCTTGCCTTCGGCATCGACGACGTACCAGTCGCGCTGGACGGTCTCGTTCTTGGCGGTGAAAGTCTTCATGACGGCTCTTATCAGGTGAATCTGGTCGGGCGGATTCCGTGGCACCGCGGCGCCGGCGGAACTTTGCCTCGCGTTGTGACCCGCGGCAGCAAACGCTTCGCGGACGAAAGAAGCGGAATCATAGCGGCTATCCGGACCCCGCGCAAGCCTGCCAACACCCTCAAGGAGCCGCCCCCCGGCCGGCGGTGCTAGCATCGCCGGCCATGCCTGCCCCTTCGCGACCGACGGACGAGCGCGCCGCGCTGCAGGCGCTGGCCGACCGTTGCGTGCAATGCGGGCTGTGCCTGCCGGCCTGCCCCACCTATGCCCGCGAACGCCTGGAGGCCGAGTCCCCGCGCGGCCGGATCGCACTGGCGCGGGCGCTGGCGACCGGCTCCCTCGCCGCGACCGGGCTCGGCGAGGCCCATCTCGACCACTGCCTGGGCTGTCGCGGCTGCGAGGCGGTATGTCCGGCCGGGGTCGAATACGACCGCTTGCTGGTACTGGCCCGCTCCCAGCAGCGCCAGCGCCGCCGCCCCGGCCGCCTGCAGCGCCTGCTGGAAACCCTGGCCGCCCGCCCGGCCCTGCTGAGCCGGCTGCTGCGACTGTATCGGAGCGCCCACCCGTTCCTGCCGGCGCGGCTGCGGCGCTTGCCGCGACCGCCCGCCCCCATGCCCGCCCCCGCGCACCCGGCCGGCGCCGTCGGCGCGGCACGGGTGGCGATATTCGGCGGCTGTGTCGCCGATGCCTACGAGGCGCCGCTGCGCGCGGCCCTGACCCGGCTGCTGGCGGCCCTGGACATCGCGGTGACGCCGGTCCGCGGGCAGACCTGCTGCGGCAGCCTGCACGCGCACGGTGGCGACGGCAGCGCCGCGCGCGCGCTGGCCGACGCCAACCGCGCCGCCTTCGCCGGCTGCGACACCGTGCTGACCCTGGCCAGCGGCTGCCACGACACGGTGGCCGCGGCGATGCCCGCCGGCACGGCCGCGGTCGACGCGCTCGCGTTCGTGCACCGCCATCGCGAGCGCCTGCGCTTCGGCGACGCCGGCGGCGAACGGGTCGCGCTGCACCTGCCCTGCACCCAGCGCGGCGTCGCCGGCTCGGTCGCGGCCCTGCGGGCGCTGCTGGCACGGATACCGGGGCTGGAGGTGATCGAGCTCGATCCCGGCCTCGGCTGCTGCGGCGCGGCCGGCATCCAGATGCTGACCGACCCCGTACGCGCGGCCGGCTACCGGGAGCCGCTGCTGGCGCAGTTGCACGACAGCGGCGCGACCCGCCTGCTCAGCGCCAACGTCGGCTGCCGCCTGCACCTGGCCGCCGCCGCCCGAGTGCCGGTCCAGCACCCGCTGGAGCTGCTGGCCGAACGCCTGCGTCCCTGAAGCCGCCGGCCGGCACCCGCCCCGCCAACGGCCGCGGCCGGCGGCGTAAACTGCATGCATGAACAGCTCCTCCACGCCTCCCCGCCGACTGACCCCGCTCGACCGGCTGCTCGACGGCACCCAACGCGCGCTCGACACCGTGTTCGGCGCACCGCGCGCCGAGCGCGCCAATCCCGCCGCGACCGAAGCCGACGTCGTCCTCGACGAGGCCGAGCGCCGCCACGCCGCCGGCCTGATGCGGATCAACCACGTCGGCGAAGTCTGTGCGCAGGCGCTGTATTGCGGCCAGGCCGCGGTCGCGCGCGACCCGGCCACCGAGCGCCACCTGCTCGACGCCGCCCAGGAGGAAACCGACCACCTGGCCTGGTGCGCGGACCGCCTGCGCGAGCTCGACAGCCGCCCGAGCCTGTTCAACCCGCTGTGGTACGGCGGCAGCTACGCGATCGGCGTGCTGGCCGGGCTGCGCGGCGACGGCTGGAACCTCGGCTTCGTGGTCGAGACCGAACGTCAGGTCGAGGCCCACATCGACGAGCACCTGACCTCGCTGCCCGAAGCCGACATCCGCAGCCGCGCGATCCTGGAGGTGATGAAGGCCGACGAGGCCCGCCACGCCGACAACGCCGAGGCCGCCGGCGCGCGGGTGCTGCCGCCACCGATCCCGACCGTGATGGCCGCCGCGTCGAAGCTGATGAAGGCCGTCGCCTACCGGCTGTGACCATGCCCCTGCGCTCGCAGGAGCGGCGCAAGCCGCGATGAAGCCCTCCCATGAAAGCCCCATCGCGGCTCACGCCGCTCCTACGAAATGCGACACAGCATGGACCCAGCCCCCTGAGTCAGGGGGCGATTCGCATCGCAGATGCGAATGGGGGTGTGGAAGCGCAACGGCGGGGCCCGAGGTTTGCGCAGCAAACCTTGGGAGATATCCGCGCGCAGCACGGATATCGTTCCCCCTGAGTCAGGGGGCGATTCGCATCGCAGATGCGAATGGGGGTGTGGAAGCGCAACGGCGGGGCCCGAGGTTTGCGCAGCAAACCTTGGGAGATATCCGCGCGCAGCCGGATATCGTTCCCCCCTGAGTCAGGGGGCGATTCGCGCATAGCGCGAATGGGGGTGTGGCAGCGCAACGGCGGGGCCCAAGGTTTGCGCAGCAAATCTTGGGAGATATCCGGGCGCAGCACGGATATCGTTCCCCCCTGAGTCAGGGGGCGATTCGCATCGCAGATGCGAATGGGGGTGTGGAAGCGCAACGGCGGGGCCCGAGGTTTGCGCAGCAAACCTTGGGAGATATCCGCGCGCAGCCGGATATCGTCCCCGCGCAGGAGCGGCGCAAGCCGCGATCGATGCCCCGCCACAAACGCGAAAGCCCGCCGGAGACGGCGGGCTTTCGGCTTTCCGGGCCCGGGGGCGAGCGCCCGGCGTCCGGCGCTCAGTCGACCAGATTGCGCCCGTGGTAGAGCTCCTCGATCTCGCGCTTGAGCCGCGCTTCGATCTTCATCCGCTCCTTGAACGACAGGTTGCGCGCCTTCTCCTCGAACAGGTAGGTGTCGAGGTCGAACTCCTTCAGGTGCATCTTGGTGTGGAAGATGTTCTCCTGGTAGACGTTGACGTCGAGCATCTCGTAGCGCGACTTCACGTTCTTGGCCAGGAAGTCCTGGATCGAGTTGATCTTGTGGTCGATGTAGTGCTTCTTGCCCTTCACGTCGCGGGTGAAGCCGCGCACGCGGTAGTCCATGATCACGATGTCGGACTCGAAGCTCTCGATCAGGTAGTTCAACGCCTTCAGCGGCGAGATCACGCCGCAGGTGGCGACGTCGATGTCGGCACGGAAGGTCGCAATGCCGTTGTCCGGATGGGTCTCCGGATAGGTGTGCACGGTGATGTGCGACTTGTCCATGTGCGCGACCACGGCGTCGGAGATCACGCCCTTGGCCTGCGACTTGTCGATCACCGGCTCCTCGGAGATCAGGATCGTCACCGACGCGCCCTGCGGATCGTAGTCCTGGCGCGCGATGTTGAGGATGTTGGCGCCGATGATCTCCGCCACGTCGGTCAGGATCTGGGTCAGGCGGTCGGCGTTGTAGGCCTCGTCGATGTACTCGATGTAGCGCTGACGCTGGTCTTCGGACACGGCGTAGCAGACATCGTAGATGTTGAACGAGAGGGCCTTGGTAAGGTTGTTGAAACCCTGCAGCCTCAGGCGAGGCAACGGCTTGACCACGTCGGCAATTCCGGGGGACGGCTGGGGGCACGCATTATGCGGCAATCGTCATGACCGTTAAAGCGATTGCCTCGCGGTCAGGTGAACGGCGTCGCACTCCGCTACCGGGTCGGCCGGGGTCGCGGATCCCGCCTCGCGAGCCGCCCCGGATCCCCGCCGGAGCTTGCTCTCAGGGCCCGCGACGGACCTGCGCACGGCGCCGCTCCGGCCCCGCGGCCACCGCCAAAAACGTCAGGATTTGCCCCCGGGCGTCGCTTGGGCCTAAGCTCCGTCGATTGAAGGATCACCACTACACCCAATTCAACCTATGCCTGCCGACCCGGTCGCCCATCTCACCGCGCTCCGCCGCACCCACAGCCCGCTGACTCCGGATGCCGCCACGATCGAGCGCTTCCTGGTTCACTGCCATCGCCGCCGCTACCCGTCGAGGACCGACGTGTTCCGGCCCGGCGACCCGGCCAGCACGCTCTACTACATCATCTCCGGCTCGGTCAGCATCATCACCGAGGAGGACGACGGTCGCGAGCTGGTGCTCGGCTACTTCGGCCCCGGCGAGTTCGTCGGCGAGCTCGGCCTGTTCATCGAAAGCGAGCAGCGCGAAGTGATCCTTCGCACGCGCACCGCCTGCGAGCTGGCCGAGATCGGCCACGACCGCTTCTACGACCTGCTGATGACCCGGCTGGCCGCGGATGCCCCGAAGCTGCTGTACGCGATCGGCGCGCAGATCTCGCGGCGCCTGCTCGATACCAGCCGCAAGGCCGGCCGCCTGGCCTTCCTCGACGTCACCGACCGCATCGTGCGCGCCCTGCACGACCTGGCCCGGGAGCCGGAGGCGATGAGCCATCCCGACGGCACCCAGCTGCGGGTGTCGCGCCAGGAGCTCTCGCGCCTGGTCGGCTGCTCGCGCGAGATGGCCGGCCGCGTGCTCAAGAAGCTGCAGGCCGACGGCAAGCTGCACGCCCGCGGCAAGACCGTGGTGCTGTACGGCACCCGCGGCTGACGCCAGCGACATCGCCGCGTCCCCGACGGGCAGCCCGTGCTTGCGGCATGAGCTGCCCGTTTCGTTTGCGCGCCGGCATCTGCGCAGCAGCGGCGTGAGTCGCGATCCGGGGCCTTGCCATGAAGGCCCCATCGCGGCTTGCGCCGCTCCTACAAAAAGCGGCGGAGCGGCGCGGGATGGATGGGCTGGTCTCGTGGGAGCGGCGTACGCCGCGGTCCCGGGCGCAGCCGGATATCGTTCCCCCCTGAGTCAGGGGGGCGATTCGCGCGCAGCGCGAATGGGGGGATGGATGCGCAACGGCGGGGCCCAAGGTTTGCGCAGCACACTTTGGGAGATATCCGGGCGCAGCCGGATATCGTCCCCGCCGGCTCAGGCCACCGGGTCGCCGGCGCGGCCCGGGCATCCCCAGTTGAGGATCGGCGTGCCGGCCGGCAGCAACTGGCGGAAGCGGTCCACGCGGCGCGCCTTCGGGTTCACCACCACCGGCTCGGCGGCCGCCAGCAGCAGCGGCAGGTCGGCGGTGCTGTCGGAATAGGCCTTGTGCACGGTGCCGTCGAAGCCGGCCTCGTGCAGCATCGTCATCTTCATCCGGTTGTGGCAGTGGCGGACCGGGCCGACTCCGCCCAGGCGCGGTCCGACCCGGGTGCCGACCACCGGCACGTCCTCGTGGGCGACGAAGGCCAGGATCGCCCGCGCCAGCTCCGGCGGCGCACCGGTGGCGACCACCACCCGGTCGCCGCGCTCGCGGTGCCCGTGCAGCACCTCCAGTGCGATCGGCAGCAGGCGGGCGCGGATCTGCTCGCGGTGGCCGTCGACGTAGCGGTCGATCACCGCGTCGAGATCGCGGCGGCCATGCAGGCCGAACACCGAGCCCACCCAGACGAAGCCGGAGATGCCGAACCGGCGGGTCGGCAGGAACGCCACCAGCGGCCCGAACAGCGGCGCGATCAGCACCGCCATCGCCACCCGCCACCACGACCGCCCGATCATCCAGCGGAACAGATGGGTACCGGAGTCGCCGTCGTAGAGCGTGTGATCGAAGTCGAACACCACCAGCGGCGCGTCCGCCCGCGCCGGCGGATAGCCGCGGCCGGCAACGCCGTCGTCGCCGCCGACCGCACTCATGCCGCGAACAGCCTCTGCAGGGCGGCGCCCGGGTCGGGTTCGCGCATGAAGCTCTCGCCGACCAGGAACGCGTCGATCCCGGCCTCGCGCATGCGCGCGACGTCCGCCGGCGTGGCGATGCCGCTCTCGGTGACCAGGGTGCGGTCCGGCGGCACCGCCTGCTTCAGCGCCAGGGTGGTGTCGAGCGAGACCTCGAAGGTGCGCAGATTGCGGTTGTTGACCCCGATCAGCTCGCAGTCGGTCTGCAGCGCGCGCTCCAGCTCGTCGATGTCGTGCACCTCGACCAGCACGTCCATGCCCAGCTCGTGGGCCAGGTTGGCCATCTCGATCATCGGTCCGTCCTCGAGCGCGGCGACGATCAGCAGGATGCAGTCGGCGCCGATCATCCGCGCCTCGTAGACCTGGTAGGGGTCGATGGTGAAGTCCTTGCGCAGCACCGGCAGCGCGCAGGCGCCGCGGGCCTCGCCCAGGTAGAGATTGCTGCCCTGGAAGAAATCGACGTCGGTCAGCACCGACAGGCAGGCGGCGCCGCCGGCCTCGTAGCTGCGCGCGATCTCGGCCGGCTGGAAGTCCGGACGGATCAGCCCTTTCGACGGGCTGGCCTTCTTGACCTCGGCGATCACCGCCGCCTGGCCGGCGCCGATCTTCCCGCCGATCGCGCGGACGAAGCCGCGCGTGGCCGGCATGGCCTCGGCGCGCGCGCGCACCATTTCCAGCGGCCGCATCCGGCTGCGCTGCTCGATCTCCTCGACCTTGCGGGCGAGAATGGTGTTGAGGATGTCGCTCATGCGTGCTGTTTCTTTCCGTAGGCGCGTTCGACCCGGGCCACGCGCAGTTCGAAGTGTCGGTACCAGTGTTCGCGACCGTGGGCGCGGGTCGCGGCGTGCTCGGCGTGGCGCTTCCACGCGAGGATCGCATCCTCGTCGCTCCAGTAGCTGACGGTGATGCCGAAGCCGTCGCCACCGCGGGTGGACTCGACCCCGAGGAAGCCCGGCTGCTGCCGCGCCAGCTCGACCATGCGGTCGGCGGCGCGGGCATAACCGGCGTCGTCGCCGTCGCTGCGGCGCGAGCTGAAGATCACCGCGTAGTACGGCGGTTCGGGCAGCTCGGCGAAGGCGTCGTCGCGGCTCATCGTCGCCCCCCCGGGTCAGGCCGGCGCCCGCGCGCCGAGCTCGCGGGTCAGGGCGACGAACGCGTCGAGCCTGGCTCTGGCCGCGCCCGAGCCCATCGCTTCGCGCGCGCGCTCGATGCCGTCGGCGATGCTGTCGGCGACGCCGGCCACGTACAGCGCCGCGCCGGCGTTCATCGCGACGATCTCCAGCGGCAGCCCGGGCTTGCCCGACAACACGTCGAGGACGATGTCGCGCGACTCCATCGCGTCGCCGACCTGCAGGTTGCGGGTCGCCGCCATCGAGATGCCGAAGTCCTCCGGGTGCACCTCGTACTCGCGCACCTGCCCGTCGCGCAGCTCGCCGACCAGGGTCGACGCGCCCAGCGACAGCTCGTCGAGGCCGTCGCGCCCCCACACCACCAGCGCACGCTGCGCGCCGAGCTTGCGCAGCACGCGGACCTGGATGCCGACCAGATCGGGATGGAACACGCCCATCAGGATGCTCGGCGCGCCGGCCGGGTTGGTCAGCGGACCGAGGATGTTGAACAGGGTGCGCACGCCCATCTCGCGACGCACCGGCGCGACCACCTTCATCGCCGGGTGATGCACCGGCGCGAACATGAAGCCGATTCCGCAGCGATCGATGCACTGCGCGACCTGTTCCGGCTGCAGCTCGATGCAGGCGCCCAGCGCCTCGAGCACGTCGGCGCTGCCCGACTTCGACGACACGCTGCGGTTGCCGTGCTTGGCGACCTTGGCGCCGGCGGCCGCGACCACGAACATGCTGGCGGTGGAAATATTGAAGGTATGGGCACCGTCGCCGCCGGTGCCGACGATGTCGACCAGACCGCTGCGGTCGGCGACCTCGACCGGGCGCGCGAACTCGCGCAGCACCGTCGCCGCGCCGGCGATCTCGCCGACGGTCTCCTTCTTCACCCGCAATCCGGTCAGGATCGCCGCGGTCATCGTCGGGCTCACCCCGCCCTGCATCACCTGGCGCATCAGCTCGACCATCTCGTCGTGGAAGATCTCGCGATGCTCGATGGTGCGTTGCAGGGCTTCCTGCGCGGTGATCGGCATGGGCTGGACTCCGTGTTCGCTCAAGGAATGGGCCGCCGGGCGGCGGCGATGGTGGATCGGGCGCGCGTGTCGACCGCTCAGCTCGCGCCCGGCCGCTCGAGGAAGTTCCTCAGCAGCGCATGACCGTGCTCGGTCAGGATAGATTCGGGGTGGAACTGTACGCCCTCGACCGGATGCTCGCGGTGGCGCAGGCCCATGATTTCGTCGAACGCCGGCGCATCGTCGGCGTCGGACTCGGTCCACGCGGTGATTTCCAGGCACTCGGGCAGGCTGTCGCGCTCGACCACCAGCGAGTGGTAGCGGGTCGCCTCGTAGTGGTCCGGCAGCCCCGCGAACACGCCCTCGCCGCGATGACGGATGCGCGAGGTCTTGCCGTGCATGATCCGCTTGGCCCGCACCACCCGGCCGCCGTAGGCCTGGCCCAGGCTCTGGTGGCCGAGACAGACGCCGAAGATCGGCACCTGCGCTCCCAGCTCGCGGATCACCTCGACCGACACACCGGCCTCGTTCGGGGTGCACGGACCGGGCGAGATCACGATCCGCTGCGGCGCCAGGGCGCTGATCCCGGCGACGTCGAGCTCGTCGTTGCGCACCACCTTGACCTCGGCCCCCAGCGTCTGCAGGTACTGCACGAGGTTCCAGGTGAAGCTGTCATAGTTATCGATCATCAGCAGCATGACACGCCCATCTCATTGATTCATATGAACAAATAGGCCATTGCCGATGAGCTGCACCGCTCCGGGTGCCCGCGCTTTTCGTGGGCCGCCTGCGCCCAGGCCACCATTTTGGACGAAGTCGGGACCTCCGTGTCCAATGAATAGCGGCTATGGCGACCCGCCCGCGGCCGCATTCGCCCGCTCCCGGACGCCCCGGCGACGGCCGCTCACCCGCGCACCTGACCTGGATCAAGTCGCGCCCGGGACGCGCGGCGCAGACTGTCGGCAGACCGTTCCAGGAGTCCCTGCCATGTCCACGCCCCGCCGTTCCGCTCCCCAGGCGCTCGCCCTGCTCGCCCTCGCCCTGCCACTCGCGATGGCGGCGACGCCGGCCTCGGCCGATCCCTGCGCCGCCACCATCGAGAGCACCGACGCGATGCAGTACACGGTCCACGAGCTGTCGGTACCGGCCTCGTGCAAGACCTTCACGGTGACCCTCAAGCACACCGGCAAACTGCCCAAGACGGTGATGGGCCACAACTTCGTGCTCGGCCGCAGCGCCGACATCGATGCGATCAACCGCGACGGCATGGCCGCGGGCGCGGCCAACGACTACGTCAAGCCCGCGGACGCGCGGGTCATCGCCTCCAGCAAGGTCATCGGCGGAGGCGAGACGACGACCATCGCGATCCCGGTCGCCAGGCTCGACGCCGGCGAGCGCTACACCTATACCTGCACCTTCCCCGGCCACTCGGCGGTGATGCGCGGCAGCCTCGCGCTGAAGCCGTGAGCACCGCGGCGCCCACCCCCGATGCGCCGACCGCCCACGCGCCGCTCGCCGAAGCGGATATCGCGCGCCTGGTCGAGCGCTTCTACCAGCGGGTCCGTCTGGACCCGTTGCTGGGGCCGGTGTTCGCGCCGGTGGTCGAGGACTGGGATGTCCACATCGCGACCCTGATCGACTTCTGGAGCGCCGTGGTCCTGCGCAGCGGGCGCTATCGCGGCAACCCGATGGCGATGCACCGCCGGCTGCCGATCCAGCCGGAGCACTTCGAGCGCTGGCTGGCGCTGTGGAACGAGACCGCGCGCGAAGAGCTGGGCGAGGACAACGCCCGGATCGTCGGCGACCATGCCGCGCGCATCGGCCGCAGTCTGCGCCATGGACTGGGACTGGGCCCGACGCGTCCATCGCCGCCGCAGGCGGACGCGTCCGGATCGATGCCGGGTTGACCCGGATCAAGACCGCGCGCCGCGCGCCTGCATAGGCTGTCGCCATGGACACGTCATTCGCCTTCGATGCGGACCTGCTGCGTCGCTACGACCGCCCCGGCCCGCGCTACACCTCCTATCCGACCGCCCCGCAGTTCGATGCCGGCTTCGACGAGGCGCAGTTGCGGCAGGCCGCCGCGGAAAGCAACGGCGACCCGATCCCGCGCCGGCTGTCGCTGTACGTCCACGTGCCGTTCTGCACGAGTCCGTGCTTCTACTGCGGCTGCAACCGGATCATCACCCGCGACACCGCGCGCGGCGAGGCCTACCTGGCGCGCCTGTACCGCGAGGTGGCGATGACCGCCGCACTGTTCGACCGCGACCGCGAAGTGATCCAGCTGCACTTCGGTGGCGGCACGCCCAACTTCCTCGCCCCCGGACAGCTGGGCGAGGCGGTCGACACGCTCCGCCATCACTTCCGCTTCAGCGATGCCGACGACCGCGACATCTCGATCGAGATCGACCCGCGCCAGGTCTCGCCGGGGGAGATCGGCGAGCTGGCGGCGATCGGATTCAACCGCGTCAGTCTCGGCATCCAGGACTTCGATCCACGGGTGCAGGAAGCGGTCAACCGCATCCAGCCGGCCGCGGACACCCTCGCCATCATCGACGCGGCGCGCCGCCACGGCATGCGTTCGGTCAACGTCGACCTGATCTACGGACTGCCGCGACAGACGCCGGAGGGCTTCGCGCGCACGCTCGACATCGTCACCGGGGCGCGTCCCGACCGGCTCGCGGTCTACGGCTACGCGCACATGCCGCGCCTGTTCCGCGCCCAGCGCCGGATCGTCGAGGAGGAACTGCCGTCGCCGGCGTCGCGGCTGGCCCTGCTGCAGTTGACGATCGAGAAGCTCACCGCCGCCGGTTACCGCTACATCGGCATGGACCACTTCGCCCTGCCCGAGGACGAGCTCGCCCGGGCGCAGGAAAACGGCAGCCTGCATCGGAACTTCATGGGCTACACCACCCATGCCGACACCGACCTGATCGGCCTGGGCGTGAGTGCGATCAGCCATGTCGGAAACAGCTTCAGCCAGAACCCGCGCGAGTTGGCCGACTGGCAGACCGCCCTGGACGAGGGACGGCTGCCGGTCGCCCGCGGCATGTGGCTGGACCCCGACGACGCGATCCGCGCCGACCTGATCCAGCAGCTGATGTGCCAGGGCTGCATCGAGGTGCCCGCGTTCGAGCGCCGCCACATGCTGCGCTTCCACGAGTACTTCGCCGCCGACCTGGCGCGCCTGCAGCCGCTGCTGGACGACGGCCTGGCGCGGTGGGACGGCAAGCGCCTGCAGGCGACTTCGCGTGGCCGCCTGCTTCTGCGTAACATGGCGATGTGCTTCGACCGGTACCTGCATCAGGATGTCCCAGCGAACACCCTCCGCTACTCGCGTGCCATCTGATCCCGCAACGGTGTCCGGACGCGCCGCGGATGGCAGCGGCGATCCCGCCGCGTTCCCGCGCAACGATTCGCGGACCTTCGCCAACGATGGCGACGCGCTGCGCTTCTGCTCGACCTGCGCGTTCTCGCAGGCCTGCCTGGCCGAGGGCATGGACAAGAGCGGCCTGGCCGACCTGCACATGCTGGTCGAACACATCGGCCCGTTCCGCGAGGGCGAACACATCTTCCGCGAGGGCGACCCGTTCGAGGCCATCGCCGCGGTCCGTGCCGGCACGGTGAAGACCTACATCGTCGACCGCGACGGCCGCGAGCACGTGCTGGGCTTCCACCTGCCCGGCGAGGTCATCGGCCTCAACGCCATCGACGGCGACCACTATCCCTGCAACGCGGTGGCGCTGGACACGGTGATGCTGTGCCGGTTCTCGTTCCCGCGGATATCGGTGCTGGCCACGCAACTGCCCGGGCTGCAGCGCCACCTGTTCCGGCTGATGAGCCGCGACATCAGCCGCGCCGCCCTGCACGCCGGCGACTGGAGCGCCGATCAGCGCATGGCGGCGTTCCTGATCGGCCTGTCGCGACGGCTGGCGGCACGCGGCTTCTCGCCCACGCGCTTCCAGCTGACGATGGCGCGCACCGACATCGCCAACTACCTGCGACTGGCGCCGGAAACGGTCAGTCGCGTGCTCAGGCGCTTCCAGCGCGACGGCCTGTTGCAGGTCGATCGCCGCGAACTCGAGCTGACCGACCCGCCCCGCCTGCAGGCGCTCGCCGCCCCGGTGCTGCGCAGCTGAGCGCGCGGCTCCGGCCGTTCCGGTTGACCTGCATCAAGGAGCCGCACGGACGCCGGCGCGACCATTTCCCGGTCCGAACCGGGAGACCGTCAATGAGCAGCA
Source organism: Marilutibacter maris (assembly GCF_003233695.1). NCBI lineage: Bacteria > Pseudomonadati > Pseudomonadota > Gammaproteobacteria > Lysobacterales > Lysobacteraceae > Marilutibacter > Marilutibacter maris. The sequence goes on along the minus strand of NZ_CP029843.1, from coordinate 834,956 downwards.
CCCGAAAGCTATGGATGGGCCTGGCCCTCCTCCTCGTCGCATCGTTCAGCGTGCTGCTGTGGGCGGGCGGGGAGATATTCCGCAATGCGCCGCCGATGCCCGAACGCGTGGTCACCGCCCAGGGCGACGTCGTTTTCACCCGCGCCGACATCGAGCGCGGCCGCCAGGTCTGGCAGTCCATCGGCGGCATGCAGCTGGGATCGATCTGGGGCCACGGCGGCTATGTGGCGCCGGACTGGAGCGCCGACTGGCTGCACCGCGAGGCGACCGGCATCCTCGACCTGTGGGCCCGCGCCGAAGGCGGCGTCGCGGCCTGGTCGCAACTGGAACCGGAGGAACAGGCGCGGCTGCAGGGGCGGCTGAAGGCGCTGATGCGCGGCAACACCTACGATGCCGCGACCGGCACGATCACGATTGCGCGCGACCGCGCCGCGGCGATCTCCAACGTCGCCGCGCACTACGAAAGCCTGTTCGGCAACGATCCGGCCACCGCGGAACTGCGCGAAGCCTATGCGATGAAGGACAACACCGTGCCGGACCCGGCGCACCGCCGCGCCCTGACCGCGTTCTTCTGGTGGACCGCCTGGGCCGCCGGCACCGAACGCCCGGCCGCCATCGCCGACGACGGCAGCGCCGCACCGGTCGGACAGGTCGTCACCTACACCAACAACTGGCCCAGCGAACCGCTGATCGGCAACGCGCCGGCGGCGCCGATGTGGGTATGGTCGGCCTTCAGCGTGCTGTTCCTGCTCGCCGGCATCGCCCTGCTCGGCTGGCACCACGCGGTGACCCACGACCGCAACGACGCCCCGTCCCGGCTGCCGGCGACCGACCCGCTGGCCGGCATCCGCGTGACCGCCTCGATGCGGGCAACGGCGAAGTATTTCTGGGTGGTGCTGGCCCTGTTCCTGGTCCAGATCCTGCTGGGCGCGGTCACCGCCCACTATCAGGTCGAGGGCCAGCAGGCCTATGGTTTCGCGCTGTCGGAGGTACTGCCCTATTCGCTGTCGCGCACCTGGCATACGCAGCTGGCGGTGCTGTGGATCGCGGTGGCCTGGCTGGGCACCGGCCTGTACATCGCGCCGGCGCTGTCCGGACACGAGCCGCGCTTCCAGCGCTTGGGGGTCAACTTCCTGTTCGTGTGCCTGCTGGTGATCGTGATCGGCTCGTTCGCCGGCCAGTGGATGGCGGTGATGCAGAAGCTGGGGCTGGAGCACAACTTCTGGTTCGGCCACCAGGGCTGGGAGTACGCCGACATGGGGCGCTTCTGGCAGTGGTTCCTGTTCGTCGGGTTGTTGCTGTGGCTGACCTTGGTCGGCCGGGCGCTGTGGCCGGTGCTGCGCGGACCGGCGACCGAGTCCAAGTCGATCGTCGCGTTGTTGTTCATGTCGACCGTGGCGATCGGCCTGTTCTTCGGCGCCGCGCTGATGTGGGGCGAGCACACCCATCTGTCCGAGGTCGAATACTGGCGCTGGTGGCTGGTGCACCTGTGGGTGGAAGGCTTCTTCGAAGTGTTCGCCACCGCCGTGATGGCGCTGATCTTCACCCGCCTGGGCCTGGTGAAGGCGTCGATGGCGACGACCGCGGTGTTGTTCGCGACCATCGTGTTCATGGCCGGGGGCGTGCTGGGGACCCTGCACCACCTGTACTTCGTCGGCACGCCGACCGCGGTGGTGGCGCTGGGCGCGAGCTTCAGCGCACTGGAAGTGGTGCCGCTGGCCTACATCGGCTTCGAGGCCTACCACACCTGGAAGCTGGGGCGGGCCACTCCCTGGATGGCCCGCTACCGCTGGCCGATCCTGTTCTTCATCGCGGTCTCGTTCTGGAACCTGGTCGGCGCCGGTCTGTTCGGCTTCCTGATCAATCCGCCGTTGTCGCTGTACTACATGCAGGGTCTGAACCTGACTCCGCTGCACGGCCACACCGCACTGTTCGGCGTCTACGGCATGCTCGGCATCGCGCTGGTGCTGTTCTGCCTGCGCGGACTGCGCGGGCAAATGGTGTGGAACACCGGTGCGCTGAAGCTTGCGTTCTGGTCGCTCAACATCGGCCTGGCGCTGATGGCGCTGCTCACCCTGCTTCCGCTGGGCACGATGCAGCTGATCGCCGCGATCGAACACGGCTACGCCCATGCGCGATCGGCCGAGTTCATGCAGCAGCCGCTCGTCGACCTGCTGGTGTGGATGCGGGTACCGGGCGACACGATCTTCAGCATCGGCGCGGTCGCGCTGGCCTGGTTCGTGCTCAGGCTGTGGGTGGCGCCCCGGCGTGGCACGCTGCCCGAATGCGCCGCGGAGATGGCGGACTGAGTGGCGCACGCCGGCGCGGGCCCGACCGCGCCGGCCGTCTTCGATCCCGGCCGGCCGCCCTGCAGCTGACCTGGATCAAGGCGGCCGCACCACGACCTGGCCGATCCTGAGCCGATGCACGATTCGTCCGCCCTGCCGCCTCCGTCCCTGCATCGACTGGGGGGCGCACCGCACCGCCTGATGTTCTTCATCGGCTGCGTCAACCTGCTGGCGGCGATGCTCTGGTGGACGGCATGGCTCGCCGCCGCGCGCGGGGCGTTGCCGGCGATGCCGCAACCGCAGCCCTACGCTGGCTGGCTGCACGCCTTCGTCATGCAGTACCAGATGCTGCCCAGCTTCATCTTCGGCTTCCTGCTGACGACATTTCCGCGTTGGCTGGACCTGCCCGGGTTCACCGCGCGGCGCTTCCTGCCGGTCGGCGCGGGCATGTTCGGCGGCCAGCTGGCGACCCTGCTCGGCGCGCTGGGCTGGGGGCCTGGCATTTCCGTGGGCCTGGCAATGACCGCGGCAGGGTGGCTGGCCGGGCTGATCGCACTGGGCGGATGCCTGCTGCGCGACCGCGACAGCAATTGGCACGCGCGCTCCTGCTTCGCCGCACTCGCGATCGGCTTCGTCGGCCTGCTGTTCTGGGGCGGCCATGTCTGGGGCGGTTCGGCAACGGCGGCCTTCGTCAGCATCAAGCTGGGCACCTTCGGCATGCTGCTGCCGGTCTACCTGACCGTCGCCCACCGGATGTTCCCGTTCTTCGCCAGCCGCGTGGTGCCCGGCTATGTGCCGTGGCGTCCGGGCTGGGTGCTGGCATTGTTCTGGGCACTGCTGGCGGCCCACCTGACGCTGGAGCTGCATCACGCCTACGCATGGCTGTGGCTGGTCGACATCCCGCTGCTGGCCGGCTCGGCGATGCTGTTGCTGCGATGGTGGCCGGACCGCCCCGCACCCGGCCTGCTGAAGGTGCTGTTCCTCGGCAGTCTCTGGCTGCCGCTGACATTCGCGTTGTACGCGGCCCAGAGCGCCGCCTACCAGCTGACCGGCGCCTTCTGGCTTGGACGCGCACCCGCGCACGCACTGTTCATCGGCTTCTTCGGCAGCGTCCTGATCGCGATGGTGACCCGGGTCACCCGCGGCCACTCCGGACGCAGCCTGCGGATGCCGCCGATCGCCTGGTTCGCGTTCGCGACGATCCAGTTGTGCGCGCTGAGCCGGATCGGCGCCGAGCTGGCCGCCGCGCCGTTGACCTGGCAGTTGCTGTCGGCGTCGCTGTGGTTGCTGGCGCTGGGCCCCTGGGCGCTGCGAATGGGCCACATCTACCTCTCACCGCGCGTCGACGGCAAGCCCGGTTGAGCGCACCGCACAGGCAACCGCCCGATGATCGAGTTCTATCCCCAGATCAGGTCCATCCACATCGCGCTGGCGCTGTGCAGCGGTCTGCTGTTCGCGCTGCGCGGCGCCTGCGTGATCGCCGGCATGCGCTGGCCGCGTCACCCGCTGGTGCGCTGGAGCAGCTACCTGATCGACACCGCGCTGCTGACCGCCGCGCTGATGCTGCTGGCGATCCTGCCCGGCACGGTGTTCGCCAACGGCTGGCTGACCGCCAAGCTGGCCCTGTTGGTGCTGTATATCGGGCTGGGGGTCTGCGCGATCAGGCGCTCGCTCGGCAACCGCTGGCGGCTGCCGGCCTATCTCGCCGCATTGGCGACGTTCGCCCTCGTCTACACCATCGCGCGCGCCCATCACCCGCTCGGAGTCCTGCGCCAGTTCCTGGGCTGAGCCACTCGCACGCGCATCGTTCGGGTTCAACGCCGGTACCGCACGCTCCCGTCATCGGGCCACGCGGGCATCCGGCAACGGCCGTCGTCGCCGCCCTCGCCGCATGCCGCACAGCCGCGGTCGCAACCGCCATCGCAACCCGCCGCGTCGATGGCTTCGAGAATCGCCCGCTCGGGGCTGGCGCCGAACTCGGGAACGAAGGCCTGGACATGGGACATGGCGGGGCTTCCTGACTGGAGTGCCGGCAATCACAGCAGCCCCGCGCGGGCACCGCCCTGATCCAGGTCAGGCCGGCGACGCCCGCCGCGTCCGCCATCCGCAACCGCTTGACCTGGATCAAGCCGGCGCCATTGCCGCGCCGCCAGCGGCCGCAACTTGATCCCGATCAAGGCCGGCGGCGCATGCGGGTCGCACCCTCGTCCGTGAATGCTCACCCCCTTCCGGGACAAGGAGAACGCACGATGCGCCGTCATCCACGATTCGCCGCCGCCATCGCCCTGGCCGTCGCGCTTGCCGCCTGCGGCGGCCCCGCGCCCGCGCCGACCGCCGACGCCGGCGCCCAGGACACCGGCGGCTCGCGCCGCGGCGACTTCGGTCCTCCCCAGGGCGAGCCGGTCAAGGCGGTCCTGACCAGCCCGCCGCTGGTCCCACCCGCCACCGGTCGCGATCGTCCGGCGCGCGTGGTCGTGGAGCTGGACGTGGTCGAGAAGGTCATGCCGATTTCCGAAGGGGTCGAGTACACCTTCTGGACCTTCGGCGGCACCGTGCCCGGCAGCTTCATCCGCGTGCGCCAGGGCGACACCGTCGAATTCCATCTGCGCAACATGCCCGACAGCAAGATGCCCCACAACATCGACCTGCACGGGGTCACCGGTCCCGGTGGCGGCGCGACGTCCAGCTTCACCGCGCCCGGGCACGAGACGCAATTCAGCTTCAAGGCGCTCAACGCCGGACTGTTCGTCTATCACTGCGCCACCGCGCCGGTCGGCATGCACGTCGCCAACGGCATGTACGGCCTGATCCTGGTCGAACCGCCGGGCGGCCTGCCCGAGGTGGACCGGGAGTACTACGTCATGCAGGGCGACTTCTACACCACCGGCAACTACCGCGAGAAGGGCCTGCAGCCGTTCGACATGGAGAAGGCGATCGAGGAGCGGCCCACCTACGTGCTGTTCAACGGCGCCGAGGGCGCGCTCACCGGCGACAAGGCGCTGCAGGCCAACACCGACGAGACCGTCCGTCTCTACGTCGGCAACGGCGGCCCGAACCTGGTGTCGAGCTTCCACGTGATCGGCGAGATCTTCGACAAGGTCTGGTACGAGGGCGGCACCCGCTACCAGGAGAACGTGCAGACCACCCTGATTCCCGCCGGCGGCGCGGCGATGATGGAGTTCCACATGGAGGTGCCCGGCAGCTACGTGCTGGTCGACCACAGCCTGTTCCGCGCCTTCAACAAGGGCGCGCTGGGCATCCTCAAGGCCGAGGGTCCGGAGAACAAGGCGATCTACTCGGGACAGGAAGTGGACGCGGTCTACATCGGCGATCGCGCGCAACCGAACATGCAGGCGGTGGCCAGTGCCGCCGAGTCGGCGAGCAGCGGCGAGTTGACCGTCGAGCAGCAGATCGCCGCCGGCAAGGAGTTGTTCCTGGGCACCTGCTCGACCTGCCACCAGCCCACCGGCGCCGGCATGAAGGGCGTGTTCCCGCCGCTGGCCGCATCCGACTACATCGCCAACGACCCGGCCAGCCTGCCTCGGGTGATCGTCCACGGCCTGCAGGGCCCGATCAAGGTCAACGGGACCGACTACGACTCGGTGATGCCGCCGATGGCGCAGCTGACCGACGACGAGGTCGCCAACATCTCCACCTTCGTGCTCAACAGCTGGGGCAACCCGGGTGGCCGGATCAGCAAGGACGAGGTCGCCAGGCTCCGCGACGCGGCGCCCGCCGGCCCCGCGGCCGGGCACTGACATGCGCACGGCCTGGCTGCTGGCGCTGCTGCTCCCGTTCGCCGCCGCGGCCGGCGATGGCCGATACGTGAGCGTCCCGGCGGGCACGATCCGCAGCGCGCTGGCCTACGAGGACATCGTCGACGCGGTCGAGGTGGCGCCGTTCGCGATGCGCGAACGGCCGGTCACCAATGCGGAGTTCCTCGCCTTCGTCGCCGCCAACCCGCAGTGGCGACGCGACCGCGCGGCGAAGGCCCTGGTCGACGAGCGCTACCTCGGCCACTGGCAGGGGCCGCTGACGCCGGGCGAGGCCCGGGGCGGGCAGCCGGCGACCCAGGTCAGCTGGTTCGCGGCCGCCGCCTACTGCGCCAGCGAATCGGCGCGCCTGCCGACCTGGAGCGAATGGGAGTACGTGGCCGCCGCCGACGAAACCCGGCGCGACGCGCGACGGGACCCGGCCTGGCGCGAGCGCATCCTCGCCTGGTACTCCCGCCCCTCCGACAGCGCATTGCCGCGGGTCGGCCTGCAGGCGCCCAACGCCTACGGCGTCCAGGACATCCACGGCCTGGTGTGGGAGTGGACCGAGGACTTCTCGTCGCTGCTGGTGTCCAGCGACAACCGCAACCAGGGCGACCCCGACAACACCCGTTTCTGCGGCGCCGGCGCGCTGTCGATGCGCGACCGCGACAACTACGCGGTGCTGATGCGGGTCGCGATGCTGTCCTCGCTGTCGGCCCGCAGCACCACCGCCAACCTCGGTTTCCGATGCGTCAGGAGCCTGCCATGAACCGCTTCACCCGATCGCTGCCGGTCCTTGTGCTCGTCGCGGTCGCGGCGCTGGCCCCGGCCCGCGCCGCCGATCCTCCGCTGCCGTCGGAGTCGGTCTACCAACTGCCCGCGCGGCTGACCGACCAGGACGGCCGCAGCCGCAACTGGTCCGGGCTGCAGGGCAAACCACGCGTGATCTCGATGTTCTACACGTCCTGCCAGTACATCTGCCCGCTCATCGTCGAGAGCGGGAAGGCGATCGAGCGGCAACTGGATGACCCGCAGCGCGACCGGATCGGCTTCGTCCTGATCAGCATGGACCCGCGCAACGACACGCCGCAGGCCCTGGGCGAGGTCGTTTCGCGCTACCGGCTGGACACGCGTCGCTGGACCCTCGCCAGCCCGGCGCCGGACCAGGTCCGCGCGCTCGCCGGCGTGCTCGACATCCGCTACCGGGCACTGGCCGACGGCGGCTTCAACCACACCAGCGCGCTGGTGCTGGTCGATGCGCAGGGTCGGATCCTCGCGCGCACCGAAAAGACCGGCTCGCGACCCGATCCCGACTTCGTCCGCGCGGTGCGCGAAGCGGCGCATTGACCGGCCGCCCCGCGCGCAACGGCGCGGTCGGATGGCACGGGGCTCAGGCCGCCCGGGTTGTCAGGCCGCGCCAGATCCCCGTCGCAGCGGCACCGGCGCGGTCGCGATGCGCCGTTTCAGGTCGTCCATCGTGCCGGGCATGACCACCAGGTAGGCGATCAACTGCTCGGCCAGCTCCAGCATCAGGTCGACCGTCATCCGTTCGATCGCGGCCTCGTCCTCGAACTGGCGTCCGAAGGTGCCGGTCGGCGCCATCAGTTCGGCGACGTCCTGCAGCGGTCGCGACAGGTCCAGTTGGCGCGCCAGCGCGTCGAGCCGCTGCGGCAGCGACTGGTCGCGCTGCTCATCGCCCAGCAGCTGCACGGTCAGCCCCGCGATCAGGTGCCGCAGCATCAGCGCCGACGCACCCCACTCGGCATGGTTGTAGAGCTTCAGCGCGGAGTCGTAGGTGCGCGCCAGCGGCCCGGACAGGGCCTGCAGATGGGCCTGGCCGGCCATCGGCTCGCGTCCGCCCGGCGCCGGATGGCAGTACAGCCCATCGGGCTTGCGGCTGCCATCGGGCTGCAGCAACTGCACGAACAGCACCGTGCCCTCGCAGCGCGAGCAGGCCAGCTCGCTCGCCGCGACCTGCTGGCCGTGCTCCTGCCAGCTGGACGCCTCGAGGATCGCCGGCCGGTCGCAATGCGGACACAGCAACTCCACCGTGCGCGGAAACGTGTTGGAGAAGCGGGTTTGCACGAATCGGTCTTCGACAGGCTTCATCGCCGTCACCTCCTGGCCGTCACTCGCATGCCCCCAGGGCGGTACCCGGCTCCCAATGAACACCGCCACTTGTGAAGGAAACGTTGCTGAAGCGGCAAAGAGGTCGCCGGATCGCGAAACTGGTGCGCGCCTCACGGTTCGCCCGCGGCGATGAGATGCCGGCCACGGCGGTGCGCGGGGCCCGTCAGCCCCGTTCAGGAATCATGTCCAGAAGCGTCCGCCGCGCATCCCGCCGGCGCGCGGTTCACAGCCCGCGCGCGGCCTCGGCGACGGCGCGGAACAGCGCCCGGCCCTTGTTCATCGTCTCCTCCCACTCCTTCTGCGGGTCGGAGTCGTAGACGATGCCGGCGCCCGCCTGCACGTACAGACGGCCGTCCTGGATGACCGCGGTACGGATCGCGATCGCGGTGTCGGCGTCGCCGTGCCAGCCGATGTAGCCGACCGCGCCGGAGTAGATGTTGCGGCGGATCGGCTCCAGCTCGCGGATGATTTCCAGCGCGCGGATCTTCGGCGCGCCGCTGACGGTGCCGGCCGGGAAGGTCGCGCGCAGCACGTCGGCGTAGCTCATGCCGGCCTTCAGGCGCCCGGTCACCTCGCTGACGATGTGCATCACGTGGCTGTAGCGCTCGATGGTGAACTGCTCGCCCATCTGCACCGTGCCCGGCTCCGAGACCCGGCCGGCATCGTTGCGGCCCAGGTCGATCAGCATCAGGTGCTCGGCGCGTTCCTTGGGGTCGGCCAGCAGCTCGGCTTCCAGCGCGTCGTCCTGCTCCGGGGTCGCGCCGCGCGGACGGGTGCCGGCGATCGGGCGCACGGTCACGGTGTCGTCCTGCAGGCGCACCAGGATCTCCGGCGAGGAGCCGACCACCTGCATGTCGCCGACGTCGAGGAAGTACATGTACGGCGACGGGTTGAGCGCGCGCAATGCGCGGTAGACATCGACCGGACGCGCCTTGAACGGCACCGACAGGCGCTGGCTGAGCACGACCTGGAAGATGTCGCCGGCGCGGATGTACTCCTTCGACCTCTCGACCGCGGCGATGAAGCCCTCGCGGGTGAAGCCGGACACGAAATCGGCCTCGTCCAGGCCGTTGGGATCCAGTGTTTCCGGATAGCTGGTGCCGCCGTGGCGCAACCGGTGCACCAGCTGGTCGAGCCGCCGGGTGGCCTTGGCATAGGCCTGCGGCTCGCGTGGGTCGGCGTGCACGATCAGGTACAGCCGGCCGCGCAGGTTGTCGAACACCGCCAGCTCTTCGCTGAGCATCAGCAGGATGTCGGGCGTGCCGAGCTGGTCCTCCTTGTCGCCGCCGGCCAGGCGCGGCTCGATGTAGCCGACGCACTCGAAACCGAACCAGCCGACCAGGCCGCCGGTGAAGCCGGGCAGGCCCTCGATCTGCGGCACCGAATGCTCGCTGCGCAGGCGCTCGACCTCGGCGAACGGATCCTCGACCTGGCGGTGCTCGGCCAGCTCGCCGTGCTCGGTCACGAACAGGCTGTTGCCGGCGAACGCGTACACCCGCCGCGCCGGCAGACCGATGATCGAGTAGCGGCCGAAACGTTCGCCGCCTTCGACCGACTCGAACAGATAGGTGTGCGGGCCGTCGGCCAGCTTCAGGTAGACCGACAGCGGCGTGTCGAGGTCGGAAAACACCTCGCGGACCACCGGGATCCGGGTGTGGCCCTCGGCGGCGAGCTGCTGGAAACGTTCAGACGATGGTGTGGCGGTACGGGCGGGATGGTTCACGCGGCGATTCCTCGGAGTGCGACAGGGCGAGAGCGACGGTGGTCTGCAGCCGCCATCGCCAACCCGTGTCGCCACGGCAGGAATGCTGGATCGCCCGGATCTTCATCGGCGGCTACTTTATCCGATTTGGGCGACGCCGCTCAGACGGTCGCCAGTCCCGCCGCGGACCCGTCGCCGGAGCGGTGCCGGCTCCGCGCCGGCGCATCCGCCGGGCCGAGCAGCGGGCAGTCCGCGGACAGGTGCATGCGCAGCCGCGCCGGCACGCATTCGATCCGGAACGTCCGCGCGCGCACCGGCTCGCCGTCGAGGTTCAGGGTCATCGGCGTCGGCGACCGCAGTCGCAGCCACGGCAGCCGCGCGCGCACCGCGATGCGCTCGGCCACCGCCTCGCGGCCCTCGGTCAGCAGCGAATGCGCCAGCGCACCCAACTCGCCGTCCAGCGGCGGGATCACGGTCACGTCCAGCGCGCCGTCGTCGACCCACGCGTCCGGGCACAGCGGATGACCGCCGCCGGCCTGGCGGCCGTTGCCGATTCCCAGCGCGATCAGTTCGCCCGACCACTCGAAACCGGTCCCCTCCAGGCGCGCAGCGATCGGCTCGATGCGGCCCAGCCGGGCGATCCCGGTGACCAGGTAGGCCAGACCGCCCAGGGCCTTCTTCAGGGCCTCGTCGGTCTGCACGGTGATCTCGGTCCCGAAGCCGCCGCTGGCCACATTCACGCACCAGCGGCATGCGTCGTCGGCTTCGACCCGCAGCAGGTCGAGCGGGACCGCCGCGGTCCGGCCGATCAACCGCAACGCGCGCAGCGGATCGCGAGGGAGGCCGGCGGCGGTGGCGAAGTCGTTGGCGGTGCCCAGCGGCAGCACGGCCAGCGACGGCAGCGCCGCGGCGGTCCGGTCGTGCCTGGCCAGGGCCGTGGCGACCTCGTTCAGGGTGCCGTCGCCGCCACCGGCGATCACCGTGTCGACGCCATCGGCGATCGCCTCGTCGACATGGCGCGCGGCATCGCCGCCCTCCCAGGTCACCCGTACCGACAACGTGGTGCCTGCCTCGCGCATCGCCGCCACCGCCTGCCGCACGGCATCGTCGGCGGCGCGCTTGCCGTGCAGGATCAGGCGCCAGTGCGGGGGCCGGCTGGCCGCGTCGAATCCGGAATCGTCGTTCATCGCGTCAGGCTAGGCGAGCCGGGGCTACCGGTTCGTGAACGCGGCGCGCCGGTTGTCGATGCCGCCGTGCGCGTCATCATCCTGTAACCATCCGGACGGAGCATGGGAGTCCATTCTCAAGGATGACGGGCGGAGGCAGGATCGCCTCCAATTTTCCGAAGGGCGACGCCGAACCGCGTCGCCCTTCACCGCTTCTAAAGGATCGTTTCTAAAGGAGCGTTCTGCAGGACAGTTCCGCAGACCGCCGCCGCAAGCCAGCGGCAGACGGCGTCCACGCCGCGCTCAGCGCGCGGCGGCAACGGCGGCCTTCATCCGGCCGATCACGTCGGCGTAGTCCTCGGCATTGAAGATCGCCGAGCCGGCAACGAAGGTGTCGGCGCCGGCGGCGGCGATCTCGCCGATGTTGTCGGCCTTGACCCCGCCGTCGATCTCCAGCCGCACCTGTGGCGCGCGCGCGTCGATCATCGCCCGCACCCGGCGCAGCTTGTCCAGGGTCGAGGGGATGAAGGACTGGCCGCCGAAACCGGGATTGACCGACATCAGCAGCACCATGTCCAGGTCCTCCAGCACGTAGTCGAGCACCTCGACCGGCGTCGCCGGATTCAGCACCAGGCCGGCCTGGCAACCGTTGGCCTTGATCAGCTGGATCGTGCGGTGCACGTGCCGGCTGGCCTCCGGATGGAAACTGATCATCGAAGCGCCGGCCCTGGCGAAATCCGGCACGATCCGGTCGACCGGCTCGACCATCAGGTGCACGTCGATCGGCGCGGTGATGCCGTGCTTGCGCAGCGCCTCGCAGACCATCGGACCGATGGTCAGGTTGGGCACGTAGTGGTTGTCCATCACGTCGAAATGGACCCAGTCGGCTCCGGCTCCGAGGACCGCATTCACTTCATCGCCCAGGCGGGCGAAGTCGGCGGACAGGATGGACGGGGCGATCACGGTCGGTTGCATGGCGGTCACGGGCTCCGGGTCTTGCGCAGGGTCTTGATGCGGTCGTAGGCGGCGTTGAGCTCGCGCGAGCGGGCCTCGGCCTGGCGGCGCAGCTCGGGGGCGGCGCCCTCGAGCCGGTCGGGATGGTACTGGGCGATCAGCCGGCGATAGGCGCGATCGACCTCGGCGTCGCTGGCGTCCTCGCCCAGTCCAAACGCCGCGTACGGGTTGGCGCGGCGCTGCAGCCGGAACCAGTCGGCGTCGAAGGCGTGGCCGACCAGCAGGCCGATCAGTGCGCCCAGCAAGGGGTTGAAGCGCAGCAACAGCGCCCCGGCGATGAAGCCCAGCAACTTGCCGTACCAGCGGTTCATGGCACCTCTCTGCCTGTGGCCGGAGCGGGACCCGGCCGCGGCGGCGGGACCGGGACCCGAATTCAGGCCGGCAGTGTACCTGCACGGACGCCCGGACCGGCGTACACTGGCCGGCCCTGTCGCGCGGACGCGGCTTACCGGCCCCGCCCCCGCGAGGGGATGCATGTACAAGGAAATGCGCTAGACCGGGGGTATACCGTTGTCCACGCTGTCCACGACATTGACCCAGGCGCCGCCGTCCAGGACGGTCCTGTCCGAATCCGACCTGCCGGGGCTGGTGCTGCGCCACCGCGGCAAGGTCCGCGACGTGTTCGACCTGCCGCGCGAGGCCCTGCCGGCCGAGGCGCCGGCCGGCGACTGCCTGCTGATGGTCGCCACCGACCGCCTGAGCGCGTTCGACGTGGTGCTGCCCGACCCGATTCCGGGCAAGGGCGCGATGCTCTGCCAGATCAGCAACTTCTGGTTCGGCAGGACCGAGCACATCGTCCGCAACCACCTGACCGGCATCGACGTGGCCTCGGTGCTGCCCGACGGGGTCGATCCCGCCCCCTACCTGCAGCGCGCGGTGGTGACCCGGCGGCTGAAGCCGGTGCCGATCGAGTGCATCGCCCGCGGCTACGTGATCGGCAGCGGCTGGAAGGACTACCAGCGCACCGGCCGGATCAGTGGCATCTCGCTGCCCGACGGCCTGCGCCAGGCCGAGCAACTGGCCGAGCCGATCTTCACCCCCTCGACCAAGGCCGCGGTCGGCGACCACGACGAGAACATCGACTTCGACACCGCGGTCAAGCTGTGCGGCGCCGAACTGGCCGAAGCGGTCCGCGACGCGACCCTGCGGCTGTACCGCTTCGCCGCCGAATACGCGGCCGAGCGCGGCATCCTGCTGGCCGACACCAAGTTCGAGTTCGGCACCGACGCCGACGGCCGCCTGTACGTGATGGACGAGATGCTGACCCCGGATTCCTCGCGCTACTGGCCGGCCGACGAGTACGAGGTCGGCAGCAGCCCACCCAGCTACGACAAGCAGATCGTGCGCGACTACCTGGAGACGCTGGACTGGGACAAGACCCCGCCGGGCCCGCGCCTGCCGGCCGAGGTGATCGAACGCACCCGCGCCCGCTACGCCGAAGCGCTGCAGAAACTGGCCGGACTTTCGGTCGACTGAGCCCCGTCGGCCGGACCCGATCGACCGGACCCGACGGACCCGATCACTCCAATCCCAGGGGCTCCGGGCGTGCCGCAACGCGGCGGGCGCCCAGCCGCGCTTGCCGGTATGCTCGGGCGGTCGCCATACGCCAGCGCATTCCGAGCCGGGAGCCGCCATGAGCACCGCCACCGACACGCCCCGTGAGCCGGCCGCGCCGCAGCGCCGGATCGACCTGTGGTTCGCCCACTATTCCGGCGACCACCGCAACGCCACCAACCAGCTGATCCACGTGATCTGCGTGCCGGCGATCCTGTGGAGCGTGATCGCGCTGCTGTGGTGCATCCCCTCGCCCGGCACCTGGTTCCTGCCCGGGTTCTGGGCCGGAGCGGCGATGTTCGCGACCTGGGCGTTCTACTACCGCGCCTCGCGCCGGCTGGCGTTCGGCATGCTCGCGGTGTTCGTGGCGATGGGCTGGCTGACCCGCTGGCTGCACGACGGCTACGGCACGATGCACCTGCTGTACCTGGCGATCGCGGTATTCGTGGTCGCCTGGATCGGCCAGTTCGTCGGCCACAGCAAACTGTTCGAGGGCAAGCGCCCGAGCTTCCTGACCGACCTGCGCTACCTGCTGATCGGCCCCGCCTGGGTGCTGGCCAAGCTCTATCGCAGGCTGGGCTGGCGCTACTGACGCCCCAACCAACGGCCAATTGCGCCCGTCGGCGCATCTGCCCGATCATGCCCTCGTCCGTCTACGCAGCGATGGCGTAGGAGCGGCGTAAGCCGCGATCGGGCCTTCACGGCAAAGCTTCATCGCGGCTTGCGCCGCTCCTACGGTTTTTTTCCTTCCCGCCGCGGGCCCATCCCGTGGCCTTCCGGCGTCCGCCCATGTCTCCGCGCGATTTCCTGCTGATCCTGATCGTCGTCCTGGCCTGGGCCGGCAACTTCCTGACCTCGGCGCTGGCGATGCGCGAGATCCCGCCGCTGCTGTTCACCGCGCTGCGCTTCGCCCTGCTCGCGATCCCGCTGGCGTTCGTGCTCAAACGGCCGGCGCCGGGCCAGTGGCCGCGACTGATCGCGGTCTGCCTGTGCGTGGGCGTGCTGCACTTCGGACTGAGCTTCACCGCGCTGAAACTGGCCGGCAACCTGTCCTCGCCGGCGATCGTGATGCAGAGCTACGTGCCGATGACCGCCCTGCTGGGATGGGCGGTGCTGGGCGAGCGCTTCGGCTGGAAGACCGGCGTGGCGATCGCGACCAGCTTCGCCGGCGTGCTGGTGCTGGGCTTCGACCCGATCGTGCTCGATCGCCCGGCCGCGGTCGGGGTGATGCTGGTCTCGGCGCTGTTCCTGGCCGTCGGCACCGTGCTGATGAAGCCGCTGCGCGGGCTCGACATGTTCAGCCAGCAGGGCTGGACCGCGGTGATCAGCCTGCTGCCGCTGATCGCGCTGAGCGCCTGGCTGGAACCGGGCGCGATCGCGCGGCTGCCGCAGGTGAGCTGGGTCGGCTGGGCCGGCGCGCTGTACGCGGCCTTCGTGTCCTCGCTGCTCGGCCACGGCCTGTACTACGTGCTGGTGCAGCGCCACCCGGTCGCCCAGGTCACCCCCTGGCTGCTGCTGGTGCCGCCGCTGGCGATCGCGCTGGGCATCGCGTTCTGGGGCGACCGACCCGGCCCGAAGCTGTGGCTGGGCGGCGCGATGGTGCTCGGCGGCGTGCTCGGCGTCGCCCTGCGCACCCTGACCAAGAGCCGGCGACCGGCGCGCGCCGAAGAAATCTGAGCCGAAGAAATCTGATCGGACCGGCAGCGCTGGCGCGCGCTGCCGGCCCCACGATCAGGCCGGCGCGCGGAACATCGCCGCCTGCGGCCGGAACGGCCGCGGCGCATAACCGAAGTCGCGCGCGGCCGGGCCGGCATCGAACACCAGGTCCTCGCGCATCCGCGCCAGCACCGCATTGCCCGGCCCGCGCCCCAGCGCGCGCGCGGCGCCAGCGGCGAGTGCGAACAGGGGCGCCGGCAACTCAAGCAGCCGCGCCGGCGGCTGCAGGCTGGCCAGCACCCGCTCGACCATCTCGCGGTAGGCCAGGGTCTCGCCGCCGGGCAAGGCATAGGCCTGGCCGAAGCTGGCCGGGGCATCGATGCAGGCCAGCGCCGCCGCGGCCAGGTCCTCGACGTGCACCGGCTGGCGTCGGCCACTGGCGCCGGTCGGCAGCGGGAAGCGACGCCAGCGTGCGGCCAGCGCGGCGATCCGGGTCAGGGTCGCGTCGCGGCCGGCGCCGTAGACCAGGGTCGGCCGCAGCAGGGTCGCGGCGGCACCACGGGCGGCGGCCGAGGAAAACACACCGGCCTCGCCTTCGCGCAGGCGACCGGCGACGTCGCGCTCGGCCGCATCGGCGGAATCCTGTTTGGTCTCGACGCTGGTCGAACCGAACGCGATCACCCGCGGCGCCACAATCGCGGCGTCCGCGTACCAACGGGCGAACGCGTCCAGCGGGCCGGCACTGATCAGCGCATCGACCCGTTCCGGCAACGGCGGCATCGATTCGAACCCGCCCTGCAGCCACACCGTCCGGGCATCGCCACCGGGCGGCGCGGCGCGGGTCAGCGCGGTGACCGCCCAGCCGTCGCGGCGCAGGCCGGCGAGCAGCGGTTGCCCGATCTGCCCGCTGGCGCCGAAGATCAGCGCCCGGCGCACGGCAGGCGTTCGCGACCGTTGCGGCCGCGCGCGGGCGGCGTTTCATTCGGCGCTTCGACCAGCGCTTCGGCCGGCATGGGGCGGACATCGACCATCATCCGCACAGCATACCGAGCGTTGCGGCCGAACCGCCCCGACGGGCGACGCGATACCTTCGGGTAGAATGGCCGGCCGCGACGGCGAACCGGCGTCGCCCACCTCCCCCAACCCCTGAAGCGCTTGATTCCAAAGGAAGATTCCCGAGGAGTCGCGCAGGCCCCAGGAGCGAGATGCTGGAACTGCTGCTAGCCCTGCCGTTCGTGTTCGCCATCGTGGTGTTGCTGCACCGTTCGGCCTCGCGCCGGACCACCGCCTGGCTGGCCGGTGCCGCTCCGCTGATCGGACTCGGCCTGCTGGCCACCCTGACGCCGGCGGTGCTCGACGGCACCATTCCGCAATCGGTCCACCCGTGGATCCCGCAGCTGGGACTGGCGTTCTCGCTGCGGATGGACGGCCTGGCGTGGATGTTCGCGCTGATGGTGCTGGCGATCGGCGTGCTGGTGGTGATGTACGCCCGCTACTACCTCAGCGCCGAGGAGGATGCGCCGAAGTTCTTCGGCTACCTGCTGCTGTTCATGGGCTCGATGCTGGGCATGGTGATCGCCGGCAACCTGTTGCTGCTGGCGATCTTCTGGGAGCTGACCTCGATCAGCTCGTTCCTGCTGATCGGTTATTGGTCGCGGCA
Organism: Marilutibacter maris; assembly: GCF_003233695.1. Taxonomy (NCBI): domain Bacteria; kingdom Pseudomonadati; phylum Pseudomonadota; class Gammaproteobacteria; order Lysobacterales; family Lysobacteraceae; genus Marilutibacter; species Marilutibacter maris. Next base: position 818,031 of record NZ_CP029843.1, on the reverse strand, counting down.
GAACGAGGCGCGCGAGGGCGCGCGCATGGCGCTGACCATCACCGGCGCCGGTGGCCTGGCCCTGCTCGGCGGCGTGATCCTGATCGGCCAGGTGGTCGGCAGCTACGAGCTGGACGCGGTGCTGGCGGCCGGCGACCAGCTGCGCGCCGACCCGATGTATCCGGCGATCCTGGCGCTGGTGCTGGCCGGCATCTTCACCAAGAGCGCGCAGTTCCCGTTCCATTTCTGGCTGCCGCACGCGATGGCGGCGCCGACCCCGGTCTCGGCTTATCTGCACTCGGCGACGATGGTGAAGGCCGGCGTGTTCCTGCTGGCGCGCCTGCACCCGGCCCTGGCCGGCACCGAACTGTTCTTCTACGTGGTCACCAGCATCGGCGCGGCGACCCTGCTGGTCGGCGCCTGGAACGCGATCTTCCAGCACGACCTCAAGGGCCTGCTGGCCTATTCGACGATCTCGCACCTGGGCCTGATCACGATGCTGTTCGGGTTGTCGACGCCGATGGCGGTGGTCGCCGGCCTGTTCCACATCCTCAACCACGCGACCTTCAAGGCCTCGTTGTTCATGGCCGCGGGCATCATCGACCACGAGACCGGCACCCGCGACATGCGCCGGCTCGGCAACCTACGCCGCTACCTGCCGTTCACCAGCACCCTGGCGATCATCGCCGCACTGGCGATGGCCGGCATCCCGCTGCTCAACGGCTTCCTGTCGAAGGAGATGTTCTTCGCCCTGGCGCTGGAGATCGAGGGCCACGCCGGGATGCGGATCGCCGCCTCGGTGGTCGCGTTCCTGGCCGGCGTGTTCGGCGTCGCCTACAGCCTGCGCTTCGTCCACGACACCTTCTTCGGCGACGGTCCGCGCGCGGTCGACCGCGAGATCCACGAGCCGCCGCGGTTCATGAAGATCCCGGTCGAGGTGCTGGTGGTGCTGTGCCTGGCGGTCGGCATCGTGCCGGCCTGGACGATCGCGCCGGTGCTGGCGACCGCCGCCCACGGCGTGCTCGGCGATGCGGTGCCCGAGTACAGCCTGGCGATCTGGCACGGCATCAACCTGCCGCTGCTGATGAGCTTCGGCGGCGTGATCGGCGGCGCGCTGCTGTACCTGGGCCTGCGCCGGCTGATCAACCTGCACGCGGTCGCCCGCCACGCGCTGGGCCGCCACCTGTTCCGGGTCAACACCCGCGCCCTGCTGACCAGCGCGCGCCGCTTCACCTTCCACGTCACCGACGGCAGCCTGCAGCGTTCGCTGTGGTGGGTGCTGATCGCCCTGATCGCGATCGCCGGCCTGCCGACCCTCGCCGCCCTCGCCGACGGCGTCGGCGCCAGCCAGCCGATGCCGGTGCTGGGCTGGGCGGTGTGGCTGGTCGCGATCGCCGCGACCGTCGGGACCGTGCTGCTGCATCGCCAGCGCCTGCTGGCGCTGCTGGTCATCGGCGCGGTCGGGCTGGCGGTCAGCCTGATCTTCGTGCTGATGTCGGCGCCCGACCTGGCCCTGACCCAGTTGCTGGTGGAGATGGTCACGATCGCGCTGATGCTGCTGGCGCTGAACTACCTGCCGCAGGAATCGCAGCGCACCGACGATGCCGCCCGCCGCTGGCGCGACGGCGCGATCGCGCTGGTGGTCGGCGCCGGCATCGGCGCGCTGGCCTACGCGATGATGACCCGCCCGCTGGACACCGTCGCCACCGAACTGCTGGCCCGCTCGCTGCCGGAGGGCTACGGCCGCAACGTGGTCAACGTGATCCTGGTCGACTTCCGCGGCTTCGACACCTTCGGCGAGATCACCGTGTTCGGCATCGCCGGCCTGGTCGTGCACGCGCTGCTGCGGCGCGCGCGGATCGCCGCCGACGAGGTCGTGCCCGGCGTCGCCGGTCCGCTGCCGATGCCGTCCAACCTCAGCCATCTGCTGTTCCCGCTGGCGCTGGCGGTATCGGCCTACCTGTTCCTGCGCGGCCACAACGCGCCCGGCGGCGGCTTCATCGCCGGCCTGGTGCTGGCGGTGCCGCTGTTGCTGCAGTACGTACTGCTGGGCTCGCAGTACGTCGAGTCGCGGCTTGGCTTCAACTACGTGCGCTGCATCGGGATCGGCCTGCTGATCGCCGCCGCGACCGGGCTGGCGCCGATGCTGCTGGGCTACCCGTTCCTGACCAGCGGCCACGTCGAGCCGCAGTTGCCGCTGATCGGCACGGTGCCGCTGGCCAGCGCGATCGGTTTCGACACCGGCGTGTACCTGGTCGTGTTCGGCGGCGCGATGCTGATCCTGTCGATGATGGGCACGGTCAATCCGCCGCGCCCACTGGTCCGGCGCGCCCAGCCGGCGCCGGATTCACCCGCCACCACAGGGGAGGACGCCTGATGGAACTCGCCCTCGCCAGCCTGATCGGCCTGCTGAGCGCCGCCGGGGTCTACCTGCTGCTGCGCGCGCGCAGCTTCGACGTGATCCTCGGCCTGACCCTGTTGTCGTACGCGACCAATCTGCTGATCTTCTCCTCGGGTCGGCTGGTGATCGGCAAGCCGCCGGTGTTGCAGGTCGATGAGGCCGGCAAGGCGATCGCGCCGACCCTGGCCCACTACACCGACCCGCTGCCGCAGGCGCTGGTGCTGACCGCGATCGTGATCGCCTTCGCGATGACCGCGGTGACCATCGTGATCGCGATGCGCAACCGCTCCGACAACGGCAGCGACCACGTCGATGCCGGCGGCGAGGGCATGCCGTGATCGCAGCGATCGATACCGCCGGAACCCTCACCACCCTCGGCGCCCACCTGCCGGTCCTGCCGATCCTGCTGCCGCTGCTGTTCGGCGCGGTGCTGCTGCTGGCCGAGCGTCGCGGCATCGCCGTGCAGCGCGCGGTGTCGGCGCTGGCGATGGCGGTGCTGACCCTGGTCGCCATCGCCCTGGTGCGCGCCGCCGACGCCGATACGATCTCGATGTACCTGGTCGGCGACTGGCCGGCGCGACTGGGCATCGCCCTGGTCGCCGACCGCACCAGCGCGCTACTGGTGCTGACCACGACCCTGCTCGCCGGCGCCTGCCTGCTGTACGCCTGCGCCGGCTGGGACCGCCGCGCGATCCACTTCCACGCGCTGTTCCAGTTGCAGCTGGCCGGCCTCAACGGCGCCTTCCTGACCGGCGACCTGTTCAACCTGTTCGTGTTCTTCGAGGTGATGCTGATCGCCTCCTACGGACTGCTGCTCAGCGGCGGTCGCGGTCCGCGGATGCGCGCCGGCCTGCACTACGTGGTGCTCAACATCACCGCCTCGACCCTGTTCCTGATCGCGCTGGGCCTGCTGTACGGCCTGCTGGGCAGCCTCAACATGGCCGAACTCGCCCAACGCGTCGGCCAGGCCGACCCGTCCAGCCTGGCGCTGATCCGCGCCGCCTCCGGTGTCCTGCTGGTGGTGTTCTGCGCCAAGGCCGCGCTGGTGCCGCTGTACCTGTGGCTGCCCAACGCCTACTCGCGCGCGCCGGCACCGGTGGCCGCGCTGTTCGCGGTGATGACCAAGGTCGGCGTCTACGCGGTGCTGCGGGTCTACAGCCTGGTGTTCGGCAGCGAGGCCGGCGCGCTCGCCGGCTGGGCCTGGGAATGGCTGCTGCCGGCCGGCCTGCTGACCCTGGTGCTGGCGACGCTCGGCGCGCTGGCGAGCAAATCGCTGCGGATGCTGGTCGCGTTCCTGGTGATCGCCTCGGCGGCGACCCTGTTCATCGCGATCTCGCTGAACACCGCCGGGTCGATCGCCGCCGGCCTGTACTACCTGGTCCACAGCACCTTCGTCGCCGGCGCGCTGTTCCTGGTGGTCGACCTGATCCGCCGCCAGCGCGGGGCGATCGGCGACAACCTCGACGTCGCCGGCCCGTTGCGCCACAACGCCATGCTCGGCCTGCTGTTCGCGACCGCCGCGATCTCGGTGTCCGGCATGCCGCCGCTGTCGGGCTTCCTCGGCAAGGTGATGCTGCTCGACGCGGTGCCCGCCGATGCGGTGGCCTGGGTGTGGTCGGTGGTGCTGGCGACGAGCCTGCTGACCGTGGTCGCGCTGGCGCGCACCGCCAGCCAGACCTTCTGGCGCGCGCAGCCGTGGCCGGACACCACCCCGGTCCCGGCGCCGCCGTCGCGCGCGCAGGTGGCGGCGGTCGTCCTGCTGCTGGCCTACGGCATCGGCATGACCGTGTTCGGCGGTCCGCTGATGCGCTACACCGATGCCGCGGCCGGACAACTGCTGGCGCCGGCCGACTACATCCACGCGGCGCATGCCACCGCGCCGCAGCTGCGGGAGCCTTCGCCATGAGACGCCTGCTGACCTCGCCGCCGTTGAGCCTGGCGGTACTGCTGCTGTGGCTGCTTCTGGTCGCCGACTTCTCGCCCGGCCAGCTGGCGATCGGCATCATCCTCGCCCTGCTGCTGCCGTGGCTGGCCGGCATGCTCGAACCCGAGCGCGCCAGTTTCGGCCGCACGATCGCGCTGCTGGCGCTGACCCGGCGGGTGTTGTGGGACATGCTGCTGTCGAACATCGAGGTCGCCCGCCGCATCCTCGGCCCGGAGCGCGTGCTGACCCCGGGCTTCGTCTGGATTCCGCTGGAACTGACCAACATCCACGGCATCACCGCGCTGGCCAGCATCATCACCCTGACCCCCGGCACGGTCTCGGCCGAGCTGACCGAGGATCGCCGCTTCCTGCTGGTGCACTGCTTCAACCTGAAGGACGCCGACGCCCAGGTCGCCGAGATCAAGGCACGCTACGAGTCGCTGCTGAAGGAGATCTTCCCGTGACCGTCATCGATCACGCGCTGACCGCCTCGCTGTACATGGTCGCCCTGGCCATGTTGTTCAGCCTGTACCGCCTGCTGGCCGGGCCGTCGGTGCCCGACCGCATCCTCGCCCTGGACACCCTCTACATCAACACCATCGCCGCCCTGATCCTGTTCGGCATGCAGTTGCGCTCGTCGATCTACTTCGAGGCCGCGCTGGTGATCGCGATGCTGGGCTTCGTCGGCACGGTGATGCTCAGCAAGTACGTGCTGCGCCGGGATATCGTCGAATGAACGCCGCGCTGGAATACCTGCTCGCCGCGCTGCTGCTGATCGGCAGCGGCTTCGTGCTGGTCGGCTCGCTCGGCCTGGTCAAGCTGTCGGACTTCTTCAAGCGCCTGCACGGGCCGACCAAGGCGACCACGCTCGGGGTCGGCTGCATCCTGCTGGCCTCGATCGGCTACCACGCCTGGATCGGCGACGGTCTGGGCCTGCGCGAGATCCTGGTCACCCTGTTCCTGTTCATCACCGCTCCGGTCAGCGCCCACCTGATGTCGCTGGCGGCGCTGAAGATCGGCCTGCAGCGGCGCCCCCCGCGCCCCGACGCGGAAACCGGCGGCGTCTCCGGGCGGGAGCCGGACGAAGCCGGCCACTGACCGCCCGGGCCGCGGGCCCGAAGCTGAACTGGCTGCCCATTTCGGCGCAGCCGGAGCGGCCGATCCGGCGAAAATGCGCTCCGGGCACAGTAGCATTACCGGTTTGCAAGCCAATCCGGACGGAAAATCATGACCCGATCCATTGCGAGTCTTTACGTCGCCTGCCTGCTGGCGTTCGCGCCGGCCGCCTTGGCGGGCGACTCGCAGGACGCCAACAGCAAGGACATCCTCGGCTGGATCGAATGGGTCGACATCGGCCGCGGGCCGCTGCGACTCAAGGCCAAGCTGGATACTGGCGCCACCACCTCCTCGCTGACCGCCGAGGACATCGAGGTGTTCAAGAAGGATGGCAAGCGCCACGTCCGCTTCGTGGTCCGCGATGTCGACCACGACATCGAGGAGTCGTTCGAGTCGCGCCTGGTCCGCTATGTCCGCATCCGCCGCCACGACGACACGACGCAGCGGCGCCCGGTGGTCGAGCTGGGCATGTGCCTGGGCACGGTCTACCGCAGGCAGGAGTTCACCCTGGTCGACCGCAGCTCGTTCGTGTACCCGGTGCTGGTCGGCCGCAACTTCATGGCCGGCCACGTCGTCGTCGACCCCGGCGAGACCTTCATCCAGCGGCCATCGTGCAGGCGCCAGGGAATGCTGAGTCCCGACGCCGCTGACGCGGTCGGCCCGGAAGCGGCATGAATCGCTGGCACCTCAGGATCCTCGCCACCCTGCTGGCGGCGGCCGCCATCGGGCTGATCGCCTACAAGGCCCGCGTGCTGGGGTATCCGCTGGTACCGGCCGAGGAGGTGGAGAGCTGGGTGGTGGAAGCGCGCCTGGGCTTCGAGCCCGACGGCCGCGCGATCAAGGCCGAACTCGCGATCCCGGCCAACCCGCCGGGCTTCCTGATCCTCGACGAGAACTTCGTCTCGCGCGGCTACGGCGTGCAGACCGAGGAACGCGAGGACAATCGGCTGGCGCTGTGGAGCATCCGCCGCGCGTCCGGCCAGCAGGCGCTGTACTACCGCGCGACCCTGTCCGGACACCAGAGCGAGACCGTGGACGAGGCGGTTCCGGCGCTGGACCAGGCACCGGAGTACGGCGAGCTCGAGGGGGCCGCGGTCGAGGCCATCCTCGACGAGGTCCGCAGCAAGTCCGCCGACATCGCGACCTTCTCATCGCTGCTGGTGAAGATGCTCGCCGGCCCCGCCCCCAACGAGAACGTGCAGCTGTTGCTGCCGCAGCCGGCGACCCGCGAGCAGCTGACCCGGACCTCGATCCATGTTCTGGCCGGCGCCCACATCCCGGCACGGATGGTCTGGGGCATCCATCTGGCCGAAGGCATCCGCGACCCGGTCCCCGAGCCCTGGCTGGAGGTCAACAACGGCGAGCGCTGGATCGCGATCAACCCCGCCGACGCCAGTCACGGCTACCCGTCCGACTTCCTGATCTGGTGGTACGGCGACGCGCCGCTGTTCACGGTCGAGAACGCGCGCCATCCCGAGCTCAAGTTCTCGGTCACCCGCAGCCTTGAGCCGGCCCTGGAGATGGTCGGCCGGCAGACCGAGCTGGTCGGCTCGCCGGTCAGCGCCTATTCGCTGTCGAACCTGCCGGTGCACGTGCAGAACGTCTACCGCTCGCTGCTGCTGGTGCCGATCGGCATCCTGCTGATCGTGATCCTGCGCAACGTGGTCGGCATCCGCACCTTCGGCACCTTCATGCCGGTGCTGATCTCGCTGGCGTTCCGCGAAACCGACCTGGCCTCCGGCGTGCTGCTGTTCTCGGTGATCGTGACCCTGGGCCTGGCGGTGCGGTTCTATCTCGAACACCTCAAGCTGCTGCTGGTGCCGCGACTGGCGGTGGTGGTGATCGTGGTGATCATGCTGATGCTGCTGGTGAGCATGCTGGCGCACCGGCTCGAGTTCGACGTCGGACTGTCGGTGGCGCTGTTCCCGATGGTGATCATGGCGATGACCATCGAGCGCATCTCGATCGTCTGGGAGGAGCACGGCCCGGCCGATGCGATCACCCAGGCGATCGGCAGCCTGGCGGTGGCGATCGCCTGCTATCTGGCGATGTACAACGCGCGGGTCGAGTACTTCGTGTTCGTGTTCCCCGAGGTGCTGCTGCTGGTGCTGGCGATCGCGCTGATGATGGGCCGCTACACCGGCTACCGTCTCAGCGAGCTGCTGCGCTTCCGCGCGCTCGCCCAGGGGGCGCGGCGGTGAGGTGGTTCGCCTGGCCCGGTGAGCTGCGCCGTGCCGGCGTGCTGAGCATGAACGCGCGCAACGCGCTGTACATCGCCGAGCGCAATCCGCGCCGGCTGTACCCGCGGGTGGACGACAAGCTGCTCACCAAGCAGCTCGCGCTGGACGCCGGAATGGCGGTGCCCGACCTCTACGGCGTGGTATCGACCTACCACGACGCGCGCCGCTTCGAGCGCCTGCTGGAGGGACGCGAGGACTTCGTCATCAAGCCCGCCCGCGGCGCCGGCGGCGACGGCATCGTGGTGGTGGCCGGACGCCTCGGCGACGGCTATCTGAAGATCAACGGCGCGCGGATGGCGCGCGAGGACATCGTCTACCACCTGGGCAACATCCTGTCCGGGATGTACAGCTTCGGCGGGCGCCCCGACCGCGCGATGATCGAATACCGGGTGCGGCCGGACTCGGTGTTCAACGCGATCTCGCACCTGGGCGTGCCCGACGTGCGGGTGATCGTGCAGCGCGGCTTCCCGGTGCTGGCGATGCTGCGACTGCCCACGCGCGCCTCCGGCGGCAAGGCCAACCTGCACCAGGGCGCGGTCGGCACCGGCATCGACATCGCCACCGGACTGACCACGCACGGGGTCTGGCACGGCCATCCGGTCGACAAGCACCCCGACAGTCTGGAACCGCTGGAAGGGGTGGAGATTCCGGGCTGGGACCGGATCCTCGAGCTGTCCGCGCGCGGCTACGAGCTGACCGGGCTGGGCTACCTCGGCGTCGACATCGTGATCGACCGCGAGCAGGGGCCGCTGATCCTGGAGCTCAACGCCCGACCCGGCCTGGCCATCCAGGTCGCCAACCGCCGCGGCCTGCGCGCGCGGCTGGAACAGATCGACCGCGAGGCGGACCCGAACATGGACGCGGACGCGCGCGCCGCCTTCGTGCGCGAAAGGTTCGCCGGCGCGCGATAGCCCCTCGCCGGCGCCTGCTCAGCCGTACAGGAACAGCAGCTCCAGACCGACCCAGCCGGCGCAGGCGGCCAGCAGCACGCCGCCCTCGCCGCGGCTGATGCGCAGATCGCCGCGCAGCATCGGCACCAGCATCAACGCGACCAGCAGCGCCGCCGGCAGCTCGAAGCGCACGAACGAGGCGGCGATCGGCAACGGCTGCCACAGCGCCATCGCGCCGACCACCACGAACAGGTTGAACAGGCTGGAGCCGATCACGTGGCCGGCGACCATGTCGCCCTGCCCGCGCCGTGCGGCCGCGATCGCCGCGGCGACCTCCGGCAGTGCCGTCGCGATCGCCACCGGCAGCAGGCCGGTCAGCAACGGGGTCATGCCCATCGCCGCGCCCAGCACCAGCGCGTTGTCGACCACCAGCCCGGCACCGTAGTACAGCAGCGCCGCGGCCACCGCGAAGCGCAGCAGGTTCAGCCCCAGCGCAGTCCGGGTCTGCGCGTAGGCGGCGATCGCGTCCTGCACCTCGGGCGCCTCGTTGCGGGTGCGCGCCAGCGCGAACGCCAGCACCGCGACGAAGGCCGCCAGCAGCCCCGCCCCCTCGATCCGGCCGAGACCGCCGTCCAGCGACAGCCCGATCACCGCCAGCGTGCCCAGCAACAACAGCAGCAGCAACGGCGACAGCGCGCGCCAACGCACCAGCAGCGGCGCCGCGACCGCGGCCGCGCCCAGGGTCAGACCGAAGTTGACGATATTGCTGCCGACCGCGTTGCCCAGTGCCAGCGCCTGCTGACCGTCGACCACGGCCCGGAGATTGACCGCCAGTTCCGGCAGCGAGGTGCCGAACGCCACCAGCACCAGTCCGGCCACGAACGGCGAGGCGCCGATCCGCTGGGCCAGGCCGGAAGCGCCCTTGACGATCGAATCGCCGCCCAGCGCCAGCAGCACCAGGCCGAGCACGAACCACAGGATGGTTGCGGACATCTGACGCTCCCCTACGCAGTCGGTCGGCGCGGGCCGGGCCTTGCGGCGCCCCCGCGTCGATCCATTCTAGCCACGATGCCGCGGCGGCGAGCGTCCGTGCCTGCGGCCGCTCAGGAGCAGCCTTCCACGTAGTCCACCTGCGGCGCGCGGCCGGCGCGCCAGGCGCTGACCCGGCCATCGGCGTCGACGACGAACACCAGTACGCCGTCGCCGCCGCCGGCATCGCCCACGCCCAGGCCGGTCACCCGCAGGTACTGCCCGCCCTCGACGTACTTGTGCGGCATCGCCTCGTAGCGGCCGGCGTAGAGCGCGCGGATCGCATCGCCCTGCACGCCCACGCGGCCACCGCCCGGCGCCTCGATGTCCGGGTCGGAGACGTCGTAACGCACGAACCGCCCGTCTTCGAGCATGAACGCCGGACTCTCCCCGCCGCTGCCGTTGCCGGCGCGCAGGTAGTGGCAACTGCTGCCCTCGGCCGGTTCGCCGATCGCGGCCAGCGCGGGTTGCTCCGTCCAGGCCGCGCGCATCTGCTCGGCAGTCATGCCGATCCGCAGCGGCCCGTACCCGTCCACCCGGGCCGGGCCGGTCTCGCGCGACGGCGGCGGCTGCAGGCCCGACGCGGTGGCCGGAGGCACGTCCTCGGCCGGCTGGTCGTCGAGCGCCAGCGTCTGTTGCGGCGCGCCATCATCGTCATCGCCGGGGACCGGCGCGGCGGCGGCGGCGCTCGCCGCCGGCGCATCCGTCGTGTCGACGATCGCGGCCGCATCTCCGCCATCGTCGTGACGCTGGCAGCCGACCAGCAGGACCGCCGCCAGCATCGCCGCCAGCGCGGCCGCAGGCACCGCCGGGCGCTCGCCCACGGGCAACGGATACGGTGCGTTCGACTGGGACCGGAGCATCCCGGTCTGCGCAGGTGTTCTCATGGGCGCTCTCATGGCTTGACGGACGGACAAGGGGCACAGACTAGCGGCTCCCCATGTGCAGCCGGCGCGAACGCGGTGGCGGCGACCCGCGCCCGGACACGAGGAACACGTCACGGATTCCAGCGATTCCTGTGCCACATCGCACACGGGGAACGCGAATGTAATCGCGTTTTAACCTGCCGTCACTAGCCTCTGGCGCGCACTCAGCGGGGGCCTGCGATGCTGCTGCACAAGACGCCCAAAGCCCATGCCGCCCTGACCGGCCATTCGGCCCGGCTCAGTACCGTGGAACGGCGCGCGCTGATCATCAGCAACGGCCAGCGCGATCTGGACGAGATCGTCGGCCTGCTCGGCGGCAATGCCCGCGCTGCGGTCGAACGGCTGCTGCGCGAGGACTATCTGGTCGCGAACCGGCGCCCGCGCTCGCCCCTGGATGCGGCGGCATCGATGCCGAAGGGCGCGCCGCAGGCCCCCGCTCGCCTGCCGCACGACACGCCGGCCCCGGCCTTCGGTGCGACCGCCGCACCCTCGCCCGCAGCGGCCACGCAACAGTCCCTGCGCAGCGCCCCCCGGCGCTCGCTGGCCGCGTCGAAGATGTACGTGATCGGCCTGTTGCAACTGCTGCGCAACGCTGATGCCGCAGCCCTGGCCGCCACCCTGCAGGCCAGCCGCGACCCGGACGAGACGGTCGCCGGCATGCTCGACGCGCTGCGCCACATCCATGCCACCTGCAACCCGTCCTATACCCACCGGGTCGCCGATCGCCTGACCGAGATCCTGCCCGAATCCCACCTGCTGACGCTGCATGCCGAGCGCGCCCGCTGGTCGCGGGCCTGAGGAACCCCCGGCACGCCCGCCGGCTGACAGTCAGCGCGGCGGTGCGAAGTGTTTCTTCAGGCCGGCCCAGCAGGCCTGGTAGTCGCGCTGGCGATGCCCGGCCTCGACCGCCTGCGGGGTCGGCCGCAGCACCGCGCGGGTCTCGAACATGAAGGCCATGGTGTCGGCGATCACGTCCGCCTGCGACAGGTCGGCACTGCTGGCCTTCTCGAAGGTCGCCGCATCCGGGCCGTGCCCGCTCATCGAGTTGTGCAGCGACGCGCCGCCGGGCACGAAGCCCTCGGCCTTGGCGTCGTAGGCGCCGTGCACCAGGCCCATGAACTCGCTGGCGATGTTGCGGTGGAACCACGGCGGCCGGAAGGTGTCCTGCGCGACCAGCCAGCGCGGCGGGAAGATCACGAAATCGAGGTTGCTGGTGCCCGGGGTGTCGCTGGCCGAGTGCAGGACCAGGAAGATGCTCGGGTCCGGATGGTCGTAGCTGATCGAACCGATCGTGTTGAAGCGACGCAGATCGTATTTGTACGGCGCGTAGTTGCCGTGCCAGCCGACCACGTCCAGCGGCGAATGCCCGATCGGCGCCCGCCACAGGTGGCCCTGGAACTTGGCGATCAGCTCGAAGTTCCCCTGCACGTCCTCGTAGGCCGCGTTCGGGGTCAGGAAGTCGCGCGGATTGGCCAGGCCATTGCTGCCGATCGGTCCCAGGTCGGGCAGGCGCAGCAGCGCGCCGAAGTTCTCGCACACGTAGCCGCGCGCCTCGCCGTCGGGCAGCGACACCGCGAAGCGGATGCCGCGCGGGATCACCGCGATCTCCTGCGGCTCGATCTCGATCATGCCCAGCTCGGTGGCGATGCGCAGGCGGCCCGACTGCGGCACGATCAGCAGCTCGCCGTCGGCGTCGTAGAACCAGCGCCCGTCCATGTCGCGGTTGGCCGCGTACAGGTGGATGCCGACGCCGTGCTGGCCGGCCGGCGAACCGTTGCCGGCCATGGTGAACAGGCCGTCGACGAAGTCGGTTGGCGACGACGGCATCGGCAGCGGGCCCCAGCGCATCTGGTCGGGACTGACCGGGCCGTCGCCGAAGTCGTTGTGGAAGGTGCCGGTATCGATCCGCTCGAACGCGCCGTGCATTGCCGCCGGACGGATCCGGTACAGCCAGCTGCGGCGGTTCTCGGCGCGTGGCGCGGTGAAGGCGGTGCCGGACAGCTGCTCCGCGTACAGACCGTGCGCGACCCGCTGCGGCGAGTTGCGTCCCACCGGCAGGGTGCCGGCGACCGCCTCGCTCGCGAACTCGTTGCCGAAACCGGATTGGTAACCGTTCGATTCCATGCGCGTCCCGCCTCGATCCGGGAACAGGGTTGATGTAGGAGCGGCGTGAGCCGCGAAACAGGTCGATCGCGGCTCACGCCGCTCCTACGGGAACATGCAACGACAGGGCCCGGCCTGCCTGGGACGGGCCCCGCGGCGAAGGGGCGTTACAGCACGCCGCGCTTCATCTGGTCGCGCTCGATCGACTCGAACAGGGCCTGGAAGTTGCCCTCGCCGAAGCCCTCGTTGCCCTTGCGCTGGATGATCTCGAAGAAGATCGGTCCGATCGCGTTCTGGGTGAAGATCTGCAGCAGCTTGCGCTGCTTGGTCTCCGGATCGGCGTCGATCAGGATCTTGTTCTTCCGCAGCCGCGGCACGTCCTCGCCGTGGTCCGGGATGCGCTGGTCGATCACCTCGAAGTAGGTGTCCGGGGTGTCCAGGAACTCGACGCCGGCCGCGCGCATCGCCTCGACGGTGTCGTAGATGTTGTCGGTGAAGCAGGCGATGTGCTGGATGCCCTCGCCCTTGTAGGCGTCGAGGTACTCGTTGATCTGCGACTTCGGATCGCTGGACTCGTTGAGCGGAATCCGCACGATGCCGTCCGGCGCGGTCATCGCCTTCGACACCAGGCCGGTCTTGGCGCCCTTGATGTCGAAGTAGCGGATCTCGCGGAAGTTGAACAGCTTCTCGTAGTAGTCCGACCACTTGGCCATGTTGCCGAAGTACAGGTTGTGGGTCAGGTGGTCGATGAAGGTCAGACCGAAGCCGGCCGGATTGGCGTCGGCGCCCTCGATCGCGGCATAGTCGTCGCCATAGACGCTGCCGGCGTCGCCGTACTTGTCGACCAGGTACAGCATGCAGTCGCCGATGCCCTTGACCACCGGCGCCTCGACCGCCTTGCTGTCGGCCTTGTCGGTCACCGCCTCGCCGCCGTTGCTGACCACGGTGTCGAACACCTTGCCGGCCGATTCCTTGAAGCGGATCGCGAAGCCGCAGGCGCACGGGCCGTGCTTGGCGGCGAAGTCCGCGGCGAAGCTGTCCGGGTCCTCGTTGACCAGGAAGTTGACACCGCCCTGCCGATACACCGTAATCGGACGGCGCTTGTGGCGCAGCACGGCAGTGAAGCCGAGCTTGCGGAAGTAGTCGTGCAGGGCCTCGCCCTGTCCGGCCGGCGCGGCGAATTCGACGAACTCGAAGCCGTCGATGCCGAGCGGATTCTCGAACGTGGTGACCTGCATGCCAAGGTTGGGCTGGGCGCTCATGGGGGACTCCTGGTGTCTGCTGGGGGCAGGGTCTGCCCTGGGGATGGAGAGGAACCGCCACCAACGACACGGACGGCGACGATCCACATCCCCGCTTTATAGTTTCAAATGAAACCATACGCAAGGCCATCGTACGAGATGAACAGCTCCAAGCCGACCGCCAATCCGCCCACGGGCAAGGCTCCGCAAGCCCCGGCCCATGCCCAGCTCGATCTCGAGCACTTCCTGCCGTACCGCCTGTCGGTGCTGTCGAACCGGGTCAGCTCGGCGATCGCGGGCGTCTATTCGGAGCGCTTCGCGCTGGGCATCACCGAATGGCGGGTGATGGCCGTGCTCGGCCGCTACCCGGACCTGTCCGCCAACGAGGTCGCCCAGCGCACCGCGATGGACAAGGTCGCGGTCAGCCGCGCGGTCGCGCGCCTGGTCGAGGCCGGACGCCTGGTCCGCGAGATGCACGACGACGACCGCCGCCGCTCGGTGCTGAGCCTCAGCGAGGACGGCTACCGGATCTACGATGAGGTCGCGCCGCTGGCGCTGGACTTCGAGCGGCGCCTGCTCGGCGGGATCAGCGAGGCCGAGCGCGCGGTGCTGTTCAACCTGCTCGACCGGCTCGACGAACTGGAACTGCAGGCCGAGGCCGAGGCCGCCGGCGGCTGAGACAGCACGGCTTGCCCATGGTCGGCGGCGCCCCCAGATCGGGAGCCGTCGCCATCGCACAGACCGCTTCCATGTCCGACGCCCCCACGCACACCGCCGACCTGGCCGGGATCAACCACAAGATCGTCGCCGACGGCGAAAGCCTCCCCGCAGTCAGACTCAAGGACGGCAGCACGGTGCAGACCGGCACCGTCGCCACGATGCTGCACAACATCGGCCTGTACAACGCCGGCGAACGCGGCGAGGTCGAGCGCCAGCTGGAACTGGCGGTGCCGACCCTGATCAAGGTCGGCCTGTTCGAACTGTTCCCGCCGAGCGAGTGGCTGGCCGGCGACAACCCCGGCCGCCGCTTCGTCGGACTGAAGGCGCGGGCCCTGCTCGACGGCGCCTGAGCCGCGACACGGCACTTCCCGATTCGCATCCCCACAACGGACGACGGCGACCCGAGGGCCGCCGTCGCCGGGTTCGATGACGGTCAGGCCGTCACTTCACGCCGTGCATCAGCTTGTTGACCAACGGCGCGATCAGGAACAGGAGCACGCCGGCGCCGGCCAGCAGCCAGAAGCTGAAGGTGAAGCCCTGCAGCGCGGAATCGACGGTCATGCCGGTCTCGCCGGAGATCTCGCCGGCCAGCAGACCCGACAGGTTGTTGCCGATCGCGACGCTGAGGAACCAGCCGCCCATCGCGAAGCCGACCAGGCGCAGCGGCGCCAGCTTGGTCACCATCGACAGCCCGATCGGCGACAGGCACAGCTCGCCGAGGGTCTGCAGCACATAGCACAGCACCAGCGGCCAGAACGGGATGGTATTGGCCTCCTTGTCGACCAGGCTGGTCAGCGCGTACATCAGCACCGCGAAGCCCAACGCATTGCCGATCAGGCCAAGGCCGAACTTGCGCGGGATCGACGGCTCGAAGCCCTTCTTGCTGGTGAACGCCCACACCGCGGTGACGATCGGTGCCAGCGCCACGATCGCGATCGGGTTCACCGACTGGAACCAGCCGGTCGGGAACACGAAGCCGCCGGGGCCGAACAGGTCGCGGTCGACGATGTTCTGGGCGAGGAAGTTGAACGAGCTGCCGGCCTGTTCGAAGAACATCCAGAACAGCACGTTGAACAGGAACAGGATCAGCATCGCGAAGCCGCGGTCGCGCTGCACGGCGCCTTCGCGGATCGCCTCGACGACCAGCATGCCGATCACCGCCACGAACAGGATGCCGAGCAGCCAGGCCAGGCCGACCGCGCCGACCTTGGCCATCAGCAGGTAGACCAGCGGGATCGCGGCGACGGCCGCCAGGGCGACGTAGACGACACGCTGCTTGCCCGCCATCTCCGGCGAGGGGCGCCCGATGTCGCCGAGCTGGCGGCGGCCGAACCAGAACCAGAACAGGCTGAACAGCATGCCGATGCCGGCGGCGGCGAACACCACCTTGTAGGCGGGGAATTCCGGGCTGCCACCGAGCATCTGCTCGGCCAGCCAACCGGTGATCAGCGGCGCGATCAGCGCACCGGCGTTGATGCCCATGTAGAACAGGGTGAAGCCGCGGTCGCGGCGCGGGTCGCCCTGCTTGTATAGCTGGCCGACCATCGTCGAGATATTGGGCTTGAACAGGCCGTTGCCGACGATCACCGTGGCCAGGCCGAGCAGGAAGATCTGCTGGTTCGGCACCATGATCATGAACAGGCCCGCGGACATGATCACCGCACCCAGCAGGATCGAACGCTGGTAGCCGATGACCCGGTCGGCGACGTAACCGCCGAAGATCGCGGTCGCGTAGACCAGTGCCAGATAGGCGCCATAGGTGCGGCCCGCATAGGCCTCGCCGCTGGAATCGCCATTGAAGAACTGCGCGACGATGTACAGCGTCAGCGCCCAGCGCATGCCGTAGAACGCGAAGCGTTCCCAGAACTCCGACATGAACAGCATCCACAGGGGTTTGGGATGCCCCATGATCTGCTTGAATTCCGGAATGGCGGCTCCCTGCCCCGGCGTTTGCGATGCGGTTCCGCTCATGCGGTCTCCCCCGTAAGAAAGTGTTTCTTAAGAATTATGAATGCGCCCGCGCTGGACACACGGGACGGGCGAGGATTACCGACGCCGCGGCCCCGCGTCAAACCAGCGGCGTATTGCTGCAATGCAACAAGACCCCGGACGGGAACCGCTCACCCGGCCGGATAGACGTAGCTCGCCCCGACCCCCAGCGGCAGCCCCAGCGCCCAGAAGGCGAGCAGGAACGCCGTCCACAACACCAGCAGGGCGATCGAATACGGCAGCATCAGCGCGATCAGGGTGCCGATTCCGCTGGATTTCACGTATTTCTGGCAGAACACCACGATCAGCGGGAAGTACGGCATCAGCGGGGTAATGATGTTGGTGCTGGAGTCGCCGACGCGATAGGCGGCCTGGGTCAGATCCGGCGACACTCCCAGTTGCATCAGCATCGGCACCATCACCGCGCCGATCAGCGCCCACTTGGCCGAGGCCGAGCCGACCATCAGGTTGACGAAGCCCGACAACAGGACGATGCCGGCCAGGGTCACCCCCATCGGCAGGTTCATCGCCTGCAGCAGGCTCGCGCCCTCGATCGCCAGCAGCGCGCCGAGGTTGCTCTGGCCGAAGGCATAGATGAACTGCGCGCAGAAGAAGGCCATCACCACGTAATAGCCCATCCCGCTCATCGCCTTGCTCATGCCCTTGATGATGTCGCGGTGCGAGCCGGCGCTGCCGGACACGTAGCCGTAGACGACGCCGGGAATCAGGAAGAACACGAAGATCAGGCCGACGATCGAGCGCATCAGCGGCGCCGCCGCGGTCAGCAGCGGATTCACCCCCGACAACACCTGGTCCGCCGGCGCCGCCCACGGCGTTCCCGGCAGCAGCAGGGTCGCCACGAACAGCATGATCGCCAGCACCGTCGCGACCAGCGCGGCAATCAGGCCACGGACCTCGGCGGCCGCCAGCGGCTCCATCTTCGGCATGTCGGCGGGGTCTCCATCGACCTGAGTGCCGCGCAGGCGCGGTTCGA
The DNA here is from genome assembly GCF_003233695.1 of Marilutibacter maris. Classification (NCBI taxonomy): domain Bacteria; kingdom Pseudomonadati; phylum Pseudomonadota; class Gammaproteobacteria; order Lysobacterales; family Lysobacteraceae; genus Marilutibacter; species Marilutibacter maris. Next base: position 800,479 of record NZ_CP029843.1, on the reverse strand, counting down.
TCACCCGGTCGGTCAGGAACCAGCCGACCGCGACCACCAGGAAGGTCGACGCGGTGGTGAACACGTAGTTGTTGAGCGGGTTGATCTGGACCGAGGCATCGGTGATGTGCGCGGCCGCCTGGGTCAGCCCGGCCAGCAACGGGTCCAGGCTGGAAGGCACGAACATCGTCGCCGAGAAGCCGCCCGACACGCCGGCGAAGGCAGCGGCGACGCCGGCCAGCGGGTGGCGCCCGGCGGCGTAGAAGATCACCGCGCCCAGCGGGATCACCAGCACGTAGCCGGCGTCCACCGCGACATGGCTGAGCACGCCGACCGCGATCAGCATCGGCGTCAGCAGCACGCGCGGGGTGACCGTCAGGATCGCCCGCAACGCCGCGCTGATGAAGCCGGTGTGCTCGGCCACCCCCAGTCCCAGCATCGCCACCAGCACCACGCCCAGCGGCGGGAAGTTGACGAAGGTCGGCACCATCTGCGCCATGAACTCGACCAGCGCGTCGCCGCCGAGCATGTTGCGGATCTGGATCGGCTCGCCGCTGCGCGGGTCGATCGCGCCGAAGCTGACCTGGGACAGCAGCGCCGAAGCGACCCAGACCGCCAGCATCAGCAACAGGAACAGCATCGCCGGGTCCGGCAGGCGGTTGCCGACGCGTTCGACCGCATCGAGGAAACGGGTGACGATGCCGCGGGGCGTCGGGGTGGCGGTCGGCTCGGGCATGGAAGCTCCTGGCTGGATGGATCGGACCCGCGCTCGACACGACGGGCGGGGCGATCCTAGCAGCTGGCGGCCTCAGCTCCGGTCGGGCGCGGCCTCTCCGCCGCCATATCCGGCCGACGGCGAGATCGAGGTGCGCACGTCGAACAGTTCGGGGAAGAAGGTCAGCTCCAGCGCCTGCTTGAGGAAGCCCACCCCGCTGGAACCGCCGGTGCCGCGCTTGAAGCCGATGACCCGCATCACCGTGCGCATGTGGCGGAAGCGCCACAGCTGGAACTGGCTTTCCAGGTCGACCAGGTCCTCGCACAGCGCGTATTCGCGCCAGTAGCGGTCGGTATCCTCGTAGATGCCCTCGAATACCCGCACCAGCGCCGGGTCGTGCACGTGGGTGTGGCGCCAGTCGCGCTGCAGGTGGGCGTCCGGCACCGCGTGGCCGAAACGCGACAGATAGATCAGGAACTCGTCGTACAGGCTCGGTGCCAGCAGCACCCGCTCCAGGCCCGCCTGCGCCTGCGGATCGTAGGCGAACACCTTCAGCATCGCCTCGTTCTTGTTGCCCAGCAGGAACTCGATGGTGCGGTACTGCAGCGACTGGAAGCCCGAGGAGGGCCCCAGCGTCTCGCGGAAACCCATGTACTCGGACGGGGTCAGGGTCTCCAGCACCGACCACTGTTCGGTCAACTGGCGCATCACCTGCTTGCAGCGGGCGAGGATCTTGCGGCACTGCCAGACCTCGTCGCGCTGCAGATGGGCGATCGCCGCGGTCAGCTCGTGGATCATCAGCTTCATCCACAGCTCGGAGGTCTGGTGCTGGATGATGAACAGCAGCTCGTCGTGGTGCGCGGGGCGGGTCAGCGGCTCCTGCGCCGACAGCAGCCGGTCCAGGTGCAGATAGCCGCCGTAGCTCATCCGGCCCGAGAGGTCGGTATGGATGCCGGACTCCAGCTCGCGTTCGTTCTTGTCGACGGTCATGGGGAATTCCTGCGCGGGGGCGCAAGCGTAGCGCATCGACGCCGCCGCCGGCCGGCGGAGCCGCCCGGCCGGGCCCCGCCGGTCATGGTTTTGAAACCGGCGCGGCTCAGGCTAACGTGTCCCGTGCCGTCCGGGACCATGGTCGGTCCCAACAGGGGGACGGGCGCCCACAACCTTTATGGGGAAGGAATTCATGCATATCTCATCCGGCCGTTCAAGCGGCCGTCTGCTCGTGGCCGTCCTGGGGGTGGCCTCGCTGGCGACGTTCGCCGGCCAGGCCCACGCCGAGGTCGTCGTCAGCCAGGTCTACGGCGGCGGCGGCAACTCCGGGGCCACCTATCGCAACGACTTCATCGAACTGCGCAACAACGGCGCCAGTGCGGTCGACCTGAGCGGCTGGAGCGTCCAGTACGCCTCCTCCAGCGGCAGCTCCTGGCAGCGCACCGAACTGTCCGGCAGCATTGCCCCGGGCGGCTTCTACCTGGTCCAGCAGGCCGCCGGCTCCGGCGGTACCGCCGACCTGCCGACGCCCGACGCGATCGGCACGATCAGCATGTCCTCCAGCAACGGCAAGGTCGCCCTTGTCAACGGCGGCGGCGCGCTGAGCGGCACCTGCCCGCTGGGCGAGACCGTGGTGGTCGACTTCGTCGGCTTCGGCAGCGCCAACTGCTTCGAGGGCGCCGCCGCGACCCCGTCGCTGAACAACACCTCGGCCGCGCTGCGCAAGGGCGACGGCAGCATCGACAGCGACGACAACGCCGCCGACTTCGACCGCGGCGCGCCGGATCCGCGCAACAGCGGCGCCGAGCCGCCGGATCCGCCGGAACCCCCGGTCGCGCTGACGATCGCCCAGATCCAGGGCGACGGCCTGGTCTCGGCGCACGTCGACAAGACCGTGATCACCGAGGGCGTGGTCACCGCGCTGAAGTACAACAACGGCTTCTTCCTGCAGAGCGCCAACGACGACGGCAACCCGGCCACCTCGGACGGCATCTTCGTCTACACCGGCAGCGCCCCGACCGTCGCGGTCGGCGACAGTCTGCGGGTCACCGGCACGGTCACCGAGTTCACCCCGTTCTCCGACGCCAACCAGCTGAGCATCACCGAGCTGGTGTCGCCGACGATCGAAGTGCTGGCCAACGGCGCCGCACTGCCGGCGGCGATCGAACTGACCGCGACCGATCTCGGCCCCGACGCACTGCCCGGCGCCCTGGAGAAGCTCGAGGGCATGCGCGTGAGCGTCGCCGAGGCCATCGCGGTCTCCGGTTCCGGCGGCAGGATCGACGAGAACGACGCGCGCGCCTCCACCGACGGCGTGTTCCACGTCACCCTGCCCGGCATCGCCCGTCCGTTCCGCGAGGCCGGCATCGGCGTGCTCGACGCGGCCGACATCCCGGCCGACAAGAACCCGCCGCGCTTCGACACCAATCCCGAGCGTCTGATGGTGCGCAGCTGGGGCCAGATCGGCTCGGCGCCGCTGTCGGTCGACGCCGATGCGCAGGTCGCCGGGTTGCTGGGCGTGCTCGACTACTACTCCGGCACCTGGGCGCTGCTGCCCGACGTCGGCACCCCGCCGACCGTCGCCGGCGGCCGCCTGCCCGAAGCGGTCAACGACGCGTCCTACGACGAGGTCACCATCGCCAGCTTCAACATGCTGCGGCTGTTCGACGAGATCGCCGACGGCAATGGCGCGACGACCCTGACCCCGGAAGCGCTGGACCGGCGCCTGGCCAAGGCCGCGCTGGCGGTCTGCGACTACCTGAAGTCGCCCGACATCATCGGCGTGGTCGAGGTCGAGAACGCCCGCGTGCTGCAACTGCTGTCCGATCGCATCGACACCAGCTGCCCCGCGGCACCGGGCTATGTGCCCTACCTGGAGCCGGGCAACGACATCGGCGGCATCAACGTCGGCTTCCTGGTCAGCTCGCGCGCGGTCGACGGCGGCCTCGCCCGCGTCGAGGTCCTGGACGTGACCCAGTTCGGCAAGGACACCCTGCTGAACAACCCGAACGGCAGCACCAGCCTGCTCAACGACCGTCCGCCGCTGCGCCTGCGTGCGCGCATCCACCAGGACGGCAGCAGCGCCTACCCGGTGACGGTGATCGTCAACCACCTGCGTTCGCTCAACGGCATCGACGACTTCTCGCCGGGCAGCAGCGGCTGGGCGACGACCAGCGAGCGCGTGCGCGCCAAGCGTGGCGCCCAGGCGGCCTACCTGGCCGGTCTGGTCGAGCAGTTCCAGCAGAACGACCCGAACGAGCGCATCGTGCTGGTCGGCGACTTCAATGCCTTCGAGGTCAACGACGGCTACGTCGACGTGATGGGCATCGTCCGCGGCGACGCGGCGCCGGCCGACCAGGTCCTGACCTGGGTCGACAGCCCGCTGACCACGCCGCTGGTCGACGGCTCGCAGCTGATCCCGGATCCGGCCGAGCGCTACTCGTACGTGTTCGCCGGCAACGCGCAGACGCTGGACCACGTGCTGGTCAACGAGACCCTGGTGATGGACTCGGCGATGCTGGAAATCGATCACCCGCGCATCAATGCCGATTTCGGCGTCGACAACTTCGACGACGCCACCATCGCGATCCGCTCGTCCGACCACGACCCGGTGCGCCTGCGCATCGCCGTGCCTGGCTTCCGTCGCGCCGACCTGTCGGTGACCGCCTCGTCGGCCAGCACCGGCGCCGAGGTCGGCGACAGCGTCCGCTTCGACGCCAGCGTCGCCAATGCCGGTCCGGGCGAGGCGACCTCGACCGCGGTGGCGTTCGTGTTCGATGCCCTGCTGGTGCCGGCTCCGGCCAGCATCCCGAGCGGCTGGACCTGCGCCGCGCCGGTGCAGGATGCCGACAGCACCACCCTGACCTGCACCACCGCCTCGTTCGCGAGCGGTGCCAGTGCCGCGTTCGCGATCGACGCGATCGTCCCCGCCTCCAGCGCGGGCGACGCGCTGCGCGTGGGCGTCGCCGCCCAGTCGCAGGTCAACGACCCGGCCAACGCCGACAACCAGGCCAGCGTCAGCGTCCCAGTCGCCGCCCTGGGCTCGGCCGACCTGTCGGTGCGCCTGATCGGCGATGCCCGCCCGCTGCGTCGCAACACCATCGCGACCTTCCTGGCGCCGGTGCGCAACGCCGGTCCGGATGCGGCGAACAACGTGCGCCTGGTGGTCGAGGGCAACGTCGAGGCCAACCGTGCCGCGATCGCCGCCCCGCGCGGCTGGTCGTGCAGCCGCGCCACCGCCACCGCCAGCGGCTTCCGTGCCGAGTGCCTGCGCGAAGGCAGGATGGCGCGTGGCACCCAGTGGCTGGCGTTCGCGGTGATCGTCCCGGGCCATCCGCGACGTGGCCAGGCGCTGTCGTTCAGCGCCGAGGTCGACTCCGATACGCCGGACCCGCGTGGCGACAACAACCACGACGAACTGGACGTGCGCTTCGGCCGCGGCCACGCCTACGGCCGCCGTCACTGAGCACGGCCCAAGGCGGTAACCACGAGGGCGCGGCCGAAACGGCCGCGCCCTTTTTCGTGCCCGCAGGGATGGCGTAGGACGTGTCGCGAATCTGGACAGCCTCGTCGGTCGCGCGAACGGCAACGGTACGTCGCAGGAGCGGCACAAGCCGCGATGAAACATTCATGGGAAGGCCCATCGCGGCTCACGCCGCTCCTACGGGATGGGATGAGTGCCCGATCAGCCCCCTGAGTGAGGGGGCGATTCGCGCGCAGCGCGAATGGGGGTGTGGCAGCGCAACGGTGGGGCCCAAGGTTTGCGAAGCAAACTTTGGGGATTCCCGGGCGCAGCCCGGGGATCGCGGCTTACGCCGCTCCTGCGAAGAGCAGAACGGCATTCGCCTGTCCCATGAACCCAGCCCCCTGATCGAGGGGCGATTCGCATCGCAGATACGAATAGGGGTGTGGCAACGCAACGGCGGGGCCCAAGGTTTGCGCAGCAAACTTTGGGGATTCCCGGGCGCAGCCCGGGGATCGCGGTTCACGCCGCTCCCACGGGATGGAGGCGCATGGCCCGGCTCCGCTCGCCCCGCCTGTCCCGCGCGCCTAGCGCTTTTCCCGCAGGCTTGCATGTCGCAGCGCGCAACGGTCCCTTAAGGCGGCTTGGTTATCATCGGACGATCATGTTTTACGGGAACCAGTCGCGATGACCGTCGCCGCGAAGTTCGAAATCGAGTACCTGCAATACCTCGATCCGCAAGGAAAGCCGATCGGCAAGCTGCCGCCGGCGTTCAAGGATCCCAAGACCCTGCTGCCGCTGTTCAAGCAGATGCTGTTCGTGCGCACCTTCGACGACAAGGCGATCCGCCTGCAGCGCACCGGCAAGCTCGGCACCTACGCCGCCTGCCTCGGCCACGAGGCGACCCACGTCGGCATCGGCGCGTCGATGCAGGAGGCCGACGTGTTCGCACCCAGCTACCGCGAGTACGGCGCGCAGTTCATGCGCGGCGTGCAGGCGCGCGAGATCCTGCTGTACTGGGGCGGCGACGAGCGTGGCAACGACTTCGCCGTGCCGCGCCACGACTATGCCTGGAGCGTGCCGATCTCGACCCAGTGCCTGCACGCGGCCGGTGCCGCGCTGGCGTTCAAGCTGCGCGGGCAGAAGCAGCTCGCGGTCGCCTGCTGCGGCGACGGCGGCTCGTCCAAGACCGACTTCTACGCCGCGCTCAACTCCGCCGGCGCCTACCAGCTGCCGCTGATCCTGTGCGTGGTCAACAACGGCTGGGCGATCTCGGTGCCGCGCTCGGCCCAGACCGGCGCCCAGACCCTGGCGCAAAAGGGACTGGCCGGTGGTCTGCACTGCCTGCAGGTCGACGGCAACGACCTGATCGCCGTGCTCGAGGGCATGCGCCGCGCCGCCGAGCGCGCGCGCAACGGCGAGGGCGGCAGCGTGATCGAGTTCATGACCTACCGCCTGCACGACCACACCACCGCCGACGACGCCCGCCGCTACCGCGACGACGCCGAGGTCAAGGACGCCTGGACCCGCGACCCGATGGTCCGCCTGCGCAACTACCTGACCGCGCAGAAGCTGTGGAGCGAGGACGAGGAGAAGGCCTGGGCGGAGGAATGCGCGCGCAAGGTCGACGTCGAGATCAACGCCTACCTGGAGACCCCGGTGCAGCCGGTCGAGGCGATGTTCGATTACCTCTACGCCGATCCGCCGGCGGACCTGCTGGAACAGCGCGAAGCGGCGATCCGTCGCGAGGGACGCGCATGAACAAGGCCGAGACCATGACCGCGACTCCATCCAACGCCGCCGCCGAGGCGCCCGCCGCCGCCGCGATCACCCTGATCGAGGCGATCACCCAGGCGCTGGCCTACGAGATGCGCAACGACGACACCGTGCTGGTGCTGGGCGAGGACGTCGGCGTCAACGGCGGCGTGTTCCGCGCGACCGCCGGCCTGCAGCAGCAGTTCGGCCCCGAACGCGTGCTCGACACCCCGCTCGACGAGACCACCATCGCCGGCCTCACCGTCGGCCTGGCCAGCCAGGGCATGAAGCCGGTCGCCGAAGCGCAGTTCGACGGCTTCATGTATCCGATGGTCGACCACATCGTCTGCCACGCGGCGCGCTTCCGCTACCGCACCCGCGGCCGCCTGACCTGCCCGATGGTGCTGCGGGTGCCGTGGGGCGGCGGCATCCGCGCGCCGGAACACCACAGCGAGGCCAACGAGGCGATCTTCACCAACGTGCCCGGCCTGCGGGTGGTGATGCCGTCCTCGCCGGCGCGCGCCTACGGCCTGCTGCTGGCGGCGATCCGCGAACCCGACCCGGTGATCTTCTTCGAGCCCAAGCGCATCTACCGCCAGTACAAGGAGGTCGTGCCCGACGACGGAGAGGCGCTGCCGCTGGACGTGTGCTACGTGCTGCGCGACGGCAGCGACGTGACCCTGGTGACCTGGGGCGCGCAGGTGAAGGAGACCCTGGAGGCGGCCGACAAGCTCGCCGGCGAGGGCATCAGCGCCGAGGTCATCGACGTCGCCACCCTGCGCCCGCTCGACTTCGCCACCATCGCCGAGTCGGTGTCCCGCACCGGCCGCTGCGTGATCGTGCACGAGGCGCCCAAGACCGCCGGCTTCGGCGCCGAGATCGCCGCGCGCCTGGCCGAGGAATCGATGTACGACCTGCTCGCGCCGGTCGAGCGCGTCACCGGCTACGACACCCACATCCCACTGTTCCGTCTCGAGATGAAGTACCTGCCCGGCGTCGACCGCATCGTCGCCGCGGCCAAGCGTGCCCTCGCCAACGGCTGATCGACCTGCAAGGACCGACATGAGCGACAAGAAGACCTTCCTGCTGCCCGACCTCGGCGAGGGCCTGCCCGACGCCACCATCGTCGAGTGGTTCGTCAAGCCCGGCGACACCATCCGCCTGGACGACAACCTGGTGTCGATGGAAACCGCCAAGGCGGTCGTCGAGGTGCCCTCGCCGGTCTCCGGCAAGGTGCTGAAGCTGGCCGGCGAGGCCGGCGACGTGATCATCACCGGCAAGATGCTGGCCGAGTTCGAGATCGACCCGTCGATGCCGCAGCGCGCCGAGGGCCAGGACACCGGCCATCACCACGGCGGCGGCGATCACGACGAGGCACCGGCACCCGAGGCGCCCGCGCCTGCGCCGGCCGAGGCCGCCGGCGAGCGCGCCGACAGCGGCACCGTGGTCGGCGCGATGCAGTCCTCCGATACCGTCCACAGCGAGCAGGCCAGCAGCGTCGGCGGGGTCAGGGCGATGCCGGCGGTGCGCGCGATGGCGCGCAAGCTCAAGGTGGACCTGGGCCGGGTCCGCGCGACCGGCGCCGACGGCGTGGTGACCATGGCCGACGTCAAGCAGGCCGCCGCCGACGGCAGCGCCCCGCTCGGCGCCGCCCCTGCCCGCGCCGCGGCGCCCACGCCGGCAGCCCCCGTCCAGGCCGCCCAGCGCTCGACCCTGTCCCAGGCCGGCAAGCCGGTCCGCACCCGGCCGCCGGCCGCCAGCGCCGCCCCCAGCGGCCAGCCCGAGCCGCTGAAGGGCGTGCGCCGCAACATGGCGCGGGTGATGGCCGACGCCCACAGCAAGGTGGTGGCGACCACCCTCGCCGACGATGCCGACATCCATGCCTGGACGCCGGGCAACGACATCACCGGCCGCCTGGTCCGCGCGATCGTCGCCGCCTGCAAGGCGGTGCCGGCGCTCAACGCCTGGTTCGATGGCGACAACCTGACCCGCACCCTGCATCCGCACGTCGACATCGGCATCGCGGTCGACACCGACGACGGCCTGTTCGTGCCGGCGCTGCGCAACGCCGACGTGCTCGACGCGCGCGGCGTGCGCGAGGCGGTCAACCGGCTGCGCGCGCAGGTCGAGGACCGCAGCATTCCGGCCTCGGAGCTGAGCGGGTACACGATCTCGCTGTCGAACTTCGGCATGTTCGCCGGCCGCTACGCGACCCCGGTGGTGGTGCCGCCGTGCGTGGCGATCGTCGCCGCCGGCCGTGGCCGCCACCAGATGACCCCGGTGATGGGCGGAGTCGAGGCGCACAAGGTGATCCCGCTGTCGCTGACCTTCGACCACCGCGCCTGCACCGGCGGCGAGGCGGCGCGCTTCCTGCGCGCGATGATCGACGACCTGGCCCTGCCCGCCTGAGCCCGGCGGACAACTCCGGCGGCATCCGCAACACCCGCGCCATCGCGGGTGTTGCGCATTTATTACATATGTTTTTTGATCCGGAATAAAAAATTGCTACCCCGGTCACAAACCGTCCGCATCCAGACGATAGCTTGAGTTGGCGCCGATCCATCGCGCGCCGCCACCGGGGGCCAGGACCCGGCATCCATGGACAAACATGCAATGGAGAGGATCAAGCAATGACCGCAAAGACTTCATCCAGGCACCTACGGCTCCGCCTGTCGTCGCTCCTGCTGCTCGGCCTGTGCACCGCCGCCGTGCATGCCGCGCCCAATTTCCAGCTACCGGTCTGCGGCAAGAGCAGCACGCAGTGGCGGGTCAGCAACTGGAGCGGACACAATCCGGCGCATGCGGCCGACATCAACTGGGGTTCCGGCGATGCCGACCTCGGCAAACCCGTCGCCGCCGCGGCCGCCGGCACCGTGATCAAGGCCGCCTACGACACCAACACCGGCTACGGCCGCAACATCGTCATCGACCACGGCGGCGGCTGGCGCACGCGCTACGCGCACCTGAACGCGATGTCGGTGTCGAAAGGACAGACGGTGCGGCGCGGACAGAAGATCGGAACCGTCGGCAAGAGCAGCGCCAAGTACACCTTCGCCGCGCATCTGCACTACGAACAGATCTACAACGGCAGCGTCCGCGACCCGATCATCAACGGCGTGACCGTCCCCTACGGCGGCGTCAGGTACTTCTCCGCCGGCGACTGCAACACCTCCGGCGGCTCGGCGACCGGCACGGTCAGGACCAACGGCGCCAACCTCAACATCCGTTCCGGTCCCAGCACCAACTACTCGGTCGTCGGCAGCCTCGCCAACGGCAGCAAGGTGACCATCTACTGCCAGACCTACGGCCAGTCGATCTCCGGCTACTACGGCACCAGCTCGATCTGGAACCGCATCGGCAGCGGCAAGTGGATCCCGGATGCCTACACCTACACCGGCTCCAGCGGCTTCGTCGCCCCCAGGTGTTGAAGCCCACCGAGGTGGCGCCCGCTCGACCCGGCGCCACCGACTCCGGGCCCGTCGACGCACGCGTCGACGGGTTCCGCCCCTTCAACCCATCGCCGCAGGGGTGTGAACGCAGATGAGCCGATCGGGCACCGCCATCGCAGCCACCGCCGTCGTCGTCGCCGGCATCGCAATCGCGTGGTTCTGGGTGCCGCGATCGGAGCACGCGCCGGCACCACCAGCCGCGCAGACTGCGTCGCAGTCGCCCGCCACCGGGCCCGAGGCCTCGCCCGGGTCGCGCAGCGTCGGCGACGACCTCGACAGCGAAGTCCAACGTCTCCGGGACGATCCGACCTACCTGCAGCGGCTGCTGGCGATGTACGCCTCCGAGACCGACCTCGACACCCGCGGCGCCCTGCTGGCGGTGCTGCGCGGCGCCGCCGACGACAACGAGGAGATCCTGCGCTTCGCCCTCGACCTGGCCGACGACCCCGACCCGGCCAGGCACAGCGACGGGCTGGCCCTGCTGGAAGCCTATCCGCTGGACAACGCACAGGTCCGCGAGCTGCTCACGCGCCAGATCGGCGAGGAAGACGACCCGCAGATGCTGGGCCGGCTGGTCGGGATGCTGGAGGCGGCGGTGGTGCCGACCGAGGATGCCGCCCCGCTGGTCGAGCAGCTGACCCGCCTGCGCCAACACCCCGATCCCGGGGTCCGCGCCGCCAGCGTCATGCAGTCGGTCTCCTGGGACAAGGGCAGCGACCTGGAGGAGGTGCTCCACCAGGCCATCCTCGACGCCGCGCCGCAGGTGCGCCAGGCCGCTATCGGCGGAATCACCGCCTCGGGGGCGCGCTCGCCCCGGCTCAAGGACGCCCTGCTCGCGATCACCGCCGACCCGGCTTCGGGCAACGACGAACGGTTCGCGGCGGTGCTGGCCCTGCAGGACTTCCCGCTCAGTCGCGCCGAATACGCGATCTACCTGCAGGCGGCACGGATGACCGAGCACGGCGACCACGACCACTGAGCTTCGGCCACCGACCCGGCCGGTCGCCTGTCGCCGCCGCATTGGGCGCTATCCTCGTCATCGCCCCCTCAGCAACGGAAGCCACGCCATGGCACACCGCAGCCGCCTCGCCGGTTTCATCATCGACTGCAGGACCGACGATCTCGATGCCGCCGCCGATTTCTGGAGTCAGGCGCTGGGCATGAGCATCAGCGACCGCGAGGCCGGCGACGGCAGCGCCGAGTACCAGATGTTCGGCGACACCCCGGGCGACCTGCATGTCGAAGTCCAGAAGGTGACCCACGAATCGCGCGTGCACCTGGACATCGAGACCGACGACATCGACGCCGAGGCCGCGCGACTGGAGGCACTGGGCGCGAAGAAGATCGCCTTCCACAAGCGCTGGTGGGTGATGGAGGCGCCGACCGGACAACGCTTCTGCGTGGTCCGGATGAAGCATCCCGAGCGCGGCGCCCCGCCCAGGGAATGGAACGACTGAGTTCCCGGGCTGAGCCCGCAGGAGCGGCGCAAGCCGCGATCGGGCTTTCCCGTGAACGTGCCATCGCGGCTTACGCCGCTCCTGCGGGTGCTTGTGCCGGTGCTACGGGTCAGGGGACTGGTTGAACAGCGGGGTGTCGTCGGCGATCACCCGGTTGCGGCCGCCGGCCTTGGCCCGGTACAGGGCCTGGTCGGCGCGGTCGAACACCTGGTCCGCCCACAGCTCGCCGGGCTCGCCGGTCGCCACCCCGATCGACACCGTCAACGCGAACGGCAGCGCGGAACGCATCACCTTGTCGCGGATACGTTCGCCGACCTCGACCGCGCCGGCCAGGCGGGTTTCCGGCAGCACCACCAGGATTTCCTCGCCGCCGTAGCGGACCGCGATGTCGCCGGCCCGGATCGTCGCCGCGACCGCGTCGGCGACCGCCTGCAGCGCGCGGTCGCCGAGCAGATGGCCGTGGCGGTCGTTGACCTGCTTGAAGTGATCCACGTCGATCAGCATCAGGCTGTACGGCGAACCGCTGAGGCGCTCGATCGCCTCCGGGCGCTGCCGCAGCTGGGCCAGGCCGACCCGGTTCATCAGCCCGGTCAGCTGGTCGTGATTGGCGCGATGTTCGAGTTGCTCGTTGCGGCGCTCCAGGTCGGCGCGGGCCTCCTCCAGGCGGAGCGCGAACGCCTCGCGCTCGGCCAGCAACCGGCGTTGTTCGTGCGCGTAGCGGCGCAGCTCCAGCAGGTGCTGGGTCTGCCGTGCGAGCACCTGCAGGCCATCGCGCTGGGCCTCGCTGAGCTCGCGCGGCACCGTGTCCAGCACGCAGATCGTGCCCAGCGCATGGCCGTCGGGGCTGCGCAGCGGCATGCCGGCATAGAAGCGCAGGGGCTGCCCGACGACCTTCAACCCGAACCGCGAGAAGCGGCGGTCGGCCCCCACGTCGGCGACCTCCAGCAGCCGCTCGGGCGTGCGGATCGCGTGGTCGCAGATCGCCTCCCCGCGTGGCGTCTGGATCACGTCGACTCCGAGCCGTGCCTTGAACCATTGGCGGTCGTGGTCGATCAGCGACACCAGCGCGCCCGGGGTGGCGCAGACCGTCGCCGCCAGCCGGACGATGTCGTCGAAGGCCTGCTCCGGCGGCGTGCCGATCACGTCGTAGGCGTCCAGCGCGGCCTGGCGTCGGACCTCCTCCGCGAAGCCGCGCACGCCCACCGGCCCGGCCGTCGCATCGGCCGGGGCCTGGGCGATGCTTGCGGGAGCTTCGGATCGCAGACGCACGGAGATCGGGAGAGGTTTTGTGATCGCAGTCGAAAGGGTAGCGTGAAGCCGGGCGCCGTCCCGTGACGGCGCCCGCAAGAGCGGGCGCAAGTCCGCCGTGGCGCCGCGTCGTTCAGCCTGCGGCGCGGCGGCGCGCCAGCCAGACCTCCAGGCCCTGCGCGTTGAGCTCGATGTCCATCGCCAGCACGGCGGCGATCGCCGCGTCGTCCAGGGTCACCCCGTGGGCCCGCAGCCGCTGCCGGTACAGCGTCTCCAGTTCGGCGACCAGATGGGCGTGGACATCCTCCTCCGCCGCCGCCCGCAGCGCCGCGGCGACCATCGCGTCGACCTGTTCCAGCAACATCCCCGCCAGCCGCTCGACCCCTTCGACGCGACCGAAATGGGTCACGTACATCGCGTCCGGCCGCGCCTGGAGCAGGCGCCGTATCGAGGCCTTCAGCGCATCCGGCTCGAACTGCACCGGGGTCGTGGTCGGCAGCGCGAACGCGCCGTCGGCGGTATCGAACTCGCGGTAGGACAGCCCGAAAGTGTCGCCGGTGAACCAACTGCGGCTGCGCGCGTCCCACAGGCACAGGTGGTGGCGGGCGTGGCCGGGACTGTCGATGCAGTGCAGCGGGCGGCCGGCCAGCTCGATCACGCAGCCGTCCGGCGCCTCGACCACCCGCGCCTCCGGCACCGGCAGGATCGCGCCGTAGCTGCGCGCCATCTCCGCCTCGCCGTAGACCGCGGTCGCGCCGGCGATCAACCGCGACGGATCGATCATGTGCGGCGCCCCACGCGGATGTACCAGCAAGCGCGCGTTCGGCAGCTCGCGCATCAATGCGCCGGCGCCGCCGGCATGGTCCAGGTGCACGTGGGTGAGCACCAGCCAGTCGACATCGGCGACATCCAGCCCGTTGTCCTCCAGTGCCTGCAGCATCGCCGGAACGCTGTGGTTGGTGCCGCAGTCGACGAACGCGCCACGGCCACCCTCGACGATCAGGTAGGCCGCATCGAAGCGCGGCCGCTGGAAACCGGTGTCGATCGTGGTGATGCCATGTGCTGGTGGCGTGGTGCCGGCTGACGTCATGCGGTCCCTCCCATTGGCGATGCCTGGAACCCAGTCTAGAGCGCCGCCGCCGGATGGGACATTCGACGATCGCGTCGACCTGGGCCCCTCCGCGCTAGCCCATCCGGCGCAACCAGCGCCGCCGCAGCGCGAACGCGGCGGTCATTGCCGCCAGATAGACGCCGTAGCCGACGGCGGTCGCCAGCACCTGCCGCCACATGTGCCCGTAGCCCGGATCGGCGGCCGCGTGGGCCCAGTGGATGGCGGCCAGGAACGCCAGCAGGGCGACCAGCAGCGCGCTGGCGTCGAACAGCCGCCGCGCCCGCGTCCGCGGCTGCCGCGGAAAGCACCAGAACAGCACGCCGAGGATCAGGAACCACGGCAGGAACAGGATCAGGGCCAGGTTCGGCTCGACGAGCGGACTCATCGCGGGACTCGCGCGGGACCGGGCGGACCGCGCTCAGGCCTCCTCGGCGAAACGGCCGAGCACCTCGACCAGTTCCTCGACCACCACGCCCTCGCCCAGGTGGCCGACCAGCGCCTTGCCCAGGTGCACGCCCTTGTCCAGCACGTGGTGGACCTCGGCGCCGGCGGACTGCTTGAGCTTCGCGACCAGTTGGCCGGCATCGCGCGGCGAGGCGTGGCCCTCGCTCTGCAGCAGCACCCGGTCGCCCTGCACCAGCTTGAAGTAGAAGCGCCCGTCGGCCTCGCGGTACTGCTTGAACACCGGAGCGGCGACCTTCTCCGCGGTCTGCTCGGCGACCGCCTCGACCTTCGACAGGTCGCGCAGGCCGACCGCCTCGCGCACCCGCTTCAGCAGCGGCGCGGCATAGGTCTCGCGCAGCCGCACCGCGCCCTCGCGCAGGGTCAGCTCGATCCTGGCCGGATCGGCGATCAACGCCTGGTACTTCTCGCGCAGCGGCGAGATCTCCAGATCGATGCGCTCGAACAGCGCCTGCTTGGCGTCGCCCCAGCCGATCCCGTCGGCGAAGGCCTGGCGCATCGCCGCGGTCTCCTCCGCGCCGGCGAAGGCCTGGTAGAGCTGGAACAGCGCCGAACCCTCGGTCTGCTTGGGCTCGCCCGGCGCGCTGGAGTCGGTGACGATCGAGAAGATCAGCTTGCGCAGCTGCTCGCGCGGCACGAACAACGGAATCGTGTTGTCGTAGCTCTTGCTCATCTTGCGGCCGTCCAGGCCCGGCAACGTCGCCACGTTCTCCTCGATCACCACTTCCGGCAGCGAGAAGTGCTCGCCGTACAGATGGTTGAAGCGCTGGCCGAAGTCGCGCGCCATCTCGATGTGCTGGATCTGGTCGCGACCGACCGGCACCTTGTCGGCATTGAAGATCAGGATGTCGGCGGCCATCAGCACCGGGTACATGAACAACCCCGCGGTGATCCCGGCATCGTCGTCCTCGCCGGCCTCGCGATTCTTGTCGACCGCGGCCTTGTAGGCGTGCGCGCGGTTGAGGATGCCCTTGCCGGCCACGCAGGTCAGCAGCCAGGTCAGTTCCTGCACCTCGGGCACGTCGCTCTGGCGGTAGAACCAGACCTTGTCCGGGTCGAGCCCACAGGCCAGCCAGGTCGCGGCGATCTCCAGCGTCGAACGCTGCACGCGCGCCGGCTCCTGCACCTTGATCAGGGCGTGGTAGTCGGCGAGGAAATAGAAACTCTCCACCCCCTCGCCACGGCTGGCGGCCACGGCCGGGCGGATCGCGCCGACGTAGTTGCCCAGGTGCGGGGTTCCGGAGGTGGTGATGCCGGTCAGCACGCGGGTGCGCTGAGCGGAGGAGCTGGCAGGTTGCATGAAACGGAATACCGGCTAAACGACGCCGCAGTTTACCGGAGCCCGCCGCCACCGGCCCAACCCCGGACCGGCGACTCGCGCGTTGAGCACCATAGGTCCACAGGAGACGCCCCGATGCGCCGCATGTCCCGACTTTCCCCGTTCTCCCCGCGTACCGGTCCGTCCGGGCGCCCGGCGCGGCCGTCGCCGCCGGGCATCGCCCTGGGCGCGCTGCTGGCGACGCTGCTGGCGGCCCCGGCGCTCGCCGGCCCGCGCCATGTCCGGCCCTACCCCTCGCCCGTCGCCGATCCGGTGCAGATGACCCTGGTCGATCGCGACAACGGCGACTGGCTGCCGACGCACCCGCACCGAGGCGAACAGTGGGTCGCCGGCCAGCCGGGCCACCGCTATGCGGTGCGCCTGACCAATACCAGCGACCGCCGGGTGCTGGTGGTGCTGTCGGTGGACGGCGTCAATGCGGTCAGCGGCGAGACCGCCGACCCGTCCCAGGCAGGCTACGTGCTGCAACCCTGGCAGAGCACCGAGATCGGCGGTTGGCGCAAGTCGCTGGGCGAGGTCGCGCAGTTCGTGTTCACCGATCCGCGCAACAGCTACGCCAGCCGCACCGGACGCCCGCGCAATGTCGGCGTGATCGGGATCGCGGTGTTCGAGGAGGCCTGGCATCCGCGGCCCCACCCGCATGCACCGGGCATCGCCAAGTCCGAAGCCTCGCGCGCCGACGCTCCCGCCGCCGACATGGCCGAGGCCGAGTCGAGCGGCTACGCCTCGCGTGCGCAACGACAGCAACTGGGCACCGGCCATGGTCAGCGCGAGTGGTCGCCGGCCTCGCGCACCCACTTCGTCCGCGCCAGCCGCCACCCCAGCCAGGTCAGCGAGATCCGCTACGACACCCGCGCCCAGCTGGTCGCCCGCGGCATCATCCCGCGCTGGCGCCACCATCGCGACGGCATCGCCGCGCCGCGCGCGTTCCCGGGCGGCTTCGTCGCCGATCCGCCGCGATAACGCCGGACCACGCACCCACCCCGACCGCGAACCGGCCGCCCCCGGCCCCGCCGATGCGACGGAGCCGGGGACGGCCATGGGTCGGTTGCAGGTGTGGATCCGCCGAGGTGCCGATTCACTGAGGCGCGGATCCGGTCGGGGATCGATCCGGCGCGGGACCGATCCCCCGCAGGGGGTCAGCGGGGATCAGTGCAAGCCGCGCTCGAAGTCGCGCACCTCGCGCTTGGCGTGTTCGCGATCCCAGCCGTACTGCTCCTGCAGCTTGCCCGCCAGGTACTCGGAATTGCCTTCGGCGATGTCGAATACGTCATCGGTCAGGTCGCCCCAGCGGGCCTGGGCCTTGCCTTTGATCTGCTTCCAGTTGCCAGCAATGATGTCCTTGTTCATGCGGATGCCTCTCGATGTGTGTGGGGGAAGCGGTCGTACTGCGACCGCGCATGCAGGGTCCCGCACCCACCGTTCGCATCGGATCATCGCGGCGTTATTTCGCCGCAGATGTTCATGAACCCCTCCCGAGCCGTTCATCGCACGTACGGTTGCAAAGAAAAAGGCCGGGAAATTCCCGGCCTTTTCCGTGCGTGAGGCAGACTCGTCCAGCGGCTCAGCATTTGCCGTCCTTGCAGTCCTCGGCCTTCTCCTCGACCTTTTCGCCGACGGCCTGCACGTCCTTGCCGGCGCCGGCCATCGTGTTGCAGGCGCCCAGGGTGCCTGCCGAAAAGGCGGCCAGCAGCATCAGTGCGATCAGACGCTTCATTTCGCATTCCTCCCATCGTGTGGTGGCGGATCGCGCGGCACGCGGGTCGACCGCGAAGACAGTGCCCGCGAAGATCCGGGGCATGCGGGGGCATGCCGTGCCGCCCATCCCACGACAAGCGCCATGCAAACGACGTGAAACCGGCCGCCGCCGGTCAGCACCCGCTCAGCTGGCCTCGACGCTCTGTTCAGCCGGCGCGCTCAGTCGCGCATCAGGGTCGATTTGCCGAACAGGCTCTCGACCAGGTCCACCGCCAGCTTGCCGGTGCGGTTGCGCTTGTCCAGCACGGGATTGAGTTCGACGATGTCCAGCGAGGCCATGCGGCCGTTGTCGGCGATCATCTCCATCACCAGCTGCGCCTCGCGGTAGTTGGGACCGCCCGGCACGGTGGTGCCCACGCCCGGCGCGATGCTGGGGTCGAGGAAGTCGACGTCGAAGCTCACGTGCAGGTGGGTGTTGTCGTCGACGCCTTCCAGCGCCTCCTCCATCACCCGCTTCATCCCGACCTCGTCGATGTAGCGCATGTCGTAGATGTCCAGGCCGTGCTCCTTGACCAGCCGCTTCTCGCCCTGGTCGACCGAGCGGATGCCGATCTGGCGGATCACGTCGGGGGTGATCGCCGGGCCTTCGCCGTCGAGATGGGTCAGTTCACGGGGGCCGATCCCGCACAGGCAGGACACCGGCATGCCGTGGATGTTGCCCGACGGCGTCACCTGGCTGGTGTTGAAGTCGGCGTGGGCGTCGAGCCAGAGCACGCGCAGCTGCTTGCCGGTCTCGCGGCAATGGCGGGCGACCGCGGTGATCGAGCCCAGGCCGAGGCAGTGGTCGCCGCCTAGCACGATCGGCAACCGCCCCTCGCGCAGCTCCGCGCGCACCGCGTCCATCACCGCGCGGTTCCAGGTCACGACCTCGGCCAGGTGCCGGTAGCCGTCGACCGGCGGCAGCCACGGATTGCGCGGACCGTCGAGGTTGCCGCGGTCGACCACGTCGACGCCGCGCGCGATCAGCGCCTTGCCGAGCCCGGCGATGCGCAGCGCCTCCGGTCCCAGCCGCGCGCCCTGGTGGCCGGCGCCGATGTCGGTCGGTGCTCCGATCAGGGAAACGGGCGGATACTGGCGGCTCATTCGGGGACGACTCCTGTGCGATGCGTGCTGTGCGATGCGAGCTGTGCGATGCGCGCTCTGCGATGCATGTGGTGCCGGCTGTCAGATTCGAACTGACGACCTACCGCTTACAAGGCGGTTGCTCTACCAACTGAGCTAAGCCGGCACGGCAGGCCATTCTAACTGAAGCGTCGCGGCCGCCTCAGGGGACCGGCGCGCAGTCGATCTCCTCGTGGCCGGGCGCGCCGGCGGCAGCCTGGGCCTGTTCGGGATCGAAGTCGGCGCCGGCATCGACGTCGAACCAGACCTTGGCCGCGCCGCGGCCGATCGGCGCCATGCGCGCGGAAAACCCCTTCCCGGCCAGCGCCTCGACCCGCCGCTGCGCCGCGGTCTGGCTGCCGTAGCGGCCCAGCGCGATCGACTGCGCCTCGATGCCGTCGCGAACCACGAACATGTCGCTGACCCCGGCTTCCGACAGCGCCCGCGCGGCGGCCTGCACCGCTTCCGCATCCGCGAACGGCGGCAGGTAGACCCGCCAGGCCTGGGGCTCGCCCTCTTCCTGCTTGCGCGGAACGATACGCGTCACCAGCGGCTCCAGCGCGGTCCGCGCCAGCGCGGCGGCGTCGTTCTCGAACGGTCCGAAGCTGAAGCAGCGCGCGACCGTGGCCGCGGCGGCGTCGGGCGGGGTCTGCGGCTCCGGCGCGGGCGCCTCGCTGGCCAGTTGCAGGCGCGCCACCCCCAACGGCGGCGGCACTGGCGCCGCCGCCGGCGACGGGTCGCGGAAAGTCCACCAGGCGGCGACCCCGAGGTTGAGGACGGCCAGGAATACGATCAGGGCTCGGATCAGCATGGCGGCGATTCTAGCGGGTCGAGTTCGGCCGTCGCCCAGTGCGCCAGCCCCTCCAGCACCAGTCCGGGCGACCACCGCGCCGACGGCAGCATCGGCAGCAGGCGCTCGCCTCCGCCGCCATGCACATGCAGGGGCGGCTTCGATCCGAGCAGGCGCGCGGCCTCCTCGACGCTGCGCGCGATCAGCGCCAGCGCCGCGCCGTCGCAACCCGATGCCAGGGCGTCCTCGGTATCGGCGGCGAACTCGCGGTAGTCGCCACCGGAGACCGGCAGCTGCGCCGCGCGGGCATTCAGCGCCTCGCGCATCAGCGCCGGCGATGGCGCGATGCGGCCGCCGAGGTGACGGCCGCCGGCGTCGAGCAGGTCGACGGTCAGCGCGGTGCCGACGCCGCAACTCAGCGCCGGACCGCCGCGCCGATGCAGCGCGACCAGGGCCAGGAAGCGATCGACGCCGAGTTTGTGCGGACGCGCATAGGCGATCGTCATCCCGGCGAAACGCGGCTGGGTGCGTGCGCACGAGATCCGGCCGCAGTGCCGGCTCAGGGCATCGAGCACGGTCGCGGTCAGCTCCGGCGAAGCGACGCTGGCCAGATAGGCGACCTCGAAGCGTGCCGGCAACGCCGCGTCCATCGCCGCGGCCACATCCTCGATGCGATGCGGCAGCGCCAGCACCTCGCCGACGCCGCCGTCCGCGCGCAAGGGGGCGCACTTGAGGCGGGTATTGCCCAGATCGAACAGCCACCGGCCCGGCGGCCGGCTCTTGGATGTCGCGCTCACGGGGTGTCCTCCCGGTTCCGTGCCGCGTCCGCCGCTTCGCGCCGCACGCTGACCTCACCCGAATGCACGTTGCAGACCTCGCCCGAGGCCAGCCGCACCTGCAGGGCGCCGTCCGCGGCCAGCCCGGTGACCGTCGCCGCGCGGCTGCCGGTTTCCGAATGCAGGGTCACCCGGCGGCCGCGGAGAACGTCCAGCGCCGCATAGCGGGGCAGGAACGGCGCCAGCCCCTCGACGTCGAACGTGGTCAGCGCCGGCAGCCAGTGCGCGAGCAGGGTCGCGGCCAGTCGATTGCGGTCGCAGGCGCCGTCGGCGGCCAATCCGGCCAGGTCGCACCATGGCTGCCCGATCGAGGCGGCCGCATCGTCGGCCGGCATCCGCACGTTCAAGCCCAGGCCGATCACCGCATGCGCCGGGCCGGCATGCTCGCCGCCGCCCTCGACCAGCAGGCCGCCGAGTTTGCGCAGCCCGTCCGCATCCTCGACGACGATGTCGTTCGGCCACTTCAGCCGCGCCTGCTGCACGCCCAGCGCATGCAGCGCCTCGACCGTGGCGATGCCGGCGACCAGGCTCAGGCCGCCCAGGCGCGCCAGCCCGCCCTCGAAGCGGCGCCCCAGCGACAGGTACAGATGCGCCGCCAACGGCGATACCCAGACCCGTCCGCGGCGGCCGCGCCCTCCGGTCTGGCGCTCGGCCAGCAACACCCGTGCCCGCCGCGGCTGCAGATCGGCCGACGGTCGCCGCAGCAGTTCGCTGTTGGTCGAGTCGATGCTCCATGCCAGCTCCAGCGTCTGCAGTTGCGCGAGCAGCGGCGCCGGCAGGGCCGCGCGGATCGCCTCGGCGTCGAGCAGGTCCAGCGGCGTCGCCAGCATGTAGCCGCGCCCCGGCCGCGCCTGGATCGGCACGCCCGCCTCGCGCAGCGCCCGGACCCGTTTCCACACCGCCGCGCGGGTCTGTCCGAAGCGCCGGGCGAGCGCGTCGCCGGACACCGGGCCGGTCATCAATGCCTGCAGCAGGTCGCGCTCATCCATGCCGGCGCCCTCCGGCCGACGGACGGTCATCGTGTTCAGGGAACTGGGCCGGAGCCCGGGAAACAGTCATGGCGCGGTTCATCGGCGGCATTATGCGCGAGCCGCTCCTGCTGCAATGCAGCATGAACAATCGAACACGATCCGCAAAAACGGGCTATATTCGGGATCTGCCGGGGACCGCCCGGCGCCCGGCAAGGACCCCCCATGCTCCGGATTCGCCTCTGCCTGTCGATCATCGCCTTCGCCGTCGCGATCACCGCGCCGGTGCTGGCGCGCGACACCAAGATGAGCAGTCCGGACGGTGGCGGTTGCTCGGAGTCGCCGACGCCTGCGACGGCCCTCAGGGAGACGCCGGCGCCGAAGGCCAGCCGCGCAACCAATCCGGAGCGCGAGACCCGCGCCAAGCCGAGCGTGCACGGCGATGCCCCGCACAGCGGGCGGATGCCCTCGCGACGCTGGCACAGCTTCCTGCCGGGCATGGTGCGCTGAGCGACGCTGCGGCGGCGCGCCGCCTTCGATCCCCCTGACCGCCTCCACGATTCCGCACAGGATTGCGCTTGCTCGGTCTGTTCAAGCGGCTGCGTCGCACGCCGCCACCGATTCCCGACGATATCTGGAACAGCGTCCGTGCCGACACGCCCTGGCTGTGCCGGCTCGATGAGGTTCGTGCCGGCAGGCTGGCGACACTCAGCGCCCGCTTCCTGCACGAAAAGGCGATCACCCCGGTCGGCGAACTGACCCTGGACGCACCCGCGCGCTGCCGGCTCGCCGCGCTGTGCTGCCTGCCGCTGCTGGAGTTCGGCGGCGAAGGGCTGCACGGCTGGCGCCAGGTGCTGGTGTATCCGGACGCCTTCCGGGTGAATCGCAGTCACGTCGACGCCGCGGGCGTGCTGCACGAGTGGCAGGACGAGCTGATCGGCGAAGCCTGGGAACAGGGGCCCTTGATCCTGTCGTGGGCCGACATCGAGGCCGATTGCGCCGATCCGCGGGCCGGTTACTGCGTGGCCGCCCACGAGATGGCGCACAAGCTCGACGCCCTGGACGGCGTGCTCGACGGTACGCCGCCGCTGCCGCGACCGTGGCAACGCGAATGGGCACGCGACTTCCAGAGCGCCTACGACGCCTTCGCCGACGCGGTCGACGCCGGCCGCAGGACCGCGATCGACCCGTATGCGGTCGAGTCGCCGGAGGAGTTCTTCGCGGTCGCCACCGAGTACCACTTCAGCGACCCGCAACTGCTGCGCAGCCAGATGCCGGCGGTGGCCGATCACCTGCGCCGGCTGTACGGTGCATCGCCGTTCGAGCCCTGGCCGCTCCTACGGGCAACAGCTCGGGACCCAGCCCCGTGATTCGCGCAGTGCGCGAATAGGGGTGTGGATGGAAGATATCCGGGCGCAGCCAGGGGATCGCGGCTCACGCCGCGCCTACGACCCGTTCCACCGTTACAGGCCCGGCGGCAGCCTGACCTCGAAGCGGGCGCCGCCCAGCTCCTCGGAGCGCAGCACGTCGAGGGTGCCGCGGTAGCTGCGGACCACGTCCTGCACCGTCGCCAGACCAATGCCGTGGCCCTGCACGCGCTCGTCGCCACGGACGCCGCGCTGCAATACGCGCTCGATCTTGTCCACGGGAATGCCGGGGCCGTCGTCGTCGACCGCCAGCAACAGGCCCGGGCGGCGATTGGGGGCGACCTCGCCGGGCTTGACCGTCAGCAGCACCCGCGAGCCGGCCCACTTGAACGCGTTCTCCAGCAGGTTGCCGAGCACCTCCTGCAGGTCGCCGGGCTCGCCGTGGAAGGCGATCCCGGGCTCGATCTCGAACTCGCACAGCACGCCCTTGGACGCGTAGATCTTCTCCAGGCTGCGCACGATCTGGTCGGCGTAGGGCTCGATCTCGACCGGCGCCGCGAACAGCATGTGGCCCGAGCGCGCCGCGCGACCGAGCTGATAGGACACCAGGTCGCTCATCCGCCGCACCTGCAGATCGACCTCCTCGCGCAGTTCCTCGGCCGGCACGTGCTCGGCGCTGCGCGCGCGCAGCACCGCCAGCGGCGTCTTCAGGCTGTGGGCGAGATCGGCCATGGTGTTGCGCTGCCGTTCCAGGTTCTCGCGCTCGCTCTCGATGAACGCGTTGATGCTCTCGGTCAGCGGTTCCAGCTCGCGCGGGTGACGGCCGCTCATCCGCGACAGCAGACCGCGCTGCACGCGCTTGAGTTCGTCGACCACGCGCTTGAGCGGGCGCAGGCTCCAGCGCAGGATCAGTCCCTGCAGCAGCAGCAGGATCAGGCCGGCGCCGCCGAGGTAGCGCCACAGCGCCTCGCGGAACACCGCGACCTGGCGCCGCAACTGGGTGGTGTTTTCGAGGATGTAGATCGTGTAGCGGATGCCCTCGCCGGTGTCGCCGGTCTCGTGGATCACGCCGTAGCCGTAGCGGTAGACCTCGCCGATGCTGCCGTCGAGCTCGGTCACCGGCAGCTTGCGGTCGAAGCGCTCCTCGCCGGCCTCCAGCATGTCGCCGGGCGGCAGCTCCGGGCCGACCGCCGAGGCCGAGTCCCAGTGCGAGCCGTCGAGCACCACCTCGGCGTAGAGGCCGCTGCCGGGCATGTCGAAGCGCGGATCGACCGCGTCGTAGGGTGGGATGAACTCACCGTTGCGGGCGAACTCGCCCTTGCCGGTATAGGCCAGCGCGTAGCTCTTCAGCCGCTGGTACAGATTGCTTTCGGCGGTATCCAGGAACGCGCGGTCCAGCGCATAGCCGGCCAGCGCCAGGAACGCCAGCAGGCCCAGGCTGGCGGCGAGCAGCTGCCGTGCCTGCAGCGAACGCGGCTGGCCCCAGCTCACCGTCCAGCTCCACGGGACGGTGAGCTGTCCGTGATTCGCGAGGCGGACGATCCCGGAACGAGACACCGTCCTCCAGGCCGTGCGCACGTCGCGGTCATGGCCCCCTGCATGGCAGGAAGCGCCTGGACAGGTGCAAGTGGGTTGGAAGACGGGCTGGACATGCGGCGACAGGTTAGCGGTGCGGCGGCCGGGGATGCATCAGGGCGCTTTCGGGCGGAGCGGGCCGGGAAACCGGACGCTGGAAACGAAAGGGCGCGGACAAGGCCGCTGCCCTGTCCACGCCCGTCGTGGCCGGTCCACGTCGAATCCGGGACCGACGCCGGCTTCACTCCCCGCTGCGCGGGATCGCGAAGCGGTAGCCGCGACCGCGCACGGTCTCGATCGGCTTGAGCGCGCCTTCCGGATCGAGCTTCTTGCGCAGGCGACCGATGAAGACCTCCAGCACGTTGGAGTCGCGGTCGAAGTCCTGCTGGTAGATGTGCTCGGTCAGGTCGGCCTTGGAGACCAGCTCGCCGGCATGCATCATCAGGTACTCGAGCACCTTGTATTCGTAACTGGTCAGGTCGACGTTCTGGCCGTCGACGCTGACCGTCTGCGCGGCCAGGTCCAGGGTCACCGGCCCGCACTCCAGGGTCGGCTTGCTCCAGCCCGCGGCGCGGCGGACCAGCGCGTTGATGCGCGCCAGCAGCTCCTCGACGTGGAACGGCTTGACCAGGTAGTCGTCGGCGCCCTGCTTCAGGCCCTCGACCTTGTCCTGCCAGCTCGAACGCGCGGTCAGGATCAGGATCGGGAACTTCTTGCCCTCGTCGCGCAGCGCCTTGATCAGCTCCATGCCCGACATCTTGGGCAGGCCGAGGTCGATGATGCCCAGGTCGAACGGCACTTCGCGGCCCATGTACAGGCCTTCCTCGCCGTCCTGGGCGGCGTCGACCGCGTAACCGTCGCGCTTGAGGCGGGCGGCCAGGGTCTCGCGCAGCGGGGCTTCGTCTTCTACAAGCAGGATTCGCATGGGAACTCCGTTCGGGGGAACTCCGTGGAGGGGATGCCCGAGGCCGCCAACGGCCCGGGAATGCCTACACCTTGGAGCTTCAGTCGTCGTCGTCGCGTGTACGTCGCGCATCGAGCCGCTCGGGCATCGGGCGCGGCGCGCGCGAGGAATGGGGATCGTCCATGTAGACGCGGACCCGGCCGCTGGAGTCGACCACCTTGATGCGATTCACGTCGCGCCCGTCGAAAGGCACGCGTTCGGCGCTGAGAACCTGCCCGCCGGTACGCCGCTCGACCCGCCGTACCGCGTCGCTGAGCGCACGGTGGTCGGCACCGCGCGAGTGCCGGGCCGGCTCGGCCGGCCGCGACTCGCGACGGTCCGTCGGCGCCGGACCGCGTCCGAGTTGCTGCGCCGCGACCTCACCGCCGACGACCGCGGACGCGGCCAGCAGGATCAACACGGTGGAGCGGGCGAGCGATCTGGGCATGGGTCTCCGGCGCTTGCGGAACAGGTCGTTTCGGGAGCTGCCGCGACCGTTCACCGGAAACCGGTGCCGATGCGGCTGTGCAGAGGCCACGTGGGTGGCGTTGCAGGGGCATTCTCTGAACAAGGCGGTGAATCCGATCTGAACTTTTCCGGTATCCGGGCGGCCCCCATTCAGCCACGCCCGGGGAACGGACGCAAGCGTGCCGCCGCCACGGGCCCTGTCGGCAAGCCGTTGAGCGGACTCAGAAAATCTCGCCGACGCAGCAGCGCAGCGAGCCGCCGGCGGCCTCGACCGCGTCCAGCGCCACCGCGGCCACCCGGAATCCCGCCGCCCGCAGCGCGAATCGCCCGGCCTCGCCCAGCGCCCGCTGCGCGCGCGCGCTCATCCACACCGTGTCCGCACCCAGGGCGATCGCATTGCCGGCGTAGGCGGCGCGTGCCTCGGCCGACAGCATCAACGCATGCGGCGCGTACAGGCCGGCGATCGTCGCGGCCAGCGCCGGGTCGGCGAAACCATCGGCGCAGACCAGGGCCGCGCGTCCGGCCAGCACCGCCAGCACGACGTTGGTGTGGTACTCGCCCGGGGCCAGCTCGAACATCAGGGTCGCGCGCAGGCCAAAGGCCTCGTGCATCAGCCGCGCCCCGGCCTCGTCGCAGCGTTCCGACAGGCCGCAGAAGCCCAGCCCGCGGGCGCGATCGATCACCATCGAGCCGGTCAGCTCGCAGGGATGCGGCTGGGTCGACAGGTCATGCAGCGCGTAGCCCAGCACATCGCTGAAGAAGCCGCGGATGTCGGCGCGGGCGGCCTCGCGCTGGCGGACGGGGTGGCGCATCCGCGCGACCAGGCAACGCCCGGCCACGGTCGCGAACACATTGTTGGGGAACACCGCATCCGGGGTCGCCGGAACGCCGGCGAAGCAGACCGTCGGCAGGCAGGCCGACAGGGCGCGGTGCAGTCCGCGATGCTCGGCCAGCGCGCGCGTGGCATCGAAACCGGCGGCGGCCATGTAACGGTTGTCGCCGGCCGACTGCTCGGCGCGGGCGAAGCCATCCGGGGCGACCAGGAACGCCGCCCGTGCGGTCGCCGGCCCGAAGTCGGCGGCGCAGCCACGCGCGGCATCGAGGAAGGCGGATGGGTCGCGGGTGATCATGGCGATGGCGTCATGTCGGCGGGCCCGCGAGCGACCGGATCAGGCCCGCTGCCGCTCGGGCCCGGCGAAGGACTCGGTGAGCGCCAGCGCGCGCTCGACCAGCGACCAGTCGGCCCCGGGCTTGTGCGCGCCCTCGCTGAGCACCTGGCGGAACGCGCGGCCGCCGCGTTCGCCGGCGAACAGCCCCAGCAGGTGGCGGGTGATGTGTTTGAGGTAGACCCCGCGCTCGAGCTGCGCCTCGACATACGGCCGCAGCGCGCGCAGCAGCTCGCCGCGCGATTTCAGCACGCCATTGAAAGGCGGCCCCGCGAACCAGGCCACGTCGAGCCGGTGCAGCAGGTACGGCGTGTGGTAGGCCGCGCGGCCGAGCATCGCGCCGTCGGTGTGCGCCAGGTGCGCGGTCGCCTCGTCGGCATCGGCGATCCCGCCATTGACCAGCACCCGCAGATCGGGCCGCTCGCGCTTGAGCCGGTAGGCCCAGTCGTAGCGCAGCGGCGGCACCTCGCGATTCTCCTTCGGACTCAGGCCCTGCAGCCAGGCGTTGCGGGCGTGGACCACGAAGATCCCGCAACCGGCCGCGGCGACGGTGTCGATGAAGGCACGGAAGCGGTCGTAGTCGTGGTCGTCGTCGACCCCGAGCCGGCACTTGACCGTCACCGGTACCGGCCGCTCCAGCCCGGCGCAGGCCGCGACCATCGCCGCCACCGAATCGGCGACCAATGCCGGCTCGCGCATCAGACAGGCACCGAAGCGCCCCGCCTGGACCCGGTCGGACGGGCAGCCGCAGTTGAGGTTGATCTCGTCAAAGCCCCACTCCGCACCAATCCGCGCCGCCTGCGCCAGCAACGCCGGCTCGCTGCCGCCCAGTTGCAGCGCGACCGGATGCTCGACCGGATCCATCGCCAGCAGACGCTCGCGATCGCCATGGATCACCGCGTTGGCATGGACCATCTCGCTGTACAACCGCGCATGCGGTGCCAGCAGCCGGTGGAACACCCGGCAATGGGAGTCGGTCCAGTCCATCATCGGGGCGACCGACAGGCGCAGCGAGGCCGGATCCGGCATCGCGGCGGAGGTCGGGCCGGAGGACGATGGAGTGAAAGCGGTCATGGGACGAAGTGGCGGACAGGCACCGGGGGACCGCCATTCTCGCCGGTTGTCGGGGGCGGGTCGAATGGAGGCGGTGGGCAAGCCGATCCAATATCCGGATCGCCGCTCGTGCACGCCCTGCCGCTCCGGCGATGACAGGATTGGAAGTGCGGCTCCGGCGCGTTTCGCCGGCGACGGTCCAGGTGCACGATCGCTGCCTACAGGCATCGCACCGCGTGCCGCCAACCTCCACGTCCCGGCCACGATCTGCCGCCGGCCGTGCGCGACATCGGCAGGTTCGGGCACGACGCATCGAGCACAACGACCTTCGTGGCGACGCCCCTCCCGACTGGAGGGGCGGTCGGCCGCGGCCATCAGCCTTCCGCGCAGACACGCTCGGCGTTCTCCAGATCGGCGATCGGCGACAGCAGTGCGCAATTGAACTCCGAGACGGCGAGCCCGGCATCGACACGTCGCGGCCAATCGGCGTTGGCGAGCGCGCCACGTCCCAGCGAAACCATGCTGGCCTCGTCCGCGGCGATCATCGCGGTGGCGCGCTCGGGATGATGGAGCGAACCGTTGGCGATGACCGGCAGGCGGGCATGCTCCCGAGCGAGGGACGCCAGGCTCGCGCCCGCCCCGAACGCCGGCTGCCACGCCTCGAACTCGGTGGTGTGCACGTAGTCGACCGGCAGCCGGCCGATTCGCTGGAAGATGGTCCTGGCGTCTTCCAGCCCTTCCTCCCACTTGTGCGGGAAGTCGTTGACCTTGCCCTGGGAAACGCGGACCCCCACGACCTTGCCGTCACCCACCCGCTGGCGGACGGCGACGGCCACCTGCTCCAGCAGGCGGATGCGGTTGCCGGTATCGCCTCCGTAGCCATCCTGCCGGTGGTTGGAGTAGCGGGTCAGGAACTGGTCGATCAGGTAGCCGTTGGCACCATGGATCTCCACACCATCGAAGCCCGTGGCGAACGCACGCGCGGCGGCTTGCGCAAAGCCGTCCACGGCTTCGTCGATCTCCGCCTGCCCCATCTCCAGCGGAACGGGATAGCGGCCCTGCCCCCGGTAGAAGCTCATCTGCTCGCCCCTGGGCTCGACCGCCGACGGTCCGGCGCCGCGGTCGCGGAACCGGTTGCCCTGCGACAGCGCGCCGGCATGCATCAACTGGGCGAAGATCCGCGCGCCATGGGCGTGGACGCGATCGACGATCCCGTGCCACGCCGCCTGCTGCGCATCGTCGGTCAGCCCCGGCTGGTACAGGTAGCCCTGCGAGAACGCACGATCGGTGTAGATGCCCTCGGTGATCACCAGCCCGAACCCGCCACGCGCGAACGCCTCGTAGTAGTCGCGCATGCGCGTGGTGGGGACGCCCTCCGCGGTCGCGCTCACCCGGGTCATCGGTGCCACCGACAGCCGGTTGCGCAACTGGATCGGCCCGATCCGCGTCGGCGTCGACAGGATCCCGTGGGGGTGCATCGGGGTGGCGGAGGCGCGCATGTCAGCGCGCCTCGTCGACGACCGCGATCGCCTCGATCTCGATCATCACCTTGGGATCGTAGAGCGCGGAAACCTGGGCGATGGTGTCGGCCGGATAGGGCTCGGAGAAGAATTCGCGCCTCAGCGCGACGACGTCCTTGAAGTCGGCCATGTCGGTCACGAAGATCGTGACCTTGGCGACCTTGTCCAGGCTCGAGCCGCCGGCCTCCAGCGCTCGCCGCAGGTTGGCGAAGGCCTGGCGCCCCTGGGCAAGGAAGTCGCCGGGGACGATCTTGCCCGACGCGTCGTAGCCGGCCTGGCCGCTGACGAAGAGCAGGCGGTCGACGCGGATGGCCTGCGACAGCAGATAGGGGGCGTAGGGGTCCGGATGGGTGTTGACCTTGGCGATCATGGGGTTCTCCTGGGATAGACTGGTTTGGATGAGTCGCCCTCATGTCGAGGAGCGCAGGACCACTCTTCCAGAGCGTAAAAACACCGACAAACGACCATTTCTCGCCAAATAGATGAGATGAATTCACCCGTATGCCGATAACCCGAAGAAGACTGCCGCTGTCCGCCCTGCGCGCGTTCGAGGCAGCGGCGCGGATCGGCAGCTTCAAGGGCGCCGCCGAGGAACTCGGGGTGACCCCGACCGCGATCAGCCACCAGATCCGCGACCTGGAAGCGGAACTGGGCATCGCGCTGTTCACCCGCCAGGTCCGCAAAGTGGTGCTGACCGATGTCGGGCTCCAGCTGTTCCCGGTGCTCCGCAACGGCTTCGACGCGTTCCAGGACGCGATCGAGCGGGCGGCGAAACCGGGAGGCCGCACCGTCGTCACGATCGGGGCGACCAACGCCTTCACCGCGCGCTGGCTGGTTCCGCGGCTTGCCGCCTTCAGCAAACTGGAGCGGTCGATCGACCTCCAACTGGCGGCCTCCGACGATGTCGTGCCGCTTGCCCGCAGCGAGGTCGACATCGCCATCCGCTACGGCCAGGGCGACTACCCTGGCCACGTCGTCGAGCGTCTGTGGCAGGACGAGTTCTCCCCCGTCTGCAACCCCCTGCTGGAGATCGACAGCGCCGAAGCGGTCGCCACCACGCCTCTCATCGACTTCAAGTGGAAGCGCGCGACGCCGCGCAATCCGACCTGGGAACGCTGGAGCAAGGCCTCCGGCGTGGCGATTCCCGACGACACCCCGTTCTTGCGCTTCAGCGACGAAACCCACGCAATCCAGGCCGCCGTGGCCGGACAGGGAATCGGGCTGCTGAGCACCCTGCTGGTGGCGCCGGAACTGGCCTCGGGTGCGCTCGTGGAATGCTTCGGACCGCGCATGCCCGCCCACGACTACTTCCTGGTGACGCGGCCACGCGCAACGGACAATCCGGCCGTCGGCGCGGTTGCCTCATGGATCAAGGCGCAGTTCGCCGCCGTGCCGGATCGCGACGGGCGGCCGTCCGCTTCATAATGGCCACAAACACACACGCCGCTCACCGCCGGTGCCGGCGATCCAGCCAGGCCGGCACCGCTTCGCGGGCGTACTGGCACGCATGATCGGGAGGCCGCCATGAATCTGTGGTCGATCGCAGCAGCCGTCTTGTTTGGCGGCGTGTTTGCGCTGTTCGCCTTCTGGCGCATAGAAGCCGCGGACTCCAACGCCGTTCGCGGCGTGGTGATCGCATTCCTGTTCGGCTTCTACTGCGTCATCGTCGTATTCGGGGCTTCCGGAAAGAAGCGCTCACTGTCACTGTCGGCGCAGACTGTCCTGGGCGTCGCCCTGGCCTGCGCGATTGCCGCGTTGCTCGACGCCTCCTCGCAGGGCTACGTTCTCGCACTTGTGCTGGGAATTGTTCTCGGATTCACTGCGGACAAGTGGGTGGAACACGTGCAATTGCCGTAGCCGCCCCCCAACGGCTCGCCCACGGGACCGCTACAGAACATACCCGCATGCTCGTCTTCAAGGCCATCTCAGTGCTCCATCTGGTCGCGGGGCTGGTCCTTTTCGCCGTCGCGATGGATGCCGACTCCCGGGAGGGCGGACACCTCATCGCCGCTACGGCCTCATCCACCCTCCAATCCCGCACGCCTTCCCGCCATTCGCATCATCGGCCGGCATGATCCAACATGCCCCCCATCTGCACCGGACGCGGAGCCCGCCATGCCATTGACGATCAACCGCACCATCCTGTTCGGGGACTGCGATCCCGGGGGCGTGGTGTACACGCCGCGGATCGGTCACTTCGTGGTCGAGGCGGGGCTGGCGTTCCTGTCGCACCTCCTCGACGGACCGGCGGCGCGGCGGATCTTCGCGATGGGGGTGCTGCCACCGGCGCGGGCGCTGTCGATCGAGTTCCTGCACCCGATGACCTGGGACGAGGAGATCGCGATCAAAGTGTCGGTCGAGGAGATCCGCACGCACGCGTTCGCGCTGCGGGTCGTCGCCCGCAACCGCGACGGCACCGAGACCTTCCGCGCCTCCCAGACCCAGGTCTGCGTATCGCCGGACACCCGGCGCCCGGTGCCGTTGCCGGCGGACCTGCGGGCCGCACTGGAGCGGGATCTGGCCAGCTGATGCCTCCGGCCGCCGCGGTCGCTTCGCGTCCGCGTCCGGAAAGGCCGTTCGCGCCCGTTGCGGAAGGCTCCGGCTTCATCCTTGCCCGCCCGATCAACTGACAGCGTCGTCAATACGAGACGAAGTCCCCATACGAAGCGTACCTCGACCATCGCGAGCCTCTGCGACGCGCGCCCTCGGCATCGAACAGGGCCATGACGCCGCCCAGCCACTGGTCGACATCGCCGCCGGCATATGCGTCCTGGAACGTCCCGATCCTGCCCAGCGACGTGGCCAGCTCGTGCAGCTCTCTCCTCACGTTGCGCGATTGCCGCATCTTATCCAGATCGTCCCGATGCTTTCGGGCCCACTTCAACCAGCGGGCCCGACCCTCGTGGTTCCCCCGATCGTCCGCCTGCAGGCCCAGGTAGATCGTCTGCACATAGGCGATCGAGGAGTGGCCGATCGTCTCGTGTCCGGCGAAGGTGAGACCGAAACCGGCACCGAGCCCAAGGGTCAGCCCCCCATACAGCGGCACGCCACCGACGCCGGCGCTCAGGCCGACCGGCACGGTGGCGCGCTTGTACAACAGCTTGAAGCTCGGCAGGCTGACATCTCTCGCCAACATGCGTCTGGTCGTATTTCCGCTCTGATACCAGACCAGCGTGACCTGGGTCCCCGCATTGATTCCGATGCCGACGCTGCCCACGGGGAGGCTCATCTTCTCGATCGTCGCGCCGACGGTGCCGCTCAGCAGGTCCATCAAGGTGCCGCCGGCGGTGACGCTGATGTCGGCGGTCGCATCGACCGGCGCGCGCAGCAGGTTGGCGACGGCTTCCACGCTGCCGCTGATGGTGGCCGTGATGTAGGTGCCGTCGTTGTCCGGATTGGCATCGTTGTATATATGCGACAACGACAGGGTCCCGCTGAATGGTCCGGCATCGACGGAGGTAACGCCCTCGATGACGAAACCGGTCTTGCGTTCGTGTTTCCGCCCCCGGCTGGCGGTTTCGCCCCTGTCGAAATTGATCTTTCTGGTGAACCGCTTGCCGGTGACCGAGATCCCCGCTCCCGCGCCAAACAGGCCCATCAAGGCCCGGACATCGGCACGCGTGTCGACGGATATGGCCTTGACCCGAGTCCGCCTGCGTCGCTCCAGTTCGCGAATGGCGCTGTATTGCGGATCGTCGTTCTTCAGCCTGGTACCCCGCCCCCCCAGTCGCCCGAGCATCCGCTTGACGAACTTTCCCGCCTTGTACAGGACGAAGGTGGTGACAACGTCGGAGATCGAGCGCAGGTAGTGCGCGACGAAATGTTCGAGGTTGTCGTACGAACCGACAAGCGCCCCGCTGATCCCGGCACTCACCGAGGCGCTGGCGCCGGCTTTCTCGGCGATGTTGATGTTCAGGGCGCCGCTGACCTTGATCTTGATTGCCGAGCGGATCTTGTGGTCGTCGCCGGTGGTGATCGTCCCGCTGAGCTGCAAGGTCAACTCGGGACCGAGCCTCGCGAGCAGGCTGGTCGGCACGGGAATGCCCAGCGCGCCCGCCGTCAGCGCCATCGATATGACGTCAATCCCCAACGTGCCCGACCCATCGACACTGCATGCGGCACCCCGCTTGCGAAGCTTCCGCAGCGGCGATCCCCTGCCGACCGCCGCGTTGTACAGCTTGACGTAGCGTCGCTGCCCGTTGCGCCGGATGGCATCGCGCCTCACGGGCCCGTCGCCCCCGACGGTCTCAGGATTCTGGAGGCCATCCAGGGAACTGGACTCGTCTCTCCATGACTCTCCGGAGACATGGGACGAATCCTCGGTGGCGACTTCGGCGCTACCGACATCCGAGGCGCTCCGGTCCTCGGCCTCCTCGTTCCGCCCGGACTGAAAGTACATTTCCAGCAGATCGTCCGCGGCGACGTTCCGGCGCCCGTCCGCTTCTGCGCCATCCGCTCCCTCGCCCTCGACCACGGTCGATCTTTCGATCAACTCCATGAGGCTTTCTATGGTCGGTTCGTTGCCGGCCCCGGACACCTCCGGATCGTCCGGTCCGACCTCGTCGTACTCGTCGTCGGACTCCTCGTCGACCGGATCGTTTTCCCCGATATCGGCCACGAGCGCCGCGACATCGCCGCCGCACTCCAGTTCCACGTCTTCGAGCGTGTCCAGCAGTTCCCGGGCACCGGAGGCCTCCGGGCGGTCGAACCCCGGCGCTGCATCGCCCGAGAAGTCGTCCATGTCCGGGTCATGCTCGACATCGAACTCGTCGTCGCTTTCGTCATCGAACCCGTCGACCGGTTCACTGTACGGTTCGAGCGCCCCCTCGCCCTGCAGGCGGGCCAGTGTCTCTTCAGGCAGTTCTCTTTCCGAACCAGGCATGGCGATGCGCCTCCTAGGGCTGTTTCCGCTCGGTGCGGAAGATGGATTCAAGTTCCTCGTCCTCGAAAACCCGGCCGACCTTGGCGTACTCGCGCTGGGTGGCCGCGGACAGGTGACGCATGCCGACCGCGACGTCCTCTGCCGCAGCGAGGTAGGCGGCGGACACGGCGATGTTGCGCAGGTAGCCGCCGGACAGCTCGATGCCGTCGGCAAGACGTTCCAGATCGATGTCGTCGCTGCGCGGCGTCCGCGCCGGTAGCAGGCGCTGCCAGATCGCCAGTCGCTGTGTGCGGTCCGGAACCGTGAAGGGCACGATGAAGCGCAGGCGGCGGACAAAGGCCTCGTCCATGTTCCTGGGCAGGTTGGACGCCAGGATCACCAGTCCTTCGTACTCGTCGACCCGTTGCAGCAGGTAGCTGGTCTCCAGATTGGCGTAGCGGTCGTGGGAATCGCGGACCTCGGTGCGCTTGCCGAACAGGGCGTCGGCCTCGTCGAAGAACAGGATTGCGCTGTTGGCCTCGGCCTCGTCGAACAGGCGCGCCAAGTGCTTCTCGGTTTCGCCGATGTACTTGCTGACCACCTGCGACAGATCGACGTGATACAGGTCCAGGCCCAGCTCGGTGGCCAGGACCGCGGCGGCCATCGTCTTTCCGGTGCCGGGCGGGCCCGAGAACAGCGCACTGACCCCACGCCCCAGCATCAGGGTGCGGTCGAAGCCCCATTGCGCCATCACCTTGTGGCGGTAGCGGACGTGATGGCAGAGATCGCGCAGGGCCTTGCGGCGCGAATCCGGTAGCACCAGATCGTCCCAGCCCGGACGCGCCCGGATGCGCCGGGCCAGGGCGGACAACCCGCCGCTGTGCAGTTGGCGGGCCGCGGCCAGCAGCATGCGTCGGGAAACGAACGGTGCCCGCGGTTCCCGCAGCCGCGATAGCGCGGCGGCGGTCGCCCCGGCAGCCTCGATCGCCGCGGGCGGCAATCGCACCGTCGCGGTGAAGGACTCCAGGTCCAGGTCCGGGTCGATCGGCTTGAACGCGGAGGTGGCGTCGCGCCAGCACGCGGCCAGTTGCGCCGCATCCGGCGTCGGCACGGTCACCTCGACCACCGGCCGCCGGCCGAGCCGGCAATGGTGCCGCCAGTCGTCGCACCCGCCCGAGAACAGCCAGGGGCGATAGTCCGCGAGTGCCTGCCGCATCGCATGCTGCAACGGTGGCGAGCGCCCCGACATCCAGTCGTCCAGTCCGTCCCAATACACCGCCGCACGCTGCATCATCGCTTCGCGCAGGACGATCGCCGGCAGTCCCGGCGTCGCCAGCTCCAGCAGGGCGCGCTCGACCACCAGCAGCGGCCGCCCCTGGCGTGCGGCGAGCGCCGCCGCCAGCATCTTCTTGCCGCACCCCGCCGGTCCGGCCAGGTGGATGATCGCTCCCGGGCCCTGCACGGGTTGCGCCTCCAGCAGGTCGATCAGGGCGGCAAGACGTTCCGACGGCAGTGTCGGCCCACCGGCATCGCCACCCACCCGTACCACCCGCACATACGCAGCGATCCGTTCGTCCGGCGCGTCGTCTCCAAGCAGGAACGCGAGCACTCTCGGATCCGGCTGCAACGGCTGCCTCGGCGCCGGCAGCGGATCGGACTGGCGGCCATCCGGCAACCGCAACAGATCGTGGCGCCGCAGCGGCGCCTGTGCGCCGAGGCGGCTGCGCAGGCGCCAGCGCGCGTGACCATCGACGGCGAGCAGCCGCTCGGCCAGTTCCAATGTCGGCCATCCACCACGATGATCGGGCAGCAGATAGCCGAGCAGGTCGCTGAAGCGGCTGTCCAGCGCCGGCAACATCGACAGCAGCAACAGGTCGCGATCCTGCGGCTCCAGCGCGGCGTAGTCGGCCAGGCGCTCCAGTCGCAGGCATACACCCCGCGCCTGCGCGACCCGCGCCGATGCGGCATTTCGCGACCGCAGCGCCTCGCCGCGTTCGCGCGCGCTTTGCAGTTCGGGCCTCGCTTCCGGTTCCAGCAGGGTTCCGGTCAGTATCGTGTCGACCGTTTCGACGATCCCGCCGACGCCACGCTGCCGCCATTGCCGCGCATGCTCCGGTTGCACGGGCACCTCGGTCTCGCGTACTTCGGTGGCCGCACGCACGAGCCACTCCACCCGCTCCAGTTCGGCGCGCAGGTGTGAGTTCGAACAGGTGAAGCCGACGTCGACGATCGACGCGGCCTGGGCACTGGACATGGTCGTGTTCCTTTGGATCCGATCGGGCCTGCGTCGCCTTCGACAAAGGCGGCACCCGACACGGCCCCGTTCCTCCCGGGCCGGAATGCCGGATACCGCCTTCGTCATGGCGGCACCTAGGGGGTCCCGCCGTTCGAGGAGGGCATCGCGGCATCGGCCGCCGGCGGCACCTGGCGGACGCCCGCATCGTGCGAGCGGACGCCGGACGCATCCGACGGGTTTGCGAGCATCTCGCCCAGTACCGCCATCGCCCCCTCTATGCGCAGCAGGGTCCGGGCAAGCTGCGCGCGCTGCTCATCGAGCTCGGCGAGGGCTTGCCGGCCCTTTTGCTGCTCGGCGGCAAGCGTTTCCAGGCGTCTCTCCAGAAGCTCCTTCATACCGCCCTCCCCTCACTTCACGAGTCGGCCGGGTTACCGACCGGCATCCAGCACAGACTGCGCGCGGCAGGTCCGCTCGTACCACCGGGAAGGTCGCAGTCCTGCGAGAAATCCACCCTCCACTCCTCGCCCTTCCTCACCGGCATCGTGATGCTGCAATAGTCCACCAGCGTCTTGTTGCTGCCGTCGGCGTCGCGATGCGCCGATGCGGCGGCGCGGGTGCTTCCGTTCACCTGACCCACCAGGTTCCCCTGGCGCTTGTCGGTATGGCAGTCCAGCCATGCGACCACGATCCCATCGCTGGCGGCGGTGTAGTCGGTGCCCCATTCGTAGGTCTGCTTGCCCAGGCCCAGCAGGCTCGAAGGCCCGTTCAGCGTCATCCCGTCCTTGACCGTTAGGGTCTCGACGGTGACATCCTTATCCGCAACAACGTTCATGTCGTTCATAAATCCTCCATTGGGTTCAGTTGCCTATCGGCATGAAATACAGGCGACGCTGATTCGATCCGCTTGTGTCTCCAGGCAGATCGGAGTCCTGCGTGTGACTCACCTTCCACGTCTCTCCCTTTCTCACCGGCATCGTGATGCTGCAGTAGTCCACCAGTGTCTTGTTGCTGCCGTCGGCATCGCGATGCGAGGAAGCGGCCGCGCGGGTTTCTCCACCCACCTCGCCCACAATATTTTCCTGTCGCTTGTCGATGTGGCAGTCCAGCCAGGCCACCACGAATCCGTCGCTGGCGGCGCTGTATTCGGTACCGAACTCGAGGTCCTGCCTCTGGCCCAGCAGACTCGAATTTCCGTTGAGGGTCATGCCGTCGCCCACGGTCATGCCTCCATTGGCGTTCATGTGGGCCGCACCGGCGACGTTCACCGCGTTGCCGGTGACCGTGAACAGCCGGGTTCCACCGCTCCAGACCTCCAGCGGATGGGAGCTGTCGTCCGGCGCATGCCCGATCGACAAGGTCCCGCTGGTGTCGATGCGGGTATCCGACACGGCAAGACCGCCATTGGCGTTCAACCGGGCCGTCGCGCCCACGGCCACACTGCTGGTGGACACCGCGAGCAGCTTGGTGCCGCCGCCCCACACCTCCAGCGGATGCGTGACGTCGTCCGGGGCATGCCCGATCGACAGGGTGCCGGTGCCGTCGAAGCAGGTATCCGACACCGATATCCCGCCATTGGCGGAGAAGGGCTTGTTCGAGCATACGTTCACGCCATCGGCGGTGACCGCGAGCAGTTTGGTGGCGCCGTCCCAGACCTCGAGCGGGTGCGAGACATTGTCGGGCGCATGCCCGATCGAGACGGTGCCCGAGCCATCGATCCGCGTGTCGGCGACCACCAGTCCGCCGCCGGGCTTCAAGGGTATCGACTCGCTCACGTTCACGGCGCCGGGCGTGACCACGAACAACTTCGCATCGCCGCTCCACACCTCCAGCGGATGCGTCCGGTCGGAGGACGCATGCCCGATCGACATCACGCCGCTGTCGTAGATCTTCGTATCCGCGACGGTGACGCCGCCGCTCGCATGCAGGACGACGCCCGCATCCAGGGCGGCACTCTCGGCGGTCACGCCAAGAAGCCGCGCATTGCCGTCCCATACTTCCAGGTTGTCGTCGGGACTGCCGTTGGAATAGCTCTTCCCGATCGACATCCGGCCATTGGCGCCGATGGTCGCCTTCGAATAGGCCTGGATCCCCTTGGTTTCGTCCAGGACGCAGAACAGCGGCGCGGAAGCGCCGGGGTCGGCGTTGTTCCAGACCTCGAAATTATGGGTCGGCGACTGCGCGGTCCCGACCGCCATCATCGCCTGCGCGTTGAACAGGTCCGTCACCGCGCCGGTCCCGGTGACCACCAGGCCGTCGCGCGCCTCCATCGGCACGGACGCCGCGACCCCTTCCCCGGTCACCTCCAGCAATGGGCTACCGGCTTCCGCATCGACCTCGAATCCACCGCGCGCGGTCAACAACACCCGGTAGTCGGGCGGCACATAGCCGCCATCCTCCGGATAGGCGTCTGCGGTCTGCGCGGCAACCACGTTCTCGACCCGAAGCGTCGCCGCCTCGCCGGGAGGTCCCGGCAGGTGCGCGCCGGCATAGCGCCGGGTGCGCCCGTCCACCCGGACGCAGTCCATGTCGACGGCATCGATGCTGCCTCCGGTCACCCGCACCCTGGCCAGCGGCAGCGCTCCCTCCGGCACCTCGCTGCCGATACCGATCGTCTTCGCGGGCGCCTGGGTGAAGCGGGTTTCGCCGCCACTGCCCTGTTGCGGGTCGGACGGCGTCTCCACGAAACTGACGAAGACGAGGTAGTCGCCGTTGGCGGCATCGGCTTCCAGCGTCACCGTGGTCGCCTCGGCCAGCAGAATCTGGTTGCCCATCGCGTCCAGCGCCGAGCCTGGCGCGACCACGACCGACAACGGCGATGCCCCACTTCCGTCGATCCGCACCGCCAGGCCCTCGAGGACACCCGGCGCATGCAGGTGCGTCTCGTGCCGGGTCTGGCGATCGACGTGGTAGTTCTGTTCGTCGACGAAGTCCGCGGTCGCCAGGAACTCGCCGTCGAAGTAGCGCAGCCTCGAGGTGACGTACAGCGGCCGTCGCTGGTCGGCCGGCGGCGTGCTGGGGGTGTTGCTCATGACATCTCTCCTGTCGATGATTCGGGTCTGACCTGGTGGCGTGGCGCTCACGTCCGCGACGGCGGGCGATCGCTCACCGCCTGCAGCAGCGGCGCCGGCAACTTCACACCGGTCTGCATGTCCACCGGCACGCTGCCGAGCACGGTGTTGCGCGCCACGTACACGCCCTGCGCCGCGAGCACCGTTTCGCGCAGGGAGGGCGGATCGCCCAGGTCGGGATCGGGCCGATCCAGCAGGACCAGCGAGGGGTACTGCAGTTGCAGGCTGTAGTAGGTGTGCGCGGGCTTCTGCAGCTCGATCGCCGCCTCGACCTTGCGGTAGAGCTGGCGCAGCGTCGCCGGGTTCTGGCGCGCCCGGATGGTCAGGCTCACCACGAAGTGGTAGTGGTTGACCGACGAGTCGCCGTCGTCGACGCTGATCTCCACCGCCTCGGTGACGCACAGCCTCAGCATCTGCTCGATCCCCCTGCGGGTGCCGCGCAGCATGTACAGGGGCACGACCGATGCCACCACGTTGCGGCGGGTCGCGTCGGACCAGTCTTCGCGCAGGTCGACCGCCACCCAGCTCGCCAGCCACGGCAGGAAGTCCTCCGGCGTGTCCTGCGGGCGGAAGTAGGCGGAGATTCCGTCCAGGGTCTCGGCCAGTCCCTGCAGGCGTTCGACGCCGCGTCCGGCGCCGCTCGCGGGCACCGTCACGCCGCCGGACAGCACCGCCTGGAAGGCGAGCAGGAAGCGGCCAATGAAACGCCCGTCCTGCAGCGGCGCCGGCAGGTACTGCAGGTACTGGCTGACCTGACCGTCCTTGCAATCACCCCTCATCATCATTCAGCCTCCGTGTCCGGCATCCAGGCGACCCACTGGCTGCCCTGCTGGCCCAGGACGCCCTGCAGCACCATCGCGGTCGGATCGAAATCGGACGGCGCCATCTGCGGCAGCTGATCGTCCGCCAGCACGACCGAGTCGCCGCCGTTGACGCTCGCGCCCTCGACGAAGGCGACGCCGGGCACCGCGGCCAGCCGCACCGTCAGATCGCTGCCGCGGACGGTGCGCCCGAACGGCCAGCCGCCTCGATCGGCACCTCCATGAAGTGGATGCAGATACTCGAACAGCACCCGGCGGGCCCGCTCCAGGACCTCGGGTGCGCGGAAGTCGCTGTCGATGTACAGGGTGGCGGCGACCTGCAGCGCTACGAAGCGGGGACCGGCCACGCATACCGTCGTGGTCACGATGCGGCGGTCCTCGAAGAACGCCGACAGCGCATCGGCCAGATCGGCCGACGGTTGCGACCAGGGGGCGCTGTCGGTTGCCTGCGGCAACACGACAAGACTGATCGCGCCGGGCTGCGCTTCCGGCGCCGCTTCGCCGCCGCCAGCGGCTGCATTCACCTCGGGCAGGCAAACCAGACGCGCGATCGACCCGCCATCGGCGCTGGCGATCGCATCGGCGGCGTGCGTCTGCGGGAAGGCCAACAGCGCCAGTCGCTCGTAGTCGGTCACGGTGACCGCGCGATAGCGGCGGCGCAGCAGCTGCAGCACTTCGCGCACCGTCTGCAGCGGCTCGCCGGCTGAAGGATCGTGCGGACCTGCCAGCGCAGCCTCGTCCCCCGAGACCGCCTGCAGATCGCGCAGCACCGATTCTCCGTATCCGGTCAACAGCTGCAGGAACGCGCGGTAGCTTTCGGGCTGGATCCGGTTGCTGCGATAGACCAGCATCTCCGTCAGCCACGCCAGCATCTCCAGCACAGCGATTCCGGGGTCGGAAGGGTTGTAGTCGGTCCAGTCCGAGCCGTACCCCGGCAGCGCGGCAACCGCGCCGGAGATCAGCTCGTCGTAGTCGATATCGTCGAGATCGGGCAGTTCGATCGGCATGGTCATGCGCTCCCGGCAATCGTCACGGTGTGCCTGCCCGAGCAGACCAGCAGCACATCGAGCCTGCGGTCGGCGATGTCCTCGGCCACCTCGTTGCCGACCGCGGCTCCGGTCCGGGTCAGCAGCGGCCGTCGCGACACGGACAGCTCGCCGACCCCGTCGACGCCCGGCAGCGAGGCCAGCAGTCGCATCAGGTCGGAGTCGTGCACCATCTGCCCCAGCTCCCAGCCGGCGTGGTCGAAACCGCCCGACAGCGGATGCAGAAACCGCTCCAGCGCGCGTTCGACCTCCTCCCCCAGCGCATCGGCACGGTCCATGCCGCGCGCAACGACGGTGACCGTGACCGCGACCTGCATCCAGTCCGGTCCGGACAGCCCCAGCGCTACCGCGGGCGGCATGCGCGAGCGGATGAAGCCTTCGACCTGGCGCAGCAGGCCCAGCTGCGGCGACGGCCGCGCGCACTCGTCGTCGGGAACGACGACGATCAGAACATGGCCGGCACTGGGCGCGGAGCCGGCACTGGCGGTCGGGTCGAAGCCCGGTGTGATCGCCCTCACCTTGGCGATCTGCGGGAACCCCTGCCTGACCAGGTCCTCATAGTCCTGGCGCGCGGTGGCGCAACCTCGGTGGCGCAGCAGCTTCGGCCCCCAGTCCATGACCGCGCCGTTGTCCTCGCCGTCCGCGCCGCCCGACGCAGCCACGAGGTTGTCGACCGAAGCGACGTGGGCAACCGCGGTGACCAGGCGGTTGATCACTCCCGCGGGCAGATTGCCGTCGGCACCGCCGCCGGAGCGGTAGTGGGCCATCACCACGTTGTTCCTGCCGGCCGGCGGAACCCGACCGTTCCTGCCGTCGCCGAAGGTCACCGTGCCGCTGCCGTGATCGAGCGTGTAGTGGCGATCCTGCGGTCCGGAGGCCGCGAAGCTGCCGACCTGCTGCCAGCGCATCCAGGCCGTGCCGGTCTGCGTCGATCCGTCTTCCGGCTCCGCCTTCCCTGGCAGCTCGCCGCCGCCCGATGCCGGGTCGGCGGACGGCGCGAGCGGTTCGCGCACCACCAGCCTGGTGTTCTCCAGGACCGGCGTATGGGCGAGGACGAAGGTCTGCCCGGGGGTCTGATGACTGGACCCCAGCACCTCGTCGTGCACGCCCCGGGCGTTGCTCGCGGCCACGCTGTTGGGCAGCACCCGGCCCGCGCACGGAGATACCGCGTAGCCGCCCGCGCTCAGGCGCGCACGCAACCAGTACAGGGGCAGCGATCCGAACTGGGCGCTGCGCAGGTGGTCGGACGGAGCGATGAAGCGCAGGAAGCCGCTCTGGGCGAAGCCTTGGGTACCGTCCTCGACCTGCAGCGTCCGCCACCGGGTGACGCCCGACTCGGCGGAGACCGGATATTCCCAGCACACGTCCGCCAGGCCCTCGCCACCGAAACCGTTGCTCCCGTTCTTCACCGCGTTGACGCTCTCGCGGGTCACGCCCGACAGCGGGCTGACCTCCAGATACAGCGACACCGAGGCTTGGCCGAGCGAATCGCCGAAGGCCAGATAGAACGCCGGCTGGTCGTCGTCGCGGAAACGGAACGGCGTCAGCGGGGTCGAGAAATCCAGCACCTGACCGCCCTCGCCATTGTCGACCACGCAGACGGGCGTCACGCTGGGGGTGTACTCGGCGCTCACTGCGAGGCCGGCGAGGACAGGCGGACGACAGCCGTTGTCGATGACGCCGGTGACCGCATCGCCGTTGGCGGGGTCGGTGGCGGCGGTGACGCCGGTGCCATAGCTGCCCGACGCGATCCGGATGCGCAGGCTCGGCTGCTCGACATCGGACGGGGCGCGGAAAAGCCGGATTCGCGCGGTGCCGTCGTGCTTCAGTGTCGACACGCTGGCGTAGGTGGCATCGGACGGGGCATCGGCGTCCGCCACGTCGCTCCCCTGCGGCGGCGGGTCCGAGGTGAATTCGGGCATCACCGCACACCAGCGGTCGCCGGCACCCAGCTCCCAGGCGAGTCGCGGATCGTCGCCGGCCACCAGCGCCTGGTCCGAGGCGGCCAGGGTGACCCGCAAGGTGATCGTCGCGTCCGCCGCGACCGGCACCGGCGCGTAGACGACGGTGCAGCAATCGTTCAACGCCGGCTGCGGCCCCAACGGCTGGTAGTCCTTGCCGGTGTCGATCGCCAGACCATTGAACAACACCTGCTCGGGTGCGGCCTCGGCCATCAGGACCGGCACGGTCGTGGTCAGATGCGCGTCGCACCAATCGGGGATCGAGCCGACGCCTCCCAACGGAACGGTATCCAGGCGTACCCGGACCCAGC
Source organism: Marilutibacter maris (assembly GCF_003233695.1). NCBI lineage: Bacteria > Pseudomonadati > Pseudomonadota > Gammaproteobacteria > Lysobacterales > Lysobacteraceae > Marilutibacter > Marilutibacter maris. The sequence goes on along the minus strand of NZ_CP029843.1, from coordinate 756,662 downwards.
AGGCGTGCCCGGCCGCGGGCGCCGACCGCAACGTGCAGCCGGCCATGTCCGCGGGTCGCGTCTGCGGGTCGAACAACTGGCAGCGATAGGTCCGGTCGTCGGTCGTGCCCGCGCCGGGGACAAGCGGCTTCCACGCAGCGCCCTCGTCGGCGTCGGAAAAATACTCCCAGACCACGCTGCCGGCCTCCTGCAGGTCCGCCCAGGCCTCGGCATCGGCGGCGGACGCGAAGTCGATCGACAGCTCGACCGTCGCGTCGACAATCGAGATCACCTCGTCGGCGGCCAGATAGACCGCGTGCTCCACCGCGTCTTCTCCGGCGAACACCTGGTAGCTGCCCGCCGCCCTGCCGGTCGCGATCGAGGTATCGAACGAGATCCGGTCGAGACAGTTCGCCTCCTTCGGCTGGTAGCTGATCGCACGCGCCAGCAGCGGTCCGCCGGCCGGCAGCAACTCCAGCGCGTCGCTGGTGTAGAAGGTGACGCTGCTGCCGTCGGCACGCTGTCCACGCACCTGGGTGCCGGCCGGCACCCGCACCTGCTGGGCGCCCGCGCTGGCGGTGAACGTCAGCGGCACTTCGGCCGCGCGCGCGGGCCGCGGTTGCAGGCCGAGCATGCGCAGATAGGCCAGGAAATGCCGGTTCGGCATCTGGTTCAGGCGCGCGATGACCTGCTGCGCCATGCCGGCGAACGCACCGATCAGGGCCGAGGCCGCATCCGGGCCGGCGCCGGGCGACCAGCCCGACAGTGCCTGCGCCAGCCGCGATGTCTGCCGGACCAGGTCTGCGTTGTCGCGCGAATCGATGTCGGGAGGCGTGATGGGCTTCATGTCAGGCCGGCTCGGCAGCGGTGAGATAGAAGGGGTAGACCATGTTGAAACGGCTGTTGGTGGCGCGGATCAGGTAGTGGATCTCGACCGTCACCGCGCCCTCGGACGACTGCGACGGCTCCGATCGCACGCCGATCAGCTCGATGCGCGGCTCCCAAAGTTCCAGCGCCTGGCGCACGGCATGGTCGATCTGTCCGAGGGTCGAGGCATCGAGCGACGCGAAGACCAGGTCGTGGATCGCGCAGCCGAAATCCGGGCGACTGACGCGCTCGCCGATGGCGGTGCCGAGGATCAGCCAGATCGACTGGTGGACCAGTTGTTCGCCGTCGGCCTCGGCGATGCGGCCGTCCGCGTCCAGACCGATGCCGAATCCGTCGGAGCCGAGCGTGGGCAGACCGTAGTTCCATCCACTGCCGAGAAAGCCGCGCTGGCGCTTGTCCGAAGCCATGCTCAGCGCCCCCTCACCCGGGTCTGTCCGGGCAGGATGCTGACCGCAACGCCATTGGGCACGCTGACGCCCCGGTCGCCGTCCAGGAGCAGGGCCTGTCCCATCGACCGCAGTCGCAGCGCGCCGGTCGGCCACAACGCGGACACGCAGGGCAGCGGGCTCCCGCCCTCGGTCAGGTGCGGGCAGCCGGCGATCAGGTACGGCGGCGGCTGGGTCACGATCGGCTTGCCGCCAAGCCGGACCCGCGGATTCGGAGCGGTCGGCTGCGCCTTGCCACCATGGCCGCACAGCACGGTATTGGCGATGGTTGCCAGAAAGCCCATCAGGTCACCTCCAGAGCGTCCTTGTTGATGCGCACGCCGGCCAGGCACTCGATGTCGATGCCGCTGTCCGCGGACAGCCGGCCCTTGGCCCCCTGCAGCTCGCAGGACGACCTCGCGGTGACCTTGAAGGCGTTGCAGGAGACATTGACGTCGCCGTCGTCGCTGCTCAGGTCGATGCCCCCGGCGGCCGCGACCCGCACCTTTCCGGCGGACTCGATGGTGACGACGTCCTGGCTGGCGTCGATGACGACCCTGTTGCGTTGCGCGGCATCGATCAGGGTGATCGTCTCCGCGCCCTCGGTGTCGTCGAAGGTCAAGGTGAGGCCGCTGCGCGAACGGATCACCCGGCGATCGTTGCCGCCGTCGCGATTGTCGTCCGGCGGCGCGTCGACGCCGTTCCAGAGCGCGCCCACGACATAGGGCTGGTCGATGTTGCCGTGCGCGAACATCACCAGCACCTCGTCGCCGACCTCGGGCAGCATCCACACTCCGCGGTTGGCGCCCGCCATCGGCGTGGCGATCCGCGCCCAGCCGCTCTCGTCCTCGCTGCTGAGCCACGGCAGCCGCAACCTGACCCGCCCCATCCCTTCCGGGTCGACATTGTTGGAGACAAGCCCCACGACCGCGCCGTAGATGCGCCCGGGAACATGCGTGGCATCCGGCCACCGGCTTGATCCGGGCAGCGTCATGATGCGTTCCTCCGTACCTTGATCGTGGTCTGATAGCCACTCGTGGAAGAGAAGCCGTGGCGCGCCTGGGTGATGTAGTACGGACCACTGAAGCGCTCGCCCATGTCGCCGAGGGACACCACGCTCCCCGCCCGCAGGCGGGTCGAGCCATGACAGACGCCCTCTCCGAGAATGAAAGCCAGACCGCGGTTGGCGAACTGCCCCCGGCTGGCGGCATCCGCCTCGTCCTGGGAGTCGACCGGCTGCGCGATGCGTACCGAGCAGCTGTCGCCAAACGCGCGATCGGCGATATCCGCGCCCAGGGTTCCGTCCATCGCCCGCAATCCCGCGCTGTCCGCGTATCCGACGATCGCCTGCTTGTTGCCGATGTCCCAACCGTTGACCTGCAGCGCACCGACCTGGCCCTGACTGGTCATCCTGAGTTCGAACGACTCGATGTCGCGGTTGCTGAACAGCTCCGCCACCGGTTCGGCCGCGGTCTGGTGCGGGCGGAAGCACAGGGTCGAGCCCTGCATCGCGACCTCGTAACCGATAGCCTCGGCGCGGGCGCTCAGGAAACCCAGGTCGGACTGCGCGTGCTGCCAGACGTGCTCGTGAACCACGCCGCTGTCGACCACCTGCGCGGCCAGGTCGTTGTCGCGGGCGATCTGCGCGGCGATCTCGCTATCGCTCATCTGCACGAAGGTCCGCGTGCGCCCGCCGCGCAGCAGGCGATGGCGCCGGTCGTAGCCGCGCACCAGCAGGCGCGGCTGCGCGTCCGTGCCGACGCCGAGTTCGAGGCTGGTGATCTCGCCGCTGATGACCGTTTCGAGACGGTCGACATAGCCGAGCGCAACCTCGACCTCGGCACCGATCGCGAACAGATCGCTGTCCACCCAGGTGTAGCTCTGCGTGGCCTGGTGCCAGCTGGCCAAGGTCAGCGCGAACATCGACGGACCGGCGATGTCGTCCAGCACCGTGATGCCCAGCACGTCCGGCGCCACCGTAACGGGCAACGGCATGCGATCGACCTTGATCCGGTAGTCGGGAATCGCGCAGTTCTCGGGAACGTTCATGATCGGGCGCCTGGCATTCAGTTGCGGAGTTTGGGAACCAGAAGGACCTGACCCGGCGTCAGCCGCAACGGATCGCCCAGCGCATTGGCGTCGGCGATCGGCCGCCAGCGCCGGGCGTCGGCGTACATCGCCTCGGCGATGAGCATCAGGGTGTCGCCCGGCTGCACGGTGTACTTCTTGGCCACGTCGGCGGAGTGCAACTCGTCGGCCGGGCGCGACAGCGCCTCGCGGGCGACGAACCGGCAGCTCACGGACGCCCGTACCGGCGTCCCGTCCGGCAGGAACAGGGTGACGGTGGTGTCGGCTTCGGCCAGCACACCGCAGAACAGGGTGCCGCGCCCCCAGCGCAGGGTGCAGGTCGGCGGTTCGTGGGTCTCGCGATCGGGCCGGGTCAGCCGCTCTATCGCCCAGGTCTGGTCGAGCACATCGTGCGGCGCATTGCGGGTCACGCTGGCGAACGGCACCAATGCCCGGGCCCACGGTGCCGACGCGGGGTCCGGTGCATCGTAGGTGTCGAAGAACAGGTCCAGCGCGAGACTGGCCGGCGGGCTGCCCCTGAACTTCAGCGCCGATATCCAGCCGACCTGCGCGGCCTCGTCGCGCTCCCACGTGGCCTTGCGCCGGAACACCAGTCGGGCCGGATTGAACAGCGCCTTCAGGCTGACCGGCACGCCATCCCGCACATGTTCGATCGTGAGTTTCTCGAGCTTCACGACCATCCTCCCTGGCGCTCGGCGTCCACTGCCAGGCGCTTCATGATGTGCCTCTCGACCTTGCGCGCCAGCTGGTCGATGTCGACCGGCGCTCGCGGTTCGGGGCGCGGTACGGACACCCCCGGGGTTTGCCCGGCATCGTCCGTCGCCGGCAATGGCGATGGCGATGGCGAAGACATGAACGCGGCGACCGCATCGCTGCTGTCCGCATCGATGGCGGCGGACCGCGAGGCCGCTGGATCCGTATACCCGGCGTGTGGAAGCGTGGATGACGGATTGCGGCCGGGCTGGAACCCAACGGCTGTCGCCGGTACGGCCGCAACCGTGGCGCGTGCATGCCCGGCGCGCGGCGCCGTCGGCCTGAGCCCGACCGGGCTGGCAGCTGAGCTGGAACTCGAAACGGTCCCACCGCGCTCGGCGCCAACACCACCGGGCGGATACACCGGCCTCGAATGCAGAACCGGACGCAGCACATCGGAAGCATCGCCCGCCACCCACGGGTCGCGACGGCTCGCCCCCGCGCCCGCAAGCGTTGGTGCCGGCTGCGCCGGTAATGGCGATGCCGGCGCGACGGCGATGTGCGGCGTCGATACCGGCGATGACCCGCCCGTATCACTCTTGGCTACCGGGTTGTCCGTTGGCCCGCGTCCGGCATCCGCCGGCCTGCCGACGACGTTGCGCATCGGAGCCGACAACCCTGCGCCCGGTCGGCCACCGGCACTGGACTGGACCGCGTCCGCAGGAGCGGAACGCACTCGTGTCCGTGTATTGCGCAGCGGCGGAACGACGACCGTACCGGCGCCAACGCGCGGCTCTCCGTCGGCACCCGCATCGGTCGCGGCCCGCTGCTGCGGCTGCGGCTGCGCCGTAACCATCTCACCGGCTTGAATGCCGCGACGCGATCTCGCCCGGTGTCCGCCAGCGGGTACGCTGAGCACCGTCGTGCTGGCCGGCACGGGCGCCTCCGTCGCCGCGGATACCGGCGCGCCGGCACGCCCCAGGGACGTCGGGGCCGCGGCCGCCTCGTCCTCCCGGCCGGATTCGATAGGAACGCGTCGCAGCGCCGGCATGGCATCGCCCACCGAAGCGTTGTTGGCGGCCGGCGACTGCGGATGCGACACCACCACCGGCAGACGCCGCGTTCGCGACCGCTCCGGGGCCGTCGACGCTATCGTGGCGCTGGCGCGCTCCGGCTCTGGCTGCGGCGGCACCCGGATCACCGGCACCATCGCGGTGGCGCCCGACGACCGGACCGGTCCGGCCGAAGACGGGCCCGCCGCGGAGACGCGCCAACTCACGTGCACGATCGGCGCCTCTTCCACGATGCCCCCGGCCGCCCGCATGCGTCCGGCCAACCCGGTGCCCAGAGGCTGCGAACGGGTACGGAAGTAATCGATGCGCCGCCATATCCGTTCGCCCAGCGCGGTCGGAATGACCGTCGCCCTGCGCCGTAGCCGCTCCACCAGGCCAGGGACGAGGTGGCGCTGCCACGGCGCGCTCGCGTGGTCGTCCGCCATCGACGCGACTGTCGTCGTCCCGCTCATCGTCCACCGGTCTCCGACTCGACCAGCTCGGCCACGGCATGTGCCGCGCCAACGCCACGGCTGAGCAGGGGCTTGTCGATCCCACGATGGACCAGTTCGATCCGCTCGACCGCGATCTGGCTGGATTGCATCGCGTTGAAGTCCGGTCCGACCCACTTGACCGGCAACGCGGCGCTGACGTTCCACCACATCACCGGAACATGACGCCGGTCCAGCAGCATCACCGTGATGTCGCGCCGGGTCAGGTCGCCGCGGCACACGCGCGCGTGCCAGCTGTACAGGGTGTCCAGCTCGGTCACGCCGCGGGTCAGCACCAGCCGTGGATGGCGGGTTCCACCGGGGAGCTGATGGCGGTAGCCGTTGACCCCGCCTTCGTCGTGGCCGGTCACCTCCACCTCGCTCTGCAGGCCGCCCACCGCGCTGAAGCTGCCGGCCAGCAGGCCGTCGACCTCGACGAAGAAGTTGTTGCCCGCATGCGGGTCGAGGCGGACTCCCAGGTGATTCCTGGAAGCCACCAACGCCGCATTGATACCTATCGACATGAGATGAACTCCGCTGCGTTCCTGATTCGAATCCATCGCCGCGCCTCAGCCGGACGGGCGATTGAGCTCCTCGTTGACGGCGGCGACCTCGGCGACCCAGCGCCGTCGCTCCAGGTGATCCAGACCCAGGACGTCCCGGTAGGACCAATGCAGATAGCGGGACAGGTACGCTACCTCCTCGAACAGTCGCTCCGAGGGGTAGCTCACGCTTCCCCCGGTGGCTGCACCTCCACCTCGAACCGCTCCTGGCAGTGTGGGCAGCTCACCGGCAGACGCGCATGGCCCTGCTCGTTGAGGCGCCTGTAGAGGTCCTGCAGATAGACGAAGTCCTGCGACGCAAGCCCTTCCATCACCTTGGTGTTGATGTGCTTCAAACCGCCCAGGCCGACGACGACCCGGGACAGCAGGACGATGACCAGGTACCCGGGGTTGCTCCGCACCCTCGCGTCGTTGAGCGGCGCGATCTCGTCGTAGGCCGTCGCCAGGCGCATCCGCCCTTCCCGGTGCGTCGCTCCCTCCTCATCCGTGTAGCCGCAGGGCAGGACGAAGGGAAATTCCGCCGTCGCTACCACGTCTGCGCCTCGACGCCCTCGTGGGTCAGCTCGAGCGCCTCGATCGCGACGGCGTCGGAGGTGGCATCGAAGCCGGGGCCGTTCCAGCGCGCAGGCCAGGCATTCTTGAGATTCCAGCGGATCTGCTCTTCGCCCTTCTCGTTCATCAGGATGATCGACAGGTCGCGGCGCTGCAGATCTCCGGAATTCACGCTGTCGCGCCAATCCCACAGCGAACGGTCGGCGGTAATGCCCCGGCGCAGGGTCACGTTCGATCCCGACGAGAGTCCGGGCAGCTTGCGCTGGCCGAGGGTGGGGTCGGTGCCTTCGCGGTAGCTGACCACCGTCGTCGAGCTGTCCAGCCCGCTGCACTCCTTGAACGCGGTGCTGGTGATGCCGTCGATCTCGACCTTGAAGTTGTAGCCTCTGAACGGATCGGTCTGGGCCATGACTGCTTATCCTCCAACGTGTTGAAAAATGGCGAGATCGTTCCCGCCTACCCGAATGTCGATGGTGATGAACTCCGCCGGTGCCACCACCGCGATACCGGCCTCGACCACGACCTGCCCGCTCTCGCGTACCTGCGGAGGATTGGTATCGGCGTCGCAACGCACGAAGTACGCCTGCTCCGGCGTACCTCCCGCGAGCACGCCGCTGCGATACATGTTTTCGAACAGGGCGTTGACGATGCGGTTGACCCGCACCCACAGCAGCGGCGTATCCGGCTCGAACACGAGCGGAGCCAGCACTTGCTCCAGCCGGCGCGTCACCACCTGCAGGGTCCGCCGCGCGGTCACGTAGCGCAGCCCCGAATCAGCACCGTCGTAGAAGGTCCTCGCCCCCCAAACACGGATGCCGCGCTTGCGGAAGCCGCGCAACGGATTGATGCCGGCCCGGCCCACCGCCGCCAGCGCATCCGCGCCTTCGCCGTCCAGTGCCACCGCGCCGATCACGACCTCGTTCGCCGGTGCGCTCCAGACCCCCGCCGCGCGGTCGTTGCGGCTGTACACACCCGCGATGTGTCCGCATGCCGGCACCGCCATGCCAGGCATCGCGTCGACCGCGGGATGCGCGTCCGTGTGCTGCGACGGACGCCCACGGGCCACCTGCAGCCATGGGCCATAGCCGGCACCGAAGGAGGCCTCCACACCCGGCCGCCCACGCATGGCCGCCGCCAGTGCCTGGCGATAGGCGTCGAGGTCGTCCGCGCGCCGTGGCGCATCGAGGATCGCGAAGTGGCGGCCGCCACGGGCGCACCATGCCAGGATCCGTGCATGCGCCCGGGCCAGCTCATCGGCCGGGACCGACGCCGCCAGGTCGGGCGCGCAGACCAGGTCGAAGTCGCCGGCATGCGTCTCCATCGCCTCCAGCGCGTCCACATCCGCCTGCCCGGTCCCGGCGCTGTCCGCCGGGACCAGGTAACACCGTCGCCCGCCATTGGCAAAAAAGCCTCTGAGCGCATACGGCGTCATCCCCCGCATCGCGGCTGCCGCGGCGACGATCGCGTCGCGCTCGTCGCAATCCAGGCGGATGACGCGGTCGATACCGCGCACGCCGAGAAACACCGGCGTACCGGTATGGACGGGCTCGACGCCCGCGTCCACGGCCCGAGGCGACAGGTAGACGCCGGGAAGCGTCGCCTCCATCGTGGAAGCAACGACCTGCATGCGGGGGCTGGCGTCGCGGGCGGGCATGCGATCGTCCTCAGGCGCTCGTGGTCGGCGTGGCGCTGCCGGAGGTCAGGCCCAGCTGGAACACCACGAACTCGGCCGGCTTGGTGATCGCCACGCCCACCTCGGTGACGACCTCGCCGGCGTCACGCACGCTTTCGGGATTGGTGTCGGCGTCGCACTTGACGTAGAAGGCCTCCGCCGCGGTGCTGCCGAACAGCCCGCCCTCCTGCCACAGACGGGTCAGGAACGAGGTGACGTTGCGGGTGAGCTGGCCCCACAACGCCTGGGTGTTGGGCTCGAACACCGCCCACTGCGTGCCGCTCTCCAGCGACTGGCGGATGTAGTTGTAGGTGCGGCGGGTGCTGACGTACTTGAACTGCTCGTTCTCGTCGACCTGCAGGGTGCGCGCGCCCCAGACCAGGATCCCGCCGTTGATCTGGCGGATGCAATTGACGTTGATGCCGAGGACGCCGTCGCCATTGGGTTGCGAGCCGGGGTTGTTGAGATACTTCTGCTGGTTGTCGCTGACGTAGGTTTCCAGTGCCAGCGCGCCGTAGACGGACTCGTTGGCCGGCGCCTTGAACACGCCGCGCTGGGCGTCCACCCGGGCATAGACGCCGGCGATGTGGCCACTGGGCGGCGCGTAGATCTTCTGGCCGCTGCCGGCGTCGACGACCTGGATCCACGGGTAGTAGATCGCCGCGTAGTCGGAGTCGTTCGGAAGCTGGCTGCTCGGATAGATCGGCTGGTTGTCCTGGTTGGCCCAGTCCGCGCCCTGCGGCGCATCCAGCACCGCGAAGCAGTTCGGTGCGTTGTCGGTGCAATGGGTGATCAGCGCGCGCCAGTGGTTCTCGCCGGTCAACCCCGGCGCGGCGACGATCGAGATGTCGGTGAACGGCTCCAGGGCCGCCAGCGCCTTGCCGATGTCGTACTCGGCACTGTTCAGATCGGCCAGGCTCTTGGCCCGGTACTTGAGCCAGAGATCCTCCGCCCAGCGTTTCGACGCGCCCTTCAGCAGCTCCTTCAGCGCACTCCTGGGGGTCGATTCGAGATCGGCCAGGCTCTCGTCGAGCCAGTTCCACAGCGCGTCCTGCAACGGTCCCGCCTGTGCCGGCCGCGTCGGCAGGTCCATGTCCTGGAGCGCCGCCTGCAGACCGGCCTGCAGGCGCTTCTGCCGGTCCGCCTTCAGCGCCTGGCCATGACCGGCGAGAAACCCGGATACCAGGTCGACCGCGTTCTTGGCCAGCCACTGCTCGGCGGCCTTGACCCCGAACCACTGCCCGACCTTGCCCGCGATCGTATCCTTCTCATGCATGCACGACGCACGCGTGACGTAGCAGCGGGTGCCGCCGTTGTCGAAGAACCCATAGACGCCGTTGGCCAGCATATTGAGGCCGACGTCGTAGACAGGCAGCTTGCCGTCCACCGCGAACAGCTCGGCGAACTGCCGGTAGCTGGTCACGACGCGGACCGTTCCTGGCGGCGGCCCGCCGACGGTCAGGCCGACAAAGGCGGCAACATTGGTGCTCGCGCCCTGGATCGGGCCGGGAGCAGGGGGCACCTCCTGTACGTGCACCCCGGGCGTTTGGTAGGTCGTGGTACTCATGGTGCTCCTCCTCGGATGAAACGCTGATCAGGTGATGCCGCGCGCGGACGCGGCGAATCGGTATCGGGTACGGGCTCCGGCTGCTTCGTCCAGGCCACCGGACCCTCCGCGGGACGCGTCGGACCCTGTTCGCGGGACCGGCATACCGGACCGGTGCCCACGCGATGTCCGGGGACGATGTCCGTCGCTCATGAAGGAGCCTCTGCCGGCCGGCGCGACGACGCCGTGGCCATTGCCGAATCCAGCTGCATGTCGAGCACGCTCGAGCGCACCGGCGGGCCGAGGTCTTCGACGCCGCCGGTCCCGACGCAGATGGTGACCTTGTATTCCAGCGCCGCCCTCGGCTTTCCGCCCAGGGCCAGCCAGAAGTCGCCGCGTTGTTCGGCGGTTCCCTGGATCGCCACCGTGGACAACGGCATCGGCTGCAGCTTCATCGCGCCCCGACGCAGCTCGTCGGGCACGAAGCGGTGTTGCAGCAGCAACCTCAGCGCCCAGCCGAGCAGGCGATGCTCGGTTTTCTCCGGGGCCTGGTCACCGGCCGCGGCCCACGCGGTCACCAGGTAGGAGCAGTCCACCCGCACCGGTGCCTGATGGCCGACATAGGTGTCGCCCTCGAGCCGGGCCGACGGCACGCGACTGCGCAGGTCGCGGTTCTCCAGGATGGAGTGCAGGAACAGATTCAGGGTCGGGATCGTCGCCGCGAAATCCTCGTCCGGCCGGGCGAAGCTGATCGCGATCTGGTCTTCGAGCTTCGGCGGTATGCCGGCCCTGACCAGTGCCTCGATCGTTTCGTCCAAGCTCTCCAGCACTGCCCGGCTCCCGCCCCGTGAATTGGACGCTCAGCCTAGGAACGGCCCCTGCGACGGGACAGGAACAGAACGGACATCGACATGCAAAAAACGGCCATGCACGGAAAAACGAGAGCAAGATCACGTTTCAAAGGTGACGAGCCAATCGAATCTCTCGCGATCGCGCGCCATGACCGCAACAGGGCCGCCGGCCGCCTCGCGACGGTCGTCAGTCGTCGGTCGTATCGAAACGGGCGCGATAGATGCGGTACAGATAGCCTGGGTTGTCGAGGCCCACCCGGGCGCCGGCTTCCGACAGGGTCCGGCAACTGCCGTCGCTGATCAGCCGCCTGACCCGCAGCAAGCGCTGTTCGCGCAGCCATGCCACCGGCGACTGCCCGGTCAGTTCGATGACCCTGCGCCTGAGCTGACGCTCGGACAGGTGCGCTCGACGAGCCCAGGCGCCGACGCTGAAATCGGGATCGGCGAGCGCCTCCAATGCCGGCGCCAGCAATGGCGCGTCCCCCGCGTCGGAGACGATCTTCTCCTCGCTGCTGAAGTACAGACTGGCGTCCGGCCAGGCCCGCGAGATGGCCCCGATCAACGCCTCGAAGCCGAAGGGCTTGACCAGGTACTCGCTCGCGCCGGCCGCCACCCCCTCCTCGCTGCGGCGGGTCTCGGCCCGGGCCGATATCAACAAAACCGGGATCGCGGCCAGGCGCTGATCGGCCTTGATCCGTGTGCACAGCTCGATCCCGCTGATGCCCGGCAACACCACGTCAGAAACCACCGCACCGAACGCGTTGCACTGCAGCTGTTCGATGGCCTCCTCCGCGGAGGACACCACCTTGACCGGGCAGTACTCACCCAGGCGATGTCCCAGATAGTTCGCCAGTTCGGGATGATCCTCGACGATCAACACCTTCCTGCTGTCCATCGCCTTGCGGCCGGTGGCCGGCAACCGGACCGCCGCTTGCGTCGGCTTGGAATCCAGCTCGTCCAGAGACACGTGGGCGCTGCCGAGCGGCAGCGTGATCCAGAAGCTCGCGCCGCCCTGCGGCCGGCTGGACGCGCCTATCCTTCCGCCGTGCAGTTCGATGAGCTCCTTCGCGGTGGCCAGGCCGATTCCAAGCCCGTCGCGACCGGCGCGCTCACCCCGGAAGAAGCGCTGGAACAACTGCTTCGCGATGGCCGGCGAGAATCCGGGGCCGGAATCGCTGACCGTGATCCGCAGGGTCTCGTCCCGGGTTTCCGCGCTGAGTTCGACATCGATCACGCTGCCGGCCGGCGCGTGGCGGCTGGCATTGTCGAGCAGATTCTCCAGCACCGTCGTCAGGCGGTCGCGATCGGCGAATATCGGCAGGAAGTCCACATTGCGGCGCAGCTCGTAGCCCCGCTCAAGCTTCCGGTCCAACACCCGGAACCCGTCGACGACCTGCTCCAGCCATTTACAGGCGTCGAACGAAGCGATGTCCAACTTGAGCTGGCCGGCCTCGGCCTGCGCCAGGCTCAGCAGCTGCTGCACCAGCAGGGTCAGCCGGTCAAGCTGGGAAATCGACAGCCGCAACCGTTCCGCGGTGTGCTCCGACAGCGTCGATACACGCGCCTGGACTTCCTTGAGTGGCATGCTCGCGAGCATCAGCGGTGTGCGCAGTTCATGACTGATGTCGGCAAACGAGCGCACCCTGAACTCGTAGAGCCGCTCCAACCGCGAGGCCTGATCCGCCAGCCGCAGGTTCTTCTTCTCGATAATGCGGTGGCTTTCGGACAGCTTCACCAACGCGTCCTCGGCCTGCCGCTTCTCGATATCCAGTTCCCGGGTTCTCGCCTCGACCTGACGCCCCAGCGCCTTGGCCTGAAGGCGGGCGCCGCGTACCCGCTGCCATGCCACCAACAGCACCAGCGCCATCAGCCCCAGGACCACCGTCAGCCTGAAACGCGTGGTTTCGAACCATCGCGCCGGAACGGTGAACTCCAGCATCGCCGGGGTCGCCGCCCATGCTCCGTCTCCGTTGGCGGCGACCAGCTCGAAGCGATAGCGGCCCGGCGACATCGAGGCCAGCGAAACGGTCCGCTGACCACCGACGTCGACCCAGTGTCCGTCGCCGGGCATCAGTCGGTAACGGAACCGGACCGCCCTGCCGTCATGAAGGTCCGCGGCGCTGTAGTGAATGCTCAGCGACCGGACCCCGACCGGCAACGGCGACGGCCCCGAAACGAATCCGGTGCCTGCGGCCCGCAGTCCGTCTATCACCGGCACCGGTGCCGCCCTCGTCCTGGAGAATCGCTTCGGATCGACCCGGATCACACCGCGCTGATAGGGAAACCAGATTCTTCCGTCCCTGTCGAATGCCGCGGCGGGCTGCACGCCACCGTTACCCTCCAACTCGGTGACCCCATCGGCGAATCCCAGCATCAGCGGCGTCAACGTCGCCGACTCCCCTGAGATCCACGCCTGCAGATCGCGCCTTCCGAGCTTGAAGACACCCTGGTTGCTGTTGACCCACAAGTTGCCGCCATCGTCCTCGAGCACCGCGTGCGGACTGTCCGATGGCAGCCCCTCCGCGCGCCCCAGATGCAGGGCTTCGGGCGCCTCGCGCGGATCGATACGAGCCAGCCCATAGCCTTCGGTGCTCGCCCAGACCACGCCGCTGCGGTCCTGCATCAGGTCGCGCACGGTGATGCCTGCCAGCAGCTCGGCGGCGACCGCGCCACGGCCCTGCCGCCACAGCCCCCGGTCGGTGCCGAGCCAGGCATTGCCATCGGTGGCATGCAGGATGCTGTGGACCGCGGCATCTCCCGTTTCCGGCCAGACCCTACGCCAGGATGCGCCACTGCGGCACCAGGCCCCCCGGGTCGTGCCCAGCCACAACCGCCCGCTCCGATCGAAGCTGATCGCCAGTATTCGTGCCTGCGCAAGCGGCCCGGGCAGGGGCACCGCCTCGAAGCGGCGCCGACCGGGGGGCTTGCGGAACAGGCCCGGCGCGTATGTGCCGACATGGATCGAGTCGTCCGGCGCCGCCGCGATCACCCACGGGTTCGCTCCCGGAAGCCCGCTTTCGATGCCATAGCGCTCGATGTCGCCATCGGGCGCGATCGCCTGCACCGGCCCGTCGAGACTTCCCAGCCACATCGTCCCGGCGCTGTCGCGGGTCACCGAGTACACATTGTCTGATGACAGTCCGTCGGCGACGCCAAGGGTCTCCACGCGCGGCCGCGACAACGCATAGAGGCCATCCCGCAAGGTACTGACCCACGCCGTCCCGGTGGCGTCGAAGCTGACGTCGGTGATCCGGCCATCGCTTTCCAGCACCTGCGCACCGTCGCGGAAAAGGGCGCCTCCGGAGCTTTCCCATAGCGCACCGTCGGCCGCGCGCCAGCTCTGCGACCGCATCGGACCGCGATGCCCCGCCCGATCCCCGACCCGGTGCAGGGCCCGCTGATCGAAGCGAAACAAGCCCCGGTCGGTGCCGACCCACAAGGTGTCATCGCGATCGGAACGAAGCTGGACGATGTGGACCGGATCGCGCCCGCCGCGCAGCAGCCAGTGCGATGTGCCGTCGCGCGCAAGGCGCAACAGGCCACGGTCCAGCGCGACGATCAGGCTGCCATCGGATCCCACGACCGCCATCGGGGGCAGCCCGGGAGGCCTGTAGGCATCGGCGTCGTCGAACAGTACACGACGTTGCCGGCCGGTCTGCAGCACGATTCCCTTGCCACGGACAAGCAACCAGGCCTGATCGTCGCCGACCGGAAACGCCGCCGTCACTTCGTCGCCCGGATCGAAGATCTGGCGCGCGTGGAAGCCGCCTTCGCGGTCCTCGCAGAACAGTCCCTGCGCGGTGGTCACGCACAGCGGTCGCTCGTGGATCGAACGTATCGGCGAACCGGTTCGACCGTCCGCGCCCAGGCGGATCCGTCGAACACCGCCCACCTCCAGACGCAGCAGATCGCCACCGGCCGTCAACGCATGGAGGCGTCCGCCGCTGTCCGGATAGATGTCGACGATCCGGTTGTCGCGTATCGCCGGCGAGTTGGAGGTGTTGTAGACCTTGAAGGCCTGGCCATCGAATCGCACCAGCCCGTCGTGGGTCGCGATCCACAGGAATCCCTTGCCGTCGACGTGACTGCCGGCGGCGCTGCTCACCGGCAACCCGTCGCTCAGGCGATAGTGACGGATCACCCACGGGCCACGCGCATGGGCGGGCAGGATCGCGCCCACCGCAAACACCAGCAGCACGCTCACCCATGCCACCACGCGGGCGGCGCGAACACGAATCCGGATCAGGCCCATCGACTTCTATGCGCAGCGGCGACGTCCGCGATCTGTCCACTCACAATGGCGATGGCACACGCATCGTCCTTGACGGCCCGGAGCCGGGCCGCATCGCTGTCCTGCCGGCGGCCGCATCAGGCGATGGCGCACCGGCAGGGTAGCCGGGCACCGGGCCGATGGACTTTCGCAACAGGGGTCATCTGAATGGGCAGAACGCTGGGGAGGTGTCAGTCCCGTTCAGGATGTCAGACATGCACGACCGGCACGAGTCTTCAGTCGGCGATGCCGTGGCCGGCCCCATCGGTTGCGCCGGCACGCGCGCGCAGCATGCGTTCGACGCGCGTGGTGGCGTCCCTGGGTGCATGCACACGTTCTTGCCCTTGCCTTGGCTAGGCTCTTGCCCCCGGGACTGATCCCGCCACCGGAGAGCGAAGATGAAGGCCGCCCCTATCCTGCTGCCACTATGCCTGGCCGCCGCCGCATGCAGCCCGCCCGCGGATGCGCCCGACGCCGCCGCGCCGACGGACGCGGCACCCGCCGCAGAGGCTGTGCCCGACGCCGCACCCATGGAGCCGGCACCCTCACCGGAAGCCGCACCCGCACCGATGGACGCCGCGGCGCCGGCTGACGATGCGCCGAAGGCGAAGATCACGATGTTCAACGCGACCTGCCCCGGCGACATCGAGGTCCATGCCGACGACGGCGGCCCGGTGTTCGTCAACGGACGCGAGGCCGCCTACAAGTCGTTCAGCGAGAGCTACTACGAGGCGACCGACGCCGAGACCGGCGTGACCGTCTCGGTCAGCATCAATACCGACGGCACCCTGTCGCTGTCGTACACCGGCAAGGGCGGCGCCAACGGCATCTGCGCCCTGGCCGAATAGGCGGTCGCCGCCGCGGGCCTGGATGCGCGGACGATTCCGTCACCGTGCCCGCATCGCCTGCGGCAACGCCCCGGCCGCCCGGGCCGGGGCGCTGCCATCGTCGAGCCACGCGGCCGCACCGTCCGGGCGTGGTCGGCGGCGGCTCAGAAGCGGTAGCCGACCGTGGCGACGAACTCGCGGCCCGGTGCCGGGAAGCCGATGTTCAGGCCGCTGCCGGGATGGTAGGAGTAGGTGCCGTGGTCGTAGTGGAAGTCGTCGAGCAGGTTGTTCACGCCGACGCCCAGGGTGATCCGGTCGTCGCGCAGCTTCCAGTTCGCGAGCAGGTCGAGCACCGCGTACGAGCCCTTGGCCGGCGCCTCCGGCGAGATCCGGTTCTCGGCCGCCTCGACGTAGCGCGCACGGATGCCGTAGTGCGCGACCGCTGACGGGGTCCAGTCGAGCCGGCCGGTCCAGGTGCGTCCGATGGTGGTGCCCAGGCCGAGGTCGGCGTCGTTGAGCGGGCGGCCGTCGAACGCGTTGTCCGACTCCCACACGCCGACGCTGAAGCCGATATCGTCCCATTGCTTGCCGACCTCCAGCTCGAAGCCGTCGACCTCGGCGGTGCCGGTATTGGCCCAGTAGCCCCACTCCGTCGACGGCGGGCCGACG
The DNA here is from genome assembly GCF_003233695.1 of Marilutibacter maris. Taxonomy (NCBI): domain Bacteria; kingdom Pseudomonadati; phylum Pseudomonadota; class Gammaproteobacteria; order Lysobacterales; family Lysobacteraceae; genus Marilutibacter; species Marilutibacter maris. The sequence continues at coordinate 740,096 of NZ_CP029843.1, read as the reverse complement.
AAGATCGCGTTGATGAAGTGCTCGATCTCCTGGCGGAACACGGTGCCGCGCAAGTGGAAGCCGTCGCGCTCGTAGGCGAAGCCGAACTCGACGTTGTCGCCCTCCTCGCCGCGCAGGTCGCCACGGTGCGCGTACAGCGCGCTGAAGAAGGCCTCGCGGATGGTGATGCCGCGAAATGCCTGCGAATAGGCGCCGCGCAGACTGAGGTGATCGGTCAACTGCCACTGCAGCGACAGGTTCGGGCTGAGCTTGCTGTCGGAATTGCTCGCACCGGCGCCGACACCGCTGTCGACGTCGAGCCGGTAGTGGTCGTAGCGCAGGCCGGTCGACAACAGCCATGCCGGCGCGAAGCGCCAGTTCGCCTGCGCGTACAGGCCGGCGACACGCGCATGCTGTTCGGTGCTGCCCCAGTACGCCGGTGGGGTCGCCTGCTGTGTCGCGTCGAGGCTGTCGCGGCGGAAGTCCAGGCCGTAGACCAGATCCAGGTCCTGCCAGCGCGAGGTGTTGCGCAGGTCCAGGCCGATCGAACTCTGCTCGCCGGAACCGTAGACCAGGCCGGTGCTGTTGCGGCGGTTCTCGAACTCGGAGCGGTTGTAGAACACCGTCGCCTCCACGTCCACGGCATCGCTGCCCGGATCGTAGCGATGGTTGTACGACACCGTGTCGCGGGTCATCTTGTGATCGGAGAGCAGGAAGCGGCCGGCGAAGTTGGTCATGTGCGGACGCTCGTAGTAGGTCCCGGTGTCGTCCAGGTGCTCGGCCGACAGGTCGAAGCTGTGCGCGTCGAACAGACCGGTCAGCTTGACCTGGCCGCGACGGTGGTCGTACGCGGTCGGATCGACCCGGTCGCCGTTGCCGTCGTCGTAGTCGCCGCCGTCCTGGCGCACGTAGGTCGCCATCAGGCCCAGGCCGTTGGACAGACGCCCGTACACGGAGGCCACGCCCTTGTAGTTGTTCTCGCCGTTGAAGCCGGCCGAGGCCTTCAGCAGCGCGCCGAAGTCCTGGTCGGGACGCAGCATGTCGAAGGCATCCTTGGTACGCACCCGCATCGCGCCGGTCAGCGCGCCCGGACCGGCGGTGGCGGCACCGGCGCCGGCGTCGAGTTCGATCGACTTGATGAATTCCGGCTCGATCTGCACCCGGGTCTGGTGGTGGTACAGCTCGGCCGGCTGCTGCGCTCCGTCGATGGTGACGTTGAGCATGGTGTCCTCGAAGCCGCGCACGTAGACCTTCTGCGACACCGTCGAACCGCCGCCGACGGCGACGCCGGACTCGTTGGAGAGCAGGTCGGACAGGTCGGAAGCCTGGGTGAGCTCGACCTCGTCGGCGTCGATGTCGAAGTTGCCCGGCTCGCGCTCGGCCTCCACGACGATGGTGTCGATGGTGGTGGCGTCGGTGCCGTCGGCGGCCTGCGACAGCGGCACGATCGCGAGGAAGGTCAGGCCTGTCAGCGACAGGCAGCGGGGGGTGAAAGCCATGTTTCATTTCCTTGTCATGGAGGCGGCCCCGCCGGGGCCGACCGAAGGCGCAGCGGCGCCGCAAACCGGGCCGTGATCCCTTGCACCGGACCCGGCCGCGGGAACCGCCACGGCGCCTGCCGCAGCGGAAGCGGCGACATTGTGATCGGATCGACTGTCAAACACAAATGCGAATCACTAACATTTAACGCGTCGTCGCCCATCATCGACGGCGACGACGGCACGGACGCCCGTCCACGCCGTGCGTCGATGCATGCCGCATCCCGCCAGCGGGCTACCACGCCTGCCAGCTGATTCCACTGACAGCCCCCGACAGCCCGCAGGTAACTTCATGGACGCTTCCTCCAGCGCCGCGACCGCGTTCGCCGACGCGCCGGCAATCCCGCATCCGAGCTCGCCACGGATGTCCCCCCGTCCGCCACGCGATGCATTGCTCGATGCCTGGCGGCCGGGCGACGGCCTGTTCTCCTCGCCACGCCAGCAGTTGCATTGCCGCGGGGTACAGGCGCGTTTGCGCAGAGCCGCCAACGACGGACTCGCCGACGCCGCCGACGCCCTGCTGGCCGGATGCGGTCGCGACGGCAGCGATCGCCTGCCGCTGATCGGCGCGATCCCGTTCGACCGTCACGCACCGGCGCGGCTGTGGTTGCCGCAGCAGGCGGTGTACGCCAGCGGCCACGCGCGGCATCGCGGCAGCCGGCGGCCCTCCGACCGCGGCGGCGACGCGCACGCCTTGCCGCCGGCGCGCTCGATACCCTCGGCGTCGGACTACCTCGCCGCGGTCGCGCAGGCGCTGGCGCGGATCGAGCGCGGCGAGCTGGACAAGGTGGTGATGTCGCGCTGCCTGTGCCTGCGTACCCGGGTCGACGTCGACGCACTGTTGTCGGCACTGCTGGCGCGCGACCCGGCCGGCTACACCTTCGCGGTCGATGCCGGCGACGACACGCGCGCCGGCCAACTGGTCGGCACCAGCCCGGAACTGCTGCTGCGCAAGCACGGCGCGCGGGTCACTTCCAATCCCCTGGCCGGTTCGGCGCCGCGCAGCGTCGATCCGGACGAGGACGCGCATCGCGCGCAGGCACTGCTGGCCTCGGCCAAGGACCGCCACGAGCACGCCCTGGTGGTCGACGCGGTCGCGACCGCGCTGGCTCCCTGGTGCCGGAACCTGGAAGTGCCGGCGACGCCGTCGCTGCTGGCGACGCCGACCATGTGGCATCTGTCGACGCGGATCGACGGCACCCTCGCCGATGCCTCGACCCATGCCCTGCGCCTGGCCCTGCAACTGCACCCGACGCCGGCAGTGTGCGGGCACCCGACCGCCGCGGCACGCACCGCGATCGGCGAACTGGAGGGCTACGACCGCGACCTGTTCACCGGCCTAGTCGGCTGGTGCGACGCCCACGGCGACGGCGAATGGGCGGTGACGATCCGCTGCGCCCTGGTCGAGGCCGAAGCGGCGACGCTGTATGCCGGCGCCGGCGTGGTCGCCGGCTCGACGCCCGAGGCCGAGCTGGCCGAAACCAGCGCCAAGCTGGGCACGATGCTGACGGCGATGGGGCTGCCGCCGCTGACCGAGGGCCAGCCATGAACGCGATGACGACGCCGGACAGGCCCGACGCCGACTTCACCCCATGGCCGGACAACTTCGTTCGCCGCTACCGCGAGCGCGGCCATTGGACCGGCACCACCCTGCACGGCCGCCTGGCCGAGGTTGCCGCCGCGCAACCCGACCGTCCGGCCCTGGTCTGCGGCGAGCGCCGCTGGAACTATGCCGAGCTCGACCGCCGTGTGCGCGCCGCCGCCGCCGGCCTGGCGCGCCTGGGCATCGCCCGCGGCGACCGGGTGGTACTGCAACTGCCGAATATCGCCGAATTCCACGTCGCCTGCTTCGCCCTGTTCCGGATCGGCGCGCTGCCGGTGTTCGCCCTGCCCGCGCACCGCGAGGCCGAGCTCGGCCACTTCATCGCCGACACCGGCGCCTGCGCGGCGATCACCGTCGACCGCGAGGCCGGCTTCGACCACGCCGCGATGATGCGTCGCCTGCGCGAAGCGCATCCGTGCCTGCGTGAACTGGTGGTGGTCGGCGGCGGCGGAGACGGCCACGACTTCGACGCGCTGTACGCCGACAGCGGCGACCGCGACGTCGACGCGCACCACGACGCCACGGCGGTCGCCTTCCTGCAGCTGTCCGGCGGCAGTACCGGCACCCCGAAGCTGATCCCGCGCACCCACGACGACTATCTCTACAGCGTCCGCGAGAGCGCCCGCATCTGCGGCTTCGATACCGATACCCGATACCTGTGCCTGTTGCCGGCGGCGCACAACTTCCCGATGAGCTCGCCCGGCGCCTTCGGCACCTTCCATGCCGGCGGCTGCGTGGTGATGGCGCGGCATCCGGAGCCGGCCGCGAGCTTCGCCGTGATCGAACGCGAGCGCGTCACCGCGACCGCGCTGGTGCCGGCGCTGGCGTTGGCCTGGCTCGCCTCCGCCACGCGCGGGCGACATGACCTGTCAAGCCTGCGCCTGATCCAGATCGGCGGCGCCCACCTCGCCCGCGATGTCGCGCGGCGGATGATCGAAAGCTTCGACGCGCGCCTGCAACAGGTGTTCGGCATGGCCGAAGGCCTGGTCAACTACACCCGCCTGGACGACCCGCCGGACCTGATCGCCAGCAGCCAGGGCCGCCCGATCAGCGACGACGACGAGATCCGCATCGTCGACGACGGCGATCGCGACGTGCCCGAGGGCGAGGTCGGCCATCTGCTGACCCGAGGCCCCTACACCATCCGCGGCTACTACCGCGCCGACGCCCACAACCGCCGCGCGTTCACCGCCGACGGCTTCTACCGCACCGGCGACCGGGTCCGCCGCCTCGCCTCCGGCCACCTGATCGTGGAGGGGCGCAGCAAGGACCAGATCAACCGCGGCGGCGACAAGATCGCGGCCGAGGAAATCGAAAGCCATCTGCTGACCCATCCGGCCGTGTTCGACGCCGCCCTGGTCGCGATGCCCGACCGCTGGCTGGGCGAGAAGGCCTGCGCCTTCGTGGTGCTGCGCGAGGCACTGGCGCCGCGCGAGTTGCAGCAGTACCTGCGCACGCGCGGCCTGGCCGCGTTCAAGATCCCCGAGCGCATCGAGATCGTCGACACCCTGCCGCGCACGGCGGTCGGCAAGGTCGACAAGCGCGCCCTGCGCGCCCGCTTCGCGCCCCCTGCTCCCATCCAGTCCGCCACCGAGGCCACCGCATGAGCATTCCCCGTATCGCCCCCTACCCGCTGCCGGACCGGTTGCCCGCGCAGGACCGGGTCGACTGGCGGCCCGATCCCGAACGCGCGGTGTTGCTGGTGCACGATCTGCAGGACTATTTCCTGGATTTCTACGACACCGCGCAGAGCCCGGTCGCGCCGATGCTCGACAACGTGCGCGCCCTGCGCGAGGCCTGCGACGGGGCCGGGGTGCCGGTGATCTATACCGCGCAGCCGCCGCAGCAGACCGTGCGCCAGCGTGGCCTGCTGCAGGACTGGTGGGGGCCGGGCGTGACCGCCCGGCCGGAGCGCGCCGGCATCGCCGCCACGGTCGCTCCGCGCGACCACGACACCGTGCTGACCAAATGGCGCTACAGCGCGTTCGCATCCAGCGACCTGCTGGAACGGATGCGCGAGCAGGGCCGCGACCAGTTGCTGATCTGCGGCGTCTACGCCCACATCGGTTGCATGACCACCGCGCTGGACGCGTTCATGCGCGACATCCAGCCGTTCATGCTCGCCGATGCCCTGGCCGACTTCAGCGCCGAGGAACACGCCATGGCGCTGGCCTACGTGGCGCGCCGCTGCGGCGTCGCGTTGACCACCGACGCCTGCATCGACGCCCTGAAGGCCACGTCGGGTCTGCCGGCCAGCCTGGACGCCCTGCGCGCGGAACTGGCGCGGATCATCGAGCTGCCGGTCGAACAGGTCGGCGCCGACGACAACCCGCTGCACCTGGGTCTGGACTCGATCCGCCTGATGAGCCTGCTCGAACGCTGGTCCGCGGCCGGTGCCGAGATCGGCTTCGTCGACCTCGCCGAACGCGAGCGCGTGGCCGACTGGTGGGCACTGCTGCAGCGGCACCGCGAGGCGTTGCGATGAGCGCGGACACGCGGCCGCTGACGGCGCCGCAGTACGGCATGTGGGCCGGCCAGCGGATGGAACCGGACAGCCCCGCATTCTGGACCGCCGAGGCGATCGAACTGCGCGGTCCGCTGGACGTGGCCACGCTCGGCCATGCGGTGATCGACACCCTGCGTCGCTGCGACGCCCTGCACATGCGTTACCGCGACGACGGCGACGGCGTGCGCCAGCGGCTGGACCCGGCGCGCGCCGTGGCGTGGCCGCAACACGACTTCAGCGGCGAGGCCGATCCGTGGCGGGCCGCCGAGGCCTGGATGCGCGCCGACCTCGACCGCCCGGCACGGCTGGGCAGCGGCCCGCTGTTCGCCACCGCGCTGCTGCGGCTCGGTCCGCAACGGCACCTGTGGTACCTGCGTGCGCACCACATCGCGCTGGACGGGTTCGCCTACCTGCTGCTGATCCACCGGGTCGCGGCGGTGTACTCGGCCGCGGTCGACGGACGCGAAATACCGGCGGCGCGCGACTTCGCGCTGGCGCCGGTGATCGACGAGGCCGAGAGCTACCGGCAGTCGCCGCAGCGCGCGCGCGATCGCGACTTCTGGATGGCGCGGCTGCAGGCGGCGCCGACGCCTGTGACCCTGGCGCCGCTGCAACCGCCGTCCGACGTTGCCCGCTCCGAGCGTCATCGCCTGCCACTGTCGCAGTACGCACGCTGGCAGGCCGGCGCGCGCGAGTGCGGGGTCGACTGGGGCGCGTGGCTGATCGCCGGCATCGCCGCGTGGATGCACCGCGCCAGCGGCGCCACCTCGATCTGCATCGGCCTGCTGGTGATGAACCGCCTCGGCAGCCGCGCCCTGGGCGTGCCGTGCATGGGCATGAACGTGGTGCCGCTGCAACTGCGGATCGATCCCGATGCCGGCTTCGACACGCTGGCGCGCGGGGCCTCGGCCGAACTGGCGCGGCTCCGTCCGCACCAGCGCTACAACTACGAATGGATGCGCGAGGACATGGGCCTGGCCGGCAGCCACGCCCAGCTCTACGGGCCGGTGCTGAACCTGATGCCGTTCGACCGCGGTTTCCGCTTCTCCGGACTGGAGGCCAAGGCGCACCCGGTCTCGGTCGGTTCGGTCGAGGACATGGACATCACCGTGTCGCCGCTGCCCGACGGCCTGCGCGTGGACATCGAAGCCAATCCCGCCGCCTACGACGCCGCCACCCTGGGCCGCCACCATCGCGACCTGCTGGCGACCCTGGACGCCGCGCTGGACGATCCACGCGCGCCGCTGGCGCGACTGCACGCCACCGTGGAGGCGATCGCATGAGCGCACCGGCGACCGGGCTGATCCGGGTACTGGACGGCGGCGCCGCGCTGACCCCGCGGATGCGCCGCCTGCGCTTCGAGGGCGAGGTGCTGGCGGCGTTTCCGGCGGACTGCGAAGGCGCCCACATCAAGCTGCTGTTTCCGCTGCAGGATGGCGAGTCCCCCGCCCTTCCGACGATCGGCGCGGGCGGACCGCAGTGGCCGCGGGACCGGCCACGGCCGTGGTCGCGGACCTACACCGTCGCCGCCATCGACCCGGCCCGGCGGTGGCTGGATGTCGATTTCGTCCTGCATGGCGACGACGGCCCGGCCTCGCGCTGGGCGGCGCGGGCGACGCCCGGCCGGGTGCTGGGCCTGATCGGCCCCGGCGGGCCGCCACTGTACCGGCCCGACGCCGGGCGCTTCCTGCTGATCGGCGACCCCAGCAGCCTGCCGTTGCTGCGGGCGGTGATGCGCAAGCTGCCGGAGACCGCGGCCGGCGACGTGCTGATCGAGCTGCCCGACCCCGGCGAGCGTCAGCCGCTGCCGCCACGTCCGCAGATGCGCGTGCGCTGGCTGCAACGCGCGGACCTGCTCGACGCGGTCCGCGCACTGGCACCGCCCGAAGGCACGGTCTCGCTCACCCTGGCCGGCGAAAACGGTCAGGTGGTCGCGATCCGCCGCTACCTGCGCGAGCACTGGGGCCTGCCCAAGGCCATGATGTACGCGGTGCCGTACTGGAAGGAACGACTGGACGAGGACGGCTACCACGACGAGCGTCATCGGATCATGGACGGTTTCGAGGCGGAGGCCGCATGAACGCACAGTCAGGGGAGTTCGCCGGACACCTGGCGCTGGTCACCGGCGCCGCCTCGGGAATCGGCGCCGCGGTCGCGCGCATGCTCGCCACGCGCGGCGCGGGCCTGGCGCTGATCGACCGCGATGCCGACGGTCTGCGAGCGCTGGCGGCGACCCTGCCCGTCGATGCCACCTGCCTGACGGTGGATGTCGTCGACGCGGCCGCGGTCGAGCGCGCGGTGGATGCCATCGAGGCCGACCGCGGGCCGCTCGACCATCTCGCCCACGTCGCCGGCATCCTGCGCATCGGCGACGCGCTGGAGATGGCGCCCGACGACTGGGATGCCTGCATGGCGGTCAATGCCCGCGCGGTGTTCGGCACCACCCGCGCGGTCGCGCGAAGGATGCGCGAGCGAAGGCGCGGCAGCATCGTCGTGGTCGGTTCCAACGCCGCGACGACACCGCGCGCCGGGATGGCCGCCTACGCGGCGTCGAAGGCGGCGGCGAGCGCCTACCTGCGTTGCCTGGCATTGGAACTGGCGCCGCACGGGGTGCGCTGCAACCTGGTCTCCCCGGGGTCGACCGACACCCCGATGCAACAGGCCCTCGCCGGCAGCGCGCAGGCGCGGCAGGCCATCCTGGACGGCGTGCCCGAACGCTACCGGCTGGGCATTCCGCTGGGCCGGATCGCCGAGGCCGCGGACGTCGCCGAGGCCGTGTGCTTCCTGCTCGGCGAACGCGCCCGCCACATCGTCATGCACGACCTGCGGGTCGATGGCGGCGCCACCCTGGACGCCTGAGCCGGCTCAGTGGCCGCGCCCCTTGTCCTTGCCCTTGCCTTTGCCCGAATTGCCATTGCCGCGATTGCCCTGGCCATTGCCATTGCCATTGCCACGGCCCTGGGCACTGGAGCGGCCGTTGCCGTTGCCGCCCTGGGCATCATGGCCCCGCTGGCTGGCGCCGCGGCCGCGGCCCGGGAAGTCGCGCTCCAGGTCGGCGTCGATCGTGATCGTGCGCCCCCAGCGGTCGTAGCTGGGCACGAAACCGCGCTTGAGGCGATGGAACTCCGGCGAACCGGGCTTGATGCCCAGGTCCTTGGCGACCGCGCCCCAGCCGCGACCGTGGTCGCGCTCCCAGACGTCGGCCACGTAGCGGCACGGACGGCCGATGATCGAGGCGATCGCGCAGGCGATGTAGACATCGCCCGGCGCCCAGCGCCGGGTATCGAGCAGATCGACCACCAGCGAACGCGGGGCACCGTGGTAACGGACCATCTCGTCGATGAAGGGGTCGCGATAGCGGTGGCCGTAGCGGTTCATGTCGCCGAGCCAGGTATCGACCCAGACATCGCCGGAACGCGGGTTCCAGCCGAAAGTGAAGTCCTGGGCCGCCGCCGGTGCGGCGAGGCCGGCGCCGGCCGCGAGCGCGGCGGCCAGGGCGAGTTTGCGTGCAATGGAAACCATCATGCGGGCCTCGTTTGCGGAATGGGTGGAGTGTAGCCGGCCGACCCGGGCCGGGCTCAGCGCGAGATCACGAACTTGCCGAACGCCACGCCGATGTCCCAGCCCTTGCCGGTACCGGCCAACGCCAGCGAAACCTCGCCCTTGGTCACCACCTGGGCCTTGCTCGAGCGCACCGCGCCAGCATGCGCCTCGGCACTGACATAGGTGCCCAGCAAGTCATTGATGCTGTCGACGCCGGAAAACTCGCCGACGCCGTTCTCGATGGTCGACTTGCCGAAACTCAGGCCGCCGCCCTTGGTCTCGATCCGGACCGCCATGCGCTGGCCGTTGTCGCAACTGATCGTGCCGTTGCCCGACGCGGTCTTGTAGAACACCGACCAGCCGGACAGGTTGAAGCGCAGTTCGCAATCGACCTCACCGGCCTGCGCCGGCACCGGCGCCAGGCCCAGCATCGGCGCCGCCAGCAACAGCGCCGCGAACATCATCGACGGACGTTTCATAACTACCTCCAGCAGGTCGTCCCGGCGGCAAGGCTACCACCGGTGCGGGGTCAATCGCGGTCGCGCCAGCGGCGGCCGTCGTGACGACGGTCGTAGCGGACGCGATAGTCGCGGGAATCCCGGTGATGACGGCGATCGCGACGGTCGTAGCGGTCGCGGCGGTCATAGCGGTCGTAGCGGTCGCGGTACCGATGATCGTAGCGGTGCTTGCCCGGCCCATGGCGGTAATAGCCGTGGGCGACGCCGTAGGGCGGGCCGCCGCGGTAGTGACGGCTGTAGTACGAGCGCGGCACGTAGCGGTAGTAGCTGCGGTGGCCGCGGCGATCGCGGACGATCACCACGCGGTCGTAGCGGCCGTAGTTGCCGTGGCGGTAGTAGGGGTTGCCGCCGTGATAGATCACGTCGGCCACATCGACCAGGACCCGGACCAGATCGTCGCTGGCGCGCGCCTGGGTCGGGAACAGGCCGGCGACGCCGATGCCCAGGGCAATCGCGGTGGTCGCGATCCAACGGTTCAAGGCGATCATGGCGCTCTCCTGCGGTGGGTGGACATGGCCCCACCCTGCCCCCGCCCCGGTGAACCGGTTTTTAACCTGCCGCGATCGGGCGCGCGAACCGATATCCGGTAGGGTCCCCGTTCAGGAATGCCGCAACGCAACGTGGCGGCGATCACGTCACCGCACCGTCACTTGCCGGCTTCGGCGGCCTCCGCGGCGATCGCGCGCAATGCCTGCGGCCATTCGGTCGCGGTAGGGACCACCCGCAAGCGCGGCGCGGCATGGTCGACCGAGGTCTCGGCCTCGTGCGCCCAGGTCAGGTGATAGGGCACGTGAATGCCCCAACCGCCCAACGCCAGCACCGGCTCGATGTCCGACCGCAGCGAGTTGCCGACCATCGCGAACTCGTCCGCCTCGCAGCCGAACTCCTCCAGCAGGCGGCGGTAGGTCGGCACGTCCTTCTCGCTGACGATCTCGATCCGGCGGAACAGTCCGGCCAGGCCGCAGTCGCGGACCTTCTTCTCCTGGTGGAACAGGTCGCCCTTGGTGATCAGCACGATCTCGAAGTCGGCGGCGACCGCCTCGATCGCCTCGCGCACGCCCGGCAACAGCTCGACCGGGTGCGCCAGCAGTTCCTTGGCGATGCCGACGATGCGGTGCAGGTCGCGCGCGCTGATGCGGGCATCGGTGATTTCCACCGCGGCCTCGACCATCGACAGCGCCATGCCCTTCACGCCATAGCCGAACAGGGCGATGTTGTTCTTTTCGATCGCGTACAGACGGTCGCCGACATCGTCGAGATCGACGTAGTGGGCGACGATGCGCTCGAATTCCTGTTGCGCGCCGTGGAAGTAGTCCTCGCTGCGCCAGAGTGTGTCGTCGGCGTCGAAGCCGACCATGCGGATTGCGGTCATCGCAACAGTATGACCGCGACCGCCGCGCACGGCTAAGCCCGAACGCGTCAGCCGGAGCAGAAGAAGGGCGACCTCGGTCGCCCTTCGGGACCGTCGCAGACCGCAGGGGATCGGCTGGACGGGCGTGGGAGAAAGCCCCGGCGCAATGCAGGCCGGGCGATCCGGGGCCCCGGAAGGACGACCCCGGACCGGGATCCGTCGTCGTTACTGCTCGCCGCCGGCCGGCTCGGGCTCGGTGCCGCCCTGGGCGTTGGCCACGTAGTTCTTGTACTCGTCGGCGGTGAGGTTGCCGTCGGCGTCGCTGTCGGCCAGATCGAACACCTGGCTCAGCGAAGGCACCGAGGCGGCCTCGTCCTTGCTGATCGCGCCGTCCTGGTTGAGATCGATGTCCGCCCAGCTCTTCTTCGCCGGCTGCGCGCTGTTCATGGTCGCGGCCTCGGCCTGGTCGGCCTGCTGGGGCGGCGCCGTCTCCTGCGCGAATGCGAACGGAGTCGCCATCGCGGCGGTCAGGGCCAGGGCGATGCTGAGGGACTTGCGGTTGTTCTTGCTCATGTCGGAATCCTCCTTGGGGGATGTTGTGCAACCGATCAGCGCACGGTCTTTGTAGTAGTCGTGTGGTATCGACCGTACGGCCCCTACCCTGCGCCGCCGCCGATGAACGAAAAACCCCGCGCAAAAGCCGCGATTACGCAGGGTTAACCTGCGCCGCCGCGCACCGCGCTAGCGATGCGCGCAGACGTGACGACGAACGCGATCGCACGTGATCGGCAACCGGTTTCGGCGCGCGTGGCTGAACGAGACGAGCTGAACGGAACACAACTTTTACGAACGCGGATCGTGCGCGCCGGCTCAGAGTGCGTCGCCGGAGCGGACCCGGACCCGTGGACCGCCGCCATCGTCGCCGGCGTCCACCCGCACCTCGATCGGCCTGCAGCAGACCGCGCAGTCCTCGACATAGTCCTGCGGTTCCGGCAGCGGCTCGACCCGCAGGTCGATCGGCTCGCCGCAGTACGGACAGGCAACGGTGACGATGTGTTCCATCGCGGCTCCTGCAGCCCTGGTGCGGTCCGGCCAGTATCGCGCCGGCCCGCCGCGGGCGGATGAAGCCGCTGCCGATGAATGCGAGAATCGGTCGCGTTGCCTATCGCCGCCCTCTCCCCGACCCGGAGCCCACGATGACCCAGCGCCTGCTGACCGCCGCCTGCCTCGCCGCCCTGCTGACCGCCTGCAACAGTCAGGGCACCAATGCGACCGAACCGGTGGCGACGCCCGCGCAGGCCGACGCGGCCGGCCCCTTCGTCAGCCTCGAGGTGGCCCGCTTCGACGAGCCGTGGGCGATGACCTTCCTGCCCGACGGCCGCCTGCTGGTCACCGAGAAGCGCGGCAAGCTCAAGCTGCTGGTGCTGCAGGGCGCCGACGCCGGCAAGACCGGCGAGATCGGCGGCGTGCCCGAGGTCGACTACGGTGGCCAGGGCGGGCTCGGCGACGTGATCCTGCATCCGGACTTCGCCAACAACCGGCGCGTCTACATCAGCTACGCCGAGGCCGGCGAAGGCGACACCCGCGGCGCCGCGGTCGCGCGCGCGCGGCTGAATCTCGACGCCCAGGGCGGCGGGCGCCTGACCGACGTGCGGGTGATCTGGCGGCAGGTGCCGAAGGTGACCGGCCAGGGCCACTACAGCCATCGTCTCGCGTTCGGACCCGACGGCCACCTGTGGATCAGTTCCGGCGAGCGGCAGAAGTTCGACCCGGCCCAGGACATGGCCTCCAACCTCGGCAAGATCATCCGCCTCAACGACGACGGCAGCGTGCCGGACGACAATCCCTTCGCCGACCAGGGCGAGGTCGCCTCGCAGGTGTGGTCGCTGGGTCATCGCAACGTGCTGGGCATCGCCTTCGACGGCAACGGCCAGCTGTGGAATCACGAGATGGGCCCCAAGGGCGGAGACGAGCTGAACCGGGTCGAGCGCGGCGGCAACTACGGCTATCCGATCGTCTCCAATGGCGACCATTACGACGGCCGCCCGATCCCCGACCACGACACCCGCCCGGAATTCATCGCTCCGAAGATCAGCTGGACCCCGGTGATCTCGCCGTCCAGCTTCGTGATCTACAGCGGCGACCTGTTCCCCGCCTGGAAGGGCAACGGCTTCATCACCGGGCTTTCGTCGCAGTCGCTGGTTCGGATCGAGTTCGACGGCGAGTCCGCGCGCGAGGCCGAGCGCTTCGACATGGGTCACCGCATGCGCGAGGTCGAGCAGGGGCCCGACGGCAGCCTGTGGCTGCTGGAGGACGGCGACGACGCCCGCCTGCTGCAGCTCAGCCCGCCGCCGCAACCGTCCGCGCAGGGCTAAGCGCGCGCGACCAGCACGCCCAGGGTCCGCAGTGCGGCGTCCGCACGCTCATCGAGCGGGTGGCCGACGTTCAGCCGCAGGCCGGTGCCGAACTCGCGCCGCGCCGAGAAGATCGGCCCCGGCGCGAGGCTGATGCCGTGCTCCAGCGCCTGCCGGTGCAGGCGCAGCGCGTCGCTGCCCGGCGGCAGTTCCAGCCACAGGAAGTAGCCGCCCTGTGGCCGGGTCACCCGCACTCCCTCGGGAAAGTGGCGCGCGATCGCGTCCAGGTACTGCGCCTGCTGCGTGGCCAGCGCCGCGCGCAGGCGCCGCAGATGGCGCTCGTAGCCGCCGCGCTCCAGGTAGCGGGCGATCGCCAGCTGCGCGGGCACGTTGGTGTTGAGGGTGCCGGTGAGTTTGAGCCGGGCGATCGCCTGGCGGTGGCGTCCGGCGGCGACCCAGCCGATCCGGTATCCCGGCGCCAGGCACTTGGAGAACGATGAGCAGTGCAGCACCCGCCCGTCGCGGTCGAAGGCCTTGGCCGGCAACGACCGCTCGCGGCCGAAATGCAGCTCGGCATAGACGTCGTCCTCGATCAGGGCGATGTCGTGCACGGCCAGCAGCTCGACCAGGGCGCGCTTGGCCGGCTCCGGCATGGTCGCGCCCAACGGGTTCTGGAAGGTCGGCATCAGCCAGCACGCGCGCGGCGCGTGGCGCTTGATCGCGGTTTCCAGCGCATCCAGATCGACCCCGTCGCGCGGGTGGGTGGGCACTTCCACCGCACGCAGGCCATTGCGCTCCAGCGTCTGCAGGGCGGCATAGAAACACGGCGACTCGACCAGCACCGCGTCGCCGGGACGGGTCACCGCGGCGATGCTCAGGTTCAGCGCCTCCAGCGCGCCGTTGGTGATCACGATCTCGTCGGCGGCGACCGCGATGCCGTCGACCAGGTAGCGCTGGCTGATCTGCCGGCGCAGGCCGGCATGGCCGGGGGTCAGGTCGTCGACCGTGCACCATGGGTCGAGCTCGACCGCGCTGGCCGCCAGCGCGCGCCCGAGCCGGGGCAGCGGGAACAGCAGCGGACTGGGGAAGGCCGAGCCGAACGGCACCAGGTCGCGGTACATCGCCGACTGCTGCACCTCGAACACCAGCGCGCTGACATCGAGCGTGCGCGAGTCGCCATCCGGCCGCGACGGCGTCTCCGGCTCCGGCAGCCGCGCCGGCGGGTGGCTGGCGACGTAGTAGCCCGAGCGCGGCCGCGACTCGACCAGCCCCTGCTCCTCCAGCAGGTAGTAGGCCTGGAACACGGTCGCCGGGCTCAGCCTGCGGGCGGCGCAGGTCTGCCGCACCGACGGCAATCGCTCGCCGGGACGGAACACGCCGGTCCGGATCGAGTGCGCGAGCTCGTCGGCAAGGGCGCGATAGCGGGTCATGGGGGGGGCTCACCGTCCGGCGGGGCGATCAACTGATACGGTTTTTTGCACAATCTCTGATTCTATCGGATCTGATACGGTCCCCATAGACTGCCGGCACTCCCCACCCGCCACACCGACATGCCCACCGATATCGAGCCCGGGAAACCCCGGTCCGCTCGGGGTCCGGCGCGCGCCCACGGCGCCGCGGCCATCAAACCGCCTTCACACCCCTGCCGGCTACCCTGACCCGGTAGCGCCGCAACACCGAAGGGGATGCCGCGCGGCCAGCACACTCCCGCCCGGCGACTTGATCCAGGTCAAACCCGCCATCCGACCGCGTTCATAGAATGCGCCGGTACGGCCGAGCGTAGGAATGCCCGCACATGCAAGCATCTGTTGAAACCTATAACGACAAGGTCGTGCGCCAGTTCGCGGCGGTGACCGTGATCTGGGGCATCGTCGGCATGGCGGTCGGCGTGTTCATCGCCGCCCAGCTGTACTGGCCGGCCCTCAACTTCGACATTCCGTGGCTGAGCTACGGACGGCTGAGGCCGCTGCATACCAACGCGGTGATCTTCGCGTTCGGCGGCTGCGCGCTGATGGCGACCAGCTTCCACGTGGTCCAGCGCACCTGCCACGTGCGGCTGTTCTCCGACAAGCTGGCCGCGTTCGTGTTCTGGGGCTGGCAGGCGGTGATCGTCGCCGCCGCGATCACCCTGCCGATGGGGCTGACCCAGGGCAAGGAGTACGCCGAACTGGAATGGCCGATCGACATCCTGATCACCCTGGTCTGGGTGGCCTACGCGGTGGTGTTCTTCGGCACCATCGCCAAGCGCCGGGTCAAGCACATCTACGTCGCCAACTGGTTCTACGGCGCCTTCATCATCACCATCGCCCTGCTGCACATCGTCAACAACCTGGCGCTGCCGGTCGGCATGGGCAAGTCGTACTCGCTGTACACCGGCGCGGTCGATGCCATGGCGCAGTGGTGGTACGGCCACAACGCGGTCGGTTTCTTCCTGACCGCCGGCTTCCTCGGGATGATGTACTACTACGTCCCCAAGCAGGCGCAGCGTCCGGTCTACTCCTACCGGCTGTCGATCGTGCACTTCTGGGCGCTGATCGCCATCTACATGTGGGCCGGCCCGCACCACCTGCACTACACCGCGCTGCCGGACTGGGTGCAGTCGGTCGGCATGGTGTTCTCGCTGGTGCTGCTGGCGCCGAGCTGGGGCGGCGCGATCAACGGCATCATGACCCTGTCCGGGGCCTGGCATAAGCTGCGCACCGATCCGATCCTGAAGTTCCTGATCGTCGCCGTCAGCTTCTACATGATCGCGACCTTCGAGGGGCCGATGATGTCGATCAAGACGGTCAACTCGCTGTCGCACTACACCGACTGGACGATCGGCCACGTGCACGGCGGCGCCCTGGGCTGGGTGGCGATGATCAGCGTCGGCGCGATCTACTCGATGCTGCCGCGCCTGCTCGGCCAGAAGCAGATGTACTCGGTCAAGGCGATCGACCTGCACTTCTGGATCCACACCATCGGCGTGGTGTTCTACATCGCCTCGATGTGGATCGCCGGGGTGATGCAGGGTCTGATGTGGCGCGCGACCAACGACGACGGCACCCTCACCTACAGCTTCGTCGAGGCGCTCAACGCGACCTATCCGTACTACCTGGGCCGCCTGGCCGGGGGCCTGCTGGTCGTCACCGGCATGCTGCTGATGGGCTGGAACGTGTTCAAGACCTGGCAGCGCGCGCCGGCACTGGAGCCGGTCCCGGTGATGCCGCCGGACCGTGCCGAAGCGGCCACTGCCTGAGGACCGACGCATGAGCCATTCCCACGAGAAAGTCGAGACCAACGTCGGCCTGATGGCCGTGCTGATCGCGGTGGCGGTGTCGTTCGGCGGCCTCGCCGAGATCGTCCCGCTGATGTACCAGGCCGAGGCGGTGCAGCCGCTGCCGGGGGTCAAGCCCTACCCGGCGCTGGAGCTGGCCGGCCGCGACATCTACGTCCGCGAGGGCTGCTACAACTGCCATTCGCAGATGGTGCGCACGCTGCGCTTCGAGACCGAGCGCTACGGCCACTACTCGCTGGCCGGCGAGTCGGTCTACGACCGCCCGTTCCAGTGGGGCAGCAAGCGCACCGGTCCGGACCTGGCCCGGGTCGGCGGCCGCTACTCCGACGACTGGCACCGCGTGCACCTGATCAATCCGCGCGACGTGGTGCCGGAGTCGAACATGCCCGGGTTCCCGTGGCTGGAGAAGAACAGGGTCGACGGCGCCGTGGTCGAGCACAGGATGAAGGCGCTGCGCACGATCGGCGACCCGTACACCGACGAGGACATCGCCGGCGCCCGCGACGCGGTGGCCGACAAGACCGAACTCGATGCGCTGGTGGCCTACCTGCAGGGCCTGGGCCGGCACGCGCCGCGCGGAGGTCAGTGAGATGGTGTCCGGCATCGTCACCGCAATACTGCTGGCGCTGTTCGTCGGCGGCTGGATCCGGCTGTGGAGCCCGAAGCTCAAGCCCGAGCTCGACGCGGCCGCACGCCTGCCGCTGGAGGAGGACGCCAGCCCCGATACACCTGAGGAGACGCAACGATGAGCGCTGGCTGGTCATGGTTCGTGATCGCACTGATCGCGCTGAACATCCTCGGCTGCGTGTGGCTGATCTGGTGGACCGGCCGTCGTCGTCCCGGCGACCCGGCGCCGACCGACACCAGTCACACCTGGGACGGCGACCTCACCGAATACAACAAGCCGATGCCGAAGTGGTGGATCAACCTGTTCTACCTGACCATCGTGTTCTCGGTCGGCTACCTGATCTACTACCCGGGCCTGGGCGCCTTCGCCGGCGTCTCGAAGTGGACCTCGGCGGACGAGCATGAGCTGCACAAGCAGTCCTTCGACGCGCGCCTGGAAGAGACCTTCCGTCCCTACGTCGGCCAGCCGGTCGACGCGATCGCCCGCGACCCGGCCGCGGTCGAACTCGGCCGCTCGATCTTCAGCAACACCTGCGCGACCTGCCACGGCTCCTCCGCCCAGGGCGCGATCGGCTACCCCAACCTGACCGACGACATCTGGCACTGGGGCGGCAGCCCCGACCGCATCCTGCAGACCGTGCTCGACGGCCGCGAGGGCGTGATGACGCCATGGGGCAAGGTGCTGACCGGAATGAAGGGCGACAACGCGGTCGACTACGTGGTCGCCTACGTGCGCACCCTGTCCGACCCGGGGTCGATGGAGAACAACTACATGGCGGCGCAGGGCAAGAAGCTGTTCGACGGCGTCTGCGTGGCCTGCCACGGTCCCGACGGCAAGGGCAACATCGAACTCGGCGCGCCCGACCTGACCGACGACTACTGGATGTACGGCAGCAGCAAGGCCAGCCTGTACGAGACCATATCCAACGGCCGCCACGGGGTGATGCCGGCGCATCGCGAACTGCTCGGCGAAACCCGTTCGCGCCTGGTCGCCGCCTACGTCTGGTCGCTGTCGCACCCGCAGGACACCGACGCGACGAGCACGCAGTAGGGAGGCCGCATGCCCGACTACACCGCTCCACGCTTCGACCATCCGCCGCGCCCGCTGGCGCAGCGGCTGGGCGCGATCCTGTGGCCGAGCTTCTTCACCGCGTGCGTCTGCACGATGGTGTTCTTCGCCCATATCGACCCGATCGAGCTGCGCGACATGACCTTCCCCGGTCTGCCGCTGACCCGGGTGCTGGGCTACAGCATCGGCTTCTTCATGTTCTGGCTGGCCGCGGCCGCGTCCAGCCTGTTCACCTGGATCCTGCTGCGGCCGTCCAGCCGCTTCAACCGGCCGCTGCCGCCTGAGTGAGGCCCGGCGCGGCCGCCCGGCCGCGCGACCTCCACCGCCCTCGCCGCACGGACCCGGATGCGGCGCCCCCAGCCCGCCGCGGCACGTCGCATCGCCCGCCCGCGCGGGCACGACGCCGCACCGAGAAGTCCATGAGCAAGAAGATCGACATCGAAATCCTCGCAGACGCCGGCAGCGCGCTGTACGTCAGCGAGCGCAAGGTCTATCCGCGCGACGTCGACGGCCGCTTCCAGAGACTGCGCAAGATCGCGGTGTTCGTGCTGCTGGGCATGTTCTACCTGTTCCCGTGGCTGAGCTGGGACGGCCGCCAGGCGGTGCTGTTCGACCTGCCGGCGCGCAAGTTCTACGTGTTCGGACTGAATTTCTGGCCGCAGGACTTCATCTTCCTCGCCCTGCTGCTGATCATCGCCGGCATGGCCCTGTTCTTCTTCACCACCCTCGCCGGTCGACTGTGGTGCGGCTACGCCTGTCCGCAGACGGTGTGGACCGAGGTGTTCCTGTGGATCGAGCGCTGGGCCGAAGGCGACCGGCACAAGCGGATGAAGCTCGACGCCGGCCCCTGGAACCGCGAAAAGCTGCTGCGCAAGGGCGGCAAGCACGTGCTGTGGCTGCTGTTCGCGCTGTGGACCGGCTTCACCTTCGCCGGCTTCTTCGTCCCGATCCGCGACCTGGCGATCCGCGCGCCGCTGGGCTGGGGCGGTTGGGAGACCTTCTGGGTGCTGTTCTACGCCCTCGCGACCTGGGGCAATGCCGGCTTCCTGCGCGAGCAGGTCTGCAAGTACATGTGTCCGTACGCGCGCTTCCAGAGCGCGATGTTCGACCGCAACACCCTGCTGATCGCCTACGACCCGATGCGCGGCGAACCGCGCGGCCCGCGCAAGCGCGGCCTGGCCAGCGTGCTGGAACGCGCGCGCGGCCTGCTCGACGTCGACAAGGCCAACGACTACGTGTTCCGCTTCGCCCACGCGCAGCAGAAGGTCGACAGCGCCGGCACCACCTCGGTCGTCGACGAGGGCCTGAAGGCCGAGCCGCTGCCGAAGTTCAGCGGCGAGGCGCTGGGCGACTGCATCGACTGCACCCTGTGCGTGCAGGTCTGCCCGACCGGCATCGACATCCGCAACGGCCTGCAGTACGAGTGCATCGCCTGCGGCGCCTGCATCGACGCCTGCAACCAGGTGATGGACAAGATGGGCTACCCGCACGGGTTGATCCGCCATTCGACCCAGAACGCGATCGACGCCAAGCCGACCCGGGTGCTGCGTCCGCGGGTGCTGGTCTACGGCCTGCTGCTGGCCAGCCTGTGCGCGGCCTGGGCCTGGGGCGTCACCCACCGCAGCGCGCTGATCGCCGAGGTCCTGCGCGACCGCAACGCGCTGTACCGCGAAGTGGCCGGCGAGCGCATCGAGAACGGCTATACCCTCAAGCTGATCAACAAGACCGTGGAGCCCCAGCGCTACCGGCTCGGCCTGCAGGCGCCCGCCGGCGTCGAACTGGTCGGCGGCGAGCGCACCATCGAGGCGCCGGCCGAGGCGGTGCTGAACATCCCGCTGACGCTGTCCGCGGCGCGCGAGCTGAACGGCCGCCATCCGGTCGTGTTCACCGTCGAGGCCGTCGACGGCAGTACCCGCGAGTATGTCGAATCCAGTTTCTTCGGACCGATCGAATGAGCAAGCGTCACCCCCTGCGCGAACCCATGGTCTGGCTGCTGATCGGCCTGCCGGTCGCCGCCGTCGTCGCCGGCATCGCCACCATCGTGATCTCCAGCGGCGGCAGCGACGCGGTGATCGACCCGGTCGAGCGCACCGCCCAGATCCAGACCGTCGAACTCGGCCCGGACGAGCGCGCCCGCGAGCTGAAGCTGTCGGCGGTATTGCAGGTCGACGGTCAGCGGTTGCTGTTGTTGCCGGCCAGCGGCGCCTGGACCCGCGACACCACCGCCCCGACCGTGCCGGCCTCCGCCGGGGCCGAATCCGGCGACGACGCATCGGCCGAGCAGCGGGCCCGCGACGGCACCTCGCACGATCGCCCGCTGACCCTGGTGCTGTCGCATCCGACCGACGCCGCGCAGGATCTGCAGGTCGAGCTGCGGCCGAGCGAGCTGGGCTGGGCCGCCGAACTCGAACAGGCCCTGGACCCCGGCCACGACTGGCTGCTGCGACTGGGCCCGGCCGACGGCCGCTGGCGCCTGCAGGGACGCTTGATCGCGACCCAGCAGGCGGCGCGGCTGGGACCGGTGCTGAAGGCGGAATAGCCGGCTTGGACAGCTCCGGGCCCGCGCCGCGCGCACCGCGACCGCACGACGGGGGCGGCACGCCGTCCGCCCCGGCCACTGCCGCGGGCGCCTGCTACCACTGCGGCGAACCGCTTCCGGCGGCACCGGTCACCGGCCTCATCGCCGATCGCCAGCACCGCTTCTGCTGCAGCGGCTGCGCGGCCGCCGCGCAGTGGATCGCCGGTGCGGCGCTGGAGGACTACTACCGCCTGCGCGAGTCGCCGGCCGGCCGGGTCGGCGTCGACCTGCCCGACTACGCCGCATTCGACCGCGACGCGGTGCTGGCCGAGCACAGCCGCCGGATCGACGGCGGCCGCGAGATCACCGTACTGACCGACGCCATGCGCTGCGCCGCCTGCGCCTGGCTGATCGACCGCGCGCTGCGCCGCGAGCCCGGCGTGCTCGACCTCACCGCGAACGCCGTCACCGGTCGCATCCGCCTGGCCTGGGACCCGGCGCGGACCTCGCTGTCGACGCTGATGACGCGGCTGGCCGCGCTCGGCTACCGACCCTGGCTGGCGACCGGCGAGGCGCGCGAGGCCGCGCGCCGGCGCGAGCGCAACCGCTGGCTGCTGCGCCTGGGGGTGGCCGGACTGGGCACGGTACAGGCGATGATGCTGGCCGAGGCGCTGTACCTGGACACCACCCAGTCGATGCCCACCGCGACCCGCGACTTCTTCCGCTGGCTGACCTTCCTGGTCTCGACCCCGGTGGTGTTCTATTCCGGCTGGCCGTTCCTGGAGGGCATGTGGCGCGAACTGCGCGGCCGCCGCCTGGGCATGGACACGCTGATCGGCGGCTCGACCCTGCTCGCCTACTTCGCCAGCGTGCTGGAGACCGTCCGCGGCGGCGTCCACGTCTGGTACGACGCCGCGGTGATGTTCGTGCTGTTGCTGCTGGTCGCGCGCATGCTCGAACAGCGCGCGCGCGGCATCGCCAGCGCCCAGGTCGACGCGCTGGCGCGGGCGCGCCCGGCCCTGGCGACCCGCGAACGCGGGGGCGAGGACGATGCCGGCGCCTGCGAGCAGGTGCCGCTGGCCGAGCTGGCACCGGGCGACGTGGTCCGGGTCGCGCCCGGCGAGGCGGTGCCGGCCGACGGCACCCTGCTCGACCAGGCATCGTCCTTCGACGAAGCCCTGCTGACCGGCGAGTCCGAGCCGGTGCCGCGCCGGCCCGGCGATACCGTGCTGGCCGGCAGCCACTGCCATGAACGGCCGGCGCGGATCCGCCTGACCCATACCGGCGCCAGCACCCGGCTGTCGCAGCTGGTGCACCTGGTCGAGCGTGCGCAGGCGGCGCGACCGCCGCTGGCGCAGGCGACCGAGCGCATCGCCGGCGCCTTCGTCGGCGTACTGCTGGTGTCGGCCGCGGCGGTATACGCATGGTGGCACCTGCACGAGCCTTCGCGCGCGCTGGAGGTCACCCTCGCGGTGCTGGTGGTCAGCTGTCCATGCGCACTGTCGCTGGCGGTGCCGGCGGCGTTGACCACCGCGCACGGCGCGCTGGCGCGGATCGGCGTGCTCGGCCTGCGTGGCGAGGCGCTCGGGGCGCTCGCCCGCGCCGACCGGATGGTGTTCGACAAGACCGGCACCCTCGGCGACGGCCGGCCGGTGCTGCAAGAGGTCCAGGTCTTCGACGCGGCCGCATCCGGCTACGGCCGCGAGCAGGTCCTGCGGATCGCCGCCGCGCTGGAGCGCGACAGCCGCCACCCGCTCGCGCGCGCGTTCGAGCGGGTCGCCGATGCCCCCCCGGCCGAGCAGGTGCGGTTGGTCCCGGGCGCGGGCCTGCGCGGACATGTCGACGGACGCGAATGGCGACTCGGCCATGCCGGCTTCGCCTGTCGCGATCGCGACGACGACGGTGCGCTGTGGCTCGGCGACGGCACCGCCGCGATCGCGCGCTTCGAGATCCGCGAAACCCCGCGCACCGACGCGGCCGAGGCGCTCGCCGAACTGCGCGCCGACGGCGTCGACGTCGAGATATGCAGCGGCGACGCCGCCGCCACGGTCGCGCGCTTCGCCGCCGCGCTGGGAGTCGGGGACGCGCGTTCGCGCCAGAGTCCCGAGCAGAAGCTGGCGCGGGTCCGCGAACTGCAGCAGGCCGGGCACGTCGTCGCGATGGTCGGCGACGGCCTCAACGACGCCCCGGTGCTGGCCGGCGCCGACGTGTCGCTGGCGATGGCCGACGGCGCCGCCCTGGCCCAGCGCGCGGCCGACTTCGTCGTCACCAGCCCGTCGCTGGCGCGGATCCCGCAGGCGGTCGCGCTGGCCCGGCGGACCCGGCGGATCGTGCGCCAGAACCTGGCCTGGGCGCTGGGCTACAACCTGCTGGCCTGGCCGCTGGCCGCCAGCGGCCACGTCACCCCGTGGATCGCCGCCCTCGGCATGGCGCTATCCTCGCTGCTGGTCACCCTCAACGCGTTGCGGCTGGCGCGCCCGCCGCGTCGGCCCGACACCCGCCAGGCCCGCATCGCGACCACCGCGCCATGAACATCCTGCTCCTGCTCATTCCGCTCAGCCTGATGCTGCTGGTCGCCGCGATCGCGATGTTCGTGTGGGCGGTGCGCCGCGGCCAGTTCGACGATCTCGACACCCCGGCCCTGGACATCCTGCGCGACGACCCCGAACCGGCGCCGAAGACGACGGCGGCGGACCACGAACCGCCTGCCGCCCCGCCGCCCGCTCCCGCGCGCGATGCCGATTGACTGGCTGACCCTGGGCGCGGCCCTGCTGACCGGCCTGCTCGGCGGCCTGCACTGCGCGGCGATGTGCGGCGGCATCGCCACCGGCTTCTCGGCGATGGCCCGCGCCTCGTTGCCGGCCGGCGCCATCGGCGGCGGCTGGACGGTCGCGCTGGAAAGCAATCTGGGCCGCGTCGGCGGCTACGTGCTCGCCGGTGCGATCGCCGGCGGCTTCGGCCACGGCATCCTCGGCCTGGCCCGCATCGACGGCCTGGCCACCGGCCTGCGCATGGCGGTCGGTGCGGTGCTGGTGCTGGCGGCGCTGCGCCTGTTCGACCGCCACGGCCGGCTCGGCTTCCTCAATCGCGGCGGCCAGACCCTGTGGCGCGGCCTGCGGCCGCTGCAACGGCGCCTGTTGCCGGCCAACACCCGGGCCAAGCGGCTGGGACTGGGGATGCTGTGGGGCTGGCTGCCGTGCGGACTGAGCACGACCCTGCTGGCCGCCGCCTGGCTGCAGGCGGACGCGCTCAACGGCGCGCTGACGATGGCCGCGTTCGGGCTCGGCACGCTGCCGGTGATGCTGCCGCTGACCTGGTCGGGCGCGCGCTTCGGCCGCCGCCTGCAGGACCCGCGCTGGCGCGGTGCGGCGGCATCGCTGGTGCTGCTGGCCGGGGTCCTGACCCTGTCGGCGCCGTGGCTGGCGCAGGTACCGGCGATGCATGCGCTGCTGAGCGCGCTGGGTTGCGCCAGCCTGCCGGGCTGACCGGTCCGGTCGCCGGCGCGGGGCTCAGAGGGTACCGCGGCGGACCGGCTCGCAATTCTCGGCGCCGTGGGCGAGGCGGGACAGCTCCTTCGGATCGAGGATCTCCAGCATGCGTCCGCGCACGCCGATCACCCCGTCCTCCTGCAAGCGGGTCAGACCGCGGCTGACCGTCTCCAGGGCCAGCCCCAGGTATCGGGCGATGTCCTCGCGGCTCATCGGCAGGCGGAACCGGTACGGATCCTCGCCGATGCGCGCGTAGCGCTCGCCCAGGCCGTGCAGGAACAAGGCGATGCGCTCGTTGGCCTGGCGCCGCACCAGCAGGCCGGCGTGGTCGTGATCGCGATCCAGGCTCTGGCCGATCACCCGCAGCAACTGCTGGTGCAGGCCCGGCAGCTGCAGGGCGACGGCGCTGAGCTGTTCCAGCTGCACCTCGCAGACGTTGGCGTCGACCAGGGCCTCGGCCTCGCAGCGATGGAGGCCCTCGCCCAGACCGTCCAGTCCCATCAACTCGCCGGGCAGATGGAAGCCCAACAGCTGCTCCTCGCCCGACTCGCTGAGGCTGACGGTCTTGAACGCGCCGGCGCTGGCCACGTAGACCGCGCTCAGGCGTTCGCCGATCCGGTACAGCCGTTCGCCGCGGCGGACCGGACGCGAGCGCCGCACCAGCTGTTCGAGCTGCGCCAGCGCGACCGAGTCGATACCGCCGGGCAGGCACAGCTGTCGCAGTGAGCAATGGGCGCAGCTGCGACGCAACCGGGCCAGATCGAGGGATACCGCGTTCATGGACGGCTATTGTCGCACGCCATCGGCGGCGGCCGTATGCCGCACCTGCCAGCTTGACCGGTGGCGCGGGACGTGCCGTCGCACTCAGGGCGCCGGCTGCGGCATCGCCAACAGTTGCCGCTGCAGGTCGTGGAGGATCTCCAGGTCGCCCGGCAGCCAGCCCGGGTCGGCCTCGGCGCCGACCAGCAGATTGCCCTCGACCCGGCACTCCCGGCCGCGGTAGCGGCGGTGGAAGGCGCAGCGCGCGGCTTCCGGCGCGCTCAGGTCGTAGCCGATCAGGCGCAGCGCCAGCCACGGATCGAAGCCCTCCGGGGCCGGCGCCAGCGGCGCGCGCGGCCACAGCCCGAAACCGGCCTCGGCCAGCCGCTGCCACGGGAACCGCGCGCTGGGATCGCGCTTGCGGGTCGGTGCGATGTCGGCGTGGGCGAGGATCAGGTGACGCGGAATCCGCAGCCGGGTGGTGATGTCCTCCAGCAGCGCGATCACGCTGTCGACCTGCGCGTCGGGAAACGGCGAAGCGCCGTCGTTGTCGATCTCGATGCCGATCGAATCCGAGTTGAGGTCGCCGATGCCGTTCCAGCGGCTGGCACCGGCATGCCAGGCGCGCTCGGACTCGGGCACCAGCTGGTACAGCCGGCCATCGGCGCCGACCAGGTAGTGCGCGCTGACCGGGCCGCCGGAATTGCGCGTCTGCAGGGTGTGCAGGGCCGCCTGCGCGCTCTCCATCTCGGTGTGATGAAGCACGATCACCCGCGCCCGGCGCGCGTCGTGGTTGGGCGAGGCGCGCCATTCGGCGAGCGGATTGCGCGCCGGCGCGCTCGCGCAGGACGCCAGCAGCATCGCCAGCAATGGCCACAGCAGGCGTGGGCGTGGGCGATCGGTACGGTAATCCCTGGACACGTGGGTTTTCTCTCCCTAGTTCGACCCGCACACCTTAGGGCCTGTTGGCGATCGCCACGCGATTGGCATGCGACGGCGCGCAGGTTTGTTCCACCGGAGGAATTGTCCATCCCTGCGATCGCCGATTGTCCCGACGGCATCGACGCCCATCTCTGGAGGGCAGCGACGGAAGCGCCGGCATCCCGCCGACCCCGCCGCCCGGTACCGCTCCCTCCCCCCTCTCTCGCGGGCGGCACCGGATGCAGACGCAAGATCACAGGAGAACCTCCCATGAGCCTTTCCACCCTGTCCCGTGCCCCGCTGCTCGCCACCCTCGCCGCCGCGCTGGGCCTGGCCCTGGCCGCACCGGCGGCGCAGGCCGCCGACAACCAGCGCGGCTTCTACGCCGGCGCCGGCGTCGGCCAGTCGCTGGTCGACGAGGGCCGCTACGACGACGAGGACACCGCGTTCTCGGCCTTCGGCGGCTACCAGTTCAACCGCTACTTCGCGCTGGAGGCCGGCTATGCCGATTTCGGCGAGCTGGAGTCGCGCGATGTCGGCGGCGACCTGGAGGCCAGCAGCGGCTATCTGGTCGCGGTCGGCAGCGTGCCGTTCGGCGCCAACCTGTCCGGCTACGCCAAGGCCGGCCTGCACCGCTGGGACCTCGACAGCGCGCTGCCGGCGGTGATCGGCGGTCGCGACGACAGCGGCACCGACCCGACCTACGGCATCGGCCTGCAGTACCGCTTCAACGACAGCCTCGCCCTGCGCGGCGAATACAGCCGCTTCGAGATCGAGGACGCCGACCTCGACCTGGCCCAGCTGCAGCTGCGGTTCGATTTCTGAACCACGGCAGCCGCCGCTGTCCCCCGCGAAGGCCGCCCGCCCCGGCGGCCTTCGCATCGGCGCACCCTGCTGACAGCCGTTGGCAGCAGCCCTCAGGGATACTGTCGGGACACTTCATCGGAGTCTTGCCATGGGTCTTCAGGGAAGCTGCCACTGCGGTCGTACCCGCTTCGAGGTCGAGACCGTCCCCGCCTCGCTGACCCGCTGCACCTGCTCCAGTTGCAGCAAGCGCGGCACGCTGTGGGCCTACTACACACCCGCGAGCTTCCGTTTGCTGACGGCCGCCGAGGACGTGGCCACCTATCGCTGGCAGACGCAGACGGCCAAGTTGAACTTCTGCGCGAACTGCGGCTGCGCCACCTTCACCGAAACGCCGGACTGGTCCGGCGGCGAACCGGACTTCGACAACCCGAAGATCGCGGTCAACGCGCGCCTGTTCGACGACTTCGATCTGGATGCGCTGCCGGTGGAAGTCATCGACGGCCGCAACCTCTGGTAGGCGGGCACGGAGGGCGGCGATGGCCATGGACACCGAATCGCTGAAGCGCTTCTGCGCCGCGCTGCCGGGCGCGCGCGTGCAGCTGTACGAAAACCCCTCCAACGTGCTGGTCTATTACCTGGGCCAGCGCCGCTTCGCCTACTTCAAGACCAGCGAGCCGGAGCGCTGGCGCTTCAGCATCAAGGTCGCGCCCGAACGTTTCCTGGAACTGACCGACGTGCCCGGGATCAAACCGGCGCGCTGGATGGCCCGCCACCACTGGGTCACCATCGTCGACGTGCGCGGCGTGCCGGAGGCGCACCTGCGCGAGCTGGTGCTCTGGTCCTACCACAAGGCCGCCGACGGGCTCAGTCGCGCGCGTCGGCGGGAGCTGCTCGGGCAGCCGTGAGCGCGGGCCGACCATCGCCGGCCCGGCGCTTCTCAGCGTTCGGCGCCGGCGCCCATGTAGTCGAGCTTGCCGAGGCGGACGCCGGACTGGCGCAGGATCGCGTAGGCGATGCTGACGTGGAAGAACAGGTTCGGCAGCACGAAGTCGAGCAGATAGTCGTGGCCGTTGAACTCGAGCCTGTTGGGGCCGAAGTTCAGCACGATCTCGCGCGCCTCGCCGCCGTCGATCTGCGCCGGCTGCAGCCCGCGCATGAAGGCGATCGCACGGTCGATACGCGCGTACAGCTCATCGAAGGTGGCTTCCTCGTCGGCGAACTTCGGCGGCTCGACCGCGGCCAGCCGCGCGCTGCCGTTCTTGACCATGTCGGTGGCGATCTGCACCTGCCGCAGCAGCGGCAGCATGTCCGGCGCCAGCCGTGCCTGCAGCAGCAGCTCGGGCGCGTATTCGTGGGCGGCGGCATGCGCCTGGCCCTTCTTCAGCACGTGGACGAGGTTCTGCAGGGTACGGACAAACACCGGGACCGAAGCCGTGTACATCGACAGCGCAGCGCTCATGACGGGACTCGCGTGAAAGGAACGCCAAGGGTAGGCGCCGGACCGTGGATGCGACAGCCGCCGCGCCCGGGAATGAGCGTCCCGGACACGGGGCAATGATCCGCGTCGCCCGCCGCCGGCCTCATTCCGGCGGCGTCGCGTACTTGGCCTGCATGAAGTTGTGGTAGATCCAGCCGTAGCGCTGGTACCAGTCCTCCTCGCCGTAGTGCTGCGCCTCGCAGCGGCCCAGCTCCTTCAACGAACCTTCCAGTCCGTTGAGATATTCGCCGGCCTTGCGGGTATAGGTCTGCTTGAGCTTGGCCACCGCCTGCTCGATCTGCGGCTTGCCCTGCAACTGCCACGACAGGCCGGTCACCGCGTGGATGCCCGATGCGCTGTCGCCGAAGGCCATCGCCGAATTGGCCATCTTGACGTTGGCGGCGGTGATGCAGCGCGCGCGCTCGATGTAGAAGCGGTTGAAGTCGATCTTGCGCACCGCCTCCTCGTAGCACTGGCGGCAGTCGTCGCCCTCGGCGCAGTGCGAGGGCACGGTGGGTCCGGAACTGTCGGTGTAGGCAGCGCCGCAACCGGCCTCGGTGGCGTCGAGCGCATCGAGGTCGTCTAGCAGGGTGTTGGCGTCGCGGGCGACGTCCAGGGCGTCGCTGTCGACCAGCACGTCGATCAGATCCAGGGTGTGGTCGGTGTCCCAGCCGTCGAAGAAGCTGTCCCAGTCGCCCTCGACCGCCGGCGTGCCTTCCGACTGCGCCAGCGACAGCGGCGGTACGGCCACGGCCAGCAGCAAGGCGATCGCCGCCGTGCGCCAGGCACGGCGCGGGCGGGTGGGCGCGCGTTTGGACGCGGGTCCGGACAGGCGTTGAAGTCTCATGCGCGCTTCCTCCTCATCAGCAGCACCGCCATCGCCACGACCGCCAGCGCCAGCAGGCCGACCAGTCCCCATAGCCACGGGAATCCGCCGCCTCCGCCATCCCCGTCATAGGCGCTGGCCTCGACCACCACCGGCGCGAAGTCCGGCTTGGTCTCGTCGCCGACCCAGACCAGCAGGCGATAGGGCGTGCCGGCGTCCTCCGCGCTCACCGAGACCTGAAACTCGCCCTCGGTGCGGAACAGGAAGCGCAGCGGATCGCGGTCGGTGGCGCCCTCGCGCAGCGGCTGGTTCCAGGCGTACTTGGTCACCGCCAGCGCGATCTCGTCGCCGGTCTCCACCGGTCGCACCACCACGCCGACCGGGTTCATGTAGGAAATGCCGTCGAGCAGGAAGCGCTGCGGAGTCGGACCTGCCAGGCCCTTCACCACCACCGCCTTGCCCATGTCGATCCCGTCCATCGCCTTGGGCTCGAGCCGGATCGTCATCGGTTTGCCGGTCTCCTGCGCGGCCGCGGGCACCGGCGCCAGCACGACCAGCATCGCAACGGCCAGCGCGGCGCCGGTATCGCGCAATCGCGACACGAGCCGCCTTCGAGCCCGCCCGGGACGGTCGCGTTCCGCCGGTCGCGACGCACCCGCATCCCTTGCCTGCACCCGCATGCACTCTTCCATCATCAGCCTCCATGCCGCCATCGGCGCGGCCTCAGGGTCAACCAACGCGGAAACGCACCGCAACCTGCCATCGCCCGCCGCGTTGGCGCACAGCGGGCGCCCGGCGCCCGCATCACGGTCACATCAGCGCAGCCAGCCCCGCGTCGCCGCCATGCGCGCGTACAGCCACAGGCCGGTCGCGATCAGCAACACCAGCGCCGGCATCACCAGACCCGCCGGCCCGAGCAGCGACCACGCCGGCGTCGCCGCAAAGCTCCCGACCACCTGCAGCACCGCCGCAACCAGCGACAGCAGCAGCAACGGTACCGACCAGCGTTTGAGCAGCAACAGTCCCAGCGCACCGAGCGTGCCGGCCGCCACCGCGACCCCGAACAGCACATTGAGCCAGGATGGCGTGGCCTCGATCAGCTGGCGCTGCTCGGCCGGCATCGCCGCGACCTGCTCGGGCGTCATCATCACGGTCAACAGGAACATCAACACGCCGATCAGGTTCCACAGCAGACCCAACGCAGCGATCACCCGGAGCGATTTCGGGCGCGACTCGACGACTGCATTCATGATTCCCCTCCCCTCGGACAGGTGCCGGCCGGAGCCCACGGGGCCGGACCGGCAGGTCGAGGGTACGCCGCTTGCCGCACCCGCGCACGCGCCACCGATGGCGCGCCGCAGCACCGGCCGGGCCGCGGGGGGACCGCGCTCAGTGGGTCGCCGGCCGCTCCGGCGCGCTGTCGGGGTCGCCGGCCGGGTCCCGGCCCAGCCGCTCCACGCGCTCGCTTTCCAGCATTTCCAGGTATTGCGGCAGCGACTTGCCGGCCGCCATCGCCTCATGGGTCGCGGCCGCGTCCAGCGTCGCCGAGACGTGCAGCTCCAGGCTGCGCCCGGACCGTGCCTGCGATGCCACCGCGTGCTTGAGCATCGCCAGCACCATCGCCGCGCTCTCGGTACCGCGCAGCGCCTTGCCGCCCAGCACCATCACCCACTCGCGATCGCGCAGCCCGGCACCGCCGACCACGTTGCCGTCGGCATCGAGCAGTTGCGCGTGCGGCTGCAAGGCATCGCCAAGTCGGCGGATCGGGCGGTCGGGCGTCTGCTTGCGGCGGGCATCGCGACGGGCCTTTGAGAATCGGGACATGGCGGCCTCTGCTTCGGTACGGCGTCGGGCACAGTGTGACGCAAGCCGCAGCCCGGCGATACACGCGCCGCGGCTCCGGCGCGGCGCCGGTTCAGTCGTCGGCGCGGGAGGGCTTTTCGAAACGCCGGTCGAAACAGTGGTGACCCGCCGGGTGCGCCCAGGCGGAACGGACATGGCGCTTGCCGCCGCGATCGGAGGTGTCGGTGGCGAAGTTCGCGCACAGCCGCAGCGAGCGCGGCCCGGTCACCTCGTAGCCGTAGGCGCTGCCATCGACCGGGTCGGCGACCGCCACGGCCAGGCCGGGACGCGCGGCCAGCGCGGCTAGATCCGCCGGCAGCGCGTCATGCGCTTTCAGGTGCTCCCGTGCCAGCGTCTCGATCCGCATCAGGTCGTCCTCGCGGCGCTCGTCGATACGCATGTCGCGCTGCTTCGCCGGCGGGTCCATCACCATCAGCGCGGTCGCCACCGTCGCCACCACCACGACGCTGGCGGCGATCGCCAGTACGCGCCCGGCGCCACCTCGTGTCGCGCTCATGCCTCGCGCTCCTCTTTGCGCAGGTCGCTGAGGTAGTAGCCGAAAATGCCGCCGGCGATCACCGCCACCACCAGCACCTTGAGCACGAAGCGCAGGGTCAGCTCGCCGCCGAGCAGGTTGTAGACCAGGGTGATCATGTCGCCGATCAGCACCGCGGCGGCCACGAACAGGGTCAGGTAGGTCAGCCAGCGGCGCACCGCGGACAGCCGCTTGACCGGGTTGCGCGCCAGCTCGCGCGCCAACTGGCGCGCCATCAGCAGGAACACCGGAAAGGCGATGATCACCGAGGCGACCGACCAGCGCATCGAATGCCCCAGACGCTGGCGCAGGTATTCGGAGTCGGCCGGATCGGGCAAGGCGCGGGTGATCAGATCGAACAACAGGCTGCCCAGGTGATAGGCCGCGACATAGAGCGTGGCGAACAACACCAGATACAGGAAGGCCTCGCGCGCGGACAGATACGGCCGCGGACGCGGCACCGGCACCGGAAACGCCACGTCGGCGTAGGCATCCAGCGCGCTGCGCACCTGCTCGGCAGACCACCCGGCCTCGGCCAGCGCCGCCTGGATGTCCTCGCGGCCAAGTCCGGCCGCCAGCGACTGGCGGACGAACAGTTCCAGCTCCTGGGTACTCGATGCCATGCGCGCCTCCCTTGCGGCCGATCTTGTCATCCACACCCGGCCGGACCGCCCTGGAGCCGGCGCATCCGCCGACAAACATGTCGACCGGGTACTGCCGATCATTGTGAGTGCAACCGGTGGAATACGCCAACGGCGCCGCCGCCCGCTTTCCCCGGCCTAACCGTGGGTGGCGAACGGCTTGCCGGTCAGCAGGTTGATGTAGGGCTGGGTATCGACGTGGTGGAACAGATAGGTCTTGCGCGGGACGCCGTCGACATGCGCCGGCACCTGTTCGCGCAGCGCCGCGAGCAGCGCCTCGTCGCCGGCCTCGGTCGCGTTCGGCCAGCGCGGGTAGAAGTGGGCGATGCCGATGTCGGCGGCGTCGGCAAGCAGCTCCAGCTCGTCGTAGAGAAAGCCGTCGTCGCCGTTCTCGTAGGCCATCCTCGCCGCCTCGCTCAGC
Organism: Marilutibacter maris; assembly: GCF_003233695.1. Lineage (NCBI taxonomy): Bacteria > Pseudomonadati > Pseudomonadota > Gammaproteobacteria > Lysobacterales > Lysobacteraceae > Marilutibacter > Marilutibacter maris. Next base: position 707,496 of record NZ_CP029843.1, on the reverse strand, counting down.
GACACCCCGTCGCGGAGGCCGTAGGCGCCGACTTCCAGCACCGGCATCAGCACGCCGTCGAGATAGCTGGTGTCGACCACCAGGTCGATGATCCGGGCGTCCGGGTGGCGTTCGATGAAACGCAGGAGGTTCGACAGCGGCGTGTCCGGAGCAGGTGTGCGCGAGGACGGCATGGGCGGACTCCACGTTGGGGGCGACGGCCGGTGGGACCGTACGCGGCAGGCCGGGTGCTTGTCCGCCACCTTACCCAACTCCGACGGAGATTTCGCGGGGGGGCGACGGCCGTTCGCCGCCTGCGCGAATCCTTCACCCGGCCGGGTCACAATGCAGGTCGGCCCTGACCGCGGAGCAGCCGATGGCATATCACCCGCAGGACTCCAGCCCCCGCGCCGGCGGCGTCGCGACGATGACCGCCGGTGCCGTCATCACCGGTCTGCTCGGCGCCTGTGGCGTCGCGCCCGAACCACAGGCCGGAACCGCCGCCGGCGATACCGCGATGCCCCCGCAGGCCACCGTTCCGATTCCGCCTTCGCGCGCGGCGGAGCCGGCCGGCTCCAGCTCCGACCCGCCGTTGTCCGCGGCGCCGCTGGGATTCGACCAGACCTCGCTGTCACCGCAGGACAAACCGCGACCGGAACGCACCCCCGACGTGGTCTATGTGCCGACGCCGCAGCCGGTGGTCGACGCGATGCTGGAGATCGCCGACGTCGGCGCCGACGACGTGGTCTACGATCTGGGCTCCGGCGACGGCCGTATTCCGATCACCGCCGCCAGGCGCTGGGGCACGCGCGGAGTCGGGGTCGAGATCCACCCGCTGCGCATCCGCGAGGCCAATCTCGCCGCCCATCGCGCCGGCGTCGCCGAGCAGGTCACCTTCATCGAGGCCGACCTGTTCGAGATCGACCTGTCCAGCGCCACCGTGGTCACCCTCTACCTGCTGCCGGACCTCAACCTGAAGCTGCGCCCCAGGCTGCTGCGTCTGGCGCCGGGCACCCGCATCGTCACCCACAACTACCACATGGGCGACTGGACGCCGGAGCGGCAGCGGGTCATCGGCGATTCGGTGATCTACGCCTGGACCGTGCCGGAGCGGATACCGCCGCACCTGCGCTGAGCGCGTCGCCGATCTCGGGCCGGCGATCGGGCACGGCAACGGCGCGGGCGTGACCGGCTCAGGCGCCGGAGATGCCCTTGGCCTGGGCGCGGAACTGGCGCGGGGTGATGCCGTAGCGGCGCTTGAACGCCGAGCTCAGGTGGCTGTGGCTGGAGAAACCGGTCGCCAGCGCGATCGAGGTGATGTCCTGGCGGGTGCTTTCCAGCAGGCCGCAGGCCAGCTGCAGGCGCTGGGCGATGATGTACTGCATCGGCGTCATCCCGAAACAGTGCCGGAACGCCTCGATCAACCGGTGGCGACCGATGCCGGCCAGGCGCGCCAGCTCCTCCAGTCCCAGGTGCTGGTCGAGGTGGGCGAGGATGTAGTCCTGCAGGCGCCGCTGCTGTGCCTCGGACAGGCTCGGCGGTGTCCGCGCCGGTCGTGCGACGGCGCCGGCCGGGTATTCGCGCAGCAGGTGCAGGCCGACCACCTCGGCCATCGTGTCGCGCAGCATCCCGGCCAGGTCATCGTCCGCATCGGCAAGCTGGATCATCCGCCCGGTCAGGCCGTGCAGCAGCGGGTCGCGTTGTTTCATCAGCGGCCGCAGCGGGTCGCCGGGCGCGCCCCTGCCCAGACCGCTCAGCCAGGCCCGTTTGATGCGGAACTCGGCGTAGGCGATGTTGCCGCCGTCGGCGCGGCCGACGTAGTAGGCACCGGCCGGGATCAGCCAGGCCTCGCCCGGGCGTGCCGGCGCCCGGCATGCGCGGCCGCCGTCGATGCGGGTCTCCAGATGCTGCATCCGCCCTTGCAGGTGCACGATCAGGGTGTGGCAGTCGTGCTCGATGGTCCACTCGGTCGGCTCGCTGATGTCTTCCGACACCAGCGAGAACTCGCCGCCGGCGAAGGCCAGGCAGGTCTGCGACAGCAACCGTCGCCGCCGTTCCGCCAGCGGGTCCGTCGATCGCTGCAGGGCGGTCTGCTCCAGCGCCGCCTCGCCGGCGGCGCGAGCGCTTGCGGAATAAGTTGACAGTGGTCCGGACATTCTGAAAGCGGCGCCGCGCACGTACTCCTATAAGGAACGGAACGATCCGCCGACTGCGGCCGACAGCAGCACAAGCGGCCTGTCGCCCAGCATACCCGCCCGCCGTGACGGCGGGGGTGGCGGTCGTGACGCCCGCGGCCATCGCGGGCGCACCGCCACCGGAGCCCGGAGATGCCCGAGACTTCCCTGCCCGCACCGCTCGACAGCTTCGTCAACGCCATCAATCGCGGCGATGCCGATACCGCGCTGTCCCTGTTCGCGGCCGACGGCGAGGTCGACGACTGGGGCCGCCACTTCACCACGCCGCAGGCGATCCGTCGCTGGAGCGATCGCGAGTTCGTCGGCGCCGGTGGTCACCTGCGCGTGGCCCGGGTGCGCCGCAGCGGCGCCCGGGTCACCGTCGACGCGCACTGGACCAGCCGCCACTACAGCGGCGACAGCCGCTTCATCTTCACCCTCGACGACGGCCGCATCCGACAGATGCGCATCGTCGGCGAATGACCTTTCCCCCGACAGGAGACATGCAATGAGCGATCACAGCATCAAGGGCAAGACCGTCCTCATCGCCGGCGGCGCCAAGAATCTCGGCGGCCTGCTCGCGCGCGACCTCGCCGCGCAGGGCGCCGGCGCGGTCGCGATCCATTACAACAGCGACGCGGCCGCCGCCGACGCCGAGACCACCCGCAAGGCGGTCGAAGCGGCGGGCGCCAGGGCGGCGACCTTCCAGGCCGACCTGACCGGTGCCGGCGCGGTCGAGAAACTGTTCGCCGACACGACCGCCGCGCTCGGCAGGCCCGACATCGCGATCAACACCGTCGGCAAGGTGCTGAAGAAACCGATGGTCGACATCAGCGAAGCCGAGTACGACCAGATGTCGGCGGTCAACGCCAAGTCGGCGTTCTTCTTCCTCAAGGAGGCCGGGCGCAATCTCAACGACAACGGCAAGGTCTGCACCGTGGTCACCTCGCTGCTGGGCGCGTTCACGCCGTTCTACGCGTCCTACGCCGGCACCAAGGCACCGGTCGAGCATTTCACCCGCGCCGCGTCCAAGGAGTTCGGCGAACGCGGGATATCGGTGACCGCGATCGGTCCCGGGCCGATGGATACGCCGTTCTTCTACCCGGCCGAGGGCGACGACGCGGTCGCCTATCACAAGTCCGCCGCGGCGCTGTCGAAGTTCTCCAGGACCGGCCTGACCGATATCGAGGACATCGTGCCGTTCATCCGCTTCCTGGTCTCCGACGGCTGGTGGATGACCGGGCAGACCATCCTCGTCAACGGCGGCTACACCACCAAGTAGCCCCGCGCAGCCTCTCTACGCGGAGCAGGCCGCGTCGCGATCGACGCGGCGGCTTCCATCCCGCGGGCTTCAGGCCTCGTCGATATAGCCGTTCTGCGCGGCCTGCTGCGGATTCTCGAAGATCGCCATCGCGGTGCGCATGCGGCGGAAGCCGAACTTCTCGTAGAACGGCTCGCGCCCGGGCACCGCATACAGGATGATCTTGCGGTGGCCGCGCGAGCGCTCGACCAGGCGTTCGATGATCGCCCGGCCCAGGCCGCGGCCCTGGTGGTCGGGATCGACCGCGATGTCGCACAGGTACGCACAGTCGACGCCATCGGCGACCGCGCGCCCGGAGGCGATCACCCGGCCGTCCTCGCAGGCGAAGCACCTGAACATGCTGTTGGAGAACGCGGTGCGCAGCCAGTCCGCGCTCTTGTCGCCCAGCGGCGCGCGCCGGTACATCTCCGACAACGCGCCCCAGTCGACGCCCTCGATCGAATCACGCCATTCCACCGCCATTGCCGCGCGCTCCATTGCCTGGATCTGAACCCCGCAGGGATCACGGCCCGACCGGCCGGAAGACCGACCGGGCCGCCGAACTCTAGTTGCTGCCCGAGGCGGGCGCCGCCGCGGCCCCGGCACCTTCGGCACCGGCGCTGGCGACGTCGGCCGCCGCGGCACCGCCATCGCCCTTGAGGTAGGTGTCGAGGAAGGCGAGGACCTTGCCGTAGCCCTCGATCCGGTTCTTGTTCTTGGAGAACCCGTGGCCCTCGTCGTCGAACACCACGTATTCCACCGGCACCCCGTTCTTCCTCACCGCGGCGACGATGTCGTCGCTTTCGGGCTTGATCACGCGCGGGTCGTTGGCGCCCTGCAGCACCATCAGCGGCACGTCGATCTTGTCGGCATGGAACAGCGGCGAGGTCTCGATCAGGAAGTCGCGCTGGGTCTCGGGGTTGCCGACCTCCTGGTACAGCGCTTCGCGGAAGCTTTCCCAGTACGGCGGGATCGACTCCAGCGTGCGGACCCAGTTGGCGACGCCGAAGATGTCGACGCCGGTCTTGAACTCGCCGGGTTTGAACGCCAGCGCCGACAGCACCATGTAGCCGCCGTAGCTGCCGCCGATGATGCCGATGCGGTCGGGATCGACGTAATCCAGCGACTGCAGGTACTTCTTCGCCTCGATGGTGTCCCACAACGGTTCGCGACCGTGCTTGCCGTCGTCGGCGGCGAAGAAGGTCTTGCCGTAGCCGCTGGAGCCGCGATTGTTGATGCCCAGCACCACGTAGCCGTGATTGGCCAGGTACTGGATCGTCGCCGAGTGCGCGCGGGTGGTCTGCCCGCCCGGCCCGCCGTGCACCCAGACCAGGGCCGGCACCTTGTTGTCGGCAGTGGCCTGGTGCGGCTTCCACAGGATGTTGGGGATCTCCATGCCGTCGAAGCTCTTGAAGCGCACGACGCTGGAATCGACCAGGTCGGCCGGATCGATCGCCGGGTTGAGCGAGGTGGTCAGCTGGCGCGGCTCGCTGCCGTCGAGATCGAGCACGTACAGATCGCTGGGCTGGCGGTCGCCATTGATGTAGAACGCCAGCCGGTTCTCGCTGCGGGCGATCTGCAGGCCGCGTACCTCGCCGACCGGCAGCTCCGGCAGAGCAACCGGCTCGCCGCTGGCGCTGTCGTAGAGCGCGATCTCGGTGCTGCCGTCGACATTGGTGGCCACCGCCATGTACTTGCCGTTGTGCGACAGCCGGGCGGCGACGATGTCCCAGTCGGCCTTGCGCACCGGCTCGTGGCTCCAGTCCTTCAGATTGACCCGGCGCAGCTCGGCGAACTCGCCGCTGTCGTTGGCGGTGTAGTACAGCCAGTTGCCGTCGGCGCTGAACGCCTGCGCCTCGAACTGCGCCTGCCCCTGATGCTCGCTGACCTTGACCGGCTCGCCGTCGCCGCCGAGCCGGACCACGAACAGGTCGGAATCGTTGGTCGAATTGGCCTTGCCCAACGCCATCCACTGTCCGTCCGGCGACACCTCGCCGGGCAGGAAGCCCGCGTCGTTGGTGAACACCCGCTCGCGCGCGTAACCATCGGTCGCGTAGCGGTAGAGATCGAAGAAACGCGGATCGCGCTCGTTGGTGATCACGAAGAAGTGCGAACCGTCATGGCTGAAGCCGGCAAAACCGGCCTTGAGCTTGTCGCCCGGGGTCAGGTCGGTTTCCTTGCCGTCCTGATCGATGACGAACAGGTGGTCGAGCTCGTCGCCGTCGTTGTCGCGGGTGACCAGCACACGATCGTCGCCCGGGAAATACGCCACCGCATAGCTGTTGCGGGTGGTCGAGTCGGTGACCGCGGTCCAGTCGCCGCCGCTCACCGGCATCGTGTAGGCGTTCCAGACCCCGGCCTTGTTCGAGGAGAACAGGACCCGCGACTCGTCCGGACTGAACGAAGCGCCCGCGACGCCGACGCTTTCGACGAACTCCTCGATGCTGTACTGACGGCTGGGGCGCGCGACATCGGGTTCGGCGCTCGCGCTTGCGGTGGCGGCGGCGCCGTCGGCCGAAGGCGAGGACGGCTGGCACGCGGCCAGCTGCAACAGCATTGCGAGAGCCGCGACGAGCGGCAACGGGCGCAGCACGGACATGGCCTTTCCTCCATGGAATCGAAGGCCCGATGCTACGCGCTTGGCCGTCGCCGCGAATAGGCCGGCGGTCATGGGACCGGGCGCGCGACGCCGGGTCGGGGCAGCGGCGACCGCCCGGCCCGTCGGCAACGCCGTGCGCACACCGATTGATTCACCTGGTGAGCATGAGACACCTCCCGGCGCAGCAGCGTCCGGCGGCGTGCGCGGCAGTTCCGCTTTTTTTGAAAGTGATTCGAGTCCAGACCGGTTTTTCGATGCGCCGATCGACCACAGACTGGCCCCGTCCGCAGCCGTGCCCACGCCCGGCCGACAGCAAGCGCGGACGCCCCCCTCACCCAGGATCCTCCGCCACCATGAGCACCGAAAACTCCCCGTCGCGTCGCGACTTCCTGCACACCGTGGCCGGCGCCGGCCTCGCCGCCGGTACCCTGGCGCTCGGCGGCGGTCTTGCCGCCGCGCCCGCGGCCGCGGCCCTGCCGCGCGAAAGCGGCCGGTTCTGGCCCAACGGCGCGCGCCTGGTGCTGTCGGTATCGATGCAGTTCGAGGCCGGCGGCGAACCCGACGCGGGCGCCGACAGTCCGTTCTCCGGCAACCCGCTGCCGGCCGGGGTACCCGATCTGCCGGCGCGCACCTGGTTCCAGTACGGCTATCGCGAAGGCATCCCGCGCCTGCTCGATCTGTGGGACAAGCACGGGATCAAGGTCACCTCGCACATGGTCGGGACGGCAGTGCGCACCTCGCCCGAACTCGCCCGCGAGATCGTCCGCCGCGGCCACGAGGCCGCCGCCCACGGCATGAGCTGGACCCCGCAGCACGGCATGAGCCGCGAGCAAGAGCGCGCCTTCATCCGCGAAGGCGTCGAGATCGTCGAGCGGGTCACCGGACAACGGCCGCGCGGCTACAACTGCAACTGGCTGCGGCGCAGCCCGAACACGCTGTCGCTGCTGCAGGAGCTGGGCTTCAGCTATCACATCGACGACCTCAGCCGCGACGAGCCGTTCGTCGTCCCGGTCGACGGCCGGGACTTCGTCGTAGTGCCCTACACCCTGGACTGCAACGACATCGTGCTGATCGAGGGCAGCAAGTTCTCCAGCCGCCAGTTCTTCGAACAACTCAAGGACGCGTTCGACCAGCTCTACGCCGAGGCCGGCGACCGCCGCCGGATGATGTCGATCAGTACCCACGACCGCATCGGCGGACGCCCGGCGGTGGTCAAGGCACTCGACGACTTCCTCGCCTATGCCTTGGCCCGGCCCGGCGTGGCCGCCGCGCGCAAGGACGAGATCGCGCGCTGGGCGCTGGCCGACGCCGGCACTCGCCGCGAGGCCGAGGCGACCTGAGGCGTCGCGTCAATGATCGGTCGCCGGCAGCGGGCAGCGAGGCCCAGCCAGGCCATCGCAACGGCAGGCCGCACCGAAACCGGTACGGCCGCCTTGTCCCGCTCTCTACCGAACAATCGCCTGATCCGTCCCAGCATCGTCGTATCCCGTTCCCGACCGACGCGTGAGACTCAGGCGGCGAATACCGGGGTCAACCCAGCGCTTCGAGCGCGGCGAGAACCTCGCGCTTGCCCTTGCCGCGCAACGTGGCGATGCGCTCGAGCTGATCGGACTTCGGACGCGAGGTCCCTTTCTCCCAGTTGTAGACGGTCGGGCCGCTGACGCCGACCAGGCGCCCGAAGTCCGCGGCCGGCAGGCCAAGCCGCTCGCGCAGCTTGTGCAGGCCAGCAGGCGAGAAGCGGCGCGGCTTGGCCGACTTGGAAGCGGCGGAGCCAGCGACCGCCGGCGCGGCCGACATCGCGAAACGCGAGGCCTTGCCCAGCGTTCCCAACTGCTTGCGAAGCGTGGCGTTCTCACGCTTCAGCGCAGCCACATCTCGACGCAGGCCCGCGACCTGCTTGCGCATCGGATCGACGCTCTTGCGCAATTCCTTGCGGGCCAGACGAGCCACTTCCTCCCTGAGGGCAGCGGCAAAATTCGACATTGGTTTTTACCCCGTTCTATGGAATCCCTGTGTCATCAGGATAACTCATTGAAGGAACTACGCATTCGGCGGCCGGAACCGGCCTGATCGCGGCAATCCTTGGCGGCGGCCGATAGCCCGAAACCGCAGGATGCGTCACACAAGCGCCGAGATCGCGGTGCGGGGGCCGATCCCGCGCGTCGCGAGACCCTCGATACCGGCGAATAACCGAGGACGCACGCGGCGACCGGCGCATGCGCCATGCCGGCCCGCATGCGCCGCCCCTGCGCTAGGCCCGCGGATCGGCGACCGCGGCCATCGCTTCGATCTCGAACAACATGCCATCCAGGGCCAGACGCGGCACCGGGATCAGCGTGCAGGCCGGACGATGATCGCCAAACACCCGGCCAAGCTCGGCACCGAATACGCCCAGCTTCGACTCGTCGTGATCGACGATCAGCACCGTCAGCTTGGCGACATCGAGCGGACCGGCATCCGCCGACGCCAGCGCCGTCTCCAGGTTGGAGAGGGCCTGCCGGACCTGATCGCGGAAATCGGCAGACAGGCGGCCGTCGGCGGTTTCGCCGCCCTGCCCCGCGACCAGCAGCCATCGCTTCGCGCCCTCGACTCGGGCCAGGTGCGAATAGCCATTGGGCGCGGGGTCGTACAGGCCTGCCGGATTGGACAGGGTCACGATCGGGGAGATATTCGAGCTCATGGAGATCCTTGCAATGAGGGAGGGGGCCGGTCGCAGACATGCGCATGCGGAACGGCAAGGCCATACGGCGTCACCATATGGCGTCCCCCAGGACGAGCGACAAGGACGCGGCGTGACACACCCCCTGGCGGCATGCGATCGCGACGGCATATGCCGGTCGTGGTTCCCAGGCTCCGCAACCGGGATCTCGACGCGGCGCCGGACTGCGTGATCGCCCGCTTCGAGGTGGCCACCGGAACCCCCTTGCCCAGCGCCCCCGAACCCTGGCGCGTGGCGATGGAATCGGCGATGGCGGTACACGAGCAGCAGCGACGAGATGCTGCGCCTATCGAGCGGCGAAGTCCTGATGATCGGGTCCCCCTCTCCCGACGCCCTGCTCACCGAACTGGCGGCGAGCGCGGCGCAGATCGGGACCGGCACGCTGGGCGGTGCACGCATCTACCTGGCGCTCGACGACGAGCGTTTCGCCCAGGCGCGCGATGCCCTCGCCGCAAGCGGTGCGCGGATTCTCCAGCTGGACCCGGCGACACCGATCGCGCAGCACCCCGAGCATATCGCCCGCCTGCAAGAGCACGAGGCGCCGGGCGGCGGCGAACGCGATATCTGCGCACCGCTGTAGCGACGCGCCGCGAGCTGCCCATGAGTTGGGCGGAGCCGCCCCGGATACCGCCCTACCTTCCGGACCTGGCGCGCATAGCGCGCACGGAACGGTAGTCGTCAACATCCGGGAACTCCTCGCCAGGACACTTCCCGCTGTAGGGCTGGCCACGGGAGCTTTCATAGGCATTCCATCTGAACGCCATCTCGGTATCGTCCCTGCAGGCAACGCCCTCATAGAGCTCGCCGTAGAAAGCGCGCGACCCGGACGAAGAGCGCATGATCTCCTCGTCGGCAATTTCCCAGGTCCCATCCGGAGTCTTCTGGAAGTTGACGACCCCGAACCTGGCATTGGACGGCAGGTTGAACTCCAGGGATGCGGACCGCCCCTGCATGCGGAACTTGTCCAGCACAAAGAATGTCGCGTACTGATGCTCGACGACTTCCTCGAAGGTCACGAAGGCATCCTTCTCGGCGACCAGCTCGACCCCGCGCAAGGCCGAAGCTCCGTCCTCGAGCACGATCCGGATGCCATGGTCACGGCGCCTCTCGGCCTTGCCGTCGAAGCGCGATCGCACGTTGTACCTGGAAAAGAACGCCTCCAGGACGCCATGCGCATCTTCCGACCAGCGATCGGACTGCGGCGGCGCCGAATCGCCGGGATTGGATGGCGCGGGCGCGGCCATGGCTCCCGGACCCGACAGCGAAAGCGCCAGGAGGGACAGGACAGGGAGGGTTGCTTTCAGGAGTGTGCGCATCTGCTGTTTCCAATCGGGACGAGTCGGTCATGAGCCGAGGGGCACATGCCCCTGGCGGGAACGAGTACGGTAGTCGAAGACGCGGACGGGCATGCACCGATGCGCACTCGCGCGCATCGCGGACGATCGACCCGCTTCCTTTCGACCCTGGAAGCATCACATTGTCCCCGCAGGTGCTGGTGCTCCCGATCCGGACCTTGCCGCCGCGCTCAGAGGTGCAGGTCTCCAGCGACGGCGATCTTCGGGACGCGGAAGCGCATCGCGATCCACGCCGTCAACAGCCTGGCGATGAACGGCAGCGATCGCCCTTTGCTGTTGGGAACGTCGTCCGGGAGCGCCGACGCGTCGTCCAGATCGCCGGCCATGGTGCGCATCTGCAGCGGCGGCAACGCGCCTTCCCGCCACAGGCCGCCGTACAGGCTCAGCCAGTGACCGCTTTCGAATTCCAGGAACACCGGCGTGTTGCAGCACGCCGCGACCACGCGCCGGGTGGGGGCGTCGGGGGCGAGGCGGAACTGCCGGAGCTGGTCGGCGCCGGCGACGAAGCGGACGCGGTCCTTTCGCTGCATGACCAGGTGGGTCGTGCCGTACTCGCTGAGCACGGGCCGCGCACCCGGCAACCGCGCCATGCGCGCACCGGCTTCGCGACAGCTGTCGCAGCAGCATTCGACGCTGGCGATGGGCTCGCCTTCGAGCTCCAGGCGGAGCTGTCCGCAGGCGCAGGCGACGTGTTGAATCGAGGACATGGCAGGCATTTCGCAGTGGGTTCGACAGCACGACGAACCAAGCGCGGCCGTTTCGACAGGTCGTGCCGCTCGCGGCTGCTCGCGCGAGAGCGGGGCCCAGAACGCCGGTCGTCCCAGCGCTCTTGAGGGCGACCCGGCTGGCGTCGGGAGCCGGTGGCCTCGGTTTGTCCTACCCATCGAGACACAGAGGTCTTTGACCCGATCGTAGAGGACACGGGGGCATCCGCATCAGGGTGGGCCGCCCCTCTTTTCCGTGACCTCCCAAGGCGAGAAGCTTCCGCCCCTGGCGGCGCGGGCGGCTTTTCTTTGCTGGCCCAAAGAAAAGTCGCCAAAAGAAAAGGCCTCTCCCGACACGGCTCAATCGCAACCGGCGAGCGCCCCGGGATTTTTCGACACGGCATCCATGCCGTGACCGAAAAACGGCGCGCGTCCATGCGCGCCACCCTCCGGGTCTGCACGCGCACCGGACTCATCAGCTTCAGCAAGACAAACGCCGTTGCCGTCGATCTTGATCTTCGCGACTTAAAGCCCGCCGAGCACCGGAAAGGCCGGTGGCCGGAGAGGTGCCCATGTTTGAGTGCCGCGAAGCGGCGCGAGTTTGGGCACCGTGCCGCCGGCCTTGAGGAGCACAGGGGACCGGGCCGGCACAGCCGGCCCGGCGGGCGTCAGGAGCCTGCGGCTTTGGTTCCTTTTGTCAAGACAAAAGGAACCCGCCGAAAGACAGAAGCCTTTGACTTTGCTCCAAATAGCAAGAACCACGTTCATTCACACACACGGGAAAATGAACCTGACCCCATTTGCTGACCCGCCGATAGGCGGAAGCCTTTGATCTGCACCGGAGAACAAGGATCGCGCTCAGTCGCCCACTCGGGGAGGTCAGTCATCCCCCCGCATCTCGCCAGCTTCGACCAGGTCGCTCTCCCACAACGCGTGCCCAGCGACCTCGCCTGTCTTGAGCGGCAAGAGCGGCTCCACGTCGATGCGCCAACGACGGAATATGACCAAAAGCTGCGTCGTCGTGTCCACGTCGACGGGGTCGCAAAGCTTCAGGTCAAGCATGGTGCCGCGCCCACGGATTTCCTCATACGCGGGAAGCGCATAGATCCAGTTGAAGAACCGGTTCTCGTCTTCCTGCGCAAAGAAGGTAGGGCCGTCGAATGAAATGTCCATGAGCCGTGGATACTTGTCGTTCAAGAAATGAACCTGACTCCGCCTTTCGTCGGTCTGCACGCACACCGGACGCGTCAGCTTCAGCAAGACAAGTGCCGTGGCCGTCGATCTTGACGTTGATCTTCGCGACTTAAAGCCCGCCGAGCACCGGAAAGGTCGGTGGCCGGAGAGGTGCCCATGTTTGAGTGCCGCGAAGCGGCGCGAGTTTGGGCACCGTGCCGCCGGCCTTGAGGAGCACAGGGGACCGGGGCGGCGCAGCCGACCCGGCGGGCGTCAGGAGCCTGCGGTTTTGGTTACTTTTGCCAAGACAAAAGTAACCCGCCGAAAGGCGGAAGCCTTTGATCCTGTTCCAAGAACAAGGGACACGCTCGCTCACCCAAACGGGAAAATGAACCTGACCCCAATTTTCAGGGACGGCGCAGCCGGCCCAGCGGGCGTCAGGAGCCTGCGGTTTTGGTTACTTTTGCCAAGACAAAAGTAACCCGCCGAAAGGCGGAAGCCTTTGATTTTGCTCCAAGTAGCAAGAACCACGTTCATTCACACACACGGAAAAATGAACCTGACCCCATTTGCTAGTTGCATCGATCGTCACCCCTATCGCGGTGCGTTATTGTCGCCTACTGTAGGGGAGTTGTTCAGACCTTCCCTAGCACTGACTATGGGCCCTTCTTCAAAAAATCCCTGACAGTTTCAAGCGCAAGAACTGCGACGTCTAGACTTGTTCCTTCAGCCCCGCCTCTACCCTTTACGGAAGCGGCGCCTGCATTTCCAAAAAGACGGTCCGCCAACTTGACCTTTACGTCAGAGCGCACATCCTCCGGAAGACTCGTCAAATACGGATCAATAGAAGAGAGCTCTAGCTGATATCGCCTATTTCGCTGCTCAGACTCGTGATACCTATCGTTCTGACGAACTGCAAATACAGCCAGCACAGCAAAGGACGCGGCCACAAAAGCTCTTGCACCAACCAGCCCCCACACAATTTCCTCCTGAGCCGCCGATCGATACGCGAGAATAGCGAATAAAATCAAACCCAGCATTGAAAAGAGAGAGACACCCTGCCAAAACAAAACATTCCGACGCACGCTCTGCGCAGCCTTCTGAAACTCTCCAGCCATTCCAGCACTGCCAATAACCTGAAGCAGTTCCTGCGCATCATCCCGAAACACCCTCATCTCCGAAATCAGCGCATCTGCTCGCCCTTGAAGATCGAGCTGCAATCGTTCGAACTTAGATTCACCTTCATCAACGAAAGCTGCGATATCTGCCTCGGAGTCATCTAGTGCAGCCTTCAGCTCTAATCTATGGCTTTCAAGTGCTTCCTTCACCTCTTTTGCCGCCATCGCTTGAGCGCGAGCAAAGTCCTCTCGGCGAGAGTTCTCGGCCTGAGAGAACTGCTGCTGATACTCCGAAATTGCCGTGTCTAGTCTAGCTTTTTGTGATGAGACCTCCTCAGAAGTCTCTTTAACTTTTTCACCTAGTGATCGAAAGTTATCGGAGAGTTCGGCACAAGAGCGTTCAAGACTTGAAAGAAGCTGCCCCGCAGAACGGCGAAATGACACAACTGCATCCCGAACGTTCTCGACTTGAGTCTCAGGCGCGGGCGCCGGAAGCTGAAAAACTTGAATCAGCAGCGCATCAGCATGGGCATTTGCATTGGTCAAGTGACCTGAATTTTTGTTCGACTTGTAGTTTTTTACCTCATTAATAACGCCCTGCAAGGGCGCATCAATTTTGGCTAAAATTTGGACCGGAACTAATATTGGATCTATTGAGAAAACACTTGCTCGCATATAACTTTCAACTTGCCGCAGACGCTCAATCGAATCTAATCCGGATGAACCAGACTCCTCCGTCTCTAACACGCTATCAAGCAGCGCCTGTAGAGCACCCAGCTTGGTCATCACCGGATGGTTGATGATCCTCTCTTGCCAGTCAGACATCTCGTGTGGGTTCATCCGAAAGGCACTAGCCGAGAGCATGCGCTATCAACCTTTATCGCAACTTTGAGTTAGGCGTCGACTAGTGATCGGCGCGCATAAGGAGCTAGTGTCGCCGGACCGAGCGCACATAAGGGGCTAGTTTCGACTTTGGCGGAGCCATTTCCTTCAGGTTCAAGTGCTTAGCGATGCGTTCGCCTGCGCTGGCCCTCCTGAAACTGGAAAGCCCCCAGATAAACACGGTCACTGCGCCCAGCAGCACCAGGTCTTCACTCACTTGTCCAGCGCGTCAGCGTTCATGGCGTCGTTCCAGGTTTGCCAACGGGCGCGGTGTCCTTGCGGTCATCGGACTGTTGGGACAGCCCGAAGTAGGCATAAGGGGCCGATACCACCAGGCCTAGGCCGCTTCGACTCGCTGAGTACTGCGGCCGGAAGTTAAACTCGTCGATCAAGGAGGTCGATAAGTTCTCGCCCAAGGGAAAACTGCACCTTAAAGTCACGACATTGACCGGCTCACACCGAGCTAACTCCAAGGTGTTCAGCGGAGGTTAGTCGACCCACGTGACCTGGAGGTGCCTAGCTTTCCTGCTCAGTTAGATAGATCTCTAGCCGGTTGTCAGGACAAGTACCCTCCGGCACCGCGCCGTAACGAACAACCACCCTTCCATCAAACTCGCTTGCCCCCTTTGGACTTGAAGAGGTCAACTGGGGTAACGTCCATGCCTTGAAGAAGGTAACGAACTCGTCAAGCAAAGGCAGCGGCTGATTGCCCAGCTTCTGCCGCACCTGCTCTAGGAACTCCTCGTGCAGCCAGGAAACGAACTGGGGCGTCAAGACGAGCATCGTTTCCAGTTTTGTTCTCACACCATCTATAACTTTCGCACGCGACGCAACAGCACAGGTAAAGTCTTCTCCCGCCAGACATTGCTCATGTTCGATAATCTCGCCATCGCGGACCGGCCGCTTCAAACGCATGCGAACATTTGCTGTGGCTGCTATCGCAAAGGCGGGATCCACAGGAATGCCGACACGTGAGGCATGTGATAGAGCAAGCTCCTTTATCTCCTGCGCAAATGCGTCAGACAGACGTGCGATGCGCCGATAAGTCTTCCCAGCGATGAGATCGGAGGCTTTGACCGAATGAAGCCCCTGTGTGTGATCCCAGTGTACATGTGCGTACTTGAGCGCTCCGCGTTTTCCCTGGTATCGCATGACGTGGCTTCCCTTCCCGAACAGCGCATTCTTGAACCCCATCATGCTCTTTAGATTGGAAGCGGCCTTGCTCGCCTGACCGCGGATGCACAGCACGTCATAGGATGCATCACAGCGTACGAGATCGCAGGCCGGAGAGATCGCTACGACCCAGTGATCGGTGTCACTCTCACTACCTGCACCTGTCACCGAGAACACGTCGCCAAACGAAATCGTGCTTTCTGTCGCGGCCGGCGAAGTGGCAACGTCCGCGAACATTTCGAAAAGAACGCTGTTCGGCATCATCTTGCCATCCAACGGCGCATTGCTGATGCGATTGGTCAGCAATGGGGCTTGCAGCGTCTCTTGGCGACGAAGCCGGGAGGCCAGCGACTCCGCAATCAACCACGTGACATACGATTGCAAGGTCTCCTGTTCTGCGGTCAGCTTAAACGCATCAAGCATCGCGAGGTCATGGGTCTCCAAGCGATCAATATTCCTTCGAACCTCGGTTGCGGCGGCGTTGACCGCTTCTCCAGCATGCTGGAGGTATCTATCCAGTTCGGCTGCGGCGACGTAGCTAGCCTCCCAGCGCTTCATCTCGTCCTCCAAGCGCTGCTGCGAGATCTGATTCTTGCGAAGCGAATTAAAGAAGGCTGCTCGGAGTTGCGTGGCTTCACGAAAAAGCACAAGCTCGCTTTGATTAGGCATTCGCGAAGAAATCAGCACCACAATCTTGGGCCACTCCATACCTGAGAGCGTGAAGGTGGCGCGGTAACTTTCTGCGAACGACTGATGCAGCGCGATAGAATCGTGCACATCCGTGGAACCGGTGAGATTGAAGTCGACGAACGCCATCGCGCAGCCGCGAAGCGCGTCCTTGGCCTTCTCAAGGCTGCTAAAGGTTAGAGGTGTCTTGCCGGTCCGCGTTTGGCAGAATGCTTCGATTTCTCGAAGGCGCTGTAGATCCCGGGCCCGCTCTTGCAGCGCGTCCTGAAACAACGGATCCAGGTAGGAGTGGGCACCAGGGTCGACCGCGTAGGCCGTCCACAACAACGCTGCGCCTTCGGGCGTGACCGCCCTCTTCGCCGCTTGGGCCGCACCGAGCACCTTGGCACCCAGCAGCCCCTTGACGGCCCGATGAGCCGTCTTGTTGCTGGTTAGCGTGCGCGCCAGCTGCCCCATTCGCCGACCGTCGAGGTTGCTGACGTCCGGTTCCGCATAGTGGTCATCTACGATGACGATAGGCGCATCTAGCTCCCGAAGTGCCTCGGCCAACTCCATATTTCACTCCCCTGTGAAGTGCAGCTCAAATCCGTGGTGAACCCCGCCCGCAGGTGGCACCAGACTCAAATTGATGTCGTTATCTCCGGCTAGGCGTCGGGCAATGAACAGCCCCAATCCACGACCGTCTTCCGACTTCGTAGTGTAGAACGCGTCGAATACCCGCTCACCAGTGGTCTCCGGAATGCCCGGCCCGTTGTCAATGACGGTAATGCAGCGGCGGCTGGAGTCCACCGCGATCTCGATGTACGGCTTAACGTTGCGGTCCAAGCGTCGATCCAGCCAGTACACGGAGTTGCTCAGCAGGTTATCCAGAATCTGCAGAATCTGCCCCTTCTCCACTCGATGTTTAAAGGCACTGCGCCCCTCCGACTTCACGCGGATACTGATGCCATGTCTAGCCGCCTTTGCCTCATAGAACTCGGCCATGGTTTGGACCAGTTCTGGAATTGCATGCACGTACTTCCTTTGCCGGCCTGGGATGCTCAATTGATCCAGGACTCGTACGCGGCGATTCACGGTCAGCAACTGCGACTTCAGTACATCCAGCTGAGCTGCGCTACCTGCAGTCTTCTTGTTTCCGAGCAAGAGCAACGCTTCATCCGTGCTACGCGCCAGTTCGTGAGCGATTAGCTCCACCATCAGGCCAACACCGGCCAAATGGATGTAGCGTTCAATCTCCGAGTCATGGGCCTTGAGCGCCTGCTTGGCGCGCTCCCAGGCATCCTGAACCTCGGCGAGTTGCTCCATCACGGCGTTGATGGTGTCGCTTTCCTCTGGCACACGCACCCGCATTCCACGAAGGGAATCTAGCGCCGCTTGCTGATTACTGGCGATGCGCGTGTCGACTTCGCTGAAACCAGCGGCATCAAGCACCTTGTTCTCCCTATCCACCTTTTCCAAGAAGGTGCGACAGTCGGCAATGATGGCTTGACGAAGAAGTCGTCGCAGCGCTTCCTTTTCAGGCGTGTCACGAAACCCTTCACGATTGGTCTGATCGTGAAGAGCCGGATTGTCTTCGGACGTAATTCGAAGGTAGCCAATAATCTGCGCGCGGTTGAGCTTGTAGGCCGATGCCGCCAATGCCTTGCGATCCAGGTCCAGCCAGTCGTCGCTAGACGAACCATAAGGATAGACACGGAATCCGTCGCGGTAGACGAGCAAGCCGCCGCTCCAGCGGCGGGTGAAGCCTTCCAGTGAATCAACCCACATCTTCGCATTGTTCTGCTTAAACCGACCGCGGTTGAACCAGTGGAAGCGCGCACTGAAAGGGCCCAGCGTTCGAAGGGCCGCCACCACTTCATCGGAATCTGGGAGGCGGTTCTGCTCTTTGAACTTCTGGGTGCGCCCTTTGACAGAATGGCTAACGATATCGCGTAGATGCGCTCCTTCATGGATCAGCGTTTCGTCGCGCCCGTAAAAGCTGTAGTGCGTGGTGACCGTCAGACGCGGTTCTGTAGGCTTGCCCTTGGCATCCTTGATCCGATACTCGATATCGCAGCTGGCGTCGGCATGTCGCAGCAGGTGCGAAGGGAAGCCTTCAATGATGAAGTCGTCGCCTTGATACTTCAGCTCCAAGAACTGGCTGGACAGGCTGTCCTTGAACGGATCGGCCAACTTTGCCAGGTCCGTCTGCGAAAGCATCGTTAGCTTGTCTGGAGTCCAATCGGACTGCAGATCGCGAATTATCAGTTCAGTACCTGCTGCCTTCACTTTCTTTGGGGCGTGGCGATGTGGCTTGAAGTCCAAAGCAGATGCATCGAGGTCGGGATCAGCGAAAACTGGTCGCCAGTCCAGTACCAGACGGCTGCTGTGTGACTCCCCTGAAACAGAACTAATGACGTCGACATAGTGTCCCAACCGCATTGCAGCCAGACGACCAATGCCCTTCTCCCCTAGGGGAACCTTCGCCTTTTTTCGTGCACTTCCGGCGATGGCATTATTTCGTTGATGCAGACGCATCGGGGTGCCGACCGTCAGATAGCAACTCTGCAGCTCGGCCTTTGTCATTCCGTGGCCGAAGTCCACGATTCGGATCATATTGCCTTCGAAGCATGCCTCGCGCAGCGCGTCCAATGCTGCAAAGGACGTCTTCGGCCGACCCAGTCGCGCCATGAAAACCGAACGCGCTTCGTGGGGTGCTAGCGAGTCAACTTTCGAGGAGACGTTCTTCAGGAACTCGTCAGGGTTAAAATCAGGAAACTCTTCTCCATACTCTTCTTCAAGGGCGCGCAGCGCGGACGGTTGCAGCACCACCTGGATGCTGACAACGAGAGCCTTGGAACCTGCGTCCACCCCGTTCTTTATCAGCTCGTAAAGAGCTACTGCATCGGAGCTTATCAATTCAGCACCGAGCTCCAGTAGAACGCGCGCCTTGAACGTAATAGTCATCGCTTCCCCGAGTAACGTCGTCCGCGGATGGCATCTCCCCTGCCCGTGGGCAGCTCAAATGTCAGACCGTACACACTACGCAGCCATCATCCGTCACCGCCTCCCGCTGAGCCCGAAAGATATCGGCCAAGGGCATGTTGTCCTTAGGGCCGGTCCGCGACGAGCGCACCAACGCATCGGCCTTGATCTGTGCGACGCGCTCGGGCTTACGTAGGTCCTCCAGCTTCTCTCCGTTGGACCAGGTAAATAGGTTGCCGGTTGGCAGGTATTCCTTCTCGTACTCGGCCGCCTCATCAAACAGGTCGGGATAGGTCTCCAACAAGCGGACCCACTCGATTTTCTGTTGGTAGAAACAGAAGAAGCAGCCCGACCGTGTCCGCCCCCACCGGGTATAGGGGGGCATGCCTACGCCTGACTGGTGGAGGATCCGTACGATGTCAGCGTACACCAGACCGTCCTCGATGAAGGGGTAGACCGGCGTGATGTTGGGCTTGGTACTGATGTACCCCTGACGATCCTCATCGGCTCGAATGCCCACGTAGTTCACAACCGGGTCGTTGCCCACATAGGCCTCGAACGGCTTGAGCTTGAGCATCTTGGTACACCAGCGACGGTGGTTGGAAGGGATCATCCCGCCATACAACTGGTACCAGTGGTCGAACCCTTTATCCGCATTCAGCTTGGTCACCGGGCGTCCTAGGTAGTCGCCGATGCGATCGAGGTACTCGTAGGTTTCCGGCAATTCCTTCCCTGTGTCGTTGAAGATGTATTCCATGTTCGGAACGCGGTCGCGCATGTACAACGCGAGCGCGGCACTGTCCTTGCCGCCGGACAAGCTCAGGATATGGCGAGGTTCACTCACGCGGCCTCCTCAGGAGTCCCAGGAAGTTGAACGGAATATTCAAGCAGCAGACGCGCCAGCACGTACGCCGGAACCGGGAACTGGCCAAGCGCTGCACGCAGGTCATCCATCTGCTCTGCCGGCATCAGCCCATTGGCATCTGCAGGCACGGTGACGAAACGCTCTTGGCCCTTCTGATCCACCACGTGAACGGCAACCACGGTATGGTCCGGTCCTGAGCGCTTGCCCGTCAACTTGGCCAGTGCGACGACGCGGGTCAGCAGCGTGTAAACCCGGCGCAACTCCGCACGGAAGCGCAGCAGCGTATCGTCATGCCAAGTCTCCAAACTGCGGCCGCCGAGCAGGCTCGCCAATGAGTCCACCCATTGGGCCTCGTTGCGCTGGCCGTCACCACTGCGGTGGATGAACGCCTTCAGCGCATAGTCGACCACTTCATCCTGTGCCTTGTCGGCCAAAGCTACGACATGCGACCGTACGGCCGCCGGATCGCGCACCCCAACCTCTTCGGCCATGACCTTCAGGATATCTGCCCGTAGTACGTTCAAGCGATCGCTGCCGGCTCGCAACAGGGCTTCCAATCGGCTACGCAAGAGCTGCAGATTGAGCTTGGACCCTGCATCAATAGGCTGAGCCTGCTTGAGGACTCCGAGGGCCAGCGGCAACCCGACTGTCAGCAGCTCCACAGGGTCGCCAGACTTACCGAGTAGTGCAAGGGCGGCACGATGCGTCACATCCAGATGTGTTGTATTGAGCGTGTGCTCCGGCAGACTCAGGTACCAGTCATATAGCCGGCGCGTGAGCTCCGGAACCGTGGCGGTCAGGTCATCGCCAGGCACCTGCGCAGACAGGACGTCGCGATAGACCTCCAATGCAGCCAGTGTCGTGGACTGGGCATGCACCATGTGCAACTCGAACGTCTCAGGACGCTTGATCAGTCGCGCAATGTGGCTATCTTCGAGCTGGGTGATATAGGTGCCGCGCTCGCGCAGAATGACGTTGTGGCGCTGCACGCACAG
Source organism: Marilutibacter maris (assembly GCF_003233695.1). Classification (NCBI taxonomy): domain Bacteria; kingdom Pseudomonadati; phylum Pseudomonadota; class Gammaproteobacteria; order Lysobacterales; family Lysobacteraceae; genus Marilutibacter; species Marilutibacter maris. Next base: position 686,809 of record NZ_CP029843.1, on the reverse strand, counting down.
AAACGCACCGATCAGCAGGAGGGCGACGCTTTCGCGCATCCCGAAAGGGGGGGCAGCAAAGTGCGTCAGCACGTCCTTGGCACTGATCAGTCCCTTTTCCTCCAGCATTTCATGCAGCGCCGCCCACGCCAGATGCCAGTCGCTACCAGGTGCAGGCGATTGGAAACTCCACTCCCCACCGCGGATGGTGTGCAGGCCGGAATCCTTCAGCACCGACAGGTAGATCGCCTTTTCTGGCGGCGTCTGCTCAATGCCAAGATCCTCAACATGCTCGTGGCTAAACATGCGTTCAAGCAAACGCTGACGGGCCGCTGCAGCCGCCGTCGATACCACGCTGCGGTTGATGAGTTCGTTGCGTACCTTCGGCGCCTGGGCAAAGCGATGATCGAAAATCAGCGAAAGTTGACGATTGAGTTCACGGCCATCGGCGATCTCGAGGGCAGCGCCTGAATGCCACCAACTCGCATCTCTACTACCCTGCGTGGGCGATCGTAGGTCAGCCAGTCGGTGCACCAAGGCACTTGTCAGCCGGTGGACGGACTGACGCACTTCATTGCGTGCGTATGTATCCACACGCAGGTCTGCGCATTCACGCTCAAGTCTGTTCCATGCCGACAACTCGTCGGCCAACTCCAGATCGTCTTCCGTAATGCGCCGCAAGGCGAGCAAGCGCCCTTCCGGCGCCGACGCACTCAGCTTCTCCAACCGTTTGGCTATAGCTTTGTAATCCTGATCGGGGTAGCACGGAACCACCAGAATTTCCCCATCGCTGTTCAGCGGAGTCGACACCAGTTTGGGGACATCCTTCAGATCTTCCACCAACTGCACATAGGCGGTGCGCAACGTACCGGTGGTCAGGTAATGCCGGTGGGCGACCATCGGTCGCGGCGATGGCAGCAAATCAATCAGGTTACCCAACCGGGTGAGTGGTGTTGTGGCCTTGCGCACACGTGCCAACTCGCTGGCCACATCGACGCTACTTTGCGGCCACAGGCACAGCTCCTGTGTCGCTGGACGTACGTATAGCAGCGACTTCTGCACCAGCTTGGCGATCGCGTCCAGAACGTGCTTCGCATTGACTTGGTCGGCGACGGCGAAGGCAACGAACTCGGCCGTAATGGTGATGCCCGATTGTGGTTCCAGCAGATTGAGGAGACCAACCGTCTTGAGGCATTGGACCTCCGCCTCTTCATACACCGGCGCAGCACGGAGGACTTCCTGCAACAGCGCCCAGCGCTTGAGGCGGTCCTCATCCAGTGTGCGCAGCGAACCTTGCGCCAGCATCCAGTCGCACAGATCATGGACGCGATACCAAGTGTCGGCCGTCAAGCGGCGACGGCCGATGAAATCCTGAAGGGCAAAAGGTTCCGATGCGAGCAGGAACGAGAACGTCGAGCGTTCGTTTTGCCCAAATCGGCGGAACAGAGCCACCGCGCTTGCGAGCGCCATCGGATGGAACGGATACAGGCGGCCGGCCTCGGATATGCCACCAGGCAGCAAACTGGATTCCAGTGCGCCCAACTTGACGGCCTGCGTATAGAGTGCAGTTGCACGTGGCCCAATACCCGCACGCTTGTATGCATTGGCATCGGATTCCATGGCTTGCGCCACCAGGCGCGCGGTGCTTTCGAACGACTGCGCAAACGTGATGTCTTCGAACCGCTCCGCAACCTTGGCCCATTCCAACCCTGAGCGCTTGTCGCGTCGTCCTGCCGTGTAGTCTTCAAAGCGTTGGTGCAGGATTCCGACGATGGCTACCGGAATGTCACGGACGCGGCCACCGCATTCCTCTGCCAACGCCTGGAAGAAAGACGCATCGATATCGGTTTCGGGATCAGCAGCGTATTCGAGCCACCGCCCCATTTCATCGACGAGCAGCAGCAGACCTTCGGCGGCATTAACGCCACTGGCAAGATAGGTCCGCACCTCCGCCAGTAACCCGAGCACCGCGGCGGGTGCTTTCCGCCCCTTTTCACGCGCTGTGATGAATGTATTGAGGCGCCTGATCAGCTGCTTCTGGGTCGGACTGCTGCGCCGCTGGTTCACGTGCTCCAGCAGGACATTCGCCAACGCGACACTGGCATCGCTACGCGTGCCAGTGATCACGATCACCTCATAGCGGGGCAGCTTCTTGGCGGAGGCAAGCAACTCCGGGCTGTCTTCATCAATCAGACGGCCTACTGCTGAGCGCTTGTTGACCGGGTGCGTAAACAGGTTGGCCAGGAATAGGCCAAAAGCAGATTTGCCGCTACCGTAACTGCCAGTGATGCGCCATGCACGCTGGGACGAGCTGGCCACCAGACCTTGGCATAGCCTCGCCAAGGCATGACGAACGGTGTCCGTCATCAGATACCCGTCCAGCGCGTTGGCATCGTTCAAATCACGCCCGATGTTGACCGCACGCACGTACCGGCTGCGAACCGAGAGCGCGTCTTTGATCAAGGGAGCGGAGGAAGCGTTTTTCATAGGTATTTGATGGCGTCCTTGGCACGATGGACATCGGCGGTCTGCAGGACCACCGCGCGCCGTTCAATGCTGTCGGTCAGCTGCACGACACCACCCGAGACCTGCTCGGCCGCCTGCAGCAGGTGCCAGAGGCTGCCTTCGTCCAGTCGTAAGGTCAGCCCAGGACTGGCGAAGTCGGTCAGCAAGGCGCGCACGGCGATCGTCTTGTCGTGAGGGGCGCGCAGCTGCCAGTAGTCCAGCAGGATGCGAAGGAACGTGGTGGGACTCAGGTGCCGCCAAGGCCCCCGCGCAAATTCGATGAGCTCATCGCGGTCACCCGCGGGCGAAAGCCGGACCAGGCCCAGCTCTTGCAGCGGGCAGCCAAGACTCTCTTCCACGGTCTGCCCCTTGGTGATCAGCGGAGTGGCATAGCAGCTGAGGAAGATGTCCACGTGCTGACGGATGGTTGTCGCGGAGAGCTTCTTTTCCAGCTCAGCAGCCCGGCGCTCCACCCGTTGCAGCAGAAAGCGGCGCAGGATTTCGCGTTCGGGGATCTCGAAGAAAGCCACTTCCCAGGCCGCCAGGTTGGCCATGGCGGCTAAGCGCCAATGCAGCAGCCACAGGCTGCCTACGTCTTCCAGATAGGGGTCTTCGCCATGCTGGGGATCTAACAGCCAGTGCGCGAACGCCGTGGGCGTTGGCGGCGAGCGCGGACTGTCGTCCATCAGCCCAAAGGCTTGGGCCCAGAAGCGCACGGACTTGACCATATTTCGGCCGATGCCCAACGCAACCATGACCTCTTCGTCCTGTCGGATCAGGTCAGGGCGCTGCACCAGCAGGTCATAAAACTTGGGCAACCAACCGTATCGGCAAGCAAACGACTCGTGACCGGAGAAGCGCTCCCCCGAGGCTCTCTCCGGCGAAGCCGGCGCGACAACTTCAAGCATTTGATTTAAAAGCCTTTTTATCGCGGCGTCCTGCCTATACTTAAAGGCTCCGCCGCCTCACCGACCAGTATCGATCGGTAGCTCCTCGTGAGTCAATGTTGCGGCGCCACGAGGAGGACTAGCCCCTGAGGCGGCCCACTGCGTCCGTGATCAAGGCCACAGCCCGGTCGATCTGATCGGTGGTGGTCATCCTACCTAGCCCAATGCGCACAGACTGCGACGCCTGCTCCGGGGACAACCCTAGCGCCCGCAGGACCTTGGATGGCTCTGGGGTCCCCGCGGTGCAAGCCGACCCCGTGGAGAGGGCCAGGGACGGCACCATCAGCATCAGGCTGTCAGCATCCACATCCTCAAAGCGCAGATTGAGGTTGCCTACCCAGCGCTGGTCGGCGCTACCATTCAGATGGACGCCACCGATCTGTTCGACAAGTTGCGTCCACAGTCGGGTACGCAGCTCTGCCAGGCGGGCCACCTCTGTCGTCTCCTCCTCCTTCATCAGCCGGGCCGCTTCCCCAAACCCGATGATAAGAGGCGTTGGCATGGTGCCGGCGCGTAGCCCCCCCTGTTGGCCACCGCCGGTGATCTGCGCACGCATGCGCGATCGCGCCGCCGGCCCCACGTACAATGCCCCCACTCCTTTGGGGCCATAGATCTTGTGCGCGGAAATGCTCATCAGATCGATGCAGTTGCGCTTCACATCAAGTGGCACGCGACCGAAGCCTTGTGCGGCATCGACGTGAAAGAGCACGTCACGCGAGCGGCAGAGTTGCCCCAGATCCGCGTACGGCTGGATAACTCCGATTTCGCTGTTGACCGCCATGACTGAAACGATGCGAGTCGTCGGCCGGATAGCGGCTTCAACAGCCTCAGGATCAATCAGTCCATCCCCATCTACTGTAACCAATGTAATTGCGTGACCATCTTCCTTCAGAGCAGCCAGCGTGCCTAGGACGCTCTGATGTTCTGTCAGGGCACTGATGAGGTGCGCCTTCTTGCCAGTCGGCAGTGACCCACGTAGTGCCAGGTTGTTGGCCTCCGTCGCTCCGGATGTAATCACGATGTCGCCCGCTGACACCCCGATGACGTCAGCAATGCCAGCCAGAGCCACCTCAATTGCCTGCTGCGCCTGGATGCCGAAGCTGTGTTCCACGGAATGCGGATTACCGAACTGCTCCGTGAAGTAGGGCAGCATGGCGCCCACGACGCGGGGGTCGACGGGCGTGGTCGATTGGTAGTCCAAGAAAACTCGCGCTTCTGAATTGGTCCCTTGTCTATCCATTCTCGCCACTGGGTGCTGTCCAGAGATGCCATTATGGCCCCCATAGCGTCCGTTCGCAGCAGCCTGCGACCCTGCCCCACTCATTCGCAGAACCCATCTTGGCCACTCTTGAGACGTTGCCACTCGCCCAAGCGGCAACTCAAGCCACATCGTTCGCCCTTCTCACCGCCACCACCTCTTGCGATTACGAAGTCATTGCGCGTGACCGATCACTCGAACCTGGGCACAAGCCTGTGCCGCCAAACTCGCGCGACACTCGACTCTTTACCCTCAAAGCCAAGGATGGCAGAAAGCCCACTTCAATGAACTCGATCTCCGTTCGAACGTCTAGGTCTGCCGAGGAAGCGACGACTGGATTTCTGCGACAAGCGTGAGCGAAGCCGATACCGAGGGTGTAGGTAGGTTGAAGCCAGATCACCCCGAGCAACTTAACGAGTGCCACGACTACTTAGCTGCCGATGAAAACGCCACCGGCACGGAAGAACCGGCATCGCCGTCCTGACAGAAAGTACAGAAGCGCTGTGCGCAATGCTCGCACGACCCTGTGCCAGAGCAGTGGCTGCCAGGATGGGTCTTGTAGGAGCGCTGAATAGTCACTGGGCGAATACACGCCCGCACACAGTAATGGGCGGCGATCCGCCCACTGCCCTACTGGAGCTACGTCGGAACAGCTCTATGAAGCTCCACGTCCAATCGTCACCTCAGCGCCCACCTCCCATACTGATTCACGCTAACTAAGCGCGCCGCATCTATGACGGCATCTATGCTTCCTTCTACAACATCCAGGGGGCGACACTCGTCAAGCCACTCGCTTGGCGTAGAAAGCCACCTCGCTTGGATCCACCCATGAGGATCTTCTGGTAGCAAATGCAGAAGTTCCTCAATCCCAGCCCTCACATTGAGCCCATCAAACTGGAACGACGGATACACTCGCCCTCCCCATACGGGGAGCCAGACTCCAAGCAGTTTCTTTTCGCGCTCCAGCTTATTGGCATCTCTTCCCTCGAAGCCCCACAGATACTTCTTGACATTTCTATCCAATACCCAATCTTTTATCTCCTTACACAACTCATCCTGGATGCTCTCAAGCCGTCGCCACTCACCCTCCCAATGGGCGACAAATTCCTGTCGAGCCGCATCGCTCATCCTCCTATCGCCATCGTCAACTCCTGCGATAGCAATGTCTTTGCGCTTGACCCCTCTGTCCACAAGCAGGTCAACCATCTCTGCAACGCTTTCAGATCTGAGCACCTCCCCCCCTCTGGGGTACAGGGCGGCTAGGCTGGCGGGACCCTGACCATCTGTATCCCTACCTACGATCACGGGGCAATGGCCACTCACTTCAACTTCGACGTTCTTTCCGCTCGTCTCAGCTCGACTTTCGTCAGGCGCCCACATCTCGTGATGCCTCTGCTTAAGATCACGAAGCAGCTCGATTCGACGCACAATGCTTTTTGTCGTTCGAAGGTTCACCCCATTCTCGGTAATTCCTCCAGGCGTCCCATCGACTGAGTATCGCTTGGCCAGCCGTAACAGCACTTTCGCAAAGGAAGCAACGTCCTCTTCCGAGAATCCTTTGGCTCTTCTGGCGTGATGACGGGATTCGTAGATTCCCACCTCCCTGGATGCCAACAGCAACGACACTGAGATTCCGATGGTTTCCGCGGCATCTCGCACGTGCACAGGGGCGTACCGGGATACCTTCCAGCGACGTAGCCACTCCATATCAACCAGAAGATTCCTGTTCCGTCTTTGGTAGTCCGCCTGGATAGCGGGAACTTCACCCGACTTCACACGCTTGATGAGGGTCCTGGGATCCATCCCGATCTCTGCTGCGGCTTCGAGGATCGTACCCCATGCGTTGGAGACTGGAAGCCGAACCCGGTCTCCACGAACTAGGCGCTCACGAGGCAAGTACTTGGCGCCGAAACAGTAGATCTGTTCCTTTAGAAACGCGAACTCGGACGTTGCCGACGCCTGCTTGGCGTTATCCAATGTATGAAGTGCCCAGTAGAAGGCGCTGCGGAATCCGCTACCAAATATGTCGCCCTGCACTGCCTCCGCATAACGATCAGCCAGATGACGTTGAAACGCATGCGGCCAATCATTGAGAATCTGCGCCGCTTTCTCCAACTGGCCTGCAGTCACGGGACGGTCTCTCCTTCGTCCGTGAATGATCGTCCCCCCGTCGTTCGGCAGTTGCTCGACCAACACAAAGACCAAGCGGCTGATCGCATAGATGCTCAAGTGCTGGAGATGCGACATCTGCTCCGGGAATGGGCGGATGTCGTGGCGACGATAGAGTGAAGCTTCTATAGCTGCAGTCAGCCAAGCCAACGCCTCCGTACACTCCGGCGCGGCCGCCCTTTGAGTGGTCAGATCCGCACCACATCTGCATTTTCCCAGCGCAGGTCTATTCCAATCCAAGGCTTTCCCGCAGCAAGTACATGCTTCGAGCAACCGGATACGATGCCGCGCACACCAGTTGACCAATTTGAGGTGCCAAGCCGCTTCATGCCGTTCGCTTTCAGCAATGCAGACCGGACAAATACGAAACGCATCCATGCGAAGCTCAGAAGTATGAATCTCCTGACCGAGCAATCGCACAGTGGCACGCGATCCACGCTTTGGTGGTTCCAGGCATAGTCGCTTTGACACTGCCTCCGAGACTCCCGCCATCTCCCGAAGCATCCCGGAAGTCACTTGTCGATATCCGTTCTTGCGAGAATGCTCAACTATCCCAGCAAGCAGGAAAGATGGTCTGGGATACCCATTGGCTGAGCACAGGGCATGCAAATAGCCTGTCACGCACTCAGTCATAAGCGGAGTGGGCGTAACGACCAATCTCATGCTGTCCCCCTCAGCGCTTCCTTTGCTCTACGGGCGAACCGCTTACGCTCCCTGGTGATCTGGACGACTTCGGTGGATACAGGCATATCGCACGTGACGCTAACTTCTCCGCTATTGTCTGCGTAGCTGTCTTCATTTGCGATAGCCACGACCTGACTCAGAAGCACTTCACTCCGGTACTCGTCGTCCCCTTCCCCGAACGGCCCCTTGGCTAAAGGAAACCTCGCCGCATACCAAACAGCCTGATAGAAAGCCGTCTGCAGATCTTCGATACGGATCTTCGCGACACCTTCTTCGATAGCGTTATGCACCGCGCGCTCCAACAACTTTGCCAGATTGCCGACTCGGCCGGCAGTTGCCAGATAAATGCGGATCGCTATGGCATCACCCGCCAGATCTGGAAGCTCAAAGGGATGGAGCTGTACCTGAAAAGCCTTCAATATTCCTCGAAACTGCCTCCGCTCCGCAGCGTTCCGCCAGTCAAACATTGGCAGCATGATTGGTGCGTAGAATCGCTCTCGCAGTTGGCGATTACTCCATATTACCGATGCGGATTCCGGAAGACCTGCGGCCACCAACGCCCACTGCTTGCTGTCCACCAGCATCTTTAGCCAGTCCGCAGTGCTTCTGAGGCGTTTCCTCTGGCCTTTGTCCGAAAGGTGCTGAAATTCATCCAGAATGATCATTCGGCAGCCGACTTTCTCGAGTAGAGTAAGCAAGCGATGGGTCTGATTAGTTTTCGACCCCCGATACCAGTATGGGTCGCCCAATGCTTTGAGTAGATCCTCAAGCAGTCCCTTGACGGTGCCATTTTCTGGGATCTTTGCGTAGACCACAGTTTGCTTCATGCCCTCTCGAGTGATCCTTCGTGCATGTTGCTGGACGAAGTCCCCCAGTAGGGTGGATTTACCTGTTCTCGTGTCGCCTATCACATGCAGACAGATCGGATTAGCCGACATGCCAACCGATCGCAGCGCCAGACTCAGTTCTCTTCTTCCGTGAACGAATGCCTCATGATCCACGCGAATCTTGGCGATTAGATTCCAATGGCTGGAGAGATCAACGGACTCCATGAGCGTCTCCTACAACTACATCGACGCGTCGGCTGGACAGCTCGGGCACCCAGTCGCCTTCCCCATCATCGCCGCAGGTCAGCCCTGCCTCAGTATCTGGCATACTCAGACACTCAAGACCGTCGTTTCGAGCCACCACCTCTTCCGCCTCTGGCTTCATTGACGCGTTCCTGTCACTTCCCTCAAGGAACCGACCGATGCGTTTGGACAGACGCTTTGCCTTTCCACGCTCCTGTTCAAGTGCCGCCTGGATACGCTCTCTGGCTTCCAGAAGACGGATGTCCAGTCCATCGTCGTCCCTCAATCGGCGCTGGTACCTTTTGCATACTCTGTGCTGCCAACGAGTCATTCCGGCTGCATAGGCCTGGTCCAAAGCAGGCACGCGGATGAGCTCGTGTCCATCCGGTGACACCACAACGAGACTGCCGATGTCATCGTCCATGACCCTGACTTCGACCGTGATCTCGCTCCCGTGAAGTTCACGCAACGCGCGCAGGTCGTTCGAGTTGTATAGAAGACCGTCGAACTCAATTCCCTTGTGTGTCAGACGGCGAGTAGCGCTGCGACTGAAGGCCGCTTGGACCGATAGCGAATTGGGGGGAAGCCAGCGGTCCACGCTGGATATATCTGTCATCCAGGCGGCTGCCGGACTTGTTCCAAGACCGCGATGGGATTTCTGGTGATAGATGTCGACGATCCACGTCAGGATCACCCGGCGCAACGCCTTCAAACCAACGAGCGCGTGCTTGGCCGGGTCGTAGTCGAACTTCTCACTGATCGAGGAGAAGGTTTTTCCTGGAAGGGTGTCGAGAAGACCAGTGTTAATTGTTCCGAAGAATCGTTCGATCTTTCCCTTGAACCATGGCTTTTTCCTAGGGCAGAACTGCAGGACGATGCCAAATCGGCCTATGACGTTCTCCAAGGTACCGCCATGAAGTTCCATTCCATTGTCGGCGACCAGTACCTCCATTACGCCCCATGCATCCCAACCATTCGCGAGGTCAGGGCACTCTGCAAGAAGCTCCCCTTTCGGCATCAGCGCGCAGCGTGTAGCTCGGACCACGCTCACCGCGCTCGGCTCTTCGAATCCGAGGTAGAAGCCAAGGATGTATCGCGTGGCCTCATCCAGCACGAGGGTGAGCCAAGGACGCCCCAGCGGTAGTCCTGTCTCGTCATCCACCACCATCACATTCAATTGGCAATGATCAATGGAGGCGCGGGCAAGCGGAGCGTCGGCACGAGGCCCCAACCCGGCCGCTCTGAAGCGAATATCGGCCAACCGTTTCCCGTAACGCGCTACGCACACTTCGTATCGATTGAGGTTCGAGATCCTGTGTTTGAGATAGCCATACGTCGGCCGCTGAAGTCGCTCTGACTCCAGCCGCGTTTGATTGGCCCTGGCGACACGTCCTCTAAGTATTTCCAGGCAGCTCTCGATGGTTGGCCGCTCTGGCTTCAGGTAACAAGTCTCAATAACGTCGTCAGCTAGCTCGTCCACCTCTGAGCCATAGCGCGATTCACTGTTCCCCTTGCAGTGATCTCGATCGCACAAGGCACGGATGTCTTCGCCCGCCTCATGATAGGAGCGCCGCCACGTGGCCACCGTCGTGAAATGAGGCGGATTCTTGAATGGCTGACCATCCTTCCAGAGCTTCTCATCATCGTAGATCTCCTGGATGAGGGGCTTGATGATTGTCTCGGTCAGGGGTGCTCGCCGCAGACGAGTGACGTACACCAGCTTCGCCTTCGCCCGGCGCCAGAGGTCGCCAGGGTAGGACTGACGGAACGCCTCGACGGCTGCATCCCTGTATGCACTTTCGCGGCCCTCACGTCCTGCTTCACTTCCACCTGGAAACTGGAGCTTTCCCTCACTCCAGTAGGCGAGCAGGTTTTCCAGGCTCTCTTCGCGCCACCTATTCGATGATAGGCACTCGAAGGTCCACATGTTCGGCTCTGCTTTGCGCACGAAGCGGCAGGCTTCATCCTGAAAGAAGAAGCGCTGTCCCACCTGGAAGCTTCCCTTCACCATGGCAGCGTCCTCCAGGTGTTGGAGCGACCCGGTAGGCAGACTGGTGTCCGCGCGGTTATTGGCATGGAGCGGTCAGCCCACAACCTTCCCCTGATAAGTTCGCTCGCGATCCAAGCTGCTTGTTGGTTTCGACTCACTGACCAGCCGAAGTCTTCCAGACGGATTGACCCGTGCTGCCTCACCCGCTCATAGGTTTGCAGCGACCACGGCAACGATCCAGATTCCTGGCCACGCCTGAGTAGTACACGGGCATTTGATAGCCAGGATCCTCGGTTGATTTCGGCGTCAGTCAGCAGTCTGTAGTCCCAACCGAAGTGAGCCAGTCTGTTGACCAGTAGAGTCGTTCTGCGCCTGACCTCGTCGTCGACGGTGTATGAGTACTTGACCTCAATGAACTCCCGCCTGTCTGTGGTTCGCACGACAAAATCTGGCACATGCACATGCCGCTGCCCGGCAATCTCGTAATTGATGAAGGCGGGCTGCTCGGAGAACTCCGCAACTTCAGGAGACGCATCCAGGAGTTGGGCCACCTCCACTTCCAGGACAGACTCACATTGAACGATGCGACCCAGCTTCAAGGACCAGAACTTGTACGCCGGCCGCGGGGCACCGCGATGCACAAGGCGGCGGACGCGAATCTGTCCGTTGGCTGGGGGCGTGATGTAGAGAGGGAAGGAACGGTCTTGGGCGACTTTCGAGCAAGGCAGGCCCGACCAAGGTGAACAGCTTCGGTAGTGCTTGGTTGACATAGGATCATCCTCAAAGCCGGCGCTCCCATAAACTGGGATTTTTCATCGGCATCAAAGGGGATCCGGGCAAAACCCGCCCGTGGGCCATGAAGGCCCATTGACACGGGGACGGGAGGGGGGCACCATGGCGACAAAGCGAGGCTAAGCTCTATCGCTTTTTTGGGCCCAGATGCTCTGCCAGGAGCATCTGGGCCTTGTGCTTTCTAAGCCCGGAGTTGGATAGTCAGACAATCGGCGCTTAGATCATGTGGAGCCCCCCTTCACGTGAGTATCCTGAGCCGCCTCCTTCGCCCCTCGGCGGGAGCTAACGGGAGGTCGGCCCTTGCTGTTTCCTGCTACGGATGATTGCAGGCCTGCCAGATAGGCCGCGACGTCCTTGGGCGTAGCCCACCAGCCGCGACGGTGCGCGATACGCATCATGGGCAACTTAAGAACTCCACGACGCCGAGCCTTGCTCAAGGCGTCCGTGCTCGGATAACCCAGCAAGCGAGCTGTGGTGGCGGAGTCGAGCAATCCCCCGTACTGCTGAAGGAGCGTCGATTCGACGTCGGAACCCAGCTTTTGCACGACAGTGTCGCCCTTGACCGATCCAGTCCGGACTATATCGGCCCAGGCCGCCACAATCAATCCCAAGTTATTGATTTTATTATCGTTATAGTATGTTCGCTAGCTTTAGAACAACGAAAGTATGCACACGCATGAGCCTTGGGGCAGACGCATGCGCGTGCCGTCTACATATGCCTGGGATCCATGTAACCATTGGGCCGGACGCGTCATCGAAGCCTGATAGCACTCCAGAGCATGATGTATCTTGCATCGTGGGATTCGAAGGGACCTGCTGCCTTGGCTGACATCGCCGAACACCTGCAGGCGCTCGTGGATGACCCGCGCGAGGCGCTGAATATCGAGGTCAAGTGCTGGCTGGATCTAACCAGCAAAGACGACCAAGCCACACTCGCTAAGGCCGTCATCGCGCTGGCCAACCACGGCGGCGGTTACCTAGTGCTGGGCTTCAACGAACTGGTGGACGGATCGTTTGAGTGCCACCTGCCACGACCGGCCACGCTTGAAGCCTATTCGCAAGACCTTATTGCGCGCATCGTCACCACCTACGCCGATCCGGCCTTCCAAGTCACAGTCGAGCGCGCGACTCGCAAATCGGACGGCGGCGTGCATCCGATCGTGCACGTACCCGGGGGACATCGGGCGCCGATTATGGCCAAGAAAGGCAGCCCCGACCAGAAAACGCTGATCGCCCACCGCGTCTATACGCGCCGCCCCACCCCCGAGAGCGCTGAGCCAGCCAACGCTGTGGAATGGCGTGACCTGCTTGATCGCTGTATCCGAGCGGGCCGCGATGACCTGCTCGATGCGATCCGCGGCGTGCTCGATGGGCGTAACGTCGCCGCATCGCCACCAACCCCTTCGCTCCTGGACGAGCTGAAGGCCTTTGCCGAAGCGGGGCTGGAACGCTGGTGTTCCCTAGCACCACCGGCCACACACGCCGAGCCGACCGATCCACCAGGCCACTACACAGTGGCCTATCAGATTGCCGGCGACATTCCCAAACGCACACCGGCCGAGTTGATGGACTTGCTGCTGACCGTGCCCGGCTTCACCGGCTGGCGACCGTGGTGGGTGCCCACACGCGACGGCATACGTCCGTATCAATACGACGATGTACTGGAGTGCTATCTGGGGCAGGGAAAGCAGCGCATCTCGGACCCGGCGCACGCCGACTTCTGGCGCGCCAGTCCGGCTGGGCGCCTGTTCTTGCTGCGTGGCTTTGATGAAGACTCCCATCGTGACACGGTCGCGCCGGGCACTACCTTTGACATCACGCTACCGGTATGGCGCATGGGTGAATGCCTGTCGCACGCGGCCCATGTCGCACAACGCCTGACCGGCGAACCGCGTCCGGTGACCTTCTACTTGACCTGGAAAGGCCTGGCCGGGCGCCAGTTGGCGGTACTGCAAGGCAATCGTTGGATGGACGAGGGTCACTTTGCCCAGCAGGACTACTACAGCACGTCGTTGACTGTGCCCAGCGACCAGATCGCCGATCGCCTACCCGAGCTGGTGCATGAGGTATTGAGTCCGGTATACGCTCTGTTCGACCTGTTTCAGTTGCCCAAATCGCTTGTCGACGAGGAGCTGCAGCGCATGCGGGGGAATCGCAGCTTCGCCTAGAGCGATGAGCACAACACAGCCGCGGCCACTGCCCGAAACGCACGATATGGCCGAACTCATACAGGAACGAGATTGACAGGCCGGACCTACTCATCGTTTGACGTGCTATCACGTCAACGCGGATCGCTACGCCGGCGAATCCCGGAGCGACTCACCCAACCACCATTCGGCGAAGGCACGCAGATCGATGTGTTGCGAGTTCACGTGGGCCAGTTCTGCACCGACATTCGGCGAACCTCCCGGCGCTCTCAGGATCAGCGCCTTGTGCACACCCGTCGGCAGACCGCGGTGGTACGGCAGGTAGTCGTCAACGAACGCCAGTGGCTGCAGCTTCACGACGGCCGCAGCTTTCGGGCTGACCTCTCCGGCCTCGCCACCGGTCACGACCACATCCGCGATCGGAAATCCCAACACTTCCAGGTTCCGCTGCCGGGCCGTGGCATAGGCTTCGTCCAAGGCCGAGATGCAGACCAGGCGATAGCCGGCATCGACTAGTTGCTGGCAGGCTTCGACGGCTCCGACGATCGCCGGGATCGTCGACCAGAACGCTTCGTCGAACGCGGAACGGAAGGTGGCCAGACGTTCTCCGGAGAGACGAACCACGGCCCAGCGGTCGATCGGCCAATAGGCCTGTGGATCACGCAGCTCGGGCAGCGTGCCGAAAGCCTTGGCCCAGGCATGCGCGTAGGCCGTGCTGTAGTCGAGCAGGACACCATCTGCGTCCAGCGCGATGGTCTTGCCTTTGGGTGAGTTGGTCATGGTGTGTCCACCTTCAGCGCCCTGCAATACGCCCAGCGCAACGCTTCGGCGTCGACCATGGCATGGTGCTTGCGGTCGACCTGCTCGGGGTGCTCGATGAAGTAGCGGTCTATCTGGCGACGCATGGCATCACACTCTGCGATGAGGGTGGTCACCACCTTGGGCACAGGCCGCAGGTGTGCCAGTGCCGCTACCGGCAGGTCAAAGCCGTCGAGCACATGGCCGAACAGGGTGCCGTCGACGGGGTGGTCGAAGAGCACACAGGGCTCCGAAATCCGTGACAGGAAGGCGCGCAGATCTCGAGTAAGGTCGATGGGCTGCCGGGCATGGAAGCCGTGATCGAGAAGCGGATAGACAACGGCCCGGACGAAGTCGTTGGGGTGTTTGGGGAGCGGCGAAACCTCGCTGTAGAAGCGATCCTGGCCGTCCTCGGAGACCAAGGCGAGGCTCACCAGTTCGCGGCCAAGGTTGTCGGCCCATTCACAGTCGAGAAACAGCCGGGTCATGACCTGGCGCCTCCAATCTTCTCGAATGCCCAGCGCAATGCCTCGGCGTCGACCATCGCGTGATGGCGCCTCTCCCTGGCTTCTGGCCGGGCGTCAAAGTAGTCCTCGATGCGCATCAGCACGTCGCCGAAGATGACCAGCATTGGGCGCCAAGGCGGCGCCGGCGGCCAGCCCGGCTGCCCGAAACCGCCCAACGCGTGCGACAGCAGCGCGAAGTCCTCGCCGGCATCGGCCAGGATCAACGGATCCTCGAAGCTCGCCAGGAAGGCGCGCAGGGCCTCGGTGAATGCAAGGTCCGGCAACGCGGTGATCCCGCGGTCGAGCAGCGGGTAAACGACTTCGCGAACGAAGTCCGATGGAGTGCTCGGCAACGGATCCCGCTCCGCATAGAACCGATGCTGGCCAGACGCATCGACCAGCGCCAGGCTGACCAGCTGGTGGCCCTCGGGGTCACTCCATTCGCAGTCGAGAAACAGGCGCATGCCATGCATGCTCCAGGCAGGGTTGTAGTGGTGCCCCTGGTCGGGCTCGAACCGACACTAGCCGCTTATCTGGCGCTGACGGGATATAAATCCGCTGCTCTACCCATTGAGCTACAGGGGCGCGATCGATCTCTTCGATCACGCCTGTATTCGATGGTCGAGGGGAGATGCGCAACTCATAGCCAGAGCAAATGTAGCAAAACTACGGCCCTTGTAGGGGGACAACGGCCGAACTCGCAGCTGGAATATCCCAACTCTGGGGCCTTCCTTCGGTCACAGCGCCCCACGCGAGCGAGCCATCACTACTAGTATCTTATGCCCCTCGTACTAGCGTCTTTTGGGGGTCAAACTAGCGCCTTATGGGCGTCCCCACATCTCGCCCCCTAGTGGCTATAAGCTGGAAAGATCACCCACACTTCGAATACCCACAATTCAAACAAGTCGCACACCCGTCCATGATGACGAGCGCCTTGGTGCTGCACTTGTGGCACATGGTCGCCGACGGCGGGAACGACACACCGCCGTCGCCGGTGACTTCGACGTCTTCCTCGCGCCGCTCGGCGCGGACCCGGGGTTCGGGGAACAGCTCGCCGCTGCGGTCGTCGGCGACGACCGGGGCCTCGACGACCGGCATCGCGCCGGCCGGGCTTATTTCAGAGTTTTTTTTTGAGTCCAGCGCGGCGTAGGCGGCGCGCTTCTCGGCGATCAGCTTGCGCTGGGCCTCGCTGAGCTCGGGGTCCTTGATCATGCCGATCGACTTGAGGTGGTCCTCGACGATGCTGCCCAGCTCGGCGACCAGGGACGGCATGTAGACGCCGCCGGCCTTGAAGTAGCCGCCGCGCGGGTCGAACACCGCCTTCATTTCCTCGACCAGGAAGGTCACGTCGCCGCCCTTGCGGAACACCGCGGACATGATCCGGGTCAGCGCCACGATCCACTGGAAGTGGTCCATGTTCTTGGAGTTGATGAAGATCTCGAACGGGCGACGCTGCTCGAACTCGCTGCCGGCGTTGAGCACGATGTCGTTGATCGTGACGTACAGGGCGTGCTCGAACAGCGGCGTCTTGAGCTTGTAGGTGGAGCCGATCAGGGTCTCGGGGCGCTCGATGCGCTCGTGCATCTGGATGACGTTGTCGCCGAGCGCCTCGGCCTCGGCCGCTTCGCGCTTGACCGCCTCGGCCTTGGCGGCCTCGGCCTGCTTGGCCTTGTCTTCCGGGGTGACGACGCTGTAGCCCTTGATTTTCTTGTCGATCTTGACGGCCATCGGCCCTGCTCCTGATGCGTTGTTGCGGTGGTGCGTGCCGGGGCGCGTGCTGCGATGCGCCGGGGCGGTTCTGCCTGAACCCTCCCCCGGTCGGGGGAGGGGGTTACGGCTCGGGGCTTGCTTACTTCTTCTTGGCCGCCTTTCTGGGAGCGGCCTTCTTCACGGCCTTCTTCGCTGCCGTTTTCTTCACGACCTTGCGCGCGGCCTTCTTCGGTGCGGCTTTCTTCACCGTCTTCCTGGCGGCCTTCTTCGGTGCGGCCTTCTTCACCGCCTTCCTGGCGGCTTTCTTCGGCGCGGCCTTCTTCACCGCCTTCCTGACGGCCTTCTTCGGTGCGGCCTTCTTCACCGCCTTCTTGACGGCTTTCTTCGGCGCGGCCTTCTTCACCGCCTTCCTGGCGGCCTTCTTCGGTGCGGCCTTCTTCACCGCTTTCTTCGCGGTCTTCTTGGCGGCCTTCTTCGCCGCCTTGCGGCCCTTCAGCGCGGCTGCCTCCTTCTTGGCGGCGGCGCTGGCCGCGGCCAGCTTCTTCTTGGCCGAGCCGACCGCCTTCTTGGCCGCCTTCTTCGCCTTGGCCACAGTCTTGCCGGCCGACTCGCCGGCCTCCTTGGCGGTCTTCTCGGCGTTCTTGCGGGCCTTGGCGGCCGCCTTGCGTACCGACTTGACGACGTCTTCGGCCTTGTGCGCGATGCCGGACGCGGTCTCCATCGCGTTGTCCGCGACCTGCGACAGGGTCGCCGTTACTCCATTGCCGTTGCTCATGTGCCCTCCTCGCGGGCGTATCCGTTTCGATCTTGTGGTCGAGTCAACAACTGGTTGGGACTTCATGGAGCGCCTGGCGATACCGCCGCCGATGCTGGACCTGGTTGAGCGGTGCTCCAATGGCGATGCTATACCTGCCGTGCGCGCAATCAAGATGCCTGCATGCGGGGCGGGCAAGGCCTCTGGAGCCGGGTGGCGACCGCCGTTCCGCCACCCCGGGACGATCCGGCCGCCCCCGCCGCCGACCGCGTGCCGGGACACGGCCGGGACGCTCCCCGACCGCGACCGCGGACCCGGTCAGAACTTGCCGTAATAGCCTTCCTTGAGGGCGTCGAACAGGTTGGCGGCGGTGTGCATCTCGCCGTCGTACTCGATCTGCTCGTTGCCCTTGACCTCGACCACCTGACCGTCCTCCAGCTCGAAGCGGTAGGTGGTGTTCTCCAGGTCGGCCTCCTTGACCAGCACGCCCTGGAAGGCGGCGGGGTTGAAGCGGAAGGTGGTGCAGCCCTTCAGCCCCTGCTTGTGGGCGTAGGTGTAGATGTCCTTGAAGTCCTCGTACGGATAGTCGGTCGGGACGTTCGCGGTCTTGGAGATCGAGCTGTCGACCCACTTCTGGGCGGCGGCCTGGACGTCGACATGCGCCTTCGGGGTGATGTCGTCGGCGGCGATGAAGTACTCCGGCAACTTGGCCGCGGCGTCGTCGCTGAACGGCATCGCCTTGGGGTTGACCAGCTCGCGGTAGGCCAGCAGTTCGAAGGAGAACACGTCGACCTTCTCCTTCGACTTCTTGCCCTCGCGGATCACGTTGCGGCTGTAGTGATGGGCGAAGCTGGGCTCGATGCCGTTGGAGGCGTTGTTGGCCAGCGACAGCGAGATCGTGCCGGTCGGCGCGATCGAGCTGTGGTGGGTGAAGCGGCTGCCGACATCGGCCAGCTCGTCGACCAGTTGCGGAGCGGCCTCGGCCACGCGCTGCATGTAGCGGCTGTAGCGCGCGTGCAGGACCTTGCCCGGGATCTCCTGGCCGACCTTCCAGCCGTCCTTCTTCATCTCCGGACGCTTGCGCAGCATCTCAGCGGTGACCTCGAAGCGCTCCTCCATGATCGGCGCCGGGCCCTTCTCGCGGGCCAGCTCCAGACCCATCTCCCAGCCGGCGATCGCCATCTCCTTGGCGATGCGCTCGGTGAACTCGCAGGAGTCGGCCTCGCCGTACTTCATCCGCAGCATGGTCAGGGTGCTGCCCAGGCCGAGGAAGCCCATGCCGTGGCGGCGCTTGCGCATGATCTCGTCGCGCTGCTGCTGCAGCGGCAAGCCGTTGATCTCGACCACGTTGTCGAGCATGCGGGTGAAGACGCGGACGACCTCCTTGTACTCGTCCCAGTCGAACTCGGCCTTGTCGGTGAACGGGTTGCGGACGAACTTGGTCAGGTTGACCGAGCCCAGCAGGCAGGCGCCGTAGGGCGGCAGCGGCTGCTCGCCGCAGGGGTTGGTCGCGCGGATGTTCTCGCACCACCAGTTGTTGTTCATCTCGTTGACGCGGTCGATCAGGATGAAGCCCGGCTCGGCGTAGTCGTACGTCGAGACCATGATCATGTCCCACAGGTGCCGCGCGCGGATGTGGCCGTAGATCTTGCAGGCGACCAGGCCGTCGTCGCGGACGATGTAGTTGCGGTGGGTCGGCCAGTCGCGCCAGACCACCTGCTCGGGGTTGTCCAGGTCGAGGTCGGTCTTTTCCTTGGTGTTCAACGGGAACACCAGCGGCCAGTCGGCGTCGTCCTCGACCGCCTGCATGAAGCCGTCGGTGATCAGCAGCGACAGGTTGAACTGGCGCAGGCGGCCGTCCTCGCGCTTGGCGCGGATGAAGTCCTTCACGTCCGGATGGGACACGTCGAAGGTGCCCATCTGCGCGCCGCGACGGCCACCGGCCGAGGACACGGTGAAGCACATCTTGTCGTAGATATCCATGAAGGACATCGGCCCGGAGGTGTAGGCGCCGGCGCCGGCGACGAAGGCGCCGCGCGGGCGCAGGGTACTGAACTCGTAGCCGATGCCGCAGCCGGCCTTCAGGGTCAGGCCGGCCTCGTGGACCTTCTGCAGGATGCCGTCCATCGAGTCCTCGATGGTGCCGGAGACGGTGCAGTTGATGGTGCTGGTGGCCGGCTTGTGCGCCAGCGCGCCGGCATTGGAGGTGATGCGGCCGGCCGGGATCGCCCCGCGGCGCAGCGCCCACACGAAGCGCTCGTACCAGTACTGCTGCTTCTCGCTGCCGGGCTCGGCCTCGGCCAGCGCCTTGGCGACACGCTTGTAGGTCGCGTCGATGTCCTCGTCCACCGCCTCGCCGGTCTTGGTCTTCAACCGGTATTTCTTGTCCCAGATGTCCAGGGATGCCGGCTGCAGCTGGATGTCTCTTGCCGCCGGTTTCACTGCCTCGAGGCGCACCGTACTCATGCTGTTCCTGTCTCCTCGTTCGGGCCCGATGGTGAGCCGGGCCGCGTCATTCGAATCTGATTGTGGTGACTGCGCACAACCGTCCCTGGCACCCTGCGCGGCGGCCGCCGCCGACGCGCATGCCCGCGGCAGCACTCAACGCGCCGCGGAAATTCCGTGTTGTCCTGGGCCAAATCGCCGTGTCTGCGCCACTGCATGCCCCCTTGAGACACCGCCTGGGCACCGAGTCGTTCCAAGTCGAACACGAACGGGCGTGTTCACAACCCTTGGGTTCACATGACGATCACAACCACTACATGTTGTGTCGTCCGGCGGGGTCCCAAGCTACGCGTGGCCCCGGAGCCTGTCAACGGTTTTTTGATGTCGGTCACGCAGTTTGCGCTCGTCACCCTGCATCGCCCGTGATCGCGGTCGCGCCACATGCGCGCAACCGCGCCGTCGGTCAGAATTTGCCCGCACCGCGACGACCGAAGCGATCGCGCCGCCGATGCCGACCGGCTTGCCCGGCGGGTTCCGTCGACCGGTTTCATCGACCGGTTTCATCGACGATTTAGCGCGGATGCAGGAGACTGAACCTGAACAAGCCCACCGCCGACCATTCTCACACCATGCAGAACGCGACCAAGACACCGAAGCGACTGCTCGTCGCCCTGACCCTGGCCGCCGCCTTCGGCGGCTTCGCCGCGACCGCGATCCGTGAAGCGACCCAGGCACCGGCCCGGGCCGCGCCTGCCGCGACCGACACCGCCGCGCTGGCGCCGGCCACGGTCGGCGCGCTGCCCACGGCGGTCAACGGCCAGCCGTTGCCGTCGCTGGCGCCGATGCTGGCCCGGGTCACCCCGGCGGTGGTCAGCGTGCACACCAAGCAGCGGGTGCGGGTCAGCCCGTTCGGCAACGACCCGATGTTCCGGCGGATGTTCCCCGAGCTGACCCAGGAGCGGATCAACGAATCGCTGGGCTCGGGGGTGATCGTCGATGCCGGCAACGGCTACATCCTGACCAATCACCACGTCATCGAGGGCGCCGACGAGGTGTCGGTGACCCTGGCCGACGGCCGCACCCTGTCGGCGAACTTCGTCGGCTCCGATCCGGACACCGACATCGCGGTGATGCAGGTCAAGGCCGACGGCCTCGCCGCGCTGCCGCTGGTCAGCGCCGACACCCTGCGGGTCGGCGACTTCGTGGTCGCGGTCGGCAACCCGTTCGGGATCGGCCAGACGGTGACCTCGGGCATCGTCTCCGCGGTCGGCCGCTCGGGCCTGCGCGGATTGGGCTTCCAGAACTTCATCCAGACCGACGCCTCGATCAACCCGGGCAACTCCGGCGGCGCCCTGGTCAACCTCAACGGCGAACTGGTCGGCATCAATACCGCCAGCTTCAACCCGCGCGGCAGCATGGCCGGCAACATCGGCCTGAGCTTCGCGATCCCGACCGGGCTGGCGCGCAACATCATGGACCAGCTGATCGCCAACGACGGCGTGGTGATCCGCGGCGCGTTCGGGGTCGAGACCCAGCCGGTCACCCGCCAGCTCGCCCAGGGCCTGGGCCTGGACGACGCCCGCGGCGCGCTGGTCAACCGGGTCTACAGCGGTTCGGCCGCGGCCGCCGCCGGGGTCGAGCTGGGCGACGTGATCGTCGCCGCCGACGACCAGCGCATCGACGGCCCGGACGCCTTGCGCAACTTCGAGGGCCTGCAGCGGGTCGGTTCGCGGGTCGCGCTGGACATCCGCCGCGACGGCGAACCGATGACGTTGCAGGTGGAACTGCGCGAGCAACCGCGCACCCTGGCCGGCGTCGATCTGGACGAGCGCCTGGACGGCGCCGTGTTCGCCGAGCTGCCCGAGCGCCTGCGCCAGGCCGGCGCCAACGGCGTGCTGGTCGAGTCGGTCGCCAACGGCAGCCGCGCGGCCGGCAGCGGCCTGCGCGCGGGCGACGTGGTGGTCGCCGCCAACAGCGGCCGCTTCGACGACCTGCCCGGCTTCCGCGCCAGCTTCACGCGCTCTCCGGCACAGTTGGTACTCCGCGTCGTCCGTGGCGGCCGCCCCTACAACGCGCTGATGCGCTGAACGGCGGCGCCCTGCCGGCGACACGCCACTTCCCCACCGAGACCACAAGGAATTGCGATGAGCCCCACCTCGACAGAATCGATGAAGAGCCACCTCGGCGACGCCGGCAGCCACGTCAAGCAGGCCGCACAGGACACCCGCGAGGCGGTACGCAACGCCGCCGGCGCCGCCGGCGACGAGCTCAAGCTCGGCCGCGCCAACGTCAAGGCCGACCTGGCCGACAGCGCCCTGGCCGGGCTGGCCGCCGCCGAGGAAGCCGGCGGCGCCGCACGCGAGCAGATGGACGCACTGATGGACAAGAGCCGCGACCTGATCGACAGCGCCGCCGAGCTGGTCCGCGAGCGCCCGCTGGCCTCGTTCGGAGTCGCCTTCGCGGCCGGCTTCATCCTCGCCAAGCTCGCCAGCAGCAACAACGGCAACAAGTAAGTCGCGGGTGAGCGAGGAGACCCCAAGGTCGCAGCCCGACGACGGCGACGGCGGCCCGGCCCCCGGGCGCGACGACGACGCCCGCGCCGCGGCCGGCAAGGCCAGTCTGGAGCAGGCCCTGCGCGACATCGGCGGGGCCGGACGCGAGGGCCTGGGCGCCGCCGCCGATGCCGGGCGCGCATTGCGCGGACTGTTGCTGGCCGACCTCGCGCTGGCCCGGGCCGCGCTCGGTCAGGCGCTGATCTGGATGGGGGTGACGGTGGCGTTCGGCGTCGCCGCCTGTCTGTTGACGATGGCCGCGCTGATCGCGCTGCTGCAGACGCTGGGCATGTCCTGGCTGGGCGCGTTGTCGATCACCGCGGTCACCTGCATCGCGGTGACCGCGCTGGGCGCGTGGATGGCGGTGCGCTACCTGCGCCATACCGGTCTGGACGCGACCCGCCGCCAGCTGCGCCGGGTCGGACTGGGCGACGACGAGGCCGACGAGGACACCGCTGGCGCCCGCGACCGCGACGAGGAGCCGCGCGCATGAACTTCCAGGCACTGCAACGCCGGGTCGCGCGCCGCGAGCGCCTGCTCGATGCCCGCATCGACCGCGTGCACGGCGCCGCCGCCTCGTTGAAGCGCACCTGGCGCTCGGCGTGGACGCCCGGACGCATCGTGATCACCGGACTGGTCGCCGGCTTCGTCGCCGGCCGCGCCGAGCCGATGCGCTACGCCGCCCAGAGCGGCGACCTGATGCGGATGGTCTCGATGCTGTCGAGCGTGTTCGCCAGCGCCGCGGCCGGCGAGGCCGCCGAGGCCGCGCGCGAGTCGGCAGCCTCCCCCCCCGACGAGGGCGCCACGGAGGCGCCCCGCTCCCAGGCATCCCGGACGCCGGCGCAGCGCGAGCCGACGGCGTGAGCGCCGCCGACAACGGCGACAACGGCGCGGCACCGGCCGCGTCGCCGCGTCCGCGCGCCTCCTCGGCGCTGGTGGTGCTGGCGACCCTGGCGATCGCCTTCACCCTGTGGGCGGCGCAAGGCCTGATCCTGCCGATCCTGCTGGCGATGTTCTTCGCCCTGGTCGGCAACCCGATCATCCGCACCCTGCGCCGGCTGTGGATTCCGCGCTTCGTCGCCGCGCTGCTGGTGCTCGGCGTCGGCCTGGCCGGCACCGGGCTGCTGGCGGTGCAACTGGCCGAGCCGGCCGGAGAGTGGATGCGCGAGGTGCCGCGCGAGATGCGCCAGCTGGCGCCGAAGCTGCGCGAATGGTCCAAGCCGGTGACGGACGCCAGCGAGGTCGCCGAGAACATCGCGATGGCGGCCGGCGGCGAGCAGGGCCGGCGCCGCGAGGTCGTGCGCACCGAGGTCAACGACCCCTACCGCTCGCTGACCGCGACCCCGAAGATGCTCGCCTCGGTGCTGGCGGTGGTGCTGCTGACCTTCTTCTTCATGGTCTACGGCGACAACCTGGTGCGCAACGCGCTCGCGCTGCTGCCCGGGCGCCAGCAGAAGAAGGTCACGGTGGAGATCCTGCACTCGATCGAGCTGGAGATCTCCCGCTACGTGCTGACGATCAGCGTGATCAACGCCCTGCTCGGCCTGGTCCTGGCCGGGACGCTGTACGCGATCGGAGTGCCGCTGAGCGAGGCGCTGCTATGGGGCACGATGGCGGCGCTGCTGAACTTCGCGCCCTACGTGGGCCCGCTGATCGGCATCCTGGTGATGCTGCTGATGGGCTTCGTCGCCTTCGACGAGCTGTGGAAATCGCTGCTGCCGGCCGGGCTGTACCTGCTGATCCACACCCTGGAAGGCCAGATCATCACCCCGATCGTGCTCGGCCAGCGGATGCGGCTGTCGCCGCTGGTGCTGATCCTCGGCCTGATGGTCGCCGGCTGGATGTGGGGCATCGTCGGACTGCTGCTGGCGGTGCCGATCCTGGTCTGCGTGAAGCTGGTGCTGGAGCGCATCGAGGGCCTGGACGGCTGGGCGCGACTGCTGGAATGAGCCCGGCGCGAAACGCCGGCCGCGTTAGAATGGCCGCCATGTCCTTCCGCGTCAGCGCGATCACCCTCGACCTCGACGACACCCTGTGGCCGTTCGCGCCGATCGGTGCCCGCATCGAGCGTGTGCTCGACGACTGGCTGCGCCGGCACTGCCCGCGCACCGCCGAGCGCTTCCCGGTCCTGCGGATGCGCGCACTGCGCGAGCAGGTGTTCGCCGAGCGCCGCGACCTCGCCCACGACTTCAGCCAGCTGCGGCGGCTGAGCCTGCAACGGGCGATGGAACTCAGCGGCGACGACCCGGCGCATGCCGACACCGCGTTCGAGGTGTTCTACGCCGAGCGCAACCGGGTCGAGTTCTACGCCGATGCCGAGGCCGCGCTGGCGCGGCTGGCGGCGCGGGTGCCGGTCGCGGCCGTCAGCAACGGCAACGCCGACCTGGCCACGATCGGCATCGACCACCATTTCGCGTTCTCGCTGGGCGCGCGCGAGCACGGCGCCGCCAAGCCCGAGGCGAGCATCTTCCACGCCGCCTGCGAGCGCCTGGGCCTGGCCCCGGCCGCGGTCCTGCACGTCGGCGACCATGCCGACCTCGACGTGGTCGGCGCGCACCGCGCCGGCCTGCGCAGTTGTTGGCTCAACCGGCCCGACGAGCGCGGCGACATCGCACCGTGGCCGCACGCCGAGCCGCGCCCCGACCTGGAATTCGCCACCCTCACCGCACTGGCGGACTGGCTCGATGCCAGCCTGCCGGCCACGAGTTCCCCCGCCCTGCCGGCCACCGCGCCGCCCCCGGAGTCCTGCCCCACATGAACCTGCCCGACGGCTTCACCCACAACGCCCCCGCCGCCCTGCCGCTGGAGGTGGTCACCCGCGCCGGCTACGCGGACTGGCACAGCGCCCAGCCGGCGCCGGTGCAGCTGTGGGCCGACGCGCAGGGCTTCGATGGCTCGGCGGGCACGGCCCTGGTGCTGCCCGCCGCCGATGGCGACATCGCCGGCGCGGTGCTCGGGGTCGAGGACCTGCTCGACCCCGCCGCCTACGGCCACGCGCCGTTCGCGCTGCCGGCCCGCGACTGGTCGCTGAGCACCTCGCTGGACCCGGCGCAGCGCGCCGCGCTGGAGCTGGGCTGGGGCCTGGGCAGCTACCGCTTCACCCGCTACAAGGCACCGCTGCGGGCACCCGCGCAACTGCTGGTGGCCACCGCCGACGACGAGACCTTCGGACTGCTCGCCGCCTGCACCCGGGTGCGCGACATGGTCAACACCCCGACCGAGGACATGGGCCCCGACCATCTGGAGGCGATCGCCCGCGAGATCGGCGCGCGTCATGGCGCGCAGGTCGAGGCGATCGCCGGCGATGCCCTGCTGGAGCGCAACTTCCCGGCCATCCACGCGGTCGGTCGCGCCAGCCACCGCGCACCGCGCCTGATCGCACTGCACTGGGGCGATGAAAGCCACCCGCAACTGGTGCTGGTCGGCAAGGGCGTGTGCTTCGACAGCGGCGGCCTGGACATCAAGCCGGCCGACGGCATGCGCAACATGAAGAAGGACATGGGCGGCGCCGCGCACGCGATCGCGCTGGCCGAGCTGGTGATGGCGCGCGGACTGCCGGTGCGGCTGAGCCTGCTGGTGGCGGCGGTGGAGAACAGCATCGGTCCCGACGCGTTCCGCCCCGGCGAGGTGATCGCGACCCGCGCCGGCATCAGCGTGGAGATCGACAATACCGACGCCGAGGGGCGGGTGGTGCTGTGCGATGCGCTGGCCCATGCCGGCGAACTGTCGCCCGACCTGATCATCGACTTCGCGACCCTGACCGGCGCCGCGCGCATCGCGCTGGGCCCGGACCTGCCGGCACTGTTCGCCAACGACGACGCCGTCGCCCAGGCCTGGCTGGACGCCGGCAACACCCATCGCGACCCGCTGTGGCGGATGCCGCTATGGCGCCCCTACCTGCGCTACCTGACCAGCAACATCGCCGACATCGCCAACTCCGGTTCGAAGATGGCCGGCGCGGTCAACGCCGCGTTGTACCTGGAGCGCTTCGTACCGGCCGGCACCTCGTGGGCGCACCTGGACGTGTACGCCTGGAACGATGCCGCGCGCCCGGGCCGCCCGGCCGGCGGCGAGGCGCTGGGCCTGCGCAGCGCCTACGCGATGCTGAAGGCGCGCTACCCGGGCTGAAGGCTCGGGCTCACGCCGCGGCTCCCGGGCTGCGCCCGGGAATCCCCAAGGTTTGCTTCGCAAACCTTGGGCCCCGCCGTTGCGCCTCCACACCCCCATTCGTGCCTGCGGCACGAATCGCCCCCTGACTCAGGGGGAACGATATCCGGCTGCGCGCGGATATCTCCCAAAGTTTGCTTCGCAAACCTTGGGCCCCGCCGTTGCGCCTCCACACCCCCATTCGTGCCTGCGGCACGAATCGCCCCCTGACCCAGGGGGAACGATATCCGGCTGCGCGCGGATATCTCCCAAAGTTTGCTTCGCAAACCTTGGGCCCCGCCGTTGCGCCTCCACACCCCCATTCGTGCCTGCGGCACGAATCGCCCCCTGACTCAGGGGGCTGGGCGCCATCCTGCCGGGGCGGCGTAAGCCGCGATGAGACTTTCGCGGGAAGATCCGGTCGCAGCTCACGCAGCTCCTACTGGAGAGGAGGCTTCCCTTCGCAGGAACGGCGCAAGCCGCGATCCGCTCAGCGCGGCAATTGCAGCGACGGCAGGCCGAGGATCCAGTCGCGCAGGGTCGCCAGCCAGCAGTCCTCCTGCCGCGACTGCGCGTACACCAGATGGAACGGCGCCGCCTCCAGTTGCGGACCGAACGGACTGAGCAGCGAGCCGGCGCGCAGTTCGTCGGCGACCAGGGCCAGGCTCATCAGCGCCACGCCCTGCCCGGCCAGTGCGGCGGAAATGGTGTGGGTCTCGTCCGAGAACACCGGCCCCGCGTCCGCGTCCAGGCCGGGCACCCGCGCCCGCGACTGCCACACCCGCCAGTCCGCCGGCGCGCTGCGCGAACCCGGCGGCGCGAAATGCAGCAGGGTGTGCCGCACCAGTTCGCGTGGATCGTCCAGCTTCAGCAACGGGCTGCAGACCGGCGCGAACACGTTGTCGAACAGCTTGTGCGACACCAGTCCGGGCCAGCGCCCATGTCCGTAGCGGATCGCGGCGTCGGCCTCGACCCCGTCCAGCGCGCTCGGCTCGTGGGAAACGTGGATGCGCAGGTCGAGATCGGCGCAGGCCTCGCGCAGCTGCGGCAGCCGCGGCACCAGCCAGCGTGAGGCGACCGCCGGCGTCGCACTGAGAGTCAGACTGCGGCGTTGCGGCGTGCGCACCCGCTCGACCGCCTCGGCGATGTTGCCGAACGCGCCGGTCAGCGCACGCTGCAGTTCCGCGCCCGGCGGGGTAATCAACAGCCGGCGCGGACGGCGCACGAACAAGGCCAGTCCCAACGCGTCCTCGAGCTGTCGGACCTGATGGCTGATCGCCGCCGGCGTCACCGACAACTCCTCGGCGGCGCGCTTGGCGCTGCCCAGACGGGCGGCGGACTCGAACGCGCGCAGCGAAGACAGCGAGGGCATTCGACGGCTCATGAGTCAATTAAATTCATCCATGCGAAAAGAAAAGATCGTTTGCCGCCATCTAATTCGGGCAATAGCGTGTGCATCAACGCTTCAATCCTTCAACCATACTAACCCGATGAGGTGACCCGATGACCCGCCTGCTGCATCTGGACGCCAGCGCCCGCCCCGGCCACCACGGCGTGATCGCGCATGGCTCGCACAGCCGCGCCCTGAGCCACCGTTTCGTGACCCGCTGGCGCGCGGCACGCCCGGACGATCCGGTCCGCTACCGCGACCTCGGCGCGACCCCGCCGCAGCCGGTCGATCACGACTGGATCCGCGCCGAGTTCACCCCACGCGACCGGCGCGATGCGCAGATGGTCGCGCGCCTGGCCGAAAGCAACGCCCTGGTCGACGAGCTGATCGACAGCGACCTGCTGGTGATCGGCGCGCCGCTGTACAACTTCGGCATGCCAGTGCCGCTCAAGGCCTGGATCGACGGCATCGTGCGGATCGGCCGTACCGTGCTGTTCGACCCCTCGCGCGGCGACGACCCCTACGTGCCGCTGCTGACCGACAAGCCCCGCCGTGTGGTCGTGCTGTCCTCGCGCGGCGGGCATGGCATGGACGAAGGCGGTCCGCTGGCGCACATGAACCACCTCGAACCGCACCTGCGCACCGCGCTGGGCTTCATCGGCATCGACGATATCCACGCCGTCGCGGTGGAGCACCAGGAGTTCGGCGGCGAGCGCCTGGCCGCCTCGGTGGCCGCCGCCAACGCCGGCGTCGACGCCCTGGTCGACACCCTGCTGGCGGAAACCCCGGCGCCGGTGCCGGCAGCGGCCTGACCGGGATCCCGCGATCGCGGCTCACGCCGCTCCCGTGTAGGGATGGGAAGCCTCCGCTTCTGTAGGAGCTGCGTAAGCTGCGACCGGGTCTTCCCGCGAAAGCCTCATCGCGGCTCACGCCGCTCCTACGGCCGCGCCCGGGTTCGATCCGCAAGCGCTCCTCCGCGCATCCCGCCCTACAACCAGCCCTTCTGGCGCGCCAGGCGGTAGGCCTCGATGCGGTTGCCGACCCCGAGCTTGCCGATCGCCTCGGACAGGTAGTTGCGCACGGTGCCCTGCGACAGGCCCAGGCGCGCGGCGATGTCGCCGGCCGACAGGCCCTCGCCGGCCAAGCGCAGCACCTGGCGTTCGCGCTCGTTGAGCGGATCGTGCTCGCCCCAGGCCTCCAGCGCCAGCTCGGGATCGATCGCGCGACCGCCGGCATGGACCGTGCGCAGGGCCTCGGCCAGCCGCTCGGCCGGCGCGTCCTTGAGCAGGTAGCCGGTAACGCCGGCATCCAGCGCGCGGCGCAGATAGCCGCCACGGGCGAAGGTGGTGACGATCACCACCCGGGTCGCCAGTTCGTGCCGCTGCACGCGCTGGGCCAGCTCCAGCCCGGTCAGCCCCGGCATCTCGATGTCGGTCACCAGGATGTCGGGTTGCAGGCGTTGCAGTTCGCGCCAGGCGCTCTCGCCGTCGCCGGCCGTGCCGACCACCTCGATGTCGGCCTCCATGCCCAGCAGCGCGGCGAGCGCGCCGCGCAGCATCGCCTGATCCTCGGCCAGCAGGATGCGGATCATCGAAGAAACCGGTGTCGGTCGTACATGCGCGGCACGTTAGCAGAATGCTCCTGCGTCACCGCGCGGGTCCGGCCGGCGGCAGGCGATCGTCGTTCGCCGCCAACGGTACCCGCACCTCGACCCGGGTGCCCCGGCCGCGCCCGCTGTCGACGCGCAGGCGGCCACGGACGCCCTCGACGCGTTCGCGCATCCCGCTCAGCCCGTTGCCGGGCACGATCGCGCCGCCGCGACCGTCGTCGATGATGCGCAGCACCGCCTCGCCGTCCTCCACCGCGAACACGACCTCGGCGCGACTGGCGCGCGCATGCCGCTGGATGTTGGTGGCCGCCTCGCGCACGGTCAGCGCCAGCGCGCTCTCCACCGCCGGCGGCAACGCGTTGCCGGAGAAGGTGTCGGCCAGCGCGTAGTCGAAGCGGACGCCGTCGGTTTCCAGCAACAGCTTGGCCGAGGCCAGCTCGGCGGCGATGCCGGCCGCGCGGATGCCGCTGACCGCGCGCCGCACCTGCGACAGGGCATCGCGCGCGATCCGGCTGACGGTGGCGATCTCCTCGCGCGCCGCGCCGGTGTCGCGTTCGATCAGGCGTCCGGCGAGATCGGACTTGAGCGCCACCATCGACAAGGTGTGCCCGAGCAGGTCGTGCAGGTCGCGGCCGATGCGCTCGCGCTCGGCCAGCGCCGCCAGCCGCCGCACCTCGTCCTGCGACAGCTTCAGCCCGGCCTGGTGCTCGCGGTCGACCCGGTTGGACATCACCATCACGCCGATGATCATCGTGACCGTCGGCATCCACACCAGGGCCTGCCATGGATACCCCAGCTGCAGCGCGTAGGCGATCAGCACCACGTTGAGTCCGGCCAGCAACGCCATGTAGCGGGCCATCGAGCGCCCGCGGCGCGGCTCCAGCATCACGCAGCCGAACACGAAGTAGCTCAGCGCCGACGGATACCAGGGCATCAGCACGAAGCAATCCACGATCATCACCGCCGCGGCGATGTAGGCCCGGCGCGGAGTCGCGAACACGGTGACGGTGTACAGGACCAGGAACAGCGGATACGACAGCAGGGTCAACAGCGCCCAGCGCTGGGTGTAGCCGAAGGCACCGCCGGACATCGCCGGGGTCAGGAACACCCACACCGACCACACCAGGTGGATCATCGGCGTCCACGGCGAACGCCCCGCCTGCACCTCGCGCTCGGCCAACGAGTCCGGCGCGGGCGTCAACCAGCGGGGCAACGGCGGGCCTTTCATCGATGGACTCCCCCCAGGCGAGCGCCGCGCGCGATTGCCGCGACGGCCTTCATGATGCCACCGACGGCCAGGCCGCGATCACGCGGACGTCCGCAGGCGGCGCCGTGCCAGCAGCATGGCCACCGCGGCGAACCCCAGCAGCACCGCGAGATGCAGCAGGCTGCCACGCCCGTCGTCATGGCCGACCACCTTCAGCGCGAGCTGGGCCAGATGGTAGGCCGGCCACGCCGGCGCCAGCGTGCCCAGGATCGTCGGCAACATCGTCAGCGGCACCCACAGTCCGGACAGGAAGGCCATCGGCAGATAGATGAGGTTGACCACCGCCGGCGCACCGTCGCCACCGACCCGCATCCCGACATACAGCCCGATCGCGCAGAACGGCAGCACGCCCAGCACGTCGACGGCGAACAGGCCCAGCCACTGCAACGGCGTCAGTTCGACATGGCCGAGGGTCGCCCCGAGCAGTGCCAGGGTCAGCGAGCAGATCGCCGCGAACAGCATCGCCGCCGCCATCTTCGCGAACACGTAGGCGCCGGCCGGCATCGGCAGCGCGCGCTTGAGGGTGAGCAGGCCGCGCTGGCGGTCGATCGCGACGTTGACGCCGAAGCCGAACAGGCCCACGCCCATCACCCCGAATACCCCGTAGGTCGCCAACAGATAGGTCGCGACCTCCGGGCGGGCGCCGCCCTTGGAGGCCAGCACGATGCCGAACAACACGTAGAACAGCGGCGGGAACAACAGGGTCGGCAGCGCGAACGAGGGCGTGCGCAGGATCCGCAACACTTCGCAGCGCGCTTCCATCAGACAGGCGCGCAGCACCGGTGCCGGCGCGGACGGGCTCGGGGTGATCGCAGCCATCACGCCGCCTCCTCCAGCGCCGCGCCGCCATCGCCGGCGGTGAGCGCGAGGAAGGCATCGGACAATCCGGCGCGCCGCACCTCCAGCTCGGACAGCGCGGCGTCCTCCTCCAGCAACCGCCGCACCACCGGCTCGGCCTGATCGGCGACGATCTCCAGGTGCGCATCGACGCGGCGCACCGCGCTCACCGACGCCCATCCGGCGACCGATTCCACCGGCAGCGCGCTCAGGCAGCGGATCCGCCGTTGCGCCACCCGCGCACGGATGCTGGCGACGCCGCCCTCGGCGATCACCCGGCCGCGGTCGATCACCACCACCCGGTCGGCCAGGGCCTCGGCTTCCTCCAGATAGTGCGTGGTCAGCAGTATCGAACAGCCCTCCGCGACCAGATCGCGGATCGCCCGCCACAGGCGCTGGCGCGCTTCGATGTCCAGGCCGGTGGTCGGCTCGTCGAGGAACAACAGGTGCGGCCGCCCGCAGATCGCCAGCGCGAACTGCACCCGCCGCTGTTGCCCCCCGGACAATGCGCCGTAGCGACGCTCCAGCAGTCCGTCCAGGCCGGCCACGGCCACGCAGTCGGCGACGCTGCGCGGGTCCGGGTAGTAGCTGCGGGTCAGCTCGAGCAGTTCGCGCACCTTCAGCACCTCCTGGATCCCGGCCGACTGCAGCATCACCCCGATCCGCTGGCGCACCACCCGCTCCCGCGGCGAACCGCCAAACACCTCGATGGTGCCCGAATCCGGCGTCCGCAATCCCAGCAACAGGCCAATTGCCGAGGTCTTGCCGGCGCCATTGGGGCCGAGCACCGCGGTCAGGCGCGCGCGCGGAAGTTCGATGTCGACCCCGTCCAGCGCCTGCACCGCGCCGTAGCGCAGGGTGACGGCGGACAGGCGGGCGGCGGGGCTGGAGCTGTCGGCGACGTTCATTTCATCCACTCCTGTGGGCATGCCGCCACCCTAGGCCGCGGCCCGGCGCGGCGGCAGTGGCGCCTGCCACCCCGCGCCCATGACACCTGTCATGACCTCTGCCGGGTTGGATGGCGCCGCCACAATCGGCACAATCGGCCAGACTTCTCGCAGGGACCCGCCATGAAGTTCCGTCGTTGCCCAGGACCGGCACGCAGCTCCGGCGCACATGTCCCCGGCGATCTCCCTGCCTGTCGGCTGCCATCGCAAGCGCATGACAGCTGTCACTTGGTTTGCCCCCCTCGCCACGCGATCCTGCACTGCGTCGTGGCGGCTCCGGTCACATCGAACCGCCCCATCCGTCCGGGATACCCATGAACAACTCCGCCGATCTGCTGAAGGAACTCCGCATCGACCGCAACGCGCCACCGCCGCCTTCCGGGCGCGGGCCGTGGATCGCGCTGGGCGTGGGCGCGGCGGTGCTGGCCGCGGGCATCGCCGGCTGGGCGCTGTTCGGTCGCGACGATGCGATCCAGGTGCGCACCGCGCAAGCCGTCGCGATCGGCGGCAGCGGCGGCAGCGCCTCGGTGCTGGACGCGACCGGCTACGTCGTCGCCCGCCGCATCGCCACGGTCTCGGCCAAGGTCACCGGCCGGGTCCGCGAGGTGCTGATCGAAGAAGGCCAACGGGTCGAGGAAGGCGAAGTGCTGGCGACCCTGGACCCGGTCGACGCCGAGGCCCAGCAGTCGCTGGCCCGCGCCCAGCTGGACGCCGCGCGCAGCCAGACCAGCAGCATCCAGGCCCAGCTCACCGAGGCCGAGGCCAACGCGCGGCGGCTCAACACCCTGGTCGGCCAGCAACTGGTGTCGAAGGCGCAGTACGACCAGGCCGTCGCCCAGCGCGACGCCCTGCGCGCACAGCTGGTGACATCGCGCCGCAACGCCGCGGTCGCCGCCGACCAGCTCGACATCGCCGAGATCGGCGTCGACAACACCATCGTGCGCGCTCCATTCGCGGGCGTGGTGATCGCCAAGGCGGCGCAGCCGGGCGAGATCATCTCGCCGCTGTCGGCGGGCGGCGGCTACACCCGCACCGGCATCGGCACCATCGTCGACATGGACTCGCTGGAGGTCGAGGTCGACGTCAACGAGGCCTACATCGGCCGCGTGCAGCCGAAGATGCCGGTCGAAGCCACCCTCAACGCCTACCCCGACTGGAAGATCCCGGCCGAGGTGATCGCGATCATCCCCGCCGCCGACCGCGGCAAGGCCACGGTCAAGGTGCGCATCGCGCTCAACAGCAAGGACGCCCGGATCGTGCCCGACATGGGGGTGCGGGTCAGCTTCCTGGAGAAGGCCGAGCCGGCCCGGGCCGACGCGCCGCCGCCGGGCGTGCTGGTGCCGGCCGCCGCGGTGGTCGAGCGCGACGGCGGCCAGGTCGCCTTCGTCGTCGACGACGGCCGCGCGTCGCGTCGCGGCGTCCAGGTCGGCCGTACCCTCGGCGACGACCTGGAAGTCTCCGAAGGCCTGTCCGGCGGCGACACCGTCGTCCTCGATCCGCCGGCCGCGCTGACCGATGGCGGCAAGGTCGAGGTCGCCGACGACGGCGCGTCGAATCCATGAGCCGCCGTTCGTCGTGACGATGTAATGCCGGTCCGCGACGACGGCGACGCAGTACCCGATTCCAGACGGCGCCGGACACGCGCCGCCCCATTCCGAAGCGAGGCAAGTCCCATGACCGCACTTGTATCGATCCGCAAGCTCGTCAAGACCTACCAGCGTGGCCCCGAGAAGCTCGAAGTGCTGCACGGCCTCGATTTCGAGATCCCCTCCGGCGACTTCGTCGCGCTGATGGGGCCGTCGGGCTCCGGCAAGACCACCCTGCTGAACCTGATCGGCGGGCTCGACTCGCCCACCGGCGGCGAGATCGAGATCGAGGGCCAGCGCATCGACAGCATGAGCGCCGGCCAGCTCTCGCACTGGCGCAGCCAGAACGTCGGCTTCGTGTTCCAGTTCTACAACCTGATGCCGACCCTGACCGCGCAGAAGAACGTCGAGCTGCCGTTGCTGCTGACCCGGTTGAACGCGGCCGACCGCCGTCGCCGCGCCGAGATCGCGCTGCAACTGGTCGGCCTGTCCGAGCGCGGCAAGCACAAGCCCAACGAGCTGTCCGGCGGCCAGCAGCAGCGCGTGGCGATCGCACGCGCGATCGTCTCCGATCCCAAGCTGCTGATCTGCGACGAGCCCACCGGCGACCTCGACCGGCAGTCGGCCGAGGAGATCCTGGAACTGCTGCAGACGCTCAACCGCGACCACGGCAAGACCATCGTGATGGTCACCCACGATCCCAAGGCCGCCGAGTACGCCACCCATACCCTCCATCTGGACAAGGGCACGCTGGTCGAGCAGGTCCGCCGCGTCGCCTGACCCCACCGGTCACGGCATCGCGCACCGCCTGCCCCGCCGCCATGCGCGGCACCCGCACCCGCTGGAGTACGCAGACATGAAATACCTGCACCTGATCTGGGCCGCGCTGTTCCGCAGCAAGACCCGCACCGTGCTGACCCTGTTGTCGGTGGTGGTGGCGTTCCTGCTGTTCGGCATGCTCGACTCGGTCCGCGTGGCGTTCAACGCCGGCACCAATGTCGCCGGTTACGACCGCCTGGTGGTCGCCTCGCGGCTGTCGATCACGCAGATGCTGCCGATGCGGCTGGAGCCGCAGATCGCCGCCGTCCCCGGCGTCAAGAAGGCCGTGCACGCAGCCTGGTTCGGCGGCATCTACCAGGACCAGCGCAACTTCTTCCCCAACATGTCGGTCGGGCCGGGCTTCTTCGACGCCTATCCCGAGTACGACATCGCCCCGGCGCAGCTGAAGGCGTTCGAGTCGACCCGCAACGGCGCGGTGGTCGGCGAATCGCTGGCCCAGCGCTTCGGCTGGAAGGTCGGCGACATCGTCCCGCTGCAGGCGACGATCTTCCCGACCAAGGGCGAGAACAACTGGGAGTTCAAGCTGGTCGGCACCTTCAAGGTCACCGACTCCAAGCGCAAGGGCGAGGAGAACGCGCTGTACTTCCGCTGGGACTACTTCAACGAGGCCAACGACTTCGTCAAGGACCGCGCCGGCTGGTGGATCGTGCAGTTGGACGATCCGAACAAGGCCGACCAGGTCGCCCAGGCGATCGACAAGCTCAGCGAGAACTCCGATCACGAGACCAAGACCCAGACCG
Organism: Marilutibacter maris; assembly: GCF_003233695.1. Classification (NCBI taxonomy): domain Bacteria; kingdom Pseudomonadati; phylum Pseudomonadota; class Gammaproteobacteria; order Lysobacterales; family Lysobacteraceae; genus Marilutibacter; species Marilutibacter maris. The sequence continues at coordinate 651,141 of NZ_CP029843.1, read as the reverse complement.
AGCAGGCCTTCAACCAGGCCTTCGTCAAGCAGTTCGCCGACATCGGCCTGATCGTCAGCGCGATCATGGGCGCGGTGTTCTTCACCCTGCTGCTGCTGACCGGCAACACGATGGCGCAGGCGGTGCGCGAGCGCATCCCCGAGCTGGCGGTGCTGAAGACCATCGGCTTCACCGACCGCAGCGTGCTGGCGCTGGTGCTGGCCGAGGCGGTGCTGTTGCTGGTGCTCGGCGGCGCGATCGGGCTGGCGATCGCCTCGGCGGTGATGCCGGCGGTCAGCGCCGCCAGCGGCGGCATCATCCAGCTGCCGACGGTGCCGGCCAACACCTGGCTGCTGGGCCTGGCGCTGATGATCGTGATCGGCTTCCTGGTCGGGGTGCTGCCGGCGACGCGGGCAATGCGCCTGAACATCGTCGATGCGCTGGCGGGCCGCTGACATGGCCGCCACCAATCCCGCCGGCGTCGCCGGCCATCGAATCCAGACACGCAGTCCGCAGCGGAGGACGCCGCAATGAACCGCATCAAGAAATGGCTCGGCAACGCCCTGGTGGTCCTCGCCCTGATCGTCGGCCTGGTGCTGTGGATCCTGATGCCATGGCAGGGCGTACTCGCCCTCGCCGTCGCCTCGGCGCTGTGGCTGGCCTTCACCCGCAGCGGCCACCTGGCGCTGGAGGCGACCCGGATCGGCATCGCCAGCCTGCCGCAGCGCTGGGGCGCCTCGTCGGTGATCGTGATCGGCATCGCCGGCGTGGTCGGCGTGCTGGTGGCGATGCTGGCGATGGGCTCGGGCTTCCAGAAGACCCTGCAGCAGACCGGTCGCGACGACACCGCGATCGTGCTGCGCGGGGGCTCGCAGGCGGAGACCAACTCGGTGATCGGCCGCGACCAGGTGCCGCTGATCTCGGGCCTGGACGGCATCGCCCGCGACCGCGACGGCCAGCCGCTGGTCTCGCCGGAGCTGTCGCAGGTGGTCAACATGGTCACCCGCGCCGACGGCACCGACGCCAACGCCCAGCTGCGCGGCGTCGGCGATGCCGGCTGGGCGATCCGCCCGCAGCTGAAGATCGTCGAGGGCCGCCGCTTCGAGCCGGGCAAGCGCGAACTGGTGGTCGGCCAGGGCGCGAAGAACCAGTACGTCGGGCTGGAGGTCGGCAACACGATCGAGCTGGCCAACCAGGACTGGACCGTGGTCGGCGCCTTCGCCTCCGGCGACTCGCACGACTCCGAACTGTGGGCCGATGCCGAGACCCTGGCCTCGACCTACCAGCGCACCGCCTACCAGTCGGTGACCGCGCGCCTGACCGACGCCAAGGCGCTGACCACGTTCAAGGCGGCAATGGCGGCCGATCCACGGCTGAAGCTGGACGTGCTCAGCACCCGCGACTACTACAGCAAGCAGTCCGAGGGCCTGAGCAAGCTGATCAACGTGCTGGGCAAGGTCATCGGCGCGATCATGGCGATCGGCGCGGTGTTCGGCGCGCTCAACACCATGTACGCCGCGGTCGCCGGCCGCGCCCGCGAGATCGCGACCATGCGCGCGATCGGCTTCCGCGGCCTGCCGGTGGTGGTCGGGGTGATGCTGGAGACGATGCTGCTGGCCCTGCTCGGCGGCCTGCTCGGCGGCCTGATCGCCTGGCTGGTGTTCAACAACTACAGCGTGTCCACGCTCAGCGGCAACTTCAGCCAGGTGATGTTCAAGTTCAACGTCTCGCCGGAGCTGCTGTGGAGCGGCCTGAAGTGGGCGCTGGGCATCGGCCTGGTCGGCGGCCTGTTCCCGTCGCTGCGGGCGGCGCGCTTGCCGGTGACCGAGGCATTGCGCGCGGGCTGATCATCGACGCCCTGCGACGAAACAGGCCGCGACGTCCCGCGGCCTGTTTCGTTTGCGGGGAACGGCGCACGGCCCCTCAACCGGCGGCCACCGCCGGCTGGCGCCGAGCCCGCAGCACCCCGTCGCCGGCGAATAGCAGCAGGGCCGCCCAGATGAAGGCGAAGCCCAGCGCGCGCTCGCCGTCGAAGGGCTCGTGGAAGACCACCACGCCGATCAGCAGCTGCAGGGTCGGTGCGATGTACTGCAGGAAGCCGACCACCGACAGCGGCACCCGGCGCACCGCGTAGGCGAAGCCGATCAGCGGCAGCGCGGTCAGCACGCCGCTGGCGACCAGCAACAGGTCGGTGCCCCAGCCCCAACCCGGCGCCGCCCCGAACGCGAAGAAGCCGCTGTGGCCGCGGAACTCGGCCCAGCCAAGCACCGCCATCGCCGGCAGCAGCAGGTACAGGCTCTCGACCCCGAGACCGACCACCGGGTCGACCGCGACCTGCTTGCGCAGCAGGCCGTAGATGCCGAACGACAACGCCAGGCCCAGGGCGATCCACGGCAGTTGTCCGAAGCGCAGGGTCAGCCACGCCACCCCGCAGGCCGCCAGCGCGACCGAGACCCACTGCACGCGGTTCAGGCGCTCGTGCAACAGGACCACGCCGAGCACCACGTTCAGCAGCGGATTGACGTAGTAGCCCAGGCTGGTCTCGACCACGTGACCGGCATTGACCGCCCACACGTACAGGCCCCAGTTGAACGCGATCAGGATGCCGCTCAACGCCAGCAGGGCGGCGGTGCGTGGTTGCCTCATGACCGCACGCAACCAACCCCGACCGCGTTGCCACAGCAGGAACGCCGACACCAGCAGCGCGCCCCACACGATCCGGTGCAGCACGATCTGCCACGACGGCACCGCTTCCAGCAGGCGCCAGTACAGCGGCATCAGCCCCCACAGCACGAACGCGCCGACCCCGGCCCACATGCCGGCGACATGGTCGCGACGCGGGTCGATGGCGGCGCTCATGCCGCCGGCTCCGTCGCCGGCTCGACCGCCGGCGGCCTCTGGCGACTGCGCGCGAGGGTGACCATGACCACGCCGGCCAGGATCACCGCCATCGCCCCCAACGCATGCGACGAGAAGCGCTCGCCGGCCAACAACGCGCCGAATAGCACCGCAACCGGCGGATTGACGTAGGCGTAGCTGGACGCCAGCGCCGGGCGCACGTGCCGCAACAGCCAGATGTAGGCGCTGAAGGCGACGATCGAACCGAACACCACCAGGTAGGCGACCGCGAGCGTGCCCTTGAGCGAGGGCGACGCCGGCATCCGCTCGCCCAGCAGCACGCCGGTAATCAGCATCAGGCCACCGCCGCACAGCATCTGCCCGGCCGCCGACATGAACGGCGACGGCAGGTCGCGACCACGGCTCCAGACCGACCCGAACGCCCAGGCGATCGGCGCGATCAGCAGCGCCAGCAGTCCCTGCGGGGTCGCCGACAGTGCGCTGCCGGCATTGAGCCAGAGCACGCCGACAAAGCCGATCACCAGACCGAGCCACTCCTCGCGTTGCGGGCGCTCGCCGCGCAGGGTCGCGAACAGGCCCATCCACAACGGCATCGATGCGACCGAGATCGCCGCCAGTCCCGACGACACCCATTGCTCGGCGACGGTCACCAGGCCGTTGCCCAGGCCCATCAGCATCAGCCCCATCACCGCCAGCGAGCCCCATTGCGCCCGCGTCGGCGCGGCCTCGCCGCGCAGGCGCAGCACCGCGAACATCAGCGTGCCGGCGATGACGAAACGTCCGCCCGCCATCAACAGCGGCGGCCAGCCGCCTTCCAGTGCGAAGCGGATGCCGAGATAGGTCGAGCCCCAGACGATATAGACCGCGGCCAGGGCCAAGGCGACGGCAATACCACCCGGTGCGGCCCGGGCGGCGGTCGATGCGAAGCTGCTCATGCGAGTGATCCAGACGTGGGGGAGGAACGGGAACAGCCGGGTGAAGCGAACGCGGTTGAAACAGACGGGGGAGGAGCGGTTGGGGGAGGAAGGGTGAATCCGCTGACGCGACCGACGCCGTCGCCGACACCGGCAGGGCATTCCGGCCGCGCGTCGCACGGACCGGAACGCGCACCGCCGGATGCGGGAATACGTTCGGGTTGTTCACAGACTAGCCAAAACGCCCCGCACGCGGTTTGATTATTTGTGCACGGGAACGCAAAAATATTGCATGGCCCAGCCCCTCCTCCTCGATGAGTTCGATCACCGCCTGCTGGAGCTGCTGCAACGCGATGCCGGCACCACCCTGAGCGCGCTCGGCGATACCGTCGGGCTGTCGGCCAGTGCGGTGCAACGGCGCCTGAGCCGCTACCGCAAGCACGGCCTGCTGCGCCAGGTCGCGGTGCTCGACCCGGTGCAGCTGCCGCATGTGGTGCTGGCCACGGTACTGGTGGCGATGGAGCGGGAAACCGCCAAGCATCACGCCGGCTTCCAGGCGCGCATGCGCGCCGCGGCCGAGGTGCAGCAATGCTTCACCCTGGCCGGCGAGTGGGACTATCTGGTGATCGTGGCGACGACCGGCGTCGCCCATTGCCGCGAGGTCGTCGACCGCCTGTTCCTCGACGAGGGCAACATCAAGCGCTACGAGACGCGGATGGTGTTCGACGTGGTCAAGGCCGGATTGCAACTGCCGACCCGCACCACCGCGAAAAGGCGCCGCTGAGTCGCTGGCCGCGGCTCGCCGGGATTGCGGGGCCTTGAACGACGACGGGCACCCGCAGGTGCCCGTCGTGTCGGTCGCGTTGCGCCGCCTGCGCGGACGCTCCGGGGCTCCCCCGGGCGCGTCCGGGAAACGCCGATCAGTCCGCCCAGTGGCCGGGCTGGTTGGCGGTCGGCAGCACCTGCGCGGAAAGCTGCTTGTCGCGATCGAGCAGGCGCACCGCGTCGGCCAGGATCGCCGCCGACTCGCGCAGCAGCGGATCCGGGCGGTCCTCGGCGAGCTTCTCGCGCTCGGCGTCCTTGACGATGTCGCGCTCGCTGGCGGCCAGGCCGTCGTCGGTGACGTCGGCCAGCGGATCCAGCGCCAGGCCCAGCGCCTTGCGCTCCTCCTGCCGGGCCTTGCGCTTGGCCTGCTCGCGGTCGCGCTCGGCGCGACGCACGCCCTCGTTGAGGCTGACCGAGGTCTTCTCGCTCTCGGCGCGGTACTGGGCGACGTCCTCCGACCACCACTGGAACTCCCTGTCGCCGGCGATGCGCGCGGTGTGCAGGGTCTGCAGCTTGGGCAGCAACGGTTCGAAGTTGCCGTAGCGCACGTGCGGCACCGCCGAGATCTTGGTCCACGGCAGCGCGTTGTCGTAGGTGCTCTCGCCGAACTCGCTGGCGTCGACCGAGGCCGGGAACGCGATGTCCGGCACCACGCCCTTGTTCTGGGTCGAACCGCCGCTGACCCGGAAGAACTGGGCGATGGTCAGCTTGACCTGGCCGAAGCGCGGCGCCTCGTTGGCCGGCCAGCGGTCCAGGTCGATCAGGTTCTGCACGGTGCCCTTGCCGAAGGTGGTCTCGCCGATCACCAGGCCGCGGCCGTAGTCCTGGATCGCGCCGGCGAAGATCTCCGACGCCGACGCCGAACCGCGATTGATCAGCACCGCGAACGGGCCCTCCCAGGCGATGCCGCTGTCCTCGTCGCCGTTGACGACGACGCGGCCGCCGGACTCGCGCACCTGCACGACCGGACCGCGGTCGATGAACAGGCCGGTCAGCTCGATCGCCTCGTTCAACGACCCGCCGCCGTTGTTGCGCAGGTCCAGCACGACGCCGTCGACGTTCTTGCCGCGCAGCTCGGTCAGCAGGCGGGCGACGTCGCGGGTGGCCGAGGCGTAGTCGTCGGCGTTGCGGCGACGGCCCTCGAAGTCCTGGTAGAAGCCGGGCAGTTCGATCACGCCGATCCGCTGCACCGGAGCGCCGTCGGTGGCCGGGATGGTGATGACCTTGGACTTGGCGGCCTGGTCCTCCAGGCGCACGCGGTCGCGCACCAGCACCACCCGGCTGGGCGGCGAATCCAGGCCCATCTCGACCGGGATCACGTCCAGGCGCACCTTGCTGCCCTTCTTGCCGCGGATCTTGGCGACGACATCGTCGATGCGCCAGCCGACCACGTCCTCCATCGCCCCGCTGGTGCCCTGCCCGACCGCGACGATGCGGTCGCCCGGGTTGAGCAGGCCGGACTTGCCGGCCGGACCGCCGGCGACGATCTCGCGGATCGCGACCACGTCGTCCTGCTTCTGCAGCACCGCGCCGATGCCCTCCAGCGACAGCGACATCGACAGGTTGAAGTTGTCGGCCGAGCGCGGGGTCAGATAGTCGGTGTGCGGGTCGATCGCATTCGCGTAGCTGTTGAGGAAGGTCTGGAACACGTCCTCGCCCTTCAGCTCGGCGATGCCCTTGGCGAGGTTCTCGTAGCGCCGGTCCAGGGTCTTGCGGATGTCCTCGGGCTGCTTGCCGGCCATCCTCAGGCGCAGCCAGTCGTTGCGCACCGACTGCCGCCACAGCGTGTCCAGTTCGGCGCTGTCGGCCGCCCAGGGCGCGTCCTCGCGGTCGTACTCGTAGCGGTCGTCGCCGCTGAAATCGAAGGCGCCGTCGTCCTTGAGCAGTTCGCGGGCGAAGGCGACGCGTTCGTCGACGCGCTGGCGGTAGGTCGCGAACATCGCGTAGGCCGGGTCCAGCTCGCCGCTCTTGAGCGCATCGTCGAGCCGCAGCTTCCAGCGGTCGAAACGGGCGATGTCGGCGGCGGTGAAGAACTGCTTGCCACCGTCCAACGACTCCAGGTAGCGCTTGTACATGTCCGCCGACAGCGCGTCGTCCAGCGGCTTGGGCCGGTACGCGTAGCGGCTGTCGGACAACAGGCCGTAGACCAGCTTGGCGGCGTTGGCCTGGTCCTGGGTCGCCGAGAACGCAGTCGCGGCGGGCCCGGCCTTGGCTACCGTCTGCGCCGCATCGTCGGCCCAGGCCGAATGGGCCAGCGGGAGGGTCAGCAGCAACGCGCAAAACAGGGAGGTCTTGGAGGTCATCGCGGATATCTTGCGGCCGCGGTGGCGGCCTGATCTTTGTTCGAGGGGGTGCCGGCGGGCGGACGCGGCCGACCCGGCATGGCCCGCTCCCAGCTTGTGCAGGACTCGGACATCCTCACAGTGCCGAAAGTTGCAGGTCCTGTCACGTGTCGCCGCGTGGAAGGCGGCCAGGCGCCGATATGCGGTTCAGGTTGATGGACGGATCCCCGTGCGTGGATGCCGGGCATTGGCCGTTCATCCTGACAGCCCGATGGGACGGGCGCGTGAACGTCCCAGGGCGACGACACCGGTGGACCGGAGCGATGCCCGCCGGCGCGTTCAGCAAGGGCCGCGGCGGCTTCGTCCGACATCGTCCGCACAGTGGCGGCCGCCACCGTCCCGCCTCCGCCGGAGCGGCCTCAGGCGGCGACGCCGGCTTCCATCGCCGAGCGGTCGGCGTGGTAGGACGAGCGCACCAGCGGGCCGGAGGCGACATGGCTGAAGCCCAGCTCGAGCCCGTACTCCTCCAGCGCCTTGAATTCATCCGGCGTCCAGTAGCGCATCACCGGATGATGATGGGCGCTGGGCTGCAGGTACTGGCCGATGGTGACCATGTCGACATCGTGCGCACGCAGATCGCGCAGGGTCGCCTGCACCTGCTCCATGGTCTCGCCCAGGCCGAGCATGATCCCGGACTTGGTGACCACCTGCGGGTGCTGGGCCTTGAACTTCTGCAGCAGGGTCAGCGACCACTGATAGTCGGCGCCCGGACGCACGTTGCGGTACAGGTCCGGCACGGTCTCGACGTTGTGGTTGAACACGTCCGGCGGATTCGTCGCCAGGATCTCCAGCGCGCGCTCCATGCGGCCGCGGCCACGGAAGTCGGGGGTCAGGATCTCGACCCGGGTGGACGGGGTCTTCTCGCGGATCGCGGCGATGCAGTCGACGAAGTGCTGGGCACCGCCGTCGCGCAGGTCGTCGCGGTCGACGCTGGTGACCACCACGTAACGCAGGCCCATGTCGGCGACGGTGTCGGCGAGGTGCCTCGGCTCCTGCGGGTCCGGCGGTTTGGGCCGGCCGTGGGCGACGTCGCAGAACGAGCAGCGGCGGGTGCAGACCTCGCCGAGGATCATGAAGGTCGCGGTGCCGTGGCCGAAGCACTCGTGGATATTGGGGCAGCTGGCCTCTTCGCAGACGGTGACCAGGCGGTTCTCGCGCAGCTTCTCCTTGAGCTTCTGCACGGCGTTGCCGGAGGGGATCCGGACCCGGATCCACGACGGCTTGCGCAGCACCGGCACGTCGGCGAACTGGACCGGCGAACGTGAGATCTTGTCGCCGGCAACCTGCTTCTTGCCCACTTCCAGCGATGCCTGGGACGGGCTGTCGCCGCTGACGACCGCGAGCGGGATGGTCTTGGATTCGGTCATGACGGTGGCTTGGAGTGCGTGGGGCGGTTCAGTCCGCCGGCAGGGCCGGCGCGGGGGCGGCTTCGACGTCCAGTCCGAACAGGCGGGCCAGGTGCCCGATCAGCACCGGCTTGACCGCGTCCGGGCCGGACGGGCCGCCCAAGTCTACCATCGAGGTCACCTGCAACCCCGCATAGCCGCAGGGATTGATGCGCCGGAACGGCTCCAGGTCCATCGCGATGTTGAAGGCCAGCCCGTGGAAGGTGCAGCCGTGGCGGACGCGGATGCCCAGCGCGCCGATCTTGGCGTCGCCAACGTAGACGCCGGGCGCGCCGTCGCGGCGCAGCGCCTCGATGTTCCAGTCGGCCAGGGTGTCGATCATCGCCTGCTCGACCCGGCACACGTATTCCTTCACCCCGACCTTGAGCCGGCGCAGGTCCAGCAGCGGGTACAGCACGATCTGGCCGGGGCCGTGGTAGGTCACCTGGCCGCCGCGGTCGACGTGGATCACCGGGATCTCGCCGGGCATCAGCACGTGTTCGGCCTTGCCGGCCTGGCCGAGGGTGAACACCGGATCGTGCTCGACCAGCCACAGCTCGTCGGGCGTGTGCGCGGTGCGCGCGTCGGTGAAGGCCTGCATCGCCCGCCAGACCGGCTCGTAGGGCTGGCGGCCGAGGTCGCGCAGCCGCGCCGGCGGCACCTCCGGCGCGATCGCCTCACCGGCGCCGTCCGCCGCGACGGGAGCGCTCACAGCGTCCACTTGACCTCGGGGTGGTCGCGCAGGACCTGGTGGGCCTGCTCGTACTGCTCGCGACTGTCGGCACGGAAGCGGATCCGCACCGACACGTACCTGCCGTTGGACGAGTGCTTCCACTGGATCGACTCGCTCTCCACGTCGATCCCGGCCTCCATCAGCCGCTGCGGAAGTTCGCGCTCGAGGCCGGCGGTCGCCGAACCCATCGCGCTGAGCTCGAAGTGGCCGGGAAACTGGAAGCCGTGCTCGGGATTGTCGGACTTGATTTCCATGCCCCGATTATGGGGGCGGCGGGCAGCCGACCCAAGGTCGCCCGCCGGTCCCGGTAGATTCTATGATCACCGGACCAGCCGAGCCGGGACAAAGGACTGATGAGCGACAACTGGGACTTCTATTTCTGCCACGTCGACGACCATCCGGCGTCGATCTTCGTCGATATCGGCATCGGCGACGCGCCGCCCCGGGACGAGTACCCGCTCCGCCAGCACCTGCGCCTGCGCCTGCGCGCCCCGCGCGACGACGGCCTGTCCAGCGAGGACGAGTTCGAGACGCTGGCCACGATCGAGGACCGCCTGAACGAGGCCTGCGCACGCCACGACCTGCTCTACGTCGGTCGCTGCACCAGCGACGGACGGCGGGACTTCATCTTCTATGCCCGCTCCGGCCACGAAAGCACCGACTGGCTGGCGGAGACGATGGCCGCCGAGCCCGGCTACGGCTACGAGACCGGTGTCGAGGCCGATCCCGGCTGGGGCGCCTACTTCGAGTTCCTGTATCCGGACGAGGAAGGCTTCAACTTCATCAGCAACCGCCAGGTGCTCGATGCGCTGACCCGCAACGGCGACGCGCTCGCACAGCCCCGCCAGATCGACCATTGGGCCTATTTCCCGCAGCCGGAACAGCGCGCCGGATTCATCGAACGGATGACGGCGCTGGGCTTCCAGGTCCGTGAGCTGCTGGAGCCGGACGCGGATCGCAGCGACTACGGGGTCAAGCTGTGGCGCGAGGACATCCCGGGCCACGACCGTATCGAGGCGATCACCCTGCCGCTGCTGCGGGCCGCGCGCGAGTGCGGCGGCGGCTACGACGGCTGGGAATGCAGGGTGGTCACCTCCGGACGGCCCCGCTAGGCAAGGTCCGAACCAATCCTTCCTGGACGTGTTCGGGCATCGCAGGGGCAGGCCTGGCTCGACCTTGCTGCGTGCTTGATCCGCGCGCGCGCCATCGCTGGCGCACGGAGCCTCTGATCGATCGAAGGCTCCCTGGTCCGGAAACGCGACGGGGCCGGCGAAGGCCGGCCCCGTCGGGGTACTGGAACGGGCGGTGAAGGCTTACTCCGACTCCCACCACATCCAGAACTCGTCCCACAGGCGCTTGAAGAAGCCGGCCTGCTCGACGCCTTCGATCGCCACCAGCGGGCGCTGGGCGATGACCTCGTCGTCGAGCATCACCTTGACCGTGCCGATCGCCTGGCCCCCGGCGATCGGGGCGACCAGGGTCCGGGGCACGTCCATCATCGGCTTGAGCTGCTCGTAGCGGCCGCGCGGCACGGTGACCAGCAACGGTTCGGCGACGCCGAGCCTGACCTCGTCGGCCTGCCCCTTCCAGGTCTTCTGGGTCGCGATCGCCTGACCGGGCTCGTACAGCTTGTGGGTCTCGTAGAAACGGAAGCCCCAGTTCAGCAGTGCCTGGCTGTCGCTGGCGCGCTTGGCTTCCGAGGTCGAGCCCATCACCACCGAGATCAGGCGCTGTTCGCCGCGCTTGGCCGATGCCATCAGGCAGTAGCCGGCGGCGCTGGTGTGGCCGGTCTTGATGCCGTCGACGCTGTTGTCGCGCCACAGCAGCAGGTTGCGGTTGGACTGCGAGATCGTGCCGACGGTGTACTCCTTGATCGAGTTGTAGGAGTAGGCCGTCGGGAAGTCGTGGATCAGCGCGCGGCCGAGCAGGGCGAGGTCGTGGGCGGTGGTGACATGGCCCTCGTCGGGCAGGCCGGTGGCATTGACGAAGTGGCTGTTCTTCATGCCGATGCGCTGCGCGTACTGGTTCATCAGCGTGGCGAACGCGGCCTCGGTGCCGGCGACATGCTCGGCCAGCGCGATCGCGGCATCGTTGCCCGACTGCACCACCATGCCCTTTTCCATCTCCATCAGCGGCGCGGTCTTGTTGACCTCGAACCCGGAGTAGCTGCCGTCGGTGGCGGCACCGCCCTTGCGCCAGGCGTTCTCGGTCATCATGACCGGGTCGTCCTCCTTGACCTTGCCGCCGGCCATCTCGGCGGCGATCACGTAGCTGGTCATGACCTTGGTGATACTGGCCGGTTCGACCTGCTGGTCGATGTTGTGGCCGGCCAGCACGTTGCCGCTGGCGGCGTCCATCAGGATCCATGCGGTACCGGCGACCTCCGGAGCCGGCGGCACCGGCAGCGCATCGCTGGCCGGCGCCTGGGCCGCGCCCGGCGTCGGCTGGGCCTGGCCCGGCTGCGGCGCATCGGGGGCCTGGGCGAAGGCGAGGCTGACCGCCACGGTGGTGATCGCGGTCAGGACGGTCGCTTTGACTACAGCAGGGATCTTCATCGGTTCAACAACTCCGGGGGCCGGCAAGCGGCCGGATGCAGATGGAAAGGACGGGAAAGGACATGGCGGTCACGGCTCATTCGCGCACCGGCTGGGGCTGGCCGAAGCCCAGGCCGACCAGGCGCGCGGCCAGCGCCGGCGCCGCCGACTCGGCCAGCGGCCCGACCCGCAGCCGCCAGACCGGGCGACCGTTGGCGCGCGCATCCAGCAGGCGCGCCTCGCCGATGCCGGCGTCGCGCAGCATCGTCAGGGCGCGGTCGGCGTTGGCGCGGGCGGCGAAGCTGGCGACCTGCAGGGTGACCTGGCTGGTGTCGGCCACGGTGGCCTCGCGGGCCGCGACCACCGCGGCGGCGGTGACCGGACTCGGCGGCGGCGAGGCCTGAGCGGCCGCGACCTGGACCGGCGACGGCGGCGGCGTCGGGCGGCCGGTGGCGATGCGGACCTGGCGCGACTTCATCCACGCCTCGAATTCGTCGGCGCTCATCGAGCGGCCGTCCTGGCGCATGTCGAAACGGTGCTCCCCGGCGGCGGGTGCGAGCGCAGCGGGCGTGGGAGCGGCCGCGGCCGAGGGCGCGGCACCGGCCGATGCCGGGATACTGGCGACCAGCCGGTCCATCGCGCTGGGCTCGGGCTCGGGCTCGGGCGGAGGCGTCGGCGCCGGCTGTGCGGCAAGCACGGTCGGCGCCTCCTCGCCCGGGGTCAGCGCGCGCACTTCGACCCGCCCGGTGCCCTTCTGGACGATGTCCAGCTTGACCGCGGCGGCGTAGCTGAGATCGATGACGCGGCCCTCGTGGAACGGTCCGCGATCGTTCACCCGCACCACCACCGACCGGCCGTTGTCGAGGTTGGTCACCCGCGCGAAGCTCGGCAGCGGCAGGGTCTTGTGGGCGGCGGTGAACGCGTACATGTCGTACACCTCCATGTTGGAGGTGCGGCGGCCGTGGAACTTCTGGCCGTAATAGGACGCCCGGCCCTCTTCGACATAGCCGTGCGCGTCGTCCATCACGCGATAGCGCTTGCCCAGCACGGTGTAGGTCGGCCGGTTGCCGACCGCCGAGCGCGGCTCGGCGACGACCTCCGGCTCGGGGATCGCGTCGACGTCGGGCACGTGGTCGGGCGTGCTGTCGGCGACGCCGGGCCGGTACAGGCCGCCGGCGGTGTAGTGGCCGCGGGTATTGGGGTCTTCCTGCGCCGGGGCGTAGGGCGAGACCTTGCGCCCGTTCGCGGACGCGCGAGCGCCCTGGCCGGAGGCGCCGGGCTCGGACTTCTTCGGCGTCCCGGCGCAGGCGACCAGACTCAGCGCCACCGCCGCCGCCAGCGCGAACCTGCCGACGGTCCCCGGACGGGCGCCCGCGGGCGCCGCCGCTACGCGACCGGGAGCCGGCGCGCGCGCCCTCATGCGTCCATACCCCGTGCGTTTGCCATCCAGGCGCGGGTCATCCCATGACCGTGGACGGGCGCGTTTCTCATGCGTCGTCGCGACTCGCCGCCGGTCTCGCCGCGGCCAGCGGGTTCTCGCGCCCGGCGATCGCCTCGGACAGCTGGTAGACCGCCATCGCGTAGTGCTTGGAGATGTTGTAGCGGGTGATCGCGTAGAAGTTGCGGAACCCCAGCCAGTACTCCTTGCCGCCGACGCCATCCAGGTTCAGCGGCACCGCGTGCTCGGCGGCCGGAACCTCGGTCGCGGCGTGGTAGCCGCGCGCGGCCAGGTCGGACTGGGAGTAGACCGGCTCCAGGCCGTCGGGCTCGAAGTCGGGCGTGCCCGGATCGCGGGTCGCGCGCACCGTCACCGGGCCGCCCCGGACCCAGCCGCCCTTCTGCACGAAGTAGTTCGCGATCGAGGCGAACACGTCGTCGGTGCTGTTGAACAGGTCGCGCTTGCCGTCGCCGTTGCCGTCGACCGCGTACTCGCGGTAGCTCGACGGCATGAACTGGCCCCAGCCCATCGCCCCGGCGTAGCTGCCGGTGAGCTTGGTGATGTCCAGGCCGGTCTCCTTGCCCAGCGCGAACAGCTGGGCCAGCTCGCCGCGGAAGAACGCCTCGCGGCGGTTCTCGCGGTCGGCCTTGGCCGGGTCGCCGCTGCGCGGGTAAAAGAACGCCAGCGTGTACAGCGCATCGAGCACCGGGTAGCTGCCGGTGTTGCGGCCGTAGCTGGTTTCCACGCCGATGATCGAGACGATGATCTCCGCCGGCACGCCGTAGCGGGCCTCGACCCCGGCCAGCTCGTCGCGGTGCCTGGCGAGGAAGGCCTGGCCGCCGTCGATGCGGGCCTGGCTGATGAAGATCGGCCGGTACTCGCTCCAGGGCTTGGCCTCGGCCGGGCGCGACATCGCCCGGATGATGCTGTCGCGCTTCTCCGCCTGCGACAGCACCGAGGCGATGGTGGCGGTGTCGATGCCGTACTTGTCGGCGGTGTCGCGGATGAACGCGGCGCGCGCCTGCTCCAGCGGCAGGCGCTCGACCGGCTCCGGCAATGCCGGGGTGCCCGGAGTCGGCGCGACCGTTGCCGCCGGCGCCGGATCGGCCGCCTTCACCGGGGCCTGCGGGGCCGGGGTGGCGGATTCGGCGGGGGCGACGGTCTGGTTGCCGTCGGCGGGGGCGGCCTGGGTCGCGCAGGCGACCAGGGCGAGGGAAAGGGCGCCGCTCAGGACGGCTCGGGTTCGACCCGTTTTCTGGATGCTTGCAGTCATCGCGGCGAGGTTAGCACGTGCGCTTTTGGGCCTGAACCGCATGCCCGGCCGGTTCGCGCGCCTGGTCAGGTCGCGTTGTCGTTCGCATTACATCCCGCATCCGTGCACGCGCGCTCAACGCGCATGCACGGGACGGTGCACGCGCACCGCCATCACCACGCCCAGGCCGGCCAGCAGCGACACCGCCGAGGTGCCGCCATAGCTCAGCAGCGGCATCGGCACGCCGACCACCGGCAGCAGCCCGGCGATCATGCCGCCGTTGACGATCACGTAGACGCAGAACGCCAGCCCCAGCGAACCGGCCAGCAGTCGCGAATAGCCGTCGCGCGCGCCGGCCGCGATCCACAGGCAGCGGCCGACCACGAACATGTACAGGGCCAGCACCACCGCCACCCCGATCCAGCCGAACTCCTCGCTGAGCACCGCGAAGATGAAGTCGGTGGTGTGCTCGGGGATGTAGTTCAGATGCGACTGGCTGCCCTGCCCCCAACCCTTGCCGGACAGCCCCCCGGCGCCGATCGCGATCTTCGACTGGATGATGTTCCAGCCGGTGCCCAGCGGGTCGGATTCGGGATCGAGGAAGGTCAGGATGCGGTCCTTCTGATACGGCTTGAGCAGCCAGAACCACGCCACCGGCGCGACCGCGGCGACGCCGGCGAAGGCCATCCCGAACCACCACCACGGCAACCCCGACAGATACAGCGCGAACGCGCCGCTGGTCGCGACCAGCATCGCCGTGCCGAAGTCCGGCTGCAGCAGGATCAGTCCGGTCGGCACCGCGATGATCGCCACGGCCACCAGCACGGTATCCAGCCGCGGCGGCAACGGCCGGCTGTTCAGATACCACGCGGCCATCATCGGCAGGCTCAGCTTGAGCAGTTCGGCCGGCTGGAAATAGAACACGCCCAGATTGATCCAGTGCGAGCCGTGCTTGCCGGTGCCGATGAACAGCACCGCCAGCAACGGCACCAGCGACACCCCGAACACCAGCGGCGTCCAGTTGCGCAGCTGCGCCGGCGACACCCGCGACAGCGCCCACAACGCGCCCAGGCCGACCGCGAAGCGCCCGCCCTGGGCGATGACCAGCGACATCGACTGTCCGCCGGCGCTGTACAGCACCGCCAGGCCGATCCCCATCAGCGCCAGCAGCGCGGCCAGCAGCGGCCAGTCCAGGGTGCGGGCGAAACGCGCCGCCAGGTCGAGCAGCCAGCGCAGGATCAGGCTCATTCGTGCGCCTCCGTGGCCACGGCGGCGCTAGCGGCATCCGCCCCGATGTCATCGGCTGGCGGCTCCGGCAGCTTGTCCAGCAGCCAGGCGTCGAGGATCTTGCGCGCGATCGGCGCCGCGGTGCTGCCGCCGTAGCCGCCGCCCTCCACCGCCACCGCCACCGCGATGCTCGGCGCCTCGACCGGGGCGAAGCCGACGAACAACGAGCGGTGGCGCAGGTGCAGCGGCAGGCTGCGCGGATTGACCGCGGCATTGTCGCGGCGGCTGGCAACCTGGGCGGTGCCGGTCTTGCCCGCCATCGTGTAGCGGGCATCGGAGGCGATCCGCCAGGCGGTGCCGCCGGGCTGCATGGTCGCCATCATGCCCTCGCGGATCACCTGCACATGCGCCGCGCTGGGGCTGATCGGCACGCCGGGCGGCTGCTGCAGCGGGGTCCAGGGGGCGTCGAAGCCGTGCCGCTCCTCCTTCACCAGGTGCGGCCGGCGCAACCGGCCGTCGGCGATGCCGGCGATGGCGCGGACCAGTTGCAGCGGGGTCACCTTCCAGTCGCCCTGACCGATGCTGATGTTGACCGTGTCGCCGGGGTACCAGCGCTCGCGGCGGCTGCTCATCTTGTACTCGGGCGACGGCAGGATGCCGCCGATCTCGCCGACCAGATCGACCCCGGTCGGCTCGCCGAAGCCATAGCGCCGCATGTACTCGTCGAACTGCTCGATGCCCATGTCCAGCGCCAGCTGGTAGTAATAGGTGTTGACCGATTGCGAGATCGACTTGCGCAGGTCGGTCCAGCCGTGCCCGCCGCGGTGCGAGTCGCCCCAGCCGCGGCTGACGCCGGGCAGGTAGAACATGCCGGTCGACATCACCTTGTCCTCGGGCGTGCGCGCGCCACTGTCCAGGCCCGCGAGCGCGATCAGCGGCTTGAGCGTGGAGCCCGGCGCCACACCGCCGAGCACCAGCCGATTGAACAACGGCCGCGACTGGTTCTCGATCAGCGCCTTGTAGTCGGCATGCGAGATGCCGTTGACGAACAGGTTGGTGTCGTAGCCGGGCAAGCTGACCATCGCCAGCACCTCGCCGGTGCCCGGATCGATCGCGATCGCCGACCCTTCGTACTCGCCGAACGCCTCCATCATCGCCCGTTGCAGGTCCAGGTCGATGCTCAGCCGCAGGTCGGCGCCGGGAACCGCCGGAACCCGCCCGACCACGCCCATCGAGCGTCCGTCGACATTGGTCTCGACCTTCTCGTAACCGACACCGCCGCGCAGCGCCTCCTCGTAGGCGCGCTCGACGCCGGTCTTGCCGATATGGGTCAACGCCGCGTTGGCCTCGCCCAGGGTCTGCAGGTCCTCTTCGTCGACCCGGCCGACATAGCCGATCACGTGCGACAGCAGCTCGCCATGGGGGTAGCGCCGGTTGAGATAGGAGACCAGCTCCACTCCGGGATAGCGCCAGCGGTCGACCGCGAAGCGCGCGGCCTCCTCCTCGCTGACCCTCAGCTTGAGGGTGATCGGGCGGAAACCGCGGGTCGCGCGGCGGGTCTTGTCGAAGTGCTCGATCTCCTCCTCGGTCAACGAGAACAGCGCCGCCAGCCCGGGCATCCAGCGCTCGGGGTCGCCGGCCTCCTCCGGGGTCACGTCGAGGCGGAACGCCGGCACGTTGTCGGCGAGGATGCGGCCGTTGCGGTCGTAGATGATCCCGCGCGCCGGCACCACCGGCCGCAGCTTGATGCGGTTGGCCTCCGAGCGGGTCGCGTATTCGTCGTGCTGCAGCAGTTGCAGCTTGAAGTACCAGCCCGCGAGCACGCCCAGCGCGGCGACCACGCCGGCGAACGCGAGCAGGGCACGGCGGCGGAACTGCTCGGCCTCGGCGTGGGTGTTCTTGATGACGCGGCGGCGCGGTCCCATGTCGCTACGGCCTGTGGCCCTGCCGTGCAGCGGTGATCAGCAGGAAGACCACCGGCCACAGCAGCATCCCCAGCAACGGCGCCAGCCAGATCAGGTGCGGGGTCGGAGGCAGCTTGAGCGCCGCGTGCAGCACCCAGACCAGGACCCGGTCGTTGAGCAGCAGGCCGCCGATCGCCAGCGCCTGCTGCGACATCGGGAAGAACCGCAGGCGGGCGCGGAACCGCTGCAGGATGTAGGCCATCACCACCAGTCGCAACGCCTGCTCGCCGAGCAGGCCGCCAAAGGCCAGATCGGCGAACAGGCCGACGATGAAGGCGAAGCCCAGGCCGCGCCGGTCCGGGTCCTCGATCACCCAGTAGGCGACCACCAGCGCGAGCCAGTACGGGCGCAGCGGCTGTATCGCCGGCGGCAGCGGCAGCAGCCCCAGCAACAGCGCCAGCACGATGCTGACCGGCATCACCCAGTGGCGGCGCGCACGGCTCATCGGCGCGACTCCGTCGGCGCCGGGGCCGGCGCGGCGGCGGCGCGGTCTTCCTGGCTGCCGTCCCCGCGGGCGTCGGGGCCATCGGTGCCATCGGGGCGGGCGGGCGCGGCGGCGTCGCCACCGGCGCCGCCGGCCGGGTTCTCCGCGGCCATGTCCCCGTCCGGCGCCGTGGCGACGTCCGGCGGCGGCACCGGCACGTCGCGCAACAGCAGCACATTGCGGCCACGGTCGAGCTGGGCGGCCGGGCGCAGTTCGCCAAGCAGGAACGCGCGGCTGTCGTCGGGCTGCAGCGATGCGATGGTCCCGACCAGGAAGCCGGCGGGGAAACGCCCGCCCAGGCCGGAACTGACCACGGTGTCGCCGACCTTGATGTCGCTGGACATCGGAATGCTGGGCAGCTCCAGGCGATCGCTCTGGCCGGTGCCGTAGGCGACCAGGCGGATGCCATTGCGGGCGACCGTCACCGGGATCGCATGCGAGGCGTCGGTCAGCAGCAGCACCGTCGCATGCATCGGCGTGGTCTCGATCACCTGGCCCATCAGCCCGCCGGCGTCGATCACGCTCTGGCCGACGCTGACGCCGTCGCCGCTGCCGGCATCGACGACCAGGCGCTGGCGGGTCGGGTCCAGGTCGATGTCGAGGATCGCCGCCAGTTGCACGTCGAGACCGCCGCGCTCGGCCGCGCCCATCAGCTCGCGCAGGCGCTGGTTCTCGGCCGATACCGCCTGCAACCGCGCCAGCCGCGCATTGTTGACCAGCGCTTCGTTGCGCAGGCGGGCGTTCTCGGCGGTCAGCTGGCTCAGGGTGCCGGCATCGGCCTGGACCTTGTCGACGATCTGCCCGGGCCAGCCGGCGACCATCCACAGCGGCTGCACCAGCACGTTGGCCTGTTCGCGCGCCTTGTCGAGCCAGCCGCCGCGATGGTCGAGCACGATCAGCACCATCGCCAGCGCCAGATAGGCCAGCAGCCAGAGCGTCCCGGTGACTTCACCGGATCGGTTTGGCGTGGTGGGGCCGGCGTAGGAGGGCACGTCAGGCGAGTCGGGAGTATGCGGCAGTGAGTAGGAAGTGTAGCGACCGCCCCGGCTCCGGACTCGAAAACCAAAAGCCTGGATGGAGACGGAGCACGGCTCTGGCCCATGGAAGGGCCAACGCAAACGGTCCTACCGTTTGCGGCGCCGGGCGGAAACCACGCTTTTCGCCCGGCGCCCGGACCAGGCCATGGAGGGCCCGTATCCGAAAACGATAATGCTATTCCGGCGCGAAGAACTCGTTGCCGTGCATGTCGACCAGCTCCAGCGCGCGACCGCCGCCGCGGGCGACGCAGGTCAGCGGGTCGTCGGCGACCTGCACGTGCAGGCCGGTCTCGTCGCTGATCAGCTTGTCGAGGTCGCGCAGCAGGGCGCCGCCGCCGGTCAGCACGATGCCACGCTCGGCGACGTCGGCGCACAGCTCCGGCGGGGTCTGCTCCAGCGCCAGCTTGATCGCGGCGACGATCCCCGACAGCGGTTCGCGCAGCGCCTCCAGCACCTCGTTGGCGTTGAGGGTGACCATCTTCGGCACGCCCTCGGCCAGGTTGCGCCCCGACACCTCCATCGTGCGGGCGTCGTCCTGCGGACAGGCGCAACCGATCTCCAGCTTGATCCGTTCGGCCGTGGCCTCGCCGATCAGGGTGCCGTAGGTGCGGCGCACGTAATTGATGATCGCCTCGTCGAAGCGGTCGCCGCCGATCCGCGCCGAGGCCGAGTAGACGATACCGTTTAGCGAGATCACCGCCACTTCCGAGGTGCCGCCGCCGATGTCGACGACCATCGAGCCACGCGCCTCGGTGACCGGCATGCCGGCGCCGATCGCGGCCGCCATCGGCTCCTCGATCAGGTAGACCTCGCGCGCGCCGGCCTCCTCGGCCGATTCCTTGATCGCGCGGCGCTCGACATTGGTCGAGCCGCACGGCACGCACACCAGCACGCGGGGGCTCGGTCGCAGCACGCGCGACTTGTGCACCTTCTTGATGAAGGTCTTGAGCATCTCCTCGGTGTAGGTGAAGTCGGCGATCACGCCATCCTTCATCGGCCGGATCGTGGTGATGTTGCCGGGCGTGCGGCCGAGCATCTGCTTGGCGTCGCTGCCGACCGCGGCCACGCTGCGGGTGCCGCCGACCATCCGGTCCTGGCGCACCGCCACCACCGATGGCTCGTTCAGCACGATGCCTTGGCCGCGGACATAGATCAGGGTGTTGGCCGTGCCCAGGTCGATGGACAGGTCGTTGGAGAACATGCCGCGAAACTTCTTGAACATCGGGGAACGGGCCGTCTTTGAGGAGCACAGGGGTGGCCGGCTAGCCTACCTGCCGTCCCCCCGCCGGGCAAGGAGAAAACCGCGCCAAATCACGGTCTGCGGGGAATTCCGGGCCGCGCCGGCACCCGCTCCGGAACCCTCACCCCCTGTTCAGGCTGGCCGGGCGCGCCCCCAGCCGCTAACCTTGTCGGGTTTGCGCGCCGGCCCGACCGGCGGCCGGGCCGTCCAGCGCACGTCGATCGGCCCGTTCCTCCAATCCGCACCGGTGGCCCCGCGCCACCCCCTGCCCGGTACTTCCGATGTCCGCTCTGATCTGTGGCTCGCTGGCCTACGACACCATCATGGTCTTCCCCGACCAGTTCAAGAACCACATCCTGCCGGACAAGGTGCACATCCTGAACGTGTCGTTCCTTGTCCCGCGCATGCGCCGCGAGTTCGGCGGCTGCGCCGGCAACATCGCCTACAACCTCAAGCTGCTCGGCGGCGACCCGATTCCGATGGCGACCGTCGGCCAGGACTTCGGCCCCTACCGCGAGTGGTTCGAGGAGCACGAGATCCGTCTCGACCAGATCAAGGTGATCGACGAGCTGTTCACCCCGCAGGCCTTCATCACCACCGACCACGACAACAACCAGATCACCGCCTTCCATCCGGGCGCGATGATGCGCAGCTACGAGAACCACGTGAAGGACGTGGCCGGCGTGAGCTTCGGCATCGTCAGCCCCGACGGTCGCGAGGGCATGCTGCAGAACGCGCGGGAGTTCGCCGAGGGCGGCATTCCCTTCATCTTCGATCCGGGCCAGGCGATGCCGCTGTTCAACGGCGAGGAACTGCGCGGCTTCATCGAGCAGGCCGACTACGTGACCGTCAACGACTACGAGTCCAACCTGCTGCAGGAGCGCACCGGCTGGTGCGAGAAGGAGATCGTCAAGCGGGTCAAGGCCTACATCACCACCCAGGGCCCGAAGGGCGCGATCATCCATACCCCGGACCAGTCCTACACCGTGCCGCCGGCGCACGAGCGCCGGGTCACCGACCCGACCGGCTGCGGCGACGCGTTCCGCGCCGGCCTGATCTACGGCATCGAGAAGGGCTACGACTGGATGACGATCGGCCGCATCGGCAACCTGATGGGCGCGCTCAAGGTCGAACACCCCGGCACCCAGAACCAGCGCTTCGACTACGACGAGTTCGCCGAGCAGTTCCGCCAGCAGTTCGGCTACGCACTGTAGTCCCCGCGGCGCCCGCACGGCGTCGACGCCGCGCACGACGGCCCCCAAACGAGAAAGGCCCGCACCGTTGTGCGGGCCTTTTCGTCGTGCGCCCCGTGCCGGCCCCGCGCGACGCTGCGGCGAAAGCCGTGCTCAGGGCAGTTCGTTGCTACTGCAGCCGTTGCGCAACAGGCACGCATCCAATTCCAGATGGCACTCGATCTGCGAGGTGCCGCTGGCCAGGCAGGCGTAGTAGCGCGGTTTGCAGAAACTGTAGGCGAACCGGCACTGCTCGCTCATCGCCGCGGCGGCGGCGAATGACGCGCCGATCAGCGCGACCAGGACAAATGCGGCGACGGCGGTCTTGCGACGGATACGAATCATGGTCCTCTCCTTTGGTCCTTGATACCCCCCTGCCCGGCCACGCTAACCGCAGGCCGTCACCGGGTTGAAAACATTCCGTTAAGAGGGCCGCGAGCGCGCGCCGCCGGGCACGCTCACCCCTTCCCCGCAACCGCCCCCTACGGTCACCATGTGCGCTATCGGTCGCCGCGCCAGTCGGCCGTCACATCACATAGGCCAGCCACAGCATCTCCGGTTCGGCCAGCTTCTCGAACGCCTTGTACGGCATCGTGACGGCCTCGATATGGGTGCCGGCGTTGAAGGTGATCTCCTTCTGCCGGGCCAGCCGCGAATCGACGTAGACCGGCATGTCGTACAGATGGCCGAACGGCGGCATCGCGCCCAGCTCGCAGTCGGGGAAGGCGTCGCGGAACTCGGATTCCTCGGCCAGTTCGACCTCGGCCTCGCCCAGCGCGCGCGACAGCCGGGTCAGGTCGACGCGGTAGGCCGCCGGCATCACCAGCATCGCCAGCCGGCCGTCGACCTTGATCATCACCGTCTTGGCGAACAGCTCGCGGCTGACATGGGTGGCCGCGGCGGTGTCGTGCGCGGTCACCGTGCGCTCATGGACATGGGTGGTGTACGGCATGTGCCGGGTGTCGAGCAGGTTGTGCAGTCGGGGGGAGAGCATGGCGTTCTCCGAATGGCGTGCGACGCGCTCCAGGCGACGGCCGCCGCAGGGTTCGGGCGCGCGGGTCCAGCATCGCGCCACTGGGGGATGGGAATCCGTGAGGACGGGACGAGCCCGGGCCGCCCTTGCCGCATTCCGTGCCGCCAGCATCGCCCACGCCGCGCGATTGCGATGTCAACGCGGCGGGACTTATTCGGCCAACGGTACCCCTGCGCCGACGAACATCCGGTCGAGGCCGTCCTCGTCGCCCATGTCATGGGTCTGCCCCGGTCGCCCCAGCTTTCCATCGATCGCCACCGCGACCTGCCCGCAGCCGTAGCACAGCAGCACCTGGTACAGATGACCACTGGCGCGGAACTCGACCGCGTGCCGGTACTCGGCGATGCAGGCGAAGGCGTAGTCGGGGTCGGCCCCCAGCGACCGCAGTGCCGCGTCCAGCACCAGCGCACGCCCGCCGGCGTCCTCCGGCACGACCTTGCCGAGGATGCGGTTGCCGCGGCGCGAGCGCACCATTCCTGCTGGCTGCGCTCGGTCGCCGCCGACCGCTCGCGCAAGAACGACGCGTAATCCGGGGAGCCGTACTCGGGCATCGGGCCGTCGGGAGCCGGCGGTCGCCACGGCTGCAGCGAGTACAGCGTCACCTCGTCGGCCGCCTCCAACGCCGACAGCGCCGCCAGCGCCCGCCCGCGCGGCGAATCCGGCGACGGCGGCACGGTCATCGTCTGCCGGACATCGGCCCAGTTGAGGTCACCGGGCTCGACGGCCGCCGCGGACATGCCCTCCGTTGCCGCCTCCACGCGCTCCGCTTCCGGCGTGCACGCGGCCAGCGACAGGATCAGCGCCAGCGCGGTCAGGACCCGCTGCCGGCCTGCCATGTCAGTTCCAGGCCGGCAGGTTTTCCGGGGCCAGGCCGCCGACCTCGAACACCACGGTGCGGGTGCCGCCGGCCTTGACCGGAAACTCGATCGCGATCGTCCTCGCCGCCTTGGCGGTTCGCCAGAGCATCATCTCGTCCTCGATGAACATCGCGATCGCCTCGTCGGTGCGCGGGCGGCTCGCGTCGACCCGGCGCGGCTCGCCGTCGTCGACCGCGAGTTTGACCTTGCAGCCGCCGTAACAGTCGAAGTCGCCGGCCTGCAGCACCAGGTAGCTGCTGCGACCCCACTCCGGATTGTCGCGGAAAATCAGCTGGACCGGCTTGGCGCCGCTGCCGTCGGTATCGACCGGCTCGCGCGCATGGATCGACGCCGACACCTGCCGGCCGTCCTTGAACGGCTGGCTCTGGTAGGTCCACAGCGCGGTCAGGCGCTGGTTCTCGCGGTGCTCCACCGCCCTGGCCTTGGCCTCCTCGTACTGCGGCGCGATGCGCTCGGCGGCGGCGCTGCCCGGATAGTCGGCATTGAGGATGTCGCCATGCGCGCGGGCCAGGCTCCAGTTTTCCGCGGCGATCGCCTTGTCGAATTCGGCCGCCATCGCCTCGGCGGCCTGCTCGCGCGCCTGCGCCTGGGCGGCGCGCTCGGCTTCGGGGTCGGCCTGGGGCTGGCAGGCGCTCAGCACGGCGACGACGGCCAGGACGGCGGCGACGCGCGGCCAACCTGCGATCCTGGCGGCAAGGGGCGACGAATATGGCGTCATCGTGGTTGTCCTCGTTCGATCAGTGTATCGACCGCCGCGGCGACGCGGTCGGGGCGCTCCATCAGCGACATGTGGCCGCAGCCGTCGAGCAGCACCTCCCGCGCCTGCGGCATCTCGCGTGCGTACAGCGTCATCGCGCTGGCATCGATCACCGCGTCCTGCCGGCACCACAGCAGCAGCGCCGGCTGCCGGATCCGCGCCGCCGAGGCGCCGGGCAGGAAGGCCTCGTCGCTGCGGCCGATACGGTCCAGCACCGTCTGTTCGAAAGCGGCGCTGGCGCGGCGCTGGTCGATGTAGATGCGGTCGGCCGGCCACGGCAGCCACGGCCGCGCGTCGGCGTCCTCGAACAACAGCCCGAGATAATGTTCGAGACTGGCCGAGTCGCCGACCGCGAACGGGTTCTCGCCGGCCAGTACGCGTTCGCCGAAGACGTTGGCCTGGAAGTACACGCCGGCCGCGGCCAGCAGGCCGACCCGGTCGACCTGGTCGGGATGTTCGGCCGCGGTCACCGCGGCGATGCCGCCGCCCATCGAATGGCCGAGCAGGACCCGTTCGCCGGCGCCGGCCGGAGCGAGGGTCTGGATGAAGCGCGCAACCCGCTGCGCTTGGGCGCGATAGCCCGGGTCGGCGCCGTTCTCGCGCGCACTCCCGTCCCCGCTCTCTTCCCTGCTCTCTCCCCACCCAGGCAGATCCGGGATCAGCAGGCGATAACGGCCGCGCAGGCGCTGCGCGAGCGGATACCAGTTTTCCTTGCTGCCGGTGAAGCCGTGCAGCATCACCACGGTCGCGGCGCCAGCCGGGGCGTCGTCGCTGTAGGCGTAGACCCAGCGGCTGCCGTCGATCTCGACGCTGGCCTTGTCAAGCCCGGCCGCCAGCCGCTGCGCCTGGTAGGCGACGCGGATCAGGCGGGCCGGTTCTTGCCACAGCGCGACGCCGGCCACCAAGGCCACGGCGCCTGCGACGAGCAGGGCCGTGGCGAGCAGGCGTCGGCGCCGCGTAGCCACCCGGGCTTACTTCGCGCCGTCGGCGTCCGCGCCCTTGGCCTCGGCGATCACCGACTCGACCGAAGCGGTGGTGATCGGGTGATAGCCCGGGCGCGCCTTGGCGAACACCGTCTCGGCCAGTTGCAGGCCCTCCGGCGTCTTCACCAGCTCGGCGTAGGTCGGCATGATCAGCTTGCGGCGGCCGATCTTCTCCAGGAACGCGGCAATCGCCTCGTTGGCCTCGGCATAGCCGCTGCGCACCGCCAGCGGATACCAGCGCTGGGCGATCTCGCCGTTCGGGGTGCCGGTGAAGCGGTAGGCGGCGTCCAGCGCGGCCAGCTGCGCGGTGTCCAGCGTCTGCGGCATGCCCTCGACGAAGTGCACCCACTCCTGGGTGACCCAGCCATCGGTCAGCGCCTTGTCCGGCACTGTGCCGTCGGCCAGCCATGCCGCGCGCGCGGCGTCGACCGCGTCGAAACGCGCCGACTCGGTCTTCGGCGCGCCGTCCGGAATGCCCGGCTCGTAGACCCACTGCTCGATCTCGGCCATCGTCACCTTGCCCGGATACTTCTCGACCAGATTCGGCTGCACGTACTCCAGGAACTTCGTGGTCGGGATGCTCTGGAACGCGAAGTGGTCGAAGTAGTCGCGCAGGAAGGCGTCGAAGTCGTCGCGGCCGAAGCGCTGCTCGAGGAACTGCAGGAACCACGCGCCCTTGGTGTAGACGGTCGCGCTGCTGGCGCCGTCGGGGTCGGACAGCGTGCCCGGACGCAACGCCAGCACCTGCAGCTTCGGATCCAGATCCTTGTACTCGGCGGCCAGTTCGTTGCGCGCGATCACGTTCTCCATGTCGGCCTGGGCCTTGCCGTACAGCTCCTCGACGATGCGGTTCTCGACGTAGCTGGTGAAGCCCTCGTTGAGCCAGCCGTCCTTCGGCGTGGAGAAGGTGACCAGGTTGCCCGACCAGCTGTGCGCCAGCTCGTGGGCGATCAGCGACACCAGCGACTTGTCGCCGACGATCACGGTCGGGGTGATGAAGCTCAGGCGCGGGTTCTCCATGCCGCCGTAGGGGAACGACGGCGGCAGCACCAGCATGTCGTAGCGCTCCCAGCGGTACGGGCCGTACAGCTTCTCGGTGACCTCGATCATCTTCTCGGTGTCGGCGAACTCGGCCACCGACTTGTCGACCGCGCTCGGCTCTGCCCAGACGCCGCTACGCCCGCTGATCGGCTTGAACACCAGGTCGCCGGCGGCGATCGCCAGCAGGTAGGACGGGATCGGCTGCGGCATCTTGAAGCTGTAGTCGCCGTCGCGCGCCGCCTTGGGGTCGTTGTCGGCGCTCATCAGCACCATTGCGTCCTTGGGCGCGGTCACGTGCGCGGTATAGGTGAAGCGCACCCGCGGCGTGTCCTGCAGCGGTACCCAGGAGCGGGCGTGGATCTGCTGCGACTGGCTGAACATGAAGGGGGTCTTGCCGCCCTCGGTCATCGCCGGGGTCAGCCACTGCAGGCCCGAGGCGTCCGGCGAGGTGGTGTAGCTGACCCGGATGCGCGGATTGCGCTTGGGCGCGGCGATGGTGAGCTTGCTGCCGAGCACCTCGTCGGCGTCGTCGAGAACGAAGGTCAGGTCGTCCCACTTGCCGTCCTCGCGCTCGCCGACGACCTTGTCGACGGTCAGGCCGCGGGTATCCAGGATCAGCCGGCCGCCTTCGGGATCGACCCAGTCCAGGGTGTAGGTGGCACTGCCGGAGAGCTGGCGCTGGTCGAAGTCGACCTTCAGCGCCAGGGCCAGGTCCTTGATCCGGACCATGTCCGGCTCGGCATAGGAATACTCGTCCACTTCGGCCATCGCCTTCGCATCCGCGGTGGTGTCCGGAGCCGCGGTCGCGGCGGCGGTCGGGTCGGCCGGCGTCGCGGCCTGTTCGGAGGAGCAGCCGGCGGCAAGCGCGGCGGCGAGGCACAGGGTCAGCAGGGAAGAGCGCATACGCGGATTCACGGGATACGGATGAACGCCCGAGTTTAGCGCCTCATCCGCGCGCGGGCATGGCCGGGTCTGCCAGCTCGCCCGACGGCCGTCCCGCCAGCAGCAGCAAGGCGCCGGCCAGCAGGCCCAGGTCCTTGAGCAGGAACTGGCCGGTGCCGGCGACGAACGGGAAACCATGGCCCGGCGCCCAGCCCGGGGTGGAGAGCAGGAAGCTGTTGGTCAACAGATAGGTCAACGCCGCCGCCAGCAGCCCCCACCCGGCCACGCGCGGCCGCCACGGCCACAATGCGATCAGCGCCGCGGTCGCCAGCTCGATCACCCCGATCAGGTTGGACGCGCCGCGCACATCGGCAAAGCCGTACAGCCAGGCGAACAGCGGGCTGTTGCGCATCAGCCCCTCCACGCCATGCGCCTCGTAGGCGGTGAACTTCAACAGACCGATCCAGACCAGCACCAGCAACTGCCCGGCCCACAGCAGCCACAGCGCGCCCCGCGTCGCGCCGGCATGACCGCGCCAACGCGCCCACAGCGCCAGGCCCAGCGCGCCCAGTCCGAGATGCTTGAGCAGGCCCTGGCCGGCGCCGAGGAACGGGAAGCCGCCGTAGGGCGCGTCGTTGACCCACATCGCAGGGCTGGCCAGGGTCGCCATCTG
The DNA here is from genome assembly GCF_003233695.1 of Marilutibacter maris. Classification (NCBI taxonomy): domain Bacteria; kingdom Pseudomonadati; phylum Pseudomonadota; class Gammaproteobacteria; order Lysobacterales; family Lysobacteraceae; genus Marilutibacter; species Marilutibacter maris. Next base: position 623,449 of record NZ_CP029843.1, on the reverse strand, counting down.
CAGCCACCAGAAGCCGGCCACCGCCAGCGCGAAACCGGCGCGGAGGCGATCCGGCCACAGCGGCAGCAGGCCCAGCGCCAGCAACAGCTGCACCGCGCCCATGCCGCTGGCGATCGCGGTCGCGTCGTCGGCCGACAGCCCGCCGCGGCTGGCCAGCGCCTCGGCCGAGAACGGCAGGAAGCCCATTGCCCCGAACCACAGCAGCAGGACGATACTGATGGCGGTGGCGAACGGCCAGGCCACCCGCTCGATGGCGGCGGCAACGGGCCGGGGCAGCGCGGGGATTGCGGGAATGGACGCGGACATCGGGGCGGCTCCGGAGCGGACCCTCGATAATTACGTCCGCGGCGGCCGCGGGGTTACACGTGCGCGGCGCTTGTCCCGCTCAGACCTTGTAGCCGGTATGGATCGCGCAGATGCCCGCGGACAGGTTGCGGTAACCGCAGCGGGCGAAGCCGGCGGCCTCCATCATCGCCTTCAGCGTCTCCTGCGGCGGGTGCTTGCGGATGCTCTCGGCCAGGTACTGGTAGCTGTCGCGGTCGTTGGCGAACACCCGGCCCAGCGCCGGCATCACCTTGAACGAGTGGAAGTCGTAAAGCGGCTTGAACCAGTCGGCCTTGACCTCGGAGAACTCCAGCACCCGCGCCTGCCCGCCGACCTTGAGCACGCGCTGCATCTCGCGCAGCGCGGCGTCCTTGTCGGTGACGTTGCGCAGGCCGAAGGCGATCGTGACCAGGTCGAAGCTGGCATCCGGGAACGGCAGCTTCTCGGCGTTCATCTGCACGTACTCGAAGCCGGCGACCTTGCCCATGTCGGTCATCCGGTCGCGCCCCACACGCAGCATCTCACCGTTGATGTCGCCCAGCACGATGCTGCCGGTCTCGCCGACGCGGTCGCGCAGCAGCAGGGCGATGTCGCCGGTGCCGCCGGCCAGGTCGAGCACACGGTCGCCGCGGCGGACCTGGGCGGTGGCGACGAAGTAGCGCTTCCAGACCCGATGGATGCCGAAGCTCATCAGGTCGTTCATCAGGTCGTACTTGCCGGCGACCGAGGAAAACACCTCGCCGACCAGCTTCTGCTTGTCGCCGACCGGCACGTCGCGGAAACCGAAGTGAGTGGTGTCGGAGGTTTCGGGCTTGGAAGGCTGCTCGTTCATGCGCGAATTGTCGCCGATCCGGCGGCAAAAGTCCGTTGCGTCGCGCACCCGCAGGAGCGCCGTAAGCCGCGAGGGCCTTCCCATGAAAGCCCCGTCGCGGCTCACGCCGCTCCTACGAAGAGCGTTTGCCCAGCCCATGAGCCCAGCCCCCTGAGTCAGGGGGCGATTCGCGCGCAGCGCGAATGGGGGTCTGGCAGCGCAACGGCGGGGCCCGAGGTTTGCGAAGCAAACCTTGGGAGATATCCGGGCACAGCCGGATATCGTTCCCCCTGAGTCAGGGGGCGATTCGCGCGCAGCGCGAATGGGGGTCTGGCAGCGCAACGGCGGGGCCCGAGGTTTGCGCAGCAAACTTTGGGAGATATCCGGGCGCAGCCGGATATCGTTCCCCCTGAGTCAGGGGGCGATTCGCGCGCAGCGCGAATGGGGGGCTGGCAGCGCAACGGCGGGGCCCGAGGTTTGCGCAGCAAACCTTGGGAGATATCCGGGCGCAGCCGGATATCGTTCCCCCCTGAGTCAGGGGGCGATTCTCGCGCAGCGCGAATGGGGGTGTGGAAGCGCAACGGCGGGGCCCAGGGTTTGCGAGGCAAACCTTGGGGATTCCCGGGCGCAGCCCGGGGATCGCCGGCTCACGCCGCTCCTATGGAATCCGCGCAGCTGGCATCATGGCGCGATGAGCACCCCCGAACTGAATTGGATCGCCGCCCGCTTCGACGAGCTCACCCCGAGCCGGCTGTACGCGCTGCTGCGCCTGCGCAGCGAGGTGTTCGTGGTCGAGCAGGCCTGCGCCTACCTCGACATCGACGGCAAGGACCACCACCCGCAGACCTGGCACCTGCTCGGCGAGGCGCCCGATGGCCGGTTGGCCGCCTATCTGCGGGTGCTGCCGGGCGGTCTCGGCCACGGCGTCGACACCTTCGCCGAAGTCAGCATCGGCCGCGTGGTGACTTCGCCGGACTGGCGCGGGCGCCGGCTCGGCGACCCGCTGATGCGCGAGGGCGTGGCCCTGATCGAGCGGGTCTGGCCCGGCGCGCCGATCCGGCTCGGCGCCCAGGCCCATCTGCAGCACTTCTACGCCCGTCACGGCTTCCAGGTCGCGTCGCCGGAGTACCTGGAGGACGGCATCCCCCACGTGGAGATGCTCCGCGACGGCGCCGCCTGACCCCACCGACGGCCACCGGAACCGGCCGCCCGGACAGCCCATGGAGACAACGATGATCGAAACCCCCGACTACCGCGCCCTGCTCGACACCGCGATCGCCGAGGCCCAGGCCGGCCTGGCCGAGGGCGGCATCCCGATCGGCGCGGCGCTGTACCGCAACGACGGCGTCCTGCTCGGCTGCGGCCACAACCGCCGTGTGCAGGAGGGCGACCCGTCGGTGCACGGCGAGACCGATGCCTTCCGCAAGGCAGGCCGCCAGCGCAATTACCGCGACACCATCATGGTCACCACCCTCGCCCCCTGCTGGTACTGCAGCGGACTGGTGCGGCAGTTCAACATCGGCACCGTGGTGGTCGGCGAGTCGGTCAACTTCGGCGGCGGCATCGACTGGCTGCGCGAGAACGGCACCGAGGTCATCGATCTCGCCGACGAGCGCTGCATCTCGATGCTCGGCGACTGGATCGCCGCCAACCCCGAGGTCTGGAACGAGGACATCGGCGAGGGTGAGGAAGCGCGCCCGTGAGCCACTGGCTCATGCGTTGACGAACGCCCGGCCAGGGATGGCCGGGCAGGAGCTGGACGGAGCCGGCGACGCTTCGCCATGGATGGCAGCGTCTCTCTTTGCCTGGAAGCAGGCAGCGCCATTCATGCGCTCGCGACGGGCCGGCGCCCGGTGGCTCACGGTCCCAGCATCCGCCGGGTCGAGCGGTACTCGCGCAGGCGGCGGCGGCGCAGGTGGCGACACCAGGCAAAGGTCGCCAGCCACCATCCGACCGCGTAGACCAGCAGGTGGGTCGAGGCGGTACGCCAGTCGCCATCGCCGAACAGCCAGGACCCCGCCAGGGCGACCAGCGCATACGCCAGCAACACGACGGCGGCCCGGCGCGCCAACCACAGGTCGCGCAGGTCGGTGCGCAGTTGCGCCAGCCGCAGTCGCGCATAGACCTGCGGCGGCTCGCTGGCATCGCCGCGGTGCCGGCCGGGCGCGCGCAGGACGACGCTCCAGACCACCGGCAGGAACACCATGAAGAACGGCATCAACAGCCAGTGGTTGGGTCCGGCGGTGCGCGACATCAACGCATGGCCGAACACCGCCACCGCGGCGCAGGTCAGCACCACTTCCAGCCCGCGCAGCAGGCGATGGCGTCGACGGTGGCGGCGGACCTGATCGCTCATCCGGCGCGACGGCGGCTGAGCGATCTCGCCCTGCCATGCGCCTTTCAGTTCGTCATCGAAGTTCATCTGCATCCTCCTGCCGGGACAGGGTCTTGAGTCGTTCACGCGCGCGATGGACGCGGACGCCGACGTTGTCGCTGCTGATGCCGAGCATGTCGGCGATCTCCTGATAGTCGAAGCCTTCCAGCTGCAGCATCAGCGGCTGCCTGAGGTTGACCGGCAGCGTCGCCAGCGCCTCGAACAGCCACTGGGTCCGGGCCCGCTCGGCCTCGCCCGCCGATGTCTGCGACAGCGAGTCGTGGACGTCGGCATCGAAGGCCACCAGCGCCGGCGTGCGCACCGATGAGCGCACGTGGCTGGCGCCGAGGTTGTGCGCGATCCGCAGCACGAACGGCAGCAGGCGATCGGGATCGCGCAGCTTCGGCAGCGCTTCCCATACCGCCAGCAACACCTCCTGCATCAGTTCCTCGCGCAACGCTGGATTGCGCTCATAGCCGCACACCGCGCGCCACAGCTGCGGATGGAAGGCTTCGACACTGGGCCACAGGGAATGCATGCAGGCGGGACGCGATCCGGTACTCATCGCCGTCAGTCGACGGCCGCGGCCAGTTTCTTACACCCTGCGAAAGGAATTCATCGCGCGTAAGAAATCCGCCGGCCCGGGCCACTGAGGGGACATCGACATCCCCAACGGAGCCCTGCCGACCATGCGTATCCCCTTCCTGCCCTGGCCGCGACCGGCCTCCGCGGCCCTCGCCCTCAGCGCGATCCTGGCGCTTGCGGCCACCACCGGCACCGCCCGCGCCGCCACGCTTGCGCTGGACAACGTCCGCATCGTCGATGTCGAGCGCGCGCGCAGCACGCCGCCGCGATGCCTGCGTATCGAGAACGGAAGCATCGTCCGCATCGCCCGGCCGGCAAGCCGCGCCTGCCGGCGCGACGCGCGGACCGTCGACATGCAGGAGCGCTACCTGATGCCGGGCCTGATCGACATGCACGCCCACCTGAGCCTGGGTCCGCTGCAGATGCGACGCGAGCGCGGCCAGCTGACCATGGTCGCCGATCCCGACGATGCCATCGCCGACCACAACGCGCGCCGGCTGGTCGCATTCGGGGTCACCACCATCCGCAACCCGGGCGGCGATCTGGCCGCCGCCGCGCGCTACCGCGAAGCGTTGGATGGCGGCCGGCTGACCGGTCCGGAGAGCTTCGACGCCGGCCCGGTGATCAACAACGCCGCGGTCCGCGGACTGGCCACCGCCGCGTCCGATCCCGACGAGGTCCGGCAGGTGGTCGCCGACCAGGTCGAAGCCGGCGCCGACTGGATCAAGCTCTATACCGGGCTGGACCGCGAACAGCTGCGCGCCGGCATCGAGGCCGCGCACGCGCACGGACGTCCGGCCGTCGCGCACCTGGATGCGATCGCCTGGCCGGACGCGCTGGAGATGGGCCTGGACGCCATCGTCCACCTGATGCCGACCAGCCCCGACCTGCTCGATCCGCAGGCGCGACGCGCCTGGCAGGCCGATGCCCGCGCCGGCACCTTCGCGTTCTTCGAGTGGTGGGAGCACTTCGACCCCGATGGCGCCGAAGCCGATCGCATGGTGGCCGCGTTCGAGCGTCACCGTCCGGTGTTCGACGCCACCCTCGTCGCCTTTCATGCCGCCTTCGTGCAGGACCTGGACAACGACTACAAGGACGACGCCCGCCGGCATTCGCACCCGGCGCTGCAGGCGAGCTGGAACGACTGGTTCACCTTCGCGATCGGCTGGAAACCGGAAGACTTCGTCCGCGCCCGCGCGATCTGGCCGAAGGTCCAGCGCATGGCGGTTCGCCTGTACGCCACCGATGCGCGCCTGACCCTGGGCACGGACATGAGCAATCCATGGATCGCGCCGGGCATCAGCCTGCATCGCGAGATGCAGTTGCTGGCCGAGGCCGGCGTCCCGGCAGCGACGGTCCTGCGCGCCGCCACCGTCAATGCCGCCGACGCCCTGGGCGCGGAACGGCGCCTGGGCCGGATCGCGCCCGGCCACGAGGCCGACCTGCTGGTGCTGGACGCCGATCCGCTCCAGGACATCCGCAACACCCGTGCCATCCATGCCGTCGTGCTCGACGGCCGACTGCTCGACACCGCCGCGCTCGATGCGCTCAAAGGAGAATGACATGTCCCATCCCCACCGCTCTTCTTCCCGCCCGCTCCGTCGCATCGCCGCGGGACTGGCCCTGACCCTGTCGTTGGCATTGCCATCGGTCGCCGCCGCGGAACCCGGCGACTGGGAATCGCCCGAATCCATCGTGCACGCGCTCTACGAGGTGATCTCCGCCGAGGCCGGTGCGCAGCGCGACTGGGACCGCTATCGCGCCCTGTTCCTGGACGGCGCCCGCATGTCGATCGCGGTGAAGTCCGATGCGATGACCGGCATCATGAGCACCGACACCGAGGCCCTGGTCGCCCAGACCGAGAGCGCCTATGCCAACACCGGCTTCCACGAGATCCCGCTGGTGACCCGGGTCGAGCGGCATGACCTGATGGCCTCGGTGACCAGCAGCTTCGAGATCCGCCTGCGCCTGGACGACGACGCCCCGCTGATGCGCGGGATCAACCACTTCCAGTTGCTCAACGACGGCGAGCGCTGGTGGATCGTGTCCAATGTCGGCGTGATTGAGACCGACGCATCGCCGCTGCCACCGGAGCTGCTGCCGGTCACCGGCCAGGGGGCGGTCCGATGAACGCCGCACCGGAACCGCTGTCGACCCCTCCCGCATCGCCCAGCCATCGCCGCACGCGCTGGCTCTACCTGGGCGCCGCGGTCTGCGTCACCGCCTGGCTGGCGCTGGGCACCGGCCTCGCGATCGGCGTCGGGCGGACCGCGTTGATCGTGCTGACGACCGCGGCCGCGCTGACCACCGAGGGCATGATCTGGCTGACCGCCCTGGTCCTCGGGGTCAACGTCTACAGCGCGCGCCGCCAGCTGTGGCAGAAGCTGCGGCAGCGCCTGCGCTGATCCGCGCTTGCCGGCCGGCGGCGGAAACGCAGAAGGCCCGCATCGCTGCGGGCCTTCTGCGTGGCGCGGTGGCGCCGTCGGGCTCAGTAATCGACGCTGGCGTCGGCCGAGCACTCGCTGGTGCCGGCATTGCAGACCCGGTAGCTGAAGCTGCCGGAGCTGTTGCGGCGCACCTTGACCGCGTCGGTGTAGCTGCCGCCGTTGTCGATCGCCGAGGCGATCCGGCTGCCATCGCGGTAGACGTCGACGGTGACGTCGCCGGCGCTCCACTGCAGGCCGATCTGCAGCTTGCCCTTGCTGATGCCGTAGTTGTACGCGCTCAGCGAGGCCGGCGGGTCGGTCGGGTCGGGGCCTGGACCGCCGCCGAGCAGGGCCTCGGTCGCGGCGAAGGTCTGCACCAGGCCGTAACCGTAGTCGTTGTCGCGACCGGCCGGGCCGAGGTCGAGCGCGGTCGAGGTCATCGCGTCGCGGACCTGCTGATTGCTCGCCGACGGGTTGGCGCTCCAGATGATCGCGGCCGAACCGGCCACGTGCGGGGTCGCCATCGAAGTGCCGTCGAGATAGGCATAGCCGCTGGTATTGGCCTCCGACACCGAACTGACCGCCGCGGTCTGGCCGAGCGAGGCGGCGACCAGGGCCTGGCCGTCCTCCTGGCTCATGCTCAGCGCCGGCACCGTCGAGGTCATCGTGCCCAGGGTGCCGGAGAAGCCACCCGGCTCGTTGTTGTAGACCACCGCGGCGACGCCGCCGCCGGCCTGCACCGCGCTGACCTTGTCGGCGAAGCTGATGTCGCCGCGCTCGCACATCACCACCTTGCCCGACCAGCTGCCGGCGCTGGTGCACAGGCCGCCGTCGACCATCGCGCCGTTGGCGGTGGACTGCACGCTGCCCTCCATCGCCGAGACGATGTAGCCGGTGCCGGCGACGGTCATCGAACCGGTCCGGTACGGATAGGTGCTGAGCACGGCGACGCCGGGCGCGGCGATCTCGACCTGGCTGGTGCTCTGCGAGAAATCGGCATGCACGTTGTTGATGTCGACCGCGGCCACCGACATCACGCTGTCGTAGGAAGCCGGGTAGCTGTGGCGGGTATTGCCGTCGTTGCCGGCCGCGGCAACGCTGAGGATGCCCTGGCTGTCGAGGTTGGCGAATGCCGTCTCCTCGGTGTTGCTGGCGAAGTCGCCGCCCAGGCTCATGTTGATGACCCTGGCGCCGGCGCTGGCGCAGCGGTTGGCGGCGTCGACCAGGGTCGAGGCATAGCTCCAGCCGCAGGCCGCGCCATCGAACACCTTGACGATGTGCAGCGACACCGCGCCCGGGCTGACACCGACCACGCCGACGTTGTTGTCGACCGCGGCGATGGTGCCGGCGACATGGGTGCCGTGGCCGCAGCTGTCGTTGTTCCAGCCGCTGGGATAGCCGGTCATCGGGATGCCGGCGAAGTCCTCATGATTGGCGTTGATGCCCGAGTCGATCACGCAGACCTTGATTCCGCTGCCATCGGCGCCGGCCGCCCAGGTCTGCGGGGCCTGCACGCTGTTGATGCCGTAGGGCGTGCTCTGCGCGGCCGGATAGCGCGGCGCATCCTGTTCGACGTACTCGATGTTCGGATTGTTGCGCAGCCCGGCCAGCGCCTGCTGCGGCACCGTGACCGCGATCACGCGCTGCGGCGCCAGTTCCAGGTGGATGCGGCCGCCGGCCGCCCGCAATGCCGATTGCACCTGCGCCGAGGCGCCGGGCTTGAACTTGATCATGACCCGGTTCGGGTCGGGATCGGCAGCCGAGGCGCTGCCGGAAGCGACAAGCATGACTGCCGCGGCCAGCGCCACGGCAAGCGAGTTCTGCGTCATTGGACACCCCCGAAGATGATTGACGGCTTCGCGCACGCCCCCTGTCCGAGCACGAGGCCCCAACCTAGCAGCGGAACGGCCTGAACGCGACTGTGCATCGCAGCATCAGGCTGCGCGGCGACCCCGATCGTCCCGGACACTCGCACGCGACGCCACCAGCGGGAGCGGACGGCCTCACCGGAGGAACAACGCGCCCGCGGCCGGCTCACGGCCACCGCGGCTACAGCCTGCGGAACATCACATGGACATCCACCGGCCCCAGACGCCGGTGCCTGAACGCCCCCGGCAGGGTGCCGACGATGTCGAAGCCCAGCTTGCGGTACAGCGCCACCGCCGGCGCATTGGTGCCGACGACATAGTTGAACTGCATCGCCACGAAGCCCGCCGCGCGCGCCTGGGCCAGGCTGTGCAGCACCAGCGCGCGGCCGATGCCGCGCCCCTGCGCCTGCGGATCCACCGCATAGGTCGCGCTGGCCACGTGCGCGCCCGGTCCCGGGTAGTTGGCGCCCAGCTTGTAGATGCCGACGGTGCCGTCGGCGGTCTCCGCCACGTAGGGCGTCTGGGCGGCGAACCAATGCGCGCGGAAGGTCTCCGGGTCGAAGTCGTCCGGGAACGGCAGCGCATCGCCGCCGGCGATGACCGCGCGGAAGATCGCCCACATCGCATCGAAGTCCGACGCGGTCGCCTTTCGGATATCCATGCGCGAAGTATGGACGTCCGGCGCAACCTTCGTCCCGCGACGCGCATCTCGTGACTGGAGTCCGCCACCCCCGACCTCCGGCACCTCCCGCGAACCGCGCGTCCCGATAGAGTCCAGCGCCTGCTTCGACCGCCCCCCACCCCAGGAGATTCCCGATCGTGCGCCGCATCCTGACCGCCGCCTTGCTGTCCACCGGACTGTTCCATGCCACCGCCGCGATGGCCGACTGCCCCACCGGCGCCTATCGCCCCGCCTCCGGCAACGATGCCGTGGTCGTCTATTCGATCGACAGCCTGCCGCCGCCGGCGCAGCGCTATCTGTTCCTTGACGGCCGCCGCGGCAGCACGGTCGAGGACGACGGCCCGGTGCGCTGCACCGCCGACGGCCTGAGCGTGCGCGGCGCCGACGGTCGCTCCACGCTATGGCCGCGCATGGCCCTGCGCGAGACCGCCACCACTTTCGGCAGCCTGGGTTCGCGGCTGGCCGGCAACCTGATCGAACCCGAGGACGGCGCCGCCGACATGCCGCTGGTGGTGATGGTGCACGGCTCCGAGCGCTATTCCTCCACCCACAGCTCCTACGCCTACATGATGGCCGCGCAGGGCACCCGCACCTTCGCCTACGACAAGCGCGGCACCGGCGAATCGGAAGGCGAGTACACCCAGAACTTCGAGCTGCTGGCCGAGGACGCCGCCGCCGCGCTCGATCACGCCCGCGCAATGGCCGCCGGCCGCTTCGGTCGCGCCGGCTACTTCGGCGGCAGCCAGGGCGGCTGGGTCGCGCCGCTGGCGGCGACGCATTCGGACGCGGACTTCGTCGCGATCGGCTTCGGCCTGGTGGTCTCGCCGATCGACGAGGACCGCGAGCAGATGATTTCCGAAGCGCGTGCGGCCGGCTACGACGCACGCACCATGGCGCAGATCGATCGACTCTCGCAGGCGACCGCGCGGCTGCTGGACTCGCATTTCAGCGACGGCTTCGAGGCACTGGAGGCGTTGCGCCGCGAACTGGCCGACGCGCCGTGGGCGGCGACCATCGAGGGCGAGCACAGCGGCGCGATGCTGCGCACTTCCGACGCCGACCTGCGCCGGCTCGGCCGCGCCCGCTTCGACAATCTCGAACTGATCTGGGACTACGACGCCCAGGCCGTGCTCGAGCGGCTCGATGCGCCGCTGCTGTGGGTGCTGGCCGAACAGGACCGCGAGGCGCCGATCGAGAAGACCCGCGGCGCGTTGCAGGCGCTGGCCGCCGCCGGCAAGCCGGTCGACGTCTACCTGTTCCCGGACACCGACCACGGCATGTTCGAGTTCCGCACCCTGCCCGACGGCGAGCGCCAGGGCACCCGCATCACCGACGGCTACCTGCGCCTGCTCGGCGACTGGATCAAGGGCGACGCCAGCGGACGCTACGGCCGCGGCACCCGCCTGTTCGGCGACGGCCGCTGAGGTTCACCGGGTCGATGCCCGTCCCGGCCGTGGACCTCGCGTCCGCGGCAGGGACGGTCGCTAATCGCTGAGCCAGACCCGCAGCAAGCGCTGCCGCGAATGGCTCCAGAAGTACAGCGACGCGGCGCTGTCGGGCCTGAAGTACAGCAGCGAAGGCTCGGCCAGCTTCAGCTTCGGACGCTCTTCGACCGGTCCGAAGTCGCAATCCTCGATGCCGTCGAAACAGCCGTAGGCGATCACGCCAGGGGCCTGGACTTCGATCGCCATCGCCACGCCGACATCGGGCGCATCCCAGCCGATCTCCATCGGCTTCAACCAGCGGAAGCCGCCCGCGCCGTCGGACAGCCGCACCCACAGGGCCTCGGCGCTGCGGGTCCGGCTCTTGAGCAACAGCGCGGTGTCGTCGATACCGTCGCCATTGAAGTCCGCCGTCGCCTGCGTGTAGCGCGAAGGCGAATCGTCGCGCAGCGGATCCTCCAGCTCCGAGGCCACCGGATGGCGCCAGCCCCCGGGCAGCTCGGCGGGCGTGCTGGCACTGGCGAATCCACCGGCGAACCCACCGGCGAACCCCAGGGAAAGCAGAGCGGAAGCGATCAGGGTCATTCCTCAGCCCTCGTCGGCAAGGCAGCACCGGCTGTAGACGGCTATCAACAATCTTCCGCCATGCCACCCTGGCCGGCAAACCATGGCAACCCGTGGTCGAGGGCGACCCGTACCAGATCGTCGACGCAGCGCTCGAAGGTGCTCCAGGTCAGTGCGTTGAAGCGCAGATGATAGGCGCGGCCATCCGCGCTCCTGAGCCGATCGCTGGAAGGTCCGTTGAGGATCAGCGGCCCACGGGCATCGGCTGGACGGGTCGCAAAGGCGACGCGGATCTCGACACTGGCCCTGGCCGGCGCTCCGTAGCTGCCGCCGGCGCGATGGAAGTGGATCAGCTCGAGGCGCTCACCGATGCGGCGACTCCACAGTCGCGCGCTCATCCGCGTGAAGTCATGCGCCGCGATGCGGCTATCGAACTCGGCGCAGACGCGCTCGACCCCGGCCCTGACCACCTGCGCTGTGGGTTTCGAAGCGTCCATGCCCTGCGCCTCCCGGGTTGGCGATGCCGCGTCCGCTGACCGCGCGACTCTACCGGAGCACGCCTCGAACGCCTATGCGTCCGGCCACACCAGCGAGCGGTGCAGGTGGGCGGCGGCCCAGGCGCCGTCGGCGACCGCCAGCGAGATCGAGTGCATCATCAGCGCGGCGTCGCCGCAGGCATGGACGCCACGCAGGGTGGTCTGCTTCGCGTCGTCGGTGTGGATGCGCACGCCGGTCGGGGTTTCCGACAACGTGCAGCCCATGCGCTCGGCCAGCGGCGTCGACGGTGCCGTGCGCGGCGCGGTAAACAACCCGGCGAACGGCAGCCGGTGGCCATCGGCGAGCACCACGTCCGCGTGTCCGTCGATGCGGGCGATCGGTGTGGGTTCGATCGCGACGCCGCGCCCTGCCAGTTCGTGCGCGGTCGCGTCGTCCAGGGCCAGCGCGTCGTTGAGCAGCAGGGTCACCGTGCCCCACTCCGGCAGCAGTTGCGCCTGGTGGATCGACATCGGTCCGGCCGCGATCACCCCGATCCGACCCTGCTCCAACTCGTAGCCGTGGCAGTACGGACAGGCGAAGGCGCTGACGCCCCAGCGCTCGGCCAGGCCGTCGACCGGCGGCAGGGTGTCGGACACGCCGGTCGCGAACAGCAGGCGGCGGCCGCGATGGCAATGGCCGTCGCGGGTCTCGACATGGAAGTCGTCGTGTTCGCCGCCGGCCGCGACCGCCTCGTCCTCATGCCAGCTCAGGGTCGGGTAGGCCTCCAGTTGGTGCCGCGCGGCGGCCGCGATCGCCGCCGGATCGGCACCGTCCTGGCCCAGGAAGCCGTGCGAATGGGAGGCCGCGCGATTGCGCCGGCGCCCGCCGTCGATCACCAGCACCCGCCGCCGCGCCCGCAGCAGTTGCAGCGCCGCGGCCATGCCGGCGTAGCTGCCGCCGATGACGATCACATCGTGTGTGGTCCCGGTATTGCTCATGCCTTCGCTCCTTTCCTGACGGCCGCGTGCCGGCGCGCGAAATCCGCCGCCAGGTCGGCCAGCGACACCGATTCGAAGCGTCGCATCAGCAGCGCCTCGGCCTCGTCGAAGGCGCCGTCCAGCGCCGCGTTGACCGCCTGTTCGACCAGGCATTGCGGGCGTTGCTGGCGGTGGCCGATCGCGAACAGCGCCGGCTCGCCCAGTGCCTCATGCAACTGGCGCAGGTTCACCTTCGACAGGTCGGCGACGATCCGCCAGCCGCCGGCGTGACCGCGCTCGGAAGCGACCAGGCCCGCATCGCGCAGCAGGCCCATGGTGCGGCGGACCACGACCGGATGCGTTCCCAGGCACTGCGCCAGGGCGTCGGAGGTCATCGGTCCGGGGTGCTCGGCCATGTGCAGCAGCGCATGCAGAACGGCGGAGAGGCGGCTGTCGGCTTTCATGTAACAAATGATGTTACATTTAATCGCGACCGTCAACCGAGGCCGCCGCGTGACCCCGTTTTCAGACCCCGATGCCGTCGCCCGCTATGCCGAAGGCCCGATCCGCCAAGTGCCCGGCTTCCTCGCCCTGCAGACCATGGCGACCCTGCTGCTGGCCGAACGCGTGCCCACGGACGGCCGCGTGCTGGTGCTCGGCGCCGGTGGCGGCCTGGAGCTGAAGGCCTTCGCCCAGGCCCAGCCCGGCTGGCGCCTGCTCGGCGTCGACCCGTCCGCGCCGATGCTGAAGCTCGCCGCCGACACCCTCGGCCCACTGGCCGCGCGCGCCGAACTGCTCGAAGGCCTGATCGACGATGCGCCCGACACCGCCTTCGACGGCGCCAGCTGCCTGCTGACCCTGCACTTCCTGCCGCCCGCACAGCGCCTGCATACCCTGCGGCAACTGCGTCGACGACTCAAACCCGGTGCCCCACTGGTGGCCGCCCACCACAGCGTCCCGGCCGACGACGGCGACGACGCGGGTAGCGACACCACCGACGACGGCAGCCGCCAGCGCTGGCTGCGCCGATACGCGGCCTTCGCCACCGCCTCCGGCGTCCCCGCCGCCGATGCCCGGCGCGCGATCGACGCCATCGCCGCCCGCCTGCCCCTGCTCACCCCGCAGCAGGACCGGGCCCTGATCGAACAGGCCGGCTTCGAGCGGGTCGAGCTGTTCTACGCGGGATTCACGTTCCGCGGCTGGGTGGGGGTGGCGGGCTAGCTGGGCGGCGCAGGTGGATATCGACGGCAGCCCCCTGGCGCGCGCCCCGCCTCTCCATACGGACCGGGAACACGCGCGACGCACTCACTTGATGCGTGCACATTTTGCGCACATAATATGCCCACACCCTGTCCGAACGGTGAGCGCAATGGCGGCTGTCATGCAGCAAGACATTACCGAGCTCTTTCGCGAACCCGGGCAGACCTACCTCTCGCCCGCCAGGTTCGCCACGACCCTGGAGCTGGACCTGTCGGTCCTGGCCAATGCGCTGGGCGTGCACCGCAACACGATGCGCCTGCACCCGGAAAGCCCGCGCACGCAGGAACGCATGCGCGACTACAACCGCGTATTCCTGGCCCTGCTCGGCCTCAAGCCCAATGTGCGCGACGCCGCCTTCCACATGAAGAACACGCCGATACGCGTGCTGGGCCAGCGCACCCTTTTCGATGCAGTCAAGGACGGCGACACCGACAAGGCCCTGCGCTACCTGCAGTCGATCTCCGGAGGCCAGAACGGATGAGGCGCATCCGGCTGGATGCCGGCACTCCGCTCTTCCGTGCCCACAACCCGCTCTGGTCCTTCCAGCCCCTCAGCGGTGCCGGCGCCGCGCGCGCCGGCGGTCGCTTCAATCGGGTCGGCACGCCGGCGCTCTACCTCAGCTTCGAGGAAGCCACCTGCGCCGCCGAATACCGCCAGGACAACGACCTGACCGAGCCCTACCTGCTCGTGGCCTACCTGGCCCGCCTTCCCGAGCTGGTCGACCTGCGGCAACTGGATGACGACGGATGGGACCCGCTCTGGAACGACTGGGGCTGCGACTAGCGACAGTTGTTCGTCGACGGAACCGAGCCCCCGAGCTGGGCCCTCGGAGACATCGTCCTGGATGCCGGTGAGCTCGGCCTGATCTTCCCGAGCCTCGCCAATCCGGGAGTCCTCAACCTCGTGCTGTTCACCGACCGGCTGCAACCCGAATGGCTGGAGCCCCACGACCCCAATGGGCTGCTGCCTCGCGACCAGTCCAACTGGTCTCACCGATAGGCGGGCATTCGAACGAACGGGACCTTCAGCGCGATACTCCGCGCCACGCGTGGCGCAACGCCGGTCGTGGCCTTGCGCCCTACGCCTCCTCACGCCCCGCCCCCTCGCGATCGCGCGCATACCGCTTGGCCAGCGGAAACTCGGGCAGCCACGCTTCGCGGCGGATCGTCCACAGTTCGTAGGTCGGGGTGAACTGGTCGGGCGCGTCCAAGCTGCCCAGGTGCACTTCGATCTCGTCGCCGCTGCGCGAGAACACCGATGAGCCGCAGTGCGGGCAGAAGTGGCGGCCGGCGTAGTCGCCGGTCTCGCCCTCGACCACGACCGCGTCCCCGGGGAACACCGCCGAGGCATGGAACAAGGCGCCGTGGTGCTTGCGGCAGTCCATGCAATGACACAGACCGACCCGGTACGGGCGTCCCGACGCCACGATCCTGACCCTGCCGCACAGGCAACCGCCGTTGAACCGCTCCATGTCCGTCTCCTGTGACCCGGGCCGAGCCGGCAGGATATGGCCGGCATCGGCGTCTGTCATCGCGGTGCCGGCATGGCGGCGACGCTGCCGGAGTCGCTCACGGCCCGGTCCCGGCTTTGCAGTACACTCGGCGCGCATGGCCAGTACGCCCGCCCGCTCGCTGCACGCCTGCCGCCGCCCGCCGGCGGCCGCACCGCGTCGCGGCCGCGCCGGGAGCCTGCGATGAACCTGCTGCGCCGGCTCCGCCGCGACCGTCCGCGCTCGCGCATGGCCTGGCTGGCACTGTGGGTGTTGCTGTTGCAACAACTGGCCCTGGTCGCCTACGCCTGCCCGATCGCCGAGACGCCGGCACCGCCGCAGGCGATGGCCGGGTGCGGCGCGATGGAGATGCCCGACCCGGATACGCCGGCGCTGTGCGACCAGCACTGTCTGCGTGGCCATGTCGCCGCACCCGACCTGAAGGCGCCGCAGGTGCCGGCACTGGCGCTGCCGCCGGTGCAGTTCGCGCTGACCGAGGCGATGCTGCCGCCGGTGCGCGCGCAGTCCTATCTCGACGTGCCGGTCTGCCGGTCCGACCCGCCGCCCGCGCAACGCTTCTGTAGCCTGCAGATCTAGACCCCGACCACGACCTGTTACCGCGCCGCCGGCGGCTTCGGCGGCGTGTCCGTCGTTGCCTGTCCGGAGGTCTCATGACCCGTCTCCTTTCCCCGTCGCGCCGCCACGGCGTCCACCGCTGGCCGGTGTCGATGCTGGTCCTTGCATTCGCCCTCGTCCCGGCCGCGTCCATCGCGTCCGGCATCACCTACGAAGACGCCTTGCGCAACGCGGTCGAACGCGCGCCTTCGATCCAGGCGCGGCAATCGCGCATCCAGGCGCGCCAGGCGCGGGCCGCCCGCGCCGCCGCCCTGCCCGATCCAGAACTGAAGCTCGGCATTTCCAACCTGCCGGTCACCGGTGCCAACGCCTTCGATACCGGCGCCGACATGATGACAATGAAGCAGGTCGGACTGATGCAGGCGTTCCCGGCACGGGCCAAGCGTCGGGCCCGCCAGGCCGTGGCCGAACGCCTGCTCGACCAGGCCCGGGCGCTGTCGCTGGCCGAGCGGCTGGAGGTGCGTCGGGCCACCGCCCAGGCCTGGATCGAGCTATGGGCGGCGCAACACGAGGTGGCCGCCCTGCAGGCGCTGCGCGAACCGGCCGATGTCGCCGTGCGCGCGGCGAAGGCGCGGACCGCCGGCGGTAGCGGCATGGTCTCCGACGCGTTGGCCGCGCAGGCCGGCGCGCTGGATCTGGAGAACCGCATCGACGCCGCGCAGGCGCGCCTGGAAGCGGCCCGCGCCGGCCTGGCACGCTGGCTGGACGAGGCCCCTGAGGCATTGCGGGCCGAGGGCAAGCCACCGTCGGCGGACACCTTGCCGGTCGCGCCGGCCGCCCTGCTGGCCTCGATCGACCGTCATGGCGCACTGCTTCCATGGCGCGCGCGCGAGGCGGTCGCCGCAGCCGAGGTCGATGCCGCGATCGCCGGCAAGCGTCCGGACTGGAGCCTCGGCTTCAGTTACGGACAGCGCGAACGCACGCCTGCGGGGCGGCCGCGCAGCGACATGCTGATGGTCGAATTCGCGATCGACCTGCCGCTGTTCACGGGCAACCGCCAGGAGCGCGACATCGCCGCAAGCCGTGCCGAACTGGACGCGGCCGGCGCCGAACGCGACGACGCCCGGCGCCTGCAGGCCGAACGCCTGCAGCGGCACCTGGCCCTGTGGCAGGGCCTCAAGCGTCGGTTGGCGCGTATCGAGGACGCATCGCTGCCGCTGGCCCGCGACCGCTCGCGCACGGCACTGGCCGCCTATGGCGCCGGCGGCGGTCTGCAACCGTGGCTGGATGCACGCCGCGGCGAAGTCGAACTGCTGATCGAGCACGCCCGGCGCCGTGGCGAGCTGGGCCGCGTCTGGGCCGATCTGGCCTACCTGCTTCCTGAGAACCTGCTTCCTGAGAACCAGCTACCTGAAGACCAGCTGCCCGAAATCCAGAACCCCGACAGCCAGCCGCCCGAACAGGAGCCCCTGCCATGAACCGCTCCAAGACCTGGATCACGACCGCCGCATGGATCGCCGCCGTCGCCGCCGGGGTGGCCGGCGGCTACTGGTGGGCGGGCCGCGAGGGCAGCGCCGACATGACGAACGCCGAGCCGGAGGCGGCAGCGGACGAACGCGAGGTGCTGTACTGGTACGACCCGATGGTGCCCGGCCAGCGCTTCGACAAGCCCGGCAAGTCGCCGTTCATGGACATGCAGCTGGTGCCGAAGTACGCCGACGAAGCCACCGGCGCCGCAGTCGACATCGACCCGGGCCTGCGCCAGAACGTGGGCATCCGCACCGAAACGGTCGCGATCGGCCGGCTGGCTACGACCCTGCGCGTGCCCGGCACGCTGGCCTGGGACCTGAACCGGGAATCGGTGGTCAGCGCCGTCGCCGCATCGCTGGTGAGCCGGGTCGAGGTCAAGGCGCCGTACACCCGGGTCGAACGCGGACAACCGCTGGCGACCCTGCTCGCTCCCGCCTGGAGCACCGCGCTGGCCGAGGCGCACGCGCTGCGCCAGGCCGAGTCGGCAGCCGCACGCGAACTGCAGGCGGCCGCGCAACAGCGCCTGCGCGTGCTCGGCGTTCCCGCCGGCGCCAGCGGCGACGGCAGCGTGACGGTCGCAGCGCCGCATGCCGGCGTGGTCAGCGAGGTGCTGGTCCGCGACGGTCAGGCGGTGATGGCGGGGACACCGCTGTTCCGCATCAACGGCACCGCGACGGTGTGGTTGCAGGCGGCGGTACCGCAGGCCGAGGCGTCGCGACTGCGGGCGGGCACGCCGGTCCGGGCCCGCGTCGACGGATTGCCGGAGCGGCGCTTCGACGGCGAGGTCGAGACCCTGTTGCCGCAGGTCGATCCGGCCACCCGCACGCAACAGGCACGCATCGTGCTGCGCAATCCCGACGGCGTGCTGGCCCCGGGCATGTTCGCCGAGGTCGCGATACGTCCCGAGGCGGGCCCGGCCCGGCCGCTGGTGCCGACCGGCGCGCTGATCGCCACCGGCGCAGACAGCCGGGTGATCGTGCAGGACGCCGACGGCCGCTTCCACCCGCTGCGGGTGCGGGTCGGACGCAGCGGCGACGGCCGCAGCGAGATCCTCGAAGGCCTGAAGGGCGGCGAGCGCGTGGTCGTGTCCGGCCAGTTCCTGATCGATTCCGAAGCCAGCCTGTCGGGCCTGCTGGAACGTCTGGACGGCGCCCGCGACGACGAGGCCGGGAACATGCCGGATGAGAGCGTGCCGGACGAGAGCGTGCCGGACGAAGGCATGCCGGACATGCGCATGCCGGGCGAGAGCGAACCGGATGACGGCATGCCCGACGAGAGCGTGCCCGGCGAAGGCATGCCCGCTGGCGATGCGTCCGCCGCGGACACGCCGGCCCTGCACCAGGCCGACGCCAGTGTGCGCGCCATCGCCGAGGGCAGGATCGAACTCAGCCACGGCCCGTTCCCGACCCTGCACATGCCGGGCATGACGATGCGCTTCCCGCTCGCCGACCCTGCCCTTGCCGAGGGCCTGCGGGTCGGCGACAGCGTGCGGGTGTGGGTACGCTCCGACGCGGACGGGCTCACTGTGGAGCGGCTCGAACCCTTGGCCGATTCCGCGACCGGGCAGCAGGAGACACAGCCATGATCGCGCGCCTCATCCACGCCTCCATCGCCAATCGCGTGCTGGTGCTGATGGCCGCCGCGCTGCTGGCCGGCGCCGGTCTGTGGTCGTTGCGGCACACCCCGCTGGACGCGCTGCCGGACCTGTCCGACACCCAGGTCATCGTGCGCACCCAGTGGCCGGGCCAGACCCCGCGCATTGTCGAGGACCAGGTCACTTATCCGCTGACCACGACGATGCTGTCGGTGCCCGGAGTCACCGCGGTGCGCGGTTTCTCGTTCTTCGGCGATTCCTACGTCTACGTCCTGTTCGACGATGACACCGATCTGTACTGGGCGCGTTCGCGGGTGCTGGAATACCTGAGCCAGGTGCGCGACCGGCTGCCGGCCGACGTCAGCCCCGCGCTCGGCCCCGACGCCACCGGCCTGGGCTGGATCTACGAGTACGCGCTGGTCGACCGCAGCGGCCGCCACGACCTCGGGCAGCTGCGCGCCCTGCAGGACTGGTTCCTGCGCTACGAGCTGAAGACCGTGCCCGACGTGGCCGAGGTCGCCAGCGTGGGCGGGATGGTGCCGGCCTGGCAGATCGTGCCCGACCCGCAGGCGCTGGCGGCGCGCGGCCTGACCGTGCAGCGGCTGGTCGATGCGATCGGCGCCGCCAACGGCGCCACCGGCGGCTCGGTGATCGAACAGGGCGAGGCCGAACTGATGGTGCGCAGCGAGGGCTATCTGCGCGCGCGCGAGGATTTCGAGCAGGTGCCGGTGACCAGCGCCGACGGTATCCCGGTGTTGCTGGGCGAGGTGGCGACGGTCACGCGCGGCCCGGCGTTCCGCCGCGGCATCGCCGAACTCGACGGCGAGGGCGAGGTCGCCGGCGGCGTGATCGTGCTGCGCACCGGCAAGGATGCGCTACGCGCGATCGAAGGCGTCAAGCAGCGGCTGCGGGATCTGCAGGCCGGCCTGCCCGAAGGCGTGGAGATCGTGCCGGTCTACGACCGCTCCGAGCTGATCCACGAGGCGGTGCGCAACCTGGCCGGCAAGCTCGGCGAGGAATTCCTGGTGGTGGCGCTGGTGTGCGTGCTGTTCCTGTGGCACCTGCGCTCGGCGCTGGTGGCGGTGGTGACCCTGCCGCTGGGCGTGCTGGCGGCATTCATCGTGATGCGCTGGCAGGGCATCACCGCCAACCTGCTGTCGCTGGGCGGCATCGCGATCGCCATCGGCGCGATGGTCGATGCGGCGGTGGTGATGATCGAGAACGCCCACAAGCACCTGGAAGCCTGGCGTGCGGCGCATGGCGGACGCGAACCCCGCGGAAACGAACGCTGGGGGCTGATGGCGCAGGCCTCGGCCGAGGTCGGTCCGGCGCTGTTCGCCAGCCTGCTGGTGATCACCCTGTCGTTCGTGCCGGTATTCGCGCTGCAGGCGCAGGAAGGCCGGCTGTTCGCGCCGCTGGCCTACACCAAGACCTATGCGATGGCCGCCGCCGCCGGGCTGTCGGTGACCCTGGTGCCGGTGCTGATGGGCTATTTGATCCGCGGTCGCATCCGTCCCGAGCACGCCAACCCGGTCAACCGTGCGCTGATCGCCGGCTACCGGCCGCTGCTGGAGCGGGCGCTGCGCCATCCGCGACTGACCCTGGGCCTGAGCGCCGCCCTGCTGCTGCTCACCGCGATCCCCTACGCGCGCATCGGCAGCGAGTTCATGCCGCCGCTGGACGAAGGCAGCCTGCTGTACATGCCGACCGCACTGCCGGGACTGTCGGCCGGCAAGTCCGGTCAGCTGCTGCAACTGTCCGATCGCATGATCAAGTCCGTGCCCGAGGTCGAGCACGTGTTCGGCAAGGCCGGTCGCGCCGACACCGCCACCGACCCGGCTCCGATCGAGATGTTCGAGACCACGGTGACGTTCAAGCCGCGCGAGCAGTGGCGTCCGGGCATGACCCCGCAGAAGCTGCGCGAAGAACTGGACGCGGCGGTGAAGGTGCCGGGCCTGACCAACCTGTGGGTGCCGCCGATCCGCAACCGCATCGACATGATCAGCACCGGCATCAAGAGCCCGATCGGGATCAAGGTGTCGGGGCCCGACATCCGGGTCATCGAGCGCCTGGGCGGTGAGATCGAGCGCGTCGCCAGGACCGTCCCCGGGGTGAGCTCGGCGCTGGCCGAGCGGGTCGGCGGCGGGCGCTATGTCGATGTGCGTATCCGCCCCGCCGTCGCGGCGCGCTACGGCCTGGACCAGGCCGGGCTGCAGCGGTTGATCGCGACCGTGGTCGGCGGCGAACCGATCGGCGAGACCGTCGACGGACGCGAACGCTATCCGATCGTGCTGCGCTACCCGCGCGGACAGCGCGATTCGCTGGCGGCGCTGGCGCAACTGCCGCTGGTCGCACCGGACGGCGTGCAGCTGACCCTGGGCCAGGTTGCCGAGCTGTCGCTGAGCGCCGGTCCGCCGATGCTAAAGAGCGACAACGGCCGCCTGGTCGGCTACGTCTACGTCGATGTCGACGGCCACGACCTGGGCTCGGTGGTGGAGGCGCTGCAGCGGCGCATCGCCGACACGGTCGCGCTGCCGCCGGGCTATGCCGTCGCCTGGTCCGGCCAGTACGAATACCTGCAGCGCGCGATCGCGCGGCTGCAATGGGTGGTGCCGGCGGCGCTGGCGATCATCTTCGTGCTGATCTGGACGGTGTTCCGGCGCTTCGGCGAGGTCGCGATCATCCTGCTCAGCCTGCCGCTGGCCCTGGTCGGCGGACTGTGGCTGATCTGGCTGCTCGGCCATGCGATGTCGGTGGCGACGATGGTCGGCTTCATCGCCCTGGGCGGGGTCGCCGCCGAGTTCGGCGTGATCATGCTGCTGTACCTGCGCCAGGCCTGGGAGCGACGGCTGGCGGCCGGCGAGCCGGCGACCGTGGCCACCCTGGAGGCGGCGATCCGCGAGGGCGCGGTGCTGCGGGTGCGGCCGAAGGCGATGACCGTCGCGGTGATCCTGGCCGGCCTGTTGCCGCTGTTCGTCGGCAGCGGTGCCGGCTCGGAGGTGATGCAGCGGATCGCCGCGCCGATGATCGGCGGCATGCTGACCGCGCCGCTGCTGTCGATGCTGGTGATCCCGGCCGCCTACCGGCTGCTGCGCGGGCGCGCGCTTGTATCGGAGGCGCCCGCCTCCCCGGACCCGGCTCGGGCGCGGTAAAGCCTGGCGCACGAAGCCCGACCGCCGGGAGTCCGGCCGCGCACCTGCGGTCGGCCCCGGCGTCACCGGTTCGTGACGCCTCCTTCACCTCGCTGTCGGCCCGCCAACGAAGGCGACGCAACCTGTCCTGTCCAACAGGAACGCGCCGTTGGCGATGAATGGCCCCAGCCACCGCCTTCAACCGCCATCGGACGCATGTGTCCGTTCCGTTAACCGGGGCCACTGACAACGCCGGTCATGTTCGTGCCAGGGAGAAGGCAGCTGTTCACACCATTCAAGGAGAGAAATCATGGCCACCAAGGCAGCGCGAACGCGCAAACAGGACAGACCCGCCGCACCGGTGCGGGTTTCGGTACACGACAGCAACGGCTCGCCCTGGAACAAGAAGGCCGAGGTCGAGCTGACCAGCGGCAAGACCCGGATCGCACTCGAGCGGGTCAAGGACACCGCCACCTTCGAGGGCCAGGTCGCGCCCGGCAGCTACCGGTTGCAGGTCAAGGCGACCGGCATGGTCGCGCCCGAGCGCACCATCGCCGTTGCGCCGACCGGCAAGACCGCGAGCGTCTACCTGGGCAAGCGCGGCTGGCCGTTCTACCGCTATGGCGAGAACGTGGTGCCGTTCGAGCCGCGCGAGGATCTGATCGCGGTCGGCTTCGACTCGCGCACCCCCGACCCGAAACGCGGCAGTGAACTGTTCAACGAGGTCGTCAAGAAGCTGGGCCTCAAGCCGGTCGAGCTGAAGACCGAGGAAGAGACCCATCCGTCGATGGCCGCCGGCGGCGCGATCTGGCTGTTCCAGCTGGGCGCGCGCGGCGACCGCGCCAGGACCGAGGCCGGCCTGCGCCGCATGCTCGGCGAGGACGCGCGCATCGGCATGCCGATCGACCTCACCCGGCGCCAGGTCAAGGTGCTGGACCGGCGCTTCGTCGTCCGCTTCCGCGACCACCTGCGCCCGCAGGACATCGAGGCGCTGGTGGAGAAGGCCAAGGCGCGCATCCTGCGCGGCTTCCTGCAGGCCGGCAACGCACGTCTGATCGAGTTCGGCGGCGGCACCTACCAGGAGCACCTCAAGATCATCGAGGCATGGCATGAGCAGGGCCTGCTGGTCTACGGCGAACCCGACCTGATCGCCGAGATCGTCGACGACGCCTTCCCGGCCGACCCGCCGGACGACCCGACCTACGCCAGCCAGGCCAACCTGACCCTGCAGAACGTCGACGACGCCTGGCAGTTTCTCAACGGCATCTCGGCCAACCTCACCCTTGGCAGTCCGGCGGTGTATGTCGCCACGCTCGACCGCGGCATCGACACCGACCATCCCGACATCGGCGGCAACCTGACCGACGGTACCGCGCAGCTGGCGCAGTGCTACGACTTCGAAGGCCTGCGGCCGTGCACCACGCCCGGCTACACCCCCGACACCTCGCACGGCATGGGCGTCTACGGCATCGTCGCGGCGCGGACCGACAACGCCAACGACATCGCCGGCATCGCCCCGAACACGCACCAGATCGGCCTGGAGCGTCCGCTCGCGCTGGGCGGCGTCAACTATGCCGACGCGCTGCTGTGGGCGGCCGGCTTCACCACCGGCAACACCTCGACCGGCTGGCCGGCCGAGCCGATCAACCCGGCGGCCGACATCATCAGTTGCTCGCACGGCGTCAACGGCCTGGCGCTGTCGGGGCTGATGGACGACACCCTGACCTTCCTGTCGGTCTACGGTCGCGGCGGCAAGGGCACGCTGATGATCTACTCCGCCGGCAACAACGCCACCCCGCAGCAGATCACCGGTTACCGGGTATGGGCCGCGCATCCGCGCACCCTGGCGATCAGCAATTCCAACCAGCCCGACGGCATGGGCGTGGAGCGGCTCAACAACACCTCCAACTTCGGTCCCGAGATCGACATCTGCGCCCAGGGCAACGGCGCGCCTTCGCTCAACCACACCGGCGGCGAGCAGACCTTCGGCGGCACCTCGGCGGCGGCGCCCACGGTCGCCGCGGCCGCGGCGCTGATGCTGTCGGTCGAGCCCGACCTGACCTGGGTCGACCTGCGCGACCTGTTGCGCAACACCGCGGTGGTCATCGACGGCGCCAATGCCGACCCGGTCGGACAATGGTCCGGGGGCTTCAGCTGGTGGTACGGCTTCGGCCGCCTGGACGTCAATGCCGCCGTGCAGGGCGCCAACGCCTTCGACCCGGGCACCGTCAACCTGGTCGTCCGCGACAATCTCGCCGACGACGGCAGCCTGGTCCCGACCGGCGGCACCTTCTGGCACAGCCCCGACCTGTGGGTGCGCCAGGACAACCCGGCGACCGATCCGATCGGCGATCCGGCCTACGGCGCCAATCCGCCCAATCAGCCGGCCGATGCAGGCACCGACAACTGGGTGCGCGTGCGCGTGCGCAATGCCGGCAGCGCCAACTCGGCCAACGCCTTCGTCCGCGTCTACCTGACCCACTTCGCCGGCACCCAGTTCGTCTACCCCGGCGACTACATTCCCTCGATCAACTCCGGCGATCCGATTCCCAGCCCGCTGGTGCAGGGCACCTACCTGCTCGGCGAGCAGGCGATCGCCTCGCTGGCGGCCGGCGCCACCACCATCCTCGACTTCCCGTGGCCGGCCGCGCTGGTGCCGCCGGAGTTCGTCGGCGGCACCCGCTGGCACCCCTGCCTACTGGCCGAGGTCTCGCCGCATACCGGGCCGACGCCGTCCGGGAACCTGGTCGTCGACAACACCAACCTGGCCCAGCGCAACGTCACCGTCGACTACTCCGACGACGACGGCGCCGAGCACGAGATGACCGGCATGATCGGCGCCGAGTCCGACGACAGCCGCATCCGCCGCATCGTGGTCGCGCGCGGCAACCTGCCCAAGCGGGCCAGGGTCTGGGTGCGCTTCCTCGACCCCAAGGTCGAGCGCGCGGTGATCCGGGCGCTGGGCGACGCCGCGACGCCGCAGGACGGCCACGAGTCGTGCTGCTGCGCGCCCGCGGACCGGCGACCGCCCGCGTCCGACGTGCGGGTGGAAACCGTCGACGGCCGCAAGCGCTTCCTGCTGGGCTCCGGATCGAGGTTGATCCTCGACGTGCCGATGGTCGGCGGCACGCTCACGCCGGTGGTGCTGGGCGCGCAGTTGCCGAAGGGCACGCTGTCCGGCGCCCGCGAGGTGGCCCTGATCGAGCAGGACACCGGCGGCCGGTCGCTGGGCGCGTTCTCGCTGGAATTGCGCAAGCGCCAGTAAAGCTCTGAACACCTCCCTCTCCCCCGGCCTCGTCGGGGGAGAGCGGAGCGATCGGAGGTTCCATCGTCGCGTCGCCGCCGCGGTCGCCACGCGTGGCCGGAGCGGATCGGCGCCACCCCACAAGGAGCGTGTCATGGGCTACTTCGCCTGCAGGATCGCGGCCACCGCCGCCAACAGGGCGCTGCTGGAAGCGCTCGACCATCAGGGCCGGATCGTATTCGACCACTACCACGAGGCCGACGGCTGGCTGATGCTGGCGCTGAACTCGCGTGAGCTGGAAGTCGCCAAGCAGTACGACCTCGACCCGGAGATCACCGAGGACCTGGAACAGACCGCCGCGCTGCGTCGTGAAGAGCGCGCCAGCGTGCACGACGATAGCGACGACGCGCCAGTCACCGGCTTCGTCGACAGCTATCTGGACGCCGGCGCCGTCGCCGCGCGGATCGCCGCGCTGGCGGCGGAATTCCCGGCCCTGTGCCAGCTCATCACCCTGCCCGAGAGCACCGAGGGCTACGACGGCTCGGTCGCCGCGCTGGCCGGCCCGTCCGCGGTGCAGCTGCTGCGGCTCAGCAACGATCCCTCGGACCGCTCGCGGCCGGCCTTGCTGCTGATCTGCGGCACCCATGCGCGGGAGTGGATCAATCCACTGATCGCGATCGAATTCGCCGAGCAGCTGCTGCGCAACCACGATCCCGCCAGCGTCGATCCGCAGGTGCGGGAGATCACCCGCATCCTGCAGCAGGGCGAAGTGCTGATCGTGCCGGTGATGAATCCCGACGGCCTCAACTTCTCCTTCCACGACGACGCCGGCTGGCGCAAGAACCGGCGCACGAATCCGGGCGCGCCCGCCTGCCCGGGGGTCGACAACAACCGCAACTACGAGGTGTTCTTCGGCGAGGCCGGCGCTTCGTCCTCGGCCTGCTCCAACGCCCACCACGGCGCGTTCGCGTTCTCCGAACCGGAGAACCGCAACCTGAAGTTCATCGCCGAGAACTTCCCCAACATCCTGGTCGCTGTCGACTCGCATTCGCAGGGCGAGAAGATCTTCCGCCCGATCGCCAGCGGCGGCAGCTTCACCGGCAGCCTGCCGGTCGCGCCCGAGGACGAGCTGATCTACCAGCAGCTCGAAACCGCCGCCAACGCGGCGATCCAGGCCGTCAGCGGCAAGACCTACGCGACCGGCACCACCAGCAACCACGCCGGCACCTCGGACGAGTACTTCTTCTTCGCCCATCGCGCCTTCGCCTTCGACTTCGAGTGCGCGCTGGCGTTCCAGCCGCCGATCGACTCGGCCCTGGTCTCGGTCCAGGAAGTGGTGGCGGCGCTGCGGGCGCTGGCGATCAAAGCGGTGGATCTCGACGTGGCGGCGACGATGCCGGCGCGCATCGTCCAGGCCATCGACCGCACCGGCAGCATGGCCGCGTCCGGCTACGACGACGATGCCCGCGCCAACGCCAAGCGCTTCATCGATCTGATGTCGATCGGCGACAGCGTCGGTGTGGTCAGCTTCGCCGATCCTTCGCCGGACCCGAACGCCACGCCCCTGGCCGACCGCGCCCGCGTCGACCTCGCGCTGACACCGCTGTCCACCGCCAGCCTGATCCAGGCGCACGACGAGATCGACGCGCTCGCCTTCGCCGGCTGGACCTCGCTCGGCGCCGGGCTGCAGGCCGCGGCCGACCAGTTGGCCGCCGGCGCGACCGCCCGCGACGCCATCGTGCTGCTGTCGGACGGCTACGAGAACCGCGCGCCCTGGAGCGGCGATGTGCTCGCCACCCTGCGCGACGGCCTGCCGGTCCACACCATCGCCCTGGGCAGCCAGTCGGATATCCCGCTGCTGCAACACATCGCCAGCGAGACCGGCGGCAGCTTCCATCTCAGCCCCGACTCGCTGGAGCTGTACGAGATCTACAACCAGATCCGCGCCGACGCCTCGGACGATGATCTGGTGTTCAACGCCGCGGTATCGACACCGCAGGAAGACGATGACGATGACGGCGACGGCATGAGCCGGGTCCATGCGAGCCTGTCGCACGCCGCCCCTTCCCATCTGAACCTGGCCGGCCAGAACCGGGCCGGCGCCGGCTTCCGGGTCGAACCCGGGGTCAGTCGCCTGCTGCTCAGCCTCGCCAGTCCGACCGGCGCGCGCATCGGCAAGTTCACCCTGATCGACCCGTTCGGTCGGCGCCTGCGTCGCGGCGACTGGGGATACGAGGCCGCATCGCGGCCCGGCCACCTGACCCTGCGGGTGCTGCGGCCGGCGCCCGGACGCTGGCGTGTCGATGTCGGCGGATCGGAGCACTGCGTGCTGGGCGCCTTCGTGCGTTCGCCGTTGCAGGTGAGCTGCGTGCCGCGACTGGTGTGGGAGCGCAAGCGCCGCCTGGCGGTGCTGGACATATCGCTGGAGTCGCGCTTCGCCGGCGACGTGGAACTCGACGGCAGCGCGGTACTGACGCCGATCGCGCCATGGCGCCCGGCCGCGGACCCGGCGTCGCTGGAGTGGCTCGACGTCGCCGGCTCGCGGTTGCGCTCGCATTGCGCACCGCCCGCGCCCCGGCGTTCGCCCTGCCGCTGCGGCGGCGGGATCAGCGGCCACCTGGAGCGGTCGTCGACCTGCGTGAGCCGCGGCGGCTTCCTGGACGGCAAGCCTTCGCGCGCCACCTACACATTGGCTTTCGCGCAACCGCTGGCGGCGGGCAGCTACGTCGCCGAACTCCGCCTCGAGGGCCGTTTCGCCCGCCATGGGCGCTTCGAGCGGGTGCTGCGCACCAGCGTGGTGGTGCCGCCGTACTGATGCGCGCCCGCGCTCCTGGGCATCGCCATACGCAGAACCCGCCTCGCGGCGGGTTCTCCATGACGGCACGCGCTGCGCCGCGCGCTCAGAGGATGTAGCGGCTCAGGTCCGGGTCCTGGACCAGCTCGCCCAGGTGCTGGTCGACGTAGGCGCGGTCGATGGTGACCGCCTGGCCGTCGCGGTCCGGGGCCTCGTAGCTGAGCACGTCGAGCAGGCGCTCGAGCACGGTGTGCAGGCGACGCGCACCGATGTTCTCCTGGCGCTCGTTGACGGTCGCGGCGATGTCGGCGAGACGGTCGACGGCGTCGTCGGTGAAACGCAGCTCGACGCCCTCGGTCTTCATCAGCTCGACGTACTGGATCGTCAGCGCCGCCCTGGGCTCGGTCAGGATGCGGACGAAATCGTCCTTGCTCAGCGCGCCCAGCTCGACCCGGATCGGGAAGCGGCCCTGCAACTCGGGAATCAGGTCGCTGGGCTTGGCCAGGTGGAACGCGCCGGAAGCGATGAACAGGATGTGGTCGGTCTTGACCGGACCGTACTTGGTGCTGACGGTCGAGCCCTCGACCAGCGGCAGCAGGTCGCGCTGCACGCCCTCGCGGCTGACGTCGCCGCCGCTCATGCCGGCCTCGCTGCGCTTGGCGACCTTGTCGATCTCGTCGATGAAGACGATGCCGTGCTGCTCGCAGGCCTCGATCGCCGCCTCGCGCACCTCCTCCTCGTTGACCAGGCGGGCGGCCTCGTCCTCGACCAGCAGCTTGCGCGCGGCCTTGATCGGCAGGGTCTTCTTCTGGGTCCTGGTGCCGGCCATCTGCGAGAACATCTGCCGCAGCTGCTGGCCCATCTCCTCCATGCCCGGCGGCGCCATGATGTCGACGCCGCCGAGATTGACCGAAGCGTCGATCTCGATCTCACGCTCGTCGAGCTCGCCGGCACGCAGCTGTTTGCGCAACTTGGTCCGGGTCGCGTCGTCGGGCGCATTGCCCTGCGCGGACGGCTCGTCCTTCGCGGCATCGGCGATGTTGAAGCCGAACGAGGTCGCGTTGCCGCTTCGGCGCGGCAGCAGCGCATCGAGGATACGGTCCTCGGCGCGGTCCTCGGCCTGGGTACGCACGCGGTGCTTGGCCTGCTCGCGATACAGCTTGACCGCGGTGTCGGCCAGATCGCGGACGATCTGCTCGACGTCCTTGCCGACATAGCCGACCTCGGTGAAGCGGGTCGCCTCGACCTTGACGAAGGGCGCGTTGGCGAGCGTCGCCAGGCGCCGCGCGATCTCGGTCTTGCCGACACCGGTCGGGCCGATCATCAGGATGTTCTTGGGCATGACCTCGTTGCGCAGCGCGTCGTCGAGCTGGGCGCGGCGCCAGCGGTTGCGCAGGGCGATCGCGACGGCGCGCTTGGCCTGGTGCTGGCCGACGATGTGGCGGTCCAGTTCCTGGACGATCTCCCTGGGAGTCATGATGCTGTTCACGCTGGCCTCCCTGCCGCAACGCGTGCGGCTGTCGGAGAGTCCGGCCCGCACATCCTTGTGCGGGCGTTCGCCGGGGCGAGATGCGCTTCAACGCATCTCGCCTGATCCGGCTCACCCTGGACGATCTCGCGCGGAGTCATGGTGGCGTTGTTGTTATCGGTCATATGAACGCTTGAACGCTGTCGTGGGAGCGGCGTGAGCCGCGATGTGACGAAAGGGGAGCAAGGTCGCGCCTCGCGGACCGCCTACAGTTCTTCCACCACCACGTTGCGGTTGGTGTAGATGCAGACGTCGCCGGCGATGTTGATCGCCTCGGTGGCGATGGTGCGGGCGTCGAGCTGGGTGTGCGCGATCAGCGCGCGCGCGGCGGACAACGCGTACATGCCGCCGGAACCGATCGCGATGATGCCGTCCTCCGGCTCGATCACGTCGCCGGTGCCGCTGATGACCAGCGAGGTCTCGCGGTCGGCGACCGCGAGCAGCGCCTCCAACTTGCCGAGGCGGCGCTCGGTGCGCCAGTCCTTGGCCATCTCGACCGCGGCCCGGGTCAGCTGGCCATGCTTCTCCAGCTTGGCCTCGAACAGCTCGAACAGGGTGAACGCGTCGGCGGCGGCACCGGCGAAACCGGCCAGTACCTGGCCGTCGCGGCCGAGCCGGCGCACCTTGCGCGCGTTGGCCTTCATCACCGTATGGCCGAGCGTGACCTGGCCGTCGCCGGCCACCGCGACGCGACCGTCGCGCCGCACCGACACGATGGTGGTGGCGTGGAAGACATTGGGGTTCTGGCTGGGATCCATGGAGCCTCCGGAAGCGATGACTCATGGGTGGGGGCGCGGCCGGCGGGTTCAAGTTCGAGCCGGCGCCGGCCGCTGCCGTGGGCGCGCCGGTTCAGCCCGCGGCCACCTGCGCGTCCGCATCGCCGGGACGCGGCTGCGCGAGCCGTTCGCCGAGGTAATCGATCACCGCGCGCACCCGCGGCGCGCGATCGGCGCCGGCGACCCAGACCATCTGCACGGTCGGCTGCGGCACCCGCCACTGCGGCAACACTTCGACCAGGTCGCCGGCGTCCAGCTCGGCGCCGATGACGAAGTCGGCCAGCAGCGCGATGCCGGCGCCGCCGATCACCGCCTCGCGCAGCGCGTCGGCATTGTTGGTCGCCAGCACCGGCTGCACCCGCACCGGGCGCTTGAGCCGGCCGCGCTGCAGCGTCCACAACGCACCGGACTGCAACGGCGCGAAACTCAGGCAGCGATGGCCGGCGAGGTCCTCAGGCCGTTGCAGCGGCGGCGCCCGGTCGAGATAGCGCGGCGACGCGCACAGCAGGCGGCGGATCGGCGGCAGCCCGCGCGCGACCAGCCGCGAGTCGCTCAGCCGTCCGATCCGTACCGCGACATCGACGCGTTCGGCGACCAGATCGGCGTAGCCGTCGTCGAACACCACGTCGAGCTGGATTCGCGGATGCCGCTCCAGCAGTCCCGCCAGCAGCGGCGCGACCCGGCGCCGCCCATAGGTCGCCGGCAGGTGCAGGCGCACCCGTCCGGCCGGCTCGGCATGCTGCGACGCCAACCCGGCATTGAGCCCGCCCAGGGCGCTCTCGACCGCGCCGTAGTCGGCCAGCAGGGCCTCGCCCAGCGCGGTCAACGACACCTGCCGGGTCGAGCGCAGGAATACCGGCCCACCGACGGTCCGCTCCAGGCTGGCGATGCGCCGGCTCAGCACCGATGGCGTGCAACCGACCTCGGCCGCGGCGCGGGCGAAGCTCAGGTGGCGGGCGACTGCGGCGAAGCCGACGAGTTCGCGCAGCCGGGCGGGCGTCAACATCGGAAATTCGTTCATATTCCGAATGAAACTAATTCACGATGATTCGATTATCGCGCCGACTGCAATCGATGACACTGCCCCCTCTCCCCCATCCGAGACGAGGTGCCTGATGACCGCAATCACCCGACGCGAGCTGCTTGGCGCGAGCCTGGCGGCGGCCGCCACCACCGCCACGCTCGCCACCGGCCTGGGCACCGCGCAGGCGGCATCGCCTCGGCACGCGGGCCGCGGACGGCTGGCCGGCAAGGTCGCGATCATCACCGGCGCGACCTCCGGGATAGGTCGTTCCGCCGCGTTCGCGTTCGCCCGCGAGGGCGCCAGCGTCGGCTTCTGCGGCCGTCGCGAAGCGCTCGGCCGCGAAGTCGAGGCGGCGATACGCGCCGAGGGTGGCAAGGCGATGTTCGTGCGCGCCGATGTCACCGTGCCCGAACAGGTGCGCGACTTCGTCGATGCGGTCGCCGACCACTACGGCGGCCTGCACGTCGCGTTCAACAACGCCGGCATCACCGGCCGCTTCCAGCCATTGCACGAGCTGGACCTGGACACCTGGGACCGGATCAACGCGACCAACACCCGCGGCGTGTTCGTATCGATGAAGCATCAGATCCCGCACATGCTGCGCAGCGGCGGCGGCAGCATCATCCTGACCTCGTCGCTGCACGAGCGCAGCACCCGTCCCGGCGCCGGCGCCTACGCGACCAGCAAGCGCGCACTGATGGGCCTGGCCCAGGCGGCGGCGCTGGACTACGGCGCCCGCGGCATCCGCGCCAACGTGATCGCGCCGGGCATCATCGACACGCCGCTGTTCCGCGGCGCCACCGGTGCGTCGCCTGAGATGGTCGAGCAGTCGCGGCAGAAGGTCGACGCGTTCAAGCGGATCGGCACGCCGGAGGAGATCGCCGACGTGGCGCTGTGGCTGGCCAGCGACGAGAGCCGCTACATGACCGGTTCCTCGGTGCTCGCCGACGGCGGCGTACTGGCCGGACTGTAGCCGCGCTCAGCCCTTGCGCTTGGCCCGCGGATGGGCGCCGTCGTAGACCCGGGCCAGGTGCTGGTAGTCGAGGTGGGTGTAGATCTGGGTGGTGGCGATATCGGCGTGTCCGAGCAGTTCCTGCACTCCGCGCAGATCGCCGGACGACTCCAGGATG
Source organism: Marilutibacter maris (assembly GCF_003233695.1). NCBI lineage: Bacteria > Pseudomonadati > Pseudomonadota > Gammaproteobacteria > Lysobacterales > Lysobacteraceae > Marilutibacter > Marilutibacter maris. The sequence continues at coordinate 590,843 of NZ_CP029843.1, read as the reverse complement.
TGGCTGGCGAAGGAGTGCCGCAGCAGGTGCGGGTGGACGCGCTTGAACAGCCCCTGCCGCTGGGCCAGTTTTTGCAGGCGCAGCTGCACCGCGCGCGGGGTGATCGGGCCGTTGCGACCGGGGAACACCGGCGCGTCGTTGCCGGCGCCGGTCGAGGCGCGCCACTCGGCCAGGGCCGCGCGTGCATGCGAGCCCAGCGGCACGCTGCGCTGCTTGTTGCCCTTGCCGGTCACGTGCACCAGCGCATCGGCCAGATCGAGGTCGCGCCAACGCAGCGCGCACAGTTCCGACAGGCGCAGGCCCGAGGAGTAGAACAGTTCCAGCAGGGCGCGGTCGCGCAGACCCAGCGGCACGTCGGTCGGCACCTCGACCAGGGCCTTGGCCTCGTCCGGATCGAGCACCTGCGGCAGCTTGCGCGGCGCCTTCGGTGCGCGGATCGCGGCGGCGGGACTGGCGGCGATGCGGCCCTGCTTGAGCAGCCAGGCATAGAAGCTGCGGCAGGCCGACAGCCGCCGCTGCAGGCTCTTGGGCGACAGCCCGCGACGGTGCTCGGAGGCAACGAAACCGCGCAGTTGCTCGGCATGCAGATCGAGGACCTGCAACGACTGGGCGTCGGCCCAGTTGCGCAGCGCGTCGAGATCGCGGCGGTAGGCATCCAGCGTGTGCGCGGACATCTGCCGTTCCACCTGCAAGTGGGCCAGGAATTCTTCGATCATGCGCGTTCCCATCCACGTCCAGCGTAGCGCGGAAGCCGACACCGCGCACGGGTCCGGCGGGCGTGGCGTGAGCCGCGATCCCCGCGCCTTCCCAGGAACACCCCATCGCGGCTCACGCCGCTCCTACAGGATGAAGGCATGTGGCCAGCCCCCTGAGTCAGGGGGCGATTCGCGCGTAGCGCGAATGGGGGTATGGAAGCGCAACGGCGGGGCCCGAGGTTTGCGAAGCAAACCTTGGGAGATATCCGGGCGCTGCCGGATATCGTTCCCCCCTGAGTCAGGGGGCGATTCGCGCGCAGCGCGAATGGGGGTGTGGAAGCGCAACGGCGGGGCCCAAGGTTTGCGCAGCAAACTTTGGGGATTCCCGGGCGCAGCCCGGGGATCACAGCTTACGCAGCTCCTACGGGGATACAGGCCTTGCCGATGCTGCGTAGGAGCGGCGTGAGCCGCGACCGGCAGCCGATCGACGGGATCGGCGGTCCACTAGCGATCGAAGCGCTGCAGGGCGGTGGTCAGCGCCTCGCCCATCATCCGCAGGAACAGGGTGCCCATGCCGGGATAGAAACGGTTGGGGTCGCGGCTGCCGACCGCGACCAGGCCGACGCCCGGCAGCGGCAGCAAGGCGCTGGACTGCACTTCGTCGACCCGCGCGCCGTACAGCAATGCGCTCTTTTCCGGTTGCAGGCGCCCGCAGATCGGCTCGCCATCGGCCAGGCAGTCGCGGAACGGGGCCAGCGCCTCGTCGTCGGCGGCGATCACCTGCAGCCAGTCGGCCGCGTCCAGGCCGGCCACCGGTTCGAGCATGACCAGGCGCACGATGTCGCCGTTGAACTCCTCGGCCAGGGTCGCGGTCATCGCCTGCAGGGTGCCGGCGGCGTTGTCCTGGCGCATCAGTGCCAGCGCCAGCTGATGGGTGCGCACGGCCAGGCGCTCGTTCTCCTGCGCATTGGCGAACAGGTCCTGCAGGCGCCGCGACAGTTCGCGGTTCTTGTCGCGCAGCACTTCCAGCTGGTAGCTGGCCAGCGACGCCGCCGAGCCCTCGTCGCGCGGCACCACCAGGCTCAGCGCGAGGTCGGGAAACTGCTGCAGGAAGCGCGGATGCCGGCGCAACCAGGCCGCGACTTCGTGCGCGCCGAGCTTTTCCTGGAGGTCATTCATTTCGCCACTCTCCTTCGTAAACGAATGCGGTCGGGCCGGTCATGGCCATGGGCGCGTCGTCGTCCGGCCACTCGATCAGCAGTTCGCCGCCCCGCAGCACGATCGTCGCACGCCGGCCGATCGCGCCGCGCTTCATCAACACCGCCGCCGCCGCGCAGGCGCCGCTGCCGCAGGCCAGGGTCTCGCCGACGCCGCGTTCGTACACGCGCAGGCGCACCCGGTCGCGCGCCACGACCTGGGCGAAACCGACATTGACCGACTCGGGGAACACACCGTCGCGCTGCAGGGCCGGGCCGATGCGCTCGACCGGCACGCTGTCCAGATCGTCGACTTCGATCAGCGCATGCGGATTGCCCATCGAAACCGCACCGAACCGCGGCAACGATGCGTCGCCAGCGGCATAGGGGTCCTGCGGCCGCTCGAACCCGTGCATCGGGATCCGCAGCGGGTCGAAATCGGGCACGCCCATCGCGATGCGGTAGCGGTCCTCGCCGACCCGCTCGACCGCGTGGCGGCCGGCCGGGCTGTCGAGCCGGAAGCGGTCGCCGCCGGCGGCGCCATCGCGCACCAGCCAGGCGGCGATGCAACGCGCGCCGTTGCCGCACTGCTGCGAACGCGAACCGTCGGCATTCCAGATACCGTAGGCGGCGACCGCGCCTTCCGACAGCGGGTCCTCGACGGTCAGGATCTGGTCGCAGCCGACACCGAGATGACGGTCGGCCAGCCGGCGGCACAGCTCGGGCCCGGGCGGGGCCAGGCCACCGCGCAGGTCGAGCACGACGAAGTCGTTGCCGGCCCCGTGCATCTTGCTGAAATGCACGACGCCGGCGGGCGCCGCGTGCGCGGGCGCGCTCATTCCGCGCCCGGCCCCTCGTCGTCGCCAGTGTCCTCGACGTCGGGATCGGACGGCGGCGCCGCCTCGCCGGCATCCCCGACACCCGGATCGGGCTCGGACGCGGCGTCGACGGGCACCTCGATCGGCATGTCGGCCGGTGCCTGGACCAGCGGCCCCTTGTTGCCGCAGGCGGTCATCGCCAGCGACAGCAGGAGCAGGGAAAGTGCGGTGCGTGCGTTCATGGCGGCAGTGTAGCCCGCGTGCCACGGAGTGCGAAGCTCAGCGGTCGGACAGCGGTTCAGCCGGGGGTTCGGGCCGCCGCCACAGCCAGGTGGCGACCACGGCCATGATGGCGGTGCCGGTCGCGGCCATCCAGACCTTCGGCGCGGTCAGGAACATGATCACCGCGCAGGCCGACATCATCACCGTCGCCAGCCACTTGGCGCGGCGGCCGACCGCGCCATGCGCCTGCCAGTCGCGGATCATCGGTCCGAACTGTCGGTGGGCGAGCAGCCAGCGGTGCAGGCGCTCGGAGCCGCGCGCGGCGGCGAACGCCGACAGCAGCACGAACGGTACCGTGGGCAGCCCGGGCACGACGATGCCGATCACGCCCAGGCCGAGCGCGGCATAGGCCAGCAACCACCAGGCCCAGCGGAAGCGTGTCGGCCGCGGCACGGAGTCCATCGTCAGTCGAGCGGAGGCGGCGCGAAGGCCTTGCGCAGCGCCGCCAGTGCCGCGGGGTGATAGATGGTGTGGTGGTGCTCGTCCGGCATCGGCGCGTACTCCACCCCGATTCCGGCGACGTCGGACAGCGCCCCGGCCAGCGCCGCGGTCGGGGTGGCGATGCCGGTCTCGTCACTGCTGGCCAGGAACAGCCGCTCGGTCGCCACCGGCTCGCGCTCGCGCAGGCGCGCGGGCACGGCCTCGACCAGATGCCCGCCGTTCCACCACAGGCTGGGATCGATCGCGATCCAGATGTCGAACAGTTCCGGCGCCTCGGCCAGACTCTCGACCACGAACAGGCCCGCCAGCGACTCGCCGATGATCGCGGTCTCCCCGTTCACCGCATAGCGGTCGCCGATCCGCGGCATCAGCTCGTCGGCGATGAACTCGCGGAACGCCGCCGAGCCGCCGAGCCGCGGCGCGATCTCGCGGTCGGCCGGGATCCGCGACGGCCCGGTCATGTCGCGACGGCGATCGGTGTTCTCGATGCCGACCAGCATCACCGGATGCATGGTGCCGTTCATCGAACCGATCTGGACCAGGCCGGCGATGTGCAGGAAGTCCTCGCCGATGCCGCCGTCGGGCATGTACAGCACCGGCAACGGCTTGTCGCCGTCGACATCGGGACGGTAGACATTGATCCGGCGCGCCTCGCCCAGGACCTCGCTGTCGATGACGAAGGTCTCGCCGATCGCCAGCGGCTGCGCCGGCGCCGGCGCCGGCTCGCCTGCGCGGGCGGACGGCGCGGTGGCCAGCAGGGCCGGCGTCATCGCCAGCCCCAGCAGTGCCGTCAGCGCCGACGCCCGCAACCGCATCAGCGTGCCGCCTCGGCCTTCACGCCGAGCTGGTCGAGCATGAAGGCGTACATCTCCGCGCGCTCGCGGTAGCGGCGGAAGCGGCCGGACTTGCCGCCGTGGCCGGCTTCCATGTTGGTGCGGAAGACGACGGTGTTGTCCGAGGTATCCAGGTCGCGCAGCCGCGCCACGTACTTGGCCGGCTCCCAGTACTGCACCTGCGAGTCCCACAGGCCGGTGCCGACGAACATCGCCGGGTAGGCCTGGGCCTTGAGGTTGTCGTAGGGCGAGTACGACAGCATGTAGTCGTAGTAGTCCTTCTGCTCTGGGTTGCCCCACTCGTCGTACTCGTTGGTGGTCAGCGGGATGCTGGGGTCCAGCATCGTGGTGACCACGTCGACGAACGGCACCTGCGACAGGATCACGTGGTAGGTGTCCGGTGCCATGTTGGCGATCGCGCCCATCAGCAGGCCGCCGGCGCTGCCGCCATAGGCGGCGACGCGGTCGGGCGCGGCGTACTTGTGCTCGACCAGGAAGCGGGTGACGTCGATGAAGTCGGTGAAGGTGTTCTTCTTGTTGAACAGCTTGCCGTCGTCGTACCAGGCGCGGCCCATCTCCTGGCCGCCGCGGATGTGGGCGATCGCATAGACCATGCCGCGGTCGAGCAGGCTGACCACGGTGCTGTTGAAGCCCGGGTCGGTCGAGGAGCCATAGCTGCCGTAGGCGTACTGCAGCAGCGCCGCGCTGCCGTCGCGCTGGAAGCCCTTGCGGTAGACCAGCGACACCGGCACCCGGGTGCCGTCGCGGGCGGTCGCCCACAGGCGCTCGGTCACGTACTGGTCGGGGTCGTAGCCGATCACCGGATCGCGCTTGAGCAGGCGGCGCTCGCCGGTGCGCACGTTGAGCTCGTAGACGGTGCCCGGGGTGGTCATCGAGGTGTACTCGTAGCGCACCAGCGCGGTGTCCGGCTCGGCATTGGCGGCCAGGCCCATCGAGTAGGCCGGCTCGTCGGCCTTCACGTACTCCTCCTCGCCGGCCTGGCCGGGGGCGCCGCGGACGATCCGCAGCCGCTCCAGGCCCTCGGAGCGCTCGCCGATCACGGTGAAGCCGTCGAACAGCTCGATACCGTCGATGAACACGTCGTCGCGGTGCGCGATCCAGTCCTTCCAGTCCTTGCGCGAGGTGCTGCCGGTGGGCGCGGTGACCACCTTGAAGTTCTTCGCGCCGTCGGCATTGGTCACGATCACCCAGCGGCCGTCGTGGTGATCGGCTTCGTACTCGACGTCGCGCTCGCGCGGCGCCAGCACGGCGAACTCGCCCGGCGCCGCGGCCGGGGTGCAGCGCAACTCGCTCGACACCGTGCTCTGCACGCCGATGCAGATGAACTGCTCGTCGCGGGTCTTGCCGATGCCCATGTAGAAGCTGTCGTCGTGCTCCTCGTAGACCAGCACGTCGTCGGCGACCGGGGTGCCGAGCACGTGCTTCTTGACCCGCACGGTGAGCAGGGTCTCGGGATCGTTCTCGACATAGAACAGGGTGCGGTTGTCGTCGGCCCAGACCAGGTTCGCCGACACGCCCTTGATCTCGTCCGGGTACAGCTCGCCGGTCTCCAGGTTGCGGAAGCGCACGGTGTACTGACGGCGGCCGTTGAGGTCCTCGGCATAGGCGAGCACCTTGTCGTCGCGGGTCACTTCCCAGTCGCCGACGTTGTAGTAGTCCTTGCCGGCGGCCAGCGCGTTGACGTCGAGCAGGACCTGCTCGCCGGCAAAAACGCCGCCATCGTTGGCCTTCTGGATAGACAGCGCATCGATGCCGCCGGCGTCGCGGCGACGGCCGTAGACCGGGTAGTCCTGGCCGGTCGCGAAACGGGTGTAATACCACCAGCCGTGCTTGCGGTACGGGACCGAGCTGTCGTCCTGCTTGATGCGGCCGACGATCTCCTCGTACAGCGTGTCCTCCAGCGGCTTGAGCGGCGCCATCACCTTGTCGGCGTAGGCGTTCTCGGCCTGCAGGTAGGCCAGCATCGCCTTGTCCTCGCGCTCATCGTCGCGCAGCCAGTAGTACTCGTCCTGGCGCTCGGCCCCGTGCGGCGCCTTGACCACGTGCGGGCGCTGGTCGACATCGGGCGGAGCCGCCGGATCGGCGGAGGCGACGTTGGGAGCGGCGGTGGAAAGACTCATCAGCAGGGCGGCCAGCAGCAGGGAGGGTTTCATGGATGGGGTCCGGATACGGATTTCGCAACAGACCGCGAAGGTAACCGGTCACGGCCCGGACCACATATGTCCATAGGCATGGCCCGGAGGGTAGCCGGGGCGGTCCACGGCGGGGCCGACCCGGACGCCCGGGGGTGGGTGGGAGCGAATCGAAAGGGGGATCGAAAGCGGAATCGCCCTGACGGCTATCGATAATGGCTATCGGGGACGATGCGCCAGCCGGGCGTTCAGCCGTCGCGGCCGCGGTCAGGACCAGGCATCCACGCAGATATCGGCCCCGAACGACGCCAGCCATGCGACCAGGGCGTCAGGCAGGACGAAGCTGTAATTGCTGTCCTCGCCCGAGGCGAATACCCACAACCGGAATTCGAAGCCTGCCCTGGCCAGCGCCACCAGCGCATCGGAGGTCTCGGAAAAGGTTCGCAGCAGTAATGCGGCATGGGCGGAGACATCGTCATCGGCACACGCGTCCAGGGTCGAGAAGCGCCACGTGTAGATGCCGTTGCGCTCACTGCAGTCGGTCGGCTCGACGCCGAGGCGCCCGGAAATGGCATCGAACTCGTTTCGCTGCGAGTAGATCGCCAGCGTGAGGTAGAAGCGGTTGGCTGCGGTGTCAGTGCCCATGGGATAGTTCATATCTACTGTTCAGCGCCGATGACAGCGAGCCCCAAAACTCCATTACCCGCTACCACGACAACAGCCCCACCCTGACCCAGGCTCACAGGCTCACAGGCTCAGGAAAGACTCTTGGGCCCGGACTCCTATCAGCAACGAAATCAGCCAGCCGGTAGAGAGCCTCAAACCGTCCATCGCCAATGCTCGCCCATTCTGCCCAAGCTCCCGGGCCACTTCGGAATACCCGAAGAACCCACTGAACCTGCCTGCCATGGCGGCGCGCAGGTACAGCTTCTTGGCCTCGACAAGATCCCGCTCGGGCCCAACCCTGAGGTAATGTGCCCGCCCGAGCAGGTACAGGCAGGCAGCCTTCTCTCTCGCCTCATCCAGATACTTCAAGGCCATCCTGAACTTGTCGGGGCCGCCGATCTTCATACAGACCCGGGCCATCAGCACAAACGGAAGCGGTCCCGGAGCCAACAGCGACAGCTTTCTGAAGCAATTGAGCGCCTCGTCCAGATCAAGCGCTGAGGTCCTGCCGCCATTTTCATGGGCATACCCCATGCACAGGTATCCGGACACATGATCCCTCTCGTCAGCCGACAAGAGCAGATCACGAGCAATGTTCAAGGCAGTCGTAGCGTCCCCGCCATCCAAGGCCTGCATGGCTGCTTTGAATTCTTGATCGCCATTCACAAGTGACACTCGCCATGCTGGCCAGAAGTACCGACCTTCGCTCAACGGAGCGCGCTGTCGGCACCGAATAGAAACGGCATCCCACCCCGTGTTTTGCCGCATCTCATGCATTGGACGATCATCCGGCTTGCGAGGCCATGGAGCGGCATCACACCTTCATTGCGATCGCCACCCTCACTAACTTATTGAAATATAAATTTCATTATCATGCGTATCAAAAACAACGCAATCAGAGTTCAAGTCAGACACGAAATATTCACATAGCGGGATGTCAGAAATAAAATCAATGACATCCGCTTTTTTAATCTCATAAACACTCCACGGGTACGGATCATCATCCGTAATCACTAAGTAAACCCAATCGCCACTCATTGCACCAACAGAGGCAGCAACACAACTCAACCCAGAAACTGAATCACCGTAACATAAAGATTCATAATTCGTCTTTATGCTCGACCACCAATATACCTTACTCGCGTCCGAAACGTGTCGAGAGGAGACCCTAAACAAAACACTATCAGCCTCATCTTGAGAAAGCACATGCACACCGTACTTCTCAAGCACACCACCAGGTAGATTTCTCATATATAGAAAATTCCCACTATTGATCTTTCCTGTCCGGCCTTGATGGATGGCGATCGCCGGAATAAGGCTCATTACCTCGCTGCGCACCACCACTCCCTCTTTTTCCAGCTGACTGCCAGCTTATGTGTTGCGTACCATGATGGGGGCCGGGGCTTTGATGTGGTCCATCGTAGCCAACTTTTGCTCCTCCAGGCCCCTTGAACTCAACCACCGTCCCTGTTACTTCATCAACCTTTGAGAACTGCACGACGGAAGGATCTGTCATTCCAGCGTTTTCAAAAGATGTACGCCTTGCTGCGTCAAAGTCAGGAATCGACCTAGAAGCACTCGCAACGCCTTGCACTGCATTTGAAACTCCCTTTACCAATCCTTTCGCAGCATCGCCAACAATCGGAACTGCACCAATTGCCGCGCTAGCAATATTAACTGCGCTAGGGTCCTGAATTGCGCCTACAACACCCTTAACATCCCCGACAACTGGTATTTGATCTACTGCAGTAGTGCTGGAGGCACTGACCGCAGCCATCTCTGCGCGTCTAACCTCAGAAATACTCCGACCGGCACGCTCAGCCATTGCTGCAGTAGCTCGGAGGTCGGCCGCCTGTCGCCCATCAGGATCGGTGAACGCATAGGGGTTGTTGTTCCCATACCGATACCGATTGAACTGCCCGACCGGGCTGTCATAAGGCGTCACCGGGTCCGCTGACAGGAACCTTCCGACATCGTCGTCATAGTAGCGCTGCTGGGCGTAGACCAGGCCGGTGGCGGCGTCGAACACGTGGCCGGTGTAGCCGGGGCCGTCCTGCGGGGTCGGGGTCAGCTGCTTGCCGTAGGGTTCGTACTCGCGGCGTTCCAGCTCGGTGCGGTTGGCGTCGGTGATCACCACCGGGCTGCCCAGCGCGTCGGTGTGCTGGTACTTGACCGACACCGCCCCGGTGGCGGTGACCTTGTCGCGCACCGCCACCAGACTGCCGCCCAGATGGACGTACACGTGCTGCGTGCCCTTGCGCAGGTCGCTGGCGTAAGCCAACTGCCCCGACTGGCTGTACAGGCTGTACTTGCTGCCGCTGGTGACGTCGCGCACGCGCCGGCCCAGGCCGTCGTAGACATAGCCGCTGGCGGTCACGCCATTGCCGCCGGCGCTGCGCAGGCGGTTGCCGTAGTCGAAGTCGAAGATGGCGCCGTTCTTGTTCTCCAGATTCCCCTGCTCGTCGTACTCCAGGCCGACCACGGTCGTGCCGCTGCAGCTGCCGGTCTTGATATTGGTCAACTGCCAGTCGCTGTCGTAGCAGTAGTGATGGTTACGCGCGCCCGCGCCGCCACTGATGTCGACCCGGGTCAGGTTGTCCAGCACGTCATAGGCATAAGTCGCGGTGCCGAACATCGGCGAGGTCGTGCCGGTCAGGCGGTCCAGCCCGTCGTAGACCATGTCGCGGTTGCCGCGCTGGCCGGTGCCGGTCGCGCCGTCGGTGATCGCGGCGACATTGCCGTTGGCGTCGTAGTCGTAGCTGTCGGCCAGGAACGCGGTGCCGCCATAGGCATCGGTACTGGTGTCCGGCAGGCCCCGCGCGTTCTGGGTCAGGGTGTGAACGATGCCGTTGCCGTAGGTGAACTGCTTGATCGCGCCGTTCGGGAAGTAGCTGACGTTGCTGGCATAGCTGCCGGCCTGCGTCGGCTGGCCCAGCGCATTGGGTGCGTAGTCGACGCTGGTGCCGTCCGGGTACACCTGGCTGGCCAGATGGCCGTTGGCGTTGTAGTTGTAGCCCAGGGTCCAATCGACGCTGCCCCACTGCATCCGCTCCTGCACCGGCAGGCGACGCTTGTTGTAGGCGTAGCTGGTGGTGACGATCTTGCCGGTGCCGCCGTCGTTGTTGACGGTGATGGTCTCCGGCAGGCCGTCCGCGGTGTAGGTGTGGGTGGTGTTGCCGCGGCCGTCGGGGAAGCTCAGCGACACGATCCGGTTGCGCAGGTCGTAGCCGCGATCGGCCCGGCGCGCCGCCACGTCCGCGGCGGTCAGGCAACCTGTTGCGGACGAGTTGTACCCCGCCGCCGACCAGGCCAGGTTGCCGGCCGCGTCGTAGCCCATGAAGGTGTCGCCGGTTTCCGGCTCCCGGACCCGACACAACTGTTGCTCGGCGTTGTAGAAGTACTCGCGGTCGATCGCGACGGTGCCGCCGGTCAGGCTGACGCTGTTGCTGCGGCGGATCCGGGTCGGCTTGCCGAAGTCGTCGCGCACGATATGGGTATTGGCGCTCTCCGGATGCCGGATCGCCACCGGAGTGTCCATGCCGGGCTGATCGAAGTTCTGATGCCAGGTCCGGGTGATCTGGCCACGCGGGTTGACGACCTTGCTGTAATCGCCATCGGTGTTGTTGCCGTACCAGGTGGTGGTGACCAGCGGCGCGCCCAGCTCCGAGTCCTGTTCGACCCGCACCGGGCGCCCCAGCACGTCGTATTCGGTGTAGGTGCCGACCGCCGTGTTGTAGAGCGCGCTGGGATACGAAGCGAACACGGTTCGACCGTCATGGTCGTAGGCGAAGCGGGTGAAGCGCTTGGTCGCATCGTAATTGCCCAGATGATGCTCCAGCACCAGCAACGGCCGCCACAGGCCGTCGTAGTACGTGGTCTTCTGGCCGCTTCCCGTCTTGACGATCTGGCGCCAGTGGCCGGCGGGGATTCCGACCTCGCTCACATCGATCTGCTCGAAGGCCTGGGTCGTCGGTGCCCATGCCGACGTATCGCAGACGCCCGCCGCGCTCTCCGACGGATAGGTCACCCTGATCAGGCGACCCATCACATCGAACAAGTAGCAGGTCTTGTTGCCGTTGGCGTCGGTGACCGAGGCGAGGGTGCCATCGTTGTTGACCACCGCGCTCTGGCTCGTGCCGTCGGCATAGTTGATGCTCTGCGGAATGCCGCGCTTCCAGCCGCCGACGGTCGTGGTGTGGCCAGCCCCGTCTTTTACGTAAGCAACGGTGCCGTCGGCGGTGTTGTAGCCGATCTCCTGCACCAGCCGCCCGAAGCTGTGCTGCTTCACCGGCAGGTTGTTCCAGCCGTACTCGGTCTCCGATATCACCCGGCCGGTCTCGACATCGGTCACCGTTTCGACCTGGCCCATCACCCAGGCGCTGGCGTCGTCGTGATAGACGATCACCTCGGTCTTGTCGTAGTCCTCGGCCAATGCCGAGCCGGGGAGCAGGACCGCCCCCATCGCCAGCAGTGCCGAGAGGATCGCCGGCCGCAGCCCGTCCATGCGCGCGCTCATTGGCCTTCTCCTTCGCTGGACGACTGTTCGAACTGCGGCGACACCGGGTCGACGCTCAGCGGCTCGCCGCCGCCCCCACCACCGCCGATGTCGACGACCCGTACCTTGCGGGTCGCCGAGAACGGTCCGCAGCCGCCGACGTTGCAGGCACGCACCCGGTAGGTGTGCTCGCTGTCGAAGCGATGGCTCTCGGTCTTGTAGGTGGCCGAGCCGTTGTAGATGGTTTCCCAGGTCGTACCGGCGCTGTTGCCGCGCTGCAACTCATAGCTCGTCGCGGTGCCGACCGTGGTCCAGCTGACGGTGAACTGCTCGTTGGTGTCGACGCTGACCGGTGCCGACAGGGTCGGCGCCGAAGCCGGCGGATGGGTCACCACCGTGGTATCGATCGCCGAATAGCCGCTACAACCGCTGGCGTTGCAGGCGCGCGCGCGGTATCCGTAGCTGCCGTTGGTCAGGCCCGAGACCGCCTTGCTGGTGCCGGTGCCGGCATGGATCTGGCTCCAGCTGCCGCTGTCCTTGCGCTGCTCCAGGCGATACTCGCTGGCGGTGCTCACACCGGTCCAGGTCACGGTGTAGGCGCCGTTGTTGTCGCTGGACGGCGCGGTCACCGTCGGCGCGGAGGCCGGCGGCAGCAGCACGACCGTCGAATCGGTCGAGGAATAGCTGCCGCAGCCGCCGCTGTTGCAAGCGCGCACCCGGTAGTCGTAAGTCCCGTTGCCCAGCCCGGACACCGCCTTGCTGGTCGCGGTGCCGCTGTAGATCTGGGACCAGCTGCCGCTGTCCTTGCGCTGCTCCAGACGATAGTCGGCAGCGGTGCTCACGCTGGTCCAGCTGACGGTAAAGGCGCCGTCGTTGTCGCTGCTCGGCGCGGTCACCGTCGGCGTGCCGGCCGGCGGCAACAGCACCACGGTGGTGTCGATCGCCGAATACGCGCTGCAGCCACCGACGTTGCAGGCGCGGACGCGGTAGTCGTAGCTGCCGTTGGTCAGCCCCGATACCGCCTTGCTGGTCGCGGGACCGAGGTGGACCTGGCTCCAGCTGCCGCCGTCCTTGCGCTGGTCCAGACGGTACTCGGTGGTCGAGGTCACGCTGGTCCAGGTCACGGTGTAGGCGCCATTGCCGTCGCTCGCCGGTGCGGTCACCACCGGCGCGCTGGCCGGCGGATGGGTCACCACCGTGGTATCGGTCGCCGAGTAGCCGGTGCAGCCGGCCGTGTTGCAGGCGCGGACACGATAGTCGTAGCTACCGTCGCCGAGGCCGGACACGGCCTTGCTGGTCGCGGGGCCTAGATGGACCTGGCTCCAGCTGCCGCCGTCCTTGCGCTGGTCCAGACGGTACTCGGTGGTCTCGGCCACGCTGGTCCAGCTCACCGTGTAGGCGCCGTTGTTGTCGCTGGCCGGCGCGGTCACCACCGGCGGCGAAGCCGGCGGCAGGGTGACCTGGGTGGTCTTCGTCGCGCTGTAGGCGCTGCAGCCGGCCTCGTTGCAGGCGCGGACGCGGTAGGCATAGCTCCCGCTGCCCTGGCCGGAGGCCGACCAAGTCGTGGCCGAGCTGTCCTGCACCGTGCTCCAGCTGCCGGCGCCCACCCGCATTTCCAGCGGATAGCGGGTCGCCTCGCCAACGCTGGTCCAGCTCAGTCCGTAGGTGCCGGTGGTGCTGCTCGCCGGCGCGGTCAGGGCCGGTGCCGCGGCCGGCGGATCGACGTGGAAGCCGCCGGTCGCGAAGCTGCGCCTGCGCACCCGCAACGGGCGCGCGAACTGATCGAACTGCTCGACCTCGTTGATGTAGCGCGACCCCTCGCGGACGGTCTCGCGGCGCTTCTGCGGGCGCAGGTACTCGCTGGTGAAACCGTTGCCGCGCAACTGCGGGCTGGTCCCGATCGGGGTCGGGTACGGCTGCCCCGACTGCGCCAGTTCGTATTCGATGCGCTCGGTATGGCGCGGGGTCGATCCCGAACCCTTCTGCAACCGCAGCATCTTGCCTTCGTTGTAGCGGTAGCTGTTGCCGAAGGTGTAGCGGGTCCAGCTGCCGTCCGGCGCGGTCACCGTCGTCACCTTGGTGCCGGCGCAACTGTCGTCGGTGCATACCGGCGCTTCGCAGCCGTCCTGGTCCTGGCAGATCGGATACCCACCGCCGCTGGGCGGATTGAACCAGGAGATGCTGCTTCCGTACTCGTAGGCCCAGGCCATGGTCGCCAGACCCGGGCCGCTGACCTGCTTGGCGGTCAGCGAATAGGCATCCCAGTTGATCGGATAGAAGGCGACATCGTCATTCGGACTGTTGATCGGGAGGGTGAAGTTCTCGCACTGCGCCGGCACATTGGAGCGGCCGTGCCGGTGCGGTGTCACCGTGAACTCGCCACGCGCGCCCGAAGGATGCTCGATGGCGCCAAGGACGGACGACTTGTAGAGAATATCGCCAGGATTGAAGCAGCTCCTGTAGATGTCCTCGGCCTGCTGGCTGACGTTGTACCCAAAGCCGGCCGCAGTGAAATCGGCGAAATCGATCGACCAGCGGCTGCCGTCGGGCAGTACGACACCGGTCAGCGTGCTCTTCCCGGTGCCGACCGAGGCGTACTCGTACTGCCAACTGCGGGTGCCGTCATTGACGGTACTGACATGGCCGTCGCCGTTGTAGCCCAGGGTGATCGTGCGACCGTCGCTGGAGCTGATCGTGGTCAGCCGGCCGCGCGCATTGTAGGCATTGGTGTAGGTATAGCTGACCGAGTTGCCGAAGCGGTCCTCGACCCGGGTCGCGTACAGCACGTTCCGGCGCCGCGGCAGCCCTCCTTCAAGCTGCGCCTCATGGTACTGGGCCATCCAGTCGAACCAGTAGCGGGTGCCGTCGGCGGTCATCGCCAGGAAGCCCTCGCCGCTGCCGTTCTTGATCGTTGTCAGGCAGCTGAACCAGGTCTGGCCATCGGTGGTCCAGCGCCAGGGCCCGCCGGTCGCCGGCCCCGGCGTGGCGGCACTGGCCAGCAGCATCTCGCCACCGCCGGGCAGACTGGCCTGGTTGCCCTGCCAGTAGTCCTTGGCATAGAAGTACTTGCCACTGACCTGCACCGTCGGCGGCTGCGCCGAGCCGCTGCAGCGCGCATCGTGCCAGGCGGTCGCGAACACGCCGCTGATCTTCGGCACGTCCAGGTCCCAGTCGGCGAACGGCAGGTCGTAGCCGTCGACATCGATCCGGCTGGGGACATGGTTCTCGACGCTGTAGCGGCGCCCCACCGCGACCGCCAGGCCGTTGTTGCCGGGCAGGCCGACATCGGTGGCCGAGAACGACAGGCTGCCGGTGTAGAGATCGACGTTGTCGCCGAACAGGTCAGGGCCCAGCGAGGTGATCGCCGAACTCTTGTCGATCAGCTTGTCGTACTCCTCCCAGGGCGCCTTGGCTTGATCCTGCGCAGAAACCCCTCCAACGACCGCCAACAGCATGGCGGCCAACGTCCACTGCCCGATCTTCATTCAGCTTTTCCTTCCGTTGCAGCCGCGACCGGCCGCACTCCCTAGAATCCCGACCCGCTCCAGTTCAAGCGGAAAATGTGATGCACGTCATACCATCCTGCCCGCCAGTCATACAAGCCGTGATTTCCCCCACATCGCGAAAATCGAAGCGACACAGTCGGAAAACACGCAGGTGAATCACGGACACGAGGCGCCCAAAGGACGCGAATGCGACAGGTCAACGATGCCGCACATGTCTCTCAGGGGTTGAGATCAGAGGGCGCCCACTGTCCTTTTCGCGTCGCCGCGACGGAGGCGGACAGCCACAGTTGGTATCGCGTCCAACATCATCGCTGCCGCTCCCCAAAACAAAAACGGCGGAGCTTTCGCCCCGCCGTTCGCGGCCGCCCGGAGGCGGGTGATCGGTGCCGTGCAGGCCCCGTCGCCGATCGCGCCTACTCGGCCAGTTGCTCCCACAGGAAGGTGTAGGCCAGCGCCGACATGTGCGCGGCCTGGGCGTTGTTGGCCGCGCCGCCGTGGCCACCCTCGATGTTTTCGTAGTAGCGCACGTCCTTGTCGGCGTCGCGCATCTGCGCCGCCATCTTGCGGGCATGGCCCGGGTGCACGCGGTCGTCGCGGGTCGAGGTCATGAAGATCGTCGGCGGATACTCGCGCCCCGGGTCGAACAAGTGGTACGGCGAGAAGGTCTGGATGAAGGCCCACTCCTCGGGCTTGTCCGGGTCGCCGTATTCGGCCATCCACGAGGCGCCGGCGAGCAGCTTGTGGTAGCGCTGCATGTCCAGCAGCGGGACCTGCACCACGATCGCGCCGAACAGCTCCGGATACTGGGTCAGCATGTTGCCGGTCAGCAGGCCGCCGTTGCTGCCGCCCTGGGCGCCGAGGTGCGCGGGCGAGGTGATCCTGCGCGCGACCAGGTCCTTGGCGACCGCGGCGAAGTCCTCGTAGGCCTTGTGGCGGTTGGCCTTGAGCGCGGCCTGGTGCCAGCGCGGACCGTACTCGCCGCCGCCGCGGATATTGGCGACCGCGTACACGCCGCCCTTCTCCAGCCAGCCCTTGCCGACCGCGGCCGAATAGCCCGGGGTCAGCGAGATCTCGAAGCCGCCGTAGCCGTACAGCAGGGTCGGCGCCTTGCCGTCGTAGGCCAGGCCTTCCGGACGGACCAGGAAGTACGGCACCCGGGTGCCGTCCTCGCTGGTCGCGAAGTGCTGCTCGATCACCTTGCCGGAGGCGTCGAAGAACGCCGGCATCGACTTCAGCGCCTCCGGCTGCTCGCCGATGTCGGCCATGTACAGGGTGGTCGGGGTCAGATAGTCGGCGACCGTCATCCACACCGCGTCGCTGTCGTCCGGATCGACCGCGCCGACGCTGATCGTGCCGAAGTCCGGCGCACCGGTGAACTCGCTGCGCTTCCACTCGCCCTCGCCCGGGGTCAGCACGCTGAGCCGGCTCTTGACGTCGTCGAGCACGTTCAGGACCAGGTGATCGCGGGTCCAGGTATAGCTGGCCAGCGAGGTGCTCTCGCTGGGGGTGAACAGCGCGGTGAACTCGCGCTTGCCGGCCATGAAGTCGTCGAAGTTGGCGGCGATCAGGCTGCCGGCCGGGTATTCGTGGCCGCCGGCGCTGTAGGGCTCGCGCAGCTCCAGCATCAGCCACTGCTTGTGCACGTTCTTGTTGACCGAGTTCGGCACGTCGATCTTGCTCAGCGCACCGTCGTCGCCGCGGACGTACAGCTCGTCGTTGTAGAAGGCCAGGGTGCGGCTGACGAAGTCGCGCTCGAAGCCCGGGGTGTCGTCGTGGATGGCGGCGATGTACATGTCGTCGGCGCGGCCTTCATAGACCACCTCGGCCTCGGACATCTCGGTGCCGCGCTTCCAGCGCTTGACGATGCGCGGGTAACCGGACTCGGTCATGCTGCCGTCGCCGAAGTCGGTGTAGACGTAGACGGTGTCGCGGTCGATCCAGTCCAGCCCGCCCTTGGCCTCGGGACGGAAGAAGCCGTCCTCGACGAAGGCCTTGCGGGTCATGTCGAATTCGCGGGTGACGTCGGCATCGGCGCCGCCGCGCGACAGCGCGATCAGGCAGCGCTGGTAGTCCGGACGCAGGCACTGCGCGCCGTGCCAGACCCAGTTTTCGCCCTCGGCCTCGTTGAGCGCGTCCAGGTCGAGCACGGTCTCCCACTGCGGCTTGTCCTTGCGGTACTCGGCCAGGCTGGTGCGACGCCACAGGCCGCGCTCGTGCTGCTTGTCCTTCCAGAAGTTGTAGTAGTGGTCGCCGATCTTCTGCACGCCGGGAATCTTGGCGTCGGAATCGAGAATGGTGCGGACATCCGACTCCAGCGACTTGAAACCGGGCGTGGCGGCCAGCTCGGCCTCGGTCCTGGCGTTCTCGCTGCGGACCCAG
The DNA here is from genome assembly GCF_003233695.1 of Marilutibacter maris. Classification (NCBI taxonomy): domain Bacteria; kingdom Pseudomonadati; phylum Pseudomonadota; class Gammaproteobacteria; order Lysobacterales; family Lysobacteraceae; genus Marilutibacter; species Marilutibacter maris. The sequence goes on along the minus strand of NZ_CP029843.1, from coordinate 573,379 downwards.
TCCAGCGGCTTGTCGCCGGTCACGTCCTCGAGCCACTGGTAACGATCGTTCAATGCAGCCTCCTCGGCATGGGCAACGCCCGCGGTCGCGGCAAGACTGGTCGCGACGAGACCGACGGTGGCTAGGCTGACGGCGGCGAAACTGGTGGACACCAGAACGGCCTGGCAGGCCCGGCTCAGGGTCGACAGCGTGCGCCGGGGCATGGACAGCTGGGGCATGGGCGTTCCCGTTGGATGATGTGGATACAAACCCGGAACGCTATCACAGGCCCGCACCCGACCCGCCCTGCCCCAAGTCACGCCGGTGGAGCCAGAGTCGGCACAGCCCGGGGCGGCCCGTGCTCGTATTCAGGCCGCCGTGCGTAGACCGCCGACCGGCGCCCGCGGGCGGACCCGCCGACGCGCCTGCGGCAGGCGCCGCCGCAGCGGCCGCGACGGCCGCCGCTCGGCATCATCGACGGCCCGCCCCGGCAATCTGAACCGATGCGCGGCCCACCAGGCGATCAAGGGCATGCCCAGCAGCCACAGCGGCAGCCAACCCAACTGCGGATGCACGCCGCGCGCCTCGGGGACAAGGATCAACAACACCGCGCCGATCGCGACGACGGCGCGCAGCACCTCGTCGAGCACAGGGTGCGGTGGCGGGCGCTCGCCCGCGGACGTGGACAGGACGGGGGAACGGTGGGCATGGACGGTGTTCATGACGGGCTCCTTTGCTGTGGAGCCACTGTCGCCGCTCGCCATCTCAGCGGCTAAGACAGGGCGAGGACGCCGCTCACGCACGACGAAACAGTTCCTACGGCAGGAAAGCATGGCCCAGCCCCCTGAGTCAGGGGGCGATTCGCATCGCAGATGCGAATGGGGGTATGGAAGCGCAACGGCGGGGCCCAAGGTTTGCGCAGCAAACTTTGGGAGATATCCGCGCGTAGCCGGATATCGTTCCCCCCTGAGTGAGGGGGGCGATTCGCGCGCAGCGCGAATGGGGGTGTGGCGGCGCAACGGCGGGGCCCAAGGTTTGCGAAGCAAACTTTGGGGGTTCCCGGGCGCAGCCCGGGGATCGCGGCTCACGCCGCTCCTACGGGGTCTCCAGGGAGGCAGTTGCGATGGCGGCGATCAATAGCCGGCCAGGTCGAGCGCCTTGTCGGCCTCGCGGTGGCCCAGTTCGATCAGCTCGGCGGCGCGCCAGAACTCGTAGAACTGACAGGCATCGCGCGGTATCCGGATCACCAGCTCGGGCGGGTCCAGCGCCAGCTGCACGCGCGCGATCTGCGCCTGCATGGTGTCCAGCGAGCGCGCCATCAGCTCGCTGAAGCCCATGCCCGGCAAACCTTCCACGGCCAGCGCCGGATCGGCCTCGCCATCGCGGTCGCGGTGCAGCCAGCGATCGATGCGACGGCGCCAGGCCGAGCGCGGTTCCGCTGCGGCCACGTCGGCCAGGTCCGGGGCCCCGTCGTCCGCCTCCGCCGGCGTCCCCGGCGGGCGCTCGGGCCAGCCGTGCATGTCGACCGCGATCAGGCGCTGCGCATCGGACAACCGGCTGGCGGCGATCGGCAGCGGCGCCAGCAGGCCACCGTCGACCAGGTCGCGGCCGTGCAGGCGATGCGGAGTAAACACGCCGGGGATCGCGATCGAGGCGCGCACCGCGTCCCACAGGTCGCCCTCGCGCAGCCATACCTCGCGCTGACGCACCAGGTCGACCGCGACCGCGGTGTAGTCGATCGGCAGGTCCTCGATCCGCGGCGAACCGGTCAACTCGCGCAGCGCCGCCATCAACCGGTCGCCCTCGAACAGCGCCGCACGTCCCAGCGCCGGATCCAGCAGGCGCAGCATCTGCGCGCGGCTCAGGCCCAGCAGCCAGTCGCGATAGGTATCCAGTTGCCCGGCGGCGAACAGCCCGCCGACCAGGGCGCCGGCCGAGGAACCGGCCACCGCCACGATCTTCAGGCCACGCGCCTGCAGGGCCTGGATCACCCCGATCTGGGCCAGCCCGCGCGCACCGCCGGCGCCGAGCACCAGGGCGACGCGCTCGTGGCGGCGGATCCGGGGCGGGTCGGAGGTCATCATGATGGGAACCGTGCGATCGCCTCAGTCGTACTGGCTCAGCGCCAGCGACAGCAGCGCGCGCGCCTGCTCGCGCAGCACCGGCGGCTCCACGATCTGGGCGTCGCTGCCGTAGTGCAGCACGTCCATCAGCAGCTCGCGGCCGTTGCTGTAGGGCAGCTTCAGCTCGTAGCGGCCATCCGGCAGGAACCGGCCCTGCTGCTGCGAGTGCCAGTGTTCGTCGGCGACCCAGCGCGCGGCCTTGGCGTTGAACACGATCGTCGCCCAGCCGCGCGGGGTGCCGGAGAAAATGCCGTAGCTCGATGCCAGCTGACGGTCCAGCTCCTCCTCGGGCACGTCGGTCGCATCGGCCTCGCCCAGCCTGGCCGCGGTGATGCGGTCGACCGCGAAACTGCGCAGCGCGTCGCGTGCATGGTCCCAGGCGTCGAGATACCAGTTGTCGCGGTAGTGGGTCAGCCGCTGCGGCGAGACCGTGCGACGGGTGCTCTCGTCGGTGGAGCGCGCCCGGTACTCGAAATCCAGCCGCTTGCGGTCGAGCACGGCGGTGGCGACGGTGCGGAACGCGTGTTCGTCGAGCTTGCGGATGCGATGCGGCACCACCCGCACCCGCTCCATCGGCACCCGGCGGCCGCCGGCGTGCTCGTCGAGCAGCTTCTCGATGCGCTGCTGCAGCGGCGCCAGCGCGTTCGACAGCACACCGCCGCCGCTGCGCATCAGCAACTGCTGCGCGGCCAGCAGCGAATGCAGCTCCTGCGAACTCAGCCACAGGCCCGGCAGCTCGAAGCGGTCCTTCTCGTCGGCGTCGTAGCTGAAGCCGGCCTCGCCGTTGCCGACCACCGGCGCCATCAGGAAGTCGCGCAGGTAGGCCAGGTCGCGGTAGGCGGTGGCGCGCGAGCACTCCAGTTCCTCCATCAACCGCTGCACCGTGACCGGGTAGCGGGCGCTGGAGAGGATGCGGTGCAGGGCGTGGATGCGTTCGATGCGTTCCATGGCGGGCCGGCCGGGATCGGAGGGACGGGGTGCCTAGCATGGCATCGTCGCGCGGTCGTATGCCATCGCCCATGTCTCGCCAAGCCGGAATCGCGGGCGCACAATACCGCCATGCCCGGTTCCAGCCCGCTCGGCCCGTCCGAGCCCGCCATCGACCTGTCGCCGACGCCCGGCGAGGAGGTCAAGACCACGACCTGCTACATGTGCGCCTGCCGCTGCGGCATCAAGGTGTGGCTGCAGGACGGGCGCATCCGCTACATCCAGGGCAATCCCGACCACCCGGTCAACCAGGGCGTGCTGTGCGCCAAGGGCTCGGCCGGGATCATGCAGCACTACTCGCCGGCGCGGCTGGACAAGCCGTTGCTGCGGGTGGGCGAGCGCGGCAGCGGCGAGTTCCGCGAGATCGAGTGGGACGAGGCGCTGGAGATCGCGACCGCCTGGCTGGCGCCGATCCGCGAACGCAACCCCGATGAGCTGGCCTTCTTCACCGGCCGCGACCAGAGCCAGGCCCTGACCGGCTGGTGGGCGCAGCAGTTCGGCACGGTCAACTACGCCGCCCATGGCGGTTTCTGCTCGGTCAACATGGCCGCCGGCGGGCTGTACACGCTCGGCGGCAGTTTCTGGGAGTTCGGCGAGCCGGACTGGGAACACACCCGCTACCTGATGCTGTGGGGCGTGGCCGAGGACCACGACTCCAATCCGATCAAGCTCGGCCTGGCCAGGGTCAAGGCCAACGGCGCCAAGATCGTCGCGGTGAACCCGGTGCGCAGCGGCTATGGCGCGATCGCCGACGAGTGGATCGGCATCCGCCCCGGCACCGACGGCCTGTTCGCGTTCGCCCTGATCCACGAACTGCTCAAGGCCGACCGCATCGACCTCGACTACCTGGTCCGCTACGCCAATGCGCACTGGCTGGTGATCCGCAATCCCGGCGGCGCCGACGACGGGCTGTTCGCGCGCGATGCCGAGGGCCGACCGCTGTGCTGGGACCGCGACGCCGGACAGGCGGTCGATGCCGGCGCCACCGGCATCTCGCCGGCGGTGGTCGGCGAGTACGCGCTGGACGACGGCCGCCGCACGGTGCCGGTCTTCCACCTGGTCGCCGAGCGCTACCTCGACCCGCAGTACGCGCCCGACGCGGTCGCCGAGCGCTGCGGCGTGCCGGCGGCGACGATCCACCGGATCGCCCGCGAACTGGCCGACGCCGCCTTCGAGCAGACGATCCGATTGCCGATCGCCTGGACCGACGCCTGGGGCCGCGAGCACGCGGAGATGGTCGGGCGCCCGGTGGCCATGCATGCGATGCGCGGGATCAGCGCGCACAGCAACGGCTTCCATACCTGTCGCGCCCTGCACCTGCTGCAGATGCTGCTGGGCGCGGTCGACAGCCCCGGCTCGTTCCGCTACCAGCCGCCGTTCCCGAAACCGATCGCGCCGCCGAACCGCCCCGGCAAGGCGCGCAACGACGACGGCGTGCTCGACGCCGCGCCGCTGGGCTTCGTGCACGGCCCGGAGGACCTGGTGGTCGATGCCGACGGCCAACCGCGCCGCATCGACCACGCCTATTCCTGGGCCTACCCGCTGTCCGCGCACGGGATGATGCACACCGTCATCCGCAATGCCTGGGCCGGCGACCCGTACCGGATCGACACCCTGCTGATGTTCATGGCCAACATGGGCTGGAACTCGGCGATGAACACCGCCGAGACGATCGGCTGGCTGACCGACAAGGACGATGACGGCGACTACCGCATCCCGCGGATCATCTACAGCGATGCCTACGCCTCGGAGATGGTCGCCTACGCCGACCTGGTGCTGCCGGATACGACCTACCTGGAGCGCTTCGACGCGATCAGCCTGCTCGACCGGCCGATCTCCGACGCCGACGGCGCCAGCGACGCGATCCGCCACCCGGTGCTGGACCCGGCCCGGCAGGGCATGCGTGCCGATGGAAAGCCGCGCGACGTGCGCGGCTTCCAGTCGGTGCTGATCGAACTGGGCGCACGCCTGGGCCTGCCCGGCCTGGTCAACGAGGACGGCTCGCCGCGTTATCGCGACTACGCCGACTACATCGTCCGTCATGAGCGCGCGCCCGGGGTCGGTCTGCTCGCCGGCTGGCGCGGCGGCGACGGCGAACTGGAGGCCAAGGGCCCACCGAATCCGCGGCAATTGCAGCGCTACATCGACAACGGCGGCTTCTGGCGCAGCGAGGTTCCCGAGCATGCGCGCTACTTCAAGATGGCCAACCGCGGCTACCTGGACTGGGCGCAGCGGATGGGTTTCATCGGCCACGCCGAACCGATCGTATTGCAGCTGTATTCGGAGACCCTGCAGAAGTTCCGCCTCGCCGCGCAGGGCCACGGCGCGCAGCAGCCGCCGGCCGCGCATCGCGAACGGGTCGCGACCTATTTCGATCCGCTGCCGATCTGGTACGAACCCTTCGAGGGCGAGCAGATCGCCGATGCCGCGCAACGCTATCCGCTCAGCGCGGTGACCCAGCGGCCGATGTTCATGTACCACGCCTGGGGTTCGCAGAACGCCTGGCTGCGCCAGATCACCGCGCGCAACTACCTGTACCTGCATCCGGACACCGGCGCGCGCCACGGCATCGCCGACGAGGACTGGATCACCGTCGCCTCGCATCACGGCGAGATCACCGTGCAGGCGAAGTTCGCCGCCAACGTGCAGCCGGACACGGTCTGGACCTGGAACGCGATCGGCAAGCGCCGTGGCGCCTGGCGCCTGGACAAGGAGGCGCCGGAGGGCCGCAAGGGCTTCCTGCTCAACCACCTGATCTCCGACATCACCCCGAAGGGCGATTACGCCAACGCCGACCCGGTCACCGGCCAAGCGGCCTGGTTCGACCTGCGGGTGCGGATCGCGCCGGCGGCCACCGGCGGCGAGAGTGCGCCGCAGTTCGAGCCGCTGTCACTGGGCGCGGCCGACGACGCACCGCTGCGCTATGGCGCCGACTTCCGCCACGCGCGCCGCGGCGGACACGAAGAGGAAAACGCATGACCGCACCCGCGTCTCCCCGCCGCCTCGCCGGCCTGCTGTGCCTGGTCCTGGGCTTCGCCCTGGTGGTGCTGCTCGGCCTGGGCCTGATCGGGCCCGGCAGCGACGGCGCGCCGCCGGCGTCGCTGGGCGCCGCCTTTGCCGGCCTGGTGCCGTTCCTGCTGGCCGCGCTGGGCGCCTTCGTGATCGGCCTGGTGTTGCTGCGCGGTGGCGCCTCGCGAGGACGGGACAAGTGACCGCGCTGCCGCCGCCGTCGAAGAAGAAGCTCGGCCTGGTCATCGACCTGGACACCTGCGTCGGCTGTCACGCCTGCGCGGTCAGTTGCAAGGAATGGAACGCCGGCGGCTTCGCCGCGCCGCTGACCGACGAGCAGCCCTACGGCAAGGAGCCGTCGGGGGTGTGGTTCAACCGCGTGCACAGCTACGAGGTCGCCGCCACCGACGCACAGCCGGCGATGACCCTGCACTTCCCGCGCTCGTGCCTGCACTGCGAGCAGCCGGCCTGCGTGACGGTGTGCCCGACCGGCGCCAGCTACAAGCGCGCCGAGGACGGCATCGTCCTGGTCGACGAGGACAAGTGCATCGGTTGCAAGCTGTGCTCCTGGGCCTGCCCGTACGGCGCCCGCGAGTACAGCGAGGTCGAGGGGGTGATGAAGAAGTGCACGCTGTGCATCGACCGCATCTACAACCAGAACCTCGACGAGCGCGAGCGCCAGCCCGCCTGCGTGCAGGCCTGCCCGAGCCGCGCCCGCCACTTCGGCGACCTCGCCGATCCCGACTCCGCGGTCTCGAAGCTGGTCGCCGAACGCGGCGGTGTCGACCTGATGCCCGAGCTGGGCTACAAGCCGACCAACAAATACCTGCCGCCACGTCCGCGCCGCGCCGGCCAGGACGCCGCCGCGGCCGATGAGCCCCTCGACACCGCCGCGTTGCCACCGGTGCTGCGCTGGCTGGACCGGATGCTGTCGCGGTGAATGGCATGGCCCCCTTCGTCTCGTTCGTCCACCGCCATTCCTGGCGCAACTGCGCCGGCTCCGGAGTGCCCGGGGCTGGCGTCCTGCCTGCCCGTCCGTGCGGCCCGCGCGGCAATGCCGCGCAAGCGAGGGCCGCATGAACCCCGCCCTCTCGGTCATCTTCTTCACCACCCTGTCCGGCGCCGGCTACGGTCTGCTGGCCTGGACCGGGATGGCGGTGCTGCTGGGACGGCTGCCGAACGCGGCGGCGGCGATCGCCATCGCGATCGGCCTGGCCCTGGCCAGCGTCGGCCTGCTCAGCTCAACCTTCCACCTCGGCAAACCGCTGCGGGCCTGGCGCGCGTTCTCGCAGTGGCGGACCTCGTGGCTGTCGCGCGAGGGCGTGATGGCGGTGCTGACCTACCTGCCCGGCGTCGCGATGATCGCGCTGGCGCTTTCCGGCAACGGCGGCACCGCGGCGGCGTGGCCGGCGGCGGCGCTGGTGCTGTTGGCGCTGCTGACGGTGGCCTGCACGGCGATGATCTACGCCTCGCTGAAGCCGATCCCGGCCTGGGGGCACCGGCTGGTGATGCCGGTCTATCTGCTGTTCGCCGCACAATCGGGGCTGGCGCTCGCGCTGGCGATGGGCGGAACGATGGGCGGGAGCGGCAGCGCAACCAGCGACCCGCGCGCGATCGTCGCGGTGGCCGCACTCGGGCTGCTGCTGGCGGCGGCCAAGTGGCGCTACTGGCACGACATCGACCGTGGCACACCGGCGGCCGATTCCGGCAGCGCGGTCGGCCTGCCCGGCCGCGAGATCGGCGTGTTCGAACGTCCGCACACCGAAGCCAACTACATCACCCGCGAGATGGGCTTCGTGCTCGCGCGCCGGCACGCCACGCGACTGCGGCGCATCGCGGTGATGCTGTTCGCCGGCCTGCCGCTGCTGCTGGCGGTGGCCGCGCTGGCCTGGCCGGCCGCGCAGGCGCCGGCCGCGATCCTGATCGCACTCGCGGTGCTGCTCGGCGCCTTCGTCGAGCGCTGGCTGTTCTTCGCCGAGGCCCGCCACGCGGTGATGGCCTATTACTGACAACGCGCGTTAACCGCATTTGGCGTCCATTCGGCGAAGTTGCCCGCCAGTTGCTTAGAATAGCGCCCTCGATGGCCGGCCTCCGCCGGCCATTGCTTTTGTCCATTCCAGGCCTGCCCTGCCGCGATCCGGAGCCCCCATGCCCAAGCATCTGTTGACCCTCGGCCTGCTGGCCGCCCTCCCCCTGTCCGCGCTCGCCGAGACGTCGGCCGACGCCGCGCCGGTCTGGAGCGGCACCGGCGAACTCGGCCTGGCCGTGAGCAAGGGCAATACCGACAGCGAGACCCTGGTCGGCAAGCTGGCGATGGGTTACGAGGACGCCACCTGGCGCCACGCGCTCGGTGCCTCGTTCCTGTACGGCCGCAGCGACGACGTCGAGAACGCCTACCGCTACGAGTTCTTCGCCGACAGCGGCTACAACATCAACGACCACAGCTACCTGTTCGGCTCGATCCGCAACGAGCGCGACCACTTCGCCTCCAACGAATACCAGTGGACCGCGGCGCTGGGCTACGGCTACGAGGCGATCGAATCGGAAACCACCCGGCTGAGCTTCGAGATCGGCCCCGGCTACCGCTGGGCCAAGCTGCAGGGCGTGCGCATCCACAACAACGAGGCGATCGTCCGCGGCACGATGGACTTCTCGCACCAGTTCACCGCGACCACCTCGCTGCACGACGCGCTGCTGGTCGAGGCCGGCGGCGACAACACCTTCATCCGCAACGACATCGGCCTGAAGGTGAAGATGACCGAGGCGCTGGCGCTGAAGGCCGGACTGGAGACCCGCCACAACACCGACGTGCTGCCGGGCACCAAGAAGACCGACACCCTGACCACGATCAACGTCGCCTACGACTTCTGAGCGTGCGGCCCGGGTAACCGCGCCCGGCCAGCTGAACCCCGGTCGCCGGAAATGGGGTCCGGGGTTCACCCGTCATCCTGAATTGGCATAATCGGGATACCGTTCACTGTTCTCCCCCTACGCCGATGTCCGCCGTGCTGGGGCTGGCGCTGTTCAGCCCGTTCCTCACCTTGCCGAGCCCGGTCCTGGGCGAGCCCGCCGTGATCGAGCAGACCCTCGATCAGGCGCGCCGCCGTGGCAGCTGCCTGTCGCTGCGCTGCAACGACGCGGAATGGCGGTTGGCCAGCGACGGCCGACTGCACGGACGCGCAACCGACTGGCGCAGCGCCGCGCCGGGACTGCGCTCGCAACGCCGCTGGGTGCGGCTGTCGGCACCGGCGCGGGCGCGCGAGCACCGCGACAACTATTCCAACCGCTGGCGCATCGGCACCCTCTACGGGGTCCAGCTGATGCGCGACGGGCCGGTCCAGCTCGGCGTCGAGTTCGGCGCCGGTTACCGGCTGGCGCCGCGTTCGGACGACGGCATCGGCCAGCCCGGACCGGTGTTCCGCGGCGCGATCGACTTCGGCCGCGAGTTCGGCGAGCGCACCCGGCTGTCGCAACACGTGATGTTCGAGACCGGCAACGGCCAGGCCTTCGTCAAGCAGTCGCTGGGGCTGGACATCGACCTGTGGCCGGAGTGGACGCTGGAAACCGACTACGTGATCCGCCACCGCACCTACGGCGCCAGCGGCAGCGAGACCGCCGAGAGCTGGCTCGGCATCCGTCGCCGGTTCTAGGCGCGATTCCGGAGGCGCAGGCGCGACGTGAGTCGCGAGGCCTTCCGCCAAGAACCGATCGCGGCTTACGCCGCTCCTACGGGGGAACGATATCCGGCTGCGCCCGGATATCTCCCAAAGTTTGCTGCGCAAACCCTGGGCCCCGCCGTCGCGCCTCCATACCCCCATTCGCGCCGATGGCGCGAATCGCCCCCTGACTCAGGGGGGAACGCTATCCGGCTGCGCCCGGATATCTCCCAAAGTTTGCTGCGCAAACCTTGGGCCCCGCCGTTGCGTCTCCACACCCCCATTCGTGCCTGCGGCACGAATCGCCCCCTGACTCAGGGGGGAACGCTATCCGGCTGCGCCCGGATATCTCCCAAAGTTTGCTATGCAAACCTTGGGCCCCGCCGTTGCGTCTCCATACCCCCATTCGTGCCTGCGGCACAAATCGCCCCCTGACTCAGGGGGCTGGGCTCATGGGTAGACAAACGCTCTTCGTAGGAGCGGCGTGAGCCGCGATGGGCCTTCCCGATAGAAGTTGATCGCGGCTTGCGCCGCGCCTGCGGGGGAACGATATCCGGCTGCGCCCGGATATCTCCCAAAGTTTGCTGCGCAAACCTTGGGCCCCGCCGTCGCGCCTCCATACCCCCATTCGCGCCGATGGCGCGAATCGCCCCCTGACTCAGGGGGCTGGGCCATGCTGCACCGCATCTTGTAGGAGCGGCGTAAGCCGCGATGAGGCTTTCCCGACAGACTCAATCGCTCCTGCGATCAAGGGATCACAAGTGGGCGTCGATCAGCGCGCGCGCGCCCTGCGCGAGCAGGCGTTCGGCGACCTGGACGCCCAGCGCCCGTGCCGCGTCCACGCCGTCCACCACGGTCTGCGCGGACGCCCGCACCGCATGGCCGTTGCCGGCATCGCCGACCAGGCCGTCCAGGGCCAGATCGCTTCCGTCCAGGCGCGCCAGCGCCGCCACCGGCACATGGCAGCTGCCGTGCAGGGCACGGTTCATCGCCCGCTCGGCCTCGACGCAGATCCGGGTCGGCGCGTGCTCCAGCGCCGCGCAGGCCGCCTGCACCGCGTCGTCGTCGTTGCGGCATTCGATCGCGATCGCGCCCTGCGCCGGCGCCGGCAACCACACCGGCGCGAGCAAGCGCGCGCGGATGCGCGCGTCCAGGCCGAGCCGCTGCAGGCCGGCGCAGGCCAGCACGATCGCGTCGTACTCGCCCGCATCCAGCTTGGCCAGGCGGGTGTTGACGTTGCCGCGCAGGTCGCGCAGCTGCAGGTCCGGGCGCAGCGCGCGCAGCTGCGCCTGCCGCCGCAGCGACGAGGTCCCGACCACCGCACCCGGCGGCAGTGCGTCGATGGTCCCGAAGCGCGGGCTGACGAAGGCGTCGGCGGGATCGGCGCGCTCCAGCACCGCCGGCAGCGCGAAACCCGGCTCCAGTTCCATCGGCACGTCCTTCAGCGAATGCACCGCGCAGTCGGCTTCGCCGCGCTGCATCGCCACCTCCAGTTCCTTCAGGAACAGGCCCTTGCCGCCGATCGCGGCCAGTGAACGGTCGAGCACCTGATCGCCACGGGTACTCATCGGCACCAGTTCGACGGTCAGTCCGGGGTGGGCGGCACGCAGGCGGGCGGCGACGTGTTCGCTCTGCCAGAGGGCGAGCGGGCTCTTGCGGGTGGCGATACGCAGGGTCTTCATCCGCGTAATTATCGCCCAGCCGGCGAGCGCGGCGGAAAACCCGGCCCCGTACGCTCGCGATGCCCCCGGCCGGCGGCCACCGGAGGCCGCTCAACGGCCTCCGGCATGCGCGCGGCCGAGGCCGCCGCGATCAGTAACCCTTCTCGAAATTCAGCATGAAGCCGTTGTCGCGATCGCCGCCGTCGCCGAACAGGCCGCGATACTCGACCCGCAGACCCATGTCGCGCGGCAGGTAGAACATCGCCCCCAGCCCGATCATGAAGCGGCTGCGGTCGAAGCCGGTCAGCGCGGCATGGTAGAGCGGTCCGGTCAGCAGGTCGGCGTAGCGCATGCTGGCGCTGCTGTCGCCGTCGAAGTCGTACTGGTATTCCAGCCGTGCCTGCGGCGCGAACGCGCCCCAGCGCGTCGGCCGCCGCGACTCGAAGCGGAAGCCGAGGTTGGCGGTGGTCGAGTCCACGTCCATGTCGCCGTAGGCGAGGCTGTAGATCGGGTCGCCACGCTCGACGTAGCCGTCCAGGTTGGCCCGCGACAGGTCGACGCGGGCATACGGCGTCAGCTGCCAGTTGTCGCGCTGGTACTGCGCACCGGCCGACAGCGAGCCGAACCACTGGCTGCCGTCGCGCGAACCGCGCACGAAGCCCCCGGTCGGGGTCACGTAGCGGCGCAGGTCGTACGACAGCTGCTGGTAGCCCAGCAGGCCGTCGACGAAGAAGCGGTCGCCGGGGTGGTAGCTGGCGTACAGCACGAACGCATAGGCGTCGCCCTCCACCCGGCTGCCGTTGTCGCCGACGTCGCTGTCGTCGCGGCCCAGGCCGATGCCGCCACCGAAGGCGAAGGCCGGGCTGACCCGGTAGTCCACGCCGGCGCTGATGCCGTCGCTCTCGAAGTCGGCACCTGCGCCGCCGCCACGGCCGTCCTGGTTGCCGGAGCGGATGACGCCGCCGACCCAGGCGCCGAACGGCGACGCGCTCGAACCGCCCGTGCCGCCGTCGGCCGCGCCCTGCGCATCGTCGGCGCCGCCCGCCGCCATGCCCACGGCATCGTTGGATGCCATCAGTTCGTCGCAGGGATCGCCCGGCTTGCGTCCGATCCGCTCCACGCAGTGCTCGCTGACCGCGAAGCTCAGGCGGTTGCTCAACTGCGCGCCGCCGCGGTTGTCGTGCAGGTTTTCCAGGCGCTGCTGGAAGTTGCCCATCTGCGCCGAGGCGAAGCGGCGCGCCGAGTCGGCCTGCGCCTCCAGCAATCCGCGCACCTCCGGATCGCGCGAGGGATCCGGACGGTCGACGATCTCCAGCGCATAGGTCCGGGTACCGGTGAAGCCCAGCGCATCGGTCGCGGTCACGGTGAAGTCGAAGTCGCCCGCGACCGGGGTGCCGTCGAGGCCGCCGTCGGCCGCCAGGGTGAGCCCGCCCGGAAGCGCACCGCCGGTGACCGCGAAGCTGTACGGCGCCGAGCCGCCGCTGGCGGCGAGGGTCTGCGCATAGGACTGTCCGCCGACACCGGTGGGCAGGGTCTCCGGGTTGATCGTGATGACCGGCGCGGACACCGTCAGCGTGTAGGCGTTGGTCGCGGTCGCCGGAGTGCCGCCGGTGCTGTCGGTGGCGCTGATCGAGAAATCGAAGTCGCCGGCGACGGTCGGAGTGCCGGTGAGCGCGCCGCTGGCGCCGTCCAGGCTCAGGCCATCGGGCAGGCTGCCGGAAGCGACCGCATAGACGTAGGGCGCGATACCGCCGTCGGCGACGAAGCCCTGGCTGTAGGCGACGCCGGCCGTCGCATCCGTCAGCGTCGCCGGGGTCAGGCTCAGCGTCGGCACCGCCACCTGCAGCGTGTAGTCGCGGCTGCCGGTCTGGCCGTTGGCATCGGTGACGGTCACGGTGAAGGCGAAGCTGCCGGCATGGGTCGCAGTGCCGGACAAGGCACCGTCGGCGCTCAGTGCCAGCCCATCCGGCAGGCTGCCGGTGGTGACGGCGAAGGCATACGGGGCGACGCCGCCGCTGCCGCTGAGCGTCTGCGCGTAGGCCTGCCCGGCGGTGGTGTCCGCCAGCGTCGCCGGGTCGATCGTCAGCGCGGGCGCCGGCACCTCCAGGGTGTAGGCCTGCGTGATCGAGAACGGCGCACCGCTGCCGGTCAACGCGGTGTCGGTCGCGGTGATCGTGATCGGGTAGCTGCCCGGCGCGGTCGGCGTCCCCGACAGGGTGCCGCCGCTGAAGCTCACACCGTCCGGCAGCGCGCCGGATACCGCATAGCCGTATGGCCCCGGGCTGCCGCTGGCGGCGAAGACCTGCGAGTAGGCGGCGCCGTAGGTCAGCGTCAGCGTGCCCGCCGCCGGCGACAGCGCCAGCGTCGGCGCGTTGATCACCAGGCTGTAGCTCTGACTGCCGGTCTGGCCGTTGGCGTCGGTCGCCTCGATGGTGATCGCGAAGGTGCCGACCTCGGTCGGCGTGCCCGACAGCGCGCCGCCGCTGGACAGGGCCAGGCCGGCCGGCAGCGTGCCGCTGGCGAGGGCGAAGCCGTACGGCGCGACGCCGCCGCTGGCGGTGATGGTCTGGCTGTAGGCGACGCCCGGATCGCTCGCCGGCAGCGTGCCCGGGCTCAGCGTCACCGTCGGCGTGGCGACCGCGATGACGTAGCTCTCGGAGACGGTGAACGGCGCGCCGGTGCCGCTGGCGCCGTCATCGGTGGCGACGATGCTGAAGCTGAAGTTGCCGGTGACCGTCGGCGTGCCCGACAGGGTGTCGCCGGACAGGCTCACGCCGGCCGGCAGGCTGCCGCTGACCGCGTAGCTGTACGGGCCGACGCCGCCGCTGGCGGCGAAGCTCTGCGAATAGGCGGTGCCGTAGTTCGCATTGAAGGTGCCCGCCGCCGGCGACAGTGCCAGGCTCGGCGCCGCGACGCTCAGCACGAACGCCTCGCCGACCGCATACGGACCGTTGCCGGTGCTGCTGTCGGTCGCCGACACGTTGAGGTTGAAGCTGCCGGCCTCGGCCGGGGTGCCGGACACGGTCACCGTGTCCGCGCCGGTGGCGGTGATCGACAGCCCGACCGGCAGGTTGGTGACCTGGTAGCCGCTCCACGGCGCGGCGCCGCCATTGAAGGTGAAGGTCTGGCTGTAGGGCGTGCCCACGGTCGCCGCCAGGGTACCGGCGGCGGTGATGGTGATCACCGGATCGCTCACCGTGATCGACACCGTTGCCGGAGCCGAGGTACCGCTGGCATTGGTCGCGGTGTAGGTGAAGCTGTCCGGACCGGCATAGCCCGGGTCGGGCTGGTAGCTGATCGAGGTGCCGCTGACCACCGCGGCGCCGTGGCTGGGCGCGGTCGCGACCGCCACCGAGGCCGGCGCACCGCCGCTGATGTTCAGCGCCACGTTGGTCGCCGCGGCGTCGTAGGGCACGGTCGCCGAAACCGCATTGGCGACCGGTACCTGGTCGCTCACCTCGATCGAGTAGCTCTGGGTCGCGGTGTAGGGTCCGGTACCGCTGCTGCTGTCGGTCGCGGTGACGCTGAAGTTGAAGCTGCCGATCGCGTTCGGGGTGCCGGTGATCGCGCCGCTGGCGGTATCCAGGGTCAATCCGCCCGGCAACGCGCCGGCGGTGACCGCATAGCTGTACGGCGCGATGCCGCCGGATGCGCCGGTGATCGCGTCGCTGTAGGCGGCGCCGAGGGTGCCGCCGGCCAGCGTGGTCGCCGGCAGCGAGACCGTCGGCGCGGCGACGGTCAGGGTATAGGCCTGGCTGCCGCTGAACGGTCCCGGGACCGGGCTGCTGTCGGTCGCGGTGGCGGTGAAGGAGAAGCTGCCGCCCGCGGTCGGGGTGCCGCTGAGCACACCGCCCGAGGACATCGCCATGCCGGCCGGCAGCGCGCCGGCGGTCACTGCAAAGGTGTAGGGCCCGCTGCCGCCGCTGGCGGTCAGGGCCTGGCTGTAGGCGACGCCGACGGTGCCGGCGGGCACGCTGCCGGGACTGACCGTCACCGGTACATCGTCGTTGCTGATCGTGCCCACGCCCTGGCCATCGGCGATGCTCGCATTGACCGCGCCGCTGAGATTGACGAAGAAGGTCTCGTCCGCCTCCGGCACGCTATCGCCGTTGACGGTGACCGACACCGCCAGCGCGGTGGTGCCGGCATTGAACAGCAGGCCGCCGCTGAGGCTGGTGTAGTCGCCCGGCGCGGTCGCGGTGCCGTCGGCGGTGGCGTAGTTGACGGTGACGTTGCGGCCGCTGGGCGCGCTCAGGCTGACGGTGAAGTTGGCGTTGACCGTGCCATTGCCCTCGATCACGGTGACATCGTCGATCGACAGGCTCGGCAGCGCATCGTCGTTGACGATCGTGCCGACGCCCTGGCCGTCGCCGAGGATCGCATTGGCGACATTGGTGATGTTGACGAAGAAGGTCTCGTCGGACTCGTTGAGCAGGTCGCCGTTGACGACTACGTTGAAGACCTGGGTGGCGGCGCCGGCCGGGATGTTCACGCCGGTCAGGCTGGAGGCGGTGTAGTCGCTGCCCGCGGTGGCGGTGCCGTCGGCGGTGGCGATGTCGAAGCTCACCCCGCCCGGGCCCGCGGGCGAGCTCAGGCTGATCGTGAACGACACACTCTGCGTGCCCGAATCACCCTCGGGGAAGGTGACGTCGTTGATCGTCAACACCGGCAGGTCGTCGTTGAGGATGGTGCCGGTGGTGCTGTTGGGCGCGCCGACGGTGTAGCCGGCGCCGGCCGCCAGGGTGAGGACGACGGTCTCGTCCGCCTCGGTGGTCACATCGGCGATCGGGTTGACGACGACGGTGGCGCTGGTGTTGCCGGCCGGGATGATCACCGGCGAGGTGATCGTCGCGTAGTCGGTGCCGTTGGTCGCGGTGCCGCTCACCAGGTAGCCGACCGCAAGCGCCGAGGTCGAGGGCTGGTCGAGACTGACGGTATAGGTCAGATTGCCCGCGCCGTCCTCGCTGACCGACGCCGGGCTGACCGCGATCGAGGCCACCGGCGCATCGTCGTTGAGGATGGTGCCGGTGGCGCTGGACGGCGTGCCTACGGTGTAGCCGCTGCCCGGAACGACGGTCAGGACGACCGTCTCATCGGCTTCCACGGTGCTGTCGGCGGTCGGATCGATGAGGACGATGGCCGTGGTGCTGCCCGACGGGATGGTCACGGTGGCCGTGTTGCCGGTGAAGTCGGTGCCCGCGGTCGCGGTGCCGCTGGTGGTGATGTTGACCAACGTCGAGGAGCTGAGGTTGGCGCTGCGGGTGAGCGTGTAGACCAGGGTCGCCGCGCCGTCCTCGCTGACCGAGGCCGGCGACACCGCGATGCTCACGGTCGGCGCCGGACTGACCGTCAGGGTGTAGTTCTCCAGCTCGAAATACACGCCCGGGCCGCTGCTGCTGTCGGTCACGCGAAGCGTGAGCGGGTAGCTGCCCGGTGCCGCCGAGGTGGTGCCGCTGAGCAGGCCTGCGCTCGACAGACTGATGCCCGCGGGCAGCAGCCCGGACTCTACGGCGAAGGTATGCGGGGCGACACCGCCGCTGGCGATCAGGGTCTGCGAGAACGCGACGCCCTGGATCGCGGTACCCGAGGTCGGCGCGATCGACAGGGTCGGGTTCTGCACCGTACCGGTGTAACCCTTGTCGACGAACTGGCCGATGTTGTCGGTCGAGCGGACCACGAAGGCATAGCCGCCGCGCTGGGTCGGCGTCCCGCTGACGAGACCGCCGGAAGTCAGGCTCAGCCCCGTCGGCAAGGTGCCGCTTTGCAGGGTGTAGGTGTACGGAGCGGTGCCGCCCGCCGAACTCAGCGCCTGCGAGAATGCGGTGCCGGCGGTCATGGCCGGCAGGTTCGCCGGCGACACCGTGATCGGCGAGGTCGGCGGATCGATGGTGATGTTGACCGTCACCACGCCCAGGTCGTTGTCCTCGAGGAAGAACTGGTCGCTGGTCGCGGCGTTGCCGCTGTGGGCGTAGGTCACGAACTGGGTGCCGCCGCTGTTGGCGCCGATGGTGACCGTGCCGTGCTGCGCGAACGGTGGGATCGGTCCGCTCATGCCGCCGTCGAACGGGCCGTCGCAGGCACTCACGTCGATCGCCACCGAGCCGCCATTGGCGACGTTGGCGCTCAGGGTGGGACAGTAGACCGAGGGCGCGGCGAACGCAGCGGAGGACCAGATCGCCGCCAGGCACAGCAGCCCGACCGTCGCGATTCGTGACCAGACGCCGTTGCCACGGCCGCGTACGCTCACCCCGATCGAATCGTGCATGTCCCTTGCCCCCTGGATGGATACTGCATCTGCCATGACACCGATGGGCGCACACGCCCGATGCCTGCCAACGCATTTCCTGTCATCGACCGGCCACGCCGTGGCCGGTCCGCCCCTGTCGCCCGCCATTGAAACAGGGCTTGGGGTCAAATTGGAAGTGCCGCCTCCGTCACAGCTCTTGTGGCGACGACGCCGGCCGTTCAGAGTAGGCGCCGCGGCGCACGAAGCGCCGCGCATCGATTCCAGGGGAGATGGCGATGAGCGAGTTCTTTCTCGGTCAGATCATGATGGCCGGCTTCAACTTTGCACCAAAGTACTTCGCGCTATGCAACGGACAGCTGTTACCGATCAACCAGAACCAGGCGCTGTTCTCGCTGCTGGGCACACAGTTCGGCGGCAACGGCACCAGCAACTTCGCACTGCCTGACATGCGCAGCCGCACACCGGTCGGCTACGCCACGTCAGTGGACCCGGCCTGGCAGCCGCCGGCCGTGCAGATGGGCCAGGCGGCGGGTTCGGAAACCGTCACCCTGCAGGCCGACAACCTGCCCGCGCACAACCACACGGTCAACGCGTCCACCAACAACGGCGACAACCGGATCCCGTCGAACCGGATCTTCGCGACCAGCAACAACGCCGCCGGCGCCGCACTACCGCTTTACGGCCCCTCCAACGGGCCACTGGCGACACTGAACTCGCAGTCGGTCTCCAATGCCGGCGGCAGCCAGGCGCACGCGAACCTGCAGCCGTACAACACGATCAACTTCTGCATCGCGCTGTCGGGCATCTTCCCCTCGCGCAGCTGATCGACATCCACGGATCCAAGACCCGCGCGCGCAGCGCGCGTGTCCTCAGCATAGGAGTGCACCCATGTCACAACCGTATATTGGCGAGGTCCGGATGTTCAGCTTCGGACGGACGCCCGCCGGCTGGCACGCCTGCGACGGCAGCCTGCTGCCGATTTCGCAGTACGACGCCCTGTTCTCGCTGATCGGCACCGTCTACGGCGGCGACGGCCAGACCACCTTCGCGCTTCCCGACCTGCGCGGCCGCCTGCCGATCCACCAGGGCCAGGGCAACGGGCTCAGCCACTACTCGATGGGCCAGAAGTCCGGCGCCGAGCAGGTCACCCTGCTGTCGACGCAGATGCCCGCGCACAGCCATCCGATGGTGGCGACCACCGCTGCGGCGACCTCGCTCACTCCGGGCCCCAACCTGCTGCCGGGCACCGTCAGCGGCGACACCTTCTACGTCAACACGACCACCGGAAACACGCCGGCGCCGATGTCGGCGCAGATGACCGGTCTCAACGGCGGCAACCAGGCGCATGAGAACTGCATGCCGACGCTGACGGTGCAGTACTGCATCGCCATGTTCGGGATTTATCCCAGCCCGACCTGATCCCGGCCACCACATCCCGCAGCGCCATGCAGGCGCGGCCGCGCGACCCGCGCGCGGCACCTTTCCGGAGGAAAGCACCATGACACAACCCTTCATCGGCGAAATCCAGATGTTCGGTTTCAACTTCAATCCGCGCGGCTGGGCGTTCTGCAACGGCGCGACCCTGCCGATCTCGCAGAACACCGCGCTGTTCTCGCTGATCGGCACCAACTACGGCGGCAATGGCCAGAGCACCTTCCAACTGCCCAACTTCGCGGGCCGCGCCGGCACCCAACAGGGCCGCGGTCCCGGCCTCAGCACGCGCATGCTCGGCGAGCCGTTCGGCACCGACAGCGTCGCCCTGGCCACAAGCCAGATCCCGTCGCACAGCCACGGAGCGGTCGCGTTCTCGCAGAGCGCGGCGGGCAGCGGTTCACACTCTCCGGTCGACAACGGCGGACTGTCGTTCCTGGCCACCAGCACCGCCTCCAAGACCTACATCGAGCCGCCCCCGAACACCCAGATGGCGGCCAACATGGTCGGGATGAGCAGCGGCAACGGCAGCCCGCACCCCAACCAGCAACCCTACCTGGGGGTGAACTTCTGCATCGCCCTGGTCGGCGTCTACCCGTCGTTCCCCTGACGGTGACGACGGCGCCGGCGCCGCAGGGGTTGCCGCCCTTTCCGGCCAACGACCGTGCAGTCCAGCCTCCCGCGCCCCTGACCGGGCGCGGGTTCGGGCTGCGTCACGCCAGCGCCGCCGACCTGCCCTGGCTGTGCCGCCTGTACGCGACGACGCGGGCACGGGAAATGGCCGCGCTGCCCTGGCTGGATGCCGTCAAACAGGCGTTCCTGGAGCAGCAGTTCACGCTCCAGCACCGCCACTACCTCGCCCACTACGGCGACAGCGATTTCCTGATTATCGAGGACGTCGACGGCCCGATCGGGCGCTACTACCTGCAGCGCGCGGCACCGGAGCACCTGATCGTCGACATCAGCCTGATGCCCGAGGCGCGCGGCCGCGGCATCGGCGCCGCGCTGATCGCCGATTCGCAGGCGCGGGCCGCCGCCACGGGCTGCGGCATGCAGTTGCACGTGGCCACGCACAACACCGGCGCGCAGCGGCTGTACCAGCGCCTGGGCTTCGTCGTCACCGCGACCGAGGCCGGCTACCAGCGGATGCGCTGGACGCCGCCCGCCACCGCCGGGACTTGAGCCGCGGTGGCGACACGGCCGCGGCTCAGTTGAACACCGCCTGGTAGAGGAAGCCGTCGCGTTCCTGCGCGACCGGCACCAGGAAGATGCCGACCTCGCCGACGCGCGGATGGCGCATCTGGTAGGTCTGCTGCGGGAACAGGAACGCGGATCCATTGCGGAACAGCAGCGAGAACGGCGCACGCGAGGCATTCCCCGGCGCCTCCTGCAAAGGTCGCGCCTCGACCAGCACGAAGGGCACGTCCATGTCGTTCAACGAGGCCGAGAAGGTCTCGTTCACGCAGCCCGCGAAATGTTGCAACGTCAGCAGTTCCATTCCTTTCCCACTCCTGTTGACGACCGCGGCGACGCCGCGGCCCACGGATTCCCGGC
Source organism: Marilutibacter maris (assembly GCF_003233695.1). NCBI lineage: Bacteria > Pseudomonadati > Pseudomonadota > Gammaproteobacteria > Lysobacterales > Lysobacteraceae > Marilutibacter > Marilutibacter maris. The sequence goes on along the minus strand of NZ_CP029843.1, from coordinate 552,732 downwards.
AAGCGGCCGCTATAGGTGTTTGAGGGTCTCGCGCACGCCGGCCACGCATCGACGGCTGACCTCCAGCGGCTGCGTGCCGTGGCGCAGGATCGCCTGCACGTGGCCGTCGGGGCAGCGCCTCAGCTCGACGATCTCGTAGCGCGCGACCAGGCAGTTGCGGTGGATGCGCACGAAGCGCTCGCCGAACTCCTCCTCCAGCGACTTCAAGGATTCCTCGATCAGGTCCTCGCCGTGGACATGATGGACGACGACGTACTTCTCCTCGGCCTGCAGGTAGTGCACGTCCTCGATCGGGATCAAGCGCAGGCTGCCGCGCAGGCGCGCGCACAGGTGGGTGCGACGCTGGCCGTCCAGGCGCGCCTGGCCCTGCTGGCGACCGGCGGCGAAGGTACGCACGCGCTCCAGCGCCGCGGCCAGGCGCTCGGCCCGTACCGGCTTGACCAGGTAGTCGATCGCCTCGGCCTCGAACGCCGACAATGCGTGCGCGTCGTAGGCGGTGCAGAACACCACCGCCGGGCGCGGCTCGAACGCGGCCAGGTGATGCGCGGTTTCCAGGCCGTCCAGGCCGGGCATCGCGATGTCCAGCAGGATCAGATCGGGCTGGTGCTCGGCGCAGGCGTGCAGGGCGTCGTGACCGTCGCCGGCCTCGGCCACCACTTCGACGCCGTCAAGATTCGCCAACAGACCGCGCAGGCGCTCGCGCGCCAGCGGCTCGTCGTCGGCTATCACCACCTTCATCGCCCCCACACCGTCTCCCGTGTCGCCCCCCGCGCGATGTTCCGCATCATGCCCGGTTTCGGGCCTCGTCGGCTGCATGCCCCACTCCAGGGTTGACCAGAATAGTAATGCCGGCGCCGGCCACGGTCATCCGTCGCCGCGGAAAACCATGAACCCGCCCCTGCGGGCGGCCCGGCCACTGCCGGATACAAACGCGGCGCGCGACCGCCAGCGGCCCTTTCCGCCCGCGGACGCGACTCAGCCGCGGTCGGCGGCGGCGAATACCCGCGACATCCAGTCGCCCAGATCGCGGATCTGCTCGGCGCAGACCTGGTGCGCCATCGGATAGACGTGCCAGTCGATCTCGAAACCCAGCTCACGCAACGCACCCGCACTGGCCTGGCCGCCGGCAAACGGCACCACCGGGTCGAACTGGCCATGGGCCATGAACAGCGGTTGCGAGGCCGCCTGCGCGGTGGCCTCGCGCCGCAGCCGTTCCGGCATGGGCAGGTAGGTCGACAGCGCGATCAGCCCGGCCAGCGGCACCTCGCGCCGAAGACCGGCCGCGAGGGTGACCGCGCCGCCCTGCGAGAAGCCGGCCAGCAGCAGCCGCGAGGGCGGCACCCCGCGCTCGCCCTCGCGGGCGATCAAGGCCTCGACCTGGGCGACCGACTGGTCGACCCCGGCCTCGTCGGCGCGCTGGGCCAGGTTCATGTCGCGGATGTCGTACCAGGCGCGCATCGGCACGCCGTTGTTGATCGTGACCGGACGCACCGGCGCATGCGGGAACACGAAGCGCAGCGCCGGCCAGTCCTTGCGGACCAGCTCGGGAACGATCGGGGCGAAATCGTTGCCGTCGGCGCCCAGGCCGTGCAGCCAGAGCACGCTCCACTGCGGCGCGGCGCCGGTTTCGTGTTCGACGGTATCGAGCAGGCTTTCGGTATCCATGCGGCATTGTCGCCGCCACCCGCCGCGGCTGCCAAGCGCGGCCACAACGGCCGGCGACGGTGCTCAGCCGCCGCGCGGCAGGGCGAAGTTCAGCGTGCGGGTGATGGTCACGCTCGGCGCCCCCGGTTCGAAGCGCCAGCCCCTGGCCGCCTGGATCGCCGCGTCCTCGAACACGCCCTCCGGTTGCGCCGACAGCAATCTGACCGAGCTCACGCTGCCATCGGGCTCGACGGTGAAGCTGACCCGGACCTGGCCCTCGATCCGCCGTCGCATCGCCAGCGGCGGATAGCGCGGCTGGACCTCATGCAGCAGTCGCGGCACCCGGGTCGGCGCGCGCGCCGCCGTGGCCGCAGTCGCAGCCGCCGTCCCCGAGGTGGCGGCCCGGGATGCGGCGGGGGCCGACGCCGTGGCCGGCGGCTGCACCGTCATGCCCACGTCGGGCACCGATGGCACCAGCGCCGGCGCCATCGGTTCGAGCGCGACCGGTTCGAGCACGACCGCAGGCGCAGGCACGTCACCCGCCAACCGTTCGGCCCGGCGACGCTCCGCTTCCGCCTCGGCCCGCGCCTTCGACTCGGCCAGGGCACGTTCGGCCTCCCGCAATGCCTCGCGCAATCGCGGCAGTGCCGGCGCGTCCGGATCGGCCCGCCCCATCAGCGCCAGCAGGCGCCCGCTTTCGGCGTTCTCGCCGCGCACCAGCGCCTGCTCGGCCGCGATCAGCAGGTAGGGCTGCAACTCCACCAGCGCGGCGGCGACGCTGGCGTCGTCCGGGTCGCGCTCGCGCAGGGCGAGGTAGTACTCGATCGCGTTGTCGCCGGCCGGAGCGTGGATTCGGCGCTCGCGCAGCGCCGCAGTCGCCCGCTCGCGCAAACCGCCGCTGTCGAGGGTCGCGATCCGCGTGTCGGCGGCGGCCTCGAGCGCGCTCGACGATGCCGGCGCCGGCTCCACGGTTGAAGGACCCTCGGGCGCGGCGCTGCAGCCGGCGACAGCGACTGCGATCGATATCAGGATGGCGAAACGGCATTCGCGACGGTGCATGGCTGCGCCCCCTACGCAACGAAGCTGCGCAGGCTACGCAGGGCGTGTGACGGCGACGCGGCAGATTGGCGACAGGCCGCCGCATCGGCGCCAACACAACAGACCCTGAAAGCGGCGGCCACGATGAAATTGTGTAACTCCGCCACTGCAGCGTAGGGTTTGCGCCATGCTGCGCCTTCACCGTGCCCGCCGCCCGCTGTCGCTGCCGCGCCTGCTGATGCTGGCGCTGCTGGTGCTGGGCGTGCTGAGCAAGCCGGTGCTGGCCTCGATCGGCGAGATCCACGAACTGCAGCACGACCCCAGCGGACAACACCTGCTGCTGGAGAGCGACGACGGCCACCTGCCCGTCGTCGGTGCCGACACCCTCGGCGACGCCACCGCGGACGACGGCGACGGCCTGATCCACGAACTGCTCCACTTCGCCCACTGCTGCGGCCAGTCGCCGCAGAGCGTGCCGGCCATGGCGATGACGGTGCCCGCGCCGGCCATCGCGACGAACCCGCCGGCGCCCGCCGCCGTGCCCGCGCCGCGCCACCGCTGCCAGGACGTATTCCGCCCTCCGATCGTCGGATGAGCCCGCCGGCCCCGCGCCGGTTTCCGCTTCCATCCCTTTCGGAGTGACCCCATGTTTCTGCGACTCGCGGCCATCGCCGCCGTGGTCGCTTGTGCCGTGGCAACGGGCCCGACCCGTGCCGGCGAGCGACTGAGCCTGGACGACGCCTTCGTGCGTGTCCTCAATACCCATCCCGACCTGCGCCTGGCCGATGCCCGGGTCGACATCCTGGCCGCCGAACGCGAGCGCGCCGCACTGCGCCCGCCGCTGGTGGCCGGCGCCGAGCTGGAGAACGCCTTCGGCAGCGGCGCCGCCTCCGGGCTGCGGACGGCCGACCTGACCCTGAGCCTGGGGTCGGTGTTCGAACGCGGCGGCAAGCCGGCCGCGCGCATCGCACTGGCCGAACGCCGGCTCGACGCCTCGTCGATCGAGCGCGAGGCGCGGCGGCTCGACCTGCTCGCCGAGACCGCCCGCCGCTACCTGGCCGCCGCCGCGGCCGGGCAACGCCAGACCCTCGCCGCGCTCGACATCGCCCAGCGCAAGCGCGCCGTCGAGGCCGCACGCCAGCGCCTGCGGGCCGGCGCGTCGCCGCGCTCGGTGGTGCTGACCGCGCAGGCCGCCCTCGCCCGCGCCGAGCTGGAACAGGCGCGTGCCGCCCAGCAGGCCGGCGCCACGCGCCAGCATCTGGCGGCCCTGTGGGGGCGGCGCGATCCCGACTTCGCGGTCGATGCCGACGCGCTGCGGCGCCTGCCCGCGGTGGCCGCGCTGGACACGATCGCACGCTGGCTGGAGGACGCCCCCGAGTTGCGTCGCTTCGCCGACGAGCGCCGCGTTCGCGAAGCGCGGCTGCAACTGGCCCGCAGCGAGGCGGTCGCCGACATCGGCTGGCAGATCGGCGCGCGCCGGCTCGGCGATGGCGACGACATCGGCCTGGTCGCCGGAATCTCGGTGCCGTTCGGCAGCCGCCGCCGCGCCGCGCCCACGATCCGCGCGGCCCAGTCCGAACTGGCCGCGCTCGAGATCGAACGCGAGGCCGACCGCCTGTCGCTGTACGCGACCCTGGTCGATGCGCACGGTCGCTACCAGGGCGCGCGCCTGGAGGCCGACCGCCTGGACGAGGAGATCGTGCCCGCGCTGACGCGCGCCGCCGAGGCCACCGCCACCGCCTACCGCGCCGGCGCGGCCAGCTATCTGGAGTGGAGCCAGGTCCAGGCCGAGGCCGTCGCCGCACGCCGGCAACGGCTCGACGCCGCGGTCGACGCACTGCGCGCGCTGATCGAGATCCAGCGCCTGACAGCCCGCTCCTTCCTCGACGACACCGATACCCGCACGCCGCCCGCCGACCGCGACGCCACCGTCGCGCCGGGCCGCCCGCAAGGAGACGCATGATGAGCCCGACATACCGCCGCAGCGCCGCAGCACTCGCGACCGCCCTGCTGACCCTCGCCCTCGCCGCCTGCGGCGGCTCCGGCGACACCGCCAGTGCCGCCACGCCCGACGGCCACGACCACGAAGAGAACGCGGAACACGCGCCCTCCCCGCAGGCCGCGGGACACGACGAGGACGGCCAGGACGAGAACGGCCAGGACGGGGAAGCCCATGACGAAACCGGCGGCGAGCGCACGCGCATCCCGGCCGATATCGCCGAGGCCTCCGGCATCCGCGTCGCCGCGGTCGCGGCCGGCGAGATCGCCGACGCCCACGAGGTCCAGGGCCTGCTGACCCCGGTCGACGGTCGCGTCGCGGAGGTGATGGCGCGCTATCCCGGGCCGATCCGCGCCCTGCACGCGCGTGCCGGCGACCGCGTGCGCGCCGGCCAGACCCTGGCGGTGATCGAGAGCAACCTCAGCCTGTCCAGCTACGGCGTGACCTCGCCGCTGGACGGCACCGTGCTGTCGCGCTCGGCCACGGTCGGCACCGTCGCCGGCGAGGGCCAGGCCTTGTTCGAGGTCGCCGATCTGTCCGAGTTGTGGGTCGACCTGCACGTGTTCGGCGCCGACGCCGGCCACATCGCCGCCGGATCGCCGGTGACGGTGACCCGAATGAGCGACGGCGTGCAGGCGCAGACGGTGCTGGAGCGGGTGCTGCCGGCGACCGCGACCGCCAGCCAGAGCACCGTCGCGCGCGCGCTGATCGCCAACGAGGACGGACTCTGGCGGCCCGGCTCGGCGGTGCGCGCACGGGTCACCGTCGAACGCTTCCAGGCCGAACGGGTGGTGCCGCTGGGCGCACTGCAACGCGACGGCGAGACCGACGTGGTGTACGTGCGCGAGGGCGAGGACTACCTCGCCCGTCCGGTCCGCATCGGCCGCCGCGATGCCGAGCGCGCCGAGATCCTCGACGGCGTCGCCATCGGCGAGCAGGTCGTGGTCGAGCAGAGCTTCCTGGTCAAGGCGGATATCGGCAAGGCCGCCGCCGAGCACAGCCACTAGGGGGAACGCCATGCTCGAGAAGATCATCCGATTCGCAATCGCGCACCGCTGGCTGATGCTGGTGCTGACCCTCGCGCTGGCCGCGCTGGGCGCCTGGAACTTCAGCCGCCTGCCGATCGACGCCACCCCCGACATCACCAACGTGCAGGTGCAGGTGAACACCGAGGCGCCCGGCTACTCGCCGCTGGAGGCCGAGCAACGCGTCACCTTCCCGATCGAGACCGCGCTGGCCGGGCTGCCGGCGCTGGACCACACCCGTTCGCTGTCGCGCTACGGCCTGTCCCAGGTCACCGTGGTGTTCGAGGACGGCACCGACATCTACTTCGCCCGCCAGCAGGTCGCCGAACGCCTGCAGCAGGTCAAATCGCAGCTGCCATCGGGACTGGAGCCGCAGATGGGGCCGATCGCGACCGGCATGGGCGAGATCCTGATGTACACGGTCGAGGCCGCCGCGGACGCGCGCAAGGACGACGGCAGCGCGTACACGCCGACCGACCTGCGCACCCTGCAGGACTGGGTGATCCGGCCGCAGCTGCGCACCGTGCCCGGGGTCACCGAGGTCAACACCATCGGCGGCTTCGAGCGCGAGATCCACATCACCCCCGACCCGGCGCGGCTGGTCGCACTGGGCTTCACCCTCGCCGATGTCGTCGATGCGCTGGCGGCCAACAACCGCAACGTCGGCGCCGGCTACATCGAGCGCAACGGCGAACAGTACCTGGTGCGGGTACCGGGCCAGGTCGACGGCCTGGAGGCGATCCGCGACATCGTGCTCGACCGCCGCGAGGGCGTGCCGATCCGGATCCGCGACGTCGCCGGGGTCGATGAGGGGCGCGAACTGCGTACCGGCGCCGCCACCCAGAACGGCCATGAAGTGGTGATCGGTACCGTGGTGATGCTGGTAGGCGCCAACAGCCGCGAGGTGTCGCGGGCCGCCGCCGACAAGCTTGAGGCCGCCAACGCCAGCCTCCCCGAGGGCATCCGCGCCGAACCGGTCTACGACCGCACCGCCCTGGTCGACCGCACCATCGGCACCGTCGCCAAGAACCTGATCGAGGGCGCCTTGCTGGTGATCGTGGTGCTGTTCCTGCTGCTGGGCAACGTGCGCGCGGCCCTGGTCACCGCGGCGGTGATCCCGCTGGCGATGCTGTTCACCATCACCGGCATGGTCCGCGGCGGCGTGTCCGGCAACCTGATGAGCCTGGGCGCGCTGGACTTCGGCCTGATCGTCGACGGCGCGGTGATCATCATCGAGAACTGCCTGCGCCGCTTCGGCGAGGCCCAGCAGACACTGGGCCGGGCGATGAACGAGCGCGAACGGCTGGACACCGCCGCCAGCGCCACCGTCGAGGTGATCCGCCCCAGCCTGTTCGGAGTCGGCATCATCACCGCAGTGTACCTGCCGATCTTCGCCCTGGACGGAGTCGAGGGAAAGATGTTCCACCCGATGGCGATCACCGTGGTGCTGGCACTGACCGGCGCGATGCTGCTGTCGCTGACCTTCGTGCCGGCCTCGGTCGCCGCCTTCCTCGGCGGCCGTGTCGACGAACACGAGAACCGCTTGATGCGCTGGGCGCGGCGCGGCTATGCGCCGCTGTTGGCGCGGGCGTTGCGCTGGCGCCTGCCGGTGATCGCCGGCGCCGCGGTGCTGGTGCTGGGCTGCGGACTGCTGGCGACCCGGCTCGGCGCCGAATTCGTGCCGACCCTCGACGAGGGCGATCTGACGGTGCAGGCGATGCGCATCCCCGGCACCGGGCTGTCGCAGTCGGTGGCGATGCAGGAAACCCTGGAGCGCACCCTGGCGGCCTTCCCCGAGGTCGAACGGGTGTTCGCCAAGATCGGCACCGCCGAGATCGCCAGCGATCCGATGCCGCCGTCGATCGCCGACACCTTCGTGATACTCAAGCCGCGCGACGCCTGGCCCGACCCGCGCAAGCCCAAGGACGCGCTGGTCGAGGAGATCGCGGAGAAGATCGCGACCCTGCCCGGCAACAACTACGAGCTGACCCAGCCGATCCAGATGCGCACCAACGAGCTGATCTCGGGCGTGCGCGCCGACGTCGCGGTGAAGATCTACGGCGACGATCTCGACACCCTCGCCGCGACCGCCGCGCGGGTGCGCGACGCGATGGCCAAGGTGCCCGGCGCCAGCGACGTGCGGGTGGAGCCGATCGGCGGCCTGCCACTGCTCACGGTGACCCCGGACCGTGCCGCACTGGCGCAGTACGGCCTCAATCCGGTCGACGTGCAGGACGCGGTCGCGACCGCGGTCGGCGGCAGCGTCGCCGGTCAGCTGTTCGAGGGCGATCGCCGCTTCGACATGGTCGTGCGCCTGCCCGAGGCGATGCGGCAGGATCCGGCCGCACTGCACGATCTGCCCATTCCGTTGCGCGCCGACGGTGGCAGCCGTGCCGACGAGTCCAGCCGCGGCGCCGACTGGCGGACGGGTGCGCCGCGCACGGTGCCGCTGCGCGAGGTCGCGCGGATCGAATCCCGGCTCGGTCCGAACCAGGTCAACCGCGAGAACGGCAAGCGCCGGATCGTGGTCACCGCCAACGTGCGCGAGCGCGACCTGGCCGGCTTCGTCGGCGAGCTGCGCGAGCGCATCGACGCCGAGGTCGCGCTGCCGACCGGCTACTGGATCGACTATGGCGGCAGCTTCGAACAGCTGATCTCGGCCAGCCGGCGGCTCGCGGTCGTGGTGCCGGTGACGCTGATGCTGATCTTCGCGCTGCTGTTCTGGGCATTCGGCTCGGCGCGCGACGCCGCGATCGTGTTCAGCGGCGTGCCGCTGGCGCTGACCGGCGGAGTACTGGCGCTGGCGATCCGGGGAATCCCGTTGTCGATCTCGGCCGGGGTCGGCTTCATCGCCCTGTCCGGCGTCGCCGTGCTCAACGGCCTGGTGATGATCAGCTTCATCCGCCGCCTGCGCGAGCAGGGCGACCGCCTTGACGATGCCATCGTCGACGGCGCGCTGGGCCGCCTGCGACCGGTGCTGATGACCGCCCTGGTCGCCTCGCTGGGCTTCGTGCCGATGGCGCTGAACGTCGGCGCCGGTTCCGAGGTCCAGCGTCCGCTCGCCACCGTGGTGATCGGCGGCATCGTCTCCTCGACCCTGCTGACCCTGCTGGTGCTGCCGGCGCTGTATCGCTGGCTGCACCGCGAGGAGGATGGCGACGCGGTGTCCGCGCGCTCGACCGCGGTCTGATCCGACGCCTGTCCGCGGGCCGGCAACGACCGGCCCGCGGATGCGTCATCGCGGCACGTCGGCCGCCCCGCTGCGCTAGGCTGGCGGGCACGGCCGTCCGTCCCCGGCCCGGAGTACCGCACGACTCATGCGTCCGATCTCGACAGGATGTCCGACACCGTCCGCGCCGCGGCGCCAGCCGGCAGGCACACGATCCCGCCGGCCTCATCGACTGGCGCTCGCGATCCTGCTCGGCTTGGTCCTGCCGGCCTGCGCGGGCGACACCGCCGCCCCGGACCCCACGCGTACCCAGAACGTCGAACCCGATCGCCGCACGCGCTATGACGAAAAGGTCCGCCAGTACGTGATCCACGACGCTCCCGGCATCGCGTTGACCGGCGTCGCCGTGATCGACGGCAGCGGCAGCACGGTCAAGCGCGACCAGACGGTGCTGATCGAAGCCGGCCGGATCGTCGCCATCGGCGCTTCGGACTCGGTGGCGATCCCGGAGCACGCCCGCGTCCTGGACCTGCCCGGTCGCACCGTCATCCCCGGTCTGGTCGGCATGCACGATCACACCCACATGCCGGGCATGACCTTCATGGGCCACACCGCATCGCGCCTCTGGCTCGCCAGCGGCGTCACCACGGTGCAGACCGCCGGCAGCGCCGAACCGGACACCGAGGTGGCGCTGGTACGGGTGATCGCGGCCGGCAAGGCGCCCGGGCCGACGATCTTTCCGACCGCCCAGTACCTGACCGGACCCGACGGCAATGGACCGATGGCCAAGCCCGCCAGCACGGAGGAGGCGCGCCGGCTGGTTCGCGAATGGTCCGCGCGCGGCGCGACCTGGTTCAAGCTCTATCGCCACATCCGACCCGACATCGCCGCGGCGGTGATCGATGAGGCCCACGCGCAGGGGCGCAAGGTCACCGGCCACCTGTGCTCGCTGAGCTTCCGCGAGGCGGCATTGATGGGCATCGACAGCATCGAACACGGCCTGATCTCGGCCTCCGACTTCGTCGACGGCAAACCCGAAGGCGAGTGCGTATCGAACCGCGGCGCCCTTGCCGCGCTCGAGCTGGACGATCCGCGCGTCGCCGCACTGATCGGACTGCTGGTGCGCGAGCAGGTCACCCTGACCTCGACCCTGGCGATCATCGAATCGCACTTCCCGCACCGCCCCCAGGGCGACGAACGCAGCCTGGCGCTGCTGTCGCCCGGGTGGCGGCAGGCCTACGACGAGCGCCAGGCGCGGCTGGCCGAAACCGCCGCCGACACGTCCATGACCCCGGCACTGCTGGCCAAGCTCATGGCCTTCGAGCGCATGTTCGTCGCCGCCGGCGGGCGCCTGGTGATGGGGCCCGATCCCGGCCGCCACGTATTGCCCGGCCATGGCAACCAGCGCGGCTTCGAGCTGCTGGTGGAAGCCGGGTTCACGGTCCCGGAAGCCTTGCGGATCGCCACCGCCAACGGCGCCGACGCGCTCGGCATCGGCGACCGGACCGGACGCATCGCCCCCGGCCATGCCGCGGACCTGGTAGTCCTGGGAGGCGACCTCGCCGGCGAGCCTTCCGCGATCCGCAACGTCGAGATCGTATTCAAGGACGGTACCGGCTTCGACCCCGGCAAACTCATCGCCGGGCTGGAGGGCCAGGTGGGGCTTCAGTAGCCCGGCGAGGGCGCCGTTGGAGACACTTCACATGTTGAACCTCGACAGCCCCCGTTGGAGCGAACTGCAACACGCCTACGGCAGCGCCGCCGACATTCCCGGCCGGCTGCGCGAGTTGCGCGACATGCCGGAGGCGAAGGGCGACTCCGAGCCCTGGTTCGGTCTGTGGAGCGCGCTGGCGCACCAGGGCGACGTGTTTCCGGCCTCGTTCGCCGCGCTGCCCCATGTGGTGGATGCGTTGGCCGGCCAGCCACACAAGGCGTCCGCCAGCTATTTCCAGTTCCCCGCCTGGATCGAAATCTGCCGGCAACGCGCGGGCTCGACGGTGCCCGACGACCTCGCGCCGGCCTACTTCGCCGCAATCGCGCGACTGCCCGCGCTGGCCGCGGCGGCCGCGGCCGAACCCTGGGACGAGGACATGCTGGCCTGCGTGCTTTCCGCGGTCGCCGTGGCCAAGGGCGACGCCCGCGTGGCCGAAGCGGCGTTGGAGCTGTCGGCCGAAGGCGCCGATGCCTATCTGCGCTGGCTGGAAGATCGGTAGCGCGGCGCCCGCCATGCCTGGAACCCGCCACGCTTGTCGTCCAGACTCGAAGCGGACACGGACCACACGCGGCCTCAGCGATCGCGACACCCACTGCGCATGGACCATTTCCTGATCTGGAACACGGTTTCGATGGCCTGGACCGAGATCGGTCTGGACGATGACGAGTATCCGGCGATCGCACGCGAGCTGCGGCGCAGCTACGAAAGCTGGGAGGCGGTCGACACCGTCATCCGCCGCGACGTGCTCGGATCGTTCGCGCTGGAGTCGGGCCTGTTCCCACTCGCGCTGGTGCCCGTGGTCGGCCTCCTGCTGATCGCCCCCTTCCCCGACTGGGGCTACGACGAAGACTATCTGCGACAGCGGATGCGCCGCTGGCATCGGATGGCGCGATGGCGGCAGTATCTGAATCCGGTCCGCCTGCTCGGCTATCCGATCGCCTGGCTGTTCTCGCTGCCGCTGCGGCGTAGACTCGAGCGGGCCTGGATGGCCTGCGGGTGAACGTCGCTCCCGAGTCGCGGCCATCGACGACCGAGGCACGTGCCCCCACCCGGAACTCCCCATGGAACTGAGCTTCACCAAAGGCGCCGGCAAGTTCGACCGCATGACCGTGCGCCGCGACGGACACGAGCAGACCCTCGACTGCCCCAAGCAACGCATCATTCCGCACGACATGGTGCATTACGCGGTCGAGAGCCTGCTGCACAGGCGCGGCTTCCTCAGCCGCGTGCGCGATGGCGAGGCCGCCGACTTCCGCATGGCGCCGGAGCAGGAGAGCGATTCGGTCGAGCGCCTGGTCGAGGTGTTCCAGGGCGACGCCTGGTCCGGCGGCGACAGTGCGCCGGAGGAGATGATCGCGCTCTACCAGGTCACCTGCCGCGCGCGCGAGTGCCCGCCGCTGGCGGTGACGGCCGAGCAGATCCTGGCCATCCGCGCACGCATCGTCGAGCTCGATCGCCTCTGGCAGGCCCTGCCGGTCGGGCAGTCGATGACGCTGGAGCTGTGAGCGCACTCGCGGCGCCGCCCGGTCAAGCCTCCGTCACCGACGGAGGCTGAGTCCGAGAACGGGATCGCGGCCCGCCCGCCTTACCAGATCCTCACCCGATCTTCCGGCGCCAGGTAGAGCTGCTCGCCCGGCTGCACGTTCCAGGCGTCGTACCAGGCATCGATGTTGCGTACGGTCTGTGCGCGCTGGGCCGCCGGCGCGTGGCCGTCGGTCAGCAGGCGCTGACGCAGGGCGGCGTCGCGGATCTTGCTGCGCCAGGTCTGGCCGAAGGCGAGGAAGAAGCGCTGGTCGCCGCTGAGGCCGTCGATCACCGGCGCTTCCTCGCCGCCCAGCGACTTGCGGTAGGCCATGTAGGCGATGGTCAGGCCGGACACGTCGGCGATGTTCTCGCCCGAGGTCAGCTCGCCGTTGACGTACAGGCCCGGCAGCGGCTCGTAGGCGCCGTACTGCGCGGCCAGCTTCGCGGTCGCCGCCTTGAAGTGCTCGCTGTCCTCGGGCGTCCACCAGTTCGACAGGTTGCCCCGGGTATCGAACTCGGCGCCGGTGTCGTCGAAGCCGTGGCTGATCTCGTGCCCGATCACCGCGCCGATCGAACCGTAGTTCGCCGCCGGATCGGCGTCCGGATCGAAGAACGGCTTGTCGAGGATCGCCGCGGGGAAGTTCATCGCGTTCTGCAGCGGCAACTGCACCGCGTTGACCGTCTGCGGGGTCATCCACCACTCGCCGTTGTCGACCGGCCGGTCGAGCTTGGACAGCTGGTAGCGGTACTCGTGCAGCTCCGCGCGCAGGCGGTTGCCCAGCGCATCGTCGGCACGGATCTCCAGATCCGAATAGTCGCGCCACGTGTCCGGATAGCCGACGCTCACCCGCATCGCCCCGGCCTTCTCGCGCGCCTTGGCCTTGGTCCCTGCGCTCATCCATTCCAGCGAGTCCACGCGCTCGTCGAAGGCATCGAGGATGTTGTGGACCATCTCCTCGACCATCGCCTTCGACTCCGCGGAAAAATACTTCTCGACGTACAGGCGGCCGACCGCATCGCCCAGCGCCAGGCTGGTCGCATCCAGCGCGCGCTTGCCGCGCTCGCGCGCCACCGCGGTGCCGGACAGGGTGGTGCCGTGGAAGCCGAAGGCCAGATCGGTATAGGCGCTGGGCAGCTCGCCCGGGCCGCGCGCGGCGGCGTTCCAGGCCGCATGATCGAGGGCGTGGAAGCGCAGGTAGTCCTGCCACAGCGGCAACGGCTCGCTGCCGACCAGGGCGGCGATGCCGGCGATCGCCGCTGGCTGCCAGGCGACGATCACCGGCTGCGCATCGAGGCCGGCGGCGGCGAAGAACGCGCTCCAGTCGATGCCGGGCGCCTTCTTCGCGAACTCGGCCATCGGCCATGGATTGTTGGACTTGTGCACGTCCTGCGAGTCGACCACCGGCGCATGCGCACCGGCGATCGCGATCTCCAGTTCGAGGATCGACTTCGCCCTGGCGTCCGCGCCGTCGATCCCGGCGGTCTTCAGCATCGCCGCGATGTAGGCCTGGTAGGCCGCGCGTGCCTCGACCATCTCCTTGTCGTCGGACAGGTAGTAGCCGCGATCGGGCATGCCCAGGCCGCCCTGCATCAGCGAGGCGACATGATTCGATCCCTGCAGCTGCTTGGCGACGAAGACGCCAAACAGGTTATCGGTATGGAAGTTGGTGTAGTTCAGCGGATCGGTGTCCGCGCGCACGGTCGAGCCCAGCACCCGCGACAGATCGGCGCGCGAGGCGATCGCATCGATCGCGTCCAGCCGCGGCTGCAGCGCCTGCAGGCCGCGCTGCTCGATGCCGGCCTCGTCCATGTACGCGGCATGGAAATCGGCGATGCGACGGGCGTCGCTGCCCGGCTCGGGATTGCCGGCGGCGATGCCGGCGATCAGCTCGGCATTGCGCTTCTCGGCGGTCTCCAGCAGCACGGTGAAGGCGCCGTAGCTGGAGCGGTCGGCCGGGATCTCGAAGCCGCTGCGCCAGCCGCCGTTGGCGAAGGCGTCGAAGTCGTCGCCCGGTTTCACGTCGCGATCGATGCCTGCCTGATCGACGCCGGACACCATCGCCGTGGGCGCGGCTGCCGCGGAACTGGAGACATCGGCGCCATCGCCGGTCGAGGGCGTGCACGCGGCGATACCGCAGGCGAGCGCGAGGAACAGCAGGTTGCGATTGAGGGACATGGGCCGGACCGGATTGCTGCACAGGAGCGGCGATTATGCCGCCCATCGGTCTGCCCTACATCGCACGCACACTGACAACGCCGCATCCAGACGAACGAGACGCGCGGCAGGTCCGGCGGGGCGATGGTGCCTTCGTCAACTCGGGGCTGCTTGCGCCGTGCGCAGCGACCGCGGCGCTGCCGGCCTCGACCCCACCTTTAGCACGGTCGCGCGGGATGCCTGCGACTGAACCGGAACCCGCGATTGATCCCCACTCCCGATCGCAGTCGCGTGAAGCCGTTGGCCAGCCCTTGCCGGGAGGCGCGATCCCAATGCTCCACTCGCGACAACGTCCCTGAATCCCGCCTCAGCCCGCGGCCGGCTGCGGCTTCCAGCCCAGCAGGCGCGCCGGCAGGGTCAGCAAGGCATGCAGGAAGGCGAACAGTGCCGAGAAGGTGATGCCGATCAGCCGGAACGGCAACGAGATCAGCCACACCAGCGGCCACAACACCAGCGCCAGCAGCGCGAGCGGCCAGCACAGCACCAGCAGCAGGCACCAGATCAGCAGGGCGGTCAGGGTCTTCATGGTCGGCCTCCGAAACGCGGGACGGGGCGGGAACGCCGGGCGTCCGGCATGGAACAGGCTGCGATCCCCGCCTCCGGCTGGCAAGCCCGCAGGCGACCAATCGTGGAATAGTCCGACGGAACCGGGAATACCGCGACCGGGGCCGCGCCCGAACACCGCGAGGATCGTGCGCCGGGGCCCCGGCTCCACCCGTTCGAGCCCCTTCGGCATCAACTGATACGGTTTTTTATCCAAAAACTGATTGTTACAACTTTGATCCGGTCGGCCTAGGCTGGCAGCCGTCGGCAATCCAGACCCGGGCCGCCCATGAACCCGTCGATCGAACTCAATCTCGCCCTGATCCTGTTCCTGCCCTGGTACGCGATCCTGGCCTGCCTGTACTGGCTGTTCCCGCGCCAGCCCAGGACGCTCCAGCGTTGGATGTTCGACGTGCTGGCCCTGACCGTCGCGGTCCTGGCGACCGTGATCAGCATGCACTGGGGCTACCGCAGCGCCGGCCGGGTCTACGACACGATGTGGCCGCAGATCCTGGCCACCTCGGTGTCCTACGGCGTCTTCCTCGCGGTCATGACCGCGGCCTGGTATCTGCGCCGGCGCTTCATCACCGCGCCCCATGCGGCGCGGGTCGCCGCCGGCGAACTTCCGTCCACCGATTCGGCGAGCGCCCCATGAAGACCCTGCTCATCGTCGGCTTTCTCGCGCTGATCCTGTACAACCTCGGCGCCGGCCTCTACTACATGCTGGTCGACACCGGCCAGAGCAAGCGCACCGTCAACGCGCTCACCAAGCGGATCGCGCTGTCGGTGATCCTGATCCTGCTGGTCGCGGCGGGCATCGCCACCGGCTACATCCAGCCGCACGGCGTCCACGTGGGCTGAACGCGGCGGCGCGGCCGCGCGCGCTCACTCGGTGCTGCGATTGCGGAACCAGGGCGACAGCGGAAGCACCTCCAGATCGCGTGCGTCGTGCCGGGCGAGCACATCGCCGAAACCGTGCCGGCTGCGCCAGCCCAGGGCCCGCTCGGCGGCTCCGGCGTCGTAGACCCGGTCGATCGTCGCCGGCAGCGTCCAGCCACGGCGCCGGAACGCCTCGACCAGGTCCGGGCAGCGCTCGGCCAGCAGCCCACGCGGGTCGCGCGCCAGCCGCTCGGCATCGGCGGGCACGAACGGCGTGCGGCCGCTGGCGATGTAGCGCTGGAACGACGGCCCCGCCGCGCCAAGCGCGGCGGCATGGGCATCGCCGACATCGCGCGCGTCGATGCCGCGATGCAGCCGGTACACCGCCATCCGGTCGGCCGGTTCCGGGAAGCAGCGCGACATCCGGATCACCCGCACCGCCAATCGCGGTCCCGCGGCCGTCTCCAGCAATCGTTCGGCCTCCAGCTTGCTGCGGTGGTAGACCGTCCTCGGCCGTGGCGCGGTGTCCTCGTCGATCCAGGCGCAGGCACCCGCGACCACCGCATCGCCGTACAGCGCGGTCGTGCTGGTGTACACCAGGGTGGCGACGCCGGCCTCGCCCATCGCCGCGACCAGCGCGCCGACGCCATCGACATTGACCCGGGCGAACGCCGCCTCGTCGACGACCCCGACATGCGGCGCGTGCAGGGCCGCGGTGTGGATCACCGCGTCGACGCCGTCTAGCGCCCGGCGCAACAACGGCCCGTCGGTGAAGTCGCCGACCAAGCGCGTGGTCGAGAACGGATAGCGGTCCAGACCGACCACTTCGTGTCGCTCGATCAGGGCGGCGTAGATCGCGCGCCCGATACGACCGGAACTTCCGGTCAGCAGCACTTTCATGGGGCTCGTCGCAATGGCGCCCGGGACGCACCGGGGTGAGCGGATTGTAGTGCCGACGGTCTGTGTCTGGTGGCCCACCATCAACCGAAAAACAAATTCAATACATTGTTTTTTAAGGAAAATCAGCAAGAATCAATTCTATGTTACTCACATTGTTACTCACTTTTCGTCTGGCTTGGGCGGGACCGTATCGGCCTGAACTGAATTGAACCCTTCAGTCCGCTGTCATCGACATCATGCTGCTCGGAACGGGTTGTCGTCGCGTGTTTCGACCAACGCGCCCATCCACGCGGAAACTTCCGTGGATACCCAAGCAGTAGCGCCGCCACCGGGTAGCTGCACAGGCCTGGGGAACTTTCCGGTGCCGATCCAAGCATACAAGGTGCTCTTGCTAACACCTATCGCGGCGATGACCTCCTTCGCGCGCATAAAGTAGAAAGGGGTAGCGATCTGAGGCTGAGTACTAGTCATCATATTCCTTGAAATGAGAAAGGCCCACTGCACCAGCGCGCAGCGAGCCTAGGGATGAGCGACGGCCCTCTCCGGACCGCCCCATGGGGGGACGGGGGAGACTGGACCCTCAACGATTGGAGTTGGTGCAGCACAGTTGTGCAGCAAAAATTGGCTTTGCCCCCCTGCCAGCAAGGCGACCTAGTAGGGGTAGAGCTGTCAGTTGTCCAGATGCGTCAGTTGCGCTGGGACAGCGGGTGTCCCAATAGGGACTAGAGCGAAGTAAGCGGAGTGAAGTGCGAAAGGAGGGTTACGGAGTCGACTTGACTCGTAGCGGAAACCTCCTCATTTGCCAGCATCTCAAGTGCCCTAGCGCGGGCAGTAGGAGACGACGTATCAACGATCTTGACAATCTGGCGTGCCACGCGCTCTGCCTCCCGGTCCAAGCGCTCCTGATCGGTGGTAGGTAGATTTGTATATCGAGGATTCTTCGCCTCCCTGACATACCGCCACCTGGGCCATGCTGTGCCAACGTCGACTGCCGTATCGTGAAAGCCTGCAACATCGACGCCTTGCTTAAGGTAGGTCAGCATGCTAGCCACGGTATTCTTGCTGATCCCAAAACGAGCACCGACAGAACGCAATGACTCTCCCTTCGGAAGGTCAATAGCTCCTTGTTGAGTAACAACTGCCAGGTACTGCCATGCCGCATCACGACATTGTTCTTTGTGCATTGCTAAGGCCCTACCAGAGCAATTCACCAGCTTGGAGGTCAACACCGCAGTTCGGAAATCCGTTGACACTACTCGCGCGGGGATAGCCTCTCTTCCTGCCAGCCGATAGGCCTTTATGCGGTGATGGCCATCGACTACATATAGGCCGGGCGCAAAGGTCGCAGGAGGGTGCTCAACGCTTGCCAAAAGGATTGCATCGAGCTGGCTTTGTTCGGAAACTTCAAGGATCATGCGAAGAGTAGCTATATGTTGTTCTGAACTCTGCTGAGCTCTACCTCTATCCCTGAGTGGCACAAGACGGGCTGCGCGGGGTTGCAGGGCCTCAGCGATATTGATTTCGCCTAGAGAGGTGAGCTGGATCGGAGCAATTTGGAATTGCTCCAGGACTGGATCGTGTGTCATCTGGCTCCTTTTTGTTTGATGGCACAGCGTGTGCCTCGGCTCTTGGCAGGACGGCATCATCGGTCGGTGACCAGGGCCGGCTACGGTGCAAATGGGGTTGGCAGCCTTTCGCTGTCGGCGAAACGAGTGCTCGCGGATGGCCTCCAGAAGCATCACCTTCCGGAGACGAGCTCCATTTGCTTTGTGTGTACCAGAACTATTTTTTCATGAAAATCAATTAGTTAAATTGATCGTTGGCGGCGTGCGGCGGCGGTGAGTCAGTGCAATGTTGCAAGTCGAGCTACGATAAACGTAGTATCGCAGCCAAGGTAAAGCTACGAGTCTCGTAGGATCTTCCTCCTATGAGCGTCCGTGGTAGTGCCGAGTCAGACTGACATCCGGCTAGTGTTCCGGCAGCGCCTAAGGCTCGCGCGAAAGGAGCTCCAGCTATCGCAGAAGGAGTTAGGTATTCGAACGGGGTTGGATGCGTTTGTAGCGAGCACGCGTATCAATCGATACGAGCAGGGAGTTCATGAGCCAGACATGCCAATGATTGAGCGATTGGCCGCGGTACTGAATATTCCTACTGCCTACCTACTAACAGCGGATGATCGGCTGGCGCGCATGATCCTTCTCTTTGATCGGCTCTCTGATTCCGATAAGGACCGCTTGCTAGAGATGTTGGAGTCTGACAGCTCTCAAAGCTAACTACTCTAGTAGGGACAAGATGAAGATATTGAAAGCTTTTTTCTATGGTGGTGCCATCGCGCTACTGGCTGGCTGTGTGACTAATGCGGATTGGTTAGTCACCAAAGCAAGTCGTGCTGATGGAGTGATCGGACTCTCATACGAACACAATGAGTTCCAACGCCCAGAGCTGAGTGAGCAAGAAGCGATCCGACTTGCCACGCAGAAGTGCACAAACTGGGGCTACACCGCTGCTGAGCCATTTGGATCACAAACTACCGAATGCCTGTCGCGCAGAGGCTTTGGGAGCTGTGGGTCAAGACGTGTGACAGTTGAGTTCCAATGCACTGGCTCACCCGGTCAAAAGTAGCCACAGAACGATACAGATACTGTTGACGCAGGAGGCGTAATGCTTGAGTTCATAGGAACGATCGCAATATGTGCAGCTTGCCTTTGGCTCGTTCGCTACCTCTGGAGATTCTGGCGCTATCGCCAAAGTATCAGTACTGTGGAGGCGCTCGCTTTGGCAGTGAAAGCGAAGGCAGATTTCGTTGCCATCAACGCTGGGAGTGACGCTGCAGAATCCCCGTACTTCATCGCAGCCTGCTTAAAGGGCCTCGCCGACTCCCTGAGTTACGGAAGTATCGCCAGTCCATTGGTAGCGAAAGCCCAGCTCAACGTGCTGGAGCAGATGATTGGATCGCCTGACGATGTTGCTTTTATCATGGACAGGTCAATCGAATCCATTACGGACATAAGATTGGGGCTCATACATGCTCGTGAATCATTTATCTTGTTGCACCAAGCAATAGAGACCAGATGAACTTTACTAGCTGAGAACTCATGAACTCCGCCCCTTGCCAAGCGGGTCCATCTCATCTTCGTTCTTAGCAATGATGAATAGGTTCAGGTTCGACTTATAGACCTGTGTCGACTGACACGTACACCCTCCCTGTACCAGCAGCATGCCCGCTTCCGATCCAAAACCGACGTGTCGGCAGGACAATCATGTCTCGGACTTCAGCCCCATACTTGCGAGGGGATTCAGATCCATATGCGGATCCGGTTCAACTGAACACCTGAGTCGATAGCCCCTGTACAGGGTACGGGTACAGACAAACGACCGCTTCCGATCCTGAGCGGTCGCGTCATGCCGGCAGTCTTGTAAGGTCAACGAGGTAGCAGGACAATCCAATCCTATACCCTTCAGACCAGATCATCTGGCAGGGAGGCGTTATGGTGCCAATTGGCGTGCTGGCAACGCGGCCCCACAGGATCCTGCTGGCTACGGACCTGACGAGCCGTTGCGATCGTGCATTTGATCGGGCCACTCTACTTGCACGGGAGTGGGAGGCTCAGCTCCATGTCCTTCATGCGATCGAATCGGAGCCGCCGGCCGCTCCGATGGGCGTGGATCCCGAGAGCTACGCGCGTACGCATCCCGATCCGGTCCCCGCGGCGCATAGAGCGCTGAAGCGACTAGTCGGCGACGCGTCAGCAGCCTACTGCCATGTCGAGACCTGTACTGCAGCGAAGGCGATTCTGGCCATTGCTGCATCCGAAGCCTGCGACCTGATCGTGTTGGGCGAATCCCGCGTCCAACTCGTGGGGCCTGTAGAAAGCACTCTGGAACAGGTGGTGCGCAAGGCTCCGGTATCTACCCTCATCGTGAGATCACGGCCGCAGGGCGAGTACCGCCGAGTCATCGTGGGCACGGATTTCACCGACGAGGCCCGGCAAGCGCTGGCCTGGTCAGCGAAGTGCTTCAGGCACGCTTGGATCCGGCTGGTGCACGCGTCTTGGGTATCCTCTGCGGGTTGGCTCGACAGCACGACTGCCGTCGCAGACGACTCCGAACAGAAGCTGGCTCGTCTGCGCGCCCAACTTGATGAGAGCGAGCTTGCGGATCGTACGCCTCCGATCGAAGCTCATGTGGAAGTGGGCCATCCTGCCGCGGTTCTACGTCGTTGCGCCGAGAGCATCGGGGCGGACCTCGTCGTAATCGGCGCTTACGAACGGAGCATGTTGTTTAATACAGTCGTCGGCAATATGCGGTCGATAGTGCGCGGCACGTCGGGTGACATCCTCGTCGTGCGCGCGGCGCGAGATCGCATGTAGGCGCTCGTCCACAAGCACTATCTCAGTGGGAGGATATGTCCTTGCATCACACGTCGCTGCTAGCGCTGCTCGTCGGTGGATTTGTGCTGGCCTTCGTGCTGGGCGCCTTGGCTCAACGGTGTCGGCTGCCACCGCTGCTGGGCTACCTCCTCGCGGGCGTGGCCTTGGGTCCGTTCACACCAGGCTTTGTCGGTGACGCGGAACTCGCGCCGCAGCTCGCCGAGATCGGTGTAATCCTGCTGATGTTTGGCGTCGGCCTGCATTTCTCTCTCGCCGACCTTATGAAGGTGCGCAGCATCGCGTTGCCGGGCGCCGCAGCGCAAATTGCGGTGGCGACGTTGATGGGTTGGGGACTGGCGCGATGGCTCGACTGGTCCAATATGGCGGGCCTGATCTTCGGCCTAGCTCTGTCCGTGGCCAGTACCGTCGTCCTCTTGCGCGCACTGGAGGAGCGCAGGCTGATAGATACCAGCCGCGGCCAGATCGCCGTGGGATGGCTGATCGTCGAAGACATCGCAATGGTGCTTGCACTCGTGCTGCTGCCGGCGGTATCGGGCGATGCCGGAGATGGCGCGACGCGGCCGCTGTTGATAGCCGTTCTGGCCACACTAGCTAAGGTCGGAGGCTTCGTCGCCTTCATGCTCATCGTGGGGCGCAGGGTGATTCCATGGCTGCTCGGTCACATCGTCCGCATGGCGAACCGCGAACTGTTCACCCTTTGCGTGCTCGCGATCGCACTCGGTGTTGCCTTCGGTTCCGCCACCTTGTTCGGCGTCTCCTTCGCACTAGGCGCCTTCTTTGCCGGCATGGTACTCAATGAGTCGGAGTTCAGTTCTCAGGCCGCGAATGAAACCCTGCCGTTGCGCGATGCCTTTGCTGTGCTGTTCTTCGTGTCCGTCGGGATGCTGTTCAACCCGTCCATCCTGGTGGAGCGGCCGATCGAAGTGGCGCTCACCGCGCTGATCATCGTGGTGGGCAAGTCCGTTGCGGCGTACGCCATCGTCAGAGCCTTCGGACGTGACAACAGCACCTCGCTCCTGATCTCGGCGAGCCTTGCGCAGATCGGCGAGTTCTCCTTTATCCTCGCGACGCTCGGGCTACAGCTGGAAGTGCTTCCGCACGACGGTCAGGATCTGATCCTCGCCGGCGCGATCATCTCGATCATCATCAATCCATTTCTATTCACCCTGCTGGACCGCCGCAAACTGCGGAAAGATCGACAGGCCGAAGCCGCGAAGGACGCCGTGGCGCCACTACCCATCGAGCTGTCCGGCCATGTGATGCTTATCGGGTACGGGCGCGTTGGTCGAGAACTGGCGCGCCTGCTCGCTACCATATCGCTCGTGCCTGTCGTGGTGGACGCACACCCAGATCGCATCGATGCTGCCCGCAAGGACGGCCATCTGGCCGTCCTCGGCAACGCCGCCGATGTTCGCGTGCTGCACGAAGCCAGAGTCGACACGGCCGATTTCGCACTGATCGCAGTGCCGCTCGGACTCGAAGCCAGCGCAATCGCGGCATGCCTGCGCCAGCAGGCCACGGGATTGACCATCATCGGTCGCGCGCACAGCGAGGAGAGCGCGGCACGCCTGCTCGACTATGGTGCGGACGCAGCTGTGATCGCCGAGAAGGAACTGGCGTATAGCATCGTCGCGATGATCGAAGCTACGCCGCAGCGCCGGGGATCGACACCTCTGCCACCAGCAAGGGGCTTTGCAGGCTGACGTACTCGATCGCAAGTCGTGCCAGCACATAGGCTTCGAATGTCCGCTTGTGGCCGATAGTAGTCATCTGGCATCAGGTGACCAGGACACCGCAGGATGTTGCCTCCTTCAATCCAGAGCTTACCCATGCGCTACTCTCTATTCAAAGGAGAGGACATTGCCTGAAACACCAACTCTCAGAGTGTCAAGATAGTCCGCCCAAGCCTGCATCATCTTGCCACGTTCATCCAGATGCGCAGTTCGGTTGTATGCACGCCCGTTCGGATCTTTGACTGCATGCGCCAACTGGTGTTCGATGAAATCCGGGCGAAAGCCCAGCACCTCATCCAACACAGTTCGCGCCATCGCGCGAAAGCCGTGACCACTTATCGTAGTTGAGTCGAACCCCAGCGTACGCAGCGCTGCGTTGATCGTGTTCTCGCTCATCGCTCCGCGAGGATTTCGAGCATTTGGGAACACAAACTCACCGCGCCCAGTGAGGGGCATCAACTCGCGCAGAATTTCCACCGCTTGTGATGCGAGCGGGACGATGTGCGGAGTATTCGTTTTACTGGCCGTATAGCGCCATTCCGCCACATCCAGGTCAATATCTGCCCAGCGAGCATTCCGTAACTCACCGGGACGTACAAACACCAATGGTGCAAGCCTCACCGCAGCCGAGACTACCGCCGTTCCTCGGTAGCCGTGAATTGCTCGTAGTAGCTCACCAATCCTAGCCGGATCGGTGACACTTGCGAAATGCATGGTTTGGGTCGACTGCAATGCACCCACTAGATCGGCAGCAGGGTTCGTTTTTGCGCGACCCGTGGCGATGGCATAGCGGAAAACCAGACCGGCATGACCACGCGCACGGTGCGCTGTTTCCACCACGCCCCTCCTTTCCAGCTTGCGCAACTCGCTCAGCAACACCGGCGCAGTTATAGCCGTAATGGGTAGATCAACTATCCCGGCCAGATTCTTTTGGACCAATCGGCGTTCACGCTTCACGGAGCCCGCACTAAGCCCCTCACGCGTGCGCTTCTCCAATAGCTCGGCAGCGACGGCTCCAAAGGTACTCTCGGCCTCTTCCACTTTGGCCGCTCGCTCAATACGCGCGACCACAGTAGGGTTCGCTCCGCCCCTCAGCAGCGTACGCAACCTGTCTCGCTCCGCGCGCGCCTCAGCCAGCGACACAGCCGGATACGCACCAACAGGAGCCATTGTTGCCTTGCCATTGTAGCGGTAGCGATAACGCCATAACTTCGCGCCACTTGGACGCACTTCGATACATAGACCATTGCTATCCGCCACACGGTAGACGCTAGCCTTCGATTTCAATGAGCGAATCTTGATATCCGTCAACATGTGAGTAACATTGATGTGAGTAACGGGGTTGACCGACCACTTCTTACTCACATCGTCACTCACTTTTTGCCAGGATGCAACCGGACTCGATCAGCCTCCACCAGACTAAAGTCGCTAGTTTTTCTAGTAGTTCCGGGGATTTACACCCTGAACTGGATGCATTGAGACTGTCATGTGGTGGGCCCACCAGGATTCGAACCTGGAACCAAAGGATTATGAGTCCTCTGCTCTAACCGTTGAGCTATAGGCCCCTGGCGGACGCCGACGAACGCGGCGGCCGGGGGCGCATCTTAGCAGCCGCGACGCGGGCCGCGCTGGCCTTCCGGCTGTATCCGTGGAGGCCCGGAATCAACGATGCGACATCGAATACGGCCGCTGCTCCGGCGCGCTCGCCCAGTCGGTGTCCGGAGTCGCCTGCATGCGGAAGCGCAGCTCGCCGCCGGCCATGATCTCCTCGTGGCGGATGAAGCTGCGTGGCAGCGGTTCGCCGTTGAGGGTGACCGCGCCGACGTAGCCGTGGCCCGGCTCCAGACCTTCGGCGACCACGGTGAAGCGGCGGCCGTTGGGCAGGTTGAGGGTCGCGCGCGGCAGGAACGGGCGGCCGATCACGTACTCGTTGCTGGCCGGCGCGACCGGGTAGAAGCCCAGCGCGGTGAACAGGTACCAGGCCGACATCTGGCCGAGGTCGTCGTTGCCGGCCAGGCCGTCCGGGGTCGGCTTGTACTGGGTCGCCATGATCCGCGCCAGGCGCTCCTGGCCGCGCCACGGCTGTCCGGCATGGGCATACAGATAAGCCAGATGGTGGCTGGGTTCGTTGCCGTGCGCGTACCAGCCGATCAGGCCGGTGATGTCCTCCATGTGGGCGAACACCGAGGGATCGACCTCGGCGTCGAACACCTGGTCGATCCGCTCGACCAGCTTCGCATCGCCGCCATGCGCGGCGATCAGCCCGGCCACGTCCTGCGGCACGTACCAGGAGTACTGCCAGGCGTTGCCCTCGGTGTAGTCGGTGCCGTAGCCGCTGGCGTCGGGGTCGAACGGCACCCGGAACCCGCCGTCGCGGTTGCGCGCGCGCATGAAGCCGGTTTCCGGGTCGAAGGCGTTGCGCCAGTTGCCGGCGCGTTTGTAGAAATCGCCCGCCACGTCCTCGCGTCCCATCGCCTCGGCCATGCGCGCGATGGTCCAGTCGTCGAAGGCGTATTCCAGCGTCTTGGAGGCGGCCTCGCCCTCCTCGTCGATCGGCACGTAGCCCAGCTCCATGTACTGGGCAAGGCCGTCGTAGGGGCCGTAGCTGGCGCTGGCCACCATCGCCTCCAACGCGGCGTCGGCGTCGTAGCCGCGGATGCCCTTGAGGTAGGCGTCGGCGATCACCGGCACCGCGTGGTAGCCGATCATGCACCAGGTCTCGTGACCGTGGAACGACCACACCGGCAGGATGCCGTACGGACTCTGCCGCTGCGCCGCCAGCAGCGAGCGGATGAAGTCGTTGTTGCGCCGCTGCGGCTGCACCAGGGTCAGCAGCGGATGCAGCGCGCGGTAGGTGTCCCACAGCGAGAATGTGGAGTGGTTCTGGAAACCCTCGGCAACATGGATCGCGTTGTCGGGACCGCGGTAGCGGCCGTCGGCGTCCATGAACAGGCTCGGCGCCTGCAGCGCGTGATAGAGCGCGGTGTAGGCGGCGGTGCGGTCGGCCTCGGGAGCGTCGATCTCGATCGCCGACAGCGCCTTCTTCCACTGTTCGCGCGCATCGGCGCGGACCCGGTCGAAGTCGAAGTCCGGCACCTCGGCGTCGAGGTTGGCGATCGCGCCCCGCTCGCTGACCGGGGAAATCGCGACCTTGACGATCAGCTCGCCGCCATCGGCGTCGGCGGGCCTGCCGAAGTCGAGCGCGGCGACCAGCTGGCGGCCCTCGATCTGCGCACGCTGGCGCGGGTCCTGGTGGCCGGGCGGCGGAAAGCCCTTGTAGAGCACGTCCTGCTCGGTGTCGTGGAAGGCATGGCCGGAGGGCGCGCGCGAGAAGCGCATCGCGAAGTGCAGCTCGCGCCCCGGCGCCCAACCGCGGGTCTTGCGGTAGCCGGTCACGGTGCCGTCGGGATGCATGCGCAGCCGCGACCACAACACCTTGCCCGGGTAGTCGTACATCGAGGTGCGCAGGTCGACCAGCAGGTGGGCGGGCTTGCCGGCCGGGAACCGGTAGCGGTGCACGCCGACCCGGGCGCTGGCGGTCAGCTCGGCGCGGATGCCGGTGTTGTCGAGGGTGACCGCGTAATAGCCCGGCTCGGCGATCTCGGTCTCATGGCTGAAACTCGCGGTATAGCCGCTGCCAGGGCGGTCGGGGTCGCCGCGCTCCAGGGTGATATCGCCGCTGACCGGCAACACCAGCACGTCGCCCAGATCGGAGTGGCCGGTGCCGGAGAAGTGGGTGTGCGAGAAGCCGACGATGCTGCGGTCGTCGTACCGGTAGCCGGCGGCCCAGCCGTAGGCGTCCTTGCGCGCCTGGATGCGGGTGTCGGGGCTGAGCTGGACCATGCCGAACGGGACCACCGCGCCGGGGAAGGTATGGCCCTCGCCACCGGTGCCGATGAAGGGGTCGACCGCGGCATAGGCACGGTCGGCCTCGCTCGCCGCGACCGGCGCTGTCACGGTCGCACCCGCCATCGCGCACAGCAACAACGGCAGCAACGGCATCCGGACGCGGGCACGCGGGTGGGTCGGCATCGCTTCTGGCTCCAGGGATTCAAGGGCGGAGATGGCTCGGAGAACCGATTTATATCGTTCTAAACGACCTTAGCATCGTCCCGGCCGCGACTCACGCCGCATCGCGACAGCGCGTGTTTCCGACCACCGGCGGCCTGCTGCCACGATGCTGGCAGCAGCCGGGACTAGGCTGGTCGTCCACCCACGCAGGAGCGCACCATGACCCCATCCACCCCCACCACCCAGGCGATCGCCGACCGCCTGGTCGCGCTGTGCCGCGAAGGCAAGTACGAACAGGCCCAGGACGAGCTGTACGCCGACGACGCGGCCAGCGTCGAGATGGCCGGCGCGGTCGGTTTCCCGGAGCGGGTCGAAGGCATCGCGGCGCTGCGCGAAAAGGGCCGCCAGTGGGCCGACAACATCGTCGAGATCCACGGCGGCAATGTCAGCGACCCGGTCGTCGCCGACGACTGGTTCAGCGTCGCGATGGGCATCGACGCGACCTACAGGGACCGCGGCCGGGTATCGAAGCAGGAGATCTGCGTGTACCGCGTGCGCGACGGCAAGATCGTCCACGAGCAGTTCTTCTACGACGCCGGCTGAGGCGGACCTCCGGCTGCGTGGCGGGGCCCCTGGTGGCGCGGGATGACCGTCGCAGCCATGGGCGCCGCCACGATCCGCTTCGAGCCCGGCGGACCGGCGCGACGGACCGGCGACCGGAAGCGATCGCCGGCGCATTGCCTCCCCCTCGCCTCGGCGGCATATTCGGCGCCATGAATGTCATCGTCGTCGCCCACGATCCGCGCTGGGCCCGCGATTTCGAGCGCGAATCCGAGGCCCTCCACGCGGCCTTGGACACCCCGCCGGTCGCGGTTCACCACATCGGCAGCACCGCGATCGCGGGCATCCTGGCCAAGCCCGTCGTCGACCTGCTCGGGGTCGTCGCCGACCTCGACCGCATCGATCGCTGCTCGGCGACGATGCGCGGTCTCGGCTACGAGGTGATGGGGCCGTACGGCATCGAAGGGCGGCGCTACTTCCGCAAGTCCGGCGCGGACGGACGCCGTACCCACCATCTGCACGTGTTCGCCGCCGGCTCGCCGCAGATCGAGCGGCACCTCGCCTTCCGCGACTATCTGCGCGAGCACCCGTCGAAGGCGGCCGAGTACTCCGCGCTCAAGGCCCGGCTCGCCGCCGACGGCGCGTCGATGGACGCCTACATCGAGGCCAAGGCGCCGTTCATCGCCGCCACCGACGCACTGGCGGTCGACTGGTACCGGCGCCGCGACTGCCGCGGCTCCGCCGGCACGTCGCCCGGGTGACGCGCGAGGGGCTGACGCGCGGGCAAAAAGAAGGCCCGCTCGGGGCGGGCCTTCGTTCGCGGAACGCGCTGCGGCTCAGTCGATATCGAGGAAGCTGCGCAGCTGTTCCGAACGGCTCGGGTGACGCAGCTTGCGCAGCGCCTTGGCCTCGATCTGGCGGATGCGCTCGCGGGTGACGTCGAACTGCTTGCCGACCTCCTCCAGGGTGTGGTCGGTGTTCATGTCGATGCCGAAGCGCATGCGCAGGACCTTGGCCTCGCGCGGGGTCAGCCCGGCGAGCACGTCGCGGACGGTCTCGGACAGGTTGATGTTGGTGGTCGCGTCGATCGGGGACTCGGCATTGGTGTCCTCGATGAAGTCGCCCAGATGGCTGTCCTCGTCGTCGCCGATCGGGGTTTCCATCGAGATCGGCTCCTTGGCGATCTTCATCACCTTGCGGATCTTGTCCTCGGGCATGTCCATCTCCTTGGCCAATTCCTCCGGCGTGGCCTCGCGGCCGTACTGCTGGAGCATCTGGCGGGAGATGCGGTTGAGCTTGTTGATCGTCTCGATCATGTGCACCGGGATGCGGATGGTGCGCGCCTGGTCGGCGATCGAGCGGGTGATCGCCTGGCGGATCCACCAGGTCGCGTAGGTCGAGAACTTGAAGCCGCGGCGGTGCTCGAACTTGTCGACCGCCTTCATCAGGCCGATGTTGCCCTCCTGGATCAGGTCCAGGAACTGCAGGCCGCGGTTGGTGTACTTCTTGGCGATCGAGATCACCAGGCGCAGGTTGGCCTCGACCATTTCCTTCTTGGCCTTGCGCGCCTTGGCTTCGCCGTAGGCCATCGCCCGGCTGATTTCCTTGAGGTCGGCCAGGGTCAGCCGCATCGACTTCTCCAGGTCGATGGTCGCCTGCTGCTCGGCGACGATCTGGTCCTTGACCTCGCGCAGGCCCGAGGCCCACTTCTGCTTGCGCTTGAGCAGCTCGTCGACCCAGCCCAGGTTGGTCTGGTTGCCTTCCCACGCGCGGATGAAGTCCTTGCGCGGCATCTTGGCGACGCGGGTGGCCAGCTCGAGGATGCGGCGCTCGTGGCGCTTCACCTGCATGACCACGTCGCGCAGGTTGTTGACCAGCACGTCGGTCAGCGGCAGCGGCAGCTTCAGGGTGATGAAGGTGGCCGCCATTTCCTCGCGCAGCTTGATCACGGTCTTGTGGCTGGGACCGTGCTTGGCGTAGGCCTTCTCGAACTTGGCGTAGTTCTCGACGATCGAGCCCAGGCGCGCGTCGACCTCGGCCGGATCGGGGCCGGTCGGCGCGTCCTCGTTGGAGTCGCTGTCGTCGTCGTCGTCGTCGCTGTCGTCGTCGTCGTCGCTGTCGTCGTCGTTGCTGTTGTCGGGCAGCTCCTCGCCGTTGCGCAGCGCCTCTTCCTGCTGCTGCTCCTCGAGCAGCTCGTCGTTGAATCCGACGACGAGCTCGGCCAGGCGCTTGCGGCTTTCCTTGTACTCGGCGTAGTCGGCGAGGATCAGCTCGATGGTGGACGGGAACAGGCCCAGCGAGGCCTGGACCTGCGACAGGCCGTCCTCGATGCGCTTGGCGATCGCGATCTCGCCCTCGCGGGTCAGCAGCTCGACCGTGCCCATCTCGCGCATGTACATGCGCACCGGGTCGGTGGTGCGGCCGCCCTCGGTGTCGAGGCCGGTCAGCGCCGCGGCCGCTTCTTCGGCGGCGGTGTCGTCGACGTCGCGATTGCTGCCTTCGCCGGTGATCAGCAGGGTCTCGGCATCGGGGGCAACCTCGTGCACCTCGATACCCATGCCGTTGATCATGCCGATGATGTCTTCGATCTGCTCCGGATCGACGATGTCGTCGGGCAGATGATCGTTGACCTCGGCATAGGTCAGATAGCCCTGTTCCAGGCCCTTGCTGATCAGCTGCTTGATGTCGGACTGAGGGGCCTGACGTTCGTTGGCCATAGGGCTCGCCACCGCGGAAGAAGGAGAATAGGGAACGCTCCAGTATACCAGCCCGGCGCCGACCTTGCCGGCACAGGGGGATGAAGACCGCCTACCGCTCGCCACCTGGCGACCGGTATCAGGCTTTCAGCAGGAACGTGACCGGGCCGTCGTTGACCAGGCTGACCTCCATATGGGCACCGAACCGCCCGGTTTCCACCCCCCCGGGGTGTTTTTCCCGACAGATCGCCACCAACCCGCTGAATATCCGTTCAGCCTCGGCCGGCGCGGCGGCGGTCGAGAAACCCGGGCGCAGGCCGCTGCGGGTGTCGGCGGCCAGGGTGAACTGGCTGACCAGCAACAGGCCGCCACCGGTCTGGGCCAGGCCCAGGTTCATCCGGCCGTCGGCATCGGCGAACACCCGGTAGTTCAGCAACCGCTCGGCGATGCGGCGGACCTGGGCCTCGCCATCGCCCGGCTCGACCCCGACCAGGGCCAGCAGGCCGGGCCCGATCGCGCCGACGGTTTCGCCTTCGACCTTGACGCTGGCTTCGGTGACGCGCTGGATCAGGGCAAGCAAGGTGGAGGAGTGAGAGTGTGGAGGTGAGACGCTAGAGTACAGGCAATCGCTTCGCCCAATTGCTTCGCCAGCTCCGCGCCGCGGCCTTTCTCCCGCTTCTCACTCCTACCCACTCACTCCTGTCTCCGTGGCCAAGTTCGCCGCCCACCTGCTCTACTTCCTCGCCGCAGCGATCGGACGCCTGCCCTGGCCTTGGCTGATGCGCCTGGGCGACGGCCTGGCCGCGTTGTGGCTGCGCCTGGACGCCCGCGAAAGCCGGGTCGCCCGCCGCAACCTCGAGCTGGCCTACCCGGACCTGCTGCCGGCCGAGCGCGCGCAATGGCACCGCCAGATCCT
Organism: Marilutibacter maris; assembly: GCF_003233695.1. NCBI lineage: Bacteria > Pseudomonadati > Pseudomonadota > Gammaproteobacteria > Lysobacterales > Lysobacteraceae > Marilutibacter > Marilutibacter maris. The sequence continues at coordinate 521,774 of NZ_CP029843.1, read as the reverse complement.
GCGCACCACCGCGCGCCAGGCGCTGGAGACCGTGCGGCTGTGGACGCGCCCGCACGCGCGCAACCTGCGCAGCATCCGCCACAGCCACGGCACCGAACTGTTCGATGCCGCGATCGCCGCCGGCAACGGGGTGATCGTCGCCGCGCCGCACCACGGCAACTGGGAATTGCTGAACCAGTGGCTGGCCCAGCGCACCGCGCTGGCGATCCTGTACCGGCCGCCGGAATCGGCGATCGGCGAGGCCTTCCTCAACCGGGTCCGCGCCGCCCACGGCGACGCCGCCGACCGGGTCACCCAGATCCGCGCCGAGGGGCCGGCGGTGCGCCAGCTGTTCAAGCGCCTGGGCGGCGGCGGCGTGGTCGGCATCCTGCCCGACCAGCAACCCAAGGCCGGCGACGGCGAATTCGCGCCGTTCTTCGGGGTGGAGGCGTTCACCATGACCCTGCTCGGCCGGCTCGCCCAGCGTACCGGCGCGACCGTGCTGTTCGCCTGGTGCGAGCGCGTCGATACCCAGGCCGACGGCCCCGGCTTCGCCCTGCACGTCGAGGCCGCGCCGGCGGACATCGCCGCGGCCGACCCCCGGGTCGCGGTGGCCGCGCTCAACCGCTGCGTCGAGCGCATCGCCCGCCGCGATCCGGCCCAATACCAGTGGACCTACAAACGCTATACCCTCAGGCCGCCGGGTTCGGGCGAAAGGAATCCGTACAAGACCGGCTGACCCGGCGCGTGCGGGCCCGATCGCGCGCGCCGCCCGGTCGACCACGATCGAAAGGACGGTCCAATCCAGGGAGGGAATCGATGCACCGCAGACACCTCGGGCCCGTCGCACTCTGGCTGGCCCTCGCCGCGTTCCCGGCATCGGCCGGCGCAGCCGCAGAGCCGGCCCCGGCGGCCACCACCGCGGCGATGGAGGCGGTCAAACAGGCCTGGGAAGGCTTTCGCGCCGGCCATGCAACACGCAACGACCGGATCGCCGACCTGGTGGCCGATTCCACGGTCCGTCACTACGCCTTCCTGCGCGATGCGGCGCGCTTCGCCTCGGCCGAACAGGTCGACCGCCTGCCTTCGGCCGACCGGTTCGTCGTCTACGGCCTGCGCAGCATGCGCGAGGAGGTCGACCTGGCCGCGCTGGACGGGCGCGACACCTATCGGCTGTGCGTCCGCAGCGGCCTGTGCAGCGCGCTCGTCAGGCACAAGGGCATCACGTTGCGGCCATTGCTCCGGGTCACCCTGATCTGGTCGGACCTGGCGATGGGCGAGCTCGCGGCGCCCGCCGAGGATCACTACAGGTTCGGCCCGTCGCTCGTCCTCGAGCGGGGCCGGTGGCGTCCGCGGCCGGAAGGGTTCGTGAACGAACTTTCGCGATTGCTCGACAAGGAAGCCGGGGCCGATGGCGGCGAGGCGAAGTTGATGGAACATCTGCTCGACCATGCGTCGGGTACCGAGAAGCGCTCCACACCCGTTTTCAGCGACCACAAGCGGCCGCTCGTCGACGATGCCCAGGCCCGCGCCCGGCTCGACCGGGCCTGGCCGGACTACGGGTACCGCACCCGCGTGCACGCCGCGGCCACCCGCACCCTGGCCGGGTACGGCGAGGCGCGCGCGCAGTGGATATACGGCAACCTGCTCTACAGCGGCGACCAGTCGGCGCAGGTGCCGCACGACCCGCAAAGCGGTCTGGAAATGCTCGAAGCCGCGAGCGCCAATGGCCATGCGGAAGCGGCGATGGATGTGGTGCGGATACGACTCGCCACCGACGCGGTCGACACCGCACCGACGCCGGAGGCGATACGCGACACGTTGCCCCACCTGCAACGCGCCGCGCAGGCCGGGCTTCCGCTGGCGATGGCGCTCTACGGCCAGTTCCACGCCGACGGCACGGCGGGGCTGGAACAGAATTGCACCACCGGCGCGCAGTGGATGGCCAGGGCCGAGAACGCCGGCTTCGAAGCGGCGCGCAACGACCGCATCTGGATACTGGCGACCTGCCCGATCGCCGACCAGCGCGACCCGGCCGCGGCCCTCGCACTGGCCCGGCCCATGATCGACCGCCGCGACGAACTGGAGGCCGCCAAACTCGATACCCTGGCCGCAGCCTTCGCCGCCAACGAGGACTTCCGGCAGGCGGTCGAATACCAGCGCGAGGCCCTCACCGGGCTCGACGATGTCGACATACCGCCCGAGGAACGCAAGAAAATGCGGGCACGGCTGACCCTGTACCAGTCCGGCCGCGCCTACGTCGAACACGAGCCCGCCCACCCCACCGACCGATGAACACGCCCGCCGAAACCGCCTTCGATCGCGAACACGACCCCGCCCCCGTACCGGAACCCCGGGACTGGAATCCCCTGCCCGCGCGTGCGCGCCCGCTGTTCCTGCTCGGCGGCGCGATCTCGTTCGGCGGCCTGGGCCTGATCGCCGGCAGCGTGGCCGGGCTGGTGGCCGCCAGCGAGATCGACCAGTGGCCGCGCCTGTACGTGCTGATCGCGGCGATCGCCGCGATTGCGCTGCCGGCGGCGCTGTTCGGCGTCTGGTTCGGCCACAAGAACCACCGCTTCACCCGCTGGCGCCTCGACGGCCACGGACTCGCGGTGCGGCGCGGCCGGCTGTGGCAGCGCGAGACCCGGGTGCCGACCACCCGCGTGCAGCACCTGGACCTCAGGCGCGGTCCGCTGCAGCGGCGCCGCGCGCTGGCGACCCTGGTGGTGCACACCGCCGGCACCGCGCACAGCTCGGTCAGCGTCCCCAACCTCGACCTGGACGACGCCGAAGCCCTGCGCGACCACCTCGGCCGCCAGATCGACCACGATGACGACTGAGCCCGCAACCGTGCCGACGCCGATGCCGCCGGCGGCACCGGACGCGACCGCGCAGGACGCCGACCGGCGCCTGCACCCGATGTCGTGGCTGTTCGTGCTGGCCCAGCAGCTGAAGTCGTTCATCGTGCCGCTCGCCCTGATGCTGCTGTTCGGCAGGGGCGAGGGCCACATGTACCAGTTGTGGGGCCTGGTCGGCGTCGGCGTCCTGGTCGCGCTGTCGCTGTGGCAGTACTTCACCTACCGCTACGGGATCGTCGACGACGCCCTGGTGGTGCGCAGCGGGCGGCTGGAGCGCAGCCTGCGGGTGATCCCGTTCGCGCGCATCCACAACGTGGCGCTGCAGCAGACCCTGCTGCACCGGGTGTTCGGTGTCGCCGAGGTGCGGCTGGAGTCGGCCGGCGGACAGAAACCGGAGGCGGAGATGCGGGTGCTCAAGCTCGGCGACGCGCTCGCGCTGGAAGTGCTGATCCGCCAGCGCGGCCGCGCCGTCGACGGCGCGGCGGAGGAATCCCGGGAGGCCGCGCCCCGGCCGCTGCTGACGCTGCCGCTGGGCGAGCTGGTGCGGCTGGGCCTGATCTCCAACCGCGGCATGGTCGTGGTCGCGGCGGCGATGGCGGCGCTGAGCCAGTTCGGGCCCGAGGACGCGGTCGAGGACTACCTGGAGAAGCAGGCCGAGCAGGACCTGCGCGTGGCCGCGGTCTGGGCCGACAACCATCACCTGGGCGCGGCCGACTACGCGATCGGCGCGGCGATGGTGCTGCTGGCGCTGATCGTGCTGGTGCGGCTGTTGTCGATCGCGTTGGCGCTGCTGCAGTTCCACGGCTTCACCCTCAGCGAGCGTGGCCGGCGGCTGACCGTCGAACGCGGCCTGCTGGCGCGCTGGCGCACCAGCGTGCCGCGCCGTCGCATCCAGTCCTGGACCCTGCGCGAGAGCCTGCTGCACCGGCTGTTCCGCCGTCGCAGCCTGGACGTCGACACCGCGGTCTCCGCGCACAGCCAGCAACAACGCGCATTGCGGGAGCTGGCCCCGATCGCGACGCCGGACGCCTGCGACGCGCTGGTCGACCACCTGCTGCCGAAGGCCGGCTGGACCGCGCTGGCGTGGCGGGCGGTGCCGGACGTGGCCTGGTGGCGACTGTTCCTGCCCTCGCTGCCGATCACCCTGCTGCTGACGGCGCTCGCCTGCTGGCGGTTCGGCTACTGGGGCCTGCTGGTCCTGTTGTGGCTGCCGGTGGCGGCATTCAAGGCACGCCAGCTCGCGCGGCGGATCGGCTATGCGCTGGGCGAGGAGCTGGTCGCGGTACGCGAAGGCTGGTGGAGCCGGCACTGGCGCTTCGCCGAGATCGACAAGCTGCAGGCGCTGCAACTGGTGCGGACGCCGCTGGACCGCCACTTCGGCACCGCGACGCTGAAGCTCGACACCGCCGGCGCCGGCACCATGGCGCCGCCGCTGCGGATCCGCTTCCTGCCCGAGGCCGACGCCCGCGCGCTGTACCAGCGCCTCGCCCACGCCCTCGCGCAGCGCCCATTGCACTGGTAGGGGCGGGCGCCGCGCCGCGGACGCTCAGCCCTTGCCGTGCAGGGCCCGCCGCAGCCGCATCGACAGATCGCGCGCGCGCCGACGCCATCCCGGAGCCGGCCGTCCGGCCAGCTGCCGCGCGCGTGGCTCCAGCACGTCTTCGATCAGCAGCCTCCAGCGCCCGGCGGTGGCCGCGTCGGTGAACCCGGCGCCGCGGCGCAGGCCATTGTCGACCATCGCCCGGTACAGACCCGGATCGTCGAGCAGGCGTCCGATCTCCACCATCGCCGCGTCCGGACCGTCGACCTCGATGAAGTCCAGCGGCCCCTCGCGCAACTCGCGGTAACCGGACTCCGGCCCGAGCAGGGCCGGCACCCCGGCCAGCCAGGCATTGAACAGCTTCCACGCCGGCTTGTTGCGCACCAGCCGGGCGCCGCTGGGCCGGGTCGCCAGCAGCAGGTCGACCTCGCGGAAATCGTGGTAGTCGGGCGGCGTGCCGTCGGCGGCCGCCGCATGGCACTGGAACCGCAGGCCATGACGATCGAGGAACTCCAGCCACGCCGCTTCGTTGAACCCCGGATGCAGGTTCCGCGGGGTCCCCGGATACAGGATCGTGCGCGGACGGTCGCCGCGCGCGGGGTCGCGCGCGACCAGCCCCGGCTGCGACCAGTGCGGCACGTGCAGGGCACGCCGACCATCGGCCGACTCGGCGTTCTGCACCACTTCGACATCGGCGAAACCGACCGGATGGCGATCGCTGCGCACCGCCACCAGCAGCGCGCGGCTGCGGTTGCGCCGGCAGCGCCGCCAGAGCGCGCGCTTGTCGCCGGCGTAGAACAGCACCGGCCCGGTCGCGGGCACATCGTTGTCCAGCCGCACGTCGAGCCCGGCCGCACGCAGCCGCAGGTAGCTGAGCACGATCCAGTAGTGCTCGCCGAGCACCAGCCGCTGCGGTTCGCGATCGGGATCGAGTGCGCGCCAGTCGGCCAGCGCCGCGTCCGGCACGTCGAGGAAGAAGGTCGTCGTCACGGCGGCACGCTGCACCTTGTTTGGAAGCGGGCTGGATTGGAGCAGGCTTGACTGGAACGGACGGCAGGCCGGAGCAGCAGGTCCGGCGCGGCGCGGCATGGCCCGGACGCGCGGACCGCCCGGTATACTGCCACCGCCTTCTTTCGCCGAGCAAGCAAGCGCCGATGCCACGACGCGTACTGTTCATTCCGGTCAGCGGCGGGCGCGGCGGCGGCGAGTTGCAACGCAGCCTGATCCTGGCGCGAACCCTGCGCGCGCAGGGCGGCGATACCGACATCCGCTTCCTGGCCCACGCACAGGCGCCGTTCCCGTGCGAGGAGTTCCAACGGACGCCGTTGCCGGGCTCGCCGACCCGCAGCGAACCCGAGGTCATCGCGGCGATCGCCGACTTCGCCCCCGACCTGTGCGTGTTCGACAGCACCCTGCGGATGTCGGCGCTGCGTGCGGCGCGCGCGGCCGGCAGCCGCACCGCCTACCTCAGCGTCAGGCCCAACTCGCGCTGGCGTGGACTGGATCCGCGCAAGCGCACCCTGCTCGACGCGCACTGGATACTCGCCCCCGAACGCCTCGGCGCCGCGCCGCCCTGGCCGGAACGGCTCGGCCGCTGGTTGCTGCGGCGGACCCGGTTCGAGTACTTCAATGCCGTGTTCGAGGCGCCCGATACCGCGGCGGCCTCGCGCCTGCTCGCCGAACATGGCCTGGCACCCGGCCGGTACATGCTCGCCTGCCCGGGCGGCGCCGGCTACACGGTGGATGGCCTGGCCCCGGTGCCGTTGCTGGCGGAAGCCGGCTCGGCCCTGCGCACGACGCTGCCGGTGCTGGTGGTCGATCCCGGCGATCACGCCCTGCCGGCCGGCTGGATCGGTCTGCCGCGCATGCCCAACCGGATCCTGATGGGCCTGGTCGAGGGCGCGCGACTGAACGTGGTCAACGGCGGCGGCACGCTGGTGCAGGCCCTGACCCTGGGCGCACCGTGCCTGGCGATACCGATGCAAGAGGAACAGGCGCAGCGGATCGCCGCGTTCGCCGCCCGCGACGCGGTCCTGACCTGCGCCGCGGAACGCACGGCGATCGCCACCGCCTGGCAGGACGCGGCGGATGCCGACCTGGACGGTCTGCGCGGCCGCGCGCGCGCGCTGGGCCTGCGCAACGACGCGTCGACGATCGCCCAGCGCATCCAGGCGATGCTCGCCCGCTGAGCCGCGCGCCGGGATTTCGCCGCCCCACTCGGGCTATGCTTGCGGTTTGAGACCCGCCCAGGCCGCGAACCACGCATGACCGCTCCCGTCAACGTAATCTGCATGAAATGGGGGGCGATGTACGGACCCGAGTACGTCAACCGCCTCTATGCGGGCGTGCGACGCCACCTGTCGCGGCCGCACCGCTTCGTCTGCTTCACCGACACCGACGAAGGGCTGGCGCCGGGCATCGAGGCGATGCCGCTGCCGCCGCTGGGCCTGCCGGCCGGTCACAACGACCGCCGCTGGCAGAAGCTGGCGGTGTTCGGCCACCCGTTGGCCGACCTGCAGGGCCCGACCCTGTTCCTGGACCTGGACCTGGTGGTGGTCGACTCGCTGGACCCGTTCTTCGACCTGCCCGGCCGCTTCCACATCATCCGCGACGCCGACCTGTTCAAGCGCAAGCTCAGGCGCAAGCTCAATCCGCAGCGCGACCGCTTCCTGCAGATGATCGGCAACTCCTCGGTGTTCCGCTTCGAGGTCGGCCAGCACGCCTACATCCTCGACAACTTCGTCGCCGATCCCGACGCGGCGACGCGGCAGTACCCGATGTCGCAGCAGTACCAGAGCGCTCAGCTGGAGGCGCACGGCGAACTGGAATACTGGCCGCGCGGCTGGTGCGTGAGCTTCAAGAACGACTGCATCGCGCCGTTCCCGCGCAACTACTTCAGCGATCCGAAACTGCCTTCCGGGGCCCGGATCGTGGTGTTCGCCGGACGCCTGAAGATGTCGGAGGTCGTCGCCGGCGGCGGCCACCGACTGCACCGGCGCATCGGCAACGTCGACTGGCTCAGGCAGGCCTGGATCGATCCCTGAGCGACGGCCCGCCTAGCCGCCGTCGTCGGCGTCCTCATCCTCGCCACCGGCTCCGGGCACGCTCAGCCCGCCCGCGCAACCGCCCCAGGCCCCGGCGCGCAGCAACCACCAGTTGCGTCGATTGGCGCTGCCGGCCAGTCGCCCGTGCGAACGGTCCGCGCATTCGGGCAACGCCGACTCCCGCACCAGCAGCCAACGTGTGTCCGGCGCCTGCGCCTGCCAGGCGATCGCACGCTCCAGCTGCACCTGGCGGGACTGGAGGAATCCGAACTCGACGACCTCGCGGTCGGCCATCAGCAGGTTCTGCTCCTTCCAGGCGACCAGACCCAGTTCGGCATCGGCACCGATCGCTTCCCCCACCGTGCGCATCAGCCCGCGCGCCGAGCTGGCGTCGTTGAACAACGGATAGCCGAACAGGCTCACCCCGACCCACAACCCGGCCAGGGTCCAGGCCAGCGCAAGCTCGCCGCGCGCGACCCGCCACCACGCCAGCGCCGCCCCACCGAACGAGGCGATCGCCAGCATCAGCCAGCCGACCGCGTCGCCGCCGTGGGCGACGCCGCGCGCGGCCTCGAACTTCTGCTCGAAGGCCGGCTCGGAGAACGCCAGCGCCGCGCCGACCGCAGCGAACGCCAGCACCAGCAGCAGGGCGAAGCCGAAGCCCAGCCGGCGCGGCCACGGCCGCTCCAGCACCCCGGCCAGATACGGCCCCATCGCCAGGCACAGCATCGGCAGCGCCGGCAGGATGTAGACCTCGCGCTTGCCGCTGCTGAGGCTGAAGAACAGCACCACCAGCAGCACCCAGGCCAGCGGCAGCAGAATGCGCGGATCGCGCGCGCGCAGCGCGGTGCACCACGGCCGCAGCATCCACGGCAGCGCCAGAACCGTCGGCAGCCACTGGCTCAGGATCACCTTGCCGAAGTACCAGAACGGCTGATGGTGGTGCCACGGGTCGACGTAGCGCTTGGCGGTCTGCCGGAACAGGATGTTGTCGGCATAGGCCTGCAGCGCCGGATCGCCGCTGGCATGCACGGCCATCAGCATCGGCAGCAGCCAGGCCGCCAGCGGCAGCAGCAACGCCAGCGGCCCCAGCCAGAAGCGCGGCCCGCGCATCGCCGCGATGCCGTCCCAGCCGCGCCAGCGCGCCCAGGCTGCCGGCAGCAACACCAGCAGGGCGACCACGCCCACCCCCTTGCTGATCACGCCCAGCCCGGCCGCGAACCAGCCCAGCATCCACCAGCGCGCGTCCGGCCCCTGCAACAGGTGGCGCAGCAGCGCGTACACCGACAGGGTGATGAAGAAGGTGACCGTCGGATCGATCTGCGCACGCTTGGCCTGCCAGGTGAACTGCAGCGCGAACAGCAGCGCCCATGCGGCGTATGCGCCGGCCTGTTCCGACCACAGCCGGCGTCCGAGGTCGCGCACCAGCCACAGGGTGCCCAGCGCCGCCAGCAGCGAGGGCAGCAGGAAGGCCAGCCGCAGGTTGCCCGACAACGCATAGAACACCGCCTGCAACCACATGAACAACGGCGGCTTGTCCGGGTACAGCTCGCCGCCGCGGTGCGGGAACAGCCAGTCGCCGCTCTCGACCATATGCTTGGCGACCAGGGCGAAGCGCGGCTCGTCGGCCGGCCACGGGTCGCGCAGCCCCAGGCCGGCGCCCAGGACCAGCAGCGCGGCGATCCAGAACAGGCTGGAAGCATTGAGCCAGGGGGCGCGGCGCGGATCGCCGGCAAGAGCGGTGCGAATCATGGCCGGCATGATACGGGCCGGCGACGACACTCTTGTCGGAAAAATGTCGTAGTGCGACGGCCTGTCAGGCCTTGCGCAAACGCGCGTAGAAGAAGCCGTCGCCGCCGCCCTCGCCCGGCAGCCGCTGGCGGCCGGGCCCGCTGATCTCGCCCAGCGCCGCCGGCAACGATTCGGCACTGGCATCGGCGGTGCGCGCGAGGAAGGCCTCGACCTGATCGGCGTTCTCGGCCTTGAGGATCGAACAGGTCGCATAGACCAGTGCGCCACCGGGGCGCAGCGTGGTCCACAGCGCATCCAGCAGTCGCGCCTGCAGCGCCACCAGCGCCTCGACATCGCTCGCGCGCCGGTGCAGACGCACGTCCGGCTGGCGGCGGACGATGCCGGTGGCCGAACACGGCGCATCGAGCAGGATCGCGTCGAAGGCCTGGCCGTCCCACCAGTCGGCGACCGCGGTCGCGTCGGCGGCGAGCAGGCGCGCCTCCAGGTCCGGGTGCAGACGTTGCAGGGTGTCTCGGACCCGCGCCAGGCGCCGCTGGTCGACGTCCAGCGCGGTCACCCGCAGCGACGGTTCCGACTCCAGCAGATGCGCGGTCTTGCCGCCGGGCGCGGCGCAGGCATCGAGCACCCGGTCGCCGGCGGCGGGCGCCAGCAATCCGGCCACGCATTGCGCCGACAGGTCCTGCACCGACACCGCACCGTCGGCGAAACCCGGCAGCGCCGCCACCGGCATCGAAGCCTCCAGGCGCAGCGCGTCGGCGGCGTCGGCACTGGCGGTCGCGGCGATGCCGGCCTCGCGCAGGCGTTCGAGATAGGCGTCGCGGCTGCCGCGCCGACGATTGACCCGCAACCACAACGGCGGCTCGGCGACACTGGCGGCGAACACCGCCGCGGCCTGTTCCGGCCAGTCCTCACGGATGCGGCTGCGCAGCCACTGCGGCCAGTCGTCGGCCGGATCGCCGGCGGGCAGGCCATCGCGCTGGGCGCGCCGCAGCAACGCGTTGACCAGGCCGGCCTGGTGACGACGGCCGAGCAGGCGCGTGGCCTCGACGGTGGCGGCCAGCGCCGCGTGCGCGGGCAGGCGCAACGGATCGAGCTGGGCGAATCCCAGGTACAGCAGTGCGCGCAGCTCGCCGTCGCGGCGTCCGGGCGGCTTCGGCATCCACGCCGCCAGCGCCGCGGCGTAGCGGCCGGGCTGGCGCAGCACGGCGAAGCACAGGGTCTCGACCAGGGCGCGGTCGCGCGGATCCTCCAGTCCCGGCAACGCCCCGGCCAGCTCGGCCCGCAACGAGCGGCCACGGTGCAGGACCGCGTCGAGGACCCGCGCGGCGCAGGCACGCGCCGCCGCGCCGCTGCCGGCCGGCGCCGACGGCGCGCGGTCCCGCGCGGCCGGCTTGCGCGCGGCCGGCCGATTGGCGGCGGCGGCGCCCGGCGACCGTGGGCGGCGTCCTGGCGGTGGCGTATGGGTCATCGGCTCGACTCGTTGAGGACAGGGACCGTGGCGGCGCATCGCGGCCACGGGCGGGCGTCACCGGCCCGCTACGCGCGCAGCAGCTCCTGCCGCGCGTTGAGGAAATCGGCCGCGGTGATCGCCTTGCCGCCGTCGCGCTGCAGGGTGCGGATGCGCAGCACGCCTTCGCCGCAGGCCACGTCGAGCCCCTCGCGACCGGCGCGCAGCAGGGTGCCCGGCACCGCATCGTGCGCCTGATCCAGCGCGACCGCGCCGTGGATGCGCAGGCGCTCGCCGGCCAGTTGGCATTCGGCCACCGGCCACGGATTGAACGCGCGCACGGTGTCGGCCAGCGCGACCGCCGGGCGGCTCCAGTCGAGCCGCGCCTCGCCCTTGTCGAGCTTGTGCGCGTAGGTCACGCCCTCCTCGGGCTGCGGCTGCGGCACCGGCAGGATGCCCGCACGCAGCAGGCCCAGGCCGTCGGCCAGGACCTGCGCACCGAGCATCGACAGGCGGTCGTGCAACTGCCCGCCGGTCTCCTCGGCACCGATGGACAGGGACTGCGACAGCAGCACCGGACCGGTGTCCAGGCCCTTCTCCATCCGCATCAGGCAGACCCCGCTTTCGCGGTCGCCGGCCTGGATCGCGCGCTGGATCGGCGCCGCGCCGCGCCAGCGCGGCAGCAGCGAGGCATGCACGTTCCAGCAGCCATGGGCGGGGATGTCGAGCACCGACTGCGGCAGGATCAGGCCGTAGGCGACCACCACCATCAGGTCCGGCTGCAGCGCGCGCAGGGTCGCCTTGGACGCGGCGCTGCGGAAGTTCTCCGGCTGCTCCACCGCAATGCCCAGCTCCTGCGCCACCCGCTTGACCGGCGACGGTGCCAGCCCACGGCCCCGGCCGGCCGGACGGTCGGGCTGGGTGTAGACGGCGACGACCTCGCCATGACGGGCGGCGGCGCGCAGGCAGGGAACGGCGAAGTCGGGGGTGCCGGCGAAGACGATTCTCATGCGGAACAACCGGAAAGGGGGGCGTGCAGCCTACGCACAATCGCCGCGATCGGCACGCGTCCGCTCGACCGGCCCGAAGCCCGCGCGCCGGTGCCGGTCACCGCCGCCCCGCCGCGGTCAGGCCGCGTTGCGGCGCGCCTTGGCCAGCTTCTTGCGGACCATCTCGCGCTTGAGCGGCGACAGATAGTCGACGAACAACTTGCCCAGCAGGTGGTCCATCTCGTGCTGGATGCACACCGCCAGCACGCCGTCGGCTTCCAGCGTCTGCGGCTTGGCGTCGCGATCGAGGTAGTTGACGGTGATGCGGTCGGCGCGGGTCACGTCGGCGAAGATGCCGGGTACCGACAGGCAGCCTTCCTGGTAGACCTGCTCGCCGTCGTGGGCGGTGATCTCGGGATTGATGAAGACCATCGGCCGGTCGCGCTCCTCGCTGACGTCTATCACCATGAAGCGCTGGTGCACGTCGACCTGACTCGCCGCCAGGCCGATGCCCGGCGCTTCGTACATGGTCTCGAACATGTCGTCGAGCAGTTGCTGGAACTCCGGCGTGGTCACGCGGGCGGGATCGACCGGCGTGGCGACGGTGCGCAGCCGGGAATCGGGAAATTCGAGAATGGGAAGCTGTGCCATGACGATAGAAAAATGGGGGCGCCTGTCACAGAGGCAAGCAGGACATGGATTGTAACGCCGATATTGGGCGCTCGGGGCTTGCAACCCCGCGTAACTTCTGGGCTATAGTGCCGTTGGCCCTCGCCGGGGAACGGCGCGCGGGCAAACCTGCAAGGGGAATCAGGTAGATGGCTGCCATGTTTAAACCGATTCGCGCGGTTGTTGCCGCTGCGTTGTTCACGATCGCCACCTATGGCCTCGCGGCCGAAATGCGAGGCGATCACCCCGACACCTATGTCGTGAAGCGGGGCGATACCCTCTGGGACATCGCCGGCAAATTTCTGCAGAAGCCCTGGCTGTGGCCGGAGATCTGGCAGGCCAATCCGCAGATCCGCAACCCGCATCTGATCTATCCGGGCGACGTGATCTCGCTGGCCTACCTCAACCGGGTCGGCGTCGAGCCGGGCCCGCGCCAGGAAGCGCCGATCACCGGCGTGCCGCTGGCCGATGTCGAGGCCTTCCTGAAGGATCTCAGCGTCGTCGACAGCATCGAGGGCATGCCCTACGTGGTCGGCCTGGAGGAGGACCGCCTGCGCGGCGCCGAGGGCCAGGCGATCTACGTCTCCGGCCTGGACAACGCCCAGCCGGGCGAGCGCTACTCGGTGGTGCGCCCGACCCAGCGCTACACCCATCTGGACCGCACCGCCTGCTGCGACCGCTTCCACAGCGACGATCTCGACTTCCGCGGCAAGCGCCACCACATCGACTTCGAGCGGGCCTGGAGCGACGCGTTCACGCCCGACAACGGCAGCGAGATGCTCGGCTACGAGCTGCACAAGCTGACCACCGCGACGGTCAGCCGCGGCCTGGTCGAGGGTGTCGAGGTGGTGACCCTGGTGGTCGACGACACCGGTCGCGAGATCCGCGCCGGCGACCGGCTGGTGCCGGTGCAGGCGCAGCCCTACGACCTGCAGTTCTTCCCGCACGCACCGACGCAGACCTTCGAATACGGCCGCGCCCGCATCCTGGCGGTCGCCGACGCCATCAAGTACGGCGGTCGCCGCGACGTGGTCGCGCTGTCGGTCGGCGCCCGCGACGGCATCGACAACGGCACCGTGTTCTCCAGCTGGCGCGAGGGCAGCAACGCGGTCGACCGGGTCAAGATCGGCACCAACCGCAGCGAGTACCTGGTCGGCGACAGCAGCCGTGCCCGCCTGCCCGACGAGTTCGCCGGTCACATCATGGTGTTCCGCACCTTCGACAAGGTCAGCTACGGCCTGGTCATGGACGGCATCCGTCCGGTCAAGGTCGGCCACCACCTCAAGCACCCGGACGCGACCCACTGAGCGGGTCGCGGCAGGATCGGAAGTTTCCGATCCGGACACTGGACGGCGCCCGAGGGCGCCGTCTTCGTTTGTGGCCCAGGCTCGGGTCATGGATGCGATCGAACCCCGCCCCGCCCGCTCCGGCGGGGCCACGCCCGCGGCCCCACGGCTGACGGAGCGGCACCACGCCCTGCTGCGCCTGCTGGACTGTGGCGGACCCACTGCGCCACGCCGCGCCCTGCTCGAACGCTGCGGCGGCCCGCTCGTGGCGCTGTCCGCCGGGGCGCCGCTGTGGCGGGCCTGCGGTCTGAGCGACAGGCAGGTCGCCGCGCTGCGACGGCCATCCTCGCCCGCCCTCGCCAGCGCGCTCGAGTGGCTGCGCACGCCCGGCCACCACCTGCTCGGCTGGCACGACCCGGACTATCCGCCGCTGCTGCGACGGGCCGCGTCGCCGCCCCTCGCCCTGTTCGTCGCCGGCGACCCGCTCCTGCTCTGGTATCCGGCGGTGGCGGTGGTCGGCAGCCGCCGCCCCACCCCCGGCGGCCGCGACAACGCCCACCGGTTCGCCACCGCCCTGGCCCACGCCGGACTGGCGATCGCCAGCGGCCTGGCCCATGGCATCGACACCGCCGCGCACACCGCCGCGCTGGAGGCCGGTGCCGCCACCATCGCGGTACTGGGCACCGGTCCCGACATGCCCTACCCCCGCGCCAACACCGGCCTGCACGCCCGCATCGCCGCCGCCGGGGCGGTGGTCAGCGAGCACCTGCCGGGGACCGGCCCGCGGCGGGAACACTTCCCGCGCCGCAACCGCATCCTGGCCGGGCTCACGCTCGGCACCGTGGTGGTGGAGGCGGCACGGCGCTCCGGCGCGCTGATCACCGCGCGGCTGGCGGCCGAGGCCGGCCGCGAGGTGTTCGCGCTGCCCGGATCGGTCCACAACCCGATGGCCGCCGGCTGCCACCGGCTGATCCGCGACGGCGCCGCCCTGGTCGAGCACCCCGACGAGGTGACCGCCGCGCTCGGAGCGCTGGCCGCGGCCCTGGCCGGCGACCTGCGGCAACGTCTTGAACCGACGCCCGCCGCCCCCACATCCGGAGGCCGCGCCGGCGTCCATGCCGCTGTCACGGGGCCGGGCGATGATGCCTGGCGGGCCGCCCCGCGGCTGGGTCTCACCCACCCGCGCGACGGCCACGACCACAACAAATTGTGGGAGGCACTGGGGCACGACCCCATCGGTATGGATCAACTGGTCGAGCGCAGTGGATTGACGACCGCCCAAGTGTCCTCCATGCTGCTGCTCATGGAGCTTGATGGACGCGTGACGGTGCAGCATGGCCGGTACTTCCGAAGCCACTGAACGGACACGGTCGGTACCCCCGCCGCGTCGGTGCACAAACCGGCGATTCATCCTGACCCAACGCGCCGCGTGCGGCGCAGGCTGAGGGAAATGAAAGAAAGCATCCTGGACGTCCTGCTGTACCTGTTCGAGCACTACTTCACCCACGAGGCGGACCTGGTCCGCGACCGCGACTCCCTCACCGGCGGCCCCCTGTTCGAGGAACTCGGACAGGCCGGCTTCAGCCCCGCCGAGATCAACAAGGCCTTCGAATGGCTCGACGCGCTGGCCCGCCAGCGCCCCAGTGCCGCGGTCGCGCGCGCCGACGGCCCGACCCGGGTCTACGCCGCGCCCGAGCTCGACCGCCTGGACACCGACTGCCGTGGCTTCCTGCTGTTCCTGGAGCAGCACGGCATCCTCGACGCCGGCCAGCGCGAGCTGGTGCTCGACCGCGCGATGGCGCTGGACCAGGACGAGGTCGACCTGGACGACCTGAAATGGGTCGTGCTGATGGTGCTGTTCAACCAGCCCGGCGCCGAGGCCGCCTACGCCTGGATGGAGACGCAGATCTTCGCCGACGAGCCCGAACCGGTGCACTGACACCGGCCGCGGTCGGCACGGCGCCCCCACTCGCGCCGGCATCGGGGAGGATGCCGGCGACGCGCGCCACCGCCGCATGGCACCATTGGCGCCAGCAGTGAGGCGCGCCGATAGCGGACGTTGGAAGAAGATCAGGGGAAATCGATGACTCAGTGGTACTACAACGACCCGGCCCGCGGCCAGGTCGGCCCGCTCGACGGCGACCGTCTGCGCGAGGCCTGGCAGCGCCGCGAACTGGCCGCCGACACCCTCGCCTGGCGCGAAGGGATGAGCCAGTGGCAGCCGCTGTCGCAGCTGATGGACGAACTCGGGCTCGACGCCGCCGGCGGCGCCGCGGTGCCGCCGCCACTGCCCGGCGCGGCGCCCGCCCCGCGCACGGGCCTGTCCGGCTGCGCGATCGTCGCGATCATCGGCGCGGTCCTGCTGGTGCCGCTACTGGGCATCCTCGCCGCGATCGCAATCCCGGCCTACCAGGACTACACGATCCGTGCCCGGGTGGCGCAGGCGCTGATCGTCGCCGAACCGCTGAAGGCCAACGTCGCCGCCTTTGCCGCGAGCGAAGGCCGCTGCCCGCTCAATGGCGAGGGCGGCCTGGGCGAGGCCGAGGACTATGCCGGCAACGGCCTGGCCGCGATCCACGCCGGCCCGTTCGGCGACAACGGCCACTGCGCGCTGGAGCTGGAATTCGATGGCACTGGAACCTCGATCGACGGCAGCACCCTGCTGCTGGAGGCGCGCTCCGGCATCGACGGCGACAACGACTGGGATTGGCGGTGCGGCAGCGACAGCCTCAAGCACGGACGCCTGCCGCGGCACTGCCGCGACGACGACGCGGACGCCTACTGAGCGGCCCGCCACCACAACGGAACCGGATGGATACGACAACGATGAGCCAGTGGTACTACAGCGACGCGATGAACCGCCGGCAGGGCCCGGTCGATACCGACACCCTTGCCGGACTGCACCGTGACGGCCGGATCGGACCGGACACCCTGGTCTGGCGCGATGGCATGGACAACTGGCAACGCTGGCGCAGTGTCTGGACCGAGGTCCTGCCCGAGCCGGCCCGGGAGCAGGCGCCCGCCGCGGTCGCCATGGCCGCCGGAGCCGCAGCCACCCCCGCCACCCTCGCCGACGGCGCCAATCCCTACGAGGTCGTCGAGCCCAGCGCCCCGCCGACCTCGCCCTACGCACCGCCGGCCTCGCACCTGACCGAGCACGACGACTTCCAGTCCGGCGGCGAGGTCGTCTACGCCGGCTTCTGGAAGCGCTTCGCGGCCCTGGCGATCGACAACTTCCTGATCGGCATCGTCTACTACATGATCGTCATCGTGGCGACGATCGCGCTCGGGGTCGGTCTCGGCGCGATGGGCGGCGGCGACCCATCGTCGATTGGCGGCTTCTTCGGCCTGATGGCGGTGATCTACCTCGCCTATCCGCTGCTGAGCGCGCTCTACTACGTCGGCTTCGAATCCTCGTCCAAGCAGGCCACGCTGGGCAAGATGGCGATCGGCATCAAGGTCACCGACGACGGCGGGCGCCGGCTCAGCCGCGGCCGCGCCCTGGGCCGCTGGGCATCGCACATGCTGTGCTACTTCACGATCTACATCGGCTACGTGATGGCCGCCTTCACCGACCGCAAGCGCGGCCTGCACGACATGGTCGCCGGCACCCTGGTGGTCGACCGCTGGGCCTATACCGCCTCACCGCAGCTGCAGCGGCGCGAGCTGGGCGCGGTGACCATCGTGATCATCTCGCTGGCCGCGCTGATGGTGGTGGGCTACGCGGTCGTCCTGCTCGCGATCGCGCTGCCGGCCTACCAGGACTTCACCCAGCGCGCCGCCGGTGTCTGAACTGCCGCCGTCCGCGGCCTGCCGGGGCCCCCGTGCTTGACAGCATCGCCCCTGGCATGATTCCACTATTAATAAGGAACATCCCCCAGCGCCCGCGGCCTTGCCGCGGGCGTCGCCTTCTTTGCTGTATACACGTGCGGGGCCTGACCGCCGTTCATATGCCGCCCCGTGGAGTCGCCGCATGGCCAAGAATCTGCTCATCGTCGAGTCGCCCGCCAAGGCCAAGACGATCAACAAATACCTCGGCAAGGACTTCACCGTCCTCGCCTCCTACGGTCACGTCCGTGACCTGGTGCCGAAGGAAGGCGCGGTCGACCCCGACCGCGGCTTCGCGATGCGCTACGACCTGATCGACAAGAACGAGAAGCACGTCGCCGCGATCGCCAAGGCCGCCAAGGCCGCCGAAGCCCTGTATCTGGCGACCGACCCGGATCGCGAGGGCGAGGCGATCAGCTGGCACATCGCCGAGATCCTGGCCGAGCGCGGCCTGCTCGAGGGCAAGAGCCTGCAGCGGGTGGTGTTCACCGAGATCACCCCGCGCGCGATCAAGGAGGCGATGAACCACCCGCGCGACATCTCCGAGCCGCTGGTCGACGCCCAGCAGGCGCGCCGCGCGCTCGACTACCTGGTCGGCTTCAACCTCTCGCCGGTGCTGTGGCGCAAGGTCCAGGCCGGGCTGTCCGCCGGCCGCGTGCAGTCGCCCGCGCTGCGGATGATCGTCGAGCGCGAGGAGGAGATCGAGGCGTTCAAGGCGCGCGAGTACTGGTCGGTCGAGGCCGAGTGCCGGCACCCCAAGCAGGATTTCACCGCGCGCCTGATCAAGCTCGATGGCAAGAAGTTCGAGCAGTTCACCCTGACCAACGCCGACGATGCCGAGGCCGCGCGCCAACGCCTGGTCAAGGCCGCCGGCGGCGTGCTCCAGGTCACCGACGTCACCTCCAAGGAACGCAAGCGCCGCCCGGCGCCGCCGTTCACCACCTCGACCCTGCAGCAGGAGGCCTCGCGCAAGCTGGGCTTCACCACCAAGCGGACCATGCAGGTCGCGCAGAAGCTGTACGAGGGCGTCGCCCTCGGCGACGAGGGCACGGTCGGCCTGATCACCTACATGCGTACCGACTCGGTCAACCTGTCGGCCGACGCGCTGACCGAACTGCGCGACGTGATCGCGCGCGACTTCGGCACCCACGCCCTGCCCGACAAGCCCAACACCTACCAGACCAAGTCCAAGAACGCGCAGGAGGCGCACGAGGCGGTCCGCCCGAGTTCGGCGCTGCGCACGCCGGCCCAGGTCGCGCGCTTCCTCGACGACGACGGCCGCCGCCTGTACGAGCTGATCTGGAAGCGCACGGTCGCCTGTCAGATGATCCCGGCCACCCTGAACACGGTCTCGGTCGACATGGCCGCCGGCAACGAGCACGCGTTCCGCGTCTCCGGCACCACCGTGATCGACCCCGGCTTCCTCGCCGTCTACGAGGAGGGCAAGGACACCAAGGGCAAGGACGACGACGACGAGGGCCGCAAGCTGCCGCAGATGCAGCCGGGCGACCGCATCCCGCTCGAGCGCATCCACGCCGACCAGCACTTCACCGAGCCGCCGCCGCGCTACTCGGAAGCCTCGCTGGTCAAGGCGCTGGAGGAGTACGGCATCGGCCGGCCGTCGACCTACGCCTCGATCATCGCGACCCTGCTGTTCCGCAAGTACGTCGAGCTGGAAAGCCGGCGCTTCCGCCCCACCGACGTCGGCCGCGCGGTCAGCAAGTTCCTCTCGACCCACTTCACCCGCTACGTCGACTACGACTTCACCGCGCGGATGGAGGACGAGCTGGACGCGGTCAGCCGCGGCGAGGAGGAATGGGTGCCGCTGATGGAGAAGTTCTGGGGCCCGTTCAAGGACATGGTCGCCGACAAGATGGAGTCGGTCGACCGCAGCGAGGCCACCGGCGCGCGCGAGCTGGGCACCGACCCCAAGACCGGCAAGCCGGTCAGCGTGCGACTGGGCCGGTTCGGGCCCTACGCCGCGCTCGGCAGCACCGCCGAGGACGCCGAGGAGAAGCCCAAGTTCTCCTCGCTGCGCCCCGGCCAGAGCATGCACACGATCACCCTCGAGGAGGCGCTTGAGCTGTTCAAGATGCCGCGCACGCTCGGCGAGTCCAACGGCGAGACGGTCAGCGTCGGCATCGGCCGCTTCGGCCCGTTCGCCAAGCGCGGCAGCACCTACGCCTCGCTGAAGAAGGAAGACGACCCGTACACGATCGAGCTCGACCGCGCGGTGTTCCTGATCGAGGAGAAGGAGGAGATCGCCCGCAACCGCATCATCAAGGAGTGGGACGGCCACGACATCCAGGTCCTCAACGGCCGTTTCGGCCCCTACATCAGCGACGGCAAGCTCAACGGCAAGATCCCCAAGGATCGCGAACCGGCCTCGCTGAGCCTGGAGGAGGCGCAGCAGCTGCTGGCCGAGACCGGCAAGCCGGCGCGCGGGCGCTTCGGCAAGAAGGCCGCCAAGAAGGCCGCTCCGGCCAAGAAGGCGGCGAAGAAGACCGCGACCAAGAAGGCCCCGGCGAAGAAGGCCGCGAAGAAAGCGACCAAGAAGGCGGCAAAGAAGGCGCCGGCCAAGAAAGCCGCCAAGAAAGCGAGCAAGAAGACCGTCGCCGGCAAGAGCGCAGGCAAGGCCGACGACTGAGCTCGTCGGCGCCGGGTTCGCGCGACACGACGGGGCCGCCATCGAGCGGCCCCTTCCATGCCGCCGCCGCTTGCGGCCGCGGCGACGGGATGGCGGGGCGATCGCGGTGGCTGCGCCCTAGTCGGCGACCCGGTACAGGTGAAGCGGCTTCAGCACCGCCCGCCTGATCCGCCCCTTGGCCTCCAGGTCCAACTGCACCGCCTTCAGCCACCAGCCCGCCGTGCTGCCACCGGGGAACAGCGCCTCGGGCAGGCGCGGCAGCAGCGCCTGTTTCGCGTCGGCCACGGTCATGCCCGGCGCCCGGTCCGGCAGCACCGCGAGCAGGGCGTCGCGCATCGCCAGGTACTTGCCCCGGTTCACCCGCCCGGTGCGTCCGGGCGTGTTGATGTTCTCGATCTCGATCTTGTCGTCAGGCATCGACCTTCTCCATCACCTCGATCTTCGGATTGCGGAATCCCATCCCGACCCAGGCCGCGAACAACTTGGCGAAGAAGCGCGGCGTATGGGTCTTCAGGTTGGGGATGTCGTCCGGCAGCGCCGAGCGGTCGCCCAGATCGCCGGTCATCGTGCGCAGCTCGGGGCGCGGCCGTGTCGCCTCCGGCCACAGGTGCAGATAGAGGCTCAGCCAGTGCGCCCCCTTCAGTTCGAGGAACAGCGGCGTGTTGCAGCAGGTCGCGATCACCCGGCGCGTGCCCGCGTCGGCCGACAGCCTGAATTCGCCCAGATGCCGCGCGCCGGCCGCGACCCGCACCCGGTCCTTGCGGTACTCCGCGCACGGCGTCGCCGCATACGGGGTGAGGATGGCGGTCGCGCCGGGCAGTAGCGCCAGCCGCTCGGCCGCCGCCCTGCAACTGGTGCACAGACATTCGGTGACCATGATCGGCGCGCCTTGCAGCGCCAGCCGGGTCTGCCCGCAGGCGCAGGCGAGCCGGGTGCCCTCGCTCATGTCGCGTCCTCCCCGGTGATCCGGAACAGCTGGCGGATGTAGCGATCCAGGTGGTCGAGACTCTCCCGCGCCAGCTCCGGGTCGTTGCCGGCCTTGGCCAGCACGAAGCCGCCCTGGATCACCGCCTGGGTGTGCCGGGCCAGACTCTCCGCGGTCCAGTCCGCATCGATGCCGCGGGCCCGACGTGCCGCCTCGATGTCGGCCACCAGCGTCGCCGCATGGCCGAAGATGCTGCGCCCGCAGGCATCGCGGATGTCCGGCGCGCTGGCGTGGACCTCCTGCGCCAGGGTGCCGGCCAGGCAGCTGAACTCGGCCGGCTCGCCGACGATGATCGCGCGGCGGAACGCCACATAGGCCAGCACCCGCTGCAGCGGATCGTCCGGCCGGTGATAAGGCGCGGCGGCGAAGAACCCGCTCGTCGTCTCGGCCCAGAACTCGGCGGCCGCGACCCCCAGTGCCTGCTTGCTGCCGAAGTGATGGAAGAACGCGCCCTTGGTGACATCGGCATGGCGGCACAACTCGTCGACCGAAGTCGCCGCGAACCCCTGGGCGCGGACCAGCGCCCGCGCCGCCTCCAGCAGGCGTGTGCGCGCGTTGCCGCGCTCCGGCGATTGCTTGGTGGGTCTGGGCATGGGTCGAACATACCATACGGTTGGTATGTATTGGAACACGGCAATGCGCACGTCTTCCACACCTCCGAGCCAACCGCCCACCCGATCGTCGCGAGGGCTTCTGGATGTCCCGTAATGTCCATTATGGACAAAGCAAGACAATCTATTTGATATATACATTTGAGACATGAATCCGGTCGAGAGAGACCAAATCATCGGCCCGGTCACGGTTCTTGATGACATCGTTGTCTAACTTGCGTCCCGAGAAGCTCCGTCCGGACAGGACATCCAACGAGGGACGCCGTCATGAAGACCCGCTTTGCCCCCCACACCACGCCCGAACCGCGCCCGCGACCGGCCCTGCGCCCGCTCGCGATCCAACTGATCGCCGCCGGCCTGTTGCTGTCGGCACTGCCGGCGCAACAGGCCCGGGCCCACGGCACCATGGTCAAACCGGTCAGCCGCATCTACGCCTGCGCCCAGGGCAACCGCGAGAACCCGACCGACCCGGCCTGCCGCGCCGCCTGGCAGGTCGCCGGCCCGCAACTTTTCTACGACTGGATGGGCATCAACCAGGCCAACGCCGACGGCAATCATCAGGCGGTGGTGCCCGACGGCAAACTGTGCAGCGGCAACAACCCGACCTTCCGCGGCCTCGACCTGGTCCGCGACGACTGGCAGGCCAGCGACATCGCGCCCGGGGCCGACGGCCGCTACACCTTCCAGTTCAAGGGCACGGCGCCGCACGCGACCCGCGACTGGGTGTTCTACGTGACCCGCGACGGCTGGGACCCCAACAGCGTGCTGAAGTGGTCCGACCTGGAGGAGTTCTGCCGGGTCGGCAACACCCCATTGTCGGCCGACGGCAACTACCTCCTCAGCTGCGCCCTGCCGCAGCGCAGCGGCCGCCACGTGATCTACAACACCTGGCAGCGCTCGGACTCGACCGAGGCGTTCTACACCTGCATGGACGTGAAGTTCGCCGGCGGCGGCGATCCGCCCCCGCCGCCGCAGTGGCGCGATGCCGGCGCGCTGATCGCACAGAATCCGCTGCCGGTCGGCACCACGGTCACCCTGCGCGTGTTCAACGCCGACGGCAGCGACGCCGAGCGTATCGAGACCACGATCGACAGCACCGGCCAGGGCACCACCACCGGCTGGCCGCGCCATGTCGGCGAGCAGGTCAACGCGCGCGCCGGCTTCGCCCGCATCGGCGTGCTCGACAACGGCGTGATCACCCCGATCGAGTCGGCCACCGGCAACCATGTCTACCTCAACGGCGACGACCGCAGCCATCAGCTCGACATCCAGCTGCCGTCCGACCCGCCGCCGCCGGGCGACTACGACTACGTCTACCCCGACGGCCTGGGCCAGTACGTGCCCGGACAGACCGTGGTCAAGGGCAGCGACGGCAAGCTGTACGCCTGCCGTCCGTTCCCGCAGGGTGGCTGGTGCAACATCAACAGCCCGGCCCACTACGCGCCCGGCACCGGCTCCAACTGGCAGGACGCCTGGCTCGAATACTGAGCGCCGAGCGTTCGCTGAACCGCCCCGGCCCAGGCCGGGGCGCGACCACATGACAGGCACCGCCGCCAGCTGACAGACTGGCGGCATGTCCGTACTGCCCGAACTCACCACCGCCGTCGACGCGCTGCGCCGCGGCGGCGTCATCGCCTACCCGACCGAGGCCGTCTGGGGCCTGGGCTGCGACCCGTTCGACCAGGCCGCGGTGATGCGCCTGCTCGACATCAAGCAGCGGCCGGTCGACAAGGGACTGATCCTGATCGCCTCGACCCCCGCCCAGCTCGACGGCCTGATCGACTGGGACGGGTTGTCGCCGCCGCAGCGAGACGCGGTCCGCGCCAGCTGGCCCGGCCCCAATACCTGGGTGGTCCCGGCCAGCGCACGGGTGCCGCGCTGGATCACCGGCGATCACGACAGCGTCGCGGTGCGGGTCAGCGCGCACCTGTCGGTGATCGGCCTGTGCGACGCGTTCGGCGGCCCCCTGGTGTCGACCAGCGCCAACCTCGCCGGCCTGCCCCCGGCATTCCTGCGCGACGCGCTGGACCCGGCGCTGCTGCAACGCGTCGATGCGATCGCCCCCGGCGAGACCGGCGGCATGACCGCACCGACCTCGATCCGCGACGCCCGCGACAACCGCCTGCTGCGCGCCTGAGACCGCGCGC
Organism: Marilutibacter maris; assembly: GCF_003233695.1. Classification (NCBI taxonomy): domain Bacteria; kingdom Pseudomonadati; phylum Pseudomonadota; class Gammaproteobacteria; order Lysobacterales; family Lysobacteraceae; genus Marilutibacter; species Marilutibacter maris. Next base: position 497,992 of record NZ_CP029843.1, on the reverse strand, counting down.
GTGCCCCGCACCGCGGGGCCACGCTCTGCGGCAGCGCGTCATGCCGACCGCACACGATCGGCGTAGCCTCGTGGGCGGCCGCCGGTCCGGCGGCGATCGCACCACGCACAGGAGCACGACGATGAAGCAGACCCGCCTCACGATGCTGAGCTGCGCGCTCGCCATCGCCACCGTGGCTATTCCCGCCTTCGCCCAGGAGCCGGCCGCCGACCCCACCGCCGCGATGAGCGAGGAACAGAAGGCGATGATGGAGGCCTGGGCCAAGGCCGCCGCGCCGGGGCCGCAGCACGCCCGCCTGGCCGAGCAGTTCGTCGGCGACTGGACCTCGACCACCCAGTTCTGGACCGACCCGTCGGCGCCGCCGATGACCGAGACCGCCAGCGCGACCTCCAAGGCGATGTTCGGCGGCCGCCAGATCCGCATGGACTACAGCGGCCAGATGATGGGCGCGCCGTTCGAAGGCATGAGCCTGACCGGCTACGACAACGTGTCCGGACGCTACAACGCGGTCTGGATGGACAACATGTCGACCGGCACCTATGTGATGAGCGGCGACTACGACGAGGCCAGCAAGACCTATACCTATACCGGCGCATGGCCCGACCCGATGCAGGCCGGCAAGATGGTCCAGGTCCGCGAGACCGTGCGGATCGTCGACCCCGACCACCACGTGATCGAAATGTTCGAGAGCCACGACGGCGACGAACGGCGGACCATGCGGATCGAACTGCGCCGCGTCGAATAGGCGGGGTCACGTTTCCGCCGCCGCGCCCTTCCGTCGCGGCGCGCGCGGGCGCAAGATGGCGGCATGCGTCCGGTATGCCGCCATCGTTGCGCTGTCCTGCTGCCCGCGGTGCTCGCCGCGACGGCCGCGACCGCCCTGCCATGCGCGGCGCTGGCCGAGGACGTCGTCATCTACCGCTGCACCGACGCACAGGGCCGGCTGAGCCTGCGCGACACGCCCTGCGCCAGCGGCGAGCGACAACAGGTGCAGACCATGCTGCGACCGGTCGACCCGCCTCCCCGGCCCGTGGCTCCGGCGCCCCCGCCGTCGCCGCCCGCCGCCCCCGCGGTCGTGCAGACCGTGGTGTTGCAGCCACCACGACCGATGTACGAGTGCGTGACCCCGGACGGCGAGACCTATACCAGCGACACCGCAGAGGGCAATCCGCGCTGGGTGCCGCTGTGGACGCTCGGCTACCCGGCGGTGGCACCCTACCGGCGAAGCGGCGGCGAGTTCCGCGCCGACATCGGCGTGCACGACGGCCGCGTCGACGGCCGCATCAGCATCGACCATGCCGTCCGTGGCCGCCGCCACCCGACGGCGGCCGGCTATTCCGCCGGCACCTGGGTCCGCGACGCCTGCCATCCATTGCCGCAACAGGAGGTCTGCGACCGCCTGCGCGACCGCCGCTACGCGCTCGATCGCCGCTACAACAGCGCGCTGCAGAGCGAGCGCACCGAGATCGTCCGCGAGCAACGCGGGATCGACGCGCGCCTGGCCAACGACTGCCGGAACCACTGACCGATGCGATTGAACCTGATCCGGGCCGCGACCCCGGCCGTGATGGCCGCATGGCTGGCCGCCGCGTTGCTGGCCCCCGCCGCACACGCCCAGACCGTGCTGTACCGCTGCACCGACGCCGACGGCAACCTGACGATCCAGAACGGCACGCCGTGCCCGCCCGGCACCCAGGAGCGCAAGCAGGTCGTCGGCGAACTGCCCAGCGCGCCGCCGCAGCCGCCACCGCGGCGCTCGCTGCCGGAGCCGGAATGGCAGCTGCCGCCGCCCGAGTCGCGACCGGCGCCACCGCCTCCGGCACCGGCCGCGGCGGTGGAACCGGCCCTGCCGGCCCCCGGACAACCGTTGCTGCGCCCGGTCCCGCTGACCGTGGAAAGCGACGACATCGGCTCGATCAAGGACGCGCCCGGATTCGGACTGCTCGATTCGGGCACGCCCTCGGCCGAGCGCGAGCCGGTCGTTGACGCCGACGCCGACACCGCGGTCGAGGCGCCCACGCCTCCGCCGCTGCAGGCCTGCCGCAGCTGGGACAACGACCTCTACTACAGCGAAGCCGAAGAACCGCCGACCCGCTGCATGCCGCTGCGCACCACCGGCATCGGCGGCCAGGCCGGATTCGGCGCGGGCAGCGCCTGCGAAGTGGTCACCGACACCTGCGCGGCGGTGCCGGCCGAGCAACTGTGCGAGGCCTGGCTGCGCCGGCTGCGCGACGAGCAGGCCAAGCTGGTGTTCGCGCGCAGCGACGACCCGGCCGCGACCCGCGTCGAGATCGCACGGATCGAGGGCGTGCTCAAGGACAGCGGCTGCCACTAGGACGATGCGTGCGCCAGGCCCCCACGCGCCGACACGGGACGACGCCCGCTTCGCCCCCCAGCTGCGGGTCGCCGCGTTCGTGCTGGCGGCGCTGGTCCTCGGCCTGCTGCTCCTGACCGGCGCGCTGTGGCTGGAATCGCGGCGGCTGACGCCACCGCGCGATTACTTCCCCGAGGGCGTCCTCGAGCCGGCGGACCGGATGCGCTTCGGCCGCCTGCTCGCCGAGATGGGCGAGCCGGTGCTGGCCGCGTCCGGCGACGACGGGCAGTTCGCGCTGCGGATGCTGTACGACCCGTCCTGGGGCGACCCGCTCGCGGTCCGCTACCAGGCGACCGGCGGCCAGGGATTGCGGCGCCAGATCGTGCTCGACGATCCGGCCGATGACCGCGCGGACCGGCGCATCGCCGTGGTGCGCGAAAGCGCGGTTTCCGCCGATGAGCTGAGCGCGCTGAAACAACGGCTGGAACAGCAGGGGTTCTGGGCGCTGCCGCCGGGCGAAGAGGTATTCGGCAAGGACGGCTATCTGCTGCTGGTCGAGGCCGTCGACGGCGACCGCTATCAGCTGCTGGTGCGATGGACCCCGGACTCGCAGGCCGCCGAGCGCGGACTGGGCGGCCTGGTCGCGCTGATGAGCGAGGAGTTCAATCGCGACGGCATGCGCGTGTTTGTGGAGGACATGGACGAGCCCAGCCCCTAGTACCGCGAGCGCATGCCGTTGCGAGACAGGCGCCATCGGTATTGGCACCCAGGACGCGCGGCCGCAGATCAGCGATCTTCGTCCACCACCGCCGCATCCACGACTTCCATCTCCTGCGCTTCGAGTCCGATGGAATGAAAGGCACAGGCCTCGCCGTCCTCATCGAACCAGAATTTCCGTACCCAGGGTTGTCCGTATTCGTCGATCTCCTCGATCTCGAAGACCTCTCCGACCATCGACAGGAGGCCGGCTTTCTCATCGTCGGACAGATCGTCCAGCCACTGCGCCGATAGGCCCAGCAGACGGACGCGCATCCCCACGGCGACGGGCGAGCCATTCTTGTCCCTGGGTGCCTTCATGACGCTTCGCTTCCTCCTGCCCTGGTGAAATCAAGTCCAGGCGCCCAGCAAGGCAATCAGGCCGCAACCGGCCCACGCACTTCCTGCGTGCCTTTCAAATGGGCGATGCGCGGGTTGCAAAGAAGCAGCCGACTGCAATCGCATGCGTCAAGCCCTAGAACCCATACCGCAGGAACCCGCCGTCCACCGCGATGCATTCGCCGGTGATGTAGCCCGACGCCGGCAGGCACAGGAAGGCGACCGCGGCGGCGACCTCCTCCGGCTCGCCGATGCGGCCCAGCGGGGTGCGCAGCAGCACGTCGTCGAGGTAGTCCGGGTCGGCCAGCTTGCCGGAGGTGCGGCGGGTGCGGATGTACCACGGCGCGACCGCGTTGACGCGGATGCCGTCCTCGGCCCACTCGACCGCCAGGTTGCGGGTCATCTGGTGCAGCGCGGCCTTGCTCATGCCGTAGGGCGCGCCGGTGCGCACGTGGGTGGTGCCGGACACGCTGCCGATGTTGACGATGCTGGCGGCGCCGTGGCGGGCCAGCATCGGGTGCAGGTAACGCGACAGCTCGAACGCGGAGAACAGGTTGACCTCGAAGATCGAGCGCCACTCGTCGTCGGCGTACTCGGTGGCCGGCCGGGTCAGGTTGCCGCCGGCATTGTTGACCAGGATGTGCAGGCCGTCGCCGAAGTCCTCGACCCAGTCCAACAGCGCGCGGCGTTGTTCGTCGTCGGCGACATCGGCGACGAAGCCGGCGATCTCGCGATCGGGAAAGTCCTCGACCAGTTCGTCGCGCGCCGAGTCCAGCGCGGTCGCGTCGCGGGCGGCGATCAGCACGTCGGCGCCGAAGCCCAACAGTTCGCGCGCGATCGCGCGGCCGATCCCGGCGCTGCCGCCGGTCACCAGCGCGAGTTGTCCGTCCAGCCGCCAGCGTCGAGGGTCCATGCCTGTGTCCCGTGGTCCTGATGTCGTGGATCGCGACGCCGGTGGCCGCCTCGCGGCTGTTCATGGCGTCGTCCCGACGTAGCATAGCGCCGACACCACCGGCATCGGCCGGGAGCGACGGAGGAAGCCATGACCGCAAAGACCACCGGCGCGGCCGCGCTCGCGACCGGCCTGCTGCTCGCCCTGCTCGCCGCTTGCGGCAAGCCACGGGTGCCCGACAAGGAGCATCCGCCGGAACCGCAGGTCGAAGCCGCCGACAACGGCGGGACGACGGCGATGCGCGATGCCATCCAGGCCCCGATCGAACGCGCCAGGGCGGCCGAGCAGGCGGTGCAGGATGCCGCCGACGCACAGCGCGAGGCGATCGACGCGGCAACCGATTGAGCAATGCCGCTCGCCGCTCCACCGGGAGATCCTGGCTGCGTGCTCATGCGCTCCGGAACAGGCTTCGTAGGAGCTGCGTAAGCTGCGACCCCGGCCCTTCCCGGCAAGTCCCCATCGCGGCTCACGCCGCTCCTACGCCATGAAAGCATGGCCCAACCCCCCTGAGTCAGGGGGCGATTCGTGCCGTAGGCGCGAATGGGGGTGTGGAAGCGCAACGGCGGGGCCTAGGGTTTGCGCAGCAAACTTTGGGAGATATCCGGGCGCAGCCGGATATCGTTCCCCCCTGAGTCAGGGGGCGATTCGCATCGCAGATGCGAATGGGGGTGTGGAGGCGCAACGGCGGGGCCCAGGGTTTGCGCAGCGAACTTTGGGAGATATCCGCGCGCAGCCGGATATCGTTCCCCCCTAAGTCAGGGGGCGATTCGTGCCGTAGGCGCGAATGGGGGTGTGGAAGCGCAACGGCGGGGCCCAGGGTTTGCGCAGCAAACTTTGGGGATTCCCGGGCAACAGCCCGGGGATCGCGGTTTGCGGCGCCGCTACGGGCGCCGCATGGCGGGCCTTACAGTCCGCAGAAGCAGTGCGCCAGCGACTTCACCGGCACGCCGGCGCTCGGGCGCGCCGACTGCTCGAGGAAGCGCAGGTCGCCGGCCATCTGCGGCAGGCGCTCGCCGAGCAGGGCCTGGGCGAGGCTGGAATCCTTCAGCAGCGCCTGGCCGATCCGGGCCTGCGCCAGGTCGATGAAGAAGCGCTCGAACGGGGTCGCCAGCTTCTCGATGTAGCGCACGCCGTAGTCGTCGCGCTCGCCCAGTTCGGCGCGCTTGGCGACATCGTCGATCGCGTCCTGGAGGCCACCGAAGGCATCCACCAGTCCGCGCTCCTTGGCCTGCGCGCCGCTCCAGACCCGGCCGCGGGCGACCTCGTCGACCTGCTCGACCGGCTTGTTGCGCGCCTCGGCGACGCGACCGGTGAAGTCGCGATAACCCTTGTCGATCACCGCCTGCACGACCTCGCCGACGCCCGGCGCCAGCTCGCGGGTGATGTCGAACGCACCGGCGAAGCGGGTGGTGCCGACGCCGTCGCTGTGCACGCCGATCTTGTCCAGCGCGCGCGGAATGGTCGGGAACATGCCGAAGATGCCGATCGAACCGGTGATCGTCGACGGATCGGCGTAGATGCGATCGGCGTTCATGCTGATCCAGTAGCCGCCGGACGCGGCCAGGTCGCCCATCGACACCACCACCGGCTTGCCGGCGTCCTTCAGCGCGACCACCTCGCGACGGATCTGCTCGGAGGCGAACACCTCGCCACCGGGCGAATCCACCCGCAGCACCACCGCCTTGACCTTCTCGTCGTCGCGGGCCTGGCGCAGCAGCGTCGAGGTCGAGTCGCCGCCGATGCTGCCCGGCGGCTGCTCGCCGCCGGTGATCTCGCCCTCGGCGACGATCACCGCCACCTGCGGACGCGGATCGACCGCGGCCAGCGCGCTGCGATCGACGCGGGCCAGGTAGTCGGCCAGCGCGATCTGGCGGAAACCGCCCTCGGCATCCTCGTCGGCGACGCCGCGCTCGACCAGCATGTCGTCGAATTGCTCGCGGGTCTTCAGACCGTCGACCAGCTTCTGGTCCAGCGCATAGCGGGCCAGGTCGCCACCGGCGGCCTGGATGCCGACATCCATCTGCTCGATGTCCTGCGCGATCGCGGCCGCATCGAGCTTGCGCGCCTTGGCGACATCGGCCAGGTAGCGCTGCCAGAGGTCGTTCATCCAGTACAGATCGGCTTCCTTGGCCTCGGCCGACGCGGCGTCGAGCACGAACGGCTCGGCCGCCGACTTGTACTCGCCGACCTTGAACAGATGCATGTCGACGCCGAGCTTCTCCTGCAGCAGCTCGCGGTAATAGGTGCGATAGCGGCCCAGGCCCTCGAGCATCATCGCGCCCATCGGATCCAGGTAGACCTCGTTGGCCTCCGCGGCGACCTGGTACTGCCCCTGGCCCATGCCCGCGCCGAAGGCCAGCACTTCCTTGCCGCTCTCGCGCACCCGCGCGATCGCGGCCGCCAGCTCGCGCCGCGACGCCATGCCGCCGCCGCCCAGGCCGTCCAGGCGCAGCACCACGCGTTCGATGTGCTTGTCCTTGGCCGCCGAATCCAGCGCCAGCAGCAGGTCGCGCAGCTGCACCTCGCCCTGCTCCTGTCCCATGCTCTGGGCCAGTGCCCGCGACAGCGGATCGGCGCTGTACTGCTCGACCAGGGCGCCCTCCGGCGCGATCACCAGCGCGGTGCGCTCGAGCAGCGGGGCCTGCCCGTCGCCGCGGCCGATCACGATCAGCAGCATCAGCAGGAAGCCGAAGAACAGGATGTTGAAAATCAGTCGCCGGGTGAAATTCATCGCGTCCCAGAGACCGATGAAGAAGCGGACGACGGGACTTTGGCGGGATGCTTGGTTCATGTGACGCGACTCCTGGATCAGGCATCCAGCCTAACCGACCGCGACCGCCGGTTCATCCGCCTAACGTCACCCCTGCGATCGGGGCATCAGGCGCCGGTTGCGGGCAATTTCAGCCGTTGCGGCGCGCTGGCCCGCAGGAAACGGCTCGACAACAGCACCGCGGCGAAGCTCAACCCGGCGATAAGACCGATCCACATGCCCTTCGGCCCCCAGCCCAGGCCCAGGCCGAGCCCCGCGCCCAGCGGCATGCCGATGCCCCAATAGGCGATCGCGGCCAGCACCATCGGCACCCGGGTGTCCTTGAGTCCGCGCAGGGCGCCGGCCGACAGCACCTGGATGCCGTCGGGAAACTGGAACGCCGCCGCGTACAGCAGCAGGCTGGCGGCCAGCGCCGCGACCGCGGCATCGGCGGTGTAGAAGCCGACCACGAACTCGTTGCCCGCCAGCAGCAGCAAGGCCGAGCCCAGCTGGGTGCCGAGCATGATCGTGTAGCCGGCAAACGCGGCGCGGCGCACCCCGGAGGCATCGCTGCGACCGAGCGCATGGCCGACCCGCACCGTGGTCGCCTCGGCCAGCCCCATCGGAATCATGAAACACAGCGCGGCGACATTGATCGCGATCTGGTGCGCGGCCGCCGGGATCTCGCCGAGGCGTCCGATCAGCAGGGCGGTGGTGATGAACAGGCCGCCCTCCATCGCCACCGTCACCCCGACCGGCAGGCCGGTCGCCAGCAGTCCCCGGATCGCCGGCCAGTCGGGGCCGTCGAAGCGCTCGAACAGGTTCAGCTGGGCGAACCGCGGCGAACGCCACAGGTACAGCGCGAACGCCAGCGCCTGCGCCCACATCATCGCCGCCGAGGCCAGGCCCAGGCCGCCGGCGCCGAGTTCGGGCAGGCCGAACAGGCCCCAGGTCAGGGTGTAGCCGATCGGCACCAGCAACAGCAGCCCGCCGAACCCGAACAGCATCGTCGGCAGGGTCCAGTGCAGGCCGTCGCACAGGTAGCGCATGCACAGGTACAGGGTCAGCGCCGGCACGCCCCAGCGGATGCCGCGCAGGAAGGCCTCGGCGCCGGGGCGGATGCCGGCGGCGATGCCCATCGGTTCCAGCGCCGCCGTCGCCACCGTCATGAACGCGAACAGCAGCAGGCCGAGCCCGACCGACAGCCACAAGGCCTGCCGGAACAGCGCGCCGATCTCGTGCCGGCGGGCGCCGCCGTCCAGTTGCGAGACCGCCGCCGGCAACGCCATCAGGGTGCCCATCGGGATCATCACCGGCAGCCAGAACATGGCGGTGCCGACCGAGACCGAGGCCAGGGTGTCGGTACCGTGGTGGCCGGCGATCACGCTGTCGACGAAGCTGATCAGGCCGGTGGCCAGATGGCCGAGCACCAGCGGCGCGGCGAGGATCGCGGAGGCGCGCACCTCCCGGCCAAATGGCGGGCGCGCAGGCGGGGTGGAAGACATGGAAGCACCGTTTGGCGACTTCGGCCGGCAGCGATCGGGTGTCGCGCGCTGGCGCCGGGTCACGGCAGGCGGCTATCTTAGCCGCGATTTCCTGAACCGGTGCGCGGCGAGCGCGCAACCGCCATGACCGATCAAATCGTCGGCTCCCCGGCCGATGCCGTCCCGCCGCTGCCCGAACACGGCCTGTGCGCGAACTGCGATGCCCCGCTGCACGGGCACTACTGCCATGCCTGCGGCCAGTCCACCCACGACCCGGTCCGCCACGTCGCCCACGCGATCGAGGAGGTGTTCGAGTCGTTCTGGCACCTGGACGGGCGCGTGTTCCGCACCCTGCGCGACCTGATGTCGCCGGGCAAGACCGCGGTCGAATACCTGGCCGGGCACCGGGTGCGCTACATCCCGCCGCTGCGACTGTTCGTGATCCTCAGCGTGCTGACCTTCTTCATCGGCGCGGCGACGATCCACGTCGAGAACAACCGCGAGGCTGGCCAGGCCAAGGGCGCGTCCGTGCCCGGCGTCACCGACATCGACATCTCGGGCATCTCGGATGCGGCGACGGTCGAGGAGGTCGAACGCGAGCGCGACCGGCTGCTGGCCGAGTTCGCCCAGGCCCGCGAGGCGTTCGCCCGGGAAGCGCCGATCCCGGGCCTGGATGCGACGATGATCGCCGGCGAGGTCCGGATCCGCGGCGAGGCCGACAACCGCATCGAACAGCTGCGCCGCAAGGCGGACAAGGCGGCGCCCGCCGACGCCGCCGGGGCGCCAGCCGCGGCAGCCGCCCCGGCCACCGCCGTAGCGGAGGCAACGGAGCCCGAAGACACCGGCGCAAGCGGCGAGGCCACGCCCGCTGACGACGGGGTGGAATGGGAAGGCCCCTTGTTCACCAGCGACTCGGAGGCCTTCGATCCCAGGCTCAACCCGGTCCGGATCGCCTGGCTGCCTCAGTTCGCCAACGATTGGGTCAACCGCAAGCTCGGCTATGCGATGGCCAACGGCAAGCGGTTCTGGGAGCGTCCGGAGCTGGGTTTCCAGGCCTTCATGGCCTCGCTGCCGTCGGCGCTGTTCCTGCTGGTGCCGGTGTTCGCGCTGCTGCTCAAGCTCGCCTACCTGTTCAAGCGCCGCCTGTACCTGGAGCACATGGTGGTCGCGCTCTACAGCCACTGTTTCCTGCTGCTGGCGCTGGCGGCGACCTTCCTGCTCAGCGCGCTGGGCAACGCGCTCGCGGGCGTGGCGGGCTGGTTGTCGAGCGGAATCGGCCTGGTCGCGATCGCGATCCTGTGCTGGATGCCGATCTACCTGCTGCTGATGCAGAAGCGCGTCTATCGCCAGGGCTGGCTGATGACCACGATCAAGTTCATCGCCCTGGGCTATGTGTACTGCTTCCTGCTCGCCTTCGCCGCCAGCATCATGTTCATCGCCGCGCTGGCGAAGCCGGTATGAGCGCATGCCGATGACCGACCGCGACCGCGGCGTCGTCTACGAGGTCAACCTCGATGTCGAGACGGCGGCGATCGATGCCTTCCGGGCCTGGCTGCACGCGCACGTGGCCGAGATCCGCGCGCTGCCGGGTTTCCTCGGCGCGCAGGTGTTCGATGTCGTCGATCCGGAACCGGCGGGCGACCGAGTCGCGCTGTGCGTGCAGTACCGGCTGCGCGACACGGCCGCGCTGGAGGACTATCTGCGCGAACACGCTCCGCGCATGCGCGCCGACGGCCTGGCGCGCTTCGGCGGCCGTTTCGTGGCCTCCCGGCGGGTCATGGCGGTATCGCCTCCTGCCGGCGACTGACCGCGGCTCAGCGCTCCAGCCGCTCCCACAACCACTGCTGCAGGCGCTCGCCCGGTGTCGCGATCAACTCCCGGCGCAGGGCGTCGCGCGCCTGCGGCGGAGTGCGCTGGACCAGCACGCCCAACTGCCGGCGCTGGGCCGCGCTCATCGAGTGCAGCACGTCCAGCAACGGCGCCTGCTGTTCGGCCGGAAGCTGCGCCAGCAGCGGGTGCAGCCGCGGATAGTCGGCGCCCAGCGCCGGTCCCAGCAGCCAGCCCCGGCGTTGTTCCTGCGGCAGCGCGGCGAAGCGTTTGCGCAGCTCGGCGCGCTCCGCTTCCGGTCGCTGCGCGAACCCGCGCGCCATCTCGCCCAGCCGTTCGCGCTGGGGTTCCGGCAGCGCCTGCCAGGCGTGCCAGGCCTCGCGGCGCCCGCCGCGGGTATCCGCGTCCAGGGCGTCCCAGCCCGCGACCCGCTCGGCAAAGGCCGCGCGCTGCGGCGGCGACCACGCCTGCCAACGCACCGCGTGCCGGCGCAGGCGCATCGCGTCGGCTTCCGGCAGTCGCGACAACAGCTCGGCCAGGGGCGCGGGCAGGGCGTCCAACGATACTGACGAGACCGGCGCGACCGCGGTCATGGCGACCGCCTCGGCGGCGCGATCGTCGTGATCGACAGGCGTCGCGGTGGAGACCGCCGTGCCGTCCGGCAACGGCGTCGCAGCCAGGGTCGGGATGCCCGCGAGGCCCCCGACGGCCACGATCCCGGCCACCGCCATCAGTCCCGGCCAGGATCTGCTAGAGCGCATCGCCGGTATCCGTTTCGGGGCCACTGGACGTTTCGTCCGGCCCGGGAACCGCGTGCCCCCCACCCTCCTCCAGGGTCGGCAGCATTGGATCGGGGGGCCCGTCCGCCTCCGCCGCGAGCCAGCTGTAGAACGCCAGATCGTCGGCGATCGCGGCATTTTCGGGGTCGGCCAGGCGTTCGAAGTCGGGGTGCGCGACCAGCGCGGCGACCCCGTCGTAGGTCCGCGCCGGCGGTTCGGCGGCCGGCAGCGGCTCGACCCGCACGGCGCCGTCGATGGCCGGCGACCACGAGGCGAACGGCCCCAGGCCCCGGAATGGCCACCAGAACGTGGCGACGAAGGCCAGCGCGCACAGCGCCAGCAACAGCCACAACAGTGCGATCAGGCCGCGGCGACGCGGCGACGGCGACGGCCGGGGCTCGACGCGGGGCATTGGCGCTTCCGCCGCCGGTTCGGGCAGGGCGCCCGCCAAGGCGGTCTCGCGGGCCTGGGCCAGGCGCGACTGGCGCGCCTCCGACAGGCCGCGGATACGCCGCTGCACCTGCTCGCGCAATTGCAGCCATACCTGCTCCCCGGACAGCCCGCCACCGGGATCGGCCATCGCCTTGTGCAGGGCCAGGCGGTAGCTGGCCGGACTGATGCCCATGACCCGGGCGGCATCGTCCTCGCCCAGTCCCGCGGCCATATGCAGCAGCACCGCGGCACGCGGCCCATGGCCGAGCTCGGCCAGGCGATCGGTCGCCTCCAGTGCGATCGAGACCCCGACATGCCGCTGCAGAGAAGGCTGCGCCAGCAGCACCGCCCAGAAGCACTGCGGCCACTCGTTCATCGACAGGTAGTCGGTCTCGGAGCGGAATGCGTACAGCGCGGCCTCGACTGCGGCATCGCCGATCGCGGCATCGCCGGCCTGGAGCTCGGCCAGCACCGCCGCCCGCCGCTCGACCCCACGCATGAACGCGGCCAGTGCGGCGGAGGCGGGGCGGGGTTCGCGGCGTGCGCGGTCGGACACGGGTCGGGCGGCGGAGGTCTGCGGGGGAAATCGACGGCCGACGGCCCTCGTGCGGGCATCATAGCCACGCGCCGCTGAACTGCACCGGCAAGCCCGGATCGGCCCGACGGCGCGGTTTCGGGCCCCCGGTCGGAGAACCCGCTGACGCATGTGACAGGGTCGCCGATTCAGGCTTGACATCGACGTATTCCGTGCTCCGCAAGGCGGGGCGGGGTTTACGCCCTCCATGCGGTTGTGCACAGCAGTAAAGAAAGCGTCACTTGCCTGGTGGGGGCAAACCTACGGCCTTGGATGTCGCTAATGTTTCACGGCCAAGCCATTGATACAAAAGGGAAATATGGCGGTGGCTATTTTTTAGCCAAGCTGGCGGGAAGGCTTGTTGCAATGGGGTTACGCCGATCTGCCGACACGGCATGCACAGAGTTATCCACAGTCAATGTGGATAAGGAAATTTCTCCTTTGGCTACGGTAACTTGCGTGACGTTCATCACGCAGCAGGGAACTTTGACCCGCAACTGACACATCACCTGGCGTTGACGCGGGGTGATCCGCGGATGCCGGTGCCGTGTCGATCCGGCCGCCGGCCTGTCGCGATCGCGGGGCGCGCCCTAGACTGCCGCGATGCCCCCCGTCCCGTCCTCCGAACCGACCGCCGCCGCTGCCCCATCGCGGACGGTCTGGCAGGTCGCACTGCCGATTCCGCTGCCCAGGCTGTTCGATTACCTGCCGCCGGCCGGCGACGACGGCAGCGATCCGGTCGGCTGCCGGGTCCGGGTCCCGTTCGGCCGCAATGGCGAGAAGGTCGGGGTGGTCGCCGCAGTGGCCGACGCCGACGCCGCGCCGGCGGAACTTAAAACGGTGGCGGCCCGGCTCGACCCGGCCCCACTGCTGCATGGCGAACTGCTCGACTCGCTGCGCTGGCTGGCCCGCTACACCCACGCCCCGCTCGGCGAAGCGCTGGCGACCGCCCTGCCCGGTCCGCTGCGGCATGGCGAGCCGCTGCCGGACACCCGCCGCTGGGGCTGGCGCCTGAGCGAGGCCGGCGCCACCGCGCTGGCCGCGATGCGTGCCGGCCGGCCGCGCGAACTGGCCGAGCGTCTGGCGAGCGGCCCGCTCGACGAGGACACCCTGGGCACGATCGACGGCGCGCGCGCGGCCGCGCGCAGCCTGGAGAAGCGCGGGCTGGCCGAACGCGTCGTCCTGGCCGCCTCGCGCGCCCCGGGCGCGGCGTCGGCGGGGCCGACCCTCAATGCGGAGCAGCAGGCCGCGGTCGACACGGTGCTGGCCGCCCGCGACCGCTTCCAGCCGCTGCTGCTGGACGGCGTCACCGGCAGCGGCAAGACCGAGGTCTACCTGCACGCGATCGCCGACTGCCTCGCACGCGGGCGCCAGGCGCTGGTGCTGGTGCCGGAGATCGGCCTGACCCCGCAGACCCTGGCGCGCTTCCGCGCCCGCCTCGGGGTCGGCGTGCACGCGCTGCACTCGGGCCTGGCCGACGGCGAGCGCGCGCGGGTCTGGGCGGCGGCCGCGCGCGGCCAGGCACGGGTCGTGGTCGGCACCCGCTCGGCGGTGTTCCTGCCGCTGCCCGAGCCGGGCCTGATCGTGATCGACGAGGAGCACGACGGCAGCTTCAAGCAGCTCGACGGCATCCGCTACCACGCCCGCGACTTCGCCCTGGTCCGCGGCAAGGCCCTGGCGGTACCGGTGGTACTCGGCAGCGCCACGCCGTCGCTGGAATCGCTGCGCAACGCCCAGCTCGGACGCTACGCCCATCTGCGCCTGCGCCAGCGCGCCGGCGCCGCCAGACCGCCGCAGGTGCGGGTGATCGACGTGCGCAAGCGGCCGCTGGATGCCGGCCTGTCGCCGGAACTGTTCGCCGCGATCGGACGCGCGCTGGACGCCGGCGGCCAGGTGCTGGTGTTCAAGAACCGCCGCGGCTACGCGCCGGTGCTGCTGTGCCACGACTGCGGCTGGTCGGCGCAGTGTCCGCGCTGCAGCACCGAACTGCACGGCACCCCGATGACCGTGCATGCCGGCGGCCGCCGGCTGCAATGCCATCACTGTGGCGCGCGCCAGCGCGTGCCCGACGCCTGCCCGGATTGCGGCGGGCTGTCGCTGCAGCCACAGGGTGCCGGCACCGAGCGCATCGAGGACGCGCTGAAGGCGCGCTTCCCCGACACCCGGGTGGTGCGGATCGATCGCGGCAGCACCCAGCGCCGCGACGCGATGGAGCGCTTGCTGGCCGAGTTCGGCGATGCGCCGGGCATCCTGGTCGGCACCCAGATGCTGGCCAAGGGCCACGACCTGGCCGGGCTGACCCTGGTCGCGGTGGTCGGCATCGACGAGGGCTTGTTCAGCGCCGACTTCCGCGCGCCGGAAAAACTCGCCCAGTTGCTGATCCAGGTCGCCGGCCGCGCCGGCCGCGCGCAGCGACCCGGCGAAGTGCTGCTGCAGACCCACCACCCCGACCACCCGCTGCTTGCGACCCTGCTGGGCGGCGGCTATCACGCCTTCGCCGAGGCCGAACTGCCGCTGCGCGAGGCCGCCGGCTTTCCGCCTTCCACGCACATGGCGATGCTGCGCGCCGAAGCCCGCCAGGTCGAAATCGCCGAAGGTTTCCTGCGCATCGCCCGCGACGCCCTGCGCGACGCCTGCGACGACGACACGGCGCTGGAGATCAGCGGCCCGCTGCCGGCGCCGATGCCGCGACGCGCCGGCTACCAGCGCGCGCAATTGTTGCTGACCGCGCCCGATCGCCGCCGCCTGCATGCCGCCCTCGATGCCGCGTTGCCGACCATCCATGCCGCGCCGGAGTCGCGCAAGGTGCGCTGGTCGCTCGACGTCGATCCGATCGATCTGTACTGAATCCGGCCTCGGACATCGCGCCTGCGACACGGTGTCGATTCCGGCGCCGTCGGTTCGTCGTGTCGATGAACCTCCAAGGAGCCGCGCATGAACCTGCAGTTGTTCGCCCATCCGTTCTCGTCCTACAGCCAGAAGGTACTGATCGCGCTGTACGAGAACGACACCCCGTTCCAATACCGGATGCTGTCGCCCGAGCACCCGGACAACCTCGCCGAATTCGCCCGCCGCTGGCCGATCGCGCGTTTCCCGCTGCTGGTCGACGGCGACCGCCAGGTCGAGGAGACCTCGCTCATCATCGAACACCTGCAACGCCATCATCCCGGTCCGGTCGCGCTGCTGCCCGCCGACCCCGGCGCCGCGCTGCCGGTACGCCGGCTCGACCGCCTGTTCGATCTGTACGTATCCACACCGATGCAGAAGATCGTGCTGGATCATCTGCGCCCCGAATCCGAACGCGACGGCCATGGCGTCGAACAGGCGCGGCAGAGGCTGGACACCGCCTACGCCTGGCTCGACGCCGAACTGGGCGAGCGCCGCTGGGCCTGCGGGGCGTCCTTCACCCTGGCCGACTGCGCCGCCGCGCCGGCCCTGTTCTACGCCGACTGGGTGCAACCGATCGACGCATCCCTGGAACGCCTGCGCGGCTACCGCGCACGCCTGCTGGCGCACCCTTCGGTCGCACGGGCGGTCGACGAGGCACGTCCCTACCGCGAACTGTTCCCGCCCGGCGCACCCGATCGCGACTGAGCGGACCAGCGCCGACGGACGCATCGCCTGGCCGGAACTCAGCCGCCCATCGACAGGGTCCGCAAGGCGCGTCGCAGCCCCTCGACATCGCCCGCCTCCACCGGCGTCCATGGCAGCGACGCCGGCAGGCCGCAGGCCGGCGTGGCCACCACCGGCAGGCCGGCGGCGATCGCCCCCAACAGCGCGCGCGGCTGGTGCTCGACCCAGGCCGGCAACACGACCCCATCGGCCTGCAACAGCCCGTGGCGGTACGAGTCGACGCGCCGCAGCGTGGCGCGGCCCGGGTCCAGTCCGCGCTCGCTGTCGCCCGGCGGCAACAGGATCTCGACATCCCGGTCGCGCACGGCCTCCAGCAGCTCCAGGATGCCCTTGCGCGCAAGCGGGGACGCCGGGAAGAACAACCGCGGGCGCGCACCGGCACTGGCACGCCCGCTGGCGGGCACGGCCGCAGGCATCGCCCATGACAGGGCCCGGCCGCGCTCGCCGGCCATGGCCAGCACCCGCGCATGCGGACTCCACCAGGTCTCGGCGGCCTGCAATGCCTGCCATTCGTCCGCGATCAGCGTCTCGTCGGCGCGGAAGTCCCGCAGCGAGCGCACCTGCGGATGCCGACGCACCGCCGCATCCAGCTCATCCTGCAACACGCGCATCGGCAACGCGGTCATCAGCACCGCGTAGCGGCGTCCGGCCAGCTCTCCGTCGCGCCACAGGAACGGCAACAGACTCTGCGGCAACACCAGGTCCAGATCCTGCAATTGCAGTTGGCCGGCCAGGTCGCGCGCATGCGCGCGCAACTGCGCCAGCCGTACCTGCGGGAGCGCCCGCCCGCGCCAACGTCCGTAACGCCAACTCAGCGATTGCGCCGCGCGGCGCCAGGGCGCCTGCGCCGGGAACCGGCGACCGCCGGGACCGAATACGCGATCGTCCTCGCCGCGCCCTGCCGCCAGCGCAGCGCTGAATTCCGGCCAGGCCTCCTGCAGCCACCACAGACGGCGCAAACGGCCTGTGGATGGACCCGTGTGGCGGTGGCATTCGTATTGGCCGCAGCTGCCGCAATCGTTGCTGGGCGTGGCCGGACGCCGTGGCGACACCGCCATCGGCCACGACACCGCATCCACGTCGCGATGCCCACGGATGCGCAGGCGCAGGCGCTGTGCGTCCATTTCCACTTCCAGCCGCCAGGCGAACGGCGCGCACAGGCGCAGATCCAGGTAATTCCAGAACACGGTCGCATCGCGATCCTGCTCGGCCAGCGAACCGGGCAGCACGCGCGAATGACGATGACGTTCGAGTACGGTCAAACCGGCGCGCACGGCGCCGTCGTAGAGCGCGTTGCTGAGCTGGCACAGGCCACCGCCGATGGCGGGGATCAGACACCCCTCACGCAGTTCGCGCCCGATCGCATAGCCGCGCCGGCGGGTGGCGCGACCGACCTGTTTCCAGAAGCCGAAGCGGGCGCCGGGCGCCACTTCGATCCCATCCAGCCGCTTCAGCGCTTGCCGCAGGTTCTGCAGCTTGCCCGCCACCAGCATCGGATCGACTTCCTCGCCTGGCCACAACGGGCTGTCGAACTCGGCCAGCGCCGGCGCCTGCGCCAGCGTGTTGGCGCGCGGATGCCGGCGCGGGCGCCCCGGATCGGCCGCGTCGCGCAGCGCCCGCAGGGCGCGCAGGCCCCAGGCCTTGCACGCGAACACCAGGGCTTCGCGGCGGGTCGGCAGATCGGTCGTGGTCGCGGCCGTCGCCACGGTGTTCATGTCGCCACCTCCCTGGCGTCTCCCGTCCTTGCGGACCCGTCCTTCGCCTTACTTGCTTCCGCTCTTCGCCTTCTGCCTTGCGCTCGCCTTGTCGCGCACCAGCACCACCTGGCCCTGGCGCTTGACCTCGAACAGTCCGATCGCGTCGATCAGGTCGCTGAGCTTGCGGTAGCCGTGGTTGCGCGGATCGAACGAAGCCTGGTTGGAAATCTGCTTTCCGACAGCGGACAGATGCGCCCAGCCATCGTCCTCGCCGGCAGCCTCCACCGCATTGCGCAACATCTGCACCAGTCGCTTGTCGTCGCGCAGTTGCTTGGTCGGGCGCGCCTTCTGGGTGCCTCCCCCGGCCTCGCTCGGCTGTCCCAGCGCTTCCAGATAGGTGAACACCGTGCAGGCATTCACGAACGGCTCCGGTGTCTGCTGCGCGCCGTAGCCGTAGACCCGGACCCCCTCGGTCAGCAGCCGCATCACCAGCGGGGTGAAGTCCGCGTCCGAGGACACGATCGCGAAGGCGTCGAGCTTGCCGGCGTACAGCAGGTCCATCGCGTCGATCACCATCGCCATGTCGGACGCGTTCTTGCCCTTGCTGTAGGCGAACTGCTGGATCGGGCGGATCGCGTACTCGTGCAGTACCGCTTCCCAGCCCTTCATCGCCGGGCTCTTCCAGTTGCCGTAGGCGCGACGCACGTTGGCGACGCCGTGACGGGCGACTTCACTGAGCACCACGTCGATCTTCGAGGCCGGCGCGTTGTCGGCGTCGATCAGCAGGGCGATGCGTTGCTCTTCGGCCTTGTCCGCCATGGACATGCTCCCTGGATGCCTAGCGGCAGTTGCCCGGCAGCCTATCGCAACCCGGGCCCGGGCCGCACCAGCCGGTGCGGACGTATCGGGACGACAGAAGATAGGAGCCCTGCATGCATCCATCGCCGCCGATCGGCGAGAATGGCCGGGAACACGAACCACGACGCCCCCAATGACCAGCCAACTCGAACACCTGCGCACGCATTCCGCCGTCGTCGCCGACACCGGCGACATCGAGGCGATCGCCCGCTTCCAGCCGCTCGATGCGACCACCAACCCCTCGCTGCTGCTGAAGGCCGCCTCGCTGCCGGCCTACGCGCCGCTGATCGACGCGGCCATCGCACAGGCCCGCGGCGGCGACGATGGCGCACGCATCGCCGATGCCGGCGACCGGCTCGCGGTCGCGATCGGCGGCGAGATCCTGAAGCTGATCCCCGGCCGGGTCTCGACCGAGGTCGACGCGCGGTTGAGTTTCGACACCACCGCGACCCTGGCGCAGGCGCGCAAGCTGGTCGCGCTGTACGCCGGGGCCGGCATCGACAGCGATCGCCTGCTGATCAAGATCGCCTCGACCTGGGAAGGCATCCGCGCGGCCGAGCAGCTCGAACGCGAGGGCATCCACTGCAACCTGACCCTGCTGTTCTCGTTCGCCCAGGCGGTCGCCTGCGCCGAGGCCGGAGTGTTCCTGATCTCGCCCTTCGTCGGCCGCATCCTCGACTGGCACCTGGCCAACGGCATGGCCCGCCCGGCCTCGCCGCAGGACGACCCCGGCGTGCAGTCGGTGACCCGGATCTGGCAGTACTACAAGCGCCACGACTACCGGACCGTGGTGATGGGCGCGAGCTTCCGCAACACCGGGCAGGTGCTGGCGCTGGCCGGCTGCGACCGGCTGACGATCTCGCCCGACCTGCTCGGCGAGCTCGACGCCACCACCGCCGAGGTGCCGCTCGCGCTGGCCGACGGCGGCGACCGCGCCCCGGCACCGCCGCGCCTGGACGAACCCGGATTCCGCTGGCTGCACAACGAGGATGCGATGGCGACCGACAAGCTCGCCGACGGCATCCGCCGCTTCGCCGCCGACCAGGTCCGGCTCGAACGCCTGCTGGCCGAGCGCATGGGGATCGCCGCGGCGGCATGACCGCCGCCGCCGTGCGGCGGACGCCCGTCGGCGCCGATTCCGCCGCGGGATTCCCGTAGAATCGGAGTCGATGGAGACGCCGCATCCGACCCTGGGCACCCTGCTGCGCGGACTGCGGTCGCGCAACGGCTGGACGCTCAAACGCATGAGCGAGCAGACCGGCATTCCGGTCTCGACGCTGTCCAAGATCGAGCACGACCGGCTGACGCTCAGCTACGACAAGCTGCTGAGTCTCAGCCAGCGGCTCAACATTCCGCTTTCGGAACTGTTCGCCGAGCCCGCGGCGGGAAGCGGTGCCGCCGCCGGGCAGGTCCCGGTCACCGCCCGCCGCAGCATCGGCCGGATCGGCGATGCGGTCCAGGTCACCACCCCCAACTACGATTACTACTACTTCTGCCCGGAGTTGAGGCAGAAGCGGATGCTGCCGATCCTGACCCGGGTGCGCGCACGCTCGCTGGCCGAGTTCGGCGACTACGTGCGCCATGCCGGCGAGGAGTACATCTACGTGATCGAGGGCCGCATCGTCGCCCATACCGAGTTCTACGACCCGGTCACCCTGGAGGCCGGCGAGTCGATCTACATCGACTCCAACATGGGCCATGCCTACCTGGTCGGCGAGGGTTGCGACGAAGCGCTGATCCTCGGCGTCTGCGCGGCCGGCGAGGACTTCGTCGCAATGCTGATGGCGCAGGACGCCGGCGCGCCGGCGCCGTGACCGGCGGCGGCCGCATGCCGCCGCCAGCCCGACGGGTTCACAACTTCCAGCCGACCATGTTCCAGACCCACACCCCGTAGCCGGCGAGCACGAACGCCGTCAGCGCCAGCGTATGACGCAGCTTGCGCCAAAGACCGAACGCCTTCGACCGCCAGGCGCGCCACAGCAGCGCCACACTGGCCAGGGTGAGCAGCAGCGCCGGCAATGCGGCCCAGAGCGCGACGCGCAGCAGGGTCGAGGGATACTCGAAGATGGCCGCGTCGCCCGCCGCGCTGATCTGCACGAAGGCGGTCGCGAACAAGGCCAGGAACAGCAGCCATGCCAGCGCGGTGAAGGCCAGCCAGCGCACGCTGCTGCGGCCGCCCGCATCGGCGCAGCGACGGCGGCGGCGCAGCCAGGCACCGGCGAGCACGCCGACGGCGGCCAGGCCGGCCAGCGCCAGCAGCGCGTACAGCCGGCCGGGCACCTCGAACGCGCCGGCACGATCGAACACGTCGTGCCCGCCCGGCGAGACAAAGCCGCTCACCCGGCCCGCGCCGTCGCGCAGGAACACCAGTCGCCCCGGCCCCTCCACGGAAGCGAAGACATCATCGGATAGCCGCGCCCAGCGCGAAGTCTCGCCGCCCGCGCTGAGGGTCAGATGGCCGCCGGCGGTCGCGCCCACCTCGACCACCGTCGACAACAGCAGTTTCTCCGAGCGGGTGTAGTTGCGGCGCTCGCCCAGGTAGGCGCCCAGGTACGGCGCCAGCGCCTCGCCCTCGTCCGCGGCCGGCATCTGCGGCGGATCGGAACGGGCGGCGGGGAAGTAGCGCTCCAGCAACAGCCCGGGCAGCTCCGCCGCCAGGCGCACGCCGGTATCGGTATTGGTGGAGACGAACACACCGAATCCGAGCTCGGGCACGACCACCATGTTGCTGTGGAAGTACAGGGTCGCGCCGCCGTGTTCGAGGCTGCGCACGTCGCCGTAGCGCTTGCGGAAGAAGCCGTAGGCGAAACCGGTGGCCTGCGGCGCGGTGCGGAACAACGGCTCGCCCTGCAGGCGCGCGAACGCGGACGCCGGCAGGATGCGTTTTCCATCCAGCTCGCCGCGTCCCAGCAGCATGCGCATGTAGCGCGCCATGTCGACCGAGGTGCTGGATGCCGAACCGGCCGGCGCCAGTTGGGCGATGTACTCGAAATCCTGCTTCTCGAACCCGCCCTGCGTCCGCTTGAAGCCCTCCGACCACATGTCGCGGAGCCACGCGCTCGCGGTGCGCTCGTCATCCTCGCCCAACGGCTCGCGGAAGGTGGTCACGTCCATTCCCATCGGCTCGAACAGCTCGCGCTCCATCAGGGCCTCGAACGGCACCCCGGACACGTTTGCCAGTACCGCACCGAGCAGGGCCAGACTGTAGTTGGAATACACCGCGTGCAGGCCCGGCTCGCGCACCCGCCGCGGCCGGTGTCGCAGCACGTAGTCGTGCAGGCTGAGCGCCTCCTGCGGCGAACGCGCGAACAGGTGGCCGAGCGCCGAATCCTCGTAGCCGGCGGTGTGGGTCAGCAGATGGCGGATCCGCACCGGCGGGTAGCCATCGTCGGCGAGCGCGAGGTCCTCGGGCAGGTAGTCGTTGACCGGCGCGTCCAGATCGAGCCGGCCCGCATCGATCAGCTTCAGGGCCTCCAGGTAGGTGAAGGTCTTCGATACCGAACCGATCCGGAAAAGGGTGGCGTCGGCCCTGACCCGTCCCGGCACCGCTTTCTGCGTGGCGATGCCGTAGCCGCGCAGCAGCAGCGGTCCCCGCGCGTCGACCACCGCGACGGTGACGCCGGCGATGCCGAGCCGCTTCATGTAGGCCTCGACCACGCCGTCGACATAGGCCTCCAGTTCGGCCGCATCGAGCCGCTGCGACGGTTCCGGCGCCGACGGGCCCTCGCCGATCCCGGCCATCGTCGGCGTCTCCATCCGCGCCGGCGCCTCTTGTCCCGACGCGACCCCGGCACAGCACATCAGTCCGGCCAGCAGCAGTGGTCTCAGCTTGAACATGGTCATCCTCTCGCTTTCATGCGCGTTTCTTGAACGTGAATGGCATCGCTGGCAGCGGCCACGGCACTCATGCCCCGTACCGGGTGGCTCGCGCACCGGCACGCCGTCGGCGCAACCGCCAGGGCCCCAGGATCAGCAGCGGCAACACGTACACCGCCAGCAGGGCCCAGGACAGCCCGCGATAGCCGCTGGCGATCAGCGCAACCAGTCCGAAGCGGCCGGCCAGGAAGATCGACGCCAGCAGGAGCGCGGCGGCCACCGCCATGCGGACGCCGATCGGGAAACGTTCGCCGCGGTGCGCGCGCCAACTGGCCGCCATCCGCTCGTTGAGCGCGTGGACCACGCCGACACCGGTCTCCAGCAGGGCGACGAACACCATCGCCTGGAACAGTTGCCGGAACAGCGGCCGGTCCAGGCGCTGCAGCAGGTAATCCGATGGCAGCGCGGCATCGGCGACGGCCGGGGTCCAGGCGACCATGCAGATGAAGAACAGCAGCGCCGGCAGCATCGCCAGCGGTCCCGCGATCGCGCCGGCGATCAGCGCGTCGCGGCGTCCGCGCAGATGGCGGACCATCGGCAGGACCACCACCGCCGCGACCAGGTTGTAGCCGGCGTAGCCCAGGCCGCCCGGCAATCCGGCCGCGACCTCGCCGAGCGTCGTCGGCGAGGCCGAGAAGCGCGCCACGATGCGGTCGCCGAAGCTCGACAAGGACAGCAGCAGGAACAGCAGATAGGTGCCGTACAACAGCGGCGCGGCCCACTTGAACAGACGCTCCACGCCGGCGTTGCCGGTCGCGGCCACCGCCGCCACCAGGATCACGAAGCCGACGCTGCCGACCAGGCCGGGCCAGCCGAACACGGCGCGCCCCAGCTCGCCGGCGGCCGCGCCCATCACCGCCAGGATCAGCACCAGCAACAGCAGGTAGACGAGCTCGAACATCCACCATCCGCGGCCCAGCAGCGCGGTGAAGAAACCGCGGTAGTCGTAGGCATGCGTCGCGCGGGCGAAGGCGAAGGTGGCCGCGCAGACCAGGCTCCACACCAGCATCGCCAACAGCATCGCGACGATGCCGGCCCAGGGGCCGCCGGCGAGAAAGAATTCCGCCAGCTCGCGCCCGGTCGCGTAACCGCCGCCGATCACCACCGCCTTGAATGCCAGCCCCGGCAGCAGGAAGCGCTGGAACCACGAAGCCCCGGTGGCGCGCGAGGACATCAGCCGGCCCTACCCGCCGCGCCGGCATCCAGGCAGGCGTCGACGAGCCGTTCGAAGCAGGCGCCGCCGCGGACCGGGTCGGCCACCGGCAGGCCCAGTCGCCGGCCTTCACGCTCGATCAGGGCATCCGCGGACGCGGGATCCATCGCCGAGGTGTTCAGGCTGATGCCGGCGCAGCGGATCGCCGGGCGGGTCCGCCGCCCCAGTTGCAGATTCAGGCCGATCGCGTCCTCCAGCGACGGCATCGGATAGTCCGGATAGCCCAGCATGTGGCCGCGCCCCGGGTCGTGGCAGACCACGACGACGTCCGGCTGGCTGCCGTGCAGCAAGGCCAGCGACACCCCGGCATAGGCGGGATGGAACAACGAGCCCTGCCCTTCGATCACGTCCCAATGGTCTTCGGCCGCGTCCGGGCTGAGCCGTTCGGCGGCGCCGGCGGCGAAGTCCGCGACCACCGCATCCATCGCAATGCCGCGCCCCGCGATCAGGATTCCGGTCTGGCCGGTGGCGCGGAAATCCACGTCCACGCCGCGCAGGCGCAACGCTTCGGTCAGCGCCAGCGCGGTGTATTTCTTGCCCAGCGCGCAATCGGTACCGACCGTCAGCAGGCGCTTGCCGCTGCGCCGACGTCCGTTCGCCGGTGCGATCGCCGGCGGCGGTTCGCGTACGTCGACCAGGCGTCGGCCATGCCGTTCGGCGGCCTCGCGCAGGGCCGGAATCGATGCCAGCCGGGTGTGCAGGCCGGAGACCAGGTCCAGGCCGTTGGCCAGCGCATCCAGCAGCATCGGCATCCACGCCGGCGGAATCACGCCGCCGACATTCGCCACCCCGATCAGCAGCGCGCGCGCGCCGGCCATGCGGGCCTCCCGCGGGCCGAGCTCGGGCAATCCCAGGCTGACCCGGCCACCGTCCAACCGGCATTCGCCCACGCAGTGCGCGCTCGCCCAGTCGCGCACGCCGAACGCGGTCTTGGCATAGGCCGGATCGCCGACGTCGCCGAGGAACAGCAGATAGGGACGGGGCAGGCGCAGCAGATCGCTGCGGGTGGTTGCGGTACCGGAGTGGCGCCCGTCCATCGCGGATTCGGGGCCCATGGTTCAGCGCCAGACCTGGCCGAGCAGACGGCGGAAATTGCCGCCCAGCACGAGCGCGATATCGGCGTCGCCGTAGCCGCGCCGGATCAGTGCCTCGACCAGGTCGTAGATCTTCAACGGATGGTCGAAGCCGGCGATGTCGATGCGGTCGCGGAACCCGTAGCTGGCCTTGTAGGCCGCCTTCAGCTGCGCCAGTTGCTCGGCCGGCATCGCATCGTAGCCGTACAGGTCGGCGTCCGAGCCGATGCCCACGTGCTCGATCCCGACCAGCCTGGCGACGTGGTCGATGTGGTCGACGATGTGCTCGATGGTGGTCGGTTCGGCGCCGGTCACGAACATCCGCACCCCGGTGATCCCCATCACCCCGCCCTTCGCCGCCAGTCGGCGGATCGCCTCGTCGCTCTTCAGGCGCGGATGATCGAGCAGGGCCTGGCAGTTGGAATGGGTGATCGCGATCGGTCCGCGCGCGATCTCGATCGCGTCCAGGGTGGTGCGCGGGCCGCAATGCGAGACGTCCACCAGCATGCCGGTGCTCTCCATCCCGGCGATGATCGCCGCGCCGAAGTCGCTGACCCCGCCGTCGACCCGGTCGGTGCTGCCGGAGGCGATCAGGTTCTGGCTGTTGTAGGTCAGCTGCGCGCAACGCTGGCCCATGCCGTGGAACAGTTTCACGTCGTCGACGCCGCGGAAGTGGTCGGCGTTCTGCACACCGAAGATCACCGCCACCTTGCCGTCGGCCTTCGCCCGCTCCAGATCGGCGACGCCGCGCACCAGCACGAACAGATCGGCGTGGTGCGCGATCAGGCCGTACCAGCCGGCCATGTGCGCCAACACCTGGCTGTGCGCGTCCGGCCCCTCGATGCCCCAGCTGTGGTGCATCGCGGTGATGCCGCTGCGGCGGAAGTCGGCGATCTCCCCGGCGCTCAGCGGCTCGGCGTAGGCATCCTCGCGCAGGTCGATGCGCAGCGGCGCCAGCATGTCGATGACCAGGGCGCGCTCGACGATCGCGCGGGCACGCCTGGAGTAGCCCGACAACGCCGTCGCGGATGCCTTGCCCGCGGTCGGCGTCGCGGTCGCCGGCAGTGCCATCAGCGCGGCCGAAGCGCCGGCCGCCTGTAGCAGCCGCCGACGGCCGATATCCAATGTGTTCATGCGCATGGCATGCCTCCCCAGACCCGATGCGGACAATCGATCGCACCGTCGACGTAGCGGACGCCCGGCACGCGGTCTCGGGCGATGAAGGTCGGGCCGTCCAGATCGACCAGGTCGCAGCGCTGGCCGAGCACGAACGCCGGCGCCGCCGCCAGGCTGCTGCCGAGCATGTTGCCGACCATCACCTTCAAGCCCAGCCGACGCGCGCGGCGCTCCATCGCCAATGCCTCGGTCAGGCCGCCGCACTTGTCGAGCTTGATGTTGACCACGTCGAAGTGCCGCGCCCGCGCTTCCAGTTCGGCCAGGTCCTGGATGCTCTCGTCGGCGGCGATGTCGATCGCGACGTCGATGCCGTCCAGATCGGCTTCGCGACCGCGCGCGAACGGCTGCTCGAGCAGGCTCGCGCCGGCATCGGACAGCGCCCGGAGCAATGGTTCGATCGTGGCCGGGGCATAGCCCTGGTTGGCGTCGACGCCGAACCAGACCTCCGGCCGCGCCGCGCGCAACGCACGGATGCGCTCGATGTCCACGTCGACCTCCCCATCGAGCTTGAGCTTGAGCGCGCGCGCGTCGGTCCAGTCGCGCGCCCGCCGCGCCACCGTGGCCGGATCGTCGGCGCCGATGGTGAAGGTCGTGGTCAGCGGCCGCGGCGGAGCGGTCCCGGCCAGCGCGGCCACCGAGGTGCCGGCACGCAGCGCTTGCAGTTCCCACAGCGCGCAGTCGACCGCATTGCGGGCACCGCCCGCCGGCAACAGGGCCTGCAGCGCATCGCGGTCGAGGCCCGACTCCAGCGCCTCGCGGTGATGTTCCAGCGTGCGCCACATGGCCTGCGGGGTGTCGCCGAGGTAGTACACGCCGGCGGCCTCGCCGCGACCGCGATGACCGCCGTCGTCGAGCACGACGTCCAGCGCCGGCATCGCCGTGAACGCGTGGCCGCTGATGCGGAACGGCGTCTTCAACGGCAGCGGCTCGATCGCCATGTGCAGCGACAGGCGCGCGGTGCCGGCGCGCGGCATCACGGCCGCGCTCAATGGAAGTAGCCGGTGAAGGTGATGCCGACGGTACGCGGCTGCAGCACCGAGCCGCCGTACAGGGTGCGGCCGTCCTCCAGCGCGCCGTTGACGCCCAGGGTGACCAGGTCGTCGGCGTTGGCCGCGTTCTTCACCCACAGGCTCAGGTTCCAGCGACTGCTGTCGAGGCCGGCGCGCAGATCCATCTGGTTGTAGCCGGACAGGGTCTGGCCGGCGCCATTGCCGGTGAAGTCTGTCGCCCGCTCGCCGACATGACGGAAACTCGCACCGACGAACCAGCCCAGCGTACCGGTCAGGTCGCCTTCGTAATCGGCGTTCAGGGCGGCGCCGACCCGGGGCACGTAGGGCAGACGATCGCCCTTGGCGAAGCGCGCGACCGGCTGCCCGTCGGGCCCCAGCACCTCGTCGGTGAGGTGGGCGTCGGTGTAGGACGCGGTCAGGCCCAGATTCAGGCCGTCGAACGGACGCAGGTTCAACGCCGCCTCCAGGCCCTGGCTGCGCGAGCGGCCGCCGTTGCCCTGGAAGCCGAAGCCATCGAAGGACACGCTCAGTTGCACGTCCGACCAGTCCACGTAGTAGGCGGCCAGTTCCAGGCCGACGCGGCGGTCCAGCCATTCGCCCTTCATGCCCAGCTCGTAGCTGGTCAGCTTGTCCGGCTCGAACGCCGGCGGGATCACCCCGGCCAGCTCCGGCGGCGGCACGAAGTTGGGGCCGCCGGGCCGGTAGCCGGTGGCGAAGCGACCGTAGAACATCAACCCGTCGCGCACCCGCCAGCGCGGATTGACCAGATAGGTCCAGGTCGCGTCTTCGGACCCCTTGCCCGACACCCCCGACAGCAGCGCGCCGCGGGTGTCCTGGGTGAACTCCTGTTCGTTGCGGCTGTAGCGTGCGCCCACGGCCACGTCGAAGCGCGGCGAGATCCGCCAGGTCAGCGTGCCGTAGGCGGCGATCTCGTCGTAGCTCGCCGGCAGGGTCGCGACGAACAGCTCGTCGCCGATCAGCCCGACGAGGTCGGCCGGCGTCCGCTCGGCCGCATCGTAGGCCGCGAGCTTCTGACGGTTGCCGGTTTCCTCGTTGCTGTAATACAGACCGGCCTGCCAGCCGAGCGTGCGTTCGTCGGTGGTCCAGGCGCGCACTTCCTGGGTGAACTTCTTCTGCTCCATGCCGAACTCCTCGGCATAGGCGAAGCCCTCGAACGGCGTTCCCAGCGCGCCGCCGAGCAGGCCACGCCACTGCACGGTGGCGTCGCTGCGGAAGCGGTTGTGCTGGGTGCCGTAACTGCTGGAGGAGAGCAGGCTGACGCGGTCGAAGTCGTACTGCACGCTGAGGTTGTGCTGGCGCATCCGCACGTCGAAGTTCTCGTCCAGCCAGCGCCGCTGGGTCAGGCCGCCATAGGCCGGGCGCAGGTCCGGACGCACGCCCGGCTGGCCGGCACCGGGCGCGGCGTCGACCAGCTCGACCACCGGCGCGCCCAGGCTGTCCAGGTCCTGCGCCATGCTGGTCAGGCGCACCCGCAGCGCGTCCGCCGGTTGCCACAACAGCGAGGCACGGCCGCCGGCGACATCGCTGCCATTGATGTCCTTGCGGCCGAGACCGACATCGTCGATGTAGCCCGGGTCGCGGCGCTTGAACACGTTGGCGCGCAGCGCCGCGGTCTCGCCGATCGGCGCGTTGACCAGGCCGCGCAGGCTCCAGCCGTCGCCGCCGCCGGACACCGTGCCGTACTGGCCCTGGGCCTGCGATTCGAACGTGCCCAGCGCCGGTGGCGTGGTCACGAACTTGAGCAGGCCGCCGAGGCTGTTGGCGCCGTACAGGGTGCCCTGCGGGCCGCGCAGCACCTCGATCCGGGCCATGTCGTAGGGGTCGAAGTCGGCGGTGAGATTGCCGGCGCGGGCGAAGATGCTGCTGCTGCCGAACGGACTGTCGTCGACGTACAGACTGACCGTGCTGTTGCCCTGCAGGCCCACGCCGACCCCGCGCAGGGTCAGCTGGGCGTTGCCCGGACGCGGGCTGATCGAGGACATCCCCGGTACCTGGGTCAGATAGTCGTCGAAGCGCTCGATGCGCAGGCGGTCCAGGGTCCGCGCGTCCAGCGCGGTGACCGCCATCGGCGTTTCCACCAGCGGCTGCTCGACCCGGTTGGCGGTCACCACCACCCCGTCCAGGTCGGTGGCCGCCGCCTCTGCGGTGGACGACTCCTGCGCCTGCGCGGCCATCAGCGGGAGCGCCGCGGCGATCGCGACGACCAGGACACGGTGCAAGGACATACGACCCCCAAACGGAGAATTGTTGTCCTGATATGAAAATTATTCTCTGATCATGTCAAGCCGGTGACCACGATCGGCCACTTTGGGTAGCCGCTTCCGGCCGCCCCGACGCGGTCCGCCGGGAACCGCCGCGCCCGGCTCATCCCTCGCGCAGCAGCTTCTGGATCCGGCTGCCGAGCTTCATCACCTTCATCAGCGTCGCCGGTTCCAGCCGCAGCATCTCCTCGCCCCAGGCCGACAGCGCGGACATCAGCGCCAGGGTCTCGGCGATCCTGGCGCGCACTTCCGGCGGCTCCGCGGCCAGCTCCGGGTCGGCCATGCAGTCGCCGAGCATCGCCACGGTCGGGTCGAACTCGCGCGCCTTGCGCTCGCGCACGACGGTGCGGAACAGCTCCCAGACGTCCCTGGAGGTCTCGAAGTGGTCGCGGCGGTCGCCGAGCTGGTGCACGGTGCGCACCAGGTTGTAGTTGGTCAGCTCGCGCAGGCTGGTGCTGACGTTGGAGCGGGCGACCGACAGGGTCGCGGCGATCTCCTCGGCATGCATCGGCCGACCGGACAGGAACAGCAGCGCGTGGATCTGCGCCACGGTGCGGTTGACCCCCCAGCGCGAGCCCATTTCGCCCCAATGGAGGACGAAGCGGCGGGCGATCGGGGACAGTTCGACGGCTTCGGACATCGCGGACTCCGGCAACGGCCCGGCGGGCGGTTCGCGGGCTTGGCGGCAGATTAGATTCGTCATATATTTCTGTCAAGACAGAAATAACTGAAACAAGGAGCAGGGATATGCCCCTCCACGCAACGCCAGCCCCGGTCGACGGGGAGACAGTCGGCTCACAAACAGCCGGCCCGCGCCGGGTACTGGTCCTGGGCGGCGCCGGCTTCATCGGCCGCCATGTCGTCGCCGCCCTGCGCGAGCGCGGGGTGCCGGTCAGCATCGGCAGCCGCCACCCCGGCCGGCGCCAGCGCCGCGCCGATATCGCCGCCGCCCGCTATCTGCGCGTCCGCATGGAGCGGATGACCGCCGCCGCCGACTGGTCCGCCCTGCTGGCCGGGGTCGATGCGGTGATCAACTGCGTCGGCATCCTGCGCCCGCGCGGACGCGAGACCTACGACCGTGTCCATCACCGTGCCCCCGCCGCGCTCGCCGCCGCCTGCGCGGCGCGTGGGCTGCGTCTGGTCCACGTGTCCGCGCTCGGCCTCGACGGCCCGGTACGCAGCCGCTTCCTGCTGTCCAAGCGCGACGGCGAAGCGGCACTGCGCGCCAGCGGCGCCGACTGGCACATCGTGCGCCCGTCCCTGCTCGACGGCGACGGCGGCTACGGCGCACGCTGGATCCGCCGGGTCGCACGCTGGCCGCTGCAGCTGCTGCCCGCCGACGCCTGCGGGCGGATCGCGGTGCTCGACGTCGCCGACCTCGGCGAAGCGATCGCCAACCTGGTGCTGGCAGCGGCCGATCCCGGCATGCCGCGCGAACACGACCTCGGCGGCCTGCGACCGTGCACCCTGGCCGAGCACGTCGCGGCGATGCGCCGCCTGCACACCGACGCACCCGCCGCGAGCCTGCGCGTGCCGGGCTGGCTGGCGCGGCTGGCCAGCCATGCCTGCGACCTGCTTCACCTGACGCCGTTCTCCTATGGTCACTGGGAACTGCTGCGGCAGGATAATTGTCCGCGTCGCAACCGCCTGCCGGCGCTGCTCGGGCGGCCGCCGCACAGCGTCGGCCTGCACCTGCCGCCCCCGGCACCGCTGCCCGTCACAGGAGCCCATGCATGAGCGCCAACGCCCTTCCCCATGTCGTGATCGTCGGCGGCGGCTTCGCCGGCCTGTGGGCGACCCGCGCGCTGGCCCGCGATCGCGTGCGCATCACCCTGATCGACCGCCGCAACCATCACCTGTTCCAGCCGCTGCTGTACCAGGTGGCGACCGCCGGCCTGTCGGCGCCCGACATCGCCGCACCGCTGCGCCACATCCTGCGCGGCCAACGCAATGTCGAGGTGCGCCTGGGCGAGGTGACCGCGATCGATGCCGATGCTCGAACGGTCGCCCTCGCCGGCGACGACGGTGCCGACGACAGCCGCATCGGCTACGACTACCTGCTGCTGGCCAGTGGCGCGACCCACGCCTATTTCGGCAACGACGCCTGGGCCGAGCATGCGCCGGGGCTGAAGTCGCTCGACGACGCGCTCGGCATCCGCCGCCGGGTGCTGATGGCGTTCGAGCGCGCCGAGGCCGCCGACGACCCCGCCGAACGCGCCGCCTGGCTCGACTTCGCCGTGGTCGGCGGCGGCCCGACCGGGGTCGAACTGGCCGGCACCCTGGCCGAGATCGCCCGCCACACGCTCAAGGACGAGTTCCGCCACATCGACCCGGCGCGGGCACGGGTGCGCCTGATCGAGGCCGGTCCGCGGGTGCTGGCCTCGTTTCCGCCGGAGCTGTCGGACAACGCCCGGCTCAAGCTGGAAAAGCTCGGGGTCGAGGTGGTCACCGGGCACGCGGTGGAGACCATCGACGGCGACGGCTACGTACTGGCCGGCGAGCGGGTGCCGGCACGCACCGTGCTGTGGGCGGCCGGAGTCGCCGCCTCGCCGCTGGGCGCCCTGCTCGACGTGCCGCGCGACCGCGCCGGCCGGGTCCGGGTCGAGGCCGACCTCGGCGTGCCGGGGCGGCCGGAGGTGTTGGTCGCCGGCGACCTGGCCAGCATCGAGCAGGACGGCCGACCCGTGCCCGGCGTCGCGCCGGCGGCCAAGCAGATGGGCGCCCACGCCGCCCGCGCGATCCGCGCGCGCCTGGCCGGACGACCGGCGCCGCCGTTCCGCTACCGCGACATGGGCAACCTCGCCACCATCGGCCGCATGGCCGCGGTGGTCGACCTGCACGGCTTCAAGCTCAAGGGCCTGCTCGCCTGGTGGTTCTGGCTGTGGGTGCACGTGCTGTTCCTGATCGGCTTCCGCAACCGTCTGCTGGTGCTGATCAACTGGGCCTGGGCCTACTGGAGCTACCAGCGCCACGCGCGGATCATCCTCGACGACCACGACGACGAGAGCGGCGATGCGGCTGCCCCGTAGGAGCGGCGCAAGCCGCGATCGGGGTTGACGCGGACAGCCCTTCATCCCGAACGGAACGGGCCGTACCGACGACGGTCGGCGACACGCTGCCACAACGGCCGAGGATATTGAGACCCGTAGGAGCGGCGTACAGCACGGCAACGGTGGGACCCAAGGATTGCGCAGCAAATTTTGGGAGATATCCGGGCGCAGCCGGGTATCGCGGCCTGCGCCGCTCCTGCGAAATGCGTGCGGGCGATCACCGGCGCCGGAAACGAAAACGGCCCGGGATCGCCGGGCCGTGGTCGTGCGAATACGAGGCCGCGATCAGGCGACGAACAGCGCCTTCATCTTCTTCAGCGCGTTGGCCTCGATCTGGCGGATGCGCTCGGCGGACACACCGTATTCGTCGGCGAGTTCCTGCAGGGTGACCTTGTTGTCGCCGTCGAGCCAGCGGCGCTTGACGATGTCGCGCGAACGCTCGTCGAGACCGGCCATGCCCTCGCGCAGCAGCTGCAGCTGGTTGTCCTCCTCGTCCTCGCGCTCGTACAGCTGCGACGGGTCCTCGGCATCGGTGCGCAGATAGGCGGACGGCGACGGCGGCGTGCGCTCGTCGTCCTCGTCGGCCGGCGCGTCGAAGCCCACGTCGCGACCGGACAGGCGCGACTCCATCTCCAGCACTTCGCGCTCGGAGACGTTGAGGTCGGCGGCCACGGTGCGCACTTCCTCGGCGTTCAACCAGCCCAGGCGCTTCTTGCTCTTGCGCAGGTTGAAGAACAGCTTGCGCTGCGCCTTGGTCGTGGCGACCTTGACGATGCGCCAGTTCTTGAGGATGAACTCGTGCATCTCGGCGCGGATCCAGTGCACCGCGAAGCTGACCAGGCGCACGCCCTGCTCGGGGTCGAAGCGCTTGACCGCCTTCATCAGGCCTATATTGCCTTCCTGGATCAGGTCGCCCAGCTGCAGGCCATAACCGTTGTAGCCGCGCGCGACATGCACCACGAAGCGCAGGTGCGAATGCACCAGTTCGCGGGCGGCATCGAGGTCCTCGTCGTCGCGGAAGCGGCGGGCCAGGTCCTGCTCGTCCTCGGCGCTCAACACCGGGATCTGGTACACGGCACCGATATAGGCGTCGAGCGACCCCAGTGCGCTGGGCACCGGCAGGTTGTTGGCGATCAGGGCGGTTGCGGTGGGAGTCTGGTTCATGGCAGGCATCTTAGCAGTCGCGTATTACGACTGCTAAGGCAGCTGGAAGTTCAGTCCGTTGCATGGATGGAACGAAGGCTCCGTTCAGGTTCGGCCAGAAGTCGATTCCGCCAGGCCCCGCCGGCGCGTGGAACAGGCGCGCAAGCGGACACGCCGCCATGCGCGCACCCCAATAAAAATCAATTAAATCAAGATCTTGGACAGAAGCCACTCACCCGCGGGCGCCAACGCATCATCCGCACCCGCCGGCGACCTCGGGACCACCCCAGATCGGAACGGTCGCAACGGGATCCAAGCCGCGCACCGCCAAGCCCCCCGGCGAGGGATCGCCGGAGGTACGGAGCGGGCGTCGGACCTGCCGCCGCCAGCGCTATCCAGCATTGCCATGGGCGCGGACCTCGGCGAAGGTCCAGTCACGGGTGAGTTGGCCGTTCTTCCACACCGTTTGCATGGCGTGGGTCCAGCCCAGAGGCAGCGCCATCTCTTCGACATCGACCACGTCGTCCGGGATCGGCACGGTCTTCACGCTGCCGTACTCGACGTGCCGCAGCAGGGCCAGCCGGCCGCGCTGGGAGGTCTTGCCGGTGTCGGTGATCGGGTCCTTGTAGACGTCGAGCCACTGGCCATCGACGCGCGCCGCCGAGCACTTGAGCGCGAACTTCTGGGTGTCGCGGTTGAGCTTCTGCAGCAGACCACCGCCCATGCCGAAGGCGATGTTGTCGGTGGCGTAGCCGGCTTCGGTGATCCGCTCCAGGATCGCGCGGATACTGTCGGGGTCGACGCCGTCGCCCTGGATCAGGCGAACATGGTTCAGCACCTTGTAGCCCTTGCCGTTGACCGTGCTGCCGAAGGCCTCGTCGAGCAACTCCAGGCACTGGTGCACGACCTCGACCGGGTCGCCGGAGTCGGGGCGGATCACCACCGTGGCGCCGGACTCGATCACCTGCTGGCGCAGGGCCTTGCCCCAGCGCTCCTTGATAGCCGTGTAGATGTCGTAGCTGTCGGAGACCACCGCGACCAAGCTGCCGGGCCTGGCGAACTGCTTGAGCATGTTGGCGTAGGCCTCGACCTCGCGTTCGCGGCCCCAACTGGTGATGGTGCTGTGCTCGGCGGCCGGGATCGAGACGCCGGCCATCGGCTCGTGGTAGTAGGCGCGCGCGGTGAGCACACCGGCGACGGTGTCGGTGCCCATGAAGTTGACCAGATGGGCGGCGCCGCCGAGCCCGGCCGATTCGAGACTGGACACGCCGCGGGCTCCGAAGTCGTGCAGTTTGAACGGCAGCTGCCCCTCTGGATCGTCGCTGGTGCGTTCGAGGAAGGATCGTATGGTCTGCTTCACGTGGTAGCTGATCGTCGCCACGGTGACCGGGTACCACAGCCTCAGCAGCAGGGTCTCGATGTAGCTGGGCAACCAGAACGCTTCCGGGTCGGTGGACTCGATCGTGACCAGGGCCTGATGGGTGCGTATGACGCTGCCCTCGGGCACGGCGCGGATCCGCAGCGGCAGCAGGCCGCCATGCACGTCAACGATCCGGCGCCAGCCGGCCTCGTTGAACGGCTCGCCATGGGTGGCGAAGAAGTCGCGCGCCTCGTCGACGTCGGCATGGGTGACCGGCTTCGACAGGTATTCCTTGAGGATGGCCTGCAGGCCGAAGAACAGCGTCTTGTCGTACACGCCGCCGCGGGACTCGACATAGAAGAACGTGGCGTCGGTGCCGGGCGGGTACTGCAGCCAGTGACTGGCCTTGTAGCTGTCGGTATTGAGAACCAGATTTTCGAGATGGCGCATGACGGAAGCTCCTTCGCGTCGGGTGACGCCGGCGGTCTGTCCACCGGCGGGATGGCAGGGGCGGATCCCGGTCGGGTCAGCTCCGGCCGAGGAAGAACTCGAGGATGTACAGGTGGTCCTCGTACAGCTGCGGGCCCATCTCCAGCGCTTCGCTGACCGGGAACCAGCGCGCCTTGTCGGCATCGTCGCTACCGCGCACCGGCGGCAGATCGCCGGCCGGGAAGTCGAAGTGGAAGGCGTGGGTCACGGTACGGCCGCGTTGCGAGCGCTCGGGGTGGTCGAACACGTGCTGGCCCTTGATCGAGCCCTTCAGCACCGGCAGCGGCAGTTTGAGCCGGGTCTCCTCGCGCAGTTCGCGCAGGCAACTGGCAAGAATGCTCTCGTCCTGATGGACAAAGCCACCCGGCAGCGCCCACAGGCCTTTGCCCGGCTCTGCCCGGCGCCGCACCAGCAGCACGTGGCCGGAGTGCACGACCACCGCATCGGTGGTGACGAAGGTCGGCGGATACGGGGCCTCGGCCCAGGCCGCGCGATACTGGTCGATGAAGCGGTGTTCGGCGACCAGTTGGGTGAACGCGGGCGAGTTCTTGCGGAAGGCTTCGAGCATGTCGAACACCGGGCCGGGTACGTTGGCGCGGATCAGCATCAGCCCGCCGTGGCTATCGACCTGGTTGGCCTCGAACAGATAACGGCGCAGTTCGGTCGCCGACAGCGTGGCGGTGTGCTGCACGTCGACCAACGGCCATTGCGGGAACTCCTGCAGGTAGTAGCTGCTGGCGTCCTTGTCCTGACCGATCAGACCAACCCGGGCATCGACTGCGCCACCGTCGGCCTTGATCGCCTCGGCGACGCTGCGCTGGACCGCGGCGATCCATAACGCTTCGTTGTAGAGGTGATCGCGCAGCGGCCGCACGATCAGGCGCCGCTCATCGTCGGCGAGCGCGGCGCGGACCATGACCTCGCGTTCGGCGACGGTCCAGGGGTTGCGGATGGTGCGGGGGGTATCGGCGGAGCCGACCAGAAGGATCAGCTTGCGCGCCCGGCCCAGTGCCAGGCGGGCGACGGCGGCATGGCCGTTGTGAAACGGCTCGAAGCGGCCAATGAAGACCAGATAATCGTATTCCATGAGGCTCCCTCACGGTGGGTGGTCGCCCCGGGTCTGTCCCGAGGCTCATCGAAAATGCTACGCCTTCCCTGTCCCGAGTCAAGCGATGCACAAGCGCCGCACCTCATCCCGGCAGTGATTGCGTCGACTCCCGACATGCATGAAAGCGCGCGATCGGCAGACCCTCGCGGCGGCTCCGGCAACCTGCGATTCCGGGGGCGACGTCCACACCGTGGGCTTCTTCGCTCGACGCCGCCAACAATGTCGGGGCCGGATCGGCAATGCCGTGGCATGAACAATGCGACCGGCAGCTTCGGAACGCAGCCGCGCATGCGGATCGGTTGCGCAGTTCCCGATCCGCGTCGTCGCGACGTGACGGATGCATGGCGATGCGATGCCGATTCGCCGCGTTTTATGACGCAGTTCCGCCGGCCTCGCGATGGCGTGTCTTCACCGCACGCACACATCAAATTTCAAAACGTGATTTCGTCCACGCAACGTCGGATGCGCGGTGGACATGTCATCGGCGCGCTGACATATCTGGGGCGACGGCTGGTTGAAGCGCCGCCCGACCTCTCTCTGCAAGGAACCCTGGAAAGCCGCGAAACGACAAGCCCTCGACTCAAAAAGAAATCGCCAGAAAACGGCCTTCTCGCACAGGGATGAGTGAGGTGAGGACCGGCGCGACACCTGCAGCACGTCGCCCCCGCCCCCACGAAAAGGATTTTCGATGAACGAGTCACACCGGGTTTCGCTGCCCCTGACCATCGCACAGCGCGGGTTGTGGGTGGGCCAGAAGATCGCCGCTGCCAACGCCACGCTGAACATCGCCGAGGCGATCGAGATATCGGGTCCGGTCGACCCGGTGCAGTTCCTGCGCGCGCTGCGCCAGGTGGTGCGCGAGGCCGAGACCCTGCGCGTGCAGGTGATCGAGGAAGACGGCAAGCCGCGCCAGATCGTGCGGCCGGCCGACGGCGGCGCGCACGAGAACCGCCCGCTCCACGACGGCGGCTTTCCGTTCATCGACGTCAGCGCCGAGGCCGACCCGCGAGCCGCGGCCGAAGCCTGGATGCGCGCCGACCTGATCCGCCCGGTCGACCTGGCCCGCGATCCGCTGTGGGTCGCGGCGCTGTTCAAGGCCGCCGACGATCGCTATTTCTGGTACCAGCGCGCCCACCACGTGGTCTATGACGGCTACAGCGGCGGCATGGTGGTGCGCCGCGTGGCGCAGTTGTACACGGCCTATGTCGAGGGCCGCGAACCCGAGCCCTGCGAGTTCGGCTCGCTGTCCGCGCTGATCGAGGCGGAGGCGGCGTATCGCGACTCCAAGCGTCTGCAGCGCGACCGCGAATACTGGCTGCAGCAGCTTGCCGACCTGCCCGAGGCGGTGACCCTGGCGCGCGGTGCGAGAAGCGACGAAGGCGGCCTGCGCCACAGCATCGGCTATCTGCCGATCGCCAAGGCGCGGCGGCTCGACGAACTCGGTCGCCGGCACTCGGCCAGCCTGCCGCAGGTGCTGATCGCGCTGATCGCCGCCTATTTCCACCGCGCCACCGGCGCCAACGACCTGGTGTTCGGCATGCCGGTGTCCGGCCGCGTCGGCGCCGCCCTGCGCGCCTCGCCCGGCATGGTCGCCAACGCGGTGACGATACGCCTGTCGTTCGCCCCCGGATCGACCGCGACGGATCTGTTCGAGCAGGTGTCGAAGGTCGTGCGGCACGCGCTGCGTCACCAGCAGTACCGCTACGAGGATCTGCGCCGCGACCTCGGCCTGATCGGCCAGGACCGCCATATCGCCCGCCTCGGCATCAACATCGAACCGTTCGACTACCAGCTGGATTTCGGCGGCGCGCCGGCGACCTCGCACAATCTCTCCAACGGCTCGCAGGAAGACCTCACCGTGTTCGTGTTCGACCGCGGCAACGACAGCGATCCGTGCATCTACTTCGACGCCAACCCGGCCTTGTACCCGATGGCCGAGCTGGACGAGCACCGCCGCCGGCTGATGCGTCTGATCGACGCGGTGCTGGACGATCCGGCGCAACCGTTGGACCGGATCGACATCCTCGGCGATGGCGAACGCCGACGCCTGCTGGTCGACTACAACGCCACCGCCGCGCCCCTGCAGGACGTCGGTCTGCCGCAGCTGCTCGCGCGCCAGGCGGCGGCGACGCCGGAGGCGATCGCGGTGGTGGCCGGCGACACCGCGCTGAGCTACCGCGAGCTGCACCGGCGCAGCCTGCGCCAGGCACGGTTGCTGGTCGCCGACGGCATCGGTCCGGGCGATATCGTCGCGATCGCGCTGCCGCGCGGAGCGCAGTTGCTGATCGCGCTGCTGGCGATCATGCGCAGCGGCGCGGCCTATCTGCCGATCGATCCGGACGGCCCCGCCGAGCGCATCGCGATGATGCTCGACGACGCCGCGCCGGTGGCGATGATCGCCCCGCCATCGGCGCATGCGCAGTACGGCGGTGGCGGCCTGCTGATGCTCGCGCCGGAGGAGGACGGGGAGCCCGCGGACGCGCCGCCGGAACCGGACCTGTCCACCCCGGACGCGACCGCCTACCTGCTCTACACCTCCGGTTCCACCGGCCGGCCCAAGGGGGTGGAGGTCAGCCACCGCAACCTCGGCAACTTCCTGCAGGGCATGCGCCGGCAGCTCGCTCCGCGCGCGGACGACCGCTTCCTCGCGGTGACCACGGTGTCCTTCGACATCGCCGCGCTGGAGCTGTTCCTGCCGCTGACGACAGGCGCGCGCACGGTGATCGCCGACGCCGGCATCGCCCACGACCCGCCGCGGCTGGCGCGTCTGATCGCCGACGCCGGCATCACCCACGTGCAGGCCACGCCCTCGCTATGGCGGGTGCTGCTGGCCTGTCGCCAGGCCCGGCTCGACCGCGTCCATGCGCTGGTCGGCGGCGAGGCGCTGGGCGCGACACTGGCCACCGAGCTGCGGCGCCGCGCGGCGCGGGTCACCCAGTTCTACGGCCCCACCGAGACCACGGTCTGGTCGACCGCCTTCGACCTCGCCGAGAGCGGTCCCCACGACACCGATGGCCGCCAGGCGCCGCCGATCGGGCGGCCGATCCTCAACACCCGCCTCTACGTGCTCGACGGCGACCGGCAACCGGTCATCAGCGGCGCGGTCGGCGAGTTGTACATCGGCGGCGCCGGTGTCGCCAAGGGCTATCTGCGGCGGCCGCAGCTGAACATCGAACGCTTCCTCGACGATCCCTTCGCCGCCGACGGCAGCCGCATGTACCGCACCGGCGACCGGGTCCGCTGGCTCGACGGCGGCGTGCTGGAGTTCGTCGGACGCATCGACGACCAGGTCAAGATCCGCGGCCATCGTGTCGAACTGGCCGAGGTCGAACAGCAGTTGCTGGCCAGTCCGTCGGTCGCCGCCGCCGCCGTGCTTGCGCATCGTGACGGCGAGGGCGGTACCTCGCTGGCCGCCTATCTGGTCGCCGCCGACGGCGACCAGATCGACGAGAGCGGCCTGCGCGGACACCTGGCCAGCCGCCTGCCGGAAGCGATGATCCCGTCGGCCTTCGTCTGGATGCCGCAACTGCCGCTGACGCCGAACGGCAAGCTCGATCGCAAGGCCCTGCCGCGCCCCGAACAACGCGGCCGCGCCCCGCACGTCGAGCCGACGACCGCGATCGAGAAGAAGCTCGCGGCGCTATGGTGCGCGGTGCTGGGACGCGAGCGGGTCGGGCTGCACGACAACTTCTTCGACCTAGGCGGCGACTCGCTGAGCGCGGCGGAGATGATCGCCCGCTTCCCCGAGTACCTGTCGATGGAGCTGCCGCTGGCGAGCGTGTTCGAGGCCTCGACCATCGCCGGACTGGCGGCCTGCCTGGACGACGGTCAGGCGCGGACCACGCACGATCAGGACCCGCTCGCCGCCCTGCTGTCCCTGCGCGGCAACGGCCGCGAGCGCGAGCGGCCGCTGTTCTGCATCCATCCGGTGGTCGGCCTGGGCTGGGCCTATGCCGGGCTGCTGCGCCACCTCGATCCCGGGCTGCCGGTATACGGCCTGCAGGCGCGTGGCCTGCGCGGCGACGACAGCCTTCCGGCCAGCCTGGAGGAGATTGCCGCCGACTGCATCGCGCGCATGCGCAGCGTCCAGCCCGAGGGCCCGTACCGGCTGCTGGGCTGGTCGCTGGGCGGCCTGATCGCCCACGCCATCGCCACCCAGCTGCAGGCGCGCGGCGAGCGCGTGGAGCTGCTGGCGATGATGGATGCCTACCCGTTCGCGACCCACCCCGGCCACGACGTTCGCAACGCCTCCAGCGAAGCCGGCGAGGTACGGGCGGCGCTGCGCTTCCTCGGCTTCCATCGCAAGGCCGGCGACAACCCGCCGGCCACGCTCGACGCGCTGGCGGAGTGGTTGTGCGCGGAGTACGACGTGCTGTCGATGCCGCTGGTGCGGGAACTGGTCAAGCGCGATCCGCGGCTGATCGAGCATGTCGCCGCGGTGACCGGCAACCACCTGCAACTGGCCCGGCGCTACGTTCCCGACCATTGCGGGACGGAACCGGTCCACGGCGACCTGCTGTTCTTCCGCGCGGCGCGCCAGGCCCGTGTCGACCTGGAAGGCCTGATGCACTACCGGCCAACGGTCTGGGCGCCCTGCTTCGACGGCCAGGTGGAACTGCACGAGATCGACAGCGATCACCAGTCGATGCTGGAACCGGGGCCGGCGGCACGGATCGGCCGGGTCCTGCAGGAGCGGATCGACCTGCTGCGCCGCCATCGCGAGGCACCGGTACCGGAACGGTCGGGGCGGCGGCCCGCGGCGGTGCACAAGTCGGCACTGCCGGTCGGTGGTTGAACGCCATGGCCGAGCGCGACATGACCGACCTCAAGCCGATCGCGATCTTCACCATCGGCACGCAGGGCGAT
Organism: Marilutibacter maris; assembly: GCF_003233695.1. Classification (NCBI taxonomy): domain Bacteria; kingdom Pseudomonadati; phylum Pseudomonadota; class Gammaproteobacteria; order Lysobacterales; family Lysobacteraceae; genus Marilutibacter; species Marilutibacter maris. The sequence goes on along the minus strand of NZ_CP029843.1, from coordinate 456,952 downwards.
ATCCGCCCCTGCGTGGCATTGGGACGGGGACTGCGGAACGCCGGATATCCGGTGCGGATCGTCACCAGCGACAACTTCGCGCCGCTGGTCGCCGAGGCCGGCCTGGAATTCCGCCCGCTGACCAGCAACTTCCAGGCCCTGCTGGAGGCCGATCGCAGCATCGCCGACCGCGGCCTGGACACCCGCGCGATGGCGCGCGTGTTCCGCGAGACTTTCGCCGACTGGGCCGAGCACTGGGTCGACCAGGGGCGGACCGCCAGCGAGGACGCCGGCCTTCTGATCGGCGTCGGCAACGCCACCCTGCTGGCCAAGTCGCTGGCCGAGGCGCGCGGCCTGCCCTTCGTCGGCGCGCAACTGCAGCCGCTGACGCCGTCGCGGATCCTGGCGCCGATGGTGCTGGCCGGATCCAGGCGCCAGCTGCCGCCGACCCTGAACATGGGCGCCTATCATCTGCTGCGGCTGCTGGTCTGGCACGTGATGCGGCCGGCGATCAACGACATCGTGCGTCCGCAGCTGGGACTGCGCCGCTACCCCTGGTACGGGCCGTACTTCCATGCCGGCGGCGACGACAACCGGGTCGTCTACGGCTTCAGCCGGCACGTGCTGCCGCGTCCGGCCGACTGGCCCGAGTCGGCGCAGGTCGCCGGCTACTGGTTCCACGAGCAGCCGGACTGGCAGCCGTCGCCGGCGCTGCGGGAATTCCTGGAGGCCGGACCGAAGCCGTTCTACATCGGCTTCGGCAGCATGGTCAGCAGCGAGGCCAGCGCGTTCACCGCGACCGTGCTCGACGGCGTGCGCGGCAGCGGCCAGCGCGCGGTGCTGGCGACCGGCTGGGGCGGCCTCGACCATGCCGAGGGCCGCCACGACGAGCACACCTTCTTCATCCGCCAGGCGCCGCACGACTGGTTGTTTCCACGCATGTCCGCGGCCGTGCACCATGGCGGCGCCGGCACCACCGCGGCCGCGGTGCGCGCAGGAATCCCGTCGGTGATCGTGCCCTTCTACGGCGACCAGCCGTTCTGGGCGCGCTGCCTGCTGCGGGCCGGGGTGGCACCGCCGGCACTGGATCGTCGCCACCTGCGCGCGGATGAGCTGGCGGCGGCGCTGGCGGCGACAACGCCGCTGCAGCCGGCCGCCGCGGCGCTGGGCGCGCGGGTGCGCGCCGAGGACGGGATCGGTTCGGCGATCGCCCACCTGCGCCGCTGGGGCCTGCTGCAGCCACGGGTGATGGCCGCCGCGGCCGAACGTCTGGAGCGCATCGCATGAGCGCATCCACCGCAGCGCCGCCGGCTACCGCCGCCGCGACCGCACGTCCGCTGACCCTGTTCGAGCGCGGCATGTACCTGGACGGGCGCAGCCCGGTCGCGATCGTGTTCCCGGCGCGGATCCGCGGCCCGCTGTGCGAGCGGCGACTGAGGCATGCGCTGGCGCGCGTGCAGGCCAAGCATCCGCTGCTGCGTTGCCGCGTCGAGCCCGGCGAGGACGGAGCGGGGGGCACCCGCCCCTGGTTCCGGTTGCAGGAGGACCCGGCACCGATCCGGCTGCGGATCATCGAGCGCAACAGCGGCGGCGACTGGCAGCGGCGGAGCCGGCAGGAATGGTCGCAGTTGTTCGACCCGTCCGAGCCGCTGGTCCGGGTGACCTGGTTGCGCGGCGTCGAGACCAGCGAGCTGCTGCTGGTCTGCCATCACTGTCTGTGCGATGGCCGCTCGATCGTGACCCTGTTGCGCGAGATCCTGTCGCTGTGCGCCGACCCCAGGCGGGACATCGGCACCCATCCGTCGTTGCAGTCCCTGCAGGAGATCCTGCCGGCGGCGGTGTGGAACGACCCCCGCCTGCAGCGGCGCCTGCGCTGGAAGACCGCGCTGTTCGGGCTGTTCGTGCGCAGCCGCCGCCGGCGCCCGGCGCGGCGCTACGGCGAGGCCTACGCCCTGCACTGGACACTGGACCGGGGGTCGGCACAGGCGCTCTCGCGGCGCTGCCGGGCCGAGGGCGTGAGCCTGTTCAACGCACTCGCCGTGGCCTTCGTGCTCGGATTCCGCGCGGTACGCGGCGCCCGCGGGGTCGGCCGTTTCACCGTCCCGGTCGACGCGCGCCGGTTCCTGCCCGCGCTGGCCGCCGACGGCCTGTTCCCGATGGCGCCGACGATCGACCTGTCGCTGCACACACCGTCCGGCGGCATGTTTCCGGATGAGGTGTTCTGGAGCCTGGCCCGCACGCTCAGGGCCGGCATCGACCGGAGCATCCAGCGTCTCGGGCCGCGCCTGCACGAGAACCTGCTCGGCATGGAGCGCCTGCACGCGCTGTTCGACCGCCTGATCGCCTACGGGCAATCGCGGCCCTCGGGAGGCAACGTCACCCTGTCCTGGCTCGGACATCTGGACCTGCCGCGCGATCACGGCGACTTCCGCCTGGAGGCGGTCCACAGCCCGACCGCGATGCTGGCGCCGACGCCGGCCACCGTGGTCACCATCAGCGGCTTCGACGGACACCTGGACTTCGCCCTGACCTCGGACCGGCAGTCGCTGCCCGCCGCCCAGGCGCACGCGGTGCGCGACCGGATCGTCGCGATCCTGCTCGCGGTCGCCGCGGACGCGGACGCGCACAGCCGCGATGCCGGCCCGCGGCCCCGAACGGACATTGATCCGGTGCCGGTCGATGCGACGGCGACGGAGACGGGCGCATGAAGTCGTTCGGCCTGATCTTCGTGCTGTATTGCCCGACGCCGGAATTCGTCCGCAACCTCGATCGCGCGCGGGCGATCTGCCCGACCGTGGTCGCGGTCGACAACTCGCCCCAGCCCGATCCGGCACTGCACGAGCGCCTGCGCCAGGGCGGTACCACGGTGATCGACAACCGCAACCGCGGCGGTCTCGCCGGGGCCTACAACCGCGGCGCCGAGGCCCTGCTGGCGCGGGACTGTGAGGTGATCTTCCTGCTCGACCAGGATTCCGACATCGATGCGTCCTTCTTCGCCGGGATGATGCACGCCTGTGCCGGACTCGACAGCGACGCCTTCCTGATCGGCCCGAAGATCCACGAGATCAACCTCGGCAAGTGCATGCCGGCGATTCCGCCCGGGCGGCGCTTCCCCCGTCCCAGGCGCATCGACGACGAGGTCGAAGGGCTGTTCCCGACCCTCTTCATCATCTCCTCGGGCACCGCGCTCTCGGCGCCGGCCTATCGCCGGCTCGGCGCGTTCCGCGAGGACTACTTCATCGAGTACATCGATATCGAATACGGCCTGCGCGCCTCCAGCCAGGGCGTGCCGGTGTACATGAACGCCGCGGTGACGATGCGCCAGACCACCGGCCACATCGTCCGCCACGGCAAGCTGTTCACCACCCACCACGCCGCCTGGCGCCGCTACTACGGCGCGCGCAACGCGGTGCACGCGCTGGGCCTGTACCGCTCCAGGTGGGCGCTGCACTGGATTTCCGGCCTGCTCGCGCTGCACCAGTCGCTGTGCGTGACCCTGTTCGAGGGCGACAAGCTCAGGAAGCTGGTCGCGATCGGCTGCGGCTATCTGGACGGACTGTTCGGGCGACTGGGACCGTTCGAGCACCGGCATCCACGGATCTTCGCGTTCTGCACCGGCACGCCGCGCGATCGTGCGGCGACCGATGCGGCTTCCGCGGATGGCGCCCCGCCCACCGCGGAGCAGGAACCATGAGGCGCCGGCTGTCCACGATCGAGCAGTTGATCGACGGCAACATCACCTGCGTCGTCGCCATCGAGGGCGCGGTCACGCCCGAACGGTTGCGCGCCGCGCTGGCCTGGCTGCAGCGCAAGCACCCGGCCCTGCGGATGCTGATCGGCGGCGCCGGCAACCGCCGCTACTACGAACTGGACGCCGCCGGCGAGATTCCGCTGCGGGTGGTCGAACGCGGGCCGCGGGCTTCGCCGGTCGACGGCCGCCGCATGCAGGAGATCGACGCCGAGGTGACCACCGCCTTCGGCAACGGCCTGCCGCCGCTGCGGGTGGTATGGCTCGCGCCCGCGGACGGCGAACCCGGCGGCGAGAGCGAACTGCTGGTCACCGCGCCGCATCGCGTCTGCGACGGCATGAGCATGCTGACCATCATCCGCGAGCTGCTGCAGGCCCTGCACTCGGACCCGGCGCCAGAGCCGTATCCGGCGATCACCACCGCCGACATCATCGGCTCGGCCGACCGTCGCGGCCGCTGGAAGCGACGGCTGGCGGCGACGCTGGTGAATCTGCTGATCGCCCTGGTTCCCCCGTCCAGGCGTGCCCTGCGCAACCGCGAACTGCACCTGGAATGGGCGGCCGGACGGGCCCTGTCGTCGTCGCTGGTGCAACGTTGCAGATCCGAGGGCGTGTCGATCCACGCCGCGCTGCTGCTGGTCCTGCGCGAGGCGCTGCAATCGGCGCTCGGCGAGGACGGACCGGACTGGATCGAGTGCCCGGTCGATGCGCGGCGCGGACGGCTGTCGGCGCTGCGACGCGACGCGTTGTTCTTCGGCGGCGGCAGCTTCCGGGTCGATGCCCGCACCGCCCCCGGCGGCGATTTCTGGGCCGACGCGAGGGCGATGAGCGCGGAGATCCGCGCCAAGGTCGAACAGGACGTGGCCGACATCCCCGCCCGCTACCAGCTATGCGAGATGATCCGCCCACCCTCGCCCGGCAGGATCCGCTCGATCGTGCGACTGGGCGATGCGCTGAGCCGCAACGGCAACTGGAACCGGTTCTCCTTCTCCAACCTGGGCAACATCGTGCTGAGCGAGGCAACGGATCCGGTCCGGGTGCGGCGCTTCACGCTGCACGTGCACTCCTTCGCCACCCGCGTGCTCGGCTTCATGGCGTTCTCGCTGCACGGCCGCCTGCATTTCGTCTACACCGGCGACCAGCGCTGCCTGGCTCCGGAGCGGGCCGACGCCCTGGGCCGCGCGCTGGTCGCGGCGCTGCAACGGCATGTCGGCGAGCAGGAGCGCTCGGCAACGGGCACAGCCGACCCGGTGTCGCCTCGCGGCTGAGCCCTGGCCGCCGCATGACCGCGGCCGATGGCCCTTGAGCCCCCCCTCGCCACATGGCAGGCTCGCGCGATGACCTCGCCCGCGACCCCGCACCTGCGCGACCTCGCCCGACTGCGCCGGGTCCGCGACCGCATCGATCGCGAGTACACCCAACCGCTGAACGTCGAGGCCCTTGCCCGCGGCGTGCACATGTCGGCCGGGCACCTCAGCCGCCAGTTCAGGCTTGCCTACGGCGAGTCCCCCTACAGCTACCTGATGACCCGGCGGATCGAACGGGCGATGGCGCTGCTGCGCCGCGGCGACCTCAGCGTCACCGAGGTCTGCTTCGCGGTCGGCTGCGCGTCGCTGGGCACCTTCAGCACCCGCTTCACCGAGCTGGTCGGGGTCGCCCCCAGCGTCTACCGGCGCGAGGCCGCGACCACCGCGGGCATGCCCTCGTGCGTGGCGCGGCAGATCACGCGACCGGTCAGGAATCGAGAAGCAAGCCGCGCCTGACCGGCCCTAGGATGAGCGCCCACCCCATCCCGGACCGCTCCAACATGGACATCAGCATCCACTCAAGCTTCCTGCCGCACACCGATCCGGAGGCCTCGCTGGCCTTCTACCGCGACACCCTGGGCTTCGAGGTCCGCAACGACGTCGGCTACAAGGGCCTGCGCTGGATCACGGTCGGCCCCGCCGGCCAGCCCGGCACCTCGATCGTGCTGTTCCCGCCGTCGGCCAGCCCCGGCCTCACCGACGAGGAGCGCCGCACCATCGAGGAGATGATGGCCAAGGGCACCTACGGCATGCTGCTGCTGGCGACCGCGGACCTGGAGGCCGCCTTCGAGCGCGTCCAGGGCAAGGGCGCGGAGATCGTCGAGGAGCCAACCGACCAACCCTACGGCGTGCGCGACTGCGCGATCCGCGACCCGGCCGGCAACCTGATCCGCATCCAGCAGCGATGAGCCAGCAGCGCTGAGTCGACGGCGCTGAACCGGCTTCAACGAACCGCGAGCGGCAGCCGCGCGGCCGCCGCATCCCGCCCGACGGGCCCGTCGCAACCGGGCCCGCCACCACCCGAGGTTCCCGTCATGAAATGGAATGCATGGATCCGGCAGTTCCACCGTTGGGTTTCGATCGCCTTCACCCTGAGCGTGATCGCCACCTTCATCGCCCTGGCGCAGGACCCACCGCTGGTCTGGGTGTCGTACGTGCCCCTGCTCCCGCTCGCCCTGTTGGCGCTGACCGGGCTGTATCTGTTCGCGCTGCCGTACATCGGCCGGCGGCGCGGCGGTTCGGCCCCGGTGCCGCCCGCCGGAGCGGAACGCCACTGATCGCGGCTCCCCCTTCCCGGGGGACACCCGGCGGCCCGCTCGGCCGCCGCGTGCGGGTCACAGCAACGGTTCGACCGGCAGCCAGCGCGCCAACCGTGCCTGGAAGCGGCGGCCGAGGCTGGCCTCCGGTTCCCTCTGGTAGGTGCCGTTGTCGCCGTTCCAGCGCAGCGCGCCCTCGTCCAGCGTGACCCGCCAGGCCGCGGTCGGCGTGGTCATGGTCTCGAACAACGCCGCCAGTTCGGCCGCGATCGCCGGTTCGTCGACCAGGATGCCCTGCTCGCAGTTCAGCGACACCGAGCGCGGATCGAGGTTGAACGAGCCCACGAACGCGCGCGAATCGTCGATCAGCACCGCCTTGCTGTGCAGACTGGCGCCGGAGGAGCCGAACAGGCTGATGCCTTCGCCGCCGTCGTTGGCATCGTCCGCCGTACGCTCCGGCTTGAGCTCCCACAGTTGCACGCCACCGGCGAGCAGCGCCTTGCGGTAGCCGGCATAGCCGCCATGCACCGCGGCGACGTCGTTGGCCGCCAGCGAGTTGGTCAGGATGCGCACCTGGCGGCCTTCGGCGACCAGCCCGGTCAGTTGCGCGGTACCGGCCTTGCCGGGCACGAAGTACGGGGAAATCAGGGTCACGTCGCTGGCGGCCGCGTCAACCGCCCGGGTCAGCCCGGCCAGCACCGCCGAGCCCTGCATCGGCGAGTCCTTGAACCGGGCCTTGTCCGGCGCGTCGCTGAGCACCTGCCAGCTCGTCGTCCAGTGCATCGGCAGGGCCATCGCGCGCGCGGCGGCAACCGCGTCATGGCCCTGCATCGCCAGGATGTACGGGGTCTGCACCGCCTCCGCCGCATAGGCCCGGGCGGCCGCGCTCAGCGCCTCCAGCGCCTCGGTGGAGACCGCGGCCGGACTCAGCGACTCGATCGGGTACACCTGATCGGAATTCCAGTAGCGGTCGAAGGAGCCGCTCAACTCCTCGACCGCCGGCCCGACGAAGGCCAGGTCCAGGTCGTTGAAGTTGACGTGATCGCTGGCCGAGAAGTACTCGTCGCCGATGTTGCGCCCACCGGCGATCGCGAAACGGTTGTCGACGATCCAGCTCTTGTTGTGCATCCGGTGGTTGATGCGCGAGAAGCTGGTGATCGCCTCCATGCCCTTGCCGAACAGCCCCTGGCGCGAGGCGAACGGGTTGAACAGGCGCACGTCGATGTTCGGATGCGCGGCCAGGGCGGCGATCGCGAAACTCTTCGCCCGCGCATCCATGTCGTCGAGCAGCAGGCGCACCCGCACGCCGCGATCGGCGGCCTCGATCAGCTCCAGCGCCAGCAGCCGCCCGGTCATGTCGTCGTGCCAGATGTAGTACTGCAGGTCGAGGCTGCGCTCGGCGGCGCGCCCGGACAGCCCGCGCAGGGCGAACGCGGCGACGCCGTCGGACACCAGATGGAAGCCGGACTGCCCCGGATGCGCGTCCAGCGCCGGCTGCACGACCTCGTCCAGCCGGGTGCCTTCGCCCGCCGGCAGCGCGGCCACCGCCGGACCGCCCGGGTGCGGGGGCAGGGTCGTGCAGCCCAGCAGCACGAACAGCAGGGCCGACATCAGCAGGGCGCCGACGCCGACCAGGAAAAAACGCGACTTCCGGCCCATGCCCCTCCTTCGCGGACAATGCCCGAGCGTGACGCCGGGCATCATCGCCTACTGGCGTGAGCCCTGCAAAAGACCGTCCCGGTGATCGCGCGCGGCGGGAGGCGACCGCGCCGGCCGCCTATCCGGGCAGCGCCTCGGACGCCTCGACCGCCGCCGGCAGCGACCAGTCGACCGGCGCCTGCCCGCGTCGGGTCAGGTACTCGTTGGCCGCGGAGAAGTGCCCACAGCCGAGGAAGCCGCGATGCGCCGACAGCGGCGAGGGATGCGGGGCCTTCAACACCCGGTGCCGGCGCGGATCGATCACCTTGCCCTTGGCCTGCGCGTAGCTGCCCCACAGCAGGAACACCAGGCCCTCGCGCTCGCGGTTGAGCACGTCGACCACGTGATCGGTGAAGCCTTCCCAGCCCTTGCCCTGGTGGCTGCCGGCCCGCCCGGCCTCGACGGTGAGCACCGCGTTGAGCAGCAGCACGCCCTGCCCGGCCCAGCGCTGCAGGTAGCCGTGCGACGGAGGTTGGAAGCCGACATCGCGCTGCAGCTCCTTGTAGATGTTCTGCAGCGACGGCGGCACCGGCACACCCGGACGCACAGAGAAGCACAGCCCGTGCGCCTGGCCGGGGCCGTGGTAGGGGTCCTGGCCCAGCACCACCACCTTGACCGCGTCGAACGGCGTCGCGTCGAAGGCGGCGAAGATCTCCGGCCCCGGCGGGTAGATGGTCGCCCCCGCCGCCTTGCGCTGGCGCAGGAACGCCGACAGCGCCTGCATGTCCTCGCGTTGCAGATAGTCGCCGACGTGCGCCTTCCAGGACGGTTCGAGCTTGATGCGGTCGTTGTCCGGCATGCGGGAAAAGTGCGGTGGGAGGCCCGACAGGCTAACGGGCCCGGCGGCCGGCGTCATCCCGCCGACCGCGCCACGGCTGCCGGGCTACGGCTACCGGACTACAGTCGGGCGACCCGCAGCTGGGCCACTCTTAGCTGGAACAGGGCCTTGGTCACCAGCAGGCGTTCCTCGATCGGCTTCAGCACCAGATCGTTGGCGCCCTGCCGCAGCAGCTTGCTCTGGTTGTCGCGGTTGTCGTCGCCGGTCATCACCAGCACCGGCAGGCGGCGTTTGCCGTAGCCGAAGTCGCCGCGCAGCCGCTGCAACAGGTCCATGCCGCTGAGCTCGCCCTTCAGATAGACGTCGGTCAGCACCAGGTCGGCGCCCGGATCGTCCTGGCCGCGATGGGTCTCCAGGTACTCCAGCGCTTCCTCGACGCCGATGAAGTGCATCACCTTGACCCCATGACGCTCGAGCATGCGCTTGGTCGCCAGCGCGACGACCTTGCTGTCCTCGACGTAGAGCACGCGGGCGTCGGGGATCGGCTCCGGCTGCACATAGCCGCGGATGAAGGTCGCCAGGGCCTCGTGCCCGAGCGCCTTGTCGAAGTAGTCGGTCACGTCCTCGGTGAACTGGCGCGCCTCCAGGTGGGCCTGGGCGTCGCCGGACACCACGATCACCGGCACATAGGCCTGCCCCGCCGCCTCGCGCACGCTGCGGGCGAGCGCGACGCCATCGCCATCGGGCAGTACCAGGGCGGTGGTGACCAGATTGACCGGCGCCGCCGCCAGCGCCTCGCGCGCCTCCTCGATGCTGCCGCAGGCGACCACCTCGACCTGCTCCAGCGAGCGCCGCAGGGTGTCGCCGATCAGCTTGCGGACCAGCTTGGAACCATCGACAACCATCACCCGCGGGGCGTCGTCGGCCAGGTGCCTGAGGGTATTGGGTACGTCGGTCACGGCAGCGGTACTCATGTTTCGGTCGGGCGGGTCTGTCGCAGAGTATGGCCGGTCACCAGGCCGGCACCGAGCCAGCCGAGCACGCCGGCCCCGGCCACGATGGCGATCGCATGTGTCAATCCGAACCCCTGCAGCACGAAATCGCTGCCGTAGCTGCGCGCCAGCTCGGCCAGCGCCGGCCGCAGCGCCCATTCGGTCGCGGTCAGCACCGCCAGCGCCAACACCCCGGCGAGGACACCGTAGCAGGCGCCCAGGTACAGGAACGGGCGGCGGATGAAACCGTCGGTCGCGCCCAGTTGCTGCAGCACGCTGATCTCCTCGCGGCGCTGCTGGATGTCCAGGCGCACGGTGTTGCCGACCACCAGCAACGCGCCGACCCCGAGCAGCATCGCCAGCACCAGCGCCAGCCGCACGCCGAAGCGCAGCCAGCTGTCCAGGCGCTGCCGCCAGACCGCGTCGTGCTGGACCAGATCTGCCTCGGGCAGGGTCTCCAGCGAGGCGGCCAGGGTCAGTTCGTCGCCGCCGGGGCGCACGATCAGCACGCTCGGCAACGGGTTGTCGCCGACCATCGCGATCGCCTCGTCCAGGCCGCTGGCCGCACGCAGCGCCTCCAGTCCCTGCTCGGGAGTACGCAGCTCCACCGCGGCGACGTCGCCGCGCGCCTCCAGCTCGGCGGCCAGTTCACCGGCGCGCTCGGCCGCGACCTCGGGCTTGAGGAAGACGCTGATCTCGCGCGCTTCCTGCACGTCGCCGACGAAGCGCTCGACGTTGCCCAGCGCCGCCCACAGGCCCAGCGGCAGCGCCAGCGCGACCGCCATCACGCCGATCGTCAGCGCCGCCGCCCACGGCTTGGCCAACAGGCGGCCGAGGCTGGCGATCAGGCTGAACGCATGATGGTCGGCCCAGGCGCCGATCCGCGACGGCCGGCGAGGCGCCGCCCTGTTCGCGCTCGCGCTGGCGCCGCCGGAGGAGGAGTCCGCACTCATTCGGCCAGGTCCTCCGGGGAAATATCGTCTACCAGGCGACCCTGGTTCAGCACCAGCACCCGCTTCTTCATCCGCTTGACCAGGGCCAGATCGTGGCTGGCGATCAGCACGCTGGTGCCGCGCTCGGGCAGCGACTCGAACAGCGCCATGATCTCCGCCGACAGGGTCGGGTCGAGGTTGCCGGTCGGCTCGTCGGCCACCAGCAGGCGCGGCTCGGCGATGATCGCGCGGGCGATTCCGACCCGCTGCTGCTCGCCGGCCGACAGCTGCGCCGGCAGCGCATTGGCGCGATCGCCCAGACCGACCCGGTCGAGCAGGCTGCGCACGCGCTTGCCGATCTCGCCGCGGCGCTCGCCGCGCAGGATCAGTGGCAGGCCGACGTTGTCGGCGACGCTGCGGTCGGCCAGCAGGCGATGGTCCTGGAACACCACCCCGACCTCGCGCCGATGCAGCGCGACCCGGCGCCCGCGCACCTTCATCAGATTGCGCTCGCCGAACAGCACGGTGCCGCGGCTGGGGCGCTCGGACAGATGGATCAACCTGAGCAGGGTGCTCTTGCCGGCCCCCGAATGGCCGGTGACGAACAGCATCTCGCCGGTCCCGACCTCGAAGCTCACCTCGCTGAGCGCGTCGCGCCCGCTGGCGTACCGTTTGCTGACGTTGTCGAAGCGCAGAACGCTCATCGATCACCCGGTCGCGTGGCCGTCCACGCGTTCGCGCACAAGTATCGGCATCATCGGCGAGTATGGCTAGCGGCGCCACCCGAGGGGCCGAGAACGCCGCTTGCGGCCGGGGCAGCGTCGGCGGCCGCGACCGGCATGGCCTGGGCCTGGATGGCCGACCCGCACACCCTCGCCGATGCCTTTGAACCGACTGCCGGCGGCAGCGGTGCCCGGAGCCGCGGGCACGGCCCGTCTCCGGCCTTCCCCGCCGCGGCCGGCATCACCCACCTGACCGCCTCCGCATGATCCGGCACCCGCGGCAGCCCGCCGGCCCGACCGTCGACCGTGCCTGCCCGATCGGAAAGGGGCGGTGCGCGCGCAACCCCGGGGCGGCGACAACGCCTGCCGCTGGCACACCTCCCGACGCCCCCTGGACCGGGATGCGGCGACGCATGCAATCACGGCACGTCAGCCACTATCGCTATCTCGGACACTTCAGATGTCTGAAAACGTCTTATCGGAATATGAAGATTACCAATTCTCAAGTTCGCGGATCTCCCTGGCCCACGCGTCCGGCCGAGTGGCTCGACCTCGAGTGAGGCTGCTCAGTTGTTAACTATTGATGCCTTGGTGATTTCCAAGCCCGGTAATCATTTCGCGCGGATTTGCGAATAACGATCGCTACGTGACTTCATCGAGGTGGCGATATCCACGCCGGCGACGGACATCGCTGCCGTCGCCCCCGACCATTCGGAATCCGAACTTTTTCTTGACCACCTCTGTCGCGACGGGTGGGGGAGACCTGTGCCCATCCGTTCGTAGCCATGTCCCGCGTCGCAACGACCGGCACGCATGGACCGCACACCGGGTCGTCCGATCCGGCTCCATCACAGAGACGTTTCAAGAGAGGGGAGATACATGAACCAACAGCGTTCACTGCTTTCGATCGCAGTAGGCCTCGGCCTGTCCTGCCTCATGACCCCGGCCCTTTCGGCCGACCTTCGCACCGTCGGGAATCCGATCGAGGGCCGCTACATCGTCGTGCTCAAGCGCGACGCCGCCCTGCTCTCCAACGAGCAGCGGGCCACGCCGCTGTCCACCGGCAACAGCCGGGGACGTGGACTGCGGGTCGCCGACGTGGCGAACTCGATGGCGACGGAGCATCGCGGCCGCCGTGGCGAGAAGATGCGCATGCGCAAGATCTTCAACCGCGCCCTGCGCGGATTCGCGATCGAGGCCGACGACGACACCCTGGCCCGTCTGCTGGCCGACCCGCGCGTGGACTACATCGAGGAGGAAGCGCGGGTGACGCTGGATGCGACCCAGAGCGGCGCAACCTGGGGCATCGATCGCGTCGACCAGCGCGACCTGCCGCTGAACGGCACCTACACCTACGACAACAACGGCGCCGGCGTGCACGCCTATGTGATCGACAGCGGCGTGCTCGGCTCGCATACCCAGTTCGCGGGGCGCATGGGCAACGGCTTCGTCGCCATCCCCGACGACGGCCGCGGCACCAACGACTGCCACGGCCATGGCAGCCATGTTGCCGGCACCCTCGGCGGCAGCACCTGGGGCGTGGCCAAGGGGGTCACCATCCATCCGGTGCGCGTGTTCGATTGCGATGGCGGCACCGGCACCGGCGACATCATCGAAGGCATCGACTGGGTCACCGCCAATCACGTCAAACCGGCGGTGGCGAACATGAGCCTGCACACCGTCGACTCGACTGCGACCGATACCGCCGTCAACGCCATGATCAATGCCGGCGTGGTCGCGGTCGCCGCGGCGGGCAACTACGACAACGACGCCTGCGCCCTGACCCCGGCACGGGTACCCAACGTCATCACCGTCGGCGCATCGGACAAGAACGACAAGCGTTCGTTCTGGGGCTACAGCGGCTTCTTCCAGCGGTCGGCATCGGGCTGGGGGACCTGCGTGGACCTGTTCGCGCCCGGCACCGATATCGTCTCCGTCGGCATCACCAGCAACAACGCGCAGGACACCATGAGCGGCACCTCGATGGCCACCCCGCACGTTGCCGGCACCGCGGCGCTGTACCTCGCCAGTCACCCGACCGCGACGCCGGCCGAGGTCGCGGCGGCGATCGTCAATGGCGCGTCGGTCGGCAGGATCTCCGACACCAAGGGTTCCCCGAACCGGCTGCTGTACTCGCTGCTGGGCGGCAGCACGCCGGCCAACAACCCGCCGAGCGCCGACTTCAGCTCATCGGTGAACGGCCTGAGCGTGTCCTTCACCGACGGCTCCAGCGACAGCGACGGCAGCATCGTCTCGCGCAGCTGGAACTTCGGCGACGGCACCGGCTCGACCCAGGCCAGCCCGAGCAAGACCTATGCCGCGGCCGGCACCTACACCGTCACCCTCACCGTCACCGACGACGACGGCGCCAGCAGCAGCAAGTCGGCCCAGGTCACCGTCAGCGACGCCGGTGGCGGCAACGATGTGGTGCAGACCTACGGCAACGGCAACGACGTGCAGATCGCCGACAACAGCACCGTCGAGAGTGCGATCAGCGTGTCCGGCAGGAGCGGCAACGGTTCGTCGTCCACCCCGATCTCGGTGGACATCCGTCATACCTATCGCGGCGACCTGAAGGTCGAGCTGATCGCGCCCGACGGCACGGCCTACCTGCTCAAGACCTACAACTCGTCCGACAGCAGCGACAACGTCATCGGCACGGTTTCCCGAGACCTGTCGAGCCACCCGAAGAGCGGCGTCTGGAAGCTGCGGGTGACCGACAACGCGAGCAACGACACCGGCTACATCAACAACTGGACCATTCGCTTCTGATCCAGCCCGTGTGGCAACGCGCCAATAGGAAACCCCGGCGTCTTGCGGTGCCGGGGTTTTCGCGGGGTTTTTCGCTGGGGCCGATCGAGATCGCGATTGCCGGGCGGGACACCCACCCCAACCGCGGATCAGTGCTGCGATCGCGGCGCGCGGGTCACCAACGACTTCAGACCCCGTCCGATGCGGCTCAACAGGCCCGGCTTGGCGTCGGCGGAGGCCTCCGCCGGCCTGGAAGCGGCGCGCGGCTTGGCGGCTGCGGCCGGCTTGTTGGCCGGCACCTGGGTCGGCCCACCGTTGTTGCGCGGCGCCTGCCCCTGCGCGGGCGCGGCCTCGCCTGCGCCCTCGACACGGCGGCCACCGCGACGGCGACGGCGCTTGCGCGGCTTCTTCGCCGGCTCGCCCTCGGCCGCCGGGTTCGGCACGCTCGAGGCCGCCTCGGCTGCCTCGGCCACCGGCTTCGGGGTCCGCGGCGGACGCGCGGCGCGCTCGCCCTCGTCGCCCTCGCGGCGCGGGCCGCGCTCGCCGCTGCGCGAACGCCCGCCACCACCACCACCGCCACCGCGACCGCTGCGGCCACGGTTCCTGCCGCCACCGCGACGCTCCTCGTCGGCCGCGCGCTGCTCGCGCGCCTCCCTGAAGATCGTGCTCACGCTCTCGCCATCGTCGCCCTCGGCCCGCTCGCGCGGTGCGCGCGGCGTCGCCACCAGCAGCTCGGCGTCGACCGGCTCGACCGGAATCTTCTGCTCGATGTAGGCCTCGATGTCCGGCAGGCTCATCGCGTAGCGCTCGCAGGCGAAGCTGATCGCGTCGCCCTCGGCGCCCAGGCGCGCGGTACGGCCGATGCGGTGGACGTAGTCCTCGGCATCGAACGGCAGGTCGAAGTTGTAGACGTGGCTGACGCCGTCGATGTGCAGGCCGCGGGCGGCGACATCGGTCGCCACCAGGATGTCGAGCTGGCCCTTCTGGAAGCGGCCCAGCAGGGTCTCGCGCTTCTTCTGCGGCACGTCGCCGGACAGCACGCCGACCCGGTGGCCGGCCTTCTCCAGCGCACGGGCGACCCGCTCGACGAACACCTTGGTGTTCACGAACACCATGGTGCGGGTGCCCTCGCTGCGCGAGAGCAGGCCGATCAGCAGCGGAATCTTTTCCTCGTCGGCCGGGAAGTACATCTTCTGGCGCACCCGCGCGGCGGTGACCGTCTCCGCCTCGACGACCAGCTTCTCCGGCTCGTTCATGTGCTCGTAGGCCAGCTCGAGCACGCGATGGCTGAGGGTCGCGCTGAACAGCAGGGTCTGGCGCTCGGTGCGGATCGGCATCCGCCGCAGCAGGAAGCGGATGTCCTTGATGAAGCCGAGGTCGAACATGCGGTCGGCCTCGTCCAGCACGCACACCTCGCAGGCGTGCAGGCTGACCACCTTGTGCTGCTTGACGTAGTCGATCAGGCGGCCCGGGGTGGCGATGATGATGTCGGCGCCTTCCTGCAGGATCGAACGCTGCTTGTCGTAGTCGACGCCGCCGTAGACCAGGGCGAACTTCAGGCCCAGGTCGCTGCCGAACTTCACCGCGTCCTTGTGGATCTGGATCGCCAGCTCGCGGGTCGGCGCCAGGATCAGCGCGCGCGGATCCTCGGGCTTGCGCTCGGCCAGGGCGGGGCTGGTCAGCAGGCGGTTCATCACCGCGACCAGGAAGGCCAGGGTCTTGCCGGTGCCGGTCTGGGCCTGGCCGGCGACATCGCGGCCGGTCAGGGCGATCGGCAGGGTCATCGCCTGGATCGGGGTGCATCGGGTGAATCCGGCGCCCTCGAGGCCGGCCAGCAGCTCGGGATGCAGGCCAAAGGACTCGAAGGTGACATCGGTCAGGGGCTTATCGCTCATTACGGTTCAGGTTTCCCGCGCGGTGCACGTGTTGTCATCGTGTCATCGCGACTTGTCATGGGGCAGCGCTTGCGCGGGTCGCGCCGTCGCAGCAGACTGCCGGGGTCGGCCACCGGATACCTGTGACCGCAGCGCACGGGGGCCTTGAAGCCGCCGTGAAACGCCCCAGTTTACCTCAATGCCGGCCGATGGCCCGCCCGGGCCCCGATCCGGCGTCGCCGGGGGCGCGACCCGCCACGGACCCGGCCCCCGGCACCACCGCCCCAGCACCACCCAGGAGAGTCCTTGTGAGCGAGAAAATCATGCATGTCGGCGATGCCGATTTCGACAACGCCGTGCTGCAGTCGTCCGAACCCGTGCTGGTCGACTTCTGGGCCGAATGGTGCGGGCCCTGCAAGATGATCGCTCCGGCCCTGGACGAGCTGGCCGAGACCTACGACGGCAAGGTCAAGATCGCCAAGCTGAACGTGGACCACAACCGCGCCACCGCGATGAAGTACCACGTGCGCTCGATCCCGATGCTGCTGCTGTTCAAGGACGGCCAGGTCCAGGACACCCAGATCGGCGCGGTCGGCAAGGCCCAGCTCGCGCAGATGCTCGACAAGGCGCTCTGACCCGCCCCCTCGGCGCCGCGCCCCGGTCCAGATGCCCGGGGGCGGCCCGCCCCGGCCCCGCCCGGCCGGTTCCGCAAGGTGAACGCCAGTCGCCGAAACGCTTGCGCGACGCGCCTTTGCGGTGCTAGTTTCAGCCTACCCGGCGTTTCCGGACCGATGTCCGTACCGCCGCACCCTTCTGGAAACACCAGACCCACCACGTCCATGACGCTCCGCTCGCCCGCTGCGAGCGCTCGCCGCTTAGCGAGGAAATGACGCTTGTCCGATAACACTCCCGACGCCGGCGAGACCGCCGAAAAGCGCGTGCGCAAGCCGCGTGCGACCAAGGCCAGCTCCGCCGCCTCTTCCAGCAAGTCCGAAACCGCCGCGACCGCCAAGAGCGATGCGCCCAAGGCGGAAGCGCCGAAGGCCGAGGCCGCCAGGACCGAAAAGGCCGAGAGCGCCAAGGCAGAGGCTCCCGCCCCCAGCGCACCGGCACCCGCGGCCGCGGCGGGCCCCGCCCCCGCTTCGGGCGAGGGCGGTAGTGCCGCGCCGGCGGCGTCGGGCAGCGAAGGCGGCCAGCGCGAGAATGCGCCGCGCGAGGGCGGCCAGCGTGAAGGCGGCCAGCGCGATGCCGGCCAGAACCAGGACGGCGGCCGCGGCAACCGCCGCGAGCGCTTCCGCAACCGCCGCGATCGCAACCGCAACCGCGGCCGCGACGGCATGCCCGACGACAGCGGCTCGGAAGAGTTCACCCCGCGCCCGCACCCGCAGGTACCGGAAGGCTTCCCGCAGTACTCGCTGGGCGACATGAAGCGGATGCCGGCGCCGAAGCTGCTGGAAATCGCCGAACAACTGCAGATCCAGGAGGGCGTCGCCCGCGCCCGCAAGCAGGACGTGATCTTCGCCCTGCTCAAGGTGCTGACCCGCCACGGCGAGGGCGTCGCCGCCGACGGCGTGCTGGAAATCCTGCCCGACGGCTTCGGCTTCCTGCGCGCGCTGGAGGCCAGCTACCTGGCCGGCCCGGACGATGTCTACATCAGCCCCAGCCAGATCCGCCGCTTCAACCTGCGCACCGGCGACCACCTGTCCGGCCGCATCCGCTGGCCCAAGGACGGCGAGCGCTACTTCGCCCTGTCGGTGGTCGACACCATCAACGGCGAGCCGCTGGAAGCGTCCAAGAACAAGACCCTGTTCGAGAACCTGACCCCGCTGTTCCCGCGCCGCCGCTTCCGCCTGGAGCGCGGCGACGGCAGCACCGAGGACATCACCGGCCGCATCCTCGACCTGATGGCGCCGCAGGGCAAGGGCCAGCGCGCGCTGATCGTCAGCCCGCCCAAGGCCGGCAAGACCATGCTGATGCAGCAGGTCGCCACCGCCATCACCAGCAACCATCCGGACGTGCACCTGATCGTGCTGCTGGTCGACGAGCGTCCGGAGGAAGTGACCGAGATGCAGCGCACCGTGCGCGGCGAGGTGGTCAGTTCGACCTTCGACGAGCCGGCCGCGCGCCACGTCCAGGTCGCCGAGATGGTGATCGAGCGCGCCAAGCGCCTGGTCGAGCACAAGAAGGACGTGGTGATCCTGCTCGACTCGATCACCCGCCTGGCCCGCGCCTACAACAACGTCGTCCCGTCCTCGGGCAAGGTCCTGACCGGCGGCGTCGACGCCAATGCGCTGCACCGTCCGAAGCGCTTCTTCGGCGCCGCCCGCAACGTCGAGGAAGGCGGCTCGCTGACCATCATCGCCACCGCGCTGATCGACACCGGCAGCAAGATGGACGAGGTGATCTACGAGGAGTTCAAGGGCACCGGCAACTCCGAGGTGCACCTGTCGCGCCAGATCGCCGAGAAGCGCGTCTACCCGGCGATCAACATCAACCGCTCCGGCACCCGCCGCGAGGACCTGCTGATCGAACCGGAACTGCTGCAGAAGATCTGGATCCTGCGCAAGCTGCTGCACGGCATGGACGAGATCGGCGCGATGGAGTTCCTGCTCGACAAGATGAAGAACACCAAGTCCAACGACGAGTTCTTCAGCTCGATGAAGCGCTAAGGCCAACTGCCGACGCACACGGAAACGCCCCGCATCGCGGGGCGTTTTCTTTGGCGCAACGCCAACTTTTACTCGGGGTTCGTGACGACCTTGTCGGGATCGCCGACGACCACGGTTCCACTCCCGCCGGTACCGCCAGTGCCGCCGCCACAGCTCCCTACGCACCCGCCGCCGTCGTAGTTGCCGCTACCGCCTTCGTTGCCACCACCACCGCCACCGCTATCGCCGCCCTTCTGGAACTTTGCAATCTGCTGCATGCCGCCAATACCCCCCATGACCGAGGCCATGAGGTAGGTCGCGCACGTGTTTGAGTTACAAATAGTAACGGTGTCTCCATTGCGCCACTGCTCCACGCTGCCATTCACCACACTCTTGATGAAGGAAACCGTATCGGAATCCGGCGTGGCCCCGCTCAAGGTACAGGAGCCACAGTCGAAATCGCCATGATGAGCAGCAACAACAACCCCAATAGCAAGAACAGCCCCAACTCCAACAACAAGTTTCCTACTCACAAGCAGCCTCCAATTGCCGTCAATACTGCAGCGAAATACTTCTAGCCCGAGCCAGGTCCTCAGGCCCAAGTTCGCGCCCCCACAGCTCAAGATAGTGGGAGGCGGATTTCACTCGTCCTTTCTTTTCGACGACCAACATGTATCCATACGCAAGCGACAAATCCTTCTCCGCCAGCGTTCCATCGTGATACGCCATCGCTAGGTTAAAGAGAGCGGTCTCGCTTCCACTCCGCGCAGCCGACCGCAGATGCCGAAGCGCCTCTGTCTTGTATCTCGATATCTCATCCACATTGGCAACAATCTTCTCCGGCGTATCGAACTCTTCAGTAACAACGCCAAAAAAAAGCAACTGAGCCTCGACATTTCCCTGGCGAGCAGCTCTTATTATCCAGTCCTTTCTTTCGCCAATGCTTTCTGACCCAATTCCCTTGCACAGTCGCTCATCCTCGGCAATCTGGCCAACGATCGCCTCGACCGCCGCTGAGTCAGCGTTACGTGAAGCGTATTCCTCCAGCACATCCCGCTTTGTAGCGAGACTCCTGCAACGAGACAGGTCCTGATATATCTGGTAGGAGGCGAAGGCATTTCCTGATCGCGCCTCACCCACAAGTGCCGCACGGGTTCTCATGATGCTTTCCCGTCCAGAAATTATGCGCTCCACCCGCCGTTCGGGCTCTGATCGCTCTACGTGAGCGTTACTGCTTGCAGTCTCCGGGCCGGCTGGAGACTCGCCAGCAAGATCATCTTCATCGCGAGAGTTCAGGCCATATATCGCCAATATAGCGACTCCAACAGCAACAAAAGCAGTCAATAACTTGTGCCGCATGAAAACCTTCTTTATGAAAGACATACAACCACGGGATCACTCAATACTGCCACAGCGTCGCAATTCGAACCATGGAGACTGTTTCGCAGGCGTGAAGCACATGAAACGTCCCGAACCCATGCGGGGTTTAGGCGATTGAATGAGCCAATTACATTTGCTCCAGCTCCACTGACGGAGAAGGCACTCGCATATAGACTGACACCTACGCGGGCTGTTCCGTTTTCCAGTTCGCTCATCAATCCCAACGCGCCCCCGCCCTCATCCCCTACCTCATAGACACACCCATGCACGGACAAGGCCTGGAACTCGCACTCGTATTCCTGCTCGCCGCGGTGATCGCGGTGCCGGTGTTCCGGCGCTTCGGCCTGGGCGCGGTGCTCGGCTATCTGGCCGCCGGCGTCGTGCTGGGGCCGTTCGGGCTGAAGGTGATCACCAATGCCGAGCGGGTGCTGACCGCGTCGGAGATCGGCGTGGTGATGATGCTGTTCGTGATCGGCCTGGAACTGTCGTTGCCGCGGCTGAAGGTGATGCGCAGGCCGGTGTTCGGGGTCGGCGGGCTGCAGGTGCTGCTTTGCGGGCTGGCCCTGGCCGGACTGTCGACGCTGGGCGGACTCGGATTGAAGGCGGCGCTGGTGGTCGGTTTCGGCCTGGCGCTGTCCTCGACCGCGGTCGGCCTGCAACTGCTGGCCGAGCGCAAGTCGCTGACCGCGCCGCACGGACGGTTGGCCTTCGCGATCCTGCTGTTCCAGGACCTGGCCGCGATCCCGCTGCTGGCGGCGATTCCGCTGCTGGCCTCCGGCGGCGAGGGGGCCGGCCCCGGCTGGCAGGGCGTGGCCAAGGCGGTCGTCGCGATCGCGATCCTGGTGCTGGGCGGCCGTCTGTTGCTGCGCCAGTTGTTCCGCATCGTCGCCCGCTCGCAGATGCCGGAGGTATTCACCGGCGCCGCCCTGCTGACCGTGCTCGGCTCGGCCTGGCTGATGCAGGTCGCGGGGCTGTCGGCGGGACTGGGCGCGTTCATCGCCGGCGTGCTGCTGGCCGACTCGGAATTCCGCCACGAGCTGGAATCGCAGATCGACCCGTTCAAGGGCCTGCTGCTGGGCCTGTTCTTCATGGCGGTCGGCATGAGCATCGACCTGGACCGGGTGATGTCCGAACCGCTGTTCATCGCCGGCCTGGTCGCCGCGCTGATGCTGGTCAAGTTCGCGCTGATCTTCATGGTCGGCCGCGTTCCCGGCGGCCTCGACCGCAGCGAGGCGCTGCGGCTGGGCGCGGTGCTGGCGCTGGGCGGCGAGTTCGCCTTCGTGGTGTTCTCCGAGGCCGTGCGCGCCGGCCTGCTCGACATGGTCGCGCGCGACCGTCTGGTCGCCGCGGTCGGCGTATCGATGGCGTTGACGCCGCTGCTGCTGATCGCGATCTCCAGGGGCCTGGCGCACAAGCCCAGGGCCCAGCCCGAGCGCGAGGCCGACCCGATGCCCGAGGATGGTCGCCCGCAGGTGCTGATCGCCGGCTTCGGCCGCTTCGGCCAGATCGTCGCGCGCCTGTTGGCGATGCACCGGACCCCGTTCATCGTCATCGAGCACGATGTCGAGCAGCTGGAGTTCTCGCGCCGCTTCGGCAACCTGATCTAC
Source organism: Marilutibacter maris (assembly GCF_003233695.1). Lineage (NCBI taxonomy): Bacteria > Pseudomonadati > Pseudomonadota > Gammaproteobacteria > Lysobacterales > Lysobacteraceae > Marilutibacter > Marilutibacter maris. Next base: position 435,280 of record NZ_CP029843.1, on the reverse strand, counting down.
TACGGCGACCCGGCCCGGCCCGAGCTGTTGCGCTCCGCCGGCGCCGCCCACGTCGACGTGTTCGTGGTCGCGATCGACGACCCCGCCGAGAGCCTGCGGGTCGCCAAGGCGTTCCGCCACCTGTACCCGCGGGCGCGGGTGTTCGCCCAGGCCCGCGACCGCCGGATCGCCTGGGAGCTGATGGACCTGGGGGTCGAGCCGGTACGCGAGCTGCTGTACTCCAGCCTGCGCACCGGCGAGGCGGTGCTGCAGGCGCTGGGTGTGGCGACCGACACCGCACGCCATCTGGCCACGCGCTTCGCCGAGCACGACGAACGCCTGCTGCAGGCGCAACATCCGATCCACCATGACGAGGATGCGCTGATGCAGACCGTGCAGGACGCGCGCCGCGAACTGGAGGAACTGCTCGACGCCGATGCCGGCGAGGGCGTGCTGGCACGCGCCACCAAGGCGGAGCGGCCGCCCGGCTAAGAGCGCCTGGGGCGCATGCCGCTCCGGAACGGCGACATACGCCGCCGCTTCCTGCCCTGACATGTGTTGCGGGAGCCGTGCGAACCTCAAGCGGGACTCACCGGGCGCTTCCATCGCGGCTGACGCAGCTCCTGGGGAGCCTCTGATCGGTTCAGAGGTTCCGTGCGCCCGGGATGGCGCACACGCGGATCAGGCACACAAGGGCTTGATACGGCGTGAGCAAGGTCGAGCTTGGCTTGACCTTGCGACGCCTGAACAAGTCCAGGATGGATTTGTTCAGGCCTTGCCGGGGATCAGGGCTTGTCGCGCAGGAACCGCGCCATCGACACGCTCGAGGGCGATGCCGGGGTACCGAACTCGGCGGCGATATCGACGAACCCCCGCATCACCGCGATCTCGCGCGGCGTGCGGTTCAGCGAATCGCGCAGATCCGGGTCGGCGCCCGCGCGCAGCAGCCACTGCACCACCCCGACCAGGCCATGCAGCGCGGCCAGGTGCAGCGGACCGAAGCCGCGCGGATCGACCACGTCCAGATGCGCGTCGTGGTCGATCAGAAGCTCCATGCCGGCGATCAGGCAGTCCTCGTCGGCGGCGGTGCCCGGCTCGGCGCGCGCGCCCAGCAACAGCAGCAACGGGGTGACGCCGGCCGCGCTGACATCGGCATCGCCGTCGGCCAGCAGCAGGGTATCCAGCAACGCGACCAGTCGCGTGCGGTCGCGCGCGGTGAAGCCGAACATCGCCGCGCAGTGCAGCGGGGTGCGGCCCTGGGCGTCCACCGCATGGGCATCGGCACCGGCCGCCAGCAGCCGCCCGGCCATGTCGGGCAGGCCCAGCGCGCATGCCACCATCAATGCGGTCAGCTCGCCCGGCAGACGTTGCTCCAGCGGCGCGCGCGCCGCGATCAGGCGGTCGACGATCTCGGCATGACGCATGCTGACCGCCGCCGACAGCGGCGTCGCTCCCGAGTTCGCCGCCCGCTGCGGGTCGGCGCCGCGCGCGAGCAGCAGTTCGACCAACTCGGCGTGGCCGCCGCCGGCCGCGCGCAGCAATGCGGTGCATCCCTGGCTGTCGGTCGCGTCGACCGGGAAGCCCAGGTCGAGCAGGCGGCGGACCGCATCGGTATCGCCGACGATCGCCGCGGCCGGCACGTCGCTGTCGCGCAGCGGCCGCCGCGGCAGGGGCCAGCCGCGCCAGTCGAGCCAGTCGGCGAGGTCGCGGCGGCCGGACGACAGCGCAACGCCGAGCGGCGTCTGGCCGTCGGCGGCGAGCAGGTCCGGAGCCGCGCCATGGGCGACCAGCCGGCGCAGCATGTCGTCGCGGCCCAGCGCCGCCGCCAGGTGCAGCGCGCTCATGCCGTGGCTGTCGCGAACGTTGAGGTCGACGCCGCAGGCGAGCAGGCGCTCGAGCAGGCGCGTCCAGCCCATCCGCACGGCCTGGGTCAGCGGCGGGTCGCCGGTGTGAGAAGTCGCGAACGGATCGGCGCCGCGCTCGACCAGGGCCAGCGCGATCGGTTCGCCATGACGGGCACCGCCCTTGTCGGCCACGCAGGCCGCCATGAAGCGGGCCAGGCCACCGACACCGGCGGGCGTGTGGCCGTAGCGCAGCAGGATTTCGAGCTGGGGCCAGGCGTCCGGGCCATGGTCGAACCATTCGAACATCGCGATGTCGCCGGACGGATTGAGAACTCCGGCGTCGGCGCCGTGGCGCAGCAGCCATTCGACCTGCGCGGCGCCGGGCAGCGGCTCGATATGCAGCATGCGGCCGAGCTCGACCGCCGACATCAACCGCGCGACCGGTACGGCGCCGTGCTCGCGCCCCTCGGCCAGGGCGTCGCGCAACAGCGCCGCCGGCGGACGGTCGGGCAGCGGCGTCTCGCTCTCGCCGTCGACTTCGTCGCTGATGCACGCCGGCATCGCGTAAGCGGCATCCAGCGCCGCCACCAGCGCCCAGCGACCGGCCTCGGCGGCGCGGTCGACCGCGCGCTTGCCCTCGCTGTCGCGATGCTCCGGCGAGACGCCGAGTTCGACCAGCCGTTCGATCAGCGCCGGCGTGGTCGCATCGGCCATGCAGGCCAGCTGCAATGCGTTGCGGCCACTGGCATCCAGGGCGACGGCCTCGTCGGCGCCGTCGCGCGGCAGGTGCTGGAGCAGTTGTTCCAGCACCGCCAGGCGGCCGGCACGCGCCGCCTCCAGCACCGCGTTGTGGCCCTGGCTGTCGACCGCGGCGGGGTCGGCGCCGGCGGCGAGCAGCACCGTGATGATGTCCTCGTGGCCGGCCAGCACCGCCTCGTGCAGCGCGGTGCGTTCGCGCGCGTCGGTCGCGTCGACCCGCGCCTTCTGCTTGAGCAGCAGTTGCACGCCGACCGGATCGTCGTCCTCGCCGCTGGCGGCGGCCAACAGGGCGGGCCGGCCGTCGGCCGGATGCGGGCGGGCGCCACGCTCGAGCAGGAAGCGCGCCAGCCGCCAGTTGCCGCAGGCGCAGGCCACGCCCAGTGGCGACTGGCCCTCGTCGTTGAGCGCGTCGACATCGGCGGCGGCGTCGCGCAGCAGCGCCGCGACGCCCGGGTCGGAACTGCGTGCGGCATGGTGCAGCGGGGTGTTGCCATCGCCGTCGCGGGCGCGCGGATCGGCGCCGTTGGCAAGCAGGGTCATCACCGCATCCGGACGGCCGTGCCAGCTGTCGCGGGTCGCGGCGATCAGCGGCGTCATGCCGCCATGGGCGGCATTGAGGTCGACCCCCGCCGCGATCAGCTGGCGCAGCAGGCGCAGATCGGGCAGCACCGAGGCCAGTGCCGCCAGGTTGCGGCGATCGCGCTCGCCCGCCGGTGGCGGCGCGTGCGGATCGGCGCCGGCCTCGATCAGCTCCAGCGCGCGCTCGACCCGGCCACTGCGGGCCGCGGCGTACAGGGCCGGAACCAGGGCCTCCGTCGAAGGCGCCTGCTCGACCGGCTCCGGGGGCGCTTGCTCGGCTTCGGCGCCGGCCATGCCGTGCACCGGCAGCCCGCCGACCATCACCACCGGGTCGGCGTCGCGCAGCCGTTGCAGCAGCAGATGCAGGGCCGGCGAACCCAGCGCCAGGACCACGGCAACCGCCCAGCGCCAGGCGCCTACCGGAAGCCCCGGCCAGGCCAGCAACACGACCAGCAGCAGCGGCACCAGCACCGCGACCGCGGCCGCCAGTCCGCGCCAGGCACCGGGCTCGACCTCGGCCAGCGCGCGCCAGGCGGCGGCCAATGAACCGCCGTCGCGCTCGATCCGCTGCCATGCCGGCCAGATGCGCCACAGCGCGATCAGGGCCAGGCCGACCACGGCGCTGACCGCCAGCGCCGCCGACAGCGTGCCCTCGGCGATCAGCGCCGACAGCGGCCAGGCCAGCAGCAAGGCCAGGACGATGCCGGTTCCGCCCCAGGCCATCAGCAGCGGCAGTCCGTCGCCGCGCCAGTCCGGGGTCTTGCGCACGGCGCCGCCACGCCAGCGGCGCACGGCCAGCGCATAGGCCGGCTGCGCCAGGACGCCTGTCAACGCGGCCACGACGCCGCCAAAGCCGCTCAGAACGGCCAGCAGCGCGCCCGCCGCGACGGCAAGCAGCAACCCATGGTCCGGGCGCGTCGAACCGGCCGTCTGCGCGGCCTTGCCGGGTCGTTCCGGACGAGCCTGCTCAGGCATCGGTGCCCCAGTCCTCGGTCATCGGGTCCGCCACGGTCGGCGGGAATTGCAGGTGGAAGCCGCGCGTGGTCAGGTTCTCGCGGACCACGGCCGGATCCTCCTGGGCCAGCTTGCGCCCGGGTCCCAGCCCAAGCTCGAGCACGAACGCCAGCGAACCGAGCTGGGTGCGCAGCGGCTCGGGCAGGCGGGCAAAATCGTCGCGCGCGGCCAGATACACATAGGTGTCGGCCTTGCGGAGGCTCTTGTAGACGTAGGCTTGCATCGTGGGCGACGGCGGGCCGGGAGACCGGTCCGGATAACGGCTGCGACGTGATGATGCGCACAGCATACCCGCCGGCACGGCCGGCTTGAACTCGGTTGCGCGACGGTTGTCGCAGCCGGCATGGCCGAGGCCGGGTCGCGGTTCAGGCAAGCCCGCGGCCGACGCCGCCCCTACCGACAACCGGCGCTCGGCTCAGTGATACCCCGCGTCGGCGGCGATCTTGCCCCTGAACACGCTGTACGACCACCAGGTGTAGCCGAGGATCGCCGGCAGCAGCACGACCAGGCCGGCCAGCACGAAGCCCTGCGAGGCCGGCGGCGAGGCGGCGTCCCAGATCGTCAGCGACGGCGGCACGATGTACGGCCACATGCCCAGCACCAGGCCGGCGAAACCCAGCACGAAGAAGCCCAGGGTCAACAGGAACGGCATCCCGTCGCGGCCCTCGCGCACCACCGCCCGCCACATCGCCCAGGCGGTGGCCAGCACCAGCACCGGCACCGGCGACAGCCACAGGAAGTTGCCGCCTTCGAACCAGCGCGCCATCACCCGCGAGTCGAGGAACGGCAGCCAGGCGCTGACCAGGCCCATGAACACGACCACGACCAGCACCAGCGGCCGGGCCAGGGTGCGCGCGACCTTCTGCAGGGCGCCCTCGGTCTTGAGGATCAGCCAGCACGCGCCCAGCAGCGCGTAACCGAACACCACCGCCGCGCCGGTCAGCATCGAGAACGGGCTGAACCAGTCGAACGCGCCGCCGACGTACTTGCCCTCCTGCAGCGGCATGCCCTCGACCAGCGCGCCGAGGATCACGCCCTGGGCGAACGCCGCCAGCAGCGAGCCGAGCGAGAACGCCGCGCCCCAGGCGCGCTTGGCGCGCTGCGCCTTGAAGCGGAACTCGAAGGCGACGCCGCGGAACACCAACGCGATCAACATCAGCAGCACCGGCAGATACAGCGCCGACAGCACCACCGCGTAGACCTTGGGGAAGGCCGCCAGCAGGCCGGCGCCGCCGAGCACCAGCCAGGTCTCGTTGCCGTCCCAGATCGGCGCGGCGGTGTTCATCATGTGGTCGAGCTGCCCTTCGTCCTCGGCGAACGGCGCCAGGATGCCCAACCCGAGCACGAAGCCGTCCAGCAGCACGTACATCAGCACGCCGAAGCCGATCACGCCGAACCACACCACCGGCAGCACGGTCTGCATGTCCATCACGCACCCTCCTTCGCGGCGGTGTCCTCGATCGATTCATCGGGCACCGACAACGGTCGCATCGGGGTCTTGTCGACCGCGCCCGGGGAAGGCGGCGACTGCGGCACCGGTCCCTTGCGGACCAGCTTGTACAGGTACCAGATGCCGGCGCCGAACACGATCGCGTAGGCCGCCGCATAGATCAGCAGCGAGGCCATCACGCTGGCGCCCTCGATCGGACTCACCGCGTCCGCGGTGCGCAGCAGGCCATAGATCACGTAGGGCTGGCGGCCGATCTCGACCACGTACCAGCCGGCCAGGATCGCGACGAAGCCCGACAGGGTCATCGCCCGCCATCCGGCCAGCACCCAGCGCGTGTCGTACAGACGCTTGCGCCACCATGCCCACAGCGACGCCAGCACCAGCAGCAGCATCGCCACGCCGAGGCCGACCATCACCCGGAAGCTGTAGAACACCGGCTTCACCGGCGGCCGTTCGCTGGCCGGCACCGCGGTCAGCGGCTCGATCTCGCCGTCCAGGCTATGGGTCAGGATCAGGCTGCCCAGGCGCGGGATCGCGACCTCGTAATCGTTGCGCTCGGCCGCCTCGTTCGGCACCGCGAACAGCACCAGCGGCACGCCCTCGCCCTCGGGCTTGTGCTCCCAGTGCGCCTCCATCGCCGCGACCTTGATCGGCTGGTGCTCGCGCGCATTGAGTCCGTGCAGATCGCCAACGAAGATCTGCACCGGCACGGTGATCGCCGCGAACAGCACCGACATCCGCAGCATCCGTGTCGCCGCCTCGCGATGCGTGCCCCGGTACAGGTAGCCGGCGCTGACGCCGCCGATCACGAAGCAGGTGGTGATGAACGCCGCCAGCACCATGTGCGCGAGCCGGTACGGGAACGACGGATTGAAGATGATCGCGGTCCAGTCGGCCGGGTGGAACACGCCGTCGATCAGTTCATGGCCCTGCGGCGTCTGCATCCAGCTGTTGGCGGAGATGATCCAGAACGTCGAGATCAGCGTGCCCAGCGCGACCATGCAGGTCGACAGGAAGTGCAGCTTCTCCGACACCCGGCCCCAGCCGAACAGCATCACCCCGAGGAAGGTCGCCTCCAGGAAGAACGCGGTCAGCACCTCGTAGCTCAGCAGCGGACCGAGGATGTTGCCGGCCTGCTCGCTGAGCACCGCCCAGTTGGTGCCGAACTGGAAGCTCATCACGATGCCCGACACCACGCCCATGCCGAACGAGACGGCGAAGATCTTGGTCCAGAAGAAGTAGAGGTCGCGCCAGACCGTGTCCCGGGTGCGCAGCCAGCGACTCTCGACGAAGGCCAGCCAGCTGGCCAGTCCGATCGTGAAGGCGGGAAACAGGATATGGAACGAAACGACGAATCCGAACTGGATCCGGGACAGCAGCAATGGGTCCACTGGACGTGCCTCCACGGCACGCGGAGGAGGTGCCGCGGCTGGTCATTATCCTCTTGCCGCGCGCGCGGCGAAAGTCGGCCATGACCGATGGCCCGATCCGGCACAGGTGTCGCCTGCTACGCTGCGACGGTTTTCCTGCCGGAACGTCGATACGATGCGCCTTTCACTGTCCCGCCTTCCGCTCGCCACGGTGCTCGCCGCGGCCCTGGTCGCACCGCCCGCCCTGGCCGGCGACGACACCCCGACCCTGACGCCGTCGCAGCCGCTGACCCTGACCCAGGCGATGGCCGACCCGGACTGGATCGGACCGCCGGTCGAGGCCGCCTGGTGGGCCTGGGACGGCAACAGCGTGCAGTACCGGCTCAAGCGCGAGGGTTCGCCCGTGCGCGATACCTGGCAGGTCGCCGCGAGCGGCGGCGACCCACGGCGCATCGACGGCGCCGACCGCGCCGATCTGGACGCCCCAGGCGCGGTTGTGGACGCGCAACGTACACGGGCCGCGTTCGCGCGCAATGGCGACATCTTCGTCCGCGACCTGCGCAGCGGTGCGCTGACCCAGGTGACCCGCAGCGACGCCGCCGAATCGCGCCCGCAATGGAGCCGCGACGGCAATCTGGCGTTCCGCGCCGGCAACGACTGGTTCCAGTGGCGCGCCGGCCAGGGCGTCAGCCAGGCGGCCCTGGTCAAGGCCGAGGACGATCCCGGCCAGGCGCCCGGGCCCGACGACCTGCGCGACCGTCAGTTGCGCCTGATCGAGACCCTGCGCGATGAGCGCGCCCAGCGCGACGCGGTGCGCGAGCAGGAGGACGCCTGGCGCGCCGCCGACCCGACCCGCGCGCCGAAGGCGGCCTACCTGGGCAAGGATGTCGTCATCGAGGACAGCGCGCTCTCGCCCGACGGGCGCTGGCTGCTGGTGGTGACCGCGCCCAAGAACGGCGATGCCGGCCAGGGCGGCAAGATGCCCAAGTACGTGACCGAGTCCGGTTACGAGGAGTTCGAGGAAGTCCGCACCCGGGTCGGCCGCAAGGCGCCGGCGCCGCACCGGCTGTGGCTGGTCGAAACCGCGACCGGCCAGGCCGGCGAGCTGAAGTTCGCGGCCCTGCCCGGCATCGGCGACGACCCGCTGGCGGCGCTGCGCAAGGCCGCCGGCCAGGAGCCGCTCAAGGGCGAACGCGCGGTGCGGGTCGAGACCGACGGCGACGGCACCGGTCCCGCGATCCACTGGAGCGACGACGGCCGCCACGCCGCGGTGCTGCTGCGCGCGGTCGACAACAAGGACCGCTGGATCGCGACCGTGGCGCCGGCCGCGGGCCAGGTCGACAGGGCCCGGCTGCAGACCCGTCATCGCCTGACCGATCCGGCCTGGATCAACTGGCGCTACAACGACTTCGGCTGGACTCCGGACGGCGCGCTGTGGCTGCTGTCAGAGCAGAGCGGCCACTCCCACCTCTATATCAGCGAGGACGGCGGCAAGCCGCGCGCGCTGACGTCCGGCGATTGGGAAGTGTCGCAGCCGCAGCCGTCCGCCGACGGCCGTACCTTCTACTTCACCTGCAATCGCGACTGGCCGGGCGACTACGAGGTCTGCGCGGTCGATCGCGATGGCGGCGGCGTGCGTGAGGTCACCGCGCTGGATGGCGTGGAGAACTTCGTGCTGTCGCCGGACGGTCGCCGCCTGCTGGTCCGCCACTCCGACAGCTACCTGCCGCCGCAGCTCTCGGTGGTCGGCAGCGACGGCGGCGACGCGGTGCAGCTGACCGATACCCGCAGCGAGGCGTTCAAGGGCCGCGACTGGATCGAACCCGAGTACGTGCAGGTGCCCAGCCGCCATGGCGCCGGCCGGATCTGGGGCAAGTTCTACGGCCCGCGGACCTACGAGCCGGGCCGCAGGTATCCGGTCGTGATGTTCGTGCACGGCGCCGGCTACCTGCAGAACGTGCACGACCGCTATCCGGCCTATTTCCGCGAGCAGATGTTCCACAACCTGCTGGTGCGCGAAGGCTACATCGTGCTCGATCTCGACTACCGCGCCAGCGCCGGTTACGGCCGCGACTGGCGCACCGCGATCTACCGGCAGATGGGCCATCCGGAACTGGAGGACTACCTCGACGGCCTGGAATGGCTGGTCGCCCAGAAGCAGGGCGACCGCGATCGCGCCGGCATCTACGGCGGCAGCTACGGCGGCTTCATGACCTTCATGGCGCTGTTCCGCGAACCGGGCGCGTTCAAGGCCGGCGCCGCTCTGCGACCGGTCACCGACTGGTCGCAGTACAACCACGAGTACACCTCCAACATCCTCAACACGCCCGAGCTCGACCCCGAGGCCTACCTGAAGTCATCGCCGATCGAGTACGCCGATGCGCTGCAGGACAACCTGCTGATCGCCCACGGCATGATCGACGACAACGTGTTCTACAAGGACTCGGTGATGCTGGCGCAGCGCCTGATCGAGCTGCGCAAGGACAAGTGGGAGCTGGCCAGCTACCCGCTGGAGCGCCACGGCTTCGTCCATCCCGACAGCTGGTACGACGAATACCGCCGTATCCACGAGCTGTTCAATCGGGTGCTGAAGGAAGGACGGGACTGAAGCCTCGGCCGGCGGAGCCCTCCCGGAGCCGCCGGCCGGGCTCCGGTCCCGGCTCGAAAGCGGTCGCGGCCGCAGCGGCGCAAGGGTCGCCACGATCTGCGATTGCGATCTCCAGAAACGACGATCCCGGGCCAGCGATGCTGACCCGGGACCGATGGAACCGCAATGGCGGACGGTTACCTGGAGTTGCCGAAGAACATGCCGCCCCTGCGCTCGCGCTCACGCGCCTCGTCCTCGCGACGGATGCGCTCGTTGTACGCGGCCAGAGCGGTGTCGTACTCCTGCGGCTCGACCCAGTGACCGCCCCGCTCGGGAACGCCGACATAGCGGGCCGTGGTGTCGTCCAGGTCGGTGTACTCGTGCCGGGTGTAACGGTTGCAGTACTCGGGAATCTGGTTGCGGATGTAGAACTGCCGGTCCTCACGGTCGCCGTACCAGTCGCGCAGGGTCACGTTCAGCGACCTGGCGTCGCAGCGTCCGGCGCCGCGCGAGATCGCACGCACCAGATCTCCCATCTGCGGGGTCTGGTTCGACACCGGGCACAGCTGCAGGAAGTTCAGGCGCGCCTTCAAGGTATCCGACAGCTTCTTCTTCTTGATGCCGAAGTAGCGCGAAAGCGACGGCGAACACTCGCTGGGGCGCGAGCCCGAGGACAGGCACAGGATGGCCTCGCAGGCGGCCCCCTGATCGCCACCCAGGACGTCCTGCGCGCTGGCCGCGCCTATCGACCCCAGGCTCCCGGCAAGCGCGATTGCGGCAACCAACAGTTTCTTCCTCATGATCAGACACTCCTTTGTTACGCGGTTTGACGTCATCGCGGCGATGATCAGTGTGCGACGCCTCGCGACAACGATGATGACAGGCTGGATCCGATCCCCGGATCGGACCCAGTCACGAGCGACAGGATTGTTTGTTGGACCGCTTTGCTGGACTGCATCACAAGCAGCTCCCCCCAACGTTTCGAACTGCGCGTCGCCCTGTCAACGCGTCGCAAGTCCCCTCCCCTCACATCCTGTGGACCACCCCCTCCATGGGCCAACGATGCCACCGATCGATGACGATCAGCGCTCCATCTCGATCTGCGGCGGCTGACGGTTCTGCTGCTGCGCGAACATCGTTTCCTGTTCCCGCGCCGGCTCCATCCGCTCACGATGCGCGGCCACTTCGCGATCCCAGGCCTCCCGGCTCGCCGGATCGACCTCGCCGGAGAGCAGTTTGTCCAGGCGCGAATGCGCGTCGGCGGCGGAACCGCGCTCGCGCTCCTCGCGCGCGGCTGGCTCGCCCGCCGGAACCGGGCCGCGCAACCAGTCGATGCCATCCTGCACGACGCCAGCGGGACCGCGGCTGATGGTGGTGATGCCACTGCGCAGGCCTTCGATGTCGCCACGGTAGTCGCCAATCATCCGCTCGTGCTCGCCGGCCAACCGGCGTGCCTCGGGATCGCGCAGGCTCGACACGTCGGCGCGGCCATCGCCGTCCACGTTCAGGAAGTGGTGCATGCTGTGGGCGCCGAACGAGCGCCCGGCCGCCACCACCGGCATGTCGTTGACCAACATGTCGACGAAGCGGTTGTCGTGATAGCCGCTGGTATGCAGGCGATCGATCTCCTCCGCCTGCGCGTAGACCCGCACCTCGCCGTAGTGCGGGCTGGCCGCGCTGACCGGGTCGGTCGCCATCACGTGGTTGAGGACACGCTCGCCGCCCTCGGGGATGCGGCGGTCGAGGCTGGCCGCGCCATAGGCATTGAAGGTCTCGCCGCGCAGGTCGAAATGGTGCGCGCTGACCTGGGCCAGGGTGCCGCCCAGCGAATGGCCGGTGACGCTGACCTCGGAAGCGTGGCCGTAGCGCTCGATCATCTCCGGGTCGCTCGCGTACTCACGGGCCCGGCGGGTAAGGCCGATCGCGTCGTCGATCTGGGCGTTGTAGCGCGACACCACCATGCCGGCGTCGGTCAGGCCGTCCTTGAGCGGTTCGCGATCGAACTCGGTACCGCGGTGGGCGACGACGATCTCGCCGCTGTCCATGCGTTGATAGATCGTGCCCTGATAGCCGTTGTCCGGGTTGTCGACGTGCTCAAGGATCTTGTAATCGACGCCCTCGATCTCGACCACCGCGCGGCGTGCGGCCAGCTGGCCCATGTCGCCCGCGCTGTCGTAGGTATGACTGGCCAGGTTGGCGTACTGCTGGCTCGGAATCGTCATGGTGTCACCGCCTCCTGCGGAATGAGGGTGATCGTGAACAGATCACCGTCCTTCAGATACGAAGCCATCTTCGAACGGTCCGGCTGACCGGAGCTGGTGGGTTGCTCCAGCTTGGTCTCGGGGTGCCGCGGATAGCTGTTTCTGGTGTAGTAGATGGTCTTTTCCCGCCCCGCGGCCAGTTCCTCGTCGAACATGTCGGCCATGAACAGGGTTTCGTTCCCGGCACCGGTCGCCTTCAGCTGCACCTGCACGTTGAGCAGCTTCCAGTGGCAGACGCCGCGACCGTGGTAGTCCTCGTCGACCATGCCGTCGGTGAACACCGTCGCCTCGTAATCGCCGTCGGGCTGGCGCACCAGCTCGAACGGAATCATCCGCATCGGCACCGGCGAGGCGTGTCCGCCCGGGTTGTCCTTCGGAGGCGGCAGGCACTCGGTGTTGTCGACGTTGAACTGCATCGAGCCGTGCACCCAGCCGAACTCCCCGGGGGCGTTGCCGATCCGCATCGTCAGGCGACGGGTGTGCTGCGGACTGGGGTTCTCCCGGTACACGGGCTGGTTGTCCAGCTGGTTGTCCCGCTGGCTGCCCAGCTGGCTCTCCGACGGGTTGTCGGGCTTGGCTTCGTCGCTCATGGATGCACTGCACGCGGCCGTGGATGACAGAAGAAGGACCGACAGCGCCGCCGCCCATCGCCCCCTCCACAACACGTTGTTCGCAGCCTCCGCCCCCGCCGCTTGCGCGAGCGGGGACGTCCGGTCCATCGACGGTTTCATGGCGCCTGCCATCGGGTCCCGGTCAACGGCCCTGGTTCAACTGGGCCTGCTGCTCGGCCGCCTGCCGCTGCTGCGCGTCCTGCTCCTGACGCGCCGCTTCCTCGGGCTGACGGTGCGCGGCGACTTCGCGATTCCAGGCCTCCTGCGCGGCGGGGTCGACCTGACCCGCCATCAGACGGTCCAGGCGCGAACCGGCATCCGCCGCGGGCGCGGCGACCTCGGCACGCTCAGCGGCCCTGGCCTCCAGCTGGCGCTCCAGCGACTCGATGGTCCTGGGACCGGCGACGCCATCGACGCTCAGGCCGTTGTCGCGCTGGAACGCGCGCAAGGCGTGATCGGTATTGGCGCCGAAGTCTCCGTCCAGAGCGAGCGCACGGCCATTGCGACCGGCATAGCCCAGCTCATGCAGGCTCTCCTGGAGCCGGCGGACCTGCTCGCCGCGGTCGCCGTCGCGCAGCAGCGCGCCCGGGTCCGGCGCACGCACGCCGGTTTCCGGAGCGGCCCGGTCCGGCGCCTGCGCGTGTTCCTGCAGCAGCTCGCGCGCCTCCAGCAGCGGGTCGCTGGCGAACAGCCTGACGCCGCGCGCCTGCTTGCCGGCCAGGTAGTCGTCCAGCGGCGACAGCTCCACGCCTTCGCCGCCACGCGACTGGCTGGCCATCAGCTCACCGGTGTCCGGATCGCGCACGACCATCACGATGTGGTCGATGCCGTTGAAGCGACCCGCGTCCCAGCCCTTGGCGCCATTGTCCTCGCCAATGACCATGCCTTCCCTCAGCGCGCCGAGATTGACCTCGTCGCCCTGGAGCAGGATGCCGGAACGCTCCTCGGCCTTCTCGACGATCCTGGCGGCGGAGTCGTAGCCGGGGCTGAAGCGGTCCTCGCGGCTGAACACCTCGCGACCGGCCTGACCGTTGATCTCGTCCATGGTCGCGTTCTGCATGGCCACGACCCAGCCCGAGCAGTCGACCCGGCCGCTGTCGGGGTTCTTGTCGCCGAACCCGTACTGCACGTGGTCGTAGCGCAGGCTCATCGCGTGCGCCGCTTCCAGCGCGATGCCGGCGGCGGCCGGCTCCGGCTCGGGGGCGCGCTCGGCCGGCGGCGTCTGGGTGACCGCCTCGATCCCCATCTCGGGGATCCGCACGCGGTCGAACTTGGTGTCCCAGTACTCGACGAAGGTGCTGGCCATGTCGCGATCGGACATCCGCCGGAACTCGTCGTAGCTGTGCCCGGTGATCGCCTCGATGTCGCTGCGGGCGACATTGTTGAGCAGGTTGGCACGGGTGCCCTGCAGCCTGAACTCGCCGGTCTCGATCGCCTGCTGTATCGAACGGTAGCCGCCTGCGCCCTGCTGGTGGGCCATGTACATGTCCAGACCGTCGGGCTCGGGGTTGCCCGACAGGAACGGGCGGCCGTCGCGCTCGTGCCGATTCATCAGCGCCTGGCGGTTGTCCATGTACAACTGCGCGGCGGCGTCGGTGTTGGCGACCGCGTCGAACTCGCGGCCGGCAATGCCGTATTGCGCGGCCGTGCCCGGGACGAACTGGAAGAGCCCCTTGGCGCCGGCGGCGCCGCGCGAGGCGTGCTCGTCGAACCGGCCGCCGGTCTCGATGTAGGCGAAGCGCAGGAAGTCGTCGCGGGGAATGCCGCGCTCGTTGGCTTCGCGCTCGATGATGTCCAGGACTTCCTGTCGCGTGTAATCACGATCCATTGACTGCTCCTTGAGAGTGTTGATGCGCGGCACTGCCGCATTGCGTCAACCGGGCGAATCCTTGCGCCTTGTGTTCTCGGTCAACCGGGTGAAACGGTGTAATCACTTGTCCTGCTTCCGATAGGACTTTGCCTCGGCGTCGTAGCCGTACTCGACCACGTCCGACGTGCCGAGCTCCTTGACCTTGCCGGGGCCCTCGATCGCGGTGCCCTCGAGCTCGACCTTCAACGACGGCATCGGATCGCCGTCCCGTGAAACGAACTGCAACTTGCCCAGGCTCTTCACGCACGAGAGGGTGACGCCCTCGTCGTCGCATGCCGCGCTGTTGTCCTCGCCCGTGTACACGTTGCCGACGTAGGTCCAGTGGTGCTCGTCGACCGGCAGTTCCTCCGCCGGGTTGTACACGAACATGTCGAACGACTCGATGCGGACGCCCGACTGCAGCGACCAGGTCGGGACGGCGAGCAGCAGACGCCCGTCCGATGTCTTGAATTCCTGGGCCTCGCGACCCTCATCGACCGCGTTGCCCTTGTCGTAGCCGCCGAACTTGCCGATGTAGGGCTCGGCACCGACGAAGGTCCACGGCTTGGCGCCGCTCTCGTCGGTCAGCTCGAAGGTGGCGTGCGAAAGGGAAACCTCGCTTTCCAGTCCCGGCCCGGCGTCGTCGGAGAAGATCTCCCGGGTGGCGTAGGCGAAGCCGGTGAAATAGTGCTTGCCGCCGAGCTCGAACCGATGGCCATACCAGTAGTTGGCCCACGCACCGTTGGCGATCTCGTAGGACGTCGCGCCGTCGCCGTCCTTCTGATAGATCAGGTACAGGACACTGTCGGGAGTCGGCGGTTCGACAACATGTTCTTGCGTCTTTGCTTTTTCCATTCCTGCAACATCCTGCTCAGTGGGGGAATCGCCGACGGCCTCGTGCGGGGCCGCAACCCCGTCAGCCGGCGGACGTTCCGCGCTGCAGGCCGTCAGAGCGACAGCCAATGCAAGGGGCACCATCAAGGTGAGGGGAAGCCTGGACATGCCTTGTCGCGATTTCATCTCTTCACACTCTCGCATTGATGGAGCGGATCGAAAGCGGTTTCACGGACGGACATATGCACTCCCAGACCCGCTTCCCTATACACACTCATTGTGACCAAAAGCCTGTGGCCCGCCCGACGGGCCCGAATGCGCGTGGACCGCATCCATGGCCACGGACGCGCACTTGGTGACGATACCACCCACGGCAACTGGCAGCATGCACGCAGCGCTCGATATCGCCGGCCTCCGTGTCTCCCGGGACCGGATGGGCTGACGTCTGTCGCACACGGTGCGCCCGGAGCCGTCGCCATGCCCCCGCAACCCCGGGTCGCGGGAGCGTCCGCGCGAAGGATTCGCGAACGGCGGCGCCGCGCCCTTGGGTCGCTTCACCGGCCCACAGGCCGGGGCGAGAGCGGCGAAAGCCGCTGCTGCTGCCGGATCACGGGCTCCGTGGGCAATGCTCGACTGCATGATTCCGATCCTGGATTACAGCTACTACCGCCACCATCACCCGCCGACCGTATCCGTATGGCTACTGCCTGTTACTGGAAGGCTAAATGGCGACAGGCTTTGCATACCTATGAAACTGCCTTACTACAGAGTTCACTACTGTTGCTGACGATACCGATCGTTACTTATATGAACCCGGGCATTAACCGCAAACAGCAACCCAAGCAGCTAAAACCCTTGCATGCCCACGGCATCAGCGCCTCACCCCTAACGCAAACAAGATCAATAGCGATGGAATACCGGCTCAGTACAAGCCGAATAATGAACGCGGCAATTCCTATCTTTCTCTTCGCAATACGAAACACCGAGATCAGAGGCTTCGTCGACTGAACCGGCTCGGGCCGTATTCAGGAATTTTTCGCCAACTACCATCACGGCACATTGATTGTGATAGGCAATATCCACTCTGCAAGCCCCGCCGCCCTTCGCCTCGCAATCAGCCAGCGCAGTCCGCTCAGCCTCTTCCTTGCTGCTGGCGCCAAGCGCCTCTCCAATAACACCCCCGACCGGCGAAGGCGCAATCGCCCCCCAGGTCGTCTCCCACCAGCCCGTAGGCTGCGGCGGGGGCGGCGGCAACTGCTGCTGCATCTGCTGCTGTTGCGTCATGTACCCCATTCGATTTTGCTCAGCCGCGTGGTTCTGGTTCTGGATACGCTGCTGCTGCTGGTGGTACTGGTTGTTGTTCATCTGTGCGTGAGCGCCACCGGAAACCAGCAACCCCATCACCAGCAGCATCTGCAACTTCATATCTCGCAGTTCCATGCTCATCTCCTAACTTGCTCACAGACCACAACTGTCACACGCAGTCGCGTGCATCTATGATCGCGTTGTAAGCATCTCCAACTGAGCGCGGCGTGAACCCGCTATACGCGACTCACGTCATACTGGGTCACGCCGTGGCGAGCCCTGTCGAATCTCCTCTCCTGAAGTTGATCGTCCGGCCAAACTCCCTGTGGAGTGCGTCGGGGTTGACTGGCTTCCAAAATCTCCCGCCATACTGCGGCCACCATCGCCAACACTTCGACCAGTGTTTCCACTTGGCGGTGGCGGCTGATAGCCAGGCGTATAGCCACCGCCGCCGCCGCCACCACCGGAGTACGCGCCCATCTGCGGCGGGCCGGTCTGCAGATGCGCGCCCATCGTGGCGTAGGCCGAGAACTGGCCAAGCGAGCCCTGGAAGAAGTTCGCCGCCATCGGGGGGACGGTGAGCAGCAACAGGGTCAGGATCAGGCCCATGCCGCCCTGCTGCATCGCGCGGCTGCTGTAGCCCATCGACTCGCCGCCCAGCAGCAGCGTGCTGATCGCATCGGAGGCCCACATGCCGGCGGCCACGTCGGTCACCATCTTCAGGGCGATCGAGGTCATTGCCGCCAGCACCGCCATGCTGAACATCGTGCCGATTCCGTACAGCAGCCATCGCTGGAACAGGCTCTTGGTGGCATTGAACAACAGACACAGGATGAAGATCGGCCCCAGGCCGATGAACAGCGCCATCGCGACCTGGTACATCAACAGCAGCGCACCGGCCACCACCGCGGGCCCGCCGGTGCCGAGGCCGATCATCGCGATCGCGCGCTCCTTCTCGTTTCCGGCATCCAGGTCTCCGGCCGACTCCAGCACGTCCAGACTGGACATCGCGACCTGCATCCAGCCCAGATTGCTGTCGATCTCGTCCTCCGGGGAGCCCTCCTCGCCGGTGATCACCCAGTAGATCCCATCCTTCATGTCGGTGGTCACGTAGCGGGTGATCGGCTCGTCGAAGGCGCCGAACGATATGGCCGCGGTGACGATCAGCACCGCGCGCAGGGTGCTGGTCATCATCTGCATCAGCGGCTCGCGCATCTGCCCGGTGAGGACGCGGTAACCCTGCACGAACACCCAGAGCGTCAGCAAGGTCAAGGCGACCAGCTGGACAAGCTCCATCACCCGGCCGATCACGCCATCGCCGAACACCTGGATGTCATGTGCCAGGCGATCCAGGACGTACCGGAAGAATACGTAATCGCCGAAATCGTCGATCAGCGCAATCTTCGGTTGCAGCCAGTCCGACAGTCCCTGCCCAAGCAGACTGATGAATAGTTCGAATCCCTGAAATGTCATTTGCAGTGTTTCCGTCGCAATAGCCGATATCGGCGCGAAGGCGTCCCAGCCTGTCTATCGAGTCTTTCCCTTGGAGGGCCTTAGTCGCACTGACCGCCGCCGCACAGCGCCTGACGCATCGTCACCACGCTGGCGACCTTGGCGGGCAGTCCGGACTGGCCTCGCATGGCCGCGCGCGTCAGCGTGCCCGATGCCCGCTCCACCGCGGCGATGTAGGTGGTGTAGGCCCTCATCCGAGCCTCGTAGCGCTCATTGGCCTCGCTCATGTCCGCGTCGACCTTCTGAAGCTTGGCGAAGTAACTGCCCATGTCGCCCTGGGTCTTGCCGCTGCCAACGAACTTGTCGCCGGCGGATTCCAGCTCGCCCTGCATTTTCGGCATGACTTCCTGCAGATACTCGACCGTCTCGTTGTACTGCCTGTTGCGCATCATCTGCGCGCCTTCGCACAGCTTGTATCGCTGCTGGTACACGTCGCCCCGGAGGTCGACCTGGAACACCTGCCCGAGCATCCCGCCGACGCCGCCGCCATAGGCCGGGCCGCAGCGCTCTTCCACGTACTCGCGCTCGTCCACCTTCTGCATCTCGACGCCTTCTGGCAGGCCGAACGTCGCCCTCATGCTTCCGACCGAGGAAAGCAGGCTGTCGTACTGCTGCTGGAACTGCCGGGCTTCCTTGATCCACTGCTGCCCCTGCTCGCCCCAACGACCGGCCTCCTTGACGAACTCAGTGATCTGTCCGGCGATCTGGGTCGGATCGATCACCGGAATTCCGGCCAGGGCATTGCCCGATGCCAGCAGTCCGCCCAATGCCAGAGCCAACATGGCGTGCCGCTGCTTGCCGTTATTCCGACGGAACTGAGATGTGCTCTTCATGGCCGTGCTCCCTGGATATCCTGATGTTGGGGTGATGCTGCTCTTGTCGTGAAAAAACCTGCGGATCATGCCGTCGCTCCCATGGGCGAGCGGCCTTCGGTCCTGGTGCCGCCCTTGCCCGACCCCTTGCGGTTGTCGTAGAAATCCTGGAGCCACTGCTCCGGGGTCAGCTCGTCCGGCGTGGTGTGGTGGAAGCGCGCCTTTCGGTCCAGCACGCTGTGCAGAATGTCGATGTTGTCGGTGCTGGCGGAAATCACCGCCAGCGCGTCGTCCATGCCGCGCAGATTGAGCTGGCACACGGTGGCGCCGTGTCCCTGCTTGACCAGGAAGCAGCGGCTGCGCTCGTCCAGCCCCTTGATGACCTGGAACTCGGCCTCGGTCAGCTTCAGACCGTCGATGTAGTCCTCGCGGCTGGCATTGGGGTTGGGCAGCAGGATCATCGTCGCGGTCTGCTCGATCAGGGCCGCGGCGATATCGCTCTTGAGCGCGTCTTCCGGGCTCTGGGTCGCGAAGATGCCCAGGCCGTTCTGCTTTCGGATGGTCTTCTGCTTGTTCTTGGCGAACTCCTTGAGTCCGCCGGCACCATCGAGGATCTTCCAGAACTCGTCCATGACGTAGATCAGGCGGCGTCCGTCGATCAGCTCCTCGAGCCGGTGCAGCAGATAGTTGATCACCGGCACCCGGACCTCGGGATTGTCGATGATGTCGGTGTAGTCGAAGCCGATGATGTTGGCCTTCTGCAGGTCGATGACATCGGCGGGATTGTCGAACACCCAACCCAGCGAGTTTCCGGCGGTCCATTTGCGCAGGCGCGCGAACAGCCCGTCGTCGCCCATGTTGGGCAGGCTCTTCTGGAAGTTGGTCATCGAGCGCAGGTGCATCGGCGTATCGAGCATGCTCTCGACGGCGCGGTAGATGTCCTCGTCCTCGCGGGCGGTGTACTCGCGCTTGGCGGCCAGCACCTTGATCAGGTCGGCGAGGAACTGCACGTTGGCCTCGGTGCGCTCGCACTGGAACGGATTGAAGCCGGTCGGCTGGCCGTTCTCCAGCGCCAGATAGTTGCCGCCGCAGGCGCGCACGAAGATCTCCGCGCCGCGGTCCTTGTCGAAGAAGAAGATGGTCGGCGACGGATCCAGCTTCTGCACCTGGCTGAGCAGGAAGTTGATCAGCGCGGTCTTACCGGTACCGGACTTGCCGATCACCATGGTGTTCGCGATCGCCTTCTCGCCGAAGGAATTCTCGGAGGGATGGGTCGCATGGAAGTTGAAATAGTAGGGCTGGCCGTTGGTGGCCTGGAGCACGGTGACGCAATCGCCCCACGGGTTCTGGTCCTTCTTGCCGGCACTGAAGTTGTGCAGCGGGCTCAAGCCGAGGAAGTTCAGCGAGCTGAGGTTGGCCAGACGGGTGCGGTATTTCCAGTTGCCCGGCAGCTGCGAGTAGAACGAGGCGGTGATCGCCCAGTCCTCCTTCGCGGACACGAAGCCGGCGTTGGACAGCTCGGCGCGCGTGGACGCCAGTTGCCGCCCAAGCGTTTCCTGGCTGTCGGCATAGATGGCCATGATGAAGTGGTACTCGCCCAGCACGAAGTTGCCCGAGGCCAGCTGGTCCATCGCCATGTCCAACTCGGCGATCTGGCTGACCGCCTTGTCGCCGGAGGAGATCATCATGCCCTTGGTGCGGTCGAGCACCTTGAGCGCGTCCTGGCGGCCCATCGGGCTGAAGGAATGGCTGATGACGTACTCGAAGTCGAGATACTTCAGCCCGTTCATGATGCCCGGGTAGGTGCCGTCCGGATATTCCTTGATGTTCAGGATGGCGCCGTACTGGCTCTTGCCGCTCGGCGGGGTGACCACGTAGTCGCCAGTCTTCACCGAGAACATGTGGCGGCTGACCGGCAGATACTCCGGCACCGGCGCCGACAGCACCGGCACCGGCTCGTCGATGCGGTTGAGCAGATAGCCGAACAGCTCCAGGGTCTCGGAGAACACCACCCCGTTGTCGGCCTCGTACATGCCCAGGCGGCGCGGCGCATATTCCTTCAGCACCGCCTCGACGTTGCCGGCCAGCTCCAACAGCTTGGTCACGGCCTGGTCCTGCTCGGCCTGCAAGCGCTGCACGTCGGAACTCTTTTCCATGAATCGCTTGCTGCCGCCCACGACCGGCTTGTAGAGCATGGTCAGGTACAGCTCGTTGACCATGATCTTCTGCGCCGACAACGCGCCGTAGTACTCGTCCGACATCTGCTGGTTGAACACCTGCTTGAACTTGCTGTCGGACCTGATCCTGCGCCTGCGGCGGATGTCGTGCACCCAGAACGCCACGTTGACGTAGTCGGGCGCGCGCAACGTCTGCAGCATGCGGTTGAACACGTTGTGCCGATGTTCGATTTCCCATTCGTCGCGACCGACGAAGGGCAGGCCGCCCAGATTCCAGCTCAACAAGTAGTCGCCCCCGGTGGTCTTGACCACCGAAGGCGACACATGGCTGGAGAATGGAATGAACTCGCTGATGGGCGTGTCTGGACTGAACATACAGCTCTACCTATCGGATCCCACGGATATCCAGCGTCTGCTGATCACGGGACGGGTTTGGCGTGCAGACCCACATGCCGTCGTGTTCGCGAATATTGCGCACACGGGTCCGCACCTGCAGCCGCAGTCCCAGCAGGCGGAAGATCATCTCGTCGCGCCGGGTCAACTGACGCATGACGAAAATCGCCACCGGAATCATGATCAGCACGAACAGATTGGTGTACATGGCCAACAGCAGAAACCCGCCCGCCACGATGAAGAACGGGACGTAGGGCACGCCCAGGAACATGGGCGGACGGGTACAGCCGCGGAACAGTACGTTCTTCTGCATTAGCTGATGAAGTACTGCGCCTGCTGGACCAGCATCGTGGTGCCGGCGGCACCGCACTCGCCGTACTCGTCGCCGAGGATCCAACCGGCCAGCTGACCCGCGCCGCCGATCAGCAGGGCGCCGATCAGGATCGTGGAGACGTCGCTGAGGCGCTTGTGGGCGAAGGCGATCTGGTAGCCGGCGAAGATGATGGCAATGGTCACCACCGCGATGGAGGCGATGCCGAGCAGACCAACGATCTGGTCGAGGAAGCCGCAGGTCTGACCTTCGAAGTCGCGGTCCTGGGCGAGGGCCAGCTCCGGCGCGGCCAGGCAGGCAACGAAAGCGACGGCCATCATCGCGGCCGGTGCCGCCTGCTTGATCTGATGAGTCATTGCATCCAGTTTCATTTTCCTTGCTCCTTACTTTGTGATGGTGACGGTGGTGGTGCTTGACGGGGCCGGACCGGCGTCCGTCAGAAAACGAAGGCCTCGTCCCTGCCTGCGTCCCTGGAGGCGGAGGGGTTGGAGACCGTGGAACCAACTACTGCGGGATTGCCGGCCGCCGCAGCGGCGGCCGATGCGGATTGCTGTGCGGGCATGGGCGCGGGCGCCTGGACCGGCGGAGCGCCGACCAATCGCACTTTCACCGGCGCCGGTTCGGCAGCCTGGGGAGGCACCTGCGCCATGGCGGCGCCGGCCTGCTGCATCGACATCGGCGCCATCGGTGCCGCCTGCGGCTGCATCTGCGGGGCCGCAACAGGGGCCGACTCGGGCATCGCCGACACCGCCATCGGGGACTCCGCCTCGGCGCGCATGCGCCTGGCCAGCAGGGAAGCCGTGCTCGACTCGACCCGCGACGGACGCGACGACGCCTGGGCGCCACTGCGCGCGCCGGCCAGGGCGATCGCCTGGATGCCGGGAGCGTTGCTCACGCCCATCGAGGCCATCACCTTCTGCACGTAGCCGTGCCGGAAACCGGTAACAAAGTTGCCCGAGTAATAGCAGCTGAAGGCCTTGCCCCAATCGCCCCCGGCGCGCTGGTGGCACTCGGCCAGGATACGGGCGCCCGCCTGCAGGTTCGGGCAGGTCTCGAACGCGCGCTCGTAGGTCGACAGGCCGTACTTGGCCAGATTGTAGCGATTGACCTGGGCCAGGCCGACGGAGAAGTTGTAGCCCTTCTCCTCGAGCATGCGCGCGGTCGCCGTGGCCTCGGCCAGGGTCCGCGGCTGGCGTTGCAGCCGGCCTCCGACGACGCCGATCGCGTAGGGATTGAAAGACGACTCGACCTGGACGACGTGTCGCATGACGTCGCCGGGAACCGCCAGGTCCCAACACCCCATCATTTCCATGCCTGGCAACACGCCATCACCTCCTTGTCACCAGGTGCTCGCAAGGCATGCGAACACCCCCCCTAGACTGGTCGACGTGTCCGTGGCCCGGTATCGGGCGTCGCATCCATGCGCACGGACTGGGAGCCAAAATACCATACGTTGGCGTCTTGAAGAATCCCCGCTTGTCGCTCATTGACCCCCTCCCGTCTCCGCCATGGTCCGACGGGGGTCGAAATCGATGCCGGTGATGTAGCGGCGGCCGGCATGCGCCTTGATATGCACCAGGATATCGATGGTCATCATCAGCAGGCGCTTGATCACCGCGAACTCCAGCCCCGAGCCCTCGCTGGAGGCCTTGACCATCAGCGCCAGCTGGTCCCAGGCCTGGGCGGTGCTGCCGGCGTGGCAGCTGGTGATCGAACCCGGATGGCCGGACGCGCAGTTGCGGATGAAGTAGAACGACTCGTCGCCGCGCAGCTCGGCCAGGATGATCCGGTCCGGCTTCATGCGCAGGCAGGCCTCCATGCAGCTCTTGGCGGTGACGTTGCTGGCGCTCTGGCCGCCCTTCGAGTACAGCAGGTGGACCACGTTGGGCTGCTGGATGAACAGCTCGCGGGCGTCCTCGATGGTGACCAGGCGCTCGCTGTCGGGAATATGGTTGACCAGCGACTTCATGAAGGTGGTCTTGCCGCTGCCGGTCGCCCCGGCCACCACCACGTTCTTGTGGTAGACCACCGCCTTGCGGAAGAACTCGGCGTAGTTGCGCGCATCGCGCAGCTCCAGCAGCTCGCGGTCGTGATCGCTGATCTCGCCGTTCTGTTCGAGGATCTCGCCGAAGAAGCCGTCGCGCTCGTACTGGTCCAGCGACTTGCTGAACTTGGCCGGCAGACGGATCGTGATCGAGACCTTGCCGCTGTCGCAGGCCGGCGGAATCACGAACTGGGCGCGCTGACCGGTCGGAAAGGTCAGCGACACCATCGGGTCGGCGTCGGTGATGCGCTGACCGGTATTGCTCTCGTTGACGACCGCGGTACAGAACTGGCGCGCGCGCTCAAAGGTCAGCGACGGCACCTCGATCCGCTGCCAGCCGGCGCTGGCGGTTTCCAGATACAGCTCGCCGGGCGAGTTGATGCATATCTCGGTGACGTCGGACGAGCGCAGGTACTCGCCAATCCCGAGCACCTGGTACTGGTACTCGAGAAAGTCGTTGGAAACCGCTACCGGAGCGCTGCCGTTATCCATAGCGATCGGCCGTTCAACGCAGCACGGCCGAGAAGTCGACGTCCTGGGCGACGTAGACGTTGACGATCTCGCCCTGGTTGATGGTGACCGTCGGCGAACGCGCCATGCTCTTGTCCAGCGCCGCGTTCGCCAACCGCTCCATCGTCTTGGCGGTATTGCTCTCGTAGGGGCTCTGCACCACGGTCCCGTTGCTGATGTCGACCTGCTGCGGCCCGTGCTTGGCACCGGCGTACTTGAAGGCATCGCTGATCATGCTGATCAACAGGGCCGAGGTGATCCGCTGGGGCCAGTGGGCATCGTAGTGCCCGGGGTGCCCGGAACTGCCGAGATTGTCGACGCCCGGGCTGCTCATGTTGATGTCGAGCCCGTTGGGCGTGGTGATGCGGTCCCACACCACCGCCACGCGCTCACCGCCCACCGCGCCGGAGCCATAGGAACCCAGGACCTTGGAGCCCTTGGGCAGCAGCAGGCGCCGGCCGTTGATGGAGTACACCGGCTCGGTCACGATGCAGGAAGTGAAACCTGGAACATCGGTCACCACCCGAGTTTCCAGCACGCAGCGGATATAGGTGCCGCGAACCAGCAGGGTGTCCGGCTTGTAGAGCGGCTGCGCGCTGGCCGGAGCCCGGCGCATGCGACTGGCCGGATCGTCGTTCGACAACGCGTCCAGATTGGGCATCTCCGGCGGCGTGGTGGTGAGATCGCTCACCCCACCCTGCTCAAGGCCCTGAAGCCGGCGTTCGAGCAGGGTCGGCCCGCGCGGGCCGGCGGGCTGGGCGGCCACCGGCGGCGGCGCCTCGGGCGGCATCGGAAGCTCGGCCAGCGGCACCGGCTGCACCGGCTCTTCCGGCGGAAGCTGCGGCAGCGCCACCTCGGTCGGGGCATCCGGGATCACCACCTGCTCCTCCTTCGGAGGCTGCCTGCGGTCGGAGTCGTCGCCGCCGAACATGCCGCGCGCAAGCCAGATCGCGGTCACCATCAGCAGGCCGACGATGCCGGCGAGGTACATGAGCGCCTTGCGATTCAGGCGCTGGGCGTCGTCGGCCTTGAGCTGCGGCGCGCCCATGTCGAGGTCGGGCGCCCGCTCCTGCCAGCTGGCGGAGTACGGATTTGCCTGCGGGTCCTGCCCCTGACCGGGGGGATTGTTCGGCGTGTTCTGACTCACTTTTGCTGCCTCCTGCGCAGGCCGACGGCGTTCTTACCGTGGCGGATCACCAGGTAGGGATAGGTGCCGTGAACGACGATGGTGTTGCCTTCGACGGTGGTGTTGACGATGAAGTCGTCGCTGTGCTCGCGCTCGCGGCCGAAGATGGCCGGGAAGTTGCCGGTCGGGAACTCGGCCAGATCGCTCATCCGCACGTAGGTGAAGCGGCCGTCGTCGTAGACCGTCGTCGGCACCAGCCACTTCGGCGCCCGCCTCGGCGCGGAAAATTCGTAGTTGAAGTGATAGCCGCGGTCCGGATCGATCTGCGTCTCGATCTCCGTATCCGGCTCTTCGACCACCGCCGCGGCGGCGGCGAACTCGGTGCTGCCCGGATAGACGAATTTGATCTTGTACTGGACGCCGGCGGACTTGGCCTGCTCCAGCGCGCGCCAATCGGTGGCGACCACCTTCAACTCGAAGATGTACGAATTGGTCGCGGTGCGCACCATCATGTTGGTGTCGACATCGACGTTCTTGGGGCGCAGATAGAACACATTGCCGCGCCGGGTCAGGTCCCAGCCGCTGCTGAAGCCGGTGCTGTAGTCCTGGATCTGCTCGTGCGGGCTCAGTTCGATCTGGGTGGTGATGCCCAGGCCGGTGCGCACGGGATAGATGCGGTCCGGCTCGTACTCATACTCCTGCACGGCCTGCGCGCGGGCGGTCGAGGCCACGCACACCAGGGCCAGGACGAGGCCAAAACACGAAAGCAGCTTGCTCGGATGATTCATCGGATATTGGCTCCATCGGCAGGATCGGCCTCGGCGGGAACGTTTGCCGGCAGCGCTCCATCGGGATTGGCTGGCATCTGGCCGTCGACCGCACTGGCGGACGGCGG
Organism: Marilutibacter maris; assembly: GCF_003233695.1. Classification (NCBI taxonomy): domain Bacteria; kingdom Pseudomonadati; phylum Pseudomonadota; class Gammaproteobacteria; order Lysobacterales; family Lysobacteraceae; genus Marilutibacter; species Marilutibacter maris. Next base: position 409,038 of record NZ_CP029843.1, on the reverse strand, counting down.
GGAAGCCCCAGGGGTCATCGCATCGCCGCCCTCGGCGCCGGGCTGCACCGACTGCTGCAGCCGCTGCCGCAGCTCGTCAGGCGACGGGAACGCGGGCTCCGGAGGCAACGCCTCGGCGAAGTCGTTCTCGACACGGTATTCGGTGACCTGGAAGCCGAGCGGATTGAGCAGGCGATCGCGCTCGCTGAGCTTCAGGTTGGGCTTGTAGCTGAACTCCAGCGTGGCGATCTTGCCGGTGCGGTCGAGCAGGGTGAACTGCCCGGTGGTCTTGTCGTACAGGCTGCGCTGGAAGCGCACCGTCGCCCCCGTGTAGGGCTTGCCGCCGCCACCGCCCAGCAGGTGGATGCTGACGATGCGCACATGGACGGCCTTGGTGGCGCCGTACACGGCGGAAGGCCGCTGCGGATTCTTCGACGAATAGATGGCCCGGTACGCGGGCGCGACCCGCTCTCCGGCCATCGAGAACACCGTGTACCAGTTGCGGTCGCCGATCAGGCCCGAATCGTAGGACTCGCGCGCCAGCACGAACTGGGAGACGTTGCTCTTGTTGACCGCTTCCTGGGTGGTGATGCTGTTGTTGCCGAAATTGCCCTGCAGGCGCGCCACGGTCGCGGTACCCGTGTAGGGATCGGCCATGACCAGATACGGCACTTTTTCCTTGAGCGGCAGGAACACGAAATAACCGCCGGCCAGGATCAGCGACATCACGATCGCGCACCAGGCCACCAGCCATGCCCGGCGCTGGCTGCGGCGGGCGATATCGGCCACGGTCAATTCATAGTTGACCGCCTGGGCGACCGCCTGGTCGATCTGGGGCGACGACGTCTTCTTGCTTCCGAACATGGCGCGCCCCGATCAGTTCCCGGCATCGACCGGCGCCATGGCGGCGCCACGGACGACAATCTGATTGTTTTCGAGGGCGATGACCACGCCCTGCGCGGCGTAGGCGTCGCTCAGCGCGCCCAGCGCGGCCTGCAAGTCGGTGGTGTGGATGTCGGCGACAGGCTCGTACAGGGTGTAGTCGTTTTCATGCAGGTACGACAAACTCACCTTCCTGTCGCGCGCCCACCGGCTCAGCATGTTCTTGAGCGTGCCGTCGGCGGGCGATGCCTGGAACAGGTAGGTCGGCTGCAGCGGAATCGCCTCCGGCGCCTCGGCAAAGCCGTTGACCGGCTTCCAGCGGCCCCGGACACCGGGCGCATCGGGAGTACCACAGCCGGCCAGCACGGCCAGCAGCGCAATTGCGACGAGGATGCGGCGTACCACGAAAGAAACAGGGAAGTTCACGGCGTCACTCTTCGGCTGAAATGCAAACGGAGGCCACCCGCGCGCACCCTGCGGCGCGCACGGACATGGCGGACACGAACGACTCCAGGGCGCCAACGGGCCCTGCAGGCAAGCGGGATCGGGGAGCGTGCGAGGAAGGCCACGCAGCAGCGGAATCAATCCGATTACAAAGGGCAAAGCGCCGCTTCGCGAGGCGCGTAGCCCGTTCCATGGCCGCCATGTCCTTCCGTTCCCCCTGTTACAACAATCCTTCAAACGCATACTTCGATGAGGGCCCGGAACAACTCGTCCGAATCGCTTCGGAGCATTGCATCAACATGCCATTTCATCGAACCATTTCCACCCACGTTAGAGGTGGGCTTTTTTAAGGTACCGGTGTTCGCGACAACTCGTCAAGCCACGTCCGCCCCCGTATGCTTGGGACGGCCGACACTCGCTGGAACCGACTTCCGGCCGCAAATAAAGTGATTGATGTCACATTTATTCACCACTTGCCGCTAGACCAAACTTCATAACGGTGCACGGATTGCGTTACAGGATATGGATGCTGCTGGGACTGATGCTGGCTTCGCCGGCACAGGCACTGGATATCGAGCCGATCCGGATCCGCTCGGCCCAGGGTCAGCCCCTGCTGGCCGAGATCCCGATCGAGGCCACACCGGAGGAGCTGCGCGGCTTGCGTGCGGAACTGGCGCCCGCGGTGGTGTTCGCGCGGGTCGGGCTGACCCGGCCGCAAGGCGCGGTCGCCGGCCTGCGCTTCGCCGTGATCGACTCCGCGCGCGCGCCGGTGATCCGGGTCACCACCGCCGCACCGGTGGAGGAGACCTTCTTCACTTTCCTGGTCCAGCTCGAATGGGACTCGGGACAGATGATCCGCGAGTTCTCGGTGGCGCTGCAGGATCCCGCCTCGATGCCGGTGGCGGAACCGCCGGCGATCGCGCTTCCGGAAACCGGGCCCACCATTGCCGTGGGCCCCGACCCCGCAGCCGTCGAACCGGTCGCGCCCATCGAGCTGGCGATGCCGGCGACGGAAGCGGCCCCGATCGAACTGGCGGTGACGCCGCCTGCGCCGAAGCCGCGCCCGATACCGCCGCCGGCGCCCGAGCGCGCGCAGGCCGCGGCAATCCCGCTGCAGTCGCCCCGGCCACGCCCCGAACCGGAACCGGAACCGAAACCCGTACCGGAGGCCACGCCGGCCCGCCCTGCTTCCGAGCCGGCACCGACGGTGGCGGCACGCCCGCCCCGGCCCGAAGCGCCGGCGGAAGCCAGACCGGCGCAGCCCAAGACCGCTACTCCCGTGGTCCGGGGCGGGCAGCGCTATGGCCCGGTCAAGTCCGGCGAGGCGCTGGCTCGGATTGCCGCGCGCATCGACGGCGGCGGCGCCCACCACGAACAGGCGCTCGCCGCGCTGCTGGTCGCCAACCCCGACGCCTTCATCGGCGGCAACATCAATCGCCTCAAGCGCGGCGCGGTGCTGCGGCTGCCGTCGCAATCCGAACTCACCGCGATCGGGCCCGCGCACGCCCGCCGACTCGTGCACCTGCAGATCCAGGCCTGGAACCAGGGCGCGGACTCGGTCGACGCCTCGGAGATGAGCGCGGCGCTGGCCGCGGTCGAATCCGACATCGCCGCCAGTGCCGCGGCAGCGGAGCGTCCGGCCGGACCCGGTCGCCTCGAGATCATGCCGGCGCAGGAGCCGGCCCCGCCCGACCCCTCCGCGGAGACGAGCCCACCCGGCGCGACCGCGGGACATGCCGCTGGCGCGACCGAGGACACCATCGCCAGCCGCGAGGTCGAGATCGAGCACCTGCGCCAACGCGTCGCCCAGCTGGAAGGATCCAACGAGGAGATGAAGCAGGTGATCGCGATCCAGGACGAGGCGCTGGCCAAGGCCCAGGAACGCCTTTCCCGCAACGGCGGCGACGGCATCGTGGCGGCGGGCTCCCCGTGGTCCTGGGCGGGACTGGCCGGGCTGTTGCTGGCGGGCCTGGCGATCGTGCTGAAATATCGTCGTGGCAGAGTGTCGACCGGTAGCGGTTCGGCGGCGGGCAATCGCCGACCGCGCTGGCACCGGCCTTGACTGCCGCCGAATCGGAGTGCTAGACGATGCATGTCGTCGCGCCGCAAGAGGGTGAGGCTTGCGCTGCGTACCCCAACTTCCGCACCGGGTCGGCCCCGCATCGCGACGGCGACCCGCCCGCGGCCATCGCAATCGTGCGATCGCCCCGACCGGACAACGCGGAACCGCACGAGCACCGGAGGCTCGATGATCCACGCCCCTGATTCCCCACGCAGCGACTCGCCCCATTGCCCGGCCGGCATCGCATGCGCGCCGACGGCGCGCCGCGGCCGCTGCCGGACGCGCTCCGCCGCGGCCCTTATCGACCGGTAGATCACGCCATGTCAGATCCGAAGTACAACGAGATGATCGACTTCCTGGAGAAAGCGGCGCTTCTCGCCGCCGATCTGGAGCGTCGATGCGCCAGCGCCGCCGAGCAGCAGCACAACAGCGCGCGCGAACTGAGTCGCGCCCTGCAACGGGTCGAAGGCGACCTCGGCCAGGTCGTCGCGGCCGGCAAGACCGAACTGGTCCAACACGCCCAGACCGCCGTGCGCCAGGCGCTGGCGGCCGAGGTCGGCGCCGCGACCAAGGCCATCGGCGAGAGCGCCACCCAGTTGCGGCAGATGAGCGACCAGCTCAAGCGCGAACAGTCCGCGATCGGCACGCGGATGCGGGTGATGGGATGGAAGTCGATCATCGCCGTCGGCGCCGCCGCGTTCCTGACCCTGGCCGGCTCCAGCTTCGTCCTGTGGAACAACGTCAAGAAGATCCAGCGCACCCAGGTCCAGGCCGAGGTGATGCAGGCGCTCAAGCAGGTGACCGTGACCTCGTGCGACGGCCAGCCCTGCATGAAACTGGTCGACGGCCAGCCGCGCTGGTCGAAGAATCCGGACTATATCCTGGTGGATACCGCCGCGCCCGCCGCCGGGCAATCGACCCGGCGCGATTCGGCGCGCTGAGCGCGCGCCACCGCGGACGGTTCCGGTCCATGCCCCTACGAAACATCGAGTGACAGGTTGAAGTCGTGTCCAAATCCAAGATCATCTTCCTTCTGGTCCTTGCCCTGCTGACGATTGCGGCCGGGCTGTACGCCTCCGGCTGGCTGGCGCTGTCGTTCATGAAGCTCGATACCGGCGCGCTCAAGTTCAACACCTGGTGGACCTACATGCAGCTGCTCGACCACCCGCGCATGCAGTCGTTCGGCGGCCGGGTCAAGCTGGCGGGCGTGATCGGCTTCGGCCTGCCGGCCCTGCTCTGGATCATCGGCGGGCTGCTGGCGCTGCGCGCCGGCATGCGCAAGGGCCTCCATGGCAATGCCCGCTTCGCCCGGCTGGGCGAGCTGGCCAGCAAGGGGTTCCTCAAGTCGGCCAGCAACGGCGTCGTCGTCGGCAAGATGGGCGGCAAGCTGCTGCGCCTGGCCGGCCAGCAGTTCGTGATCCTGGCCGCGCCGACCCGCTCGGGCAAGGGCGTGGGCGTGGTCATCCCCAACCTGCTCGAGTACGGCGAGTCGGTGGTGGTGCTCGACATCAAGCAGGAGAACTTCGACCTGACCTCCGGCTGGCGCGCGCAGCAGGGCCAGGAGATCTACCTGTTCAATCCGTTCGCCGACGATCGCCGCACCCACCGCTGGAACCCGCTGACCTATGTTTCGAAGGATCCGGCATTCCGGGTATCGGACCTGATGAGCATCGCCGCCATGCTCTACCCCGATGGCGACGACAAGGACAAGTTCTGGACCAGCCAGGCGCGCAATGCCTTCATGGCCTTCACCCTGTACCTGTTCGAGCGCGCCGATCACGAGGGCGCGGCCGCGACTCCGCCGACCCTGGGCGGTGTCTATCGGCTGTCCTCCGACACCGGTGGCCAGGAACTCAAACCGTATCTGGAGAAGCTGTCGCAGGAGCCGTTCCTCAGCGCCAACGCGCGCACCGCCTTCGCCGGGCTGCTGTCGCAGGCGGACGTCACCTTCGCCTCGATCATCGGCAGCTTCAAGGAACCGCTCAACGCCTGGATCAATCCGGTGCTGGATGCGGCCACCAGCGCCGACGACTTCCGCCTCGACGACGTGCGCAAGCGCAAGATGACGATCTACATCGGCATCCAGCCGAACAAGCTGGCCGAGAGCCGGCTGATCGTGAACCTGTTCTTCAGCCAGCTGATCAACGTCAACACCAAGGAACTGCCGCAGAACAATCCCGAACTCAAGCACCAGTGCCTGCTGCTGATGGACGAGTTCACCGCGCTGGGCCGGGTCGACATCATCTCCAAGGCGGTGGCCTACATGGCCGGCTACAACCTGCGCCTGCTGCCGATCATCCAGTCGATGGCCCAGTTGGACGCGGTCTACGGCAAGGAACTGTCGAGGACGATCATCACCAACCACGCCCTGCAGATCATCTACGCGCCGCGCGAGCAGCAGGACGCCAACGACTACTCCGAGATGCTCGGTTACACCACCGTGCACCGCAAGAACCGCACCCGTTCGCGCGGCCAGGGGCGCAGCACCTCCTATGCCGAGACCCAGGAGAAGCGTGCGTTGATGCTGCCGCAGGAACTCAAGGCGATGGGCCCGGACAAGGAGATCGTGCTGTACGAAGGGCTGCCGCACCCGGTGAAATGCGAGAAAATCCGCTACTACCAGGACCGCTACTTCACCAAGCGGCTGCTGCCCAAGGTCGAGGTGCCGGAGGTGTCGATGTCCGAAACCGGTAGTTCGAACATGCCCCCCGCCATCGCCGCGGACAGGAGCACCACCCAGGCGCTGAGGACCCCGTGACGACTCCATCCGACGCCCCCGACCAGGCACCGAAGTCCGATCCGCTGTACGAGCTGACCCTGCTGCGCGACCTGGAGCTGGTCAACGCGCGCGTCAGCCGCGACCTCGGCCCACCACCCGTCGGCGGCCTGCCGGTCGAACCCTGGCGCAAGCCGGCCACGCCCTATCGGCCGCTGCCGCCCCGACGCGAGCTGTTGCAGGCGATCGAGCAGGCAGCGCCCGTCAGTCATGCGCCGATGCCGGAGGCGTCACAGCCGCCGGGCCACGCGCCGATGCCGCAGGCGACGCACACGCCCGAATCAGGCCAGGCATCGGCACCGGAGCCCTCGCGCGCGCCCGCACCGCATCATCCGCCGGTGCAGGCACCGACGCAGGCGCCCGCACCCAGCCACGCGCCGATGCCGCAAGCCTCGCACGCGCCGGAACCGCATCGTCCGCCGGTGCAGGAACCGGCACCGACGCCAGCGCCAAGCCAGGCGCCGATGCCGCAAACCTCGCATGCGCCGGAACCGCATCGTCCGCCGGCGCAGGAACCGGCACCGACGCCAGCGCCAAGCCAGGCGCCGATGCCGCAAATCTCGCATGCGCCGGCACCAGCACCAGCACCAGCAGCGGAAGTCTCGTACGCGCCACGCCAGGAGCCGGCGCCGGAATCCGCGCCAGCGCCGGCGGCAACCGACGTGCGTCAGGCGCCTGCTCAGCCGCACGTTCCCATGCCGGACACCTCGAACGCGGCTCCGTCCTACCGTCGCGAAGCGACCGCTCCGGGGGCAAGCGGCCAGGCCCCGTTGGCGACCGGCGCCGCGGGTGCGACCGCTACGCACACCCGCCAGGAACCCACGACCCGGCTCAACCCCCAGCCAAGCGAGCGCTACGAGATCGCGATGGTGATCCAGGGCGCGCCGGGACCGTTCGCCGATATCGGCGGCTGGGTCCAGTACGAGCTTTCCGACGGCGATGCGATCCCCGGCGGGCCGCTGCAGCCGCTGCAGGCGCTCGCCCCGAGCAAGAATCTGCCGCTGGTGTTCGGCAAGGAGCGCGAAGGCGTCTATACGACCGAAGTCGCGGTCGACGCGTTTGTGGTCGATGCCGGTCCGGGCGTGGAGCCGACGCGCCACTGGCGGATGTCGCTGCTCAACACCCGGCTCAGGGGACGCTCGATCCGCTTCACGCCCGACCTGAGTCTGGAGGAGCTGCGCGCGGGACGGCCGAAGACCCGCTACTTCGCCTGCCGCAACTACCTTTCCCCCGAACTCGAGAATCTGCACGACTCCGGCGAGTCGTCGCCGGCGAAGTTCGACCCGGACATCCAGAACGAACTGTTCGCGATCACATTGACGCCCCGGCGACTGTAATGCCGGTCGTCGGCCCGGCGGCGACGCCCCGCCGGGCCATCCGCCTCAGCCGGCCCGGCGCAATCGCAACGGCGCCGGCGCCAGCCTCAACATCCCGGCGACCACGGTCAGCAGATCGGCGAACATCAACAGCGAGCGCAACGGCGTACTGGCCAGCGCCCGGCCCAGCACCCGCATGCGCTCACCGCCGGTGGCGGTAGCCGCAACCACGGCAACCCAGACCACGGCATCGACCAGCAGCAGGCCCAGCGCCGCGCCGGCCATGCCCAGCGCGACCAGTGCCACCGCCAGCGCGGGAACCAGCACCTTGTCCAGCGCGGCCGCCGCCTGCGCCCAGCCGATCGGCCGCCCCTGCTCGCGGGTCAGGCGCTCTCCGAATGGCTGCCGATAGGCCTCGACCACACGGCGCGCATCCGGCGTCCCGCGGGCGCTGGCGCGCCAGCGCCGCCACAGCCGCCGCGGCCACTTGAACGGACTCCGCAGCAGGGCATCGAATTCGACGCAACTCTGCATGTAGGCCGAGGTCGCGCGGCCGTGGCGCAGCGGCAGTTGCTCCAGCGACCGCACCGGTGCGTGCGCGTGCACATCGGCCAGACGCACGTTGCGGTAGCCCTCGTTGTTCAACGCCATCGCCACGAACAGGTCCGGCATGCCGGTGAGGGCGTCGCCGTAGATCGGCTCGAAACGATCGAACACGTCCTTCAGATAGCCGCGCCGGTACGCCGTCGCGCGGCCGTGGGAGACCGCGATACCGCCGAACAGGGCCATCTGTCCGCGATCGAGAAAGCCCTGCTGGAAACGACCGGTGGACTCGTGGAAGGCCGCGGCCAGCCACGTCGTCAGGCGATGCCAGCGGTCCCCGCGCAGACGCGGATCGATATACGGATCGCTGGCGACCCAGCGCCGGAAGCCGTCGCCGGTAGCCCAGCGCCGACGGTCGCGCGCGCGCATGGGCCGGCTGGTGCCGGCGACGCTGGCGATGCCCGCCCCCTCGTACAAGGTCTGCACGCAGCGACGGATGTAGTCCGGCGACTCGAGCACCACGTCGCCGTCGATCACGAACAGCACATCGCAGTCCATCTCGCGCGCCTGGCGCTTCAGGGTCGGCGCCCGCCCCAGCGACCACTTGCGCTCGATGACCTCCAGGGGCATCGCATTGGCGAGGGCGAATTCGGAGGCGATCTGCACGGCATGGTCGCCAAGGGCGCCGCCGTCATCGATCAGGACCAGGCGCCGGACCGGATGGTCCTGCGCGAGCAGCGAGGCCAGGCAATAGGCGATGTCGTGCTGATGCCCCCGGGTATGGATGACGACGTCGACCACAGCCAGTCGCCAGTCCTCGTCCGGAGCGGGAACGGTACGCTCCGGTCCGCGCAGCAGCCCGAGCGCGCTGATCAGCGCGTTCGGGCCCAGGGCGGACAGGGTGTGCGCGGCGACGGGCATGGCTCAGCGCCCGCCCACCGGCGCCGCATGGCGCCAGCACCCCTGTGGTTTGCGTACCGACCGCATCGAAACCTCCTGTCACGCGACGGCAGTCGACATTTGACCGCGTCCTGCATCACAAAAACGGATGCAAGAAACATGCCAGATTGCCCCATCGAGTGCCACCCGAAGGGCGCCCCCGCGCAACCTCCGGACGGCGACCGGTCCGCTAGACGGTACCGCGGTTGCGCCCGATCCAGGGCCGGTACCACTGGCGTATCCGGGCCATGTCCGCGGCCGGGTCGGCACTGGGATGGAACACCTCGCCAATTCCGATCACCCGCTCCGGATAGTGGAAATAGGCGGCCAACACCGGCACCCCCGCGGCGCGGGCGATCTTCAGGAACCCCGACTTCCACTCCTTGACCGGCTTGCGGGTGCCCTCCGGGGCGATCACGAACCACATGCGTTCGGCCTCGCGGATCATCGCCGCGGCCTGCTCGACCATCCCGCGCGGCGCGCGGCGGTCGATCGGAATCGCCCCCAGCCGCCGCAACAGCGGCCCCAGCGGCCACCAGAACAACTGGTGCTTGCCCAGCACCCGCACATCCAGTCCCAGCGCGATCTTGGCCGCGAACCCCCAGATGCCATCCCAGTTCGAGGAGTGCGGCGCCGCGATCATCACCAGCTTGGGCAGGTCGGGAATCGTGCCGACCACCCGCCATCCCCCCAGCCGCAATACCGCGCGACCAAGCCAACGGGTGAAACGGTTGGGGTGGACCCTCGGCATCGAGGGCGGAATGTCCGGCAACAAACTGGCTTCGTCGACCAAGCCCTTACTCCCAGTTCTGCGGCGAGCGGCCGCGCTTGATGGTACTGCGCTGACGTTTCTCGCCCAGCCGCCGCTCGCGCGCGCCGCGACTGGGGCGGGTCGCGATGCGCGGCTTGGGCGCATGCAGACCGGTCTCGATGAAGGCCGCCAGGCGTTCGCGCGCGTCCTCGCGATTGCGTTCCTGGGTGCGGAACCGCTGCGCGCTGATCACCAGCACGCCCTCACCGGTGACGCGGCGATCGCGACGCGCCAGCAGGCGCGCGCGCACCGGCTCCGGCAACGCCGCCGAGCCGGCCACGTCGAAACGCAGCTCGACAGCGGTCGCGACCTTGTTGACGTTCTGTCCACCCGGGCCGGCCGAGCGCACGAAGCGTTCGACCAGTTCGGCCTCGGGAATCGAGATGTTGGCAACGTTGACGGACATCGGCAGGGATCGGCGGCGGCGCCGCGGGTGTGCGAAAACAGTATCAATCGAAACGGTTGTAAGGGGATTGTAGTGCGCATCGCCGTTCGCACGCGTATCGGACAGGGATTGACGACGATCACATAGCGACCGAGCATGGCGCCGACTTCATTGCAACGGAATCGCACGATGACCCTCCACAAGCGCCTGCGCACCGCGGGCAACGCCATCGCACGGCTCGCGCTGCCGCTCCTGCTGCTGACCGCGCCGGCCGTATTCGCGGCACCGCCCAGCGATGCCCAGGTGGACCGCCTGATGGAACTGACCCGGGTCCGCGACACCCTGGAATCGATGTGGCCGCAGATCGAGGCCATGCAGCAGCAGGTCGTCGAGCAGACCCTGGCCGGTGCCGGACACAAGCCCGACAAGGCCGAGCGCGCGCAGTTGGACGCACTGTTGGAGCGGCAGATGCGGACGCTGCGCTCGGTGATGTCATGGGAGCAGATGGAGCCGGTCTATCGCGATATCTATCAACAGACCTTCGAGGCCGAGGACGTCGACGCGATGATCGCGTTCTACGAGAGCGAGGCCGGCCAGAAGCTGATCGCCAAGATGCCGCAGCTGATGCGCAACACGATGGAGGCGACCCAGCGCCTGATCGCGCCGGCGATCGAGGAGATGCAGCGCGACATCCGCTCCGCCACCAAGGCCGGCATCGGCGACAAGGACGCCGCGGCCGACTAGGCCGCGCCCGCGGCGGCTCAGCCGCTCAGCCGGCTCCGGGGACTTCCCGCACGCCGTCGGCGGCGGCCCCGTCGAACAGCGCCAGGGCCTTCGCGAAGGCGGCATCCGGCGGCGCGACCGCCTCGATCCGCGCGCCGGTATGCGGATGCGCGAACGCCAGCCGCCGCGCATGCAGCAGCATGCGGTGGATGCCCATCATCCGGAAGCTGCGGTTATGCCGGCCGTCGCCATGGCTGGTGTCGCCGATCAGGTGATGCGAGGCATGCTTGAGGTGGCGACGGATCTGCCGGTAGCGGCCGGTGTCGAGGGTGGCCTCCATCAACGCATAGCGAGAGGTCGGAAATCCCGTCGACGGCAACTCGAGCTCGGCGCAGGCCAGACGCCTGAAGTGGGTGATCGCCGGCTTCTTCAACGGCTTGCCGGGGCCGCCGTCGAGCGCGTGGTCGATGGTGAACTCCGGCTCCGGCCAGCCGCGGCAGATCGCCCAGTAGACCTTTTCGACCTCGCGCGACATCAGCACCTTGCCCAGCGCCGAGGCGGTGTCGCGATCGAAGGCCAGCAGCAGACAGCCGCTGGTGGCGCGGTCGAGGCGATGGACCAGGAAGATCGGCCTCCCGAACTGCTCGCGCAGGCGGTCGGCGGCGAAATCGGTCTCGCCGCGTGCCAGCGCACTGTCGTGGACCATCAGCCCGGCCGGCTTGTCGACCACGGCCAGGTTGTCGTCCAGATGCAGGACCGGAAGTTCCATCACCGCATCCCCTCGCCGGGGTGGCCGCATCCATAGGAGCGGCGTAAGCCGCGATGAGGCTTGCGCGGGAAGGCCCGATCTCGGCTTGCGCCGCTCCTGCGAAAGCCTTTGGAGCGATGGCTCATCGCCGCCGCGGCCAGGCGGCCAGCAGCGCCCAGACGCCGCCCAGCGCGGCGATCCACGCCGGTGCCGGCACCGACAACCAGATCGGGCCGCCGGCCTGCAGCGCGTACAGCACCGCGGCGACGATCAGCAGACCGGTACCGAGCAACGCGGACACGGTGCGCCGCTGCAGGTCCTTGACCGCCCGGGTCAGCTCGGACAGGTCGTGCGAATGCATCTGCAGGCTGTGGTCGCCGTCGACCTGCTGCCGCAACCAGGCGTGCAGCAGTCGCGGCATTTCCGGTGCGCGGGTCACCAGCTCGGGCAGACGCTTGCGGAACTCGCCGAACAGCCGCTGCGGGCTGTAGCGCTCGACCAGGATCTTGCCCAGCACCGGTCGCGCCACCGCCCAGATGTCGAGCCTGGGATCGAGCAGGCGGCCGACGCCCTCGATGTTGAGCAGGGTCTTCTGCAGCAGGATCAGCTGCGGCTGCAGGGTCAGCTCGTAGCGCCGGGCGACCCGGAACAGCTTCATCAGCACCTCGGCCAGCGAGATCTCGCTCAACGGACGGGTGAAGTACGGCTCGCAGACCGAGCGCGCGGCCGCCTCCAGCTCATCGATGCGGATGTGCGCCGGCATCCAGCCGGCCTGCACGTGCAGCTCGGCGATGCGGCGGTAGTCGCGATTGAAGATCGCCATGAAGTTCTCGGCGAGGTAGTACTGATCCTCGTCGGAGAGCTGGCCCATGATCCCGAAGTCCAGCGCGATGAAGCGCGGATTGGCGCGCCGCGCGGGATCGGCGTCGACCCAGATGTTGCCGGCATGCGCGTCGGCATGGAAGAAATTGTCGCGGAACACCTGGGTGTAGAACACCCGCACGCCCTTGGCCGCCAGCGCGCGCCGGTCGATGCCGGCCGCGTCCAGCGCCTCGACGTCGTCGGACGGGATGCCGTGCACGCGCTCCAGGGTCAGTGCGCGCTCGGCGGTGTGGGTCCAGATCACCTCCGGCACGTAGAGATCGTCGCTGTCCTGCCAGAACCGCCGCAGCACGCTGGCGTTGGCGCCCTCGCGCTGCAGGTCCAGTTCCGCGGACAGGGTGTTCTCGACCTCGTCGACGACCTCGCGCGGGCGGATCTTGTCGGCATTGGGATGGGTGCGATCGACCAGCGCCGCGAGCGCGCCGAGCAGGGCGATGTCGCCGGCGATCTGCTTCTCGATCTCCGGCCTCAACACCTTCACCACGACTTCGCGCGGCGGCCTGCCGTCGACCGATGGCAGGGTCGCCGCGTGCACCTGGGCGATCGACGCCGAGGCCAGCGGCACGGTGTCGAACGAAGCGAACGCCTCCGCGACGGGGCGCTCCAGGGCCTTTTCGACGATCGCGCGGGCCTGCTCGCCGTCGAACGGCGCGACCCGGTCCTGCAGCAGCGACAGCTCGTCAGCGACGTCCTGCGGTACCAGGTCGCGACGGGTCGACAGGATCTGCCCGAACTTGACGAAAATCGGCCCCAGGTCCTGCAACGCCATCCGCAGCCGCGCGCCGCGCGACTCGCACGCGATCGCCTGCGACGCGCTGGGCACGAACGGACGCGCCAGCCTCAGCCAGCGCTCGGCCGGGGTGCCGTCGAGCAGATCGTCGAGACGGTAACGCAGCAGCACGCGACCGATGCGCCAGGCACGCAACGCGGACTTCATTGCGCGGGCCCCTGCGCGGCGGCGCGGTCGGCCGGGACCGCGGGCTTGGATGCGGCCCGCAGACGGGCGACCCGCGCGGCAAGCCGCTCGACATCGTCGCGAACGGTATCGACGTCGTCGTGGAAGGCGTTGAGTTCGTCGCGTCCGACCACGTCGCGCGACTCCTCGGTCAGGAACTCGGCGGCATTGGCGGCGAACGCGGCGCCGGCGCCGCGCGCGTGGCGCAGGCCGGCGGCGAGCGCGCTGGCGATCTGCACCCCGACCACCTCACCGAACACCGCCACGAACGGTTGCTGCCAGTCGGGATCGAAGCGCTCGGCCAGCCGTTGCAGACGGCGCGCGAGGTCGGCATCGCCCTCCATCCGCAACTGGCCCACCGGCGGCGCGTCGTCGTTGCGCAGGAACGGCAGTTGCGAGACCAGTCCGGACAGGGTCGTGCGCACCGACAGATCGGCCGCGTCCGCGGCCGGGCCGACTTCCAGCCGCTCGCCGGCGACCCGCACTTGCAGCGCCAGCGGCGGCGCCGACAGATGCATCGAGACGCGGCGGCCATCGAGCGCACGCAGGGCGTCGCGTGTTTCCGGATCAAGCGCCAGCGCCCGGTTGAGCGCGGCTTCGAGCACCCGCCCGGCGACGGGCTTGAGGCGGTCCAGGGGGGAGCGTGGGGAGTTCATCCGGCCATTTTAGGGCCTGACACCACGATCGTGCCGGATAACCGGGCGACCCGTCGGGCCACCGCGATCCCGGAACCGCCAGAAGCTCAGTCGACGACCGCCTGCGACCAGCTTTCGCGCAGCCGCCGCAGGCCCTCCTCGACGCTGATCTTCGGCACGTAGCCGAAGTCCCGGGTCGCCGGCGCCATGTCGTACCAGTGGCTGGTCGCCAGCTGTTCGGCGAGGAAGCGCGTCATCGGCGGCTCGCCGGACAGCCGCAGCAACGGCCACGCGCCTTCGCAGATCGCGCCGATCGCGTAGGCGACGCCGAACGGCAGGTGCTTGTCGACCTCCGGCGCCCCGACCGCGCGCAGCAGCGAGTTGAGCAGCTCGCGCATCGGCATCGGCTCGCCGTTGGAGATGAAGTAGGCGCGCCCGGCGCAGGCACTGCCCGGCGCCAGGTGGTCGAAGGCGTCGAAGTGGGCCTGGGCGGCGTTGTCGATATAGGTCGCATCGACCCGGTTGTCGCCGCTGCCGACGATGCGCAGGCGGCCGGCGCGGGCGCGCTCGACCAGGCGCGGCAGGATCTGGTTGTCGCCCGGCCCCCAGATCAGTCGCGGACGCAGCGCGACCGTCGCCAGGGTGGTCGAGTTCGCCCGCAGCACCGCCTTTTCCGCCTGCAGCTTGGTCGAGGCATACGGGGCCTTGAGGTGCTCGCCATAGGGCACGGTGTCGGCGGTGCCGCCCTCGACCGGGTGGGTGGCGCCGTGGGTCACGCTGGGCGTGGAGGTATGGACCAGCCGTCCGATGCCGTGTACGCGGCAGGCCGCGATCACGTTGTCGGTGCCGATCACGTTGGCGTCGTAGTAGCTCTGGTAGCTGCCCCAGGCGCCGGCCTTGGCGGCATTGTGGAACACCGCCGCGCAGCCGTCGGCGGCGGCGATCACCGCATCGCGCTCGGCAAGGTCGCCGCGCACCTGCTCGACGCCCATGCGCTCGAGCGCGTCGTAATGACCGCGGTTGTAGCTGACCACGTGGTGGCCGCGCTCGCGCAGGCCGCGGCACAACGCCTGCCCGAGAAAGCCACCGCCGCCGGTAACCAGGATCTTCATCTGTCTTCCATCCCCAACTGCCCTTGCCCCCGAAATCCGCTGCCGCTCCGGCGACCGCAGCCTGCCGCCGGCGCTTGCCTTCGATGTCCCAACCCGGCCGCGGCGCTACGCCTGGCGCTCGGCCCACAGCGCAAGCTTCTCACGACCGATCTTGGCATTGTGGCGGATGTCGACCGGGAACCCGGGATGGCGCAGGAAGCGGCCGACGCCGGCGCAATGCGGATGCGCGGCGGCGATCGCGCGCAGCGCGCGTTCGACCGCCGGCCACTCGCGTTTCGGCACGCCGTCGGCCAGTTCGACGCAGAGCACCGGACGCTGTGCGCCGGATGGGCCGACCCCGACCAGGGCGGTGCGCCTGACCTGCGGATGGGTATTGAACACCGGTTCGACCTGCTCGGTGTACAGCGGACCGGCGGCGGTCTCGACCCGGTGCGACTTGCGCCCGCAGAACCACAGCCGGCCCTGCGCATCGAAATAGCCGACGTCGCCCATGCGGTGGACGATGCGGCTGCCGCCGTCGACGCGGACCTCGCGGATCTTGGCCAGGCGGGTCTGCGCATCGCGGTTGAAATAACTGTCGGTCGCGGTCGGACCGGCGACGGTGATCTCGCCGACCTCGCCGGCCGGCAGGACGTCCGCCTGCGACCAGTCCTCGATCGCGTCGTCGCGGATGCCGATGATGCGGACCTCGTTCGGCGCCACCGGGCGGCCGACGCAGGTGCCGGCGCCGGACTCGGTGGCGGTGCGGGTCGCTTCCAGCTCGCGTCCCTCGATGACCGCGACCGGCAGGCACTCGGTGGCGCCATATGGCGTCCAGAACTGCGCGTCCACCGGCAACAGCGTGCGCATCTTCGCGACCACCGCGGCCGGCACCGGCGCCCCGGCCGAGGTGACCCGCTTCAGGGTCGGCAGCGGTGCGCCGAAATCGGCCAGCACCTTCATCAACGCCGGCGAGCCGAACAACTGGTCGACCCCGAAACGGGCGATCGCGTCGTGCAGGCGGCGCGGGTCCGCCTGCGCCGGCCGGGTCGGGTCCATGTCCGGGATCACCGAGGTCAGGCCCAGCGCCGGATCGAACAGCGCGAACGGCGGAAAGGTCGGCAGGTCGACGCCGCCGGCGCGGATGCCGAACGCTTCGCGCAGCATGTCGATCTGGGCGACGAAGTGGCGATGCCGGTAGACCACGCCCTTGGGCACCCCGGTCGAGCCGCTGGTGAACAGGATCGCGGCGACCTCGTCGGGTCCGGTGTCGGCCAGCTCGAATTCCGCGGCGGCATCGCGGCCGTCGGCCTCGACCCCGGCCAGGGTCGCATCGGCCAGCCAACCGCGGCGACCGGTGGTGATCCGCACCCGCGCCGATCGCGCCCAGCCCAGCAGCACCCGCGCGAACTGCGCCAGCGGAATGCCGATGAAGGCCTCGGCACGGGCCTCGTCCAGGCACTGCTTCAGCGCGCGCCGGTCGATGCCCGGGTCGACCAGCACCGGCACCGCGCCGGCCTTGAACAGGGCGAACATCAGCAGGAAGAACTCCGGAGACGGCCGCACCATCACCACGGTGCGGGTACCGCGGCCGACCCCGTGGCGGGCGAGGCCGGCGGCGATCGCGTCGCTGCGGGCATCCAGATCGCGGTAGCTCAGGACCGAGTCGTAGCCGGCCAGACCGTCGCCACCGCGCTTGCCCGGGCAGCGCATGGCAATGCGTTCCGGCGCCTGCGCCGCCAACCGTGGCAGGCTCGCGGCGATATTGCAGCGCGCCGCGGCGCCCGCGGCCGTCACCGGCTCAGGGGGCTGCGGGACCGGGGTTTCGTCGGGGCTGTGCTGTTGCGCCATCCGGGTCCGTCGTCGGGTTCACCAGGCGCCATTGTCGCCGTTCCGGCCACCGCCTGGCCAAGGGCCACCGGACGCCCCGCCACGCGGAGGGTTCGCGGCACTTGCGCGCGGCCGCGGAATCCCCAAAATTCCGCCACCCCCGAACGTATCCGCCCCATCCACAATCCGGACCGCGGCCCATGAGCCACCCCTGCCTCACCTGCGGCGCCTGCTGCGCCCACTTCCGCGTGTCCTTCCACTGGGCCGAGACCATGCCGACCCTCGGCGGGACCGTCCCCGAGGCGATGACCGAACGCTTCGACCATCACCGAGTGGTGATGCGCGGCACCTCGTCCAAGACCCCGCGCTGCATCGCCCTGGATGCGGAAATCGGCGTGTACTCGCGCTGCTCGATCCATCAGATCAAGCCCAGCGTGTGCCGCGAGGTGCCGGCCTCGTGGGAGCCCACCAGCAACGGCCCGGGCGAGCCCAGCGCGCAATGCGACAAGGCCCGCATCGCCCATGGCATGCCGGTGCTGACTCCGGCCGACTGGGACTTCCCGACCGAGCCGACCGAACCGCCGACCGAGCCCCCGGCACCGCTCGCGCCACTGGCGGCCTGACCCCGCCGCCACCCCGGACTACAGCGGGTTGCGCTCCAGGAACGCGCGGATCGCCGGTACCAGCACCTCGGCCTTGTCCTGCAGCACGTAGTGGTTGGCGTCCTCGAACGCATGGACCTCGGCATCCGGCAGCGCGGCGACGAAGCCGTCCAGGAAGTGCCTGTCGAACACGAAATCGCGCAGGCCCCAGCCGATGAACACCGGGCGGTCGTTGTACTCGTGCAGCACCCGCGCCGACTCGACCAGCAGCGACCAGGCGCGGTCGCCCTCGCCCAGCGGGATGTCCTGCATGAAACGCAGGGTGCTGATCGCATTGCGCCAACCGTTGTAGGGCGCCTCGAATGCCCGCCGCACCCCGGGCGGCATCCGCCGGCTCACTCCGATCCGGGTCGCGCCGCGCGCGAACAGGTTGAACGCGCGGATCATGAAACCGCCGATCCGCGAGTCGCGTCCCAGCGACAGCTGCCACGGCATCGGCTTGGCCGCCGGCAGCGGGAACGCGGCGGTGTTGAGGATCACCAGTCGCCGCACCCGCTGACGCTGCTTCAGCGCCCAGCCAAAGCCGATCATGCCGCCCCAGTCGTGCACCGCCAGGGTGACCGGGCCGTCCACGCCCAGGTGCGCGAGCAGGGCCTCCAGGTCGTCGATCCGCGATTGCAGGGTGTAGGTGTAGGCATCGTCGCCGGGGCGGTCGGACAGGCCCATGCCGACGTGGTCGGGCACGATGCAGCGATACGCCTTGCCGGCGGCGGGAGCCGCCAGATCCGACACCAATCGGCGCCAGTAGTAGCTCCACGACGGATTGCCGTGCAGCATCACGATCACTTCTCCGTCGCGCGGGCCCTCGTCGAGGTAGCTCATCGCGATTCCGGGACGGACATCGAAGCGCTTCGGGGTGAACGGGTACTCGGGATAGGCGACTTCGGACATCACGGACTCGACGACGACCCGGACGGGTCGGGGGCCGCCATTATCCCGTCCTCGCGCCGCCACGCCCAGCACGGCCCCGCCGCTCCGCCACCCCGGAGACTGTCGGTACCAGTGGCAACGCATGCCATCATGCCCGCGGAGCCCGCAACGGACGCGACCCCATGACGGTACTGGTAGCCGGCGCCAGCGGTGCGACCGGGCGACTGCTGGTGGACATCCTGCTCGGCCACGGCCGCCGGGTGCGCGCCATCGTGCGCTCGCCCGCGCGCCTGCCGGCGTCCCTGCGGGAACACCCCCGGCTGTCGATCGTGCATGCCGACCTCCTCGACCTGGACGAGGAAGCGATGGCCAGGCACGTGGAGGATTGCACCGCGATCGTCTCCTGCCTGGGGCACAACCCGACCCTCAGGGGCCTCTTCGGCCCACCGCGCCGGCTGGTGACGGAGGCGACGTCGCGGCTGTGCGAAGCGGTCCGCCGCTGTCGGCCGGAGCGGCCGGTCAGGTTCGTGCTGATGAACACCGCCGGCAACCGCAACCGGGGCATCGCCGAGCCGGTCGCGCTCGGCGAGCGGCTGGCGGTCGGACTGATCCGCCTGCTGCTCCCGCCGCATCGCGACAACGAGGACGCAGCGGCCTGGCTGCAGGCCTGGTTCGGGCCCGGCGATACCGCGATCGAATGGGTCGTGGTCAGGCCCGACAGCCTGACCGACGCGGACCGGGTGACCGCTTACGACGTGCACCCCTCGCCGATCCGCAGCGCCATCTTCGACCCCGGCCACACCAGCCGCATCAATGTCGCGCATTTCATCGGCGAACTGCTCGCCGACGACCTGGCATGGCGCCGCTGGGCATTGCGGATGCCCGTCGTCTACGACAGCGGCGCGAAATAGCGGCGCGAAATCAGTCTGAGCCGGACGGCCGGCGCGCCGGTCAGGCGGCGTAGCGCTCCCACAGCGACTCGAACTGCCCGCTGTAGCAACGCACCAGGTGGGCGTTGTCGGTGACCGCCAGGTTCTCCTGGTTGTGGACGCTGGCGCTGCGGGTCCAGTTGAAGCTGCCGTTGGCCAGCAGGCGGCCGTCGAACAGCGCGAACTTGTGGTGCATGTGATGGGGCGAGTCGTCCAGCCGCACCGGCACGCCCTTTCCGCGCAGCCAGTCGACATCGTTGCCGGCGTCGAAGAGCTTGTCGTTGTCGCTGATCACCCGCACCTGCACGCCGCGCTTGTGCGCCTGCAGGATGGCATCGCGCAGACGGTCGTCGGAGATCGTGAAGACGCAGATGTCGACCGCCGCGCGCGCGCTCGTGCACAACTCGCGCAACTTGCGCAGGCAACTGTCGCCGGGAGTGAAGCATGCGGTCGATTCCACCGCCGCCACGGCGGTCGCGGTGTCCAGGGTCTTGACCACCTGCTCCAGCCACTTGAGCAGGTCGAACGCGTCCTGCGGCTGCGCCTGCAAGCCCTCGCGCACCATCGCGAACGCACGGTTGCGCAGGAAGCGCACCCGCTCGCGGTCGATCTGTTCGCCGAGCTGGCGCAGCTCGTGGCGCTCGTCGTTGTCGAGCCGATTGTCGAGGAGGGTCTCGCGCAGGCGGCGGTCGAGGCTATCGAAATCCATGTTCCTGTCCTGTATCCGTCAACGCTGGATCCGGCCATGCAGGCGGTCGGAGAACTCCTTCAAGGCCTTCTCCAGCTGCGCCTGCCGTTCGGTCTCGCTCAACGCCGGTTCGCGGCCGCCGCCCTGGCCGGCCAGCCGGACCAGCTCGCCGAGCAACAGCGACTGCTGCTCGGTACGGGCCTGCAGGCTCTCCACCAATGGCGCCAGCGCGGTCAGCAGCGCCGATGCCGACGGTGCCGTGTCCGCCTCACGGGTTTCGCTCACCGGTACCGGGGCCGGGGCCGGCTCGCGGACCGCCAGCTTCTCCAGCGCCGCCAGCAACGCCGGCCACGGCGCGGCAGCGACCGGCTCGCGCGCATCGGCGACGCTGGCCAGGCTCTTCATCCCCTCCGACAGGTCGGCCAGCTGCGCGACCACGCGCTGGCCGACATCGGCATCCTCGCCGCCCATCGCCTTGTTGCGCAGGAAGTCGCGCTTGATCTGCGCCCAGCGCTTGCCCTGGGTTTCGTCGATGACGCCGCGCAGCTCGGCCAGCTTCAGCAGGTTCTCCTCGGCGCCGGTGGTCAGCAACTGCGCCTCGCCCAGGTAGTGGTCGGAGACCAGCCGCTGCAGCTCGGCCTCGTTCATCGCCGGCGAGACCTTCTCCGCCAGCTTGTTCATGTTGCGGTAGCTGCCCTGCAGCTTGAACGGCGGCTCGGTGCGGTACTTGTCGGCCTGCGCGGCGCTGGCGATGTACTGCTGGTTGACCCGGTAGACCACGTCGCGCAGTTTCAACAGCCGCTCCAGGGTCGCGGTGATCTCGTTGACCTCGGCGCCGCTGTAGCTGTGGCTGAGGGCGTTGGCCGAGAACGGTCGGCCCTCGGCCTTGTCGACGAAGCGGTACAGGTCGGCGAGGTCGCGGGTCGCCAGCGGCGCCAGCACCGGGTTGGAGGTCAGGCAGTTCTCGACGTAGCTGAGCTTGAACGCCTCCTCCATGCCGCCGAGGACGTCGCCGAGATTGTAGATATCGGCGCGGTTGGCGAGCATGTCGGGAATCTTGAACACCTCGCCGGACTCGGTGTACGGGTTGCCGGCCATCACCACGCAGAACTTCTTGCCGCGCATGTCGTAGGTGCGGGTGCGCCCCTTCCACACGCCCTCGATGCGGCGGGTGCCGTCGCACAGCGAGATGAACTTCTGCAGGAACTCCGGATGGGTGTGCTGGATGTCGTCGACGTACAGCATCACGTTGTTGCCCATCTCCAGCGCGAGATTGAGCTTCTCCAGCTCCTGACGCGCGGTCGCGTCCGGCGCCTGCGCCGGGTCCAGCGAGCGCACCTCGTGACCCAGCGCCGGGCCGTTGATCTTCATGAAGTTCAGGCCCAGCCGGTGCGCCACGTACTCCATCAGCGTGGTCTTTCCGTAGCCGGGCGGCGAGATCATCATCAGCAGGCCCATCAGGTCGCTGCGCTTGGACTCGCCGACCGTGCCCATCTGCTTGGCCAGGTTGTCGCCGATCACCGCCAGGTAGACATCGTTGATCAGCTTGTTGCGCACGAACGAACTCAGCGGGCGGGGCTTGAACGCGTCCAGCCGCATCGCCTCGCGCTCGCGTTCGGCCAGCGCCTGGCGCTGGGCCTGGTAGCGGCGATAGCCGGGCACGAAGCGGTCGCGATGCTCGCGCAGGCGCGCGGCGAAATCGTCCACCGCCAGCCGCATCCGGCCTTCCGCGATCCGCGGATGCTCGCCGAGCAGGCCCTCGATGTCGGCGTGCAAACCGGTGGTGGTCGGCTTCAGCGCCAACGCCTCGCCCAGCAACAGCAGACCGGCCGCCTCGTCGACATGGCGCGCATCGGCCGCGTGCTCGGGATCGGCGCACAGCGCCAGCAACCATTCGCGCACCAACGACCAGCGCGCGCCCGGTCGCCGTTCCAGCGCCGCCAGCGCCTGCTCGAAACCGGCCCAGGCCTGGGCCGTGGTCAGGCGCGCGCGCAACGCATCGACCAGACCGCGGGCGCTGGCACTGACCATCAGCACCGGATTCGCCACCGCCAGCTCGCCGGCCAGATAGCTGGCCGCCGCCGGCGCCAGTGCGGCATCGAACGGCATCGTCTCGGCGCGGATGTGCTCGACGATGGCCTCGGCGATCTCCGCTTCCAGCGCCTGGATGCCATCGCGGCGGCCCAGCAGGCGGGCGATATCGTGCACGGTGCGGGCGCGCTGCGGCCAGCGAGCGCCGACCTCGCCGTCGCCCAGCGCGGCCCATGCCGACCACGCCAGCGCGCGCGCCTGCGGCGCATGCACCAGGCTGCCGGCACCGGCCTGCAACGGCAGCAGGGCCTGCAGGATCAGCGCGGCATCGTGATCGTGGATGCCCTTCTCGTAACCCTCGCGATAACGCGGGGCGGCGAACTCGCGCACCAGCCGCGCCATCGCCTCCGGCTGCGCCAGCGCCTGCGCCAGCCGATCGGCGTCCAGTCCGTCGGTCTTGTCGCGCGCGGCGTCGACGATCAGCCCGGCCAGATATTCGCCGCGATACAGCTGCGGCGATTCCGAGTCCAGCGACACCTGCCAGTAGTCGCGCGAGGCGTCCAGGGTCTCGTCGTGCAGCGGCTCGAAGAAGTCGGTGCCGGTCAGGTGCAGGGCCAGGCCCTCGCCGCGCGGCATGATGGTCAGGTCCAGCGGCTGGGTGTTGACGCTGAAGCGGTGCCGCGGGCCGAGCCGGATCACGTCGCCGCCGGCCTCGAACAGCTCGCTGCGGTCGCGCTGGCCGCGCACGGCCTGGTCGCGGGCGCCCTTCAGCCGCGCCTCGACATCGTCGGCGCGGACGTTGTCGCGCAGCCCGCGCAGGCGTTCGATCAGCTCGCGCAGCTTCAGGATCAGCGGGTCGCCGGCGAAGAACGCGTTGAGCTCGTCCGCCGACTGCAGGCGCTCGGTGCGCCGCGGCAGACCGTCCAGGATCCGGGTCGCGGCATCGGCCACGCTCTGCGCCTTGCGCTGGCGGTCGTCGAGCAGCGCCTGCTTGTGGGTCTCGAAGGTTTCCAGCAGCTCCTCGCGCTTGGCGAGAATGTCGGACAGGAACTGCTCGTGTTCGCCGAACTGGCTCTCCAGTTCCTCCAGCTGCACCATCAGCCGCGACAGCTGCTCGTCGCACTTCTCCGGGTCCTGCGCCATCGCCAGCGCGCTGGCGATGCTCTGCCCGAACAGACTGAACTGCGCACCGAACTGGGCGACCGACTCGGCCGATCCCAGCTGGCGACGGCGCTGGCCGGCGCGGGCCTTGGCCTGGTTCAGGCGCGCGTACAACGCCGAGATCGACTCGACGATGCGGGTCCGCCGGGTCGCGTCGTCGACCTTCAGCGTCGCCATCAGTTCCGACAGCATGTCGAGGTCGGCGGACATCGCCTGCATCGCCTCCAGCGGCGCGTCGAGGGCGCTGACGCTCTCGGCCGCCTGGGCCTGCGCATCGAACTGCTGCAGGCGTTCGCTGAACGGTTGCAATGCCTGTTCGCCGGCCAGGAACACGCCGGTCGCCTCGCCGAGGCTCGCCTGCGCTTCCAGCACCTGCGCTTCCATCGCGTCGATGCGTTCGACGTCGATGTAGCGTTGCTCGCGCAGGGTCAGCAGGTGTCCGCGCTGGCGCGACAGCGCGCCCAGCGCCTCCACGAACGGCTGCACGCCGTCCCAGTCCTCCGGTCGCAGGCCGGCGATCAGCGCCTTCTGCTGCGCCTCGGCCTCGGCCATCGCCGCCGCCGACTGGCGGCGGATGCCCTCGACCTTCTCGTACTCGTCCAGCACCGACTCGCCGGTGGCGATGACCTCGCGCAACTGCGCGGCGACGCCGCCGGCCTGCGGATCGGCGATCCAGTGGTGCAGGTCGAACAGCCGGCGCGCTTCGTGCACCAGCTGCTGGTAACGCTGCAGCGACACCTCGGTCGAGGCGATCGCGCGGACCAGACCGTAGACGTTGGAGATGCCGCGGACCAGCTCGGCATTGCCGATCCGGCCCAGGAAGCTGTTGTCGGCCGGCTGCCGCGCGGCGAACTCGTCGCTGGTGAACGGGGTCTGCCAGACCTGCATCGGATGCACCCGGGTCGGGTCGTCGCTCTCGGAGGAGAACAGCACCATGCGGCCGTCGGGCAGACGCGCCATGCCATGACCGAACATCGGCGTCTGCAGGCGCCGCTCGATCATGTTGTAGGTGAACAGCGCGGTGCGCCCGGCCTGCGGCTCGTAGAACACGTACAGCACGTCCTCGCCATTGGGCGAGCGCACCGAACGGCTGAAGCGCATGCCGTCCATCGACTGCTCGAACGCCTTGTACTCGCCGTTCTGCAGGTAGTAGCCGCCGGGGAAGACGATGCCGTGATCTTCCGGCAGCTGGATGCAGGCCTGGCCGATCTCGTCGATGCGTCGCACCTGCCGGCTCAGGGTGTTGTAGACCAGGTAGCGCCAGTCGCGCTCGCGATACGGCAGCACCTTCAGCAGGATCAGGCTGCCCAGGCGCGCGAACGACACCTTGGCGTCGTCCAGCGATTGGGTCTTGTCCTCGACCGGTTCGCGATAGATGCCCTCGCCGTCCTCGGTGTTGTTCTCGACCTTGACGGTCAGGTCGCCGCCGAGGGTCTCGACGAACACGGTGTCGAGGATGTTCAGATGCGGATGGCGGCCGTTGACCGCCATCTCGCGGGTCGCTTCGGTCCACTCGAAGTCGTACGGCGCCGGCAGCGCGATGTCGCGCTCGCCGCGGTTGTCCATGTAGCGGACCTCGCGGCCCTCGTCCGCCAGCGCCCAGCGGAACACCCGCAGGTCGTCCAGCCGCTCGCCGATCTGGAACGCCGCCAGCAGCTTGCCGTCGCGCACCGCCAGCTGCACCAGCCGGGTGTCCTTGTAGTAGGCGTACAGCTCGCGGAAGTCCTGCACGAAGCTGTCGGTGCCCAGGAAGCTGTCGGCCGCCGCGACCGGGGTCACGTCGTAGCCGTCGCCCGCCTGCACCAGCTGGTACAGCGAAAACACGTCCTCGACGCGGGTTTCCTTCTTCAGACCGAGGAATACGTTGTAGCCGAACAGCAGACGGTCGCCGACCTGGACCAGGTCGCGGGCGACGCAGTTGTTCTCGGTGCGCACCCGCAGGCGGCCGACGACCTCCATCCGGCTGCTGCCGAAGGTTTCCAGCCGATTCGCGTTGAGCGCCTCGGCCAGCGCGCCCAGGCGCTGTCCCTGATCGGCGAGGCGCCGCTGCAACACCTCGTAGGCGCCGCCTTCGGCCACCGCCTTGTCCACCGCCGAGCCCGCGGCCGCCTGAGCCGTGGTCACTTCCGCCTGAGCGTCCTGTTCCGCCATCCGTCTCCACTCCGGCCCCGCGGGGGGCCTGTCTCGTCACGCGTGTTCATCGTGCGTGCTCAACGTGCGTGTTCAACGCGCGCGCCGGAACGGGGCACAGTACGCCCGGGGCCGGCAGCGCCGCGCAAGAGCGGCCGACCGGGCGTCGCGCGCCGGCCGGCCGTCGCGATCACGAATCCAGCGCGGATCCGTCCGTGCGATCGCCCGAGTTGGTCCGGCCGGTCTTGATCGAGGCCAGCTTCTCCAGCAGCTCCTGCACGATCGGGCTCTTGCCGGCCACGCCCTCGATCGCCTTGCCGACCGACAGCGCCTTGGCGAAGGAATTGAAGAACTCGCCCTCGCCGCCGACGATGTCGATGTTGGCCTTGCTCAGGGCGGTGCCCAGCACTTCGGCCTGCTCGCGGGCGATGTCCTTGTTGGCCTCGATGCTGGCGATCGCCTGATCGAAATTCTTCTCCAGCTGCATGCGGAACTCCTCGTGGGCACGCGAGTTCTCCGACAGCGCGTCCAGCGAAGCGAACTTGTCCTCCAGGCCCTCGGCCTCGGACTTGAGCTTGGTCAGCAGCACTTCCGCCTCGGACAGGCCCACGTCGCGGGTCGCCTTGGCCTTGGCCTCGCCGAGCGACTGCTCGCCGCGCGCCTGCGCCGACAGCTTCTCTTCCAGCACCTTGGCTTCGGACAGACCCTTCTCCTGGCCGCCACGCGCCTCGGCGGTGAGCTTCTCGGCGATGACCTTGGCCTCGGCCAGGCCTTCCTTCTCCATCGCCGCCGCCGACACCTCGCGGACCCGCGCATCGGCCAGGCCCGGCGCCGCGCGCTCGGCCTCGATGCCCTCGGCCATCTTCTTCTTGGCCTCGGACTGCTTGGCCGCCGCTTCCAGCTCGGCCTGCGCCATCACCGTGACCTCGACCGCCTTGTGGCGCGCCGCGGTTTCCTCGGCCTCGGCCTGCTTGACCTGGCGCACCAGGTCCTGCTCGGCGCGCGCCTGCGCTTCGAGGATGGTGACCTGCTTCTGGCGGTCGGCCTCGGAGACCTCGCGCACTTCCTTGATCCGTTCTTCCTCCTGGGCGACGGTCTTCTCGACCGCGACGCGCTCGCGGATGACGTTGGCGATTTCCTTGCGCTGCTCTTCCAGCGCCTTTTCCTTCTCGATCTTCTGCAGCTCGACCTCACGCTCGCGCGAGACGATCTCCAGATCCTTGGCGCGGGTGACCTTCTCGACCTCGATCACCACCGCGCGCTGGCGGTTCTGCTGCGCCACCTCGACCTCGCGCAGGCGGTTCTCCTCGCGGATGTCGAGCTGCTCCTGCACCGTGATGCGGGCCTGCTCGGCCTTCAGGCGCTCCTCTTCCTGCACCTTCAGCGTCTCGGCCTCCTCGCGCGCCTTGATCGTCTCGATCTCGCGCTTCTGGCGCGCCTCGGCGTCGGCCTGCTGCCGCTCCAGCGCCAGCATCGCCTCGCGGGTCTCGACGTTCTTCTTGGTGATCGCCAGCTCTTCGTTGCGCGAGAGCTCGTTGGTGATCACGTTCTGCGCCGCGGTCAGCTCGGTGATCTTGCGGATGCCCTCGGCGTCGAGGATGTTGGTCGGATCCAGCGAACCCTTCGGGGTCTGCTCCAGGTAGTCGATCGCTACGTCCTCAAGCACGTAGCCGTTGAGGTCGTTGCCGATCACCTCGATGATGCGGTCGCGGAACTCCTGGCGGTTCTCGAACAGCTTGACGAACTCGATCTGCTTGCCGACCGTCTTCAGCGCCTCGGAGAACTTGGCGTTGAACAGCTCGTTGACCGCGCCGCGATCGGAGGCGCGATCGACACCGATCGCCTTGGCCACCTTCAGCACGTCCTGCTGGGTCTCGTTGACGCGCAGGTAGAAGGCGACGGTGATGTCCGCGCGCATGTTGTCCTGGCAGATCAGCCCGTCCTTGCCACGCCGGTCGACTTCCAGCGTGATCAGGGAGATCTTCATGAACTCCTGCTTATAGACCACCGGCAGGACCATCGCGCCGGTGAAGTGCACCTTCGGCGTCGACGACAGGTCGTTGACGATCAGCGCGGTGCCCTGCGGCACCTTCACGTAGAAGGCCTTGATCAGCCCGAACACCCCAAGCAGGATGCCCACCACGACGCCGATACCGATCAGCACCGGCAGAATTTGTTCAAGCACCATTACCGCATCTCCCTAAGTACGGGTTTCCACTCGACGGGCGGCGACACGCAGGTCACAGCCCCCTGAATTCGTCCTCGCCCATCACCCGATAGACGTTGTCATCCTCGATGTGCTCGATCAGCACCACCCGGTCGCCGCGCTTGAAGCCCTCCGCGGCCTCGGTCCGCACCTGCAGCACCAGGCCGGCGCCGCCGTCCTCGACCCCGGCGATGCCCTGGCGGGCGTCGACCCGCGGGCTGCGCACCACCCCGACCATGCCCAGCAGCGAGCGCGGCGGTTCCGGGCGGAGTTTGGCGTAGAGCTTGCGCACCGGGCGCAGCAGCAGGCCGGCCACCGGCATCGCGACGACGAAGCTGGCGACCATCGACGCGGTGCCGGTCAGCAGCCGCAGCACGCCGCCGGGCAGATGCCGCAGCAGCAGGTAGTCGCTGTAGTAGCTGAACATCCATGCGACCAGCACCAGCACGGTCAGCACGATCATCAGCGGCAGCCCGCCCAGCCCCAGCTTGGCCATGATGCCGGCCATCGCGTTGCCATCGACCGCGTCGACCGCCTCGCCGATCTCGACATCGCTCTCGAACCAGCCGTCGATGATCTCGAAGTCGATCATCCCCAGCATCGCGATCAACCAGTACGCGACCAGTACGCCGAGCAGCACGGTATAGACCGCGGTCGGGTACGAGAAAACGATCTGCAGGAATGTCTCCACTGGCGATCTCCCCTGACGCTGGCGCGGCGGCTGCCGCTGGCCGATCCTGTCCCGCCGGTCACTCCACCGGCAGGTCGCCGGGCCTCCGTGCCCGGTCTTGTGCGCGGCCTCCCTGCCGCCGCTTGCTGGTCGTCGGTCCGGGCCTGGCCCGACCCGACCGTCCGTTCAACAGGTCTTGCTCAACCAGTCTTGCTCAACCGGCCTTGCCCAACCGGCCGGTCCTTGCCAGCCGCTCTCAGACAGTCCGATCTCAACCCGCCTGCTTCTGCTTCAGCCGCTCCAGCACCGACTCGGCACTGGCGGCATCGGCGATGATGCCGGCCTCCTTGAGCTTGACGTCGACCGCGTCCTGGCCGTCGTCCTTGGCCAGCTCGGCGGCCGCTTCCATCCGCGCGCCGCGCTCGGCCTGCTTGACCTTGATCCGTTCCAGCGAGTCGATCGCGGTCTGCAGCTTGCTCTGCGAGCCGCTGTAGCGGTGCGCGACCGTGGCCTGCGCACGCTGCACGCTCTCGGTCGCCTTGACCGTGTCGACTTGCTGTTTCAGGCGGCGGATGTTGGTCTCGGCCTGGGCGACCGCACGACGCAGGTCGGCGATGCTGGCGGCGAACTGCTCGACCTGGGCCTGCTCGGCATCGCGGCTGCCTTCCAGCACCGCGATCTTGCCGGCCACCTCGCGCGCCAGCGCCTCGTCGCCGGACTCCAGCGCCTTGATCGCGTAGGCCTCGTACTCGGCCGCCTTCTCGTTGGACTTGGCCAACCGGGCCTCGGCCAGCTTGTGCTTGGCCATGATCTCGGCCAGCGCTTCCTTGGACCGGCGCAGCTCGGCGTCGGAGTCGCGGATTTCCTGGTCCAGGATGCGCAGCGCCTGGCCGTCGATGATCGACTCACCCACCTCGTTCGCGCCGCCGCGCAGGGCGGTCAACAGCTTGCTCCAGATGTTCATGACGTCTCTCCGTTAATCGGTCGGGCGCCGCTCAGGCGGCGTCGCGCAGGCGCGGCTCGAAGGCCTCGGTGACCTTGATCACGTTGTCGGCCAGGGTGTCGATCTCGAACACCACGTTGGACAGGCTGGAGTGGGCGTCCAGCGCGCCGAACATGATGTAGACCGGGTCGCCGTCGACGACCTCGATGCCGATGGTCGACAGCGGGAACAGCTTGTGGGTGCGCAGCACTTCCTCGTTGAAGGCCGCCGGGTCCTTGACCTGGGCGACCGGCCACAGCAGCGCTTCGACGATGATCTGCTCGCCTTCCACGGCGAGGAACACCGGCAGGTCGCCGTAGTCGTGCATCACCAGGTGCAGACTGGGGGTGGCGCCGTCCAGCAGCTCCACCGACACCGCTCCGCTGCGGAAGACATCCGTCGCCGACAGCGCTTCATGCAGCGCGGCCGCGGTCCAGACCTTGGGCTCGTTCATACCGATCTCCTTCTGGGTAGGCACCGAGCCGCGAGGCTGGCGCATGCGTCGCTCGACTGCCGCCAGTTCATCGGCGAACTCCGGCAGGATCCAAAGCTCTTTCTTCACCAGCCCCATGTCGCGCAGGCGTTCGCGGTGACGACGCTGGTAGTAGGCAGAGGTCTTGCGTTCCATGGGACCGACAGTACCCATCACATGTGACACTGTCAAGACATCACATGTATAAAACAATTTCATTACATGTGATGCCGGTGACGCAGCGCATCCACCCCGCCACGGGGTGCTTGACGTCTCGGGAGGGCCGTGCGGCGCGGCTCAGGCCGGGAGGGCGTGGCGACGGCGGACCTCGGCGATGCGCGCGGCGACCTCGGCCTCGACACCGTCCTTCTCGGCGCGGGCGAAGATGTTGGCCAGCACCCGCTTCTCGTCCTCATCGACGGCCCGGTCGCGCAAGGCCAGTTCCAGCAGCCGTTCCAGCTCGCCCAGGTCCATGCGGCCGTCGTCGGTGAAGACCCGGATCGAGGCCAGGGCGATTTCCAGGTGGCTGTGCGGCTCGGTCATGCGCATGTCCCTATATCGATTGAGCGGAGCCCGGGCAGCTTACATGTTTCGTGCTTCCGGCTGCCGCGGTCAGTCGACGGCACCGCCCAGCGCGACCATCGCGCGGCCCTGCGCGATCGTGCGGCCGTCGTGGAGGATGCGGAATCCGTACAACTGGCCGGCGGCGCTGTCGGCCAGGCGCTCGGCCTCGCCGATCAGCGGCCCCGGAAGGTCGTCGATGCGGGCCAGCGACAGCGCCACCCCACGCAGCGCGACCAGCAGCCCCGCGCGTGGCGGCGCGTCGGCGGCGAGCAGACCGCCATGCACCGCCATCGCCTGCGCGCCGTACTCGCACAGGTGCACCGCGCCCAGGCGGCCGTGCCGGCGCAACGGATGCGCCGGATCGCGGTGGCTGTCGGCGCGCACGCGGATCCGCTCCGCATCCCAGGCCAGCACCGCGTTCCACAGGCACATCGCGCCCTGATGCGGGACCAGGCCGAGGATGTCGGCACGGTCGAGCAACGGCGCGTCGGCGCTCATGCCGCCACCGCCGGCCGACGTGCGATCAACAGCGCAAGCAGCACGTTGAACAGCACCCCCAGCGCCACGGTGACGCCGATCGCGCGCAACACCGGTATCTGCGAAAGCGCGAGCAGGGCGAACACCAGCAGGGTCGATACCGCGCACACGATCACCGCGTGCAGGGTCCGTCGCTGCTCGGCGGCATCGGCGCCGGCGTGGTCGAAGAACAGCGCATAGTCCAGCCCGAGCCCGGCCGCCAGCATCAGCGCGACCAGGTGGAACAGGTTCAGCTCGACCCCCAGCCCGCGCAGCACCGCCAGCACCAGCGCGGTGGCGACCAGCATCGGCGCCAGCACGCAGATGGTGCGGCGCAGATCGCGCAGCATCGCGTAGACGCCGCCGGCAAGCAGCAGCACGGCCAGCGCCAGCGCCCACAGCACCCGCGCGCGGTACTCGGCGACCAGCGACTCCGAGGTCCGCTTGAGGTCCAGCAACTGCGCACCGTTGGCCCGCGCGACCTGGGCGACGACGTTGGGATCGGCCAACCCGCTGAGCGAGACCAGGGCGGTCGCGCGCCCGTCCCCGACCAGCAGCAGACCGGCCAGGGTCGCCTCCAGCGGGGTGCCGGCGAGATCGTCGAGCCGCAGCGGCGGCGCCTGCCGCGCACGCTGGACGTCGTCGATGAAGGCGTCGAACGCATCCGCGCGGAACGGCGTGCCGGTCAGCGCGGCGGCCATCTCGGCGCGCAGGGCCGGGCGGTCCGGCAACCGCGCCTGGCGTGCGCGCTGGGTCGCCGCGCTCGGCAGGTAGCGCGCGGCCATGTCATAGCCGGCCAGCACATGGCTGGCGCGCAACGCATCGAGCAGCGGACGCAGCCGCTCGGAGCGCGCCAGCACGTCCTCCAGGTCATCGCCCTCGATCACGATCAGGTAACGCACGTCCGGCGCGCCCAGCGCCTCGCGCAGCTGCGTGTCGCGGGCCAGCGCATCCGCCGGCACCGGGGTCAGCCGGGCCAGGTCGTTCTGCCAGAACGTGCCCGGCACGAACACCACCACCGCCACCGCCGCCGCGGCGATCCCCAGCACGACCGGCGCCGCCAGCCGCGGCAACCGCTCGATCGCCGCGTGCAGGCGCCGCATCGATTCGCGCCCGGCGATGTCGTCGCGGGCCGGCGCAAGCAGGGCCGGCAGCAGGAAACGGGTGGTCAGCGCGGCCGTCGCCAGGCCGACCACGGTGAACACCGCCAGCTGGCGCAGGCCATCGACGCCGGACACGAAGAAGGTCAGGTAGGCCAGGCAGGTCGAGGCGACCCCGGTTGCCAGGGTGCGCCACATCAGCCAGGCGCTCTCGCCCGGCGACACGCCAGGCCGCAGATGGCTGAACAGATGGATCGGATAGTCGGCGGCGATTCCGATCAGGGTGAAGCCGAAGGCGAGGGTGATCCCGTGCACACCATCGTCCGCGAACAAGACCGCCACCGCGGCCAGGCCGAGCACGCCGGCGCTGGCGACCGGCAACGCCGCCAGCAGCGGCGCCTGCCAGCGGCGATAGGCCAGCAGCAGCATCAGCGCGAAGCCGGCGCCACCGAGGCTGCCGAACAGGCTGGCCTCGCGGCGGGTGCGGCCGCCGATCTGCTCGGAGAACGCGCCCGGCCCGGTCACCGTGAGCCGGGCATCGCCGTCACCGGCCTCGCGGCTATGGGCGAAGGCGTCGCGGATCGCCGCCATCGCCGCCTGCTGCCCGCTGGGGTCGAAACCGGCGGCATGGGTTTCCAGCAGCATCAGCGCTTCGCGGCCGTCGCGGTCGAACCAGACCCCGCCGCGCTTGTGCGGTGCGTTGGCCGGCTGCCAGGCCTCGACGAGTTTGAGCGCCTCCAGGGTCGGGTCGCTGGCCAGCAGTGGCTCGACCAGTTCGGCCGCGGGCGAGCCCAGGTCCTGCACGCGCTGGTCGAGCGCGTCGGCCAGCAGGTGGCGATCGAAACCGTGGCCGTCGACGGTATCCGACAGCAGGTAGCGGTACGGCCGCAGTCGCTCGGGCACCGCGTCCAGCCCCCGCTCGTCGCCATTGGCGACCACCGCGAACAGGCCGCTGTCGCGCAGCCGCGCCTGCATCCGCCCGGACCGCTGCGCCAGCGCTTCCGGCGAATCGCCGCCCAGCGCGACCAACAGCAGGCGCGCCCCCGGCCCCTCGCCGAGCTCGTCGATCAACAGTTTCTGCGCCGGCGTGCGCGGGCTCGGCATGAACCGGCGCAGATCGCCGCTGAGTTCCAGGTGGCGTCCGATCCATGCGATCGCGGCGACCAGGACCGCCAGCCACAGCAGGGTCAGCAGCAGGCGCGGGACCGCCCTCATCGAGCGTCTGCGGCGACGTCCGCGCCCCGGCACAGCGCCGCCAGCGCGACCGGGTCGTCGACCCCGTCGGCATCGACCACCGCACCGGCGAGCAGGCTGCGCTGCACGCGGCCATCCGCCGGAGCGCTCTCGATGCAGCGCAGTTCGGCGCCGCGTCCGTACAGGGTCACCGACGCCACCTGCGCGGCCAGGCTCGCGTCGCGCGGCGTCAGCACCAGCGTCCAGGCGCGGCGGCTGCCGTCGACCTCGACCCGGTAGTGGCGTTCAAGGCGCGCGCGATCGCCGGCCAGCAGCGCGCCGAAGCTGGCCTGCAACGCGGCCAGCTCGGGCGCCCGCGACATCGCGAAGCTCCGCGGCGAACGCCCGGCCCGCTCGATCCGCACCGTACCCTCGGCGATGGTGGTGGTTTCCGGATAGGGCGAGCTCACCTCCCGCACCAGGGCATCGTCGGCCTCGCGGCGGTACTCGCCCTGGACCCGCAACGGCGCCTTCAGCAGCGGCGAGTCGCGCAACTCCAGGAACGGCGTGCGCGCCGGCGCCGGACGCGCGATCCGCGCCAGCACCCAGTCGACGTCGGCGTCCGCGCCGACAAGCCCCGCGGATGCGGCGTCACGCCGCGTCTCCGCCGCAGGCAGCGGCGCCATCGCCATGGTCGTGGCCAGCAGCATCGCCGCGATCGCCATCGATCGTCCGGATTCGGGGCGCAACGGATCGCTCATCATCGGTCCTGCCAGAAATCGTAGAAGTTGAACCAGTTGTACGGGGCGTCGAGCACCCGCGCCTGCAGTCTCTGCGCGTAGCGCTGTACCGAAGCTTGCAGCCGCCGCGCGCGTTCGCCGCGCGGGACCGTGCCGCCGTCGTCGAAGCGCTCGAACACCAGGTCATAGCGGTTGCCGCCACGGAACAGCCCGAATGCCAGCACCACCGGCCGGCCGAGCACCGCGGCGATCGCCCACGGCGCGGTCGGGAACGCGGCCGGACTGCCGAGGAAGGGCATCGACTGGACCGGCTCGCCGGGCCGGGCGCGGTCGACCAGCACCGCGACCAGGGCGTTGTCGTCCAGCGCCTGCTGCATCGCCAGGACGATCGACGGACCGTCCTGGCTGGCGTCGATCACCCGTCGGGCCAGCTCCGGATTGAGCGCGTCGAGCACCTCGACGATCGCCGGATTGTGGCGCTTGTCGAGCACCACCCGGACCTGCACGTCCGGGCGCGACGCGGCCAGTGCGCGCAGCGCGTCGAAACTGCCCAGGTGGGAACCGAACAGCAGCGCGCCGCGGCCGCGCGCCAGATGGCCTTCCAGCACGTCCAGCCCCTCGACCCTGATCCGGTAGCGGCGCAGATCGCCGCCCAGCAGGAACACCCGGTCGAGGATCGTGCTGGCGAACGTGTGGATATGGCGTGCGACATCGCGCAGCCGCGCCGGCCGGCCGAGCACGCGCCGCAGATAGGCGCGCGAGGCGCGTCGCTCCGGTCCGCGCATGGCCAGGAAATAGGCGGTGATCGGATACAGCAGCACGCGAGCCAGCCCGCGCCCGCCGCGGCGGGCGACGAAGGCGATCAGGCGCAGCGCGATGCGGCCACCGCCCTCCGGACGCCGGGTCCAGTCGCCGCCCGGCAATGAACGGTCCGCGCTCATGCCGCCCTCAGTTCGCCGCTGGCCAGCAGCTGCGTCCCGCGCAGGATCCGGAAGCGCCAGCCGGCAACGACCTCCGGCAGCGGCTGCAGTTCGATCCGCGCCCGCTCGCCCGGCGCCAGCGGGGCCAGGAATTTCACCTGCGGCCAGCGCCAGCACGCCTGCGCCGGAGCACCGGCGGCCTGCGCCGCCTCGATCACATGCTCGAGCAGGACCACGCCGGGCACCAGCGGCCGGCCCGGGAAATGGCCCGGCAGGCAGGGATGGTCCGGTGCGATGCGAAACTCCATGGACGAAAGGATCATGGGCGGAAGGATACGGGCTCGCGGCGATACCCAGGGCCCGCCGCTGCGCTCGCCGACTCAGCGCCTGGCGAACAATCCGCGCCAGAACGCCGGACCGAGCCGCGCCATCATCCGCAGGAAGTCGATGAAATCGCGGTACGGGCGTTGCGGGAACAGGTGCCGGCGCAGGCGGTATTCGGCGAAGAAGAACAGGCCGACGAACCCGTAGTTGAGCAGGTTGGCGAACAATGACCATTGCTCCCGGGTAACGGAGAACGGCGCCGGCCACCCCAGCAGTGCCAGCGCGCCATCCGGCACCGCGACCAGGGCCAGCGCACCGTTGACCAGGCACAGCGTCGCCAGCACCAGCGCCCAGGCCAGGGTCAGTCGGCGGGTATAGCGCCGCAGGGGCGGGGCCAGCGCCGCCGGCGTGGTCCGCTCCAGGCCGGCGACGATCCGCGAGATCAGCGCGCCGCGCGGATCGGACAGGCTGCGCGCGAACCACCAGGCCGCCAGCCCGGTGAACAACATCGGCGGCATCAGCAGCAGCACCCGCGGCCACACCCCGCCGTGCAGCAGCGCCAGCGCCGCGATCGCTCCCCCCAGCGCCAACCAGGCGCCGGGGCGCCGTCGCAGCAGGGCGTCGACCAGCACCACCAGCACCAGATCGAGCAGGGCCACCACCGCCAGCGTGTCCCCGCCGCCGTGACTGGCCCAGTGCGCCAGCCATGGATAGGCCAGCGCCAGCAGCAGTCGGGGCAGCCAGTGAATCACCGGGACCGGTTCCGCGACCGCGTGCGGGCGCCGGGCGCCCTCAGGCCGCCTTGCGCTGCTCGATGTGCGCCGCCAGCGAGCGCAGGGATGCGAAGATCCGGCGGTTCTCGTCGCCGTCCGAACGCAGTTGGATGCCATGACGCTTGGTGATCGCCAGCGCCAGCTCCAGCGCGTCGATCGAGTCCAGTCCCAGCCCCTCGCCGAACAGCGGCGCCTCCGGATCGATGCCTTCGGCGGCAACGCCTTCCAGATTCAGGCTCTCGACCAGCAGCTCGGCCAGTTCGCGCTCGGCGGCGGTTTGTTCAGACATCGCAGGTCCATCGAAACGGTAAGACAAGGCCCGCAACGATCCGCGATCGGGACGCCCCGCGCAAGCCGCACCCCATTCGGCATGGGCCGGCCGGGCCGCCGGCGCGGCCTCGCGGGCACGACCGCGACGCGGCCGACCGCTATCATGGCGCGATGAGCAACGACGCCACCGTGGATGCCCCCCAGGGCTCCGCCACCGCCCCCGAACCCCGCCCGCGGACGGCGGATGCCGGCACCGCCGGGCACTGCGACGTGCTGGTGATCGGCGGCGGCCCGGCCGGCAGTACCGCCGCCACCCTGTTGGCCCGGCGCGGCTGGCGGGTCGTGCAGTTGGAAAAGGACGCCCACCCGCGCTTCCACATCGGCGAATCGCTGTTGCCGATGAACCTGCCGATCCTGGAACGTCTCGGCGTGCTGGAGCAGGTCCGCGCGATCGCGACCCACAAGCCCGGTGCCGAATTCCCGCTCAGCGGCGACGGCATCGATGCGCAGGCCCGGGCGAACGACTACAACACCTTCCGCTTCGAACGCGCGCTCGACCCGAAGTTCGGCTATGCGTTCCAGGTCCGGCGCGAGGACTTCGACGCGCTGTTGTTCGCGCATGCCCGCGACAACGGCGTCGACGCCCGCGAACGAGTGCGGGTCGAACGCATCGAGTTCGGCAGCGACGGCCGCCCGGCGCGCGTCCACGCGCGCGACGGCGACGGCCACACGCAGACGTTCGCGCCGCGCTACCTGATCGACGCCAGCGGCCGCGACACCGTGCTCGGCCGCCAGCTCAGGCTCAAGCGCAAGAACGAGAAGCACCAGTCGGCGGCGATCTTCAGCCATTTCCGCGGGGTCCAGCGCCGCGACGGCGACGACGCCGGCAACATCACCGTACAGCGTTTCGAACATGGCTGGATGTGGCTGATCCCGCTGCCCGGCGATGTGATGAGCGTCGGCGCGGTGTGTTTCCCGGAATACCTGAAACAGCGCCGCGGCGACGCCGGGGCGTTCCTGATGAAGACCCTGCTGTCGCAACCGCAGGTCGCCGCCCGCATGCATGGCGCCGAGCGGGTCGGCGATGTCCACGTCACCGGCAATTATTCCTATACCTGCGAGCGCATGACCGGCCCGGGCTGGGTGATGGTCGGCGACGCCTACGCCTTCGTCGACCCGGTGTTCTCCTCCGGCGTCTACCTGGGCATGAACAGCGCCGAGCAGGCCGCCGACGTGGTCGACGGCAGCCTGCGCGAGCCGGCGCGCGAAGCGGCCCTGCAGCGGGCGATGCAGACGCGGCTCAAGCGCGGCCTGCGCCACTTCCAGTGGTTCATCTACCGCTTCAACACGCCGGTGATGCGCCACCTGTTCAATCATCCGCGCAACACCTGGCAGGTCGAGCAGGCGGTGATCTCGATGCTGGCCGGCGACGTATTCGACAACCCCGCGGTGCTCAAGCGCCTGCGCGTGTTCCGCTGGATCTACGCACTGACCGCCCTGCAGCTGGCCCCGGCCGCGCTGCGCGGCTGGCGCCATCGGCGGCGTCAGGCGCGGGTCCGCTACGACGGCGACGAAACCCTGCACCGGGCCGCGCCGCTGACCGGCGAAGCGACGCCGGCGGCGAGATCGCAGCAACCGGCACTGGATGCCGGAA
The DNA here is from genome assembly GCF_003233695.1 of Marilutibacter maris. Lineage (NCBI taxonomy): Bacteria > Pseudomonadati > Pseudomonadota > Gammaproteobacteria > Lysobacterales > Lysobacteraceae > Marilutibacter > Marilutibacter maris. The sequence goes on along the minus strand of NZ_CP029843.1, from coordinate 371,202 downwards.
CCGGAGCCGGCCGATGAGCGCGCGCCCCGCCTTCGAGCTGCCGCCGCGGTTGGCGATCGACTACGTGCACGCGCCGTTGCCGGACCTGCTCGACGAACCGTCCGTGCTCGCGGTGCTGGGCTTCGGCAGCGAGGCCCCCGCCAGCGACGACCCGCGCTATCTGCGCCTGGGCCTGCAGCCGCACGGCCCGGCGCCGCTGGAGGTCTGGCGCGCGACCGGCCCGGTCGTCCATGGCCGCGACGGCGATGTCGCCTGGGCCCGCGACGGGACCCTGCTGTTCGGTGCGGTCGAGGTCGACGAACCCGTCCTCGCCGATGGCGATACCGATATCGACGCGGCAGCCGACGCGGCCTATCGTCGGCTGGAAGCCTGCATCCACGCCCACGGCTTCCCGCACCTGCTGCGGACCTGGAACTACATCGCCGACATCACCGCCGGCCACGGCGACGACGAACGCTACCGCCGCTTCTGCAGCGGACGCGCGCGCGGCATCACCGCCACCGTCGGCGAGATCCGCCCCGGCACCCTGCCCGCCGCCACCGCGATCGGCCGCAGCGACGGCGTGCGCCGTCTTCAGGTCTACTGGCTGGCCGCGCGCCGTCCCGGCACCCCGCTGGAGAATCCGCGCCAGGTCAGCGCCTGGCGCTACCCGCGCCAGTACGGCCCGCAGCCGCCGAGCTTCGCCCGCGCGATGCTGCCCCCGGCCGGAGCGACGATGCCGCTGATGCTGTCGGGCACCGCCGCGGTGGTCGGCCACCAGACCCGCCATGCCGAATCGGTCGCCGACCAGGTCGCCGAGACCTTCGCCAACTTCGACAGCCTGCTGGCGGCGGCCTGCGCGCGCCAGCCGGCGTTGCCGGCGCGCTTCGACGCCAGCAGCCGGCTCAAGGTCTACGTGCGCGACCGCGACGCGATCGCCGAGGTCGAGCGCCTGGTCGCCGAACGGCTCGGCCCCGAGGTGCCGAGGATCGTCCTGCACGCGGCGATCTGCCGCCGCGACCTGCGAATGGAAATCGACGGAGCACATGGGTGAGCCAAGGCGCTTGCGAGGCACTGCCTCGCGCCTTGGCGAACGCCCGGCCACCGATGGCCGGGCCGGACAACCCGAAGCCCGAACAGTCCCGCCATGGATGGCAACAGCCACCCCCACAAACACAACACCCCGAGGCACTGCCTCGCGCCCTGGCGAACGCCCGGCCACCAATGGCCGGGCCGGACAACCCGAAGCCGAATAGTCCCGCCATGGATGGCAACAGCCACCCCCACAAACACAACACCCCGAGGCACCGCCTCGCGCCCTGGACGAACGCCCCGCGCGCTGCGCGGGGCCGGCCAGCCGGGCCGGACAACCCGAAGCCCGAATAGTCCCGCCATGGATGGCAACAGCCATCTCCACGAGCGCAGCAACCCGAGGCACTGCCTCGCGCCCTGGCGAACGCCCGTCCCTTTCGCCGCACCAGGCGCCGCCACGGCAGGGTGACTTCCGAGACAGGCTTGATCGCCCCTTCTCGACCACCATATCGGGTACAGGGGCGCCCGCCCCGCAAAGGAGAACCGCACGATGGGACTGATCAGTCTGCTCTGGGGCATTGTCGCGATGGCCTGGATGGTGATCGCGCTGATTCCGCTGATCGGCTGGGCCAACTGGCTGCTGATCCCGTTCGCGGCGATCGGCGCGGTCATCGGTGCGATCGGCGTGATGTTCACCCGCAGCGAGCACAACGGCCGCGCCAAGACCGGCCTGCTGCTCAACGGCATCGTCATCGTGGTCGGCATCGTCCGCCTGAGCATGGGCGGCGGCGTGCTCTGATCGGGCGTGCTCTGATCGGGCATGTTCTGATTCCCGCGCCCGGCGCCGGCGTCCCGAGCCGCCACCCGGGGCACAGCGCAAGCGCGTAAAATCCGCGCATGGCCTTTCCAGACAACCGCATGCGGCGGATGCGCCGCGACGAGTTCTCGCGCAGGCTGATGCGCGAGCACACCCTCACCACCGACGACCTGATCTACCCGGTCTTCGTCCACGAGCGCGACGGTCGCGAAGCGGTACCGTCGATGCCCGGCGTCGATCGCCTGTCGATCGAGGAGTTGCTGCGCGTGGCCGAGCAGGCCAGCGAGCTGCGCGTGCCCGCGCTGACCCTGTTCGGGGTGCCGGACGTCGACAAGAAGACCGCCGACGGCACCGTCGCCTGGGCCGAGGACGGCATCGTCCAGCGCGCGGTGCGGGCGCTGAAGCAGCGCTTCCCCGAGCTGGGCGTGATCACCGACGTCGCCCTCGACCCGTACACCACCCACGGCCAGGACGGCCTGCTCGACGAGGACGGCTACATCCTCAACGATGCCACCGTCGAGGTACTGACCCGGCAGGCGCTGTCGCACGCTCAGGCCGGCGCCGACGTGGTCGCGCCCAGCGACATGATGGACGGCCGCATCGGCGCGATCCGGGTCGCGCTGGAGGACGCCGGGCTGCCCAACACCCGCATCCTCGCCTACAGTGCCAAGTACGCCAGTGCGTTCTACGGTCCGTTCCGCAGCGCGGTCGGCTCGGCCGCGGCGCTGGGCAAGGGCAACAAGTTCACCTACCAGATGGACCCGGCCAACTCCGACGAGGCCTTGCGCGAGACCGGGCTGGACATCGACGAGGGCGCCGACATGGTGATGGTCAAGCCCGGCCTGCCCTATCTCGACATCCTGCGGCGGGTGAAGGACGCGTTCGGCATGCCGACCTTCGTCTACCAGGTCAGCGGCGAGTACGCGATGCTGAAGGCCGCCGCCGCCAACGGCTGGCTGGACGAGCGCGCGACCGCGCTGGAGGCGCTGCTGGCGTTCAAGCGTGCCGGCGCCGACGGCATCCTGACCTATTTCGCGCTCGACGCCGCACGCTGGCTGCGCGAGGGCTGATCCGCTCACGGGCCGTGTCAGGTGCGGCCGTAGGTGATCCGGCGCAGCACCGCCTCCAGCGGGCCGCGCCCGACGCGATCGGCGATCGCCCCGACCGCCGTGACCGCGGCCAGCGCGACCAGCAGGCCCACGGCCAGCAGCCGGGCGTGACCCAGCTCGCCGAACAGGCCCAGCCCGTAGCCGCCGAACACCAGCCCTGCGAGCACCCCCTGCAGCACATAGGACGACAGCGAATTGCGTCCGGCCTGCCGCCACCATCGCGGCAGGCGCAGGCCACCGGACAGGCGGATCGCCAGCAGCAGGTAGGCGGCCGACAATACCGGGGCTCCCGGCACGATGGCGGCGAATCCCAGCAGTTGCAGCATTGGATCGGCGTCATCGAACCAGCCGCCGGCGACCGCGGCATAGGCCAGGTTCAACGGCAGCCCGATCGCCAACAGCCACGGCAGCAGCGGCTGCGGTTGCCGCCAGGCGCCATCCGGGCCGGCCTGGCGCTCCAGCCAACCGCTCTTCGCCGCCGCCAGTCCGGCGGCATACGCGGCGAACGCCAGCGGCCCCTGGAAGGCGAGCAGGAAGGCGAAGGTGGCCGGCCAGTCGGCGAGGCGGGCGCGCACGGTGTCGGCGAAGTCGCCGCCCAGGCCCGGCCCGGCGGAGGTCGCCTCGGGCGGGCTGCCATCGGGCAGGCTCACGCCCAGTGCTATCGTCATCGCCAGTGCGAGCGGCAGCATCGCCGCCGCGATCGCCAGCAGGCGTCCGGGCGGCAGATCGCGCAGGGGCCAGAACAACACCGCCAGAAGCGCGTACAGCAGCAGGATGTCGCCGGTGAAAACCAGTAGCGCGTGCAGCACGCCCAGCAGCGCCAGCGCGCCGGTGCGCCGGAAGTACCGGCAGCCGAAGCAGGCGTCCACGCGCCGTGCCGCCCGCGCCTGGACATGGATGCCCCAGCCGAACAGGAACGAGAACAGCAGGAAGAACTTGGCCTGGAACAGAGCCTCGACCAGGAACGCCGCGATACGATCCGGCCCCGCCGCCGGCATGCCCAGCGCCGCTTCCGACGGCAACCCCAGGAATACGATGTTGACGATGCAGATGCCGAACAACGCCAGCAGCCGCAGGGTGTCGACCAGATCGTTGCGGTCACCGTTCACCATGTCGCGACACCAATTGAGCACATGCTCAACATTATTGAGCAATCGCTCAATTCCAGTCAATGGACCATGGAGGCGACGATGAGCGCCGGTGCCCGCGGCCGCGAGCGCATCCTCGAGGCCGCCACCCAGGTGCTGATGGAACAGGGCCTGCTGGCCGCCACCACGCGCGCGGTGACCGGGCTCGCCGGCGTCGGCGCGGGCCTGCTCAACCACTACTTCCGCTGGCCGGAGCTGCGCGCCACCGCATGGACGGCGATCTTCGATCAGATCCTGCCGCTGCAGTTCGGCGGCCACGACGACCCGCGCGCGGCGATGTCGCACTACCTGGAACAGGCGTTCTCGGCCGACGAGCACGTGTTCTGGCGGCTATGGAGCGAGGCGGTGGACCTGGCCCGCAGCGATACCGAGATGGCGCGGGCGCTGGCCGCGACCCAGCAGCGCGCGCAGGCGGACCTGACCCGGGTGCTGGCCGCCGGCTGCCGCGAAGGCGCCTGGACGCTGGCCGACGCGCAGGCGACCGCGCTGCGCCTGGGCGCGCTCTACGATGGCCTGGCCGGTCTGCTGATCTCAGGCGCGACCGCGATGACCGGCGCCGATGCGCGCGGTCATCTCAGGGCCGCCTTCGAGCTGGAGTGCCGGACAGGCGCCTGAGCGTGGCCCGCCGCGGCGGACCTCAGCGCGCCGGATCGAGGCAGCCGCCGTCGCCCTCGGTCCGCGGCGTCACCGTGCGGTAGATGTCGAGCTTGCCGGCGCGCGGCGCGCGGGCGACGCCGCTGACCAACAGTTCGCCGGGCTTGTGCCAGTCCGGGGCCGGGGCGAAGGTGACCGCCTCGGCGGTGTTGAACGACAGCGACAGCGGCTCGCCCACCGTGTAGCCGTCGCCCTCGCAACGGCTGACGAACACCCGCACCGGGGCGGCGTTGGCCTCGCGGCTGCGCGCGAACACCAGCGCGGCGCCGTCGCCGATCCAGGCCGCGTCGAACTCGTCGGCGGCGGTGTTGACCGCACCCGGCAGCGGCAGCGGATCGGCGAAGCGGCCGTCGCGCCACGACGCGACGAACAGGTCGTGACGGCCGCCGCCGCCGTGGCCATCGCTGGCGAACAGCAGCTGACCGGCGTGCGGACCGGGCATCGGCGCCCATTCGTCGCCGGCGCTGTTGACGCCGTCGCCGAGGTTCTCGGCCGGCCCGAAGCCGCCATCGGCCATCACCTCGGCACGGTACAGGTCGTCGCCACCGAAGCCGCCGTCGCGGTTGGAGTAGAAGTACAGCCAGCGGCCGTCCGGACTGAGCATCGGGTCGAACTCGTTGGCGTCGGTGTTCAGCGCCAGCGGCGCCGGATCCTGCCAGCGGCCGTCGCGCAGGGTCGCCTGCCACAGGTCCATGCCGCCGGCGCCGCCTTCGCGGTCGATCGTGCCCCAGACGATGCGCCGGCCGTCGGCGCTGACGCTGGCATGGCCCTCGGCGGCCGGCGTCGACACCACCCCCATGCCCTCGATCCCGTACTCGGACAGCCCGGACGCGCCGGCCATGGCCAGCGGCGTTGACATGGCCACGCACAGTCCCGGGAGTAGACTGAATGCGCAGGCGACGATGATCCGCATGATGACCCCCAGGATGTCCGAGCCGATGTTTTCTCCCTAGTCTAAGCGAGGCCCCAATGACCGAGTCCGTGACCAAGCGCTTTGCCGTGATCGGCCACCCCGTGGCGCATTCCCTGTCGCCACGCATCCACGCGACCTTCGGAAAGCAGCGGGGCATCTCGCTGGAATACACCACCATCGATGCCGCGCCCGAGCAGCTGGAAGCGACGCTGGAGGCCTTCGCCGCCGGTGGCGGCAGCGGCGTCAACATCACCCTGCCGCACAAGCAGCGCGCCGCCGAACTGTGCAGCGAGCTGACCGAGCGCGCGCGCCGCTGCGGCGCCGCCAACACCCTGACCCGCGGCGCCGACGGCTGGCTCGGCGACAACACCGACGGCCTGGGCCTGGTCCGCGACCTGACCGAGCGTCACGGCCAGGACCTGCGCGGTCGCAAGGTGCTGCTGATCGGCGCCGGCGGCGCCGCCCGCGGGGTCGCTCCCGCGCTGCTGGACGCCGGCATCAAGTCGTTGTTCATCGTCAACCGCACGCCGTCGCGCACCGACGCGCTGGCCGACGCGCTCGGCGAGCCGGCGCGGGTACACCCGCGCAACTTCGAGGACCTGGGCAACCTCGGCGGTTTCGACCTGATCGTCAACGCGACCTCGGCCGCGCGCGAGGCGGCGCTGCCGTTCCTGCCCAGCTCGCTGGTGGCGCCGCGCGCGGACGCGGTCGATCTGAGCTACGGCGAGGTCGCGATCCCGTTCATGGCCTGGGCCCGCGCGGCCGGCGCCGACATCGTGGTCGACGGACTGGGCATGCTGGTCGAACAGGCCGCCGAGGCGTTCCTGCGCTGGCACGGGGTGCGCCCCGACACCAGCGCGGTGTACAACGAGCTGCGCGCGTCCTACGCGCTACTGTCGACGGGCGATTGACATCCGATCCGGGAGAATGCGGCAATGGAATGCCGAAGCGCCTGCGGGGCCTGCTGCATCGCCCCCTCCATCCAGTCCCCGATTCCGGGCATGCCGCACGGCAAGCCCGCCGGGGTTCCCTGCGTACAGCTGGACGACCGCATGCGCTGCCGCATCTTCGGCAAGCCCGAGCGGCCGGCGTTCTGCGTATCGCTGCGACCGTCGCAGGAGATGTGCGGCAGCTCGCGCGAGGACGCGTTGACGATGCTCAACGCGCTGGAACTGCTGACCCGTCCCTAGCGCCGGTCGACGCCATCGGCGCCGGCCGGGCCGGAGCCGGGCCGGTGCCCGCCGCGCTCAGGCCTCGCCATCGGCCGCGCCGCAGCACTTCTTGTACTTGCGACCGCTGCCGCAGGGGCACGGCGCATTGCGCGCGGGCGCCTCGCCGCGGCGGATCGGCTCGCGCGGGGTCAGCGCATCGATCCGGTGGTGATGCAGGTCGGCCAGCATCCCCGGCAGGCTGGCGATGATCTCCAGCCGCTCGCGGTAGCCGACCGCGGTCGGCGGCGCCGACGGGTCATCGCCGAGCACCTCGCCGCTGGCGAGCTGGTCGAACAGGCCGAAGATCTCCTCCATCCAGTCGTTGTCGTCGAGCCAGGCGTCCCAGGCCGCCTCGCGCAGCGACACGCCGGTAAAGAAGCCCAGCGCCCAGTCGCGGCCGACGTCGAGGTCCTCCTCGGCGACGTCCTCGGGCAACTCCTGCTCCGGGTCCTCCGGCAGCCACAGCAGCGGCGCCAGATGATCGGGCAGGTCGTCCTCGCCGTGACGGACGCGGGCGGCGGCCATGTTGTGGTGGCCCTGCAGCAGCGCCTCGACCTCGGCGCGCTCGGCCTCGTCGGCCCAGCGCGGCGGCGTGCCCCACACCGGGGGCATCCACTCGGCCGCCGGCACTTCCTCGGGCCCGACCACCAGCGCGGTCAGGTAGCCGTCCAGCGCTTCCAGGTTGAAGCCCTTGAAGGGCACCGCCCGCTGCTCGAGCAGGTCGGCGAGGCGTTCGATCTGGTCGTCATTGAGGTAGGCGGGAGCTTTCATGCGGGCGGGCCAGGCGGTCGGGATGCGCATGGTAGTACGACTGGGGTCCGGATACCGCCGGGAACCGGCGACAATGACGGCCATGCGCAAGACTTCGCCCGCTTCCGAGCCCTGCCCGTGCGGCAGCGGCGACACCTATTCCGACTGCTGCGGCCCGCTGCACGCAGGCGCCGCCGCCGCGACCGCCGAGGCGCTGATGCGCTCGCGCTACAGCGCCTATGTCCGCGGCGACGCCGACTACCTGCGCGCAAGCTGGCACCCCGACACCCGCCCGGCCACGCTGGCGCTGGACCCGCCTGGGACGGTGCGCTGGCTCGGGCTGGACGTGCGCGGACACCGCGGCGAGGGCGATGCGGCGACGGTCGAGTTCATCGCCCGCTACCGGGTCGGCGGCGGCTCCGCCACGCGCCTGCACGAGATCAGCCGCTTCCGTCGCATCGACGGCCGCTGGTACTACCTCGACGGAACATTCCCCGGCGGCGACCGGACTGGCTGAGTCCGCGCCGGAGGCGGGCAAAAAAGAGGCGCGATTCGCATCGCGCCTTGGCTTGCCCACCCAATCGGGGGGAGAGAGAAGAAATCGCTGTGCGGCGCCTTCGATGGCCGCCGCACGGTGTGTGTCGCGTGCCGGTCGTGCCGGCTTACTTGACCTCGAAATCGCGGCTGGCGACGCTCGCGCCGTCCAGCGTCACGTCCAGCGTGTAGCTGCCGGCCGGCCAGCCGTCGGGCTTGTTGAACTCGAAGTTGGTCACGCCCTTGCCGGCAAAGGCGACGGTCTTGGGCTCCTGGGTCACCACGGTCTCGCCGCCGAAGGCGAGGCTGGCACCAAGGCTGCCGTTGACGGTCGCGTTGGGGTCGCTGGTCGCGGTCGACACCGCGGCGATGATGGTGTCGCCCGGCGCGAACGTGGTCGTCGGCGAAGTGACGTTCATGTCGGCACCGACGGCGGTGCCCAGTTCGACGCCGGTGACCGACGCGGTCGCGGCGGCCGGCGCGGCCGGAGCCGCGGGCTCCAGGGTCGGGGCCGGCGGCGGCGCGGAGGCCTCCGGCGCCGGTTGTTCATCCTTCTTGCAGCCGGCAACGGCCAGGGTGGCCACCAGGGCCGCGGCAACGGCGTAGGTCGAGCGGTGACGCATCATGCGGTTCTCCTTGGAATGCGTATGCGGATTGCGAATGCAGTGGGCGTGGATGCGGACGAAGAAGGCCGCTCAGGCGTCGGTCGCGGTCTCTTCGCTCGCGGACGGATCGGCCGGAATGCGCAGCACCTGGCCGGGGAAGATCCGGTCCGGATTGTCGAGCTGGTCGCGGTTGGCCTCGAAGATCAGCGGCCACTTGCCGGCACTGCCATAGAACCGCTTGGCGATCGCCGACAGGGTGTCGCCCTTCTCGACCGTATAGGCCTGCTCGACCGGATCCGGATCGAGGATCTCCTCGGTCGACTGCACCGACGTCTGCACATTGCTGAAGTCGGGCTTCTCGATGATCTCCTCGGTGCTCTTCACCGTGCTCTGCACGTTGGAGAAATCGGGTTTTTTCTCGGTACTCATCCAGGACGGTCCTCGCCGGTTTGGATCGTTGCGACCACACTGGCACGCGCCCTGTTAAGGAATCATTGCGCCCGGGTGAAGGCAGCGCTGGAAGACTGAACGCAGCGCGCTATTGCCGCGTGTCGCGCGTCTCGATCGGTCGCGGGTGACCGGGAGTGGCCCGCCAGGGATTGATGTCGAGGCCACCGCGGCGGGTGTAGCGCGCCTCCACCGACAAGGCGGTCGGCGCCGCCCGTGCGAGCAGGTCGGTGAAGATGCGCTCCACGCATTGTTCGTGGAACTCGGCGTGATCGCGGAACGACACCAGGTAGCGCAGCAGCGCGGCACGGTCCAGCTGCGGACCGGTATAGCCGATCACCACGGTCGCCCAGTCCGGCTGCCCGGTGACCGGACAGTTCGACTTCAACAGGCCGCTGCACAGCACTTCCTCGACGATGCGGCCGGCGTCGGCGGCCAGTAACGCGGCGCGCGGCGGGCCGTAGTGCTCGATCGCGACATCGAGACCGTCGATCGACTCGCCCTCGTGCTCCGGGGTCGCCGGCGGCAGCCCGAACGCGACCTGCACCGGCGCGCCGGCGGCGGCGGACAGGTCGGTCGCGATGCGCAGCCGCACCGCCTCCGCATCGTCGAACGCGGTCGCGTTGAACGAGTTCAGGTACAGCTTCAGCGACTTGGACTCGATCAGGAACGGCGAGTTCGCCGGCACCTGCACGGTCGCGGTCGCCATCGCCGGCTTGCCGCGCGCATCCAGCCAACTCAGCTCGTAGGCATGCCAGCGGTCGATGCCCACGAAGGGCAGCGCGGCGTCGTCGACGTCGATCTCGTGGCGGCCCAGCGAGCGCGCGATCGGGAACAGCAGGCCGGCGTCGTAGTGGCGCGGATAGTCGACATGGCGGCCCAGCGGCAGGCCGTCGTTGCGGGGGGAATCGTTCATCCGCCTATTTTACGGCGCCGGCGCGGGCAGGGGCGGCGCGAGCGGGCGCCGTCTTCGGCGGCCGCTGCGCTGCCCGCCTGCGCGCGGCGCTCAGCCCCGCGGCGGATCGTTCAGGTAGTCCAGCGAGACCTGCAGCAGTGCGCGCACGCCGATGTCGAGCGCCGACTCGTCGAGGAAGAACTCCGGCGAGTGGTTGCTCGGCGCGGTCTTCGGATCCTGCCCCTGCGGGGTGGAGCCGACGAAGAAGAACAGCCCCGGCACCTCGCGGGCATAGAACGAGAAGTCCTCCGCGCCCATGGTCAGGCCCGGGTCGACCACGTTGTCGGCGCCGACCACCTTGCGCAGGCTCGGCAGCATGCGTTCAGTCAGCGCCGCATCGTTGACGGTCACCGGATTGCCCTTGGTGTCGGGCACCTGCGCGACCGCGGTCGCGCCGTGCGCCTGGGCGACCTTCTCGGCGACGTTGATCAGATCGGCGAACACCTGCTGGCGCATGCCTTCGTCGAAGGTGCGGATGGTGCCGACCATTTCGACCTGGTCGGGAATGATGTTGTAGCGGATGCCGCCCTCGATCGCGCCGAAGCTCAGCACCACCGGCTGCTTGGAGATGTCCTGGCGGCGGCTGACCACGGTCTGCGCGGTGCCGATCACGTCGGCCGCGGCGACGATCGGATCGATTCCGCCCCAGGGCCGCGAGCCGTGGGTCTGGCGGCCCTTGACGACGATGTTGAAGCGGTCCGACGCGGCCATGGTCGGGCCGGCGTGGACGCCGATCTGGCCGGCGTTGAGGGTGCTGAACACATGCAGGCCGAACACCGCCTCGGGCTTGAAGTCCTTGAAGATGCCCTGCGCCAGCATCTCCTCGGCGCCGCCCTCCTCGCCGTCGGGCGGGCCCTCCTCGGCCGGCTGGAAGATGAACATCACCTCGCCCGGCAACTCCTCCTTCATCGCCACCAGCGCCTCGACCACGCCCATCAGCACGCTGGTGTGGGCGTCGTGGCCGCAAGCGTGCATCACCCCGGTCTGCTGGCCGCGGAAGGTGGTGGTGACCTTCGACGCGAACGGCACGTCGGCGCGCTCGGTCACCGGCAGCGCGTCCATGTCGGCGCGCAGCGCGATCCGCGGCCCCGGGCGTCCGCCCTTGAGCACGGCGGTGACGCCGGTGGTGGCGATCCCGATCTTCGGGTCCAGACCGAGCGCGCGCAGGTGCTCGGCGACCAGGGCGGCGGTGCGGGTCTCACGGTTGCCGAGCTCGGGGTTGGCGTGGATATCGCGCCGCCATGCGACCACCTTGTCGCCGACCGCCTGCGCGGCCGCGGCGACCTCCGGCCGCTGGCCGTCGGCCTGGGCCTGCGCCGCGACCGGTGCCATCAAGGCCAGGACCGCCGCCATCGCGGCGGACAGGGGCAGGGGGACAAACGACGCTACACGCATGGCGGGCTCCGGTTTCTAGATGGCTCGTTCTGGACGGCTCGTTCTGGAGCGACCGATCCTAGCGACGTTGCCGCGATCGCGCACCCCGACCTTGGTGGAGCGCCGGCGTGCGGCAACGGCATGGCCGCACCGGGACCGCCGCGCGCAGCGGCGGGCATCCGATCACACCTGGCGTCCGGAAGCGAACACCCGGTCGCCCGCATCGATCAAGGAACGCGCCTTTCCATGCAAGCCCGACACCGACGCGCGGGCGAATGCGTTCCGTCCTACCGAGCTTCTTCCGCGCCGCCCGCTTCCGCCTCCGGCCAGCGGTTCTCGTACACCTGCATGTCCTCGCGCGGCGCCCAGCCCTCGCTTTCCAGCATCGGCCTGGGATAGAACGCCTCGACGTGGCCCAGGCACAGGATCGCCACCGGTCTGGCGCCGGCGGGCATGCCCAGCAGGACGCGCACCGCCTCGACCTCGAACAGCGACACCCAGCCCATGCCGAGTCCTTCGGCGCGCGCCGCCAGCCACATGTTCTGGATCGCGCAGGCCACCGAGGCCAGGTCCATCTCCGGCAGGGTGCGGCGACCGAACACATGCGCCTCGCGGCCGTCCATCAGCGCCATCACCAGCAGTTCGCCGCACTCGGCCATGCCCTCGACCTTGAGCCGCATGAAAGCGTCGCCACGCTCGCCCAGCGCCTCGGCGGTGGCGACGCGCTCGCGCTCGACGATCTCGCGCAACCCCTGGCGCACGCCGGCATCGGTGATGCGCACGACACGCCACGGCTGCATGTAGCCGACGCTGGGCGCCTGGTGGGCGGCCTGCAGCAGGCGCGAGAGCAGCTCCGGCGCCACCGGGCCGGGCAGGAAGTGGCGCATGTCGCGGCGCTCGCGAATGGCCTTGTAGACCGCGGCACGCTCGTCGGCGCTGAAGGACACGGCCACAGCGCCATCCCGGCTCGAACGCGCGCCGCTCAACCCCGTGGCTCCGGCGCCGTCGCGGCACGCGGGGGCACGGGAACGGACGATGGCAGGCACATCACGGACTCCGGTCATGGCTCCGGGCGGCGGGCCCCGGGCCGACCGATGCTAGCGGCGTTGGCGCCACCGCGCACCCCGGCCGCGGCCGGCGCCAGCACACACCGAGCCGCTATGCTGGCGGCAAGGCGAGCAAGGGGGGATTGGCAATGGCGGGCCCGACACGGATCACAGGCATCATCCTGACGACGGCATTGCTGGCCGCGGCCGCATCGGCGGCGGCGGCTCCGCCCACGCTCGACGCGCTGCTGCGCAAGCCGCAGTACGGCCTGATGCTGCTGTCGCCGGCAGGCGACCACATCGCCTCGACGGTGCCGCTGGACGACCGCACCGCGCTGGCGGTGATCCGCCTGTCGGACATGGCCATCACCACCCAGATCAATCCCGGCGAAGAGGGCTTCATCGACGACGCGATATGGGTGGGCGAACGGCGCCTGCTGGCGGAATGGTCGAAGCGGGTTTCCGGCCATGCCCAGCCCTTTGGCGGCTACTCGCTGTATGCCACCGATGTCGACGGCAGCAACCGCCGGCACTTCTACGGCGCCATCGTCAATCCGCTGCAGGCCGAGCCCGAGCACGTGCTCATCGCGGTGTGCGTGCGATCCTTCAGCGACGGCTGCGATACCCGGATCGAACGGGTGCGCATCGACGGCAAGGGCAAGGACGAGAAGATCGTCGACGGCCCCGAGCGCAACGCCCGCTTCATGACCGATCGCAACGGCACCCCGCAGCTCAGCTGGGTCTACGACGACGACGACATCCAGCACCTGTACCGCTACCGGGACGGCGACTGGGAACTGCTCAACGACGAGGCCGAAAGCGGCGTGGAGTGGATACCGATGGGCCTGAACTATGCCGGCGACGCGGCGTTGCTGTGGTCCGAGCGCAAGCAGGGGCCGGACGTGATCGAACGCTTCGACCTGGCCGGCGGCGACAGCCGCATCGTCGCCAGCGACCCGCTCCTGGACCCGATCTCGGTGGTGCACTCCTTCGACGCCAGCGAACCGATCGGCGCCGCGTTCGGTACCGCGGCACCGGAGGTGCGCTATTTCGACGAGGCCCACCCGCACGTGAAGCTGTCGAAGGAACTGGCGGCGGCGTTCCCCGGCGAGTTCGCCCGCGTCACCAGTTCCAGTCGCGACGGCAGCAAGGTGCTGGTGACCGTCACCAGCGACGTCGAGCCCGGGCGCTACTACCTGCTCGATACCCGCAGCGGCGACACCCGGCTGCTCGGACGCAGCCGCCCGTGGCTGGACCCGGCGACGCTGAGCCCGGCGACCCCGTTCGAGATCCAGGCCAGCGACGGCACCCCGCTTTCGGGCTACCTGACCCTGCCCAAGCAGGCCGGCGGCCGCGCCGCGCCCCTGGTGGTGATGCCGCACGGCGGCCCGTACGGCATCCGCGACAGTTGGTTCTACGACGACGAGACCCAGATCCTCGCCGCGCACGGCTACGCGGTACTGCGGGTCAACTTCCGCGGCTCCGGCGGCCGCGGCCGCGCCTACGTCGAGAGCGGTCACCGCGAATGGGGCGCGAAGATGCAGGACGATCTGACCGAGGCGACCCGCTGGGCCGCCGCCCAGGCCGGCGTCGACGGCGATCGTATCTGCGCCTGGGGCGCCAGCTACGGCGGCTATGCCGCATTGATGGGCGCGGTCCGCGAACCGGCGCTGTACCGCTGCGTGATCGGCATGGCCGGCCCCTACGACCTGCCGACGATGTTCAAGTGGGGCGACACCCAGCGCTCGGACTACGGAGAGGCCTATCTCGAACGCGTGCTGGGCACCGACATGAAGGTCCTGATGGAGCGCTCGCCGACCGGCCACGCCGGCGAAATCCTGGCCGCGATCCTGCTGGTGCAGGGCGGCCGCGACCGCCGCGTGACCCCGCAGCACCTGCGCGAGATGCGCGCGGCGCTGGACAAGGCCCACGTGCACTACGAGACCTACCTGCCGCACAACGAGGCGCACGGCTTCTTCGCCGACCAGTCGCGCAAGGAGTACTACACCCGCGTGCTCGACTTCCTCGACCGCCACCTGTCGGCGCCGGCTTCCGCGCAGGCGCGGCAATCGCCGTGATCAGTGCAGGAAGGTGTTCCTCACCCGCTTCGACAGCAGCATGTAGCAGATCCAGATCGCGGCCGTCACGGCCCTCGGAACCAGACCCCGCAGCCGCTCGGAGAACTCATCGCTACCGATGGCGCCCATGCCCAACGCCACGGTGTGGTCGAGCACCTGGGCGGCGAACACGTAGATCATCAGGCCGATGTATCCGCGCGGGAACCAACGCGACTTCGCGACATAGAGCCCCACAAGCACAAGGATTCCGACGACGATGCCCGCGGTGGCCAGCAATTCCCCGCAAACGAGCGCGCCTTCGAGCGGATCGTACACTGGGGAGCCGGAATCGAAACGGGCGGCGACGTGCCCGCCGGCGATCGCGGCCAACTGAATCCGCATCGCGGGAAGCGCCGACAGCAGGGTGGACAACAGGCCGAGCATCACCAGGATCAGCCAGCCGCCCAGGCCCTCGGGCCCTTCACTGACCCGGGAGCGGCCGAGGTCGAACCTCAGGTCCTCGACACGCTCCCACGTCACCTGCTTGCCGCGCGCCGGCGCGTACGGATTGTCCATGCGTCCCTCCTCCTTGAGGCGACAAGCATAGCGATCCCGCGCGTCCGCGCTACTGGATCAGATCGACCTGGGTGGTCGCGGTGTAGCTGAGCAGGCCGAAGTGGCCGAAACCGTTGTAGGTGTAACTGCCGTCCTCGTTCCAGATCGACGAGGAGTGGATGCCACCGACGGTGCAGTAGCCGGTGCTGCAGACGATCTGGTCGGTCCAGGACTTGATCGAATACACCTTGTCGGCGAAGCGGAAGCCGTACAGGTCGTCGAGGAACGGGCTGGACACCGACAGTCCCCAACTGCCGCAGGTGCTGTTCCAGACGTTGTAGGGATAGGTGCCGCACGACCACAGGCCGCGGAAGCCGCCGGCGATCGCGACATAGCTGTCGATGTACGGCCGCAGTCCGACCCGCTTGATCACCCGCGCGCCGAGGGTGCCGCCCATCGAGTGGGTGATCACGTCGACCTTGCCGGTGCACGAGCTGGCGATCGCGTCGACCAGGGCGTTCTCGACCGGGGTCTCCTCGCTGCCGTTGTGGTCGTTGCAGGCCGCGCAGCTCTTGCTGCCCCAGTCGGGGGCGAAGATCTGCGCGTCGTCGTAGCCGCGCGCGTGCAGCTCGTCGACGGTGTTGTCGAAATCGTCGGGACCGCCGGTATTGCCGTGGATCAGCACCACGGAGTCGCGGCACTGCGCCGAAGCGAGCGCCGGCACGCCGGCCAGCGCCAGCAGCGCGAGCACCACGGGATATGCGTGAACCTTCATCATGTTCCTCCTGGAAGCCGATGGACGCGCCGCGGACGCGTGCGCGCGGCATCGACGCTAGGCAGGAGGGCGGCCCCGGACCACTGTACATTCGGGCAGCGGGGCCGATGGGGGCGACGAACGGCGCGGTCGCGGCGGGTCAGCCGCGGTGCCCGAGCGCCAGATACTCGGCGCTCTGCATCTCGATCAGGCGCGAGGCGGTGCGCTCGAACGCATGCACGAGCCGGTTGCCGCGATACAGTGCCAGCGGATCGGCGGCGGCGGTGCAGACCAGGTTGACGTGACGGTCGTAGAGCTCGTCGACCAGGTGCACGAAGCGGCGCGCCGGGTCGTCGTTGCCGCCGTCGAACAGCGGGATGCCGCCGACCAGCACGGTGTGGTGTTCGGTCGCGATCTCGATGTAGTCGCTGGCCGCGCGCGGGCCTTCGCACAGCGCGGCGAAATCGAACCAGGCGTGCCCCTCGGCGAGCCCGCGCACCGGGATCTCGCGGTCGTCGATCACCAGCCGGCGGCTGTCGTGCGGGCAGGCGTCGGTGAGGGTGTGCCAGCGCTCGTCCAGCCAGGCGTCCGAACCCGCATCCAGTGGCGTGCGGTAGACCGGCGACTGGGTCAGCGCGCGCAGACGGTAGTCGGTGGCGCTGTCCATGTACATGACGTGGCAGTGCGCTTCCAACTGCGCGATCGCCGGCAGGAAGCGCTCGCGCTGCAGGCCGTCCTTGAACAGTCCCGACGGCTCGATGTTGGAGGTCGTCACCAGCGCCACGCCCTCGGCGAACAGGCGCTCGAGCAGACGCCCCAGCAGCATCGCGTCGCCGATGTCGTTGACGAAGAACTCGTCCAGCACCAGCACCCGCAGGTCGCGGCGCCATTCGCGGGCGATCGCCTTCAGCGGATCGGACTGGCCGGCGTGCTCGCGCAGGCGCGTGTGGATCTCGCGCATGAAGCGGTGGAAGTGGGTGCGCCGCTTCTCGCGGATCGGCAGGCCGTCGTAGAACAGGTCGATCAGGAAGGTCTTGCCGCGCCCGACCCCGCCCCACAGGTAGAGCCCTTGAGGCGCATCCGGCGCCCGCCCGCGCAGGGCGTCGAACAGCCCGCGCCGGGGCGGCGCGGTCAGCGCCGCGTGCAGGCGGTCGAGCTCGACCAGCACCGCGCGCTGGGCCGGATCGTCGTTCCACTCGCCGCGGGCGACCCCCTCGGCGTAGCGCCGCGACGGCGATGCCGCGCGCGGGTCCTGCGGGGCCGGCTCAGCCATTGGGCGGTGCGAGCTCCGCGGGCAGGTAGGAACGGATGCCGTTCTTGATCGCGCCGCGCAGGTCCATCAGCCGGCGGTGGAAGAAATGCCCGGTCTCGGGCATGCGCACGACCTCGGGCGGGGCGCGGCGCCCGTCGAGGCCGTCGATCCAGGCGTAGACCGCCTCCGGATCGACCACCTCGTCGGCATCGCCCTGGATCACCAGCCACGGGCAGTCCGGCGGCTGGATCGCGTCGAAATCCCAGCCGCGACCGGCCGGCGGCGCGATCGAGATCAGCATCCCGGGCTGCAGTTCGGCCGCCAGCGCCAGCGACACGTAGGCGCCGAAGCTGAAGCCGGCCAGCCACAGCGCGTGCCCCGGGCGCTGCTGGCGGACCCAGGCGGCGACCGCGCGCAGGTCGTCGCGCTCGCCGCGGCCGTCGTCGAACTCGCCCTCGGAGGCGCCGGTGCCGCGGAAGTTGAAGCGGACGGTGGCGATGCCCGACTCGCGCAGCGCGCGCGCGGTCATCGTCACCACCTTGTTGTGCAGGGTGCCGCCCTCGGTCGGCAGCGGATGGCAGACGATCGCGACCGCGCGACGCGAGCCGCCCTCGCCCGGCTCGGCGATCGCCTCCAGCGCGCCGGCGGGCCCGGGCAGGACCAGGGTGGCGGCTTCGGCCGTCGGGAACGCCGGGGACTCAGGGCTCGTGTTCATGCGCCCATGATACGGCCCGGCATCGGCGGCCGTCGAAATCGGTGGCGCAAACGGACCGTTGCCGCATGCCCATCCGACAGGCTCGGCAGCGGTGGCCACGACCGCCGGCAGAACCCCAGCGACACGCCTGTTTTTCCAATACAATCAATTAGTTGTCAGGCCTGCACCGGTGCGCCGGCCAAGCCGGTGATCGAGCAGCCAGGCCAGCGCAAGGCCGCCGCCGGCCGCCGCCAGCATCGGCCAGGGGGCGCCGCGCCACGGCGCCAGTCCCGCCTGCAGGGCGTCGATCGCCGCCGCCCCGCCCCAGACCGCGATCGCGACCAGGGCCGGCGGCAGCAACAGATAGCCCAGCCAGGTCTCGATCCCGGCCCGCTCGCGATGGTCGTGGGTCAGCCGCTCCATCTGCAGGGCGAAGGTCGGCGGCGGCTCGGGCAGCGGCGCGCTGCGTACGGCGTGGTAGACCGCGCGGTAGCGCTGCTGCGATGGACCGCCCGCCCCCGGGCGCTCGGCCGCGGCCTGGCGCTCGACTTCGCGGGCATGCGCCCGGGCATCCTCGACGGGGAGATCGGAACGACGGTTCATGATGGACAGGCCTCCAGGGATTCCAGGTGCCAGCGCAGGCGCAGGCGGGCACGGAACAGGTAGTTCTTGACCGTACCCTCGGGCAGATCGGTGATCCGCGCCACCTCGGCGATACCCAGCTCCTCCATGTGGTACAGCGTGATCAGGGTGCGCTGCAACGGCGGCAGCGCTTCGATGGCCTCGTGCATGCGGCGCATCAGGTCGGCATCGGCGACGGCCTCGGCCAGATCGAAGCCGTCGCCGACCTGCTCCAGCGGCGACGGACCGTCCTCGTCCGGCTCCACCATCGGCAGGCGCCTGCGCTGCATGTGGCGACTGGCGACACTGAAGGCGATCCGTCCGATCCAGGTCGACAACGCGCTCTCGAAGCGGAACTGGCCCAGCCCGCGATGCACCTGCAGGAACACCTCCTGGGCCAGCTCGCGGGTGTCCTCGGGCTGCTGCACGATCCGGTACACCAGGTGCCAGACGAGCTTCTGGTTGCGGCTGACCAGGGTTTCGAACGCCCCCGGCCGACG
The DNA here is from genome assembly GCF_003233695.1 of Marilutibacter maris. Lineage (NCBI taxonomy): Bacteria > Pseudomonadati > Pseudomonadota > Gammaproteobacteria > Lysobacterales > Lysobacteraceae > Marilutibacter > Marilutibacter maris. Next base: position 352,195 of record NZ_CP029843.1, on the reverse strand, counting down.
CGCGAGCACCGCCGCGACCAGGGCCCGGTCGTCCGCGCGCGCTTCATTGTCGCCACCTTCGCTCATTGAGGATTGGAGACCTCCACTCGGCGAACGGTTGCAGGCGGCGTGGATCTTTTTCGCGGATCTTTTTTCGCCGGACGGTGCAACCGGTCCGCGGCCGCCTGTATCCATCTTCCGCAACCGGGGCAATGGTGCCCCGAGGAGCTGACCCGATGGCCGACATTATTGCCCTCTTCATCCCGATGGTGTTCGCCGCCTGCATCGTGATCGCCATCCGCGTGGTGGTGAACGCGCGCCTGCGCCGACGCCTGGCCGAAACCCACGCCAGCGAGGAGCTGGTCCGACTGATGTTCCTCTCCGACCAGGAGAACAGCCGCCTGGCCTCGCTCAAGTGGGGCATCGTGCTGATCCTGACCGGCATCGCGTTCGGCATCATCGACATCGCCAACCTGACCTACGACGACCCCGCCAGCTACGGCGTGATCTTCGCCGCGATCGGCCTGGGCATGGTCGGCTACCACCTGCTGCAACGCCAGCGCGACTGACCGCAACAGCGCTCGCGGCCGCCGCCGCGGCGGCCACGGCTTCCCGAAACCGGCGCACGGCGGCCTGTCCCGGCCGCCCCGCCGCACCCGCACAAGGAACCCCCTCATGAGACTCAGCCTCGCCCTGAGCGGCCTGCTGTTGGCCGGAATTCCGCTGACCGGCCACGGCTCGACCGCCGTCGACGGTGCCGACGCCGTCCCCGCCGGCCTCGACACCAGCGTCGCCACCGCGCTCGAAAGCACCCGGGTCCCCGGTGTCGCCATCGCCCGGATCGAGGACGGCCGGCTCGCCTGGACCGGGACCTGGGGACGGCGCTCGCCGACCGCGCCGGTCGACGCCAACACCGTCTTCAATGTCGCCTCGCTGACCAAACCGGTATTCGCGACGATGGTGCTGCGCCAGGTCGCCGCCGGCGAGGTCGACCTCGATGCGCCGCTGTCCGCGCACTGGGTCGACCCGGATGTCGCCGACGATCCCCGCCACGAGGCGCTGACCGCGCGGATCGCGCTGAGCCACCAGACCGGACTGCCGAACTGGCGCGGCGACCGTCCGCTCGCCTTCGGCTTCGCCCCCGGCACGCGGCACGAGTACTCGGGCGAGGGCTTCGAATACCTGCGCCGGACGATCGAGCGCCAGTCCGGGCAGCCGCTGCGCACGCTGATGCGGACCGCGGTGCTGGCGCCGGCCGGGATGAACGCCACCCACTTCGGCTGGGACGAGAGCATCGCCCCCGAACTGGCCACCGGCTTCGACGCCAAGGGCGAGCCCTACCCGGACGACGGCCTGCGCGAACGCGGTCCCAATGCCGCCGCCAACATGTTCACCACCATCGGCGACTACGGCCGCTTCACCGCCTGGGTCGCCGGCGGCGCCGGCCTGCCGGCGAAGCTGTTCGCCGACATGCAGCGCCCGCAGGCCCTGCACCCCGACCCGGCCGAGCGCTTCGGTCTGGGCTGGCGACTGATCCCGGTCGACGGCCAGCCGGTGCTGTCGCACGACGGACGCGAGAACGGCGTGCGCACCCAGGTGTTCGTGTTTCCGGCCAGTGGCGACGGGCTGGTGATCCTCAGCAACGGCGACAACGGCGAGCTGCTGACCCGTCCGCTGGTCGAAGCGACCCTGCCGCGGCAGGCGCCGGCCTTGCTGGCGGCGATCGACCGCGACATCTGGCGCTACCTGCAGGGCATGCCGGCCGGACAGGCGTCGCAACTGGCGCAGATGCTGCCGCGCTCACCACCGTTCATGGCCAGGTTCCTGTATGCCGCCGACCACGCACTGATGGCGACCGCACCGGTCGACGCCGCCAGCCGCAAGCGCGCCCACGACGCGATCGCGCCGTTCGTGCAGGGCCTGCTCGACGGCAGGACCGATCCGGCGCGGGCGTCGGCCCTGGTGAACATGGCGCTGGCACCCGCCCCGGGCGACGGCGAACCGGCCGGCACCGGCTGGCGGCAACGCCTCGACCGCGCCCAGGCCGAGGCCTGGATGCGGCAGCTGCAAATGGACGGGGAGTAAGCCTCACACCTGCGGCCAGGCCGCCGCGGAGGCCGCCCTGGCGGCGGCGATCAGTCCGCGGCGGCGCTGTCGGCTTCGGCCGACTCGACCGGCTTCCAGTCGAAGCCCAGCAGCAAGGGGTCGTGGTCGGAACTGCGCCAGGGACCGTCGGCACGCGCGCGGCCCCAGTAACCGGCACTGCGCGGCTCGTCGGCGTTGCTGTGCCATTCGACCGCGCCGCGCAGACGCGCGGCCAGCGCCGGGCTCAGCAGGGCATGGTCGAGACGCCCGGCCTCGCCCTCGTAGACGTAGCTGTAGGGGGCGTCATGGCCACGGCCGCGGCCGGCCACCGCGAACGCGTCCTGCCAGCCCGCCCGGGCCAGCACCTGCAGCGGCTCTTCCTGGGCGTAGGCATTCATGTCGCCGACGATCACCGCAAGATCGCTGCCGGATCGGGTCGGGTCCTCGGCCAGCCAGGCGTCCAGGCGGCGCGCCGACTCGGCCCGCAACGCGTTCCAGCAACCGGCGCCGTTGTCGCGATCCTCGCCCTCGGCCTCGTTGCAGCCCTTGGACTTGAAGTGGTTGGCGACCACCACCAGCGGCTCGCCACCGCTCGCCGGCACGAAGGCCTGCGCCAGCGGCACCCGGCTGCGCGGCCCGAACGGACCGCCTTCCAGGGTCGCCGGCCGGCCCTGGGTATCGACCCGGTCGGCGCGGTAGATCAGGCCGACCCGGATCGCGTCGTCGCCCGGACCGCGGCCGCGGCGCCGGCACTTGCGGTCGCAGGCATCGACGAAACGCCACCCACCGTCGCTGCCATCGTTGAGCGCGTCGACCAGGGCCGCGAGGCTGGACTCGGGGCCGTAGCCGTCGTTCTCCAGCTCCATCAGGGCGGCGATGTCCGGGTCCAGCGCGCGGATGGTCGCGACCAGCTTGGCGAGCTGGGCCTGCAGTTGTTGCGGACTGCGCGCACCGCGCTCGGTCGGGAAACCGCCGCCGCGGCCGTCGCCGTTGAACAGGTTCTCCAGATTGAACGCCGCCACCCGCAGGTCGCCCGCTACGCGCGGGACCGGCGGGCGCGGCTGCGCGACCAGGGTCGGCGGCACGCCCAGCTGCAGCCGGTAATGGCCGTGGCGATGATCGAGGATGCCCTCGGCGCCTTCGACCGTGCTGCCACTGCGCAGCGCGGCGACGCCGGCCGGCCAGATGCTGTCCGCGCTCGGGCGGTTGTCGCCGGCGCGGCCGTCGTCGAGCAGCAGCCGGCGCCGGGCATTGTCGGCGGCGATCGCGCGGGCGGCATCGCTGCCCGGCGCGGCGCGCTCGGCCGGCTGCCACATGCGCCCGTCGAAGCTGACCAGGATCTCGCCGTGACGGTCCAGGTCGGCCAGGCTGGCGACGGTCAGCGGCGCGGCGATCCGCACCCGCATGCCCTCGAAACGCTCCCAGTCGGCCGGCGGCGTGCGCAGTTCGGTCGCGTCGACCTCGCCCAGGCCCAGCTGCTCGACGGTATCCGGCATCAGCGCGGTCAGCCTGACCTGGCCGCCGCTGTCGAACTCGATCACGCGGCCGGTCACGCCGACCCGGGCACCGCGACGCAACTGGTCGCGGAACGGCGCATCGCGCCCGACCAGGACGAAGATCGCATCGGAGCTGGCCGGATTGCCGTCGCCGGCATCCTGCAGGTAGACCCCGCCCAGTCCGGCGTCGCCGCTGAAGTCGGCGGTCACCACCCCTTCGACGCGGACCTCCTCGCCCATGTACGGGCTGCGGCCGCGCACGCCCTGCACCTCGCCGATCGCCAGGACGGACGAGATTGGCCTGGATGCGGCCGCATCGCGCCCACCCGTGTCCGCCACCGGCGATCCCGCTCCGTCGCAACCCACCGCAAGCGCCGCCACCAGCATCGCGGTCGCCGCTGCCAGGCGCCGCGACCGCGGCCGGAAGCGCAGCGGATCGACGGCGGTGGAGGTGGCTTGGCGACGTCTGGAATGCATGCATGACCTCGGAGTCGGCGGAGCCGGCAGACCCGCATTATCGGCCGTCGCGGCACCCGTAACGACAACGCCGCCCGAAGGCGGCGGTCTGTTGTTCAGGCTGGACGCGCCGGGGCGGTGTCGACGGCCCCCGCGCGGGGGCGCCACGTGCCCGGCACTTCAGGCGCTCGCGAGCGCGGGCGCGGGGCCCGCAACCGCGGGGCGCCCGCGGATCACTTGATGTTCTCGAGCATCCAGTCGACGGTGGCGACGACCTGCTCGTCGGTCAGGGCCGGATTGCCGCCCTTGGCCGGCATCACGCCGGCCGCGCCGGTGTAGCCCTCGATCGCGTGCTTGTGCAGGGTGTCGGCACCCTGAGCGATGCGCGCGCCCCAGTGGGCGCGGTCGAGGGTCGGCGCGCCGCCGGCGCCGGAATTGTGGCAGCCCGCGCACAGGTTGTTGTAGATCACCGAGCCGTCCAGGGTGCCGCCGTAGGCGACCTGCGAAGCGGCCTTGGCCGCGGCGGCCGCAGCGGCGGCGGCCTGGGCCGCGGCACCGGTGCTGCCGGCATAGACGGCGCCGACCGGAGCGATGCGGCGCTCGGTGCGCTTGGCGACGGCCGGATCCACTTCGGCCGGCAGGCCGCCGTGGATGACCATGGCGCCAACGATCAGGCCCAGGGTCACCAGCACCAGGAAGCCGATCACCATCGAGAAATGCTTGAGGAATTCGAGGTCGTAGTTGCGCACGATCCACCTGTGTGGCGTACCGCCGGGCGGCACGCGAAGCCATCGCCAAGGGCCGCAGGTGCGGCCCCATTGCCAGATACGGACGCCAGTATAGGACCGCCCCCACTGACCGACAGCGGGGATGGCGCGCCCGGAGGGATTCGAACCCCCGACCAATGGCTTCGGAAGCCACTACTCTATCCGGCTGAGCTACGGGCGCCTGGCTGAGACCCCTGCCACCGGTGCACGAGGCATCCGGCGGCGCGGGGCTGGCCATTCTAGCGGCAAATGAATCGTTTCGCGCTCCCCCCTCCACTCTTCGTCGGTCCGGAGCCGATGGCAGGGTGGATAATTGGCCCCGATCGGCGCCCCCGACGGGGCCGCCGCCTGCCCGCCGCGATCCGCAACCATGTCCTACGAACGCTACGAACCCACCTACACACCGCCCTGGAGGCGCAAGCTGCCGCTGTACTGGCAACTGGTGCGCGGCGACCGTCCGATCGGCACCCTGTTGCTGCTGTGGCCGACCTGGTGGGGCCTGTGGCTGGCCGCCGGCGGAGTGCCGCCGCTGTGGACCCTGTTCGTGTTCAGCGCCGGTGTCTGGCTGACCCGCTCGGCAGGCTGCGTGATCAACGACTACGCCGACCGCTGGCTCGATCCGCACGTCGAGCGCACCCGCAGCCGTCCGCTGGCGACCGGCGCGGTGTCCGGCCGCGAGGCGCTGATGGTGTTCGCGGTGCTGATGCTGGTCGCGTTCGCGCTGGTGCTGACGCTGAACCGGCTGACCGTCTACCTGAGCGTCGTCGGCGTGGTGCTGGCGGCCAGCTATCCGTACCTGAAGCGCTACACCCACCTGCCGCAGGTCTACCTGGGCATGGCGTTCGGCTGGGGCATCCCGATGGCCTTCGCCGCGGTCCAGGGCGAGGTGCCGCCCCTGGCCTGGCTGCTGTACGTGGCCAACATCCTGTGGTCGACCGGCTACGACACCTGGTACGCGATGGTCGACCGCGACGACGACCTGCGCATGGGCAGCCGCTCGACCGCGATCCTGTTCGGTGAGATGGACCTCGTCGCGCAGGGCGTGCTGTACGCACTGTTCCTCGCCGCGATGGCCCTGGTCGGCCAGCGCGCCGGGCTGGGCCCGGTCTACTGGGGCGCGCTGGCGCTGGCAACGCTGCTGGTCGCCTGGGAATTCGTGATCACCCGGCGGCGCGAGCGCGACGCCTGCTTCCGCGCCTTCCTGCACAACCACTGGGTCGGCGCCGCGCTGTTCGCCGGCATCGCCGGTGCGTTGTGGCAGGCGTCGACCACCGCCTGAGCCGGCGCCCCGGTCGTCGACCACCCGCGGCGATCAGCCAGTCATCGACCACCCGCCACGAGCTTGCGCAACTTGAATCCGGCGACCAGCTGCACGATGCCGTACAGCAGGGCACCGATCCCGATCCACAGCCCCGCCACCGCGAGCCCGGCCAACGGACTCATCGCGAACAGCACGCCCAGGGCGATCGCCAGCAGGCCGCTGAGCGCGATCAGCCATTCGCCGCTGATATGCCTGCGCACCCGGATCGCGAACGCGATCCGGTAGACGCCGCCGACGATCAGCCAGGCCGCCAGCAGCAGCACGATCACCCCGGCGGTCATCGCCGGATCGAGCACGGTGAGGATGCCCAGGGCCAGTGAGGCGACCGCGTACAGGAGCTGCCAGCCCCTGGAGATGCTGTGGTTCCCGGTGAACAGCGCGATCACCGCGAACACGCCCTCGACCAGGGCCATGACACCGAACAGCCAGGTCAGACTGATCACCACCGCGGCCGGCCGGAACAGCGCGAACAGGCCGAACGCGACCGCGATCAGTCCGTAGATCACCAGCAGCCACCAACCGCGCGCCAGTTCCCGCAGCAACGGCGAGGCCGCCACCGCGTCGCGGACGCTGAACGATTCGGATGGGTTCATGCGAAGTCCTCCCCGGGACGGATCGGAAACGGAGTGATTACCGGATATACCGTCGCGAGCATGGGCGCGCCGGTGTATGCCGGGTGTCAAGGCACCCGCGCGCAGACCCAGGCATCGACGCGGGCGACCCCGGCCCGGCGCAAAGCGCGCGCGGCCGCATGCAGGGTCGCGCCGGTGGTCATCACGTCATCGACCAGGACCACGTGGCGCGGGCAGGCGCGCGCGGCGTCGACGGCGAACGCCGCGCGCAGGTTGCGGCGACGGCCGGCGGCATCCAGCCGCGACTGCGGCCCGGTCGCGCGGACCCGGCGCAGCAGGCCATCGTCCAGCGGCAGGCCGAGCCCGGCGGCGAGCGGGCGCGCCAGTTCCAGCGCCTGGTCGTAGCCGCGGCGGCGCAAGCGTTCGCGGTGAAGCGGCACCGGCACCAGGGCGTCCGGACGGCCGCAGGCCAGTACCGGCGCGAACGCGGCGGCCATCCATTCGCCCAGACCGCGGCCGGCGGCGAGGTCGTCGTGGAATTTGGCCCGCGGCAGCAGCCGGTCGAGCGGGAAGCGGTAGACGAAGGCCGCGTGGCAGGCATCCAGTGGCGGCGGCCGGCGCAGGCAGCGGCCACAGACCGTCCCCGCCGCGCTGGCCGGCAGCGGCAACGCGCAGTGGCGGCAGGCATGGCGGTTCCACGGCAACGCCGGCGCGCACGCCGGGCACAGCCCCGCCAGGCCACCCGAAGCCTGCGCCGACGGGCCGCCGTCGCTGCCGCAGACCAGGCAGGACGCCGGCCATGCATGCGCCAGCAACGGACCGGCCCACAGTGGCCTGGCCAGCAGCGACCTGGCCAACAGCCCGCGCCAGCCCGCGGCCAGCCGGGCCAGGTCGCGCCACCGGCAGTTGTAAACCCCCGATGCCCCGGATTGGTTGACAGCCTCCGACATGCTTTCCAGACTGGCAGACCCTGTCCGGCCGCGTCCCTCGGAAAACTCCCATGTCTGACCCCAGCCAAGCGTCCGATCGGCGCGCCACCCCGCTCCGCCACGACTGGAACCGGGCCGAGGTGCGCGCCCTGTTCGACCTGCCGTTCCCGGAACTGCTGCACCGGGCCGCGGAGGTGCACCGCGAGCACTTCGACCCCACCGAGGTCCAGGTCAGCACCCTGCTGTCGGTCAAGACCGGTGGCTGCCCGGAGGATTGCGGCTACTGCCCGCAGGCGGCGCGCTACCACACCGGCGTCGACGCGACCAAGCTGATGAGCACCGAGGCGGTGGTCGAGAAGGCCCGCCAGGCCAAGGCCGCCGGCGCCAGCCGCTTCTGCATGGGCGCCGCCTGGCGCTCGCCCAAGGACCGCGACATCCCCAAGGTCGCGGCGATGATCCGCGAAGTGAAGGCGCTGGGGCTGGAGACCTGCGCGACCCTGGGCATGCTGTCCGGCGATCAGGCCGGCGCGCTGCGCGAGGCGGGCCTGGACTACTACAACCACAACCTCGACACCGCGCCGGAGTTCTACAACGAGATCATCCACACCCGCGAGTTCCAGGACCGCCTGGACACCCTCGCCCACGTCCGCGACGCCGGCATGAAGACCTGCTGCGGCGGCATCGTCGGCATGGGCGAGTCGCGCGCCCAGCGTGCCGGTCTGCTGCAGACCCTGGCCAACCTGCCGGCGCATCCGGACTCGGTGCCGATCAACCGCCTGGTCCAGGTCGAGGGCACGCCGCTGTCGGGCACCGCCGAGCTGGATCCGTTCGAATTCGTCCGCACCATCGCCGTGGCCCGCATCCTGATGCCGCGTTCGATGGTGCGGCTGTCGGCCGGCCGCGAGGCGATGAGCGACGAATTGCAGGCGCTGTGCTTCCTCGCCGGGGCCAATTCCATCTTCTACGGCGAGAAACTGCTGACGACCGGTAACCCCGACACGGAGCGGGATATGGCATTGTTCCAACGCTTGGGCCTGCGGCCGATGCAGGTCCTGGAGCAGGGGGAGACCGTACATGCCGACATCATCGAAGCGCCCGAGACCCGGTGCGTCGCCTGACGGCGCGCTTTCGTCGTCGGCCCAGGCCGCGGACAGGCGGCCGCACCGGCACCGGATGAGCGCCGCCGCGCCCGTCGCAATCGCCGCATCGACCGGGAGGACGTCATGAGCCGTCCGTCCTGGCAGCAGCGCATCCAGGCCGCGCGCAGCGAACGCGCCGCCGCCTCGCGCACCCGCGTCCGCCGCAGCGTCGGCCAGCGCGACGGCGCCCGCTGCGTGGTCGACGGCCGCAACCTGCTGAACTTCTGCGGCAACGACTACCTCGGCCTGTCGCAGCACTTCGCGGTGATCAACGCCCTGCAGGACGCGGCCGCGCGCGACGGTGCCGGCGGCGTCGCCTCGCACCTGGTCTGCGGTCACCACACCCTGCACGAGACCCTGGAAAAGGAACTGGCCGACTGGATCGGCGCACCGGCCGCGCTGCTGTTCGGCAACGGCTTCCTCGCCAACCTGGCGGTGGTGCAGTCGCTGCTGGACGACGAGTCGGTGTGCGTGCAGGACCGGCTCAACCACGCCAGCCTGATCGACGCCGCGCGCCTGGCCGGCTGCCGGCTGCGCCGCTACCCGCACGCCGATGCCGAGGGCGCGATCCGCCAGTTGCGCAACGTCCCCTCCGGCCTGGCGATGCTCGCCACCGACGGCGTGTTCAGCATGGACGGCGACATCGCGCCGCTGCGCCAGCTGGCGCTGGTCGCGCGGGTGCAACGGGCCCTGCTGTACGTCGACGACGCGCACGGCGTCGGCGTGCTCGGCCCGGACGGTCGCGGCAGCGTGGCCGAAGCCCGGCTCGGCACCGGCGAAGTGCCGCTGCAGCTGGTCACCCTCGGCAAGGCGCTGGGCAGCTACGGCGCCGCGGTGGTCGGCGATGCCGAACTGGTCGGCCACCTCGCCGAGACCGCGCGCCCCTACATCTACACCACCGCGCTGCCGCCGGCGCAGGCCGCCGCGAGCCTGGCCGCGATCCGGCTCGCCCGCCAGGAGCACTGGCGTCGCGAGAAGCTCGCCGACCTGATCGGCCGCTTCCGCGAGCATGCCAGCCGGGTCGGCCTGGCGCTGATGGACTCGCAGACGCCGATCCAGCCGGTCGTCGCCGGCAGCGATCAGCGCGCGCTGGCGATGGCGCAGTCGCTGGAGCAGGACGGCTACTGGGTCGCGCCGATCCGCCCGCCGACGGTGCCGGAAGGCCGCGCGCGCCTGCGGGTGACCCTGTCGGCGCTGCACGGCGTCGGCGATGTCGACGGTCTGGTGGTCGCGTTGCAGCGCGCCCGCGACCGCAGCGAACGCATGCACGACAGCGCCCGCCCACTGACCACGCCGTGACCGCGGCCGCCTCGCCCCACCCGCTCGCGGCCCCCGGGACGGACCGCCGCGGCGACCGCGACCTGGGACGGATGCTCGCGACCCTGCGGGCCGACGCCCGCGAGGGCGAGTTCGTGTTCGTCACCGTGCCGGAAGATGCTCCCCGCCCGGCCTGGGCCGCACTCGCCGAGGCGTCGGTGGCGGAGGCCGAGGGACTGAGCTGCGTGCTGCGACGCGCCGATGCCGACGCGCACGGCCTGGACTACGGTTTCAGCGCCGCCTGGCTCAGCCTGCGGGTGCACTCGGCGCTGGACGCGGTCGGCCTGACCGCCGCGGTGTCCGCCGCGCTGGCCCGGCACGGCATCGCCTGCAATGTCGTGGCCGGCTTTCATCACGATCATCTGCTGGTGCCCGCCGACCGCCTCGACGCGGCACGCAACGCGCTGGCCGAACTGGCCGCCGCGCACGCGGCCTGACCTCCCCCTTCCCCCGTTTCCAGATCTCCCTCCGCTCCATGGCTGTTCCCCTGCATATCGAAACCCGCGGCCGCGGTCCCGCGCTCGCCCTGATCCACGGCTGGGCGATGCACGGCGGCCTGTTCGCGCCGCTGACCGAGCGCCTGGCCGACCGCTACACCCTGCACCTGGTCGACCTGCCCGGCCACGGTCACGCCCGCGACAGCGAGGCCCCGCTCGAACCCGAATCGCTCGCCGCGAGCCTGGTCGCGCAGGTGCCCGATGCGGTCTGGCTGGGCTGGTCGCTCGGCGGCCAGTTCGCGCTGCGCGCGGCGCTCGACCACCCGGACGCGGTCCGCGGACTGGTGATGGTCGCCGCCTCGCCGCGCTTCGTCGCCGCCGACGACTGGCCGCACGGCGTCGGTCCGAACCTGTTCCGCGACTTCGGCGACGCGTTGCGGCGCGACTTCCGCGGCACCCTGGAAGGCTTCCTCGCGCTGGAGGCGCTGGGCTCGACCAGCGCGCAGGAGGAACTGCGCAGCCTGAAGTCGCATGCGTTCGAGCGCGGCGAGCCGTCCGAGCGGGTGCTGCTGGAGGGCCTGACCCTGCTCGACCGGCTCGACCTCCGCGACGAGCTCCCCGCGCTGACGGTGCCCAGCCTGTGGATCAGCGGCCGCCGCGACCGCCTGGTCCCGGCCGGGGCGATGCCGGCCTCCGCCGCACTCGCACCGGACGCGCGCAGCGTGGTCATCGCCGGCGCCGGCCACGCGCCGTTCCTGGGCGCGACCGACGAGGTCGCCGCCGAGATCGACGCCTTCATGCAGGCGTTGCCGGCGGCGGTGACGCCATGAGCGCGCCGTTCGAAGACGGCGGCGCCCGCCGCCAGGCCGACAACGCGCTGTTCGATCACCGCCAGGTCCGCCGCGCGTTCTCGCGTTCGGCCGACCACTACGACGATGCCGCCGCGCTGCAGCGCGAGGTCGCCGCGCGGCTGATGGAATCGCTGGACTACCTGGCCGACCCCGCGGTGGGCCTGGATCCGCAACGCGTGGTCGACGTCGGCTGCGGTCCCGGCCACGCCACGGTGGCGATGCAGCGGCGCTGGCCGAAGGCCGAGGTGGTCGCGCTCGACATCGCCCTGCCGATGTTGCGGGCGGCGCGCGCCAATGCCGGCGCGATCCCCGGCAGCGCACGCCCGCGCTGGCTGGGCGGCGCGCGCACCCCGATGCCGCTGTGCGCCGACGCCCGCGCCCTGCCGCTGGCCGACGCCAGCGTCGACGTGCTGTTCTCCAACCTGTGCCTGCAATGGGTCGAGGACCTGCCGGCGGTGTTCGCCGGCTTCCGCCGGGTGCTGCGGCCCGGCGGCCTGCTGCTGGTGTCGACCTTCGGACCGGACACCCTGTTCGAGCTGCGCGGCGCCTTCGCCGAGGCCGACGACACCCCGCACGTGAGCCTGTTCCCGTCGATCGCCCAGTTCGGCGACGCCCTGGTCGCGGCCGGCTTCAAGGACCCGGTGCTGGACCGCGACGAGTTCACCCGCAGCCATCCCGACCTCGCCGACCTGATGCGCGAACTGCGCACCCTGGGCGCGACCAATGCGATGCGCGAGCGCCGCCGCAGTCTGACCGGACGCGCCCGCTTCGCCCGTGCCGCCCGCGCCTACGAGGCCCTGCGCGGCGGCGCCGACACCGCGCACGCGGGCCGGCTGCCGGCGACCTGGGAGGTGATCTACGCGCACGCCTGGGGGCCGCCACCGGGCGCGCCGATCCGGGTCGGCGGCGTCGACGAGGTGCGCGTGCCGGCGACCGGCATTCCGGTGCGCCGACGCTGAGGCCCTTCCTCGCCTCCACAAGCGGCGCGCCGGTGTTTGCGGACGCCCCCGCACCGCTTCGCATTCGCCGCCGCCTCCGCCATGATCGGCAAGCCACCGCGGGGCCACACTGCCAGCATGTCCACGCCCGACCGCCGCACCGCCCTGTTCGCCGTCGCCATCGCACTGGCCTCGGCGCTGTTCTTCACCTGCACCTACGTGCTCAACCGCGCCGCCTCGGTCGACGGTGGCCACTGGGCGTGGACGGCCGCGCTGCGCTACCTGATCACCCTGCCGCTGCTGTGGCCGCTGATGCGCTGGCAGGGCGGCGCCGGGCCGGTGCTGCGCGCGATCGCCGCACATCCAGGGCCGTGGCTGGCCTGGAGCGCGATCGGCTTCGTGCTGTTCTACGTCGGCCTGAGCTTCGCCGCCGCCAGCGGGCCGTCGTGGCTGGTCGCCGGCACCTTCCAGCTGACCGTGGTCGCGGGGATGCTGTGCGCGCCGCTGCTGTACCGCGGTGCCGGCGACCGGCGCGCGCGGATTCCGTTGCCGGCCCTGCTGGCCGGCCTGGTCGTGGTTGCCGGGGTGATGCTGATGCAGTTCGGCCACGGCGGCGGCCAGCTCGATCGCGACGGCTGGATCGCCCTGGTCTGCGTCGCCGCCGCCGCATTCGCCTACCCGCTCGGCAACCGCGGTCTGCTGCTGCACCTGGAGCGCAGCGGCGAAGCCCTCAACGCGACCCAGCGCGTGTTCGGCATGACCCTGGCCGGCCAGCCGTTCTGGTGGGCGCTAGCGGCGTTCGCCTTCGCCACCGCCGGCACGCCGGACAGCGGTCAGGTCTGGCTCGCCGCCGGCGTCGCGATCGGTGCCGGCATCATCGCCACCGTGCTGTTCTTCCAGGCCACCGGCATGGTCCGCAACGAACCGACCGCGCTGGCCGCGGCCGAGGCGATGCAGGCGGCCGAGATCCTGTTCGCGACCCTGTTCGGCGTGCTCTGGCTCGGCGAGACCTGGCCGCAGGGACGCGCCTTGTGGGGCGCGCTGCTGGTGGTGATCGGCATCGTCGCCTTCAGCCTGGTCGCCGCGCGCGCGGCGGCCGGCGACGCCCGCTCGACCCGGCGCCTGCGCAGCGACCGCGGCGCCTGAACAGCGGGGCGCGATGCCGGCAAGGTTCGCGACGCGCTCACGCCGCCGTTCAGGCGCACGCGACTAGATTCGACCCGACACCGTCTTCCGCCCCGTCCCCATGCGCACCCTGATCCGACCGTTCGCCGTTTCCACACTCTGCACGCTCGGCCTGGCGATCGCCCTGTTCTCGAGCGCCGCCCACCCGGCCGCCGCCGCACCGCCGCCCGGGCCCGACACCCGCGCGATGATGGAAGCCTGGGGCGTCGACCCGGCCGTGCTCGCCGGCAACGGCGCCGCGCTGTTGCGCAACGCACCCGACCCGGCCGTCGACACCCTGTTCCAGGCGGTCCACCACAGCCTCCAGGACGAGGACGAGGCACGCGCGCTGTGCGCCCTGTTCGAACCCGATGGCGACCGCAGCCTGGACGGCCTGAACCGCGCCGCGGCCACGCTCGGCGACAGCAGCCGCCAGCGCCTGGCCAACGCGGTGGTGCTGGTGCTGATGAGCTCCGCCCAGGGCAGCCCGCAGGCCTATGACGCCGACGACGCGCGCCAGGCGCTGAAGGCCGCGGCGGTGCGCGCGGCGATGCTCAACGACGGCTTCACCAGCGCGCTCAACGGCGGCAGCACCCGCGCCCGCTGTCGTGCGGTCGGACAGCTGACCGCGGCGCTTGAAAGCCAGCCGCAGGCCGAGCGCGCGGCGGTGACCCGACTGCTGCTGGGCGAAGGACTGACGATGCTGGCCGGCACCGGCGATTGATCACCGGACCGCCCGCAGGCGCGGCGAAAGCCGCGGGAAGCTTTCCCATGAACGCCCAATCGCGGCTCACGCCGCTCCTACGGGATGGTTGATGGCCCCAGCCCCCTGAGCGCGCAGCGCAAATGGGGGTGTGGAAGCGCAGCGGCGGGGCCCAAGGTTTGCGCAGCAAACTTTGGGGATTCCCGGGCATAGCCGCGAGGGCCTTTCCCATGAAACCATCGCGGCTCACGCCGCTCCCATGGTCTCGACCTGCGTGGGCGCTCGACGGGCATGGCCCCGGGCTCAGCCCACCTGCGCGATCCAGTCCTGCAGGTTGTAGTAGTTGCTGATCCGCGCGATGCGGCCGTCGCGCAGTTCGAAGAACGCGCCGCCCGGCAGCACGTAGCGCTGGCCGCGCGCCGGAGGCAGGCCCTCGTCGTCGGCAAGGTATTCGCCGTGGACGACGTACTCGGCCGCGGCCCGCCGGCCGTCCGGTGACACCATCACCACGATGTCGCGCAACTGTTCGCGATAGCTGTGCGCCATCCGCTGCAGGAACGCGGCGAACGCGTCCCGCCCGATCTCGCGCGGCCCCTGATTGAGATCGTGGATCACGCCCTCGTCGAGCAGGGCGAGCATGTCGTCCCAGTCGCCGCGGTTGAACGCGGCGTAGTAGCCCAGCACCAGCTCGGTGGCGCGGTCGTGACTGCGGGTACCGTCGATCTTCATCGCCGATCCGTCCTCGTGGGGGAAGCGGGGCATTATGCGCCGGTCGGCGACGAAGGGCCGCCGCCGCGGCCCTTCGCGATCGCGGCGCGGCTCGGCTTGGCTCATATCTCGACCAGCTGGCGCTGACGCTGCCGGACCAGACTGGTGACCAGCATCATCGCCAGCACCACGGTGGTGACCACGAAGATGCTGCTGCCCAGGTAGTCGCCGCTCAGACCGCCGGCCAGCACCGCATTGCCGGCGCCATTGGGCAGGAAGCTGGCGGCGGCCATGCCGGTGTAGTGCATGCCGCAGACCGCGATGCCCATCACCAGCGCGCTGCCGAACATCTGCATCGCACCGCGCAGGTTGAACGCCAGCCACAGCGCGACGATGGAGGCCACCACCGCGATCGTCGCCGAGGCCGCGACCAGGGCTGTGTCGTAGACCGCGTTGGCCGGCATCATCATCGCCGCCATGCCGGTGTAGTGCATGCCGGTCACGCCCAGCCCCATGAACACCCCGGCCACGACCAGCTTGCCCCAGCCGAACACGCCGCTGCCGGCGATGCTCAGCCCGAGCATGCACGAGACCATCCCGATCAGCGCCGACAGCGTGGTCAGCGCGACGTCGTAGGCAACCGGTATGTCCATGTTGCAGGCGAGCATGGCGATGAAGTGCATCGCCCATATCGCGCCGCCGCCCATCGCGACGCCGGCAGCGACGATCGCACGCAGGCGCTGGGCGGGGCCGGTCGCCGCCGGGATCGCGACCGCCAGCTGCAGGGCGGTGAACGATCCCAGGACCGAGACCAGGTAGGACAGGACGACCAGATACGGCTCGTGGATGCACTGGATGGCGTGTTCGTGTGGCATGACATTTCCCCTGTTGGCTGACGCGCGACGGCGTGCGGACGGACGATGGCCGCGCGCGGATCGCACGCGGCGGTTGCGCTCAAGGGCGCCGGACAGAAGCGGCGGTCCGCAAGGAATCGGGCAGCGAGGCGCGGCCGGATCAGTGGCCGAACTCGAAACGGCAGGCACCGGCGCCGCCACCGCGGCACTGGTGCTCGGTCGCGACCAGGCCATCGATGCCGTGCGCTCCGCCGAGCAGCCCTTCGAGCAGGCCGCGCAGGAAGTGGCAGCTGGCGTCGTGTCCGGGCTGGAAGAACGGGCTGTTGTCAACCAGCAGCGCATCGCCATCGGGCTCGGCCCGGACCAGTGGCCGCAGCGCCGGCGTGGCGATGCGGCGCAGCGCATCGCGCAGGGACAGGCGTCCGCCCAGGGCGAAGTCGCGCTTGTAGACCCAGGTGCCGACCCGCTGGCCGACGTGGACCAGGGTCGGCTCGCGCTGCGCCGGCGGCAGCTCGGTGCGCAACGCCTGGATCAGGATGTTGATGTTCGGATAGCTGCGCGCCAACTGCGGCAGCAGGATCTCGACCCGCGCCGTCGCGATCGAGCCGACGGTCTGCGGCTCAACCGCCCTGACGGTGGCGCCGGTCGCGGCCTCGCGCTCCATTGCCACCGCGACGGTCACGGGCGCGGGCGCGTCGTCGGCGGGACCGGACTCGAAACTCCTGACTAGGTGATGGCTGCCCAGGCGTTCCTCGAGCATCAGCAGGCCCGACTCGGGGCCGCGTACCCGCAGGATCAGTTGCACGCCTTCGGCGCATCCGCTCATCCGCTGCCGCAGCAGGATGAACCCGTTGGCGATGACCGTCTGCCCCAACGCCAGCAACAGGCCTTCGCGTCGGTCGGAGACCACGCGAAACTCCACTTCCACCATCCGCCACCCCCTTGGCTTCCAGCAGTTGTCGGAAAACGCTATCGATTGAGCGCGTTCCTTCGCCTGATGCCGCCACCGGGTGCACGGGGCTTCCGTGACCCAGAGCCTGCCAGCCCGGTCACGGGAAAAATCCAATGAAGATCACAAAAAGATCGAATGCAGAGGCAGACCGCGCCACCAGGGCCCAATCCGCCACCGGCTCTATTCACGCCACCTGAAGTAGCTGGCTCAGCCCGGGCGGCCGACGCGGCCGAACAGCGCCGGCAACGCGTCCAGATCGACATTGCCTCCGGACAGCACCAGCCCGACCCGGCGCCCGGCAAACCGTTCGCGATGCGCGAGCACCGCCGCCAGGGGCACCGCCGCCGAGGGCTCGATCACCAGCTTCATCCGCTCCCAGACCAGCCGCATCGCGGCGATCACGGCGGCGTCGTCGACCAGCAGGATGTCGCGCAGGTGCTCGCGCAGGATCGGATAGGTCAGGGTGCCCAGTTCGGCGCGCAGGCCGTCGCAGACGGTGTCGGCGCTGCGACCGGTGATGCGCGTGCCCGAGTGCAGCGAATCGTGGGCGTCGCGTGCGCCTTCGGGTTCGGCGCCGAACAATTCGATATCGGGATCGATGCCGTGCGCGGCCAGGCAGGTCCCGGACATCAGGCCGCCGCCGCTGACCGGGGCCAGCAGCGCATCGAGCCCCGGCGCCGATGCCAGCAGCTCCAGCGCCGCCGTGCCCTGGCCGGCGATCACCCGCGCATCGTTGAACGGATGCACCAGCACGCCGCCGGTATCGGCCAGCACCTGCGCGGTGACCGCGTCGCGCGATGCCTGGAGGGTGTCGCACGGCACGATCCGCGCCCCGTAACCGGCGATCGCCGCCAGCTTCACCTTCGGCGTGCTGCGCGGCGCGACCACGGTCGCGGTGGTGCCGCGAAGACGGGCGGCCAGCGCGACCGCGGCGCCGTGGTTGCCCGAACTCTGGGTGACGATGCCGCGCGCGGCCTCCTCGTCCGACAGCGAAAAGATCGCGTTGCAGGCGCCGCGGAACTTGAACGCGCCGACCCGCTGCAGGTTCTCGCACTTGAAGTGCAATTCGCAGCCGGCGATCGCGTCCAGCGCGTGCGAACGCATCACCGGAGTCACGTGCGCATGCGGCGCGATCCTCGCCGCCGCGGCGAGCACGTCCGCATACCGGGGCGCTTGTGCCGTCGCGGCGTCCCGGTCCGCGGATGGCACGGCGGTGTTCGAGGCGGTCGTCGCCGCGCTGACGTCGTTGGCGTTCATTGCGCGCAGCTTAGCGTGTCGATCCATCGGCGGCGTCAACGGCGGCCACCGCCGGAGGGTGGGACGGCGGCACGCTCAGCGCCGCACGCGTGCGGCGCCCCATCAGGCTGACCGCGGCCGAGCCGGCCACCGCCATGCCCGCGCCCAGCCAGCCCAGCCAGGCGATCCGCTCCGGCGCCAGCCAACCCGGCCACAGCGTCGCCACCAACGCCGAGGCGGCGATGCACAACAGCGGCGTGGTCGCCAGTACCGCCGATACCCGCGACGCCTCCCAGTGCGCGAGCGCCTCGGCGAACGCGCCGTAGGCGCCGATCGTGTTCAACGCGCAGTAGCCCAGCAGCAGCCAGTGGGTCAGGTCCAGCTCCAGCAGCGCCGACGGCTGCGCGAACGGCCACAACGCCAGCGTCGCCAGCGCGTAGATGCACAGCAGGATCTGCATCGACCCCAGCTTCAACAGCAACTGCTTCTGCAACAACGCGTAGATCGCCCACACCACTGCCGCGATCACCACCAGCATCGAGCCGAACAGATAGCCCGGCCCCTGCGCGCCCTGCCACTGGTCCCATGAGAACAGCACCAGCCCGCCCACCAGCATCGCCAGGCCCAGCCACTGCGCGGCGCGGAAGTGCTCGCCGAACACCCAGATTCCGCCCAGCGCCATCAGCAGCGGCGCCAGCTGGATCAGCAACTGGGTGTTGGCCGGCGAGGTGTGCTGCACGCCGAGCAGGTAGAACACGTAGTTGCCCAGCAGCATCAACCCGGCGACCGCCAGCATCAGCCAGCCGCCGCGCCCCAGACGGCGGTACCCGCCCAGGCGCCCGCGCAGGGCCAGCCAGACGCCGGTGAACAACGCCGCGACCAGGAACCGGAACCAGGTCAGGGTGATCGCGTCGACCTCCTGCAGCACGATCTTCAACGCGATCGGCAGGGTCGCCCAGCACAGGGCGGTGAACAACGACAGGGACAGACCAAGCCGCCACTGGCCCGAGGCGCGGTGCAGGTTCATCGTGGAGGGAACCGACGGGGGAGGTCGGCATGCTCGCACCGGCGGCCGATGGTCGGCAAGACGCGCCCCTGGCGGGATCGGCCGCGCCGGGTTAAGCCCGAGTTCAAAGCCCCCGGCCCATGGTGGCTGTGTACTGAATGGGGGGTTCCAACATGGCCCGCACATTGATTTTCCGTGTATTCGCTCCGGCGCTCGCGATCGCCCTGCTCGGCGGTTGCATCAGCGACTATGCCTACCGCGGCGACGGCGGCGGCTATTACTACGGCCGACCCTCGGTCGAGTACCGCTATTACGGCGGCTACGGCACGCCTTACGGCTACTCGCCCTACGGCTATTACCCGTACAGCTACTACTACCGGCCGTACTACCCGGGGTACCCGTACTACCCGCACCGGCCGCCGCATCACCGGCCGCCGCACCGGCACGACGACGACGGCGGCAAGCCACCGTGGCGCGACCTCGACCGGATCGACCGCGAACGCCGCGCCCGCAACGGCTCGCGGCCGCCGGTGGCGGTACCGCAATGGGATCGGGGCCCCACCACCGCGCCGCCGATGAGCCGTCCGTTGCCGCCGCGCCGCGGCACGCCTCCGCAGGCGGTACCGCGGCGGGCCAGTCCGCCGGCGACCAGCCAGCCGCCGCGGGTCCAGCCGCGGACGACCGCTCCGCCGCGGGTCCAGCCCAGGACGAGCGCGCCGCCGGTGAGCCGCCCGTCGGCACCGCGCGCGCGCGCCGTCGGCAACCGGCCGCGGGTCTCGGAACGCGAACTCTGACCCAAACCGCCGATACCGCGCGTCTGGCCGTGACGGCCGTCGCTTGACGTACTCACAGGGGCGGGCGCAAGCTAGCCCCGCCTGACCCGCAGCGTCGCATTGCGACGCAACATCGGTCAGGTGCAGCGCCGACGGTCGTCGGCGCACTGCTGCAAGCGTCGATGTCGGCGTCCGGCGAGGAATCACGGATCCCCCCTGTTCCGTCCCCGTCGGACGTCGGCGCCTTGCTCCTCCGCGTGCTCCCCGCCCTTTCGAACCGACGATGCCGATTGCACGGCGGGTGACGCTACGCGTCAGTACGGATTCCGGCGACGGGACTTGTCACGATCCAAGTCATCGGCCGCCGACGCGACCCGGAACCGCGAGGCATGCGAGGACAAAAAAAGGGCCGAACGTCCCCCGACATTCGGCCCTTTGCTTCCCCGGCGGGCACGTGGCCAGCCCCTGTTCCAATTCCGGCCGGCGCCTTGCGCCTGCCCCGTCGGGTGCATGAGTAACGATGCAGGATGCGTGCCAACCCTCGCCATCGTCGCCCAGGCGGCCGACGGCCGGGGCCTCACTGGCCTAGAATCCGCATCAGGAGCAGCGCCCGAGAGTACCGGGGGCCTGGCGAGGCCACGACGGCCGAGCCTGGTCACCGCGCGTGGCCGCATCTCCAGCAATCGAACAAGAGATCCGATGAGCAACGACTTCTTCCAGTACGACGTGATTGTGGTGGGTGGCGGCCACGCCGGCACCGAGGCCGCCCTGGCCGCGGCGCGTGCCGGTGCGCGCACGCTGCTGCTGACCCACAGCGTCGAGACGATCGGAGCGATGAGCTGCAATCCGGCGATCGGCGGCATCGGCAAGGGCCATCTGGTCAAGGAGATCGACGCACTGGGCGGGATCATGGCGCGCGCCGCCGATGCCGCCGGCATCCAGTGGCGCCGGCTCAACGCCAGCAAGGGGCCGGCGGTGCGCGCGACCCGCTGCCAGGCCGATCGCAATCTGTATCGCGCCTTCATCCGGCGCGCGGTCGAGAACCAGCCCGGACTGACCGTGTTCCAGGCCGCGGTCGACGACATCGTGTTCGCCGACAACGAGGCGGTGCGCACGGTGGTCACCCAGACCGGGCTGCGCTTCGAGGCGCCCGCGGTGGTCCTCACCGCCGGCACCTTCCTCGCCGGCAAGGTGCACGTCGGCGCCACCACCTACGCCGCCGGCCGCGCCGGCGATCCGCCCGCGGTCGCGCTGGCCGCGCGCCTGCGCGAGGGGCCGTTCGTGGTCGACCGGCTCAAGACCGGCACCCCGCCGCGCATCGACGGCCGCACCCTCGACTACGCGGCGATGGAGGAGCAGCCCGGCGACGATCCGCGCCCGGTGATGTCGTTCATCGGCTCCGACGCCGACCACCCGCGCCAGGTGTCGTGCTGGATCACCCATACCCGCGAGCGCACCCACGAGATCATCCGCGCCGCGCTGGACCGCAGCCCGCTGTACACCGGCCAGATCGAGGGTACCGGTCCGCGCTACTGCCCCTCGATCGAGGACAAGGTGGTGCGCTTCGCCGAGAAGGCCAGCCACCAGATCTTCGTCGAGCCCGAAGGCCTGGATGTCGCCGAGATCTACCCCAATGGCATCTCGACCTCGCTGCCGTTCGACGTGCAGCTGGAACTGGTGCGCAGCATCCGCGGATTCGAACGCGCGCACATCACCCGCCCCGGTTACGCGATCGAGTACGACTACTTCGATCCGCGCGGACTGAAGACCACCCTGGAGACCAAGACGGTTCCCGGGCTGTTCTTCGCCGGCCAGATCAACGGCACCACCGGCTACGAGGAGGCCGCGGCCCAGGGGCTGCTGGCCGGCCTCAATGCGGCGCGCTTCGTGCGCGGCGAGGGCGGCTGGTCGCCACGCCGCGACCAGGCCTATCTCGGCGTGCTGGTCGACGACCTGACCACGCACGGCACCAGCGAGCCGTACCGCATGTTCACCTCTCGCGCCGAATACCGCCTGCAACTGCGCGAGGACAACGCCGACCTGCGCCTGACCCCGACCGGTCGCGAGTCCGGCCTGGTCGACGACGCCCGCTGGGCGCGTTTCGAGGCCAAGCGCGAGGCGATCGCGCGCGAGAACGAACGCCTCGGCGCGCTGTGGGCGGCACCGAACAATCCGCTCGGGCGCGCGCTGACCGATGCGCTGGGTATCGAGCTCAGCCGCGAAACCAACGCCCGCGATCTGCTCAAGCGCCCCGAGCTGGACTACGCGAAGCTGGCGACGGTGAGCGGCATCGGCCCGGGCGTCGACGACGCCACGGTCGCCGAGCAGGTCGAGATCGAGGTGAAGTATTCCGGCTATCTCGATCGCCAGCGCGAGGAGATCGAACGCGCACGCCGTCACGAGGACACCGCGATCCCCGACCGTTTCGACTACGCCGGCGTGCGCGGGCTGTCGGCGGAAGTGCGGCAGAAGCTCGAACGCGTGCGCCCGCAGACCGTCGGCCAGGCCCAGCGCATCCCCGGCATGACCCCCGCGGCGATCTCGCTGTTGCTGGTCCACCTGACCCGCCAACGCCGCAGTCGGGTGGCGTGATTCCCGTACCCAGGACCGCCGCGGTCGCGGCGACGCAGGGTCCGTAGGAGCGATGGCCTTCTCTCGTAGGAGCGGCGTGAGCCGCGATCCCCAGGCTGCGCCCGGGAATCCCCAAAGTTTGCTGCGCAAACCTTGGGCCCCGCCGGTGCGCTCCCACACCCCCATTCGCGCTGCGCGCGAATCGCCCCCTGACTCAGGGGGCTGGGTCACGCCTCCACGCAGCTCCTACAGGGGGCCTGGGTTGCTCCAGAAGCCGGCGTGGCGCTGCGCTGCCGCCTGCATGGCGCGCGTTTCCGGGGCGCGCAGCCCGCGGAACAGGGTCGGCTCGAAGGCTTCCGATTGCGACCGCGGCCAGATGCCGGCAACGCGGTCGGCGACGATCACGCAAGGCTGGATGATGCCGTTGATCGTGAACACCTTGCGGTGATGTTCGGCATCCAGCACCGGCGTGCGGTCCTTGTAGCCGAGCAGGTACTCGTCGAACGCCGGCAACAGCAGCACCTCATCTTTCGCCCCGGTCGCCGCCCCGGTCTCTTCCTGCGACCGCCAGTACGGCGTGCCATCGGACTCGAACGCCTGCGCGCCCGAGCCGCGTAGCGCCGCCTGCGAATCCCTCAGCGTCAGCCCCGACCACCAGGCCAGGTCCTGGGCGGTCGCCGGACCGTGTCCGAGCAGGTAACGCCGCGCCAGCTCGGACAGCGCCTCCTCCCGCGACGGTGGCGACGACGCGGCTGGCGGCAGCCAGGCGTCCAGCCAGACGAAGCTGGGCTGGCGCCCCAGCCGCGGCCCCTGGCAGATCAGGCCTTCGTGGGCGAGCCGGTACAGGATGTGCAGACCGCGGCTGCTCGCGGTCGCGATCCCGGCCGCCTCCAGCGCCTGGTACAACGCCGGGCGCGGTACCGGCTCGCCGTCGCGCAGCACCCGTTCGAGCACCTGGCGGCTGTGCTTGAGCACCTTCGCGTCGAGGCCGTACTCGCGCTCGTGGCGGGCGTTGTCGCGCGCCTGCGCGCGCGGCGCCAGCAGCGCCTGCAGCCAGCGCACGTCCTCGGCGGCGACGAAGTGCAGGGTGCCGCGCATCGGCCAGGTGCGGACGATGCGCCGCGCCGATATCGCCGCCTCCACCTCCGCGGCGCTCCCCGCATCGGCCCGCAATCCGATCGCCCACAGCGCGGCGTTGTAGTCCTGCGCCTGTACCGCCAGCAGGCGCGTCACCGCCGCGTGCGGGTTCGCGGCCTTCACCGACGTCAGGTGCTGGGCGGCAAGGCGCGAATGCAGCAGGCCGGTGGTGGTCTTCGCGGCGGACATCATTTCTCCTTGCGCCAGTTCAACGAGGCCCGGTTCTCCTCGGTGCTGCTCTCGATCTCGACGTCGAAGCCCAGTCCGAGCAGGTACTTGAGGGTGAGCACGGTACCGCTGCCGACCAGCGACACGCCATAGCCGACGTACAGCCGCGGCGACAGCCGCTTGCCGAAACCGAACACGCTGCCGAGGGTGCGGCTCTCCATCGCGCCGGCATCGTCGAGGCCGATCTTGCTGCCCAGTTGCGAGGCCAGCACACTGCCGCCGGCGGCCAGCGCGGCATTGGCGGCGGTCAACTGCTCGCTTTCGGCGGAACTGGTGTTCGACAGCGGCCGCCCCAGGGTCAGGTAGGCGAGCGCGTCGGACTGGGTGGTGGCCGGGTCCGACCACACCTCCACGCTCGGCGCGCTGACCCGGCCGCCGATGTCGACGCCGGCGGTGACGTCGCCGATCTGGCGGGTCGCGCGGATGTCCAGCAATGGATCGGAGACCGGGTTGTTCGACCAGCCCAGCGAACCGCGCTTGATGGTCAGGTCCTGGCCGTAGGCCTTGTAGCGGCCGCCGACGTTGAGGGTGCCGTTGGCGAGCATTTCGCGACCGGGCCGCGCGCGCACCCGCATCTGGCCGCCGAGCCTGCCCTTGAGGCCGAAACCGTTCAGACGCACGTCGTCGCCGAGCACGATGCCGATGTCCAGATCCAGCGGCGATGCGCCGCCATCCTCGGGATCGGCCGGATCGAGCACGACCACGTCGTCCGACGCCGACACCCCGCCCTCCAGGTGTTCCAGCTCGATCCGCGCGCTGGGCACGGTGACCGTGCCGCTCGCGGTGATCGGTTCGCCGGCGGCGATCCGCACCCGCACGTCGGGACTGGCGACCGCGTGCAGGTCGCGGGTATCGGACACCAGCACGTTCTCGCCGTGCACGCGCAGTTCCAGCGGCGGTCCGCCATCGGTCCAGCCGAGCACGCCGTCGACCCGCAAATCGCCGCCGCCGGCATCGCCGTTGCCGCTGCCGATGCTGCCCTCGATGCGCGCGCTGCCGTCGCCCTGGGCGATCAGGCGCACGTCGCCGTCGTGCAGCAGCAGGCCCAGCGCGGGCACCTCGGTGCTGAACGCGCTCAGCCGCGCCTGGCCGCCCAGGCGCGGATCGCCCCGGGTGCCGGTCAATGCGATGCGGCCTTCCAGCAGTCCGCTGGGTTCGACGATGTCGGGCGAGAACAGTTCCAGCCAGACCAGTTCGTCGATGTTGAAGCTCAACGCGCCGTCCAGCGGCGAGTAGTCGTCCCAGCCGGTATTCAGCCTCGCGTCCAGGCGCCCGTCCTCGTTGATCACCGACCCCAGGGTCGCCTCGATCCGGCGCGGGTCGAAGCGCGCGTCCAGGCGCAGGTCGCGATAGTTCAGCGGCTCGCGCTCGCCGCGGCGGCGGAAGCGCGCGCCGCCGCTGGCCGAGCTGACCCGCACTTCGCCCTCCCAGGCGTTGCCGGCCGGCCTGAGCCGCGCATCGATCGCGATCTCGCCGCGCAGGAACCACGGCCGCCCGTCGGCGCGCTCGGGCAGGTAGCTCTCGACCAGGCTCAGCGGCAGGCCGTCGCCGTCGATGCTGGCGCCGCGCCGCGGCCAGTCCGCCTCCACGCACAGCGCGCCACCGACGCTGGCGCCGATGCAGCCGCGCTCGAGCCGTCCGTTGCGGCCGTCCCAGCCGAACGCGACCGCCTGTTGCAGCTGCCAGTCGGCCCCGCGCGCCGGCGCCAGCCGCAGCGTCGCCAGCCGTCCCTGCCAGCTGCCGCCGCGCTTGTCGGCCTGGCCGGACAGCGTCAGGGTGCCGATGCCGCCCTGCGCATTCGCGTCCAGCGCCAGCGCCTCGACCGCGCCGCGCGCATCGATCCGGACGCTGTCGAGTTCGAGCCCGGTCTGCAGGCCCGCCGCGCGCAGGGCCAGTTCGCCGCCGCTGCCGCGCCACGGCAAGCGCCCGCGCACGCTGAGGCTGTCGGCGCGGTAGTCGCCCCAGCTCAGGCCGCTGCCGTCGAGCTCGGCATTCACGTCCGGCGCGTTGCGGGCACCGCGCAAGGCCAGCGTCCCCTGCAGGGTGCCGGCGGCGTCGGGCAGCAGGTCGGCCAGGCGCAGCGGCTCGAACCGGGCATCGACCTCGAGCGTGTCGGCCAACCGCCCGCGCGCCTCGATCCGGCTGCCGCCCAGCGACAGCGCCAGCTCGCCCTCGTAGGCTTCGCCGTCGATCCGCAGCCGGCCGTTGCCGTCCAGCGCGCGCTCGCGCAGGCGGCCGCCGAGGTCCTCGATATCGACCGTCGCCTGCACGCCGGCATCGCCGAGGGTGCCGGTGCTGGCGAGACGGCCGTCGACCGCACCGCGCCAGTCGGCCAGGAAATAGCCCGGGTCGAAGCCGGCCAGGGTCGCACGCAGGTCCCATCCCGGTTCCGGCACCCAGGCCACCTCGCCGTCGATGTCGAGAGTGCCGGTCGGCATGCTCACCTCGAAGGTTTCCAGGCGCATGCGTTCGGCGTCGCCACGGCCGTCCAGGCGCACCCGCGCCTGTTCGCCGTCGCGGGCCAGCGTCGCCGAACCGATCGCGGCCCAGGCCTGCAGGGTGCCGGCGATGCCGAGGTCGGCGTCGGCGCTGATCGCCTGCGCCTGCGGCTCCTCCGCGGTCGCGCCGCCCCAGCGCAGGCCACGCGCATTGATCGCGAAACGGATGCGGCCGCGCTCGTCGGCGCCATCGGTCGGGTCGCTGAAGTCGGCCCGGCCGCGCGCGCTGATGCGGCCGTCGAACAGCTCCAGCAGCAGCGGCTCGGCCTCGATGACCTGGTTTTCCAGGCGCAGCTTCGACGGCAGGATGCGCGCGCTCAGTTCGCCCTGGCGGAACTCGCCCTCCACCGCCATCGCGCCACCGACACCGTCGACCGACAGGGTCGCGGCCAAGGGCGTCTCCGAGGGCGCCTCGCCGGCCAGCAGTGCCGGATCCAGCGCGCGCGCATCCGCGTGCAGGCGCCAGCGCGGGGTGTCGCGCCCCTGCAGGGTCAGCGTCGCCCGCAACGGTCCCGGCACCGCGCCGGCGATGCCGACGTCCATCTTCGCCAGGTCGCCATGCGCGACCACGCCGATCCGCGGCGGCGTGCGCCCGGCAGGTGCCGGCAGCACCGCGGTCGCGACCAGGTCGGTGCGGTAGTCGTCGCGCGGCAGGTAGTCGCCATGCACGCCGAAGCGGCCGCGGTCGCTGTCCACCTCCAACCGCTCCACGCTCAGCGCGCCGGGCCGCGCGCGCAGGCCGCCGCGCAGACGCCGCACCTCGATCAGCGCCTCGCCGGCGCGGGTCACCGTCAAGCCGTCGATCCGCACGTCGTCGGCTTCCAGCGCCAGCGGCGGCTCGATCTCCGGCAGCAACTCGGGCCACTGCGGCAGCTCGAACGGTTCGTCGCTCTGCGGCAGCTCCAGGGTCGCGCGCTCCAGCTGCAGCGCGTCCAGCCGCAGGGTGCGGCCGATCAACGGCTGGATCTCGGGGTCCAGGGTCACCCGCTCGGCGGTGAACACCAGTCCGTCCATCTCGAAGCGCACGTCGCGCAGGGTCATCGGCCCGGCAACCGGCCCCTCGGCCTCGCGCCAGCTCAGCGTGGCCTCGGCCGGCAGCCGCGCCACCACCTGGGCCAGCAGCAGGTCGCGGCCGCCGATCGTGGTCAGCAGCCAGTACAGCGCGGCCAGCAGCAGCACCGCCATCGCCACGACCAGCAGGCCGCCACGGATCGCCAGCCAGCGCATCCGTGCGCGTCGGCGCGCGCGCAGCTCGGCGATGCGGACCTCGTGCGGATCGGTGCGCTCGTCGGGGCTTGTCATGCTCACAGGTCCGCGCCGATGTTGAGATAGAACTGGTACGAGGAGTCCGGATCGTCCAGGCCCCTGGCGATGTCCAGGCGCAGCGGGCCGACCGGCGAGATCCAGCGCAGGCCGATGCCGACGCCGGTGTGCCAGTCCGGATCGTTGTCGAACGCGCTGCCGCTGTCGACGAACACCGCCGCGCCCCAGCTGTCGTTGAAGTAGTGCTCGTACTCGACGCTGCCGGTCAGCAACTTCTTGCCGCCGGTGTAGTAGCGGCCGTTGTCGGTCTCGATGCTCGGGCCGACCTCGTTGGTCGCATAGCCGCGGATGCTGCGGTCGCCGCCGGCGTAGTAGCGCAGGCTCGGCGGCATGCTGACCAGGTCGCCGGTGAAGGTGTGGCCGGCCTCGGCGCGGGCGATCAGGCGGTCGCGCTGGCCCAGGCCGCGGTACCAGCGCAGCGAGCCGTAGGCCTGGGCGAAGTTGGCGTCCGAGCCCAGCGATTCGGCGCCGGCCTTGAGCTCCACCACCGCCGATACCGCATTGCGCGGAAACAGGGTGTTGTCGGCGTTGACATAGGCCGCCCGCAGCGACGGGTAGGCGAAGGTCGCGAACTGGTAGTCGGGCAACGGCGCCAGCGCGCCGCCACCGTCGTCGGCGGTGAAGTAACGCCAGCGCTCGCGCAGCAGGTGCATCGACGCGGTCGCGGTCCAGTAGCGGTTGATCTGGCCGGTACGGCTGCCGACGAACTCTATCCGTCGCGAATCGATGTAGTCGCTCTGTTCGTCGACCAGCTGCCCCTTGACGATGTACCAGCCGTCGCGCCAGGCGAACGCGGGAATCCGGTACTGCGTGGTCACCGCCTTCTTGTACTGGGCCCAGTCGATCTGGGTGTTGAGCTTGTGGCCGCGGTCGTTGAGGTAGCGGCGTTCCAGCCCGAGCCGGATGCCGGGACCGTCAAGGGTGCTGTAGCTCACGCCGGCGGTGTAGATGCTGCGCTTGGCCGGGGTCAGGGTGACCTCGACCGGCACCCGGCCCTCGACCGCCTTGTCCGGCTGCGGCACGATGTCGACCGCGGCGAAGTAGTCCAGCCGCGACAGCGACTGGCGGAAGCGGTCGAGCTTGCCCTGGTGGTAGTAGCTGCCTTCTTCCCAATAGACCATCTGTTCGAGCAGCGACTGGCGGATGATCGGGTTCGGCTCCTGCGAGAAGCTGATCGGCCCCATGTCGTAGCGGCGCCCGCTCTCCCACACCAGATCGATGTCGGCGGCCTGCTCGGCGCGGGTGACCTCGACCCGGCGCGACAGGAAGTCGGCGTCGAAATAGCCGCGCTCGGCGAGCCGGCGGGTGATCCGCACCTTGCTCGCCTCGTAGGTCGGGTGCACGAAGCTCTCGCCGATCGCCGGCTTGAACGCGGCCAGGTCCTCCTTCAGATAGCGGTCGCGCGCGCCCTCGCCGATGATCGCGATGTCCGAGCGGCGCACCTTGACGGTCTCGCCGGGCTCGACCGTGATCGTCACCGACACCGTGCCGTTGTCGCGCTGGCGCTCGACCTCGATCTTCGGATCGTAGTAGCCGAACGGTTCCAGCGCCTTGCGCGTCTCGTCCTCGGCCTGGCGGACCAGATAGCCGACGCGACGCCCGCTCAGCTCCTCGCCCTTGGCGTCGACCAGCGACAACGCCAGCTCGACGTTCTCGGTCATCACCTCGTCGAGGCCCACCACGGTGACCTTGCCGACCCTGGCCGCGGACGCGGCGCCGGAGACGCCCATTGCGGCCATCGCGAACAGCGCGGCCAGCGCCGCGAGCGGGCGCGGGGGCGAGGAGGACCGGGCAACCGCGACCGGCGAACGTGAACAGGCAGACATGCGGCGAGAATACCGGTCAACCATCAAGCCTCCGTTAACGCAGACTGGCGGCAACCCCCCAGTACACCGGCAACGGCCTTTGCCGGCGCCGCTCCTACGTCAGTTGTCATGGCACCCCAGCCCCCTGAGTCAGGGGGCGATTCGTGCCGCAGGCACGAATGGGGGTGTGGAAGCGCAACGGCGGGGCCCAAGGTTTGCGCAGCAAACCTTGGGGATTCCCGGGCGCAGCCCGGGCGTCGCGGCTTACGACGCTCCTACGAAAAGCCGGGGCGGAGCGAAGAACACGCCGCCCGGCCCCCAAGGGTTCAGATCGACAGATGCTCGATCGCGGCGACGCTGCCCAGGCGCTCGCTCAGCCGCCGCAGCAGGGCCAGCCGGTTGCGGCGCACCGCCGGGTCGTCGGCGTTGACCATCACCGCGTCGAAGAACGCGTCGACCTGCGGCCGCACCCGTGCCATGTGGTTGAGCACGGTCACGTAGTCGCCCTTGCGCAGGGCCTCGGCGGTCTCGCCGTACAGCGCCTCGACCGCCTCGGCCAGGGCGCGCTCGGCCGGCTCGTTCATCAGCGCCGGGTCTTCCATCCCGGGCACCTCGATATCGGCCTTCTTCAGGATGTTGCCGATCCGCTTGTTGGCCGCCGCCAGCGCCTCGGCCTCCGGCAGCGCGGCGAAGGTGCCGACCGCGTCGATGCGGCGGTCGAAGTCGTACAGCGACTTCGGCTTCAATTCCGCTACCGCGTTGAAGTGCTGCGCCGGCACGCCCTTGTCGGCGTAGTAGCCGCGCAGGCGGTCGAGGATGAAGTCGTAGAGATCATTGGCCAGAGCATCAGCATTAGGCAGGAACATGCCGCCTGATTGATTATCAGCCAGCTTTACGCCCTTTCTTTCGGCGTCTTCCGCATCTTTTTGTTGCTTCTCGGCAGCAGCATGCAGCAAAGCAGTAGAGGCATGAGCTGCGGATACCCTCATGAGCTCGGTGATGTCCACATCAAACCCGCTCTCGATCACCGTCCGCGCCAGCCCCAGCGCGTTGCGGCGCAGCGCGAACGGGTCCTTGTTGCCGGTCGGCCTGAGTCCGGCGGCGAAACCGCCGGCCAGGGTGTCCAGGCGCTCGGCGATCGCCAGCACCTTGCCGGCCGGCGACAGCGCGATGTCGTCGCCGCCGAAGCGCGGGCGGTAGGCCTCGTCGATCGCGTCGGCGACCGCGACCCGGTCGTCGTGGGCCAGGTCGTCCAGGGCGGCGTCCTGCATCGCGTAGTAGCGGCCGGCGATGCCCTGCAGTTCCGGGAACTCGTTGACCATGCGCGATTGCAGGTCGTTCTTCGACAGCTCGGCGGCGCGTCGGGTCAGCGCCGGATCGGCACCGACCTGCGGCGCGATCGCCTCCGCCAGCGCGGCCACCCGCGCGACCTTGTCGGCGACGCTGCCCAGCTTGGCCTGATAGGTGACCTGCTTCAGGCCCTCGCCCATCGCCGCCAGGCCCTGCTTCATGTCCTCGACGAAGAAGAACTTGGCGTCGGCGAAGCGCGGACGGATCACCCGCTCGTAGCCCTTGCGGACCTCGGCCTCGTCGTTCGACTCGATGTTGGCGATGCCGACGAAGTGCTCCGACAGCCTGCCGTCGCTGTCCAGCAGCGGGAAGAACTTCTGGTTGGCCTCCATCGTCGCCACCAGCGCCTCGGCCGGCACCGCCAGAAACTCCGGCTCGAAGCCGCAGCGCACCGCCTTCGGCCATTCGACCAGGCCGTTGACCTCTTCCAGGTTGCCGGCGTCGATGCGGGCGCTGCCGCCGACCGCCTTCGCCTCGGCCTCGACCCCCGCGACGATGCGCGCGCGGCGCTCGTCCGGATCGACCAGCACCTTGGCGCCGCGCAGCGATTCGACGTAGTCGTCGGGGGTGCTGAACCAGACCGGCTTGTCGTGCATGAAGCGGTGGCCGCGACTCATGCGGTCGCTGCGCACGCCCATCAGTTCGGCGTCGACCACGTCCTTGCCCAGC
Organism: Marilutibacter maris; assembly: GCF_003233695.1. NCBI lineage: Bacteria > Pseudomonadati > Pseudomonadota > Gammaproteobacteria > Lysobacterales > Lysobacteraceae > Marilutibacter > Marilutibacter maris. The sequence continues at coordinate 320,931 of NZ_CP029843.1, read as the reverse complement.
AGCACCACCAGCCAGTGCACCGGGCGGGCGAAGCCGTAGTCGTGACCGCCCCAGCGCATCGGCTTGGGGATCGGCATCGCCGCGATCGCCTCGCGCAGGATTTCCGGCAGCAGCGCATCGGTGCGCGCGCCCGGCTGCACCGAGCGGTGGACGAAGCGCTCGCCCTTGTTGTCGCTGGTACGCTCCAGCGCCTGCCAGTCGACCCCGGCCTTGGCCGCGAAACCCTGCAGCGCGCGGGTGGGCTGGCCGTCGGCGTCGAGGGCGATGTTCAGATACGGGCCGAGCACCTCGTTGCGCTGCTCCGGCTGTTCGGCGGCCACGCCCGGCAACAGCACCGCGAGCCGGCGCGGGGTGTACAGCGGCCGCGCGTCGTCGCCATCGACCTCGATGCCGCGCTTGCGCAGGCCCTCGACGACGCCGTCGAAGAACGCCCGCGCCAGCCCCGGCAGGGCCTTGACCGGCAGTTCCTCGGTGCCCAGCTCGACGAGCAGGGGCCGCTTGTGCTGTGCCTGGGGCGCGCTCATGCCGCCACCTCCTTGTCGCTCGCGGCCCGCCCCAACCCGGGGAAACCAAGCTTCTCGCGCTGGGCGTGATAGGCCTCGGCCACGCCCTGGGCGATCTTGCGCACCCGCAGGATGTAGCGCTGGCGTTCGGTGACGCTGATCGCGCGGCGCGCATCGAGCAAGTTGAAGCTGTGGCTGGCCTTGCAGACCTGGTCGTAGGCCGGCAGCGGCAGCTGCAGTTCGATCAGACGCTGCGCCTCGGCCTCGCAGGCGTCGAAGCGGTGGAACAGTTCGGCGACGTCGGCATGCTCGAAGTTGTAGGCGCTCTGCTCGACCTCGTTCTGGTGGTAGACGTCGCCGTAGCTGACCGGGCGGCCGTCGGGACCGTGGGTCCAGACCAGGTCGTAGACGTTGTCGACGTTCTGCAGGTACATGGCCAGGCGTTCGAGACCGTAGGTGATCTCACCCAGCACCGGCCGGCACTCCAGGCCGCCGGCCTGCTGGAAATAGGTGAACTGGGTCACTTCCATGCCGTTGAGCCAGACCTCCCAGCCCAGGCCCCAGGCGCCGAGGGTCGGCGACTCCCAGTTGTCCTCGACCAGGCGCAGGTCGTGCACCAGCGGATCCAGGCCCAGCGCCTTCAACGAGTCGAAGTACAGCTCGACGATGTTGTCGGGCGAGGGCTTCATCGCCACCTGGTACTGGTAGTAGTGCTGCAGGCGGTTGGGGTTCTCGCCGTAGCGGCCGTCGGTCGGACGGCGGCAGGGCTGCACGTAGGCCGCGTTCCACGGCTCCGGGCCCAGCGCGCGCAGGAAGGTCGCCGGGTGGAAGGTGCCGGCGCCGACCTCGAGGTCGAGCGGCTGGATCAGCAGGCAGCCCTGGCCGGCCCAGTACGCGTTGAGGCGCTGGATGAGTTCCTGGAAGGTCGGGGCTTGTGACATGCAGACAGGGGCGCGGCAGGAGGGCGCGCTAGTATAGCGACCCCCACCCGCACGCCGCGTCCGCCGCGATGCCGGCGGCGATCGCGCAACCGCACACCGGCTCGGAAGCCCCAGATGACCCGCACGCAGCCCAGTCACGCCCCGTCCACGCCAAACGGCTCGCGCCTGCCCCCCGGGCGGCTGACCCTGGAACGGGTCGCCGCGGCCCTGGTCGAGGACGGCCTGGTCGTCGCCGAGGACGTCGAGCGCGTGCAGTTGCCCGGCCACGCCCGCCACGCCAGCGAGGTGCATCCGCTGGTGCTGCTGGCGGGCATGAAGCTGCAGTCGGGCGAGGCGGCCGGGGCCGAACTGACCCTGGAACGGCTGACCCAGTGGCTGGCCGAGGTCAGCGGCCACCGCTACCTGCGCATCGACCCGACCCGGGTCGACGTCGCCTCCGCCACCGCGGTGGTCTCGCACGCCTATGCGCGACGCCACCGGATCCTGCCGCTGGCGGTGACCGCGGAGCGGGTGCTGGTCGCGACCAGCGAGCCGAACGCGACCGCGTGGCTGGAGGACGTGTGCCACCTGACCCGCCGCGAGGTCGAACTGGCGGTGGTCAATCCGCTCGACCTGCACCGCTACACGATGGAGTTCTTCGGCGTCAGCCGCTCGGTGCGCGGCGCCGACGACGGCCAGCAGGCGAACAAGGGCATGCCCAGCTTCGAGCAATTGGTCGAGCTGGGCCGGGTCGGCGAGGTCGGCGCCGACGACCAGCACATCGTCCACATCGTCGACTGGCTGCTGCAGTACGCGCACGAACAACGCGCCTCCGACATCCACATGGAACCGCGGCGCTCGGTCGGCCGGGTGCGCTTCCGCATCGACGGGGTGATGCACAAGGTGTTCGAGATGCCGCCGCCGGTGATGACCGCGGCGATCAGCCGGATCAAGGTGCTCGGCCGCATGGACCTGGGCGAGCGGCGGCGCCCGCAGGACGGCCGCATCAAGACCCGCTCGCCGGGCGGGCGCGAGGTCGAGATGCGCCTGTCGACGATGCCGACCGCGTTCGGCGAGAAGTGCGTGATGCGCCTGTTCGACCCGGACACCGCGCTCAAGGGCATCGACCAGCTCGGCTTCAGCGCCACCGAGGCGGCGGGCTGGAACGCGCTGGTGCAGCGCCCGCACGGGATCGTCCTGGTCACCGGTCCGACCGGCTCGGGCAAGACCACCACCCTGTACGCGACCCTCAAGCAGCTGGCCACCGACGACGTCAACGTCTGCAGCGTCGAGGACCCGATCGAGATGATCGCGCCGGAGCTGAACCAGATGCAGGTGCAGCCGGCGATCGACCTGGACTTCGCCAGCGGTGTGCGCACCCTGCTGCGACAGGATCCGGACATCATCATGATCGGCGAGATCCGCGACCTGGAGACCGCGCAGATGGCGGTGCAGGCGGCGCTGACCGGCCACCTGGTGCTGTCGACCCTGCACACCAACGACGCACCGTCGGCGGTGACCCGCCTGCTCGATCTGGGCGTGCCGCACTACCTGATCGCCTCGACCCTCAACGGCGTGCTCGCGCAACGCCTGGTGCGGACCCTGTGCCCGCATTGCAAGCATCCCGAAGCGCTGGACGCCGGCGCCTGGTCGCCGCTGCTGGGCAGCGGCGCGACGATACCGGCGGACGCGACCCCGCACGCGGCCGACGGCTGTCTGGAGTGCCGCAAGACCGGCTACCTCGGCCGGGTCGGCCTGTACGAACTGCTGACCCTGACCCCGGGCCTGCGCGCGATGGTGCGCCCGGACATGGACCTGGACACGTTCACCGCCGCCGCGGTCGACGAGGGCCTGCGCCCGCTGCGAACCGCCGGCGCGGAAAAGGTCGCCCAGGGTTTGACTACAATCGCCGAAGTCGTCTCCGTCCTGCCCCCGACCGAATGAGCCCCCCGTTCCTGATCATCGAGACCGGCCAGCCGGTCGCTTCGCTGCGCCGCCATCGCGGCTTTCCGCACTGGATCCGGGTCGCCGCCGGGCTGCGTCCGGACGACGCGGTGGCGGTCAATGTCGAAGCCGGCGACGCGCTGCCGACGCACGCGGGCTTCGCCGGCGTGATCGTGAGCGGATCGGCGGCGATGGTCAGCGATCGCGCCGACTGGAGCGAGCGCAGCGCGGCCTGGCTCGGCGAGGCCGCGCAGGCCGGGGTGCCGGTGTTCGGCATCTGCTACGGACACCAGCTGCTGGCCCACGCCCTCGGCGGCGAGGTCGGCGATCACCCCGGCGGCCGCGAGATGGGCACGGTCGAGATCCGCAAGGCCGCGCCGGCCGCCGACGACCCGCTGTTCGGGCCGTTGCCGGATGCGTTCCCGGCCCAGGTCACCCACCTGCAGAGCGTGCTGCGCGTGCCCGACGGCGCCAGCGTGCTGGCCGACAACGGTCACGAGCCCTGCCACGCGTTCCGCTGGGGCGACCGCGCCTGGGGCGTGCAGTTCCATCCCGAGTTCAGCGCCACCCACATGCGCGGCTACGTCCGCGCGCGTCAGGTCGCGCTCGCGCGCGAGGGCCACGACCCGGCCGCGATCCTCGGCGGCGTCGGCGCGACGCCGCAGGCGCGGCGGGTGCTGCGCCGCTTCGTCCATCATGCCCGCCATCTGCAACGAGGCTGAGCGGCCCCCGTCAAGGTTCGCGACGACACGATCGGCTAGCATCCGTCTGCCGGTGCGGCCCCGCACCGCTCCCCCTCATCGACACGCATTGCAATGACCACACACGCAACCGGACCGCTCGCCGGTCTGTCCTGGCTCGTCCGCGGCATCAACCTGGGCTACCGCAACGCCCGCGCGATCTTCGGCGCCGCCGCCATCGTGATGATGCTGAGCCTGGTGCCGAACCTGCTGCAAGTGTTGGCGCAGGCGCTGTTCCAGCCCGGCGGATCGGGCAGCACCATCATCGCCGCGCTGACGACCGTACTGTCGATCGTGATCATGTCGCCGGCGATCGGCGGCTACCTGCGCCTGATCGATGCCAGCGAACACGGCCTACCGGTGCACGCCAGCGACATCCTGCAGCCGTTCGCCCGCGGCGGCGGCGCGTTCCAGCTGATCGGCTTCGGCATGCTGATGACGCTGGCCTGCGTCGCGATCGCGCTGGCGGTGCTCTCCCAGTTCGGCAATGGCGTCGGCGAGTGGTACATGCAGATGGTCGAGCTGTCCCGCCAGAAGGGCCAGATCGATCCCGACTCCGTCCCGCAGTTGCCGGACGGCATCGGCCCGTTGGTCGGCATCGGCTCGGTGATCGGCGTGGTGCTGAGCGGGATCTACGCGATCGGCTTCGGCCAGGTCGCGCTGGGGCGGCGCAGCATCGGCGCCGCGATCGGCGACGCCGTGACCGGAACGCTGAAGAACCTGCTGCCGATGGCGGTGCTGGCGATCGTCGCCTTCCTCGGCTCGATGGTCCTGCTGGTGGTGCTGACCCTGGTGGTCGGCCTGGCCGGCGGGATCGCGGCGATGATCCACCCCAGCCTGATGCTCGTGGTCGTGCTGCCGCTGTACCTGGCGCTGCTGCTGGCCCTGCACGTGGTGATGTTCGGGGTGATGTACTACTTCTGGCGCGATGTCTGCGGCGACGGCACGCCGCCCCGCGACGACCAGGTCGCGGTCTAGCCGATGGGGCCCAGCGCCGCTTCCAGCGCCTGCAGGGCCAGCCGCGAAAAGGCGACGACCAGCGCCACGCACACCACGACCCCCAGCAGCACCTGCAGCAGCACCCAGCCCAGGGCCCAGCGCGGCAACGGCCGCTCGGGCGACCGGGCCCGCACCCGGGTGGCGCTGACCCGATCGTGCAGGGCGAGGTGGTGCGGCGGCGCCATCGCCATCATGTGCCCGAGATTCAGGCTCAGCCACGACAGCGCACTGGCGAGGTAGCGCGCCAGCGCACGCAGCGGCCCCAGCGCGCGGCCCTGGCCATCGACGACCTCCAGTCCGAGCACCCGCTTGCCCGGGGTCGCGCGCCAGCCCGTGGATTCAGCCGCCACCTGGTAGACCAGCCCGGCGACGACATAGCCGACCAGCACCGGCAGGCCCATGCGCACCAGGTCCGCGGCCAGCGCCAGGGTCGTCGCGCGGATCTGCGGGTCGGCCAGCAGCCGCGGCGTCAGCGCCAGCGCCGGCAGGCCCTCGTTGAGGCCGCGGTCGAGATGGGTGTAACCGCCGATCAGCAGTTGCAGCAGGTGATCGTCGAAGGCCGACGCCGCGGCCCGCACGCGGGCGGCCACGAACGGCACGATCGCCACGCAGATCAGGGCCGCATCCAGCGACCAGGCCACATAGCGCGGCCAGAACCGGGCCGGCGCGGTCATGAATCCTGCGCGCGGTCGCCCGGTGTGAGCCAGCGCGAGGCGAGGATGCCCAGCTCGTACAGCAGCATCATCGGGATCGCCAGCATCAACTGCGAGATCACGTCCGGCGGGGTCACGATCGCGGCGATCACGAACACGCCGACGATCGCGTAGCCGCGTCCCTGCTTCATCTGCTCGGGGGTGACCCAGCCCAGCAGCGACAGGATCACCAGCGCGACCGGCAGCTCGAAGCTCAGTCCGAAGGCGAGGAAGATCACCAGTACGAAATCGAGGTAGGCGTTGATGTCGGTCATCATCGCCACCCCTTCCGGGGTGATGCCGGTCAGGAAGCCGAACACCGTCGGCAGCACCAGGAAATAGGCGAACGCGCAGCCGGCGTAGAACAGGGTCACCGCCGATGCCAGCAGCGGCAGCGCCAATCGCTTCTCGCGCTGGTACAGGCCCGGCGCGACGAACGCCCAGGCCTGGTACAGCAGCCACGGCATCGCCAGCACCAGGGCGACGAAGAAGGCCAGCTTGAGCGGGGCGAAGAACGGCGAGGCGACCTCGACCGCGATCATGTGGGCGCCCTCGGGCAGCTTGGCCACCAACGGCGCCGCCAGCCAGGCGTACAGCTTGTGCGAGAACGGCAGGGTGACCAGCACCGCCGCGAGCAGGCCGAGCACGCCGCGCAGCAGGCGGCTGCGCAACTCGATCAGGTGATCGAGCAGGCGCGGCTCCTCGGCCTCGGCGGCGGCGTTGGACGCCGGCGGGGCTCCGGTCGCGGCATCCGGGTCAGGCGCGCGGTGCATGCTCATCGCCTGTGTCGGGGGCGGCCGCGCCGGTCTCGCCGTCCTCCTCGCGCCCGGAATCGGATGCCGGAGCCGCGGCGTCCTCGACTGCGGCGTCCTCGACTGCGGCGTCGTCGCGACGACGGCGATCGGAGGCGTCGACGAGGTTGTCGGCGTGGCTGTCGACCGGATCGGCCGCGCGTCGGTCAGGGTCCATCGATTCGAAATCCCGCTTCAACGAAGCGCCGCTGTCGTGCAGGCGCTGGCCGGCCTCGCGCAGGTCGTCGCGGGCGTCGAGCAGGCTGCGCCTGAGCTCCTCGTCGGCCAGCTCGCGTTCGAACTCCGACCGCACCGAATACCACTGCGCGCGCGCGCGACGCACCCACAGGCCGGCGAAGCGCGCGGCCCTGGGCAGGCGTTCGGGGCCGAGCACGAGCAGGGCCACGACCGCGATCACGAAGATCTCGGAAAAACCGATGTCGAACATGGCCGGTCGGCGGGTGCGGGACGGAGCCGGATGCCGCCGCGGTCAGCGCGGCGTGCGCTCGTCTTCGGAGTTGTGCTCGCTGCGGGTCTGTTCGGACCCGGCGGCATCGTCCTTCGGCAACTGCGCGGCGGGCTTGTCGTCGTTGGAAACCCCATCCTTGAAGCCCTTCACCGCTTCGCCCAGATCCTTGCCGACGTTCTTCAGTCGCTTGGTGCCGAACACCAGCACCACGATCAGGAGCACGACCAGCCAGTGCCAGATGCTGAAACTACCCATGGGGATGCCCGTTGCGTGTGGGATGACAGGATACCGCAGCGCCGATGACAACCCATCGTCGCGGGCGGCGGGGTGGCGTCCGCCGTGCCCCGAACGGGCGCAGCGGGCGACGGACGGCGCCGACGGTCAGGGCAGCGGCTCGGCCTGGACCGGCTCCTCGACCGTCTCGAACGGCTGCGGCTGCGGCGGCTGCGCGGTCGGCTCAGCCAGCGGGGCGGTCTCCGCCGGGGCCTGCACGGTCGTCGCCGGCAGGGTCGAGGCGGCCGGGCGCGGGGCCGGCTCGCCGTCGTCGCGACGGGCGCGGGCGAGCGCGGTCGCTTCCTCCAGCTGGTCGCGGAAGTCCACCACCGCGTTCGACGGCTGGCCCTGGGCGCGACCCTCGAAGATCATCCGCGGGGTGGTGTCGCGGCCGTAGACCGCCTCGTTGGCGGCATCGTCGATGCTCAGCACCGCCCCGTCCAGGGCGATGCCGGCGAACAGGCCGCGCGCGCGCGACCACGACCAGATCTCGGCCTTGAGCTGGCCGTCGGTGGCGGTGGCGGCATTGCGCCCGACCGGGCCGGCGGCGACGCCGGCATCGGCGCCGAGGGTCACCTTGCCGTTGACGATCGAGTCCAGGCCGCGCGCGTTGCGGAACACCAGCACCACGTCGGCGGACTGCACCCCGGCCTGGAGGCCGACGCTGCCGCCGGTCAGCTTGACGAAGCTGGGTTGCGACCAGGTGCCGTCCGGATTCTTGACCGACATCAGGCCGTGGCCGCGGCGGCCGCCGACCACCAGACCGATCTTCAGGGTGTCGGGCACGACGACGATGCCCTTGGCCTCGTCGAGCAGCTTGTCGGGGATCGCCGATTCGGGGATCGCCTGGATGTCGCCCAGAACACGGACCGCTTCGCGGGCGCGCTCGTCCTCGGTGGAACCGGCGACCGCGGCGGTGGCGGCGCACAGCAGAGCGGCGGCGGCGATGGCGCGGACGGCGCCGGGCAGGACGCGGGACATCGGCTTCAATGACATTGCGGGCTCCGATCATGGGCGCGCGGCAGGGCCGGACGCCACCGTGGGGTTCGTGGTGATTGTGGTGCAGCGGGGGCGGGCGCGAATGAATCGGCACGAAATCCGCGCCCGCGGAAGGGCGTCGATGCTGAACCGGACCTGCGCACCTGTCATCCTATACCGATACCGGAAGCCAGCCGCCTGCCCGCGACCCGATGCCCACATCCCCCGCCACCGCCCCCTCTTCCTCCGCCGCGCCGGCCGGCGACACCGCCCTGGTCGTCGTCAATCTGGGCACGCCCGAGGCGCCGACGCCGGCCGCGGTCCGCCGCTACCTGTCCGAGTTCCTGCACGATCGCCGCGTGGTCGACCTGACCCGCTGGCTGTGGTGCCCGCTGCTGCATTTCGCGATCCTGCCGCTGCGCTCGCCGGTGGTCGCGCGCAAGTACGCCAGCATCTGGATGGACGGCGGCTCGCCGCTGGCGGTGCATACCCGCGACCTGGCCCGCGCGCTGCAGGACGCGTTGCCGCAGGTGCGCGTGGTCGACGCGATGCGCTACGGGCAGCCGGCGCTGGCCGAGGTGCTGGACATGCTGCGCCGGGAGGGCCGGCGCCGGATCGTGGTGCTGCCGCTGTATCCGCAGTACTCGACCTCGACCACCGCCTCGGTCGGCGACGTGGTCGCGCGCTTCGCCGCCGCCGCGCCGGACCCGCACGCCCTGGAGCTGCGGATGGTCGAGGACTACCACCTCGATGCCGGCTGGGTCGCGGCGGTGGCCGACTCGATCCGCGAGCACCGCCGCGGTCACGGCGACGACGGTCACCTGTTGTTCTCGTTCCACGGCCTGCCGCGCCGATTCGTCGAGCGCGGCGACCCCTACCAGCGCCAGTGCGAGGCCAGCGCGGCGGCGATCGCGGCCGCGCTGGGGCTGGACGACGCGGCCTGGTCGCTGAGCTACCAGTCGCGCTTCGGTCGCGAGGAGTGGCTGTCGCCTTCGACCGAGGACACCCTGGCCGCGCTGGCCGCGCGCGGCGTCCACGACGTCGACGTGGTCGCGCCCGGCTTCGCGGTGGACTGCATCGAAACCCTGGAGGAAGTCGCGATGATGCTCGCGGAAGGTTTCGCCGAACGCGGCGGCCGGTTGCGCTACATCCCGTGCCTGAACGCACGCCCGCAGCACGCACGCGCGCTCGCCGGCCTGGTCGGACCGTTGCTGGGATGACGGCGCCGGAGATGCTGCGCGAAATCGTGCTCGATACGCCGCTGGGCCGCATGACCGGCCTGCGCGGAGGCCGCTCCGACGGTGCGCGGGTGCTGGCCCTGCACGGCTGGCTCGACAACGCCGCCAGCTTCGCGCCGATCGCGCCGCGGCTGGACGGGATCGACCTGGTCGCGCTCGACCTGCCCGGCCACGGCCGCAGCGCCCACCTGCCCGCAGGCGCGGACTATTCGTTCGCCGGCGCGGTCAACGCGGTCCTCGACGTCGCCGACGCGCTGGGCTGGGAGCGCTTCGCCCTGCTCGGTCACTCGATGGGCGCCGGCATCGCCAGCCTCATCGCCGCCGCCTGCCCGCAACGGGTCGAGCGACTGGTCGCGATCGAAGCGCTGGGCGCGCTGGCCGACGTGCCGGAAAACACGGTGGCGCGGATGCGCCAGGCGATCGCCTCCAGTCGCGCGCTGCGCGGCAAGTCGCTGCGGGTGTTCCCCGACCTGGCGCTGGCGGTGCGCGCGCGGATGGCGGCCGGCACCCAGGTCGGCAGCCGCCTCGCCGAACCGGCCGCGCGGCTGCTGGTCGAACGCGGCACGGTGCCGGTGGAGGGCGGCTTCATCTGGTCCAGCGACCCGCGCCTGACCCTGCCGACCTTCCAGCGCCCGATCGAGGCCCAGGTCAACGATCTGGTCGCCGGGATCGAATGCCCGACCCGGGTGATCTTCGCCGACCCCGCCCAGCCCTACCTGCCCGACCCGCTGCGGCGCGAACGCGCGGCGCTGCTGCCGCGCGGCGAACTGGTGGTGATCGAGGGCGGCCACCATCTGCACATGGAGGACCCGGCCGCGGTGGCGGTGGCGATCGGCGACTTCTTCCTGCGTCGGGACTGAGGCCCGCGGCCGGCGCCGCAACGCGCGCTACTGGCGCTCGCGCAACTGCAGGCCGATCTGCACCTGGCCGTCGGCGTCGCCGTTGATCGACACCACCGCGTTGCGTGCGTCCTTCTCGAACGCCAGCATCGCGTTGTCGGCGTCGTGCTGCATCGCCATGGTCTGCTTCCAGCCGCTGGCCTGCATCGCGTCGCGCGCCTCGGCGAACAGATCCATCGCCTTGCCCTCGGCGCTCAGACTCAGGACCCGGGTGCCGGAGACTTCCAGCACGCTGCGGACCTGGTAGTCGCCCGGCAGGTAGACATCGTCCGGGAAGTCATCCGGCAGCCGCAGCGATTCGCCGCTGGCGACCCGCATTTCGCCGTTCCCGGTCTTGAAGGTCATCTGGTCGCCATCGCGCTCGACCTCGACCTTCTGGCCCGAGGCCGCCGATATCGCGGTCTCGGTGATCCGCTCCTCGGCCGACTTGCCGCAGGCCGCCAGCAGCGCGGCCAGCGCCAGCGCGGCCGCGGCTCGGAGCAGCCGCCTCGCTTGCGGGCATTGGCCATGGTTGTGGGCGGCATTCCAGGAGGCGGACAGGTTCCGGGTCATGAGCGTCTCGACGGCTAGGGTTGAACGGAATCGAACGGTCGACGGGACGGCCGATCGATGTACCGGCGGCCGTCGTCATGACTTAAAACGCAATAAGCGGGCGCAAGAGGACATCGGCGGCCCCATCGCGCCGGAACCGGCCCGATCGGGCCCCCTCAGGCCGCCAGCAGCGCCCGCATCATCGCCTTCAGGCGGCGGCCCTCGGCATGGAAGTAGTCGCGCTCGGCCCGCCACTGCGGGAACCGCGCCTCGACCTCGTGCCAGAACGCGCGCGAATGATCGGCCCGGACCAGATGGCACAGCTCGTGCACCAGCACATACTCGAATGCCGACGGCCGCGCCAGCACCAGTCCCAGGTCCAGCGCCATCGTGCCGTCCGGGGCCAGCGACCCCCATTGCGACGACATCACCTTGAGCCGCACCCGCCGCGGTGCGCGCGGCAGGGTCGGCAGGTAGTGCGGCAGCCAGCGGCCGACATCGGCACGCGCCTGGGCCTCGTAGAAATCGCGCAGTGCGCGGCGCAGCGCCGCATCGCCGGCACGGGCGCCGGTCGTGAACGTCAGCGCGCCGGTGTCGTCCTGGTGCAGGCGGGTGAAGCGACCTTCCTGCCAGTCCAGGGCCGCCATTCCGCCGCGAAGCGGCAGCGCGCGGGTCTCTCCGCGCACCAGGGTCGGCAGTGCATCGACGGTGTAGCGGGTGATCTGCGCGGCCAGCCAGTCGCCGTGCTCGTGCAGGAAGCGCTCGGCCGCGACCAGCGATGAGCGCGGCGGCAGGGTCAGCCGCGCGCCGCGTTCGTCGACCGACAAGCGCAGCCGTCGCGCACGCGGATCGCGCACGCGCATCAGCTCGATCAGACGCCCGTCGGGCAGCGAGAATTCGACGGCTTCGCGCTCCACCCGGCCAGAGGCGGCGGGCCTGGGCGCAAGCAGGCGGAAAGGAGGAGTCATCGACGGATGGGCAATTGCACTGCTGCACTACGGCCGGGGGAATGCATGCGACTTGGCACGCCATCGCCCATCCGTGGACGCAGGCATGATACTCCCAGCCAGGGGCATCGGTGTTTCAACGCAGACACTTCGATGCGACACCGCGATGCGGGTGTCGGCGTCGTCGGCGAATGAGCGGTCCGATGCGGGCGATGTCGACCGCGACCACGCTCACCGGACGGTGCCCTGCGCGCTGCGGAACACGAGCGAGCGGTTCCGGAGCGCGTCAATGCACGTCCACGCGCCCGTTCGCGGCTATCAACCGGGGAGGTTCACCGGGCCGGGTTGGCGAAGCTCAGTCGGCCTTGCTCAGTTTCAGCGCCGACTCCAGCACCGCGAACAGGCGCTTGGTCTCGCCCGCCATCAGCGCGAAGCGGGCATCGAGCTCGGCGCGCATGTCCTCGGTCTCGGTGTTCTCCAGCTCGTCGACCGCGCCGTCGAGCAGCTTGAACTTGCGCACCACCAGGTCCTCGCCGAGCACGAAACTGACGTGATCGTCGAGATTGAGCGCGAGCCGGGTGACCTGCTTGCCGGACTCCAGGTGCTTGTTGATCTCGTCCGACTGCAGCTCCATGCGTTGCACCTTGACCACCGCGCCGTCGTCGACCGGGTCGCGCAGCTCGCACTCGTCGCCGAGCGAGAGGCCTTCCGGCAGCGGCTCGCCGGCGACCCAGCCGGTCAGCACCGCGCGCGGCGCGACCTCGGCGTTCAACGGCAGCGCCGGGAAGCTGCCCAGCGCGCGACGGATCTCGCTGACCACGGTTTCGGCGCTCTTGCGGCTGGAGGTGTCGACCACGACGATGCCGTGACCGCAATCGATCAGCGCATCGGTGCGACTGGGCTTGATGAACGCGCGTGGCAGCAGGTCGGTGATCAGCTCGTCCTTGATCCGCTTGCGGGTACGGCCACCGGGCCTGCGCCCTTCCTTGTGCTCGATCTCGGCCAGTTTCTTGGCCAGCATGTCGTTGACCACGCTGCCCGGCAGCAGGCGGTCCTCGCCGCCGACGGTCAGCCACATCGCATCGCCGACCGAATGCGACATCTCCTCGGCTTCACGACCGAACGGCGAGATGAAGCCGCGGCTGGACAGCTCGAGCGGACCGACCGGCTTGAGCTGGCACTCGTCCAGGCCGCTGTCGAGATCGTCGAATTTCTGGGTGGTCGGAAAGCGGAACAGCGTCAGGTTGCGAAAGAACATTCAGGGTCCAGATCGGGGTTCGTAAATGAGGGCGCGCGCGTGGCGGGGCCGCGGTCAGTCGTCGCGCTCGTGCGGTTCGCCGGCCAGCCAGCCGTGCGCATCGGCGGTCGCGTCGCCGCGACGGCCGAGGGCGAGGAAGTCGAACAGTCTGCCGTCGCTCAGCTGCGACGGCCGGATGTCGCCCAGCGCGCGCGAGATGGTCTCGATGCGGCCGGGGGATTCGCGTTCCCACGCATCCATCATCCGCTTGACCTGCTTGCGCTGCAGGTTCTCCTGCGAGCCGCACAGGTTGCACGGGATGATCGGAAACCGCTTCAGCTCCGCGTAGCGGGCGATGTCGTCCTCGCGCACGTAGGACAGCGGGCGGATCACCACGTGCTTGCCGTTGTCCGACAGCAGTTTCGGCGGCATGCCCGAGAGCTTGGCGTGGAAGAACAGGTTGAGGAAGAAGGTCGCCACCAGATCGTCGCGATGGTGCCCCAGCGCGATCTTGTTGTAGCCGTTCTCCTCGGCCCAGGTGTACAGCGCGCCGCGGCGCAGGCGCGAGCACAGCGAACACATGGTCTTGCCCTCGGGCACGACCCGGGCGACGACCGAGTAGGTGTCCTGCTCGATGATGTGGTGGTCGACCCCGTTCGAGCGCAGGTAGTCCGGCAGGACGTGCTCGGGGAAGCCAGGCTGCTTCTGGTCGAGATTGACCGCGGTGATCGAGAACGAGACCGGCGCCTTCTTCTGCAGCTGCAACAGCACGTCCAGCATCGTGTAGCTGTCCTTGCCGCCGGACAGGCACACCATGACCTTGTCGCCGTCCTCGATCATGCCGAAGTCGGCGATCGCGCGGCCGACCTGGTGGCGCAGGCGCTTGGCCAGCTTGTTGGCCTCGTGGGCGGCACGGCGCGGGTCCGCGGCGCGGCGCGGCAGGGGTTCGGCGAGGGGCAGGATCGTACTCATGGACCGCCCATTCTACTGGAGCGCGGAGCCGCCACGGCGGCGGGTCCGGCACCCCCGACCGGCGTCATGACGCCGGGACGGCGGCGCGCTAAGCTCGGCGGATGCTCGAGACCGAAGAACCCGCCGTCATCTCCCGCCGCCTGACCGAGCTGCGGATGGAGCATCGCGACCTCGATGCGGCGATCGAGCGCCTGGCCGCGCTGCATGCCGGCGATCCCCACGACGACCTCGCGCTGAAACGGATGAAGAAGCGCAAGCTGTGGCTGAAGGACTGCATCGCCCGGCTGGAGAGCGCGCTGATCCCGGACGAGCCGGCCTGACCGCGACGCGGCCGGGCCCGGCTCACCCGCAGGCCGGGAACCGTATCCCATGAAGGCGCCGGACCACGGCGCGCGCCCTCATCCCGCTTCTGCCGCCCCCGGCGCCGCGGCGCCGTCGGTCCGCGCCATCTCGGGGCTGACCTTCTCGATGGTGTGGCGCAGTTCGCGGCCGAGGATGAACTTGGCGTCGCGCGCCCAGCCGTCGAGGCGCTCGTCAAAGGCCAGCTTGCTCTGCTCGTCGCTCCAGACCAGGCCCAGCTCGCGCAGCTTGTGGATGAAGCCGCGGAACAGGGTCTTGTCGAAGAACTCCGGCGCCGCCGGTGCGTACAGCAGGCTCAGCCGTTGCGCGGCGAGCTGGCACAGGCTCTCCAGCTGGCCGGCGCTGAGGGTGCCGGCGCCGTTCTTGGCCAGCACCGAGATGGTGATGTAGTAGCGCTCGAACGCCTGCTGCAGCGAGTGGCCGATCGCGCGCAGGCGGAACACCTCGTCGGTCTGCCCGGCGTTGCGGGCGAGGATGCCGCCGTCGTCCTCGCTGACCTGCTGCAGCAGGCCCTCGCGGATGAACACCTCGATGGTGGCCTCGATGCGGGCGGCGAACTCGTCCTCGCTCCACGGCAGGAACAGCTCGGCCTGCAGGAACGGATAGACGCTGCGCCCCAGCCGCAGCAGTCCGGCACGGCTCATCCGGCGGTTGTTCTGGAAGCAGCAGGCGACCCACGAGGCGGCGGTGAACAGGTGCAGGACATTGTTGCGGAAGTAGCTCAGCAGCACCGCGTTGTCGCCGCCGACACCGAGGATGTCGCCCAGCGGATGGGCGGTGCGGGTCAGCACGCCGATCTCCTCGCCGTGGGCGATGATCTGCTCGGGCGTGTGCGGGGTGACGGTGACCCGGTCGCCGTAGGGCACCTCGGCCAGCAGGGTCCGCGACAGCGCGATCTGGGCGAGCAGGTCGCGCTCGCCCATCGCGTGCTTGGGCGTGGACAGCAGCGCCATCGCCAGCAGGTTGATCGGATTGACGTCGGCGGCGCGGTTGACGTTGACCTGGATCCGCTGCGCGAGCGCGTCGACGGTCTCGGCCAGCCAGCCCGGCTTGGCGTCCTCGGGCAGCGGGCGCCGGTCCCAGTCGGTGGCGTGCTCGCCGAGCATGTCGTCGAGCCGGATCGGTTCGCCGAAGTTCACCACCACCTGGCCGTAGTTGCTGCGCAGCACCTTGGGGATGCCGACCAGCAGCTGCCAGATCGACTCCTTCTCCTTGGGCTTGCCGGACAGCTCGTCCAGGTAGCTGCCGCCCTCCATCAGCTTCTCGTAGCCGATGTAGACCGGCTGGAACAGCACCGGACGGGTCGGCTGACGCAGGTAGGCGCGCACGGTCATCGCCAGGGTGCCGCCCTTCGGCGGCAGCAGCCGGCCGGTGCGCGAGCGCCCGCCCTCGATGAAGTACTCGATCGAGTAGCCGCCGGAGACCAACTGCGCCATGTACTCGGTGAACACCGCCGAATACAGCGCGCTGCCGCGGATGCTGCGGCGGATGAAGAACGCGCCGCCCTTGCGCAGGATGGTGCCGACCACCGGCAGGTTGAGATTGACCCCGGCGACGATGTGCGGCGGCACGATGCCGTGGGTGTACAGCAGGTAGCTCAGCAGCAGGTAGTCCATGTGGCTGCGATGGCAGGGCACGTAGACTACTTCGTGGCCGGGCGCGTCCTGCTTGAGCTTGTCCAGGTGGTGCACCAGCACGCCGCGGTAGATGCGGTTCCAGATCGGCGCGAGGATGAAGCTGGCCGAGCGCACCACCGGATGCGAGTAGTCGGCGGCGATCTCGTAGGCGTAGGCATGCGCCTTCTTCCAGGCCTCCGGCAGCGACGACTTGTCGCGCCGCGCCTGGTCGGCGATGGCCTCCTTCACCGTCGGCGACGACAGCACCCGGTCGACCAGCAGGCGCCGGGTCGACAGGTCGGGGCCGATGATCGCCGCGCGGATGCGGCGGAAGTGCGCGCGCAGCACCCGCGAGACCTTGCGCACGGTGCGCTCCGGCGGCAGCCCCTCGTCGGTGACCCCGCGCAGCGACACCGGCGGCGCGAACCGGACCAGGGTGTCGCGGCCGTTGAGCAGGATCGCCAGCAGGCGGCGGAAGCGGCCGACCAGGGCCCAGTTCTCTGAGAACAGCACCGAGAACCAGCCGCTGTTCTTGTCCGGGGCGCGGCCGACGAAGATCGACACCGGCACCAGTTGCACGTCCAGATCCGGCTGATCGCGGTGCGCGGCGAGCAGGCGCGCCAGCGACTCCGAATGGCTCTTGCCCGACGGCGGCGCGGTACCCAGCGGCGAACGGGTGGCGTTGCGCCGCGACAAGGCGACATAGGCGCGCTTGCGGCCCAGTGGATCGCCCGGCAACGGCTGCAGCGGCGACGGCAGCCCGGCCTGCTCGCAGGCGCGGTCCAGGACCAGGGCATTGGACAGGCCGTAGTCCTCCAGCACGTAGCAGATCGGGCGCCCGCGGCCGTCGTCGTGGGCCGCCGGCTCGGCCGGCTCGATCGTCAGCGAGACCCACGGCTCCATCATCCAGCCCAGCAGCCGCGCCCACAGCGGACGGCGGCTGCGCGGCGTACGCGCGGACGCGGACGCCGGCTCGGGCTCCGGCATCGGCATCGGCAGGGGAGCCTGCCTGGGATCGGGCTCCGGGTCCGGCGCGGTCGCGTCGCTGTCCGCGCCGGCGCGCACGCCGTCGGTGTCGCCGGCAGCGGTCGGCACGGCAGCCTCGGCGCCCGCCTCCGCGGTGCCCGGCGCGGTCGCGCCGGTGGCGTCCGTCGCAGGCAGCTCGACACGCAGGCCCGGCGGCGACGGCGCCTCGGCGGAGTTCGGGAATGGCAGGGGTGTCTGTTTCGGCATCCGCATCATTATGCCGGTTGACCAGACGGTGGCGTGCGGTCGTTCAGGATCATGGCCGCCGCCCGGGCCGGCGCCTCAGCGTGCCGCGGCCGCCGTTTCCCCGTCCGCGCCGGGCGCCTCCTCCGGGGACGGGTCGGGCGCCGGCGCTGGCGTCGCCTCCGGCGCCACCGGTCCGGCGGCCGTTTCGGCATTGCCCAGCAGGTCGCTGAGATACCAACGGCCGTCGCGGCGCTCCAGATTCAGCACCGCGTCGACCGGCTGCCCGGCCAGGCTGTACTGCAGCCGCACCCGCGCGGTGTCGCCGGTCTGCTCGATCAGGGTCAGCTCGACGCTGGCCAGGGCCGCGTCCAGGTCGAGGCCGTAGCCGGCCAG
The DNA here is from genome assembly GCF_003233695.1 of Marilutibacter maris. NCBI lineage: Bacteria > Pseudomonadati > Pseudomonadota > Gammaproteobacteria > Lysobacterales > Lysobacteraceae > Marilutibacter > Marilutibacter maris. The sequence continues at coordinate 303,217 of NZ_CP029843.1, read as the reverse complement.
GACCTGCTTGAGCCGCTTCAGGAACGGTGCGATCCGGGTCAGGCCGCGCTCCATTCCGGCCTTGGCGAACGCCCCGTCGCCGGCCAGGCCGGTCAGGCGCGCGGCCGCCACCAGCTGGGCCAGTGCCGGCTGCGCGCGCTTGCGATCGGCCAGCGGCGCCCGCTGGCCCCAACCGCTGATCGCCGCCGCCACCTGCACGTAGTGCTCGCGCTCGGCCTCGCTGTAGCCGGGCTCGCTGCCGATGAACTGGGTCGCGAACAGGCCCAACGCCGAGGCGGTGGCGCGCAGCTCGCGGTCGGCGCCGGCGAACTGGCGGTCGTAGCTGGCCATCAACTGCTTCTCCGCGTCCGGCGCCGCCAGCGCGGTGATCATCGCCGGGAACTGCTCGTCCAGCGGCAGTTCGGTGAGCGGCCAGATCGTGCGCCCCTCGCTCCAGGCCAGTTGCAGGCGCGCATGCAGCGCCGGCGGCACCGCGTGGCGGGCGTAGGCGACCAGATCGTCGCGGCGCAGGTCGTCGACCAGTTGCGCGACCGCCTCGGTCGGCCGCGTCGGCACCGCCTCGGCCTCATCGTCGCCCGGACCCGCCCGGCAGGCGGCCAGCACCAGCGCGAGCGCAGCGACGGCGGCCAGCCACCGGCTTCGATATGCCGGCCCCGGCACGGCGGTTGGAATTCCTGGCATGACGCAGCGCTCCCCGATCGCTGGCCGCATCTTGGCGTCCGGGCCACGCAGGTACAAGGCGGGTTCCTGCGACTGTCGTCACAACCCGCCACCCTGCCCCTGGAATGACCCGATCGGACAAGGCCGCCGCACCGCCGGCCGATCGGCAACGCGCGGGCAAAGAAAAAGGAGGCCGTGGCCTCCTTCAAATCCGGCACGAGTCCGGAGGACTAGCGAGTTGTGGCATGGCTCCGGCAGCGCCGGACGGGGATAAGCCTACCCGCCCGGCAATGCTGATGCAACACTTTAAATTACTCGTGATAAATAATTGAATTTATTTGAATATTTGAGTTTAAGTCAGGGCGCCATGTCGAGCGCGGCGCGCTTGCCGGCGCGGCGCACCTCGATCGGCTGGCTCCAGTCGTTGTTGAACGCGGCCGGCTCCCACGAGCCGTAGGTCGGGTTCGGCAGCATCCACCAGCGCTCGCCGAACCAGTCGCCGTATTCCTCCATCAGTGGCTCTCGGCCGGCGGCGGTGTTGTCGAGGACCTCGACGAAATCGCCGAGCTGGTCGCCGAACTGCATCAGCACCCGGTACTGGCGACCGGCCAGCTGGCGGCGGCAGACCTTCTCGCTGCCATTCTGCTCGCAGCCCTCGACGAAGGTACCCAGACCGAGGAACACGTCCTCGCTGGCGACCGGCATGCCGACCTCGCGCAGGTTGGCGAGGGTCGCCTCCTGCAGATGCTCGGCGCGGTTGGACAGGTACAGGATGGTCACGCCCTTGGCCGCGGCCGCCGTGGCGAAGTCGAGCACGCCCGGGACCGGCTTGGCCTTCTTCTCGGCGACCCACGCCGCCCAGCTGACCTCGTCGTAGGCCTGACCGTCGCGGATCAGGCGCGCCTGGTAGGGCGAGTTGTCGAGCACGGTCTCGTCGACGTCCATGATCACCGCCGGCTTGAGCGAGCCGTCGAGGCCGGCGGTGCCGGCGCGCTCGGACGGCACCAGCGCGTCCCAATGGGCCTCGGACAAGGCCTTGTCCAGATGGTCGGCGGCGGCCTTGTAGGTCTGCTCGGTCAGTGCCTGGTACTCGGACGAGGTCTGCACCCACAGCACCGCGTTGAGGTTGTCGTCGGCGGGCACCTCGGCGGTCGGCGTCGCCGCGGAGCGCTGCGGCTCGGCCTCGTGCTCGGGCGCGGTGAAGGACACCGGCTTGCAGGCGCCGAGCGCGAGAACCGACACGGCAAGCAGGGACAGGACGGGAATACGGCGCATCTGGCGATCCGGCTTGAACGGGGCGGCGAGTATATCGGAGGCTAGGGTTCCTCCCCATGACAGGACCCCGGATGGATACCCCGCTGCCACGGCTTTCCGCGCATCAGGCCCGCGTGCTCGGCTGCCTGATCGAAAAGGAGGCGACCACGCCCGACGTGTATCCGCTCACCGTCAACGCGGCCCAGGCCGCCGCCAACCAGAAGACCGCGCGCGAGCCGGTGATGCACCTGGACCCGGGCGAGGTACAGCATGCGCTGCGCCAGCTCGAACAGGCCGGCCTGGCCAAGCAGCATTTCTCCTCGCGCGCGGAACGCTACGCGCATCTGGCCGACGGAGCGCTGGGCCTGGTCCGTCCACAGGTGATCCTGCTCGGCCTGCTCCTGCTGCGCGGCCCGCAGACCGCCTACGAGCTGCTGGCGCGCAGCGAGCGCATGAGCCGGTTCGAGGACATCGACGACGTGCGCCATCACCTCGAACGCCTCGCCCAGCGCAGCCCGCCCCTGGTGACACAACTGCCGCGCGGCGGCGGTCAGCGCGAGGACCGCTATGCGCACCTGCTGTGCGGGCCGGTGAGCGTCGAGGCCACGGCCGTCACCCGCGACGACGACGCCCCGGTGCGGGAACGGGCCGACGAAACCGCGCTGGAGGCGCGGGTGGCGACGCTGGAAGCCGAAGTGGCCGAGCTCAGGACCCGGCTGCAATCGCTGCTGCCGCCCGAGCCCGCGCCGTAGGAAACACGAGGGGCGCCGCGGCTGCGGCTCAGCCTTCCTCCAGCAGCGCGCGGATCGCCGCCAGGCCGGCCTGGGCGCGCTCCTGCTTGCGCGCCGCGTCGGCCTCGGGATCGGCGCCGTCACGCTGGATCTCCGCCGCCGGCAGCTCATCGAAGAAGCGGCTGGGCTGCAGGCGGATGCGGTCGCCCCAGCGCTGGGTCTCGCGGCAGTGCGACAGCCACAGCTGCTGCTTGGCGCGGGTGATGCCGACGTACAGCAGCCGGCGCTCCTCCTCCAGGCTGCCCTCCTCGACCGCGACCTCGTGCGGCAGGGTGCCGTCGTCCATGCCGACGATGAACACGTAGCGGAACTCCAGACCCTTGGCCGCGTGCAGGCTCATCAGCCGGACCTGGTTGCCGGGCTCGCCCTTGTCCGCGTGCGACAGCAGCGCCAACTGCGCGGCCAGCTCGCCGGGGCCGCTGCCCTTGCCGCCCTCGAACCAGTCGGCCAGCTCCTCCAGGTTGGCCTTGCGGCGCTGGAACGAGGCCTCGTCCTTGCACTGTGCGCGGATCGAGGCCAGCAGGCCGCTCTTCTCGACCAGCACCCGCACCAGCTCGGCCGGGGCCAGCCGCTGGGCGTCGCCACGCAGCGAGCGGACGATGCCGACGAAACCGTCCAGTGCGTTGCCGGCGCGCGGCGCCAGTTGCTTGAGCACGCCGACCGACTCGGCCGCGCGCGACATCGGCATGTGCGCCTTCTGCGCCATCTCGGCCAGCTTGGCCAGGGTGGTCGCGCCGACCTCGCGGCGCGGCGCCTGCACCGCGCGCAGGAACGCCGCGTCGTCGTCGGGATTGGCGACCAGGCGCAGCCACGCCAGCGCGTCCTTGACCTCGCCGCGCTCCAGGAAGGCGGTGCCGCCGGTCAGGTGATAGGGCACCTTCAACAGTTGCAGCGCCTTCTCCAGCGCGCGGCTCTGGTGGTTGCTGCGGAACAGGATGCAGAACTCGCCCCACTCCACCCGCTTGGCGGTGGCGACGAAATGGATCTCGGCGGCGACCTTCTCGGCCTCGTGGGCGCCGTCCTTGCACTCCCAGATGCGGATGCGCTCGCCGTCGGCGTTCTCGCTCCACAGCGTCTTCAGGTGCTCGTGCGGGTTGTGCGCGATCAGCGCGTTGGCCGCGCGCAGGACCCGGTTCGAGCAGCGGTAGTTCTGTTCGAGCTTGATCACCCGCAACGCCGGATAGTCGACGCCCAGCGAGAGCAGGTTGTCCGGATTGGCGCCGCGCCAGGCGTAGATCGACTGGTCGTCGTCGCCCACGCAGGTGAACAGGCCGCGCGGGCCGGCGATCGCCTTCAACAGCCGGTACTGGGCGTCGTTGGTGTCCTGGCACTCGTCGACCAGCAGGTAGCCGATCCGCTCGCGCCAGCCCAGCCGCGCGTCCTCGTCGTTCTCCAGCAACTCGACCGGCAGCCGGATCAGGTCGTCGAAGTCGACCGCGTTGAAGGTGCTCAGCCGCGCCTGGTAGCGCGCGTACAGCTGCGCCGCCTCGACCTCGCGCTGCGAGCGCGCGACCGCCAGCGCCTGTTCCGGCGACAGGCCGGCGTTCTTGGCGCGGGAAATCAGGTTGCGGGCGTTGTCGAGCGCTTCGTTCTTGACGGCCGTGGACTTGCCGTCCATCGGCAGCAGGTCCTTGATCTGGGCGGCGCTGTCGTCGGAGTCGAACACGCTGAAGCCGCGCCGCAGGCCCAGCTTGGCGTGGTCGATCTGCAGCATCTTCAGGCCCAGCGCGTGGAAGGTGCAGACGGTCAGGCCCTCGGCGGCGTCGCCGCGGATGCGCTTGCCGACGCGCTCCTTCATCTCCTTCGCCGACTTGTTGGTGAAGGTGATCGCGGCGATGCGCCGCGCCGGCATCCGTCCGGACGCGATCAGGTGGGCGATCTTCTCGACGATCACCCGGGTCTTGCCGCTGCCCGCGCCGGCGAGCACGAGCAGGGGACCGTCGGTGTGCTCGACGGCGGCGCGTTGGGGGGGGTTGAGGCCGTGCATGCGAGAGGTCCTGGTGCGGGCGACAGTGTAGCGAAGCCGCCGCCGCGGCCGAACCTTGACAGCGGCGCCATGGTTGGCCGATAGACTGTCGCTACCGCACCGCAACATCGCCCGCCCCCGAGCCGCCCGGCGCATGCCACCCGGCATGCCGACGCCCGCGGCCCCACCGCACGAGGAACCGCCCGATGCGCATCGGCCTGGCCGCCAACCGCCTGCACCACGCCAGCGAGGACGCGGCGCTGTTCCGCTGGCTGCGCGCCTGCGAACCCGGCATCCGCGAACTGCAGCTGGGCCTGCACGCGGTCGGTCGCACCCACGACGCGATCGCCGCGGCGGGCATGCTCGCCGGCTACCGCGGTCTGCATCGCTATCCCTACGGCCGCGACGGCGGGCTGATGAAGCTGGTCGCCGAGGTCGTCGGCCTGGAAGACGACGGCCAGATGCGCGAACTGGACGGCGCGATCTACCTGATCGACCCGGTCGACCCGTCCTCGACCTTCCCCGAGGCGGTCGCGCTCAAACGCCAGTGCGTGATCCACGGCAAGCCGTTCGTGTCGACGGTGGCGTCGGCACGCGCCTGGATCGAACAGGAACGGATACTGGCCGGCTTCGCCGCCGACCCCGGCGCCGACCGCCTGTTCGAGCACCGCGACCAGACCCTGGCCCTGATCGCCCACGATGCGATGAAGCCGGCGATGCTGGCGTTCGCCGCGGCCCATTTCGACCTGTTGTCCGGCTTCGCCCAGCGGATCGGCACCGGCACCACCGGCGAACGCCTGAACGAACTGGCCTGGAGCCGCGGCTGGCCGGCCGGCACGCCGTGGGTGCAGCGCTACCAGAGCGGCCCGCTCGGCGGCGACGCGCAGATCGCCGACCGGGTGCTGGAGCGGCACTGCCAGCGGGTGGTGTTCTTCGAGGACCCGCACGTCGCCCGCCAGCACGAGGCCGACATCCAGTTGCTGGAGCGCGCGGTCACCACGGTCACCGACGACGCGGTCTGCGCGACTTCGCCGGCGATGGCCACGCGCTGGATGGCGGCGGTGGCGAAGCGGCAGGCGGCGCGCGGCGACTGACAACCTCCGCCCCCGCGCCTACACTTTCGCGATGGCGAAGCTGTACTTCTACTATTCGGCGATGAACGCCGGCAAGACCACCACCCTGCTGCAGTCGGCGCACAACTACCGCGAGCGCGGCATGCGGGTGGCGATCCTGACCCCGCGCCTGGACGACCGCGCCGGCAGCGGCCAGGTCGCGTCGCGGATCGGCCTGCAGGCGACCGCGACCGCGTTCGCCCAGGACGACGACCTGCAGCGGCTGGTCGAGCGCGACATCGCCGAACACGGCAAGCTCAACTGCGTGCTGGTCGACGAGGCGCAGTTCCTGAGCAAGTCGCAGGTCTGGCAACTGAGCGAGGTGGTCGACGCGCTCGGCATCCCGGTGCTGTGCTACGGCCTGCGCACCGATTTCCGCGGCGAGCTGTTCGAGGGCAGCCAGCACCTGCTGGCCTGGGCCGACGAGCTGAGCGAGATCAAGACCATCTGCCATACCGGCAGCAAGGCGACGATGGTGGTGCGGGTCGACGCCCAGGGCCGCGCCGTGCACGAGGGCCCGCAGGTCGAGATCGGCGGCAACGACCGCTACGTGTCGGTCTCGCGCGCCGAGTACAAGCGGGTGATGCGCGGCGAGGGCCGGATCGAACCGGTGCAACCGCCACTGCCGCTGGGCTGAGCCGCCGGACCGCAATGCCGGGCCCGGTCACCCCGGCGCGCGACGCCGAACCCTGAGAGCCTGTTCAAGGTCCACGGCGTAGCCCGCGCCGGGGCTGCAGGCATGCCCTGCTGCGCGGCCGCTGGCCTTCACTCGCTCAGACACTGCAGCTCGATCGCGGCGACCTCGCGCCGCAGCGCGCTGCCGTCGGGCTGCTCGGCCTCCAGCGTCGCCGCCAGGCGCTGCAATGCTTCCCGGCCCACGGCCTCCTGGCCGATGCTGCAACGCGCAGCGGCGGCCTCGGCGGCCGCCTGCCAGGCAATCGCGCGCAGGCGGTGGTGGCGACGGGGATCGCCATCGCCGGCGAGCTCGTCGAGCCGCGCCAGCGCCTGACCGTCGCCGGCCAGCGCCCGCAACCGCAATGCCGCCAGCTCGATCCGCAGGGTCTGCGCGTGGCCGTCGCCGAGGCTGCGGCGCGCCAGCGCCAGCGCCTGTTGCAGGCGCGCCTGGCCGGTCACCGGATCGCCCAGCGCGATCTCGACCTCGCCCAGGGTCGGCTCGATCAGTTCGTTGCCGGCGCCGGCGGCCTCGGGCAGCGATTCGCGCAGCTGCAGGGCCTCGACCAGCAGCGGCCGCGCCTCGCGATCGCGCCCGGCCTGGTGCAGGACCTCGGCCAGGGCGAACAATGCGTCGATGACCGGACCGGGCGCGCGCGCGCCACGCGCGATCCGCAATGCTTCGTGCAGCTCGCCCAGGGCGGCGGCCAGATCGTTGCGCTCCCAGGCGATCCGCCCCAGGCGGATGTCGTCGGCCACCAGCTCCGGGTGATCGGGGCCGAGCCGCGCCAGGCGCAGCCGATGGACCTCGCGCAACTGCTCGTCTGCATCGGCGAAACGGCTGGTGTCGAAGTCCAGCCCGGCCAGCTGCCCGCGCACCGCCAGGGTCGTCTCGTGGCCGGGGCCGTGCACGTCCAGCGCCGTCTGCAGCGACTGTTGCAGGATCCGCCGCGCCGGCTCGAAGCGGCCCAGCGAGGCTTCCAGCGCGGCGCGTTCGCGGCCGATCTCGATGCTCAGGGCATGGCGTGCGCCGACCCGCTCCCGCAGCTGCCGGCCGGCCTCGTCGTAGGCGGCCAGGGCGCCGCGCGCGTCGCCGTCCTCGGCCATCAGCCCGGCCAGATCCATCTGGTTCTCGATCGCGCCGACCCGGTCGCCCTCGATCCCGCGCCGCAGCGCCAGCGCGCGCTCGAACAGCTGGCGCGCGCTCTGGCGCTCGCCGACCGCGCGCCGGCAACGCCCCAGCTGGGTATGGAAATCGGCGGCCTGCGGCGGCAGTCGCGACTGTTCGCGACGCGCCAGCGCCAGCGCCGGCTGCATCAGCGCGATGCAGCCCTGCGGATCGCCCAGCAGGCGCAGCACCCGGCCGCGCTGGTTCAGCGACTCCAACTGCAGGCTGTTGGGGATGTCCGGGGTCAGCGCGATGATCGCGGCCTGTTGGTCCAGCAGCGTCCGCGCCTGTTCGAAGTCGCCGAGCCCGGCCCGCAATCGCGCGACCACGCCCAGCAGCTCGGCGCGCGCGCGCGGCTCGCGCGCCAGTTGCAGATTGCCGCGCGCGACGGCGTCGTCGAGCAACTGGTCCAGGTCCATCGGCTCGCCGTGGCGGCGGCCGCCGACGTTCTCGAACAGGCCGACCATGAAGTCCTGCAGCGCCTGCGCGCGCGCCGCCTCGGCGACCGACTGGCGCGCCTGCCAGGCGATCATCGCCAATGCCGTGGTCAGCACCGCCGCGACCAGGATCGCCGAACCCAGCGCCCAGCGATGGCGGGCGACGAACTTGCGCAGCCGGTAGCCGATGCCCTGCGGCCGCGCCTGCACCGGCCGCCCGGCCTGGAAGCGGGCGACGTCCTGGGACAATGCCTCGACCGACGGATAGCGCTGCGCGGGCCGCTTGGCCATCGTCCTGAGCACGATGTTGTCGAGGTCGCCGGCCAGCAGCCGGCTGCGTCGCCGCTGCTGGCGGCGATCGGCCTGACCGGCGGTATCGCGCAGCACGCTGGCCGACGGCCGCACCGGGTCGGCGGTGAGGATCGCCTCCTCCCATTCGGCATCGGAATGACGTTTGAGCCGGTATGGCTTGTGGTCGGTCAGCAGCTCGTACAGGACCACGCCCAGCGAGTAGACGTCGGTCATCGTGGTCACCGGCTCGCCGCGGATCTGCTCCGGCGCCGCGTAGTGCAGGGTGAACGCGCGCATGCCGGTGCCGGTCTGCTCCGGTGCCTGGGCCTGGCTGTCGAGCAGCTTGGCGATGCCGAAGTCGAGCAGGCGCACCTCGCCGGCCGGGGTCACCAGGATGTTCGAGGGCTTCAGGTCGCGGTGGACGATCAGGTTCGCATGCGCGTGGCTGACCGCGTCGCAGACCTGGCGGAACATCCGCAGCCGCCGGTCCAGCGGCATCCGGTTGTCGCGGCAGTAGTCGGTGATCGGGGTGCCGTCGACGTACTCCAGCGCCAGGTAGGGCAGGCCGTCGGCGCTGACGCCGGCATCGAGCAGGCGGGCGATGTTGGGATGGGCGAGGCGGGCGAGGATCTCGCGTTCCCGGGTGAAGCGCAGGCGCAGGTCGTGGCTGGTCAGGCCCGGGCGCAACAGCTTCAGCGCGACCCGCCGCTGGTACAGCCCATCGGCGCGCGAGGCCAGCCAGACCTGGCCCATGCCACCCTCGCCGAGCAGGCTCTCCAGCCGGTACGGACCGACCTCGCTGCCGACGTCGACGCCGCTGGGCGGCATCACCAGCGGTTCGGACAGGAAGTCGCCGTTGGCCTCCTCCAGCGCGATCAACGACTCCAGCTCGGCCGCCAGCGCTTCGTCCTCCCCGCGCAACTCCTCCAGTCGACGGACGCGCGCGGGAGGCTCCAGCTCGAGCAGGGCGTCGAGCAGCGGGGACAGGCGTTGCCAGCGTTCGGCGTCCATGGATTCAGTCAACCATAGCCACAGCGTGAACCGCCAAGGGGTGCAACCGATGTCCGATCACGGCCCGCGCCGCTCCTGGAGGACATGCCCGGTATGGGCACCGATCGCGCTCAGTCCTCTTTCAGGGACGCCAGCAGGAACAGCCGCGCCTTCTGCCAGTCGCGGCGGATGCTGCGCTCGGAACGCTCGAGCAGACCGGCGATCTCCAGTTCCGACAGGCCGCCGAAATAACGCAGTTCGACCACCTGGGCCAGGCGCTTGTCGACATCGGCCAGACGGGTCAGCGCGGTGTCCAGGCCAAGCGTGTCCTCGTCCAGGCGCAGCCCGCCTTCCAGGTCCTCCGGCAGATCGGTGACCCGGTGCAGGTCGCCGCCGCGCTTCTGCGCCAGGCGCTGACGCGCGTAGTCGACGACCACGCTGCGCATCGCCGAGGCGGCATAGGCGAAGAAGTGGGCGCGGTCGTCGAACTGTGCCTCGCGGCGGCCGACCAGCTTCAGATAGGCCTCGTGGACCAGCGCGGTCGCGTCCAGGGTATGGCCGTGCTGGCCGGCGAGCTGGCGCCGCGCCATCGTGTGGAGTTCCTGATAGAGCGTCGCCAGCACCGAGTCCAACGCACCGCGATCGCCGGCGCGCGCGGCCCCCAGCAGCTGCGTGATGTCGGCGCTCTGCACCGATGCGTCCCCAGTCTCCATGGCCGCGACTATAACGCGTTCGCGCCGTTTCGCACGCCCCTGCGCGCCGCGATCCGCCCCCCATGAAACCCCATCGCGGCTTACGCAACGCCTACGTCAGGTCTCATGGCGCCCCAGCCCCCTGAGTCAGGGGGCGATTCGCGCCGCGGGCGCGAATGGGGGTGTGGCAACGCAACGGCGGGGCCCATGGTTTGCGAAGCAAACTTTGGGGATTCCCGGGCGCAGCCCGGGGATCGCGGCTGACGCCGCTCCTACAAGGGCGAAAACCTCGCGCGGTCCCCTCCCTGCCCCGGAAACCGGTAGGAGCTGCGTCAGCTGCGACCCAGGCTTTCCCATGGAAGCCCTCGTGGCTTACGCAACTCCTACGTCAGGTTTCATGGCGCCCCAGCCCCCTGAGTCAGGGGGCGATTCGTGCCATGGGCACGAATGGGGGTGTGGCAACGCAACGGCGGGGCCCAAGGTTTGCGAAGCAAATTTTGGGAGATATCCGCGCGCAGCCGGATATCGTTCCCCCCTGAGTCAGGGGACGATTCGTGCCATGAGCACGAATGGGGGTGTGGAAGCGCAACGGCGGGGCCCAAGGTTTGCGCAGCAAACTTTGGGAGATATCCGGGCGCAGCACGGATATCTGCCCCCCCTGTAGGAGCGGCGTAAGCCGCGACCGGGCCTGTCCGCGAAGACTTCATCGCCGCTTACGTTGCCGCTGCGGGCGGGTGCTAGCGCTGGCAGTGGCCGCACCAGACGGTCGCACGCTGGCCGATGCTGGCCTGCTTCAAGGCGCGGCCGCAGCGCGGACAGGGCGCGCCGCCGCGTCCGTAGGCCGACAGCTCCTGTTCGAAATAGCCGGGGGCGCCGTCGGGACTGATGAAGTCGCGCAGGGTGGTGCCGCCGCGCACGATCGCCTGGCCGAGGATCGCCTTGACCGCGTCCGCCAGCGCCGCGTAACGCTCGCGCGAAACCTTGCCGGCCGCCCGCAACGGCGATATCCGGGCCGCGAACAGCGCCTCGGCGGCGTAGATGTTGCCGACCCCGACCACCACCGCCTGGTCCATCAGGAATGTCTTGACCGGCGCCTTGCGGCCACGACTCAGATCGAACAGATGGTCGCCGTCGAACGCCTCCGACAACGGTTCCGGCCCCAGTCCGCGCAGCAGCGTGTGGGTCTCGCCCGACGGCTGCCACAGCAGGCAGCCGAACCGGCGCGGGTCGTTGAAGCGCAGCACCTGGGCGACACCGCCGTGGCCGGTCTCCAGCGCCAGGTCGACGTGATCGTGGGCGCGCACCGGCGTATCCGCCGGCAGCACCCGCAGGCTGCCGGACATGCCCAGATGCAGCAGCGCGCTGCCGACAGCGGTGTCCAGCAACAGGTACTTGGCGCGGCGTCGGACTGTTTCGATCCGTTGCCCCGGCAGCACCTGTTCGATCGCTTCGGGGATCGGCCAGCGCAGGTCGGGGCGGCGCAGCACCGCGGCGGTCACGCGCCGCCCTTCCAGGTGCGGTGCGAGACCGGCGCGGGTGGTTTCGACTTCGGGCAGTTCGGGCATGCGCCTAGCTTAGAGCCTGCCCGCCATCTCCACGCAGTCCGCGCCGATCATGCACATCAGTAGGCGACGCTGAACCGCTGGCGCGAGTGCGCCGGCCGCTCCAGTTCGTCGACCATCGCCACCGCGTAGTCCTGCAGCGATATGCGGCTCTGGCCGGCCTCATCGGTCAGCAGGCGGTCGCCGCCGATGCGGAAACGGCCGCTGCGCTCGCCCGGTTCGATCAGCGCGGCCGGGCTGAGCATGGTCCAGTCCAGCGCCGGCTCGGCGCGCAGGCGCTCCAGCGCATCGCGCGCGCCCAGCGCGGTGCCCTTCCACTGCTCGGGGAACTCGGGGGTATCGACCACCTGCACGCCCGGCGCGACCTCCAGGCTGCCGGCGCCGCCGACCATCAGCAGGCGCGGGACGCCGGCCTCGGCGACCGCGGCGATGATCGATTCGACACCGCGCATGTAGTACCCGCGCACGTCCTGCTGGGCATGGCCGCTGAAGGCGCTGATCACCGCATCGTGCCCGGCCAGCTGCGCGGCCAGGCGTTGGCGGTCGAGCGCATCGCTGGCGACCACTTCCAGCCCGTCGGCCGGTTCGAGCTTCTCGGGATGGGCGACCAGGGCGGTGACCTGGTGGCCGCGCGCGCGCAGTTCGGCGAGCAGGCCGGAACCGATGAAACCGGAAGCGCCGATGAGTGCGACTTTCATGGGGAAGACCTCAATGTCGATGGGAGAGGCGTGTAGTATTTGCTCTTACAAAGCCATCGATAAGCCTGCCATTTCCGCAATGACAATGAAGCCAGACTTCATAATCAATCGACTCAAGCGGATGGCCATCTATGTCCGCGTGGTCGAGCTGGGCTCGATGAGCGCGGCCGCGCGCGAGCTGGCAATGACCGCCTCGGCGGTCAGTCAGCAGATCCGCCAGCTCGAGGCCGAGACCGGCATCGTCCTGTTGCTGCGCTCGACCCGCCGACTGAGCCTGACCGAGGCCGGCCAGGCCTACTACGAGGACTGCGCGAGGATGCTGCACGCGGCGCAGGCCGCCGACCGGCGCCTGTCCGACCTGCGCGACGAGCCGCGCGGCGAACTGCGGATCGCGTTCCCGGTCGGGTTCAGCACGATGCTGGCCGAGGCGCTGGCGCCGATGCTTCGGGCGCATCCGAAGCTCAGCCTGCGATTGTTCGCCGAGGACCGCAAGATCGATCTGATCGGCGAACGCATCGACCTCGCGATCCGGATCGGTTCACTCGCCGATTCCTCGCTGATCGCGCGCCGGCTCGCCGAATGGCGGCACATGCTGGTCGCCACCCCGGCCTATGCGCAGGCACACGGATTGCCTGACAGTCCGGAGGCGTTGGGCACGCACGCGGTGCTGATCCTCAGCGTGCTCGACCAGCCCGAGTTCATCGAGCTCCACCGTCCCGGCGAACCCGCACGCCGCGTCCGCGTCCACGGGCCGATACTGGCCAACAGCGCCGAGGCGCTGCTGCAGATGACACTGCAGGACCTGGGCATCATGCGCATGCCCGGACCGCACGCCAGCGCGCTGATCGCCCAGGGCCGGCTGCTGCCGGTGCTGCCGGACTGGTCGATGGCGCCGATCGGCGTCTATGCGCTGACCGCGCAGCGCGAATCCCAGCCGGCCAAGGTGCGCGTCGCGATCGCCGCACTACGCGAGCACCTGGAAGCGGCGGCGACCGCCTGAGCTACGCCCCGGCGACACAGGCCGGCGCTATGCTTGTGTTCCCGACTCGGCCGGGCATCGGCATGACGGAAACCGACGACGCGGAACCCGGTACGGCCACGACGCCGCCCTTCGGCCCGGCGCTGCACCGCTATGCCCGCGGCCAGCTGGACGCCGCCGGCGAGTGGTTGCGTGTCGACGGCGAACCGGGCAAACGGCTGCACAAGGGCATCCACCAGGGCCGCAAGGCGCTGCGACGGGTGCGGGCGACGCTCGCGCTGGGACAGCCCGCGCTGGGGCCGGGTGCCGAGCTGGTCGATCGCGAGCTGCGCCGGCTCGTCCGCGGCCTGGGCGATGTCCGCGACGGCCAGGCGCTGGTCGAGACGCTGGACCGCCTGCATGCGGACAGCAGCGGCACCCCGATCGCGGCGAATCTGGAACACGCCCGGCGCGCGGTGGTGCGCCGCCGCGCCGCGCTGGCCGAGGCGACCCTGGCCGCCGACCCCGGGCTGGCCCGGCGTCGCGCCATGCTCGCGGCCCTGGCCGGCACCCTCGACGCCCTGCCCTGGCACGCGCTGGACGCGGACACGGTCGCTGAAGCGCTGCGGGCCAGCGCCGCGTCGGTCGAACAGGCACGCGCGCGGGTCGCCGCCACCGGCCGCGACCGCCACTGGCATCGCTGGCGGCGGCGCATGCGGCGGCAGTCGCAGCAATACACCGCACTCCAGGACGGCGGCCTCGATCCGCCGCGGGGACAGAGCGCCGGGTCGGCAGCCGGGGTCGACAAGGACACCGCGGTCCTGCTCGGCGTCGCCCAGGACCTGAGCCTGCTGCTGGACCATTGCGACCGCGGCGGCGGCTTCGGCAAGGCCGACCGCACCGCGCTGGCGGCGTTCGCCCAGGCTGAACTGGCGAAGCTGCGCGAGCGCTTGCGCGCCTGCGCGTGATCACCGTCACCCCGCGCCTGTGCCGCAGGTGAACGCTTCCATCAGGATGCGGCGCACAATCGCCCCATACCGGCGCGAACGGTAGTGCGCCGGTGGCATGATGGTGGACGGGGCGCTCGACCTGCCGTCGCCGAACCGTGCCGCGCGGGTGCCGCCCTGCCAGCCTGTCCGTACCGCGGACGGAACCGCATTCACGGTCCACGGAGTTCGCAATGCCCCTCGCTTCGATCCCGACACCCCTGCTCGACTTTCTCGCCGGCGGCCTGCTGCAGGCCGGCTTCGGCGCGCTGCTGATCTGGTTCCTGGTCGCGACCCAGCTGACGATCTTCTCGGTGACCCTGTACCTGCACCGTTCGATGGCCCACCGGTCGGTCGACTTCCACCCGGTGCTGGCGCACTTCTTCCGCTTCTGGACCTGGCTGACGACCTCGATGATCACCCGCGAGTGGGCCGCGATCCACCGCAAGCACCACGCCAAGTGCGAGACCGAGGAGGACCCGCACAGTCCTCAGATCAAGGGCATCAAGACGGTGTTCTGGCGCGGCGTGGAGCTGTACCGCGAGGCGCGGGGCGACCGCGAGTCGATCGAGAAGTACGGCAAGGGTTGCCCGGACGACTGGATCGAGCGCCACCTCTACACCCCGCACGCGACCCTCGGCCCGACCCTGCTGCTGTTCATCAGCTTCGCCCTGTTCGGCTTTGCCGGGGTGGCGATCTGGGCGCTGCAGATGGCCTGGATCCCGTTCTGGGCCGCCGGCGTGGTCAACGGCCTGGGCCACTGGTGGGGCTACCGCAACTTCGAGAGCGCCGACACCTCGACCAACCTGACCCCGTGGGGCGTGTGGATCGGCGGCGAGGAGCTGCACAACAACCACCACGCCTTCCCCAGCTCGGCCAAGTTCGCGCTGCGCAAGTGGGAGTTCGACATCGGCTGGGCGACGATCCGCGCGATGGAGAAGCTGCGCCTGGCCAAGGTGCTGCGGGTCGCACCGACCCTGGACGTGCGCCCGAACATCGCGATGCCCGACGGCGAGACCCTGCGCGCCCTGCTGGCGATCCGCTTCCAGGCGATGACCGACTACTACCGCAACGTCACCCTGCCCGCGCTGCGCGACAACCGCGACCGGCTGCCGCGCGCGTTGCGCAAGGGCCTGGCCGACGACGGCCGCTGGCTGGACGATGCCAAGCGCGCGCGGCTGCAGGCCTGGCTGGCGGAACGGCCGAAGATGGCGACCCTCGCCGAGTACCGCCAGCGCCTGGCGCAGGTGCTCGACGACCGTTCGCACGACGCCCAGGCGACCCTGCAGCGGCTGCAGGCCTGGTGCGCCGAGGCCGAGGCCAGCGGCATCCATGCGCTGGAGGCGTTCTCCGCGCGGCTGAAGGGCTACGCGCTGGCACCGGCCCGCGGCTGACCCCCCGCCCCTTCGCAAGACCGGAAAGCCCGCGTCCGACGCGGGCTTTTTTCATCGACGGACGCGACGACTCCGATCGCCTCCCCGCACCGCCGCCCCACCGATTCGGGTAGCCTGCCGCCATGCGATCGACCTCTTCCCCCCTCCTCCTCGACGCCGTGCCGCGCGCGCTCACCGTGCCGGTGGCGGCGCTGCTGCTGACCTGGGCCGCCGCGGCGACGGCCCAGGTGCAGGCCACCGGCGACTACCTGTCGCGCATGGACGAGGACCAGGACGGCCGCGTGTCGCTGGCCGAGTACCAGAACTGGATGAGCTATGCGTTCGAGCACATGGACCGCAACGGCGACGGCATCCTGAGCGCCGACGAACTGCCCGGCGGTCGTGGCGAGCCGGTCAGCCTGGACGAACACCGGACCAAGCTGGCGCGGACCTTCCTGCGCCAGGATCAGGACAAGGACGGCTTCCTAGACGCCCGAGAGCTGGCCGCGCCGCCGCTGTAGCTGCGGCCAGGACAGGCAATGTCTCTGTCTTTGCCCCTCGCTACCGCTCCTTGGCTTTGGCTTTGATCTTGATCCATGGCGACTTAAAGCCCGCCGCGCGCCGGAGCCGGAAGGCGCCGTAGAGGTGCCCTTGTCCGAGCGCCGCTGGCGGCGCGAGTTTGGGCACCGTGCGCCTTCCGGCGAGGAGCACAGGGGACCGTGGTGGCATGCCACCACGGCGGGTGTCAGGAGCCGGCGGTTTTGGTTCCTTTTGACAAGACAAAAGGAACCCGCCCGAAGGGCGGAAGCCTTTGACTCGCGAAAGCCAGCCAATACGCCTGATGGCAACGCAATGCTCAAGACAGGCTGCCGACGCGGTTCAACTGCATGAAGAACCGGGCGCAGGCGACAGCGCGCGCGACCAAAGAAAAGGGCACGCCATCGGGGGGATGGCGTGCCCTGGAGAGAGCACGAAGCTCCAGTCAAGCGTTCACGCTCAGTGCGCGGACGCCTCGCCCGCGCCGCGCGGCACCCGGATCTCGTCGACCAGATCCTGCACGTGCTGCGGCGGTGGCGGGGTCATCCGCGAGATCACGATCGTCACCGCGAAGTTCAGCAGCATACCGACCACGCCGATGCCTTCCGGCGATATCCCGAACAGCCAGTTGGCCGGGATGTTCTCCGCCATCGGCGCCATGAACACGCCCTTGAACCAGACGATGTAGCCGACGGTGAACACCAGGCCGACCAGCATGCCGGTGACCGCGCCTTGCATGTTGGTGCGCTTGTCGAAGATGCCCAGCACGATCGCCGGGAAGAACGAGGCCGCGGCCAGGCCGAACGCGAACGCCACCACCTCGGCGACGAAGCCCGGTGGATAGATGCCCAGCAGACCGGCGACGACGATCGCCAACGCCGCCGCGATGCGCGCGTACATCAACTCCTGTTTCTCGGTGATGTCGGGCATCACCACCTTCTTCAACAGGTCGTGCGATATCGCCGCCGATATCACCAGCAACAGGCCGGCGGCGGTGCTGAGCGCGGCGGCCAGGCCGCCGGCGGCGACCAGGGCGATCACCCACGCCGGCAGGCGCGCGATCTCCGGATTGGCCAGCACCATGATGTCGCGGTCGATGGTCATCTCGTTGCGGTCGTCCTTGGCGTAGAACATCCGGCCGTCGTTGTTCTTGTCCTCCCACTTGATCAGGCCGGTCTTCTCCCAGTTCGCGATCCAGGTCGGCGCGGTCGCGTACTCGGTGCCCTGCATGTCCGGACCGTTGATGGTCTGGATCATGTTGACGCGGGCGAAGCTCGCCACCGCCGGCGCGGTGGTGTAGAGCAGGGCGATGAACAGCAGCGCCCAGCCCGCCGAGCGACGCGCGTCGCGGACCTTGGGCACGGTGAAGAAGCGCACGATCACGTGCGGCAGGCCGGCGGTGCCGACCATCAGCGCGAGGGTGATGCAGAACACGTCGATCGTCGATTTGCTCCCGTCCGTATAGGGCGCGAAGCCCAACTCGGTACTGAGCCCGTCGAGCTTGTCGAGCAGGTACATGCCGCTGCCGTCGGCAAGCTGGCTGCCGAAGCCGATCTGCGGGATCACCTGGCCGGTCATCAGCATCGAGATGAAGATCGCCGGCACCATGAACGCGAAGATCAGCACGCAGTACTGCGCGACCTGGGTGTAGGTGATGCCCTTCATGCCGCCGAGCACGGCGTAGAAGAACACGATCGCCATGCCGATGATCACGCCGGTGGTGATGTCGACCTCGAGGAAGCGGCTGAACACGATGCCGACGCCGCGCATCTGCCCCGCCACATAGGTGAACGACACGAAGATCGCGCAGATCACCGCCACCAGGCGGGCGATGTCGGAGTAGTAGCGGTCACCGACGAAGTCGGGCACGGTGAACTTGCCGAACTTGCGCAGGTACGGCGCCAGCAGCAATGCCAGCAGCACGTAGCCGCCGGTCCAGCCCATCAGATACACCGAGCCGTCGTAGCCGGCGAAGCTGATGATGCCGGCCATCGAGATGAACGACGCCGCGCTCATCCAGTCGGCCGCCGTCGCCATGCCGTTCATCACCGGATGGACGCCGCCTCCGGCGACGTAGAACTCGCGCGTGCTCGCCACCCGCGACCAGATCGCGATGCCGATGTAGAGCGCGAAGGTGATGCCGACCAGCAGGTAGGTCCAGGTTTGTACTGACATGACGACCCCCTCAGTCTTCGTGCAGGTCGAGCGCGCGCTCGAGTCGGTTCATTCGCCATGCGTAGTAGAAGATCAGCACGACGAACACGTAGATCGAGCCTTGCTGGGCGAAGAAGAAGCCCAGCTTGAAACCGCCGATCCGGATTGCATTGAGCGCATCCACGAACAGGATGCCCGCGCCGAACGACACCGCGGCCCAGATGACGAGCAGGATCGTCATCAACCGCAGGTTCGCCCGCCAGTACTGCGCGGCATTGATGTGCTTGCCTGACATGGTGATCGCCTCCTCGCTCAGAAGCTGTATTTGACGGTGGTGTGGAAACGCTTGAGGTCGCCTTCGCGATCGTCCTCGAGCGAACGCTCGCCGTAGCTGAGCTCGGCGCCGATATCCAGTTTCGGGAACGGCGAATAGATCAGGTTGGCGCGCAGCGACTGCGAGCGCTCGGTCACGCCATAGCCGGTCAGGGCGACGTCGTTGTCGTAGTGCGCGGCCGAGTAGATCAGGTTGCCGCGCAGCTTGGGACCGAACACGTGACGCCAGCCGGCGAACATGCCGTAGCCGGTGATCGCGTCGATGTCGCCGTTGGCGTCGGCGACGACGTCGGTGCCCATGCCGAAGGCCATGTAGCGCCCCAGACCGCTGCCGGCGTTGACCATGTAGCGGATGTCGTCGCGATCGCCGAGGTTGAACTTGCCGGCCACGCTGACCGCGCCGCCGGTGGCGGTCTCGTCGCCGTCCTTGAACTGGCGCAACAGGCCGGCCACGCTGAAGTGACCCCAGTCGCCCTTGGTGCTCCAGCGGCCGGTGACGTCGGGCATCACGTTGTCGCCGGAGGTATGGCGGCCAGCGCCCTGGTAGTCGGTGACCAGGGTCTGCGGGTTTTCGAGCGAGAACGACCACGGTCCGTTGGTGTAGCGGACCTGGGCCTGGCGCACGAAGATGGTGCCGTCGGTGACGCCGAGGAAGTCGACCGTGTCCGGCAGCGAACCCAGATCCTGGAAGTTGGTCCAGGTCTGGCCGGCCAGCCAGTTGTTCCAGGTCACGTAGGCATGGCGGATGGTGATGCCGTGGGTGTTGGTCGACAGCTCGTTGCCGAGGTTGCCGCTGCCGCCGCCGAACAGGTCGGCCTCGATGTAGCCGCGGAACTTGTCGCCGTCGTCGTTGCTGTAGTCGGCGGCGAACCAGAAGCGCGAGAACTGCGCGCCGAAGTCGGTGTACGGATCGACATCGGGTTCGGCGCCGTTGGCGGCGACCGGAATCGTGCTGGGCACGTAGAACATGCGACCGGCCGAGCCTTCCGCGATCTGGCCGTCGCTGGTGTCGGTGACCATCGTGTCGAGCTTGATGAAGCCGCCGTAGGAGAAGCGCCCGCCGGGCGTGCCGGTCAGGATCGGCGTCGACTGCACGGTGGGCGTGTCGCTGGCCGCGGCGACGGCCGGTGCCGGTGCCCGCGGCGCGGTCTGCTGGGTGCTCTGTTGCTCGACCAGCTGCTGGACCATCTTTTCGAGCTCGGCGACGCGGGCTTCCAGCTCGATCTCTTTCGCGGTCTGGGCATGGACAAGGCCGGGCAGCGCCAGTGCCATCGCCAGCGCGGCCACCAGCGGCCGCTTGCGCGCAATGCGTTTGGACATGATTCCCTCCCAAGGAATGCCGTGGCCAGGCACGGTCAGCCGGAGCCTGCGCGCACCGATTCGGGGCGAACCATTCGCCATTGGTCGAAAATCGCCGCGATGCCGGGATTGCGCGGCACTTTTTCGACCATGGTCTAAGCCCGGCGATACCGGATGCGCGGATCGATGGGGCAAACTTGGGGTCCCATCGGTCCCTTTCGTTGCGTTGCAGCACGTCCATGCGACGAACGGGCAAGCAAACGGCCGACATCGGCGCCCGCGCCACGGCCCCCGCAACCGCCACCAGGCCAGCCATCAGTGGAGCGTCCCATGAACCATCCCAACGCCCTCTACCCCGTTCCCGGGCAGTTCGCCGCCGGCGCCCGCATCGGCCGCGACGAGTACGCGCGCATGTACGCCGAGTCGGTGTCCGACCCGGATGCGTTCTGGGGGCGCGTCGGCGAGCGCCTGGACTGGTTCAAGGCGCCCACCCGGATCAAGGACGTCAGCTTCGCGCTGGAGGACTTCCATATCCGCTGGTACGCCGACGGCGAGCTCAACGCCAGCGTCAACTGCCTGGACCGGCACCTCGAAGACCGCGGCGACAAGACCGCGCTGATCTTCGAGCCCGACAATCCGGACAGCCCCGCCGAGCACGTCAGCTATCGCGACCTGCATGCGCGCGTGTGCCGGCTCGCCAATGCGCTGCGCGGCCTGGGCGTGCGCAAGGGCGACCGGATCACGATCTACCTGCCGATGATCGTCGAGGCGGTGGTCGCGATGCTGGCCTGCGCACGCGTCGGCGCCATCCACTCGGTGGTGTTCGGCGGCTTCGCGCCGAATTCGATCGCCGACCGCGTCGCCGACTGCGGCAGCAAGCTGATCATCACCGCCGACGAGGGCCTGCGCGGCAGCAAGAAGATCCCGCTCAAGGCCAATGTCGACGCGGCGCTGAAGCTGCCGGGCACGAATTCGGTCGAGACCGTGCTGGTGGTCCGCCACACCCATGGTGCGGTCGACATGCAGATGCCGCGCGACCGCTGGTACGACGCGGTGGTCGAGGGCCAGCCCGACACCTGCGAGCCGGAGCGGATGAACGCCGAGGACCCGCTGTTCATCCTCTACACCTCCGGCAGCACCGGCAAGCCCAAGGGCGTGCTGCATACCACCGGCGGCTACCTGGCCTACGCCAGCTACACCCACGAGTGCGTGTTCGACCTGCGCGAGAACGACATCTACTGGTGCACCGCCGACGTCGGCTGGGTGACCGGCCACAGCTACATCGTCTACGGACCGCTCGCCAACGGCGCCACCGCGCTGGTGTTCGAGGGCGTGCCCAACTACCCGGACGTGTCGCGCTTCTGGGAAGTGATCGACAAGCACCAGGTCACCCTGTTCTACACCGCGCCGACCGCGATCCGCGCCTTGATGCGCGATGGCGACGCGCCGGTGAAGAAGACCTCGCGCGCCTCGTTGCGCCTGCTCGGCACGGTCGGCGAACCGATCAACCCGGAGGCCTGGCGCTGGTACCACGAGGTGGTCGGCGACAGCCGCTGCCCGATCGTCGATACCTGGTGGCAGACCGAGACCGGCGGCATCCTGATCACCCCGCTGCCCGGCGCGACCGACCTCAAGCCCGGCTCGGCGACCCGGCCGTTCTTCGGCGTGCAGCCGGCCCTGGTCGACGCCGGCGGCGGGTTCCTGGAGGGCGAGGCCGAGGGCAACCTGGTCCTGCTCGACTCCTGGCCGGGGCAGATGCGCACGGTCTACGGCGACCACCAGCGCTTCATCGACACCTATTTCAAGACCTACCCGGGCATGTACTTCACCGGCGACGGTTGCCGCCGCGACGCCGACGGCTACTACTGGATCACCGGCCGCGTCGACGACGTGATCAACGTCAGCGGCCACCGCATCGGCACCGCCGAGGTCGAGAGCGCGCTGGTCAGCCATCCGAAGGTCGCCGAGGCGGCGGTGGTCGGCTTCCCGCACGACGTGAAGGGCCAGGGCATCTACGCCTACGTGACCCTGATCGCCGGCGAGGCCAGCAGCGACGCGTTGCGCAAGGAACTGGTCGCGCACGTGCGCAAGGAGATCGGCCCGATCGCCACCCCCGACCACCTGCAATGGGCGCCGGGGCTGCCGAAGACGCGTTCGGGCAAGATCATGCGCCGGATCCTGCGCAAGATTGCCGAGAACGCGCCCGACCAGCTCGGCGACACCTCGACCCTCGCCGACCCGACCGTGGTCGATTCGCTGGTCAAGGAGCGACGCGTGCCCTGACCGATGCGCGCTTCCCGGCGGGCCGGCGACGCGACATCCGCCATGCCCGCCTTGCTGTAGGCTCGACCCAGAACCCCCACGCTCCCTGCCCCCGGGCAGGGAACCGGCCCAACGGAATCCGGATGCCGCCCGCCCCCAGCCATACCGTCATCGTCGCCGACGATCACCCCCTGTTCCGCGAGGCCCTGCGCGGTGCGGTCGCCCGCGTGCTGCCCGAGGCCCGCCTGCGCGAGGCCGACGGCGTCGAGTCGTTGTACGCCCTGGTCGAGAGCGAGCCCGACGCCGACCTGCTGCTGCTCGATCTCAACATGCCCGGCGCGCAGGGCTTCAGCGCCCTGGTCCATCTGCGTGCGCTGCACCCGCAACTGCCGATCGTGGTCGTCTCCGCGCGCGAGGAGCCGGCGGTGATGCGGCGCGCGCTCGACCACGGCGCGGTCGGCTTCATTCCCAAGTCGGCCGATGCGACCACCCTCGGCCAGGCGATCACCAGCGTGCTCGACGGCGACCGCTGGGCGCCGGCCGCGGCGCTGTCGGCCCCGGCCGCCGACGAGGCCGAGCACGACGCCGCGCTGCGCGTGCGCGACCTCACCCCGCAGCAGTTCCGGGTCCTGCAGATGCTCGGCGCCGGCCTGCTCAACAAGCAGATCGCCTACGACCTGGGCGTGTCCGAGGCCACCATCAAGGCCCATGTCACCGCGATCCTGCGCAAGCTGGGCGCCAACAACCGCACCCAGGCGGTGTTGATCGCCGGCCGCCTCGCGGTCGATCCGGGTGCGATCGTGCCGCCGCCGGAAGAGCTGGACTGAGCGACCCGCCGATGCCGGCGCGCGTGGCCGGCGCGTGCGCCGCTTCCGCAACGCCCCCGCGATCTGCTCCAATCGGGGCATGAGCGCTTCCCCGAGCCGCAACCGCGACCCGTCCCCGCCCGGCATCCACCTGGCGACGTCCCTGGCCTGGGCCAAGGGCGCCTACACCGTGTCGATCGCGTTCGGCAGCGGCGGCCGCGCCGCCAACCTGGTCCTGGACAGCGGCAGCAGCACCCTGGTGGTGCTGCCGCACGCCTACGACCCCGACGACGACGCGCATCTGCAAGGCACCTCCTGGGCGCAGCAGGTCCGCTACGGCCAGGGCAGCTGGACCGGGCCGGTGGTGCGGACCCGGCTGGCATTCGGACACGGCGCGCACGCCTGCGACGTCGACGCCGCCGAGGTCTCGGTGATCGAAGCCGCCGCGCAAGATTTCCGCGACGCCGACGGCATCTTCGGGCTGGCCTATTCCGGGCTCGATACCGCCCACGACATGGGCGCGGTGCTCAGCGCGCGCGGCGCCGACCCGGCGCTGACCTGGCCATGGCCGTTCGCGGTGGACGACGACGACCTCGACACCTTCGCCCGCCTGCTGCGTCAGCAACCCCAGGTCACGCTGCTACCGCTGTTCTCGCAACTGGCGCAACAGGGGCGGGTCCAGGACCGCTTCGGCATGCTGGTGCGCCGCGCCCTGGTGCACGTGCTCGACGACAGCGCCGACGATCCGACCCTGGACACGGATCCGCTCAACCGCGGGATCATGGTCCTTGGCGGCGGCGAGGACGCGCCGTCGCTGCATACCGGCGATTTCCAGGACGTGCGCATCGTCCACGACCTCTACTACAACGCCAACCTGGTCGCGGTGCAGGTCGGCGAGCGCCCGCGCATCGCGGTGCCGCCGCTGGACCCGCAGTACGCCAACCGCGCCGCCAGCAACGCCATCCTCGACACCGGCAGCAGCTTCCTGGTGCTGGAGACCGGCACCCACGACGCGATCATGGCCGACCTGGCCGCGATCGACCCGCGCCTGCCCGCGCTCGCCGAGAAGTTCTGGAACACCTTCAAGGCCAGCCAGCACGGTGTCGCCAACAGCGAAGTCGATGCACTGGACTGGCCCGAGCTGACCTTCTACCTGGAAGGCGACGACGGCGGCGAGGTCGCCCTGACCTGCGCCCCCGACCACTACTGGCCACGCAACGCGATGTACGCCGGCGAATCGTTCTTCCTGCTGATGCCGCAGCTGCCCGGCTGGCCGAACGAGTCGATCCTCGGCCTGCCGCTGATGGCCGACCGCTACTGCCTGTTCGACCGCAGCGCCGACGGCGGCCTGGGCCGGGTCCGGATCGCACCGGCGCATCCCTTGCCGGCCGCCGGATGACCGCCGCGGCATGAGCGCGCAGGTGCTGGAAACCGGACGTTTCAGACTGCGCCCGCTGTGCCGGCCGGACCCCGCGGACCGCACCCTGTACTGCGCGCTGTACAGCAGCACGGCGGTGATGGCGCGGATCATGCCGCCATTGTCGCCGGCCGCCGCCGAACGCCTGTACGCGCGGGCGATCGACTGGGCCCGCAGCGACACCCCCGGCCACCGTTTCTGGATCATCGACGCCCGCGACGACGACGCCCCGATCGGGGTCGCCGGCTATCTGCGCAACGGCGCCGAAGCGGAGATCGGCGTGCTCCTGGTCGAACCGTGGTGGAACCGCGGCGTCTCCAGCGAAACCTTCGTGCCGCTGATCGCCCACGGCTTCGAACGGATGGGGCTGTCGCTGATCTGCGCCGAGCGCCCCGACGACGACCATGCGCGGGTGATCGACCGCCTGCTGGGCCGGTTCGGCTTCGTCCGCGCGCCTGAACGGGCCAGCGCCGTCGGCCAGTGCCGCTGGGAGCTGCCCCGTTCAGCCTGGAGCACCCGTCGCGACGGCGTCTGAATCATTTTGCAAAGTCTGTCCTTACGGGTATTGTCCTGTCTGCACTGAGGGGAGCGTAGGGGACATGACGGTGCCGGCCGAGAAGCTGTCGGGCAGGCTTGCCTGTGTCGGATTGGGGATGATGCTCGGGGCCCATATCGGCCCGCGGGCGCGCAGCCATGTCGAACAGGCCGACGTCGTGTTCGCCGCGGTCTCCGACCCGCTGGTCGAAGAATGGCTGCGGCAGATGAACCCGGACGTGCGCAGCCTGCAACCGTTCTACGCCGCCGGCAAACCGCGCCACGACACCTACCGGCAGATGGTCGAGGCGATGCTCGACGAGGTCCGCGCCGGCAGGCACGTGTGCGGCGCCTTCTACGGCCACCCGGGCGTGTTCGCCAAGGCGCCGCACGACGCCATCGCCCAGGCCCGCGCCGAGGGCTTCCACGCGCACATGGAGCCGGGCATTTCCGCCGAGGACTGCCTGTACGCCGACCTCGGCATCGACCCGGGCCGGACCGGCTGCCAGCACTACGAGGCCAGCCAGCTGCTGTTCTACCGCCGCCGGCTCGACCCCACCGCCTGGCTGGTGCTGTGGCAGGTCGGCATCGTCGGCGACCGCAGCTACCGCCGCTTCGCCACCGGCCCGGCGCATCGTCGGCTGCTGCTCGAACGCCTGCTGCAGGACTACCCCGGCGACCACGAGGTCATCGCCTACGAGGCGGCGACCCTGCCGATCGCCCAGCCACGGATGCAGCGCCTGCAACTGCGGGAACTGCCCGAAGTACCGTTGCACATGCACACCACCCTCGTCGTGCCCCCGGCCCGCGCGATGGAACCCGACACCGCGATGCAGGCGCGTATCGCCGAGCTCGAGCGGTCCGGAGAGGTCGAACCCCCTTTGCCGTACACACCACCACTGGAAGAAGGAGTCGCGTGATGTCGAATGTCGTGAAGTTCCTGGAGGCGCTTGCAGTCAACCTGGACGTCCAAGCTCCAGATCAGTTGAGGGCACTCGCCGAGCAATCGTTTGGTGAAGGCGAACTCTCAGACGCACTCGCCCGAGGAGACGCCGACGCCATCGGGCAGTTGATGGAGACTGCGAAAGTCACCTACTGCATGTTGCTCCCGGCCGAGGACGACGAACCGCGCCGCGACGACGAGCAAGAAGACGCACCTGACCGTGAAGAGCCGTCGCGAGAGGAGTCGTCTCTCGCGGCATGATCCGTCGACGACCGACAGCCCGTTTCGCATGAAACTTTTCGCTACCCACCGAACCTGCGCCGCAACGACGCCTACGGTGTGCCCAGGGCGCGCGAAACGGGCTGCTTGGTTGTCTGCCTGTTGCTCATTAGTTCTTGTTCTGGGCAACTTCTGCCAAGCTTCGGAGTCTTTCCAGAAACAGTTGGAAGAAGCCGACGCGCTGCGTAGCACCAACCCGACAGCTTTCGCACTCGCAATATCCAGGCTACGCAAGGACCAGAATCAGGCGACCCCTGGGCAACTGCATTACCTGCGGTTCTTGGAGGCATATGGTGAGGGCTACCAGGGGCGGTTCGACCGCGCGATCGAATCGCTTATCGAGCTTAATGAGAGCGTCCAGGAGCCGAGCCTAAAGCTCAGAGTCCTGATGTTGATCGCCAACAGCGCGGCAGCAACACGCAACTTTCCAGTAGGCCTTAGCTACTTGGACAAGTCTCTGGAATTAGCGGCCTCGGAAGCAATCACGCCATCACTCAGACGAAAGACCTACGCAGTGGGCGCGCTGTTGTACAACCAGCTCGGCCAGTATGACCTGGGCATGCGATACGCCGATCTCGCGTTCGCGGAAACCGACCCTCCACGCCAACGCTGCGCAGCCAGGCAACTTTATCTGGAAGCTGCTCTCGGACTCGGCCAGTGGCCCGATAGCGATGATACCGCCAACTCGGCGATCGACTATTGCACCAGCCAGGGCGAGCTTGGGTTCTCGAACCTCATCCGAACCTACCTGGCGAAGAACCTCGCCCGCACCGGTCGCAAGGATGAGGCACGACTGCTGCTGGAAGCACATATCAAAGAAGCTTCAGAAACCCGCTACCCGCGCCTGATCAGTGAGTTTCACTCGCTGCTGGCCGAGTACTCCTTCGATGCTGGCATGCTCGACAGCGCCGAACGCAGCGCCAATACCGCGTTGGAAGCCAGTCGCAACAACGCGTTCTCGCTACCCAGGGTCGCCGCGCACCGGGTGTTGCACGAGATCGCCCTCCAGCGCGGCGATCTGCAGCGCGCGCTCGACGAATACCGTCACTACGCCGAGGCCGACAAGGCCTACCTTGACGACGTCAAGGCGCGTGAACTGGCCTTCCAGCAGAGCCGCAACGAGGTCCAGCAGAAGGACCAGGCGATCGCGCTGCTGAGCAAGCAGAACGAGGTGCTCAAGCTCGAACAGCAGGTCGCCCACACCTCCGCGCAGAACACCCGGCTGTTGCTGTTGCTGCTCGGCGTGGTGCTGGCCGGCATCGGCTACTGGGCGTACAAGATCAAGCGCGTGCAGATGGCGTTCCGCCGCCAGGCGCAGACCGACGGGCTGACTGGAATCAGCAATCGCCGCCACTTCCGCGACGCCGCCGATGCGCAGCTCAAGCGTTGCGGCGAGTCCGGACGGGAAGCGGCCTTGGTCCTGCTGGACCTGGACAACTTCAAGCTCATCAACGACCGCCACGGCCATGCCGCCGGCGACTGGGTGCTCAAGCAGGTCGCCGAGGCCTGCAAGGCGGTGTGCCGGGACGGCGACCTGTGCGGGCGCCTGGGCGGCGAGGAGTTCGGCATCCTGTCCTGCGGCGGCGACGCCGATGCCGCGCGACGCATCGCCGACCGTTGCCGCGAACGGCTGGCCGCGATCGACGCCAGCCAGGTCGGCCACGACCAGCGGATCACCGCCAGCTTCGGCTGCACGACCTCGCGGCGCTCGGGCTACGTCTTCGAGACCATGTTCACCGACGCCGACACCGCGATGTACCGGGCCAAGGGCAGCGGCCGCGACCGCGTCGTGCTCCACGCCGACGACGCCACGCCGCCGACGCCGCCCGCGGTCCACGGACGGCTCGAGACCAGCCCGGGCTGAGGCGGCCGCCCACGGGGCCGCAGGCGCGCCGGCTCAGGCGCGGTGGTTCTGTCGTTGCGCGGCCAGGAACGCGCGCATGGTCGCCGGCTTGACCGGCTTGGTCAGCACCCGGCAGCCGTGCTCGCGCGCGGCGTGCTTGAGCGCGTCCGAGCCGTCGCCGGTCAACAGCGCGGCCGGGAACGAGGCCCCCAGCCGCGCGCGCAGCGCATCGATCACCCCCAGGCCGTCGAGGCGGTCGTGCAGGTGGTAGTCGACCAGGGCGACGTCCGGCGGCGGTCCGGCGCCGGCCGCCGCCAACGCGCCATCGGTATCGGTCGCGGTCAGCACGACCGCGCCCCAGCGCTGCAGCAGGGTGCGCATGCCGTCGAGGATCTCGCGGTCGTTGTCCACGCACAGCACGCGCAGGCCGGCCAGGGTGTCGGTATCGGTGATCGACAGCGGCGCGACACTGGCCGCCGAGGCCTCCTCGACCGGCGCCGCCTCGGCGGCCGGGGCACCGAACGGCACGGTGATCGAGAACACGCTGCCGGCGCCGACCCGCGAGCGCACCCGCAGCGGGTGGTTCAGGGTGCGCGCGATGCGCTGGCAGATCGACAGGCCCAGGCCGAGCCCGCGCTCGCCGCCGGTGGTCGGGCCCTCGAAGCGGCGGAACTCGTCGAAGATCTGCGCCAGGTGATGCTCTGAAATGCCCGGCCCGGTGTCCCAGACCTGCAGTTCGACCGCGCCATCGCGCAGCCGCGCGGCGATCAGCACACCGCCGCTGCGGGTGTAGCGCAGCGCGTTGGCGAGGAAGTTCTGCAGCGCGCGGCGCAGCAGGCGGCGGTCGCTGCGCACCCGCCGCGGACGCTCCGGCGCACGCACGCGCAGTCGCAGGCCGCGCTCGGCGGCGATCGGCGCGTACTGGGCGACCAGTTCGCGCAGCAGTTCGTTGACGTCGAAGTCGACGATCTCCGGACGCAGCGCGCCGGCGTCCAGGCGCGAGATGTCGAGCAGGCCGTCGAGCAGGTCCTCGGCCGCGCGCAGGGCGGCATCGACGCGCTCGGCCAGCCGGGTCTGCTCGTCGCCGTCGCGGCTGTCCCGAAGCGCGGTGGTGAACAGCCGCGCCGCATTGAGCGGCTGCAGGACGTCGTGGCTGACCGCGGCCAGGAACCGGGTCCGCGACTGTTGCGCCGCCTCGGCCTCGCGGGTGCGCTGCTCGACGCGCTGCTCCAGGTTCTCGTTGATCTCGCGCAGGGCCTGCTCGGCGCGCTTGTAGTCGGTGACGTCGCTGTAGCTGGTGACGTAGCCGCCGCCGGGCAGCGGACGGCCGCGCATCTCCACCACCTGACCGCTGGCGCGCACCCGCTCGAACACGTACGGGGTGCCGGCGCGCAGGTGGGCGATGCGGCGGCGGACCTGGTCGTTGACGTCGCCCGGGCCCATCTCGCCGCGCTCGGCATTCCAGCGGATCAGGTCGCTGACCGGGCGGCCGACGTAGAGCATGCCGTCGGGGTAGTCGAACAGCTCCTGGTAGCGACGGTTCCAGGCGACCAGACGCAGGTCGACGTCGACCACGCTGACGCCCTGGCTGATGTTCTCCAGCGTGGTCGACAGGATCTGGCGGTTGAAGC
The DNA here is from genome assembly GCF_003233695.1 of Marilutibacter maris. NCBI lineage: Bacteria > Pseudomonadati > Pseudomonadota > Gammaproteobacteria > Lysobacterales > Lysobacteraceae > Marilutibacter > Marilutibacter maris. Next base: position 273,569 of record NZ_CP029843.1, on the reverse strand, counting down.
GCAGCTCCTGGCTGGCCTCGTCGAGCAGGGCCACCACCTCGCCCAGCTCCATGCCCGAGCCGCGCAGCGCGCTGGTCAGGGTCAGGCGCGCCGAGGCCGCGCCGATCGCCGAGGCCAGCAGGCGCTCGGTGAACTGGGTCAGGGCGCGGTCGGCCGGCTGGCCGGGCTGCCACGGCTGCCCCTGCTGCGCGGCATGGGCCTGGAACGCGCGCCGCGCGTGGCGCTCGCCGACGATGCGTTCGGCCAGGGTCAACAGCTCGCCGGCGCGCACGTTGCCGGTCCAGCCGCCCGGGCCCAACGCCGGACGCTGGGCGTAGGGGTCCAGGAACGGCGTCGCCAGCAGTTGCTCCTGCAAGCGCGGACGCTTGCGCATCGACATGAACACGAACACGCCGATGTTGAACAGCAGCGACCAGAACACGCCATGGGTCAGCGGGTCCCAGCCCTGCAGGCCGAACAGCTGCTGCGGGCGCAGCCAGTCCAGCCCCAGCGGGCCGCGCTCGACCCAGCCATCGTCGAACCAGCCGCCGCCCGCCAGCGCCGGCAGCAACAGGGTGTAGGCCCACAGCAGCGCACCGGCGACCAAGCCGCTGGAGGCGCCGATCCGGCTGGCACCGCGCCAGTACAGGCCGCCGATCAGGGCCGGTGCGAACTGGGCGACCGCGGCGAACGCCAACAGGCCGTGCTGGGCCAGACCGCCGTCGCCCTCGCCCCGCAGCAGGTCGCCGCGGTGGTAGGCGTAGGCGAGCATCGCCAGCATCACGATGGTGATCCGGCGCACCCACACCACCTGGCGATCGATCGCCGGGGTCTGCTGCAGGGTGCCGGCGCGCAACAGCAGCGGCATCACCAGATCGTTGCTGACCATCGTCGCCAGGGCGACGCTGGCGACGATCACCATGCCGGTCGCCGCGGAGAAGCCGCCGACATAGACCATCAACGCGAGCATGTCGCGGTCCAGCGCCAACGGCAGCGCCAGCACGTAGCTGTCCGGCGACACCGCGTCGCCCGACAGCACCGCCTGCCCGGCCAGGGTGATCGGCACCACCAGCACGCTGATCAGCATCAGGTAGCCGCCGAACAGCCAGCGCGCGGTGCGCACATCGGCCGGGTTCTGGCACTCGACCACGGCGACGTGGAACTGGCGCGGCAGGCACAGGATCGCGGTGAACGCGAGCAGGGTCTGGGCGACGAAGCCGGTCGGCAGGCCCGGGGCGAGCACGACATCGGCGGCCTGCACGATGCGCTGGCCGAGATGCCCGTTGCCGGGCAGGTGGGCGAGCGCGAACACGCCGATGGCGACGAAGGCGACCAGCTTGACCACCGACTCCAGCGCCACCGCCAGCACCATGCCGCGGTGGTGCTCGGTGGCGTCGATCTGGCGGGTGCCGAACAGGATCGCGAACACCGCCAGCAGCAGCGCGGTGTAGAACGCCGGATCCGACAGCGGCGGCGCGTTGGCGGGCAGCCCGGCAAGCACGTCCACGCTCATCGCCACCGCCTTGAACTGCAGGGCCACGTAGGGCACCGCCGCGACCAGCGCCAGCAGCGCGACCAGCGCCGCCAGCCCGGGCGCGCGGCCGTAGCGCGAGGACAGGAAGTCGGCGATCGAGACGATCCGGTTCTCGCCGGAGATCAGCACCAGCCGTTCCAGGAACCGCCATCCGAACAGCAGCAGCAGCAGCGGCCCCAGATAGATCGGCAGGAAGCCCATGCCGGTGCGCGCCGCGGTGCCGACCGCGCCGTAGAAGGTCCACGACGAGCAATACACCGCCAGCGCCAGCGAATAGACCGCCGGACGCAGCCAGCGGTGGCGCGACATCATCGCGTCGCTGCGCTGGTCGCCGGCATAGGCCACGGCGAACAGCAAGGCCACGTAGCCCAGCGAAACCAGCAGCAGTACCCAGCCCGGAATCACGCCTGCGATGTTCTCCTCCGCGACAGCACCGGGAGTGTAGCCGGGCCGGGGGCCACAGGTCTTTCGCGGGAGCGGCGTGAGCCGCGATGAGGCCCTACCAGGAAAGCCCCGGTCGCAGCTCACGCAGCTCCTACGGCATGGAGGCGTGACCCATCCCCTGACCCAGGGGGCGGGAGGGACAAGGCTGACGCGTGCTCTTCGTAGGAGCGGCGTGAGCCGCGATGAGGCTCTACCGGGAAGGCCCCGGTCGCAGCTTACGCCGCTCCTACGAGGGCGGGTGATGGACGGGCGCCTGCCGGTCCTCAGCCCTCAGCCCTCAGCCCTCAGCCCAAAGTCGCATGCGCCGGCGCCCGCGCCGTGGCAGGCTGCACGGCATGGAACCGGTGCCCGGCCTCGACCTCGGCGTTCCGCCGTTCGACCTGCTCGACGCGGCCGAGCAGGCGCGGGTGCAGCGGGCGGTCGACCTGGGCTTCCATCCGGCCGGCCGCGTGCTGCTGGCGGCCGGCGCGGCCTCCGAACACGTCCACGTGATCCTCAAGGGCGTGGTCCGCGCCTGGGACGAGGCTGCCGACGGCGGCGAGGGCCGGCGCCTGTTCGCCGACTTCGGACCCGGCGACGTGTTCGGCGCCTGGGCGGTGATCGCCGGTCGCGCCCGCCACCGCTACGAGGCCGCCGAGGACGTGTTGAGCTTCCTGATCCCGGCCCCGCTGTTCCGCGAGCTGCTGGCCGGCAACCCGGCCTTCGCCGCCTGGTTCCACGAAGGCCTGTCGCTGAAGCGGCGGCTGGCCGCCAGCGCGCAACAGCCGTCCGAGCTGTCCGAACTGATGCTGACCCGGGTCGGCGACGCCCAACTGGCGCCGGCGGTGCGGGTCGCCGCCGCCACCCCCGTGACCGAGGCGGCGCGGCGCCTGCGCGAAGCCCGGGTCGACTGCCTGCTGGTCGACCCCTCGCCGACGGACGCCGACGGCGGCCTGGGCATGCTGACCCGCACCGACCTGCTCGAGGCCATCGCCCTGGACGGGGTGCCGGTCGATGCGCCGGTCGGTCCGCTGGCGCAGCGGCCGGTGATCGGCGTGCGCGACCACGACGTGCTGTTCCAGGCCCTGGTCACGATGACCGAGCACCACATCGAGCGGGTCCTGGTCAGCGAGGGCGAAGCGTCGGCGCAGGGCCGCGTGCTCGGCACCCTCGGTATGGCCGAGGTGCTCGCCCACTACACCAGCCACTCGCACCTGATCAGCCTGCGCCTGGAACGCGCCGGCGACCTGGCCGAGGTCGCCGAGGCGGCCCGCAGCATGACCGCGCTGGTGCGCCAGCTGCACGCCCAGGGCGCGCGCATGAGCTACCTGATGGAGCTGGTGTCCGCGCTCAACAGCCGCATCCTCGCCCGGGTGTTCGCCGAAGTGGTGCCGGCGCCGCTGCGCGAGCGCATGTGCCTGCTGGTGCTGGGCAGCGAGGGCCGACGCGAGCAGATCCTCAAGACCGACCAGGACAACGCCCTGGTTCTGGACGACGCGCTGGAATGGGACGGCCTGGATGCGGCGATGCGGCGCTTCGGCGAAGTCCTCGCCGATATCGGCTATCCGCCCTGCCCGGGCGGGGTGATGGTGCGCAATCCGCACTGGCGGATGCGCGTGGGCCAATGGCGCGAACGCATCGAACACTGGCGCCGCGAGCGCGACGGCGGCAGCGCCCTGGACCTGGCGATCGCCCTGGACGCGCGCCCGGTCGCCGGCAACACCGCCCTGTACGCGCCGGTCGCCGAGGCGATCGCCGCGCTGGGACGCGACGAGATCCTGATGCGCGAGCTGGCCCGCGCCTCGCTGGAGTTCTCCACCCCGCTGAACCTGTTCGGCCGCGTGCGCGACGACGCCGGCGGCATCGACATCAAGAAGGGCGGGGTATTCCCGCTGGTCAACGGCATCCGGGTGCTGGCCCTGCGTCACGGCATCGACCGCCACAACAGCTTCGATCGCTGCGCCGCCCTGGTCGATGCCGGCGCACTGTCGTCCGAACTCGGCCGCGACGTGCCGCAGGCGCTGGCGGTGTTCATGCGCCTGCGCCTGGGCGCGCAGTTGCAGGCGCTGGCCGCCGGCCGCGCCGCCGACAACCGCCTCGACCCGGCCTCGTTGCGGCGCCTGGATCGCGAACTGCTGCGCGATGCGCTGCGCGTGGTCAACGCGTTCAAGGACCATCTGCGCGGCGCCTTCCATCTGCGCGACTGACGATGCCGACTCCGCTGCCGCTGCGCCGCTGGCTCGACCGCCGCCGCCATGGCCATGGACCGTGGGGGGCGCTGCTGCGGCCGGCACCGGCGGACAGCTGGGTCTCGCTGGACATGGAAACCAGCGGCCTGGACCCGGCCCGCGACCGCATCCTGACCATCGCCGCGGTGCCGGTCGCCAACGGCCGCATCGGCCTCACCGAGCGCTTCCAGGCGACGGTGCGGCCCGACGCCGGGCATGGACCGCCTGCGGACATCGAGGCGATCCGCCACCACCGCCTGCGCCCGCAGGACCTGGAACACGGACTGGAGGAACACGACGCGGTCGCGCGTCTGCTCGACTGGCTGGGCCCGAGGCCGCTGATCGGTTATCGGATCGGCTTCGACGTGGCGATGCTCGACCGGGTCGCGCCGGCGATCACCGGTTTCCGCCTGCCCAATCCGCGCATCGACCTGGCCGCGGCGTTCCGCGCGCGCCTGCATCGGCGCAATCCGCATGCGCTGGCCGGGGACGCGGGCTTCGAGGCCATCGCCGCGACCCTGGGCATTCCGATGCTGGGGCGGCATACCGCGCTGGGCGACGCCACCACCGCGGCGGCGTGCTGGCTGGCCCTGCAGGCGCACACCTAGACCGGTCGAGCGCGGCGTATTGCGTTGCGGTGCAGCACGGCCGGGATCGACGCCGTCACCGCGCCACCACGCAAACCTGCGATTAAGCGAATACGGTCACGCTTGCACCCTAGCCGGCTTCGCATATTCGCACTTAGTGAAATATTCGATTTGACCGCCCAGCGCCCACGTGGATAACTCGATGGGCGGCCACGTCGTGTCTGGCGTCCGCTTCGCGAAGCCAAGCAACACGCAGCCAGCTTCGCGCACCCTGGCAACGCGCCGGCAAAGGAATCGCGGCGGCGCATTCGCAACCCAGACGCCAGGGTCGTCTCAGGGGGAGGTAATCGACAGCGGCGGCCCGACATCCGGGATCCCGACGCCGGGTCGGTCTGGCGCCGAGCTGCCACCGCACTTTCATTAGGAAATGGAGAGCCATGATGAAGTCCGTTGTTTCCCATTCGCATCCGCTTGCGCTTGCCCTGCTCGTCTCGCTCGGGCTGTCCGCGCCCGCCATCGCCGCCGGCCCCACCGAACCGGGCGCCGCGCCGGTTCCGGTCCGGATCGCCGCGCAGCGCGAAGCCCTGATCAGCCTGCACGGGCGCATCGGCACGACGGCCGCGGGCAACCAGCGCGCCAGCGTGATCCGGACCGACGATGCCGCCTTCATCAAGGTGCACTTCGAGCACTTCTCGCTGCCCGAAGGCGTGACCCTGGAGGTGTCCAACCCCGACGGCAGCGAGGTCTACCACTACAGCGGCGACCATCGCGACGCCCATACCGTCGACGCGGCGCTCGGCCAGAACGGCGAGAGCAGCTTCTCGGCGATGTCGATCAGCGGACCGGTGGCGATCCTGCGCCTGGTCGGCACCGCCTCCGAGCCGTGGACCTCGCGCCACGGCGTGGTGGTGTCGCACTACCTGGAAGGCTATCCCGAGGCGATGCTGCCCGAGCTGCAGGACAGCGGCCTGCTGACCCCGGCCACCGACGTCAACCCGACTTCGATCTGCGGCACCGACGACAAGCGTCCGGTGGCCTGCTACATCGACAGCGATCCCGACGCCTACGACCGCTCGCGCCCGGTCGGCCGCATGCTCAGCAGCGGCGGCAGCCTGTGCACGGTCTGGCGCGTGGGTCCGGACAACCGTCTGTTCACCAACAACCACTGCCTGTCGACCAGCTCCGGCGTGGCCGGCGCCGAGTTCTGGTTCAACTACCAGCGCGCCAGTTGCAGCAGCAGCACCGGCGCGACCGTCACCAAGGTCACCGGCAACCAGATGCTGAAGACCGACGCGGCGCTGGACTACACCCTGTTCACGGTCAACAACTTCGCCGCGCTGGAACCGTTCGGCTACCTCGGACTGGACATCGGCACGGTCTCGGTCGGCGACGGCATGTACATCGCCCAGCATCCCGGCGGCCGCATGAAGGAGCTGGGGGTGATGGACGGCAGCGCCGCCTGCGCGGTCAAATCGACCACCGCCGACGGCACCAGCGGCGAGGCCGGCAGCGACCTGGGCTACACCTGCGACACCGAGGGCGGCAGCTCCGGATCGCCGGTGATCTCGCGCGCCAGCAACAAGGTGATCGCACTGCATCACCTCGGCGGCTGCAACAACGAGGGCGCCAAGATCTCGCGGATCTGGCCGCAGGTGGCCAGCTACTTCAACAACCAGGTTCCCGACGGCGACGACGGCGGCACCACCCCGCCGCCGCCCGGCGACGAGCTGGAGAAGGGCGTGCCGGTGACCGGGCTGGCGGCCACGACCGGCAATGCCGTCGAGTACACGATGGACGTGCCCGCCGGCGCCTCCAACCTGAGCTTCGTCATGTCCGGCGGCAGCGGCGATGCCGACCTCTACGTCAAGTTCGGCAGCGCGCCGACCGACAGCAGCTACGACTGCCGCCCGTACAAGAACGGCAATGCCGAAACCTGCAGCTTCGCCAACCCGCAGGCCGGCACCTGGCACGTCCGGGTCAAGGCCTACAGCAGCTTCTCCGGGGTCAGCCTGGTCGGTGACTACGGCACCGGCGGCGGTGGCGACACCCAGACCTACAGCAACACCAGCGACTACACCATCAACGACAACGCCACGGTGGAAAGCCCGATCACCGTGTCCGGTCGCAGCGGCAATGCCCCCAGCAACGCCAGCGTGGACGTCGACATCCGCCACACCTACAAGGGCGACCTCAAGGTCGACCTGGTGGCGCCGGATGGCAGCACCTACAACATCCACAACCGCAGCGGCGGCAGCGCCGACAACGTGATCGGCACCTACACGCTGAACCTGTCCAGCGAGGCCCTCAACGGCACCTGGAAGCTGCGGGTCAACGACAACGCGAATCAGGACACCGGCTATATCGACAGCTGGAACATCACGTTCTGACCCTTGCGTTCACGGCATGAGCTTGCAGACGCGGCCCCAGGCAGGCCGTCGCACAGTTTCCGCCTACCGTGGCACCGCCACGGCTGGCGGGCTTGGAGTGGGCGTGTATCCGGACGCCCATGGGGGATTCTCACCGACAACGGACAGCCCCCGGAGATCGCCGGGGGGCCGTCGAGGTGATTGCGGTAGATGCGGCATTTCACCGGACCACTGAGTCGTGCGCAGGCGCGATCCAATCTTTCACACTTGAAGGGAAACAAGCACATGAAAGATGCAAACATTCGATGCGGCCGGATGGTCGCGGTTTCGGCACTGGCCATCGGTTTGTCCATCGCGGTCGCGGACGCGGCCGAGCGGGTCGACCTCCAGCGCCTTGATACGGCGCAGGTGAACCAGCAGTACCAGTCGGCCAGCGCGGCGATCGGCACGCCCGCGCGCGCCACCGACCGCCATGCGGAAATGATCGGACTGGAGACCGATTCGGGCCTTGAACTGATCAAGTCCTTCCAGGATCGCGACGGCACCCGCCACTACCGCTACCGCCAGACCTACCGCGGCATCCCGGTGTTCGGCGAGCAGGTGGTGGTCAGCGAGCGCAGCGACGGCAGCGTCCACCGGCTGTTCGGCCAATCGGTGATGGGCCTGGCGAGCGAGCTGCCGGCGGTCGCGCCGAAGCTGGACAAGGCCCGTGCGGCGACGCTGGGCAAGCGCGCCGCGCTCGGCGCCGACCTCGCCCGCCGCACGATCGAGAACGAAACCTCGCAGCAGATGGTCTACATCGACGACAACGGCCGCGCGCGCATGGTCTTCGTGGTGTCGTTCTTCGCCGACGCCCCCGCCGGCGGCGAACCGACCCGCCCGGTCCTGATCCTCGACGCCAACAGCGGCCGCGTCATCAAGCAGTGGGACGCGCTGGCCCACGCCAACGGCACCGGCCCCGGCGGCAACGCCAAGACCGGCGAGTACGAGTACGGCACCGACTTCGGCTACATGGACGTCAGCCAGAGCGGCAGCACCTGCACGATGACCAACTCGCAGGTCAAGACGGTCAACCTCAACCACGGCACCAGCGGCAGCACGGCGTTCTCGTACACCTGCCCGCGCAACACCGTGAAGACGATCAACGGCGCCTACTCGCCGCTCAACGACGCGCACTACTTCGGCAAGGTCGTCTACGACATGTACGACGACTACGTCGGTGCGCCGCCGCTGACCTTCCAGCTCACCATGCGCGTGCACTACAGCAACAACTACGAGAACGCGTTCTGGAACGGCTCGTCGATGACCTTCGGCGACGGCGCGTCGACCTTCTACCCGCTGGTCAGCCTGGACGTGTCCGCGCACGAGGTCTCGCACGGCTTCACCGAGCAGAACTCGGGACTGATCTACTCCGGGCAGTCCGGCGGCATCAACGAGGCCTATTCGGATATCGCCGGCGAGGCGGCCGAGTACTTCATGCGCGGCAGCAACGACTTCCTGGTCGGCGCCGACATCTTCAAGAGCAATGGCGCGCTGCGCTACATGGACGATCCGACCCGCGACGGTCGCTCGATCGGCCACGCCGACGACTACTACAACGGCATGGACGTGCACTACTCCTCCGGCGTCTACAACAAGGCGTTCTACCTGCTCGCCAACAAGACCGGCTGGGATACCCGCAACGCGTTCCGGGTGTTCGCCCGCGCCAACCAGCTGTACTGGACCTCCAGCACCAACTTCGACCAGGGCTCCTGCGGCGTCGAGTCGGCGGCCGAGGACCTGAGCCTGACCGTCGCCGACGTGACCGCGGCCTTCGCTTCCGTGGGCGTGAGCTGCGACGGCGGTGGCGATCCGCCGGGTGGCGGCGAGCTGGAGAAGGGCGTGCCGGAAACCGGGCTGGCGGCCAGCACCGGCAACTCCATCAACTACACGATGGAAGTGCCCGCCGGGGCCTCCAACCTGAGCTTCGTCATGTCCGGCGGCAGCGGCGATGCCGACATCTACGTCAAGTTCGGCAGCGCGCCGACCGACAGCAGCTACGACTGCCGCCCGTACAAGAGCGGCAATGCCGAGACCTGCAGCTTCGCCAGCCCGCAGGCCGGCACCTACTACGTCCGGGTCAAGGCCTACAGCAGCTTCTCCGGGGTCAGCCTGGTCGGCGACTACAGCACCGGCGGCGGTGGCGACACCCAGACCTACAGCAACACCAGCGACTATCCGATCAACGACAACGCCACGGTGGAAAGCCCGATCACCGTGTCCGGTCGTAGCGGAAACGCGCCCAGCAACGCCAGCGTGGATGTCGACATCCGCCACACCTACAAGGGCGACCTCAAGGTCGACCTGGTGGCCCCGGATGGCAGCACCTACAACATCCACAACCGCAGCGGCGGCAGCGCCGACAACGTGATCGGCACCTACACGTTGAACCTGTCCAGCGAGGCCCTAAACGGCACCTGGAAGCTGCGGGTCAACGACAACGCCAACTACGACACCGGCTACATCAACAGCTGGAGCGTGACCTTCTGAGATCGCGTTCTAAGCGTGATGTCATGACCTGATCGCAACCGCGAACCCGTCGCCAGGACAGCTACAGGCGGCCGGTCGCACCGGGGCCCGGCTTCGGCCGGGCCCCGCTACTCCGGATCGCACAGGGAGATCCGACCCGGGCCGACGCGCCCGTCCCTTCCCGAATGCGGGGCACCGCACAAGGCCCCGCATCCGCATCCCAGGAGCTTCGCAATGCAAGGACATATCGCTTCGCTTGCCCTGGTGGCCGCACTGGCCGCCAGCGGTGCCGGCCATGCGCAGACCGCCGACACCCGCCACCACGACCACATCAGCCCGGCGCTGGCCGAGCGCATCGACAGCGACCCGTTCGCGCCGGTCTATGTCGTCACCTCGCAGGACAGCTACCGCACCAGCCTGGCGGCGATCGCCCGCGACCCGACCGGGCTGCGCGACAGCACCGGCAACGCGCTGGTGATATCGCGCATCCAGGCCCACCAGCTCAGCGACGCCAGCCATCGCATCCACGCCGACGAGCACCGCTGCGGCGGCTTCTTCGCCTTCGCCAGCCTGGACGAGGCCGAGGCCTTCCTCGCCAACGAGCGCAGCGCGCTGGCCCAGCAGACCGTGTTCGCGACCTATACCGTCGACAACCAGGACACGGTCGACCCGTGGCTGCCGCTGGTCAGCGAGAGCAACATCCGCGCCACCATCGACCACCTGTCCACCGCCTACCCCAACCGCTACTACGCCAGCACCCATGGCAAGGCCGCGGCCGAGTGGATCCGCGACACTTGGCAGGCCTTCGGCGCCGGCCGCAGCGACGTCAGCGCCGAGCTGTTCGCCTGTTCCAGCTGTTCGACCCAGCCGTCGGTGATCCTGACCATCGAGGGCAGCGACCTGGCCGACGAGGTCGTGGTGCTCGGCGGCCACCTGGACTCGATCTCCAACAGCGGCAGCGGCAACGCGATGAACGCGCCCGGCGCCGACGACGACGCCTCCGGCATCGCGACCCTGACCGAGGTGCTGCGCATCGCCCTGGCCGATGGCTGGAAGCCGCGGCGCACGGTCAAGTTCATGGGCTACGCCGCCGAGGAAGTCGGCCTGCGCGGCTCCAACGCGATCGCCCAGTCCTTCTCCAGCCAGGGCGTGAACGTGGTCGGCGTGCTGCAGCTGGACATGACCAACTACGCCAGCGGCTCCAGCGTCGACATGCAGTTGATCACCGACTACAGCAACAGCGCCCTGCAGCAGTTCGTGCGCGACGTGTTCGACGAATACCTCGCCCCGCTCGGACTGACCCGCGGCACCTACACCTGCGGCTATGGCTGCTCCGACCACGCCTCCTGGACCAGCGCCGGCTACCCGGCCGCGATGATGTTCGAGGCCGCCTTCAACAACCGCATCCACACCACCTCCGACACCCTGGCCAACATGGGCAATAGCGCCCAGCCCAGCACCCCATTGGCCAAGCTCGCGCTGGGCTTTCTCGGCGAACTGGCCAAGACCGACGGCGACACCGATCCGCCGCCGCCCGGCAACGAACTGGAGAAGGGCGTGCCGGTGACCGGGCTGGCGGCCACCGCCGGCAACGCCGTCGAGTACACGATGGACGTGCCCGCCGGCGCCTCCAACCTGAGCTTCACGATGTCCGGCGGCAGCGGCGATGCCGACCTCTACGTCAAGTTCGGCAGCGCGCCGACCGACAGCAGCTACGACTGCCGCCCGTACAAGAACGGCAATGCCGAGACCTGCAGCTTCGCCAGCCCGCAGGCCGGCACCTACCACGTCCGGGTCAAGGCCTACAGCAGCTTCTCCGGGGTCAGCCTGGTCGGCGATTACAGCACCGGCGGCGGTGGCGACACCCAGACCTACAGCAACACCAGCGACTATCCGATCAACGACAACGCCACGGTGGAAAGCCCGATCACCGTGTCCGGTCGTAGCGGAAACGCGCCCAGCAACGCCAGCGTGGATGTCGACATCCGCCACACCTACAAGGGCGACCTCAAGGTCGACCTGGTGGCCCCGGATGGCAGCACCTACAACCTCCACAACCGCAGCGGCGGCAGCGCCGACAACGTGATCGGCACCTACACGCTGAACCTGTCCAGCGAGGCCCTCAACGGCACCTGGAAGCTGCGGGTCAACGACAACGCGAATCAGGACACCGGCTATATCAACAGCTGGAGCGTGACCTTCTGAGATCAACTTCTGACATCGGGTTGCGCGCATCGGCAACCCACCCCTCCGCGCCGCCCGGCGACCCCGGGCGGCGCGGCTTGTGACGGCACTCGCTAACAGTACCCACTGGCAGCACCCATCCATGCGACACCCACCAAGGAGAGGCTCTATGAAAGGTGCATGCGGTCTTCTGACCTTGTTGTCCCTGTCCATCGGCACGGCCCTGGCCGCGCCCGCCGACGTGCGTCCGGCCGCCTTCGATCACGACATCGCCCGGCTCGACCGCGTCGAGCTGCGCAGCATGCCCGCGGTCGACGCGCAGCGCCTGCGCGCGCAGGACCCGCAACGCGAGGCGCGCGGCCTGCCGCCGCGTTTCGCCCAGCCGCTCGCGGTCGATCTGGACCCGCACAATGCCGGCGCCTGGGAAGCCCTCGACGACGACCACCTGGTCTGGCGGCTGCGGGTCGAATCGCGCGACGCGCTGTCGCTGAACTTCGGCTTCGACCGTTACCGCATGCCGGCCGGCGGCTACATGCTGATCTACCCCGAGGGCCTGACCGGCGAGGCCGATCCGCGCCTGGTGCGCCACTTCAGCGACGCCGACAACGAAGCGCACGGCCAGCTGTGGACCCCGATCGTCGCCGGCGACCGCGCGGTGATCGAGGTGGTGGTACCGCGCGCAAGCGTCGATGAACTCGAACTGCACCTGGTCCAGATCGGCCACGACTACCGCGGCTTCAGCCGCATGGCCCGCGAGTCGGCGCTGATCCAGCCGCTGGGCACCTCCGGCGCCTGCAACGTCGATGTCGAATGCCCCGACGCCGATCCCTACTACGACAACATCGTGCGCTCCTCGGCGGCGATCTCCACCGGCGGCAGCCTGTTCTGCAGCGGCAGCCTGCTCAACAACACCGCCGGCGACCGCCGGATGTTCTTCCTCACCGCCAACCACTGCGGCATCAACAGCGGCAATGCGGCCTCGCTGGTGACCTACTGGAACTACCAGAACTCGACCTGCCGCACGCCCGGCAGCAGCTCCAGCGGCCAGGACGGCGACGGCACCCTCGACCAGTACCTGACCGGTTCGGCGTTCCGTGCCGGCAACAGCGCGTCGGACTTCACCCTGGTCGAGCTCGACGACCCGGCCCCGGCCGCCTTCAACCTGTACTGGAGCGGCTGGGACCGCCGCGACATGAACTTCCCCGGCGCGATCGGCATCCACCACCCCAACGTGGCCGAGAAGCGCATCAGCATCTCCACCAGCGCGACCCAGATCAGCGGCTACGGTGGCGGCGCCGGCAGCAGCCACCTGCACATCTTCTGGCAGCCCTCCGGCGGCGTGACCGAGCCCGGCTCGTCCGGCTCGCCGATCTACAGCCCCGACAAGCGCGTGATCGGCCAGTTGCACGGCGGCCCGGCCACCTGCAGCGCGACCGGCAGCAACCGCAGCGACTACTACGGGCGCCTGTTCACCTCCTGGACCGGTGGCGGCAGCAACAGCACCCGGCTGAGCAACTGGCTCGACGCCGGCGGCACCGGCGCGCAGTACATCGACGGCATCGGCCCCGACGGCGGTGGCGGCAACCTGCCACCGAACGCCGACTTCAGCTTCACCGCCAACGACCTGACGGTCAGCTTCAGCGACGGCTCCAGCGACAGCGACGGCTCGATCGCCTCGCGCAGCTGGAACTTCGGCGACGGCGGCAGCTCGACCGCGACCAACCCCAGTCACAGCTACGCCGCGGCCGGCAGCTACGACGTCACCCTGACCGTCACCGACGACGACGGCGCCAGCAACAGCCGCACCCGCACGGTCACGGTCGGCTCCGGCGGCGGCAACCAGTTGCAGAACGGTGTGCCGGTCACCGGCGTGTCCGGCGCCCAGGCCAGCGAGCAGTTCTGGACGATGGAGGTCCCGGCCGGCGCCAGCAACCTGCAGTTCGTCACCTCGGGCGGCTCCGGCGATGCCGACCTGTACGTGAAGTTCGGCAGCGCGCCGACCACCGGCAGCTACGACTGCAGGCCCTACACCGGCGGCAACAACGAGACCTGCAGCTTCGCCAGCCCGCAGGCCGGCACCTGGCACGTGATGGTGCGCGGCTACTCGGCGTTCTCCGGGCTCAGCCTGACCGGCAGCTACGGCACCGGCGGCGGCGGTACCCAGACCTACAGCAACACCAGCGACTACACCATCAACGACAACGCCACCGTCGAAAGCCCGATCACCGTCTCCGGCCGCAGCGGCAATGCCCCCAGCAACGCCAGCGTCGACGTCGACATCCGCCACACCTACAAGGGCGACCTAAGGGTCGATGTGGTCGCGCCCGATGGCAGCGTCTACAACCTCCACAACCGCAGCGGCGGCAGCACCGACAACGTGATCGGCACCTACACCCTGGACCTGTCCAGCGAGCCGCTCAACGGCACCTGGAAACTGCGCGTCAACGACAACGCCAACCAGGACACCGGCTACATCAACAGCTGGAGCGTGACCTTCTGAGTCACGCCCGCCCCCGTATCTCTCCACTGGCCCCAGTGGGCGAACCCCGGCTTCGGCCGGGGTTTTTTTGTGGGGATCTTGCCCCTGCTAAGCGTGGAAGTTGGAACCAGTGCGGCACTTTTTCGCTCGATAGACCTCATTCGACGCAGTAAGCTCACACACGGGATTCGGATCCAACTCACATCTGCAATGGTCTGGATAGCGCACTGATGCTGACACTCCACAGCGCTCCGGACTTCAAGCTCCTTTCGCAGTAGCGGGGGGAAGAACTACATTGAAGACATGTGCCAGGGTAATAGTATTGCGGTGATCAATAGGAAGGGATCAGCCGATGACCAAGAATGCGCCTGCAATCAGCCCAGACCAGCCACTGTCGCGAAGTGATGCAATCGAGCGGGACAGGCTACAACGAACAGGGTTCGCTAAAGCCGCCGTAGCGGCTTTGGCACGCGTCTCGGCCACTGCTGGCTTCGTCCTATCAATCGAAGGCCCTTGGGGCAGTGGAAAAACCTCCACACTGTCGATGATGGAACAGTTGATACGCGAAGAGAACGAAGAAGGCTTGATCGTTGTCCACTTCAATCCTTGGATAGTTGGCGATCGGGAATCCCTACTACGGCAATTCCTCGGCGCGATCGCTTCCGCCATAGAACTTACGGACCATATCGGTAGCGCGAACAAGGTCGCGAAAGAAATTCGAAACTACGCCAAAGTGTTCGATCTCGTAAAGTGGGTGCCGGGTGCAGAGCCTTGGGCCAGCCTCATCAAGGGGGTTATGGAATCCGCAGGCAAGGCCGCTGGCGGCGTTGCCGAACAGAAAGAAAGAGATATCGAAGGTCAGAAGGATCGACTCGAGCGTGCGCTGCAAGAGTTTGACAAAAGGGTCTTTGTGTTCATTGACGACATTGATCGTCTCTTCCCATCTGAAGTCTTCGAGATGGTACGGATCGTCAAGGCGGTGGGACAGCTTCCGAACGTCGGCTATATCGTTGCCTGGGATGCGGAGTACATACGCCGCGCACTGAGGTCAGCCTCGGTACCACGTGCTTCAACCTACATCGACAAGATTGTGCAGGTCCGCCTCCCGCTCCCCGCGATCTCAACGAATTCACGACTAAATCTGATCAATGACGCGCTTTCTTCGTTGCCAGTAGAGGCACTTGCATGGCACTTCCCCAAGCAGGACGAACGACTTCAACACGTTTACTTTCACGGCTTACGTGAGCTTCTTGAGCAGCCAAGAGATATAAGCCGCGTCATCAATACATTGGCAGTAATCGAGCCCGGATTGCGAGGCGAAATCGTTTTGGCGGATATCTTCGGCCTAGCGTGCCTTATGGTGCGTGCGCCGAGGGTATATGACGAACTGCGCAGGAACCCATCGCTTTTCACTAGAGGGTTTGGGAGGCCAGAGGCAGATACAGAAGCCGAGAAGAAGAAGCACTCAGACAAACTGGAACAAGTATATGCCAAGACCCAGAACCACTGACCTGCCCCCGATAGCCGTACCAGTCATTCCTGACAAAGTCCGGGATTGAAGGTTACTGCGTTGTTGGCTTGTTGTGCTCGGTGGTTGGCAGCGAACTGCGATGGCGGGATGCGGCCGCAGCTGCTGTGCGGTCGAACCTCGTTGTAATCACGTCTCCAGTCGGCGATGACGTCACGGGCTTGGGCGAGTGACGTGAACCAATGCTCGTTCAGGCATTCGTCGCGGAACTTTCCGTTGAAGCTCTCGATGTAGCCGTTCTGCATCGGCCGGCCGGGTTCGATCAGCAGGTGTTCGATGCCGTGCTGCTGCGTCCAGGCGATGAAGGCGCGGCTGGTGAACTCCGGGCCGTTGTCAGTGCGCACGGCACGGGGATGGCCGCGGAAGCAGGCCGCCTGATCCAACATGCGCACGACGTAGGCGCCGCTGATGCCATGGTCGACCACGATGTCGACGCACTCGTGGCTGAAGTCGTCGGCGACGGTCAGGCACTTCAACCGGCGGCCATTGGCCAGGGCGTCGCTCACGAAATCCATGCTCCAGACCGCGTTAGGCTGGTTCGCCTGCAACAAGGGCTGGCGTTCTACAACCGGCCGCTTGGCCTTCCGGCGACGACACACGGCCAAGTTCGCCTCGCGGTACAGGCGATAGACCTTCTTGTGGTTCACGTTCGGGAACTCCGGGCGCAGCAAGTCGTGCAGGCGGCGATAGCCGAAGCGCCGGCGCAGCTGAGCCAGTTCGATGATCCGGGCCGACAGCGTCTGTGTAGCAGGTGTTGGGACCGGCTCGTTGCGGAAGGCATCGCGGGATAGCCCCGCAAGGCGGCAGGCCCGGCGCTCGCTCAATTTCGTGTGTTCAAGCATGCGCCGGACCACCTCGCGCTTGCGTTGCGGGGCTAGCGTTTTACCCCGAAGCCGACCTTCAGCGCCTCGATGTCCAGGTGGGCCTCGGCCAGCAACCGCTTCAGCCGGTTGTTCTCAGCCTCCAGCTCCTTCAGTCGCTTGGCGTCTTCGGCTTCCATCCCGCCGTACTTGGCCCGCCACTGGTAGAAGCTGGCCGGGCTGAAGCCGTGCTGGCGGGCCAGCTCGGCGACCGCCATGCCGGCCTCGACCTGCTTCAGGAACCCAATGATCTGCTCGGTGGTGAATCGACTCTTGCGCATGTCCGTCCTCTCGGGTTGACGGACTTTACCCAGATTCGACTGGTATGGCTCAGTGGGGGCAGGTCACCCCGACGCAGTTCGTAGGTTAGTGCAATTCTTATTCCCTAGCGCAGCCAAGGCAAACAATTCGTTTGCATTTGGAAGACAGGTTGATATCGAAGGACACATATCTGCGCCTAGCCGTCTGAGTATCGCCCTAAGCATGGCAATCGGCACATCAGATGTCAGCATGGTTGAGGCAAAGCACTACATCCTCGATCCCAAACAACGAGAGGCGGTGGAATCGAGACTCAGTGACGAGAACGGCCTCGGCTTCTTAGAGATGTTGGGAGAGCTGGCTGACGCCCTTTCTGCGAATGAAGTCAGGAACCTTGAAGATACCTGCCTTGCGATCGCGCGACTGGTAGATCGAGCACCGCTTTCGCGCTCCGACTCGGAACGGCAGCTATTCACAATCTCGACAGAAAGCGCAGCGGTCAGGGCAATCGGCCGGCTCATTGCTTCGTGTGCCCCGGACCAGGCAGAAGACATTGCATACAAGCTCGCTTCCGACCCTGATTCACTGACCGTCGCGGCAGAGATTCTCACCAACGACCTGCGAAACGCCCCTGAGCCTGGAGCGATAGTTTGCAGCAAGAAAGATCATAAGATGGCAGGCATCAAGCTAGCTAAGAATAGCCAGATCGCCTTGAACGCCTCGAAATTTTGGAACTGCGCCAACCCATCCAGAATACTCTGGACAGTAATGCGGGTCGCCCCTAAGTCCGCCAAGGCAGTTTTTCGCCAGATTAAGAAGGATGACCCGACACTTGACAGGTTCGCCCTAGCCTTTCTTAAACATAGCTTTAGTTCTGATGGTGGACAGAGCTACGCACTCCCCAATGATCCCGCTGTAACGAATCTCGTGAGCGTGACGACACTGACAAAGCATGCCAAGAAGCGATTGAGGGATCCAGATGTTGGGTACCCTCTAAGGGCCGCATGGCAATCCGTCGTCGACGGGAGGGTCTTGTATGGCAAAGATGGATCAGACGCCAGGATGTAGCCATGGGGCATGTTCGAGCAAAGAGTTCTCGTCGCAGTCGAAAGCACAGGAAACAAGATAGAGACTGCTTGAAGCTGAGGCCTGCCTCCTGCTAGGTACACGAAGTTCGACGCCATTATGTCTTCGTCGAATGATCATCTTGCAAGA
This sequence comes from Marilutibacter maris, assembly GCF_003233695.1. Classification (NCBI taxonomy): domain Bacteria; kingdom Pseudomonadati; phylum Pseudomonadota; class Gammaproteobacteria; order Lysobacterales; family Lysobacteraceae; genus Marilutibacter; species Marilutibacter maris. Next base: position 255,420 of record NZ_CP029843.1, on the reverse strand, counting down.
TGTGGCCCCATCAACTCTGCCTCAGACCCACGAGGCCGACAGCGGCGGACCGCCCTAGTAGCCGCGGTCGTGCGGGTCGATCCGCAGGGTGCCGGGGACCTCGCCGTCGTTGAGCAGGATGATCACCGGGCGTTCGGCGCCGGTGTACGGGAACAGCGCGCGGGCGATGCCCTGGTAGCTGGGGCCGAAGTAGCTCCAGGCCGCTTCGGGTTGGGCGATATGTTCGTTGGTGCCGCCGACGCTGATCTCCAGGCCGCTCGCGGCGACGGTGATCCGCGGTTCGCGGGTGCAGTCGCCCGCCGGGGCGTAGCGGCCGTAGCTGTCGGCGAAGCTGTTGGCGGGCAGCGGGGCCTCGGCCTGCGCGGCGGGAGCGGCGAGGACGATTCCGAGCAGGAGGGCGTATCGGCGCATGGCGGCCACCGCGGGCGGGAGGGGTTCCGATGGGAACGCCGCCGCGATCCCGGGGCGGCCAGGGCCAGGCGTGGCGACCGGAGCCCACGCCACGCACCGCGGATGCGGATGCCGCCCCGAACTCCGGCCCCGGAAACGCAGACAGCCCGCCGAAGCGGGCTGTCGGTGTCCCGGCAAGGACCGGGAGAAGTGTGGCAAGGGCGGCCGCGGGAAGCGACCGCGCCGCTACCTCACTTGATCTTGCCTTCCTTGTAGATCACGTGCTTGCGAACGACGGGATCGTACTTCTTGATCTCCATCTTGCCAGGCGTGTTCTTCTTGTTCTTGTCGGTGGTGTAGAAGTGGCCGGTGCCGGCCGAGGAGATCAGGCGGATCTTGTCGCGCTTGGAAGCCATGGTTCAGTTCTCCTCAGATCTTTTCGCCGCGGGCGCGCAGGTCGGCGAGAACGGCATCGATGCCCTTCTTGTCGATGGTGCGCAGGGCCTTGGTGGAAACACGCAGCTTCACCCAGCGGTTCTCGCTGGCGACCCAGAACTTGCGCTCGTGCAGGTTCGGGAGGAAACGGCGACGGGTCTTGTTCATCGCGTGCGAGACGTTGTTGCCGGTCGTCGTACGCTTGCCGGTGACTTGGCATACTCGGGACATTACGCACCTCGTAATCTGTGGTGTCTCCCTTGGCCAGGGAGGCGTCGGCCCCAGCGCCGCCGGACCATCCGGGGCGATGCGCGATACGGGAGGGTGGAGCCCCGCCGGGGCGGGTCGCTGCCGATGGCGGCCGGAATCGCGCTTCCGGGACCGCCCGGGCGGGTCGTCAGACCCGCTCGGACACAGCGAGCCGGGCATTATGCATGCCCGGCCCCGTCCACGCAAGACTTATCCACAAGCGCGCGGGCGGACGCCCGTTCAGCGCCGGCCGATCCGCCGCCGCCCGTCAACCGCGCGCGTCGCCCTTGCCCTTCTCGGCCGCGATCCAGCGTCGCACCTCGGTCTCCAGCACCGGCAGCGGCAGCGAGCCCTGGCGCAGCACCGCGTCATGGAAGTCCTTGATGTCGAAGGCGTCGCCCAGCGCGCGCTCGGCCTCGCCGCGCAGGCGCACGATCGCGATCTCGCCCAGCTTGTAGCTCAGCGCCTGGCCCGGCCAGGAGATGTAGCGGTCGACCTCGGTGGTGACCTCGTGCTCGCTCAGCGCGGTGCGGTCGCGCAGGTAGGCCAGGGCCTGCTCGCGGCTCCAGCCCTTGGCGTGCACGCCGGTGTCGATCACCAGCCGGCAGGCGCGCCACATCTCGTAGGTCAGGCGGCCGAACTCCTCGTAGGGGGTCTGGTAGATGCCCATCTCCTGGCCCAGCTTCTCGGTGTACAGCGCCCAGCCCTCGCCGTAGGCGGAGATGTAGGACTCGCGGCGGAACGCCGGCTGGCCCTGCTGCTCGCCGGCCAGCGCGCCCTGCAGGGCGTGGCCCGGCGAGGCCTCGTGCAGGGTCAGCGCCGGCAGGTTGTACAGCGGGCGCGACGGCAGGTCGTAGGTGTTGACCCAGTAGGTGCCGTTGCCGCCGCGGCCGGCGGTCCAGAACGGCGCGATGTCGTCGGGCACCGGGATGATGGTGAAGCGCCCGCGCGGCAGGGTGCCGATGAACTTGCCGACCTCGCCGTCGACCCGCTTGGCGATCCAGGCGGCGCGGTCGAGCAGGGCCTGCGGGGTGTCGACGTAGAACTGCGGGTCGGTGCGCAGGAAGTGCAGGAACGCGGGAAAGGTCTCCTCGCCGGCCGGCGGCTGGAAGCCGCTGCGGGCGATCACCGCGTCCATCTCGGCCTGGATCCGCGCGACCTCGGCCAGGCCGATCTGGTGGATCTGCTCCGGCGACAGGTCGAGGGTGGTGTATTCGCGGATCTGCTGGCGGTACCAGGCCTCGCCGCCGGGCATCTGCGAGGCGCCCAGGCTGGTGCGGGCGCCGGGCACGTACTCGTCGCGGAAGAACGCCAGCAGGTGGGCGAAGGCCGGAATCACCCGCTCGCGGATCGCCGTCTGCGCCTCGCGCTGCAGGCGCGCCTGCTCGGCCGGGGCGATCCGCGACGACATCGCGCGGAACGGCGCGTACAGGTTGGCCTCGGTCGGGTCGTCGAGTGCCGCGGTCGTCGCGATCGAGACCTCGCGCCCGTCCAGCACCGCGCGCGGCACACTGAAACCGCGCGCCAGGCCGGCGCGCATGTTGACGATCTGCGCGTCGAAGTAGCGCGGCACGTCATCGAGGCGGGCGATGTAGGCCTCGGCGGCCTCGACGTCGTCGAAGCGGGTGCGCGCCATGAACCCCAGGTTCGACCAGAACGAGGAGTCGGAGTTGAACGGCATCTCGTAGCTGCGCATGCGCACCTCGGCGGCGAGGTTCTCCACCTGCGCGCGGTACACCGCGAGATTGATCCGGCTCTCGTCCGACAGCGCGGCCGCGTCGATGCCGTCGAGTTCGCCCAGCACCCGCTCCCAGACCTTCAGCCGGGCCTGCTGGCTGGCGGCGTCGACCGAGGGCAGGCGGCGGTTGCCGGCCTCGCCGTCGCTGTCCTCGTCGGCATCGCCGTACTCGCGCTGGCGCCAGCTCCATTCCTGTTCGTAGATCGCCTTGAAGCGGGCGTCGGCGTCGCCGCGGGGCACGCTGACGGCGGCCGGCGCCGCGGCGGGCTCAGCTGCCGCTGCGGGCGCGGCGGCGACCTGCAGGGCGAGGAAGAGAGGGCTCAACGCAAGGACGGCAAGGCGCATCGGACTCGGCTCGGTCGTGGCGAAGCCCCGATTCTCGCATCCCGGCGGCGCTGCCGGCTGTGCGCCGGCGGGCGTCTGCCGCGATCGGGTCAGTGCCCGGCCTTGTCGCGGTGCCAACCGCGGTGGCGGATGTCCAGGTACAGGCTGTAGGCGGCGGTGAACGACGGGAACAGGTTCTGCACCACCCCGACCGCGTCCTGCTTCTGCGAGAACAGGAAATAGCTCAGGGTCATCGCGCTGCCGCACAGGCTCATGTACCAGAACAGCCGCGGGATCACCGGCTTGCCGTGGCGGCGCGAGGCGATGAACTGGACCACCCAGCGCGCACCGAACATGAACGCGCCGGTGAGGCCGATCATCTTCCACGGCGACATGTGGATGCCGGTCCACTCCAGCCAGGCGACCGGGTTGTTCATGAAGTCGACGGCCATCGCTCAGACCTCCTCGGTACGGGTCAGCTTGCCGCGCTTGATCAGCCAGGCCACGCCGCGCAGGTCGCGGATGCCGACCATCGCGCGTCCGAGGTTGTTGTACTTGGAGACCCCGGCGGTGCGGTGGCGGTGGTTCACCGGCACGCTCACCGTGCGATAGCCGGCGCGCTGCATCAGCGCCGGCAGGTAGCGGTGCATGTGGTCGAAGTACGGCAGTTCGAGGAAGGCCTCGCGCTCGAACAGCTTGATCCCGCAGCCGGTGTCCGGGGTGTCGTCGCGCAGCATGCGCGCGCGGATCGCGTTGGCCCACTTGCTGGCCCAGCGCTTGGAACCGCTGTCCTGGCGGTTGACCCGCCAGCCGGCGAACAACCGGGTCGAGGCGTCGGCGCTGTCGCGCTCGGCGAGCAGTCTGGGAATGTCGGCCGGGTCGTTCTGGCCGTCGCCGTCGAGGGTGGCGATCCACGGCGCGCGCGCGGCCTTGACGCCGTTGCGCACGGCGGTGCTCTGGCCGCTCTGGGTGACGTGGTGGATCACCCGCAGCTCCGGCACCTCGGCCTTGAGGCCGCGCAGCACGTCGAGGGTGTCGTCGCGCGAATGGTCGTCGACATACACGATCTCGAACGGCACCACCCCGCGCAACGCGGCGGTGATCTCGTGGACCAGGGGAGCGACGTTGTCGCGCTCGTTGAACACGGGCACGACCACCGACAGCGAAGGCTTGTTTTGCGTCATCGGGCGGGGCGATGTGAGGGGCCGCGCGGCGGCGGCGGGGACGCCGCGAACGGCCGCGGCGGACATATCGTACCGCTCACCGGTTGCAGTGCCGCTTCCGCGGCCGGCTCAGGCCGCCTCGCCGAAGTAGTCCCGGCACCAGGCCACCACCGGCGGCAGCCCGTCGTCGATCGCGGTCCGCGGCTCGAAATCCAGCGCTTCGCGCGCGCGTCCGGTGTCGGCCATGGTCTCGACCATGTCGCCGGGCTGCATCGGCTTGTAGACCTTCTGCGCCTGGCGGCCGGCGGCGGCCTCGATCACCGCGATGAACCGCTCCAGCTCGACCGGGGTGTGGTTGCCCAGATTGAACACCCGGTGCGGCGGCACCCCGTCGACGCCGCCCGGCGGCGGCCGGTCGAGCGCGGCCAGCACGCCGGCGACGATGTCGTCGATGTGGGTGAAATCGCGGCGCATGCGGCCGTGGTTGAACACGTCGATCGGCCGTCCCGCCAGCACCGCGCGCGAGAACAGCAGCGGCGCCATGTCCGGGCGCCCCCACGGGCCGTAGACGGTGAAGAAGCGCAGCCCGGTCGCGCGCAGGCCGTACAGCTGGGCATAGGTGTAGCCCATCAGCTCGTTGGCGGCCTTGGTCGCAGCATACAGCGAGCGCGGCTTGTCGATGCGCTGGTCCTCGGAGAACGGCGGGGTCGCCGAATCGCCGTAGACCGACGAGGAGCTGGCGTAGGCCAGGTGCTCGACGCCGCGGTGCCGGCACAGCTCGAGCAGGTTGACGAAGCCGACCAGGTTGCTGTCGACGTAGGCGTGCGGATTCTCCAGCGAATAGCGGACCCCGGCCTGCGCGGCCAGGTGCACGACGCGGACCGGGCGGTGCGCGTCGAACAGCGCGGCCAGGCCTTCGCGGTCGCACAGGTCCAGCGCCCGCACCTCGACATCCGGACACAGCGCGGCGAGGCGGTCGCGCTTGAGCTGCGGGTCGTAGTAGTCGTTGAAGTTGTCCAGCCCGATCACCGCCTCGCCGCGCGCGCGCAGCGCGCGGCACACATAGGCGCCGATGAAGCCGGCGGCGCCGGTGACCAGGACCGGAGGGAGGCTGTCGTTGCTCGTCATCGGCTGCGGGTACTGGCGCTCAGTCGTCGCCGTTGGGATGGATGTCGAACGCCAGCGACAGGCGCAGGCGGGCGGTCGCCTCGCACAGCCAGGCGCTGAGGTCGAAGCTGATCGGGCGATCCCCGCTCAGTCCGATCGCCAGTTCGCAGCGGCCGCCGTCGCGGACCAGCGACTGGAACGCCGGTTGGTGCGGCGCCAGCCGGTCCAGTTGCTGGCGCAGGAACGCCTCGAACGGTGCGTCGGCCCAGCTGCGTCCGCCCTCGCCGGCGCCGATGTCCGACAGCTCGGCGGTGGCGTAGCTGTCCCGGTGCACGCCCTCCAGCGGGCCGCCGCCGGGACCGCGGCGCGGCTCGCCGGCACTCCAGGCGCGGGTGGGCCGCAACCCGATCTCCTCGAACAGCGGGACCAGGTCGGCACTGGGATGGGTGGCGCGCAGGGCCACGCGGTAGCGATAGGGATTCACGACGTCACTGTCGGTCTTGGGCGTGCTTCCGGGCGGGTACGGGCGGCCTCAGTCGGTCTTGCCGCGCAGCTTCTCGAGCACGCCGTCGAGCGCGTCGAGGTTGCTGTAGTGGATCACCAGCCGGCCCTTGCCGCCGCGTCCGTGCATCACGTTGACGCGGGTGTTGAGCGACTCCGACAGCTCGCGCTCCAGGCTGACGATATCGGCCTGCGGCGCGGCCTTGGCCGGCTTGTTCCTGCCATTGGCCGGCAGCTTGCCGGCGGCCAGCTGCTGCACCCGGTGCTCGACCTCGCGCACCGACCAGCCGTGCTCGGCGGCCTGCCGCGCCAGCGCGATCGCCGCCTGCGGGGTCAGCGTCAGCAGCGCGCGGGCATGGCCCATCTCCAGGGTGCGGGTCTCGACCAGCACCCGGATCTCCGACGGCAGCTCGAGCAGGCGCAGCAGGTTGGATACCGCCGCGCGCGAACGCCCGACCGCCTCGGCGGTCTGGGCATGGGTCAGGTCGAACTCGTCGATCAGCCGCTGCAGCGCCTGCGCCTCTTCCAGCGGGTTGAGGTCCTCGCGCTGGATGTTCTCGATCAGCGCCATCGCGACCACGGTGCGGTCGTCGACCTCGCGCACGACCACCGGGATCTCGCTCAGGCCGGCGCGCTGGCTGGCGCGCCAGCGGCGTTCGCCGGCGATGATTTCCCAGGTCTTGCCGCCGCGCTCGGCGATCTCGCGGACCACGATCGGCTGGATCACGCCCTGGGCGCGGATCGACTCGGCCAGCTCGTCGAGCTTGGACTCGTCCCAGTGCTTGCGCGGCTGGTACTTGCCCGGCGCCAGCGCGTCGATCGGCAGGGTCCGCAGCGCGTCGCCGGGGGCCGCCTCCAGCGCCGGCGCCTCGGCCGCGGCCTTGGGCCCGAGCAAGGCCTCCAGTCCCCGGCCGAGCCCGCGCTTCTTGGCGGCGGCGGCCTTGGTCGGTGCGTCCTTCACGGCGGCGTCCTTGGTTGCGCTCATGCCGCCACCTCCGGTGCCGGCACGGCCTTGGCGGCCTGGTCGCGCTCGCGCTGGCGCCGGATCACCTCGCCGGCCAGCCCGAGGTAGGCGATGCCGCCGCGGCTGCCCTTGTCGTAGCCGACGATGCTCTGGCCATGGCTGGGCGCCTCGGCCAGGCGCACGTTGCGCGGCACGATGGTGCGGAAGACCTTGTCGCCGAAATGCTGGGTCAGCTCGGCCGAGACCGCGTTGGCGAGGTTGTTGCGCACGTCGAACATGGTCCGCAGCACGCCCTCGATCTCCAGCTTCGGATTGAGCCGCTGGCGGATCGCCTCGATCGTCTCCAGCAGCGCGCTGATGCCCTCCAGCGCGTAGTACTCGCACTGCATCGGCACGATCACCGCATCGGCGGCGGTCAGCGCGTTGAGGGTCAGCAGCGACAGCGCCGGCGGGCAGTCGATCAGCACGTAGTCGTAGGCCTGGACGACATCGACCAGGGCCTGCTTCAGGCGCTGCTCGCGGCCGTCGTGCTCCATCAGCTGGATCTCGGCCGCGGTCAGGTCGATGTTGCCCGGCAGCAGGTCGAAGTCCTCGGCGGTGCGCACGACCGCGTCCGTCGCCGCGACCTCGCCCAGCAGCACGTCGCAGATCGAAGCCTCCAGCTCGCGCTTGTCGACGCCGCTGCCCATCGTCGCGTTGCCCTGCGGATCGAGATCGATCAGCAGCACCTTCTTCGGCGTCCGGGCAAGTCCGGCGGCCAGGTTGACGGCGGTGGTGGTCTTGCCGACCCCGCCTTTCTGGTTGGCGATGGCGATGATGCGGGCCATGCGGCTGGTTCCCCTGGCGTGTTCGCGCAGGCTTGTCGCGCGCGCGGTGGTTCGGATGATGCCTCCCCCCGAAACAAGGCGGGCGAGGCGGACGATGCGGGCGGCCGGCGATCCCTGCACGGTACCCGACGTGGTGCGCGGGGCCCGGTCCGGACGCAGGCCGGACTGGTGATTATGCCCGCCCCAGGCCGCCTGTCCCACCTCGCGGTCACGATCCATTGCATCGAACGCAGCTGAACGGAGGGCGGCAGACCGCCGGCAGCGGGCCGCGCGGCTCAGCCGGGAACGGCGCGGCCGACCACCACCAGGTGGCGCTCGGCCTCCAGCCCCGGCACATCGAGCCGGTGACGGGCCCGCACCGCCCAGCCCGCCGGCAGCGCGTCGATCTCGCCGACCGGGTCGGCGCCCTTCATCGCCAGCAGCACCCCGTCGGCACCGAGCAGGTGGCCGCCGAGTTCGAGGATCAGCGGCAGCGTCGCCAGCGCGCGGGCGGTGATCGCGGCGAAGCCGCCGGGCTCATCGACCGCCTCGATCCGCGATTCCAGCACCCGCACCCTCGGTGCCAGCCCCAGCTTGCGCACCGCCTCGCGCAGGAAGCGCGCCTTCTTGCCGTTGCTCTCCACCAGCGCCACCCGCAGGCCGGGCCGGGCGATCGCCAGCGGGATCCCGGGCAGGCCGGGACCGGTGCCGAGGTCGGCCAGCTCGCCGCCGGCCGCCTCGATCGCGTCCAGGTGCCGATGCATCGCCAGCGAATCGAGCAGGTGCTTGACCAGCATCTCGCGCGGGTCGCGGATCGCGGTCAGGTTGTAGGCGCGGTTCCAGCGCGTCAGCAGCGTCAGGTAGTCCAGCAGCGGCGCGGCCAGGGCGGGGTCCAGCTCCAGCGCACGCAGCCCCGCTTCGAGGGTCGGTCGCAGGTCGGACGGCAGGGTCTCGGTCATCGGTACGGATTGCAGGGTCGGAGAAGAAGGGATCGGCCGGCGCTCACAGCGCCAACCGCATGTCGATACGGTGCATGCCCGGGCCCCAGCCGTCGACGGTCTCGGCCACCGCCTGCGCGCCGAAACGGGCGAAGAACGGCGCCGACCGGTGGCTGGCGGCGATCCGCAGCGTGTCCAGTCCCGCCGCGCGCGCGGCGCCGACCACCTCGTCCATGATCGCCGAACCGATTCCCAGGCCCTGGGCCGACGGGTCCAGCAGGATCCAGTTCAGATCGCCGCCGAACCGCCCCCAGGCGCCGACGACACGCCCGGCGCGCTCGCAGACCCGGTATCCGGGCAGGCATCGCCGCAGGAAGCCGGCGTAGTCCTCGCGCTCGTTGGGAGCGAAGAAGGCCGGGCAGTTGGCGTCGAACAGCCCCATGCAGGCGGGGCGGTCGCGATCACGGTAGTCGCGGAAGGTGACCGAAGCGTCCATCGTCGCGATGCGGGCGGAGCCGGGCGGACCGGGGCCCGACAGTATGACCGCTCACGCGCCCCGCCCCCAGCGCCAGGCCAGCGCACCGCGATAGCCCGGCGCCGGCTGGATCTCGCGCAGCGACCAGTGCGCGGGCATGCCCAGGTCGGGGTGGCAGGCGACCAGGCGCAGCCCGGCCGGGCCGTCCTCGAAGCTCAGCCGGTCCAGCCCGAACGCGAGCCCGCGGCCGTGGGCCTTCAGCACCGCCTCCTTCGCGCACCACAGCCGCAGGAATGCCAGCTCGCGCGCCCGCACATCGGCGATGGCGGCCAGCCAGGCATGCTCGGCGGCGGTGAAATAGCGCTGCGCCAGCGCCAGCGCGCGCGGCCGCGGCCGCAGCCACTCCAGGTCGACGCCGACCCGCACCCCGCTGTCGGCCAGCGCCACCAGCAGGCCCTGGCCGCTGTGGCTCCAGTTGATGTCGCGGCCCTGGAACGGCGCCGCGATCTGCGGCCGCCGCCACGCGTCCCGGTGCAGCGGCAGGGTTTCCGGCGGCGCCTCCAGCTGGGTCGACAGCCAGCCGCGCGCCTGCGTTTCCGCCGCCACCCCGGGCTGCCGCGGCAGCCAGGTCCAGCGGGGCGATACGGGCGAAGGACTCGGCTGGGACACGCGGTCGGGTCTCGGTCAGGTGGGAAAAAGCACGATGGCCGCCGTATCCGGCTTCGGCGGCCCCGGTTTGGCGCCGGGTCGGCAGGCAAGCGTAAGCTACCCGGCAGGGGGCGGCCGCTGCCGCAGGTGGGCATCCCGCGCCGATCGACCGGGCGGGCATTCCAGGCGCACCGGGAACACTGCAGGATTTGGGACGATGTCAGCCGTAATCAACTCGCCGACCGCCGCGACCGCGCTGCAGGAACTGGCGCCGGGCGATCCCGCCCGCACGATCTGCTTCGGCGGCGGCGGGGCCGCGATCGACCTGGCCCGGTTCCGCCGCGAGGTCCGTGGCGTCGCCGACCGGCTGCCGGACGCGCCGGCGGTGATCAACCTGTGCGAGGACCGCTACCGCTTCCTGGTCGCGTTCTGCGCCGCCGCCCTGCGCGGGCAGACCACCCTGCTGCCGCCTTCGCGGGCGCCGGCGGTGATCGACGAGGTGCTGGCCCGGCACCCGGGCAGCTACGGACTCGGCGACACCCCGCCGGCGTCGCCATCGCCGCGGCTGCGGCAGCTGCCCGAGCGCCTGCCCGAACTCGACGGCGCGCCGCTGACGATCGCCGACGACGCGCCGGTCGCGATCGGCTTCACCTCCGGCAGCAGCGGCCAGCCGCGGCCGAATCCGAAGCGCTGGTCCGCGTTCCGCATCAGCACCGCGCAGAACCTGGCGGCCCTGGCCGAGCTGATCGGCGCGCCGGACGGTCCCACGGGCGCCACCGCCCTGGTCGCGACGGTGCCTCCGCAGCACATGTACGGCATGGAGATGTCGGTGCTGCTGCCGCTGCTGGGGCCGCTGGCGGTGCACCGCGGACGGCCGTTCTTTCCCGACGACGTCGCCCGCAGCTGCGCCGACGCGCCGCGGCCGCCGCTGCTGGTCACCACCCCGGTGCACCTGCACGCCCTGGTCGAGTCCGGCATCGCCCTGCCGCCGCTGGCCGGCATCGTCTCGGCCACCGCGCCGTTGCAGGCCGGCCTCGCCCGCGCCGCCGAGGCGCGCTTCGGCTGCGAGGTCCGCGAGGTGCTCGGCTCGACCGAGACCTGCGTGTTCGCGCGCCGGCGCACCGCGCGCGAGCACGCGTGGACGCCACTGCCGGGCGTGCGCCTGCAGCCGCAGCCCGACGGCACCGCGATCCAGGCGCCGCACCTGCCGGAACCGGTGTTGCTGGCCGATCTGACCGAGGTCGGCGACGACGGCCGCTTCGTCCTGCACGGCCGCAATGGCGACCTGCTGGAGATCGCCGGCAAACGCGCCTCGCTGGGCGACCTCACCGGCAAATTGCTGGCGGTTCCCGGCGTCGAGGACGGCGTGGTCGTGCAACTGGACGAGGCCGACGCCGCCGGCGTGCGCCGGATCGCGGCGCTGGCGGTCGCGCCCGGACTGGCGCCGGCGGCGATCCTGCGGGCGCTGCGGGCGACGGTCGACCCGGTGTTCCTGCCGCGGCCGCTGCGCTGCGTGCCGGCCCTGCCCCGCAACGAGACCGGCAAGCTGCCGCGGGCCGCGCTGCTGGCCCTGCTGCGAAACTGAACGGGACCCGCGCGGCGCAGACATCTTCGTCACACCGCCCTGCCCAGAGTGGGCCGCGATCCCGCGCCGGGTGGCCGGCCGGGCTCGAGACGACACCCTTTATCCCGGGAGGCATCGGATGAATTTCATCATCATGTTGATCGTGGGTGGCATCGCGGGCTGGCTCGCCAGCATGGTCATGAAGACCAACGCACAGCAAGGCATCATCCTGAACATCGTGGTCGGCATCATCGGCGGGTTCCTTGGCGGCTACCTGCTGCCGATCCTCGGTCTGCAGCTCACCGGCTGGACCGGTTATCTGATCACCGCGCTGATCGGCGCGATCGTGCTGCTGGCGATCGTCAATCTGTTCCGGCGCGGCAAGATGCGCTGACCGCCCTGCGCCGCGATCCGCGAAGGCCTGGCAATGCCGGGCCTTTTTCGTGGGCGCGGGAAGTTCCGTGCCAGTCAAAGTCCGTGCCAGTCAGAATCCGCGCCGGTCAAAGTCCGCGCCGGTCCCGGCTCAATCCAGGTAGCCGGGCAACGCCGGCAGCGTCTGGAAGTCCTCGCGCGAGTGCTGGATCAGCACCCGCGCGCCGAGCCGGGCGACGATCCGCTCGATCCGGTCGATCGACGCCAGGGTGTCGGCGCGGTCGACGTTGAACACCGGCATCCGGCGCTCGGCCCGGTTGTCGCGGGTGTGGTACAGATCGCCGGAGAGCAGCACCGGTCCGCTGTGCGGCAGCCGGACCAGCAGCACCTGGTGGCCCGGGGTGTGCCCGGGCGCGGACAGGATCCGCACCGAGCCGTCGCCGAACACGTCGTGGTCGCGTTCGATCGTCACCGTGCCCACGCGCAACGCGCCTTCCGACAGCGCCGGATGGGTGCGTTCCGGCGCCGGGGTCCGCCGCAGCCAGTCCAGCTCGGCGCGATTGACGATCCAGGTCGCGCGGGTCAGCGCCGGGGCGTTGCCGAGGTGGTCGGCGTGGCCGTGCGAGAACGCGAAATAGTCGACCCCATCGAAGTCCAGCCCGATCGAGGCCAGTTGCGAGGCCAGGGTGACCGGCACCGTCATCGTCACGTCCGAACCGAGTATCCGGGCCCGGCGGCCGTCGCGCATCGCCGCCAGGCGGTCGCCCAGCCCGGCGTCCCACAGCAGCACGCCACGCGGGTGCCGGATCAGGAAGCAGGACGCCTGCATCGTGCGCGAATGGCCGTCGTATTCGAAGGTGTCGGAGAACTGGCCCAGGTCCTCGAACGCCAGGCGACCGCAGTCGAGCGCGTACAGGCGCAGATCGGCGGACGGCCCGGCCGCGGCGGCGGGCATGGAACATGCGAGCAACAGTGCGAGCAGGGTCTTCTTCATGACGTCCTCGTCGGTTCGGGTCGTGGCGGGGCAAGGGCGGGGGCAAGGGGTAGCGCACGCCGCCGGGCACCCGGTGCACGCACCAGGCCACCGCGACCAGGGCCAGGCTGCCGAGCGCGACCGGGAACAGCAGGAAGCTCCAGTCCGGACGCGCGAGCAGCACCAGCAGCGGGTCGGCGCCGGCCGGCGGATGGGTGACGCGCAGACCGGCCATCGCCGCGATCGCCAGCATCGCCGCCAGCGGCATCGCCCAGACCGCGTCCGGCAGCCACTGCGCGACCGCCAGGCCGATCGCGGTCGACAGCAGATGCCCGCCGATCACGTTGGCCGGCTGCGACAACGGACTGGCCGGCAGCGAGAACAGCAACACGCAGGAGGCGCCGAACGGCGCCATCAGCCACGGCTGTCCGGACAGCTGCGCCAGCGCCAGCAACAACCCGATCGCGACGCCGCCACCGATCCCGGCACGCAGCGCCGCCGGCCACCCGACCGTCTGCTGCGGCCGATGCAGGAATGCGCGCAGGCGGCGTCTCACCGGTCCGGAATTCATGGGGCCGGAGTTCATGGAGCCGGAATTCATGGGGCCGGCACTCACAGATCCAGAACCAAAGTGCCGCGTGCGCGCGATACGCAGCAGCACAGGGTGTTGCCGGCGGCGCGCTCGTCGTCGTCGAGTACCTCGTCGCGGTGCAGCAGCTCGCCGTCGATCACCGGCACCACGCAGGTCGCGCACTCGCCGTTGCGGCAGCTGTAGGGGATGTCCTGGCCGTTGTCGTTGAGCACGTCGAGCAGGTTCTGTCCGGCCTCCACCCGCAGACGCCGACCGCTGCGCCGCAACAGCACCTCGAACGCCTCGTCGGCGGCGGCCGCCACCGCGCCCGGCGCCGGTGCCGCGGTCGCCGCCCGCAGCTGCGACTTCAGCGCCTCGATCTGGTCCTGCAGGGCCTGCAGCCGTGGCGCGATCTCCGCCTCGGTATAGCGCGGGGTGATGTGCTGCGGGCAGTTCCAGTCGACCGCCTCGACCTCCAGCACGATGCCGCGCTCGACCCGCGCCCGGTAGTCGGGCAACTCCAGCCGCGCGAGCAGCATCGGATCGTCCTCGAAGTGCACCACCCGCGCGCGCGCCCACAGCTTGAGCCGCCGCCGCGCCGGATAGTCGACCAGGATCAGCGAGACCCGGTCGTCGCCGGCCAGGTTGCCGACACTGATGTACTGGCGGTTGCCGCGGAAGTCCGCGAACCCCAGGGTCCGCTCGTCGAGCGCCTTGAGGAAGCCGCGCGGACCGCCGCGGTGCTGCACGTAGGGCCAGCCCTGCTCGCCGACGCTGGCGATGTAGAACGAATCGCGCTCGGCGATGAACGCCGCCTCGGCCGGACCGATGCGATCGCGACGGTCCTCGGCCAACTCGTGGGCGAGGTTGCTCTCGCGCGAGCCATAGCGCTGCTGCGCGGCCTTGACCGGTCCGGTGAAGGCCAGTTCGGCGAAACGGCGTGCCATCGGAGTCTCCCGTCCGCCTCAGGCGACCTGGGCCAGTTCGCCGGCGCCGACGCGGGGGAAGTCGATGTCGACCTGGCTGGCGCGGCCGATCATGTTGGTCAAGGTGTTGAGGGCGACGTGGACGATGATCTCGACGATCTCCGCGTCCTCGTAGCCGGCCTCGCGCACCGCCTGCAGCTCGGCCTGGGTGACGTCGCCGAGGTTGTCCATCACCGCCCGCGCGAACGCCACCGCCGCCGCCGCGCGGGCGTCGCGGGAACGGCCGGCCCGGTTGAGCAGGACCTCGTCGCCGTCGAGGCCGGCACCGGCGGCGAGCGCGGTGTGCGCCGACAGGCAGTAGTCGCAGCTGTTGCGCTGCGCGATCGCCAGGGCGATGCGCTCGCGCGTGGCCGGCTCCAGGCGACCGGCGCCGGCGATCGAGAACAGGCCGAGGAAGGCTTCCAGCGCCGCCGGCGACTGGCCGAGCACGCGGATGAAGTTGGGCACGCCGCCGAGTTGCCGGGTCACCGCCTCCAGCAGCGGACGGGTCTCGGCGGTGGCCTGGCGGGGATCGATCAGGGCGATGCGGCTCATGGTGCGCTCCAGGTGTGGGGGAATGGGCACACTCTATTGCTGCGCGGAAAATATAGAATCAGCGCGGTTGGTAAATTTCTATTTCAATTTTCGCATCAATTTTTCGTATCAATGGACCGCTTCCACGAAATGCTCGTCTTCCAGGCCGTCGCCGAGCGCGGCGGCTTCGCCGCGGCGGCGCGGCAGCTGGGCACATCCGCGCCAAGCGTGACCCGCGCGGTGGCGGCGCTGGAGGCGCGGCTGGGCGCGCGGCTGTTCCACCGCACCACCCGGCGGGTGCAGCTGACCGATGCCGGCGACCGCTTCCTGCACGAATGCCGGCGCCTGCTCGCCGATCTGGCCGAGGCCGAGGCGGCGGCGGCCGGCACCCACGCGACCCCGCGCGGCCGGGTCGGGGTCACCAGCTCGCAGTTGTTCGGTCGCGGCCATGTCGGCCCGCTGCTGTGCACCCTGCTGCGCCGGCAACCGCTGATCAGTGTGCACACCTTGTTCGTCGACCGCGTCGTCAACCTCTACGAGGAACACATGGACATCGCGGTGCGCCTGGGCGCCCTGGCCGAGTCGTCGTTGCGCGCGGTCCAGGTCGGGCAGGTGCGGCGGATGGTGTGCGCGGCGCCGTCCTACCTGGATGCGCACGGCGTCCCCGCCAGCCCCGACGCGCTCGCCGGGCATGCCTGCATCCAGTTCACCGGCCAGAGTCCGGGCCCGGAATGGAGCTTCGGCTCCGGCCGCAGCGTGCGCGTGCATTCGCGGTTGACCACCGACAGCGCCGACCTGGCGATCGCCGCCGCGATCGCCGGCGACGGCTGCGCGCGCCTACTCAGTTACCAGGTCGCGCCGGCGCTGGCGTCGGGCGCCCTGGTGGTGGTGCTGGCCGGATTCGAGCCTCCGCCGCTGCCGGTCCATGTCCTGCATCACGAGGGCCGCCGGGTCTCGGCCAAGGTCCGCGCGGTGTTCGATCACCTGGTCGAGGGCCTGCGCGCGGACCCGGCGCTGGGCTGAGCGGCGCTCCGCTCAGCCCAGCTGGACCCAGGCCGGGGCGTGGTCGCTCGGCCGCTCCCAGGTGCGCGGCTCGCGATCGATGCCGGCGCCCGAACAGGCCTCGCGCAGGGCGTCCGAGACCAGGGTCAGGTCGATGCGCAGGCCGCGGTCGCGGCGGAATCCGGCCTGACGGTAGTCCCACCAGCTGAACACCCCGCCCTCCTCGTGGTGCAGGCGATAGCCGTCGTGCAGGCCCAGCGCGCAAAGCCTGCGCAGCGCGTCGCGCTCGGCGGTCGAGGTCAGGATATGGCCGTCGTTCCACAGCTCGGGGTCGTGGACGTCGCGGTCGTCGGGGGCAATGTTGAAGTCGCCCAGCACCACCAGCCGCGGATGCCGCTGGATCTCCGCGGCCAGCCAGCCGTGCACCGCATCGAGCCAGCGCAGCTTGTAGTCGTACTTGTCGGTGCCCACGTCCTGGCCGTTGACCACGTACAGGTTGACGATGCGCACCGGATCCGACGCTCCGGGCGCGGCGACGGTCGCCGCGATCACCCGCTTCTGTTCGTCCTCGAAGCCGGGAATGCCGATCTGCACGTCGTCGATCGCCCCGCGCGCGAGGATCGCCACGCCGTTGTAGGTCTTCTGCCCGGCAAACACGCTGCGCCAGCCGTCGGCGGCCAGGACCTCGTCAGGAAACCGGCTGTCCTCCAGCTTGGTCTCCTGCAGCGCGACGATGTCCGGCGCCGCCTGCGACAGCCACTGCTGCAGATGCGGAAGGCGGACGTTGAGGGAGTTGACGTTCCAGCTGGCGATTTTCATGGCGCGAGTGTAGTCGAAGGTTGGCATTGATTCCGGGGCCACCCGTTCCATCGACGGTGGCGCCGGCGACGACCCGGAGTTCGGCGGACACGCTGTTGTCCACGTGTGACACTCGATGTTCGAGAGCAAAAGCTTCCGCCCTTCATGCGAAGTCAGAAGCAAAGGCTTCCGCCTTCGGCGGGTTCCTTTTGTCTTGGCAAAAGGAACCAAAACCGCCCGCTCCTGACGCCCGCCGGGACGGCTGCGCCGCCCCGGTCCCCTGTGCGCCTCAAGGCCGGCGGCACGGCGCCCAAACTCGCTGCGCTCAGACATGGGCGCCTCTACGGCCGCCGTCCTCTCCGGTGCTCGGCGGGCTTTAAGTCGCTGAAGGTCAAGGTCAGGGTCAACAGCATCGGGCGCTCTTGACCTTGCTGGCACTCGGACAGCCCGTACCCGGCGCAGACCCGGAGGGCGGCGCGCAGGGACGCGCGCCGTTTTTCGGTCGAGCCAGGATGGCGAGTCGAAAAATCCTGGGACGCTCACCACTCACGATTGAGCCCTGTCGGGACGGCCCTTTCTTTTGGTGACTTTTCTTTGGGCCAGCAAAGAAAAGTTACCCGCCGCCCTGGGTGGCGGAAGCCGTTGATCTTGATCTGGCCGATCCGGCCGCTCATCCGGAGCAGGCCAGGAAGCCGCCTTTCTGACCGGAGGTCTTCTCGATCGAGATCAAAGGCTTCCGCCTTCGGCGGGTTCCTTTTGTCTTGGCAAAAGGAACCAAAACCGCCCGCTCCTGACGCCCGCCGGGCTGGCTGCGCCGTCCCGGTCCCCTGTGCGCCTCGAGGCCGGCGGCACGGCGCCCAAACTCGCTGCGCTCAGACATGGGCGCCTCTACGGCCGCCGCCCCCTCCGGTGCGCGGCGGGCTTTAAGTCGCTGAGGGTCAAGGTCAACAGCGCTGCTTTTGATCTTCCTGAAAGCGAGCAGCCCGCATCGCCTGCAGACCCGGAGGGCGGCGCGCACGGACGCGCGCCGTTTTTCGGTCACGACAGGATGTCGTGTCGAAAAATGCTGGGACGCTCACCACTCACGATTGAGCCTTGTCGGGGCTGCCCATTCTTTTGGTGACTTTTCTTTGGGCCAGCAAAGAAAAGTCACCCGCCGCCCTGGTGGCGGAAGCTCTTGCCTAAAAAAACAAAGGAACCTGAGCTTCCAAAAGGAAACAACACGCTTTCCGTGCCGCTGGGGGCGCGCGCCACGCGCTCACCTCGCACCCCCCGGCCCGCTGCAGCGCGCATGGCGTTCGAGCCGGCGCGAGCCAGTGGCTCGCAAACGCCGGCTCTCACCCCATGCCACCGTTGATGCCGATTACCTGGCCGTTGACATAGCCGGCCGCGTCCGAGCACAGGAACGCCACCAGCGCGGCGACCTCGTCGGCGCGACCGGCGCGGCCGGCGGGGACCATCTGCCGGATCGCGTCCGGCGGGAAGCTGTCGTCGGCCATCCGGCCCTCGATCACTCCCGGCGCGACCACGTTGGCGGTGATCCCGCGGCTGCCCATTTCCCGCGCCAGCGAGCGGGTCGCGCCGTGCAGCGCGGCCTTGGCCGCGGCGTAGTTGGTCTGGCCGCGGTTGCCCAGCACCGCCGCCACCGACGACACGCTGACCACCCGGCCCCAGCGGGTGCGCGCCATCGGCAGCAGCAGCGGCTGGGTGACGTGGAAGAAACCGTGCAGCGACACATCGATCACCCGCTTCCATTGCGTCTGCGACATGCCCGCCATCGGTGCGTCGTCGTGGATGCCGGCGTTGTTGACCACCACCTGGATCGGCCCGGCCTGCAGCAGGGTTTCGATCGCCGTGCTGCAGGCGTCGGCGTCGGCGACATCGAAGGCGACCGCCTCGGCCTGGCCGCCGTCGGCCCCGATCGCGGCCACCACCGCCTCGGCCTGGGCGCGATTGCGGTTGGCGTGGACGATGACGTGGCAGCCGTCGGCGGCGAGGCGACGGCAGATCGCGCTGCCGATGTCGCCGCTGCCGCCGGTGACGAGCGCGCGACGGAGCGCCGGACTGGATGGGGACATGGCGGGCCTGCATGAGCGACGGACGGTGGGCTCCGATTGTCGCCATCGCGCCCGGCGCTGCAAGCGCACCGGTCCCGCCATGTCCCTGCCCTACTGCGGGCTGAAACCCGGCGGGTACGGCGGAGTGCCGTCGACACCGACCTCGTCGCCGGTGATCAGGAAGAACTGTTCGACGATGCTGCCGCCGGCGTCGCACCTCAGCGTCTGCCGTGCCTGCATCACCGCCCAGTCGCCGTCGCTGGCGCCGGTGGCATCCACGCCGTCGATCACCACGACCCAGAAATCCAGCACCCGTTCGGCATCGGCCTCGCACCGGATCGACGCCACCTCGGGAAGCGGAACCGTCGCCAGTCCGGACTCGCCATCGCTCTTCTGCCAGGCCTCGAACAGCGGCGACTGCGGCGCCAGCCGATACAGATCGACCCAGGTGTCGGCCGGCAGGTCCGGCCCCGACGCGCGGTCGCTGCGCTGCAGCCAGTGCAGACGGGCGCCCTTGCGGTTCGACACCACCGCCTGCAGCTCGATGGCATGACCGAAGCGCCCATTCTCCTGATAGTTCTGCGCTTGCATGAGTTCGATGTAGACCGCCATCCGCGCCGCCTCGCCAGGGTGGGAACACCGTCAGGAACGCCATGTCGACAGGCCTGTGAACCCCCGCCGCGGGCGTCCGCCGCGTCCGCGCCTTGAGCCGGATCAATCGGTGCGGCCGGGCGCCCCGTAGAATGCGCGCCATGGACAATTTCGAACGCGCACGCAGCTATCTGACCGGCCTGCAGGACCGCATCTGCCGGGCCATCGAGACCGCCGACGGACAGGCCCGCTTCCAGGAGGACACCTGGACCCGGGCGCCGGGCGAGAGCGGCGCGGCGACCCTGGGCGGCGGCGGCCGCACCCGGGTGCTGCGCGACGGCGCGGTATTCGAGCAGGCCGGGATCGGTTTCTCGGACGTCTCCGGCACCCGCCTGCCGCCGTCGGCAACCGCCGCGCGGCCGGAACTGGTCGGCGCCTCGTGGCGCGCGGTCGGCGTCTCGCTGGTGTTCCACCCGCGCAATCCCTACATCCCGACCACCCACGCCAACGTCCGCCATTTCACCGCCGAGCGTGACGGCGAGACCGTCGCCTGGTGGTTCGGCGGCGGCTTCGACCTGACCCCGTTCTACCCGTTCGACGAGGACGTGCTGCACTGGCACCAGGTCGCGCGCCGGGTCTGCGAGCCGTTCGGCGGCCAGCAACGCTACGACGCCCACAAGCGCTGGTGCGACGACTACTTCTTCCTCAAGCACCGCGACGAGACCCGCGGCATCGGCGGGCTGTTCTTCGACGATCTGCACGGCGACTTCAATCGCGAGTTCGATTACCTGCGCGCGGTCGGCGACGGCTTCCTGGAGGCCTATCTGCCGATCGTCGAACGTCGCCGAGAGACCGCATGGGGCGAACGCGAGCGGCAGTTCCAGCTGTACCGTCGCGGCCGCTATGTCGAGTTCAACCTGGTGTTCGATCGCGGCACCCTGTTCGGGCTGCAGTCGGGCGGACGCACCGAGTCGATCCTGATGAGCATGCCGCCGCTGGTGCGCTGGGAGTACGGCTACCAGCCCGAGCCGGGCAGCGCCGAGGCGCGCCTGGCCGACTACCTGCGGCCACGCGACTGGCTGGCCGAACTGGGCTGAGCCGAGACAAACCGCCCAAGCCCCGTAGGAGCGGCATAAGCCGCGATGAAGCATTCATGGGAAGGCCCTCGCGGCTCACGCCGCTCCTACGAGATGCGATACAGCACGGACCCAGCCCCCTGAGTCAGGGGGCGATTCGCGCCATCGGCGCGAATGGGGGTGTGGAAGCGCAACGGCGGGGCCCATGGTTTGCGAAGCAAACTTTGGGGATTCCCGGGCGCCGCCCGGGAATCGCGGCTGACGCCGCTCCCACATGGATGTCCCGAGGTGCGGGCACGTTCGTGCCCGCCTCCTCAGCCGAACAGGCCGACCGGGTATTCGGGCTTCTGCTCGCGTGCCAGCAGCTGGCGCAGGCCGTCCGCCGGGGTGATCTCGCCGTGCAGGACCGCGCGCACCGCGCTGGAGATCGGCAGTTCGATGCCATGGCGCTCGGCCTGGCGCATCACTTCGTCGGCGGTCTGCACCGACTCGACCACCTGGCCGATCTCGCGGACCGCGTCGGCGATGCTCTGGCCGCGGCCCAGCGCGAGGCCGAGGCGGCGGTTGCGCGACAGGTCGCCGGTGCAGGTCAGCACCAGATCGCCGAGGCCGGCCAGGCCCATCAGGGTCTCGGCCTTGCCGCCGATCGCCTGGTTCAGCCGCAGCATCTCGTTGAGGCCACGGGTGATCAGGCCGGCGCGGGCGTTCAGGCCCAGGTCCATGCCGTCGGCGACGCCGGTGGCGACCGCCAGCACGTTCTTCATCGCACCGCCGAGCTCGGCACCGACCATGTCGTCGCCGGTGTAGGCGCGGAACGCCGGTCCGTGCAGGGTGTCGGCGACCTGCTGGGCGAAGCCGGCATCGTCCGAATGCACGGTCAGTGCGGTCGGCAGCCCGGCGACGACCTCCTTCGCGAACGACGGTCCGGTGACCACCGCCAGCGGCACGTCGGCGCCTAGCACTTCCTCGGCGACCTCGTGCAGGAAGCGGCCGCTGCCCGGCTCGAAACCCTTGGTCGCCCAGGCCACGCCGGCACCGGCGGGGCGGTGCGGCGCCAGCGCGCGCAGGATCTCGGCAAAGGCATGCGAGGGCACCACGACCAGGACCATGCCGGCGCCGCCCAGGGCCCCGGCCAGGTCGGTGGTCGCGACCAGGTTGTCCGGTAGCGGGTGCCCGGGCAGGTAGCGGGTGTTCTCGTGATGCTGGTTGATCGCCGCGACGGCATCGGCGTCGCGCCCCCACAGCACGGTCGGATGACCGTGCCGGGCGGCGAGCGAAGCCAGTGCGGTGCCCCAAGAGCCCGCGCCCAGCACCGTGATGGGTGCCTTGCCGGCACCCGTTGCGTTATCGGCTCCGGTCATGGGCCGGATCAGGCGTTGCCGGCGGCCTCGGCGTCGGCCAGACCGTCGCCGTTCTGCTGCTGGCGCTGGCGCAGGCCTTCGGCGTACAGCGCGTCGAAGTTGACCGGCTGCAGGTAGAACGGCGGGAAGCCGCCGGCCTGGATCAGGTCGCTGATCAACTGGCGGGCATACGGGTACAGGATGCTCGGGCAGTGGCTGCCCAGCAGGCCGTCCAGGGTCTGCGGGTCGAAGCCGGAAACGCCGAACACGCCGGCCTGCTTGACTTCGGCCAGATAGATCGACTTCTCGCCGACGGTGCAGGTCAGGGTGATGCCCAGCACCACCTCGAAGGCGTTCTCGCCTAGACGCTGCACGTTCTGGTTCA
Organism: Marilutibacter maris; assembly: GCF_003233695.1. Classification (NCBI taxonomy): domain Bacteria; kingdom Pseudomonadati; phylum Pseudomonadota; class Gammaproteobacteria; order Lysobacterales; family Lysobacteraceae; genus Marilutibacter; species Marilutibacter maris. The sequence continues at coordinate 233,454 of NZ_CP029843.1, read as the reverse complement.
TGTTCATCTGCAGCTGCGGCTGGGCCTGCTCGTTGAACACGGCCGGTGCACCCGGTACCTCGAACGAAACGTCCTTGACGTAGATCTTCTCGACCGAGAAGGTCGGGGCGTTCTGCGCGGCGGCGTCGGCCGGCGCGGCGGCGCCGTTGTTCTGCTCTTCGGACATCTCGTTACTCCAGGTAAACAGTTATCGGATCAAGGATTTGAAAGGGCTCTGAAAGCTTCAGGTGCGGGAGTATCGCACGCGACCATGACCGCTCCGGATCGTCCTCGATGGAACGCAACCCGTCGCGACTCCCCCCTGCACAGCTCAGGTTGGGGCGAATGCGGCGTTCGCAAGGCCCGTTGGCCGGCAACCGCGGGTTATGTGACCGCCGGAGCCGCGCCGCGGCGACGGTTCGGCTACTTGCGCCCCTTGACCAGCGGCAGGTCGGCCTGCTGCCAGGCGGCGATGCCGCCGTCGAGCCAGTAGACATGCTCGAAGCCGGCCTTCTTCAACCGCTTGGCCGCCGCGGTCGAGGCCATGCCGTTGCGGCAGACCACCACCACCGGCAACTGCTTCACGTTGGCCAGCAGCTTGCTCTCGGGGTCGAACTGGCTGAGCGCGACCGACTTGCTGCCGGCGATGTGGCCCTTCTCGAAGTCGCTGCTTGAGGACAGGTCGACGACCAGCGCGTTGTCGCGGTTGATCAGCCCGGTCAGCTCGGCCGGGCGCAGCGCCTTGTAGCCACGGAACAGGCGCGCGATCTCGGTGTAGATCAGGGCCACGGTCAGGCCGGCCAGGCCCATGGACAGGTAGGGATGGCGGCCGAAGAAGGCCAGCAGTTCTTCAAGATTCACGGATCACGGCCACGCTGAAAGGGGAACAAGCCAGGAAGGGAACGGCCCCGCGAAATTCGACGCCGCGGGGCGCACGGGGCCGGGGATTGTCGCCCAGCGCCGGCGCCGGCGCAAAAGAACGGGGTCCGGAGCCTATTGCCCCGACCACAGATCCGGCATCGGGCTGGTCACCCACCAGCGCTTGGCTTCCTCGTCCCAGCGCCAGGTTTCCTGGTAGCGCACGGTGCGTTCGGCCAGGGTATGGCGGTTGATCACGCCGATCTCGATGTCGCGCGCCGCGGTGCCGCCGTCGAGGTCGCTCATGCCGCCGATATCGCGGTAATGCGAGATCTGGACCTGCTTGTAGCGCTCCATCTCCAGGTCGGTCATCGGCTTCTCGTCGCGCATGTCCGGGTCGAGCAGGCCCCAGGCGCCCTCGAAGTCGCCCCAGCGGATCGCGCCCGACCAGGCGTACTGGGTGCGGTGCAGCGCATCGGCCTTGGGGCCGAGACTGGCGCAGCCGCCGAGCACGGCGACGACCGCGACCAGGCAGGCGAACAGGACGGGACGGAACAGCGGATTCGTCAGGCGCATCGGTTTCCCCGGCAATTGCGGATACCCGCGCATCGTAGCCGGGAACACGATTCAGCGCCGCAGTATCGCCACGTAGCGTGCGGTGAACTCGGTCGCACTGCCGCCCTCCGGCAGCCGCGCATGCGCGACCACGCTGATCCGCGCCCGGCCGCGACTACGCAGGGTGGCGATGAAGGTGCTCCAGTCGGCGCCGGGCGCGGCTTCGGCCTCCACGTCCAGGTCGGCGAACAACGGCGCCAGGTAGCCGATCTGGCTGTCGGCGACGAACACGTCGGCGTCCAGTCCGGCCGCTTCCACGTGCAGCGATACCAGCCCCCAGGCGGCCAGGGTCATCATCGACGCCAGGCTGCCGCCGAACGCGCAGCCCTTGTCGTTGACGTGGCGCGCCAGCGGCGCATGCAGGCGCAGCCGCTGGCCGTCGTAGCCGGCGATCGAAAGGTCCATCACCGCAACCGGCGGCATCGAGTCGTAGTGGGCCTTGAGGCGGACGAGTGCGGCGGCGTCGGGCTGCGACGGGGCGAGCGGCGGAGAAGCGAGCGTGTCCAATGACATTCGGTATCGGGGGCGGCAGCGGAGGGAGGCGGCGGGACGGTCGATCCGCCCGCCGGGCCGGCGCAGGGTACAGACATTGTGTGGCGACGACGACGCTGCGCCGGCGTACGGTCCCGCGCCTCCCTGTGCCAAGCTGTGCGCCATGTCCGCCACCGCTCCCGCCCGCCGCTGGCACCTGGTTTCGCTGCGCCCCAGCGGCCGCCACGAAGCGCTGCGTCGAGCCGCCGCCCGCCATGGCGGCGGACTGATCGCGCTGTCGAGCTGCCGCCTGCGGCACTTCGACGACGCCGCCAGCCGGCGACGGCTCGACGACGCCCTGACCGCCGACCGGGTCGTGTTCACCAGCCCGGAAGCGGTGCGCGCGGCCGCCGCGCTGCGCGCCCTGCGCGGCCTCGACGCAAGTGGCTGGTTCGCGGTCGGCGCCGGCACCGCGGCGGCGCTGGCGCGCGCCGGTGTGCATGCGGTCGCGCACCCGCAGCGGATGGACAGCGAAGGCCTGCTCGACCTGCCGGGACTGCAGTCGCTGCGCGGCAGCCGCCTGGGCCTGGTGACGGCCCCCGGCGGTCGCGGCCTGTTGCAACCGGCGCTGCAGGCGCGCGGCGCGCAGGTCGTCCGTGCCGACGTCTACGCCCGCGAACCCTTGCCGCCGCCGCCGCGCGCGGTCGCCGCGCTGCGGGCGGCACGCGGCCCGCTGGTGCTTGCGATCAGCAGCGGCGAGGCCTTGACCCAGGTGCTGGCGCAACTGCCGGCCGACGCCGCCGCGACCCTGCGCGCGGCCCGCGCGGTCGCCGCCAGCGCGCGGCTGGCGGCGCTGGCCCGCGAGCACGGCCTGCGCGAGGTCGTGGTCGCCGCCGGGCCGCGACCGGCGCAACTGGTGGCCGCCGCTGGATACGCCGGGCCCGGCCGGTAGCCGGCGAAGCCACCGGCACGGCCCCGTCCGGAGCCTTTCTGAACCAGTCCGCACGGGCGTTCCGGTAGCATGAAGCCACTCATGCAGCGACCTGACGCCGTGTCCGACTCCACCGCCCCGTCCACATCCCTCCCGCCTCCTGGCAATCCCACCGCGCAGGCGCCGCGCCGGCGCGCCGCGCGTTGGCCATGGTTCCTGCTGGTGTTCCTCGCCGCGCTCGCCGCCGCCGGCTGGTACGGCTGGAACTGGTGGAAATCGCACGAGGCCGACGCGCGCGCACAGGTCGCCAGTGCCGATCACCGCATCGACGCCCTCAACCAGCGCCTGGATGCGATGCGCGACGACCAGCGCGCGCAGGTCCAGCGCCTGCAACAGGCCGACGCCACCAACCGTGTGCTGCGCGACGAACTGCTCGGCATCGGCCAGCGCGCGGCGCTGCTGGAGGAAAGCGTCACCCGCCTGGCCGACCCGAACCGCGATGGCGTCCAGGCGCTGCGGCTGGAGGAGGCGGAGATGCTGCTGGTGTTCGGCCAGCAGCGGCTGGAGATCGCCGGCGACCTGGCCGGCGCGAAGCGCAGCTACGCGACCGCGGACGCGGTGCTGGCCGCGATCAAGGACCCGGCCTACGTGAACCTGCGCCAGGCGCTGATCCAGGAGCGCGCGGCGATCGACGCGCTCGATGCGGACCCGCGGATCGACGCGTTGGCGCGCATCGACGCCTTCAGCCGCGCGCTCGAGGAAACCCCGCCGGAGACCGCCGCCCAGGCCCCGGCCGGCGACCGGCCGTGGTGGAAGCGCGCGTTCGCCAACGTGTTCGACATCCAGCCGCGCGACCGCGTGATCGCCGAACTGCCGTCCGACCGCGCCGCGGCGATGGCCGCCCTGCAACTGGAACTGACCCTGGCCCGCGCCGCCGCCGAGCGCCGCGACGAGGGCGGCTTCAGGGCCGCGCTGGCGCGTGCGCGCGACTGGCTGGATCGCTTGTGGCCGCCATCGGCCGCGCTCGATGCCCGCCGCGGCGAACTGGACCGGATCGCCGAGCGCTCGCTTTCACTCTCGGTTCCCACCCTCGGCAGCACACTGCAGCAACTGCGGCAGCTGCGCGCCGCCGCGGACGTGTCGCCATCGGAGCGCCCATGAACCTGTTCCGCAGCCTGCTGTTCTGGATCGTCCTGGCCCTGCTCGGGGCGCTGGTCGCGCAGTTGATGGCGCAGGATCCGGGCCTGGTGATCGTCAGCTTCGGCGACTGGACCTATCGCAAGTCGTTGTCCTACACCCTGTTGCTGGCGGCGGTCGCCGTGCTGCTGCTGTGGCTGCTCTGGCGCCTGCTCAGCGCGCCGTTCGCGATGCTGCGCCGGCACCGCAAGAAGGCCGCGCGCGCGCGCCTGCTCGACGGCCTGCTGGCCACCCACATGGGCCAGTGGAGCCGCGCCGAAAAGCTGCTCGGCGAGGCCGCCGGCAATCGCGAAACCGGGACCGTGGCGCGGATCGCCGCCGCGCACGCGGCCACCGGCCGTGGCGATGCCGAGGCCGGTCGCGCCCACCTGGCCGGCATCGCCGATGCCCAGCCGGCGGTGTTCGCGGTGGTCAGCGCCGAACTGGCGCTGGCCGACGCCCGTCCCGCCGATGCGCTGGCCGCGCTCGATGCCACCGCCGCGCAACCGCTGCCGCCGCGCGGCCTGGCCCTGCGGGCCGAGGCCCTGGCCGCGCTCGGTCGCGCCGGCGACGCCTACGGCCTGCTCGGCGCCCTGCGCCAGCAGCAGGCCCTGCCGGGGCGCCGCCTGGAAGCGCTGGAAGCGCGCTGGGCCGAGGCCGGCCTGCGCGAGGCGGCCGATGCCAATGTCCTGGCCGACCGCTGGGAAGCCCTGCCCAAACCGCTGCGCAGCGACCCCGCCGCGGTCGCCGCCTACGCCGAACGCGCCGCCGCGCTGCGCTGGGAGGACGCCGCCGCGAGCAGCATCGAACACGCGCTCGACAACCGCTGGAGCGACGAGCTGGCGAGCCTCTACGGGCGCCTGCCGATCGGCCGCCTCGACGCCCGCCTGGCCCATGCCGAGCGCTGGCTGCAGGCGCACCCGGCCAGCCCCGGACTGCTGCTGAGCCTGGCCCGCCTGCACCGCGCCAAGGGCCAGTGGTCGCAGGCCGAGGCCTATCTGCATCGCGCGCTCGCCCAGGGCGGCAATGCCGAGGCCTGGGAAGAACTCGGCAACGGCTTCGCCCAGGCCGGCGACGCGCGCGCCAGCCAGTGCTACGCCAATGCGCTGCGGGTCGCCCGCGGCGAGGCGCCGGTGGAAGTCCCGGGCCGCGACCTGAAGCAGAAGATCTACGACCAGGCCGCGATCGAGGAACGCGACGAGCACGGCCTGCCGCGCCTGCGCGGCTGAGCGATATCGTCAGTCGCCGGCACGGAGGCCACGGCATGCTCACCAACGTCATCCTCGGCAGCAACGACCTCGAGCGATCCGCCGCCTTCTACGACGGCCTGCTGGCGCTGCTGGGCGCGCGGCAGGTGATGCGGAACGATCGCTCGATCCTGTGGAAGGGGCCGGACGACGGCGTCGGGCTGGCGGTATGCCGCCCCTACGACGAACAGCCGGCCCGCCACGGCAACGGTTCGATGGTCGGACTCAAGGCGCACTCGATCGACGACGTCGCCCGCATCCATGGCACCGCGCTCCGTCTCGGCGGGCGTTGCGAAGGCCCGCCGGGCGAGCGCCGGCCGGGTGTGCACGCGGCCTACTTCCGCGATCCCGACGGCAACAAGTTCGGCGTGTTCCACATCGTCGCGGCGGCCTGAGGCCAACCGCGCCGGCTCGCCGGCGGACACCGCAGGCATGGTGTCTGTCGATGCCCGCGGGAAGCGCTCAGCGCTCCAGGATCGCGAGCAGGCAATGCGGCCAGGTCACGCGGCGGCGGGGGTGATCTCGCGTTCGATCCGCCGCAGGTTCTCGATCTCGGCCACCCGCAGGTCATAGGCGGCCTGTAGATCGAGCCACGAGCGCGCGTCCCCGCCGAAGTAGCGCGCCAGACGCATCGCCGTATCGGCGGAAATGCCCCGACGTTCGCGCACGATGTCGTTGATCCGCGGCGCCGGCACATGCAGCCGTCGCGCCAGCGCGTTCGCGCTCAGCTCAAGGGGCACCAGGTAGTCCTCGCGCAGAATCTCGCCGGGGTGTACCGGCCGCATGCCGTTCTTGAACATGATCAAGCCTCAGTGATAGTCGACGATCTCCACGTCTTCCGGTCCATCGTCGGTCCAGCGGAAGCACAGCCGGAACTGATCGTTGATCCGGATGCTGTGCTGACCCCGACGGTCGCCCCGCAGGGCCTCGAGCCGATTGCCCGGCGGTGCGCGCAGAAAGTCCAGCGTGTGCGCCGCGTCCAGCTGGACCAGCTTGCGTGTGGCAATCCTGGCGATCGCGCTGAAACGACGGCACTTTCCGCTCTCGAACAACCGTTGCGTATCCATGCACCGGAAGCTGCGTATCATTCCGGCAAAATATAACGCTTAACGTTAAACGTCAAGCGTTAAACCTGCTCAGCGCTCCAGGATCGCGACCACGCCCATGCCGCCGGCGGTGCAGATCGAGATCAGGCAGCGGCCGCCGCCGCGCTGCTTGAGCTCCTTGGCGGCGGTGGCGACGATGCGCGCGCCGGTCGCGGCGAACGGGTGTCCGGCCGCCAGCGAGGAGCCGTTGGGGTTGATCTTGTCCGGATCGATCCGGCCCAGCGGCGCGTCCAGGCCCAGCCGCGAGCGGCAGTACTCCTCGCTCTCCCAGGCGCGCAGCGTGCACAGCACCTGGGCGGCGAAGGCTTCGTGGATCTCGTAGAAGTCGAAGTCCTGCAGGCTCAGGCCGTTGCGCGCCAGCATCTCCGGCACCGCCACGGTCGGCGCCATCAGCAGGCCCTCGCCATGGACGAAGTCGACCGCGGCGACCTGGGCATCGCGCAGGTAGCACAGCACCTCGTGGCCGTGCGCCTGCGCCCACTCGTCGCTGGCCAGCAGGCAGGCGGCGGCGCCGTCGGTGAGCGGCGTCGAGTTGGCCGCGGTCAGGGTGCCGCGCCCGGACACCTTGTCGAACGCCGGCTTCAGCGTCGCCAGCTTCTCCAGGGTCGAGTCCGGCCGCAGGATGTTGTCGCGGGACACGCCGCGGAAGCTCACCACCAGGTCATCGAAGAAGCCGCGCTCGTAGGCGGCGGCGAGCTTCTGGTGCGAGGACAGCGCCCACTCGTCCTGCGAGTCGCGGCCGATGTTCCACTGCTTGGCCATGTCCTCGCAGTGCTCGCCCATGCTCTTGCCGGTGCGCGGCTCGGCCACGCCGGGGAACTCGGGCTTGAGCTCGCGCAGCGAGAAGCCCTTGAACGCGGCCAGCCTGCCCTTGAGGTCGCGCGCGGCATTGGCGGCGAGCAGGCGCCGGCGCAGCTTCTTGCCATAGACGATCGGCACGTCGGAGGTGGTGTCCGAGCCGCCGCCGATGCCGGATTCGATCTGGCCGACCGCGATCTTGTTGGCGACGGTGATGATCGAGTCCAGCGAGGTGCCGCAGGCGCGTTGCAGGGTGATACCCGGGGTCAGCGACGACAGTCCCGACGACAACGCCGCCTCGCGGCCGAGGTTCCAGTCGCTGCTGTGCTTGATCACCGCGCCCATCGCGACCTCGCCCAGCACCTGTCCGTGCAGGCCGAATTTCTCGACCAGCGCGCCGAGCGTGCGTACCGACATGCCGAGGTTGCCCACGTCCGCATAGGCGGTGTTCTGGCGGCAGAACGGGATGCGGACGCCACCGAGCACGGCGACGGGACGGATTGGGCGCATCGGTATACCTCGTGGGGCTTGTGGAGCTGACGACTCGCGGGAATGGACGGGAATGTGGACGGCGGCGGCGCTGACCGCCACGACCAGCGGGCATAATGGACGGCGACGGCCCGCGACACATTGGGGCTGCGCCGAGTGTAGCGCCGGCCCCGCGCACAACCAAACGCCACCGTATCCTGCTGCCGATGACCGCTCCCGACCCGACCGCCATGCCGGCCCCGCATGCGCCTGACCTGGCCGTGCTCGGCGCCCTCGCGCTGGAGCTGACCGCCGGCGCCGCGATCGCCCGCACCACCCTGCCGCAGGGCGATGCCGGCGCCCTGGCCGGATTGATCGCCCGCGACCTGGCCGACTTCGAGGCCGACGCCGCGCGGCTGCAGCTGGTCACCGTCGGCGCCCACTACGACCCGGTCGAGCTGCTGCGGCCGGGCTGGCCGCTGCATCGCGAGCTCGACGACCTGGCCGCACGTGCGCCGGGGGGCGGCCACGACGGCGAAGGCCACGGCCGGATCATCGCCTTCGGCAGCCACGACGGCCGCCTGCCCGGCGCGCTGACCCCGTCGCCCGACTACGACGGCGGCACCTTCCGGTTGCTGCCGTTCCTGCTCTCCGGCGACGCCGACACCATCGCCCGGGTCGGCGATGCGTTCGAGAACGGACTGCTGGAGCGCGGCATGGCCGGCGCCGAGACCGCGCTGCAGGCGCAGACCGCGTTCGGCCTGCGGATCGAGCATGCGCGCTACCTGACCGTGCACGACCTCGCCGCGATGACCGCGATGCAGTACGACCATGCCGGCCTGGCGCCGCTGTGGCCGCTGCTGGAAACCGCCTTGCTGGAACCCGGCGGCGAGGCCTGGCTGGACGCGGTGCCGGAACCGTTGCTGCGCTATGCCGATGGCGAAGCGCGCATCGCCCTGTTCTCGCCGCGCGCCTGGCACGCGCGCTACGCACCGGAGGCGCCCTGCGACAGCGACGAATGCCGCGACCGGCTGGAACGCCGCTTCCAGCAGTTCCAGGCGCGCCTGCGCCAGTTCGCGGCGGTGCTCGGCGCCCACGGCGTGGCGGTCAACTTCGTCGACTGCCAGGACGCCGAACGCGCCCGCGACGCGCTGGCCTGAGCCCCGCCGCCAGGGAAGGTCCGAACAAACCCATCCTGGACGTGTTCGGACGTCGCAAGGTCAAGCCCTTGCGTGCTTGATCCGCGCGTGCACTCCCTTGCGCGCGGAACCTCTGAATCAGTCAGAGGCTCCCTGGCCCGTCGCCGGGGGCTCGAACCCGGCCTCGAACACCCGATAGCCGGCATCGTCCATGCCCAGCGCGCGGTAGCTGCGCTGGGCATTGCCGTTGTCGCGCTCGACATACAGGCGCAGGCCGATCACCCCGGCGGTCGCACGGGCGCGTGCCTCGACGTGGCGGTAGAGCGCGGCGAACACGCCCTGGCGTCGATGGGCCTCGGCGACGTAGACGCTCTGGATCCACCACCACTCACCGTTTCGCCAGTCGCTCCATTCCCTGGTCAGCATCAGGGTGCCGACCGGCACCGAGACCAGCTCGTCGCCGGCCAGCGGCGCATCGCGCATCGCGATCAGATAGCGGGCCCTGGCCGGATCGACGATGCCGGCATGGACGCCGGCCAGCACCGTCTCCGGGTCCAGCCGCTTGTGCTCGGTCTCCCACGCCATCGCCTGCGCCCACTGCGCCAGCAGCGGGGCATCGGCGGCGTGAGCATCGCGGATGCGCAGGCTCGACATCGGCGCCCTCAGCGGGTGACCTTGATGATCCCGCAGGCCACCCGCTTGCCGGCGTTGCCGGAGGGCTGGCTGGCGTAGTCGTCGGCCGCGGCATGGACGATTACCGCGCGGCCGGCGACGTCGTTGACCGCGCCGCCGCCGAGGGTCACGCCCAGCGCATGCACGTTGACCTGGGCCACGCCCTCGCCATTGGCCTGGATGTTGTCCATGTCGCCGCCATGGTGGGGGCCATGCCCGACCCGGCCATGCGGGTTGGCGGAAGGATTGAAGTGGCCACCGGCGCTGGACGCGTCGACCGCACTGCAATCGCCCTTCTCGTGGATATGGATCGCGTGCAGGCTGCCGGGGGTCAGGCCGCCGATCTCGCCGGCCAGGAACACGCCGCCCTCGCCGGGGCGGACATTGAGCTTGCCGCTGACCAGGCTGGCCGAGGCCGAGGCCAGGATCACCTCGCCCGCCTGCGCGGTCGATACCGGGGCCGGCGGCGGCTCGGGGGCGGGCGCCGGCCGCGGCGCCGGCGTGGAGCAGGCCGCCAGCGCGGCCAGCACGGCGATGCCCAGGCAGAGCCTGATCGGCTGCGGCACGGACGGGGCGGTCATCATCGATACGGTCATGGTCGAACTCCCTGGGAGATGGGGCATGCGCCGGCCCTGGGTGGCCGACGGAGGGGGAAGCGGAGGCACCATGTCGTGCCCCCGCACAGTAAGGCGGCGCCGGTCCAGAACCGGTGAAGCGAAGCCGGCGCGGCGGTGGGTTTGCCGCGACACTCAGCCACGCGAACGCTTGGCGCGCAGCTTGCGCGCGACGGTGTTGCGGCCCAGGCCCAGGCGCGCCGCGGCCTCGGCCTGGCGGCCGGCGGTGTGCTCCAGCGCGGCATCGAGCAGCAACTGTTCCATCCGCTGCAACACCCGGGCATGGATGTCGTTGCGACCGGCGGCCAGCTCCTCGCGGACCCAGGCGGCCAGGGCCGCTTCCCAGGCCGGCATGCCGTCGGCGGTCGCTACTGCGGCCCCGGCGCCTTCGCGCGCGATCACCGCGTCGACGTCGGCGGCGCCGATCGACTCGCCCGGCGCCAGCGCCGACAGCCGCCAGCACAGGTTTTCCAGTTCACGCACATTGCCGGGCCAGTCGTGCGCCAGCAGCCGCTCCAGCGCCGCCCGCGACAGCCGCTTGGGCGGCGCCTGGAAGCGAACCGCCGCAGCGGCGAGAAAGCGCTCGGCCAGGCGCGGCACGTCCTCGCGCCGTTCGCGCAGCGGCGGCAGGTGCAGGCGGACGACATCGAGCCGGTGCAGCAGGTCGGCGCGGAAGCGGCGCTCGGCGACCAGGGTATCCAGGGCCTGGTGGGTGGCCGCGATCACCCGCACGTCGACCCGGATCAGCTCGCGCCCGCCGACCCGGAAGAACTCGCCCTCGGCCAGCACCCGCAACAGCCGGGTCTGCAGCGGCAGCGGCATGTCGCCGATCTCGTCGAGGAACAGGGTGCCGCCGTTGGCCTGCTCGAAACGGCCGACATGGCGCTTGCCGGCACCGGTGAAGGCGCCGGCCTCGTGGCCGAACAGCTCGCTCTCCAGCAGCTCGGCCGGGATCGCCGCGGTGTTGAGCGCGACGAACGGCCGCTGCGCGCGCGGCGATTCGCGATGCAGGGCGCGGGCGACCAGCTCCTTGCCGGTGCCGGTCTCGCCGGTGATCAACACCGACAGCGGTGCCTGCGCCAGCCGCCCGATCGCGCGGAACAGGGTGCGCATGGCCGGGGTGTCGCCGATCAGGGCATCGGTCCCGGCCGTTCCGGTCCCGGCCTCCGGCGCCTGTTCGGCCGCGTCCTCGTCCGCGGCGGTGCCCAGCGCCTGCGCCGCCAGCGCCACCGCTTCGTCCAGATCGAACGGCTTGGACAAAAATTCGTGGGCGCCGCCACGGAACGCGCCGGCGGTGCTGGCCACGTCGGTGTAGGCGCTCATCACGATCACCGGCAGCGCCGGATGCGCCTGCTTGAGCCTGTCCAGCAGGACCAGACCGTCGTCGCCGGGCATGCGCACGTCGGTGAACAGCAGATCCGGCGGTCCGTGCAGTTCCAGCGCCCGCAGCGCTTCGGCGGCGCTGGCGAAGTCCTCGGTCGCGTGCCCGGCCTGGCGCAACGCCGCCGCCAGCACGAAGCGCACGCTGCGATCGTCGTCGACCACCCAGACGCGCGAGCTCATGGCGTCGCCTCCGGCGCATCGGCCGGCGCCCCGGCGTCGGCCTCGGGCGCTGCCGGCATCGGCAACAGCAGGGTGAACACCGTGTGTCCGGGACGCGAACGGTAGGCCAGCGAACCGCGATGCTCGCGGGCGACCTGCTGGGCCAACGCCAGGCCCAGCCCGCTGCCCTCGGCACGGCCGGAGACCAGCGGCAGGAACAGGCGCTCGGCCAGCTCGTCGGGAATGCCGCGGCCGTCATCGACGATCTCCAGCCTCAGCGCGACCGGGTACAGGGTCTCGCCGATGCGCACGCCGTGCTCGGCGCGGGTGCGCAGGGTCACGTGGGTGGCGCCGGCCTCGATCGCGTTGCGGACCAGGTTCCAGACCGCCTGCACCAGACGATCGGCGTCGCCCATCAGTTCCGGCAGGCTGGGGTCGTAGTCGCGCAGCAGGCGCACCGCCCAGCCGGCATCGCTCTCGGCCAGCCGCAGCACCCGTTCGAGCACGGCGTGGATGTTGAGCGGCGACGGCGGCCGCGACGGCGCCGGGCTCAACAGCTGATCGAGCAGGCCGGTCAGGCGTGCGACCTCGTCCTCGATCAGCCCCACCAGTTCGCGCGATTCGGCGTCGTCGACGCGACGCGACAGCAACTGCGCCGCGCCCTTGAGGCCGGCCAGCGGATTGCGCAGTTCGTGGGCCAGCCCCTTCAACGAGGCCGACAGCGCCGACGGCAGCAGCAGGGCCGGGTCGTCGCCGGGAAACTCGTCGACCGGATGCGCCTCCATCCGCCAACCGCCGTCGCCGGTACGGCTGAGCCAGACATCGGCGAAACACTCGTCGTGGTCGGTGAATCGCAGCCGCGCGCGGCGCACCCGCAACGGCGCATCGTCGTCGCCGTCGCGGCTCAACGCCGCGGCCAGGCGACCGTCGCCGGCGTCGAGCGCGGCCATCGGCCAGCCCTGCAGGCGCCGCACGCCGACCCCGAGCCAGCCCGACATCGCCGCATTGCTGGCCACGATCGCGCCCGAACCGTCGCACCACGCGACCGGTGTGGTCAGGCTGTCGAACGGGCTGTCGATGGCGGCGGGGGACGGCATGCTGGCATGGTAGAGCAAGTGCCCGCTGCCAGCTTTCGAAGTCATCGTCAGGCCCTACACTCAATCGATGGATGCAAACACCGTTGGTCAGGCCCACGCGCTGCTGCGGCGGGGCGACATCTCCGGCGCGATCGGGCTGTTGCGCGGCGCGCTCACCGCGACGCCGGCGCAACCCCAGTCGTTGAAGCTGCTGGCACGCCTGGCCCTGCGCGAACAACAATCGGCGCTGGCGGCCAGCGCGCTGGAGCGGGCGCAGGCGGCGCTGCCGGACGATGCCGAGATCCATGCGCTGCGCGCCGCCGCGGCCAAGATCGCCGGCGACATCGATGCGCTGGTTCCGGCCGCGCGGCATGCGCTGACCCTGGACCCGGGCGAACCGCTGGCGGCGGCCCTGCTCACCGAAGCACTGCGCGATCGCCTGCAACTGGGCGAAGCGCTCGCGGTCGCCGATGCCTGCCTGGCCCGACGCCCGCACGACTGGGGTACCCGACTGGCCCGCGCCGACGTGCTGCAGTTCGCCGGCGAGGCCGCCGCGGCCGCCGCCGATGCCCGGCATACGCTGGATCACGCCCCCTCGCTGCAGGCCATCACGTTCGCCTGCCAGAGTCTGCTGTACTTGGACGAGCCCGCCCTGGACGAGCCCGCGCGGGACGAATCCGCCCCGGCCGCGCCCGCTGACGGCGCGCCCGCCGCCGCGATCCTCGCCCGCCATCGCGAGCTGGCCGCGCGTATTCCGCCGTTGCGCCTGCCGCCACCGCGCGATACCGGCTGGCGCCCCGGCCAACGCCCGCTTCGGGTCGCGCTGCTGTCGCCGGACCTGCGCCGGCACCCGGTCGGCATGTTCGTCGAGCCGCTGCTGGCCGGCTGGGACCGCGACCGCGTTGCGCCGATCTGCTACAGCGACGGTCAGCCCGATGCCACCACCCAGCGCCTGCGCGCGCTATGCCCGCAATGGCGCGACCTGCGCGGCCAGCCCGACGAGGCGGTGGCGCGGCAACTGCATGAGGACGGCATCGACGTGCTGCTGGACCTGGCCGGGCACACTCACGGCAGCCGGCCGCGCCTGCTGGCCTCGCACTGCGTGCCGCGCCAGCTGGGCTGGCTGGGCTATCTGTTCGACAGCGGCTATGCCAGCAGCGACGGCGTGATCGGCGATGCCGCGACCCTGCCCGAGGGCACGTCCAGCGCGCGCCAGGCGTGGCGGCTTCCCGGCAGCCTGCTGTGCCTGCCGCAGGTCCAGGATGCGCCGGACGTGGTCGCGCGCGCCTCCTCGGGCGCGCCGGTGTTCGGCAGCTTCAACCACCTGGCCAAGCTGTCGCCACGAACGGTGGCGCTGTGGGCGCGGGTGCTGGCCGCGGTGCCCGGCTCGCGGCTGGTGCTGTGCGCGCTCGGCCTGGCCGATGCGCCGACCCGCGAACGGATCGGCGCCCGCTTCGCCGCCGCCGGCGTCGATCCGGACCGGCTGCAGCTGCGCCCGCCGGTGCTCGACCCGCAGGCGTTCCTGTCGCAGTACGCCGACGTCGACATCGCCCTCGACCCGCTGCCTTTCAACGGCGGCACCACCACCTTGCAGGCGCTGTGGCAGGGCGTGCCGGTGGTGAGCCTGCCGGGCGAGCGGATGGCCGCGCGCACCGGACTGTCGCTGCTGGATGCGGCCGGGCTGGCGCAGGGGCCGGAGCGTCTGGTCGCACGCGATGCCGGGGACTATGTCGGCATCGCCGCCGGACTCGCCGAGGACGGTGCACGCCGCGCCCGGATGCGCGGCTCGATGCGCCAGCGCCTGCTCGACTCGGGCTTGTGCGATGGCCGTCGCTTTGCCGACGGCTTCGCCACGCTGCTGGAATCGGCGGCCTCGGCCCCCTGATCGGCGCCGCCGCCGGGGTCAGTCCTGCTGCGACAGGGCCGCGGCAGGCAGGCTGCCGGCCGGACCGGAGCGCTCGGCGGCGGACACCTTGCCGGCAATCACCGCGGTCATCGCGAACAATGCCCAAAGACAGATCCAGCCGATGATTCGCCATCGCCGGTGTCGGCGCCGGCGGTCGCGACGCCCATTGGCGTCATGCAGGGTCTGGTCCATGGCGATGGTGGTCGATCGGGGGAGATTGGCAGCACGTTACGCCGCCCGGAAGTGGAAGTCGTGTGAAGCCCACCCCGAAACTGTTCAGTTTTACAGGGCGCGCCGCGCCATCGCCGATGCGCGGGCGCCGGAGCCGGGCCCCGGCGCCCGCTGCCATATCAACCCTCGTAGGCCGATTCGCCGTGCGAGCTGATGTCCAGGCCCTCGCGCTCGGCCTCCTCGGCCACCCGCAGTCCGACCGTCAGCTTGACCAGCCCGAACGCGGCCACGGCGACGATGCCCGACCAGACCAGGGTGATCAGCACGCCCTCGGCCTGCACCAGCAACTGCGAGGCGATCGAGAAGTCCTCACCACCGGTGCCGCCCAGCGACGGTGCGGTGAACACGCCGGTCAGCAACGCGCCGACGATCCCGCCCAGGCCGTGCACGCCGAACACGTCGAGCGAGTCGTCGGCGTTCAACAGCCGCTTCAGTCCGGTCACCCCCCACACGCACAGTGCGCCGCAGGCCAACCCGATCGCGATCGCCCCCATCGGCCCGACCGAGCCGCAGGCCGGGGTGATCCCGACCAGGCCGGCGACCACGCCCGAGGCCGCGCCCAGCATCGACGGCTTGCCCTTCAGCAGCGCCTCGACCGCGCTCCAGGCCAGCGCCGCCGCCGCCGGTGCCAGCAGGGTGTTGAGGAAGGCGAGCGCCGCGCCCGAGGTCGCCTCCAGGTTGGAGCCGGCGTTGAAGCCGAACCAACCGACCCACAACAGCGAGGCGCCGACCATGCAGAAGGTCAGACTGTGCGGCTTGAGCGCCTCGCGGCCGTAACCGATGCGCTTGCCGACCAGCCAGGCGCCGACCAGACCGGCGACGCCGGCATTGATGTGGACGACGGTACCGCCGGCGAAGTCGAGCGCGCCCTTGCCCAGCAGGTAGCCGCCCTCGCCCCAGACCATGTGCGCGATCGGCAGGTAGGCGAAGGTGAACCACAGCACCGAGAACAGCAGCACCGCGCGGAACAGGATGCGCTCGGCCAGGGCACCGACGATCAGCGCCGCGGTGATGCCGGCGAAGGTCGCCTGGAACGCGATGAAGGCGTACTCGGGCAACGACACACCGTCGGTGAAGGTCGCCGCCAGACTGTCCGGGGTGACCCCCGCCAGGAACAGCTTGTCGAACCCGCCGATCACCGGCCCGGCGCCGCCGAACGCCAGCGAGTAGCCGTACACCGCCCACAGCAGCACGATCACCGAGAACACCACCAGCACCTGCATCAGCACCGACAGCACGTTCTTGGCCCGCACCAGGCCGCCATAGAACAACGCCAGCCCGGGCACGGTCATCAGCAGCACCAGCAGGGTCGAGGTCAGGATCCAGGCGACGTCGCCCTTGTCCACGACCGGCGCCGCCGCCGCGGCGTTGCCGGCCAGGTCGGCGGCCTGGGCCAGGCCATCCTGCGCCTGCGCGCCGCCGGCCAGCAGCAGCGCCATCAACGGCAGCGCACGCCACCGGGACGCCGGAAGCGCGCCACCGCGCGGGGTTCCGGCCTGCATGTTCGTCGCGGTCGTCGCGGTCGTGTCAAAGCGCATCATCGTCGAGCTCCCCGGTGCGGATACGGATGGTTTCTTCCAGGTGGCTGACGAAGATCTTTCCGTCGCCGACCTTGCCGGTGCGTGCGCCGGCCTGGACCGCTTCCAGTGCGGCCTCGAGCATCGCGTCGGGGACGGCGCACTCGACCTTCAGCTTGGGCAGGAAGTCGACGACGTACTCGGCGCCGCGATACAGCTCGGTATGCCCCTTCTGGCGGCCGAATCCCTTGACCTCGGTGACGGTGATGCCCGACACGCCGACTTCGGTGAGCGCTTCGCGCACCTCGTCGAGCTTGAATGGCCGGATGATGGCGGTGATCAGTTTCATTCACGTGCTCCGTAGCGACATGGTTTGCAGTCGAATGGGTGGGATTCAGAAGGACTTGGTGATGGCCACGGTCAAGGTCTCGTCGGGACCGATCAGGTCGTTGTCGTTCCAGGCGACGGCGACATCGATGCCGTTGTCGAAGGCCTTGCCGACGCCGAGCTTCCAGTACGCGTAGTCGCCGCCGTCGAGGTTCTCGACCCACTGCTTGCCGACCGCGGCGTCGAGCGTCCACGAGGGCACGAACTCCCAGCTCGCGCCCAGGTCGAGCGCGTGGCTGCCGTCGGAGTCGGGAATGCCGAACAGGTCGGTGAGCGCGTAGGAGTACTTGGCGCTGAGCACGGACCAGCCGAGACCGGCGTAGACCTCGGTGGTGTCGGCGCTGTTGAAGCCCGACGGGTAGTCGCCCGGGTACCAGTAGTGGATCGCGCCGACGTCCCAGCTGACGCCGCTGTCGGCGAACTCGCCGCGCAGGCCAAGGTAGCCGTCGAGTTCGAGCTGGCTGGAGATGTCCGGATCCGAGTCCGAAAGCCAGCTGATGCTGCTGCCCCAGACGCCGGCGTAGAAGCCGCTGTCGGTGGCGTACTCGACGCCGGCCTGCAGCGCGGGCTCTTCATCGGTCTGGGTGATGCCGCGGAACAGATAGTCGCTGGTCAGGCTGACCGATCCGGACAGCTCCCCTGCCCGTGCCTGCCCCATTGCCAGCATGGTGGCCATCGTCGCGATGGCGGTCAGCGCCGCGAGCGGCGCCGGTGCGGTTTCCCTGATCCCCTGGATGCGCCCACCGGGCGCATGGAATGCGGTGTGCTGAGACGACATGACGCAGGCTCCTCATAAGCGGTGGCCCCTCCCGTGGTCATTGGTCCGTGCTCGTTTTGCGTCGGCGTCCGCGTGCCGTTCGCTGTTTCTCCGGGCCGCAGTCGCCCGGCGCCGGGCATTGCCCGTCGTTTTCATGCCCTCCTGTGTTGTGGGGGTGGCGGCCGTCCGCTCCGCCGGGACCGGAGACGGTGGCCGGCTCTGCGTCCGGTCCACCGCCGCCTTCACCGGCCGACCGCGCACCCTGCGCGGCCAGCCGTTTCGATCAGTTCGCGCGCATCAGTTCGCGTAGTACAGCTGGTATTCCAACGGGTGGGTCGCGGCGCGGAACTTGGTGACCTCCTGCATCTTCAGCGCGATGTAACCGTCGATGAAGTCGTCGGAGAACACGCCGCCGGCCTTGAGGAAGTCGCGATCCTTGTCGAGCGCCTCCAGCGCCTGGTCGAGGCTGTGGCAGACGGTCGGGATGTTCTTCTCCTCCTCCGGCGGCAGGTCGTACAGGTCCTTGTCGCTGGGCGCGCCCGGATCGATCTGGTTCTTGATGCCGTCCAGGCCGGCCATCATCAGCGCGGCGAAGGTCAGGTAGCCGGACTGCACCGGATCCGGGAAGCGGAACTCGATGCGGCGCGCCTTCGGATTGGACACGAACGGAATGCGGCAGCTGGCCGAACGGTTGCGGGCCGAGTAGGCCAGCATCACCGGCGCCTCGAAGCCCGGCACCAGGCGCTTGTAGCTGTTGGTGGCGGCATTGGTGAAGGCGTTGATCGCGCGCGCGTGCTTGAACACGCCGCCGATGTACCACAGCGCCAGCTGACTCAGGCCGCCGTAGCCGTCGCCGGAGAACAGGTTCTTGCCGTCCTTCGCCAGCGACTGGTGCACGTGCATGCCGCTGCCGTTGTCGCCGACGATCGGCTTGGGCATGAAGGTCGCGGTCTTGCCGTTGCGGAAGGCGACGTTCTTGATGATGTACTTCATCATCAGCAGCTCGTCGGCCTTCTTGACCAGCGAGTTGAACTTGGTGCCGATCTCGCACTGGCCGGCGTTGGCGACCTCGTGGTGGTGGACCTCGACTTCGATGCCGACCTCTTCCAGGGTCTTGCACATCTCGGCGCGGATGTCGTGCAGCGAGTCGACCGGCGCGACCGGGAAGTAGCCGCCCTTGACGCCCGGACGGTAGCCGCTGTTGCCGCCCTCGTACTCGCGCGCGGAGTTCCAGTGCGCTTCCTCGGAGTCGATGTGGAAGAAGGTATGGCCCATCTCATTGCCGTAGCGGACCGAGTCGAAGATGAAGAACTCCGGCTCCGGGCCGAAGAACGCCTGCTCGGCGATGCCGCTGGCCTTGAGGTAGGCCTCGGCGCGCTTGGCGACGCCGCGCGGGTCGCGCGAGTAGGCCTGCATCGTGGTCGGGTCGAGCACGTCGCAGGTCATCACCAGGGTCGGATCGGCGGTGAACGGGTCCAGGAACGCGGTCGAGGCGTCCGGCATCAGCACCATGTCGGACTCGTTGATGCCCTTCCAGCCGTTGATCGAGGAGCCGTCGAACATCTTGCCTTCCTCGAACAGGCCGGCATCGACGATCGACTTGGGATAGGTGACGTGATGCTGCACGCCGCGCATGTCGGCGAAGCGCAGGTCGACGAATTCGACCTTGTGGTCACGGATGAGCTTTTCGACGTTCTCGAGCGACATGGAGGTACGGCCTTTCCGGTTGGAGGGGATACCCAGATAGATAGCAAGCCCTGTGCCAACCCACAGACTCTCGCAACCCATTGATTTAAAAACACTCCGGATCTGAGTTCGCACGCGATTGCACCAATGTGGTGCATCCCTTCCTGCCAATTGCACTAATATGGTGCAATCGCCGCACGGTTCCGGCCCCTCGCGACCGGGCCATTACACTGTTGCGGTTCCGTCCCAGGGAGGAGGGCCCGGTGGGCAGGCGCTCGAAGACCACATCCATCGACATCGCACATCGCGCCGGCGTATCGCAGGCGACGGTGTCGCGGGTGCTGCGCGGCAGCCCGCTGGTCAACGCCGAGACCCGGCGCCGGGTCGAGGAGGCGGTGCGCGAACTCAACTACAAGGTCGACCGCCACGCCTCCAGCCTGCGCACCCAGCGCTCGGGCACCCTCGCCCTGCTGCTGTTCGAGGACCCGACCCCGGACGACTCGCACATCAATCCGTTCTTCCTGTCGATGCTGGGCTCGATCACCCGCGCCTGCGCCCGCCACGGCCACGACCTGCTGGTCTCGTTCCAGCAACTGTCCGACGACTGGCACGCCGACTACGAGGACAGCATGAAGGCCGACGGCCTGATCCTGCTCGGCTACGGCGACTACCTCGCCTACCGCGGCAAGCTCGAGAGCCTGGTCGAGCAGGGCACCCGCTTCGTCCGCTGGGGCGCAGTGCTGCCGGGCCAGCCGGGGATCTCGATCGGCTGCGACAACCACCATGGCGGCCGCCTGATCGGCGAACACCTGCTCGGCCTGGGCCGCAAGCGGATCGCCTTCCTCGGCGACGCCTCCAGCCACTATCCGGAGTTCTTCGACCGCTACCGCGGCTGCGACGCCGCGTTGCGCGAGGCCGGCCTGGCCATGGAAGAGGGCCTGCAGGTGGATGCGGTCAGCTCGGAGGAGGCCGGCTTCGACGCCGCCCGCACCCTGCTGGAGCGTGCGCTGCCGTTCGACGCAGTGTTCGCCGCCAGCGACCTGATCGCGATCGGCGCGATGCGCGCACTGGCCGAGGCCGGACGGCGGGTCCCCGAGGACATCGCGGTCGCCGGCTTCGACGACATCCCGATGGCCCGCTTCGCCCAGCCCGCACTGACCACGGTGTTCCAGGACACCTCACGCGCCGGCGCCCTGCTGGTCGAATCGCTGCTGGCGCAGATCCGCAGCGAGCCGGTCGAGAGCATCACCCTGCCCGCCTCGCTGGTGGTGCGCCGCTCCAGCGGCGCCGGTCCGGCCTAGACCAGACACCCCGTAGGAGCGGCGTAAGCCGCGAGGGCCTTCCCATGAACCTCGCCGCGGCTACCGGGTCCCGGGTGCCTCCGGGCCGCCGAGACGGCCGGCCATTGCGGTGTCCAGCGCCGCGCGCAGGTCGGCGCGACGGATCGGGGCGTTCAACACCCAGACCTCGACCCCGTGTGCCGGCACCCGGGTGTTCAGAGTCCCGCCCTCGCCAACCTCCTGCGCCTCGCCCGCGATCGCCGCCTGCCAGCGGCCGGCCTGCAGCCAGCGGGCGATCTCGAAATCCGCCGGCGCATCGCCCTTGTTCAGCAGCACCAGGGCGATCTGGGCGAAGTCGCCGTCCTGCAGCACCCGGTAGAACGCGGCGCGGTCGCCGGCCATCTCCAGGTTCAACTGCAGCCCGCGCTGCAGCGCCGGAGTCGCCTCGCGCACCCGCGCGATCCGCCGCAGCGCATCGTGGATCGGGTGGCCGGCGGCGCCATCGATGCGGGCCTGGCCGAAGTAGTTGCGGTTGCCGGCGTGCTCGGCGGCGCCACGCATGAAACCCACCTCCGAGCCCTGGTAGACCACCGGGATGCCGCGCGCGGTGAACAGGAAATTGTGCGCATCGATGAAACCGTTGTCGCCGGCGTCCATCCGCGGCATGTCGTGGTTGTCGTAGAAGGTCATCAGCTCGTACGGATTCGCGTACGGCCCGCCGCTCAGGTACAGGCGCTCGGCGATGCGTTCGTAGCCGGGCGCCGGCGCGCCGTCCGGGCGCCGTGCGAACACCTCGTCGATACGCTCCTTAAGCGGGAAGTCGAGCACGCTGACCGCGCCGTTCTGCGGCCAGGTGAACGGCGCGATCTTGTCCGGATCATGGTCGAAGGCCTCGCCGAACATGAAGAAGCCCGGGTGATCGGCGCGGATGCAGTCGCTGAACCCCTTCCAGAACGCCCCCGGCATGTGGCGGATGGTGTCGATGCGGAACGCCGCCGCGCCCTGGTCGATCCACTGCCGGTAGGCGCGGCAGAAGTAGTCCAGCACCTGCGGACTGGTATCGTCGTTGTTGGACAGCTGGGCCAGGTCGGGCTCGGTGTGGAAGAAGCGGTGCAACGGGTTGTGCGCCGGGTCCAGCTGGTCCGGCGCCAGGTTCTGGTGGTCGGCGACCAGGCGGCCGTCGGCGTCGTATATCTCGCCGAAGCCGGGCTGGTCGACCGGCATCGTGAACGACGGCGAGCCGTGGTTGCCGACGATGTCGAGCACGGTCTTCAGTCCGTGTTCCTGCAGGCCCGCGGTCAGGCCGGCGAAATCGAGGTCGCGGCTGGGCAGGTGCTCGTCGAGGCGGAAGAAGTTCACCCCCCAGTAGCCGTGGTAGCCGGTCTTGCCTCGATCCTTGAAGAACGCGTCCGAGCCGACCGGATCGCCACCGGTGAAGGCCTCGTCGGGGTTGTCGACGATCGGGGTCAGCCAGACCGCGCCGAAGCCCATGTCGGCGATGTAGCCGGCATTGTCGAGCAGGCCGCGGAAGTCGCCGCCCAGATAGCCGATGTTGGCATCGTTGGCGTCAGGCAATGGGCGATCGAAGGTGCGCCGCTCGGGGTCCGGGCCGCCCTGCTCGCGGTGGTCGTTGGACCGGTCGCCGTTGACGAATCGGTCGGTCATCACGAAGTAGACCGCATCGGAGGCGAACGGCTCCAGGGTGCCGTAGTAGGGCGTGCGCAGGGTCGGCGCCGGCGCCGCGGGCGCGACCGGTTCGACGTGCGCGCAGCCTCCCAGCAGGGCGACGGCGACGGCCAGTGCCGACAGCCGCCTCATCGCAGCGCCTCCGTGGCCGTCGCGGCGCCGGCGATGCGCGGCTCGCGCACCCACAGCACGCACAGGCCGGCGACCAGCAGGCTGACCCCGCCGACCGCCAGCGCGTTGATCGGTGCGCCGCCGAGGAACTGCTTGAGCAGGAAGCCCAGCAGGCTGGCGGCGACCAGCTGCGGGATCACGATGAAGAAATTGAAGATGCCCATGTACACGCCCATCTTGCCCGCAGGCAGGCTATCGGAAAGCAGCGCGTAGGGCAGCGACAGGATCGAGGCCCAGGCGAAGCCGACCCCGACCATCGACAGCAGCAGCCAGTGCGGGTCGCGGAACCACAGGAACGACAGCAGCCCGAGCCCGCCGAGGCCGACATTGACCAGGTGGCTGATCCGCAGCCCCCAGGCCCGCACCATCAGCGGGATCACGATCGCCGCCAGCGCGGCGAAACCGTTGTAGGCGGCGAACAGCACCCCGACCCAGTTGGCGCCGGCGTTGTAGGCGGCCGAGCCGGTGTCGGTGCTGCCGAAATGCACTTCGGTCACCGCACCGGTGGTGTAGATCCACATCGCGAACAGCGCGAACCAGGAGAAGAACTGCACGACCGCCAACTGCACCATGGTCCAGGGCATGTCGTACAGGTCGTCGACGATCCGCGCGAACGCGTTGTCGCCGCCCACCTGCTGGCGCAGCAGGATGGCGATGCCCAGGGCGGCGATCATCCCGCCCAGCACGGTCAGCGCCTTGTCGAAGCCGTAATGCAGGATCGTGAAGACCGCGCCGGCGCCCAGCAGCAGGCAGGCGATCCCGATCGCGCGCAGCAGCCCCTGGTTGCGCGGCCGCCGCGCCAGCGTCGGCGCCTCGTCCCAGCGCGCGTTGAGTTCCGGTGGGTACTCGCGGGTGCTGACGATGGTCCAGCCGACCGCGGCCAGCAGCACCGCGCCGCCGGCGTAGAACGCGTAGCGCACCGTCGCCGGCACCTCGCCCGGCGCGGCGGTGTTGGCCACGCCCAGGTGTTCGAGCAGATAGGGCAGCAGACTGGCGACGACCGCGCCGACGCCAATGAAGAAGCTCTGCATCGCGTAGCCGCTGGCGCGCTGGCGGGCCGGCAGCTGGTCGCCGACGAAGGCGCGGAACGGCTCCATCGAGATGTTGATCGAGGCGTCGAGGATCCACAGGGTGCCGGCGGCGACCCACAGCACCGGCGAGTTCGGCATCACGAACAGGGCCAGGGTCGACAACAGCGCGCCGATCAGGAAGTACGGGCGGCGCCGGCCGAGCCCGGTCCAGGTGCGGTCGGACAGGTAGCCGACGATGGGCTGCACGATCAGACCGGTCAGCGGCGCGGCGATCCACAGCATCGGGATGTCGTCCATCTCCGCGCCGAGGGTCTGGAATATGCGGCTGGCATTGGCATTCTGCAGGGCGAAGCCGAACTGGATGCCGAGGAAGCCGAAGCACATGTTCCAGATCTGCCAGAACGAGAGCGCCGGCTTGGCGGCGGACGTCATGGGCGCGGTGTCTGCGGTTGTCGCTGAAGTCATTCGGTTTCCCTGGCGGGTGGACGCATGCCGGCGCGGGGACGCCGCATGCTGGATCTGGCGCCATTGTTCGTGCCGGCGCCCGGTATCGCCAAGCCAGCCGCGCAGAAGCATCCTGCGACGCAGCACGGGCCGCGCCGGCGGCACCGTCGCGCACGCACGGGCGATGCCGCCAACTCTGGCAAAGGCAGGGACGCATGCTAGTCAGGCATCGCACTGCAACATGCGCAGGTGCAAACGTATTCACCGGTCGCGGCCGCGAAACGCCTGTTCCGGCAGGGTCCGACCGTGGAATAGTTGCCGCCCGGAACCGAACCGCTGGGGACAGGCATGACGACGGCTTCATGGTGGCACGGCGCGGTGATCTACCAGATCTATCCGCGCAGCTTCCTCGACACCAACGGCGATGGCGTCGGCGACCTGCCGGGCATCGTCGAGAAGCTCGATTACGTCGCCAGCCTCGGTGTGGACGCGATCTGGATCTCGCCGTTCTTCAAGTCGCCGATGGCCGATTTCGGCTACGACATCGCCGACTACCGCGATGTCGATCCGCTGTTCGGCACCCTGGACGATTTCGACCGCCTACTGGCCAAGGCGCATTCGCTCGGGATCAAGGTGATGATCGACCAGGTGCTCAGCCACACCTCGGCGCAGCACGCCTGGTTCCAGGAAAGCCGCGAGAGCCGCGACAACGCCAAGGCCGACTGGTACGTCTGGGCCGACGCCCGCGAGGACGGCACCCCGCCGAACAACTGGCTGTCGATCTTCGGCGGCGTCGCCTGGCAGTGGGAGCCGCGCCGAGAGCAGTACTACCTGCACAACTTCCTGACCTCGCAGCCGGACCTGAACTTCCACTGCGCCGACGTGCGCCAGGCGACCCTGGACAACGTCGACTTCTGGCTCGATCGCGGCGTCGACGGCCTGCGCCTGGACGCGATCAACTTCTGCTACCACGACGCCCAGCTGCGCGACAATCCACCCAAGCCCGCGCACCTGCGGGTCGGCCGCGGCTTCAGCGCCGACAACCCCTACGCCTACCAGTACCACTACTACAACAACACCCAGCCCGAGACCCTGTTGTTCATGGAGGAACTGCGCGGGCTGATGGACCGCCACGGCGACGTCGCCGCGCTGGGCGAGTTCTCCTCCGAGGACTCGCTGGCGACCATGGCCGAGTACGTCGGCGACCAGCGCCTGCACATGGGCTACAGCTTCGAGCTGCTGACCGAGGACTTCAGCGTCGGCTACATCCGCGGCACGGTCGAGAACCTGGAGTCGAAGATGCCGCACGGCTGGCCGTGCTGGGCGATCTCCAATCACGACGTCGAGCGCGCGGTCAGCCGCTGGGGCCGCGAGCAGGCCTCCGACGCGCTGGCCGCGCAGCTGGTCGCGCTGGTGTGTTCGCTGCGCGGCTCGGTCTGCCTGTACCAGGGCGAGGAGCTGGGCCTGCCCGAAGCCGAGGTGCCGTTCGAGGCGCTGCAGGATCCCTACGGCATCTCGTTCTGGCCGAACTTCAAGGGCCGCGACGGTTGCCGCACGCCACTGCCGTGGACCGGCGCCGACGATGCCGGCTTCTCCAGCGGCGCGCCGTGGCTGCCGATTCCCGACGATCACCGCGTCCGCAGCGTGCAGGCGCAGGAGGCCGACCCGGCCTCGGTGCTCAACCTCACCCGCCGCTTCCTGCGCTGGCGCAAGTCGCTGCCGGCCCTGGTCCACGGCGACATCCAGTTCCTGGATACCCACGAGCCGGTGCTCGCCTTCACCCGCGGCCTCGGCGACGAGCGCCTGCTGGCGGTGTTCAACCTGTCGGCCAGCGAGGTCGACTGGCGCCTGCCCGAAGGGTTGGAACCACACCCGCTCGACGGTCACGGCCTGCTCACCGGCACGCTCGCCCGCGACGAACTGAAGCTGCCGCCGCGCGGCGTCTACTTCGCCCGCCTGGGCTGAGGCGGACGCCCGGGGACAATCTGGAGGACACCCGATGCTGAAGAACACTCTCTCCCCACGCGGCCTCGCCCCACGCGCCCTCGCCCCGCTCGGCCTCGTCACCGCACTCGCACTGATGCCATGGGCCGACCTGCGCGCCGAGACCGTGGCCCGGATCGAATCGCCCGGCAAGGTGCTGACGGTGGAGCTGGACCTCAGCGAGGGGCGCCTGGCCTACCGGGTGCTGCGTTTCGGCGAGCCGGTGATCGACGACTCGCGACTGGGCTTCCGTCTGCGCGGCGCCGAGAAGCTCGAGCGCAACCTCGCCCTGCTCTCCACCGCCACCGACAGCGCCGACGCCACCTGGGAGCAGCCCTGGGGCGAGAACCGCTTCGTCCGCGACCATCACAACGCGCTGCGAGCGCGCTTCCACGAGACCGCCGCGCCGGGGCGCCGCTTCGACGTGGTGGTGCGGGTGTTCGACGACGGCCTGGGCTTTCGCTACGAGTTCCCCGAGCAGTCCGGCATGGACGAGGCGATCATCGACGACGAGCTGACCGAGTTCGCCGTCCACGATCCGGCCACCGCATGGTGGATTCCTGCCGGCGAATGGAACCGCTACGAGTACCTGTACCAGCGCACGCCGCTGGCGCAGGTCACCCAGGCGCACACGCCGATGACGGTGCGCACCGACAATGGTCTGCATATCGCCTTCCACGAGGCCGCCCTGGTCGACTACGCCGGCATGTGGCTGCGCCGCACCGAGGGGCAACGCTTCCGCGCCCAGTTGGCGCCGGCTTCGGAGGGCTGGAAGGTGCGGCGCTCGCTGCCGTTCCACACGCCCTGGCGCACCGTGCAGATCGCCGACAGCGCGGCCGCCCTGTACGAGTCCTCCGATCTGACCCTCAACCTCAACGAGCCCAACAAGCTCGGCGACGTCGGCTGGTTCACCCCGGCCAAGTACGTCGGCGTCTGGTGGTCGCTGCATCTGGACACCGAGACCTGGGCGACCGGGAAGAAGCACGGCGCGACCACCGCCAACACCCGCCGCTACATCGACTTCGCCGCCGAGCACGGCTTCCGCGGGGTGCTGGTCGAGGGCTGGAACCCTGGCTGGGACGGCAACTGGTTCGGCAACGGCTACGACTTCGACTTCACCCGCGCCACCTACGACTTCGACATCGAAGCGCTGTCGGCCTATGCCGCCTCCAAGGGCGTGCACCTGATCGGCCATCACGAGACCGCCTGCGCGGTCAGCCACTACGAGGACCAGATGGAGGACGCGTTCGCGATGAACGCGCGCCTGGGCATCGACGTGGTCAAGACCGGCTACGTCTGCGACGCCGGCCAGATCGAGCGCCGCATCGACGGCGGTAGCGCATCAGGCAAGGGCCGCGTCGTCCGCGAATGGCACGACGGCCAGTGGAACGCCAACCACCACCTGCGCGCGGTCGAGGCCGCCGCCCGCCACCGGGTCGCGATCAACGCCCACGAGCCGATCAAGGACACCGGACTGCGCCGCACCTATCCGAACTGGGTCTCGCGCGAGGGCGCGCGCGGCATGGAATACGGCGCCTGGGGCAACCCGACCAATCCGCCCGAACACGAGGTCAACCTGGTGTTCACCCGCATGTTGTCCGGGCCGATGGACTACACCCCCGGCATCCTCAGCCTGCAGGGCCGCGGCCAGGCGATCCAGACCACCCTGGCCAAGCAGCTGGCGCTGTACGTGGTGCTGTACAGCCCGGTGCAGATGGTCGCCGACCTGCCGGAGCACTACGCCGAACACAGGGACGCATTCCAGTTCATCGAGGACGTGCCGGCCGACTGGTCCGAAACCCGCGTGCTCGACGGCGAGGTCGGCGACTTCGTGACCTTCGCCCGCAAGGACCGCCACAGCGAGGACTGGTACCTGGGCAGCATCAGCGACGAACACGGCCGCCTGCTGGAAGTGCCGCTGTCGTTCCTGCAGCCCGGCCGCCGCTACACCGCGCAGATCTACCGCGACGGCGACGGTGCCCACTGGCGCGACAAGCCGTTCGCGTTCGCGCGCGAGCAGCGCGAGGTCACCAGCGCCGACGTGCTGACGCTCAAGCTCGCCGCCGGCGGCGGCCAGGCGATCCGCTTCGTCGCCCACTGAGGCGGACCGGGCCGGCCTCGCACGAGGTCCGGCGAACCGGTCCGGCTAGACTGGGTGCATCGTTGAGCGGAGCCACGCGATGCACCCCCTGCAGGCGATCGCCGGCATCGAGCTGCCGGTCATCCAGGCGCCGATGGCCGGCGTCCAGGACGAGGCGCTGGCGATCGCGGTCGCCGATGCCGGCGGCCTGGGCTCGATGCCCTGCGCGATGCTCGACCACGCACGCATCGAAGCCGCGCTGCAACGCTTCGCGACGCTGGCGCGGCCGATCAACCTGAACTTCTTCTGCCACACCCTGGCCGCGCCCGATCCCGCCCGCGAGCAGGCCTGGCGGCAGGCGCTGGCGCCCTACTACGAGGAACTGGGCCTGGCGATGCCGGCGCCGGACGGCACCGGCGCGCGACGGCCGATCGACGCCACCACCGTCGACCGGCTCGAACGCCATCGCCCGCGCATCCTCAGCTTCCATTTCGGACTGCCGGCGCCGCCCCTGCTGCAACGGATCAAGGCCTGGGGCGCGACCGTGCTGGCCACGGCGACCACGCCCGAGGAAGGCCTGTGGCTGCAGCGCAACGGCGCCGACCTGGTGATCGCCCAGGGCATCGAGGCCGGCGGCCATCGCGGCCACTTCCTCGCCGACGACCTGTCCGGCCAGCGCCCCACCGCCGAGCTGGTCGCGGCCCTCGCCGCCACGCTGACGGTGCCGGTGATCGCCGCCGGCGGCATCGGCGGTCGCGCCGATGTCGAAGCGCACCTCGCCGCCGGGGCCTGCGCGGTCCAGGCCGGCACCGCCTACCTGCAATGCCCGGAGGCGACCACCAGCGCCGTGCATCGGACCGCGTTGAGCCAGGCCGCCCTGGACCCGCCCGGACGCGAGGCCGCGATCACCCGTCTTTTCAGCGGCCGCCCCGCCCGCGGCCTGGTCAACCGGCTGATGCGCGAACTGGGCCCGATGTCGCCCCAGGCCCCGTCCTTCCCCTGGGCCTCGCAGGCCCTCGCCCCATTACGCGCTGCGGCCGAAGCCCGCGGCCGCGACGACTTCAGCCCGCTATGGTCGGGCAGCAGGCCCGGTCGCTTCGATGGCCTGGATGCGGCGGCGGTGACGCGGGTGTTGGCGGGGGTGGGGTGAGGGGACTCGATAGCGAAGTGGGGCGGCTTTCGGCCAGAAGCAGCCGCTCATGATCGGCCTGAGGCATTCGCTCGGAGGCTTGCGCTAGTCTGCCCTCTTGAACAATTTCGCACGGTCGCAGACTGATCGCTTTTCGAGCGCGCGTTCCAATCGATCAAGCATTTTCACAACCCCTCCCGCTTCTCCATCCAGAGCTTCTGCAGCAGCCGATAGAGCCGCCCACGCAGGCTTCAAGCGGTTCACGAGGGCTCGCCCTTTCCTTGAAAGACTGAGCATTCTGCGGCGGGCGTCTTCCGGATCCACCGTTGTTTCGACCAATCCAGCTCTATGCAATGAGTCACGCGTCTGGCTCACCGAAACATGACGTATGCCCAACGCCTCGGATAGCTCCCCCACCGTGAGCGAATCAAATTGATCCAGCAGGTTCAGTGTGCCGTACCAACGTTGTTCGAACTCCACACCCAGTTCCGCATAGAACTGCGCGACTTCTCGATCGATCCGTTCTGAGAGACGCCGAAGCCTCGCGCCTAAAGCGGCGCCACCTGCGCGCGATGTGTAGTTGCTCAGATCCGCTTTGCTATCGACCATTGGCTTGACAATATATGTAGGCGCCTACATAGTAATCGAGAAAGGCCTGCCGCGCAACTCGATGGCAGGGCCACTACCTCGTATTCAAGCCAATCCGACTTCTTCCTTCTTTTGCGCAAAGCCATTACCCACCACACAAAGGGCCAAGTACGTGACCGATCCCGACACCCTCGATGCTTTCCTGATGCAACGGCGCAGGCTGATGGGTGCAGGGCTCGCAGCCCTTGCCCTGCCCGCCATGGGCAAGAACAGAAGTGGCCATGCCACAACGCCCGATGCATTCGATACGTTCGTCGCCGAACAAATGCGTCTGGCCAACATCCCGGGATTGGCGGTGGGTTTGGCCCGGGAAGGTAACGTTCGCCTCGTGCGGGGCTATGGCTATGCCAACATCGAGAAGCGCCGGCCCGTGACCGTCGATACGCAGTTCCACATTGCTTCGATCACGAAGACGGTGACCGCCGCGGCAATCATGCAACTCGCCGACGATGGGCGATTGACGCTGGACGAACCCGTGGCTCGTCATCTCGATTTCCCGCTCAACAATCCGAACCACCCGACTGCGCCGATCACCTTTCGGGAGCTTCTGACGCATACCTCCAGCCTGTCGGACGCCAAATACTATGAAATCGACTTTCGTGTGCGGGGTCAGGATGCGACGTTGTCACTTTCCGATTTTCTGAAGAACTACCTTGTGCCGACTGGATCGGTCTATTCCAGCGACAAATGCTTCTCGAAGGCGATGCCTGGCTCGACATGGGATTACAGCAATGTCGGCTATGCCCTGCTCGGCTATCTCGCCAGCCGCATCGCCGCAAAGGACATGCGACAACAGACCCGCGAGCGAATATTCGCGCCACTGGGCATGCACGATACTCACTGGAGACTAAGTGATACGCCCAGGAGACGGAGCGCAATTCCTTACGACATGATCGATGGCGTTCTCAAGCCGTTGGAGCCGGTTGGTTTCCCCGATTGGCCGGCCGGCATGCTTCGCTCCTCCGTCGCCGACTTCACACGCTTCGTGGCCGCCTCCGCCAATGGAGGTACTGCTCAGGGCGTCAGGATCCTCAGGTCGGAAACCATGGCGCAGATGCTGGACATGCAGACGCCAATAGGGTTGCCCGATTGGCTCACTGGCCAAGGCCTCGGCTGGATGGCTTCGCGATTGAACGGCGCAGTGAAGCCAAATCACTGGGGTGGCGATCCGGGTGTTTTTACGGCCGTCTATTTGGACCCCGCTAGCCAAGCTGGTGTTGTTCTTTTCTCCAATGCAAGCGCTTCGAGCCAAAGTAAATCGGCAATCAGAAGCATCGCCAGTCGGTTGTTAAGCGTGGATGCCCACGGTTGACGCCCAGGAAACACCGCTGTTTCTTCGGCCACAAAGGCAAGAGAAATGGCCATCTGACCCATATCTCCGGTATCCGCTGATCGGCTCTATGGCAGCTTCGGGCCGAAACCCGCCATTGCCACCCGTTCCCGGAAACGACAGACCCCGGACGCACTCCAGCATCCGGGGCCGATCGCGACAGCTTGAACTCGGCCGGCCGGAACCGGCCCAGGTCCGCTGGACGTCGCCACCAGCCAATGCGCTCTCGAACAGGCGCGCGTCCTCCGCGGCCCGGCGCGCGTAGCTAAGCCGCGCTCATGCGATCCAAGGACAGCTTGGCGATCTTCCAGAACATCGACGCATCCCCTGTGGCCCGGGCAGACAGCATCGCTCCGTGTATCGACGCAATGAATACGGCCGCTTCGGCCGAGGGGGTGTCGGCCAACCGTATCCGTCGCGTCGAAGCGCCCGCCTCCAGGGTCGAGGCAACCCAGGCCTGGAGGTCTTCGAAATGCGCTCTGACCTCACTCGCGACCTCCGCCGGAACGGCCGGAAGTTCCGCCGCCAGGAGCGCACAGATGCAGATCGGTGGATTCGAGGCCTGGATGCATTCCGCCCAGAAATTGCAGTAGGCGCCAAGCCGGTCCAGGGGGTCCGGAACCGATTGATCCAACGACTGCAGCCCCCGCCGCGTCGCGTCCCGATGGAGCGCGACCGTCGCCTTCACCAGATCCGCCTTGGCGGGGAAGTGGTAGTGGATGCTCGCCTTCCTCACCCCGACCCGCTCGGCGATGTCCGCATAGCTGAAGCCGTGGTACCCGCCCGATGCGAGCCGCTCGTTGGTGTGCTGGATGATTTCCAGGGCTTTCGGCGAATACTGCGGGTGCGGCTCGGGGCTGGGTGTGGACATCAGTCGTCTCAGTTGCGGGTCACGGCACCTTGCTTGTACAGCGCGCGCATCTGCAAGGGAATGCCGATCATCAGCGCCAGAAGCAGCAGCCCCTGCACCGCGAGCAGCAGCGGATCCTTCAGGTCGGTCGCGAGCGGATTGCCGACGGGCAGCCTGCGCAGGCTCTCGCTCACCGTGGGCACCATCAGCAGGAACACGCTGATGCTGAGCGAAGCGGTCTCGATGTACTTGCCGAACCGTCCCGCCGCCGACCATTTCGAGATGCCGTATCCGAGAAGCAGCATCGCCAACGCGATGGTCGCGACGGCCAGACTCACCGGCTGATGCGCAATGGGATACACCGTGAGTATGCCCAGCAGCATGAACCAGAAGTAGGCGCGGCCCGCCCCGCTTCCGGGAACGATCCGCCCATGCCTGACCAGCATGTAGGCGGCCAGCGGGATGGCCGGAAGGCTGCCCAGCGTGTGGATCCAGCCAACAAGAGAAATGCCCATGGGGTCGTTCCGATTGAGGAGTGGCGCACTCTACCTACTAGTAGGTAGATAATCAACCGATCTCCCAGGAATCCCCTGCAGTCCCCGGCCGCTCCGATGGCATGGATGCGGCGGCGGTGACGCGGGTGCTGGCCGGGGTGGTATGAGGAGCTTCCGGTCGCGGATACGTGGGTGCGGCGGCTTGCGATCGGAGGCGGACACCGCCGATCGGCCGGCAGGCCAGCCCTACCGCCTGGCAAGCGGCATCGACACCGCGGCGATGATCCACCCGCTTCAGTGGCGAAGAAGCGCCGCCTGGATCTGCGATACACGCGCCGGCCCCAGCTCTGCGGCACGTTCGGTGGTCGCGTCGAGCAGGGCGCGCTTGCGCATGTCCCCCAGCGGGGCATAGGTTTCGCTTCGCCCGATCCAGTCGTCGACGGCGGCCAGCCACCATCGACGATCGACATCGCCGGTCCGCGCGGCCAGCAGCAGTTTGAGGCCGGCCCACAGTCCGGCGAATCCGAGAAGCCCGATCAGGCGTACCCGCCCGTCATTCCCGACTTCCGGATCCGCCAGGACGCCCAGGACCAGGCTGGGGTCGATCACAATCGCACTGTCCCGAACCGCAGCGGCCAGGGTCGCCAGCACCCGACCGCCACCGAGCTGGAGCTGTTGGCCAACCACTTCCGGCGGGATCGGCTGACCGATTCGCAACAGTCCCTTCAGGGCATGCTGGCGAACAACGGATCGCGTCTCGGGCAGGCATCTGCGAAACCGTGCCGCATCCTCCTCCTGTGGGTCCTCGGCCAACGATGCCAACGCCCCGGCATGGGCCTGCGCCGCCGGGCGATCGAGAGCGGCGCGCCAGGTCGCGCGCGCATCGGCGCCGCCCTGACGCGCGAGGTAGGCGGCGAGGCGCCTGACACCCGCCGACCTGTCGAGCAGCGCAGCCGGCAGCGCCGCCCGGGCGGCCACGACATCGACCGCTGCGAGCGCACGCAGGCCTTCCCGCCGGACGACCGGATGCGGCGCCCTCAACCCGGACGCGGCCAGAGCGCCCATGGACCGTGCATCGAGCGTCGCTTGCGCGTGGCGCAACGCATGCAGGCCGATACGCGGATCGGGCTGCATCAGGGCCTGCGGGAGGAGCGACGTCTCGCCGCGTTCCAGCGACTTGCGATAGGCCCAGACACGAACGTCCGGACCGCCGGCCTGACGCGCCCGGCACAGGAACCCATCGCTGGCCGAAGCAAACGCCCAGCCTTCGACTTTCTCCGCAAGCCATCCATCGGTCGAGCGTTCGCGATGCTGCAGCTGTAGCACGATCGGCCACACCGCCACGACGTCGTCGATCGCACAGGTTCGAAGCATCCGCACGACCGCGTCGCGCGCGGCAGACCGGACCTGCGGCACCCAGTCCACGGAACGGATCAGGGCCGCGGCGAGCGTGAGAGAGCCCGGGAACTCGCCAAGATGCCCGACTGCCTTCTCCCGTTCCCGCCCGTCCCGGTGCGAACACGCCACGAACAGCAGCGACTGCCGCGCCTCCTCGCTCATGGGACACGTCACGATGCATCGCAAGGTGTCGGACGGCCAGGTGCAATAGGCAGGGCTCAAGTATCCGCGAAGCCGCTGGTCGATGACCATCAACCTGCCCGCGCGAACGGTATGAAGAAAGAGTGCGGCATCGATCGGCCGGCTCTGGCCCGTCAACGGGTTGAGCGCATCGCTCAGGCGCCGCGGCAGCGCGGCACAGGGATTGACGGCCCGCACCAGGATCTCGGGAAATCTAAAGGAAGTACGCCAGTCCATCGGCTTTCTATTCGTGTAGGGGAGCGGAAGGACTCTGGCATTGGCGGTGGGCGCTGCCAAGTGGGGCTGGCTACGTCCCGCTCATCGTGATGTCTGCCCCGCTACGCGTCACCGCCGAAGCGCAATGTCGTGTCGACTTCGCTCCGCTATCGCCAGGCGGCCATCCGTGGCAGCTTTCGGCCAGAAGCGGACACTGGTCCCATCCGTCGGTCACCGGATGTCAGGCCGGGGAAACACCCATCCCGGTGTTCCGACCGGCCGGCGCGCATGGAGCGACGCGTCGGCCAAGCGCGTACTGAAGAACGTCGCGCAGTGGCTGGACGCGCCCGTGCGCCGCGCCCTGCTCAACGCCACCGACGATTTCGTGGTCGCGGTGGCCGACAACACCGGCAGTATCGACCCATTGCCCGGCCTGCGGCGCGCGATCGAGCCGGAGCGGTGGGCGCGGCTGAAGGAACGCGGTTACGTCTGAGCCATGGCCGGGCGTACCCCCGCGCCTTGCCACGACCGACGTGGCCGATGCCTAGACGCGGGCAGCGCAGACTGGGGCGTAGCGGCCGTGGCCAATGGAAAGGTGGCCTTTGGTAGGCAGTCTCGTATATCGCTGGGCTCTGGGATGCGCCGGATCCGCTATCGGTCGAGGCCGCCAATGTTCGAAATCGCGGCCCCGACGCCGCCCGCCTCTCACCCGGCAGCCTTGCCGTAGCCAAATGCCCGCACTGGCGGTGCGCAACCGCTAGTCGCCGTATCTGCGTTCGAAGCTCTCGCGCGAGACTTCGAGGTAGTACTGCGCCGCGTCGATCGCCTGTCTGCGGCCGACCAGTCTCGTCTGGATGTGACACCCGCCGAACAATCGCGCCAACAGCCCACGGCGATCGCAGATGCGATCCGAATGGAGCAAGAACGTGTCGTTGCCGACTGGAGCGATTTCGATGAAGTCCTGTTCGCTGCGGTAGAGACCGATCCCGAAGCCCTCGTCACCCGCCCCCGACAGCGACGCCTCGGCATCGGCAATGAGTGCCTGGACCTGTTCACTGGAGACCGGTCCAAGCTCCTCGATCCCCCGCCTAGAAAGTCTGTAGGCGCGCATGCATGCTCCGAAGTTCGCGACGACCACGGGTGAACCATTCCCCGCACCCGCGCAGCGTTCATGTTGGGGAGATTGGCAAACCCTGGCCGCATTGGCCAGACTCGACGGCGGGCTCCCGCCACCCACCGCTGACAGGCGCTGTTCCAGCTCCTCACTCCCAAGGAGATTTTCATGAGCACAAAGGGAATTGCCTTGCCCGTCGCCCTCTGCCTGGCGGCGCTGTTGTCGCCGTGCACGCCGGCTACGGCGTCCGGGGACACGCTGAACGCGTTCTCGAACGACGAGGAGATCCTTGAGCAGTGGCGCGCCTGGCAAAACACGCTGAACAAAGTACGCCAGCAGCAGGCGCGCGCATTGCCCATGCCTCCCGCGGAGCCTCCACTCGAAGCGACTGTGCTCGAAAAAATCGCGGTCACCGGCTCAAAGATCGCGCCGGTGGACCTGGTCTCGATCACCAACGTACAGACCCAGGGCGTCGACGAGGGCGACATCGTCAAAGCCAGCGGCGAGCATCTGCTGATCCTCCGCCGCGGCCGTCTGTTCAGCGTGCGCATCGGCAACGACACCCTGCAGCCGGTCGCCTCCATTGATGCCTTCGCACCCGGTAGCGACCCGTCCGGAACCTGGTACGACGAGATGCTGCTGGCCGGCCGCACGATCCTGGTGATCGGCTACAGCTACGATCGTGGCGGCACCGAGATCGGCATGTTCGAGCTCGGCGAAGACGGCTCGCTGGCCTACCGCGCGACCTACCATCTGCGCAGCGACGATTACTACTCGGCACGCAACTATGCGAGCCGTCTGCTTGACCGCACCCTGATCTTCTATTCGCCGATACCGATCGATCTCGACGCAGCCTCGCCTACCGTGTCCATGGCCGCCCTGCGTCGCTGGCGGCGCGACAGTACTCCCACCGATTTCATGCGGATCCTGCCCGCGCAGTCCATCTACCGGGTGCCGGGGATTGAACCGACCCGGGTCGGCGATTTCTACAATCTGACCCTGCATACGGTCAACCGCTGCGAGCTGGGCGGCGACACGATGGACTGCCGGGCCACTGCGATACTGGGCCCTCGGGGCCGGGTCTTCTACGTCTCGCAATCGGCGGTCTACCTGTGGACGAAGGCATGGCAGGATGATTCCATCGAGACTGAGTCATCGATGCTGTTCCGACTGCCGCTGGATGGCGGTGCGCCCACCGCGCTTCGCACCAGCGGCACTCCGCTCGACCAGATGTCCTTCCTGGAGCACGACGGCTTCATCAACGTATTGGTCGGCAGCGAATCGGATGGCGAGGGCATGTGGTCCTCCTACAGTCGCGCGGGGGAACTGGCACTGTTGCGAGTGGCCATCGACCGGCTCGGCGACGGGAGCGAGGCCGCGAGCGGTGCCGACTACCAGCCCCTGCCCGGTGCCGACACCGAGCAATCCTGGGTCTCCGGCCGCTTCATCGGCGACTGGCTGGTCTACGGCAGCGGCGAGTCCTGGGACAACGAAGAAGCGCCGCGCAGGCATGCCTACGCCCTGCGCTATGGCGAACGCGGTACGCCGGTGGCAATCGGCGTCGGCCATGATGTCCAGCGCATCGACGCGCTGGGGCACGATGCGATCCTGGTCGGCCCGGCCGGGCCCGACCTGCACTTCACCGGTGTCCGTCTCGACCGCTCCGCGTCGGCGGTCAGCGCCTACGTCCATCCCGACAGCACCCAGGGCGACGATCGCACCCACGGATTCTTCTACCGTCCGACCGGGGACGCGGAGGGTATCGTCGGCCTGCCAGCGCTGCACTTCGATGGCGACGGCGAGGGGGACGGCGCCAGCGTGGTCTACCTGCGCAACCGGCAACTGCAGTTGCGCGGCATGGGTACGCTGGATGCCGGCAAAGGTGACACCCTCGAAGATGCCTGCGTGATCAGCTGCGTCGACTGGTACGGCAACGCCCGCCCGATCTTCATCGGCGACCGGGTGTTCGCCTTGATGGGTTACGAACTGGTCGAGGGCCGCGTGCGGGGCGAACGGGTCTTCGAACGCAGGCGCACGAACTTCTTCGTGCCCGTGACCAGGGCTTCCTCACCGGTGATCGACGACTAACGCGAGGGCACCCGGGTGCAGGTTCCGGGCCCGGATACCGGGCATCGAACGAAACGAACCCCGGACGCATTCCTGCATCCGGGGCCCGATCGCGGCCACTTGAGCCGGTAAGCGCGGCGGCTCAGAGCCGCTTGGCGGCGCCGCTGGCCAGGGCGTTCTCCAGCAGGCGCTGCACGCCCTCCTCGGCACGGCGGCTGGCTTCGGCCTGGCGGGCACCGAGCTCGCTCTGCTGGCGGCCCAGCTCGGCCTGGCGCTGGCCCAGTTCGCGCTGGCGGGCGCCGAGTTCCTGCTGGCGGGCGCTGATCTCGGCCCGCTCCTCGCGCTTGGCGTCGGCACGGCGGCCGGCGCCCTCGCGGGCACGCCGGGCGGTCTCCAGCGACAGCTCGGCCTGACGCATGCCCAGTTCGCCCTGCTCCCGGCCCAGCCGGCCCTGTTGCTCGCCGAGGCGGCCCTGGCGGTCGCCCAGCTCGCGCTGCTGGCGGCCCAGTTGTTCGACCGGTTCGTACAGCGCATCGAAGCGGCGCAGCAGGGCCGGATCGCTGATCAGGTAACGGGCATCGCCCTGCCGCAGCCACAGCCCCTCGTCGCCGTTGGCGACCGTGCGGCGCGCCTCGCGTAGATCGCCGATGGCGCCGTTGACGATGGCGGTCTCGTTGCCGTTGCGGAAGCGCACGTAGGCACGGGCGGGGTTGTCGCCGGACAGGTGCAACTGCCCGTGGACGACCTCGTCGGCATCGGTCACGGTGGTGGTGGTCGCAGTGGTCGCAGTGGTCGCGGTGGTGGTGGCAGAGGTGGCGAGCGCGGCCGTCGGCAGGGCGTCGGCGGACGCGGCGACCAGGCGCAGCGGCATCACCCCGACGAGGGCGACCAGCGACAGCAGCGCGATGGCGCCTGCGCGCGGGACGGGGGAGGCGTTCTGCAGCATGGTGAGTCTCCTCTTGAGGCTGTGGAAGGTGGGCGAGGCGCTGGCCAGCCCGGGTTGCGGAGAAGGCGCGGTGCCCAGCCGCAGCAGCAGGCGGCCGTAGTCGTGGCGGGCGCGTCCGGCATCGCCGACGACGGCGGCGTCGCAGGCGGCTTCGCGGGCGATGCCGTACTCCCGCACCGCCAGGTGCAGCAATGGATGGAAGAAGAACAGGTGGCGGGCCACGGTCGGCACCCAGCCCCACCACAGGTCGCCGCGGCGCAGATGCGCCAGCTCGTGGGTCAGCGCCATGTCGAGTTCATTCGCGTCCAGCGCGGTGCCGGCCGGCAGCAGCAGCACCGGCCGCCAGGCGCCGACCAATTGCGGCGAGCCGATCCGTTCCGACACGCGCAGTTCCGGCGCATCGCGCAGGCCGTGGGCCTCGGCCGCCAGCATCAGTGCCTGCACCAGCGCGACGTCGCGGCAGGGCACCGACGCCTGGAGCAGCGCGCGGCTGCGGCGCCAGTCGCGCCAGGTCGCCGCAGCCATCACCAGCACCCCGGCCAGCCACAAGGCGGCGACGATGGTCTGCCAGGACGGCACCAGCCAGGTCGCCGGGGTCGCCGCCGGCAACGCGGCGACATCACCGGTTGCCACGGCCGGCACCGCCAGCACCGAGGGGGCCGCCGCCGACGGCAGCCAGGGCAGTTCCAGCGGGCTGAGGAACAGGCCCAGCAAGGCCTGCAGGGCGACCAGCCACCACAGCCAGCACTGGCTGGCGGCGGGCAGCCGCGGCAGCAGGCGGCACAGGCTCCAGACCACGGCGACCAGCAGCGCGGTCTGCACGCCGGTCGCCAGCAGGCGCTCCAACCAGGAAGCGAGCAGGGTATCCATCGATCAGTCCTCCGAGCGCCGGGTCTGCAACTGCGCGACCAGCGCTTCGAGTTCGGCGAGCTCCTCGTCGCTGACCTCGCCGCGCTTGGACATCCAGGCCACGAACGGGCTGACCGAACCGTGCAGGGTCTTCTCGACGAAGCGGCCGACCGCGCCCTGCACCACGTCGTCCTCGCCGGCGGTGGCGGAATAGCCGTAGCGGCCGTCGACGCGGCGGCGCTTCAGATAGCCCTTGCCGCGCAGGCGCTCCATCATCGTCAGCACGGTCGAACGCGCCAGCCCGTGGGCCTCGCCGAAGCCGGCGGCGACCTCGGCCACCGAGGCCTCGCCGCGTTGGCCGATGTACTGCAGCAGGGCCAGCTCCTGGCCTCCGATGCTCCTGGCTTGCATGGTCCCGCGCCTCCGCCTGGATGACTACATGTGTAGTCACACTAGGATTGACTACAGATGTAGTCAAGCATGACCGATGGCAGGGGGGCTGTTTTCGCGCGGACTATCGACCGCGTGTCGACGACAGCGCGTCGACGACAGCGTGCCGACGGTCCTGCCCCGACCTGCTGGGATGCGGCGGCGGACGGGCCAGCTACGGACGGGCAGGTTGCGTGGCGGCCGATCCGACGCGGCGACCGGACCCCGCCGCCGCTCAGGGCCGGGGGCGCTATTCCAGTGTCACTTCGATCGCATCCATCACCCTGGGCGACTGCGCATCGCCGCCGCCGAAGCGCATCGGCCCGGCCTCGGGAGCGAGCGGGCGGTAGCCGCCGTCGTAGTCCCAGGTGGTGATGTACAGGACGGCGCCGGCCAGGTCGGCGGGCGAGGCGAACGCGGTCGCCGGGAAGATCGCGGTGATGGTGGCGGCGCCGCGGTCGACCGCGATCGTCGGCACCGGGGTGACCGCCGCCCCCTCGTTGTCGGCATCGGCGCCGTCGGCGGTCGTGAGCGCGTTCGACCAGCCGTGTGCGCGCCAGCGGTAGTGCCAGCGGCGGCCGTCGGGCAGGCGCGCCTGCTGCTGCGGCATCACCGTGGCGCCGCCATCGCGACCGGGCAGCGACAGATAGGCGGTGAACGCGACATGGTCGAAGCCGTTGGCCGGGTGCCAGGCTTCGCTGATATCGGCCATCGTGATCTCGACCCGCAGCGCGCCACCGGCGCTCCAGGCGCGGACGCGGCGGATGTCGGCCGGGCGCAGCGCGCGCCAGCCGGGCCCGGTCGGATAGACGTAGCCACCGTCGGGGCCGGTGTCGTCGCCGGCCGGGTCGTCGCGTTCGGCCCGCAAGCGCCAGTCCAGGGCGACGCGGAACGCGCCGGCCGCACTGCTCGCGCCGCGGTCCGGGTCGTGGGCGACCAGGCGGTGGACGGTCGCCGGGTCGATCATCGCGTCGCTGCGGACCCGCGCCCGCCAGCGGCCGTCGGCGGCCACCGTCACCGTCTGCGCGCTGCCGAGGTCGCCGTCGATCACCAGTTGCAGGCGTCGCGAACCCGGCGCTTCGCCATGGACCTCGAAGTCGCCGCGGACCGGCGCCGCCGGCAACGGATCCAGTCGCGGCAGGGCGGCGGGCGCATCGAGCGTGGAAGCCGCCACAGCCGCTTCTGCCCGCCACACCTTGCCGCTGCGTGGCGGCAGCACCAGGCTCAGCGCGCCATCCGCGCCGACTTGGAGGTCGCGCGGATCGCCGTCGATCGCGAACACCCCGCGCAACCACGTCCCCGGCGCCAGCCCGGTATCGAGTCGATCCAGCAGCACCGGGGTGTCGGCGCTGTTGAGCACGACCAGGGCGCGGCCGTCGTCGCCGTCCATGCGCCAGGCGATCGCGCCCGAGCGCGCGGCGTTGGCGGTCAATACCGTCGGTCGGCCGCGCGAGAATGCGCGATTGCCGCGACGCAACGCGATCGCGCGTTGCAGGTAGCGGTACAGCGGCGCATCGGTGGCGAAGTGGTCGCGGCCGCCGCTGCCATGACCGGCGGCGAACATCGACGGTCGTTGCGTGGCGAAGCCCTGCTCGGTGCCGTAGTAGATCACCGGGATGCCGGGCAGGGTCAGCATCGCCAGCAGCGCCTGCTTCAGCCCGGCCTCGCTGCCGCCGGCCAGGAAGCGATCCACATCATGGTTGTCGACGAAGCTCGGCATCCGCCACGGATCGGCGTGCAGCGCCATCATCGAGTCGATCCGGTAGGCCAGTTCGGCACTGGGACGGCCGCGCGCGAACACCTCGCCGAGACTGCCGTACAGCGGGAAATTGATCATCGACGGCAGCCCGCCCGGGGTGCGCATGTAGCCATCGAGCTTGCGCGCCTGCGCGTCGGCGAAGGCCTTGTCGCTGCCGAAACCCTCACCGAACGCGAGGAAGTCGTCGCGACCGGTGGCGGCGGCGACGCGGGCGACGCCCGGCGCCTGCGGCTCGTCTGCATGCAGGAAGTCGGCGAAGAAGTCCGCGGGCACGTGGAAGGCGGTGTCGACCCGGAACGCATCCACCCCGACCTCGCGAATCCAACGGCCGTAGCTCTCACGCAGCGCGCGCCGCACCGCCGGGTTCTCCGTGTTCAGGTCGTCCAGGTCGGCCAGCTGGCCGTCGAGTTCCTGGCGTCGGTCGGTGTAGTCGGCGATCGGCGCGGTCCAGTGGTAGATCGCGGCGGCACGGTCTCCGGCATCGGCGGGATCGTTGCGGTCGAACGGCGGCTGCGCCGGCGCGCTCCGGCCCTGAGGATCGCTGCGCAGATGGCAGCGCGCGGCGGCGGTATCGGCCGCACCGGCACGGTCGCAGGCGAGCCAGTCGCCGGTATGGTTCACCACCACGTCCTGGATCAGGTACATGCCGCGCGCGTGCAGCCCCCGCGACAGCGCGCGGTAGTCGTCGAGGCGGCCGTAGTGGGGGTCGACCGCGGAGAAGTCGCTGGCCCAGTAGCCGTGATAGCCGCTGAAGCTGCGCGACGGGTTCAGCCACTGGTTGGCGACCGGCGGGGTGATCCACAGCGCGGTCGCGCCGAGCCCGCGGATGTAATCCAGGCGCCGGTTCAGCCCGCGCAGGTCGCCGCCGCTGTAGCGGCCGCCGTCGGCAGGGTCGTACTCGCCGACGCCCTGGTCGTTGTTGGACGGGTCGCCGTCGTCGAAGCGGTCGACCATGGCGAAGTAGACGACCTGGTCGCGCCAGTCCGGCGAGGCGACATGCAGTTTGCCGGCATGCAGCTCACCGGCACGCAAGCCGTCGGCACGCGGTTCGCCGGCGCTGACCGGCGCCGTCGCCGACACCATTGCCAGCGCGGTCAGCCACGCGAGCGACGACGGCAGCGGCCTGGATTTGGATCGATCCTGCATGACATCCCCCGTCGCGGCACCGAGGTCACATGTTCCCCGCCGCCGCCACCGCGGCGCGAGTGCAAACGTCTGCAACTTCAGTGAATACGTTTGCAACGTCCATTGTGCAGCTGCACCCGCGTCTACTATCGCCCCACGCCAGATTCCGGAGCGGCCCGAACGCCGGCTCCGTGGTGCCGCCGGGGGCGGCGTCCGAGGCGTTTTTCGGGCCTGCCGGGACAAGGACGCACAGACGTCCGCCGTTCGAACCACCGGCGGCCAACACCAACCGTGTGGAGGGGAAGCATGTTGCAACTCAGGCGTAATCTACTCAGCGTGGCGCTGGCCTCGGCGGCCGCGCTGATGGCGACGGGCGTGCACGCACAGTCCGCCGCCGAGCCTGCCAACGATCAGGAAACCGGCAACGACGCGTCGGCGCAGACGTCCGACACCACCACGCTCGACAGCGTGGTCGTCACCGGCATCCGCGCCGGCATCGAAAGCGCGATCTCGTCGAAGAAGGAGTCGACCTCGATCGTCGAGGCGATCTCGGCCGAGGACATCGGCAAGCTGCCTGACATCAGCATCGCCGAGTCGCTCGCCCGCCTGCCCGGCCTGGCCGCGCAGCGCGTCGCCGGACGCGCGCAGGTGATCAGCGTGCGCGGCCTGTCGCCGGACTTCGCGACCACCCTGCTCAACGGCCGCGAGATGGTCAGCACCGGCGACAACCGCAGCGTCGAGTTCGACCAGTACCCCTCCGAGCTGTTCAACAGCGTCACCATCTACAAGACCCCGGACGCGGCGCTGATCGGCCAGGGCCTGTCGGGCACGATCGACATGCGTACCGTGCGCCCGCTCAGCCACAGCGAGCCGGTGATCTCGATCGGCGGCCGCTACCAGCGCAACTCGCTGGGCTCGGCGGCCAATGCCGACGACGACGGCAACCGCTTCAACGCCAGCTACATCGACCAGTTCGCCGACAACACCTTCGGCTTCGCGATCGGCTACTCGCACTCCGAGACGCCGATCCAGGAGAACCAGGTCGGCCTGTACGAGCCATGGAAGGACAGGGAATCGGACGGCAGTGCGCTGAATCGGCCCGGGCTGCCGCCGTTCACCTACTACTCCGACGGCATCAAGGCGCTGCGCCGCACCGGCGAGACCGAGCGCGACGGCGTGATGGCGACCCTGCAGTACCGCCCGTCCAATGCCTGGAACAGCACCCTCGACCTGTTCTACTCCAAGGCCGAGCAGGTCGACAC
Source organism: Marilutibacter maris (assembly GCF_003233695.1). Lineage (NCBI taxonomy): Bacteria > Pseudomonadati > Pseudomonadota > Gammaproteobacteria > Lysobacterales > Lysobacteraceae > Marilutibacter > Marilutibacter maris. The sequence goes on along the minus strand of NZ_CP029843.1, from coordinate 189,807 downwards.
CGCCAACCAGTTCGAGGTCAACCTGGGCAACTACAACGGCGGTTACACGCCGGGCCTGGACATCCTCGATCCGGAGATCAACGGCAACGGCACCTTCACCGGCGGCACCGTGACCGGCGTGTACCCGCTGGTGCGCGGCATGTACAACAAGCGCGAGGACAAGATCCGCGCGTTCGGCTGGAACAACGAGTTCAACGTCGGCATGGTGCAGCTGGTCGCCGACGTCAGCTACTCCAAGGCCACCCGCGACGAGATCAACCTGGAGAACAACACCCAGCTGGCGCCGATGCCGCAGTTGGACAGCCTGCGCCTGGACTACTCCAACCGCGACTTCTCGCAGATCGTGCCCGGACTGGACTACTCCAACCCCGGCGCGCTGTTCCTGACCAACACCATCTACGGCTCCGGCTACGGCAAGGTGCCGCAGGTCGAGGACGAGCTGCGCGGCTACCGCTTCGCCGCGCTGATGCCGGCGCCGCAGGCACTGAGCTGGCTCTCCGACATCGAGGTCGGCATCAACTACTCCGATCGCGAGAAGAACAAGCGCCAGCCCGAGGGCAACATCCTGCTCGGCGCGCAGGGCGACACCACCATCGCCGACGACCTGCAGTACGGCCTGGTCGACCTGGGCTTCGCCGGCATCGGCCGGATCCCGACCTGGAACGTGCCCGGCGCGGTCTCGCGCTACATGGTGTTCAACCCGACCGAGGACGCCTCCTACCTGGTCTCCAAGGCGTGGACGGTCAACGAGAAGATCACCACCGGCTACGTGCAGGCCGACATCAACACCCAGTGGGGCTCGGTGCCGGTGCGCGGCAACATCGGCGTCCAGCTCCAGCACACCGACCAGTCCTCCAACGCGAACTACTGGGACGGCACCCAGCCGGCCGGCAGCAACGTGCGACCGTTCGAGGACGGCAAGACCTACACCGACGTGCTGCCGAGCCTGAACCTGGCGTTCGAGCTGCCGCACGAGCAGACCCTGCGCGTCGCCCTGGCGCGCCAGCTGGCGCGCGCCCGCGTCGACCAGATGCGCGCCGCGCTGGAGTTCGGCGTCGACAGCTCGACAGGCCGCCCCGGCGCCAGCGGCGGCAACCCGCGTCTGGACCCGTGGAAGGCCAACGCACTGGACATCTCCTACGAGAAGTACTTCGGCAACCGCGCCTATGTCGCCGCCGCCTACTTCTACAAGGACCTGCGCAGCTACATCTTCACCGAGACCCGTGACGGCTACGACTTCAGCGATCTGGTCGCCGACTACGTGCCGCCGCCGGGCTCGCCCCCGGCGCAGACCACCGGCAACTTCACCGCCCCGTACAACGGCAAGGGCGGCAAGCTGCAGGGCCTGGAACTGAGCGCGTCGCTGCCGCTGGACCTGCTGTGGGAGCCGCTGCAGGGCTTCGGCATCATCGCCAGCGCCAGCTTCAACGACAGCGACATCAAGATCCGCGATCCGGAAAGCGCGTCCAGCGTGGGCGACGGCGACATCAGCCTGCCGGGCCTGTCGGACGAGGTGTACAACCTGACCGCCTACTTCGAGCGCAACGGCTTCGAGGCGCGGGTCAGCCAGCGCAAGCGTTCGGACTTCATCGGCGAGATCGGCAACTTCGCCGGCAACCGCACGCTGCGCTACGTGGTCGGCGAGGACATCATCGACGCCCAGGTCAGCTATACCTTCCCCGAAGGCAGCCGCCTGGGCGGCGTCAGCCTGCTGCTGCAGGCGCAGAACCTGACCAACTCCCCGTACCAGACCTACGCCGCCAGCAAGGACCGGCCGCTGGAGTACATCGAGTGGGGCCGCACCTACCTGTTCGGCGTCAACGTCAAGTTCTGACCTCGAGCGCGCGGATGTCCCCAGCGGGCATCCGCCGCGGACAGCACCCACCGACATCCCTGCCCCGCCGGCCTCCGGCGGGGTTTTTTTGTGGCGTCAGCGGCCGTGGATACGGCGGATCAGGCGCCAGCCCCTCCGGGCAAAGGAATGAACGGCAAGCACCGTCATCACCAGCATGCAGAGCATCCCCGAAACGATCGCCAGCCCCATCAGGAACAGCGCGAACAGGAACAGCCAGTCCTGTTCCGCCATCCGACCGATGAACCCCAGGACGAAGGCGAGCACTGCGACCCCGACGGCCGCGAACGCATAATCCAAGCACCCGGTAGTAGACCGGGTCTTCGCGCCTCATATGCGACGCGATCAGGGCAAACAGCGATCTCATGCGCGGCCCCTCGATGGCAGCGACCGCACCGCCGTGCCCGGACCGGCACGCCGCCTTTCCGGCATCGCAACGAGCCCGCTCAACCACCGCCTCACGGTTGCAGGCGTTCGAGCAGACGCCCATTCGCTCTCTCAGGTTCGGCTCGGCCGCGTTCCGGCAGACGCGGCACGACGCGCGCGCCGTCCATGCCGGAACTCGCATATGTGCCCCAGGATCAGGCCCAACAGACAGGCGGACGCCGCGAGCCAGGCCCCGAACCCGCCTATCGCGTCCTCGGGCAGGATCAGACACCCTTTGAACACGAACAGGACCCAGGCAACCGGGAATACGATCGTCCAGCCGCGCCCCAGGCGGGCATGTATGCGCAGCAGCCCGAAGGCCACCGCCAACGCCACCGCGCAGATCGCCACGATGACAATTCCATTGTCCATGCCTGCCTCCTGCATCCTGCGTGCCCAGCCGGCAGTGGTGCATGCCGACGGCGACCGCCGCATCTTCGCACGGACCGAAGACCGAACCGGCAGTGCTCAGCCGTTCGAACTTCCCCGCATCGACATCGCCGCGCCGAGCAGGCCCGGGTAGGGGTGGGTGATCGCCTGCACGGCGATCGCTTCCAGGTAGGCGACGAAGCGGCCCTTGGCGAGGAAGCGCTCGCGGAACGCGCTGCTGCGCAGGAACGGCAGGAAGCGCGGCACCATGCCGCCGGCGATGGTCACGCAGCGCGCGCCGTGGACCAGGGCGATGTCGCCGGCGACGCTGCCCAGCACCGCGCAGAAGCGGGCCAGCGCGCGCCGCGCGGCCTGGTCGTGGCCATCCAGCGCCAGTGCGACCACCTCGGCCGGCGCGCGCAGCACCGCGGCGCGGTCGGCCGGCTCGCCGCGCAGCACCGCGTCGATGCACGACAGGCCCTGGCCGCACAGCAGGCGTTCGTTGGATACCCGCCCGTGGCGAGCGGACAGCCAGCGCGCGATCGCTTCCTCCTCCTCGCCCAGCGGCGCGAAACTGGCATGCCCGCCCTCGGTCTCGACCACCTGCCAGCCGTCCTGCGCGGAACCGACCAGCATCCCCACCCCCAGTCCGGTGCCCGGGCCGAGCACGCTGATCGGCCCCTGGCCGGTGGCCTCGGCGGGGCCGTACAGGTGCACGCGATCGTCCGCCTGCAGCGCCGGCACCGCCCAGGCGACCGCGCCGAAGTCGTTGACCATCCGCAACCGCCGCAGGCCCAGCGCCTCGCGCAGCTCGGACTGGCTGAACGACCAGGCGCGGTTGGTCAGGCGGATCTCGTCGTGGCCGACCGGACAGGCGACCGCGATCGCGGCGCGGCGCGGGCGGGCGCCGGTCAGCGCCAGGTAATGCTCGATCGCATGGCGCAGGCTGGCGAAGTCGGCGTTGGCCAGGGTCAGCGGCGCATGCATCCGCGGCGCCGTGCCGTCGATGTCGGCCAGTGCGAAGCGCGCATTGGTGCCACCGATGTCGCCGACCAGCACCGCGTCCGGACCGGCTTCGGCGGCGCTGGCCGGGTCGTGCTGGGGAACGGAACTGTCGTGCATGCCTGGACCGGTTCTATGGCGGAAACCACAGCCTAAACGCAGGCGCCGGTCGCCCCGGTCTGCATACGATTGCACCCGAGGCAGCGGCGCAGCACGCCCCCGGCTTACCCTCGCCGGGGGGCTGGCCTATCCTAGCCGGCCCGTCCCCAGTCCGTCCGCCCTCCGCCGATGCCCAGCCCTCTCGCCGTCTCCGACCTGCTGTCCGCCCTGCTGCTGGGCATTCTGGAGGGGCTGACCGAGTTCCTGCCGATCTCCAGCACCGGCCACCTGCTGATCGCCCAGCACTGGCTGGGCGCGCGCTCGGACCTGTTCAACATCGTGATCCAGGCCGGCGCGATCATCGCGATCACCCTGGTGTTCCGGCAACGGCTGTGGGCGCTGGCGACCGGCCTCGGCCAGCGCGAGAACCGGCTCTACCTGGCCAAGATCGCGCTCGCCTTCCTGGTCACCGCGGTGGTCGGACTGCCGGTGCGACTGGCCGGCTGGGAGCTGCCGGAGACGGTGTCGCCGGTCGCCGCGGCGCTGATCCTGGGCGGCGTGTGGATGCTGATCGCCGAACGCCTGGCCGAGCGGCGCGCGCCCAGCGCCGAGATCACCTGGAAGGTCGCGGTGCTGGTCGGCCTGGCCCAGGTGGTCGCCGGCGTGTTTCCCGGCACCTCGCGCTCGGCGGCGGCGATCTTCATGGCGATGCTGGCCGGCACCGGCCAACGCTCGGCGGCGACCGAGTTCGTGTTCCTGGTCGGCATCCCGACGATGTTCGCAGCCAGCGGCTATGCGCTGCTGGAGCACTTCATCGACGGCGGTGCGCAGCCGGAAGCCTGGGGCGAGCTGGGCCTGGCCTTCCTCGCCGCGGCGGTCACCGGCTTCGTGGTCGTGCGTTGGCTGCTGGGCTACATCAAGCAGCATCGCTACACGGTCTTCGCGTACTACCGGATAGCCTTGGGCGCCGCCCTGCTGCTGTGGCTGCCGACCGGCGGCTGAACGCCGGCGCCGCTGCGCAACCCCGCGGCCGGCGCCGGGCCGTTGCAGGGTGGGTCCGATTCCAATGGAGATCCCCCGCATGACCCTGTCCGCCTCCCTGCTTCGCCTGTCGCTGGCCGCCTCGATCGCCCTGGTCCTGGGCGCCTGCGACCCGCAGCCCGAAGCCCCGCCCTCGAATGCCGTGACCGCGGCCGAGCCGGACGCCGTCCAGGTCGAGCTCGGCGACTACGACTGGCGCCTGACCCGGGTGCTGGGCGCCGACGGCCAGGCCGGCAGCGGCCCGCTCGCCGATCCCGCCGTGATCGGGCGACCGCTCGAGCTGCAGTTCAAGGACGGCCGGCTGTCCAGCAACGGCGCCTGCAACATCATGGGCGGCGGCTACAAGGTCGAGGACGGCAAGCTGCGGATCGACGCGCTGATGCAGACCGAACGCGCCTGCCCGGGCGAGGTGCTGATGCCCGCCGATGCCGAACTGTCGGCCCTGCTCGAAGGCGGTCCGGATTTCGCCCAGGCCGGCCTGACCCCGCCGACCCTGACCCTGACCGCCGCCGACGGCCGCGCCCTGGTGTTCGAGGGCGTGCCGACGCCGGAAACCCGCTACGGCGGCGAGGGCACGCAGGTGTTCATGGAGGTCGCGGCCGAGCGCCAGCCCTGCTCGCATCCGCTGATTCCCGACATGAAGTGCCTGATGGTGCGCGAGGTCGAGTACGACGATGCCGGGGTGCAGACGCGGGTGTCCGAGGAGTGGCAGCCGCTGTACCAGGAGGTCGAGGGCTACGAGCACCAGCCGGGCGTGCGCAACGTGCTGCGCCTGAAGCGCTTCGACATCGCCAACCCGCCGGCCGACGCACCGTCGGTGGCCTATGTGCTCGACATGGTGGTCGAGTCGGAGATCGTTCCGGGCAAGGACTGACCGGCTCCCGGCCGCCCGGGCCCTGCCCGGGCGGCGACCTGTCGGTCGTCGGCTAGCGCAGCCTGTCCTCGAAGCGTTCTGCCACCGGGTCCCATTCGAACACCACGCCGGGGCAATACGGCGTCTGTGCCATCCGCAGCTGGGTGAGGCCGCGCTCCAGCACCACCTGCACCGTGTCCATCCCGCGGTTGCAGCCCGGCTGCGCCAGTTCGAGGGTCTGCCAGCGCTTGCCGCTGGACTTGTCCATCACCTCGATGGTGCGTACCGCCGCATCGCTCTCGTCCATCGGGACCTGGAAGTAGAACCGCTCGCTGGACGCCGCCTGCAGCAACGGGTGGCGCCCGGCCGGCCAGGCATCATCGGAGTCGAGATAGGCCACCAGTTCGAGTTCCAGCGGCAGCGCCTGGCGGCTGCGGTAGTCGGTCCAGGTGCCGGTGAGCCGGGCGGTGGAGCGGAAGAAGTCCGCGCGGTCGAAGCGCAGCCGGGCGACCGGCAGCCCGGCCGCATCGAGCTCGTCCATGCCGAGGTCGCGTGTCTGGTGCAGGAAGGCCGGCTTCAGCCTGATCGGCGTGCGATAACGGTCGTAGAAGTAGATCGCCCGCTGCACCGCATTGCGCCTCTCGACCACGAAGGTGATGTCGCTGCCACCGATGCGGCCGCTGTAGATCGCATACGAGGCCAACGCCGGCGAGGACGCGGCCAGCAGTGCGAGTCCGGCGAGCCACGCGCGCCATCCGCGGAAGAGTTCCATCAGAAGCGCTCCTCGCTCTGGCTCTGCAGTTCGAGCCGGTCGGGCTCGACGAAGCGGTAATGACGCCACTGGATGGTGCCGGCGCGGTAGTCGATACCGCTTTCCGGCCGCAGGCTGACCCGTCCCCCGGAACCGAACTCCAGCGCGCCCTGCGCCGCCAGCGCTTCGATCTGCGGGTCGCGGCCGTAGCCGCCCGCTTGCTGCCGGTAGACGAAGTAGTGCCGATGCTCGCCGGTGCGCGAGGGATCGTCGGCCCGCATCGGCATCGCCGAGAAGTCGACGATGCCGTCGCCGTTGAAGTCCTTCAGCACCAGGGTGTCGGTGCCGGAGAAGAACAGGTCCAGTCCGTCCAGCACCTGGACCGGCTCGCCGCTGGCGCGATCGATGACCGTGATGGCATCGACGCGGCCGGCATGTTCGCCCCGCGCCTTGCGCGCATGCACCCGGAAGTGGAAACGCGCATCGGACGGCCCCTGCAGCAGCTCGCCCTCGTAGCTGTCGTTCGCGTCGCTGGAGAACCGCGTCACCCGCTCGAGGCGGACCTCCCGTTGCGCGCGGCTGCGCAACTCTATCGAACGGCCGCGCAGGCTCTTCGCGCCGGGCACGAACGGACGCAACGCGATCGCCGACGTCGGCAGTCGCGGATCGCCCAGGACATTGATCATTAGGCTCTCGCCCTCGGTGTACGGCGTCTTTTCCAATGGCAGCAGCGTGCGCCGGTCTTCGTCGAACAGATAGCCGCCCATGCCGTCGAGCTGCCAGTCGTGGACCAGCAGCAGCTCCACCGGCGCGTCGCCGACCGTGCCCCGGTAGGTCGTGATCGGCCGTGCCTGGGCGAACACCGACCCCGCCAACGGCAACAGCGCCAATACGAGCACCCAGCCACTCCCGGCGCGGTGACGGCGGGCTTGAGCCCGGAATTGCTTTGTCAAACCCTGCTCCTTGCAGACCCGCCGCGCGGCGGTGCCTGAATCAGTCCGGACACGATGCGGCGGCCGACGGAATCAACCCCGCCGTGCCGGCAGGACCGCGCCAGCGCCGAAGTTCATTGCGCGTTCTCGCCGGCCACGTCCGGATGCAGCGAATAGGTCCCGTGGATCGAGGCCTCGGCCAGCACATGTCCGTGCATCGCCGCGAACACCTCGGCGGCGCTGAAGTCGTTGCCGGCCGCCAGCCCGCAATCGGACAGGCTGTCGACATCCAGCGCGAACAGGCGGAAGAAGTAGCGGTGCGGGCGCAGGTCGTTGGGCGGCGGGAACGGACCGTCGTAGCCGTGCCATTGGCCGGCCATGTCGGCATCACCGGCGAACCAGCCGGTGTAGTCGTTCAAGCCCTGGCGGGCGCCGGCCGGGCCGGCGGGCTCGCCCTTGCCGTGCGGCACGACACCGTCGCTGCAACTGCCGGCGGCGATCTCGCGCAGGTCGGCGGCGATATCGACCATCGCCCAGTGCACGAAGTCGCAGCGCGGCTGCGCGGCCGGAATCTCGACCCCGGGCTTGCCGACCATCTCGGCGACGGTCGGCACGTCCGGATCGATGCACAGCAGCGCGAACGAGCGGGTGCCCTCGGGCACCTCGTCCCAGGCCAGGTGCGGGTTGCGATTGGCCGCGAACCCGAAGCCGTCCGCGGTCGGTCGACCGGCGGCGAACTCGACCGGCAGGGGCTTGCCATTCTTGAAGCTGTCGCTGCGAATCTTCACGTCGTTCTCCCTTCGCTTCCAATCGAAAACCGGTTCGGGCCGCCGCAGAAACAGCGCAAGCCACGACCGCGCGTTCCCATCAACACCTCATCGCGGCTTACGCCGCTCCTACGGGCGCCTCCACGCCAGACTAGCGTGCCGGGTAGCCCAGCCGCTCAGCCACCGGCGCCAGTGCCGCGAACGCGGGCGCCAGCGCCCCGACGTAGTGGCGCCAGTGCCCGGCCGGGTAGCGGTCCGGCCCCTGCGCGCCGGCCGGCAGGGCCGGCAGCGACACCCCCAGCACATCGCTGAGCGACTGCGCGATCGCGGCGTTGTCATGGGCGATGTCGTCCAACCGGATCAGGCTGTGCGGGAACAGCCCGCCGTCGCGCAGATCGGCGATCTGGCCGAGCGTGCGCGCCATCCACTCGGCGGCGGCCTCCGGCGACTCGATCGCGAACGGCATCGGCGCACCGAACGCCAGCCAGTCCACCAGCATGTCGCGCGGGTCGCGCAGCGCGAAGATCAGCCGTGCTTCGGGCAGGTGCGGTCGCAGCGCGAGCAGCAGCGCGTTGTCCCACCACAGCAGCCAGTCGATGATGCGGCCGTCGCTGACGCCGCGGGTGGCGTGGGTCGCCCGCCACTGGTTGATCAGGAACGAGGGATCCAGCGAACCGTCGGTCAGCGCCGCGACGGTGCCGTAGCGCTGCATGGGATCGCGCGGCGGCTTGGAACCGAAGCGGTCGGCCAGCAACGGCAGGCGGGCATTGTCGAGGGTCAGCGCGACGCGCTCGACCAGCGAACCCGGCAACCCCCACAGGAAGGCGACGCCCGGCGCCTGCTCCGGCACCGGCGCCATCGCCGGCAGTTCCGGCAGCCCGTCGTTGAGCGGCGGCAACGGCAAGCGCTGCGACACCACCTCCGCGTGCAGTTCGGCCCAGGTCGCCGTGGCCGCGTCGTACTGGCCGGCGGCGTCGAAGGTGCGGCCGAGCAGCTGCCGCAGCATCCGCTTCACGTTCTCGTCCTTGGCCCGGGCCAGCAGGCTCTCGACCTGGGCGACCGCGGCGTCGGGGTCGCTGCGCATCAGGTTGTCGACCACGCGCAGCTCGGCGCCGGCGTGGCCGGGATTGATCTCGGTGATCCGACGCGCGATCGCGTCGGCCTGCTCGGTCTCGCCGACCTGCTGATGGATGGTCGCACGCGCCTCCAGCGCCGGCACGAAGTCCGGCATCGCCGCCAGCCAGCGCTCGACCACCTCGCGCGCGTTGTCGCTGGCGAAGGGTTCGAACATCAGCCGCGCGTACCACAGGTCGGCCGCGTCCGGATTCCCCGCCAGCAGCATCTCCAGGGTCGCGCGGGCATCGTCGGCCTGATCGCAACGACGCCAGGCTTCGGTCAGCGCGACCACCGTGCGGCGGTCGCGCGGCTGCTCGACCAGCACGCTCTTCAGTCGCACCACCGCACTGTCCGGACGCCCCGCCTCCAGCTCCATCTCGCCGATCAGGCGCCGCAGCGCCGGGCTGTCGCCGCCCTGGTCGAGGATCGGCAGCAGCTCGTCGACCGCCTCGCCCGGGCGGCCCTGGCGACGCACGAGGTCGGCGACCATCGCCCGCAACGGATTGGACGGATAGCGCTCGAGCAGGCCGCGGAAGGCCTGCTCGGCGAACGCGTAGTGGCCCTTGGCGGCGTAGGCGAAACCCAGCGCGTGACGCAGGATCGCCTCGTCGGGATGGCGCTGCGAGGCCTGGCTGAGGATCGACAGCGCACGGTCCGGGTTGCCGCGCCGCAGCGCCAGGGTGCCCTCCAGGGCGAGCACCTGCGGGTCTTCGGGCGCGATCCGGGCGGCGGTCTTGATCAGGCTCTCGGCCTGGTCGAGATCGCCACGCCCCACCGCCAGCTGCGCCTGCATCACGTAGGCCGGGAACTTGTTCGGATCCAGCCCGACCGCCTGCGCCAGCGACACCTGGGCCTCGTCCAGCGCGCGCTCGTCCAGCAGCAGACCGGCACGCTCCATGTGCGCCTGGGCGTCCTCCGGCAGCAGCTCGATGGCGCGGTCGATCGCCGCCAGCGCACCGGCGCGGTCGCCGCTCATGCGCAGTGCGGCCGACAACAGGCGCTGGGCGACCGGGTCCTGCGGCTGCGCCTCGACGACTTCACGGGCGGCGGTCACGGCTTCGGCGGCGGCGCCGCGGCGGAGGGCGTCGATGGTGGGTTCGTACATGGGACGGTTCGGATTCGGCGAAAACGCCGATTGTACCGGGCCGGCAGCATTCAAGCCGGCCCGGCCGGCCAGCCGTGCCGAGACCGACTTCCTGAACCGGGCTCCGCCGTTGCCGTTGCTCCTGATTCCCACCTTTGATCTCAAGATCAAAGGTTTCCGCCTTCGGCGGGTTCCTTTTGTCTTGGCAAAAGGAACCAAAACCGCCCGCTCCTGACGCCCGCCGGGTCGGCTGCGCCGCCCCGGTCCCCTGTGCGCCTCGAGGCCGGCGGCACGGCGGGCTTTAAGTCGCTGAAGGTCAAGGTCAACAGCCCTGCTTTTGATCTTCCTGAAAGCGAGCAGCCCGCATCGCCTGCAGACCCGGAGGGCGGCGCGCACGGACGCGCGCCGTTTTTCGGTCGAGCCAGGATGGCGAGTCGAAAAATCCTGGGACGCTCACCACTCACGATTGAGCCTTGTCGGGACGGCCCTTTCTTTTGGTGACTTTTCTTTGGGCCAGCAAAGAAAAGCCACCCGCCGCCTCGGTGGCGGAAGCCGTTGATCTTGATCTTGGCGATCCGGCCGCTCATCCAGAGCAGGCCAGTGCCTCCATTCCTGACCGGAGGTCATTGTCGATCACGATCAAAGGCTTCCGCCTTCGGCGGGTTCCTTTTGTCTTGGCAAAAGGAACCAAAACCGCCCGCTCCTGACGCCCGCCGGGCCGGCTGCGCCGTCCCGGTCCCCTGTGCGCCTCGAGGCCGGCGGCACGGCGCCCAAACTCGCTGCGCTCAAACATGGGCGCCTCTACGGCCGCCGTCCTTTCCGGTGCGCGGCGGGCTTTAAGTCGCCGAAGGTCAATGGCAACGCAACAGCCCTGCTTTTGATCTTCCTGAAAGCGAGCAGCCCGCATCGCCTGCAGACCCGGAGGGCGGCGCGCACGGACGCGCGCCGTTTTTCGGTCACGACAGGATGTCGTGTCGAAAAATCCCGGAAGGCCCTCCGCTCGCGATTTTGCTCCGTCGGGGAGGCCCTTTCTTTTGGTGACTTTTCTTTGGGCCAGCAAAGAAAAGTTACCCGCCGCCTGGGTGGCGGAAGCTGTTGATCTTGATCTTGGTGATCCGGCCACCCATCCGGAGCAGGCCAGGAAGCCCCCTTCCTGACCGGAGGTCTTCTCGATCGAGATCAAAGGCTTCCGCCTTCGGCGGGTTCCTTTTGTCTTGGCAAAAGGAACCAAAACCGCCCGCTCCTGACGCCCGCCGGGCCGGCTGCGCCGCCCCGGTCCCCTGTGCGCCTCGAGGCCGGCGGCACGGCGCCCAAACTCGCTGCGCTCAGACATGGGCGCCTCTACGGCCGCCGTCCTCTGCGGTGCGCGGCGGGCTTTAAGTCGCCGAAGGTCAACGGCAACGCAACAGCCCTGCTTTTGATCTTCCTGAAAGCGAGCAGCCCGCATCGCCTGCAGACCCGGAGGGCGGCGCGCACGGACGCGCGCCGTTTTTCGGTCGAGCCAGGATGGCGAGTCGAAAAATCCTGGGGCGCTCACCACTCACGATTGAGCCCTGTCGGGACGGCCCTTTCTTTTGGTGACTTTTCTTTGGGCCAGCAAAGAAAAGTTACCCGCCGCCTCGGGGGCGGAAGCCGTTGATCTTGATCTTGGCGATCCGGCCACCCATCCGGAGCAGGCCAAGCCCCCCATTCCTGACCGGAGATCTTCCAGATTACGATCAAAGGCTTCCGCCTTCGGCGGGTTCCTTTTGTCTTGGCAAAAGGAACCAAAACCGCCCGCTCCTGACGCCCGCCGGGTCGGCTTCGCCGCCCCGGTCCCCTGTGCGCCTCGAGGCCGGCGGCACGGCGCCCAAACTCGCTGCGCTCAGACATGGGCGCCTCTACGGCCGCCGCCCCCTGCGGTGCGCGGCGGGCTTTAAGTCGCTGAAGGTCAACGGCAACGGCCGATCCTGGCGCTTCTGGCTGTCGAACAGCCCGTACCGATCGCAGACCCGGAGGGCGGTGCGCAGGGACGCGCGCCGTTTTTCGGTCACGACAGGATGTCGTGTCGAAAAATCCCGGAAGCCCTCCATTCACGATTGAGCCCTGTCGGGACGGCCCTTTCTTTTGGTGACTTTTCTTTGGGCCAGCAAAGAAAAGTTACCCGCCGCCCTGGGTGGCGGAAGCTTCTTGATCTTGATCTGGCCGGTCCAGGCCGACCGCTGAGCGGCCTGCCCCCTACTTCGCCAGCCAGCGGATCATCCGATCGATCCGCCCCTTGTATGGCGGCTTGATCAGGTCGCTGCCCGCCCAGCGCGCCTGCCGGAACACCGGCAGCAGCTTGCTGAAGGTCTCGAAGCCGTAGCGGCCATGGATCGCGCCGATGCCGCTGGGACCGATGCCGCCGAACGGCAGGCCATGCACGCCGAAGTGCACCAGGGTGTCGTTCACGGTGACGCCGCCGGGCAGGATGCCGTCGAGGATCCGGTTCACGTTGGCGTCGTCGTGACTGAACGGGTACAGCGACAGCGGGCGCGGCAGCCGCTGGATCGTCGCGATCGCCTCGTCGAGCGAGCGGTACGACAGGATCGGCAGGATCGGCCCGAAGATCTCGTGGCGCATCACCTCGGCCTCGGCGTCGGGCTCGATCACCAGGGTCGGCGGCAGCAACCGTCCGCTCTGTTCCGGTCCGGTCGAGGCCGCCTCGCCCAGCGGGGTCAGCACGCGCAGTCCGCGGGCGTGGGCGTCGTCGATGTACCCCTGCAGGCGGGCGTACTGGGCATCGTTGATGATGCGGGTGTAGTCCGGCGAGGCCGCGATGTCGCCGTAGCGCGCGCGCAGCTCGGCGCCGATCGCCTCGACGAAGGCATCGCGGCGCGCGGCATCGACCAGTACGTAATCGACGCCGATGCAGGTCTGGCCGGCATTGATCCACTTGCCGGTGGCGATACGGGCGGCGGCCTTTTCGATCGGGAAGTCGGGGCAGACCACCGCCGGCGCCTTGCCGCCCAGCTCCAGGGTCACCGGGGTCAGGTTCGGCGCCGCCGCCGCCATCACCTTGCGGCCGACCGCGGTCGATCCGGTGAACAGCAGGTGGTCGAACGGCAGCGCGGCGAACGCGGCCCCGACCTCGGGCCCGCCCAGGGCGACCGCGACCCGGTCGGCCGGGAACACGTCGGCCAGCAACTGGCGCAGCCAGGCGCTGGTGCGCGGGGTGTGCTCGGAGGGCTTGAGGTAGACGTGGTTGCCGGCGGCGATCGCCGACACCAGCGGCATCAGCGCCAGATTCACCGGGTAGTTCCACGGCGACAGGATGCCGACCACGCCGACCGGCACCGGTCGCACCTGCGCCCGCGCCGGCCAGAACCGCCAGCCCACCGCCGCCCGCCGTGGCCGTGCCCAGCGCCGCAGGTGGGCCAAGGCGTGGTCGATCTCGGCGATCACCACCATCGCCTCCGAAATCAGGTTCTCGTGCTCGGAACGGTGGCCGAAATCGGCGCGGATCGCCGCATCCATCGCCGGCACCTGGGCGCGGAAGGCCTCGCGCAGCCGCTCCAGGTCGGCGCGGCGGCTGTCCAGATCGGGCTTGCGGGCCTGCCAGGCCGCGCGCAGCGCGCGATGGGTGGAGACGAGCTCGTCGGGCGTGGTGTCGGCGGTGATGTCCATACGGTCGAGTTTAGAGCCTGGCGGGCGGCACGGAAGGGGGGATTCCGGTCGTGCCGGAATGGCCGGTTTTCCCCGTCGGCGCCGCCGCGGCCGTTCGCGCCCACATCGGGCAAGCCGCGGCCCGGTAGAATCGGCGGCATGACCCTGCGTCCCTATCTCGACACCTTTCCCGATCTCGGCGAGCGCGTCTACGTCGATCCCGCCGCGACCGTCATCGGCGCGGTCAGCCTCGGCGACGACGTCTCGATCTGGCCCGGCTGCGTGGTCCGCGGCGACGTCAACTCGATCTCGATCGGCGCGCGCACCAACATCCAGGACGGCAGCATCGTCCACGTCACCCACGAAGGTCCGTTCACCCGACCCGGCGGCTTGCCGACGGTGATCGAGAACGACGTCACCGTCGGCCATGGCGCGATCATCCACGCCTGCACGGTGCACGAGTTCGCGCTGATCGGCATGGGCGCGAAGATCCTCGACGGCGCGACGGTCTCGCGCCTGGGTTTCGTCGGCGCCGGCGCGGTGGTGCCACCGGGCAAGACCGTCGGCGAGGCCGAGCTGTGGCTTGGCAATCCGGCGCGGTTCGTGCGAAAACTGGACCCGCGCGAGATCGAACAACTGCAGTACAGTGCGCAGCATTATGTGCGGTTGAAGGACCGCTACCTCGACAGCCGGAGCTGAGCCTGGCCGGAGCCACGGGATCGGGCGGGGAGAACAGAGGCAGGGAATGGAAGGCAAGAACGCGGCGCTGGCCGCATGCATGGTGGCGCTGGCGGGCTGCACGTTCGGGGACAACAACTACCTGCGCCCGAACGAATCGATCGTCGACGATGGCGTGACCCCGGAATGCGTGGGCGACTACGACCGCGCGCCGGTGCTGGTCGCGGCCAAGGCGCCGGTATTTCCGGTCAGCATGCTCAACCCGACCCTGATCGAGGACCGCAAGACCCGCCACCTGCCGATGAGCTGGCAGGTCGACGCCCGCTTCGACGTCGGCACCGACGGCGTGCCGCTCAACGTCCGCGCCTCGGCGACCGACCCGGCCAGCTTCGGCCACCACACCGCGATCGCGATCCGCGCCTGGCGCTTCAAGCCCGCGCTCCGCGCAGGCGTGGCGGTGACCGCGGCCTGCACCTTCACGATGACCTTCGAGCTGGGATGAGCGGCTCGATCGGACCACACCGGCGGCGGCGCCGGACTCGCTGATGCGCGCGCCCATCCTCGACACCAGCCGCGACGTGATCACGCCCGAAGGCGTGGCCCTGCGCCTGCCCGCGGCGGGACCGATGCCGCGCGCACTGGCCTGGCTGATCGATTTCGCGCTGCGCCTGGCCCTGCTGTTCGCCGGCAGCCTGCCGCTGGGCGCGATCGGGCGCGGCGGGGTCGGTCCCTACCTGATCCTGCTGTTCTCGCTGTTCTGGCTGTACCCGATCGCGTTCGAGGTGCTGTGGCGTGGCCGCACCCCGGGCAAGCGCGCGCTCGGACTGCGGGTGATCTCCGCCAACGGCGCACCGGTGGGCTGGATGCCGGCGATCACGCGCAACCTGCTGCGGGTGGTCGACATGCTGCCGTTCGGCTATGCGCTGGGCCTGCTGGTCAGCTTCGGCGATCCATGGGGCCGGCGCATCGGCGACATGGTCGCCGGCACCCTGGTCGTGCACGACGGCCGCTCGCTGCCGCCGGCCTCGACCCCGCCCGCCGAAGCGATCGCCGCACCGGTGGTGCTGCTGCCGCACGAGCAGGCCGCCCTAGTCGCGTTCGCCGAGCGCGCGCCACGGCTGACCGCGGCCCGCCAGGTCGAACTGGCCGAGCTGGCCAGTCCCTGGCTGGGCGTCCGCGGGCAGACCGCGGTGCAGCGCCTGTACGGGATCGCCAACGGTCTGCTGGGGCGGCGGCGATGAGGGCGACGCGATGAAGCAGGAGAATTTCGTCCGCCGGCACGAGGCCGAATGGCAGGCGCTGGAGCACTGGCTGCGATCCCGCGACGTGGCCCGCAAGGCGCGCGCCGAGCGCCGCAACTGGGACGGCATCGCCGATCACGAAATGCCGGCGCGCTACCGCCGGCTGTGCCAGCAACTGGCGCTGGCGCGCCGTCGCGGCTACAGCCCGCAGCTGACCGAGCGCCTGCAGCAGATCGTGCAGCGCGGCCACAGCCAGCTGTATCGCAGCCCGCCGCCACGCTGGCAGACGGCGCTGGAATTCCTGGTCGCGGGCTTTCCCCGCCAGGTCCGCTCCGAACGCGCCTGCATGCTCGCGGCGCTGGCCCTGTTCGTCGTGCCGCTGGTTGCCATCTTCGTGGCGATCCAGATCAAGCCCGAGCTGGCCAGCAGCCTGTTCGACCCGATCCAGCTGGCCGGGTTCGAGAGCATGTACGACCCGGACGATCCCGACCGCAAGCTGGGACGCGACAGCGGAACCGACCTGGCGATGTTCGGTTACTACATCTGGAACAACGTCAGCATCGGCTTTCGCACCTTCGCCACCGGCCTGGTCGCCGGCTTCGGCTCGATCTTCGCGCTGGTGTTCAACGGGATCACCATCGGCGGCGTCGCCGGCCACCTGCAGGCGGTCGGCCACGGCGATCCGTTCTGGCGTTTCGTCGCCGGCCACTCGGCACCGGAACTGACCGCGATCGTGATCGCCGGCGGCGCCGGCCTGCGGCTGGGGCTGAACCTGGTCGCGCCGGGCCGGCGACGGCGCATCGATGCGCTGATCGACGGCGGCCGGCGCGGCGCGCGCCTGTGCCTGGGCGTATTCGCGATGCTGGTGTTCGCCGCCTTCGTCGAGGCGTTCTGGTCGTCGATCGCGTGGATGCCGGCGGTGGTCAAGTACAGCGTCGGCGCGCTGCTGTGGACGCTGGTGCTGGGCTGGCTGCTGCTGGGCGGACGCCACCAGGGTCCGACCTCGGCCGACATCGATCCGATCCGCGATCCGCAACGCGATGGCGGGGGCGACGGCGCATGAATCTGGAGTCGCTGACCGTCGCACTGCGTCCGCGCACCGCCTGGGAGGCGGTCGAGCTGGGCACCGCGCTGACCCGCCGCCACGCCGCCGCGATCTGGACGCCGTGGCTGCTGTTGACCGTGCCGATGCTGGCGCTGTGCAACCTGCTGACCTGGTCGCTGGACATGATGTGGCTGGCGCCGCTGCTGATGTGGTGGCTCAAGCCGGCCTACGACCGGATTCCCCTGTACGTGCTCTCGCACGCGGTGTTCGGCGACGTGCCCGGGACCGCCCGCACCCTGCGCGCGCAGCTGGGCTGGGGCCTGCGCTGGCTGCCGGCCTACCTGAGCTGGCGCCGGTTGAGCCCGGTGCGCGCGCTCAACATGCCGGTCGACCTGCTCGAGGGCGGCAGCGGCCCGGCCGCGCGCCAACGCCGCCGCGCCCTGACCGGGCCGGTGTACGGCGTGGCGCTGCTGACGACGGTGATCTGCCTGCACTTCGAGCTCGCGGTCTATCTCGGCCTCAATGCGCTGGCGGTGCTGTTCGTGCCGCCCGATCAGCTGCCCATGGCCTGGCGCGACTTCATGACCGTGGTCAACGAGCAGCCGCTGTGGCTGGACCTGCTCACCAACACCCTGACCTGGGCGGCGACCTGCGCGATCGAGCCGTTCTACGTCGGTGCCGGCTTCGGGCTGTACCTGAACCGTCGCACCGAGATCGAGGGCTGGGACATCGAGATCGTGCTGCGCCGGCTGGGCGCGCGCCTGGCCGGCGCCGGCACCTCGCTGCTGCTGGTGCTGGCGCTGGCCGGCGGACTGCTGTTCGGCGGCCTGGCCAGTCCGCCGGCGCACGCGCAGCAGGCCGACGCCGGCGAGGCCACCGAGGCCCGCGCACGGCCGCTGTCGCAGCGCAACCTCGACAAGAGCGTGATCGACCACGGCGCGGACGAGGACGAGGCCGCTGACGAGGAAGCCGCCGACGCGGCGGCCGGCGCCCGCGTCCGCGAGACCCTGCGCAAAGACACCCTGCCGCGCGTCTTCGGTCACCCGCTGGCCGATGCCGGCTCGATGCGCGAAGCGGTCGAGCGCGCCTATGAGGACCCCAGCGTCAGTCCCAAGCGCACGGTGACCACCTGGGAGCCCCGCGACCGCGACGAGAAGGAAGAGGACGACGAGGACGACGTGCTCGAGGACTCGCCGCTGCTGGAGGGCATCGGCAAGATCATCGGACTGATCGGCGCGTATGGCCTGTGGGTGCTGCTGGGCGTGCTGGCGGTGATCCTGCTGGCGACCTCGCCGCGCTGGATCGTCTGGCTGCGCAGCGCGGTCGATGCGCAGCGCCGCGAGCCCGAGCCGGTCGCACGCGATCCGCTCGCCGAGACGGCGCCGCTGCCCGACGACATCCCGACCGCGATCCGGCGGCTGTGGGCCGAGGGCCGCCAGCGCGAGGCGCTGGCGCTGCTGTACCGCGCCAGCATCGAGACGATGACCGCGCGTACCGGCGTGGTGCTGGTGCCGGGCGCGACCGAGGCCGCCTGTCTGCGCGCCTCGCGCAAGATGCCGGTCGCCGCCGACCGCGATGCCTTCGCCGCGGCGGTGCGGCTGTGGCAGTACGCCGCCTATGCCGGCCGGCTGCCCGACGACGCCGCGTTCCAGCACCAGCTCGACACCCTCGCCGAGCGCTTCGGCTGGACCGGCGCAGGCGCGCCCGACGCCACCCCGGATGGAGCAGGCGCATGAGCGCGGCATCGACGACGACACGGCGCCCGACGCGCCTGCCCTGGGCCGCGCTCGCCGTCGTCGCGGTGCTGGCGCTGGCCGGCACGTTCGGCTACTGGTGGCTGCAGACCCACGAGCGGGTCGAGAAGGAGATCGACCTCCCGCGCAGCGGCGAGATCACCTACAACCCGCTGTACGTGCTCGGTCTGGCCCTGCGCGAGGACGGCTGGAAGGTCGATGCGCGCCAACAGCTCGACCCCGACGAGGTCGCGCTCGGCGACGACGACACCGTGGTCGTGCTCAACGATCCCCGCCGGCTGTCGGAAACCGACACCGAGGCGCTGCTGGCATTCGTCGCCGCCGGCGGCCACCTGGTCGTGCGCACGCCGCCGCGCGACCAGTTGGCGGCGGACACCGAACGGCTGCAGGCGCCGCTGCTGGAAGCGCTGGACCTGCGCGTCATCGACGACGCCAACGGCGGCTGCGTGCAGTTGTCGGTCGCCGGGGAGGACGAACACATCGAGTTCTGCCAGGGCATGCGCTTCGAGGTCGGCGCGATCGAACCGCTGCACGAATGGCGCGACAAGGACGGCGACACCGTCTACGCGCGCCTGCCGCATGGCGAGGGCAGCGTCGACGTGATCGCCGGGCTCGACTTCCTCACCAACGACGACCTGCGCGACGGCCCGCACGTGGTGCTGGCGCGGCAGTTGCTGGCGCCGAACTGGAAGGCCGGCACCGCGCACCTGCTGTACGCGGCCGAGATGCCCTCGTTCTGGCGCTGGCTGGCCGAGAACAGCTGGATGGCGTGGCTGCCGCTGTTGCTGGCCCTGCTGGCCTGGCTGTGGGCGCGCATGCAGCGGTTCGGACCGTGGCGCCCCTCGCCCCTCGGCGAGCGCCGCTCGCTGCTCGAACACGTGACCGCCAGCGGCGAGCACATCTACCGCTATGGCTACGCCCACATCCTGTACGACGCGGTGCGCGCGGCCTTCCTCGCGCGCCTGCGCCGACGCGATCCGCAGGCCGCCGCGCTGGACGGCGAGGCGCAGGCCGCGCTGATCGCCGAACGCTTCAAGGACACCCTGGCGATCGGCCCCGACGAGGTGCGCACCGCCCTGTCCACGCCCGTCGCCCGCGACCACGTCGCGTTCCGTTCCCGCATTGCCACCCTGATCCGGTTGAGGAATCAGCTATGACCGCCAACGACCTTCCGCTGCCGCCCGACACCCCGACCGCGGGCCCTCCGTCCGCGGCATCGCCCGCGACCACGGCCGGCAGCGCGCCGCTGACCGGCGACGCCCTGACCGAACGCGCCGGCGCGCTGCGCGACGAAGTCGGCAAGGCCTTCATCGGCCAGCCGGAGGTGCTCGACCAGATCCTGGTCGCGCTGCTGGCCGGCGGCCACGTGCTGATCGAGGGCGTGCCCGGACTGGGCAAGACCCTGCTGGTGCGGGCGTTGTCGCAGGCGCTGGACTGCAGCTACGCGCGCGTGCAGTTCACCCCCGACCTGATGCCCAGCGACATCAGCGGGCATGCGGTCTGGAACCCGAAGAGCGAGACCTTCAACATCCGCCGCGGCCCGATCTTCACCCACCTGCTGCTCGCCGACGAAATCAACCGCGCGCCGGCCAAGACCCAGTCGGCGCTGCTGGAGGCGATGGCCGAACTGCAGGTCACGATCGAGGGCCGGAGCTTTCCGCTGCCGCCGCCGTTCATGGCGATGGCGACCCAGAACCCGGTCGAGCAGGAAGGCACCTACCCGCTGCCGGAGGCCCAGCTCGACCGTTTCCTGCTGAAGGTGATGATCGGCTACCCGGACCGCGAGGACGAGAAGCGGATGGTCGCCGCGGTCAGCCAGGGCCGCAATGCGGCGGCGTTCGAGCTGTCGCAGGTGCAATGCGTGCTGGGCCCGGAGGAGATCGTCGCGATGCAGGCGGGCACCGCCCTGGTCTCGGTCGACGACGCGGTGATCGACTATGCGGTGCGCATCGTCGCCGCGACCCGCGACTGGGCCGGCATCGCGCTGGGCGCCGGTCCGCGCGGCAGCCTCGCCCTGGTACGCGCCGCGCGCGCCCAGGCGGTGCTGTCGGGCCGCGACTTCGTCACCCCCGACGACATCCGCGAGATCGCCCTGCCGGCACTGCGTCACCGGATCGCGCTGTCGCCGGAACTGCAGATCGAGGGCCAGACCCCCGACGCGGTGCTCAAGGCGCTGCTGGCCAAGGTCGAGGCGCCGCGCCAGTGACCCAGCGCGCGCCAGCCGGCAACGGCGACGGCGGACCCGCCGCGACCGGCAACCGTGCGATACGCGCGGCGGTGCAGGTCGCGCGCGCGCTGCCGCGTCCGGCGCCGATGCTGCTGGTGCTGCTGGTCGCCTGGGCCGCGCTCGGCCTGGCCGCCAGCATCGGCTGGCTGGCTCCGGTCGGCTGGCGGTATGCCGGAGCCGCGCTCGCGGTGATGGCGCTGATCGACCTGCTGCGCCTGCGGCGGCAGTCCCTGCCGCAGATCGAAAGAAGCGTTCCCGACACCTGGCCGATCGGCATCGAACGACCGGTCACCCTGGCCTTCGAGGCCCGGCAGCGGCAGCGTCTGGACGTGTACGACCTGCATCCCACCGGCTGGCGGGTGCACGGGCTGCCGCGCCGCCTCGATCTGCGCGAAGGCGAGTCGACCCGCTTCGACTATCACCTGCGCGCGCACGAGCGCGGCGACTTCGTATTCGACGGTACCCACCTGCGTCTGCACTCGCCATGGCGGTTGTGGCGCGAGCTGCGCACCGCCGGCGAACCGCAGCCGGTGCGGGTGTTCCCGAACTTCGCGCCGCTGGCCAAGTTCGCGATGTTCTCCGCCGAGCAGGCCTCGCGACTGGTCGGCGCCCACCTCAAGCGGCGGCGCGGCGAGGGCACCGACTTCCATCAGATGCGCGAGTACCGGGTCGGCGACAGCCTGCGCCAGATCGACTGGAAGGCCACCGCGCGCTCGCACAAGCTGATCTCGCGCGAGTACCAGGACGAGCGCAACCAGCAACTGGTGCTGCTGCTCGATACCGGCCGTCGCCTGCTCGCCCGCGACGACCTCGACGATGCCGACGGCATGGCCCACTTCGACCATGTGCTCGACGCCGCCCTGGTGGTCGCCTACCTGGCCTTGCGCCAGGGCGATGCGGTGGGCCTGCTCGCCGCCGGTGGCGACAGCACCTGGGTCCCGCCGCGACGCGGGGCCGGTGCGATCGAAGGCCTGCTGCGCGGCAGCTACGCGCTGCAACCCTCCGCGGTCGCCACCGACTTCCTCGCCGCCGCCACCGAGCTGTCGCTGCGCCAACGCCGCCGCTCGCTGGTGATGCTGGTGACCAACCTGCGCGACGAGGACATGGACGACCTCCTCGCCGCGGTGCAGCTGCTGCGCAAACGGCACCTGGTCTGCGTCGCCAGCCTGCGCGAGGTCGCGCTCGACCGGACCCTGGCCCGCGAGGTCCACGACCTGCCCGATGCGATCCGCGCCGGCGCCACCGCGCAGTACCTGCAGCAGCGCTCGGCCGCGCACGAGACCCTGCGCAACCACGGGGTGATGGTGCTCGACGTCACCTGCGACCAGCTCGCCGCCTCGCTGGTCGAGCGCTACCTCGCGGTCAAGCGCGACGGCCTGCTCTGACCGGGCGTTCACGGAATCTCCCAAGCGGCGTTCATTACAGGGGCCGCGGCCTGTCGCCGCCCTGCGAGGACCCGTCATGCGCACTTCCAGCCTCATCGCTTCGCTGCTCGCCGCCACGTTTGCCCTGGTCGCGTTCGCGCCCCCGGCCGCGGCCCAGCAGGTCACCTTCCCCAATCCGCTGTTCGTCACCACCGGTACGATCGGGTGGAGCGTCACCCTCGACGACAGCGACCCCAACCGTGGCGTCGAATACAGCCTCGTGTTGCCCCGCACCAGCAAGAGCTCGGGTTGGCTCGTGCTGGACTATTCGGGCGATGCCTATGAACTGCAGAGCCTGCCCGGAAAGCCCGCCGTCACGGCCAAGATCGCTCCGATTCCGCAGGGCGGCCAGTGCCCCTACTCGCGCAACGCGCCCAACGCCACCTACACGATCGAGTTCATCCTCCGCAACGTGATCTACCGCGGATGCGGCTACTTCACCCAGCCGCAATGACCCCGGCGGCAGGTGCCGCCGTCTGAGTCTCGACGGCCATCGGCGGTGGCCGCGGTGCCCCTCGCCCCCGAGTCCACCGCACCACCGCCGGGGCCGTCACCTCGCACTACCCCCCGCAGGAGCGGCGTAAGCCGCGAGGACCTTCCCATGAACGCCCGATCGCGGCTTACGCCGCTCCTACGAAGAGCGTTTGTCTGCTTCATGACCCCAGCCCCCTGAGTCAGGGGGCGATTCGCGCCGCAGGCGCGAATGGGGGTGTGGAAGCGCAACGGCGGGGCCCAAGGTTTGCGCAGCAAACTTTGGGAGATATCCGGGCGCGGCCGGATATCGTTCCCCCCTGAGTCAGGGGGCGATTCGCGCCGCAGGCGCGAATGGGGGTGTGGAAGCGCAACGGCGGGGCCCAAGGTTTGCGCAGCAAACTTTGGGGATTTCCGGGCGCAGCCCGGGAATCGCGGCTTACGCCGCGCCTACGGATGCTCCCATCAATCCACGGCGTCGGCGCGTCGGTAGATCCCGACGAAGGCGGTGCTCCAGCTGGCGCCGCCGTCTTCGGAGGTTTCCCAGTGCTGGCGCACGCTGCCGTCGGCTTGCGGGGTCCAGGTGATGCGCTGGCGCTGGACGCCGCCATCGCGGCCCTTCAGCTCGCCGTCCATCACCATCGCACCCTCGCGCAGCCCGCCTTCCAGCCGCAGCACCCCGCCGTCGCTGCCGATCCAGAACTGGCGCCAGACCCGGTAGCGTCGATCCCAACCGTTCAGGCTCTGGCCGCTGCCGCCACGGGCACTGCTCCAGTTCTCCAGCAGGCGGCAGCCATCGGCGCTGCGCTCGATCCGGTTGCGGCCCAGCAGCGCGGCCTCCTCGTCGTCGGCACGCACCTCCCAGTCGCCGACCCAGAAGTCGAACTGGCGGTACTCGGCGGTGTCGCATTTCGGCGGCGCCGGCGGCGCCGGCGGCGAGGCGTCCTGCGCCCGGGCAAGCGGCAGGCACAGCCACAAACCCAACAACAGGCATGGCGTTCTCATCACGAAGCCTCCGTCGGTGGTGTCGGCCCAGCCTGCGACCGTTCCCGCTGCGCTTGCAAGCTCCGAAGGTCACGCCATCGCGCTAGAGGAAACCGGTGAGCTGGAATACGGTGTTGCCGGCCGCGTGCGCCAGCAGCGGCAACAACAGACTGCCGCTGTTGAAGCGCATCCAGCCGTAGGCGAGTCCGCCGGCCAGGGTGAAGGCGGCCGATACCGGTTCGAACGAGAAGCCGTCGCGGCCATAGCCCAGCCCGTGCCACAGCGAGAACATCAGCGCGGTCACGATCACCACCGCCCACGGCACCCGCCGCGGCGGCGCCTTGCGCCCGAACAGGCCCAGCAGCAGCGCCGGGGCGACGCCCCGATAGGCCAGCTCCTCGGCCAGCGCCGGCATCGTCGCCTGGAACGCCAGGGTCTCCAGCGACGGCGGGCCGGGCCGGAACGCGAAGCCCAGCGCCACGCCCACCGCGACCAGCACGCCCAGGACGATCAGCGAGGCGCGCAGGTTGCGTTGCCTCAGGGTCAGCCCGACCGCCTCGGGCTCGAGCCGGAACACATAGATCACCAGCGCCGCCAGCAGCAGGCTGTAGAGCTTGCCGCTCCAGTTCCAGCCGCCGCCGAGCAGGTCCGCCGAGGCCAGCGCGGTCGGCAATGCGGTATCGAAGTCGTCCAGGCCCAGGTACAGCGCGAACAGCGCCGCGCCGGCCACCCCGATCCGACGGTCGAAACCGGTCGCGATCAGCGCCAGGGCCAGGGCCAGCGCGATCGCGGCGAAGACCAACGAATAGGTGAGGATGAACATGCACGGCCTCCGGACACCGCTCGGCGCCACCGCGGGTGCGGACACGCGACGGCGGCGTCGACCGGCAGTGTCCGCCGCGGCCATGGCCTTGTCCAACGCGGCGGCCGTGAGGCCGCCATATGCCGTCCCGGCATGTCGCCATGCGCAGCCGCATGGGTCCGCGCCTTTGCCCTGAAACTCCCCGGTTGCGACAATGGCGGGCCCGCTGCGCGCCGCCACGGACGCGCCCTCCCACGATTCCGCGAGACCCCTCCATGACCGACACCCCGTCCCAGGCCGCGCCGAAGATCATCTACACCCTCACCGACGAAGCCCCGCTGCTGGCGACCCAGTCGCTGCTGCCGGTCATCGAGGCCTTCGCCGGCACCGCCGGCGTGGCGGTGGAGACGCGCGACATCTCGCTGTCCGGCCGCATCCTGGCGCAGTTCCCGGAGCGGCTGTCGGACGCGCAGAAGGTCGGCGACCACCTGGCCGAGCTCGGCGAGCTGGCCAAGACCCCGCAGGCCAACATCATCAAGCTGCCGAACATCAGCGCCTCGGTGCCGCAGCTCAAGGCCGCGATCAAGGAACTGCAGGCGCAGGGCTACCCGCTGCCGGACTACCCGGAGGAGCCCAAGGGCGAGCAGGAAAGCGAGATCAAGGCGCGCTACGACCGGGTCAAGGGCAGCGCGGTGAACCCGGTGCTGCGCGAGGGCAACTCCGACCGCCGCGCGCCGGCCTCGGTCAAGAACTACGCGCGCAAGCACCCGCACCGCATGGGCAAGTGGGACGGCGACTCGAAGTCGCATGTCGCCCACATGGACGCCGGCGACTTCTACGGCAGCGAACAGTCGGTGGTGATCGGGCAGCCGGGCACGCTGAAGATCCGCCTGACCGGCAGCGACGGCCGCTCCAACATGCTCAAGACCGGGCTCAAGGTCGAGGCCGGCGAGGTCATCGACGCGACCTGCATGAGCACCCGGGCGTTGGCCGGCTTCATCCGCGACCAGATCGAGGAGGCGCGCGCCCAGGGCGTGCTGTTCTCGCTGCATCTGAAGGCGACGATGATGAAGGTGTCCGACCCGATCATCTTCGGTGTCGCGGTCAGCGAGTTCTACCGCCCGGTGCTGGACAAGCACGCCGCGGTGCTGGAGCAGACCGGCTTCGATCCCAACAACGGCATCGGCGACCTGTACGCGCGACTGCCGTCGCTGGCCGACGACGTCGCCGCGCAGATCCGCGCCGACATCGACGCGCTGTACGCCGAGCGCCCGGCGCTGGCGATGGTCAACTCCGACAAGGGCATCACCAACCTGCACGTACCCAGCGACATCATCGTCGACGCGTCGATGCCGGCGATGATCCGCGACTCCGGCCGCATGTGGAATCCGGCCGGCGAGCTGCAGGACGCCAAGGCGGTGATCCCGGACCGCAACTACGCCGGCATCTACCAGGCGGTGATCGAGGACTGCAGGGCGCACGGTGCGTTCGACCCGGCGACCATGGGCAGCGTGCCCAATGTCGGCCTGATGGCGCAGAAGGCCGAGGAGTACGGCAGCCACGACAAGACCTTCCAGATCCCGGCCGACGGTGTGGTCGAGGTGCTCGACGACGCCGGCACCGTGCTGATCCGGCACGAGGTCGAGGCCGGCGACATCTGGCGCATGTGCCAGACCAAGGACGCGCCGATCCGCGACTGGGTCAAGCTGGCGGTCAGCCGTGCGCGCCTGAGCGCGACCCCGGCGGTGTTCTGGCTCGATCCGCAGCGCGCGCACGACCGCAACCTCGCCGCCAAGGTCGAGCAGTACCTGGCCGACCACGACACCAGCGGCCTCGACATCCGGGTGATGTCGCCGGTGGAGGCGATGCGGTTCTCGCTGGAGCGCATCCGCCGCGGCGAGGACACCATCTCGGTCACCGGCAACGTGCTGCGCGACTACCTGACCGACCTGTTCCCGATCATGGAGCTGGGCACCAGCGCCAAGATGCTGTCGATCGTGCCGCTGATGGCCGGCGGCGGCCTGTTCGAGACCGGCGCCGGCGGCAGCGCGCCCAAGCACGTGCAGCAGTTCCAGCAGGAGGACTACCTGCGCTGGGATTCGCTGGGCGAGTTCCTGGCCCTGGCGGCGTCGCTGGAGCACCTGGCCGAGACCACCGGCAATGCCCGCGCCCAGGTGCTGGCGGACGCGCTGGACGTCGCCAACGGCCGCTTCCTCGACGAGAACAGGTCGCCCTCGCGCAAGCTCGGCGGCATCGACAACCGCGGCAGCCACTTCTATCTGACCCTGTACTGGGCACAGGCGCTGGCCGCCCAGGACGCCGATGCGGAACTGAAGGCGACCTTCGCGCCGCTGGCGGCGACCCTGGCCGACAACGAGGCGAAGATCGTCGAGGAACTGATCGCGGTGCAGGGCCAGCCGGTCGACATGGGCGGCTACTACCACCCCGACTTCGCGCTGCTGGCCAAGGCGATGCGCCCCAGCGCCACCCTCAACGCGGCGATCGACGCGCTGGCCGGCTGAGCCGGCGCCGCGCATCGATCCGGACGGGCCCGGCACTGCCGGGCCTTTTCGTGTCCGCGGCCGGCACCGGCGTCACTGGATGTACGGAGCGTCGCCGTTACGATCGCGCTGGCGCGCGCGCTCCTCGAACAGCTGCTCGGCCTTTTCCTCGCTCATCTGGAACTTCGGCGCGACGTGCGGCAGCAGCAGGCGCAGCCACGCGCTGCTGACCCGGCGCGCTTCCTCCGGGCAGCTCCTGGCACGCGCCTCAGGCAGGTCGCCGCCGGTGACGATGTCCAGGTAGCGGGCCGGGTCGCTGCCGTACAGCAGGCATTGCAGGTTGAAATAGCGCTGCTCGCCCAGCGCATGCGCGTCGGCGTAGGCATCGAGGTTGTACTGGCCGGTGCTGCGCAGCAGGAACCAGTGCGAGGCCATGCGCAGGTTCTCGGCGACCGTCGCCGAGGACTCGTCGATGCCGGCGAAGCGCAACATCAGCGTGGTCGCCAGCTGGTCGACCGCATCTTCCTCGCGCCCGGTGACCGGGATCTCCAGCAGGGTGATCAGGGCATGCCCGGTCTCGTGCAACAGGATGAAGCGCACGTTGGCGTCGAGGTACCGGCGCGCCAGCGTCTGGGCGTCGGCACCGGCGATGCCGTTCTGCGCGGCCAGCTCGAGGCCGCGTTCGCGCAGCACCCGCATGGTCTCGTAGCACAGCACCACCTCGCCGCGCTCGTCGGAATAGAACGCGTTGATCTCGCCGCACTCGGCGGTGACGAAGCGGATCGGCCGCGGCAGCATGAACATACCGTCGATGGCCTGGATCTCGGGCTGGTGCTTGAACAGATCGGCGTCGACCACCTGCCGGTAGAACGGCATCAGCGCCTCGTCCCTGGGCTCCAGGTAGGCATAGGCGAATTCGGCACCGCCGGGCTGGTTCTCCGACTCCGGCGCCCGCTCGATCCGCAGCGGCCTGAGCGCGGCCAGCTCCTGCTCCAGCGCCGCGCGCGCCGCCGCCTCGCCGGCGGCCCAGCCTTCCTCGCGGGCCTGCTCGCGCGCGGCCTGCAGTGCCGCGGCCTGGCGCGCGGACGACAGCAGTGAATAGCCGAACGCGCCGCTCACCAGGCCCAGCGTCAGGGTCAGCAGCAGGAGCAGGGTTCTCGACGACATCGTCCCCCCAAGGACTCGCGCGCGGACGACAGGGTCCGCGGCCGGCAGTGATGTTCGTCGGGAATCCTACCGGACCCGCCGCGACGGCGTAATGCGTGCTCAGCCGGCCGGCGCCACGCAACCGCGGAACAGGTCCAGCTCGGGACGGTACTCGGGCGTCGCCACCTGCATCAGCCCCAGCACCGAGCTGAACAGATTGTCGTGGCTGGCCGGGCGGCGCGCGCGTTCGCGCATGCAGGCCACGTCCAGACCGCGACTGCCGGCCAGACCGGGCGAGAACCACATCAGCATCGGCACCCGGGTCTGGGTCCTGGGCGCGATCGCGTACGGCAGCCCGTGCAGGTAGACCCCATCCTCGCCGAGCGACTCGCCGTGGTCGGACAGGTAGATCAGCGCGCTGTCGTGGCCGTCGTCGGCCTGCAACCGCGCGATCAGCCCGGCCAGCACGCTGTCGGTGTAGCGGATCGCGTTGTCGTAGGCGTTGACGATCTGCTCGCGGCTGCAGCGCGACAACTCCTCGCTGGTGCAGTCCGGCGCATAGGCGCGGGCATCGCGCGGATAGCGCTTGTAGTAGGCCGGGCCATGGTTGCCGAGCATGTGCAGGACCACCACCTGGTCGGCGCCGGTGTCGACGCCGGGGTCGGCGAGCGCCTCGTCCAGGCCGCGGGCGAGCACGCCATCGAGGCAGCGGTCGCCGTCGCACAGCGCCGGATCGTCGAGATGGGCCAGCGCGCGGTACGCCACGCCGTCGCAGACCCCCTTGCAGCCGCTCTGGTTGTCGTACCAGCGGGTCGCGATCCCGGCATGGTCGAGCACGTTGAGCAGCGACTCCGAGCCCTCGATCCGGGCCTTGTCGTAATCGGCGCGGCCGATATTGGAGAACATGCACGGCAGCGACACTTCGGTGTTGGAGCCGCAGGCGGTGACATCGCCGAAGTTGACCGGATCGATCCGTCGCAGCGCCGGCGTGGTGTCGCGGGCATAGCCGTTCAGCCCCCAGTTCTGCGCACGCACGGTCTCGCCGACGACCAGCACCAGCAGCCGCGGCTTCGCGCCGGCCGGCCGGCCGACCACCTTCGCCTGCACCCCGACCGGGGTCTTCGGGCCCTGGCGACGGCCGTGGCCATCGCCGGCCACCCGCAGCAGCGACACCAGATAGTTGCCGGGGGTGATCAGGTGGCGCAGTTCGCGATGGTTGCGCATCAGCGAGGACACGCTCTGGAACGACCCCAGGATCGCCGCGATCGCGACCAGCAGCGCCAGCGCCAGGCTGCCGGCCCGGATCAGCGCGGCGCGGCGCCATGGCCGCCGTCGCAGGCGGACCCGCCACACCAGCAGCGACGGCAGCACGCCCAGCAGCAGCCATTCCGGCAGCAGGCTGGAGGTGACCAGTTCACCGGCCTCGTCGGGATCGGTATGCAGGATGTTGCGGATCATGTCGGTGTCGAAGTACACCGTGTAGTCGCGCATGAAATGCAGCGCGAGCGCGCCGCTGAGCAGCAGCGCGATCAGCACCGGCTTCGCGGTCCAGCGGGTGAACAGCAGGCCCAGCAGGATGAAATGCAGCGCGGCGATCGCGACGAACAGGGCCACGCCGGTCATCCAGCCGCCGGCGCCGTGCAGGCCGCCGCTGTCGATCACCGCCGAGAAGAACGGCGTGTTGAACACGGCGGCGAAATACAGACTGGCGAGCAGAGCCAGTTGTTCGCTGCCCAGGCTGGGGCGCATCCGCCACCATTGGCGACGGATGCCCGCGCGCGGCGACGACGCCCGCGGATGGACGATGGACGCGGGACCTACCGCGCTCATGCCACGGCCTCCGCCGCATCCGACCGTCGCGGCCAGAACATCAGGTACAGACCGAGCGCGACGAACCAGCAGATCGCCGCCGTCCAGACGTCGTGGGACAGGAAGTGGGCGCCGCGCAACTGCTGGGCGACGCCGAACACCAGGCCCATCGTCAGTCCCAGCGCCAATCCGGCGAAGCGCAGGCGCGGCCACGCCACGCGCAGGAAGAAATACGACGCCATCCACGCATAGCCGCCGCTGGCATGGCCGGCAGGGAAGCACGCGGCCTCCGGCAGTCCCGCCGGACGCACCGAGAACAAGCCGACCATCGGCAGATCGCCGCCATAGCGGCTCAGGTCCCACGGGCAGTCCATTCCCGTGACCCCCTTCAGCAGCGACACCGCCGCCGTGGCGACCGCGGTCGCCAGCAGCAGGTAGCCCAGCGGTTTGCGCAGCGGCGCCCAGCCGGCGCGCAGGCAGGCCACCAGCCAGGCCGCCAGCACCGCCAGCCACATCAGCGCACTGAGGTTGCGTCCGCCCAGATGGATCGCCTGCTGGGTCACCCAGCTCCCACGCAACGCCCAGTCCCCGCCCTCCCAGGCGTACAGGTGATCGGCCAGCCAGAGGTCGCCGCCACCGGCCATCGTCGCCACGGCCAGGACCAGGAACGCCAGCAGCGGCGCCAGCGCATGGCCGCGCAGGAAGCCCGGCCCCGACGGCAGCGCCCGCGACCGGGCCGTTCCGGAGGTCGCGTCCCAGAGGGCGGGCAGCAGCCAGGCCGAGCCGCCGCTGCGGATCGCTCGGGAAGGTCTGGAATGGGGGCTCATGCGGTCGATGGGACGGGGTCGCGAAAGTCGCACGCATCGTCCTGGCGGCCACGTCGGACAAAGGTCGGAGCAGGATTCGCCCACCGTTAACCGTTCAGCATTCCGACGTATTTCCGACACTCCCCGGCCGACGCTGGCAGCCATCGACTCGCGCCCGGGGGCGCGATCGCACGACAATGTCCCAGGGCCGACTCTCAGGAATCCCGATGCGCCTGCTGGTGGTGGAAGACAACCGCAACCTGATGGCCAACCTCTTCGACTACTTCGAAGCGCGCGGCCACCAGCTCGATGCGGCGCCGGACGGCGTCACCGGCCTGCACCTGGCGGTGACCCAGAACTTCGACGCGGTGGTGCTGGACTGGATGCTGCCGCGGATGGACGGTCCGGCCGTGGTCGCCGCGCTGCGCGAGGCCGGCCACGAGGTGCCGGTGCTGATGCTGACCGCGCGCGACGAGCTGCCGGACAAGATCGCCGGCTTCCGCGCCGGCGCCGACGACTATCTGACCAAGCCGTTCGAACTGGCCGAGCTGGAAATCCGGCTGGAAGCGCTGGTGACGCGCGCACGCGGCCGCCAGCGCCCGCACCTGCTCGAGGTCGGCGACCTGCGCCTGGACCTGGACACTCTGGAGGCCAGTCGCGGCGGCCGGCCGCTGCACCTGTACCCGGCCGGCCGCAAGCTGCTGGAAGTGCTGATGAAGGCCAGCCCGGCGGCGGTGCCGCGCGACCGCCTCGAACTCGCGTTGTGGGGCGAGGACCCGCCCGACGGCGACATGCTGCGCTCGCATGTCTACGAACTGCGCCGCGCCGTCGACGGCCCGTTCGCGACCAAGCTGATCCGCACCCTGCCACGGGTCGGCTACCGGATCGCGGCACCGGCGGACGAGGAGGACGGCGATGACGCATGAAGGCGGCGCCGGCGCGCGACGTCCGAGCCTGCGCAGCAAGATCCTGCTGGCGATGGTCGCGTTGATGGCGGTGCTGTCGGTCGCGGTCGTCTACCAGGGACTGGTCGTCAACGAATACGTCGAGCGCATCGTCTGGAAGACCCTGCTCGACGGCGAGCTCGATCACCTGCTGCAGCGGCACCGCGAAGAGCCCGGCTATCGCTGGGTCGACTCCGACAACATCGCCCTGTACGGCATGCCCGGCAGCAACCCGATCCCGCCGGAGTTGACCGGCTTCGGACCGGGCCTGCACGACGACATCGACTTCGCCGGCGGCGAACGCGTGTTGCTGGTGCGCGAAGTCGACGGCCGCCCGGTGATGCTGGCACTCGACGCCGAGCCGCTGGAACAGCGCGAACAGGCACTGGCGGCGGTGATCATCGCCGCCGCTCTGACCACCCTGCTGCTGGCGACGGTGGCGATCGGCTGGAGCGTCAGCCGGCTGATGCGGCCGCTGGACGCGATCGCGACGCGGATCGGCGCGCTGCACCCCGACCGCCCCGGCCAGCGCCTGCAGACCCCGGCCGGCGCCAGTCACGAGGTCGCGGTGATCGCCGAGGCCTTCGACGGTTTCCTCGACCGCACCGACCGCTTCGTCGAGCGCGAGCGCGGCTTCATCAACCAGGCCAGCCACGAGCTGCGCACGCCGATCGCGATCATCGCCGGCGCCAGCGCCCTGGCCATGAACGCGGCGGACCTGCCGGACGCCGCGCGCGGACAGCTCGAACGCATCCAGCGCACCACCCGCGATGTCGAGCAGCTGATCTCGCTGCTGCTGGTGCTGGCCAAGGACCCCGAGCGGCTGGCCGCCTCGTCCGACCTGGTCGCGTTGGACGCGCTGCTTCCGGAGATCGTCGACGACCACCGCCACCTCGCCGCGGGCAAGGATCTGGCGATCGATATCGCGCCGCTGCCACCGTGCACGCTGCGGGCGCCGTTGCCGATCGTGCAGGCGGCGATCGGCAACCTGCTGCGCAACGCGATCGAGAACAGCGACCGCGGCCATATCCAGGTGCGGCTGGAACGGCCGGCGCGGGTGGTGATCGAGGACCCCGGCCATGGCATGTCGGCCGAGGAGATCAGCGCGATCTACGCACGGATGGCCCGCAGCGGCGGACCGGACGGCGGCGGTATCGGCCTGGAGCTGATCGCGCGCCTGTGCGAACACCTGCACTGGCGGCTGGACATCGCCTCCGATCGCGGCCAGGGCACCACCACGGTGCTGGACCTGGACACGGCCGGCACCGCCGCGGACTGACCGCGGCGCGTCCGCCTCAGGGGCAGCCGCCAGTCGCCATCGCGACATCGCCGATCGCGGACATCGTTTCCTGGTCGCTGCCGCGGGCGGCGGCGCCCCGGGACTCGCGGGTCGGCGCCGGTCCGGATACCTGTACCTCGGAATCGGCGACCGCCGGGATATCCAGCAGGTAGCCATGCAGGAACAGCAGGTCCTTGTAGATGCTCATCGTCGTTCTCCAGGCTCGGGCCCCGGTTCAGTCGCACCGGTTCAGTCGCAGGTGTCGCCGGACAGCGGCGTCGCCCGCATCGAGGCACGTTCGGCGAAGCGCTCGAACCAGACGGTCAGCCGCGGGCGGTCCGCGCGGAAATCAGGCAGGCCGCGGAAGCGCAGCCAGTCCAGCGCGGTGGCCACGGCGACATGGCCGACATGCAGCGGTCCGTCCGTGTCCAACCCCGCTTCCAGCCAGTCGTAGGCGGCCACCAGCTTGGCCAGGTAGCCGTCGCGCAACGGTGGATGACGCAGCGGCGGCGGACGGCGCTCGGTCTCCCAGCGCACGGCGATGCCGGCATCGGCCATTCCCTGGGCGACGGCCTGCAGCCGCAGCGCGTGCCAGCGCGCCTCGCCCGCCGCGGGGATCAACGGCGGTCCATCGTGCAGGGTGTCGAGACAGGCGCAGATCAGGTCCGAGTCGAACAACGGCGCCTGGCCCTCCCTGAGCAGCACCGGCACCTTGCCCAGCGGGTTGTGCGCGAATACCTCCGGGTTGCGCCGGGTCGGACTGGTCTCGTGGTGGATCACGTCGATCCGTCCGGCCAGTCCGGTCTCGTGGGCGAACACCAGGACCTTGCGGGCGTAGGGGGAGTGGGTCTGGTAGAGCAGTTTCATGAGGATTCCGGAATGCGGATGGGGCGCTGGGCGGGCATGCTAGGCCCGCCGTCGCATCGCTTGGCCGCAATCGTCGGGCCTTGGCCGCGGTTTTCCGGCGCACTGTCCGCCTAAGATTGAGCGATGGACCTCGACCGCTTCGATCGCCAGTTGCTCAACCTGATGCAGGACGACGCCGGCCGCACCGCCGAGCAGTTGGCCGAGCATGTCGCGCTGTCGCCCTCGGCGATCCAGCGCCGCCTGCGCCGGCTGCGCGAGCAGGGCGTGATCGAACGCGAGATCGCGATCGTCGACCCGAAACATGCCGGGCGACCGGGCTTCTTCATCGTCAGCCTGCAGCTCGAGCGCGAACGCCCCGAACAGCTGAACCAGCTGCGCCGCTGGCTGGCCGCGCAGGCGCATATCCAGCAGGCGTTCTATGTCACCGGCGAAGTCGACTTCGTCCTGGTGGTCACCGCACCCGACACCGAGAGCTATGACGCGCTGATGGCGCGCATGGTCGCGGAGAACCCGAACGTGTCCCGGTTCACCACCCACGTCGCGCTGGGCGTGGTCAAGCGCGGACTCGCGATTCCGGTGCCGCCGCTCGAAGCCGGGTGAGTCGCGGGCGCCGCGCCAGGATGGCGTGATGCGCCGTTTTCGTGCACCGCGACGGGCTCGATCGCCGCCGTCCGTCGATACCTTCGCCGCACAGTGGCGGCATGGACATCCCACCCTGGCTGCTCGCTCCCGAATCCGCGCACACGCCCTGGCTCGATTGCCAGCCGACCCGCCTGCTGGCGCTGCCCGCGCTGGCACGACAACTGGGCATCGCCCAGCTCTGGGCCAAGCTCGAAAGCGAGCGGCCGCTGGGCAACTTCAAGTCCCTCGGCGGCATCCCCGCCGCCACCCGTGCGCTCGCCCTGGCGATGCAGCGGGCACCGGGCCGGCCACCGCCCAGGCTGATCTGCGCCAGCGATGGCAACCACGGCCTGGCCGTGGCGGTCGCCGCGCACCGGGCCGGAACCTCCGCCACCGTCTACCTGCCCCGCTCGATCGACGCGGCCCGGGTCGCCCGCATCGTGTTCGCGGGCGCGACCATCGCCTGGGTCGATGGCCGCTATGACGATGCGGTCGAGGCCGCACGGGCGGCCGCCGGCGAGGACGCCCTGCTGATCAGCGACACCTCCGACGACCCCGACGATCCGGTGGTCGCCGACGTGATGAACGGATACGCGGTGCTGGCGCGCGAACTGAGCGACCAGTTGACGCGGGTGCGGGCACGCCCCAGCCATGTGTTCGCGCAGGCCGGGGTCGGCGGTCTGGCCGCGGCCCTGGCCGAAGGCCTGCAATCCGGGCTGGCGCCAGGAGGCCGGGTGCTGGTGGTGGAACCGGCCAGCGCCGCCTGCGTCGGCCATGGCCTGCGCCTGGGCCGGGTCGCCAGCGTCGACGGGCCGTTGAAAACGACGGCGTCGATGCTGTCGTGCGGACGCGCGTCGGCGCCGGCGCTGCGGATCCTGCTACGACACCGCGCCGGGGCGGTCAGCGTCGACGAATCGGAGTTGTCCGATGCGGTGACGGTGTGGCACGGCACCGGCAACGGCACGACCACGGCGTCCGGCGCCTGCGGCCTGGCCGGCCTCCGTCACATCGCCGCCGATCCGGCACGGCGCCGGTCCCACCGCCTGGACGCCGACAGCGTCGCCCTGGTAGTGATCAGCGAGGCGGCGCCATCGGCCTGAGAGCCGGCTCAGGCGCAGCCGCCGGCGGCGACGCAGGCCGCCGACTTGCGGCCGCGGTCCGACCGCGCCGGACGCGCCTGGCCACGGCCGCGGTCGCCGCCGCCCAGCGGCCTCGACTCGACGGCGTCGCCCGGCACCTCGCTGGACGCCTTCGGCGTGATGTCTTCGGCCACAGAGAGATCCCACAGGTGGCCGTGCAGGAACAGCAGATCCTTGTAGATGCTCATCGTCGTTCTCCGGTTGGCGGGCCGTCCGAGGGGAGGGGGGGTGGACGGTCCTGGGGGACGAGTTGCAAGATACGCTCAAGCCTAAGCGCCAAAAAGCGACACTTTTGCAAGTGTTCGTTGAACTGAATTCAAGTCTGGAGCATTGCCATGGCCCGTCCTCCGCTGCACGCCCTGCTCGGCTTCGCCGCCGCCGCCCGCGCCGGCAACCTGACCCGAGCCGCCGAGTCGATGCACCTGACCGTCAGCGCGCTCAGCCACCAGATCCGGGGCCTGGAGGAGCGCCTGGGACGGCGCCTGTTCGAGCGCAACTCGCGCGGCGTGCGCCTGACCGCCGACGGCCGCCACCTGATGAGCCGGGTCGCCCCGCACCTGGATGCGCTGGAGCTGGCACTGCGGCCCTACGGTCCGCGCCACGACGACATGCTGACCCTCAGCGTGACGCCCTCGGTCGCATCGGCCTGGCTGGTACCGCGGCTGAGCGGCTTCCTCGCCGCCCATCCGCAGGTCCAGGTCAGCCTGCAATCGACCGCGCGGGTGACCGACTTCGAGCACGATCGCGAGGTCGACGCGGCGCTGCGGATCGGCCGGGGCCAATGGCCGGGCCTGGTCAGCGAGCATCTGTTCGACGAATGGGTCGCGCCGCTCGCCAGCCCGGACCTGGTCGCCCGGCTCGGGCCGCCGCGGCTGTCCGACCTGCAGGACTGGCCGCTGCTGGGCGAACCCGACGACGGCAATGAACAATGGCTGGCCTGGTTCGCGGCCCACGGCGGCGAGCCGCCGACGCGCTACGCGGCCCATTTCGACGACACCGAGGCGATATTGCGTGCGGCCGCCAGCGGCGTCGGGGTGGCCCTGGGCCGACTGACCCGCGCGCGCCTGCTGATCGAATCCGGCCACCTGGTACGCCTGAGCAACGAGCGCCTGCGCACCAACTACGCGCACTACCTGGTCTACCCACAGCGCTCGGCCGACCACGCCGGCCTGCAGGCGTTCCGCGGCTGGCTGCTGGAAGAGGCGCGCAACTACGAGGCGGTGCTGGAGGAAAGCCGCTGAGGCACGCGCCGCTGCAACGCGGCACCCGCGGCGCCCGCCATCGGGTAGGCTGAGCGCCCCAACCCCCGGAGGCATTGCATGACCCGCACCCTGCTCGCCACCCTCGTTCCGATCCTGCTGCTCGGCGCCTGCGCCGCGCCGGAGGCGCCTCCGGCAGCGGATGCGCCGGCCGCCACCGAAGCCGCCGCCGACGGCACCACCCCGACGGCCGAGGCCGCACCCGCCGACGCCCTGGCCACCGCGATCGCCGGCGACTGGCGCGACCCGGCCAACACCGCCCGCGACGACTTCCGTCATCCGGCCCAGACCCTGGCCTTCTTCGGCATCGCCCCGGACCAGACCGTCATCGAGATCACCCCCGGCGGCGGCTGGTACGCGCAGATCCTCGCGCCCTACCTGCGCGACAACGGCCAGTACGTCGCCGCGGTCTGGGACGACGCGATCGAAGGCCAGCCCGACTACCGCTACCGCCTCAACAAGGAGCTGCGCGCGATGTTCGCCGGCAACGCCGCGGCCTACGGCACGCCGGAGGTGCGCGTGTTCGATCCCAAGGCGCCGGCGTTCGGCGCGGCCGGCTCCGCCGATGCGGTGCTGACCTTCCGCAACGCCCACAACTGGGTCGCCGCCGGTGACGGCGCCGCCTACTTCGAGGCGTTCTTCGACGTGCTCAAGCCCGGCGGCACCCTCGGCGTGGTCGATCACCGCGCCAAGCCCGGCACCGACGCGGAAACGATGAAGAAGTCCGGCTACCTGACCGAGGACGTGGTGATCGAACTGGCCACCGCGGCCGGCTTCAACCTGGCCGAGAAGAGCGAGGTCAACGCCAACCCGGCCGACACCGCCGACCACCCGAACGGGGTGTGGACGCTGCCGCCGAGCAACCGCCACGACGAGGCCGACGACGCCAAGTACCAGGCGATCGGCGAGAGCGACCGCATGACCCTGCGCTTCGTCAAACCGGCTGCGCCCTGATCGGGGCATTCAATCCTGGGCCGGCGGCGGCAATAATGGTCGCCGCCGGCACCGGACGACACCGTCACGGTGCCGGAACACCCTTTCTCCATGCATAAGGACATCGAGTGCACAAGCTCACCCTGACCGCCATCGCCGCCGGCCTGATGATGGCCACCACCGCCGCCCATGCCGCCGACCCGACCCTGACCGTGGGCCGACTCACCAACGGCGCCCTGACCGAGGCCAGCCGCCCCAGCGACGGCGGTGGCCGCAGCCAGGACTACACCGTGCGGCTGGCCGCCGGCCAGCTGGTCGCGATCAGCGCCAAGTCGGACGACATGGACCCGGTGCTGATGCTGTTCGCGCCGGACGGCAGCCGCCTGGCCGAGAACGACGACCGCGCCGACGGCGACACCAACGCGCTGATCGTCGCCTCCACCACCGAGGCCGGCGAATACCGCGTCCGCATCAACTCGCTGGGCAGCGGCGACAGCTCGCTCGGCGAGTACACGATCAAGGCCAGCGTCGTCAGCGACGACTGAGCGACCGAGTCCGCACCGGCGCGGCCCCGCGCCGGTCGCGGCCCGCGCACCGATCGAACCGCCGTGCTGGTCGCGTTCAACAAGCCGTTCAACGTGCTGTGCCAGTTCACCGACCGCAGTGGATCGCAGGGTGGATCACCGGCACGGCGCACCTTGGCCGGCTTCGGGCTGCCGGCGGACATCTATCCCGCCGGCCGCCTCGACTACGACAGCGAAGGCCTGTTGCTGCTGACCGACGACGGCCGTCTCGCCCACCGCCTGACCGATCCGCGCCACAAGCAGCCCAAGACCTACTGGGTGCAGGTGGAAGGCGATCCGGACGATGCCCAGTTGCGCGCGCTGCGCGACGGCGTCGTGCTCAAGGACGGGCCGACCCGACCGGCGCGGATACGCCGGATCGAAACCCCGCCACTGTGGCCGCGCGATCCGCCGGTGCGCTTCCGCAAGACCGTGCCCGACACGTGGCTGGAACTGACGATCGGCGAGGGCCGCAATCGCCAGGTCCGGCGGATGACCGCGGCGGTCGGCCTGCCGACGCTGCGGCTGGTGCGGGTGGCGATCGGTGCGGTCCGCCTGGACGGTCTGGCGCCGGGCCAGTGGCGCCTGCAGCCACGCGGATAGACCATCGAAAAACCGACGCGATACCGGCGGTATCGTCCTGTGCAGGTTTACAGGATGTACGGCGAGGCAAGCCCCTCGGTTTCTGCTAACGTGCAAAGCTGTTGAGGAATGGATCGACGCGTGTCTGGGGAAACCGCGCGACCCTGGGGCCACACCGCATGACCACACCTGCCAACAGCCAGGGCCAGATCCTGGTGGTGGACGACCAGGCCGCCAACCTGCGCGTCGTCGGCACCCTGCTGACCCGTCAGGGCTACGCCGTGACCACCGCCTCCAGCGGCGACGAGGCGCTCGCCCGTTGCCGGGAGTCGGACTTCGATCTGATCCTGCTCGACGTGATGATGCCGAGCATGGACGGCTTCGAGGCGCTGACCGCCCTGCGCGGGGCGATGGACAACGCCCGTGTGCCGGTGATCTTCGTCACCGCCGCGCACGACCGCGACCTGCTGCTGCGCGCCTTCGATGCCGGCGTGGTCGACTACGTGACCAAGCCGTTCCTGCCGGAGGAACTGCTGGCGCGGGTCAACGCGCACATCGGCCTGAAGCTGACCGTCGACCGCCTGGAACGGGTCGCGCGCGAGCGCGAGGAACTGGTCAGCCTGGTCGCGCACGACCTCAAGAATCCGCTGACCAGCGCGTTGTTCGCCAGCGAGCTGCTGCTGGAGGACCAGTGCAAGCCCGAGCGGGTGCCGCGGTATCTGAAGATCATCCACGAGAGCGCGACCGACGCGCTGGGCTACATCCACCACTACCTGGAAAGCCGCCACGAGACCCGGCGCGGCAACGGCAATGCCCGCGCCAGCGTTTCCGCGACCCTGCACTGGTTGCTGCAGCGCTACGAGGTGCAGCTGGAAGCCACCGGCATCGAGGCCGAGCTGCACCTGCCGCCGCGCGACGCGCTGGTCGCCATCGACGAACGGGTGCTGCGCCAGGTCACCGAGAACCTGGTCACCAACGCGATCAAGTACGCCCCCGGCGCGCCGCTGACGATCAGCGCGCGGATGGGCGCGCCCGGCTATTGGCAGATCGTGGTTTCCGACCGCGGCCCGGGCATTGCGCCGGCTCAGCAACGCGACCTGTTCAAGCCGTTCACCCGCCTGACCGAGGAAGAGGACGGCATCTCCAGCGGTCTGGGCCTGTCGCTGGCGCGGCAGATCATCTCCGAGGCCGGCGGCCAGCTGTGGTACGAACCGCGCCGGCGCGGCGGCGCCCGCTTCATCGTCGAGCTGCCCGAAGCCGGCAACGGCGGCGCCGACAACGCCGCCACCCGCCCCGACCCCGGCCACACCCCGGCGGTCGACCACGAATAGCCGGCGATACCCCGCTCAGTCGGCGCTGGGCGTCAACGCCGACGCGGTCTCCGGAGCGTGCCCGGCGCGACCGGCGTCGACCCGCTGCGCACGGCCTTCGAGGGCATGCTCGTAAAGGGCATGCTCGTCGAAGTCGGGCCCTTCGAGCGCCCGTGCCCGATCCGCGCGCAGCTGTTTTCTGCGCCGATGCGCCGCGTACCAGAGCAGGCCTGCACCGGCCACCGTGGCGATCGCGACCGCCGGATGGCGACGGGCGAAACCGCCGACCACGCGCGCGCCGGTGCGCAGCGCGCCGATCTTGAGTCCGGCCTCGAGCCACTTGGCCGCATCGCTGCGGCGCAGGGTATCGCCGACCTCGCCGGCCCAGTGCTGGGCGTTCTGGGCGGCATGACGGGCCTGTTCGACGGTCTTGTTCATCCTCAAATCCGTTGCGGGGGCAAGGCCGACAGTGTGCACGCAACAGTGTCGAACGGTTGTGAGCGGTTGCCCGCCCGCGGCCGAATGCCGATCATGGCGGCGTTCCCCGTCGCTCCGAGCCACCGATGATCCATGTCCTGCCCCAGGTCCTGAATGCCGCCGAGATGCAGGCGGTGCGCGAGCTGATCCCGCAGATCGGTTTCAACGACGGCCGCATCACCAACCCGGGCTCGGAAGTGAAGCGCAACCTGCAGGCGCCGCAGGAGGATCCGGCCAACGCCCGCATCGCGCAGATCGTCCGCGACGCCCTGGTCCGCAACACCGACCTGCGCAGCTACGCGCAGCCACGGACGATGGCGCGGACCACGGTGGTCCGCTACGAGCCGGGCATGACCTACGGCTGGCACGTCGACGAAGCGCTGTTTCCGTCGCAGCCGCCGATCCGCAGCGACCTGTCCTGCACGATCTTCCTCAACGACCCGGCCGACTACGACGGCGGCGCGCTGACGATCCAGCTCGGCGAGCAGGAGCTGGCGTACAAGCTCGATGCCGGCAGCGCGATCCTCTACCCGTCCACCACCATCCACCAGGTCGCGCCGATCACCCGCGGCGTGCGCATCGCCGCGATCACCTGGCTGCACAGCTGGATCGCCGACTCCCACCGCCGCGAGCTGATGGTGCAGCTCGACGAGGCGCGCGCGCTGGTCGCCCGCGGCGGCGCCGGCGAAGAACAGCGCAAGCGCCTGCAGGTGCTGCTGGAATCGCTGCGCTCCAACCTGTTCCGGATGTGGTCGGATACCTGAGCGGTTCCCGACGCGCTCCGGCCTGATCGCCACGCCCACCCGACCGCCCCCATGCGCCGGATCACGGCGCCGCGAATCGGGGTCCGAGCCGGTCCGGCCAACGCCGCGCCTGTGCCGCCACCCAGGCTTCGCCGGCGGCGATCGCCTCGCCGTGGCGCTGGATCGCCAGTTGCAGGTCGTGGTTGCGGTCGCGGCGGCCGTATTCGTGGCTCTGCGCCTTCGAGTAACGCCCCCAGGCCGGCGACTCCAGTGCCGCCGGCACACCCGCCTCGGCCAGCCCCAGGTGTCGCGCGATCGCCGCCAATGCCGTTTCCGGCGTTTCCAGCAACGCCTCGAAGTCCACTCGCAGCACCCGTGCCGCATGCGGCCCCGCCGCCAGCGCGTCGAAGCGCAGCCGCTCGGCCAGCCAGCCCATCGCGCACTGCTCCGGCAGCGACATCGCGTGCAGCGCCAGGCCATCGCCCAGACCGATGTCGCGCAGGAAGCGCAGCCGCTCGGTGGCGGCGCTGGCGGCATCGTTCACCGAGTCGGGCGACTTGAACAGGGTCGCCAGCCACGGCCGCAGCGGCAGGTCGAGCAGGATCGCGCGCATGCCCGGGACGGCATCGAGCAGCGGTTCGGCCAGGCCGTTGCAGCTGCTGGTCGCCTTGACCAGGCTGCGCGTATGCGGCGGCAACGG
This sequence comes from Marilutibacter maris, assembly GCF_003233695.1. Classification (NCBI taxonomy): domain Bacteria; kingdom Pseudomonadati; phylum Pseudomonadota; class Gammaproteobacteria; order Lysobacterales; family Lysobacteraceae; genus Marilutibacter; species Marilutibacter maris. The sequence continues at coordinate 147,586 of NZ_CP029843.1, read as the reverse complement.
TCGCGACCAGGCCGTCCAGGCCGCGCGCAGCAATTGCCCGGCGCCATCGGCCGACAGCCGCGCATCGGCCTGGCCACGCACCGGCCAGGCCTCGGCCAGCACCCGCAGCGGCAGCGGTTCGCGCAGCGATTGCAGTGACGGCCAGCTTTCCAGCAGCCGCGCCAGCAGGGTCGAACCGCAATGGCCGATATGGAAGATCGCATCGGCCGGCGCCGCGACCGCTGCCGGCGACGCCTGCAGCCAGGCCGACAGCGGCAGCCAGCCACCCTCGGGCTGGGCCGGCAGCGCGCGCTCGTCGAGAAAGGCGGCGGCGCGGCGACGGTCCGCGTCCAGGCGCACCCACAGCACGCGCTGGCCGACCAGATCGAGGCGGAACGGCAGGAACTCGGGATCGTGCGACGGAGACGGGCTCATCGCGCCAGTGTAACGAGCCTGTCCCGACCCGCCCGTCCCGACCCGCCGCTCAGCGCGGGCGCGGCTTGGCCCGATGGGTCGCCTGCGCGGTCCAGGGATCGTCCGGCCACGGATGCTTGGGATAGCGGCCCTTCATTTCCTTCTTCACGTCCGGGTAGGTGCGATCCCAGAACCCGCGCAGATCGCGGGTGATCTGCAACGGCTTGCCGCCCGGCGACAGCAGATGCAGGGTCAACGGAACGCGTCCGTCGGCGATGCGTGGGCTGTCGGCCAGTCCGAACAGCTCCTGCAGCTTGACCGCCAACACCGGCTCGACCGGCGCGTCCGCCGCCGCGTCCCAGGCGTAGACGACCGGCCGCTCCAGTCCCGACGGCACCGCCACCCGGGTCGGCGCCAGTGCATCGATCCGTTGCCGCGCGTTCCAGTCCAGCGACGCTTTCAAGGCCTCGGCGAAGGCCTGGGCGTCGAGCGCATCGAGCCGGCTCTTGCCGTCCAGCGCCGGTCGCAGCCAGTCCTCCAGCGTCGCCAGCAGCGCCTCGTCGGACAGGTCCGGCAGATGCTCGGCCAGCTCCGGCATCCACGCCCGCAGGCAACGCACCCGCGCCCGCCACTGGCGCAGGCCGTCGCTCCACGGCAAGGCGTCCAGCCCGAGCTGGCGAACCGCGTCGACCAACGCATCGGCGTAACGCGACGGGTCCGGCCGCGCCGCCGGGCGGCTGTCGAGCACGATGCGGTCGTAGCGCGATTCGCGCACCGCGGCGATGCCGCGCCGCTCGGCATCCCAGTACACCCGCTCCTCGCTGACGAAGCGCTGCGGGAACTCGCGCCGCAACCGCGCCTCGTCCAGCGGTACCGCGCGCAGGACCCGCGCCTCGCGCGCCTCGTCGCGCAGTTCGCTCACCACCAGCCAGGGCTCGCCATACAGGGCGCTGTCGTCGAACAGGCCGGCGCTGCGCCCGTTGGCGAGCACGTAGCGTTTCGGATCGGTCGCGTGCTGGCGGGCGATCCGGTCCGGGAAGGCGTGCAGCAGCAGGTCGCCGAGCGCGTGCGCGGGCAGGTCGGAGGGCGGCGGCGCTTCGACCCGCAGCCGGCGCCGCCACTGCCGCGCGGCCTGGTCGATCGCCGCCAGCGCCGAGCGCGAGGCCTCGGCCGGCAGCCGCCGCTCGCGGAACGCCGCCAGCGCCTGCCAGCGCTCGGCCAGCGCGTCGCTGCGGGAGCGGAGCGGGTCGCGCGCCTCGATCAATGCGGCAAGGTCGCAGGCCAGCGCGATCTCCCCACGATCGTCGGATGCGAGCAGCATCGCCGCCAACCGCGGGTGCGTGCCCAGGGCCAGCATGCGCCGCCCCAGCGGGGTGATCGCGTCGCGATCGAGCGCGCCCAGCCGCTCCAGCAGCGCGCGCGCGGCGGCCAGCGCACCCGGCGGCGGCGGATCGACGAAGGCCAGCGCGTCGTTGCCCCAGGCGGCCAGCTCCAGCGCCAGCCCGGCCAGCTCGACCTGGGCGATCTCCGGCCGCCGCTGCGCCTCCAGCCGCTGCGACTGCGGCCACAACCGGTAGGCCCAGCCCTCGGCAACGCGACCGGCGCGGCCGGCGCGCTGGTCGGCCGAGGCCTGCGCGATCGCGACCACGTCCAGGCGCGCGAACCCGCTGTTGGGGTCGTAGCGCGGCTCGCGCGCCAGTCCGGCGTCGACGACCACGCGCACGCCCGGCAGGGTCACGCTGGACTCGGCGACATTGGTCGCCAGCACCACCCGGCGACGGGCGTCGCCGGCCGGCTGCAGCACCCTCGATTGCTGTTCGACCGGCAACTCGCCGTGCAGCGCCAGCACCTCGACCGCATCGGCCGGCGCGCCGCCGGCCCGCGCCGTCGCCAATGCCGCCTCGACCCGTGCGATCTCGCGCCGCCCCGGCAGGAACGCCAGGACATCGCCCGGGTGCTCGCGCAGCGCGTGCTCGATCGCGCGGCGCATCTGTTGTTCGAGCTTCTCGTCGCGGCGCGCCGGGACGTGTTCGATCGCGACCGGGTGGCTGCGCCCCTGGCTCGACAGCCGCGGCGCGTCCAAGTGTCGGGCCAGTCGCTCGCCGTCGAGGGTCGCCGACATCACCACGATGCGCAGGTCCTCGCGCAACTGCGCCTGCACGTCCAGCGCCAGCGCCAGACCGAGATCGGCGGCGAGATGGCGCTCGTGGAACTCGTCGAACAACAGCGCGCCGACCCCGTCCAGCTCGGGATCGTCCTGGATCATCCGGGTCAGGATGCCCTCGGTGACGACCTCGATCCGGGTCGCCGCGGAGACCTTGTTGTCGAAGCGGATCCGGTAGCCCACCGTCTGCCCGACCGCCTCGCCACGCTCGCCGGCCATGAACATCGCCGCCGCGCGCGCGGCGACCCGCCGCGGCTCCAGCATCACGATGCGGCGGCCCTGCAGCCACGGCGCGTCGAGCAGGGCCGGCGGCACCCGGGTGGTCTTGCCGGCGCCCGGCGGCGCCTCCAGCACCAGTCGCGGGTGCGCGGCGAGACTGTCGCGGATCCGCGGCAGCAACGGGTCGATCGGGAAGGCGGGCGGACTGCGATTCGGTTTCACCCGCGCAAGGATACGGGCTGCGCCGGCGCGCGGGCGACGGCGCGGCCTCGCCGTCCACCTCAGTCGTCGTAGTCGCCGCAGCCGTACAGGGGATGACCGTCGATGAACACCAGGACCGCATGCGGGTAGCGGGTCCCCTCATTGTCCTGGCACGGCGTGCCCGTCGCGCTGGGCGCGATCATCACCTTCATCGCCGGACTGATCCCGTCATCGCTGGCGAGCCCGTAGCGGCCCTTCAGCGGAGGCTCGTCGATGCTCGGCTCGACCGATCGCAGCAGGCCGTCGCTGGCGCTCGCCCGGCGCGGAAAGTGCAGCGTGTAGACGACCTGCCCCGGCGCGACCCGCACCAGGCGGATGCTCCAGTCGGTATTGCCGCCCTGGAACGGCCGGATGGAAAAGTCGTACCGGGGCGCCTTCGCCGCGACCGGATCGACGCGGCCGCCGGCAAGCAAGCTGCAGGCCGACAGCAGGGCCATGGCGAGGTATCTGTACACGCGCATCGGGGGCTCCCAGACTCGAGGCGATCTTGCCTCGTCGGTTTCCAACGCGGCCGCCGCCTGGTTGTGAACACCCCGGCGGGCGCGAGGCGATCAGTCGGGCAGATAGCGACCGCAGCCGTACAGCACCCGGCTGTCGTCGGCGCCCAGGGGGTCGGAAGCGCCCACGCTCACCAGGATCGCCTGGGGATAGCGCACGCCACGCACGGTCCGGCATGGCGTATCGTGCCTGGCCGGACCGACCAGCACCTTCATCGGGCGTGTCGCGTGCTGGTAGCGCAGGCTGCCGGTCAACCCGTATTGCCCGTGCATGCGGCCGATCAGGCCCTCCGGATCGACCGAACGCAGCGACCCGGTCGCGGTATCGCCCTCGCCGGGCGGTTCGAACACGAAGATCGCCTCGCCCGGGCCGTAGCGCCTCAGCACGATCCGCCAGTCGTCGTTGCCCCCCTCGAACGCACGCTCGGGGAAATCATGGCCAGCGGCCACGTGGCGGACATCCTCCTCCAGCGGCCCCGCAAGCACCCCGAGCGCGGCCATCCAGCCCAGCACCAGCAGCAAACGCACAAGTCGCATCGGACCCCCCTGCTGACGGCGCCACGCCGCCTTCGGCAACAGGAACGCCGCTTTCGAGCCGCTGTGAACCCGGCTCGACCCGCGGCCGCCACTGCCGGGCCGGCCGGTGCCCGGTACACTGCGCGCTCCCCGCATCACCGGCACAGCACCTGCCATGCAATTGATCGACATCGGCGCCAACCTGACCCACGACTCCTTCGATCACGACCGCGACGCGGTGATGCAGCGCGCGCGCGAGGCCGGCGTGGTGCAGATGGTGATCACCGGCGCCAGCCGCGAACACTCGCCCAAGGCACTGGCGCTGGCCCAGGCGCATCCGGGCGAGCTGTTCGCCACCGCCGGCGTGCATCCGCACCATGCCAGCGAGTACACCGTCGAATGCGATGCCGAGATGCGCGCCCTGCTGGCGCACGAGGAAGTGGTCGCGGTCGGCGAGTGCGGACTGGACTACTTTCGCGATTTCTCGCCGCGACCGGCGCAGCGGCGCGCGTTCGAGATGCAGCTTCAGACCGCCGCCGACACCGGCAAGCCGCTGTTCCTGCACCAGCGCGACGCGCACGCGGATTTCGTCGCGATCATGCGCGACTTCGAGGGCCGGATCGGGCGCGCGGTCGTGCATTGCTTCACCGGCACCCGCGAGGAGCTGTTCGCCTGTCTCGACCGCGACTGGTACATCGGCATCACCGGCTGGCTGTGCGACGAGCGCCGCGGCCAGCATCTGCGCGAATTGGTGAAGTCGATCCCGGCCGAACGGCTGATGATCGAGACCGACGCGCCCTACCTGCTGCCGCGCACGGTCAGGCCGGCGCCGTCGCATCGGCGCAACGAGCCGATGTACCTGGCCCACATCGTCGAGGAACTGGCCCGCGACCGCGGCGAGGACGTGGCCGTCACCGCAGCCAACGCGACCGCCACCGCACGGGCCTTCTTCGGCCTGCCCGCCGCCACCGGGGCGTAGCGGGCAGACCGTGGCAGCGATCCGAGGACCGGATTACTGCTGCATCGCCGCGGCGGCGGCGGACATTTCCGCCATCTCGCGACAGGCCTGCTCACGCTCGGCGCCGGACACGCCCTCGAGCTTGGCCTTCGCCTCGTTGTAGCCGTTGTCGTAAGCGGCTTCGAAGTCGGCTTCGCTGCCACCGGTCTGCGTGAACGCCAGCATCTGGCCCTGCTTGGCCTGTTCGAGCTGGGCCGCGCTCATGTGACCGCACAGCTCGGCCGCGGCATGCATGGAACCGCCGACCTGGGCCGCCATCGCCATGCCGGAGCCCTGCATCTGCGCGGCCATGCCGTCGACCTCGCCGGCCTGGGCGGCTTCGGAAGGCGCGACGCCGGCCTCGGGCATCGTGGCCTCGGCCGCCTGGGCCGCGGGCTCGGCGCCTGCCGGCTCGGGAGCGGTTTCCGGCTTGCAGGCCGTGGCGAGCACGGCGATGGCGAGGGCGAGCAGGGCGGGGTGGGGCCGCATATGGGTCATGTCGATCTTCCTGTTGGATCTGGCTGTTGGAGCCAGGGTGGGTGAAAAGCCGGTATCGGATCGGTATCGCGATCACGGCGAGTGCAATGGGAAGACGGCCCCGACCGGGCCATCATCGGCGGTGTCGCCCGCGTCTTCGGTGGCGGCCAAGGACCGTCCCGGTGCCGCGGCGCAGTCCGGCGTCAGGCCGGCATCGACCCAGGCGCGGACGAACCGCCGCACCGGGGCCAATTCGGCACGCTCGCGCAGGGTCGGCGCCCAGCGTCTGTCCAGCTCGGCAACGGCTTCCGCGCGACCGGCGCCGATCTCGCCCAGCATCGCGATCAGCAGCATCTGGTCGCGCACGTCGTCCGCCAAAGCGGCGTCCGGCAGCGCGAGCACCTCGAGTGCGGCGGCACGCATCGCCGCCGGATCGCGACGGGCGGCGGCACCGTAGGCGGCCATGACCGCGGCCACCTCCGGCATCGAGGCCGCCGCTTCCGGCAACCACTGCGGGCGGTTCCAGACCGCCTCCAGATCCTCGGCAGGCAGATGTCCGATCGTGCCCTTGGCCAGCGACGCTACGCCCTCGCTCCAGCTCATCAGCAGGGCCGGGTCGTCGGCCAGGTACTGCGAGGTCTGCAGCAGCGCGGGCAGGGCGCGGGCGAGGTAGGGTTCATGGCCGGCCAGCCACGGGTCCAGGCGGCCATCGGCCATCGTGCGCACCGACGCCGCGGCGGTGCCGTGCCACTCGCTGGTCCACACGTTCGGCACCGGCTGCAGGCCCTGCGCCAACGCGGCCGGTTTGCGGCACTCCAGCAGGTCGAGCACCGGCATGCCATTGGTCGCCAGGTGCAGCAGCAGGTCGGCTTTGCCGTCCATGTAGCGCGCGACCGGCCCCAGGTGGGATACCGTCGGGTAGTAGTCCGAATGCGGGGTCACGCCGGTCATCCGCACATAGGCGTGGATCAGGTCGGCACCACCGATGCGGCGCAGGCGCAACTGCCCGGGGCTGTCGAGACCGACCCGCACCAGCTCGGCGCGGATGTCTCCGTCGAGGTCGTTCCAATGCGTCTGCAGCGGCTTGCCGTCGGCGCGCGCGACCATCACCAGGTCGGTGGTGTTGCTGACGTAGATGTCGATGTCGGGAAACTCCTCGACCAGCGCCGCCAGCATCGTCGCCATCAGCGCATCGCTGGTCTCGTAGGAGTGCAGCCATTGCACCAGCACGCCTTCCTCTTTCAGATGCTGCTTGGCGAAGGCGTAGAACTCGCGGGTGAACAGGCTGGCGACGCCGCTGACCCAGGGGTTGGACGGTTCGGAGACGATCACATCGTACTTCTTGCCGTTGCGGGCGAAGAAGGTGCGCGCATCGTCGATCCACAGCCGCGAGCGCGGATCGTCGTAGGCGCGCGCGACCTGCGGACCGAATGCGCGCGCGGCCTCGACCATCTTCGGCTCGATCTCGATGGTGTCGACTTCGCGCGGCACCCGGCTGCCCAGCACGGTGTGCGTGGTCATGCCCGAGCCCCAGCCGATGATGCCGATCTGGCGCGGCTCGCGGTGATAGACCAGCGGCAGCAGGCCGAGCAGCACCATCGTGTGCTCGTCGTCCCCGGCGCCGACCGCGAGCGAACGTATCGCCGCGTCGGGCTTGCCATTGGTGGAGATGATCCGATTGCTCTCGCTCGACAGCACGGTGATGGTCGAGGTCTTGCCGTCCTCGATGAACTCGACCTCCGGCGAATCGATGAAGATCGCGCCGGTGCGGAACACGCCGGAAGCCTGGGCGACCGGGTCGGGACGTCCGTACACGGTGCCGGCGAACAGTGCGACGGCGGCCACTGCGATCGCCACCGCCATCCCGCGCCGATTGCTCCGCGTGGCGGCCTGCCCGGCTCCCGTTCCGGCTTCGTGCGCGCGCTGCGCCAGCACGAACAGGCCGACGCCGATCGCGATATCGATCAACGCCGCCGCCACCACCGCGCCGCGCACGCCCAACAGCGGAATCGCCACGTGCACCATGCCGGCGACACCGATGATCGCGCCCAGGGTATTGGCGGCGTAGATCCGCCCGATCACGCTCTCGCCGCCGCCGTTGCGCAGCAGCACCAGGGTGAACAGCGGCAGGGTCATGCCGGCGAAGAACGCGGCCGGAAACATCACCAGCATCGCGATCGACGCGGAGGCCAGCTCGAACAGCCCATAGCCGCTCCAGCTGCGCTGCAGCGCGTCCATGATCCACTCCATCCACTCGAAGCTGCTGGCGAACACCGGCAGCGACAACAGTGCGGCGACCCCCATCAGTACCTGGGCGTGGCCCAGGTAGGTCAACGGCCGAGCGATCCGGTCGGCCCGCTTGCGGATCCACATGCTGCCGCAGGCCAGGCCGAGGATGAAGGCCGCCAGCATCAGCTCGAAACTGTGCACGGTGGTGCCGAGGACCAGGTTCAGCATCCGCACCCAGCCGATCTCGTAGACGAACGAGGCGGCGCCGGAGGCCATGGCGCCGAAGGTCAGCGCGCGCAACAACAGCGGGTCGACGATGCGGCCGCTCCGAGCTTCCGGCGCGGCGGCCTCTTCCATCGCCGCCGGACGATCGACCTGCTTGCCCAGCCCCCAGGCCAGCACCGCGACCAGGATGTTCAGCACGCCGGCGGCGGCCACCGTGCCCGGCAGGCCCATCATCGGCAGCATCAGGAAGGTCGAGGCCAGCGCACCCAGCGCGGCGCCCAGGCTGTTGGCGAAATACAGTCCCCCCAGCACCTCGCCCTTGCGCTCGGGCCGGGCGCGAATCAGGCCGGCGCTCAGCAGCGGGAAGGTCGCGCCCAGCATCACGCTCTGCGGCAGGATCAGCGCGGCCGCGCTTGTCCACTGGAACAGATGGGCGGTGCCGGAACCGGGCATCCACGGCAACAGCTGGTCGCGGACGAAGCCGATATAGGCATCGAACACCGGATGGAACAGGATCCCGGCCACGCCGATCGCCGCCTCGACCACCGCATAGCACGCGATCAGACGCGTCCAGCGCACGCCGCGACGGCTGGCGATCCAGGCGCCCACCGCCATGCCGCCCATGTAGATCGCCAGCACCAGGGTCTGGGCATGCGCGGCATGGCCCAGCACCAGCCCCAGATACTGCGACCACACCGACTGGTAGATCAGCCCGGAGAAACCCGACAGTACGAACAACAGCAGGGCGATGGGCAGCACCCGCGCCTGACCTTTGCCTTTCTTGGCGCGCGCCGCGTCCACGCGCGCCCCTTCAACCGGCATCGATACCCCCGGCTCCTGGTGCGATTCGATCGAACCGGCCCTACGGCTCGCCTTCGTCGGCTGGCGCATACGCGATGCTCACACCGGCCACATCCTGCTCGGACGTGGTCGTGACCTGCAGACGCGCGCCGGCCACACCGGCGGCGGTCAACGCGTTGTACACGTGCTGGGCGCGGGCCTGGCCCAGCGCGCCGCGCTCGCCCGCCGACAGCCCCGGCCCGGCGCTGCCGCGCAGGGTCAGCGCGGCATCCGGATTCCGGTCCATGTAGCGGACCACCTCGGCGACCTGCGCATCGGCATCGTCGGCGACTTCCGCACCGGCCTTGTAGGTCAGGCCGAGCCGGACCTCCCCCCCTTTTCCAACCGCTCGGCCAGCGCCTGTGCCGACAGCGCCGCCTGTTCCTGCGCCTCGACCGGGATCTCGGCGATCACCCAGCCGCCACCGATGTCGCCGTAGGTGCAGGCATGGACCCAGACGTGACGGCGCGCATCGCGGACCACGTAGGTCCGCACCGGTTCGGTCGGCCAGCACAGGCCCTTGTTGTACTCGGCAGTGAACTCGCGGGTCAGCACCGCGGCGCGCGCGCCACTGGGCACGACGCCGTCGGCGATCAGGACACCGCCCTTGCCGAGGATCTGCTTCTCCAGCGCCAGCGTCAGCTCCGGGCTGGAAAACACCTTGCCGTCCACGGCCTGGATGTTGCCCTGGTAGATGCGGCCGTTGGCGCCGATGTAGTCGTTCCCGTTCCAGAACGCGAACTGCCCAAGCGCCTGGGTGGACTCGTTCTTGGGCTTGGTGTGGTAACCCTCGGGCAGGTGGAAGAACGGGAACTCGCCGAGCCGGACATCGGTCATCGGCAGCTTGTCGGGGTCGAACTCCGGCGCCTCCTCCTCGGTGGCCGCTTCCTCGGCCTCGTCCGCCTCGGCGTCGGCATCCTCCTCGACGACATCCCCTTCACCAACGCCTTCGGAGCAGCCCGGCACGGCCAGCGTTACCGTTGCAAGCAGCGCGCTCAGCAGCACCGTCCGGGAAAACATGAATCCGCAATGCACTTGTTCGATCCTCGTTGAAACCGGTCCGGACCGGCATGTCCTGATTGCCGGCCCGGCCTGAATTTAAGTCAATGGCTGCCCGTTCCTGCAGCTAGTATCGAGCACGACCCCCACCGTCGGCATCCGGCAGTTCGAACAGTTCCGTCGCATCCTCGACGGTAACCACGCTCAACGCCTGCATCTTGTACATGCGCGAGCGGCCGGCCCGGTGCCCCTCGTACCCGAGGATCAGGCCGCGTGCCGGATCGACCCAGAACTCGCCGCGGGCGGTGCCGCCCGGGCCGCGCTGGCCGGCACCCAGGTAACGCCAGCCCTGCGCGCGGACTCCGGCGATCATCCGTGCGGGAATCTGCCGGCACTGCACGCCCAGCCCACTGCATGGTTCACCCGGGTCGACCCGCAGTTCGGCGAATCCCCGCGCCTGGGCCGGCAGTGCCTGTGCGCGTCCGCTGTCGACCAGCCAGCCATTCCCGCTCTGCTCGTCGATCAGCATGTAGATCGACTCGGCGCCACGCTGATTGAAGTCGATCCGCGACTTGCCTTCGGCCAGATGGATGGTGACCGGCACCGGCCGGTTGCCGTCGGCAAGGCCGGGGCCGGCCTGTCCCTCGATGACCGCCTTGATCCGCAGCGCCTCCTCGGCTCGGACAGGAGCCGCGATGGCGAAAGCGAGGGCAAGGCCGCAGACCACGATCCGGATGGCGGACGCCTTCAGGCTCATGGCAGCAGGTTCTTGTCGTATATCGGCGTCTGCATCCGCACGATCGCGTACGACTCGATCGGAATCCGGTAGTGGCTCCAGAAGCCGAGGCGGTTGCTCATCTTGACCTTTGCCGGATCCAGGAAACCCTGCGGTTTCACGTAGTCCGAATCGCCACGCATCACCCGGTCGACGAACGGCACGATCAGCGGGTAGTGATAGGTGACCTTGATCTTCAGGATGTTGGCGTCCTGGACGTTCATGCCGCTGCTGCCGACACGGCGATCGCGAAACGCCAGGCTGTCGTTGGGCAGGGCGTAGCGGCGATTGTGCTGGCGCTCCTTGTGATTGTCCCAGGCACGCTTGGTCGGACTGATGATCTCGATCTTCGCCGCCCGGCCCAGGCCGATGTCCGCCTTGGCACGGCCCCAGGCCGCGGCGGCGCCACCGGCGCCACCCGAGGTCGCATACAGCGGCATCAGCCCGCGGATCAGGCCACGCTGCATCGCCCCCTTGTCGGCGCCCTTGACCGCGCCCATGCGCGCGGCTTCCAGCGCGGCATAGTCGAGCGTCATCTTGGCCCGGTAGATCAGCACCAGCTGGAAGATCACCAGCACCAGGAACAGGAAGATCGGTGTGACGATCAGGAATTCGACCAGCGACTGTCCGCGCGCGCGCCGGGGCGCTCTGCGGTGGCGTAGGGTTGCATGCTTCATCGGCTGCCTCCTGCCTCCTCGTTGATGCCCGCGTCCACGGCTTCCGGCGCCGCGGCAGGCGACCCGTCGGTGGCCGCCGCTCCGGGCTCCGGCATTGCGGTGACGGGCGTCGCCATCGCCGGTGCCGGAGCGGACACGGCACGGCCGCCGTGCTCCAGCACGCGCGCCGTCGCCTCCGCCAACCGGCGATTCTCCTCATGCACACGGGCACGCTTGCTGCCGCGTTTCTCGCCCGCCTCGAAGGCCTCGTGGGCCAGCTTCAGATGCATCATGCCCATGTTGTGCCAACCGCGGGCATTGCCGGAATCCAGCGCCAACGACTGCTGGTAGGACAGCGCCGCCTGTTGGCTCAGGCCCTGGCGCGCATAGGCGTTGCCCAGACGGTACCAGTAATCGGCTTCGCCGGGCATCGCCTCGACGATGTCGGCATACAGTTCGGCGGCGCGCGCATGGTCGCCCTGCCGGTAGGCCTGCTCGGCCAAGCGCTCGGTTTCGACCAGGTCGATCGTCGCGGCGCGCGGCGCCGGCGCGGACGCACACGCGGCGAGCGCGAGCGACAGGACAACCGGAAGCAAACGAACGCTCAGGCGGCCCATCGCAGCACGTCTCCCACCTTGAGCCCGACCTTCTCGGCGACGCCGCCACGCAGCTCCAGCGCGTCGCGCGCGCCGAACTGCATGCAGCCGCGCCAGGGTCTGATATTGGAATGGATCGACATCACCCGTCCGTCCTCGGCCAGGAACACCACGTCCAGCTCATAACGCATGCCAATGGTGTGGATCGACGAGCACGGCCGGATCAACAGCGCATCGCCGCCATCGGCCGGCAGGGCCGGCGAGAACAGCAGACCACGCAGACGCTGCAGCCAGGTGACCGCGCCCCGCACCTTCGGCAGGACGATCGTGTCGCCGTTGTACAGCGGGCCGCACTTCATAGGATCCCGTCCTGCACCATCTTCAGGTAGATGAAGTAGGCCAGCACGATGAAGACCAGCGGGAAGAAGCAGGTCACCAGCGGCAGCATCATCTTCACCGGCGCTTCCAGGGCCAGCTTTTCCGCCCGCAGGAAGCGCTCCTCGCGTCGCTGCATCGACTGCGCGCGCAGGGTTTCGCCCAGGCTGGCGCCGACGCGGTCGGCCTGGATCAACGCACTGGTGAAGCTGGAGATCTGGGCGATGTCCATGCGATCTGCCAGCCGGCGCAAGGCCTCCGAGCGCGGCAGGCCCGCGCGCAGGTCGCGCAGCATGCGCGAGAACTCCTGCCCCAGCGGTCCCTGCGGGCCCTTCTGCACCGCCTGCTCGATCGCGCCGGTGATGTTCAGGCCGGCTTCGACCGACATGGTGATGAAGTCGAGGAAGATCGGCAGGTCGCGGATCACCTTCTTGACCCGCAGCTTGCGGCGATCGCTCAACCACAGGGACGGGTACAGCCAGCCGATCGGGGCACCGAGCACGAACGCCAGCATCAGGCTGCCGAAACTGGGGTCGAGCATCATCAACACCGCGAAGAACATCGCGGTCGCGATGCAGGCACCGACCACTCGCAGGCCGGCCAGCTCCTCGGGCGAGACCAGATAGTCCTGGCCGGCGCTCTGCAGCGCGCGGTGGGACTTCTCCATCGATTCCGAGCTCAGCCGCGGTCCGATGATGTGGGTCGCGATCGTGACCAGCGGCCAGATCATCCGCAGCATCGCCGGCAACGGATCCTGGTACTCGCGCTCGGCCTTGGGCGCGGACTGCAGGATGCCACGGATCGCCACCATGACCATGACGATCGCCGCACAAATCATCAGGGAGAGAATAATCAGCATTATATGTCGATCGTCATGATTTTCAGGCAGATCTTGTAGCCCACGTACTCGAGGACCGCACCGATCGCGATGACGCCGTAGCCGATCGGCGTATTGAACATCGGCTCCATCGTGTCCGGATACATGAAGGCCAGGTAGGCGACCATGCCGACCGGCAGCATCGCCATCACGATGCCCTGCAGGCGGCCCTGCGCGGTCAGCGCCTTGACCTTGTTCTCCATGATCAGGCGCCGGCGCAGGGTCTCGCCCAGGGTCGCCAGGCTCTCGGCCAGATTGCCGCCGACCTCGCGCGAGATCTGCACCGCCGACACGAACAGGCGGGCGTCGAGGATCGGCACCCGCTCGGCGAAGTGGTCGAGCGCCTCGTCGGTCTTGACGCCGATGCGCTGCTCACGCAGCACCAGCGCCAGCTCCTGCGCCAGCGGCGGATAGCCGTCCTTGATCAGCCCCTCCAGCGCCGGCGAGAAACCCAGGCCGGCCTTCATCGTCCCCGACAGCATCATCAGCGCGTCCGGCAGCTGCGCCTGGATCTTGTTGAGGCGACGCTGCTTGAGGAAGGCGTACAACTTCTTCGGCAGCACCGCGATCAGGCCGGCGAGAACCGCGGCGACCACCCAGTTGCCACTGATGATCCAGGCCAGCAACGGCAGGACCACGAACATCGCGATGTTCAGCGTATACAACTTGGAGGGGTCGACGAACAGGAACATGTCGGCCAGGTTCGCCTTGGCCTGGTCCATGAACGCGTCCTGGTAGCGGGCCATGAACTTGTCGCCCGCGCTGGCGAAGTACAGCCCCGCCAGCAGCATCGAGCAGAAGGCCAGCCCAGCGATCATCCATATCATCGCCGCCTACTCCTCTACCTTCCGGAAGATGTCCAGATCGATCGGCACACCGCGATCGGCCAGCTCTTCCATGAACTCGGGGATCGCGCCGGTGGGCGTGAAATAGCCCTCGACCTTGCCGTCGCGCCCGTTGAAGGTGCTGACCTTGAAGCTGAAGATGTCCTGCAGCTGGATGGTGCCGCTCTCGATGCCGGTCACCTCGGTGATGTGACTGACCTTTCGCGAGCCGCAGGGATAGCGGCGCTGGTGGACGATCATGTCGACCGCCGAGGAGATCTGTTCGCGCACCACCGCCATCGGCAGGTCCATGCCGGCCATCAGCACCATCACCTCGACACGCGAAATCGCGTCGCGCGGCGAGTTGGCATGGGCGGTGGTCAGCGACCCTTCGTGGCCGGTGTTCATCGCCTGCAGCATGTCCAGGGTTTCGCCACCGCGGCACTCGCCGACCACGATGCGGTCCGGCCTCATTCGCAGCGCGTTCTTCACCAGGTCGCGGATCGTGACCTGGCCCTTGCCTTCCAGGTTCGGCGGACGCGCTTCCAGCGCGACCAGATTGGGCTGGACCAGCTTGAGTTCGGCCGCGTCCTCGATGGTGACGATGCGGTCGCGGTCGGGAATGAAGTTGGACAGGATGTTCAGCAGGGTGGTCTTGCCCGAACCGGTACCGCCGGTCACGACGATGTTCTTGCGCTCGCGCACCGCGATCTCGAGGAAGGCCAGCATCGACTCGTCCAGCGAGCCGAAGGTGATCAGGTCGCGGCCCTCGAGCTTGCGCTTGGCAAACTTACGGATGCTGATGCTGGGGCCGCGCAGCGCGATCGGCGGAATGATCGCATTGACGCGCGAGCCGTCCTTCAGGCGCGCGTCGACCATCGGCGAGCTTTCGTCGATGCGGCGGCCCAGCGGGGTGACGATGCGCTCGATCGCCGACAGCACCGCGCGATCGTTGGTGAAGTACACCGGCGATTTCTCGATCCGGCCGGCGCGCTCGATGTAGATCTGGTCGTGCGCATTGACCATGATCTCGGTCACGCTGTTGTCTTCGATCAGGTTCTCCAGCGGGCCGAGGCCGATCGCCTCGTCCAGGACCTGCTTGGCGAGCATCTTGCGATTGATCACCTTCGGCAGGTCTTTGTACTCCTTGTCCATGACCGCATCGATCAGCTCGCTGGTCTTGGTCCTGAGCTCCTCGTCGCTGAGGCTGTGGACGTCGATGCGGCGCAGGTCCAGCTGCTTGAGCAGGGACGCGTGCACGCGCTCGCGCCAGACCACGATGTCGGGCGGCACGTCGTCGGTGGTCGCCAGGTCGGTCGAGGCCGACGCGGGTGCCGGCGCCGCGACGGCGGCCGGCGGCGGCGACGACGCCTCGCCCCCATTGAACGAGGGCGCCGGGGCCGGCTTGTGCCCCGCCGATGGCGCCGCGCGCTTGGCCTTGCCCAGCTCGGAGCTGATCCGCAGCTTGTAGTCGCCGATCTCGACCAGGTCGGTCTCCTCGACGGGGCCATGCTGGCTCTTGATCACGGATCCGTTGACGCGCACGGTCGCGCGTCCGCCAGTGCTTTCGATGTAGATCGCCTCGTCGATCACGCGAATGGTGGCGTGATGCTTGGCGATGCTCCAGCCCTGCAGGATCACCAGGTTCTCGTCCGAACGTCCGATGCCGCACTCCTTGTGCAGGCAGCGGACGGTCCTGGGACCTGATTTACCCGTTTCTACGACGACGTTGAACATCCGGGCCTCAGTCGAAGATTTCCGAGCCGATCGTTTCCTCGAACTCCTCGAGGAGGCGGTCGCTCTTCTGGATCGCATCGATATTGCGCTCGTGGTCCGGCGTGATCACACGCGGGGTCACGAACACCACCAGGTCGGTGCGGCCCTTCTGGAACTCGTCGGAACGGAACAGGCGGCCCAGGATCGGGATGTTGGCCAGGCCCGGAATGCCGCTGAAGCCCTTGCTGCCCTCGATGTCGACCAGGCCGGACAGCACGATGGTCTGGCCGTCCTTGACGTTGAACTCGGTCTCGGTCTTGCGGGTCAGCAGGCCGGGGATGCCCTCGACCGAGACCGTGCGGTCCAGCTTGCTGATCTCGGTCATGATCGAAGCCGAGATCTCGTTGTTGCGGTTGACCACCGGCTGGATGTTCATGCGGATGCCGTATTCCTTGAACTCGACGCTGGTCTGGCCGAACGAGCCCACCAGCGGCAGCGGGATCTCGCCGCCGGCCAGGAAGGTCGCGACACCGCCGCTGCGCGCGCTCAACTGCGGGGCAGCCAGTTCGAAGGCGTTGCCGGTCCTGGTCAGCAGGTTGATCTTCGAGGCGATGCTGGTCGCGATGCCGAAATAGGTCTCCATCGGGTTGATGCGCGCCGGCAGCTGGTCGGCGATGTCATCGAACACGCTGCCGGCGGGCAGCACCCGGTAGAACGAGGACGAGAAGTCCTTGATCGCGCCGCCAGTCGGGCCGTCGATCTGGTTCTGCCAGGCGATGCCGAGTTCGCGCAGGCCGTCGCGGCTGACCTCCATGAGGCGCACGTCCATCAGCACCATCGGCTGCATCGCCACCAGATCGGTGGTGCTGAGGTCGACCACGTTCGGGAACAGCGTCTGGATCGCCTCGATCTGCGCCGCGTCGTGCGGATGCAGTTCGCCGGTGATGACCACATTGCCGGCGACGTCGGAGATCTGCGCGGTGGTGTTGGGTCCCAGCATCTGGCGCACCGCCGCCGACGTGGCGCTGGTGTCCTTGGCATTGACGACGACCTGGATCGAGCGCTGACCGCCATCCTCGTACCACAGGTGGACGGTGGTCTCCCCGGTCTTGCCGGTACCGGCGATCAGCACCAGCTGGCGCTTCTCGATGGTGGTGACCTCCAGCACCTCGCCGTTGCCGACCGCGACCCGCGCCAGCGGGCGGGCGCTGGTGTGGACGAGAACCTGGCCCCCGTACATGTTCAACTGATTCGGAAGCGTCGCCATCTGCGCATTCGAGACACCGACCATACCCAACGCGGCGGCGACGAACAGCGCGCACCGCAAAAAGACATTCCTTGCCATCGTCAAACTATCCCCTGGCGTTAGTTGCTGCCGCCGATGATGTACTCGACACCATCGGTCTTGATTCCCCCGAACGAAGCCATCAGCTCGTTCTCGGTCAACCCGTCGAGGTTGAACGGGGTCTTGTCATCCAGGTTGCGCAGGATGATCCTCAGGTCGCCGGTTTCCTCGGCGACGGTCAGCTTCTGCGCCTGGTCCGGCGACAGCTCCAGCGTCATCGTGGAGTAGCCTTCGCTCTCCTCCTCGCCCAGCGTTTCCCCGACGCGGGCACCGGTGGCAAGCACGATGATGTTCTCCAGCAACGGGAACACCCGCTCGCCGGTCGAACCGTTGCGCTTGGCACCGCCGTCCTGGGCCTCCTCGGCACCGACGGTGAAGAAGATGTCGACCGCGTCGCCGGGCGCGATCATGCCCGACACCGAGTTGTTCTCGTTGACCGACAGGGTGTAGCCGACCTTGCCCAGCGGGATCACCCGCGAGAACTGCTGCGCGGCCGGCACCAGCGCGCTGGCACTGAGCGGCGCGCCGCCGCGGACCGGCGACCGCACCAGGCGATCCACGTACTCGCCATAGTTCTCGGCGGTGACCGCATCGGCCGGCACGAACTCGGTCGGCACGCTGCGCAACACCATCTCGTCCTCGGTGACCGCCTCTCCGATCTCCAGATCCCGGAAGGCCACCACCACCTCGGTCTCGTCGACCTGGGCATCGGCGACCGCCTTGTCGATGGTTTCCTTGACGTAGGTGACGCTCATCAGTGCCGCCAGTCCACCGAGCAGGAGGGCCCCGCCGATGAAGAGCACGTTCTTGTTCAACTTGGGCAATGCCACGATTACCTCTTACTCACAAGTTCGGTAGTGGAAAGGTTGTCGACAGGCTGTAGGCGAACGCTTCATAGACACTCTTGATCGCGTTCAGCGTTTCGGCGACGACATTCGGATTGGAAACCAGCACCAGCACGGCCAGGCCGGTGACGATGGTGTACTCGATGAGCGCGCTGCCGCGCTGTTGCTCGCGGCTCGGCGTCGGGTGGTAACGGCGTAGGGGTTTCATGGATGAGCTCCCGCGCTGCTGATCATTCGATGTTCACGACAATGACGGTCTCGGGCGGCTGGTCCCGGGTCAGCGCCAGCGACAGCCTGGCGTCGCCGGATCCGGCGAGATTGACCACGCATTCGTTCGAGGACGCGAGGCACTGCTCGGGATCGCGCTCCAGCTTCCAGCCCCGCATCTGCAGGCGCTGCACGTAGTAGCGCATGTTCACGTACGGGCTCAGCCGGTTCTTCATCACCAGGGTGCGCGCATCGTTGGACGTGTCCAGATAGCGGATGTCGCTGACCACCTCGGTGTTGGCCGGCTTGTCGAAGCCCTTGCCCAGCTCGGCTTCGACCGGTTTGTCCGGCAGTTCCATCACCCCGACCGTCCCTTGCGAACGCGACCCCATTCCGGTGAGCTCGACGGTGACGTAGTGCTTGCCCTCCAGATGGCCGACGATGGTCTTGCCGTCGAGGCGATCGACGACGACCTCGCTCCCCCACTGGCGGCGATAGAACTCGATCGCGTCGTCCACGCTCATCGGAAACGAAACCTGGCTGGCCCGCATCGGCACGCCGTTGTAGAGCATGTTCTTGCTGACCGCCTGGCCGCTGGCCCCATCCGGCAGCGGCACCTTCGGCCAAGCGCCCACCGGCGGCGCCAGCGCCAATGCCAGCAGGGACGCCGCCAGCAGGCGTCCGCGATACGCATGCGACCCGCGCATGCGCCTAGCGTCTCTTCAACTTGTCGGACGGGATGATGTCCGGCTGCACATAACCGGGGCGCAGACGGGTGATCGGTCCGATGATCGGAACGAAGTCGGCGCCGTCGATCTTCTCGAAGAAATCGCCGCTGTTTTCGGCAACGGCGCCTGGCGAAAGTGACGTGACCTGGTTGATCAAGCTGCGCTCACGCCCGGCCGAGGGCTGGCCGTCGAGACCGTTGCCGGCCGCGTTCCAGGCATCGGCAAGCAGGGTGTGGTGGCTCTTGAACTCCAGGTCGATGCGGTCGAACGGGGCGAGATAGCTCGCACGCGAGCCATTGCGGTTCTTCAGGTTCTGCGGCTTCAGCGTGACCTCGGCGGTGATCAACCCCTTCTGGTTCGGTGGAAAGTCGCCAGGCAACTTCTCCAGCAGCCCACCGATGCGGCCGAACAGGCCGCTCAGGCCGCCCGGCGCCTCGTTCTTGTAGGCCTCCAGGGTAATGTCCTGCCCGCGCAGCAGCTCCTTGTTCGAGAAGGTGTTGAGCATCTCGTTCTTCAACCGTCCGGTCGCGTTGCCGGTGATGTTCGAGCGGATCACCGTATCGGCGTCGCCGAAGTTGTGCTCGCGGATGAAGGCCAGTTGCGCGGCACGACCGCCGTTGAGCTGGTTGAACTTGAAGTCGCGCGTCACCGTCGCTTCCCAGGCCGCCGTGCGCGCGGCCTGCTGGGCCATCTGCTTGGCGTGGAAGTACTTGGCGAGGGTCGGCACCAGCAGGAACAACGGCACCAGGACGGCGGACAGCACCGCCACCTCGACCATCGCCTGCCCACGCTGTCGATTGCGCGCCCCCTTACGGCGCAAGACCACGTTCATGTCACGATCCCTCCCGTCCTTCGACTTCCGATGGCAGCAGTGCATCCTTCGTCCACGGTTCGCCCAGCATGAAGCGGGTCAGCGTGACGCGCGCGCCATTGCCCGCCGCCGGCTCCTGGCTGAGGATGATTTCGTACTCGGACAAGGGGTCGGTGACCTGGAAGAACCCCGGCGACGCATCGAATCCCCATTCGGCGCCGCCACTCCACTTGCACACCACCCCCTGCGCGGACTTCCACTGCAGGCAGGCCTGCCCCTGCACTTCGCTCCTTGCTCCCCGTTCGATCCCCGTCCCATTCGCCGCCGCCTCGGCATTCGCGTCGACGGCCTCGACCGCATAGCGCAGCAGCGCGTCCGGATCCCCCGGCCCCTCGCTGGCGACCGCCATCCCCGGCAGCTCGTAGGCCACCGACCGCTCGGCATCGATGTATTCGTGGACACCGCTGTGCTCGAGGCTGAAGTGGCACTGGTTGATGTCGCCGCTGTTGGCGAGGTTCCAGTACTCGCGTCGCAGCGCGATCCGCTCGGGCGTGATCCACCACTGCAACCGCCCCGTCCCCAGCAGCGCGCTGTCGTCGGCCGACAGCGGCACCGTCGATACGCCCGCCTGCTGGCAGGCCTGCAGCATCGCCTGGTACTCGGCCTGGCCGGCATTGCCGCCGTCGGCCAGGGTTTCGACCTTGGCATCGGCGTACACGCTGGGCATGTCGTCCGATACCGCCGCCATCGCCTCGCCGTCTTCCGCCGCGCAACCGCCCACGCCCAGCAGGGCGACCGCGAGTATCGATACGCACAGGCCGGCGTGGCGCCGGTACGAATGGATGTGCCTGCAATGCCCCATGCTCACGGCCCCGTGACCAGCGATCCGATTCCGACCTTGGTGTAGACCGAGTTCGGGGTTTCGACCAGGCGCGCCTGCCAGTACGGGCTGAACAGATTGCCCATCTCGAGCTGATCGTCGCTGGAGGGGCGACCGTTCCAGCGGCGCGGCACCATGCGCCGGAACAGCGCGCTGTACGGTGCGCGGTTGAAGTAGACCTGCGCGGTCGATATCGCACTGATCTTGTTGACGTTGCTCTTCAGCTCCATGTCGCTGCCGGCGGGTCCACCGATGCCGTTGATGTCCTGGCTGGTGCGCGCGTTCCTGCGGTCGCTGGTGACGTAGACCGAGAAGATCGGACCGGCCTTGTCGTTGTCCGCGTCCGGATTCTCGGCGAAGCCCTTGCGGACATCGTCGTAGTCGCGCAGGCCCTGGTAGCCGGTGAAGTAGGCGTCGTTGCGCTTGGTATAGGTGCGCTGGGTGATATTGCGGTACGGGAACGGCTTGTACAGGTTCACCGACGGCTGGGTCTCGGCCATCCGCTTGGCGATCCAGTTGGTCGCACCGCCGTACTGGCGGTAAGTCGGACGACGGTTGTGGTAGTAGGCGCGCCAACCGTTGCCGCGACCGCTACGCCCGCCGGCGCGGATGCCGGGGAAGAACTTCGGTCGCGGGCTCGTGTTCTCGACCGCCTGTGCGCCACCCCAGCCCAGCGGGATGTTGATGTCGGACAACGGCCACGGCAGGTTGATCTTCATCCGCAGGATGTCCACCGCCGCCCAGCGGTCGTAGTCGACCATGTCGGTGCCGCCGTTGGCCGGGAAGCTGATGATGAAGAGGCTGTTGCGCTGACTGCGGTCGGCGCTGAAATGATCGCGCGACTCCATCACCACATTGCGATAGCGGTCCATGCCCGCGGTACGCCGTTTGCGACCGGGCACATCGTGTTTCTGCAGGAAACTGTTGGGGCCGTCCGAGGCGGCGTTCCGCAACTGCTGGGCCAACACCACCCAGCCGGTCGCGTCGATCTCGGCGGTGGGGTCGTTCTTCTGCAGCACGTCCTTGGCGATCTGGGCGGCCTCGATGCCGCCCCAGCGGACGAAGGTCCTGGCCGCGCCGGCAAGCAGTCCGTTGAGCCCGTCGAGCAGTTGGATCGCGGTGGCGGCCAGGGGGCGATACACGGTCCGCACGCCGCCGACCACGACCTCGACGACTTTGTAGGCGGCTTCCATCGCCGCGAATATCGCGCCGACATAGGGGATGTACTTGAGCCAGCTCAGCGCCTCGATGAACAGCGCGGTGTGGGTGTGCAGGTAGTTGGTCCAGGACCAGATGCTGACCAGCTGCGCGACCGCGACCTCGTTGGCGACCCGCCCACGGTTCATGTAGGCGGCGAAATTCAGGGTGCGTGCCTGCTGGACGGCGACGCTGTAGGCGGCCGCGTCGGCGCTGTTGACCAGCTGCACTTTCTTGTTGACGGACTGACCGGTGTCGAAGACCAGGATCAGGCCCAGGCACAGGATCGACACCAGCACGACGAACAGCACCAGCGCCTGGCCACGGACACTCCTGCGGCCACCCGGTCGAGGGGCTTTGCGCGCGCGCATGATTGGCATCGACAACTGCTGCATGACGGCTCCTTCCGCTGCGAATACGGGCACCGACCAGCACCGGGCTCACGCCCTGCTGGTCGTTCATCTACGGTGCGAGGCCCGTGCCCCGGCAGTCGCCGGGGCACGGGCAGTGACATCAACGCGCGTTGTCGTTGGTGTACTTGTCCAGACCCTTGTTCTTGCTTTCCTTCTCCGCCTTGTCAGCGGACTTCTGGGCCTTGTCGATGGCCGAGCCGGCGGACTGGCCCGAGAGCTCCTTGGCCATACCACCGACCTGCGAGCGGACGGTGCCGCCGAAGAAGGTGAACACGGCGATAGCCGCGATAGCGATCAGGGCGACGATGATGATGTATTCCACCATGCCCTGTCCGCGCTGACGGGATCCAAAACGACGCTGCTTGAGTTCCATGAGAAAATTCTCTCCATCTCGTTACACAAATTCCCTGGCGCCACCTGGCATCCAAGGCGTGGCGTGGGGTAGCCGTGGCTACCATTCTTCATGCTTGCGGCACAAAAAAAGACGACGGGCGTCACCTTTCGTCCCGCAAGGTCAAACTGAACGTACACTGTCGAAGTGACAAGTTCAAGACTCACGCGTATGGAAGCACCGCGCGGACCCGGTCCGCACGGTGCTGGATCTCAGCCAAGTATTTGAAGCGAAAGAGAGACCGGGAAGCCTGTCTCAGCGCGCGGCGGCGGCGGTCGCGGCGATCTGCTCGCGGATATCGGCACAGGCCTGATCGCGCTGTGCGGCCGACATCGTCGCCCAGCGCTGCGCGATCTTGGTCTCAGCCCGGGCAAAGGCCTGCTCGAACGACGCCGCGTCCAGGCCGCGCTGCAGGTGCACCGCCTTCTGCTGCTGCTTCATCGTCGCCAGCTCCTGCTCGGAGTAGCCGCCGCAGGTCTTGGCGGTGGCGTGCATCATGCCGCCGATCTCGGCCATCTGCGCGGCCATGCCGCCGGGCCCGCCCTGCTGGGCGAATGCGATCAACGGGACGGCAACGGCGGCCAACGCAAAAGCGCGGACGGCGGCGGGAACCCTGGGGGACGTGGGCGTACGGGTCTTGGACACGGATGCGCTCCTTGCATGGGGAGTCTGTAGACGGGGCGGCCACCGGGACGCACCCCCTGGATTTGACGGACCGCCATGGCATCACCACGCCATGGCACCGACTTTCGGAGCCCGACCATAACAACTCGCAACGGCCGGTTTCCTGCACGCAGCGAACAGTATTCAGCGTCGCATCAGAATCGATGCCGCGCCCATGATCCCGGTCACGCGAGCAGAGTGATTGGCTTCAAGCTCAGCGCGCTGAGCTCTGCGGATCGCAGTCGGCACCGGCGCAATGCTCATGGTCGGTACGGCGCAATCCCGTAGTCCTTCGCCAGGTCATCCGGACACCCCTTGAGACGCAGGAACATCTCCGCCTTGTCTCGGTTGAGC
Source organism: Marilutibacter maris (assembly GCF_003233695.1). NCBI lineage: Bacteria > Pseudomonadati > Pseudomonadota > Gammaproteobacteria > Lysobacterales > Lysobacteraceae > Marilutibacter > Marilutibacter maris. The sequence continues at coordinate 124,116 of NZ_CP029843.1, read as the reverse complement.
GCATCCTGCATCTGGCCAAAGGTCTGCGAAGACTCGCCCTTCAGCGCCGGAATCGCCGCCGCCAGATTGTCGCGATAATCGTCCCAGTTGGAGCGCGGCATGCTCGCGAGCAGCTTGTCCACGTGCTCCTCGATTGCGCGCGCGTCTTCGGCGTCGATGCCGGTCCGCACCGGCGGCTCGAAGGACTGGCCGGAGCGGATCGCGATCCGCTCGTCGACGATCCCCACCAACTCCTCGTACTGGAGGATCGCCTCCTGTCGCTTCGCCTCCGGCAGGCGGTCCAGCGGGGGAATCTCCTCCCGCTTGGCGCGCTGATACTCGGCGATGATCGCGCTTGAGTCGCACGGTGCGGGCTCCGGCACGCGCGACTCGGCGGGCCAGGCCCAGGCAGCGACGCCAACCAGCCCGACCACCAGGACACAAGGCAACGCGGCCTTCTTCATGCTCAACCTCCCTGTTCCACCTTCACCGACTCCACCTTCAAGAAGGCGGGCGATCTCCGCCGCCCGCCACTGGATCGCTCGGCATCGCCCGCGCTGCGCGGGCGACACGATACGAGCGATCAGATCCTGACCAGTTCGACCCGGCGGTTCTTGGCCCGGCCCTGCTCGGTGGCGTTGTCGGCGACCGGCTCGCTCTGGCCCAGGCCGCGGGCCTGCAGGCGGCCGCCGTCGATGCCGCGCGCGACCAGGGCGGCGACCACCGACTTGGCGCGCGCCTCGGACAGCGCCTGGTTGTGGCCGGCGTCGCCGGTGGCGTCGGTGTGGCCGTCGATCGACAGCTTCAGCGCCGGGTCGTTGTTCAGCAGGTTGGCGACCTGCTCGATCTGCGGCATCGAGCCGGGCAGGATGTCGGCCTTATCGACCGCGAAGTTGACCTGCATCGCGACCTTGCCGTTGGCGTCGATCTCGCGCTTGAGCGCATCCGCCGGCAACAGGCTGGCGGTGGCCTCGAACGGCTTGGCCTCGACGATGATCATGCCGGCGCCGGCGCTGTCGGCGCACAGGTGCAGCCAGACCGTCTTGTCGGCGCCGCGGATCACATAGGTCTGCACCGGGTTGTTGTAGACGTCGCCCCAGCCGTCGACCAGGTTCTTGCGGACGTCGCGGCTGACGCCCTCCAGCAGGTCCGGCGCGATCGCAGAATCGGTCACCAGCACGCCACCGGCCTGCTCGATCACGTGCTGGACGTTGCGCTCCAGCTCCAGGTCCGAATAGGTGTGGCCCGACTGCTCCTGGATCGTCGCCAGGTAGGCCTTGCCCTCGACGTTCTCCAGCCGGTCGCCGGTCCAGAACGGCACCCGCGCGATGTTCAGGGTCTGCTCGTTGATCGCCTCGTAGCCGGTCGGCAGGGCGATGAACGGGAACGCGCCCAGGGTGTGATCGGACACCGGCACCGCGGCCAGGTCGAATCCGGCCGGCGCCGCCGGCTCGGACGCCGGCATCGCTTCGGCGCCGGTGTCGGTCGCGGCCATCGCCGCATCGGGGGCGGAGTCCTGGGCCGCGGCCGGCTGCTCCGAACCGCCGCAGGCCGCCAGTGCGCCGACGGCCATCGCCACCATCACGCCACGTCGCATCATGCTCATAGAACACCGGATTGCCATCTTGTTCCTTCCTTTCTGGGTGGGGGAGCCGGGCCAGGGGCCAAGAGCCGCGAGCGGGCCCGTGCGGCGGCGCCGGCACCGGTGGCCGGCGCGCGGCGCGACACGCCTGGCACCGCGGTCCGCTCGCGCGGGCCGCGCCGACCATCATATCGGCGTGTCCACGACAGTTCGTTCACACGGCCCGGAAAAGTGACCGGGATAACACCCCACGCGCGAACGCCTGCGTGCGCGCGGCATCGCAGCGCAGCGATCGCGCAAGCGGGTGGACCCGGCCGGCGGCGTTGGCCCGCCATGCGCTCAGCTGCGCAGGCCGACGCCCTTCTTGAGCAGGGTCAGGCCGACCGCGGCCAGCACCACCACGAAGCCCAGCATCAGCGCATAGGCGACCCACAGCCGCACGTCGCTGACCCCGAGCAGGCCATAACGGAACGCATTGACCATGTAGAAGATCGGGTTGGCGTGGGTCATCGCCTCGGCCCAGCCCGGCAGCAGCTTGACCGAGTAGAACACGCCGCCGAGGTAGGTCAACGGGGTCAGGATGAAGGTCGGCACGATCGCGATGTCGTCGAACTTCTTGGCGTAGACCGCGTTGACGAAGCCGGCCAGGGCGAAGATGGTCGCGCCCAGCACCACCGTGGTCAGGGTGACGAAGGGGTGCGGGATGCGCACGGTGGTGAACAGCATCGCGATGCACAGCACGATCGCGCCGACCGCCAGTCCGCGCGAGACCGCGCCGGCGACGTAGCCGGTCAGGATCACCCAGTTCGGCATCGGGCTGACCAGCAGCTCCTCGACATGGCGGCCAAACTTGGCGCCAAAGAAGCTGGAGGAGATGTTGCCGTAGCTGTTCTGGATGATGCTCATCATCACCAGGCCGGGGACGATGAAGTCCATGTAGCCGATCCCGTCCATGGTCCCGATCCGCGAGCCGATCAGGCCGCCGAAGATCAGGAAGTACAGGGTCATGGTGATCGCCGGCGGGACCAGGGTCTGGCCCCAGATGCGCAGGATGCGGCTGATCTCGCGGCGCACGATGGTGCCCAGCGCGACCAGGTTGCGGCGCGCCGGAGTGGAGGACTCGAAGCTGTCCGGGGTCTTCCCCGGTGTGTCGGGAGTACTGCTCATGCGGTGGGCTCGGGTGCGACCTGGGCGGTGCTGTCGGTGGCGCCGTTGACGGCGTTCTCACCGGTCATGCGCACGAACAGTTCCTCCAGGCGGTTGGACTTGGTGCGCATCGAACGCACGCGGATGCCGGCGTCGCCGAGGGCGGCGAAGACACGGTTCAGATCCATCGAACGCGGCATCTCCACGTCCAGGGTGTGGTCGTCGGTGGCGATCAGGGTCGCCCCCTCGATCGCCGGCAGCCGCTCCGGCAGCTGGCCGTCGATGTCGAACAGGAAGCCCTCGACGTCGAGCCGCGCCAGCAGCGCCTTCATCGGACCGGCGGCGACGATGCTGCCGCGGTCGATGATCGCCAGGTTGCGGCACAGGCTCTCGGCTTCCTCCAGGTAATGGGTGGTGAGGATGATGGTGGTGCCGGCGGCGTTGATCTCGCGCAGGGTCTGCCACATGCCGCGGCGGATCTCGATGTCGACGCCGGCGGTGGGCTCGTCGAGGATCAGCAGCCGCGGCCGGGTCATCATCGCGCGGGCGATCATCAGCCGCCGCTTCATGCCGCCGGACAGGGTGCGGCTCATCATCCGCGCCTTGTCCCACAGGTGGGCGCGGCGCAGCTCCTGTTCGGCGCGCGCCAGCGCCTCCTCGCGCGGGATGCCGTAGAAGCCGGCGTAGTTGACCAGGATGTCGAGCGGCTTCTCGAACATGTTGAAGTTCAGCTCCTGCGGCACCAGCCCGATCAGCCGCATCGCGGCGTCGCGGTTGCGGGCCAGGTCGGTGCCGAACACCTCGACCGAGCCGCCGCTGAGGTTGACCAGCGAGCTGACGATGCCGATCAGGGTGCTCTTGCCGGCGCCGTTGGGGCCCAGCAGGGCGAAGAAGTCGCCCTGTTCGACGTCGAGCGAAACGCCCTTGAGCGCCTCGACGCCGTTGCCGGGGCCGCTGCCGGGGTAGGTCTTGCGCAGTTCGTGCACGCTGAGGGCGGGCACTGTCGGCGCCGCAACCGACGATGTCGGCGCCGCGCCCGCGGTGGTGTGTTCGTTCATGGCGGGAATCATGGCCGGGCCTGGGCCGCGGTCGTCGCGGCGATAGCCGTTATTATAGGCGGCCGACTGTACGCGCCCTCGGGCCACAGTGTTCCACCCGGCGCAGCGCGGCGTGGCGTAGCCTGAACACCCCGTCGCGCGCCCGTACGCCCCGAAAGGACCGACCGACTCCGTGGCCATCACGCATTTCCCGCTCAAACTGGTGTCCCGTCGCATGCTCGCCCCCGCGGTGGGTCACTACGCCTTCGTCCGCGACGACGGCCAGCCGCTGGACTTCGTCCCCGGGCAATTCATCCAGGTCCACTTCGCCTACGCCGACGGCACCGCGACCAAGCGTTCCTACTCGCTGGCGACCATCCACGACCACGCGATGGGCCCCGGCGAGGCGGTCGAGATCGCGGTCAGCTACGTGCCCGGGGGCGCCGCGACGGCCCTGTTCGAGGGGCTGGAGGTCGGCGGCACGGTCGATGCCAGTGGCCCGTTCGGCCGTTTCTGCCTGATGCCGGGCGACGCCAACGGCCGTTACCTGTTGATCGCGACCGGGACCGGGGTCACCCCGTACCGGGCGATGCTGCCGCAGCTGGAAGCGGCGATCCGCGAACGCGGGGTCCGGGTGGTGTTGCTGTTCGGCGCCCGCACCCCGGCCGAGCTGCTCTACGGCGACGAGTTCCGCGCCTTCGCCGACCGGCACCCGGAGCACTTCCGCTTCGTCCCCTGCTTCTCGCGCGAGCTGCCGGCCGAGGGCAGCGCCCACGCGCATGCCGATGTCCGCCGCGGCTACGTGCAGCAGTTCCTGGCCGAGGTCGCCCCCGACCCGACCGCCGACATCGCCTACCTGTGCGGCAACCCGAACATGGTCGACGCCTGTTTCGAGGCGCTGAAGGCGGACGGGCTGGAGGTCAAGCAGATTCGCCGCGAGAAATACGTCAGCAGCAAATGACCGGAGACACCGACGCGCACGCGGCATTCCTCCCGCCCGCCGCGCCGGACACCGGCCGCGGCGGACGTCCGGGCAAGCTCGGCTTCCCGGCATCCCTGCTCCTATGGATTCTGGTGGGCGGCCTGGTCGGCATGCTGAGCGGACGCATGGGCATCGGCCCTTCGGCCTGGATCGCCGATTGGGCGCCCACCGCCTCGGTACCGCTGGCGCTGCTGTTCGCATTGCTGACGATCTGGCCGAACATCATCGTGCACGAAGCCGGCCACGCGCTGTGCGGGATCGCCCGCGGCATGCATGCGATGGCGTTCGGCATCGGTCCGCTGCGCCTGGAGCGCGGCGAGCACCGCTGGCGTTTCCGCCGCGGCGCGTGGCTGCGCGGGATCGGCGGCTTCGCCGCGCTGCTGCCGAAGGGCCGGCGCGGTCTGTCGCGCTTCGACCAGGCCTGCTTTTTCGTCGGTGGCCCGCTCGCCAACCTCGCCACCGGCGTCCTCGCGCTGGCACTGCTGACCTCCTGGACGGCGCCACCGGCGATCGCCTCGCTGCTGCTGGGAACCGCGCTTTCGGCGTTGTTCTTCGGGGCCCTGAACCTGCTGCCGTTCCAGACCCAGGGCTGGCAGTCCGACGGACGCCAGCTGCTCGACCTCGCCCGCCACTCGCCCGACGCCGTCGTCCGCCAGCGGCTGCGACAGCTGATGGCCCTGACCCTGGCCGGCGTGCGTCCGCGCGAATGGCCCGAGGCGCTGATGCCGGTCCCGGCCGACGACACATCGCCCGGACTGGCGGTGAACGCCCAGATACTGCGACTGAGCCGGGCGATGGACCGGAACGATGCCGTCGCCGCCGCGGACGCGGCCCGACGCACGGCCGCGGGCCTGCACGACCTGCCGGTGTCCGTGCGCCCGCACCTGGCGGTGACGATGGCCGGCTACGCCGCCCTCATGCTGCGCGACCCCGTGGTGCTGGCCGCGTGGCGGCCGCTGTGCGAGGGCGGGCTGTTCGACCTGTCGGCGTTCCGGGACTGGCTCGACGCGGAGTCGGCCGCCCTCGCCGGCGATGCGGCAACGGCCCGCGACAGGATCTCGGCGGCCCGCGCCGGCCTGGAGCGGCTGCCGGACCCGGTATCCGTGCTGCAGATGCGGGAAAGCCTGGACGCGCTGCAGGCCCGGCTCGCCGCCGCCTGAGCGCGCCCGCGGCGGCCCCGCGCATCGCCGCCACCTCCCGCACATCGGTCACATTTATCGCGACATGGCCGTCTGTCATGCTGTAGCGGATTGGCTACGGACTGATGGGGAACCCATGCGCAATACCCGATTGATGCCCGCCGCGCTGGCGTCGGCACTCTGCCTTGCGGCATGCCAACCGGCGACGCCGGTGGCGGACACCGAGGCCGGCGCCTACCGGTTCGGCGATATCGGCTTCAAATCCTGCGTGCTCGGCGGCGAGCGCGGGATGCCGACGGTGGAAGCGCAATGCGGCAGCTTCGAGGTCGCCGAGAACCCGGAGGCGCCCGACGGGCGCCGGATCGCGCTCAACATCGCCTGGCTGCCGGCCAGCGGCAAGGGTGGCGGCAGCGACGACCCGGTGTTCTTCCTGGCCGGCGGTCCGGGCCAGGCCGCGACCGATGTCGCCCCGGTCGTCGACATGGCGCTCAGGGACGTGCGCAAGCAACGCGACATCATCCTGGTCGACCAGCGCGGCACCGGCGGTTCCAACCCGCTGGACTGCCGCGACGCCGACGGCGAGCCGTTGCAGCTCGACCCCGCCGACGCCGCCGACAGCGCCGCCACCGAGGCCTTCCTCGGCCAGTGCCTGCGTTCGCTGGAGGGCCGCGCCGACCCCCGTTTCTACACCACCGCCCATGCCATCGCCGACCTCGACACGGTGCGTCAGGCGCTGGGCGCGGAGCGGATCAACCTGGTCGGCGGCTCCTACGGCACCCGCGTCGCCCAGCAGTACGCGATGCACTACCCGGCGCACACCCGCAGCGTGGTGCTCGACGGCGTCGCCCCGAACCGGCTGGTGGTCGGCGGCGAGTTCGCGCGCATGCTCGACCGCGCGCTCCAGCGCCAGGACGCGCAGTGCGCGGCGCAGGAGGCCTGCAAGAACCGTTTCGGCGACGACCTGATCGGCCGCATCCGCGCGCTGGAGTCGAAGCTGGGCGAAAATCCGGTCGAGGTCGCCTACCACCACCCCACCACCCATGCGCCGGACACCGACACCCTCGGCGCCGAGACCGTCGTCGGCCTGGTCCACGGCGTGTCCTACGTGCCGCAACTGAGCGCGCTGCTGCCGCTGGTGGTCGACGAGGCCGAGGACGGCCGCTACCAGCCGCTGATGTCGCTGGCCCAGCTGTGGTCGGGGCAGATGGAGGGGATGATGAGCTTCGGCATGCAGCGCTCGGTGGTCTGTGCCGAGGACGCGCCGCGCTACGTGCCCGATCCGGCCGACGCCGACACCCTGATGGGCGCCGAGGCCGGCAGCCGTTTCTTCAGCGGCTGCGCGGACTGGCCGACCGGCAAGGTCGACGCCGACTTCACCGAGCCCTACGGCGGCGACATCCCGACCCTGCTGCTGTCCGGCGAACTCGACCCGGTGACCCCGCCCGAGTACGGCGAGGAAGTGGTCAAGGGCCTGAGCAACGCGCGCCATTTCAGCCTCAAGGGCCAGGGCCACGGGGTGATGGGCGTCGGCTGCATGCCGCGGCTGCTGGCCCAGTTCGTCGAGTCGACCGATCCCGGCGCGCTGGATGCCAGCTGCCTGGACAGCCTCGACTACGTCCCGCCCTTTACTTCCTACAACGGCTGGGAGCCGTAGCAGGGTGTCGAAGAACACCCTGCTATGGCGGCCAAGGATGGCCGCAGCGGCGGAGCAAGCGCGCGAGCGCTTGATCCACCGGGAGCGCGTCCGGACGTGTACCGGACTCGCGACTTGAGGAACGCACCGGACGTGCGTTCCTCAACAAGTTCCTGAGCGCGGCGCCCGACGGCGAACGCGACGGCTCCTTCCGAACCACTGGATCCCAAATGATCATCGCAAACGACCTGCACAAGGCGTTCAAGACCAAGACCGGCACGGTCAAGGCGGTCGACGGCGTCAGTTTCCAGGCCCACGACGGCCAGATCACCGGACTGCTCGGCCCCAACGGCGCCGGCAAGACCACCACCCTGCGCATGCTCTACACGCTGATGACGCCCGACTCGGGCGACATCCGCGTCGACGGCCTCGACGTCGCCACCCAGCCGACCGCGGTGCGGCGCGCGCTGGGCGTGCTGCCGGATGCGCGCGGCGTCTACAAGCGGCTGACCGCACGCGAGAACATCGCCTACTTCGGCGAGCTGCACGGCATGCCGTCGGCCGACATCGCCCGCCGCACCGAGGCGCTGTCGAAGGCGCTGGACATGACCGACATCCTCGACCGCCAGACCGAGGGCTTCAGCCAGGGCCAACGCACCAAGACCGCGATCGCGCGCGCGCTGGTGCACGACCCGCGCAACGTGATCCTCGACGAGCCGACCAACGGCCTGGACGTGATGACCACCCGCGCGATGCGCGAATTCCTCAAGCAGCTTCGCGCCGAGGGCCGCTGCGTGATCTTCTCCAGCCACATCATGCAGGAGGTCGCCGCGCTGTGTGACCGCATCGTGATCATCGCCAAGGGTCACGTGGTCGCCGCCGGCACCGCCGACGAGCTGCGCGAGCGTTTCGGCGAGCCCAACCTGGAGGACGCCTTCGTCAAGGCGATCGGCACCACGGAGGGCCTGCAGGCATGAGCACGATCAAGGCCCCCGGATTCTTCGCCACCCTGCTGTCGGTGATGCGCAAGGAACTGCGCGACATCGCCCGCGACCGCCGCACCCTCGCCCTGACCCTGTTCCTGGGCCCGCTGCTGTACCCGGCGATGCTGATGGGCATGGGCTACCTGGCCGAGCAGCGCGCGCGCACCCAGCTGGAGAAGGAGCTCGAACTGCCGGTGGTCGGCGCCGAGCGCGCGCCGAACCTGATCAAGTTCCTGGCCACCCAGAGCATCAAGGCGGTGCCCGCGCCCGACGATCTGGAAGCGGCGATCGCCCGCCAGGACCACGACGTCGGCCTGGTGATCGGCGAGGACTATCGCGAGGACTGGTCGCAGGGACGTTCGGCGTCGGTGGAGATCCTCGCCGACAGCACCCGGCGCAATGCCGAGATCCCGATCGCGCGCGTGCGCGGCGTGCTCGACCGCTACCGCAGCCAGGTCGCGACCCTGCGGCTGATGGTGCGCGGCATCGATCCGGCGGTCGCGCAACCGGTGGCGATCGGCACCCGCGACCTCGCCAGCGCCCAGGCCAAGCGCGGACAGCTGCTGTCGGTGCTGCTGCCGTACCTGCTGATCCTCAGTTCCTTCCTCGGCGGCGCCTACCTGATCATCGACGCCACCGCCGGCGAGCGAGAGCGGCAATCGCTGGAACCGCTGCTGGCGACGCCGGCCCCGCGCGGCGCGGTCGTCAGCGGCAAGATCGCCGCCGCCTGCGCGCTGGGCCTGATCTCGCTGCTGCTGACCCTGCTCGCGTTCAAGGGCACCGCGCTGATGGCCGCCGACGTCGCCAAGATGCTCGACGTCAGTTTCGCGGCGATCGCCAAGATGCTGTTCATCCTGCTGCCGATGCTGCTGATCGGCACCTCGCTGCTGACCTTCCTCGCCGCCTCGGCCAAGAGCATGAAGGAGGCGCAGAGCCATACCGTCTGGCTGATGCTGTTGCCGATGGTGCCGACCTTCGTGCTGATGGTGAATCCGGTGAAGTCGGAGCTGTGGCAGTACGTGGTGCCGTTCCTGGCCCAGAACCAGCTGCTGCTGAAGGTGATCCGCGCCGAACCGATCGACCCGCAGGTGTGGGCGGTGTATCTGGCCGCGGGGCTGGGACTGGCGGCCCTGCTGTGGTTCGCCGCGGTGCACCGCTACCGCCAGGAGCGGCTGGCGATCTCCGGCTGAGGCCAGCGACAGCGAGACAGCGACGGGCCCGGCCGATGCCGGGCCCGTTTGCGTCGAGGCCCCGGAATCGCGGCTCACGCCGCTCCTACGGCATGAACGCGTGCGACCCAGCCCCCTGAGTGAGGGGGCGATTCGCATCGCAGATGCGAATGGGGGTGTGGAAGCGCAACGGCGGGGCCCAAGGTTTGCGAAGCAAACTTTGGGAGATATCCGGGCGCAGCCGGATATCGTCCCCCCCTGAGTCAGGGGGCGATTCGTGCCGCAGGCACGAATGGGGGTGTGGAGGCGCAACGGCGGGGCCCGAGGTTTGCGTAGCAAACCTTGGGAGATATCCGCGCGCAGCCGGATATCGTCCCCCCCGAGTCAGGGGGCGATTCGTGCCGCAGGCACGAATGGGGGTGTGGAGGCGCAACGGCGGGGCCCAAGGTTTGCGAAGCAAACTTTGGGGATTTCCGGGCGCAGCCCAGGAATCGCGGCTTACGCCGCTCCTACGAAAACCCGGGAACCGATTGGCCAGGCCGGGCGCGATCCACTGTAGGAGCGGCGTGAGCCGCGATGGGTTTCGCGAGCAACCCGGCCCCGCGCTACCTTCGGTCCCGGGAATCGCGGCTTACGCCGCTCCTACAAAACCCAGGAGGCCGCTCGGCCAAGGCGGCATGTGATCCACTGTAGGAGCGGCGTGAGCCGCGATGGGCTACCCGGATCGCTGGCTCGTGCGCATGCAAAAAGGCCGATGCGCGGGGCATCGGCCTTTGTTGGGTGCTGCGACCTTCGGTCCGAGTCGGCGGCGGAAACAGGGGCCCCGAGCGCGATTTCTGGAAACGCTTGATGCCATCCATGGCGTCACTGCATCGGCTTCGGGTTGTCCGGCCCGGCCATCCCTGGCCGGGCGTTCGGCAGGCCGCGAGGCAGTGCCTCGGAGGGCGGATTCTGGAAGTGCTTGATGCCGTCCGTGGCGTCACGCTATCGACTTCGGATTGCCCGGCCTGACCATCCGTGGTCAGGCGTTCGCCTCCGCGCGGGCCAGTGGCCCGCGAGCGCGGGGGCTCACCCCCCCGGGTTGAAGCCGATGGTGCGGCGGGTGGTGACCGGGTTGGCGACCGGCTGGAAGCGCCAGTTGCGGACCGCGGCGACCGCCTCGCGGTCGAACACCCGCGGCGGGCTGGAACGGACCACACGGGCGCTGGTGACCGAACCGTCGGTGCCGACGGTGAACTCGATCTGCACCTCGCCGGAGGTGCCGGCGCGCAGCGCCTCGGGCGGGAACCGCGGTGCCGGGGTCGACAGCGGGCGCAGGTCCGCCGCGGTCGCCCGGGCCGGGGTCGCGGCGCGCTGCTCGGCGGCACGGCGCTCGGCGGCGCGACGCTCGGCCTCGCGCTGTTCGGCGGCGATCCGGTCGGCCTCCTCCTTCTCGGCCTGCTCACGCGCGGCCTCCTGCTCGGCGGCGAGCTGGCGCGCGGCCTCCTGCTGCTGGCGCTGCTGGTCGGCCAGGCGCTGGCGCTCCAGCTCCTCCTGGCGCCGCGCCTGCTCCTCGGCAGTGATCTTCTCCTGCTCGGCGCGCCGTGCGACCGCCTCCTGCTGGCTGCCGATGCTGGTCTTCAGGCGCGCCAGCGCCGGGTGCTGGGGTTCGGCCCGCTCCAGCAGCGCCGACAGCCGCTGCGCCTCGCTGAAGTCCTCGCGCTGCACGCTCTGCTCGATCGCGATCACCGTCATCGGCAACAGGTCGGTCAGCGCGCTGGACACCGCGGCGTCGGCCGGGGCCTTCTCGCGCAGGGCCAGGTAGTACTCGACCGCGTTGTCCTCGGCCGGCGCGTACAGGCGGTTCTCGGCGTAGGCCTTGCGGGCGGCCTGGCGCAGCTCGTCGGCGCTCAGCGCGTTGACCTTGTCCGAAACCGCGGTTTCAGCGGTGACCGCCGGCTCGGCCGGCGCCTCGGCCGCCGGTGCCGGCGCGGTCGTGGTGGGTGTCGGCTCGTCCTTGCCGCAGGCCGCGAGGGCCAGACCGAGGGCGACCAGCAGCACGGTGCGGCCGGCGACCCCGCGCCTGGAGCGCGCCTGATCATGGATACGGTATGACGTCATTGCTGAAACTCTCCCCTGATTTGCTCATGTGCGAGCCGCGCCCTTCATCGCCCCTTCACAGGGCTTTGTCAAGCACATACGCATGACAAGGACATGATACGCGGCACATTCGTGATGGCTGTAGGGCACAAGTTGAACATTGGTAGACATCGCCCCGGAAACTGAACAGGGGCAGTGCGCACCCCGGTGGTCACTTGCCGATGCAGAAGCTGGAGAAGATATGGCCGAGCAGGTCGTCGGCATGGACCCGGCCGGTGATCTCGCCGAGGCGGTCGTGGGCCTGCCGCAGCGCCTCGGCGGCCAGCTCCAGCACCTCGTGGTCGAGTTGCAGGCGGGCCTCGGCCAGCTCGGTCGCCGCCGCCTGCAGGGCCTCGACGTGGCGGGTACGGGCACTGAACGCGCCGGCCTCGCCGGCCCCGGCATAGCGGGCAGCGCGCGTACCCAGCGCCGCGTGCAGGGCGTCCAGGCCGGCGCCGGTCTGTGCCGACACATATAGTGTGTCGGTGCCGGCATCGGCGTTGTCGCTGCCGGCATCGCCACTCAGGTCGATCTTGTTGTGGACCCACAGCCGCTCGGGCACCCCGGCGATCGCCTCGGCGACCGCGCGGCGGCCGCCCTCGGGGTCGCGCGCATCCAGCACCACGATCGCCAGATCGGCGCGGCCCAGCTCGGTGCCGGCGCGACGCATGCCTTCGCGCTCGATCGCGTCGCCGCCCTCGCGCAGGCCGGCGGTGTCGACCAGGGTCATTTCCACCCCGTCGACCCTGAGCGTCTCGTGCAGCAGGTCGCGGGTGGTGCCGGCGATGTCGGTGACGATCGCGCGCTCGCTGCCGGCCAGCGCATTGAGCAGGGAGCTCTTGCCGGCGTTGGGCGGACCGACGATCACCGCGTGCAGACCGTCGCGCAGACGGCGGCCACGCTCGGCCGCCCGCAGCAGCGCATCGAGGTCGGCGTCGATCCGCGCCAGCCTGGCCTTCAGCGCGGCGCCACCGAGGGTGTCGATCGGCTCGTCGACGAAGTCGATCGCCGCTTCCACGTGCACCCGCACCGCCAGCAACTCGGCGGCCAGCGCTTCGACCCGGCGCGAGAACTCGCCGTCCAGCGCCCGCCGCGCCGCCCGCGCCGCCTGCAGGTCGGCGGCCGCGATCAGGTCGGCGATCGCCTCGGCCTGGGCCAGGTCGACCCGCCCTTCCAGGAACGCCCGCTCGCTGAACTCGCCCGCCCGCGCCCGCCGCGCGCCGAGCGCGACGCAGCTCGCGACCAGCGCCTGCAGCACCGCCGGACTGCCGTGCGCCTGCAGCTCGACCACGTCCTCGCCGGTGAAACTGGCCGGCGCCGCGAAGTACAGGGCAATACCGTCGTCCAGCACCTCGCCGTCCGGGTCATGAAAGCGCGCGTGGTGCGCATGCCGCGCCCGCAACCCGCGCCGGCACAGCGCCTCGCCGATCGCCCGCGCCCGCGGCCCCGACAGCCGCACGATCCCGACCCCGCCGGGACCGGCGGCGGTGGCGATCGCGGCGATGGTGTCGCGGGGGGCGGGGGTCATGGGGATATGGTCGCATGTGGGGGCCCGGCGCGGCCCCGCCCGGTCGGCGAACTTAGCTTGGCAGGCGGTCTGAGCGAAGTGCCGATGTCGGCCCAATGGAGGCACTTGCGAATGGACGCCAAGATCGTCGCGCACCCGCGCCTTCGACAGCGCCCCTTCCTGCTCGGCGGTCGAACGCGAAGCCAATTACCACAAGCCGACGCTTCCGACCTTGCTGCTCACCTGCGGCGATGCGCTTTCCTCCATTCGAGCGGCCTAACCCTGAGAAGCAGCTTCTGCGGGGATCATCGTCCGGATAGCACCCCATTCTTGAGCTGATACTTCATGGCTGCCCAGATCCGTCGCATTCAACGGCATGAGATGACCGGTCCAGCCCTGCCCACAATGGCCAGATCATTGCTCCTTCGTAGTACTTTTCCGATTGACGCGCTTCAATGGCCGGTCAAGAATCGGATATCACCCCGCTTGCGGGGTCCACTAGTAAGTTGGATGGCGGAGCCACTTGGTCGCGATCTGAAGCAAGCGTCATGCGTTACCTTCTCTAGAGCGGGGTCAATGTGGGCGATATCACCAAGCAAGAGCTGAAGGACGTTGTGTTCATTACTGCGCACAATTCAGGGACACTCACCGAAGATGTTCAACGCCAGATCAGTGCATTCGACCTTGATACGTATCGGCACTTCCTCAAGGCCGCTCTGGAGCGAAGAGAGAATGCCGATGCGACCGGAGCGCCTGGCGGAGGAAGTAGGAGTGCGGAGTACCTCAGAGAAGCACTCGAACACCTTGCCTACATTCTTTCCAACTAAGTGTCCTACGGCGTCAAACTGGGTCACGCGCACCGTGGTCGCGTCCGATGGTTACCGAGCCGCCATCCAACAATTTATTCAAGCCGACGCCGCTTCGCAGCGCGGCTTAACTCAAGCGTTAGACCTATGCCCAAGCGTTCTCGCGCCGGACCCAAGAGCGAAGTGATGCGTGTCAGCTTTCGGGCGAGCGTCAAGTTCGAAAGAATCCTCGGCGTAATGCGCAAAACATACGAGGCATCTGACAGTAAGGGTGGTCTTTGCGTTCCTTACATCGTTATGTGCGCGGCGGCACTTGAGGCAATTCTCAATGACGCACTTCTTGAGCATGCCAGCTCCAAGTGGGGCTATGAGCATAAGGACTACGCCAATTCCTTAATGTCCATGTCGTTCCGCAGCAAGCTAGATTCACTCGCTCCGCTCCTAACATCACATCAATATCGTTTTGACAAGAATCATTGGGTGTATCAAAGGCTCGGCGCACTCATCACCGAGCGCAATAGACTTGTGCACCCCAAGCCCCAAGAGCATGACGTGCCAATAACCAGAGGGCAGCATCCGGTTTATGGTGGTGCGCCACACTATCCAATCTTTCCAGCAGAATACTTTGAGCTCGCTGATGACCTTACTTTGGGCGCTGGCAAAAAGTACTCGCCGCAGGAGTACCACGAGGCAATTGAGAAATTTGATAAGTGGTTTCTGCGTCGGCTGCCTGACCGCATCTCAAAAGTTGCACTGCTGGTATCCAATGCAAAGGTCTAACAATTCATTCAAGCCAATGCCGCTTCGCGGCACGGCTTAATTCAGGCGTTAGGCCCCATGAAAGCTTTCGTCTTACTCGCAAGCCTCATAACTTCCGGCGCCGCGCTTGCTCAGGCCGCGGACGGTCTGGCGACTCCGGCCAGCCTCCTCCGGTACGTGGACACAACCGACGGCGTTAGCCGCACAGAGGCCAATGACATTGCTGAAGCGTACTTTCTCCAGCATGTTGGTTGCGGCAATTACTCTGGCATATCCGAGTTGCCTGACTCTTGGGTAGTGGAAGGGCAATTTGGCTATGCTGGGGAGCCAATTCTGGGCTTCCTCATCAACAAACAAACTGGCGCCATCACATCGCCCGTGGGGCCGAGCTACGCACGCCCCGGTGACATGCTGGGGCCTAACAATTCATTCAAGCCGAAGCCGCTTCGCGGCTCGGATTAACTCAGGTGTTAGGCCGCAAGTGAGAGTTCATTGAGAGTCCTCGTAGCTGTCCTCATACTGATCATCGCAGCTGCGATAAATCTCTTTGCCATCAAGTTTGGTCTGGAGGACACACGACCTTTAGTGCGTTTCTCCTCGGTGGCATCGGGATCTCTTGCAATCCTTTGCGCCATCGCTACTCCAGGTGTGTTTCTTCGCTTCTTGCTTTCTGGCGACTCATTGGCGCTGACAAATGCGTTCCTTGCAGGCGCAGTTCTCTCTACCGCAGTGTCTCTCGCACTTGATGTTGTAATTGCTATCAGGCTGCAACGTAGTGCGGCCTAACAGTTCATTCAAGCCGACGCCGCTTCGCGGCTCGGCTTAACTCAGGCGTTAAGGCTCATGTGGAACGGCACGTACGTCCGTTGGAATCCCTTGCCAAGACTCGATGGGGCTCGTGTCTACTGCGAGGCAGTCCACGATGACTGGGAAGGGTTTCGGATCTGGCTGCGCTCCGAGGACCATCATCTCGGCATCATCGTTGTCCGATTTGAGTCCCGACTGTTCTATACAAACTCTGATGAGGGAGACAGACTAAGTACTGTGTCAAACCAGGAAGAGTTGCAGTTCCCGCACGCTTTTTGGATCGTCCAGGATTCTGCTCTGTCGGCAGAGTTCAAGCGCCAGGCTGCTGGCGTTCGACACGATGACAACCTTGTCCATTATGCTTTCCTCACCTGCAACGACTGCATTGATGTCATCGCAATTGGTGAGCCTGTGTTCGTGGGGCCCGGGGATGAGCCCTAACAATTCATTCAAGCCTACACCGCTTCGCGGCACGGCTGAATTCCAGCGTTAGGACCCACTATGAGAGAACCGGACATCCTCCTCTCTGCTGAAGAACAAGCTCTGTTCGCAGAGATTCGCTTTGACTGGCAGAACCACGAAGAACTGCTGGGTTCGCTCGCACCAATGGAACAGCTAGCCTCGAGCATCCTCAGGCGCAACGTCGTGCACGAAAGTGCGACTTGCGTACTTATCCAAGCCCGAGTTTAACCCGACAGGTCGAGGAAATTCGCGCCAGGATATCTTTGAGAAGAACGGAACATCGTCAAGTATGAGCCGCGCCGCGAGCACCTTGGCGATACGCCTCTTTCCGACCCCACCTAGCTTGAGATGAACCGTTGCATGTACAGACTCGGACATAGTGTCGAAGGGCAATGGGTGGCGCATTCCCACCCTCCGGTGTTCCGCATGCCGGCGGCGGACGCCCGCAGTCAAGGGATTGTCGCAGGCGTCCCCGGCTCCGATCCGGAAGTCTTCCTGCGCCTGTCTCGCTGCCTGGAGGAGCCGCTGTTTCTCCTCTATGTCCTGCACACCTGCCGTGGCGAGGCGGAGACTGGCCGGTACCAGAGTCCTGAACTTTCCTTCCGGGACCTCGAAGCCTTCGTCGATGAGTTCAGACCCCTCCTTTGCGCCGACGGCCGCTTCGACCTGTGGGCCTACTCGCCTGAGCAGAAGGCTACTGTCGTCTGGGACCGCCACAACCTCCTGTACGCCTACGGGCCCCTCGACCGCTATGCCACGGAACTGAGGTCGCTCGGGTTCGGTCAAGGCATCCCCGAGGTGCCGGCGCCGCACACGCACCACTATCGTTCGGAGCTGGACGCTCTGGCCGGGAAGCTCATCGACCGGTTCGACTGGGTGTACTCACCACTGCGCCCCGAGGACGAGCAGTGAAGGCGCGAGCCGAGAGGGCATCCGGGCCCAAGTCGCTCGGCCGTTCGACCCAGGCCCGGCTCCCCGGGGCCATGATCGGGATGCTATCCATCCTGAGCGCTCTGCTCCTTGGCGCCTGCGGCGACAAACCTCACGAACCACCGCCACCACCCGACCTGGGCTATGTCAGCGAGTTCAACCACTGCGCCGCGGAACCGCAGCGTGTGCTCTCCGCGCGGGAGAAATGCGAGATCGCGGCGTTCCGGTCCCGCTGCACGGCGCTGGACGACTGTTTCGTCTCCTGCATCAGCAGCCGGTCCGGCTCTTTTGGCGGTGGCCGCTGTGCGCATGCCTGCACTTTCGGACCGCACCCGCCCGCGCCCCAGCCGGACGCGCTTGCCGATTGCCGCTCTCTCGCTGGACGGTCCGGGGTTGACGTAGAGTAGACGCCAGACGCTTCGCTCAAGCCAGATCCGCTTGGTTACGAGGCATCGCTCGGGAATGGGAGTCCCAGCACGCACCATGGTTCGAGTCATGATCGACCTGCCCTTGTTCTCCTCGCCCACGGAGGCCTTCGGGCGGGTTGCCGGGGTACTGGACCTGGATACGCTTCCGCGCGAGGGCGACGTGTTTCCATGGCCGAAGGAATGGATGGAGACCGGCTCGCCCTGCTTCGCCGGTGCCAGCCAGAACCGTATCTGGTACATAGCCCCTTGGGAGCTGGATTCAGCGCAGTACCTTGTCGGTATGTATGGCTTCGTCTTCGATTCGGCAGCCGATGCGAGGAAGTGTTGCTCTTTCTTTGAGCGCACGGGCTTTGACACCTTTGAGTACTGATGGCATAGCCTTGCCAGCACGCCTTGACGGTTCATTCGAGCCTGGCCTCTTCTTGGTGCGACCCGATCAAGGCGGCGGACAACAATGAAAAGCATCCGGGTCGTAATGCTCGAGGCTCGACCGCGTCCCGACTCAGCGGAGTCGACGTCCGTGGCCGGCGGTTTTGTGAACGTCTACTCAACCGCTCACTCGGAAGAGGAGGCGCTTCGCATCGCCTCGGCCGAGGTTTCGGAGGCCGGCTGGGACGTTCTGGCCGTGGAGGACTCCTTCCTGCTGTCGCGCGAGCAGGCCGCGACGACCCCAGAGTCCCTGGAGTATTTCGAGCAGACGCTGTTGGATGGCGTCGTCGTGGTCTTCCACACCTACCCGCATGACGGAGAGGCGCCCGATGTCCGTCACTAACGGATCGATACTCGGCAACTTGCCCGGACCACGACCCGTTTCACGATCTGCCTAAGCCCGGAGTCCACATGTCCAGGATCAAAGGACCGGCATCCGCCGCAGTACTCGCCGCCACGCTTCTGGCCGGGTGCCTGGAGAGTGATTTCCCGGCCTGCAGGGGACCGGTTGCCACACACGCTCTGGGCAAGTGTGTCGCCAGCTACCACCAGGCAGACTACGGATCGGGCGGGCAGGTCACACAAGCACTGGTGGAGTGCGACGGTCTAGCCTCCAGGCCCGGCGGCAATGTCGTCGCCATCCACTCCGTCGCCCACGGCATCGGCCTTCGCTGGCTCGATCCGCACACCCTTGAGGTCGCCGTTCCCGCCGGCGCGGAACTTCAGGATCAGCGCCGAAGCGACCGGTACAGCGGCTATCCGTTGCGGTACGTGTATCGTGAGCTGAGGGCTGGCGAGCCGGCATTGCAGGGATGCGGTCTGGTCAGATCGAATGGCGACTGATGACCGATTCCCAATCGCCTCCTCCGTGGATCCAACCCAGGTACCGAGCACCATGGACGAATTGTCCTTTGCCTTGCTGTCGTTGTTGGCCGGACTGGCTCTCGGGCTGAGTCTTGCGGCGACCTATCTGGTCGTGATCAGCACCGCCTACACGCGCCGACAGAAGCTGCTCCAATACGCGGCCATCTGGCTGCTACCGCTGCTGGGAGCGTCCACCTGCATCGTTGTCGCAGGCAGCGATCGCCGCCCACCGCCGCCGGCGAGAAAAGAGGAATTCTACGAGGGCGGAATGTAGCGATCGGTCCACCCAGACACGTCTCGTAGACTGCATCATTGGCACTGGCGTTGAATCCCGGGAGACGCTCATGAGCTTCCTCAGCCGGAACGAAGCCCGGCAGTTCGCGGAGGCCTGGCTCCCGGCCTGGTCGGGCAACGACCCCGAGCGGCTGGCGGGCTTCTATTCCGAGGACGCGTTCTACCTCGACCCGGGCGTTCCGCAGGGCATCGCCGGCAAGCCCGCGTTGCTCGCCTACTTCAGGAAGCTTCTCGCCTACAACCCGGACTGGGTGTGGTCGCAGATCGAAGGCATCCCGCTCGAGGACGGCTTCCTCAACAAGTGGCGCGCCGATATCCCGGTCGGTGCGAAGACGCTCCAGATCGTCGGCGTCTGCTTCGTCCAGCTGGACGCGGCTGGCAAGATCCGCAGGAACGAGGTCTACTTCGACAGGAGCGAGCTTCTCGCGGAGATCGCGCGGCAGCGTGGGGGCTGATTCCGGCCACGGCCGAAGCGGCTTTTCAGCTACCTCACTTCAGGATTGACGGTACGGGCAGGAGGATGCGCGGCATGGAGCTCAACGAGGACGAGTCAGCGATCATCCGCAGGGTCGAACGAGGTCTTGTGCTCTGGCGATATGGTCGATGGATTCAACTCGTGATCGGACTTCTTCTGGCCGGCTACGGGATAGGCCAGGCCGGCGCGATACCCCGTGCCCCGCTTCTGTTCGGCCTGTTTCCTCCCGCACTTGTCTCGGTTTTTGGCGGCATGCTTATCGGTGAGGTGATATGGGATCACGCCACCAAGGAGCGCCGCCTTCTTCTCAAACTTCTTCACCATTCGGAGGAAGATGGGGTCTAGCGACCAGCTCAGCCTGAAGCCACTTCCCGCCACCGCGTGCCATCAGTTCTCATGCCCAATACAGGCCATCCCGACAGGCTGCTCAAGATGCTTCTCGGCATCGCCGTCATGAGCTTTCTGACGTTGATGATTCCGTTGCTGGCGATACCGACTTCCTCGCCAGCGGACTTCAGTCCTGTAGCGAAAGGCGCCTTTGCCATCGCCGCCACCGGGTGTTTCCTGGCGCTTCTCGCCCTCTGGATCTACTGGCTTCGACACTTCTGGAAGACGGCGCAGCATCGCCGGTTCTGGCTCTGCCTTCTTGTGCCGTACGCCTATGCCACGTACAGCACCGTAAAACATCTTCAGACGCCTTCATCTGGTCACGTCTAGAAGTTCCATCGTGCCAACATCACTTCACTGGCTGGTATAGCCCAAGCACAAGACCCCATGCTCAAGACCATCACAACCTGGTGGAAGAACCGGCAGCAGGCGCGTCGCGAGGCGCTCATGTTCGAGCGTCAGGTGGTCGTCAGCTTCGATGACACCTCGCTGTCGGCGACCTTTCCTTCCGGCGAGGTGCAATCGATCGCATGGGCGGATGTCGACTGCATCGCCATCGAGACCAACGACAGCGGCCCCTGGGGCGCTGATGTCTGGTGGATCCTCGAAGACGCCGCCACCCGCGTGGCCTACCCGCAGGGCGCGACAGGAGATTCGGAGATGCTCGACCAGTTCTCCGACCGCTTCCCAGGATTCAACAATGCGGTGGTCATCGAAGCCATGGGCTGCACGTCGAATGCGCACTTCGTTTGTTGGCAGCGCGGGGGTGAGGCATGAGATTCCATTAGGACCCGCATCGCTTCGCGATACGGTCGGACAGGGGACCAGAGCTGCCCGTCTTCTTGGCTTGGATAGACCAGCAGGTAGGACTTTCGCACCTGCTGCCGTAGCGCGAAGTAAAAAGTGTACTCTGACCCCACTTTTCTAGGTCAGACCAATATGGGGCCAAGCGGGAAGCACGCTTGTATTATTGCTCTCTTTCTTCGCATAGATTCCGACTTCTGCTGACCACTCCCATGAGAGTTCTTCCCTTCCTGGCCATTCTTCTTGCAGGCTGTAGCAGCACGAACACGTGCGACCGGAGCCTGGAAGGAATCTGGAAGTCCGACGGGCAGGCCACGATGGCGTTTGTAAGAGAGCGCACCAAGCTTCAACCCAAGACGGAAGATTTCCTGCAAGCGCTCGTTGGTCACATGACCATGACCTTTGAAGGGGGCGAACTGCATCTGAAGATGCCCGACATTGAAGTCCCGATTTCCGGCCAGATGAGCCCGTTCTCCGGCTTTGAGGAGCGGAAGCCCTACAAGGTACTGTTCTGCAGCAACTCCACGATCGTTTGGTCAGCCAGGCAGCCCTTTGGCGATACGGATGAAGCGACAACAGTCAACTTCGTTGATCCCGATACCTTCTGGGTGTACACGGGAAGCGCCGATCCAAAGATGCCGGACCTCCATACCAGAGAGTATTTCCGGCGAGTTCGCTGAGAACTGGAGGCTCACCCAAGCTGGCGCCACCTCGCGATCTGTTCACTCTAGCGCGCGACCTGAAATCAGAGGTATGTTTCGCCTTTCTGCAATTTCAAGAAGCTGAAAGCGAACGCTGACCCTTGCTTTGGGCACTGGAGGATTCATGGCGTGGCGATTCCGAAAGTCTTTCTCTCCACTACCTGGCGTTCGCCTCACTCTCTCCCCTAGCGGTATCTCTACTTCGGTCGGCGTTGGCCCACTCCGGATAGGCACCGGACCTCAGGGTCCATCCATCAGGGCCAGCATCCCCGGCACGGGCTTATCTTTTCGCCAATCGCTTGCGCCAAGGAGAGATGGTGGGCGCGCCAGTTCGCCACCGGACGAACGATCGCCAGTTCAGTATCCGGAGCCTTTTGTGCTCCCCGACCCGCCGCTCGAAGATATCAAGAGCTCCGGCTCGGAAGCTCTCACTACTCCAGGTCTCGCTGACTTCAAGTGTTTGCTTGAGAAGGCGAGGCGTCAGCACGACGAGATTGTCCATGAACTGTCTCATTGGCGAGCACAGGAGCTTGTCGCTGTTTGCAAACATACGAAGTGGCGGAACGGTTGGCTGTTTCGCCGCCTGTTCAAGCAGCGCTTTCAGAAGTTGTACGAGATGGCTGAAGAGTCCATGGCACGCCGAGCTGAGCTCGAAGAACAGGAAAGGCTATCCAGGCTTCAAACCCAGCTGAACATTCCAGACGGTGTCAAGCAAGCGTTTCATCGCTTGTGCGATGAATTTTCAATCATGTCGAGATCTCACTACGTCTGGGACACGATCGGCCAGCGCAGCACGGACCGTGTCGCCGAGAGGACGGCCGCGACAAGAACCATTGATCGAAAGCCTGTCGGGCTTCAACTTGGAAGGTGCGAAGTAATTGATTCCGCATGGGACGTTCCGCACTTTGAGAACGCTAATGGCGGGGACATCTATTTTTATCCAGCCTTCGTACTCTACTTCGTTACACCAGATAGCTTCGCACTCCTCGAGTACAGTGAGATCAAGCTTCGCTTCGAATTCACCAAGTTCATCGAGGAAGAAGTCACACCTTCTGATTCAAGAGTAGTGGGAATAACCTGGGCGAAGACCAACAAGAATGGAACACCTGACAAACGGTTCAAGGACAACTATCAGATAGATGTATTGCAGTACGGAACCATTGCTATCAGCTCCGCCACTGGCATGAATGAGGAGTACATGATCAGCAACTCCGAAAGCGCACATAACTTTGCAGAGGCATGGCAGTCCCTTGCATCTGCAGTGCAGGCCGGGCTCTAACCATCTACCGCATGTCATATCTCGGGATTGATCTACCGTACTTGGAACAAGTCGACTTCGAGAGTTCACGCGCCCGGCATTGTCGCGCAAAGCAGGAAACACGCACCGCACCCCTAGCAAGGGCTTAAGATGAGTTTTCCTAGACCTTCCTTGCAGATGAGCAAGTCCCTCATAAGGAAAGATTTCTGGCAGAAATTTTCCTAAGAAGCGACCTTCACGCCAGCAAGGAAAGTTTTCTCGCAGGCGTGCACCCAAGCACTCACGCCCCAGGCCGGTTCACCCACCCCCGCCCCCTAACCGCCACCCCAACCCCGACACCCGGCTCGCATGCCGGGCGAGCGCGGTCTCGATGATGTCGGCGGGGGCGGCCAGGTGCAGGCGGGTCTTGGCGCGGGTGAGGCCGGTGTAGACCAGTTCGCGCGACAGCACGCGGGTGTCGCGGGCGGGCAGTTGCAGCCAGACCTCGTCGAACTCACTGCCCTGGGCCTTGTGCACGGTCATCGCGAAGGCGCTTTCGTGCGCTGGCAGCGCAGCGGGATGGAACGGGCGCGGCGGTACGGGACCGTCGTTGCCGGTGTCGCCTGCCGCGGCGCTCCCGGGCGCGTTTCCGGCAAACCACGCGGTCAGCACGCCGCGGTCGTCGGCGAGGCAGACGCCGATGTCGCCGTTGAACAGGCCGTGGCGGTAGCTGTTCTCGGTGATCAGCAGGGGTTGGCCGTGGAAGTGTCCGGATGTGCCGTGACCGCGCGTGCCATGGCCCGGCGTGCCGCGGCCGCCACCGGCTTCGGCGATGAGGGCCTCGATGCGGGCGTTGAGGGTGCGGGCGCCGCTGGGGCCGTCGCGCAGGGCGGTGAGCAGGCGCAGGCGGCCGGCGATCGCGAGCGCGTCGGCGGGGCCGTCGGCGTCGGCCAGGGCGCGGGCGTGGGCGAGCAGACGTTCGCGATGAACGACCAGCGGGTCGGGGCTGCCTTCGTGGAAATCGATACCGGCCAGGGCGCCGTCGCGCAGCAGGGCCAGCGCGCGGGCGGCGTCGCCGTCGCGCACGGCCTCGGCAAGCGGCGCCAGTTGCAGGCTTTCGTGCTGGCGGTAGCCGCGCAGCAGATGCACACGGGCGCCGGGGAAGCCGGTCGCGGGCATGCCGGCCGCAGGCGCGGCGGCAGCCACGGCGACCGCGGGCGGCGCGGCGAACAGGTCGCCGGTATGACCGGGCTCGACCGCGGCCGGCGCGGCATCGGTGCCCGCGCCCAGCAGCGGTTGCAGGGCCTCGGCGTCTTCGGCCGCCAGGGCGCCGCCAGCGCCGGCCGCGCGCAGGATGCCGCCGAGCACGTCGCCGGCCTCGACCGAGGGCAGCTGGTCGGGATCGCCGAGCAGGACCAGACGGGCGCCGTCGGGCACCGCTTCGACCAGCTTGGCCATCAACGGCAGGTCGATCATCGAGGCCTCGTCGACCACCACCACGTCGAACGGCAACGGGTTGTCGGCGTGATGACGGAAGCGCGGGGTATCCGGAACGGTGCCGAGCAGGCGGTGCAGGGTGGTGCCGGTGCGCGGCAGCCGCTCCAACAGCGCGGGGTCGACGCCGTCGGCGGCGAGCCGGGTGCGGGCGGCGCGCAGGCTGCCGGCCATGCGTTCGGCGGCGCGACCGGTGGGCGCGGCCAGGGCGATCCGCGGCGGTGCCCGGTCCTGCGTCCTCGCCTGCGCGGCGAGCAGCACCAGCAGGCGGGTGATGGTGGTGGTCTTGCCGGTGCCGGGCCCGCCAGTGACCAGCAGCAGGGCGTGACGCAGCGCGGCGGCGGCGGCGCGGGCCTGGCGGTCGTCGCCACGGCCGCGCGCCGCCTCGGTGCGCGCGAGATCTGCGAAATCCGCTGGAAACAGCCGCTCGAACAGCGGCGCCAGCGCGGCGAGGTCGGCGACGGGCGGACGCTGCCGGCCGATCCGGCGCAGGCCCTCGGCCAGCCGGCGCTCGTACTCACGGTAGCGGCGCAGGTAAAGCAGGCCGTGCTCCAGCACCAGCGGCGCGGCCGGGTCGGACTCGGCGCCGGCATCGGCCGGCGCGGCGACCCAGCGCGAGGCGGTCAACCGCGCCCGCCAGGCCTCCGGGTCCGGCCAGGCGATGCCGCCGTCGGCATCGAGCAGCGCCTGCGGTCGCGCGAGCAGCAGGCCGGCATCGCCACGGGACACCGCCAGCGAGGCCAGCGCGGCGGCGGCGAGGACCTCGTCCGGGGTGTCGCGATCCAGCCGCAGCAGACTCTGCGCGAATGCGTGGTCGAGCGTGCGCAGCTGGCCGCCGCGCCACAGGGCCGACAGCAGGGACGGCGCGCTCATGCCGGCGCTCCCGGGGCCGCGGACGCCTCGCCCGCGAACAGCGCATCCAGTGCCTGCACCAGCGCCGGCTCGAAGCGCTGCGCGTGGATGCCGGGCGAATCCGCGCGCGCGGCGTCGAGGCCACGGCAGAACAGGTAGCGGATGCCGCCGAAGTCGCGTGCGTAGTCATAGCCGTCGCCGAGGCGGAAGCGCAGCCAGCGGTGCAGGGCCAGGGTGTAGATCAGCGCCTGCAGGTCGTACTCGCTGTGGGCCATCGCCGCCTCGAGCGTGGGGGCGTCGTAGCGCGGCAGGCGGTTGGACTTGTAGTCGAGCACGTACCAGCGTCCGTCGTGGCGGTAGGTGAGGTCGATCAGGCCGGTCATCAGGCCTTCCAGCCGCTGGCGCAGACCGAAGCCGTGGCGGCTGCCGACCACGCCGTGCGCGTGCAGCAGGCGCAGCAGCGCATCGACCCGGGTCGGCGCGAGGGCGAACTGGAATTCGATCTCCGGGCGCCGTTCGCCAGCGGCCAGATCGCACAGGCGCAGGCCTTCGGGCAGGGGCACGGTGAGGGTGTGCCCGGCCAGCGCGGTGGTGAAGGCGATGCCGTCCTCCAGTGCGTCGGCGGCATAGCCGTTGGCCTCCAGCGCGCGGGCGATGTGCCCGCCCTCGCCATCGGGCGCGGCGTCGCCGGGCCGCCAGTCGCGCCAGGCGGCGAAGTCGGTCTCCTCCAGCGCGGCGTGCAGGGCGACGCCGAAGCGGGTGCCGGCGAAGCGCGGATCGAACACGGCCTCGTCGGCCTCCTCCGGCACCGGCTCGTCGTGGCCGCCGGCCACCGCCACGGTGGACGCGGCGGCGCGGTCGCCACCGCCGTCGGCATGGGCGAGCTGGGTGAAGCTGTAGACCCACCAGTCGGGGTCGAGGCGGCGATGGGCGCGCCGCGCCGGCGGTATCGCGGCATCGGACTCGACCGGCAGGCGTGGCAGCGTGGCCGGCGGCGCGGCGGTGTCGAGCACGACGCCGGGCGTGCCGGCGAGCGCGTCCAGGTCGCCCAGCATCGGCGCCAGCGGGCTGCGGGCATGGTTGTAGAACGGCCCCGCGGCCAGCCACAGCGCGTGCTCGGCGCGGGTCAGGCCGACATAGAGCAGGCGCGCGTCCTCGGCGCGCTGCTCCTGCTTCCAGGCCTGCTCGGCCGCGTCCCAGTCGGCCTCGGGCAGGCCGAGCTTCCAGTGCAGGCGGCGGCCGCCGTCGGCATCGTGGGCGATGCAGTAACGGCCGGGCGAGCGCGAATCGCGGCCGATGCCGACGAAGGGCAGGTAGACCAGCGGGTATTCCAGGCCCTTGCTCTTGTGCAGGGTGACGATCTGCACGCGGCGGGCATCGGACTCCAGCCGCAGCAGCTGGGTCTCGTCGTCGGCGTCGGCGCTGGCGATGCGGCGGCCGAACGCATCCACCAGCCCCTGCAGGCCCAGCGTGCGCGCCTGCATCTCCTGCAGGGCCTCGGCCAACTGCAGGTAGTTGCTCACGCGGCGTTCGCCGTCGGCCAGGCCGAGCAGGCGTTCGGCGTGGGCCGCGCACAGCTCGCCGACCAGGGCCAGCGGACCGCCGCGGGCGAAGCGCTCGCGCCAGCCGTGCGCCTGCTGCTGCCAGTCGCGGGCGGCATCGGGATCGTGTTCGAGCGCGTCGATGCCGGCGGCGTCGACGCCGACCAGCACGGTCGACAGCGCCGCGCGCAGGCGGCCGTCGTCGCCGCCGTGCAGCAGGGCCAGCAGCAGGGTGTGCAGCTCGCCGGCCTCGGCGGTGGCGTACAGACTCTGCTTGCCGGCGGCGACCGCGGCGATGCCGGCCTCGGCCAGGGCGTGCTGGATGCGGGTGGCCTCGGCGTGGCTGCGCACCAGCACCGCGATGTCGGCCGGACGCACCGGGCGGCCATCGATCCGGGCGCGACCGGCACGGCCGTCGCACAGCACCGCGTGGATCGCGGCGGCGCAGGCCTGCGTCGCCTGCTTGCGGGACTGTTCGGCATCCCAGGGCCTGGGCTTGCCCTTGGCGTCGTACTCGCCGCTGGGCGGCGCCTGCCAGAGCGTCAGCGCCGGGGCGGCGGCGGCGTCGCGCAGGAAGTCCCCATCGCCGCGCTGGCCGCCGGGGACGATCGGGTGGAAGGCGATGCGCGGATCGACGAAGGCACCGCTGCCAGCCGCGGCGTACAGCGCGTCGATCGCCGCCAGCAGCGCCGGTCGCGAACGGAAGTTCTGCGCCAGCGCGGGCGCCTGCTCGGCACTGCCGCGCGCATGCAGATAGGTATGCACGTCGCCGCCGCGGAAGCCGTAGATGGCCTGCTTGGGGTCGCCGATCAGGAACAGCGCGGGGTCGGCACTGCCGCGGCCGAACACGCGGTCGAAGATCCGCCACTGGCGCGCGTCGGTGTCCTGGAACTCGTCGACCAGGGCGACCCGGTACTGCGCCCGCAGGCGGCTGGCGAGCAGGTCGCCTTGCGCGTCGTCGGTGAGGGCGTCGGCGACGCCGTCGATCAGATCGTCGTAGGTCTGCACCCGGCGCTGCTGCTTGAGCGTGCGCAACCGCGCATGGGCGTCGTCGCGCAGGCGGTGCAGCGCGGCGGCGCGGCGGCGCGCCGACAGCGCGGTCGATGCCTCCGTCGCCTCCAGATACGCCGACACCGCGGCGCTCAGCTCCGGCGCCGACGGCATCCGCGCCTTGTGGCTCTTCTTGGTCCCCTTGGCCAGGTCCTCGGCGCCGAGCTTGGCCAGCTTGGGATGCGGCGCCTGCCGCGCCGCGGGGCCGGCGGCGAAGTCGCGCATCCAGCCGCGCAGTTCGGCGAGCCAGTCGGGCTTGTAGTTGACCCGGTTCATCACGTCGGCGTCGATCGCCTCCGCCAGGGTGTCGAAGAACGCCTCGCCGTGCCGCTGCCAGGCCTCGCGCAAGGCTTGTTCCGCATCGGCGAGGCGCGCCTGCGTCGCGGCCAGCGCGTCGCCGTCGACCGCCATCGCCGGCGGCAACAGCCGCGGTTCGCGCAGCAGGTCCTTGAGATCGAGCGCCAGCGCCGCGGGGCCCTCCTTCCACAGCCCGGCCAGATCGTCGGCACCGGCGGGGTCGGCCGCATGCGCGCGCCACAGGTCGGCGGCCAGCGCCTCGCGCAGGGCGCGGTCGTTGCCGAGCAGCTCGGGCGGGTCGAAACCCTGGCCGCTTTCCAGTGCGTGCTCGCGCAGCACCCGTGCGCAGAAACCGTGGATGGTGAAGATCGCCGCGAGGTCGATCTCCAGCGCGGCCTGGCGCAGGCGTCGGCGCAGTGCGTCCTCGCCCTCGCCGCTGCGCGCGCGGTGCAGTTCGAGCAGGCGCCGGGTCAGCACCACGGCGGGGCCGTCGTCGTCGGCCGCCGTCGCGCCCACCAGGTCCAGCGCCAGTTGCAGGCGTTCGCGGATGCGCCGGCGCAGCTCCTGGGTGGCGGCCTCGGTGAAGGTCACCGCGAGGATCTCGCCCACGCGCAGGCCGCGCTCGACCACCAGCCGGGTCACCAGGGTGGCCAGGGTGTAGGTCTTGCCGGTGCCGGCGGAGGCCTCGACCAGGTGCACGCCGTCGAGGGCGAGCTCGAGCCAGGGGTCGTGGGCGGGCACCGCGCTCATCCGGCGTCCTCCGCGTCCCAGTCCCCGGCCAGGGCCAGCGCGCTGTCGTCGTCATCGGCGGGGGCGACATCGCCGTGCGTGACCAGGCCGAAGATCGTCCGCGACAACCGTGCGAACTCGCGCCGGGCCTCGGGATCGGCGAACGGATCGCGGCCGCGCAGCGCCAGTCGCAGTGATGCGTTGTCGCCCTCGGCCCACTGGCGGTGCCCGCCGCGCCACTGCTGCGCCGCGGCGACGATGCCGCGTCCGGGATCGGCGGCGCTGAAGAAGGCCCAGCCGCTGTAGGGCGCGAACGGCAACGGTCGCCGCATCCCCTCGCGGCGCAATGCGAGCAGCGCGCGCAGCGCCTGGATCGCGCGTTCGCGGCCGAGCGGCTCGCGCAGGTGCGGGCCTATGCCGTCGGCCTCGTGGAACTCGACGAAGGGCCGCGCCTGCCCGCTCGCCTCGGCCAACAGCCAGTCCAGACCGTTGCGGATCGACGCGTTGCCGTTGGGCCGCCCGATGCGCACCCGCGCCAGGCCCTGCGGCCAGGTATCGGCGAGCCGGCCGTGCAGGCGCAGGCCGTCGATATCGACCTCGCAGGCCAGGGGGGCGGCCGCCGCGTCGCCGCGCCAGAGCGCGAACTCGCGGGCATAGGGCCGCACCGCCGCGGCGACCTCGGCCAGCGCGCGCCGGCCGGGCGGACCGGACGGCAGCAGGCCGCGTGCGCGCAGGGCGGCGTACAGCGCCGCCTCGCCATCGGCATCGAGATCGGCGGTGTCGACCAGGGCGTCGAACACCGCGCGTTGCAGTTGCACGCGCGGCAGCCCCCGGCCCGGCGCCTGCAGCGGTTCGGTGTCGTCGCCGGCCTCGCCCGGCTCGGGCAGGCGCAGGCCCAGGCGCTGGCGCAGGAAGCCGTCGGCGGGGGCGAGCAGGAAACGGCGCAGGGCGTCGATCGACAACTCGGACTCGGGTTCGGCAGGCGCGGCCAGCGCGGCCGCGGACGGCATCCACGGCGGCAGCGGCGCGCGCGCGGCGGCCAGGCGGCCGGCGGCCGGATGCCAGTGGCCGCGGTAGCTGAAACGGCGCGGGTCGGCGGCCTCGTCGGCGTCGCCGGCGCCGAACGCGGCCGGCGAGAACGGTTGCAGGGTGTGCTGCAGCACCAGGGCGCGCTCGATATCGGCCTTGCTGACGGCGGCATCGGCGGCGGCAGCGTGATGGTCGGCGGCGTGGTAGTCGGCGGCGGCCGACAGCAGCTCGGTGACCAGGGCCGACGGCTCGCGCGCGCTGCCGTCGCGCGGGTCGGCGCCGAGCCAGCTCAGATAGAACACGTCCTGCGCGGAGGCGAACAATTGCAGGAACAGGAAGCGGTCGTCCTCGCGGGTGGAACGGTCGCCGTGGCGGCGCCGCTCGGTGCCCAGCTCGGCGGTCAGGCGGTTGAGGCCGGCGGCCGGATCGCGGCGGGGAAAGTCGCCGTCGTTCATGCCCAGCAGGCAGATCACCCGGAACGGCAGCAGCCGCATCGGCACCATCCGCGCGAAGCTGACCCCGCCGGTGAGCAGTGGCGCGCGGGTATCGGCCTCGCCCAGCACCGCGGCGAAGTGCGCGCGCACCACCTCGGCCGGGACCGGCTCGGTCACCGCCTGGCCGCGGGCGTCGTGGGCGAAGCCGTCGATCAGGGTGCGCAGCCGGTCCAGCGCGCGCTGTCCGCCGGGCGTCGCCGGCGGCCGCGGCAACAGGGTGTCGAGCAGGGCCAGCAGGCGCTCGCGCCACTGTTCCGGCACCATCGCCTCGCCGAGCAGGCGTTCGTGACGCGCCAACACCCGCAGCAGACGCAACAGGGCGTCCAGCGCATCCAGCGCGCCGCCCTCCAGCTCCGGCCACGGCGCCACTTCGCCGTCGGCGCCCGGCACCGGCGCCTCGCTGCCGCTGGCGTGGCCGAGCAGCAGCCGGTCCAGGGCGAACTGCCAGGTGTAGGCATCGTCGTCGGGTGCGCCATGGCGGTGGCGGTGGCCGGCGTCCAGGCCCCAGCGGGCGCCGGCCGCGTGCAGCCAGCCGTGCACCCGCTCCAGCGCCGCCGCATCCAGCCCGGCGGCCTGCGCCAGCGGCGGGCTGGCGAGCAGGTCGAGCATCTCCTCCAGGCCGAAGCGCGACACCGGCAGCGCCAGCAGGCGCAGGAACACCTCGGCCAGGGGCTCGCCGGCCAGCGGGCTGGCGTCGGCCATCGCATACGGGATCGGCCGGTCCTGGCCGTCGTCGCCGAACACCGCGTCCAGATAGGGCACGTAGGGGTCGATGTCCGGCGCCAGCACCGCGATCTCGCGCGGCTGCAGCGGCGGGTCGAAGCGCCGGCCCTCGGGCGAGGTCGGCTCCAGCAGCGCGCGCAGGCGGTCGTGCAGCACCTGCAACTCGCGCAGCCGGGTGTGGCAGGCATGGAACTGCAGGCTGGGGTCGCCGCGGTCGATGGGGCCGCCGTCGGTGGCGCTGCCGGCAAGCGGCGCCGGGCGGCGGTGGAACAGGTCGGCCTGCATCCGCTGCAACAGGCCCGACGACCCCGCCGGCTCGACGCAGGCATCGACCTCGCCGGAGGGGTGCACGACCTCGTAGCTGCCCAGCAGCGCAATGAAGTCGCGGCCGGCCGCGCCCCAGTCGCGCAGCAGCGGGTTCTCGCCGTCCTCGACCCCGAACGGATCCGGATCGCCGGCGCGCACGCGCTCGCCGAGGCTGCGCAGGTCGCCCCAGTAGGCGCGGGTCGGGGTCGGCAGATAGAAATGCAGGGTGCCGACGCGGGCCTGGGTTGCCATCACCCGCAGCACGTCGGGCGAGACGTTCAGGGTCGCGAAGGCGAACAGCCGCGCCGGCAGACCACGCGGCAGGGCGCCGTCGCCGTCACCACCGAACAGGGCGAGGTAGTCCTGGATGCGGCGGGCGCGGTGCTGGCGGCCGCGGGCGATGGCGCGCCACAGGATCGCCTGCGGGTCGTCGGGATCGGCGCCGCCTTCCCAACGCAGCAGCCAGTCGCGGCGCCAGGCCAGGTACTTGGCATAGACCCCGGCCAGCTCGCCGGCCAGGGTCCACGGCCGCGCCGGGTCGCCGGCGCCCAGCCAGGCGGCCAGCGCCGCCATCGCCGGACGCGCCATCAGCGCCTCGTCGCGCAGCGCCGCATACAGCGCCCATTGCAGGCCGCCGGCGTCCAGATCCTCGGCCGCGGTGCCGAGGTTGGCGTCCAGCGCGCGGGCGACGAATTCGCCCGGGGTCAGGAACTCGAGGTTGGCGGCGATGCCGTGCGCCTCGGCCAGGGTCGCCTGCAGCCAGCGCCGCATCGCCACCTGCGGGATCAGCACCAGGTCCGGCTCCAGCGGCCCCTGCCCGGGCGCCGGCGCGCGCAGCTCGCTCGCCATCAGCTGCGCCAACACGTCCAGCGCATTGGAATGATAGAGACGGAAGTCGGTCGCGCCCGGCATCCACGCATGATGCCCGAGCGCGGTCGCCGGCGACGAGACCGGACCGCGGCGCGCCGGCCAACCCGCCCTTCCCAGCAGCGGCATAAGCCGCGATGGGGCGTTCTTGGGAAGACCCGAGGGTCGCGGCTCACGCCGCTCCTACGAACGTCCGCCGGGCCGGAAGTCGACGCCGCCGCCTCGGGCGCCGATACTCTGCCCCCTCCGGCTTCGTTCAGGCAGGTGTCGCCAAGCTTGCCTGAACGGATGGCCAACCCCACAGCGACCGCGAGCGCATGACGAACGACAATCCCATCGTCCGCCTGGACGGCGTCCGCCTCGACCGCGGCGGTCGCACCGTGCTGCACGACATCAGCCTGGAGGTCCCGCGCGGCCAGGTGGTCGCCGTGCTCGGGCCGTCCGGCAGCGGCAAGTCGACCCTGCTGGCGGCGCTGACCGGCGAGCTGCCGGCCGCGGCCGGCCGTGTCGAGGTGCTCGGCCAGGCGATGCCCGAGCGCCAGCGCGAGCTGCTGGAGCTGCGCAAGGGCATCGGCGTGATGCTGCAGGGCAATGGCCTGCTGACCGATCTGACCGCGGCCGAGAACGTCGCCCTGCCGCTGCGCGCGCACACCCCCCTGCCGAAGCCGGTGATCGACCGGCTGGTGCGGATGAAGCTGCATGCGGTCGGCCTGCGCGCCGTCGCCGATGCGTTCCCGCGCGAGCTGTCCGGCGGCATGGCGCGACGGGTCGCGCTGGCGCGCGCGCTGGCGCTGGACCCGCCGCTGATGATCTACGACGAACCGCTGACCGGGCTGGACCCGATCGCCAGCGGCGTGGTGATGGCCCTGGTCCGCCGCCTCAACGACACCCTCGGCCTGACCAGCATCGTGGTCACCCACCACGTCCACGAGACCCTGCCGGTGGCCGACCACGCGATCGTGATCGCCAACGGCCGGATCGTGTTCTCCGGTTCGCCCGACGCGCTGTCGGCCAGCCCCGATCCGCTGGTCCAGCAGTTCCTGCGCGGCGACCCGGACGGGCCGATCCCGTTCGACAGCCGCGGCGGCTTCAACGCCGCCGCCCCCACCGCGGAGGAAGCCGCCTGATGGCCTTCGTCGAAGCCGTCCGCTCGCTCGGCCACGCCGGCCTGTTCTCGCTGTCGGTGCTGCGCGCCTCCAAACCGACCGCCGACTTCTGGCGCGAGCTGGTCCGCGAGATCTACAAGATCGGCGCCCGTTCGCTGCCGATCATCGCGGTCGGCGGCGCCTTCGTCGGCCTGTCGGTGACCCTGCTGGGCTACCGCGCGCTGGACACCTACGGCGCCGCCAACCAGGTCAGCGCGATGCTCGGCCTGGGCCTGTACCGCGAACTGGGCCCGGTGCTGACCGCGCTGCTGTTCATCGGCCGCGCCGGCAGCTCGATCGCCGCCGAACTGGGCCTGATGCGCGCCACCGACCAGATCACCGCGCTGGGGCTGATGGCGATCGATCCGGTCGGCAAGGCGGTCGCGCCGCGGTTCTGGGCGGCGGTGCTGTGCGTGCCGCTGCTGACCGCGTTCTTCTGCAGCCTGGCGATCAGCGCCAGCTACTTCGAGGCGGTGCACGTGATCGGCATCGACTCGGGCATCTTCTGGCAGGTGCTCAAGGACAGCGTCGACTTCGGCAAGGATTTCGCGATGGCCTTCGCCAAGGCGGCGGTGTTCGGCGCGGTCGCGGCGCTGGTCGCGGCCTATGTCGGCTACCACGCCGAGCCCACCATCGAGGGCACCTCGGTGGCGACCACCCGCGCGGTGGTCAACGCCTCGCTGCTGGTGCTGATGTTCAACTTCGTCATGACCGCGCTGCTGTTCAAATGACTCGCATCCAAGGTGAAATGAAATGAGCGCTCGCGCCCCCCGCATCGAATTCGCCGTCGGCGCCTTCCTGCTGCTGGCCCTGGCCTCGCTGCTGGTGCTGGCGATCGCCTCGACCAATGGCAGCTTCGGCTTCGGCGGCGGCACCTACGAGGTCACCGCCCGCTTCAGCAATCTCGGCCCGCTGCGGCAGAACGCGCCGGTCAAGATCGGCGGCGTGGCGATCGGCAAGGTCGCCCGGATCGGGCTGGACCCGGTCAAGCTGGACTCGGTGGTGACCCTGGCCATCGACGACCGCTACGACGACCTGCCGGCCGACACCAGCGCCGCGATCCTGACCAGCGGCCTGCTCGGCGAGAGCTATGTCGGGCTCAAGCCCGGCGGCGACCCGGACCCGCTCAAGCCCGGCGACGAGATCTTCCTGACCCAGTCCTCGGTGGACATCATCGAGCTGGTCGGCAAGTACATGTTCAGCGGCGGCGCCGACAATGCGGGCGCAAAGGCCGGCAATGCGCCGGCCGCCGAGGGCGACGGCGACGACGCCCTGCCCGACTACCTGAAGTGAACGCCTTCCCTTCCATCGCACTCTCCCGCAAGGAGTTGCCCATGATCCGCAAGACCTTCCGCCTGGCCGCCCTGCCGCTGTCGATCGCGCTGCTGGCCGCCACCGGCCTGCAGGCGCCGGCCGCGCAGGCCCAGACCGCCGCCGCCAGCCCGGTCGCGGCCTCGCCCAGCCAGCTGGTGCTCGACAACAGCACCCGCATCCTCAACACCCTGGAGGCGCGTCGCGCCGAGTTCAGCGGCGACCGCGGCAAGCTGCGCGCGTTCATGTCGACCGAGTTCGACGCGATCTTCGACCGCGACTACGCCGCCCGGCTGGTGCTGGGCACCCACGGCCGCGGCGCCTCCGACGCCGACGTCAAGCTGTTCGCCGACGCCCTGGCCGAGAACCTGATGCAGCGCTACGGCGCGTCCCTGCTCGACCTCAACGAGCGCCTGCAGGTGCGGGTGAAGTCGGAGACCCCGCTGCGCGGCGGCGCCATCGTCAAGGTCTCCAGCGAGTACCTGCGCCAGAGCGGCGAGCCGGTGCCGGTCGACTACCTGATGCGCCAGAGCGGCGGCAAGTGGAAGGTGTTCGACGTGATGGTCGAGGGGGTCAGCTTCGTGCAGACCTTCCGCAACCAGTTCGACACCCCGCTGCGGCAGAAGTCGATCGCCCAGGTCGCCGCCGAGCTGAAGGCCGGCAGCCTGCGGGCTTCGGCCGACTGACGATGGCGGCCGCCGCTGCAACCGCCACGGTGCGTCGCGACGGCGACGCACTGGTGTTCGACGGCGCGCTGGTGCGCGAGGCCTGCGCGGCGCTGTGGCGCCTGCTGCAGCCGTTGCTGGCGGGTGCGCGACGGATCGACCTGGAGGCGGTGACCGCGATCGACAGCGCCGGGCTGGCACTGCTGGCCGAGGTCGCCGCGCGCGCCGGGATCGATACCGTCACCGGCACCCCGCCGGGCCTGCCCGAGCTGCGCGCCGCCTACCGTCTGGACACGGGCCTGGGCTACGGCGGCTGAGCATGCGGGCGGTCCGCCGCGCGGCTTCGACAGCGCACGCTTCGACGGCTTGCGCTTCAACGGCTTGCGCTTCAACGGCTCGCGCTTCGACGGCCCACGCTTCGACAAACTGATAACCTGAACAACGTGTTCCGGTCGCCAGCGCAGGATCGCGTGGCCGGCTCCCCCCGACCCGGACCGACGCTACCCCCATGCGCCCTCTCCCTCTTCTCCGCGGGCCCGTGCCCGCCCTCGCGCTCCTTTCCTTCGCTGTGCTGGCGGCGAGCCTGCCGGCGACGGCCCAGGTGCTGACCACCCGCCCGCTGTCGGCCGAACAGCAGCTCCGCTACCAGCGCTGCATGGACGCCGTCGACAACGTGCCGTCGGCGTTCCAGCGCTGCCTGGCCGAAGCCACCGACGATGTCCCGGCCACCGACGGCCCGGCCGACGCCGCTCCCGGGCCGGCACCGACGGTCGAGGCGTCGCCGCTGGGCGACGAGCCGACGCTGACTGAGACCGCGCCGCCGGACGCCGACGCGTCGGAGCCGATGTCGCAGGACGCCATCGCCACGGAAACGGCGCTGCCGGAGACGGCCGCGCCGGAAGCCGCGGTCGATGCACCGACCCAGGCCGAACTCGATTACGAGCAGGAGTACCAGGCGCTCTACGGCGACCGCTACGACCCGGTGGCCGACCCGACCCTGCCCGAACCGGCGCAGCTGCCGACCAGCTACGACCCGTGGGAGGGCTACAACCGCCGCATGCACCGCTTCAACAATGCGGTCGACCGGCGGGTCGCGCGGCCGCTGGCGCGCGGCTACGTCAAGGCGGTGCCGCGACCGCTGCGGCTGGGCGTGAGCAACTTCTTCAACAACCTCGGCCAGCCGGTGTCGGCGATCAACGCGCTGCTGCAGGGCAAGCCCAAGCAGGCCGGGCAGTCGCTGGGCCGCTTCCTGCTCAACACCACCCTCGGCATCGGCGGCATCTTCGACCCGGCCAGCGACGCCAAGCTGCCCAACCGCAGCGAGGACTTCGGCCAGACCCTCGGCGTCTGGGGCTGGAAGCGCTCGCGCTATTTCGAGCTGCCGTTCTTCGGTCCGCGCACCCTGCGCGACGCCCTCGGCATGGCCGGCGACGCCCCGCTCAGCCCGCTGCGCCAGGTCGAGGCCGACCGCGTGCGGATCCCGCTGCAGGGCCTGCAACTGGTCGACGTGCGCGCCCAGCTGCTGGCCACCGACAGCCTGCGCGAAGGCGTCGAGGACGACTACAGCCTGGTCCGCGACGCCTGGCTGCAGCGGCGCCAGTACCAGATCTTCGGCGACCGCATGCTGGAGGACGACGACTCGCTGCCGGACTACCTGCGCGAGGAGAACAACCCGACCGTGCCGATCGACGCGATGCCGGTGCTGCCGGCCGATCCCGGCGGCTGAGGCCGGGGCGGCACGACACCGCCATCAACGCGCCCGGTCCAGCTGCTAAGGTATCCCGGCCCGGGCGCCACCCGCAGGCACAGGCAGGACGCCGTCGACCCGGACGCCGCGACCGGCCCGCATCCGTGCCGCCCAGGAATGCCCTTCATTTACAAGGAATTTTGCCGATGTCGTCCGCTCTCCGCCTGAGCCGTCCGCTCGCTCTGGCCGCCCTCGTCGCGCTCACCGCGGCCTGCGCCACCACCACCTCCAAGGTCGAGCCGGTACCGCCGACCACGATGCGTGGCATGTACGTCTACAGCGGCGGCGCGCATGCGCTGCACCCCTGCGGCAACGGTGCCGCCGTGGCGGTGGCCGGCGACGAGGACATGCTCGAACCGCTGCGCACCCGCGCCTCGGCGCGCTCGACCGCACTGGGCGTTCCGGGCCAGGGCGTCTATGCCGAAATCACCGGCACCCTGGATGCCGGTCCCGGCGGCCCGCTCAACGCCACCCAGGCGCAGCTGCTGGCCGACCACCTGCCGCCGACCTGCACGACCTCCGCGCATTGATCCTGCGGGAACGATATCCGGCTGCGCCCGGATATCTCCCAAGGTTGGCTGCGCAAACCTCGGGCCCCGCCGTTGCGCGGCCACACCCCCATTCGCATCTGCGATGCGAATCGCCCCCTCACCAAGGGGGCTGGGGTTGAACTTCGTAGGAGCGGCGTAAGCCGCGAGGGCCTTCCCAGGAAAGCCCGGTCGCGGCTTACGCCGCTCCTACGGCAGATCCCATGCTCAGGCGTCGCGGTCGTCGGGGGCGGGCAGGGCCGCGTCGTCGTCGGTCTCGTCGGCCGGCAGCGACTTCCTGCCGCGGGCGCCCAGCGCTTCCAGGCGCCGGGCCCGCGCCATCACCGACTGCGAGGACTGGTGCAGGCGGTTGCGGGCGGCGTCATAGCTCTCGCGCGCCTGGCGCAGGCGGTCGTCGATGCGATCGAACTCGGCCAGGAAGCCGTTCAGGGCGTCGATCAGCAAACCGCCGCTGCGGCTGATCTCGACCGCCGTCTTCTGGAGGCGATCGCGCGTCCACAGCCGGTCGACCACCCGCAGCACCGCCATCAGGGTGTTCGGCGAGGCCAGCACCACCCGCCGGTCGAAGGCGAAGCCCTGCAGTTCGCCATCGGCGCCCAGCGCGGCCGACAGCGCGCCCTCGATCGGCACGAACAGCACGGTCACCTCCAGGGTGTCCTCGCCCAGGGCGCGCGGGTAGTCGCGCTCGGCCAGGTCCCTGACGTGCTGGCGCAGCGCGACCGCGTGGCGGCGCAGCGCGTCCTGCTGCTGCTCCGGCGCGTCGGCGTTCATCGCCTCCTGCCAGGCGATCAGGTTGACCTTGCTGTCGACCACGATCCGGCGCTCGTCCGGCAGGCTGACCACGATGTCCGGGCGCAGGGTGCGACCGTCGGCGTCGCTGGTGCTGATCTGGCGCTGATAGTGCTCGCCCTCCTGCAGACCGGAGCCGCGCAGCACGCTCTCCAGCATCAGCTCGCCCCAGTCGCCGCGGACCTTGGCGTTGCCGCGCAGCGCGCGGGTCAGCTCGTGCGCGCGCTGGGCCATGTCCTGGTTCAGCGACTTCAGCTCGTTGACCGCGCCGGCCAGCGCCGCGCGTTCCTTGGCCTCCTCCGCGTACAGCGTGTCGATGCGGCTGCGGAACTCGCCGATGCGTTCGGCGAACGGCTTGAGCAGGACCTGGATGTCGCTGCGCGAGCGCTCGGCGCTGGTCTTCACGGTGTCGGAGAAGGTCTTGCCGGCCAGCTCGGCGAACGCCGCCGACAGCTTGTGCTGGGCCTGATCGAGGAACTGCTTCATCTCGGCATTGCTGCGCTCGCCGTGCTCCAGATGGGCGCGCGCCTGGGCCAGCTCGCTCTGCATCCGCGCCCGTTCCTCGCGCAGCTGGCGGGTCTCGTCCTGGGCCGCGGCGAGTCGCGCGGCCGCCTCGTCCAGGCGCTCGCGCAGCGGTTGCTGCTCGGCTTCGCGCGCCTCCAGCCGTTCGCGCAGCCGCGCGACCTCGATCACCAGCGCCTCGCGGGCCTCGCGCTCGCCGCGCAGTTCCTCGCGCTGGCGCGCCTGGTCCGGCTCGGAGGCCGCGTCCGGGCGCCGGCGCACCGTCCGCCACACGACCACCAGCAGGACCCCCACCGCCACGACGGCGGCCAGCAGGATCAGGACAAGTACTTGGATATCGGGCATGCCACCAGTCTATCCGGCCAGCGTCTCGACCACTGAGACCGGCGCCTGCGAGAACCTCAGGTGTACTCGCCGGCGCGACCGCGTATCGTCGGCATCCACCGACATTCAACCCGGAAGGAGATCCGATGAGCACATACAAGGGTAGCTGCCACTGCGGCAAGGTCGCCTACGAGGTCGACGGCGAGATCGACAGCGGCCTGGCCTGCAACTGCTCGATCTGCCAGCGCAAGGGCGCGTTGCTGTGGTTCGTGCCACGCGCGGCGTTGCGGATCGACCGCGGCGAGGACGCGCTGACCACCTACACCTTCAACAAGCACGTGATCCGCCACCAGTTCTGCGCGACCTGCGGCATGCATCCCTTCGGCCAGGGGGTCGGCCCCGACGGCAACGAAATGGCGGCGATCAACCTGCGCTGCCTGGAAGACATCGACCTGGCCGCGATCCCGGTGCACCCCTTCGACGGCCGCGCGATGTAGCGAGGCCTCCGCAGGAGCGGCGCCGACGATCGGACATCGCAACCCAGACCGAGGACCGGCCCGCTCTTCGTAGGAGCGGCGTAAGCCGCGACCGGACGTTCATGAATAGAGCCCCGTCGCGGCTTACGCCGCTCCTACGAAGTTCAACCCCAGCCCCCTTGGTGAGGGGGCGATTCGCACCGCAGGTGCGAATGGGGGTGTGGCAGCGCAACGGCGGGGCCCAAGGTTTGCGCAGCAAATCTTGGGAGATATCCGGGCGCAGCCGGATATCGTTCCCCCCTGAGTCAGGGGGCGATTCGCGCGCAGCGCGAATGGGGGTCTGGCAGCGCAACGGCGGGGCCCAAGGTTTGCGCAGCCAACCTTGGGAGATATCCGGGCGCAGCCGGATATCGCCGCTTGCGCCGCTCCCAAGGTGGATCGGGCCTTGATTGCTCGCAGGAGGTTGCGGACCGGCACCGGCAAGCTTTTCGTAGGAGCGGCGTAAGCCGCGACCGGGCTTTCCTGGGAAGGCCCTCGCGGCTTACGCCGCTCCTACGAAGTTCAACCCCAGCCCCCTTGGTGAGTGGGCGATTCGCATCGCAGATGCGAATGGGGGTGAGGCAGCGCAACGGCGGGGCCCGAGGTTTGCGCAGCAAATCTTGGGAGATATCCGGGCGCAGCCGGATGTCGTCCCCGTAGTGCAGGCTATCGCCAGCACGAGGCGGGTCAGGATGCGGCCCAGACCGAGGACCGGTCCGCTCTTCGTAGGAGCGGCGTGAGCCGCGATAGGGCCTTCCCGAAAGACTGATCGCGCTACGCGCTCCTACGCGCGCCTACGGATACCGCGCGCGTGTCGCGCACACCCTCAGTTGCCGAGGAAGGCGATCAAGCCCTTGCGGCGGGCCGGTTTCAGCGCGCGGAAGCGGGTCAGCAGGGCGACTTCCTCGGCATTGCGCGCGACCCCGGCCTGGTAGGTATCGCCGGGCTCGCCGACGCGGGCGCTGCCGACGCCGTCGATCAGGTAGTCCAGGGTCATGCCGTGTTCGGCCACCAGTCGGCGGATTTCGGCGAGGTTCTCCAGTCGGGGCTGGGCGCGTCCGCTCTCCCATTTGGAGACGGTCGCCTTGGAAACATTCAGTTCGAAGCCGATCTGCTCCTGCGACCAGCCGCGGGCATCCCGAAAACGTTTGAAACGGGCGCCGAAATGCTCCATGGCCGGCATTCTCTGCCGATCGCGGACCCCTGTCGTTTCCCCTTGTTGACACTTATCGTTTCCTTATGGAAACTGTAGCGGGCGCCGTGCAAGACGCGCCCGCAAACAGCCGGAAACGCATACGCGGCGGACACCGCAGGTCAACATGACCCCGAATTCAGACCAATTTGATGGTCGGCGCAACAGCCGGCCGGCACACGCCTGGGCGCGCGGCGTCACCAGGTGCGCAAACGTCACCCCGCCCGGTCCGCGAGACGCCGGCCGGTCCCATCGAATCAATGCGCAGGTCCGGCGTCAGCGCGCGGACCTGCGCCACAGCGCTGCGCACGGCGGCTGACCGCGATCCGATTCGCGGCAGCGGCCTGTGCAGAAACTTCCGGAAGGCTGCCGGAGACCTTCCGGGTCCGGGGCAACGGCCCCGTGGCGTCCCGTGCCGATGCGCGCGGCCGTTGCGGTCCGATGCCGTCATCAAGCTAGAAAAGGACGCTATACGGCCATGAACACTCCAATGATTTCAGCACGACTTTTCAAGGCACTTGCCTTCGCCGGTATCACCCTGGTCTCCACCTCCGCCGCGGCCAGCGGCGTGGTCACCTGCAACAACTGCAGTTCGGTCGGGCAGGCGGCCAAGCAGGGCGGCGACGGTCTGGTGATCGTCTCCGATTTCAGCAACAAGCGGATCTGGGGCTTCAGGAACGAGTACGACCGCGAGACCGGCCAGTTCTACCCGCGTCCGGTCAGCATTCCCGCCTCGATCGTCGACAGCCACACCAAGACGATGTCGATGACCGATCCGGCCAAGGCCCAGGTCGCGATCCGCCAGAACGATCCGGGCAGCAATTCGTTCCCGTTCCCGCCCGGCTTCGAGGGCTGGAACGCCCACCACATCGCCACCGACGCCAACATGCGCGGGCAGTTCGCGCGTGCGCTGGCGGCCCACTACACCGGCGCAACCACCGGCTCCAACACCTGGAACAACCTGACGGTGTCGCTCAAGTCGCTGGCGCTGGGCTGGCTGGGGACGATGGGGCGCTTCGACTTCGTGACCATCACCGTCTACTGGTCGGACGGCAGCAAGACGGTGATGCGGATCGACAAGGACGACGTCACCACGGCCGACTACGTGCCCGGAGAAAGCTACGACGGCGACGGCAACAAGATCCCCGACTCCAGCGCGACCGGCAGCGGCGGCGGCGACTATGTCGGCAACTACCAGTTCGGCAGCCAGGACGCCTTGAACGACTGGCTGTACGCGGCCGGCCAGTACGGGATCCCGATCAGCGGCAGCCGCAGCAGCCGGATGAGCTGCAACTGGGACGGCCGCACCCTCTCCTGCCACTACTACTGAGCCGCGGCCACCGTTGAGCACCGGCGGTACCGGCGCTGCCGCCCCTACCGGCAGGGTCGCGCCGTCGGTGCCGTTCTGCCGCGGTGGTGGCGCTCGGGGCCGGCGGTCCCGAAGCCGTCAGGCCCTAGTCCACCACCCGGCAGAACACCGCCTTGAGGTAGCGCGATTCCTGCACGTGGGCCAGGAACGGGTGATCGGGGCCGGCGCCGGCGACCTTCAGCACCTGCACGGTGCGGCCGGCGTAGAACGCGGCCCGTCGCAGCATGTCGAGGAACTGTTCCTCGCTGACCAGGCCGGTGCAGGAAAAAGTCGCGAACAGGCCGCCGGGACGGACCACGCCCAGCGCGAGCTTGTTCATGTCCAGGTATTTCTTCAGCGCCGGGATCACCTGGTCGCGGTCGCGGGTCATCTTGGCCGGGTCGAGCACGACCACGTCGAAGCGCTCGCCGTTGTTGGCCGCATCGCGCAGCCACGGGAAGATGTCGGCCTGCACGAAGCGCGGGCGCACGCCGCTTTCGAAGGGAGCGTTGAGCTTGGCGTTGCCCTTGGCGATCTCGATCACCTCGGCATCGATGTCGACGCCGACCACCTCGGCCGCGCCGCGCGCCGCCGCGTACACCGCGAAACCGCCGGTGTTGCAGCACAGGTCCAGCACCCGCTGGCCGGCGACCCGGTGCGACAGCCATTCGCGATTCTCGCGCTGGTCGGCGAAGAAGCCGGTCTTGTGCGCGCCGGCCGGATCGGCGCGGAAGCGGATGCCGTGCTCGGTGATGATCGCCGGCTCGGTGCCCTGGGTGTCGCGGTAGTCGAAGCTTTCCTGCTTCTGCACGTGCTCGTCGGCGAAGCTGTGGAAGCGGCAGCCGGGGAACTGCGCGCGCAGCGCTTCGAAGATCTCGCTGCGGTGGCGCCAGGCGCCGGCACTGAAGAAGCCGACCACCAGCAGGTCGTCGTAGCGGTCCACGACCAGGCCGGAGATGCCGTCGCCCTCGCTGTGGAACACGCGCCAGGCATTGCTGACCGCGTCCAGTTGCAGGGTCTGGCGGCGCAACGCGACCGCGTCGGCGAGCTTGCGCGCGAACCAGTCGGCGTCGACCGCCACCGCCGGATCGGTTTCCAGGATCCGCACCGCGATCCGCGAATGGCCGTTGTAGAAGCCGCGGCCGATCCATTCGCCGTCGACGCCGACCACGTCGACGATGGAACCGGGCTTGGGCCGCTGCGCGGGTTTCTCGACCAGGCGCTGGAAGATCCACGGATGGTTGGACTTCCAGGCGTTCTTGAGCCGGACGGTGGGGAGCGTCGTATTCATCGACCTATTGTAGCGGTCCGTCGTGGCGGTCCGCGGCCATCCGGCCGCGTCGCACGCATTGACGCCGACCGACGACGACCGCAGAATCGCCGCTTCGAGAAGGGGAGTAGCTCCCGACTCTGGAGGTCGTCAATTCGAGCCGGCTGGACCCCGCGTCCAAGCCCGCTCCGGCCCCGGGGGCGGTCCGCCAGGACCGTGAGCGAGACCTTCGCCGCAAGGCGGAGGTCTGTCCGGAAATCCCCTCCGGAGCGCAACCAGACCGGCCCGAGCCTTGCGGTTCGGGTTTTTTCGTTCTGGAGACGCTTCGACAATGCAGACGATCGGCAGCCCCCTGTTGTGGGGCATGTTCGCGGTACTGGTGATAGTGGCGCTGAAGCTCGACCTGGTGCTGATGCGCCACGGCGGACCGCACAAGGTGAGCGTGCGCGAGGCGGCCTGGTGGAGCCTGGGCTGGGTGGTGCTGGCGTTGCTGTTCAACGCCGGGCTGTGGGCCTACCTGCACGCGACCGCGGGCGCCGAGGTCGCCGGCCGGGTCGGGTTGGAGTTCCTGACCGGCTACCTGGTCGAGAAGTCGCTGGCGGTCGACAACATCTTCGTCTTCCTGACCCTGTTCACCTACTTCGCGGTGCCGGAGGAGCAGCGCCAGCGCGCGTTGGTGATCGGCGTGCTCGGCGCGATCGTGCTGCGCGCGATCATGATCTTCATCGGCGCGGCGCTGCTGGCGCGCTTCCATTGGATGCTCTACGTGTTCGGCATCTTCCTGCTGGTCACCGGCATCAAGATGTGGATCGCCGCCGGGCAGGAACCGGACCTGGCCCGCAACCCGGTGCTGCGCTGGATGCGCGGCCACCTGCCGTTGATCCAGCGCTACCAGGGCAACGCGCTGACCGTGGTCAGGCAGGGGCGGCGCTTCTACACGCCGCTGTTCGTGGTGATCGTGATGATCGCGATCACCGACGTGATCTTCGCGGTCGACAGCATTCCGGCGATCTTCGCGATCACCGCCGATCCGTTCATCGTGCTGACCTCGAACGTGTTCGCGGTGCTGGGGCTGCGCGCGATGTTCTTCCTGCTCGCCGGCATGGCCGACCGCTTCCACCTGCTGCCCTACGGGCTGGCGCTGGTGCTGGCCTTCATCGGCACCAAGATGCTGATCGTCGACGTGTTCAAGATCCCGGTGCTGGTCTCGCTGGGCGTGGTCGCGGCGATCCTGGCCGCGACGATGCTGCTGAGCCTGGCGCTGCCGCCGCGCGAGGACGCCGACTGACGCGAGCGTCGCGGTGACCGGGTCTGGGCAACGCCGCGCCTGAATACGTTTGCAGGCGGCCGTTGTGCACCTGCACCCGATGCGATAGTCGGCCGCACACGCAAGAAGCGGACATCCGCGGGAGGGAACCATGCTCGATCGCAGGCGCGGC
The DNA here is from genome assembly GCF_003233695.1 of Marilutibacter maris. Classification (NCBI taxonomy): domain Bacteria; kingdom Pseudomonadati; phylum Pseudomonadota; class Gammaproteobacteria; order Lysobacterales; family Lysobacteraceae; genus Marilutibacter; species Marilutibacter maris. The sequence goes on along the minus strand of NZ_CP029843.1, from coordinate 79,261 downwards.
CGGAGCCGCAAGCTTCGTACCCTGGGCCTGGCCGGCGCGCTGTGCCTGGCCTGGCTGCCGACCCACGCGGCGATCGACGCCCACGCGCTGGGCGCGCGCCCTGTCGACGCCGGCGACAGCGTCCGCTTCCGGGTCCGCTCGGCCCACGCCAGCCGGATCGAGGCCTGGATCTACGCCAGCCCCGACAGCGGCGCCGAGGCGCTGCGGCTGAACCTGGTCCGCGATCCCGCCACCGGCATCTGGTCGGCGACGGTGCCGGTCGCGGCCCTGCAGGCGCAGGGCGTGACCGGTCCGGTCTACTACGGCTACCGCGCCTGGGGCCCGAACTGGCCGCACGACCCCGCCTGGTCGCCGGGCAACAGCGCCGGCTTCGTCGCCGACGTCGATGCCGCCGGCCACCGCTTCAACCCCAACAAGTTGCTGATCGACCCGTACGCGCGCGAGATCAGCCACGATCCGATCGGCCCGGGCTGCAGCGACGGCACCGTCTACGCCAGCGGCGCCGCCCATCGCCACAAGGACAGCGCCGCCTGCGCACCCAAGGGCATCGTGCTGGCCGAGGAGGCCGGCTCGACCGGCAGCAAGCCGACCCGCGCCTTCCGCGACGAGGTGATCTACGAGGTCCACCTGCGCGGGCTGACCATGAACGACACCGCGCTGCCGGCGTCGATCCGCGGCACCTACGCCGGCGCCGCGCAGAAGGCCGCCTGGCTGGCCGGGCTCGGCGTCACCGCGGTCGAGTTCCTGCCGCTGCAGGAGACCCAGAACGACCAGAACGATCTCGATCCCGCCTCGACCGAGGGCGACAACTACTGGGGCTACATGACCCTGAACTGGTTCGCGCCCGACCGTCGCTACGCCTCGGACAAGTCTGCCGGCGGCCCGACCCGCGAGTTCAAGGCGATGGTCAAGGCCTTCCACGACGCCGGCATCAAGGTCTACGTCGACGTGGTCTACAACCACACCGGCGAGGGCGGGCCGTGGGGCGGCAGCGACGGGGTCAGCGTCTACAACCTGCTGTCCTGGCGCGGTCTGGACAACCGCAGCTATTACTCGCTCAGCGCCGACCACCAGTACCCGTGGGACAACACCGGGGTCGGCGGCAACTACAACACCCGCAATCCGATCGCCCAGGACCTGATCGTCGATTCGCTGGCCTACTGGCGCGACACCCTGGGCGTGGACGGCTTCCGCTTCGACCTGGCCTCGGTGTTGGGCAACCGCTGCGAGCACGGCTGCTTCGACTTCGACCGCGACGACGCCGGCACCGCGCTCAACCGCATCGCCGCCGAGTTGCCGGCGCGCCCGGCCAACGGCGGTGCCGGCATCGACCTGATCGCCGAGCCGTGGGCGATCGGCGGCAACAGCTACCAGGTCGGCGGCTTCCCGTCGGCGTGGGCGGAGTGGAACGGCGACTACCGCGACCGCATCCGCAAGAAGCAGAACAAGCTGGGGCTGGAGACGGTCACCACCGGCGCGCTGGCGACCCGCTTCGCCGGCTCGTCCGACCTCTACCAGGACGACGGCCGACGGCCCTGGCACTCGGTCAACTTCCTCGCCGCCCACGACGGCTTCACCCTCAACGACCTCTACGCCTACAACGGCAAGCTCAACAACCAGCCCTGGCCCTACGGCCCCTCCGACGGCGGCGAGGACCACAACAACAGCTGGGACCAGGGCGGCGCCGCGGCCGCGCAGCGCCAGGCCGCGCGCACCGGCATGGCCCTGCTGCTGCTCAGCGCCGGGGTGCCGATGTTCACCGGCGGCGACGAGGCGCTGCGTACCCAGTTCGGCAACAACAACCCCTACAACCTCGATTCGCCGGCCAACTGGCTGTACTGGACCCGCGACAGCCACGAGGCGAACCAGGAGACCTTCACCCGGCGGATGCTCGGCTTCCGCGCCGCGCATCCGGCGCTGCGTCCGGCGCAGTTCTATTCCGGCGGCGACAACAACGGCAACGTGATGGAGCAGCTGCGCTGGTTCCGTCCCGACGGTCAGCAGGCCGATGCCGGTTACTTCGGCGACAGCGGCAACCACGCGATCGCCTGGCGCATCGACGGCAGCGAGTTCGGCGACCCGGCCAGTGCGATCTATGTCGCCTACAACGGTTGGTCGGGGCCGGTGGACTTCACCCTGCCCTGGCCCGGCGCCGGCAAGAGTTGGTACCGGGTCACCGACACCGCGGCCTGGAACGAGGGCGCCGACGCGGTGCGCCTGCCCGGCGCCGAGGACCCGATCGGCGGCGAGTGGACGGTGTACGGCCTGCACGGGCGCTCGCTGCTGGTGCTGATCGCGCGCTGAGCGGACGGCCGCGCGACCGTCCCGTCCGCGAAACACAGCCGCCCGCACGGCCGGGACGGGCGCCGGCTTGCAATCGGCGCCGGCGGCTGCCATGTGTGTTTCATGCACCTGCCGACCGACGCCGAGATCCCCGACAGCCAGGCCCAGCGCCAGGCCGACAAGCGCCGCTGGCTGCGCGCGTTCAACCTCAGCCTCGCCTTCATCGGCGTGCTGACCGCGGTGTTCCTGGCCCAGCCGGGCTTCGATGTCGGTCGCTGGACGGTGAACCCGGGCGAATGGAGCGGCCTGCTCGGAGTGCTGACCGCGCCGCTGCTGCACGGCTCGTTCGAGCATCTGGCGGCGAACGCGATCGCCCTGCTGATGCTCGGCACCCTCGCCGGTGGCATGTATCCGAAGGCGACCGCGCGGGCGCTGCCGCTGATCTGGATCGGCTCCGGCCTGGGCGCCTGGCTGCTCGGCCATCCCGGCAGCCACCACCTCGGCGCCAGCGGCCTGACCCACGGGCTGATGTTCATGGTGTTCCTGCTCGGCCTGCTGCGCCGCGACCGTCCGGCGGTGGCAGCGTCGATGGCCGCGTTCCTGTTCTACGGCGGCATGCTGCTGACGGTGCTGCCGCGCGAGCCGGGGGTGTCGTGGCAGGCGCACCTGGGCGGTGCGCTGGGCGGAGTGGTCGCGGCCTGGCTGTTCAGCCGGCTCGACCCGCAGCCGCCGCGCAAGCGCTACAGCTGGGAGGACGAGGAGGAGCTGGACGCCACCGCCGAGGCCGACCGCAACGAGCTGGAGCCGCAGTCGCCGCGCGACGTGCCGGTGATCTGGCAGCGCCGGGACGACGAGGAAACCGGCACCGTGCTGCCGTTCCGCCGCCGCGATCACTGATCCGGCGCCGACCCGCGCCCGCGTTCGCGAAGTCGCCGTGACCGCCGTCGCGGAATGCCTGTCATGGCCGCTGAGTTGACTCGGGCCGGTGGCTTGGGCATGGTGCCGGCGGCCCAATGACGGGCGGACACCGAATCAAGGATCATCCCAGATGAACAAGACCCTGGCCCTTTCGATCGCCCTGGCCCTGGGCGGCTTCTCCACCACCGCGATGGCCGCCAACGGCGCGGGCATGTTCGTGCGTGGCGAAGTCGGCAACAGCGACATCGAAGTCGACGGCGCGGACGGCAGCGACACCGCCTTCAGCCTGCGCGGCGGCTACTACTTCAACAGCACGATCGCGATCGAGGGCTTCTACAGCAATCTCGGCGAGGACTCCGACAGCACCGGGTCGGCCGAGATCGACGGCTTCGGCCTGGGCGTGACCGGCAAGCGCAACTTCACCGACCCGCACCACGGCTTCTACATCTCCGGCCGCGCTGGCGTGATCCGCACCACCACCGACGTCTCGGTCACCGGGTTCGGCCGCGCCGAGGACTCCTCGACCGATCCGTACTTCGGCGTCGGTGTCGGCTACGACTTCAGCCCGACCTTCGGCCTGGGCCTGAACTACGACTTCATCAAGGCCAAGCCCTTCGATGCGGACGTCGACGTGCGCACCTTCACCCTGGGCATCGAAGCGCGTTTCTGATCCGCGATTCGAACCCTGCTTCCACGGCCGCCTCCGGGCGGCCGTTTTGTTTTCGCGCGACACCGGCCACACCGACTTGAACCGTACGACCGCGGCCGACAGACTGGAACGCGATCGCGGACGGTATCGGGCAGGGGGCCCAACAGACATGACACAGCACGAGGCGGCCGGCGCCATCGGTCAACGCAACTGGTGGCAGCGCAACTGGAAATGGGCGGTGCCGGTCATCGGCCTGTCCTTGCTGGGGCTGATGGCGGCGGCGATCTTCGGCCTGCTGTCGCTGGTCTCGGGCATGATGCGCTCGTCCGAACCCTACCGGCACGCGCTGGCCGAGGCGCGGGCCTCGGCCGAGGTGGTGGCGGCGCTGGGCGAGCCGATCGAGGCCGGCTTCATGCCCAGCGGCAACATCAACATCAACAACGACGCCGGCGAGGCCGACCTGTCGATCGGGGTGGAAGGCCCCGACGGCGAGGCCACCGTCTATGTCGAGGCGACCCGCAAGCGCAAGCGCTGGAGCTACCAGACCCTGGTGGTCGCGCTGCCCGACCGCGAGATCGACCTGCTCGCCAATGCCGCGAGCGCCGACGGCGCCGAAGACGGGGACGACACCGACGTCCGCAAGTCCGGCGCGGCCAAGCCGCTGGATACCAACTGACGCCACGCCGCGGCCCGCTCGACGCGGGCCGTGCGCGATCACGCCACCAGCGGCGCCAGCTTGCGGCCGATCACCGCGCAGTAGTACAGCGGATTGCCCTCGATCGAGATGCGGTGGCGGTAGCGTTCCAGGTGGTACAGCTGCAGGAACTCGCCCGCGATCAGGCGTTTGATGAACACCGCGAAGCCGCTGTCGTCGGACTCGCCGAGGAAGGTCTCCTTGATGTTGAAGGCGATCCAGCCGCCGTCGCCGACCAGGTTGAAGGCCTCGCGGAACGCCGCGGCGGGAATGTCGTGGTATCCCAGCGCCGCGACCGTGGTCAGACAGGTGAAGTGCCAGCGTCGCAGCGCCTCGCGCAGGCTTGGGTCGTCGCCGGTGATGTCGGCGGCGTAATAGGCGTCGTACAGCCCGGGACGGTCGCGGTGCAGCGCCGATTCCGCGGCCGCGGAGATGTCGAGCCCGACCAGGCGCGACACGCCGTGGTGGGCCAGCGCCTCGCCCATCATCCCGTTGCCGGCGCCGAAATCGAACACCCGCTGGCGGTTGAGGTCGTCGCCGGCGGCGGCGAGCACCTCTTCCAGCCGCTGCGCCAGGAATCGCGGCGAATCGCACTTGAGCCGCTCGTAGAAGATCTGCTCGTACAGGCCCGGCACCGCGTAGATGGCGTCGTAGTCGTGGAAGCGGATCCGCCGGCTGCCGCCGTCGGCGTCGTCGAGCATGAAATACACGTCGCTCTCCAGCTTGCGGCTGAAGTCCACGTCCGGCAGCCGGATGCGATGACGCTGGATCGGGGGCATGACGGTGTCCTCTGGACCGGGAAGGGGTGCCGCCGGGCGGAACCGCCCCGGCCGCGTCAACGGCGCGGCGCCAGACGCAGGCCGCGCGGGGTCAGCGCGCGCTCGACCAGCTCGAACAGGCCCTGCACCGCCAGCGCGAGCGCCGCCGCCGGCACCGCGCCCTCCAGGATCAGGCCGATGTCGTCGAGGCGGATGCCGGTCAGGATGGGCTGGCCGTAGCCGCCGGCGCCGATCAGTGCGCCGAGCGTGGCGGTACCGACGTTGATCACCGCCGCGGTCTTGATGCCGGCCAGGATGGTGCGCAGCGCCAGTGGCAGTTCGACCCGCCACAGCCGCGTGCGCGGGGGCAGGCCGAGCGCGGCGGCAGTTTCGCGCAACTCGCGTGGAATCCCGGTGATGCCGGCGTGGGTGTTGCGCACGATCGGCAACAGGCTGTACAGGAACAGCGCCGCGATCGCCGGACCGGCGCCGATCCCGAACAACGGGATCATGAACACGAACACCGCCAGCGACGGCAGGGTCTGCAGCAACCCGGTCAGCGACAGCACCAGCTGTCCGAGCCGGCGCCGGCGCGCGGCCAGCACGCCCAGCGGCAACGCCACCAGCAGCGCCAGTGCCAGCGACACCCCGACCAGGCCGAGGTGCTCGACGGTGCGGCGCGCGATCCGTGCCGTGCGACCGCCGGCCTGCGGCGCCTCGACCCCGAGCCAGTCGGCGGCGACCGCGGCCTCGCTCTCGCGGCCGAGCTTGACCCGCGCATTGAGCCGCCGCATCGCGGTCGCGTCGATGCGCCCGGCCATCGCCTCCAGGGTCGCGCTCCAGTCCGGCGCGCGCGCGTCCAGGTCGGCGCGGTACAGGAACACCGCGCGATAGGCGGGGAAGAAGCGGCGGTCGTCCGCGAGCACGGCCAGGTCGTAGTAGTCGATCTCCGCGTCGGTGCTGTAGAGGTCGATGACGTCGATCGCGCCGCTTTGCAGCCCGCGGTAGGCCAGGTCGTGATCGAGGCCATTGGCGCGCTGCGGCAGCCCGTAGGCCGCGCTCAGGCCCGGCCAGCCGTCGGCGCGCTGCATGAACTCGTTGCTCAGGCCGATCTTCAGCCCCGGATGCGCGGCCAGGTCGGAGATCGAATCGATCCCCAGCGCCAGCGCGCGATCGGCGCGCATGCCCAGCGCGTAGGTGTTGTCGAAGCCCAGCGGCCCGGTCATCGCCAGTCCGCGTTCGGCCAACGCCGCGCGCAGCGCATCGTCGCTGGCGCCGGGCATCTGCAGCAGCTCCTGGGCCAGCGTCCCGGTGTACTCGGGATAGGCGTCGATGCTGCCGTTCTCCAGCGCGCGCCAGAGGATGCGGGTGCCGCCGAGCTGGCGCCGGTGCTCGATGTCGCGGCCCTGGGCGCGGCCGGCACGGGCGCCGATCTCGGCCAGGATCACCGATTCGGTGAAGTTCTTGCTGCCGATGCGCAGCGGCTCGGCGGCGGTGGCCGTGGTCGCCACCGCGAGCACGAGCGTGAGCACGACCGGCATCGCCGCCAGGACCATCCGGCCGAGGCGACTCACAGGCACTCCTCCAGGCTGCGCTGGGCGTGCAGGAACTCGCGCACGAACGGCGTGGCCGGGGCATCGTGCAGAGCGCGCGCGCTGCCCTGCTGGACGATGCGCCCGCGCCGCAGCAGCACCAGGGTATCGGCCAGATACGCGGCCTCGGCGACATCGTGGGTGACCATCACCACGGTCTTGTGCAGGGTCGCGAACAGTTCGCGCATCTGCGCCTGCAGCTCGTGGCGGATGATCGGGTCCAGCGCGCCCAGCGGCTCGTCCAGCAGCAGCACCGGCGGGTCCAGCATCAGCGCGCGCACCAGGCCGACCCGCTGGCGCTGGCCGCCGGACAGCTCGGCCGGATAACGCCGCAGCGCGTCGGCCGGCAACCGGCACAGCCGCGCCAGCTCGTCCAGGCGCGCCTCGATGCGCGCGCGCGGCCAGCCCAGGGTGCGCGCCAGCAGGGCGGCGTTGTCGGCCGCGCTCATGTGCGGGAACAGCCCGCCCTCCTGGATCACGTAGCCGATCCGGCGCCGCTGCTCGGGCAGGCGCGCGCGCTGCAACGGTTCGCCGTCGAAGCGCACCTCGCCGGCATCCGGCCATTCCAGTCCGATCAGCATCCGCAGCACGGTCGACTTGCCGGCGCCGCTGGGACCGATCAGGGCGGTGGTGGCGCCACGGGCGATCGACAGGTCGACGCCGTCGAGCGCGGTGGTCGCTGCGTAGCGCTTGCGGACGCCGGCCAGTTCGAACATCGGTGCAGCTTAACGCAGTGCGGGGATCGCCCGACGCGGGAGGCCATCGCGGTACGCTGCGCATCCGTCCGGCCCCGTCATCACCGATGCGCATCCCGAATCGTTTCGCTCCGCAGGTCCTGATTGTCGCTGTCGCTGTCGCTGTCGCTGTCGCCATCGCCGCATGCCAACCGGCCCCGCCTCCGACAGCGTCGGAGCCCGAACCCTACGACGCCAGCGCCGGTGCCGACGCACGCCGGATCGAGGCCGATGTGCGCTTCCTCGCCGACGACCTGTTGGAGGGGCGCGAGGCCGGCCGCCGCGGCCACGATCTGGCCGCGTTGTACGTGGCCCAGCGCATGCGCGCGACCGGACTGGCCCCGGCCGCCCGCGATGACCAGGGCCAGCGCAGTTATTACCAGAGCGTGCCGATGCTGGCCGCCACCCGCGAGGCCGAAGGCGCGGCGCTGGTGGTGCATCGCGACGGCGGCGATGTCGCACTGGCGTTCGAGCGCGAGTTCCTGCCCGATGCCGACTTCAATGCCGCCGAGGCGCGCGTGACCGCGCCGATGGTGTTCGTCGGCCAGGGCGTGCATGCACCGTCGCTGGGGTACGACGACTTCGCCGGGCTCGACCTGCGCGGCAGGATCGCGGTGCTGTTCAACGGCGCGCCGGCGGCCTTCGATACCGACCGCCGCGCCTTCCACGCCTCCGGCCGCGAGAAGCTGCGCGAACTGGCCGCGCGCGGCGCGGTCGGCGCGATCTTCGTATCCACCGATGCCGAGGACGCGCGCAGCCCGTGGGCACACCGCGCCGACAACTGGCGGCGCCCGGGCATGCGCCTGCGCGGCGCGGACGGCGTCGCCCTGGACACCTTCCCGCAGCTGCAAGTGATCGCCCGGGTCAGCGCCGCCGCCGCACCGCGCCTGCTCGATGCCGGCGGACGCAGCGCACGCCAGCTGTTCGCCGACCTCGACGCCGGCACCCTGCACGGCTTCGACCTGCCCGGCACCGCGACCCTGGCTTCGCGCAGCCGGATCGAACCGGTGCAATCGCGCAACGTCGTCGGCGTGCTGCCCGGCAGCGACCCGGCACTGGCCGCCGAGCACGTGGTGTTCAGCGCCCACCTCGACCACATCGGCATCGGCGCCGCGGTCGACGGCGATGCGATCTACAACGGCGCGCTCGACAACGCCCTGGGCGTGGCGATCATGCTGGAGGCGGCCAAGCGGCTGGCGCAATCGCCGCAGCCGCCGAAGCGCTCGCTGCTGTTCGTCGCGGTCACCGCCGAGGAGAAGGGCCTGCTCGGCGCGGAATGGTTCGCCCGTCACCCGACCGTCGCCGCCGACGCGCTGGTCGCCAACGTCAACATGGACATGCCGGTGCTGCTGGCGCCGACCTCCGACGCGGTCCCGGTCGGCATCGAACACTCCAGCCTGCAAGCGCTGGTCGAGGCCGCCTCCGCCGAGGTCGGGGTGACGCTGTCGCCGGACCCGATCCCGGAAGAATCGATCTTCGTGCGCAGCGACCAGTACGCCTTCATCCGCGCCGGGGTGCCGTCGATCTACCTGGTCGGCGGCTACCAGGGCCGCGACGGCGTCGACGCCCGCGCGATCAACGGCGCCTTCCTGCGCGAGCACTACCACCGCCCCGGCGACGACGCCTCGCAACCGATCCGCTACGACGACGCCGCGCGCCTGGCGCACCTCAACGCCGAAATCGGCCAACGCATCGCCGACGCGCCGGAACGACCGCGCTGGAACGAGGGGGATTTCTTCGGGGAGATGTTCGGACGGGGTGAGGTGCCGGAGGGGCGCGCGTTGAACGAAGACGGCAAGCCGCCATCAGGGCAGGAAACGCGCAGCCCCGAGGACACCTGAGACAACGAACAGAGCCGCCGGGTCCATTCCGTACCTTGAGCAGGGGCCCGAGCATCAATCGCGCCGGCACACTGTGCGAACAAGAAGCCATCTCTTTCGCACGCACTGACTTCATATCCCGCCTTCGACCCGATAGCCGTCCTTATGCGGATATCGGCCCAAGTAGCACCCCATCTTGGGCCGATATCTCATAGCACTCCAGGTTCGTCGCAATCCGCAAGAAGAGGACCCGCCGGGCACATCACGATCGCCAGGAAAGTCCTTGATTTCTGGCAGGGCTTTGACGATTGACGCGACCTGGCGGGTGATAAAGAATCGGATACCACCCCGTTTCCGGGGTCTACTGGTGAGTTAGAGCCAAGAAGTGATCTTCTCGCATGCCCCATGGTTAGTTCTCTCGGCTCTAGGCCTTGCGGTCTTATGGCTGTGCCTCGTCGCGTATTTCTTGCGCTACGTTCGGACACGACATCCCGCGGAGTTTCAGGCACTCGGTCAGCCTTCTTTTCGGCACGGTGCACTGAAAATTATCTCGTATGTTTACCGCCGCGGGCATCGACCACTTGGCGACCCGCAGCTCTCATTGCTATGTGATGCAATGCTCGTTTGCTTTACTGCTGTCATGGGGCTGGGTCTTTATGCAATCGTGATTGGCGGGGGTGTTCCGAGTCTCCGATCTGGGCCCTAACAATTCTTTCAAGCCGAGGCCGCTTCGTGGCTCGGCTCAGTTCAGGCCTTAGGCGTCATGTCCAAGCTCACAGCGATCCACTACAGGCTTTTCGAGGGCGAGGAGCTCGTCGTAGATGCCGCAGAGCGTGACGAGACCCATGACTTTGGCGGGGAGCTTGTGCTGACCTTTCAAGACGGCCAGAAGCTTTTTGTCTCGTGGGTCGGAGAGCCTGTCCAGTACGCTATCGGCACCCAGGGTTCGTCGCACTTCCTGCCGGACGCTCAGCTCACGGACTTTGATGTATCGGCCTCGACCACATGGGCGGGCCTGATTGGACAGGAAGTAGCTCTCCACTTCACGGCGCCAGACAATCAAGTTCTAAGGGTATCGTCAGCGACCGGTCACCTCCTGCTCTGCTCTTTCGAGCGCGGTAGCTGGCGGGCAGACGAGGTCACCGTTTGCAAGCAGGCGCCAGCACCGTATGACGCCTAACAATTCACCCAGGCCGAAGCCGCTTCGCGGCTCGGCTTGAATCAGGCGTCAGGGCGCATACATGCCGGCATGCATGCTTCGCGTTTCAGGCTCAACGGTCAAGGTCCGTCGATTTCTCGCAACTTCGTCGATCCAGCCCAGCCGCGTCTTCTGGAAGGGCGACCCCGGCACTCCAAAGAGCCGCGGCCCGATCAAGATTTCCGGATTCAACATTGAGCTGTCAGGCGCTGATGGCATTGTCGAGCAAGCCGCCCAAGCTTCCCAGTTCATCCGAAGGCACAAGCAAGACTTCCTGCTTATCAGGAGCCTTGGGTTCTCGGCTGCTACCATCGACTTCGGTCTCTATGACCTGGCTACCGAGGATCGCCCATGGCCTTGCTATCGGATCCCGCACCCGCTGGTTCTATTGGCCAGCGAGCTTGGCTGCAGCATTGAGCTATCGTTCTACGGGATGCCGCCGGATGCGTCCTAACAGTTCATTCATGCCGAAGCCCCTTCTCGGTTCGGCTTGATCCAGGTGCCAGGCAAAGCCAATGAAGACTTTTGCAGTTCGCCTCGAAGGGACAGGCATCAATCTGTTGACTCAAGACGGCTCTGAACCCGCGATCGGGTTCTTCACGACGCGCTGGGTCAAAGCGGTGTCAGATGCCAGCGCAAAGGAACTTGCCAAGGCATCCGTTCTTTCGGAATGGACTGACGCAGGGCAGTACGTCGCCGCAAACGAAGGCGAGCCGCCTACCCTGGTCGTTGAAGCGGTCTGGACAATTGGCTTTCTGCGCGCCACATTTGCTCGTAAACCGGATGGCTACACGTTCTACACCTCGCTCTAGCTCAAAGTATTGCTGCCTGACAGTTCACCCAAACCGACGCCGCTTCGCGGCTCGGCTTAAGTTCAGGCGTTAGCCGCCCATGACAACGACTCGCGACCTAGAACTATCCCAACTCTCGAGAGTGACGACCGAGTCTGCGCTGTCGATTGAGGAGCTGGCCTCGCTTCCTGCGTATGTCGGCTATACCTCAAGTCCTGATTGCATCTACGACGGCTCTCTGGTTGAGCTTTCTCATAGGATGCCGCTGCTCGCTGATGGGGGTGAGCTAGTGCTGGAAATCCTTGGCCCATACTGGGATCGTGTTTTCCGTCTCGCGTTCTTTGGAGTCAGCGCGGTAGAGCTGCGCGGGTTTGGCCCGGCCCTCGGCATGGATGTGCGCGAGCTTTCGCTTACCGACCATGCCAACTTCAAGCGTTGCGAGATACTGGGCCTTTCGTTTCCGGTGGTTATTGCCGTCAACTACTCGCACGCAACGGTGACCAGGCGCCTTCTTGAATCCCCCGTCAAATGTTCAGAGCCGGGCACCTAACAGTTCATTCAATCCGAGCCCACGTCGGGGGCGGTGCCTAAGCGCTCGCCTTCAGCCATAGTCCGCTCGGTCGCACCTTGCCGAGGGTCGGCTTAGTTCAGGCATCAGACAATGGATCAAGATTCCACCGCTCAGAACCAAAGAGTCTCGGACAACATCCGGGAGCACGGTTGGCATTGCCTCCACGTCTTTCCTACACGGGAAGGCCAGGACACGTTCATCTACTCAATCGGGTTTGCCGAGTCCTACGAGGCCCCGGAGGTATTGCCATTTTGGCACCAGAGCGCTTCTGGGAGCCACCTGACAACTCGTCCAGGCCAAGGTCGCTTTGCGGCGTCGGTATTGCATAACTCGGGTTAGAGCACTCTCTCGTCAGGCGAAGCCGCCCGGGAACCTGGCCGGATTCGATCGCTTTCGCGCACGACAGTCGACACTGACCCTTGTCCTGGATCTGTCGACCTCCTCCTCGCCGAAGCGGATTTGCTAGTCTGCGATCCAGGACCCGATCCGGCACGACCGCGCGTCACGACGGCCGACACAGGGACAGTACCGGGCCGATGATGGCCCACCACATGGACGAGAAAGGCAGACTTATGACCGACGCACTCCCGGATATCGAACTGGACCTCAGCTTCGACGGCCCCAATGCCGTCATTGTCGGCGGCGCCCACAAGGTCGTCCGACTCGACAAGCTCGTGGCGCTTGCGCCCGGACTGCTGCAGCCCTCGGCCGCAACGCGGCTGGCCGAACTGGCGAACCATCTGCTGCTGGGCGACGACTTCAGCGTGATCACCGCCCCCGGCGACTACGCCACTGCCTTCCGCGCGCGGCTGGCCACCGAAGACCCGTCCCTGCCATGGCGCCCGGGCGTGATCCGGCTCTGCGACTTCGGCGTTCCCGACTTCGACGAGATCAAGGCTCCGGAACTGTCCGACGGCCGACTGGTGTTCTTCGCCCGGGACAGCTTCACCGGCCTGCCCTATCGGATCGAGCTCGACCCGCAGGCCACCGACCTGAAGGCGGCGGAGCTCTACCAACCGCTCGGCCTCACCCCGGTCGAGAGTTAAGCGGAAGAGGATGAGGTTCCGGGGGGAGGGACCATTGAGCGATAGGTAGCGCTTTTCACCGCAACCAACAGGCGCGCCCGTTACGGGGCACTGATGAGAGTGTCCATCTTTGTTGCTTACGGCAGGGCGCGCGTTCCTGGCGGGTCACGATCACGGGCCGGAGTTCACGTCGCGCGCCTTCATCGCCTGGGCACAGCGCCATGGCATCAAGCACCTGCTGATCGAACCCGGCCGGCCCATGCAGAACGGCTACATCGAGAGCTTCAACGGCAAGTTCCGCGACGAATGCCTGAACGAGCATTGGTTCACGTCACTGGCGCAGGCCCGCGAGGCCATCGCGGAGTGGCGCCGCGACTACAACGAAGTCTGGACTGGCCCGCCTTTCACAGACACCTGAAAATGGGGACAACCCCGGAGGTGTTTGATGGTAAGGCAGAAGTTCACCGCAGAGTTCAAGCGCGAGGCGGTGCGGTTGCTGGAGCGCGGCGACAAGCCGGCTACCCAACTGGCGCTGGAGTTGGGCGTACCGCGTAACCGGCTCTACAAATGGCGCGATGCGATTGCCACTGATGGGGATCAGGCGTTCCGTGGCTCTGGCCGGCGTTCGCCACAGCAGCAGGAGCTAGCCCAACTGCGCCGACAGGTCGCTCGGCTAGAGCAGGAAAACACGATCTTAAAAAAAGCGACGGCGTACTTCGCGAGCGCATCCAAGCGCGGTACGCCTGGATCGACGGACAACGGATGACGTTTCCTCTGACAGACCTGTGCCGGGCGCTGAAGGTGTCGCTCAGCGGCTATCACGCCTGGAAGCGGCGTCCACCAAGCACCAGGGCAACGGAAGACGTGAAGCTGGCGGCAGTTATCGCAGCCACGCACCGGGAACTTCGAGAGAGCTATGGAAGCCGTCGTCTGTGGCGTGAGTTGCGTCGGCGTGGCATCGACTGCGGACGCCATCGAATGGATCGCCTTCGTCGAGAGTTCGGCCTGTGGACGCGCCGCCGACGCCGCTTCTTGCGTGCTCGCGCCGCCTATCAGCGCACGCCAGCGGCACCACGGCTATGCTCGTGGCCGTTTGCCGCACCGACGCCGGACCGGCTGTGGGTCGGCGACATCACGCAGTTGCCCACGCGCGAAGGGCCGCTCCACTTCGCGGCCCTGATCGACGCCTGCAGCCGACGCGTTGTTGGCTGGGCGATGGACAACCACCAGCGGCTCGATCTCACCGAGCGCGCCCTCGATATGGCCTTGCAGCAGCGTCGCCCCAAGCCGGGTCTGATCCTTCACCATGACCGCGGTAGCCAGTACACCGGCGCCCGTTACCGGGCCAAAGCGGAGGCAGCGAAAATCCGTCTGAGTATGAGCAGGCCGGGGTTGCCCTACGACAACGCCATGGCCGAGAGTTTCTTCGCCACCCTCAAGCACGAGATTGGTGACGACAGACCCTTTGAAAGCCGCGAAGCCGCACGCATGGCAGTGTTCGAGTATGTCGAACTCTTCTACAACCGCATCCGCATGCACTCGGCACTGGGCTACCAATCACCCGTGCAGGCGGAGAGGAACTATCTATCGGTCAGGCTTGTATCCTGACTACCTGTCTGTGAAAGCCGGGGCAGTCCAGTCAGACCCCACAGTAGTTGCGGACGTGCCCCGCCAGCACGGTTCGCAGCCAGCCATCGAGCACAACAGGTCGACAAGGCAGTAACCTTCAATCCCGGACTTCGTCAGGAATGACTGGTACGGCTATCGGGGGCAGGTCACTTTCAACCTTGTTTTCTAAGAAAAATCCAAAAAACATCAGATGCATTAAGGTGTGATTGCTCAAATTGTACAACCTTGTGTGATATTTCGAAGCTTGCTGGAAAGTCAGCCATTACCTCAGTTTCAACACAGGAGACATCTTCCTCCATAGAATCAGAAGGCGCTGAGTCAACATAGAAAATCAGCTCAAATCTGCTTTCACCTTCTGTTTTACATGACACCGCAACAAGCTCACAAAACACCTCCCCAAGCAATGCCCGATTCACACTCAAAGTTATATCTGATCGCAAATTCTTATTCATAGCTCAATCAGGCCTCGACGGAACGATATGAATGCCGGCCTTGCCGTAATGAATTATTCCGTTCGTTGTCGATATGGCGTTTCCATTCCTGTCAACATAGTATCCAATTTCTCGGCCAAAGTTAACTCGCTCTTTAGAGCCGGGACGCCCAACTTCAATATCACCTACTTTCCGACCTGTTCCAGCATATCTTCCAAGTTCAGCGGGATCCCCCGTAAGGATACTTCTACCAGGGCGATAATTGTTGTCCCCAACTTGATGCTTTCCTTGGTGACCCAATTTAATATTTGGCGAGGGACCATGCATGACCTCCGCAGATTTCCCATGCGTTAGCCTCGCCATCGCAACAGCTATTGCCAGCCGAGTAATGCCTTCCCTTGTAACCTCTGGATTGGCAATAAACTCCCTTACCCCATCCATAATCGCCGCACCTTCTTCGGCGCCGCTACCTGCGGTAGTAGCCGCTCTTTCACCAATTGCCCAGACACGGCGCTGTTCCGGCGTAAGCATCATACTCGTGACTCCGCCGTAACCAAGTTCGCACGAACGACATTCCTGCCTACCGTCTGGATCCTTGAAACCGTAAGGATTATTTGCGGCATACTTGTAACGATTAAACATTCCAATCGGATCACTGTGAGCCGTCACCGGATCCACCGACAAAAACCGTCCGATATCATCGTCGTAGTAGCGCTGCTGCGCGTAGATCAGTCCGGTCGCGGCATCGCCGACGTGTCCGGTATAGGCGGGGGCGTCGTCCAGCGGCTGATTGCTCCTGCCGTAGGGTTCGTACTCGTTGCGCTCGATGACGTTGCGGTTGGCGTCCGTCTCCACCACCGGGCTGCCCAGCGCGTCGGTGTGGACATAGGTCACCGTCTGCGCCTGGGCGGGCAGCCCCAGCGCGATCGTCCACAGCAGGATTGTCAGAAGCCAGTTACGCATCGCTTGTCCTTGTTGCCTGACCGGGCTCGTGACACCTGAGCGGCCATCTTGTTGTCGATCGATTCGATACCGGGACGAGCCGGATACCCCGGCCTCGACGGCCTGCATCCGTTCCCACCCCATCCACTCCATACCGCATCATCGTCTTACTGCGACGAGACATAGTAGTAGCCGCGTTGCTTGGACCATGGCGCAATCTGCGAGCAATCGGTCAGCACCGGGTCCTCGTAGAACACCTGCACCGCCCGCTCGGACATCTTCACCGCCAGGAATGTCGCATACATCGCCTTGCAGCTTTCCGGCGAAGCCTTGTAGCCATCGTCGGCGAGCAAGTTGCATACGCCGTGGACGGGCGACACGCCGTCGATAGCGATGTTCACGCTGCCGCTGGCGTCGAGGGCCAGGTAGGTCAACTCACCCTGGCAATGAAACTTGGTCTCGGCGTTGGCGGCGGGTACCAACCCGACCCACAGACCTACCAACACAACTGCGGATCGAAACATCCTCCCCCCTCCTTCATTCATCGACTCATGCGCCACTAATGTATGGCGACCGCCTGCAAGACCATCACACTGCCCTGGCAACCATCCACATACAGGTCCACCTGGGCCCTGGATTGCTGCGCCGCCACCAGCAACGTCAGCATTTCCTTGAGCAAGGGGTGGTTGAGATTGATCCGGTACTGGGTACCGCCACAGCCTTCCTCGACCGGAGCGGCATCCACCGTGTGCACGAATATCGCCTCGTTACCCCAACCGGTACCGATGCGGGCGACGGTGTGTCCGGTGTTGTTCCGCGCGGCTGCGCATGGGAAGGAAAGCAGGAGCACTGCAAGTGCGCCCAATACCGCTTTGATCGTCATCCAATAGTCCTCAATCGCTTGGAAACACCAAATGTGCGGCGATCCGCATAGCAGACACCGATCGCCATCGGCCGGACACGACGGCCTATTCGTAGTCCTGATACATGTAGGCGACTGTCTGATTGATCGCTGGATCGCAAGCATCCGCCAGTGCCACCCGCACCGGCTGACGCTGGGTCGCCGCATTGAGCAGCATCGCGTACCAGGCCTTGCGCGCACTGTCCTCTTCGGTCAGCTGGAACTGGAAATAGGTGCCGCTCTTGCACGCCCCCTGTATGCGGAAGTTGACCATGCCTGTGGAGGTCACATAGATCCGCGACACATTGCCAGTGAGCGTCTCGGCGCCTGCCGGCGACGCCAGCACGATTCCGATCGCAACCGCAGCCATTTCAATCCACTTACGCATTGTTTTCTCCACTTCGTTCCGTGACACCGCGGTCTCGCAGCCCGCGGCAAGCACACTATCGGCAGGCTATTCGACGAGATAGACGTATCGGCCGACACAGGCGATGTCGTCATCCTCAATGTAGAACTTCACCCTCAGCCCGGTCGACATCGAGGTAGCCAACGCTGCCATGACGGCTTTGTTGTTCTCCTGATCGGCCTTGTTCCAGGTCAGCCCCTTTCCCGCCGGACAGGCCGCATTGCCCGCGTCCAGCGCGAACACCAGCTTACCCGGCATGTAGGTCACTTCGATCGAGGTCACCTTGCCGGTGAAGTTCTGCAGCGCCTGCGCATTGCCACAGAAGCCCAACACCAACAGCGCCAGCAGCGCTGCCCGGACGGTCCGGGCACGTACACCCTCGCAAGGCCGCCGGCCATTCGGCATCCCCCTCATTTGTTCCCGCATCTGTCTTTCTCCACCATCACGATCCTGGCGATTCCGCCGTGGACACGGGCAGCGAGTCCACGGCGGAGCTTCGGGTGTTCTCAGTTCAACAACAACTGGTACAGCATCGGCACGATGCTGACCGCCGGTCGCTGCACGTGCGCTACCGTGGTGACCTCGGTGCAGACCCCCGCATCCGTGCAGGCCAGCACCCGGTAGGTGTAAACCCCTTCCGGGCGGGCCAATGACGCCCAGTCGGTGTCGCTACCCTCGTACACCGTCGTCCAGGTCAGCCCGTCCACGCTCTCCTCGATGACGTAGCGGGTCACGCCCGGCACCGGCGTCCAGGTCACGTAGTCCTTCGTCGACAGCTCGTGGTCCACCGGCCAGTCCGCCTTCGCGACCAGGCTGCCGCCGAGCATGATGTACTCGGTCGCCTTGTCCTTGCGCCGGTTCTTCTGGTAACGCAGTACACCACCCTGGTCGTACATCGAGCCGATCTTGCCGGCCGTGCTGTCGGACTGCACGCGACGGCCATGGCCGTCATAGCGATAGTGCTCACCAGCCGCTTCGCGCAGGCGGTTGCCGTAGTCGAAGTCGAACAGCATCGCGTTCTTCTGCGACAGGTTGCCCTGCGGGTCGTAGCTCAACGCATGCGCGGCCGGGCTGGCCGAGCCGCCACTGCAGACCGCGCCGGTACGCACGAATGCCAACTGGCTCTGGCTGTTGTAGCAGTAGTAGTGATTGCGCGGCGACGCGCCACCGCTCACGCTGACCCGGGTCAGGTTGTCCAATACGTCGTAGGCGTAGGTCGCGGTGCCGAACATCGGCGAGATCGTGCTGGTCAGACGGTCCAGGCCGTCGTAGACCATGTCGCGGTTGCCGCGCTGGTTGCGCCCGGTCGCCCCGTCAGTGATCGCCGCCACATTGCCATTGGCGTCGTAGTCGTAGCTGTCGCTCAGGAACTTGGTGCTGCCATAGGCATCGGTGCTGGTGTCGGGCAGGCCGCGCGCATTCTGGCTCAACGTGTGGACGATGCCATTGCCATAGGTGAACTGCTTGAGCGCCCCGTTCGGATAGTAGCTCGCACCGGTGGCGTAGACGCCCGCCCGGCCCGGTTGGCCCAAGGCATTGGGCTCGTAGGCGACCTCCTGTCCCGTGGGATAGCGATGACCGGACAGATGCCCATTGGGGTTGTAGGTATAGCCCATCGTCCGGGCCTCACCGTCGGCCTGCGACTGGCTCTCCCCAATCAACAGCCCACGCCGGAAATAGGTATAGCTGTTGTAGACGGCCACGCCATCGTTCTGGGTCGTGACCTGCCGGACCTGACCGTTCGGCCAATAACTCCACTGCTGGTTGCCGTTGCCGTCCGGAAACGTCAGGGTCTTCAGCCGGTTGCGCGCGTCATAACTGCGGTCCACGCGCCGGGCTGCCACCTGCGAGGCGCTCAGGCAACCGGTACCGGTGCTGTTGTAACCGGCCGCGGACCAGGCCAGGTTGCCGGCCGCGTCGTAGCCCATATAGGTATCGCCGGTCTCCGGTTCGTTGACCCGGCACAGCTCCTGGCTGCCGTTGTAGACGTAGTTGCGGTCGACCGCCACGGTGCCGCCGGACGGATCGTTGCTGTTGCTGCGGCGGATCTGGATCGGCTTGCCGAAGATGTCGCGACTGATATGGGTGACCGCGCCTTCCGGGTGCCGGATGGCGGTCGGAGTCTCGTAGTTGGGCTGGTCGAAGGCCTGATACCAGGTACGGGTGATCTGTCCACGCGGATTGGTGACCTTGGTGTAGTAGCCATCCACGTTGTTCAGATACTCGGTCCGCGTGACCAGCTGATCCAGAGTTCCGTTCTGATCCAGATCCAGCTCCGAATCCTGCCTCACATAAGTCGGCCGGCCCAGCGCGTCGTAGGTCGAATGAACCCCCTTGGCCGGGCTGCTGGACGTGCTCGGGTAGGAGGCGAACGTGACCCGTCCCTCATGATCGTAGGCAAAGCGGGTGAAACGTTCGGTCGCGGAAAGATTGCCGCTGTCGTACTCGCGCACGAGCAACGGACGCCACAGCGCATCGAAGTAGGTCTTCTTGCGCCCGTTGCCTGTCGCCACATCCTGCCGCCAGTGGCCTGCCGGAATGCCGTACTCGCTCGTGGCAATCGGGGCGAAGCTCTGGGTGGTGATGTTCCAGGGCGCGGCACTGCAGGTATTGGCTGAGGACTCCGACGGGTAAGTGACCCGGGTCAGACGTCCCATGCTGTCGTACTGATAGCAGGTCCTGCTGTCATTCTCGTCAGTGACCCATGCAATCGTGCCGTCGTCGTTCACCTGCGCCGACTGCTTGGCCCCATCGGCATAGGTGATGCTCTGCGGAATGCCACGCTTCCAGCTGGTGAGCAGGGTCTTGTTGCCCCGCCCGTCGGTTACGGAGGAAACGTTTCCTGCCGATGTGCCGGTCGTGTGATAGCTGAAGACCTGCTGGGGCTTGTCGAAGCGGAAGGTCTTCCACGGCAGCGCCTTCCAGCCATATACCGTCTCGGACACCACCGAGTCGGCGCCGCCGTCGCAATCGGATTCCGCCGGCGTCGCCGCGGCACAGGTCACCTTCTTGGGCTGTCCCAGCACCCAGAGCGGCAGATCGTCGTAGTACTCGGAAGACTCCGTTCGCGAGAATCCAACGGAACTTGATCGAACGACCCGGGTCGGGCGAGCCAGCTGATCGAAGGCGGTAGCCTGCCAACTGAAGGACGTACCATCCTGCGTGGTTACCGTCTTGTACAAGGGAATGACATCATCCTCCAGGGGATTGATACCCACGTGATAGGCATACGTGCCCGCCTTCTGCACATATGACGGAATGGTGTGTCCGACGTCATAGAAGTACTGGGTGGTGGACAGTATCTGGGCAGGGCTTCCGCCCACTTCCAGCTTCAACAACTTGCCTTCATCCTTGGCATAGTCGTTACTGAACGTATAACGCGTGAACTCGCCTGCCGAGTCGGTGACCGAAACGGTCTTGATCGTGTCGCCCGTATTCTCTCCCTGCCAGCTGGCGTCGCTGCCGGCATCACTTCTTTCAATCACCCAGGAACGCAGCGGAACACCCGGCCCCCAGACCTCCTTCTTGTCGAGAGCGACCGTCACGAAGTACTTGCCGGGACTCCTGGCCTTGTCATGGCGCCAGTAGCTGTCCCAGTCGCACTTTGGAAACACGTTGGCGCGCCCATGCGGCGTGGTCTTGAAATGGAAGCGCGCCTGCGCTCCGGAGGGATGCGTCATGTCGTACTGAAAGCTGTTCCCGGCAAGCGTCCAGGTGATTCCCTCACACGGATTGCTTCCCAGGTTCTGGTAAGTCGGATACGCCGATGTCGGCGAAAGTTGCCAGTACGTGCCGTCAGGAAGAGTGACCGTGGTGAGGAACGATCTTTCGTTGTAGCCGTAGGTCCAGGTACGGCCGTTTGCGACGACCCGCTCCACCTTGTAGCCGTCGGCGTCGGCCGGCCGCGTTACGCCACTGGGCTCGATCCACTTGTAGTGAATATCGATGCGTCGCCCGTCACTGGCCACAATGGAGTTCAGCCGCGAGTCGTTCGCGTCATCCATTTCCCAGTTGTAGTTGACCCAGTTTCCAAAGCGGTCCTCGACTCTCGACGGGTAGAGAAAGACCTTCCGCCTGTGGAGCAGCTGCTCCCCCTGGTAATCAGACCCGCCACCCACAATCCTAACGAACTTCGACAGAATCATCGGCATCGCCTCTCTTTCATAGGCGATGTCGAAGTAGTATTTGGTTCCATCCGGAGACAGCGCAATGAAGCCCTGCCCCGAGCCTCGCTTCAACGCCTTGCATGCAAGGCGCCAATGATCGGCGGTTGTCCAGATGTAGTTGCTTCCATCCTGGGGGCTTTGCAGGTCAGGGTTCGAATCAAGGAGCAACTTCCCCCCGGAACCCGGCACATGCAGTCGAATGCCCTCCCAGTGCTCCGTGACCCAGTACCTGGCGCTGGTTCCCACCCAGACCATCGGAAAGTCCTGCGATGAGCATATGTTGTTGGCCCAGTGCTGCCCCCCCTCAGGCCAGTCCCAGTCGTAGGTTCCGGAGATATGCGGGATATCGATCTCCCAGTTGCCAAAGAGCCCGAGACTCTGTGGGCCGCGCCCCCCTACGTGGTGAACCCGTCCAACGGATACGGACAGGCCGCTGTTCCCGGGAATGCTCACATCGGCGATCGCGAAAGAGGCGCTGCCTGAGTAGTGGTCAATCTGATCCCCGAAGATGCCCTCTCCCAGAGAGCTAACCTCGGACTTCCGCACTCTCTCGACTGCCATGTCCGCCTCGTAACCACCGTTCTGGGCGTACACAGAGAACGAGGCGAAGAAGATCAGCATGGAACTCGTGACAACTCTTGCAAGGCTCAACACACGCATCGACCGACCTTTATCTGAAGTTTATGTCCAAGCTATGCGTGTGACCCTGAGGTTGCGCCCCCATAGCACAGCACTACCGAGATTCACCCTGCACATGCAGCAGCGACAACCGCACGACATGAATGGAGAAGCCGGAGGGCTCTCCGATCAATGCACATGGGTGTTATACGCAGAATGGCTCTTGCCCCGAGAAGCTGGATATACCGCTTCTTCTATGAACACTGAATTTTCATAGAAAGTTCGAACTTGATCAAGTCTGCTTTCCCGTGGCAGACGGCATGATCTTCTGTCATGGGATCAGAGGCTCCGCAATCATGCCGGGGCAGATGAGAGCTCCGCCAGACTTGCCGCCAAGATCCGCAAATAGCATCCTCTGTTTCCAGTGTTTCGCCACTTTTTGGAGATTCCTGGATGGGCCCGACTCGCCTACCTTGAGGTCGATACCTCCGTCGGCGCCCACCCGCAGTACCCGGCATTTCTGGATGGATCGGGCACCTGCCGTACTTGATCGACAGGATCGTGCGTCCACACGCGCGACAAGCCCGGCGCGACCGATACTGGCCCAACGATGACCTCCGGCCGATGTCCATTTCCGCGCGCCCGCTACACTCTGGCGCTTCGATGTGACACACCAACCAAAGGATTGCCCGATGAGCCAGTGGTATTTCGTTCCTCCCGGCGGCGAGCGCGTGGGTCCGCTCGATACCGATGCCGCGAAGGCCTATGTCCGCCAGAATCCCGCCGCGCAGTGCTGGCGCGAGGGCCTGTCCGGCTGGCAGGCGGCGCGTTCGCTGCCGGAGTTCGCCGATGCGAGCGGCGCGTTGCCCGCGCACATGCCGCCGCCGGCGCCGTCGTCCAAGGGCCGCAGCGACGACATCGACTACCGGATCGTCGGCACCGACATGCAGTTCGTCGAGATCGAGCTCGACCCGGGCGAGACCGCGGTCGCCGAGGCCGGCGCGCTGATGTACAAGGCCGCGACGGTGCAGATGGACACGGTGTTCGGCGACGGCTCGCACAGCGGTCAGGGCGGTGGCGTGTTCGACAAGCTGCTGGCGGCCGGCAAGCGCGTGGTCACCGGCGAGAGCCTGTTCACCACCACCTTCACCCACACCGGCCACGGCAAGGCCCACGTCGCCTTCGCCGCGCCGTATCCGGGCACGGTGCTGGCGATGAAGCTCGACGAGCACGGCGGCCGGCTGATCTGCCAGAAGGACAGCTTCCTGGCCGGCGCGCGCGGGGTCTCGATCGGCATCCACCTGCAGCGGCGGATCCTGACCGGCCTGTTCGGCGGCGAAGGCTTCATCATGCAGAAGCTGGAGGGCGACGGCTGGGTGTTCGTGCATGCCGGCGGCACCATCGTCGAGCGCGAACTCGCCGCCGGCGAGCACCTCGACGTCGACACCGGCTGCGTGGTCGCCTATCACCACAGCGTGCAGATGGACATCACCAAGGTCGGCGGCATCAAGAGCATGCTGTTCGGCGGCGAGGGCGTGTTCCTCGCGCGGCTGAAAGGACCCGGCAAGGTCTGGCTGCAATCGCTGCCGTTCTCGCGGATGGCCGGTCGCATGCTGGCGGCGGCGCCGCAGGCCGGCGGCCAGAACCGCGGCGAGGGCTCGGTGCTCGGCGGCTTCGGCCGCTTGCTGGACGGCGACAACAACTTCTAGGGCGCCCCGGGCGAGGCCCTCCGCGTCAACGGCCTCGCCCCCCTCACCCCAACTCTCTCCCCCGATCCCGATTGGGGGAGAGGGCGCCTTGCCCGGCGCGATGCGAGCGCCCCGCCGGTGCGCAGCCCGGCGCCCCGTTTGGCCGCCAGTCGATTTTGTCGCCACCGGCCCGGCTATGCTGCGGCGTCACTGCCTGTCGATGGCCCCCGCATGCGATCCCACATCCCCCGTCCGCTTCGTCGAACCGCGCTGCTGGCCGCCGCGACCGTCCTGTTGGCCGCCTGCGGCGGCAATCCGACCCGGCCGGATGCGTCCACGCCGGCGCCGGTTCCGCCACCGCCTGAGCTGAAGGTCGGCCTGGCGCTGGGCGGTGGCGCGGCCAAGGGCTTCGCCCACATCGGCGTGATCAAGATGCTGGAGGCCAACGGCATCCGCGTCGACACCATCGCCGGCACCAGTGCCGGCAGCGTGGTCGGAGCCCTGTACGCCAGCGGCATGGATCCGTTCGAGATGCAGCGCAAGGCGGTCGCGCTGGACGAGTCCAGCATCCGCGACGTGCGTCTGTTCTCCGGCGGCCTGGTCCAGGGCCAGGCGCTGCAGGACTACGTCAACGGCCAGGTCGACGCCACCCCGATCGACCGGCTCGCGCGCCCGTTCGCGGCGGTCTCGACCCAGCTGGAGACCGGCAAGCGCACGGTGTTCGTGCGCGGCAACACCGGCCAGGCGGTGCGCGCATCCAGCAGCATTCCCGGTGTGTTCGAGCCGGTCACGATCGCCGGCAAGCACTATGTCGACGGCGGCGTGGTCAGCCCGGTGCCGGTCGATGCCGCGCGCGAACTCGGCGCCGACTTCGTGATCGCAGTGGACATCTCCAACAAGGCCCGCGGCACCGCGCCCAGCGACATGCTCGGCATCGTCAACCAGTCGATCGCGATCATGGGCCAGCGCGCCGGCGCCGAGGAGCTGGCGCGCGCCGACGTGGTGATCCGGCCCGAGGTCGGCGACATCGGTCCGGCCGATTTCGAGCAGCGCAGCGCGGCGATCCTGGCCGGCGAGCGCGCGGCGCTGGCGGCACTGCCGGCGATCCGCGCCAAGCTGGCCGAGGCCTCGGTCGCCCGCGCCAGCGAACACCGCAGCCGTCACCAGCGCGAACAGCGCGAGGCCGCCCGCCTGGCCTGCCTGCAACAGGAGCCGGGGCGCATCGCCCGCCTGCTCGGCCGCGAACCCGACTGCGAAGCCGCCGCGGCCTCGACGAGCAATTGAGGTCGCGCACCCGGATCAGCGCGCCGCCGCCTCCTGCGCGCTGCGCGGCAGGACCGGTCGATACCGCCCGCGCTCACCCCGCGCCGGGCTCTTGCTGTCGACGTTGACGCACAGCCGCTCCTCGCACAGCACCGCATCGGAGTTGTAGAAGGCCCGAACGACGGGTACCGCATTCTCGTAGCGCTCGAGTTCATCGCGGGCCTGTGTCAACTCGCGCTGGTAGTAGCCCAGCACAGCCCATCCGGCCAGCGCGGCCACCAGCAGGGTCGCTCCAGCAACGGCGAACCACGACCAGACCATCCTGCCGGCGCCCTTCAACTGCCCGGAGACTGCCGAAACGGCATGACCGTACTCGGCGGCGACCGGCCTGAGCGCCTCGCGCGCCTCTTCGGTGATCCGCGCCTGGGCGCCGTCGACGATGCCGTTGACGCGCTGCTGCAAACGACCGACCTCGTCCTGCAGCCCCTGCAACCGCTGATCGAACACGGCTTGCATCCGCGCCTCACGCTGCTCGATCTTGGCGACCAGCGCAGATAGAAGCTGGAAGACGTCCCGGGTCGGGGCTACGCTGGACATGGGGCCTCCGTGGCTCAGTGATGGACCAGGTTTTGCGATTGAGCTTCGTTCTGACGGGCCGCATCCTGTTGCTGGCGCTCCTGCTCGGCCAGGGTCTCGTGTCCCTGTCGAACCATGGCCGCCATCTCCGGCGAACGCTCGATCTCGGCGCAGATCCGCGATACGGCGGCGTCATCGTCGGCCAGTAGCGCCGCCGCCAGCCGTTGCATCCGTGGGTCATCGAACACCGGTTCCGGACCGCAGGGCTGCAGCTGCCGACCTTCCGGCTGCGATAGGCCCGCCCGCAATGCCTGCACGGCCGCGCCCGCGTCGCTCCTCCCCGACAGGCTCGAATCCACAGCGGGGATGCCTTGCAAGGCCCGGTCGAAGGCCTGCTGCGGATCGAGCTCGTTCACCCGATCCTGTATCGCTTCGACGATCCCGGGTGTGAGCCTGCCGTCGACTTCGATTCCACGGTCGGACTGGAACGCCTCGATCGCATGGCGGGTGGCCGGCCCGAAGTCGCCATCCGCCACCAGTGCGCGGCCCCGGCCATCGGTGAACCCAAGGGTGTTCAGATTCTCCTGCAGCTGCAAGGTCACCTGCTCGGAGTAGCTGAGGTGCCGCGAACGCAGTCCAACCGCGTGCAGGGACTGCTGGATGTCCAGATCGCCCGCCTCCGTCGCCGGATCGTAGTCCTCGGCGCTGACCTTGGCATGCGCTCGGTCCATTGCCGCCTGCTTCAAAGGGTCGGAGTATTCGGCCTGATAGCGGCGAGCGATCGCCGCCGCCTTCAGTCCGTCGTAGTAGCTGATGTTCGAATCCAGCCTCTCTCCGACGGCCATCACGGCATCGTAGTCGCCGCCATCCTTCAACGCCGTCTCGAATCGATCCAGCCGTGCCGGCATCTGGTTCGCCGTCTTGGCGATCATCGATATCACTTCGAACTTCCTGTCCTCGGGAATGTTCTGCCCGAAGTCCTCGACCATGGTGGTCGCGGCAGTGCTGATGTTCCGTACCTGGGCGATATCGATGTTCCGATGTATCCAGTTCTTGCCTTCATCCGAACCGGCCCATGCGTTGATGCTGTCTCTGGTCGCGGTATCGATGAAGCTGACTTCTTCCCTTCTCGTGCCGTTTGGCCTCAGTCCACCATCTCCATGACTGAGTAGATCGGATCGAAGCCGGGGCAGGTCGTCGGTGAATTGCAGTCCGTTCCGCTCGGCATAGCCGGACGCCTGCTCGATGATGGCATCGACATAACTGATCTCACCTTCTTCCAGCGCACGGTCCCCGGTCTCCCCCAATGGCCACGTCCCACGCTGGCCAAGATCCACCTGGATGGCGCCGATGGTGTATCCGCTGTTGGAAGCAACCGCGTCCACCACGCCCCAAGTGCGGTTGGTAACGCCGGCAATCGACAAGCGGTACGAAGCCGCACCCCCCTCGGTACCTCTTCCCACCACGAAGTAGACCGCGCCCACCACCGAATCAGCATCGTTCAGATCGACCCCTTGGTTCATCGCGGCTCCCTCCATGGCGACATTGCTACAGCTCTACGGTGTCGAGGTACTTCTCCAACAGGTTGGCTCGTTCGCAGATCCTGAACAGCCTGTTCTCGTGCTTTTGTGCGTTTTCGACTATCTCGTTGCCGTAGATATGGCTCTCCAACTCCATATCGCTGGATGCGAGCTTGATCCAAGCGCTTTGAGATTGCCTGAGATCGTCCTTTCCGTCCTCGCCCAGTGCCTCCATGAGCTCTCCATACAGTCGGTTCAAGCGCGCATCCTGGCGCTCGATCTCGCTGGAAACACAGCTCGCACTTTCCACGGCACGATAGTTCGTCCGCTTCAGGCACGAAAAGTACGATTCACTAAGCCCTTTGGGCGACCGGCTACGGAACCGACGTTCTTCGTCATAGGCGGTTTCAGCCACGCCTCCGGCACTGTGCGAAGGATCATCGCGCCGATGGCCACGATCACGTTCCAGCTCATTCGTGACCACCTCCGGTGAAGGCCCATCGTCGGAAGCTGCCTGCGCCGTCGGCTTGCAGGCCACAACCGCGATCAGAAGCACCAGGACAGCGGTAGTGAGTCGCCGCGCCGCTGCGTCCGTCTCGCGCTCTGCCATCCTTGAACCCCCGCTTACCGTATCGAATCCAATTGCAGGCTCTTTAGGCGTCTTCAGATCCATGGCGACTCTGGCCACATCGAGTCCAGAGCAGGATGCCTTGGCATCAATCGTCATGGCAACGCGAGATTTGGTCTCGTCGGCACCCCAGGGCCGTGTGACGTTGAGTCTTTCGATCGCCCCACGTCCGCTCGACAAAGCCGGCCACCATTCGACTGGATGCGGTCTCCCGCCCGCATGCCAGCGTGGCTAGCGATATGGCAATTGCAGACGCGTGGGTGCAAGGGTGGCTTCCCGCTGTACGGACCGCGCACCCTCTACGCACCTTTGCGGGCACAAGGTGGCGGACTCACCCCTCCGGCGCGTCCCCCGCGCTCGCCGCCGAGCAATGACTGTCGAAGGCCTCGGCGCTGTCCTCGAAGCCTTCGCTGGCGGCCAGTTCCCACGGCCGCACGCATTCGTTGCGGCTTTCGCACCACTGGTAGCCGGCCGAGCCGATGCAGCCGTGGGCATCGCGGTCGCCACCGACCATCGGCGGCGACTCCGACTCTGCCTGCGCCTGCTCTTGCGGCTGTGCGCCGTCCTGGCCGCTCTGCGGGGCCGCGCAGGCGGCGAGGATCGCCAGCGGCACGGCCGCCAGGACGCCGACGATGGCGCGCAGCGCGCGCGGGCGGTTGTGGATCCGGAGCCTCATCTGTCCTCCTGACCTGCCGGATCGGCAGGGATCGATCGACGGTGCCGGCACGCTGCCGACACCGCCGATCCTACCCCGGCGCGCGTCAACGCAACCGGGGCCCGCGCGACCGGTCAGTGATTGCCGGCGCCGGTCTTCTTGCCCTTGCAGGGATTGACGGCGAGGTAGTCCATCGCCGCCTGCGCCTGCACCAGGCCCCAGCCGCTGTAGTAGTCGTAGCCGGGCGCCTCCAGGTCGTAGGCGGACTCCCGCAACGCGTTGCGGATCTGGTGGTTGCTGCACTCCTTGTGGTTGCTCCACACCAGCGCGGCGACGCCGGACACGTGCGGGGTCGCCATCGAGGTGCCCGAGGCCGTGCCGTAGGCGCCGTTGAGCACGGTCGACAACACGTCGACGCCGGGGCCGGCGATCTCGACCTGGCTGGTGTACTGCGAGAAGTACGCCTTTTCCAGATTGTTGTCGTAAGCGGCGACCGACATCACCGCGTCGTAGGACGCCGGATAGGAGAAGGTCGCGTAGTCGCCCTTGGGCTCCAGTCCGCCGATCGAACCGCCGTTGCCGGACGCGGCGACCAGCAGCACGCCCTTCTTGTTGAGGCGTTCGGCGACGCGCTCCTCCAGCCGGCTGGAGTAGTCGCCGCCCAGGCTCATGCTGATCACGTTGGAGCCGGCCGCCGCGCAGTCCTCCATCGCGCCGGCCAGATCGGAGGCGTAGACGAAGCCGCCGCCGGAATCGAACAGACGCACGATGTGCAGGTCGAGGTCGCCGCCGGGCACCACGCCGATCACGCCCTGGCCGTTGTCGCCCAGCGCCGCGATGGTGCCGGCGACATGGGTGCCGTGGTAGTGGAGGCCGCCGCCGTCGCTGTTGTCCCAGGGGCCGGCGCCCTCGTCCTCGCCGTCGACCCGGGTGGTCTGCAGGTCGGGATGGCCGAGGTCGTAGCCGGTGTCGATGATGCAGACCTTGCGGCCGCCGCCGTAGGGCACGCCGAGCGAGTCGACCGCCTGGATGCCCCAGGGCACGGTCTCGCCGTCGACGACGACATCCTCGATCGGGGTCGGGATCGCCATCGTGCGGCGGGCGACGTCGATGCCGTAGCCGGTCACCTGCGGCAGCTGGGCGCGCAGCGCGACCAGGTCGGGCAGGTTGGCCATGTCGACATTGACCGCCAGGGTCGCGCCGTTGGCATCCTCGAAGCTGCGCACGACATCGACGCCGTGCGACTGCAGGACCGCGGTCACCGCGGCGGCGTCGCTGCCCGGCGCCAGGTTGACCAGGTAGCGCTGGGTGTCGGCCGCCGATGCCGGCGCGGCGATCATCGCCAGGCCCGCACCGAGCGCGGTGGCGAGCAGGGTGTTCTTCATGTTCATGTGGATTCCTCGTGTATGCGTGGTCCGTCGCGATCGTGCTCAGCCTTCGGCCGGCGCCTCGCAGGCATGCGTCTTGATGTTTCCGCTCATCGTTCCGTGGTTGAAGTAGCCGTCGTACGGCCCGCCCACGAACGAGATGTCGTTCACCAGGACCACGTTGGGATCCACACCCCCGACATCGTTCTCCCGCGTCGACAGGAAGCAGGCGCGGAACACGCCCTCGCCCGGTGCCGCCGGGTTGGTCGACACATAGGTGCCGACCGCGGCCGGCCAGCCCTCGCAGATGCATTCGGACTCGTCCGGGTCCAGCGAGCCGGAATCGCCCATGCCGCAGACGCCGGCCTTGGCGATCGTCGCGGTCGCCGCCACGCCGCCCACCGCCTCGAAGTCGATCGCGGTACGGTCGGCGTACTTGACCCGTCCCTTGGCGTTCTCGTTGCCGCCGCAGGTATCGGCATTGATGGTGATCACCGCCTTGCCGGTGCCCCCCGCCGAGTTGAGCGTGCCGCCCCCGGTGTACTTGGCGTTTCCGTCAACGGTGCAGGCGGACGTTCCAAGGACCAGGGCCGCGCACAGGCCCAGCAGTCGGTATTGCTGTCTCATCTGTTGATCTCCCGAATCGTTGAGAATCGGGGTCCCCCTGTTTGACGCAACCCGACCTGGCCATGCCCGCCCTGGCGACGCCACCCCCTCGTCGGCGCCACAAAGCACATCCAGCGCCTACTTGCAGGCAACCCGATGTGACGACCGATGTCAATCTCGTTTGTCTCTTTGCGCGCAGACGTGTCGCGAAACGTGTCGCAGCCCGCATGCGAATCGAGTTTCCCTATCGGATCGAACGGTTCATGCGCACGCTGTCGATCCGAATGCTGCGTCGCGCAAGCCCGCAGCGCAGCCATACGTCAGCGCATGCACGGCACCGACGACCGCATCGGCGGCCATCGCCCGCTCAACCGCCGCCCTGGCGCGGCAGCGGCATGCCGCGGAACGCCTTGACCGTGCGCAGCACGAAGCTGGAATTGACGTCGGCGACGCCGGACTGGTTCAGCAGGCGGTCGAGCAGGAAGCGCGAGAAGTGGTCGAGATCGCGCACCGCGATGTGCAACAGATAGTCCATGTCGCCGGTCAGCGCATGGCAGGCGATCACCTCGTCCCAGCCGTTGACGAAGCGGCTGAACGCCTCGATCGCCTCGCTGCCGTGGTCGGACAGTTGCACGCGGACGAAGGCCTGCAGGCCCAGGCCCAGCCGCTCGGGATCGACCTCGGCGCGGTAGCCGGCGATCACCGCCTCGCGTTCCAGCCGCTGGACCCGGCGCAGGCAGGCCGAAGGCGACAGATGTACCCGCTCGGCCAGCTCGGCATTGCTCTGGCGGCCGCTGCGCTGCAGTTCGGCCAGGATCAACAGATCGGTGCGATCGAGCTCGATGGCGCTCATGACATGCGTCCTATTCATGTTGTGCGCAATATTATTGCTTGATATCCGGCATACCGTGCAACTTTGCAAGCCCATTGCGCGCATCCTGCGCTACGTTGGGAGATCGCCCCAGGAGCCCCGAGGACACCGCCATGAATGCCACCCCCAAGCGCGTCGAGCACCAGCTGACCGACAAGGGGTACGTGCCGGTGTACACCACCTCGGTGGTCGAGCAGCCGTGGGCCGACTACAGCGCCACCGACCACGAGGTCTGGGCGACGCTGTTCGAACGCCAGCGCGAAGTCCTGGTCGGCCGCGCCAGCGACGAGTTCCT
Source organism: Marilutibacter maris (assembly GCF_003233695.1). Taxonomy (NCBI): domain Bacteria; kingdom Pseudomonadati; phylum Pseudomonadota; class Gammaproteobacteria; order Lysobacterales; family Lysobacteraceae; genus Marilutibacter; species Marilutibacter maris. The sequence continues at coordinate 47,666 of NZ_CP029843.1, read as the reverse complement.
GTCCTGCCAGCAGGCGATGGGCATGAGCCCCGACCGGATCCCGAAGTTCGACGACCTCAACCCGGTGCTGCGCAAGGCCACCGGCTGGGAGCTGATCGGCGTCGAGGGCCTGCTGCCGGAGCTGGATTTCTTCGACCACCTCGCCAACCGCCGCTTCCCGGTGACCTGGTGGATCCGCAAGCCCGAGCAGCTGGACTACCTCAGCGAGCCGGACCTGTTCCACGACCTGTTCGGCCACGTGCCGCTGCTGATGAACCCGGTGTTCGCCGATTACATGCAGGCCTACGGCCGCGGCGGGGTCAAGGCGCACGGCATCGGTCCCGAAGCGCTGGTCAACCTGACCCGGCTGTACTGGTACACCGTGGAGTTCGGCCTGATCCGGCAGAAGGACGGGCTGCGCATCTACGGCAGCGGGATCGTCTCGTCCAAGGGCGAGTCGATCCATTGCCTGGAAAGCGATGCGCCGAACCGGATCGGCTTCGACCTGGAGCGGATCATGCGCACCCGCTACCGCATCGACACCTTCCAGAAGACCTACTTCGTGATCGACAGCTATGAACAGCTGATGGAAGCCACGCGTCCGGACTTCACCCCGATCTACGCCAGGCTGGCGCAGCTGGACTCGGTCCCGGCCGGCGACGTGCTCGACACCGACAGCGTCTACAACCGCGGCAGCGGCGAGGGCTGGCTGGACGACGGCGACGTCTGAGGCGGACCGGAACCCGCGGTCGGGAGCCCGTCCCGACCGCGACAGCACCATGATCGCCGCACACCCGGTATTGCAGCGGGACCGGGTAAGCTCCGCACAGCTTCCCGTCCGGACCACCCGCTTGCCGACCCTGCCCAATCTCCACGTGCGCTGGCGCTGGCTGCGCCGCTGGCGCGCCCGCCACCTGAATGTCGACCGCCACGCGGTGGTCGATCACGTCTGCGAAGCCGGCGCGATGGCGCCGCGCTACGTGTTCATGACGGTGATGTCCTGCGGCATCGCCACCCTCGGCCTGCTGCAGGGCTCGGCCGCGGTGATCATCGGCGCGATGCTGATCTCGCCGCTGATGGGGCCGATCGTGTCGATGGGCATGTCGCTGGCGACCTTCGACTTCCGCGCGCTGCGTTCGGCATTGAAGGCGATCGCGATCGGGGTCGCGGTATCGCTGCTGACCGCCACCGTGATCGTGCTGGCCTCGCCGTTGCGCGAGCCGACCGCCGAGATCCTCGCCCGCACCGAGCCGACCCTGTTCGACCTGCTGGTGGCGGTGTTCTCGGGCCTGGCCGGCGCGTACGCGACGATCACCCGCAAGGGCGAGACCATCGTCGGCGTCGCCATCGCGACCGCGTTGATGCCGCCGCTGGCGGTGGTCGGTTTCGGCGTCGCGGTCGGCAGCGGCACCATCGCCGGCGGCGCCGCGTTCCTGTTCATGACCAACCTGCTGGCGATTGCGCTGTCGGTGACGATCATGGCGCGCTGGTACGGCTTCGGCGCGACCGACTCGCCCAAGCAGACCGCCTGGCAGGCGACCCTGATCGTCGGCACCTTCGTGCTGTTGTCGATCCCGCTGGGCCTGGCGCTGCGCAACATCGCCGCGCGCGGCGTGGTCGACCGCACCGTGCGCACCACCCTCGACGAGGCCGCCCGCGATGTCGGCGGCCGCATCACCACGCTGCGGGTGGATCGCGACAAGCGCACCCTGCTGATCGATGCGGTGATGATGACCCCGGCCTACCGACCGCAGCTGGCCGACCAGATCGAACGCACCCTGGAGGCGGCGACCGGACAGCCGGTGGTGGTCGAACTGCGCGAGGTGGTGACCGCCGACGTCGATGCCCAGGCCCGCGAACAGGCCTCCGCCTCGCTGGCGCAGCTGCGCGACAGCGTGCAGCGGCTGCAGTCGGCCGCGCGCGTCGACCAGGAGGCGCGCACCGCCAGCGAACGCGCACTCGATGCGCTGCGCGAACAGGCGCTCGGCCATTTCGGCCGCTTCGAGGTGCTGCAGGGCGGCGGCGAGGCGTCGTGGCAACTGCGTCCGGAGGCCGGCCTGGACCTGCGCGCCGCGCATCGTCTCGAAACCGCGCTGCGCGACGGCAACCGCCGCCCGCAGGTGCGGGTGGTGCCGGCGCTGCAGCCGTTGCCGCTGATCGGCTTCGGCGACGACAGCGCCAGCCTCGACGCGGACGCGTCCGCCACGGTGCGGGACATCGCCTGGGCGCTGGAGCGCTGGCAGCTGGCGTCGGTCGAGGTGACCGGTTACGCCGGCGGCGACGACGCACTGGCCTCGGCCCGGGCCGAGGCGGTCGCCGCCGCGCTGCGCGAGGCCGGAGTGACGGTGACCGCGGTCGACGCCGCCGACCGCGAGCAGGCACGCGAGATGGTCGCGCGCGAAGGCCGGGGCGCGATCCGCGCCGCGCGGGTGCAGGCCGCCAGCACCGGGGATTGAGGCCGCCACCTCCCCGGCCGTGACTCCCAGCAGCGCGGACAGGTCGGGGAAGCTCCCAGAGAAGCACGTCCGGTGCGGGCGTGGCTCGCGCCCGGCGCTCTCCCGGGCCGGTGTTCCGCCGCGCGGTTCAGGCCGACGGCGACCGACCCTGCCCGTATCGCAGGCAGGCGGCGGTGACCGGCCCGCGGCGACCGCTGGCGCAGTGGCGGAAGCCCAGCGGCAGGCCGCCGACGCTGCGGTGCTCGCCGACCTTGAGATCGAACTGCAGGCGCGGCGCGACATCCTCGGCGCAACGCACCCGTCCGTCGCCCAATGCCGCGGACAGGCCGGCGCAGACGCCGCCGAACACCGCGTAGTGGCATCGACCGCTGTCGCTGGCCAGGCATTCGAAGCGCGCATGACCGGGCAACGCCCGGGTCCGGCTGTGGAAGCCGGTATGGCCGTCGCTGCCCTCGCGCAGCACGACGGTGGTGCCCGGGACGCCGCTGCAGGCGGCAGCCAGGGCGGCAAGGACGATCGCGATGATGGCGCGCAACAGCATGGTCGAATCCTTCCTCCGCGGACGGCCGCGGTCACATGTGCTTGAACAGGGTCATGTAGGGCGCGCTGACCGCGAGGGTTTCCTCGCGGTTGCGCAGGCGCAGGGTGCCGCGGCCGCTGTCGTCGCGGACGATCGCGGCGACCGCGCGCAGGTTGACGATGGTCGAGCGGTGGACCTGCTTGAACACGGTCGGATCGAGCACCTCCAGCAGGTCGCGGATCGGCTTGCGGATCAGCGCCTCGCCCTCGGCGGTGACCACCACGGTGTACTTGTGGTCGGCGCGGAAGTAGGCGACGTCGTCGACCAGGATCAGCCGGGTCTCGCGGCCGGCGCTGGCGGTGATCCAGGTCAGCGGCTCGGCCGGCCCGAACGCGGCGCCGCGCATGCGCGCGGCCAGCGCCTCGATCAGGGCGGCATCGAGCCCGACCCCGGACTGGCTCTGCAGGCGGCGCACAGTCGCGTCCAACCGCTCCAGGTCGACCGGCTTGAGCAGGTAGTCGATCGCGCCGTGCTCGAAGGCATCGACCGCGTACTGGTCGTAGGCGGTGATGAAGACGATGCGCGTGTCCGGGCTGGCCTCGGCGGCGGCGGCGGCGACGTCCAGCCCGGTCAGCCCGGGCATGCGGATGTCGAGGAAGGCGACCGACGGTTGCAGCTCGGCGATCGCGTCCAGCGCGCTGGCGCCGTCCTCGCACTCGGCGACGATCTCCAGCTCCGGCCAGGCCCTGAGCAGCTGTTCGACCAACGACTGCCGCAGCAGCGACTCGTCCTCGGCGACGATGGCGGTGGCGACGGCACGGGCCGGCGCCTGCGGGCGCGGATCACTCATGGCCGGCCACCTCGTCGCGGGTGTCGCGGTTGTCCTGGACCGGCGCGGCGCGCGGCGTCGGTGGCGGCACCGCGGTGCCCGGCGGCAGCGCCAGCGGCACGGTGATCGTCGCCGCCACGCCCTGCGGGAAGTTGGCCACCACCGACAACAGGGCGCTGTCGCCGTAGACCAGGCGCAGACGTTCGCGCACGTTCTTCAGGCCGATCCCGGTGCCGGCGGTCTTCCGGCCGCCGTCCTCGCCGCCGAAGCCGATGCCGTCGTCGGCGACGGTGACCGCCAGCTTGCGCTCGCTGGCGCGCGCCAGCAGCCACACGGTGCCGCCGCCGGGCTTGGGCTCCAGGCCGTGCTTGATCGCGTTCTCGACCAGGGTCTGCAGCATCATCGGCGGCAGCGGGGTCGCGCGCAGGTCGTCGGGCACGTCCAGCTGCACCTGCAGGCGCGGGCCCATGCGCAGCTTCAGGATCTCCAGGTAGGCCTGCGAGCGTTCCAGCTCCGCGCCCAGGGTCGAGACCGCCTCGTCGGTGCGCGGCAGCGAGCGCCGCAGGTATTCGATCAGGTGACCGAGCATCAGGTCCGCGCGCTGCGGATCGTGCCGGGTCAGCACCTGCGCGCTGGCCAGGGTGTTGTAGAGGAAGTGCGGTTCGACCTGCGCGTGCAGCAGGCTCAGCTTGGCCACGGTCAACTCCTTTTCGGTCGCGGTCTGGCGGGCGGCGGCCTGTTCGCTGCGGCGGCGCTCGGAGACACGACGGGTGATGGCTCGGGTGATGGCTTCCACGTTTTCCAGGTTGGTGCCGTCGTCGACCCGGAACCAGTCGTTCCAGGCGTCGCTCTCCGGCTCGCAGATCACGGTCGCGCTGCTGATCGCATCGCCGGGGGCGATGGTGGCGAGGATGCGGTTGCGGCGGGTGCGGAACAGGTCGTTGAAGAAGCGGCCAAGCCGCACCGTCCAGTCGCCGTCCTGCGGGGCCGCGCCGCCGGCACGGGCGCGCAGCTGCAGGCTGTCGCGCGCGCTTTCCACGCCTTCCACGTTGGGCAGGTCGCGGATCGCCGCGTCCACCACCGCGAACGCTTCCTCGGCATCGAGCGGAATCTCGACCTGGCGACGCTGGCGGTTGGAGACGGTGGAGGCGTCCAGGTGCCCGGCGATCATCCGCACCCGCCGCAGGTGCGAGAAACCCAGCGTGACCACGAACGCCGCCGCGACCACGAACAGGAAGAAGAACGGCATGACGTTCGGCAGCGGCAGCGAGTCCCAGACCATCGCCGCCAGCAGCAGCAGCAGGCCCCAGGCGAGCAGGCGACGGGCGATGAAGACGATCTGCAGGGTCATGGCGGCAGGCGGTCGGGGTGGGCGATGGGCCGAGCATAGCCAGCACACCGCGCGCCGGAAGGGGGCAGGCGACGAACCGGGGGCTGGCGCGACCAAACAGGGGATGCGCGGAACGGGCGCTTGGTTGCAATCGCGCCGCCGCGGGTCCGCGGCGGCGGTCTCAGGCGGGGCTGACGCCCATCGCGTCGAGATAGGCCTGCAGGCCGCGCGACCGCTCGTCGGCGAAGATCTCGCCGGTGCCGCTGTACTCGACGATGCGGTCGGGACGGAAGCTGCGGAAGTCGCTGCGCAACCGGCACCAGGCGCCCAGGGTCCAGCTGCCGCCCCAGAACGCCAGGCACAGCGGCTCGATCTCACGCGCGCTGCCGCGGCCGCTCTCGTCGCGGTAGTCGATCCGCAGCACCTGGCGCGCGGTCACCGCGTCGTGCAGCGCGTCGATGATGCCGCTGGTTTCCAGCCGCTCGACCTCGGGCGCGAAGATCCGCGAGCGCTCGCTGCTGGCGCGCAACTCGGGCGGCAGCACCGCCTCGATCTTCAGCAGCGCGGTGGTCGCGCCGCGACCCAGCCGCTCGCCGCCGAAGGCGCGGACGAAGCGCGAACCGACCACCAGGGCTTCGAGCTCGTCGGGCGTGAACATCAGCGGCGGGATGTCCGAACCCTTGCGCAGCAGATAACCGACGCCGGCCTCGCCCTCGATCGGCACGCCCGAGCGCTGCAGGTCGGCGACGTCGCGGTAGACCGTGCGCAGCGAGACCTCGAGCGTCTCGGCGAGACGTTGGGCGGTGATGGCATTGCGGCGGCCACGCAGGGCATGGATCAACAGGAACAGGCGGTCGGCGCGGCGCATGCGGCATCTTCGCAGGCAGATGAGGCCGGCTCAATCGCGGCATACGGGCGGACGGGAAAAGCGGTGGCGGTCATCGGCGTTGCTCCGATCGCGGGGTGGCGCGCAGCTGCAGCCAGTCCGGCGGCGCCAGCAGCCCGGTGGCGCGCGCGTCGTCGAGCGCGGCCCGCCACTGCCGATCGCGGGCGAGTGCGTCCAGGTGCCCGATCCGGGCGGCGTCGCTGGCGAAGCCGGCGAACCAGACGAACGCCTGTTCGCCCTCGCGCACCGGCAGGCGCGGAAAGGTGTTGATGGCCGCTTCGGTCATGTAGCGCGCGCGCAGCGAGGCGCCGTGGCGCGCCAGCAACGGCGCGAGCCGCGCCTCGAACACGGCGGCGAACCCCTGGTCGGCCGGGCGCGCGAGCCGGCAGATGCCAGCCACCAGCGACCCGTCGGCCATGCCGGCACCGGTATCGGCCGGCCGTGGGTCCGCGGCCGCGAAGCCCGAACCCGCCGCCACCGGGCGCAGCAGCAGCACGTCGTCGGAATCGATCATGGTCGCGTTGGCGGCGTCGCGATGGCGCTGCCAGACCGGACCGCCATAGAACGCGCCCAGCGCGCGTTCGCGGACCCGCATCGACGCGAAGCCGCGCAGCCAGACGAAGCGGTCGGCACGGTCGAGGTCGTGGAACTGGCCGATCACATGCATGCCGACCGCCTCCTGCGACTCGACGAACTCGCGCTCGAACAGCCCGACCAGGGTGTCGCGCGTGCCCGGATGCAGGGTGTACTGGCGCAGCTCGACCACGGCATCGTCCCAATGCCCGGCGACGGCCACGGACGGCGCGGTCATCGATGCGAACGTGGGCCCACTCATCCGGCGCTCCCGACGATTCCGGCGACACCGCCGGCGTTGACCGGCGAGCCGTCCGCGGCGCAGGGAAGGCCCGGCCGCCGCAGTCCGTCCCGCCAGGGCCTCTCGCCCGCAGGCACCAGCGCGTGGGCGCCCCCGGCCATGTCCAGCGCCGCCGCGTTCAATCCCTGCATGAAGGCCTCCCAGCCCGTCGTGCCCACGCCCACCATGACCCTGCTCCCGCACCGTGCCGATCGCACCATGACAGCCTGCGCCGGTGCTGCTGCCAGCCTGATGGCAGCAATGGCCACCGCCGCGCACACGCCGCGTCGACGTCGATGAACCGGTCGCGAACGTCATCCGCATGTCCGCCGCCGGGGCGCACGGCTGTCATCTGCGCACCCCAGACTGCGCGCCTGCCCGGCCGGGCCGTCTCATCCCCTGCAACCGCCGACGGACAGCATCAGGTCATGAACGACACTTACGACAACGAAGGCCGGGCGCGGCTGCGCGAGACCTACCTGCGCACCGAGATCACCCTGTCGCTGATCCGCCGCCACGCCGGCGGCGGCCTGGACCCGCACGTGGAACGGCAGCTCGACCATCACCAGCGCATGCTGCGCGGCCAGCTCGGCAGCGAAGCCGACCTGGCCAGCGATGCGATCGACGCGGCCAAGCGGGCATTGACCGCGGCCGACCCGGCGGCGCCACTGCTGATGCTGGAGATGGCCCGCGACGCGCTGGCGGCAGGTGTGCGTCGCCGCCTCGCCGACGGCGCGCGCAAGGCGGCCTGAGCCGGCGGCGGCGCGCGCTCAGTCGCCCGGGAAGAACACCGTCACCGACAGGCCGCGACCGTCGAGGCCGTCGCCGACGGCGATCGTCGCGCCGTGGGTGCGCGCGATCCGCGCGACCAGCGACAGCCCAATCCCGCTGCCGCCGTTGCCGGCGCCGCTCTGGACCCGGTAGAAGCGGTCGAAGATGCGTTCGCGCTCGTCCGGGTCCGGCACCCCGGGACCGTCGTCGGCCACGCACAGCGCCAACCCGGAGACCCCGTCGCGCACCTCGCCCCGGCAGGCGACCGCGATCTGGCCGCCATCGCCGGCATGGCGGACCGCGTTGTCGACCAGGTTGCGCAGCAGGATGCCGAGCTGGTCGATGTCGCCGCGGATCGTGCCCGGCTCGGTGCGCAGGCTGATCCGCTGGCCGCGTTCGCGGGCGAGCGCTTCGAAATCGCGGACCACGATCACCACCAGGCCGGCCAGCTCGACCGGCGCCAGCGCGTTGGCGCCGGTGGCGGCGTCGAGCCGGGCCAGGTCGAGCAGCTGCTCCGACAACCGGGTGCTGCGCTGGACCCCGGCGCTGAGCCGGCGCAGGGCCAGGTCGCGTTCCGCCTCGCTGCCGGCCCGGCGGGCGACGTCGGCATGCGCGCTGAGCACGGCCAGCGGTGTGCGCAGCTCGTGGGCGGCATCGGCGATGAAGCGACGCTCGTTCTGGACCGCCTGGTCGACCCGGGTCAGCTGTTCGTTGAAGGCGGCCACCAGCGGATGGAACTCGCGCGGCAGGTCCGGCGCCTGCAGTGGGGTCAGGTCCAGCGGCGGCCGCGATTGCAGGGTATTGCGCAGAGCGGTGATCGGCCGCAGCGAGCGCCCGAGCACGATCCACACCATCAATACGAACAACGCGAAGATCAAGGTCGCCGCCGCCAGGGTCTGCATCATCAGGCCCCACAGCTCGGTGGCGATCATCTGCTTGGAGCGGCCGACCTGGACGATCAGGCCGCGCGCCGGGTCGTGCAGGCTGTAGACATGCCAGGTCTCGCCGTCGATCCGGCGCCGGGCGAAGCCGTCGATGAAGTCCGGCTTCAACGGCTCGAACGGCGCCGCGGCCGAATAGACCACGTTGCGGCCGTGCAACCAGACCTGGAAGCTCATCTTGTGGTCGACCGGAGGGCGGGCGGCGGCATCGGCGTCGTGGGGGCGCGACGGCAGCCGCTCCAACCCGTCCGGCATCGAACCGAGGATCTGCGCGGCGATCTCGCGCAGCGAGGCGTCCCAGAAACCCGAGTGCGAACGGGTCAGCTGCCAGGTCAGGCAGCCCAGCCAGATCAGCCAGGCGACCAGCACGCATTTGACCGCGACGAAGGTCAGCCGCCAGCGCAGCGAACGGGTCTTCATGCGCCGCCGCCGATGCGGTAGCCGTAGCCGTGCACGGTGGCGATCAGCGATTCGCCGAGCTTGCGCCGCAGCTGGTGCACGTAGACCGCGATGGTATTGCTCTCGATCGTTCCGGAGCTGCCGTATACCGCCTCCTCCAGCTGCTCGCGGCTGACCACCCGGCCGGCGCGTTCCATCAGCAGCATCAGGGTGCGGAACTCGTGCATGCTGACCGCGACCGCCTCGCCGTCGCGGGTGACCTCGCGCCGCGCCGGATCGAGGGTCACCCCATCGCAGCTGAGCACCGGCGACACCCGCCCCTGGCTGCGACGGACCACCGCGCGCAGCCGCGCGTACAGCTCGTCGGGCTGGAACGGTTTGACGATGTAGTCGTCGGCGCCGGCGTCGAGCCCGCTGATGCGGTCGCTCAGCTGGTCGCGCGCGGTCACGATCAGCACCGGAGTGGTGTCGTAGCGGCCACGCATCGCCTGCAGCACGCCCAGCCCGGAGCCGCCGGGCAGGCCCAGGTCCAGCAGCACCGCGTGATAGCCGTGGTCGACCAGCACGGTCCTGGCCTGGGCGGCATCGACCACCCAGTCGACCTCGAACCCCTGCTGGGCCAGGCCGGCGCGCAGCGCCTCGGCCAGCATCGCGTCGTCTTCCACCAGCAGCAGGTTGGTTTCCACGTTCTCGGCACCTGTTCGCATCGTGCGCACTGTGTCGCAGCGCGATTAAAGAGTTCTTAAAACCCGTTCCGCACCCTGACCGTGCCCCCAACGCCGTGGAGTCGCCACGATGTCCCTGCCGCTTCGTCCCGTCGCGAGCGTACCGATCCTACCCCCGCCGCCGTCCGCCCGCGCCACCGGGGCGCGGCCATGAGCGCCGCCGAACCGCTGGCGCTGGCCGACATCCGGGTCGACCCGGTCACCCGCGACGACAGCGCGGCCCTGCTGCAGCTGAGCGCGGAACACCATCGCCGCGTCGCCGCCCAGCGGCTGCCGTTCGGCAGCGCGCGCGACTCCACCCTGGAACTGCTGGAGGCGCTGTTCGAGCCGCCGCTGCGGGCCTGGGCCTGGCTGGCCCGGCACGACGGCGAGGCGATCGGCTACATCGCCGCCACCGTCGGCTTCTCGATACTCGAGCGCGGCTACGTGTTCCAGCTCGACGCGCTGTACGTGCGCGCGCCCTGGCGGCCGGACCAGGTCGCCGATGCGCTGTTCGCGCAGGCGCGGGCGATGGCGCGGCAGCTGGACTGCGTGAACCTGCAGTGGCGGGCGGCGCCGTGGTGGTGCGAGGCGGCCCGCCCGGGCCCACCGCGCCATGCGATCCGGGTCGACGGCGAGCACTACGTGCTGGCGCTGGCGCCGGACTGAGCACGTGGACGCCGCCTCCGTGCCGCGGTGGCGCCGTCGCCCACGCCGGCGCTGGCTGCTGGCGCCGACCTTCATCGTGACGATCCTGATGACCCCTATGAGCCTGAGTGCCTGCAGCACCCTCCCCTATCCGCAGTCGCCGCAGTACCGCGACGGCGCGTTCCGCAATCCGGTCAGCCCGCGCCAGCCGCAGGGCTGGGGCCAGACCCTGCGCCTGATCGGCCGCTTCCTGTTCGACAAGCCCGCCGACGCGACCCCGTCGCAGCCGCCGCCGGTGCTGCCGCTGAGCCGCGCGCGTCTGCTGGCGGCCGCCGACGGCTCGCTGTTCCGGTTCGGCCACTCGACCGTGCTGTTGAAGCTCGACGGCGGCTTCTGGCTGACCGATCCGGTGTTCTCCGAGCGCGCCTCGCCGGTGCAGTGGGCCGGCCCCAGGCGCTTCCACCCGCCGCCGATCGGCATCGCCGAGCTGCCGCCGCTGCGCGGGGTGATCCTTTCGCACGACCACTACGACCACCTCGACCGCGCCGCGGTCCTGGCCCTGGCCGGGCGCACCGAGCGCTTCGTGACCCCGCTCGGGGTCGGCGACCTGCTGATCGAATGGGGCGTCGACGCCGACAAGGTCGTCCAGCTGGACTGGTGGGACGAGGTCCGCCTCGGCGGCCTGCGACTGGCGGCGACCCCGGCCCAGCACTTCTCCGGACGCCGCCCGTTCACCGAGAATCCGACCCTGTGGGCATCGTGGGTGATCGTGTCCGAGAGCGAGGGGCTGCGCCTGTTCTTCAGCGGCGACAGCGGTTACTTCGACGGCTTCGCCACGATCGGCGAGCGCTACGGGCCGTTCGACATCACCCTGCTCGAATGCGGCGCCTACGACGCTTCCTGGAGCGGCGTGCACATGCATCCGGAGCAGACCCTGCAGGCCCACCTCGACCTGCGCGGACGCTGGCTGCTGCCGATCCACAACGGCACCTTCGACCTCGCCCTGCACGGCTGGACCGATCCGCTGGAGCGGATCTCGGCGCTGGCCGGCGAGCACCGGGTCGATCTGGCGACACCGATGTTCGGCCAGGCGCTGGCGATCCGGCAGCCGCAGGCGGGACCGGCCTGGTGGCAGGCCCCCGGTCGCGCCGGCGGCCCCGTCTCCGCGCGGACCGCGCCCGGTACGCCCTGAGTCGCCGCACGAACGCGGGCCGCCGGCCTTAGAGTCCGGCGCCGTCATCGGCGACAATGGCGGCCCCTTCCGCCGCGGTACCGTCCATGTCCAGCCTCTCGCCCCAGGCGTCCCCGTCCCCCGTCTCGTTGACCCGCCATCTGCTCGAGGAGCAGCGCGCCGGCCGCATCAACGCCGACCTGCGGCTGCTGATCGAGGTCGTCGCCCGCGCCTGCAAGAGCATCTCGATCGCGGTCGGCAAGGGCGCGCTGGGCGGCGTGCTCGGCGACGCCGGCAGCGACGGCGAGGCCAGCATCAACGTGCAGGGCGAGGCGCAGAAGAAGCTCGACGTGCTCAGCAACGAGATCCTGATGGAGGCCAATGCCTGGGGCGGCCACCTGGCCGGCCTGGCCTCGGAGGAAATGGACCACTCGGTCCCGATCTCCGATGCCCAGCCGCGCGGCAACTACCTGTTGCTGTTCGATCCGCTGGACGGCAGCTCCAACATCGACGTCAACATCTCGGTCGGCACGATCTTCTCGGTGCTGCGCTGCCCCGACGGCGTCACCACGCCGGGCGACGAGCACTTCCTGCAGCCGGGCACCGCGCAGGTCGCCGCCGGCTACTGCACCTACGGGCCGAGCACGATGCTGGTGCTGACCATCGGCCACGGCACCCACGCCTTCACCCTCGACCGCGAGATCGGCAGCTTCGTGCTGACCCAGCGCGGGATGACGATCCCGGAGGAGACCAGGGAGTTCGCGGTCAACATGTCGAACCAGCGCTTCTGGGAAGCGCCGATGCAGGCCTATGTCGGCGACCTGCTGCAGGGCAGGGAAGGGCCGCGCGGCAAGGACTTCAACATGCGCTGGGTCGCCAGCATGGTCGCCGACGTGCACCGAATCCTGACCCGCGGCGGCATCTTCAGCTATCCACTGGACAGCAAGTGCGCGGCCAAGGGCGGCAAGTTGCGGCTGATGTACGAAGCCAACCCGATGAGCCTGCTGGTCGAACAGGCCGGCGGTGCCGCCAGCACCGGCCGCCAGCGCATGCTGGAGGTGCGGCCGACCGGCCTGCACCAGCGCGTGCCGGTGTTCCTCGGCTCCCGGGCCGAGGTCGAAGCGGCGGTGCGCTACCACCACGAACACGACAGCCAGGAGCAAGGCGACGGCTGAACCTGATCGCCCGGGGCATCTCCCCTGGGGAATTGAAGGAGCGGCGCAAGCCGCGATTCCCGGGCGACCCCATGAAAGCCCCATCGCGGCTTACGCCGCTCCTACGAAAAGCGATGCAGCACGGCCCCAGCCCCCTGAGTGAGGGGGCGATTCGCGCGCAGCGCGAATGGGGGTGTGGAGGCGCAACGGCGGGGCCCAAGGTTTGCGTAGCAAATTTTGGGAGATATCCGGGCGCAGCCGGATATCGTTCCCCCCCTGAGTCAGGGGGCGATTCGTGCCGTAGGCAGGAATGGGGGTGTGGAGACGCAACGGTGGGGCCCAAGGTTTGCGAAGCAAATCTTGGGAGATATCCGGGCGCAGCCGGATATCGTTCCCCCCTGAGTGAGGAGGCGATTCGCGCGCAGCGCGAATGGGGGTGTGGAGGCGCAACGGCGGGGCCCAAGGTTTGCGAAGCAAACTTTGGGGATTCCCGGGCGCAGCCCGGGGATCGCGGCTCACGCCGCTCCTACGGATGTTTGGGGGATCACCTTCATTTGACGCGGGGCGGTCCGCCCGTGCGAGGATGCCGGTCCCGATCGTCCGATCGCGCACGCTCCGCTGCCGCACGCTCATGGCCGACGCTTCTACCGCCATCACCGACTTCATCGAGGTCTATCCCGACGCGCTCAGCCGCGAGCAGTGCGCCGCGGTGGTGGAGCGCTTCACCCGCAGCGGTGCCGACGGACCGGGCCTGGTCGGCGGCGGCCACCGGCCCGATCTCAAGGACAGCCGCGACATCACCCTGACCGGCAAGCAGGAGTGGCGCGACGTCGAGGGCCTGCTCAACGCCGCGGTGTTCAAGGGCCTGATGGCCTACCTGCGGCGCTATCCGTACACCCTGATCGCGCCGCTGATGCTGGAGGTCGCCGGCGACGACGGCGGCCGCCACCGGCTGACCGCCGACCGCCTGCAGGCGATGGACGACGCGGCCCTGGCCGGGGTCGTGCAGACCGTGCTGCGACCGGGCTCGATCAATCTGCAGCGCTACACCGGCGGCCGCGGCGGCTACCCGTACTGGCATTGTGAGCTGTTCCCGCGCGACGCCGGCGGCGAGACCCTGCACCGCCACCTGCTGTGGACGATCTACCTCAACGACGGCTTCGACGAGGGCGAGACCGAGTTCCTCTATCAGCAGCGCAAGATCGCGCCGAAGGCCGGTAGCCTGTTGATCGCACCGGCGGCATTCACCCACACCCACCGCGGCAATCGTCCGCAGGGCGGGGACAAGTTCATCGCCACCAGCTGGGTGCTGTTCCAGCGCGCGCAGGCGCTGTTCGGCGGCGGTCAGGGCGCCAGCGGCTGAGCCGGCCCGGGCGTCCCGGGAACGCCGGCGCCCGCCTCCGCTCCAACAACGAAGCCGCGGCGGGGCGCGGCCTGGGATCGGACCTTGTCCGGTTTCAGCCGCCGTGCTGCGGCTGGTTCAGCACCAGCCAGTACAGACCGACCTGCTTGACCGCCCAGACGAACTGTTCGAAGTCGACCGGCTTCTGGATGTAGCTGTTCACCCCCAGCGCGTAGCTGGTGTCGACGTCGAGCGGCTCGGCGCTGGTGGTCAGCACCACCACCGGCAGCGCGCGGGTGATCTCGTTCTCGCGGATCGCCTGCAGCACCTCGCGGCCGTCGACCTTGGGCAGGTTGAGGTCGAGCAGGACGATCGAGGGCAGGTTGTGCGGGTCGCGGTCGGCATGGGCGCCGCGTGCGAACAGGTAGTCGAGCGCCTCCACACCGTCCTTGGCCACCACCAGCCGGTTCGCGACCTTGGCTTCGTCGAACGCGATGCGCGCGAGCTCGGCGTCGTCAGGATTGTCCTCGACCAGCAGGATAACTTTCTCCATCAATGCGTTTCTCCATGAGCGGGCTCCACCGCGGCGGGCGCGGCCCCCGATGATGCCATCGATGCGCGGGACGGTCGCAGCGGCAGCTCGATGGTGACGATGCTGCCGACCTCCGGGGTGGAGCGGGCGTCGATGCGACCGCCGTGGCGTTCGGCGATGCGCTGGGCGATCGCCAGGCCCAGGCCGTGGCCGCCGCCCTGGTCGGGACCGTGCAGGCGCTGGAACGGTTCGTACAGTTTGTGCGCATAGCGCATGTCGAAGCCGCTGCCGTTGTCACGGATACGCAATCGCAGCCGCCCGTCGTCCGCCGGGGTGCCGGCAACGACCTCGCCCTCGACCTCGATCAGCGCCTGGCCGCGCTCGCGGGTGAACTTCCAGGCGTTGTCGATGACCTCGTCGAGCAGCATCTTCAGCAGCCGCTCGTCGCCCTCCAGCTCCAGCCCCGGCTGGATCCGCATCTGCACGATCCGCGCCGGGTCGGCGTCCTGGCGCTCGGCATAGGCCCAGTCGGCCAGCAGGCTCAGGTCGACCGGGCGCACGCGCAGCTCGGCGCGGGTCGCCTGCGACAACCGTCCCAGCGCGGCCAGCAGGCCGGACATCCGGGTCGCCGCCAGGCGGATCCGCTCCAGGTGGTCGCGGGAGACGTCGTCGAGCTGGCCTTCGAGGTTCCGCGCCAGGCGCTCGGAGAAGCTCTCGATCGCCCGCAGCGGCGCGCGCAGGTCGTGGGTGACCGCGTCGGCGAACAGCTGCAGCTGGCGGTGCGAGACTTCCAGTTCTGCGCCGCGGTGCTCGGCGCGCGCGCGCAGGCGGGCCTCGCGCGCCAGCTCGTCGCCGATGTCGCGGATCTGCGCCAGCAGGCACAGCGGCTGGCCGTCGCGGTCGCGCAGCACCGCGACATTGATATGCGCCTGCAGGACCGAACCGTCGCCGCAGACGTAGCGGCGTTGCTCGTCGAGCATGTCGTCGGGCTGCCGCAGCAGCTGCTGGACGAAGGCGATGCAGGCCTCGGCCTCGTCCGGATGGACGATTTCCAGGTAGGGACGCCCGATCAGCCACTGCGCGTCGTAGCCCAGCATCCGGCAGAACGCCGGATTGACCTCCTGCAGGCGTCCGTCCAGGTCGGCCAGGGCCATGCCGGTCGCCGAGGCCGCCATCACCAGGCGGAGCGCGTCGTCACCCGGCAGGCGCGAGAGGAGGGCAGACATCGATACGGCAGGTCGCTATACGTCGGGGCCGCAGTGTACCGGGCCGCCGTGATGGGCCGGTGCAGGCTCGATGGCAGGGCCGGACCGGTTCGTTCGGGCCATGTGAATGCGGGTCATGGCTTTTGCCGCACAATGGCGCCCATGGACGTTCCTTCGCCCGGCTTCATCCAGCTCGTCATGTCCCAGGTCTCCTGGCAGCAGGTCACGTTCCTGCTGATCCTGGCCGGCGCGCTGTACCTGTTCGTCAGCGAGCGCCTGCGGGTCGACGTTACCGCGATGCTGACCCTGCTGGCGCTGGTGGTGACCGGGGTGCTGGACTCCCGGCAGGCGCTGTCGGGCTTCGCCAGCGAGCCGGCCATCATCGTCGCGGCGGTGTTCGTGATCTCCGGCGGCCTGGCCGCGACCGGCATCACCGAGCGCATCGGCCAGTGGATCGGCCGGGTCAGCGGGCGCACCGAAAGCCGGGCGATCGCGGTGGTGATGCCCGTGGTGGCGGCGCTATCGTCGTTCACTCACCACGTGATGGTGACGGCGATGATGCTGCCGATCCTGACCCGCTTCGCGCGCGCGCGCGGGCTGTCGGCCTCGCGCCTGCTGATGCCGATGTCGTTCGCCGCCTCGCTGGGCACCACCCTGACCCTGGTCAGCGCGCCGGCCTTCCTGCTGGCCAACAACCTGATCCAGCGCACCGGCGCCGAGGGCCTGGGAATCTTCTCGATCACCCCGATCGGCATCGCCCTGGTGCTGATCGGCATGGTCTACATGCTGCTGACCCACTGGCTGCTGCCCAAGCGCGGCGGCGACACCGGCGACGACGAGTACATGCGGCTGGACCGCTACCGCACCGAGCTGCTGGTGATCGAGGGCTCGCGCTGGAGCACGCGGCCGCTGGCCGACCTGCAGAAGGCGCTGGGCGACCGCTTCCGCCTGGTCGGCTGGATGCGCGACGGCAAGCTGCGCAAGGACCTGGGCCCGACCAGCCCGCTGATCAGCGGCGACGTGCTGCTGGTCGAGGCCTCGGCCGACGCACTGGCCTCGCTGCACGACGACCCGGGCCTGGACCTCAACGCCGTCGCCCGCTTCGGCGATACGGTCACCGGCGACGGCGAGGCCCAGCTGGTGCAGGCGGTGGTCGCGCCGGGCTCGGAGTTCATCGGCCACTCGGTGCGCGAGCTGGACTTCTCGCGGCGCTTCCACGCGGTGATCGCCGGGCTGTGGCGGCGCGACGGCAGCATCGCCCCACGGATCGCCGACGCACGCCTGCGCGAGGGCGACCTGCTGGTGCTGTGGGGCAAGCCGGCGCGCTTCGCCGAGCTGGCCTCGCATCACGGCTTCCTGATGCTGGTGCCGTTCGCCGGCGAGGCCAAGCGCCGGGTCCGCGCGCCGCTGGCGCTGATGGTGATGGCGGCGACGGTGCTGGCCGCGGCGACCGAGTGGCTGCCGGTGCCGCTGGCGTTCCTGCTCGGCGCGGTGGCGATGGTCGCGACCCGCTGCGTCGACATCGAACAGGCCTACCGCGAGATCGACGTGCGCATCTTCGTGATGATCGCCGGCGTGATCCCGCTCGGCATCGCGATGGAGCAGACCGGCACCGCCTCGCTGATGGCGCGCGGCCTGCTGCACGTGGTCTCGGACTGGTCGCCGCTGGCGGTGCTGCTGGTGGTGTTCACCGCCGCCGGCCTGCTGACCCAGATCCTGTCCGACGCCGCCACCACGGTGCTGCTGGGCCCGATCGCGATATCGCTGGCGCAGTCGCTGGGGCTGCCGCCGACCCCGTTCGTGGTCTGCACCGCGCTGGGCGCGGTGGCCTCGTTCCTGGTCCCGATCGGCCACCACGGCAACCTGCTGATCCTCGGCCCCGGCCAGTACCGCTTCAGCGACTTCATCCGCATCGGCCTGCCGCTGACGATGATGCTGGCCTTTGCCAGCGCCTGGATGGCGCGCTGGCTGTGGCTGGGCGGACCGCTGCTGCCGAGCAGCTTCGGCGGGGTCTGAGCGGGCGGAGGCCCGAATAGCCGCGATGCGTGCCATCGACGCCGAACACTACCTGCTGGAACTCCGGCTCAAGCGCGACAAGGTCGACTCGTTCGAGCGCTACCCGTTCTCGCTGCCGGTGGTGCGCCACCTGCACACGCTGGAGCTGCACCCGAAGGTCACCTTCATCATCGGCGAGAACGGCAGCGGCAAATCGACCCTGCTCGAAGCGATGGCGGTGGCCTGGGGCTTCAACCCCGAAGGCGGCACCCGCAATTTCAACTTCAATACCCGTGCCTCGCACTCGGAGCTCAACGAGTACCTGACCCTGGTCAAGGGCGTGCGCCGCGCCCGCGACGGCTTCTTCCTGCGCGCGGAGAGTTTCTTCAATGTCGCCACCGAGATCGAACGGCTGGACCAGGGCCCGCCCCTAGGCACACCGGTCATCAATTCCTACGGCGGCGTCTCCCTGCACCAGCAATCGCATGGCGAATCGTTCTTCGCGCTGATGGTGCACCGCTTCGGCGGCAATGGCCTGTACCTGCTCGACGAACCGGAGGCGGCGCTGTCCCCGCAGCGGCAGCTGGCGATGCTCGCGCGCCTGCACCAGCTGGTGCAAACGAACTCCCAGTTCGTGATCGCGACCCACTCGCCGATCCTGATGGCCTACCCCGACGCCTGCATCTACCAGATCGGCGACGACGGCCTGGACCGGATCGACTACGAGCAGACCGAGCACTACCAGGTCACGAAGGCGTTCCTGGCCAATCCGAAGCGGCAGCTGGATCTGTTGTTGGAGTGAGTGCTGGGGGGAAAGAGCTACGGCTCGAGGACTGTCCCAGTTTCATTGACAATCTCCACGAAGGCTTCAGGGACTTCGATCGCACTGCCATCGCCTAGCTCGATGAGATACAAGGTCGATCCGATCATGCTGTCGAACCTTCTGGCTTGCTCGGTGGTTTCCACCTCCCTGATGCCGCAGACAGCCGCCATGCTTCCGGCGCACATCTCCGACGGCGCGTCTCTCTTGATCCTTACGGTGTCTCCCCAGGTCGGACGGCTCATGTTTGATGTCGCTCCTACTGGTTGATCGGCAGTCACGACGCCAGCCTTTGGAAAGGCAGCGATCATATTCAATGCAGAGCAGACGGTTGGCGGCTGTCGCGATGGCGTCGAGCAGGCCCATCGGCAGGTCGTCGGGCCAGATCGCTTGTTGCTTCGGTGCGCCGCTGGCGTCGTAGTCGCCGACCCAGTGGCCGGCTTCGTCGTAGACGCTGTAGGTGACGTCGCTGCCCAGGTGGCGATGCACGCGCTCGCCGCGGCCGTTGTAGCCGTAGTACATCGTCACCGTGCCGCCCTGCTTGACCGCGCTCAGGCGGTTGGCGGCGCCGTAGACGTGCACCATGAGTCCCTACATCAACTCAGGAATTACTCACGACCGAGTATGGCATCAAGCTTCATGGTACGGCAGAGCTCATCCGGAAAGACACGATCATCCTCAGCTGTCGTGCTCCACAGTTCGTGAAATGCGATCAGATCTCTCGCACTAACTGCCTCCGCATCCATTCTGATTCGGCAGACAATGGAGAGCTCCCGCAATTTGAGCTGCGTCCAAGTTGCGAGGCGATCGCAGTCCTCGTTCAGAACTGTGTCAATTAGCGAAGAAGCACAACCATAGTCGCCCTCATCAAAACATTGATAGGCCAAGTACAGCCTCGCATGGAAGCATTCGGGCGCGAGGGCCAAAGCCTTCTCCAATGTCGACCGCACGCTTTCTCCGTCTACTTCCACCGTTTCACCCAAGAGGAAATACCTGGCCACTCCGAGCAACGCCCAGTACCGGCCTTCTGATGGACTTTCGCTTACCAAGCCCTCCAAGCTCAGGAGCACCCTCCTCAACCTGTCGACTCTTTCTCCAGAACTCTCAGTTCCGGACAATGGGGTAAACACTGATTCCTCGGCCTTCAGATACGTCTCTTCGCATTCCATGGTTGAGTCTTTTCGCTTGACCTGAATCTTCATCCGTCCAGCAAGATCACGCAGCTCTGGATGTCTTCTCAAGAGCTCGTCCGCCTTCTTTTGAAGCATGGCAGCTATGCGGGAGCAGGGAGCGCCGCCCTGCTTGACCGCGCTCAGGCGGTTGGCGGCACTGCAAGTAAATCCTCATGCCCGGTCAATAAATAAACCTGGACTGGCCCGCCTTTCACAGACACCTGAAAATGGGGACAACCCCGGAGGTGTTTGATGGTAAGGCAGAAGTTCACCGCAGAGTTCAAGCGCGAGGCGGTGCGGTTGCTGGAGCGCGGCGACAAGCCGGCTACCCAGCTGGCGCTGGAGTTGGGCGTACCGCGTAACCGGCTCTACAAATGGCGCGATGCGATTGCCACTGATGGGGATCAGGCGTTCCGTGGCTCTGGCCGGCGTTCGCCACAGCAGCAGGAGCTAGCCCAACTGCGCCGGCAGGTCGCTCGGCTAGAGCAGGAAAACACGATCTTAAAAAAAGCGACGGCGTACTTCGCGAGCGCATCCAAGCGCGGTACGCCTGGATCGACGGACAACGGATGACGTTTCCTCTGACAGACCTGTGCCGGGCGCTGAAGGTGTCGCTCAGCGGCTATCACGCCTGGAAGCGGCGTCCACCAAGCACCAGGGCAACGGAAGACGTGAAGCTGGCGGCAGTTATCGCAGCCACGCACCGGGAACTTCGAGAGAGCTATGGAAGCCGTCGTCTGTGGCGTGAGTTGCGTCGGCGTGGCATCGACTGCGGACGCCATCGAATGGATCGCCTTCGTCGAGAGTTCGGCCTGTGGACGCGCCGCCGACGCCGCTTCTTGCGTGCTCGCGCCGCCTATCAGCGCACGCCAGCGGCACCACGGCTATGCTCGTGGCCGTTTGCCGCACCGACGCCGGACCGGCTGTGGGTCGGCGACATCACGCAGTTGCCCACGCGCGAAGGGCCGCTCCACTTCGCGGCCCTGATCGACGCCTGCAGCCGACGCGTTGTTGGCTGGGCGATGGACAACCACCAGCGGCTCGATCTCACCGAGCGCGCCCTCGATATGGCCTTGCAGCAGCGTCGCCCCAAGCCGGGTCTGATCCTTCACCATGACCGCGGTAGCCAGTACACCGGCGCCCGTTACCGGGCCAAAGCGGAGGCAGCGAAAATCCGTCTGAGCATGAGCAGGCCGGGGTTGCCCTACGACAACGCCATGGCCGAGAGTTTCTTCGCCACCCTCAAGCACGAGATTGGTGACGACAGACCCTTTGAAAGCCGCGAAGCCGCACGCATGGCAGTGTTCGAGTATGTCGAACTCTTCTACAACCGCATCCGCATGCACTCGGCACTGGGCTACCAATCACCCGTGCAGGCGGAGAGGAACTATCTATCGGTCAGGCTTGTATCCTGACCACCTGTCTGTGAAAGCCGGGGCAGTCCAACCTGACCCTTTTCCCGCTACTCAAAGTTGGGGGGACGTCGACAAGAGCGGAAGTTGAGCGAACAAGCCCGGGTTGGGCGCGGACTTGTCGTCGAACATCAAAAGTGGGTGTCCTTGTCTTTCCGGATATCAACGCACAATTACCGACTCTACGCGCTTGTTGGATCGGCATCTTTTAGGAAGACCATCGTATTCGGCTCGAGTGATCGCAACTGGTTCGTCTGGTACTCGCTTTAGAAATGGCTCAAATTTCGGATTCATTAAAACCCAAATTCGTTGCGGTCTGTTGCTCGACGAGACAACCCCCAGAAGACAGTAGTCTTCATGGATTTTGACGATAGTGCCTGACGAGAGATCTAAATCTCGATTCTGATACTCATAAACCTGCAGAATCGACCATTCGTGCTTCTTTCCAGTGTCCTCGCAACCAGTAAGCAAGAAAAAAAATAGGATCAGGCAAGCAACTTGGACGATGCGCTTCATCACGGCTTGCCATTAAACTGATTGAGCGCTGCAGGAATTGACGTTGAACCTCTGGGGACGCTGACTGTAGTGCCACCCGTTAAATTCGAATAGAAAGCTGCCGTGTAGGCTGAACTCTCAGGAAGCGGGCTCGTTACCCCGAAAGCAATCGACAAAAAAGTAGAGTATGGGTTTGATGGATCATGCATCCCAGCAACTCTTAATGCCTCGTTGGTTCGCGTCGCACATGTGTCATCGCTGTCTGGACCAGGCACAGCAGGGAGTGGATCTCCCACTCTCGATCGCAGGTAATCCATAATTTTGGCCTCCTCTTCCGGCGTAGTATTGATGATAAATACAGTTGAATCGCGCCTTTCCGCTTGATCCAGCAGATATGAAGAGATGCTTGAGCCAAACGGCGTAGCAGTACCGAAGCTGTAAACACCAGAGCCAGAAACCGCAATCGCGACGTGACCAAAAGGGTTATCGCCGACAGGCCCTCCGAAAATTACCGCGGTCGCAAGACCAAACTGATCGGCCCGTGTTAACGGATTTCCGCCGACGTAACCATACAAACTCACGCCGCCAAGCAAGCCGATGGGATCGGGCGTGCTGTATCTGCCCGTCCCCGCCTCATAGTCGCGGAAGTAGTTGTAGTTCAACCCGCTCGCGGCGTCGTAACGCTGGCCGGGGAAGCGCATGTCGAGTGTGAAGGCGGTGCTATCGCCGTCGGGGTCCGGGTTGGGGGCGCTGTTGCCGAAGGCTTCGCTGGCGATGTCCCAGGTCCAGACGGCGACGTCGCGCTGGGGTTCGATCACCGCGCGCGGGGTGCCGAGGTGGTCGGGTTCGATGTAGTGCAGGCGGTTGCTGGCGGTCGCTACTCCGTTGAGCAGGCCCACCGGCAGGTCGTCGAGCCAGATCGCTTGTTGCTTCGATGATCCGCTGGCGTCGTAGTCGCCGATCCAGTGGTCGGCTTCGTCATGGACGCTGTATGTGACGTCGCTGCCCAGGTGGCGATGCACGCGCTCGCCGCGGCCGTTGTAGCCATAGTGAATCGTCACCGCGCCGCCCTGCTTGACCGCGCTCAGGCGGTTGGCACTGCGGACGCACTCATTGAATTTGGGCAGTGATGTTTATTTCTGGCAAGTTAAATTGATTTAATGATTAGCATCTCAATAATACCCTTTACACTCCCACCGTTTCTGCTTGTAAGTCTGATCTCGAAAACATGAATTTCGACCTGGCCCCGAATAACTAAACTCAAACTTGTACTCGTCTGAACCATTAGAATCGTAATGAAAACTTACAGAGCTCCCAGGAGCATGATCCTTTATAAACGTAGCACTGAGATAGTCTGGAACAAGATCCTCCAATGCTCTTGGATAGGCGTTGTGCCTGACTTGAAACGATTCAATCGCCGCCACGATGGTCTCGGCCTGTTCCTTAGCGCTGTCATAGGCGCGACCCTCGCCAGGCTCGGCGCACGCTGAAATCAATATGCATAGCATCATCAACTTCAGCATTTTCATGATGACGTTCACATCCGTATCAAGGACTCAGGTGCATGCCACAAAGGCCGACAAGCCTAACTATTGCATTCGCCTTTGGCGGCGATCCTGCGCCCCGGATCCGCCCTAGTAAACACACAAGACTCGACCTTACCCACGCTCCGGAAGAGTATGACAGCAGAGTTTCTATATCGACACTCCACCCAAACATCATCTTCACCCAAACTCCATACAAAAGAGCCATTCTCTTCAATTGGCCTCAACGCCCTGCGCCTTGAAGGATGACCAATAAACACCTCCATATAGTCGAGTTTTCTGTCTCCCCCAGCGACCCGAACATTCCAGCCCTCTATGTTCGACACACCTTGGTTATCTCGAATTGCCGATGGGCAAGCGATCATCAGTGCCGACACCAGCATTGATTCAACTAAAGGCATCTCACCACCCTCCTGTCCAAGATCCACGTGAACGCTGCGAGTAGTGCCGCAATCCTAGTGCGGACGCACGCGCTCGCCGCGGCCGTTGTAGCCGTAGTGCATCGTCACCGCACCACCCTGCTTGACCGCGCTCAACCGATTGGCGGCACTGCAAGTAAATCCTCATGCCCGGTCAATAAATGAACCTGACCCTTTTCCCGGACCCTTTTCCCGCTCGATCAGATTCGACTGGTATGGCTCAGTGGGGGCAGGTCACATTGTCACCGCGCCGCCCTGTATGACCGCGCTCAGGCGGTTGGCTGCGCTGTGAATTAATTCAATGATCTGCAGATCATGGCCAAAAAATAGAATTGAAAGAAACGGTTCATGGTCTCTACATAGGCGACATGAAAAGCCTAGATGCGTGCCGTCTATAGGTGACCACTCTGGTTCCCACCCACCTAGACTACTCAATCTACTTCAAATGCTACTTTAGCTGTAGATCAACCCTGACCTTACCAGCCCTTGCTTGTTCAAGCGCATACAGCCAGTCATCTTGGATCGCTGGATCTGCGGTGGAGCCATCAGGCAACAACGACATGCTACTGAGCAACGTCGCCAAATCATCCGACTCTGTTAAACGATAATAATTCTCCAAGAACGCAAACATCGCTGCGTACGCTTCCTTTTCTGATAGATTTTTCATTTATCATGGCTCAACTATGTTCGGAAAACTCTTTGGCACTTGATTCACTCCACCATTCTGAATAACTCCGTTCCTGGTCGAAACCCAAACTTGGGTGCCATCTGACCTTATAAAGGAAGACCACACGCTTCCAAATCGGTCAATGCCAATTCGATTCGCGGGATTGCTTGCCACACCAGAGAGCAATCTACGATTCGCCGGGGTGTCAGGTAGATGTCCAACTTTGTTTCTGAATATGTGCTTAATTTGCCCCGCAGCCCTTGGGAAGGTAACTGCCAATCTTGCTCCAAACATTCTCCCGAACCATCCAGCTGCTGCCGCTTCAAGCGATACTGGACATGCAGTAATGGCGGCATACGACCAGACTTTAATATACTTTTCAGTCAACCTATCAACATCATTACAGAACTGGCATGGCATCGGGCTTTCCACTGGAATGCCTGCCTGGACTGCAGCTTGGTACTGGGGTGATGTTCCGTACGAGACGATTCTGTTCGCTTGCGCAGCATTGATTGGCCCGACGCGAGGCATATGTACTTGGTGTTGCAGTCCAAGCGGATCGATATAGCTTGTTGGCTCTCCTCCGACATAGGAGTAAGTACTTAACCCCCCCAGCAACCCAATCGGATCCGGCTGCGAATACCGCCCCACTCCCGCCTCATAGTCCCGGAAGTAGTTGTAGTTGAGTCCGCTCGCGGCATCGTAACGCTGACCCGGAAAGCGCATATCCAGCGCGAAGGCGGTGCTGTCGCCGTCGGGGTCGGGGTTGGGGGCGCTGTTGCCGAAGGCTTCGCTGGCGATGTCCCAGGTCCAGACCGCGACGTCGCGCTGGGGTTCGATCACCGCGCGCGGGGTGCCGAGGTGGTCGGGTTCGATGTAGTGCAGGCGGTTGCTGGCAGTCGTTGCCCCGTTGAGCAGGCCCACCGGCAGGTCGTCGAGCCAGATCGCCTGCTGCTTCGGTGCGCCGCTGGCGTCGTAGTCGCCGACCCAGTGGCCGGCTTCGTCGTAGACGCTGTAGGTGACGTCGCTGCCCAGGTGGCGATGCACGCGCTCGCCGCGGCCGTTGTAGCCGTAGTGCATCGTCACCGCGCCGCCCTGCTTGACCGCGCTCAGGCGGTTGGCGGCGCTGTAGACGTATTCCTTCGTGCCGCCGATGGCGGTGGTATTGCCGACCGCGTCGTAGCCGCGGGCCACGCCGGCGACCGCGCCGAGTCGATGGCTGTCGGTCGGATAGCTGTAGGCCTGGGTGCCGCCGGCATTGGTGAAGCTGGTGCGGTTGCCGGTGGCGTCGTAGCCGTAGCTTTCGATCGCGGTGCCGGTCGGGCCGTCGCGGAACGCGGTCAGCCGGCTCAGCGCGTCGTAGTCCAGGCGCACCCGCGGCGGTTCGGCACGATCGGCGCCGTGCAGGCTGGTCAGGTTGCCGACCGCGTCGAAGCGGAAGCCCAGGTCGAGACCACCTCCGCTGGTGGGTGATGCGGTGTCGGTGCTCAGGATCGACTGCGGGCGGTAGTCCAGGTCCAGCGTGCGCGACAGCGTGCGGCCGTTGCCGAAGGTCCAGGCCCCGACCGGGCCGAACGGGTACCAGCTGGCGTTGCTCAACAGCACTTCGCGGCTGCCGCCGGGCGCGGTGACGCCGATTTCGCTGGTGCGGCCCTGGCCGTCGCGGACATAGTCGACCTCGGTGCCGTCCGGATAGGTCATCAGCCTCAGCTGGCCGGCCTGGGTGTAGGCGTAGCGCAGGGTGAAGGACTGGCCATTGGTGACCTGGACCTTGCGCACCAACTGGCCGAAGCGGTCGTAGCAGTAGTCGGTGTGGCCTGAGCCGTCGCTGATCCGGCTCAGGCGGCCGATCGCGAAGGTCTCGCCGGCGGCGCAGCCGGGCTGGACGCTGTCGTAGGCATAGGCCACGTCCAGGCTGCTGTCGCTGTAGCTCACCGAGGTCAGGCGGTTGAGCGCGTCGTAGCCGTAGCCGGTGGTCTCGCCGCGGGCGTCGGTCTGGCTGCTGCGGTTGCCGGCGGCGTCGTACTGGTAGGTGGTGACGCCGGTGTCCGGGCTGTCGAGCTGGGTCAGATCGCCGAGGCCGTTGTAGCTGTAGACCGTGTCCAGGCCCTTGGGGTCGGTGACCTTGGTGAGGTTGTCGAGCGCGTCGTACTCGAACGCGGTCGAAGCCTCGATGCCGCCCACGTCCTGCAGGGTACCGATCAGGCGGTTGAGCGGGTCGTAGTCGTTCTGCGTCACCCGGCTGAGCGCGTCGGTGACCGTCTCCAGATTGCCGTTGGCGTCGTAAGTGAAGTCGGTCGGGTTGGCGCCGGCATCGGCCTGGGTCGCCAGCTGGCCGAGCTGGTTGTAGACCCGCGACAGGCTGCGCTTGAGGGCGTCGCCGCTGTCGCGGCTCTCCTCGGCCAGGCGATTGCCGGCCAGGTCCAGGGTGTACTGGAGGCTGTTGCCGGCGCTGTCGCGCACCGCCACCAGGCGTTGCGCGTCGTCGTAGTCGTACTCGATCCAGGCGCCGTCGGGCGGGGTGATGCGGCTGACCTGGCCGCTGGGCAGGTAGTCGATGAGGGTGGTGCGGTCGTCGGCCTCGGTCTCGCCCCAGACCTGCACGCCCGCCAGCCAGCCGCGAGGCGTGTAGCCGTAGGCGGTGACCACGCCATTGGCATCCTGGGTGGCCCGCACGCGTCCGGCCGGGTCGTAGGCCAGGATCTCCTGCACCTGGCCCAGGCCGTTGGTGACCTTCCACAGGTCGCCCTTGCGGAAGTCGCAGGCGCCGGTGGGCGTGGCGCAGCCGCTGTCGTCGGCGGGGTGGTAGCTGAAGCTGCGGGTGTCGGCGACATCGGTGCGCGGGCCGTCGACCGTCTTGAGCAGGCCCAGCTGCGGGCAGGTGCTGCCCGGCGCCGCGACATCGGCGGCCTCGCAGTAGCCGTAGGTCGTGGTCCGCACCTGGCTGGACACCAGATCGGTGGTGCTCACCGACAGCGGCTGTCCGCGCGCGTTGCGGACCACGTCCACCCGGCGGTCGCCCTGCTCGACCGACACCAAACGGTTGCTGTCGGTCGCGGTGCGCACCACGACGGTGCGCTCGGACGCCAGGCCCGCGGCCTCGCGGATGGTGTGCACGCTTACCGGCAGGCCATCGTCGACCGCCTCGGTATAGGTATGCAGGGTCTCGACATCGGCGCGGTCGACGCTGCGCACCAGCCGGCGACGGAAATCGACGGCGGCCGCGGCGTACTCGCGGGTCACGGTGCCGGCGGCGTCGGTGACCGCGCCGACCTTGGGCAGCCCGGCCGTCTGCGGGGTCAGGTCGTAGGTGGTCTGCGCGCCCAGCGCGTCGGTCACCACGGTCTGCGCCGCACCGTAGGCGAGGGTGACGCCGTCGGCGCCGCCGTCGTGGTAGCTCGCCACCACCCGCCTGTCGTCGTCGTACTCGAACCAGCTGTAGCGGATGCCGCGCTCGTCGGTGACGCCGGTCAGGAAGTAGGGGTAGCGCTCGTCCTCGTAGTGGTAGTCGCGGTACTGGCCGCTGCCCAGGCCGACGTAGCTGATCTGACCTTCGATGTCGCTCAGATAGCCGTAGGACACCAGCTGGACGCCGTCGAGCTGGATCGCGTCCATCGGCGCGTGGCGGGTAGTGCCGTCGTAGAGGAAGTCGAGTCGGCGGCCGGTGGAATGGGTGATGTGCTCCAGCCGGTCCGCCGCATCGTAGGCGTAGTCGAGGAAGGTGCCGTCCTCGCGGGTGGTGCGCGCGATCCGGCCCTGGGCGTCGAAGGCGACCGTGCGATCCGCCGCCGACAGCGTCCAGCCACCGCCGGTCTCCGTCTTGATCCGGTCGCCCGACGCATCGGCGGCCACATAGACCGCGCCAACGCGACGGAACGGACGTTGCAGGCCACCGCCTTCACTCAGCAGGGCATGGTCGCCGCTCACCGACAGCCGCAGCTCGTGCGAATGGCTCCAGCCGGGCCCGAAGTTCGACTGCCGCGCGACCTGCGAGGAGCGGAAGGTGCGCACGAAGCTGACCCAGCCCAGGTCGAAATCCAGCTCCGGCTGCGACTTGGCGCCGGTCTGGACGTCGCAGGGGTTGCCCCGGGAGCACTCGTCCGGCTGCACCGGGCCGGTGAGGTAGGCGACCACGTCCGGGCGCACGCAGGCCTGGTGGTCGTCGTCCCACTCGGTGTAGGGAATTGGGCATTGCAGGCGCCGCGAACGCGTCGCATAGCCTGCGCTGACAAAGGGTCCGCAGCTGCCATCGGACGCCCGGAATTGCATGTTGACGTCGTAGTAGCGCTGTTCCTCGCGCCCCTCGACCTAGGGAGAAATCGCGGCCCATTCGGTGCTCGGCTCGATCGACATCTCGCCGCAGGACGGCTCGTGATTGGGGCTGTAGAAGGCCTCCATTCCCACCAGCATCGCCGCCTCGGTGACATAGTCGCTGCCGAGGGCCCAATAGCCCCATTCCGGATCGAGCGGCTGTTCGGCGCCGAGGGTGAACACGATCGTGGTGTTGACCCCGTCCACCGGCAGCAGCTTCTGGCTCTTCACATAGGCGTAGGCACCCTCGGCGTCGCTGGGTCCGGGAACGTCCCACAGCGCGGACTCGGCCTCCTCCTGGGTCTCGAACGTGCCCACCACCGTGCGCGGCTGTTCGGCATGTTCGACTTCCAGCGTCCACGGCGGCGTCGTGGTCTGCGCCAGGGCCGGCGTCGCGGCGAGCAGCAGGCAGGCCAGCCCCACCCTCGCCAACCTCACCCTCGCCAACGACCTGGCCGGCGGGGCCTTGCCGCTGGACCGCGCATTGTCCGATGCGCCGACACGGCGCGCCACGCGGCGCGCGAGACCTGAAAGATGCATGCGTTTTCCCTTTCCTTTTCAGTCCGTTGCGGACCGAATATCCATGGGTGACTCGTTTCCGAGCGCGCCGGACGCGTTCCTGTCGGCGCTTGATCGATGCTTGCACGGCCCGGATTTCAGATACAAGCGCGATTGTTTACCTGAAGTGGCGAATTCGCCCCGTTGCGTGTTGTCTTGCATTCGCGCCCCTTAACGATCTCCGCAACCGGCGCGAGTCCCGGCGTCCACGCGCGCTACGCAAACAGGTCCCCCTGCGGCGAGGCTCGCCGCGGTGCGACGAAGCGGCTGCAATCCAATGGCGGCAGGCGGCCGTAGCCCAGGCGCTTCTGGGCCTTGCGGAAGCGCTGCGCGATCAGCTCGGCGAACGGGCCGCTGCCGCGCATGCGGGTGCCGAACGCGCTGTCGTAGTCCTTGCCGCCGCGCATCTGCCGGATCAGGCTCATCACGTGGTCGGCGCGGTCGGGATAGTGCAGCTGCAGCCACTCGCGCCAGACCTGCTTGAGCTCGTGCGGCAGGCGCAGCAGCACATGGCCGGCCGAACGCGCACCGGCGGCGTGGGCGGCTTCGAGAATGGCCTCCAGCTCGCGGTCGTTGATCATCGGGATCACCGGCGCGACCAGCACGCCGACCGGCACGCCCGCCTCCGCCAATGCCCGGATCGCCTTCAGGCGGGTGTGCGGCGCCGCCGCGCGCGGCTCCATCCGCGCCGACAGGCGGTTGTCGAGGGTGGTCACCGACACGTAGACGGTGACCAGGCGCTCGCTCGCCATCGCCGCCAGCAGGTCGAGGTCGCGCAGGATCGCCGCGCCCTTGGTGACGAAGCTGACCGGATGCCGGCACTCGGCCAGCAGCTCCAGGCACTGGCGGGTGATCCGGTAGTCGCGTTCGATCGGCTGGTAGGCATCGGTATTGATGCCCAGCGCGATCGGCGCGCAGCGGTAGGACGGTTTCGACAGCTCGTGGCGCAGGCGCTCGGCGGCATTGGTCTTGGCGAACAGCCGGGTCTCGAAATCCAGCCCCGGCGACAGGTCCAGGTAGGCATGCGAGGGCCGTGCGAAGCAGTAGACGCAGCCGTGCTCGCAGCCGCGGTAGGGATTGACCGACTGGCTGAAGCCGATGTCCGGCGAGTCGTTGCGGCTGATCACGCTGCGCGCGCGCTCCTCGCGCACCTGGGTCGCCGGATGACGCAGGCCCTCGTCCTGGTCGGCGAGCGCGCCGGCCAGCGAGTCCCAGCCGTCGTCGGCGGCCTCGGTGCGGGTGGTCGCGAAGCGGCCCTCGATCCGCGAGGCGGCGCCGCGGCCTTTCACCTGCCGTGCAGACGGCGCAACGATTTTCCGGGCATCATCCATCGTCAGACAGCCTACGCCGCCGGCGTCGCATCCGCCGCGACGCCGGTCGGCGACCGGGCATGACGCCTCCCCTGCCCTCGCCACGCCCACCGTGCTGACCGATCTCTGGCAATCGCTGACCTCGATCCCGCACCTGGGCTACTACCTGGGCGTGGGCTGGCTGTTGTACCTGGTCTGGCTGGGCGGCTGGATCGTGCTGCAGAAGCGCGAGCCGGCGGCCACGCTGAGCTGGCTGATCTCGCTGGCCGCCCTGCCCTACGTGGGTTTCTTCGTCTACTACTTCTTCGGCCCGCAGCGGATCCACCGCCAACGGCTGCGCCGGCACCGCAGCCGTTCCGCGCTGCCGGCGCCACCGCGCGGCCTGCTGCCGGA
Source organism: Marilutibacter maris (assembly GCF_003233695.1). Taxonomy (NCBI): domain Bacteria; kingdom Pseudomonadati; phylum Pseudomonadota; class Gammaproteobacteria; order Lysobacterales; family Lysobacteraceae; genus Marilutibacter; species Marilutibacter maris. Next base: position 16,850 of record NZ_CP029843.1, on the reverse strand, counting down.
CCCGGACGCGATCGAGCTGGCACGGCTGGGCCAGGCGCTGACCGACCTGCCGCCAACCACCGCCACCCGGGTCGATCTGCTGATCGACGGCGCCGCCAAGTACACCGCGCTGCTGGAGGCGGTGGCGGCGGCGCGCGAGCACATCCATCTGGAGTACTACATCTTCCAGCCCGACCGCACCGGCACCGCGCTGCGCGACGCGCTGATCGAACGCGCCCGCGCCGGGGTCCGGGTGCGGCTGTTGCTGGACGCGGTCGGCTCCGGCCAGACCCGGCGCCGTTTCCTGCAGCCGCTGCTCGATGCCGGCGGCGAGGTCGCCTGGTTCCATCCGCTGCGGATGCGTTATTTCTGGAAGCGTCCGTGGCTGAACCTGCGCACCCACCGCAAGATCGTGGTGATCGACAGCCGGGTCGCGTTCACCGGTGGCATCAACATCACCGACGAGGAGGACGAGCGCCTGCGCGACGACGCCTACCGCGACCTGCACCTGCGCCTGGAGGGCAATGCGGTGCTGGAGCTGCAACTGGTGTTCGTCGAGGACTGGGCCTATGCGACCGGGGCGCCGCCGCTGCGTCTACCGGTGCCGGCACGGGTACCCGGCGCGATCGCCGCGCAGGTGGTGATGTCGGGTCCGGACTCGAACTGGGAGGCCATCCACCGCATGCACGTCAGCGCGATCCACTCCGCGCAGCGGCGGGTGTGGCTGGTGACCCCGTACTTCGTCCCCGGCGAGGCCGCGCGCATGGCGCTGACCTCGGCGGCGCTGGGCGGCCTGGACGTGCGCGTGCTGGTGCCACGGCTGAGCGACAGCCGGCTGGTGACCTACGCGGCGCGCTCCTACTTCGACGAACTGCTGGCCGCCGGCGTGCGCATCTACGAATACGGCCCGCGCATGCTGCACAGCAAGGCCCTGCTCTGCGACGACGATCTGGTCCTGGTCGGCAGCGCCAATTTCGACAATCGCAGCTTCCGGCTCAACTTCGAGGTCTGCGTGCTGTTCCGCGATACCGGCCTGGCCGGGGAACTGGCCGCGCTGATCGAGCACGAGTGCGAAAGCTGCACCCCGGTGTGCGACCGCCGCCAGCGGCCGCTGTGGACCGCGCGCCTGCCCGAGGCGCTGGCACGGCTGGTATCGCCGCTGCTCTGATCGCATTGCCGTGATCGCGGCCGCGGGACGCAGCGATTTCCGGGGCCACCCCGAGGATCGCGGCTCACGCCGCTCCTACGAAGAGCGTTTGTCTACCTCGTGAACCCATCCCCCTGAGTCAGGGGGCGATTCGCATCGCAGATGCGAATGGGGGTGTGGCAGCGCTACGGCAGGGGCCATGGTTTGCGCAGCAAACTTTGGGAGATATCCGGGCGTAGCCGGATATCGTTCCCCCCTGAGTCAGGGGGCGATTCGCATCGCAGATGCGAATGGGGGTGTGGAAGCGCAGCGGCGGGGCCCGAGGTTTGCGAAGCAAACCTTGGGAGATACCCGGGCGCAGCCGGATATCGTTCCCCCTGAGTCAGGGGGCGACTCGTGCCGCAGGTGCGAATGGGGGTGTGGAAGCGCTACGGTGAGGCCCGAGATTTGCGAAGCAAACTTTGGGGATTCCCCGGCGCAGCCGGGGATCGCGGCATACGCCGCTCCTACGGGAGGCGCTCCTACAGGATAGGGACGGAGCTGAAGGTGGAAGTATCAAGCCATCGCCGTCCGCAACCGCCTGCTCCCACGACCCGTAGGAGCGGCGCGAGCCGCGACGGGGCTTCCCCATGATCGCCGGATACGGCCCGCCGGACTCCGACCAGCGGCCCCTGAGCGGGCATGACCGGAGGCGCATCGCCGGCGGTCGTGGGTACACTGCGGGGGCCGTCCCGCTGGAACCGTTCCGATGATGCCCTGGCTCTCCCTGTTGCTCGCCCTGGCCGCGCTGGCGGCCGCGTTCAAGGCGTCGACGCCCGGCGTGCTCGCGCTGTGGCTGCTGTTGTCGCTGCTGCTGTTGCTGGGCTGGGTGTTCGGCCTGCTCGCGCAGCGCGTGGGCAGTCGCAGCCGCGACGAGTCCTACATCCTCGACCCGGCCGAGTTGCAGCGCATGCGCGAACAGGCCGAGGCGCGCCGGCTGGCCGCGCAGAACAGCGCCACCGTCGGCCAGGAACCGCCGCACTGAGCCACGATCGCCCCGCCCCGGCGGGCGACACCCGACCATTGCCGTCGCGGCCGCGCTAAGCTGTCGCGATGACCGTACTCAGCGTCAACGTCAACAAGGTCGCGGTGCTGCGCAACTCGCGCGGTGGCGGCGAGCCGGACGTGGTGCAGGCCGCGCGGGCCTGCCTGGATGCCGGCGCCCATGGCATCACCGTGCATCCACGCCCGGACGCGCGCCATATCCGCGCCGACGATGTGTACGCGCTGGCCGAGCTGACCCGCGAATACGGGGTCGAATTCAACCTCGAGGGCAATCCGTTCGCGCCGCCACGACCGGGCTACCCGGGCTTTGTGACCCTGTGCGATCAGGTACGTCCGGCGCAGGCGACCCTGGTGCCCGACGGCGACGCCCAGCTGACTTCCGACCACGGCTTCGACTTCGTCCGCGATGGCGAGGCACTGCGCCCGCTGGTCGCCGAGCTGAAGGCATTCGGCTGCCGGGTCAGCCTGTTCGCCGACGCCCATACCGTGCCGGAGCAGTCGCGGATCGAGTGCGCGGCCGAGTGCGGCGCCGACCGGGTCGAGCTCTACACCGGCCCCTATGCCGAGGCGTTCGGCCGGGCCGACGAAGCGGCGGTACTGTCGCGTTTCGCCGGGGCGGCGGCACGCGCCGGCGCGGCCGGGTTGGGCGTCAACGCCGGCCACGACCTCAGCCAGGCCAACCTGGGACGCTTCCTCGGCGGTGTCGCCGGCGTGCAGGAGGTGTCGATCGGTCACGCGTTGATCGGCGAGGCGCTCTACGCCGGTCTGGCCGCGACCGTGCGCGGCTATCTGGCCATCATCGCCGCCGCCGAACGCGGCGACGGCTGAGCACGGGTTCCGCGTCGCGATCGCCGTTGCGGTCCCGGGGCCGGGCCCCGGGACCGGCCGCGCTCATTGCGCGTGGGCGATCTCGCCAATGCCGCTGGCGCGGGCCAGCTTCAGCGCGTCGGCGAAGGCCTGGTAGTCGGCGTCGTCGCTGGCACCGACCATCAGCACCTGCGGCTCGCCGCTGGCGGCACGGGCGGCCAGGCTCTGGGCCAGCATCGCCGAATCCATGACCACGCCATCGAGGCTGAAACGGTCGTTGCCGCGGGCGAGCAGTTCGATCTTCTCGATCTTCTGCGGGTTCGGCTCCAGCTTCGACGGCTGCGGAAGGCGGGCGTCCAGCGATCGCGTCGCCACCGGCGCGATCACCATGAAGATGATCAACAGGACCAGCATCACGTCGATCAGCGGGGTGATGTTGATCTCGGCCAGCGCGGCGGAACCGCGGGCATTGTCGAACGGACTGCGGGACTGCACGGAAACTGCCATGGCGCCCTCCTGTCATGGGCCCGATGCCCGCCTTCGACGTTACCCGCACCGCCGCCGGCTGGCAATCGCGAAAGTTTCTGCTACCCGTAGGAGCGGCGTGAGCCGCGACCTGGCGTTCATAGGAAAGCGCCATCGCGGCTTACGCCGCTCCTACGAAAATCGTTTGTCTGCCTCATGACCCCAGGCCCCTGAGTCAGGGGGCGATTCGCGCCGCAGGCGCGAATGGGGGTGTGGCAGCGCAACGGTGGGGCCCGAGGTTTGCGAAGCAAACTTTGGGGATTCCCGGGCGCGGCCCGGGGATCGGGGCTTCGTAGGAGCTGCGTGAGCTGCGACCCGGACCTTTCCGGCAAGGCCCCATCGCGGCTTACGCCGCTCCTGCGAAGAGCATGGGAGTTTCGCGCGCATGGCGATCGCCGGCGGCGCCGCTGCTGCTGCGGAGTTGCGGCTTCGCGGCGGGCAAAAAAAACGCCGCCCATCGGGGCGGCGTTCAATTGAATCATCACGACGGTAAACGTCGATCGGTTCCGGCGGTCGATCAGTTCTCGACGAAGCCGATCTTTTCCATCTTTGCGTTCTTGGCCGCGGTCAGGACCTTGGCCAGGGTGCCGTAGGCGGCGTCGCCGTTGGCGTCGATCTCCAGGGTCGGCTGATTGGTCGGGTCGCGCTGGACCTCCGACGTCATCCGGGCCTGCAACTCGGCCAGCGGTGCCGGCGAGTCGTTCCAGTAGACCGTGCCGCTGGCGTCGATCCGCAGACTGATCGGCGGCGGCGGATCGCTCTTGACCTCGGGCGGGTTGACGCTGCGTTGCGGCAGCGAGATATCGACCGGATAGCTGGCAATCGGTGCGGTCACCATGAAGATGATCAGCAACACCAGCATCACGTCGACGAGCGGCGTGACGTTGATGTCGGCCATCGCGCCGCTGCCACCAGTAGTGAAAGCCATAGCTGCGCTCCCTTAGTTGCCGCGATCGGCGATGGTGACGAAGCCGACCTTGCGCATGCCCTGGGACTGCGCGGTCTTCACGACTTCGTTGACGATCCGGTACTTGGTGGTCTTGTCGCCACGCACGTTCACCTGCGGCTGAGGCGTTTTCTGCGCCTCGACCGAGAAGCGGCTTTCGAGCATGTCCTTGGTGACCGGCTCGTCGTTCCAGAACAACGAGCCGTCCTCCAGCACCGCCACCGTGATCGGCGGTGTCGGCAGGGGTTCCTGCTTCTCGTCCAGGTTGGCCTCGGGCAGCTCCACCTTCACTTTGTGCGTCATCAGGGGCGCAGTGATCATGAAGATGATGAGCAGCACCAGCATCACGTCCACCAGAGGCGTGACGTTGATGTCGGCCATTGCGCCGCCGCTACCGCCAGAACTGAAAGCCATGTTCGAACTCCAAAATCGCGTGTGTGACGACGGCTGGTATTAGCGCTTGCCGCCGATGTCGCCGACGCGCGAACCGGTGGCGAAGAAGTCGTGCAGGTCGTGCGCGAAGGTGTCGAACTTGTTGTTCGTCACGCGGTTCAGGCGGGTGAAGAAGTTGTACGCCAGCACCGCCGGGATCGCGACGAACAGACCGATCGCGGTCATGATCAGCGCCTCGCCGACCGGACCGGCCACGGCGTCGATCGACGCGTTGCCGCTCATGCCGATGCGGATCAGGGCGTGGTAGATGCCCCACACGGTGCCGAGCAGACCGACGAACGGCGCGGTCGCACCGACCGAGGCCAGCAGGGTCAGACCCGACTCCAGGCCCGAGCTCTCGCGGGTGACGGCCTGACGCAGGGCGCGGTCGACGAACTCGGAGCGGTTCAGCGACTCGACCAGACGCGAGCCTTCATGGCGCTGGTGGTGCGAGGCGGCCTGGGCGGCGTCGAGGGCGATCTTCGAGAACGGCTCGCTGCGCGGCTGCTCTTCCATGTAGCGGATCGCGTCCTGCGCGTTCGGGGTTTCCCAGAAGGTGCTGATGACGCGGTCGGAACTCGCGCGAAGACGCATGTTCTTCACGAAGTTGTAGATCATCCAGTAGATCGACATGGCCGACATGGTCACCAGGGTGATGAACACGATCCAGGCGACCGTATCGAAGTTCTGGATCATGTGGCCAAAGCTCATCTGCTGGAGAGCTTCGGCGTTGGAGCCTCCGGCAGTGGCAGCGGTGGTGGTTTCCTGCAGCATGACGCTTACCTTTGAATGTCGTGGAAGGAAAAAGCAGTTACGAAAGAGCGGAGCGTTTCTTTAGGAAAGTTGAAACGTATTGCCCGGTGTGGTGTTGCCTTGTTGCCCGTCCTGCCGGCCCGATCAGCGCGGCGGGACGAAATCGACCGGGACGCGCACCTTGCTGGCCACGGCCACGCCGTTGCGCATTTCCGGATTGAACCGCCACTTGCGTGCAGCTTCCATTGCGGCGCGGTCCAGATTGCGGTTGCGGCTGGACTTCTCCACCGACACGTCGAGCACGTTGCCCTGGGCGTCGATGCTGATGACCAGCACCACGGTACCGCCGACACCCTGACGGGCCTCGGTAGGCGGATAACGCGGCGGGTTGAGCCGGCGCGAGGACGGATCAACGCTGGAACCGATGGTGGTGGCCGGCGGCGGCGGCGACGGCGGAGCCGGCGGCGGGGCCTGGACGTCGACCGGGCTCGGATCTTCGAACACGACCGGCGGCTCTTCCGGCGGCGGCGGCAGCTGGGTCGGCTGCGGCGGCGCGATCTTCGGCGGCGGCTTGAGCTCCTTCGGGGGCTCCGGCGGCGGCGGCGGCGGCGGGGGCGGCGGCGGCGGCGGCTTGATCAGATTGACGAGGGTGACCTCTTCCTTCTGCTCTTTGGGCGGCGGCGGAGCCATCGGGGCCAGCAGCAGCAGCAGGGCCGCGGCGTGCACCGTGATCGCCATGGTGATACCGGCAATGCGGGCCCAATTGAGGCCTTCGTCGCGATCGTCGTTATGAACGTGGTTTTCGAGGTCTTGCGTCATGCGCCGTCAGCTCGGGGAGGTGTTTCCGCAACGTCTGACGCCGCGGGCGTTGGTGATGGCCCGGACGCCGCGTTAGCCGCGCCCGAACCTCCTAGCTTATACCAAATGGGTCTCGTCGTTCCAAGTGGAGGCCCATCCTTTTGTCGTATTGATCGATCGCCGATCAACCGCCAGGCAGGGAGGTGATCTGCTTGGCTTCCTCGGGGCGCTTGACCCCCTTTGCCAGCGCCTGACGCGCCGCCTCCTTGGCCTCGGCGATGCGGTCCTCCTGCCACAGCACCTTGGCCAGATTCAGATAGGTCTCGCCGTCGTCGTCCAGCGGCGCGGCCTTGCGGTAGGCCTCGATCGCCGGTCCGATCTGCTCGGAGAAGTAGTAGGACTGGGCGAGAGCCAGATTGTTCTGGAAGTCGTTCTGGAGGATGCCCTTGTCCAGGCCCTCCTTGATCACGTTGGCCGCGTCGCGCTCCTTGCCGTCCATGTTGAGGTAGGTCGCGTACAGCTGGCGGTACTCGCGGTCCTCGCTCAGCTGGCCGGCCGCGCGCAGCTTCTCCAGCACCTCGGCGGCCTTGGCGAAGTTGTCGGCCTGCTGGTAGGTCGCGGCGAGGTTGAGCTGGGCGCGCTTGTCGCCCGGGTTGCGGGCGGCGATCGCCTCGGCCAGGGCGGCCGCCTCGGCGGTCTGTCCGGTCTCGAAGTAGGTCGCCATCAGCAGCTGCTGCCAATCGTTGCGCGGCTCGTCGGCGGCGTCGAGCGCCTGCTTGAGCACGGTCGCGGCCTCCGGGTAGCGCTCCATGCGGTACAGCGCATTACCCTTGATCACCAGGTGATCGGGTTTGGTGCTCTTGGTCTCGGCGAAGAAGCGGTCGATCGTGGCCAGGGCCTGGTCGTACTGCTCTTCCTGCATCTGCAACTGGCCCAGCATCAGCATCGCGCCGTAGTGGCCGTTGTTGTCCAGACCGTTGAATTCCAGGGTCTTGCCGAGATAGTCCATCGCCTTCGCGGTGTCGTCGCTGTCGTAGGCGCTCTGCGCGGCGATCTGGGCGGCGAACGACTTGTCGTAGGCGTTGGCCTTCTCGTTGGCCATGATCTCCTCGGCGATCGCGATCGCCTCGGCGCCCTCGTCGTCGTCGTAGCGGTCCATCATCTTCTGCAGCTTCGACGACATCCGCGAGGAGGCCTTGGTCCTGGGCTCTTCGCGGGTCGCATCCGGATAGTCGACACTGGACTCGGCCTGGCCACCGCGCTGGGCCTGACGTTCGCGGCGCTCCTCGGCGCGCTGCTGGGCGCTCTGCGCGTTGACCTGCGAGACGCCACCGAACACGAGCACCGCGCCAATGGCGGCGGCGAGCAGGTTGAGGTGGCGGGGCGTGGTTGCATTCATCGAGTCACCTTTCTGGATACTGCGACCGTCCTGGGTCGGAAGCGGGGTCGTAATCCGGCAGATCGGAGTCTGCGGGCCGGTCACGCTACCAGAAACGCGTGATCGCGGCATACTGGGTTGACGTTGTTACATTTTTGTTGCCCGAGCGCGGCTCGCCGACGGTGCAGGGGGACGGTGTCAGCCGCAACGCGGCTGGCGACCACCGGCCCGGGCCTGTTGCCAGACCGGCGCCAGGCTGTCGGCACGGCGGTCCAGCTCCTGGATCCGCGAGGCCGGGTTGGGGTGGGTCGACAGCCATTCCGGCGGCTGTCCGCTGCTGGCGGCGAGCATGTTCTTCCACAGGTCGACCGCCTGGTGCGGGTCGTAGCCGGCGCGCGCCATCAGACGCTGCCCGACCACGTCGGCCTCGGTTTCCTGGGTGCGGTTGTTCGGCAGCAGCAGGCCGGCCTGGACCGCCGCGCCGCCGAGCTGGCCGGTGGTATTGGCGGCGTTCTGGCCGTAGCGCGAGCCGACCAGGGCACCGAGCAGGCCGAGCCCGGTCCGGGCGCCGATCTGGCGGGTGATGCGCTCGTCGTGATGGTTGGAGATCACGTGACCGACCTCGTGGGCGACCACCGCGGCGAGCTGGTCCTGGTTCCTGGCGACCTTGAAGATGCCGGTGTTCACGCCGACCTTGCCGCCAGGCAGGGCAAAGGCATTGGGCTCGTCGTCGACAAACAGCGCCACCTCCCAGCCGCTCTGTTGCTGTGCCGGCAGTTCGCGGGTGATCGAGTCGACCACGCAGCGCACGTAGCGGGTCTGTGCCGCATTGGTACTGATCTTCTTGCTCTTTTTGGCCTGATCGAAGGCCTGGATGCCCAGTTGCTGGAGCTGGGCGTCGGACATGCCGCCGACCACCTGGGTGCGGCCGGTGGGCGAGGTGGTGGTGGCGCAGGCCGAGAGCAGGGCGGCCAGCGCGAGGCCGGCGGCGAGCGGGCGCCAGCCCGCGGCGACAGGCGCGCGGGCCCGGTCGGGCGACGGGTTTGTGCTGTGCATGTGGCGGCCCCTTGCGTGAACAGGCTCGTTGTAGCCCAACCCGGATTAACGTTCCGTAATCGGGTACGGCCGAGGGGCCTTTACGGTTTCACCCGGTCGCACGAACGGTCGGGGCCGACGGACCGGCGGCTCAGCCGCCGGCGGACAGCAGCAGCGCGCAGGCAAGGGCATTGTTGAGCGCATGCGCGCCGATCGCCGCCCACAGGGTGCCGGTACGGCGGTAGACCCAGGCGAACGCCACCCCCATCAGTCCGTAGACCAGCCACAGCTGCAGCATCGCCGGCCACGGGTTGTCGCTCAGTCCCGGCAGTTCGTGGACCAGGGCAAAGGCCGCGCCGCTGAGCAGCATGCCCAGGATCGGATACCCAGCGCGCCACAGGCGACCAAACAACACGCGGCGGAACAGCAACTCCTCATAGGCCGGCGCCAGCACGATCGCGAAGCCCAGCATGAACAGCGGACTGTCAGCGAAGGCGGCTTCGACCATCGCCACATTGCTCGGCACCGGGGTCGACCCCAGGCGCTCGCCGATCCAGTTGATCAGCATGCCCAGACCGGATACCGCCAGCCCGGTCACCAGCATCCAGGCCCAGCTCGAGGTGCGCGCCAGCGCCGCGCGGGATGCCGCGCGCTCGCCGACGTCGGCACGGCGGCGCAGGAAGTAGACCAGCAACACCGCCGGCAGCATCGACAGCAGGGTGATCCAGACCAGGACCACGCCTTGCGGCTGCGGCGGTTGTTGCCGCAGCTGCGCGGCGACCGCGGCGGGGTCGCCGCCGCTCGCGCCCAGCGCGCTCCACAGCATCCACAGCGAGACCAGGGCGGTGCTCAGCAGCAGCGACACCGCCGCCACCGCCAGCAGGTCGACCACGAAACCGAACAGGGCACGACCCGGGCCGGTCGGTGCGGCGGCGGCCGGCGGCGAGGCGGGCAGGTCGAGGCGGCTCATCGCGGCGTGGGCGAGGGCGGGTGCCACAGGCACGTGGGCTGCCCGATGGCAGGCCACGAAGCCCGGGCTCCCTGTGCGAAGGGCGCGGGGTACTTGGCGAGGCCAGGAAGGCCGAGCGTAGTGCCACTGGAGCCGCGCGGCCGCATGCCCGGACTCAGACGTCGAGGTTGGCGACCTTCAGCGCGTTGTCCTCGATGAACTCGCGGCGCGGCTCCACCACATCCCCCATCAGCGTGCTGAAGATCTGGTCGGCGGCGACCGCGTCCTCGATGCGCACGCGCAGCAGGCGACGGGTCTCCGGATTGACCGTGGTTTCCCACAGCTGCTCGGGATTCATCTCGCCCAGGCCCTTGAAGCGCTGGATCTGGCGGCCCTTCTTGGCTTCGTCCATCAACCAGGTCTGGGCCTGGGCGAAGCTCTCGACCGGCTGCGCGCGGTTGCCGCGGACGATCTGGGCACCGTCGCGGATCAGGCCGTGCAACTGGTCGGCGGCCTCGCGCAGGGCGCGCAGCTCGCCGCCCTCGAACGCGGCCAGCGGCAGCAGCTGGGTTACGGTCTGGCCCATGTGGGTGCGCTCGATCCGCAGCGCGGCCGGCTGCAGGTCGTTGGCCGGCTGGAACGCCAGCGCGTAGCGCGGCTGGCCCAGACCGGTGCGGTTGAGGCGCGCGGCGAGGGCGTCGAGTTCGTGCTGCTCGTCGGTGTTGTCCTGCAACCGCGCCGGGTCGAGCGGGGTGAAGTCGATCAGCGCCTCGAGCACGCGCGGGTCGAAGCGGTGCTGGTTGCGGGCGATCACCTCGCGCGCGGACGCGTAGTCCAGCAGCAGCTTCTCCAGCGCCGCGCCGGTGATCGGCGGCTCGCCGTCGGCCGGCACCAGGCTGGCGTTCTCGACCGCGTGGCTGGCCAGGTACTCGTCCAGCGCCGCGTCGTCCTTCAGGTACAGCTCGGTCTTGCCCTGCTTGATCTTGTACAGCGGCGGCAGCCCGATGTAGACGTGGCCGCGCTCGATCAGCTCCGGCATCTGCCGGTAGAAGAAGGTCAGCAGCAGGGTGCGGATGTGGCTGCCGTCGACGTCGGCGTCGGTCATCAGGATGATGCGGTGGTAGCGCAGCTTGTCCGGGTTGTACTCGTCCTTGCCGATGCCGGTACCCAGGGCGGTGATCAGGGTGCCGACCTCGGCCGAGGACAGCATGCGGTCGAAGCGCGCGCGTTCGACGTTGAGGATCTTGCCCTTCAGCGGCAGGATCGCCTGGGTCCGGCGGTTGCGGCCCTGCTTGGCCGAGCCGCCCGCGGAGTCGCCCTCGACGATGAACAGCTCGCTCAGCGCCGGGTCCTTCTCCTGGCAGTCGGCGAGCTTGCCGGGCAGGCCGGCGATGTCGAGCGCGCCCTTGCGGCGGGTCAGGTCGCGGGCCTTGCGCGCGGCCTCGCGCGCGCGCGCGGCGTCGACCACCTTTTCGCAGATGGCACGGGCCTCGTGGGGGTTTTCCTCGAGGAACTCCTGCAAACGTGCACCGAACGTGCTCTCAACGACCGGCTTCACGTCGGAGCTGACCAGTTTTTCCTTGGTCTGGCTGGAGAAACTGGGGTCGGGCACCTTCACCGACAGCACCGCGATCATGCCTTCGCGCATGTCGTCGCCGGACAGGCTGATCTTGGCCTGCTTGGCGATGCCATTGGCTTCGATGTAGTTGGACAGGGTGCGGGTGAGGGCGGCACGGAAGCCGGCCAGGTGGGTGCCGCCGTCCTTCTGCGGGATGTTGTTGGTGAAGCAGAACATCGTTTCCTGGTAGGCGTCGGTCCACTGGATCGCGACGTCCACGGTGATGTCATTGGCTTCACCGGACACCGCGATCACGTTCGGGTGCAGCGGGGTCTTGAGCTGGGCCAGGTGCTCGACGAAGGAGCGGATGCCGCCCTCGTACTGGAACACGTCGCGCTTGCCCTCGCCACGCTCGTCGACCAGGGTGATCTTCACCCCCGAGTTCAGGAACGACAGCTCGCGCAGGCGCTTGGCCAGGATGTCGTAGTGGAATTCGGTGTCGGTGAAGATCTCCGCCGCCGGCTTGAAGCGCAGCTTGGTGCCGCGCTTTTCGGTGGCCTCGAGGATCTGCAGCGGTGCCAGCGGTTCGCCCAGCGCGTACTCCTGGTGGTGGTGGTGGCCGTCGCGCCACACATCCAGCCACAGGTGCGAGGACAGCGCGTTGACCACCGACACGCCGACGCCGTGCAGGCCGCCGGACACCTTGTAACTGTTGTCGTCGAACTTGCCGCCGGCGTGCAGCACGGTGAGGATCACCTCGGCCGCGGACACCCCTTCTTCCTTGTGCACGTCCACCGGCATGCCGCGGCCGTTGTCCAGCACCGAGACCGAGCCGTCCTCGTGGATGGTGACCACGATGTCGTCGGCGTGACCGGCCAGGGCCTCGTCGACCGAGTTGTCGACCACCTCGAACACCATGTGGTGCAGGCCGGTGCCGTCGTGAACGTCGCCGATGTACATGCCCGGACGCTTGCGCACCGCTTCCAGACCACGCAGCACGGTGATCTTGCTGGAGTCGTAGGTCTGGGGCACGGCGGGGTCCTGGACGGACTCGCTCTGGGTATCGGGGGAGTTGGGGTCGTGCTCGGATGAGGTCATTGGGGCAACAGGCTCCGGCAACGCGGCCGCATAAGCGCGACGCGTCCATACACATTGGCTAAAAGCGACAGTCGAGTATAGCAGCCGGGCAGGGGGCTCCGGCGGCCCGGGCAGCAAGGGCCTGCCCGCGTTCACCCGGGCCCCGGCGGCCGCGCTCGACGCCCCCGCGCGCGGCTGCGGACGCGGACCTGTCGCAACCGCGACCGGAACCGCGGATTGGCGTTACTGACGCGCCAACGCACCATGTTCCACGTGGAACCTCGCGACCTCGACCGCCACCGTGGCCAACCCCGGGGGCGGCTCGGTACCGGTGATGAAGACCTGGGCATCGCTGGCGACCAGGTGTTCCAGCACCCGGCCCTGGTGGACGCGATCGAGTTCGGAACCGAGGTCGTCCAGCGCGATCACCGGCCAGCCGCCGCGGATCGCCGCATGGTGCGAGGCCTGGGCCAGCACCGCCGACAGCGCGGTCAGTTTGGCCTGGCCGCGCGAAAGCGCTTCACGTCCGGGCAGGCCGGGGAAATGGATGCGCCAGTCGGCGCGATGCGGACCGACCGAGGTGTGCCCGCTCTGGATATCGCGATCGCGGGCCAGCAGCAGGGCGTCCTCCAGCGACACCGCCTCGCGGCGCCAACCCGGCAGGTATTCCAGTTCGACCGACCCCAGCGCCGGGGCCAAGCCGGCCAGCAAGGGCGCCAGCCGTGCCTGCAGGTCCTCCAGGTACAGCTGGCGACGGCGGCTGATCGGCTCGCCGGCCTCGGCCAGCTCGCGCTCCCAGGCATCCAGCCCGTCGCCGAGCCTCCGACTCTTGAGCAGGGCGTTGCGTTGCTTCAGTGCCCGCGCGTAGCGTCGCCACAGCGGCAGGAACTCATGTTCCACGTGGAACAACCCCCAATCGAGGTAGCGACGGCGGGTCTCGGCGCTGCCTGTGACCAGGGCATGGCTGCCGGGCTCGAAGCTCACCACCGCCAGCGCCGCGCACAGGTCGCCGAGCTGGGCGACATTGGCGCCGTCGAGGCGCCCGGTCCAGTCCTGACCGCTATGGCGCAGGCCGGCCTTGCGGACCCGGTTGCCGGCGGCGTCGCCGCCATGCTCGCGCCACTCGACGAAGACCTCCAGCGCCTCGGCGCCCGCCTGCAGCAGTCCATCGCGAACCCGGCCGCGGAAGCTGCGGCCATACGCCATCAGGTGCATGGCCTCCAGCAGCGAGGTCTTGCCGGCGCCGTTGTCGCCGGTGATCAGGTTGATGCCGGGGGCGGGCGCCAGGCTGACCTCGTCGAAACGGCGAAAGCGGCGGAGGTCGAGGCGGGTGATCTGCATCGGCAAAGCTTAAAGGGGCCGGGCACGGCTGGGGAGGGCTGGATCGGGCGGGGCAGGCGGGGCGGGCGCAGCACGGCAGCAGGTGCGTGCCGGGGTGCGGAAGCGCGACGGCGGCGTTCCCCAAATAGCCTCGCAGGCGCGGCGGCGGCCAACCAGGTTCGGAGGCAGATTCTCGTAGGAGCGGCGTAAGCCGCGATTGGACCCGAATCGCAATATCTCCATTGCGAGCCGCTACGCCCCACAAAGAAAACGCCCGGCACGGGGCCGGGCGTCGATGTTCCACGTGGAACCAGAAGGCTCCTTCGGCGGCAACTACAGCCGCAGCGGCATCACCACGTGGCGGCTGCGCTCGTTGCCGGCCTCGCGCACCAGCGCCGAGGAGTTGGCATCGCGCAGGGCCAGGATCACCTGTTCGTCGCGCAGTGCGGTCAACGCGTCCAGCAGGTAGTTGACGTTGAAGCCCACAGCCAGGTCGTCGACCTTGGTGTCGGCCTCCACCTCTTCCTGCGCCTCTTCCTGCTCCGGGTTGTGCGCGCTGATCTTCAGCTGGCCCGGCGAGACCTCGATGCGGACACCGCGGTACTTCTCGTTCGACAGGATCGCCGCACGCTGCAGCGAGGCACGCAGCACCTCGCGATCGATCAGCACTTCGCGGTCGGCGCCGATCGGAATCACCGCCTCGTAGTCGGGGAAGCGGCCGTCGATCAGCTTGCTGGTGAAGGTGACATCGTCGCGCTTGATCCGGATGTGGCCGCGGCCCATCTCGATCTCGACTTCGCGGTCGCCGCCCTCGAGCAGGCGCTGCAGCTCGGTCACGCCCTTGCGCGGCACGATGATCTGGCGCTTGGTGCCGTTGCCGCCGTCCAGCTCGGCTTCGCACAGGGCCAGGCGGTGGCCGTCGGTGGCGACGCAGCGCAGGCTGCCTTCGCGCAGGTCGAACAGCAGGCCGTTGAGGTAGTAGCGCACGTCCTGCTGGGCCATCGCGAAGGCGGTGCGCTCGATCAGCTCCTTCAGGGACGCTTCCGGCACCCGAACCCGCTCGGTGGCTTCGACCTCGTCGATCGCCGGGAAGTCGTTCGCCGGCAGGCTGGCCAGGGTGAAGCGCGAACGCCCGGCCTGCACGGTGATCTTCTCGGCGCTCTGGCTGACGGTGACGCTGCTGCCATCGGGCAGGGCGCGCACGATGTCGAACAGCTTGCGTGCCGGAATCGTGGTTTCGCCATCGGCGGCATCGTCGACCGCGATCCTGGACACCATCTCGACTTCCAGATCGGTACCGGTCAGCGACAGCTGCCCGTCCTTGACCTGTACGAGCAGGTTGGCCAGCACCGGCAGGGTCTGGCGCCGTTCGACCACGTTGACGACTTGCGCCAACGGCTTGAGAAACACTTCACGTTGCAGGCTGAAACGCATGCTCAACCGCTCCCCTATGCCCAAGACAAAAGATTGGATAAATCAAAAACGTGGTGGTGGTGGTGTCGCCGAAAACGCGGGAAAACTGCCACAACCGTTTGTTTTGAAACGAAAATTTCTTCGGATGAACCTTTGTGAAACCGATCTGACAAGCGGGTACAAGCTGTGGACAAGTTTCGAGCCTTGCGGCGGCGGTGCAGTTGTCCACAGCTTGTACGCATGCCGTCCAGAATATTCCCTTTCCTGTTCACATCCACCGGATTTCACGTCTTTCGAGCGATTCCGCCACCGTTGTCAGCCTGCCCGGAGACGCCGGCAGGCGCGATGGCGCGTCGATCATTCGCTCAACTTGCGGATCAGCTTGTCCCAGTCCTCGCGCATCTTGCCGTCCGTCTCCATCAGGGTGCGGATCTGCCGGCAGGCATGCAGCACCGTGGTGTGGTCGCGGCCGGCGAAGGCGTCGCCGATCTCCGGCAGGCTGTGCTCGGTCAGCTCCTTGGTCAACGCCATCGCCATCTGGCGCGGACGGGCCAGCGAGCGGGTCCGCCGTTTCGACAACAAATCCTTGATTTGCAGGCCGTAGTAGTCTGCCACGGTCTTCTGGATGTTGGGGATGCCGATGGCCTGCTGCTGCGCCCGCAGCAGGTCGCGCAGGGTCTCCTGGGCGAACTCCACGGTGATCGCCCGGCCGGTGAAGTTGGCGCGCGCGGTCAGCGTGTTGAGCGCGCCCTCCAGGTCGCGCACGTTGCTGCGCATCTTCTTGGCCAGCAGGAAGGCGACGTCCTCGGGGATCTGCGCGCCGCGCTCACGCGCCTTGCTGAGCACGATCTGGGCGCGGGTCTCGAAGTCCGGCGGCTCGATCGCCACGCTCAGGCCCCAGGCCAGGCGCGACTTCAGACGCGGCTCCAGGCCGTCGACCTCGCGCGGGTAGCGGTCGCAGGTCAGGATGATCTGCTGCTTGCCGTCGAACAGCGCATTGAAGGTGTGGAAGAACTCTTCCTGGGTGCGGTCCTTGCCGGCGAAGAACTGGATGTCGTCGATCAGCAAGGCGTCGACCTGCTGGAACTGGCGCTTGAACGCGTCCATGGTCTTGTCCTGCAGCGACTTCATCATCGCGCTGAAGAACTGCTCGCTGCGCAGGTACATCACCCGGGTGCCGGGGTTGTTGGCGCGCATCGCGTTGCCGGCGGCGAACATCAGGTGGGTCTTGCCCAGGCCGGTGCCGCCGTACAGCAGCAGCGGGTTGTGGGCGCGGTCGCCGGGCTTGAGCGCGGCCTGCCAGGCGGCGGCGCGGCCGAGCTGGTTGCTGCGGCCCTCGACGAAGTTGTCGAAGGTGTAGTGACTGTCGAGGTGGCCGTTGAACGGCGCCGCCGGAGGCGAGGTCGGGGCCACGGTCGTGATCACCCGCGTTTCCGGGGCCGGGGCCGGCGCGCGCGGCAGCGAGCCGACCTCCAGGCTGACCTCGGGACTGCCGGCGAAATGGCCGAGCAGTTCGCGGATGCGGGCGAGGTAGCGTTCGCGTACCTGCTCGACGACGAAGGCGTTGGGTGCGTACAGCACGGTCACCTGGTCGCGGCGGGTGGCCTGCAGCGGTTTGAGCCAGGTGTGGACGTCCTCGGCCGGGAGTTCGGCTTCGAGGCGTTCGAGGCAGCGGGGCCAGGCGTCCAT